>OZ244840.1:1342500-2940245 GCA_965220725.1 Arenicellales bacterium | reverse complement strand
GTTGAGACTCGTTCAAATGAGTCCACGCAGGTGGCTGCCGCGGTGCAGGATTCAACCACCACAGCCAACAGGTCCAATGTGGTTCATGGATGGTATGTGCGAGTGGGTGCGTTCAAGAACCGGGGTAATGCCCGCACCAGCCGCTTGAAGGTTGAAAAACTGAATCTGCCTGCGGTCATTACCCGGGAAGACGAACTCAATGTACTGTTGGCGGGGCCGTTCGCTGAAAAGAATGAGGCAGAAGTTGCAAAGAGCCGGATCTCCAAGGATCTGGATATCAAGGATGCATACCTGGTGCAGATCAGTTCCTGATAGTCGTTTTGAGGTGGGGTGAATTCAATGATATTCCATTTCGAGCAGCCACCGACTGGTTGGATCTGCCCGGCGGGGATGATGTGTTCCGAGGTCAGGATCGCAGTGGAGTGCTGACAGCACACCCAGAGTTACATATAAGGTTTAGGTTAGAGTTTTGTCACCAATATTAGTTGACATCGGTTTCGTTGTTGTAGTCGTCTTATCGTGCCTGATCGGCGCGTATCGTGGTTTCGTGCGTTCGTTGCTGTCCGTATTGTCATGGGTTGTTGCCGGCTGGGTGACGTGGAAGTTTGGGGCGGTATTCGAGTTTCTGCTGTCTGATTTCGATCTGGGTCCCGCCATGCAGACGATCCTCACGCACTTGGGTGTTTTCTTCATCGTACTGTTCCTGATGTCCGTACTCAGTCATATCCTGGCAGGCGTGATGAGTTCCGATGCCTTGGCGGGTGTTGATCGGACTCTGGGTGCGGCGTTCGGGGTTGTCCGGGGTGTCGTCATCACCCTGATTATTGCGGTTGCCGGTGCCTACGCACTGGGATTTGATGAGCCCATCTGGCAGGAGTCTTTCGCACTGCCGATCCTCGAACCCTGGGTTCAGGACATTCAAAGTGCGATTTCCCAGTTTGGTTCGGTTTGATGCAGACGCAGATTTGCGTGATGGTTGATTGTTGTGGATCGTTAATGATGTTCTGAAAACGGAGATAGATTATGTGTGGAGTAGTGGCCATGTTCACGAACAGCCAGACAGGACGTGAGATTTATGAAGCCCTGACCGTGCTTCAGCATCGGGGACAGGATGCTGCCGGCATCATCACCAGTGACGGGCAGCGGGTTTTCTCAAGAACCGGAAGGGGACTGGTGAGGGACGTATTTTCTGCGGAATCCCTGACCGACCTGAAAGGTGCCATGGGGATTGGTCATGTCCGATATCCCACGGCCGGCGGCAATACCGAAGCCGAATGCCAGCCATTCTACGTCAACTCACCATTTGGCATCGCACTCGCGCACAATGGCAATCTGATCAACGCCACGGTGCTGGGAGATGCGGTGTTCAAGGGCGACCGGCGTCAGATCAACACCAGTTCCGACTCCGAGATCATGCTCAATGTGTTTGCCTACGAGCTCTCAACCAAGGTGCGAAAGACAGGCGGTGAACTGCGTCCCAAGCATGTGTTCCATGCTGTTGAGAAGGTCTTCGAGCGATGCAAGGGCGCGTTTGCGGTCACTGTTCTGATCGTTGGCTGCGGCATTCTGGCTTTCCGCGACAAGCATGGCATCCGTCCCCTGATCTATGGTACACGAGAGACCGATGGCCATAAGGACATTGCCTTCACATCCGAAAGTGTGGCGTTGGATGCGATGGAATTTGATGTGGCGAGAGACGTACTACCCGGAGAGGCGATTTTCGTGGACATGGATGGAAACATCCACAGTCGGCAGTGCGTCAGCGATGTCACTACTTCGCCTTGCATCTTTGAGTATGTCTATCTGTCCCGACCGGATTCGATGATTGACCGGATTTCAGTCTACAAGACGCGGTTGCGGATGGGTGAATGGCTGGGCAAGCGGTTTCTCGAGCAATATCCCAATCACAAGGTCGATGTGGTGATGCCGGTTCCCGATACCAGTCGGGCCGCCGCGTTGCAGATGGCGCATACCATCGGTGTCAAGTATCGGGAAGGGTTCATCAAGAATCGGTATTTTGACCGCACGTTCATCATGCCGCAGCAGGCACAGCGTAAGTATTCCGTCCGGCATAAACTCAATGCAATGACTCTGGAGTTTGAGAACAAGAACGTACTGCTGGTCGATGACTCGATCGTGCGCGGTACTACGGCACAGCAGATCGTCAAGCGGGCGCGCGAGGCGGGTGCTAAATCAGTGTATCTTGCGTCGGCAGCACCGCCAATTCGTTATCCGAATGTCTATGGCATTGATATTCCAAGTCCCGAGGAGCTGGTCGCGACCAACCGGACTTCTGATGAGATCTGCAAGCAGATTGGTGCGGATCTTGTGCTTTATCAACGGCTTGATGACTTGATCGAGTCGGTTCGCACGACAAACTCAGACGTCACTTCATTTGAGGCATCGGTCTTTGATGGGCGCTATGTCACAGGTGACGTCTCGCCGGAGTATCTGGACCGAATCAATCGGGAGAGAAAGGACTCCAACCGCGAACCCGAAGGCGCATCACTCCTGGAGTTCACGACCAGGGCGGTCGCAAGCTGAGATTCAGTGAAACTCAGGAGGACGCAGGTTGATGGAACCGTCAGCGTCTGCGCGTATGACACCGTCCCTTCCGCTATCCCAGTCGCCGAGTACGTAGCGAACCGCATCGTTGTTGTTGACTTTGAGATGATGAATCGCGGTTCGATGCACGTGTCCGTGAATCATCACCTGAACACCGTGTTGTTCCATGGTGCTGGTGACTGACTGCAGGTTGACGTCCATCAGTTCCGGGGTTTTGTCGGGCCTTCCTCTTTGACTTTGCATCCGCATGTCGAGTGCCCGCTTGAGGCGCTCCTCAAGAGACAGTTTCAACACTTCCTGTTGCCAAAGCGGATCCAGTACGATTTCGCGGTAGCGTTGATGGGCGATGTCATCGGTGCACAGACTGTCACCGTGCATCAGCAGCACTGACTCACCGTGTAATTGGATGATGGAGGGATCGGCAAGCAAGGTGCCGTTGAATCGTTTCAGGAAATCCTCACCGATCAGGAAGTCGCGATTTCCGTGCATGATGAAGATTTTCGTACCGGATGCTGACAGTTCCTGCAGTGCCTTGACTGCGGGTTGATGACCGAGAAGGTCGAGTCCGTCATCGCCAATCCAGTATTCGAACAGGTCACCGAGAATATAGAGCTCGTCTGCATCAGCCTGAATCGTTTTCAGGTAGTTGCGGAATTTGTTGTAGGTATCTTCCCTTGAAGGGTCAAGATGGATGTCGGAGATGAAATGGATTGACATTGAAGCGTTTGGGCATCCGGGTTTGAAACACAGGCTATATTAAAACGCTTTTACGAGACACATTCCGCGTTTTCCGCCGAGGTGCGTGAAATTCATGCTGAATCGTCAAATTATCAACAGGGTAGGATGGCATTCAGTTTAAAATATCCGTCTTTCCAGTATTCATGACGCCCTCGGCGCGCCGTATTCAGGACCAGGGCATGGTGTTGGGCGTGAATTTACGGCTTCATGTATATTTCATTCAGCATTTGACTGCCTCGGTTTTCCGAAGTCCGATGCAAAAGATGGCAACTTATATTCGACATTGAGAATCATGGAATCTCCTTCAATCAGAATCTACAACAGTCTGACCCGTCAAAAAGAGACATTCGTACCGATCAAAAAGAATGAGGTCGATATCTATGTCTGTGGCATGACAGTCTATGATTACTGCCACCTTGGACACGCACGCGTCATGGTTGCCTTTGATTCTGTCATTCGTTATTTACGATACCGTGGTTTCAAGGTCCGGTATGTGCGCAACATCACGGATATCGACGACAAGATCATCAATCGGGCGAACGAACTGGGCGAGTCCATTCAGTCTCTGACGAATCGATTTATCGACTACATGAACGAAGATCTGGAAGCGCTGAGTATCGTGAAACCTGACCATGAGCCGCGTGCAACTGAATTCATCGCGGAAATCATCGAGATGATTGTAAAACTCATTGAACGTGGATATGCCTATCGTGCGGACAACGGCGACGTCTACTATCGAACCCGAAAATTTGAGAATTACGGTCAACTGTCCGGAAAGTGCTTGGACGAGCTGCTTTCCGGAGCACGGGTGGAACCCGACGAGAGCAAGGAAGATCCGCTGGACTTTGTGCTGTGGAAACATTCAAAGCCTGATGAGCCCAAATGGGAATCTCCCTGGGGGGACGGGCGGCCGGGTTGGCATATTGAGTGCTCAGCGATGTCTTCCACCTTGCTCGGCGACCATTTTGACATCCATGGCGGTGGCATGGATCTGCTGTTTCCGCATCATGAAAATGAAATTGCCCAGTCGGAAAGCGTCAGCGGACAGAAGTTTGTCAATTTGTGGATGCACAACGGCTACCTGCAGATCAATGCGGAAAAAATGTCAAAGTCACTGCATAACTTCCTGACCATCAGGGAGGTACTGGATACGGACAGTGACAGGGCAAGAATCGGAGAGGTGCTTCGTTTTGTGTTTCTGTCCAGCCACTACCGAAGTCCGCTGAATTACAGTGATGACAGTCTGGGCAATGCCAAACTGGCGTTGAGACGGATTTACCTGTCCCTGCTCAAGGCTGAAGAGAAAATCTCCGATCAGGAAACCGAGGTTGACGCTGCACTGTGCGATGCATTTCATCATGCCATGGATGACGATTTCAATACACCGGATGCGCTGGCGGTGGTATTCGATTGTGTTCGAAGCCTGAATCGAGCGGTTGAGCGTGATGATGCTCGGCAGATTGGTGTTTACAGGAATACGCTGATCCAACTTACCGGATCATTGGGATTGATCCGATTGACACCGGCTAGATTTCTGGGTGTAGGCGATTCGGGCAATGATGAGGACGGCATTCTTGAGATGGTTTCCCAAAGAGAGGCGGCGCGTCGGGAGCGGGCATGGGAGACTGCCGACAGGATCCGCGATCAACTGGTTGAGATGGGAGTTGAAATCGAGGACCGGCCAGATGGCACGACGGCCTGGCGCCGAATGTGAGGCGGTAATGGGGAGGCTGTCTGCCAGTGTGGATTTTCTGGACATTTTGAGACTTAGTTGGCCTTTTGATATTCGATGAGGGAGCAACGACCGACGATTTCAATGATTCGAACCAAACATTCAGATCCAGTATTGTCGTTCAAGCGCAGGTCCTCCCCGAGAATGAAGTGAACCGGTTGGGGTGAACCCTGCTCAATCGAAATATTCGAAGCATATAGATAAACTCGGTCCAAAGCATCTCGAATTGGGTTCAATCGTCCGTTGAGACCTGGCAGACACCCCGTTGAATCTTGGAGGATCACACTTCCACCCGACTCTAAAGCTTCCAATTTCAAGTTCAAAGATCGCTCCTGCGGCACCCATTCGCGCTTCACTGTCGCACTGCAGCTCGGAGCGGCCGCAAATACTGTCAGTGGTGTATCGATCGTGTCCAGATCAAATTTGGCTTCGCCATTCGCGTTGCTGATTGCGTGCTCCCATGTTTTGTTTGGATAGAAGATTAATACGTCTGCGCCACAGACGGGCTTGCCATCTGACCGGACTGTGATCACTGAAGTCGCCGGACTAATGTCCATGGGGGCGGCAGGTATTGTCAGCAATACCTCGGAGTCGTCAATGAGTCGGTAAATGGGGGGTTTTCCGGTGAGTTCCTCTGTTTCTCGCTGAATAATCCTGACGCCGTCACCCCGTTGCTCCATCAAAAATCGTCGGTTTTCCGTTCCTGGAATCCCACCAACCGGAATTCGACTGAAAATTGAGGCGATAGCCCGATTACGGGTCGATTGACGTTCACCCATACTATCAACAGTGAGGATGTTGGGTAAAGAACCGGGTGACTGAATTTCGATACGGTCTGAGAATATCGACAACCGAATCGCACTTCCTCTAATGGTGTAATCTCGATGTACTACTGCATTGACAATCGCTTCAAAAAGAGCCTTGATACTGTATTGCGGCATTTCGTTGCGATCTGGAACTTTCCGAGATGAAAAATGCATGTATCCAACAATAAAGTCGATCGAGTCTGAAATCTGCCGAACCAACGGTCCCATTATTTCCCGAGCGTTCAGCTGTCCTGATGCGCGGTCAAGCCCTTTGTAGACTGTTGCGGTTATCCGGGCATTTGGAAACCAGTCTTCAGGATGACGGGTACAAAGCAACACGCCAGCGACAGTCGCGCTCAAGACACCCGAATCATCAGTTGCGAGCAACGCCAATTTCTGTAACGCTGCAATGGGGTCGCGGGCACCCTCAGCACTCAAGAGTGGTTTCCACAGTTCTTGGTCCAGCGTTTTGAAACCTGTGCCGATTACGGTTTGCTTGTCGAACCAGATATATCTGCCTTGTGCGCGGGTTTGCGCCAGCCGCAGTCTTTCGTCGCTCGACATTGCTCTCTTTGTTGAACCTGACCGAATGTAGCTGCGTCCTCTGGCCGAATGCAATGATTTACCCCGAGGTACGACAACCAGCAAAACTTGTTTATCGTCAATTGTTCGGCGAAGCAAATCAATTCGGATGGGTGGGTCGATGGTGTCGGTACACAACTTTGAAATTTGCTCATCCAGTGTATCAATTTGTGCCGGAGTCAGTCCGTGAACTTTCCGGTCCTCCGAGACGCTGCCTATCAATACCCCTCCATTTCTGTTGGCGAATGCCACCAGGTCATCGGCAAGGTTTTCCAGATTCAGGCGAACAGTTTGATTTCCCTCGAAATGGAATTGCCTGAACTCTCACCCGCTGTCGTCGTCAAGGCGAATTCGTTCCCTTATCTCATCTTCAGAATAAGTCATGTTGTGCTGCAATATGTTTTCTCTCTGCCAAGAGTTGGAAAATGAATGAAAAGAGACGGAAATCACACAATAGCGGTCTGATTTGCCTTAATTTTGTCCGTTAAAATCTTGTGTATACCCGAACACTTATTATAATTGCGGGTTTAGTTTTAGTTTCTTCACCAAGTTGTGAAAGATTGTCTGCTCCAACATCAAGGGGGAATCTTTAAATGGAGTTAACAGGTGCCGATATCCTGGTGCGCTGCCTGAAAGATGAGGGTGTCGAATATATCTTCGGTTATCCTGGCGGTGCTGCCTTGCACATTTATGATGCTTTATACAAACAGGATGACGTACGGCATATCCTTGTTCGCCATGAACAGGGGGCGACTCACGCCGCTGACGGATATGCACGTGTCACTGGCAAGCCCGGCGTAGTGCTGGTCACTTCCGGTCCCGGTGTAACCAATACCATAACCGGAATCGCCACCGCCTACATGGACTCCATCCCCATGGTAATCATCTCTGGACAGGTTGCCACACACCTGATTGGTGACGACGCTTTTCAGGAAGTCGACGCACTTGGTGTGACGCGACCCTGTGTCAAGCACAGTTTTCTGGTCCGCGATGTCCGGGATCTTGCGACTACAATGAAGCAGGCCTTCTATATCGCCAATACCGGCCGCCCGGGACCGGTTGTGGTGGATGTTCCGAAAGACCTGACAGCGCAGAAGACTGAGTATATCTACCCGCGTACCATCTCCATGCGCTCTTACAATCCGACAGTGCGCGGACATCTGGGGCAGATCAAGCGTGCCGCCAAGCTGCTGTTGGAAGCCGAACGCCCGATCATCTACACCGGAGGTGGTGTTTCGATTTCCGGCGCAGAGGAGGAGTTGCGCGAACTGGTGCGTCATCTCAACTACCCATGCACGAACACATTGATGGGGCTTGGCAGTTATCCGGCCAATGACCCGCTGTTTCTCGGCATGCTGGGTATGCATGGAACCTACGAGGCCAATATGGCGATGCATGACTGTGACGTCATGCTGGCTGTCGGCGCAAGATTTGATGATCGGATTACCGGAGACCTGGCGAAGTTCTCACCTTATGCCAAGTTCATTCACGTTGACATTGATCCCTCTTCCATCGGCAAGAATGTGCACGTTGATGTACCGATTGTGGGGGATGCAAAGCATGTGCTCACCGACCTCGTTTCGGTTGTCAAGAACATGGCGCCGAATCCTGATAAGGAGAAAATTGCCGCCTGGTGGAAGCAGATCGATTCATGGCGCTCGATTGACTGTCTGAAATTCGATCGCGACAGTGACAAGATCAAGCCGCAGTATGTGCTTGAGAAACTGTATGAAATCACCAAGGGAGAGGCATTTGTCACGTCCGACGTGGGACAGCACCAGATGTGGGCGGCGCAGTTCTACCGCTTTGATCAGCCCCGGCGCTGGGTGAATTCCGGTGGTCTGGGCACCATGGGATTCGGGCTTCCGGCTGCGATGGGCGTGCGACTGGCATACCCGGAATCCGATGTCGTCTGCGTCACCGGTGAGGCCAGCATCATCATGTGCATCCAGGAGCTGTCAACCTGCAAGCAATACGACCTGCCGATCAAGATCATCAACCTGAACAACCGCTACATGGGCATGGTTCGCCAGTGGCAGGAGTTCTTCTATGATCGGCGTTATTCCCATTCCTACATGGATTCACTGCCTGATTTCGTGGCGCTGGCGGAGAGTTTCGGCCATCGCGGCATGCTGGTGGAAAAACCGGGCGATGTGGAAGATGCGCTGATTGAGTGCATGGCACGCAAGGATGAACTGGTGTTCATGGATTTCATCACTGACCAGGCTGAAAACGTCTTCCCGATGATTGCCGCCGGCAGCGGGCACAATGAGATGCATCTCAGTCCCGCCGGAAATGGTGCTCCGCAGGAACGGGAGCTGGCGTAAGTGGATAGTAGGCATATTATCTCGGTGTTATTGGAGAATGAACCGGGGGCGCTGGCAAGAGTTGCAGGGTTGTTTTCAGCACGGGGTTTCAATATCGAGACGTTGACCGTCGCCCCGACTGAAGACGAAACCCTTTCCCGCATGACCATCGTCACGGTTGGCTCTGATGCGGTCGTGGAACAGATCACCAAGCAGCTGAACAAGCTGATCGAGGTGGTCAAGCTGGTCAACCTGACCGAGGACAAGCATATTGAACGCGAGTTGATGCTGGTCAAGGTCAGGGCTGTTGGCGAACAGCGCGATGAGATCAAACGGCTCGTGGAATTCTTCCGCGGACGGGTGATCGACGTGACGCAGTCAGTCTACACAGTCGAATTGACCGGTGCGAGTTCCAAGCTCGATGGATTCATTGAGCAGGTCAGAATGACGGAAATTCTGGAGCTGGTGCGCACGGGCGTATCCGGTATTGCAAGGGGTGAGAGTGCGTTGAGTGCACCCAAGTCCCGTTCACCTAACAGGAAAATCAAATAAGGAATTGATATGAAAGTTTATTACGACGGCGACGCTGATCTTTCCAATCTGCTTGGCAAGCGCGTTGCAGTGATTGGATTCGGTTCGCAGGGTCATGCCCATGCGGGGAACTTGCAGGATAGCGGTGTGGACGTTGTAGTCGGCCTGCGCGCAGGTTCATCGTCGAGGGCCAAGGCGGACAAGGCAGGCATCGCAACAGCTGATGTTGGCGACGCTGTTGCCAGCGCCGATGTCATCATGATTCTCGTGCCCGATGAGTTGCAGGCGAAACTCTATGAAACTGAAATCGAGCCGAATCTCAAACCTGGTTCGGCGATTGCATTCGCCCACGGATTCAATATCCACTTCGAGTTCATCAAACCGGCTGCCGATGTTGACACGTTCATGGTAGCGCCCAAAGGACCGGGCCACCTGGTTCGCTCAACCTACACCAGTGGCGGGGGTGTGCCGTGTCTGATCGCGATTCATCAGGATGCGTCAGGAAACACCCGGGACATCGCACTCGCCTATGCTTCGGCAATCGGTGGCGGCAGGGCCGGAATCATCGAAACAAGCTTCCGCGAAGAGACTGAAACCGATTTGTTCGGTGAGCAGACGATCCTGTGTGGCGGTACCACCGCTTTGATTGAAGCAGGATTCGAAACACTGGTCGAAGCGGGCTATGCTCCGGAGATGGCTTATTTTGAGTGCCTGCATGAGTTGAAGCTGATTGTGGACCTGATCTACGAGGGTGGCATCCAGAACATGCGATATTCGGTTTCAAATACCGCTGAGTATGGCGATCTCACCCGCGGTCCCAGAATTGTCAACGATGCAACACGCGCTGAGATGAAACGAATCCTCTCGGAAATCCAATCCGGTCAGTTTGCCAATGAGTGGATGAGCGAGAACGCTGAGGGCAGCAAGAACTTCAACGCCTTGAGGAGTGCATCTCAAGGCCGCGGAATCGAGGAGGTCGGATCGTCGTTGCGGGCGATGATGCCTTGGATTTCTGCCGGCAGACTAGTGGACCGCGATGTGAACTGACATGCGCCTTGCGCGTGAGGGATATCCGTTCGTCGCAATCGGTCTTGTGGCGGCGATCGTAGTTCAACTGTTTGCTGGAGGCTTGCTGGCGTTCCTGGTTTGGGTTGCTGTGATCTTCATGCTGCAATTTTTCCGCGATCCGGTGCGCAGGATTCCCGGCGACCGCGATGCCATTGTGTCGCCGGCTGACGGCAAGATTGTTACTGTCTGCCAGGCAACAGACCCATTCAATGGTCAGGCCGCAACCAATGTTGCCATTTTCCTGAATGTCTTTTCGGTCCATGCCAATCGTATCCCAATCGCAGGCAAGGTGATTCAACAGGAATACAGACAGGGCAGGTTTCTCAATGCTGCGGCTGACAAGTCCTCGGAGGAGAATGAACGCAATTCAATTGTGATTCGCACTGCTGACGCCAAGGAGGTGACCTGCATACAGATTGCCGGACTGATCGCCCGACGCATACTGTGCTACGTTGCTGCAGGTGAGGATGTCGAGCGGGGTCAGCGATACGGATTCATCCGTTTCGGATCGCGTGTTGAGTTGTACTTCCCACAGGAATACAGAATCACGGCCAATGTCGGGGACAAGGTCAGGGGTGGTGCCGACATCATCGGATACACGGTCTGAATGCTGACTCACTTGGCGGGAACATCTGTATCCAGGTAAGACATCAACGGGCAGTTGGAAGTCGGGTTACTGGACGCGACATGATCCAGTCAGCCGGTCAAATTCCCAAACGGATTGGTGTTAGTATAATCAGGAGACATCATCCTCAACAGCCGATTCACCACCTATTTCCCTCCACTTAAATTGAATCTCATGGAACCCGACAGTCAAAAGCTTCCAAAAACCAAAAAATCGCGCGAAAGGCGACGAAGGGGAATATACGTACTTCCAAATCTATTCACGACCGGTGCGCTGTTTTTTGGCTTTTTCTCGGTGATCCAGGCGACGCAGGCGAACTTTGAGATTGCCGCCATCGCCATTCTCATCGCGACGATTCTGGACGGCCTCGATGGAAGGGTTGCCAGGCTCACCAACACTTCCAGCAATTTTGGCAAGGAGTATGACAGTCTCTCGGACGTGGTTTGCTTTGGGTTGGCACCGGCGCTTGTCATATATGAGTGGTCGATTTGGTCGTTTGGCAAGATTGGCTGGCTCTGTGCTTTCCTCTATGTTTCCGCAACCGCGTTGAGATTGGCGAGGTTCAATACCATCACCGCTCCCAATCCGGCGTATTTTCAGGGCCTGCCGTGTCCGATGGCGGCGGCATTCCTGGTAACCTGGATGTGGGTGATGGTGTCGCCGACTCAAAGTCCGATTCCACTCGTCTCGGAAATCACCCTGGCTATTGTTGTCATTCTGGCGCTGGCCATGGTCAGTAACGTACCCTACCTCAGTTTCAAGAATATCGGTGTCAAGGGACGGGTGCCTTTTGTCTCGAGCATCATTATGGTGCTTGCCATTGCGATTGTCTCATTCGACCCACCACGGGTTTTATTTGCGGTATTTCTGGTCTATCTCCTGAGTGGACCTTTCATCTGGATGAACAAGAATTCACGGAGAAAGTCGAGAATGAAAATCGATCCGCAAGAGACACAATCTGAAGTTGAATTGAAAGATTAACCGACTGGACCTGAGTGAACCGATGAGTCAACACGACTACACTCAAGGTTTGATCGTGCGACTGTTGGCTTTGGTTTTGTGCGACATTCGGTTGTCTAGATGGAAACTCGGCAAAAACTTTGCTGTTGCATCGGACTTTCTGTCTCAACAGCCGGTTCTGACTATCGTACCGGCACTGCAGACGGATTTCCAGTCCTGATTCTGACCGGTCGAACTGTCAGTAAAGATGTGGTTTCCCGAAATCCGCGCTGTTGACATCAGTGGTATACTATGCAACTGTTATGGATACATCCATTCAAATCAGTTCACAACTTCAGGCTCTGCCAGAACTCCTTCTGCTGCTGCGCCGCTAGGCGCACTCTATCCTCTTTTAAATTCCGAATCTTTACCTGTAACACCTGAACTTCAGGTGATTACGCATTCTTGATTAGAATCCTGGATTAATTCAATGGTTGACAGACTGATAATATTTGACACGACACTTCGCGACGGGGAACAGAGTCCCGGCGCGTCCATGACGGCTGATGAGAAGGTGTCCATCGCACAATTGCTTGAGAAGATGCGGGTGGATGTCATCGAAGCCGGGTTTCCCGCAGCAAGCCAGGGCGATTTTGAGGCAGTGAGGCAGGTTGCAAACGAAATTACCGACAGTACGGTGTGCGCACTTGCGCGTGCAGTCGAGGGAGATCTGGATCTGGCGGCCGAAGCGGTGAAGTCCGCAAACTCCGGGCGCATACACACTTTCATTGCCACCTCACCGATCCACATGCAGGAGAAACTCCGCATGAGTGAGGACAAGGTGTTGGAAAGAGCGGTTTGGGCAGTGAAAAAGGCACGGAATCACGCTGATGATGTTGAGTTCTCACCCGAGGACGCCGGTCGCTCGGAATTTGATTTCCTGTGTCGGATTATTGAGGCCGCGATCGATGCCGGAGCCCGGACCATTAATATTCCTGATACAGTGGGGTACAACATGCCCGAACAGTTTGGGAGTTTGATCGAGAGGCTGATGGAGAACATCCCGAACTCCGACAAGGCTGTGTTTTCCGTTCACTGCCACAATGATTTGGGAGTGGCGGTTGCCAATTCCCTCGCCGCGGTACAGCGCGGCGCCAGGCAGGTCGAGTGCACGGTCAATGGTCTCGGCGAGCGCGCGGGCAACGCGTCCCTCGAGGAAATCGTTATGGCGGTGCGAACCCGTCAGGATTTCTTCAACTGCGATACCAACATCGACACCACCCAGATTGTGCCTGCAAGCCGATTGGTGTCCAGTGTCACTGGATTTCCGGTTCAACCCAACAAGGCCATTGTCGGCGCAAATGCGTTCGCGCATGAATCCGGCATTCATCAGGACGGCGTGATCAAAAAACGCGAGACCTATGAGATCATGCGGGCGCAGGACGTGGGATGGTCGACCAACAGGATGGTGCTGGGCAAGCATTCCGGTCGCCATGCGTTCCAGCAGCGGGTGAACGATCTGGGTTTCAAGTTTGATTCTGATGCGGACCTGGTTGAGGCATTCGACAAGTTTAAGGATCTTGCAGACCGTAAGCATGAGATTTTTGACGATGATCTAATCGGCCTCATAGCGGCAGCCGGGCTGCAGCAGGGATCAGATGAGATTCACTTGAAATCAATGAAGGTCTGTTCGAATACCGGGGCCAGTCCTGTGGCCGAGGTAGCGCTGGAGATCGAAGGGTCTCTGCACAACGCAGAAGCAAAGGGTAATGGGCCAGTCGATGCATGCTTCAGGGCGGTGGAGTCACTGATTGATGTCAGTCCGAGTCTTGAGCTGTATTCGGTCAACAGCATTACGAGTGGTACGGATGCGCAGGGCGAGGTAAGTGTGCGGTTGAAGGAAAATGGCCATGTTGTCAACGGTCATGGTGCGGATACCGATATTGTCATTGCTTCAGTGAAAGCCTACATCAATGCAGTCAATCGGCTTAAGTCCTCGCAGCGTGCGCATCCCCAGAAGGATTCAATGATCTAGTCAGTACTCATGGCTCAGAACAAGGAATTCCTCAAGGCCATGGGTGTTGAGGTATGGACCGCCCGCGATACCCAGGAACAAGGTGGTGCGACTCCTCAAGACATGACAGAGTCGCCACAGCCAGTGGTCGAGCAGTCTGCGAGTACCGCGTCTGACATCGAGGGAATGGATGCGCAGACGCTGCAGGCGACCGTCGCTGCATGCACCAAGTGCCGGTTGTCCGAAACCCGGACCAACACGGTATTCGGATCAGGATCGCTTGAGGCGGACTTGATGTTCATCGGTGAGGGGCCAGGCCAGGAAGAGGATCGCCAAGGCCTGCCATTTGTCGGCAAGGCGGGTAAGTTGCTCACTGCCATGATCGCGGCATTGGGTTATGAGCGCGATCAGGTCTACATTTCAAACGTGGTCAAATGCCGCCCACCAAAAAACCGGGATCCCTTTCCCGAAGAGGCTTCAGCGTGTTCCCGGTATCTCAAACGGCAGATCGAGATCATCAAGCCCAAAGTGATCGTGGCACTGGGTCGCGTCAGTGCGCAACTGCTGCTCGACACCGAGATTTCAATTGGTGCACTGAGGGGCAGGCCCCAGAAGTATCACGGCACAGAAATCGACGTAGTGGTTACCTATCATCCTGCCTACCTGCTCAGGAGGCCAACGGAAAAAAGAAAATCCTGGGATGATCTTTGGCGGGTTCGCCAGTTGCTGAATCAATCGACGTAAATGACGATTCTCTGACCTGTGCGGAGAATTTGTTCGCGTCCAATCTCGTTCCACTTCATGAGACTGCTCACGCTTGTCTGGTGCGTTCTGGCGATATCCCACAACGTGTCACCGGATCGAACCGTATACACGAATCGCGTCGCGGGAACGATTTTGCTTTGACCCGCACTGGCAATTTTCGTCGTTGGCGCGGGAGTTTCTTTCGGAATTGCAACCTTCTGACCCACGTAGATACGGTCTGATTCCAGCGAATTGGTGGCTCTCAGTTTTGCGACAGACACGTCATAGGTCGAAGCAATCTTGTATAGACTGTCTCCGCGCCTGACGGTATGGGTCACATGCTGTGTGCCTTTGCTTTCAGGTTGGGAGGACCTTGCAATTTTCCCCTGATCAATGCTTGAGCCCGGAACTGGAATCTGCAGTTTCTGTCCCACCCGGATCAGGTTGGAGTGCAAAAGATTCGCACTGCGGATCTTTGAGACGGAAACGCCGAACTTTTCTGCAATTGTCCCCAGCACATCACCACGCTTGACCCGATAGACGACCGTGCTGCCAAAATTGCTCCCCAACTCGCTTTTGGCGATGGAGGTCGGCCTTGGGATTCTTATGGTCTCGCCAACCCGGATCATATCTGATCTCATTGAATTGACAGACATGATCGCAGCAACAGAGACGTTGTATTCCTGCGCGATTCTGCTCAGAACGTCACCGCTACTGACGTTGTGAAGAACGGTTGTGACAGCATGGGATGGTGCCAGGCTTGTCTTCCAGTCCAAAACGGTCTGTTGACTGCCGGCTGGAACAAGGATTCGATACGGTCCGCCGGGAGGTGTGACAGTCCTGCGCAATCCAGGGTTGAACTGTGCGAGCTTGAACTCATCGATGTTTGTCGCACTTGCCATGATGCCGAGATCCACCTGAAAATTGAAGTCAATAATTTCGAATGTAGAACTCATTGAAAGGTCAGGCAGTGTGACTCCAAAAGCTTCCGGGTCGGCGATGATGTTCCGAACAGCAATCAGTTTCGGAACGAAATGCCTGGTTTCAAGTCGAAGATCAAGACTGCTGTAATCAGTGGGCTTGTTGCGTTTGACATTTTTCCTGATGGCGCGTTTGACACCGTACATTCCGGCATTGTAGGCAGCCAGTGCGAGATGCCAGTCATTGTCGAATGCCACGCCCAGGTCTTGAAGGTGTCTCAGTGCGGCATCAGTTGATTCGATAATGTCTCGACGGCCTTCGTACCACCAGTCCTGTTTCAGGCCGTATTGTTTGCCGGTGAACGGCATGAACTGCCAAAGCCCTGCGGCACCGGCGACAGAATAGGCTCTGGGGTTGTAGGCACTCTCGACAACCGGCAGCAGTGCCAGTTCAAGTGGGAGTTCCTTGCGCTCGACTTCGGAGACGATATAGGGAAGATACAGCCGCGCCCGTTCAATGATCTGATCCATGTGTTTCGGATTTTCCGAATAGAATTTCTCATACTTTCGAACAATTTTGTTGTCAAGGTCGGCGAATTCATAGCCGGAGCGAATTCGTTCCCAGACATTGTCTGATTTGACGCTGCGGGTGTTGCTGCCTGTGTCCACTAGCGGTGTGTTGGAGGCTGCATCAATCATCGTCACTTTTTTCGCATCACCATGAAATGAATTCATAGTTTCAGAGTGTGATTGAAAATACAGCAGTGCCTCATCATGCAGTCTGATGGAACGGCTGGTTACATCGTCCGCGCTGGCCGGTGGTATCAGCCTGATCAGGGCGTTTTCAGAACTTTCGTCTCCTGCCTGATTACTGCCAATGTGGAAGCACAAGGCCAACGCGGCAGCGCTCAGCAGTGACTTGCCGAAAACAACTGATGAATCATGGCTCAAGAAATCAGATTTTTTTCCTTTCGTTACCACTATTTGGTCTTCCCAAACTCAATCCGTTCTAGCGAAGGGGCACAGATATTTGTGCGAATCGCACCTTCAAATTGAGTTTTAATATTAAACGAAAGGGTGATTATATAGATTAAGGGGATTAGAGCAAGTATCGGCGATTCTATTTGTTTGTGTGATATGGACTCAATACACGACAAAACAACTCTCCCGCACCTGCGCTGGCAATCATCGGCATTGGGTGAAAAGATCATCCAATCCGGCTTAAGCAGTATGCAGAAATTGATACCCCGGCAGTACTTTAGGGTAACATTGCAGGTTTCAGGCCCACCTGACATGCAGTATCTGAAAGGGTTCGAATCGGTTGCCCGCATACGGATTGATCGTGCAGCGGACAAGTCGGGTGAGGGTGAGAATGTGGTAGCAGATGCCGAATGGTTTCCCTTTGCCGTGAATTCAATTGATCTGCTTATCATGCCCCATGTGCTTGAATTCAGCAATGAGCCCCATGATGTTCTGCGCGAGGTGTCCGAGTGTGTTGTGCCGGAAGGAATAGTTGCTATTGCCGGAATGAATCCACACAGTATGCTGGGCGTAAAGAAGAATCTGACGAATATGGAAGATATCGGGCTTGAACAGGCGAAGTTTTATTCAGTGATTCGGGTGCGGGATTGGATGTCCTTGCTCGGATTTGATTCGATTGCCGGAGAGTATGCTTTTTTCCGACCACCATCGGAGCAGTCTGGTCGGCTGACGGGATTGAAGAAGTTTGAGGTGTTCGGTGCTCGCTGGTGGCCTGGGTTCGGTTCCGTTTATGTGTTGGTGTTTCGAAAAAAAGTCATGGGGGTCCGGATGAATGGCAGTGTGATCTCCCGAACCTTGCGCAAGAAGCGAAGAGTGCTGAGCCCGGTCGCTGAGCGCAATGAATAACACAAGTTTTATGATTTCTTGAAGTGGATGATTAATGAGCGACTCTGATCGACAATTGAAAATCTATACCGATGGTGCCTGTTCCGGCAATCCCGGTCCCGGAGGCTGGGGGGCGGTCCTCTTGTGGAATGGACACAAGCGTGAATTGTCAGGTGGTGAGGTTCGAACCACCAACAACAGAATGGAGATGACGGCAGCCATCAAGGCACTGGAATCCCTAAAGGGTGCACGCCAACTTGAGCTGTATACGGATTCCGCTTACCTGCGGAATGGAATTTCCAGCTGGATTGTCAACTGGAAGCGAAAAAACTGGAAAACCAGTACCAACGCCTCGGTGAAGAATGTGGACCTGTGGCGCCAACTCGATGAGTTGAATTCACTTCATTCCATCACCTGGATCTGGGTCAAGGGGCACGCAGGAGATGCCTGGAATGAAAGGGCCGATGAATTGGCTCGAAAGGCCGTTCCCAATCAAGGAGACAGTGATGCGACAGGTCGTTCTTGATACTGAAACAACCGGCCTGGATGTGAAAGAAGGGCATCGTATTATTGAAGTTGCGTGCATTGAGCTCAATGATCGAAAGCCAACAGGGACTGTTTTTCATGAATATGTGAATCCTGAACGGGCAGTTGACCAAGAAGCGCTCAAGGTTCATGGCATCGACAATGATTTCCTGGCGGCAAAACCAATGTTTGCCGATGTCGCACAGAAACTGTTCGATTTCCTCAACGGTGCACAACTGATCATTCACAATGCGGCTTTCGATTTGGAATTCCTGAATTACGAGTTTGGCCGGGTTCCCGCCGAATTTCCGCCACTTGAGTCAGTGTGTGAGATCGAGGACACTCTCGAAATTGCACGCGAATCGCGTCCTGGTCGGCGCAACAGCCTGGATGCCCTTGCCAATCAGTTTGAGGTCGATTTGGTTTCAGAACGCTCGTTGCACGGAGCACTGCTGGATGCAAGAATTCTGGTGGAAGTTTATCGCGCCATGACAGGCGGACAGACTTCATTTGAGTTTGAGGAAAGCTCACCTTACGTTGCAGGCGACTCGGCGGACCGGGTTCAGGCCAAGCGAACCGAACCGGTAGAAGTGTTTGTGCTCAAGGCGACTGAAGAGGAGCTGAGTCTACATGAGAGCTGGCTTGACGACCTCGATAAGAGTTCAGAAAAAGGCAGCGTTTGGCGAAAAATCCAAGAGGGTGCAACGGCATGATGAGAGATAACAAGTCAGAGAGCAGAATCTTTATCGTGATTGGTTGCCCGACAGTTCAACTGAACTTCCTGCGCTTGCCATCGTGACTTGGTTGGTTGTCCAGGTTGCGGCCGGAGGCGCACTTGGTGCAGCTGGTCGGTTCCTGACAAACGTGGCGTTCGAGAGAACTCTGGGTTCTGATTTTCCATTTGCCACAATGGTCGTCAATGTGGGTGGATCATTCGTACTGGGTGTGGTGTTTGTGCTTCTGGGTGGTCTCAGTGGTGATACAGGTCGGTTCGGCCCGTTGCTGATGACCGGCTTTCTGGGTGGTTATACGACATTTTCGGCGTATTCCCTGGATAGCTGGCTGATGTTTCAAAGTGGTCGGATTTCCGAAGCAATTGTCTATGTGTTGGGCTCTGTTCTTCTGTCGATTGCCGCAGTGGTCGCGGGCATCGCACTGACCCGCAGTTTTCAGGCGTGAGACCGAAATTTAATCTGATTAAACCTATCGATAGGGTTTAGATGGAGCCTATTTTCCGTGAGCAGTTTTGCATCCAGCCTCAAATCGATCAAGGATGATGATGGTGAACCCGATGTGTCTGCCCAGAAGTTGAATGATGCGCTTGATGAAGCGGTTGACCGACTCTCGCAGAAACAGCGCGAAGCTGCGGTAGTTGCGCTGAATCTACCGGATGACGAATCTGACACAGACCTGCGTGCGGCTACGAAGCGCGCAATGCTTGTGATCGCCTCTGCGGCGATGTTTCACGCCAGGTTGAGCAGCAGCTTGATGAGTATGAAGCCGAAAATTGATGCCCGTTCAGGGAAAAAATTTAATGATAGGTGGCCTCCGAAGTCACTTCAACAGTGTCTGCAAGAAACTGACTTGATTGGTGCATTGAGCGGGGCTTGGGACCTGATTTTGAGTGTGGATTACCGCCCGATATTTGAGACGGGAATGGCTGTGATTGATGGTGTTGATCATGACTCTCGTTTTGATACAGCCTTGCGCCGGGTTGTTTCTGCGTCTTTGGCGGTTACCCGAATCTCGGAGGGACTGAGGCATGATTTACTGGGCAGAATCTTTCATGCGGTATTGGACAGCGCAAGATACGACGGTTCATTCTATACAACCACTGCCGCCGCAACATTGCTGACGGGTATCGCATTGCGAGATGAAAGCGACTTACCGGCCGACTTGGCGGATATGCGGGTTATAGATCCTACCTGTGGGACAGGTACACTGCTGATGGCGGTTGCAGAGAGGATTAGGGATATCGTTGGAGAAACGGATGACTCAGTACTGATTGAGAACGTATTGAGTGGTTACGACATCAATCTGACGGCCACGCACTTGGCCGCAACCACACTGGGTCTTTTGTCTACAGTGACCAAGTTTCAGAGAATGAATGTGTTTCTTGCCGCGTTTGGTGAGACTGAGAGTCCTTTTCGCGCAGTCAAAACCGGGTCTTTGGAGATTTACGACGAGAGGGATCAGTTGCCCGTATTTGACTGGCCAGGATCAATGGCGCAGTTTGAGACAGGCATCCGACGAAGTGGTGTGGACAAGGCAGACTTGGTGATCATGAATCCTCCATTCACCCGAAACAGTCTGCGACACGACCAACTTGGAGAGAAAGTCAAAAAGGCAGTCAAGCAGCGAGAGCAGGAAATATTTGCCAGAGCACCGGTGGATGTTTCTTTCACCAGCAGTGGTCCTGCCTTTCTGGTTTTGGCAGAATATCTTTCGAAAAGAAAAGGTGCAACAGTTGCACTTGTTCTGCCGTTGGTCGCATCAATGAATCCTTCCACTCACAGTCTGCGACAATTTCTAGCCAGCAAGTTTCATATTGAGACAGTTGTGACTGCACATGACCCGAAACGATTTTGGTTTTCCGAAAACACCTCGATTTCAGAAATGCTCGTAATCATGCGTCGAGGCGGCGAACACGCACCGACTCGCTTCATCAATCTGGCGCGAAATCCACGGACCGTACATGATGCATTGCAATTGGCAGAAAGTATTCGACTCGAAAGTTGGGACGCAGTGCCCGGTGTGATTCAATCTTGGTCGAACGAAAGGATGAAAGTTGGAGACTGGGGTGCGGTTCAATTTTATTCACCATATCTTACGGAAATTTTTTGCCAAATATGTTCGGGCGAGCTGTTCGATTCTACACGCCTCGGCTTGATTGCAAGTGTAAAGTCCACTTATCGCACTGCACGCTCCGCTCTGAAACCGTCGGAATTTCCAGATCGGTATGGCAGAAGAGGCTTGTGGCGCTTTCAGACGGAAGTGACTAATTCTATGCGGGCATCTACTGACACTGCTCTAGTTTCCAAACGCGATGAACAAAGAGCCGACGAAGTTTGGAATACAAGAAGTCGCTTTCTACTACCAATTAAAGTACGTACTAATCTGGCAAGAGTAATCGCTGTCCGTTTGGATTCACCGACACTTGGTTCCTACTGGGTTACGGTAAATTTCCACAAGAAATCGGAATCTAATGAAAAGGCTATGTGTGTATGGTTGAATTCCACACTCGGACTGGTTTCAATGCTAGGAATACGCACTCCAAAAATTCTTTCGTATCCCGATTTTTCAGTCAAGGGACAAAACACGACCCCCGTTCCTGAATTGTCCGATCGGCAATTGAACCTTCTTTCCAAGGAATTTGACCATTCAGCGGATGTTGTGCTGGGACGCTGGTCAGATGCCAACGATCCGGGCCGCAGGCAATTGGATGAGACGGTTGCCAAGGTCTTGAAAATAGACAACGAATTGATTACCAAGGCAAGGGAGGAATTGGCGCGGGAACCGATGTGTACCAATCGCCCCTATATCGGATGATCGAAAGTGTCGAATCTCCAGATTCGCGATTGACTTGACGATTACCGGTCTGGTTCAGACTACAAACAGATAGATCAGAAATGCGGTGAACAGGAACACAATGGACACCACCAACCTGCGCACAGTTCTCTCGCCCGCAAGATTGGATGATTGATCAGTCATCCGGGCGATACCCAGATAAACCTTTTTGACGGTATCGGTCAGCGAAGCATAAAGTGCCGTAATGCCGATCTGAAAGATATTCGCAGCGCTCCGATACGCAAGATAAAGCCCCTTGCGATACACCCACTCCGAATCGATGTTCACGCTGCGCAACTCCGGTGGGTAAATCCCCGACAGTTTCAGCCAGACAAACGCCAAAGCAGAAAACAATAACAGTTGAATCTGCGCCAATACATGTGTCGTATCGTAGGGATTGTAGCTGAATTCAAACGGCAGCTGGCTGTACAGGAGATTCGGAAAAATTCCGATTCCAATGCAGAACGCGGCTGCGATGCCCATGGCGATCAACATGCTGGTTGGGGCCTCTTTGACTCGAATACCGGAATCATGGGCGAAAAAGGCAAAAAACGGAATCTTGATGCCGGCATGATGGAAGACGCCGGCGGCTGCAAACAGCAGGGCAAGCCAGACGATGAGGTATCCTTCTTTCAGTGCGGCCGACATGACCAGAGCCTTGGCTACAAATCCACTGAATAACGGGAAGGCGGAAATCGATGCCGCCCCGATGATGCACAGCACAGCGGTTTTTGGCATGGACTTGTACAGCCCGCCCAGATCCGAACCATTGATCTTGCCCGTGCGATACAGTACAGCCCCCATCGACATCATGAGCAATCCTTTGTAGATGACATGACTGAAGGCGTGCGCGGCCGTGCCATTTATGGCAAGCTCGGTACCGATTCCGATGCCACAGACCATGTATCCGATCTGGTTGATCATGCTGTATGCCAGAACCCGTCTCAGGTCGTTTTCTATGACTGCGTAGAAAATCGGAAAGCAGGCCATGATTGCACCGATGTAAATCAACGCTTCGGTCCCCGCGAATCCGCGCGCCAGCGCATACACTGCCAGTTTGGTCGTGAAGGCACTGAGGAATACAGTGCCTTCGGGTGTGGATTCAGGATAGGCATCGGTGAGCCAGTTGTGAAGAAACGGGAACGCACACTTGATTCCAAAAGCAATGAAGATGAGCAAGGCAGCTGTGCTGGACAATCCCATGTGGGTGAATTCGATGCTTCCGGTTTCGCTGTAATGCATGACGGCACCGATCAGCAGCAACAGTCCTGAGATGATCTGGATGGTAATGTAGCGAATGCCGGCCTGTGCGGATTTTCGCGTGCCACTGCAAATCACCAGGTAGGCCGAGGAGAACGCCATGATTTCCCAAAACAGGAACAGTGAGATCAGATCCCGGCAGAAGACTGCGCCCACTGTCGCCCCGGCGTAAAGCAGCGTTGCTGACTTGGACAGCGGACTTGTCATGCGCCAGGCGAAAATTGCACCGAACACCGCGGCAATGTGAAACACATAACCGAAAATTAGGCTTAGCCTGTCTGGCTGATGCAGTACCAGCGACAGGCCGATGATCGAGGCTTCAAGCTTTTGCTCGGTCGGACCGGAAGCCAACAGCAGGATCGCGCTCAACAGCGGAACGATGACTGTCCACGCTGCCAGCACCCTGTTTCTCAGGAACAGGGCTACGGCAGCACCGGCGAAGAAGATCGCAAACGAAGGTATTTCAGTCATCATCATAATACTCTTCGCCGCGCATCAACGGTTTGCGCATCCACTTAGCGATCACAACAAGAATCACACAGGCAACGAAACCAAACACGCAGTAAAAGAACAAGAGACTTTCCCACGGGTGGATGACATGCCGATGAATCAGGATATCGAGGAGAAAGACCACGATACAGGCGGTGTAGAACCAACGCAGTATGCGACGCAAACCGACCGCTCTGACTGGCTGCTGTTCGTTGTTTTCGGAGTGTTTCATGACTCGACTACTTTCAGGGGACAATACTCGACATCAGCTCATAGGCGAATTCAGGTACTGCAAACAATACAATACATCCGATTGAGCAGACCACCATGGCGATCTGGGTTGGCAGCGGGGCCTCGGTCCGTTCAACGGTGGCTTGCGATGTCGGAAAAAATGCGTGAATGACAATCGGCAACAGATAGGCAGCGCTCAACAGCGAACCAAGCACCAGCGCACCAAGCAAGATCCATTCATGGGCATTGGCGGTTCCGAGCAGAAGATACCACTTGCTCCAAAGGCCGCCGGCTGGCGGCACTCCGATGATCGCAATACTGCCAACCAGAAAGGCCGACATGGTCACCGGCATCCTGCGTCCAATGCCGCGCATCTCACTGACCTCGGTCTTGTGGGTTGCAACCAGGATGGCACCGGCACAGAAAAACAGCGTGATCTTCCCAAAGCCATGCATCAGCATGTGCATGCCGCCGCCGATGATGCCCCAGGCGTTTGCCAGCAATGCCCCCAGAACAATGTAGGACAGCTGCCCGATCGTTGAATAGGCCAGTCGGGCTTTGAGATTGTCTTTTCGAAAGGCGATGATCGCAGTCGCCACGATGGTAAAGGCTGCGACGTAGGCCAGAAACTGGTGCGTTCCAAGTGTCGAGAGCAGATCAATGCCAAAGATATACACACTGACCTTCAAGATCGAAAACACTCCTGTCTTGACCACCGCAACCGCGTGTAGCAGCGCACTGACCGGCGTTGGTGCAACCATGGCCGTCGGCAGCCACCGATGAAAAGGCATCAGCGCAGCCTTGCCGATTCCGAATACATACAGTACAAGCAGGATGTTCAATACAGTCCTGCTGATGGAATCGTCGAAAATTCCGCCGCTCTGGAAATCAAGGTGACCGGTCAGATGCCAGGTCCAGATCAGGGCAAACAGAAACAAGCCGACCGACGTGCCCAGCAGAATGAAAAGATAGATGCGTCCCGCCTTTTTGGCCTTCTCATTGCCACTATGGGTAACCAGCGGAAAGGTTGACAGGGTAAGGGCCTCATAAAAGAAAAACAGCGTGAAGCCATTGGCGGCGAAGGCAGCACCCAGCGTACAGGACATCGCAATCGCGAAAAAAACGTAAAACCTCGTCTGATTCTGTTCGTGATGGCCCCGCATGTAGCCGATTGAGTAGATGGATGTGACAATCCACAGAAAACTCGCCATCAGTGCGAACAGCATGCCGAGTGGTTCGGCATGCAATCGAAGGGCGACGCCGGGAAAGGGTTCGATGAGTGTCAGCTGAGGTTCCACTCCGGACCTGACCGAGGCATAGACAGCCAGCACCAGAATGAAGGTGATGATGGCTGCCGAGATTGTAACCGTCTCGCGCAGATTCGGCTTCTTGTCGCACAGCAGGATGCCGAGCGTTGCACCCAATGGCACAAGAACGCATAGCAGCATCGCGAGTTCTGCGTGAATCATGGCGTCACCCCCAGGAGCGCGCCAGCGGCCCGGACAGCCTGGGTGCCGGACAGTTGCGCATTGACACCGAAGTAGACATTGGCGATGATCAGCATCCATGTTGGAATCAGCATGGACAGAGGTGCTTCCTCGCGCGGCGGTGAAACACCGGTGTCGGTTCTGAAGTAGGCCACTTCAACAATTTTCCAGACATAGGCCGCGGTGATCAGTGAGCCCAGGAGCACCACACCGGCCAGCCACCACAGGTCCAATTCCAGAGCGGCCGACACCAGGTACCACTTGCTGATGAATCCGGTCGTGAAAGGAATGCCGATGAGACTGAGCCCGCCCAGCAGGATGGCGGCAGTGGTCCAGGGCATCCGGCGACCGGCATTTTTCAGCGATTCAACACTGGTTGCCCCGGTCCTGATGAACAGACATCCAATGGCCATGAACACCGCGGTTTTCATCAAAGCATGATTGAAAAGATGAAGGAATGATGCGGCAACACCGGCAGAAGTTGCAAGCCCCAGTCCAATCGCCATATAGCCGACCTGCCCGATGCTCGACCAGGCGAACATGCGCTTGAGGTCGTCCTGAAAGTAGGCAATCGTAGACGCGATGACGGCTCCGAGTATGCCAACGATCAGTACCAGCACATAGGCAAGCGTGGAATTTGTGTAGTAACCGACCGGAAAGATCGTCAGCACCATTCTTGCAAACACATAGACTGCGGCCTTGGTTGCGGTACCGGCCAGGAAGGCGGTGACCGCATTCGGTGCGAACGAATACGCATTCGGCAGCCAGTTGTGAAATGGAAACAGGGCCATCTTGATGCCCAGTCCCATGGCAATGAAGCCAAACGCAACCAGCATGGTCCTGCTCGAGGACAGCGCCGGCAACCGCTCAGCCAGGTCAGCCATGTTCAGCGTGCCGGTCAGGGCGTAAAGAAAGCCGATTCCGATCAGGTAGAAGGTGGCCGCGATTGTTCCAATAAAGAGGTAACGCAGTGCGGCGAGCAGGGCACGTCGGTCATTGCCGAGACTGACCATGACGTAGGTTGACAGCGAGGAGATTTCCAGGAAGACAAACACGTTGAACACATCACCCGAGATCGTGATGCCGCACAGTCCGGTAAAGCACAGCAGCCAGGCTGTATACAGCCAGTTGATCTGATCACCGGGCAGTTCCGCTTCGATACTCGTTCTTGCATAGAGAATGCCGACGACATTGATGATGCTGATGATGAGAAGGACAAAGGCGTTGGCATCATCAATCCGATATTCAATGCCCCAAGGTGCGGCCCAACCACCCAGGGAATAGATGATCACGCCGGTTGACTGAACCTGCATCAGAATGGCGACTGCATTGGCAATTGCGATCACTCCCACCACAATCGCAATCATCCAGGTGGTGCGGGATCCGCGAAAGATCGTACACAGCGGTGCCGCAAGCAGCGGAACGACCACCTGAAGTGCGCTTAGATGCAATGACAGCACATTCACTTCTTCAGTATTACGTTGACATCGCGATCATCAATGGTTCCGAATTCCGAACGAACCCTGATGATGAGCGCGAGCCCGAGCGCAGTCGTGGCGACTCCGACGACAATCGCCGTGAGAATGAGGACATGCGGTAGGGGATTGGAATAAATTTCCGGTTCACCGGTCAGAATCGGTGCCGTTCCGCCGCTCACCTTGCTGATGCTGATGTAGAGAATGAATACAGAAGTCTGGAAAATGTTGAGCCCGATGATCTTCTTGATATAGTTGTTGGCGGCAATGACGATGTAGAGACCCGTCATCATCAGGGCAATCACCACCCAGTAGTTCAGCAATCCGATGTCCATCACAATTCCGATTCCTGTTCGGTGCTGCGGGAATTATCAGGGTGTTTGTATTGGGCATAGCTGTAAAACAGCGCGATCATCACTGCGGCAACGGTGATGCCGACGCCCAGCTCAATCAGCAGTATCCCAAGATGCTGCCCTGCGATTGGATTTGTGAGCAGTACGCTGTAGTTGAGAAATTCACCGCCTCTGAGCATGCCGGCGACGCCGACCGCGGTATACAGCAACACACCGACACCGGCCATGGAATGCACCCATCGGGCCGGTGCCACCTTCTGCACGGCGGTCTGACCAAAGATGATGCCATAGAGAATGAATCCTGCACCGAATATCACACCTGCCTGAAATCCTCCGCCCGGTCCATATTCACCATGAAACTGGACATAGAGTGCGAAGAGGAGAATGAACGGAATGAGTATCTTCGCGACGAGATGCAGTACGAGATGATGTTTCACAGGATCAGTCCCTTCTTCGTCGGGCCGTTCGGCTCAGCAAGGAAATCACACCGATTCCCGCGGTGAAGATGACAACCACCTCACCCAGTGTGTCGTATCCCCGGTAACTGGCGAGAACCGAAGTGACGACATTTGGGATTCCAGTCTGATGAGGCGACTCGTTGAGGTAATAGGGGGCGACGTGCAGGTTTGCCGGAGCCGATGGGTCGGCAAAACGCGGCATGTCTGATATGCCCCACAGCAATACCGCACCCAGTGCCAACGACGCGCAAAGCGCGGCAAAGGGTTTCCGTCTGCGGATGATTTCGGTACGCGAGCCGGTCAGTGAAAGGGCGCTCAGCATCAGGATGGTTGCGATACAGGTTCCGACCGCGGCCTCGGTGAATGCGACGTCTACTGCGTCGAGGACGACAAACAGGGTGGCACTCAGCAGGCTGTAGATGCCGTACAGCATGACGGCTCCGAACAGCATGGTCATTCGGGAAATGTAAAGTGCTGTCACCAGCAAAAAGGCCAGCAAGACGAAATTGACAATCAGTTCGATGGCTTTTCACCCTTGTTCGGTGCGAGTGGCGACAAGCCTGTGTGGATGGCCGCTTTGGCCAATGCATGGGATGCGGTTGGGCTTGTCAGCAAAACCAGGGCCAGTATGATCAGCAGCTTCAGTGAGATCAGGCTGAGGCCAGCCTGGATCATCAGTCCGGCGATGATGAACCCGATCCCCGCGGTTTCCGTCACACCGGCCGCGTGAACCCTGGAAAAGAATTCGGGAAAGCGCAGGATCCCGATGTTTCCCACCAAGACTGCGAATCCACCGGCAAACAGGCACGCATCCCGGATGATCATGAGAATCTGATCGTTCATGAGATCTCATCCTCGGGCTGTTTGCCGACATGACCAAGGTCACCGTACTCAAAATACTTCAACACGGCGATGGTCACGATGAAGTTGCAAAGTGCATAGACCAGCGCAATATCGAGGAAGTCCGGACGCTCTGTGACAAAGCCGTACAGGGCAATGATGATGACGATTTTCGTGCCGAAATTATTCACGGCCAGCAGCCGGTCGTAGATTGTCGGACCGATGAAGGCCCTGGCCAGCAACAAGACCATGCCAATCAATACTGCAATCAGGACTGCGGTCATCATGAGCCTGATCCCGTCTGACTGGAGATTCGGCGAATCCGGTCTGCCATCACACCGCGCTGAAGGGGTTCAAGCAGGTCGGCACGCACGGTATGGACTTCAAGTGCATCGTCATGGACTTCAATGGTGAGTGTTCCAGGCGTGAGGGTGATTGAATTGGCATAGATGACCTTCTCCAGGTCATTCATGTCGTCAGTCGGCAAGGTCGCCACTGCGGGTTGCAGCTTGACCGTCGGCGAAAGAATCATCTTGGTCAGGATCATGCTGGAAACCAGGATTTCCTTGCCCAGCCAGACATAGTATGCGAGAATCCTAAAGGATATATTCTGAAGTGGACGTCCCTCATGGTCGGCAATATCCATTCTTTTGGAAATCAGGGCGACCCAGATGCACGATGCCGCACCAAGGCCCAGCACGATTGCGGTGTAGTGCCCAGACAGGGCCAGCCAGAAAAGCGAGAAAAATACAAGTGGCAGAAATATGAACTTCATCAGCAATCAACCGGATTCAAGAATCCATCCCAGGTGACAGTAATTCTTGGTATATTGCAAGTATATTCGTATGCCATGGAGAAACTTGTATTTTGCATTTCATCAGTGCTGCCAAATGCAAACACTTCATTCGCTGCAACCTGATTTTGATTCTCAGCAATTTTAACACTCTAACAATTGATACATGGGTGAAACATGACTGAATCGTCGATTTCGATGAAAGGAGGAGGCTACTACTCCAAGAACACACAAGGGGCGAAGCACGTCATTGACCGTGCAGGTGTTCACATACTCGACAACCTGTCGGAAATGGATGTTCTAGATAGTGACCGTCCGTTTTCCATCGTCGACTACGGTGCGGCCGATGGCGGAACCTCTCTCGACCTGATCACGCAGGTCGTTGAGCGCGTGCGCGGGCGTTCTCCAACACGGCCGATTACTGTCACCTACACAGACCTTCCGCATAACGATTTCTCCTCGCTGTTTCAGATGCTGCATGCTCCGAACGATTCGCAGCCGACCTATCTTCAAAGATTTGACGATGTGTATGCGGTCGGTGCGGGGACGACGTTCTACCAGCAGATTGTGCCCGACAAAAGCGTCGACATCGGTTTTTCAGCGACCGCGATGCACTGGCTGAGCCGGCTTCCGGGTCCGATTGATGACCATGTTCACGCAGTCGGTGCGAGCGGTGGGCAGTGGCAGACATTTTGCGATCAGGCACTTGATGACTGGCAGACCATTTTAGTCAATCGTGCGCGGGAACTGGTGTCAGGCGGGTTACTGGTGATGGCGAATTTCTGTATCGATGAGCAGGGCCGTTATCTTGGCAACACTGGCGGTGCCAACATGTTTGACACGTTCAATGAGTTGTGGAAAGAGCTGGCCGATGACGGTGTGATTACAAATTCAGAGTACCAGGCAACCGCCTTTCCGCAGTTTTACAAGACAATCGAGCAGTTCAGCGCTCCGTTTGAGGACACCGAGGGTCCCGTAGTCAAGGCCGGGCTTCGGTTGGAGGCGGCCTACACCGGCGTCACCCCATGTCCATACCGGGCCGAGTTCGATCAGACCGGTGATCCAATTGCGTTCGCTGACGCGTATGTCCCCACTTTGAGGTCATGGAGCGAGATTGTCTTCATGGGCGGGCTGGATGCTTCGCGACCGGTTGCGGAGCGCCGGGCGATTGTTGATCAGTTTTATACCAACTACAACGCACGGGTCAGGGCGCAACCGCAACAGCACGCAATGGACTATGTGCACACCTATATTGTCGCAGTCAAGGACTAGGCTTTATGCCTGACGATCGGGTCGATCGGCAGCAGTTTTGGAATCGTGGTCTCCTGCTCGAGCAGGTATCCCGCTGACAGTAATGAATGCTCGGCATTCGGCGGGGCAACGAGCTGAATCCCAACCGGTAGTCCATCGGCTGTGAATCCGGCCGGCAGTGCAAGCGTCGGGCAACCCGTCAATGTGATGACGAAGGTGATTGCGATCCACTCGAAGTAGGTGTCGAATACATGGGAGCCGATTGACTCCACGTAACGCATATCCACATCGAACGGTGGCACGATGGCACAGGGGCACACGAGAAGGTCATACTCATCGAAAAATCTCGCCAGTGAATTGAAGATTCTTGCCTGTGTTCGCTGGGCCTGTCCAATCTCATCTGCGGTCAACTTCTTGCCCTGTTCGATATTCCAGATCACCTCAGGTTTGAGTTTGTCCCTGTTCTTTTCATATTCTCCCGTGAAATTGGTGATGAAAGAGGCACCGCGCAATACGTTGAAACTCTCAATTGCACCACTGAAATCCGAACACTTCTCATCGACCGCAGTACCGAAATTCTGAAAATGCGCAGTCGCTTCCCGGCAGATCTCATCGACCAGCGGATCAACATGGGTGATGCCCAGATCCGGGGAATAACCCACGCGTTTAGGTGCGACCGGATTGCTGATCGCATTCATGTATGGGTTGGTTGGGGCGGGGCGGCTTATGGGATCATGTGGATGGTGTCCCGCCATGGCATCCAGAAACAGGGCGACATCCTGGGTGTTTCTCGCGACCGGGCCCTGCACGTGCAGGGTGCCGAACGGTTCATGGGTTCTGTTTCTTGGGACACAGCCGGGGCTTGGGCGCAGACCGACCACTGAATTGAAACTCGCGGGCGTCCGGAGGCTGCCGCCCAGGTCGCTTCCTGTGGCCAGCCAGACCTCGCCGGTCGCGACCGCCGCGCAGGCGCCACCCGACGATCCCGCGACGGATTTGGTGGTATCCCAGGGGTTGCGGGTCTTGCCGAACACTTCATTGAATGTGCTGGCACCGGCACCGAATTCCGGGGTGTTTGACTTGCCGATGACGATGCTGCCTCGTTCTTCCAGCAATTGAACGAGAATGTCGGATTCTGAAGGGATGTAGTCGGCATAAATCGGGGAGCCGAACGTGGTGCGCACGCCTTTTGTCTCCATCAGGTCCTTGATGGCCACGGGCATGCCACCGAGCCAGCCTCTGACATGCTGACTGGGCGGCGGGTTGTTTTCGATCTGTTTCGCCCGTTCCAGCGCCTGTTCGACACACAGCGTCGGCATGGCATTGATATTCGGTTCGACCTCAGCGATTCTGTCAGCACAGACCTCCACCAATTCGGTCGGTCGCAGCTCGCCTTGCGCCAGCAGACCGGTAATCTCGCACGCGGTTTTTTTCAGTAGTTCATTCATGTTTGTGACTTGCTCCTTTCATCAAAACTTATCAGTTCTGTGCGTCCGCCGTTTGACTGCCGGTTGGGTGTTGCTGTCTAACCAAGGTATCAACCCGCATGATGATCAAGCGTGAGAACATCGCAAGATCAAGTCCGAATCGATCATTCATTATCTGCAGTTTACAAATCAGACAAATACAGACGCGTACCAGGGCATACCGGGGAATAAATTCGTCTACTGCATTTTATCGGTTTTGAGGCAGTTATCCGGAGTGAATTTTCAAACTCAAGGATGATTCGTCCGGAAGGCCGTCCGCCTGGGGCTTTGATGCCTGCAATCAGGTCAGATATCCCATTATTTTGGAATGTGTTGAATGCTGTTCTGTGGCAAAATATGCGCACCTTCAATCGATCATCAAATCGAAGATGAGTGAATGCCTTGATGCAACCTTCTCCGGAAGCATCGATTGGGTGATTTGATGGTCGAAAGAAATCCAACGTGAGACGGAAAAGTCATGAGATCAAACGGTGAATCACTGAAAATTGATGCATTGCAGGCATCCAACTGGAATCGCGAGATTTTCCAGGACCTGGTGAATGCCGGCATGGATGCGGTGCATGTCACCGTAGCATTCTGGCAGGATTGCGCCGAGACTTTGGAAGCTGTTGGCAAATGGAATCGCTGGTTCGTGGAAAATGAGGACTTGATTTTGCCGGTGCGGGATATCGGGGACATTGACGAGGCAGCCCATTCCAACCGGACCGGGATCATCCTGGGTTTTCAGAACAGCTCACCCATCGAGGATGATCTTGCGCTTGTTGAGATGTTCCACGCGCTCGGTGTGCGCATCATGCAACTGACCTACAACAACCAGAGTCTGCTCGGAACAGGGTATTGCGAGAAAAATGACTCCGGACTGACGATTTTCGGAAGGAATGTCATCCGCGAGATGAATCGTCTCGGTATGATCATCGATGTCTCCCACACATCCGAAAAAACATGCCTGGAGGCTATCGAGTACTCCGAGCGTCCCATTGCGGTCACTCATGCCAATCCCCGGACCTTCCACGATGTCGCCCGGAACAAGTCCCAGGACCTGCTGGTTGAATTGGGACAAAGCGGAGGAATGCTTGGATTCAGCCTTTATCCGCTGCATCTGGCGGGTGGAACAGACTGTTCGCTTGGATCATTCTGCCAGATGGTTGCAAGAACTGCTGACCTCATGGGCGTTGAGCGCCTCGGGCTGGGTACAGACCTGTGTCTCGGTTGGGGACCGGAACAGTTGGAGTTCATGCGAAGAGGCACTTTCAGTTTCCCGGATTCAGGCGCATCGGATGTCAGGTGGCCGGACTATCCTGATTGGTTCCGACACAATCAGGACTTTCAGAATATTGCCTTTGGATTGAAAGACATCGGATTCAATGAGCGTGAAGTCAATGCCATTATGGGCGGCAACTGGTATCAATTCTTCAAAGACGGTTTTACACCAAGATGACTGACTCCGTGACCGAAACACGCGGGATTGAACTTCCAGAAACCGCATTGCGCCCACCGTCCGAGGTGATGAAACTTGAGCGGCTCGGCTCGCTTCATCCCAGTCGTCTCAGCTTCACCCGAACGCTGGTTCGACGTATGCACGCTGAACATTGGCGTTTCAGTACGCTTTTCAATTCACTGGATGATGACGGATTCGGATTCCTGGTCTACCTGATTGAGACTCCGGACAAGCCGCTGAGTTTCATCGCCTTTTCGACACCGCTGGATGACCGTGATCGAACCGACCGGGTCATTGCCGAGAAGTGGGATATGTCATTTACCCTGTTCAATGGCAAGGCAACAATGGATGACGTCAAGCGGTTGCAGGAACAGGTTCCGCTGCAGGAGGCAGCACGCATGAGCGAGCGCGAGATCGTGTTGAGCAGGGCCAACCGAAGTGTACGACTGTTCAACTCGGTTGTCGATTGCCTGGCATCCGGTGAGCAGCCATCTGCGTCTGAGATCGCCAGCATCGGCTATCTGGTTCGGACCACGGCTGTCTACGGAAACGGAAAATTTGGATTGATGGACTTTGAGCAGGCCAAGCGGGTGTCACCGTTCGGACCGCCATTCCAGGCTGAAATGCTGACGGTCTACATGGCGCGGCAGTTGAGTTTTGACTTGGTTGATCACATGGCGCAGCGTCGAGGTGGCGACCGGTCGGTCAGACTCTCGGATGGATTGAAGCGTGCGCTCGGTGTTGGCAATGCCACTGGATTGGGAATGGCGCCCTTTCTGATCAGTCATCCCCGACTGATTCATCAATGGATGTGGCTGCGTGAAATCGCCATATCCCGAGTCAAGTCCGAACAGTGGATGACCGACACGGTATTGGAACGCTACATCGGGTTGCTGGACCGGGTCGAGGCACACCTGAGTCAATGGTTTTCTGATGATGTGAATCAGGCACAGCGCATCGAGATTCTGGCAGTGGAGGTCATCAAACTTCGACAGACAGCGCAGGACCTGATGGAAAAGCAGTATCCGTGGAAGCATCTGACGCAATGGGCGCTGCGTTATGCCAGCATGGAGTGTGCTGAACTGATTCACAGCCTGATGCTCGAGCTGTATCCTGAACTGGTCAATGATCTTGAGCAATACATGGGTGATCCGACAGAATCCGGGGGCATGGATTATTCCCTGACGGTCGACGAGTTGAAGTCACATGTCGAGGACCACTATGCCTGGGCATTGGAGTTCGACTTTGATGACCCGAAATCAGAATATCTGTTCTGGTACTTCTCGGCTGAAAAGGAAGAGCCGAGATTGGGAGAACGATTCAGTGAGCCCGGGGGTGAACTGGAGATGCGGGTGCATGTCGCACGGGACGTATTCCATCTGTATCGGGCGCTTTGCAATGTGTCCCCGCAAGACCGGCAGTCTTCGGTCGTCGGATTCCTGCTAGAGTTCCCTGAATTGCGCTACATTGTCAACCGGATACATTCGCTGATGGACTATCCTTATGCGGAAATCCAGGAGAATCTTCTCGCCAAGGATTGCCTGCCCATCAATCTGCTGCGCTGCAAATTGGCCACCTTTGGTGCGACCCGGTTTGATCCGAAGTCACATCTTTGGACACGGATCACGCTGTTCCAGGGTGCGCCGCTGATGCATCAACTGGACGCGGTGGATGCCGACGATTGGGCGTTTCCAGTTGTCTGAGCGCCGCAATTCAGCAAGGTATGGGCTGATGGAACTGTCCAGGAGTGAATCGCTCACACTGTGCCGACGGGTGCTTTCAGCCAGTGGTCTGCCACCGGGTTCAGATGAGGAAGCAGCTGAACTGCTGGTTTGGTTGGCGTTGCGCAACTATCCGGCACTTGAGGAGTTGCTGGACTCACTCGCACATGTGGACCGGACCGAATGCAGAGCGGTCTATACCCGTGCGCTGCCTCAGTTTGCGCAACTTGATGGTGACAGGCTCAGTTACGATGTCTGGATCACAGCGATTGACTGGCTGGCAGCGAACTGCCGGCTGAAGTCGGATGAAATCAAGCAAATTGAGATTCTCAACGTCCGTGTCCCCGGCTTCTTCCTGCCTTTGCTCAGGCAAAGGTCCACCCAGGGTTTTGAGTTTGAGGCGGAGGTTGCTGCCGGCACGATGGTGGTCAGCAACGGTGTGGTCTGGATGAACTTCACATTGGATCAAGTTGAAAGTTCCATGTCAACTGTGTCGGTCAGGTGCATCTATCCAAGAAAACGTAGTCCATCCACCAGTGCACCGGTCCATTTCCCACTCACTCCTGACATGCATGAGTTCGGGTCACTGCCAACAGAGGGTGAGAACTCAAGAATTGAAGTGGACGAGCTGGTCTACTGGAAAATGAAGGCGCTGGCCGCGGAGTGTTTCGTACCGGCGAGTGAGTTTTCCAGGCAGCGCGGTGCCGGTGCTGAAGTCGACGACAGCGAGTGAGCTGATTCCAGTCTGTCAGCTGCGGCTGTCCTGCAAAATCATGTCGGCTGCCTTTTCTGCAATGGCAAAAACAGGTGCGTTCGTATTGCCGGATGTAAGCGTGGGTATGATGGACGCGTCGACCACACGCAATCCCGACATTCCATACACCCTCAGCCTAGGGTCGACCACTGCATCCGGATCGGACTTCGGCCCCATCTTGCATGTGCCGGAGGGATGGTAGATGGTTTCACCGATGTCTCTCGCGCAATCAAGCAGCTCATCATCGGTCTGGACGTGATCGCCGGGCAGCACTTCCTGCTCAACAAATTCGGCCATGGCGTTGCTTTGGGCGATGCTTCTGGATACCCGCATCCCGTTGACCGCCACGGTCTGATCCAGTTCGGTGCTCAGGTAATTGGGATGGATTGCGATATGCTCTTCGGGATCAACCGATTTCAGACGGAGAAATCCACGACTGGTGGGTCGCAACTGCGTGATGGATGAGGTGATGCCTGAAAAATCATGCACGCCCTCACCGGGGCTGTCGGCGCTGAGCGGTTGAAAATGGAACTGGATATCGGGACGTTCAACGTCCGGTGAGGAATTCGTGAAGATGCCAATCTGACTGGCAGCCATGGACATGGGCCCGGTTCGAAAGGCAATGTAGCGCATGCCAATCAGCATGCGGAAGAAGAAGTTTCCGATCTCATCATTCAGCGTTGGCACCGAGCAGCGATACACAGATCGAATCTGCAGATGATCCTGCAGGTTCTGACCGACACCGGGCAGGTGATGGAGAGACGGAATCTGGTATTCTCCGAGTTCGCTGCCATTGCCGATGCCGGAGAGCATCATCAATTGAGGTGTGTTGATCGCGCCGGCACTGAGGATGATTTCCCGATTGGCACCGAAGGTCTTTACCTGACCTTTGTGTTTGACCTCAACTGAGACTGCTCGTTTATCTTCGACCCCGATTCTGCAGGTCAGCGCGTTGGTCAGTACGGTGAGATTCTTGCGGCTTTTTGCCGGTTTTAGATAACCCACTGCGGAACTGCATCGTCGGCCTTTCCAGGCCGTGAGTTGATAGTAACCGGCCCCTCGTTGATCGGCGCCATTGAAGTCATCGTTTCTGGGTATGCCGATTTCGACGGCACCCTGGATGAATGCCTCACCAATTCCGCGTTTGATTCGCATATTGGAGACTTTGAGATTGCCGCCCACACCGTGATACTCGTCTGCTCCTCGCTCCTGATGCTCACATTTCTTGAAGTAGGGGAGCATGTCCTGGAAACCCCAGCCGGGATTGCCTGCATGTTCCCAATCATCGAAATCCTGACTCTGGCCGCGAATATAGATCAAGCCATTGATCGAGCTTGAGCCGCCCAGTACCTTGCCTCGTGGCCACTTGATTGAGCGCCCATTCAATCCGGGATCAGGTTCGGTTTGATAGCACCAGTCGGTACCTGGATTATGCATGGTCTTGAAGTATCCAACCGGCACATGAATCCAGGGATTGATATCCCGGCCTCCAGCCTCGAGCAACAGTACTGAGTGATCTGGATTCTCCGAGAGACGGTTGGCCAGAACACAGCCCGCACTCCCCGCACCGACAACGATGTAGTCGAATTGCTTGTCTGTCATGGATGGAAAGACTCAGATGTTAGTTCGAAACGATTGCGAATGAATGCAAAACACGGAATTATAGTTAGCAATCCCTGCTTCAATGACTGGAAATTTCATCGAAAAATGCCAATTCAGCAATAAAACATCCGAGGAAGGGCGAAAGTCAATGCTTTGATTACGACGACCGCAATCCAGGGTAAACCTGCTAAAATCCCTAAATCCTCGTTAGAACCGAGTTGAACGCAATTTCGCATTGTATTTGAGCATATTCTGCCTCATTATGCCCCAAACGGGCGAGCTTGTCCCCAATTCGGAAAAGGGAACTGATCAAGGAGAGTGTCGGAGCAGGATTTGCGATGCGATGGGTAGTTGCAAGCGTTGCAGCATGGATTCATCCGCAATCCGGCCCATAGGCCGGCGCCCGGCAGGACAGCCGGCGGATTCAGAACCGATGAGTTGGGAGCGCGTCAGGCAGTGGGCGGCGGTTCGGGCCCGGGCAGTATCCGCTCAATGTCGCGCAACAGCTGATCAACGCTGGACAACACCTCGGTCAGCACTTCGTAGTGCTCTCGGCTCACACTCAACGTCACCTTGCGGGCATGTCGGGTAAAACGCCCCGCCATGGCGAATACCTGCTTGCGTACCGTTGGCGCCCGCGAACACTCAAACCTCACCGGCAGCACCTGGCGCATCAGCGCCAACACATTGAACGCCAGCGCACTGAGCGCGAAGTACAGCGCATTGGCGTCAATGTCGTCACACGGCACACGCCGCGCCGCAAAATCACTGCACAACTCCTTGATGCGGTTCTCACTGTGCTCACCGCGCTGGTTGTAAAAGTGAATGATCTCACTGTCATCCATGTCCTCGTCCATGTTGGTGGCAATCGCCCGGAACACATACTTGTCGCTTTCAATGCGCTCATCATCCACAATGCACAGAAACGGAAACTCCGGCTGCCGGGGACCGTCTTCGACACCGCGTTCAGTATTGTTGCGGCGCTGGCGCTGGATGACCAGCGTGAACGCCTGATCCATGTCATCCATCACATGCAGACAGCGAAACACACTCTCGGACGGCGACTCGCTGCCATCGCGCTGACGCAACGGCTTCCAGTCACTCTCGCGGGTGTCCTTGATGAGCTCCCGGATCTCCCCGCACATCCTCGCCCGGATCACGTAGCTGATCTCATTCTGCTCGCAATACTCGATGATCGACTTTTGATAGCCGGCCGCATCAATGCGCAACCACTTCACGCGAACCCAATGCGGCAACCTCTTAATGCATCGCTTCAAGAATCCTATATTGTCTTTGCTCGGCGGACACTTGCCCTCTCGAAACTCCGTCAACACCACCTGACCGCTCCGGTTCACCGTGCCCACCATCGGCGTGTAGCCGCGATCGCCGCAGTAGTTGCGGTTGGCTGTACTCTTTTTCGCCTTGAATGCAGTTGCATCAATGTCCAGCGTCACCCAGCGACGCCGTTGCAGCCCCCAGCCCAGCACTACACGGTTGAGCTCGCCAACCGCTACCAGCCCACCGCCACTGCCACTGCCAAACCGACGAAGCCACCGCGCCATCGCATCCGGACCGGGAATCCGCTTGATGCCATGCTCACCCAGCAATGTGCGCTCGTTGTGAACCAACTGAACATCCTCAAGACTGCGCCCGCCCTCAAAAAACGTCAGCAGGAACGTTTTCACAAACTCACCGGCTCGGTAGCCGCGGTTGCTGCGCGGCTTGGCAAACAGCGCATCCGCCATCTTTTCCAGTCCCAGCCGCTCCAATACGACCAGAACACAGGACAATCCTGCGCGGGAAGTCAGTTTTTCGTCGGTGGGTTTGAGTTCGTATGGTAAAATCTTCATCAGCCCTGCTTCTCCTGTATAGTGAGTTTACGGTTTCACCCAACGGGTGAACCTGTCATTTGTTCAAACCCATTATACTGGCGGGGCTTTTCTTATTTCTGATGGCTCTATCGAGGATTTAGGGAAAATCAGTTACGGGATTTACAAGTCATATAACGATAACTCGAAAACGGAATGAAGTGGCAGCGACCAAAATTGATTCCCGGCAAGGGACTGAATGCAGTTCAGCGGGAATACGAGCACATTGCAGTCAAGCCTTACGCTGGTGCCTGTGGTGCGGAAATCTTCGGAATTGATATTTCTAAACCGGTTTCAGACGACGCTATCCGCGAGGTCAAGGCGGCATTCCTTGATCACATGGTCATTTTTCTTCGCGACCAGACAATCGTGCCCGAGGGTCTAAAAGACTTTGGCAGGCATTTTGGGTCATTTCACATCCACCCATTTGTAGGTAGCCTGGACGACCATCCGGAAATCATGATGGTGGTCAAGAATCCCGAAGATCAATACAATTTTTCCGGAACCTGGCACAGCGATGTCACCTTTGATGAATCCCCGCCTCTCGGTTCAATACTTTGTGCCATGGAAATCCCCGAGTACGGAGGCAATACACTGTTTGCCAACCAGTACCTGGCGTATGACATGCTTTCAGACGCGTACAAGCAAATGCTCTCAGAACTGCGAGCGATTCACAGTGCTGAGAATGTCTACGGACAGGATGGCGAATATGCAAGTGAAGATTATCGCGACAAGCACTCGGGCACGCAGATCCAGTCAGACGCGCGCGCCCATCGTCATACGCTGCATCCGATCGTCCGCACCCATCCTGAGACCGGTCGCAAGGCACTGTATGTCAATGAGCCGTTTACGATCGGAATCGAGGGGATGTCGGATTCGGAGTCAGAGCCGATTCTGCGTTATCTCGTCGAGCATGCGGTACAGCCCGACATCTGCTGCAATTTCCGATGGGAGCAGGGCTCGGTCGCCTTCTGGGACAACCGATGTCTGCAGCATTATGCGCTGAACGACTATCCGGGCGAACGCCGCGTGATGTGGAGATTGACCATCAACGGAGACCAGCCCCGCTGAGCTCAGGCTGTTCGTACACCTCTGAGGCGTTCGGAACGTCTGCGCAACAACTCTACGGTAGTCAGCAGCGCAACCGAAACCAGGACCAGCAAGGTGGCCACCGCCAGGATGGTCGGGCTGATGTGCTCCCTGATTCCCGAAAACATCTGCCAGGGTATGGTTCTTTGCTCAAAGCTGCCAACAAACAGGATCACCACAACCTCGTCGAATGAGGTGATGAACGCAAAAAGCGCGCCTGAGATCACGCCGGGAAGGATCAGCGGCACCACGATCTTGAAGAACGTTGTGACACCATCGGCACCCAGGCTGTTGGCTGCTCGAATCAGACTGCGGTCGAATCCGACCAGTGTGGCGGTTACTGTGATGACGACAAATGGCGTACCCAGTGCTGCATGAGCGAGAATGACACCAAGATGCGTTCCCTGCAACTGGACTCTCGAATAGAAGAAGAACATCCCACACGCAGAGATGACCAGTGGAACGATCATCGGCGAGATCAGAATCGCCATCAACGTGGTTCGAAAGGGCACGTTTTGCCGGCTTAAGCCCAATGCAGCCAATGTGCCCAAGGACGTGGCTAGCAAGGTTGAGAAGATGGCAATGATGAAACTGTTGTTGACTGCGCCGCGCCAGTTCAGGTTGGTGAAGAAATCCTTATACCAGCGAAGTGAGTAGCCATCGGGGTCGAAGGTCAGCATTTCCGGCGTGAACGTGAAAAAGGGAACAGCGTTGAACGACAGCGGAATGATCACAAGGATCGGGAAAATCAGAAACAGGAAGATCAGTCCGCAGATCACGCGGAACAGATAATGCCAGACCCGCTCGAGCGTCGTCATGTACGGTGGTAGCTTGCTTTTCATGTCAACCCAGTTTCATGTTGTCGATGCCGACAATCTTGTCGTACAGGAGATAAAGAACCAATACCAGGCCCAGCAGAATGATTCCCAAGGCAGCTGCCAGTCCCCAGTTCAGTGACACCGAGATATGATAGGCGATGAAGTTGCTGATGAAGGTACCTGAGGTACCGCCAACCAGCGCCGGGGTGATGTAATAGCCGATCGCCAGAATAAATACGAGAATGCCTCCGGCACCGATTCCGGGCACGGTATTCGGTGCGTAAACCTTGATAAAGGCAGAATACGGGTGGGCGCCCAAAGACACCGCGGCACGCATGTAACTTGGCGGTATCGTCTTCATCACACTGTACAGCGGAAGAATCATGAATGGCAGCAAAATATGCGTCATCGCGATAACCGTACCGGTCGCGTTGTGGATCATTGCGAGTCGGTTCTCTGTGTCAACGAGACCGGTTGCAACGACCAAATCGTTGATCACGCCCTCCCGCTGCAGCAGCGCAATCCACGACGTCGTTCGAACAAGCAACGAGGTCCAGAAAGGTAGGAGGACCAGCATCAGGAGCAGGTTGCTAGTTTTCAATGGCAGGGTGGCCAGAAGGTAGGCTACAGGATAACCCAGAATCAGGGTCATCAAGGTGATTAAGCCGCTGAGATACAGCGTGCGCCAGAATAACTTGATATAGATGCGTTTTTTCTCATCCTGAAATTCGACATCTCCGGATGGTGTGACCTGAAGGTCCAAAGCTGCGAAGAAATAACCGGCCGTAAGCGTCGGGCTGAAAGTCTTGATCAGTTGCCAGGTTTCGATGTTCCCCCACTTCTTGTCAACTTTGATGACGGCTTCCTTGTAGGGGCCTTCATCCTCAAGTCTTGGTATGCGTCTTTGGGATTTTCTGAAAAGGCTCGACATACCCGGCAGCTCATAATTCAGGCGTTTGCCGACCCGGGTGATCAATCGTTCTTCCGCACCAGCCTTGATATCCTGAACCAACGCTTCGAACACGCCTTCGTCGGGCAGTTCACCTGAAGTGGCATCCCATTGCTCGAGCTCATTTGCGGTGAGTGGCAGATATTTGGATACGATCGGATCCTCGACACCGCGCCAAAGCATGTCTCCGATCGGGATAAGGAATGAAAGGGAGATGAACACGAAAAGCGGCGCGATCAGCAGCAACGACTTCATCTTGTCTCTGCGCAATGCGCGGGCGAGACTGATTTTCAACGGTGTTCCGTCAACCGTAGTAATCGGGGTGTTTTCAACTGCGGTGGTCACGACTCTCGGCTCATCAAAATTGGGATAAAGGTGCAGGGTACTGACTCAGCACCCTGCACCGATACCATTTCTTAAAACGGCTACAGGTCCGTTTTACTGCTCAATCCAGGAAGCGAACTGTTCGTTCAGGTCATCCTGATTGTCAGCCCACCATTCATAGTTGAACAGCAGTGTGGTTTTTGCGTTGTTCGGGTCGGTCGGCATATGAGGTGCCATATCGATTCCGAGCGTTGCGTGTTTTCCAACCAATGGAGCGGATGAAGCCCGCGTAGGACCGTAGGAGATGTACTTCGCCTGATCGGCTAGACGCTGTGTGTCTGTTGCAAACCGAAGAAGTTTGACAACCTCATCACGGTGAGGTGCGCCTTTCGGGATCACCCAACCGTCAATGTCAAACACCTGCCAGTCCCACATCATTGCAATCGGTTGTTTTTCCTCTTCAATGGCCGAGAAAAGACGTCCGTTGTATGCGGAAGCGATCACGACTTCACCGTCAGCAAGCAACTGGGGTGGTTGGGCGCCGCGCGTCCACCACACGACATCACTCTTGATTGCATCGAGTTTGGCGAATGCCTGAGCCACACCTTCCGGTGTATCAAGCACGTCGTAAACGGAGTCGGCCGAGACGCCATCTGCGATCAATGCCCACTCAAGGTTGTTGATCGGCTTTTTCTCCAGGGAACGTTTGCCTGGAATCTTACCCATGTCAAAAACATCGGCAATCGATGTCGGTGGGGTTGCTACCAGATCAGTTCTGTAACCAAACGTTGTCGAATACACAATCTGGGGAATAAAGCAGGGAGACACGATAAAGGCGCCGAAGTCTTCACTTGCCGGTGTGCCATCCGGTGCCGGTGCAAGCATCGCATCATGATCAATTTCCTCAACGAGACCTTCGTCACAAAGGGAAATTGAGTCGGAAGCGATCGCATCAAGCAGCGACCAGGTGACGTTACCGACTTCTGCCTGCGCACGCAACTTGGCGACGCCTTCCGATGCACTGTCATCGTTGACGATCGTTACGCCGGGATTCGCTGCCATGTAAGGATCATGATAGGCTTTCTGCTGACTGGCGGAATAAGCACCACCCCAGGAGACTACAACCATCTCCTGCGCGTGTACCGCGGTCATACCGCCTGCAGCCAATACCACAGCCAGAGCGGCTCCACCGAGTTGGCTGGTTAATATTTTGGATTTAGAAAACATTCATCTACTCCATAGAAGTTGAAAAATTGAAAACTACAAGGTTTCTCTATTAATAAAGCGTCCATTTTACATAGAATGAAAATTAAACAAGCGAAAAATTACAGTGGCCGAGTATGCAAAACGATTCTTTGGCGGCCTTTTCGCAGTCGGCAACTGAAATTCAGGCCATGCCGATTAATGCAGTGATGTCGAGTAGGATGCTGTCGTCAGCATTGTCGAAAGTATCGCTTCTGCTCAATCTGTGCGCGAATAACGCCTGTCAACAGCAACGGGCAGGCAACGTTCCAGCAATCAGTTTTCGGGTTGGATGACTCCAAGATGGCTGCCATCGGCAGCTGCAAGAATCGCGTGTGTACCGACTCCGGGAACAACAAACGGCTCGCGCACCACCGTGCCACCGGATTCAACCGCCGCCTTGCAGGCCGTCTCGATATTGTCAACTGCGAAGTAAGTGAACCAGTGATTCGGGGTCCCTTGCGGTGCCGTGGTGCACGACAGGGGCAGCATGCCGACTACCGGTGTATCGTCGATATTGAATATCGTGTACTGCGCACCGTTGGGCATGGGCACTGTAGACAGGCCCCAGCCGAACAGTGTCGTATAGAAATTTCTGGCTGAATCGACGTCATTTGTGACCAATTCAGTCCAATGGATATCCCCGTGTTGGCTCATGGTCTTCCTCCATTACAGAATCGTTGCAGTTGATCAAGGGTGCAAGGCTCTCATGTGCCAGGCAATGCGCCTTGAAAATCAGATGATACAGGAATAACCCGCCCAAGCGGTAAAGCAAGCTGAATTTGAATATGAAGACTGGAAACTTCAACACTGCATGCGCTGAGTAAGTCGATGTGAATCCGACTGGAAAACCGGATGTCGCAACTTGCAAAAAAATCACCGTAAATTCCTACATTTCCCCGATGATTGTTGGTTTAATTGACGCCTGAATCTTTCACCAAGCTGGAGTTGGTATCAAATGGAAAAAGTCTCTAACCGTCAACATGGGGCCATGGAGTTTTCCCAGCCCCCGGTTGATCTCGACACGGTCAGACACTATCGTCTGGGTCGGGTCCGCGAACAACTGAAAAAGGCCGATGTCGCAGGTGCATTGCTGTTCGACCAGCTCAATACCCGCTATGTGACCGACGCAACAAACATGCAGTTGTGGTGCTCGCACTACGAGGCGCGTTGTGCTTTCGTGGCGACTGAGGGGCCGGTGATTCTGTGGGACTTCGGTGACATGCCGCATCTTGCCGAAGACCTTCCGACAATCGATGAGTATCGCGTGATCACACCGTTTTATTTCTTCGGGGCCGGTCCCCGGTGCCATGACAATGCCCGCAAATTCGCCCGCGAAGTTGCCGATCTGGTGAATACCTATGGCGGAGGAAACCAGAGACTCGCGTTGGACCGATGCAGTTTTTCCGGCATTCAGTCGATGCAGGAGTGTGGGATTGACATCATCGAGGGGCAGGACCTGATGGAACTCGCACGGGTGATCAAGTCAGACGAGGAACTGGCTCTGATGCGCCACGCCGTCAAGGTCTGCGAGACCGCGGTCGGAAACATGCGCCTTGCGATGACACCCGGCATAACCGAGAATGCACTGTGGGCGAAGTTGCACGAGACCAATATCGCCTTGGGTGGTGAGTGGATCGAGACCCGGCTGCTGGCTTCGGGTCCGCGCACCAATCCCTGGATGCGGGAGTCTTCCATGCGGGTGATCCAAAACGGAGACATGATGAGTTTCGACACTGACCTGATCGGACCCTACGGCTATTGTTGTGACATGTCGCGCTCGTGGATTTGTGGAGACAGCAAGCCGACTGCCGAGCAGCTGCGCCTGATGGAGCTGTCGGCCGAGCAGATCCGATTCAATACCGAATTGCTGAAACCAGGATTGACTTTTGCTGAATTTGCGCAAAAAGCCTGGCCGATACCTGATGAGTTTGTGGATGGTCGCTATGGTGTGATTGCCCATGGCGTCGGACTCGCCGATGAGTATCCGAGCATCAAGCACGGCATGGACTTTGACAAGAAGGGTTACGACGGTGTTCTGGAACCTGGCATGACGTTGTGCATCGAGTCGTACATCGGATCCCGCTATGGCGGTGAAGGGGTGAAACTCGAAGAGCAGGTGCTGATCACACCGACGGGCTATGAGATGCTGACATCGTATCCGCTGGACGACTGGTAAGCCGAAGGGTCGGCAACCTAAAAATAGCGATGTTTCATGACATCGTGTGTGAACTCGAACAGCGAGTCCAGGGCCGGGCCGAGTTCTGCGATCCTGGGGTCGGTTGTGGTTCCCCGGCAGAAGCGGGCATAGATCTGCATGAAGATGATGCAGTGCTTGAATGCGGTCAGCACGCGATAGTAGTGAATCCGGGATAGGTCTCGCCCGCTTGCCTGTTCGTAGTATTGTGTGATCTCGCGTCGATTCATCCAGCCCGGCGAGGTTGAGGTCGGCATCTGCCCGACCTTGTTCAGTGCGGGTGGATCACCGGGTTCAACCCAGTAACTGAGCAACGTCGCGAAGTCAAACAGGGGATCGCCGCGCGTGCACATGTCCCAGTCCAGCAATGCGACTGGTGTGATCATGTCGTTGGCATCCAATACGATGTTGTTCAACTTGAAATCGTTGTGCAGCAGTGTGTGGCCGGCATCCGGTACCGGTTGGGATTCGAGCCACTTCATGATCTCGGCAGCGGACGAGGGGGGATCGCGGTCCTTGTAGACATCCTGGGCGGCAACGTTGTATCGTTTGATCCATCCTTTCACCGCACGCACCAAGAATCCATCGGGTGAGCCAAGATCATTCAGTTCGACCTCGATCGGGTCAACACGCTGGAAACTGCAAAGCACGTCGATGATCATTTTCGAGAGTTGCCGGGTCTTGCCGTGATGCTCCTCGGGCAATTCCATGTGAATCACCGCGCCTGGTCGGTACTGCATGATCAGAAACGGAGCGCCGAGTACCTCGACATCCTCGCACAGCAGCAATGCTTTTGGTGCAAGCGGGAATTTCTTCCAAAGCCTGGAGGTGACCCGAAACTCGCGCGCCATGTCATTCGCGCCCGGAGGCAGCGGGCCGAGTGGCGGGCGGCGCAGCACATGGCGTTCACCATCGATGTCAACGAGAAAGTTGAGGTTGCCAAATCCGCCGACAAACTGCCTGGGTGGTGGACTGGTGCTGAACGCATGGCCTTGAAGGTCAAGATACCGCTGCAGTCGGTCCCAATCCTGGGGCTGTTGATGTTCGGTCGCGAAAAACCTGTCTGTCGTCAGTTCCAACTGTTTCGAAATCCTGTTATCCGTGTTGAGTGCTCCTATTAGAATACAATTTGACTTTCCAAATTCATCAAACAGGACGATGCCTATGATTCCAATTGCCGGCTATGCAGACCGCTGGTCAGTAGGGCACAATGAAACCATTGAGTTTAAGGTCAGCAGCACGCTGGAACAGGACTATTCAGTTCGAATGGTCAGGATCGTCTGTGCGGACCCAAATCCGGACGGACCGGGCATCATCGAACACGACTTGTCTTCGGTTTTTTCCGGTCAGTATCCATCAAGGATTCAAGACGTTCAGTTGGGGTCGTACGCACGTGTACCAGTCAATCATCGGTTGCCGAATACCGATGAGTTTGCACTGGTTGCACGTATCTGGCCGTCGCTGGTTGACTGCGGTCCGCAGAGTGTCTTGAGTCTGGTTGACTCGCAAGGTGTCCCGGCGATTGAACTGAGAATCAGCAAGAGTGGAAACCTGGCTTCCGTCATTGGCAATGAGAGCGGAGTCATCGAGGAATTCTCGCTGAATGACACGGTGTTGACCGATCGCAGATGGTATACCGTCTGGTTGGGAATCGACTCGGCCAACAGTCAGTTGACGCTGGGTCAGTCACCGCATGAGAGCGAGTTTCAGGCCGACGACGAAGGAATCAGCAGCTATGACTTGACTTCAGTGCAGGCACTTGATGCAGTTGACAGGATATTGGTTGCAGCGTCTGCGGAGAATTCACTGTCTGCCTTCTACAACGGAAAGATCGAACGCCCATCGGTGCTGGGTTCGATACCCAGGGATGGCGAAACCGCAAACCGGATGCTGGACACCGGCGAACAGGTGCTTTGCTCCTGGGATTTCTCGCAGGGAATCAGCACGCAGCGAATCACCGATACCGGTGCATTGAAACTCGATGGCGAACTGGTCAACTGCCCGGCGCGGGCGATGCGCGGTTCGAACTGGACCGGCGAGGAGATGTGCTGGCGACATGCGCCCGAACAATATGGTGCGATTCACTTCCACGATGATGACATCTACGATTGTCAGTGGGAGACGGATTTCAGTTTCAAGGTACCGGCTGGTTTTCGAAGCGGCATGTATTCGATGCGCATCGAGTGCGAGGGGCAGTACGAGGACATCCCGTTTTATGTGCGGCCGAAGACAGGCCAACCCCAGTCTCGCATCTGCGTGCTGATTTCTACGTTCACCTATACGGTCTATACCAACCAGGCCCGTTCGGTTGCCGGTGAGGACTATGACAGACTCGTCGCTGAGCGCGGTTCTCGGCCGTGGAATACGGATGAGATTCAGGATTATGGGCTTTCGACCTACAACTATCATCATGATGGCAGTGGGATTGGCTATTCATCCCGATTGCGTCCCTCACTGACCATGCGGCCGAATTACATTACAATCTGCCGTCCGTTCGGCGGCTCGGGCATGCGGCATCTGCCGGCGGATACGCATCTTTTTTCATGGCTTGAGCATTCCGGATACGAATTCGACATGGTCACAGACGATGACCTGCACCGGGAAGGCTGTGACCTGCTTCGTCCCTATCAGGTGGTGATCACCTGCAGTCATCCCGAATATCACACATCGAACACCCTGGATGCGGTTTATGAATATTCCCGGTCGGGTGGACGGTTGATGTACATGGGAGGCAATGGGTTTTACTGGAAGGTTGCGGTTCAGGATGACTTGCCGGGTATGGTGGAGATTCGCCGCGGCGAGGGCGGAATCCGGCTCTGGGCATCTGAACCCGGAGAATACTACAATGCCCTGGATGGCGAGTACGGCGGACTGTGGCTTCGCAATGGAAGACCGCCCCAGAAACTTACCGGTGTCGGCTTCACTGCACAAGGTGATTTTCAGGGCACGTACTATCGCAAAAATCCGCAGTTGCCAGAGGAATATGAATGGGTGTTTAGGGGAATCGACGATGAGATTCTGGGGAATTTCGGATTGAGTGGCGGCGGTGCTGCGGGTTTTGAGTTGGACCGAATTGATCATGCGCTGGGAACGCCGAGGAATGCCGTTGTGCTTGCGAGTTCGGAAACGTATCCGGACCATTTCGTTCTGGTTCCCGAGGAGTGGCTTACGCATCTTGCGACCCGTACCGGTGAACCGCCTTCGAAGCTGATTCGATCCGATATCGTGCTGTTCGAGACCGCGCACGGGGGATATGTGTTTTCGGTTGGCTCCATTACATACTGTGGCAGTCTGCCCTGGAACCAATTTGACAACAACATTTCGAAACTGACATCCAATGTTTTGGACTTTTTTCTGGCATGATCGCCGATGTGGAAATATCTTCGTGTTGATCTGGAAACAGACTGCGAACTGAAGTAATCTGCTCAATCCGGTACGTGCTCGATTGAATGCATTTTCACTGTTCATTGCAAGGCATATTCATAAGGTGACATTTTGACTGACAACAATCCCATACATCCCGGACAGGTGTTGTGGACCGGAGAAAATCCGGGCATTTATCTGAAAACGCAAGGGCAGGCAGGGTGGACCTCCTTGGGGCTGTTTTTCCGGGTGACTTTCTCGCCTTACGGTCCGGGCTGCACCATGATCATTCTGGAACAACCTGATTCTCCCGCGGGATTGCCGGATGTGTACAACATGTGTCTTACAGACAACGATGAACTGGCGGACTACCTGGTGGGCGAATTCGTATCGAAATATCCCCAGTTCAGGGAAAGTCCCGGCCTTGGTGCAATGAGCCGTGAGAGAATTGTTGACATGACCTGTCGCGGCGATCTTCGCGAGTATCGGACGGAGTGCGTGCTCTCGAAAGATCTTGAGGTTGTCATGACGTGGGCGGACTTGAGTGCGCCTATTGCAGCCGACGTTGCTGCGCCGGACTCCGCAACCAGTGAGCACAACATGCACAGTGTTTTCATTGATGCCAAACAGGCCGTGATTTCAGTCAACGATCGAACACTGCCCGGTGCCGTCGTCTCAAGGAATTTTCTGGGGCGGGAGATGAGTTCGGCGTTCATTGCAATATCGGAGACGTGGTTTTCTTCCGAAGCCTGAGTTCAATCATGCGTGGCGTCGATTACAAGAAGATGAATGGATGGAATAAAATCTCACCTTTTGCGAAAAAAGGTGTATTGTCTGAACGGCGACTGCCTCACAGGTGGTGAATCACTTGATGGAATCATCCTATCCAAGAAATCTAGTTGGTTATGGTGCCGAGCCACCTCATCCGCGCTGGCCGAACGATGCCAGAATCGCGGTTCAGATCGTCTTGAACTACGAGGAAGGCGGGGAGAATTGCATTTTGCATGGTGATGCGGCATCAGAGGCGTTTCTCTCGGAAATTGTCGGTGCCGATGCCCGCAAGGGTGTGCGACACATGAGCATGGAATCAATTTATGAATACGGATCCCGCGCCGGTGTGTGGCGATTGCTTCGGATGTTCAGGGAGTATGAGGTGCCTGTCACCATCTTTGCGGTAGGAATGGCGGTCGAGCGAAATCCGGCTGTGATCGAGTCCATGGTGCGGGATGGTCACGAGATCTGCAGTCACGGTTACCGATGGATTGATTACCAGTACGTCAACGAGGATGTCGAACGCGAACATATTGGTCTTGCGATTGCCGCAATTGAGAACGTCACCGGCCACCGTCCCCGGGGTTGGTATACGGGACGGACCAGTCCCAACACCCGCCGCCTGGTGGTCGAGGAGGGCGGATTTCTGTATGATGCGGATGATTACAGTGATGACCTGCCGTTTTGGAGCCATGAATTCGGTCCGCCACACCTGGTTATTCCATATACGCTTGATGCCAACGACATGCGATTCGCCACTGCACAGGGTTTCAATTCGGGTGATCAGTTCTTCACCTATCTCAAGGATGCCTTTGACCTGCTGTATGGCGAGGGGAAGCGGCATCCGAAAATGATGTCGGTCGGCCTGCATTGCCGCCTCGCCGGGCGTCCCGGCAGAGCGGCGAGTGTTGCCCGGTTTCTTGAGTACATCACCGGTTTTGATGATGTATGGATCTGTCGACGTATTGACATCGCCAATCACTGGATCGAGAATTTCCTCGAGGCTGAACTTTCCGGAGGTACTGGATGACGGACCGACAAAATCTGCTTCGTCTGATCAATTTGGCGCAACCTCGGCTGGGCGCTCAGGTGATCTATGCGACGGATGAGTTTTTTGCGGAGAAGGAACGATTACTGTATCCGCAAGAGCCGGTATTCATCGCTGACAAGTTCACCGATCGCGGCAAATGGATGGATGGCTGGGAATCGCGTCGTCGAAGAACGCCCGGTCACGACCATTGCATTGTCCGAATCTGTCGAGGCAGAATATTCGGCTTGGATATCGACACCACCCACTTTACGGGAAATTATCCGGAAGAGGCCAGTGTGGATGTCTGTGACAGCTTCGAAGACCCTGACCATAAGACTGTCTGGCATGAAGTCGTTCCCCGTTCAAAGTTGGAAGGTGACTCGAGCAATGTCTTTTTTGTAGACTCAGTTGAGAAGTGGAGTCATCTCAGACTGAATATCTATCCGGATGGCGGTGTGGCCAGGCTGCGGGTGTATGGTGAGGTTCACAAGGACTGGGCGATCGTGGCGGATGATGAACAGATTGATCTGGCAGCCATGGAAAACGGTGGTGTGGCAGTTGCCTGCAGTGACATGCACTTCGGAGACATGTGGAATCTGTTGAGCCCGGGCCGGGCCGCCAACATGGGTGATGGCTGGGAAACCAGTCGACGTCGAGGCGAAGGGTACGACTGGGCGATCATTCAACTGGGCCATCCAGGCGAAGTCACTCGTCTCGAGATTGACACACTGCACTTCAAGGGGAACTATCCAGCCAGATGCGCGGTGCGGGGAACCTATGCGTCCGGTTCCGCAGAGGAATATCTAGTTGAGAATGAACAACACTGGACTACGTTATTGCCTGAAACAGAAACCAATGCAAATCAGAACCATGTATTCACAAATGAAATCAAGAATATTGGCTATATAACTCATGTGAAACTTGATATATATCCTGATGGTGGAGTAGGGCGGCTTCGTGTCATTGGCAGGAAATCCAAACTGGTTTCGAAAATATTGACACCGGAACCGCTTACGGCTGATGGCTTCCGGGAGTATGGTGAGGTTATTGAAACCGACAATCGGGAGTCTCGGCAAATCAATCAAGGCTATGCTGACCGTTATGAGAATCTGGCAGAGCTCGATGTATCTGACGGCGGTCGTCCTGCGTTGAGCATCTTCAAGGCGAGACCTTTGCCGTTTCCGATCAACATCAAGAAAATGGAACGACACCCCAATGCGAGTCAGGCGTTCATTCCCCGGGGCAGCGGTCGATTTCTGATTGCAGTTGCAGCACCATCGGACGAATTCGACCCTGATGAACTGCGGGTGTTTGTGACGAATGGCAGACAAGGCGTCAACTATGCGCGGGGTGTCTGGCATCACTTTCTGATGGTGCTTTGGGAAGAGCAGGAGTTTATCGTGATCGACCGGAGCAAACCCGATGAGAACACGCAGGAAATAGAACTGGATGCACCGTATCCTATAATCGACGAACTCGCTTTGACGCAGTTGGAGCAGGTTTAATTATCCAATAACAGATCAAGCAGGAGAAACCCATGTCCTACACTACTGATGACATTCGCAATCTGGTCCTGGTCGGGCAGGCCGGGGCTGGAAAAACCACGTTGAGTGAGTGCCTGTTGCACGAAGCGGGTGTCATACCAACCAAAGGTGAGGTTGTAAAAAAGACCACCGTCGGCGATTTTGACGCTCTTGAAAAAGAACACCAACGCTCTCTTGCTGCATCTGTCATGTCTTTCGACCACGACAGCTTTCACGTGAATCTGATTGATACTCCCGGTTACTCGGACTTTATCGGCCCGGCCATCTCGGCGATGTCTGCCGTCGAGACTGTAGTCATTGTGATCAATGCGCAAAGCGGAATCGAAACCATGACCCGCAGATTCTTGGAGTGGGCGAAGGAATCGAAACTGTGTACGGCCATAGTCATCAACAAGTTGGACATGACCGAAACAGACTTGGAATCCGTGTACAGTGACATCCAGGACGAGTTCGGAAGTGAATGCCTGGCGGTCAACCTTCCCTCGGATGGAGGCAAGTCTGTTGTCGATTGCCTGATGAACAGTGATGGTGAGTCAGACTTCTCATCTGTGAGTGACGCGCATACTGCGGTCGCCGACCAGATCGCCGAAGTCGATGAGGAATTGATGGAGCTCTACCTTGAGGAGGGCGAGCTGCCTGAGGATCGCGTGGCGTCTGTCTTCAAACAAGCGATGCGCGAGGGTCATCTTATGCCTGTCTTTTTCACGTCGGCAGACACAGGTACGGGCGTCAAAGAATTGCTTGGCGCAATCGAGCAGGTATTTCCAAATCCGAATGAAGGCAATCCAGCGCAGATTGAAAGTGGGGAAGGTGATGACATGCAGATCAGTGAGCTGGGACCCGAAGCGGATGGTGATTTCCTGGTTGCACACGCATTCAAGGTGGCATTTGACCCCTTTGTCGGAAAAATCGGAGCTGTTCGAGTATTCCAGGGCACACTGAAAAAGGATGCATCAGTATTCATCGGTGACGCGAGAAAAGCGGTCCGTGTCAGCAATCTTTTCTCGATGTTGGGCAAGCAGCATACCGATATAACCGAGTGTATCGCCGGCGATATTCTGGGTATTTCCAAAGTCGATGAGATCACCCAGAACAGCATTCTGCTGCGGTTCGCCTCAGATCAACGGATTCGGCTTCGTGCAGTGTCGGCTCCGAAACCCATGGTCGGTCTGGCCATTGCACCAGCGAGCCGCGGTGATGAGCAAAAAGTATCCGAAGCATTGCACAAGATCGCGGCAGAAGACCCCTGTGTCAGCATCGAGCGCAACCCGGTCGCCAATGAGACTGTTTTGCGGGGATTGGGAGATTTGCATCTTCGAATTGCGATGGAGCGATTGAGTACGGTTTATAACGTTGAAGTCACCACTTCCATACCAACGATCCCATACAAAGAGACCGTGACCCGAATATCAGAAGGTCACTGCCGGCACAAGAAACAGACCGGTGGAGCGGGCCAGTTTGGAGAGGTTTTTCTGCGGGTTGAACCGCTTGCAAGGGGTGGGGGATTTGAATTTGTTGATAATGTTGTTGGCGGAGTGATTCCCTCGCAGTTCATCCCGGCAGTGGAAAAGGGTGTGAAACAGGTATTGGAGCACGGCGCGTTTGCCGGATTTCCGTTGCAGGATATTCGTGTGGTGGTATACGACGGCAAGCATCATGCTGTGGATTCCAAGGAAGTGGCATTCATCACGGCTGGGAAAAAGGCATTTGTGGATGCCGTGTCAAAAGCAGGCCCCATTGTCCTTGAGCCGGTTGCGGACGTCACTGTCACCGCACCGAGTGCCAACATGGGTGACATCGCCGGAGAACTCTCATCGCGACGAGGCAGAATCAGTGACACCGACTCCATGGCGTCAGGTTCAGTTCGTATTTCGGGTTCCGCACCGCTTGCCGAAATGTCTGATTTCCAGTCGAGGCTGAATGCGATTACCGGTGGGGAGGGTGCATTTATAATGGAGTTTGGAACCTATGAGCCCGCACCGATGGAGATCCAAAAGAGACTGCAGGCTCAATTCGTGCAACCGGAAGATGATTGAAATCATATGGGGGATTTGGACATGGAAACGACAGCACCACAAGAAGTTGAAAGGTGTCCAATCACCGGAAAAATCAACGTACCGAAAAAATCCAAAGGCTCGGGGTCTGAAGGCCAGCGGACGCTTGTTCTGACAGGAGCGAGTCAGGGTATTGGCCATGCAACCGCCAAGTTATTCGAGGAGAATGGCTGGCGGGTGATTACATGCTCGCGCAGGGCGTTTTCGACCGAGTGTCCATGGCAGGCGGGCGAAGATGACCACATCCAGATCGACCTGGGTGATCCGGACCATCGCTCGATCGGTCTCGCAGAACTGAAAAAGCGACTTGCAGGTGGTGCATTGCATGCGCTGGTGAACAACGCAGGAATCTCTCCCAAACACGAGAGCGGGAATCGTCTGGGCCCCGCTGATACAGGCATGGCAACCTGGCGACTTGTTTTCGAGGTGAACTTTTTTGCCCCCATTGTCCTAGCCAGAGGATTGATGGATGAGTTGACCAAGGGGCATGGATCAATCGTCAACGTGACATCGATCGCAGGCAGCCGAGTGCATCCATTTGCCGGTACCGCCTATGCAACTTCGAAAGCGGCCCTGGCTGCGCTGACCCGGGAAATGGCCTGGGATTTTGGTTCAAGGGGAATTCGAGTCAATGCCATTGCTCCAGGCGAGATTGATACACCGATCCTGTCACCCGGTACGAATGATTTGGTTGAAAGCATCCCGCTGCATCGGTTGGGCACTCCGGAAGAGGTTGCCCAGACCATTTACTTTCTGTGTGCCGAAGGCTCAAGTTACGTTACCGGGTCTGAGGTTCATATCAACGGTGGCGAGCATTTGTAGTCCAATTAATTGGTTTACAGTTTGAAATTTGAGTTTCGTCCCGTACAACGGTTTTGTTTGATGAAATTACTCGAACGTAGATTTAGAAAGCCAATGCATACCTGTGCCATCAATTTCAATGCAAAAACTGGACAGGACTGACTTTCCTCCCGACCAGATCAAATACAGGTTTATTGATCTATTTGCAGGGTTGGGTGGATTCAATTCAGCCTTGAAATCATTGGGGCATAAGTGCGTATTTGCCTGCGAAAATGATCAAGAACTTGCTCGAATTTACGAGCAAAATTTTGGAATTCAACCCAGTGGTGACATACGTTACCTAGATATCTCATCGATCCCGAAACACGATGTTCTCTGCGCTGGTTTCCCGTGTCAGCCGTTTTCGAAAGCCGGTGACCAATTGGGATTTGACTGTCCCAAGTGGGGAAATCTATTTGATTACGTTGTCAGTATCCTTCAATCGCACAAACCAAAATACTTTATCCTTGAAAACGTTCCGAATCTCCTGAAACACCATGATGGCAAGACATGGCAAATCATGAAGAGCCGACTAAAGAGAGCGGGTTATAGTGTTCGGGAAAAGTTATTGTCACCTCACGAGTTTGGAATTCCGCAAATACGCAAGAGAGCGTATATTGTTGGTAGAAGGGGAGGTATTTCTAGATTTGAATGGCCTAGCAATTCGAGTGCTCAAGAACTCTCTGTTCATTCAATTTTAGACAGTAATCCGAATCATGCCGCGACACTCACTAATGAAAGTATCAACTATTTGGCTACCTGGCAGAAGTTTCTTGAAACTTTTCCTGACAATCTAGACCTACCTTCATTTCCTATCTGGGCTATGGAATTCGGAGCTGACTATCCTTATACTTCAAGAGCTCCATTGAGTTTCAGCAACACTGAATTAAAATCGTTCAAGGGTAGTTTTGGAAAACAACTAACTGATGTTCGTACCGAAGAAATTGTTGATTTCTTACCGAGTTACGTTCGAAACGAGAAGGTACAGTTGCCTCCTTGGAAGATCAAATATATCTGTCAAAACCGTGAACTATACGATGAACACAAGAACTGGATCGACGAATGGAAGCCATTTGTCCGAAATTTTCCATCGAGTTTTCAAAAATTGGAGTGGAACTCTAGAGAAGGAGAACGAGATATTTGGAAATACATTATTCAATTTCGTGCCTCTGGTATCCGCGTTAAAACTCCTGACACATTCCCTTCACTAGTTGCGATAACCAGTCAAGTTCCGGTGATAGCTTGGGAGCGAAGATACATGACAGTTCGAGAATGTTGCAAAATTCAGAGCTTGGACGAGCTTCCCAATCTGCCAAGGTCAGACAAGTCTACATATAAAGCTCTTGGAAATGCTGTAAACGTTGATGTTGTTAGACAGGTAGCAGACTGCTTGCTGAAAATAGATAACTGTGTCAAATTCAATGAGAATGTTTAGGAAAGAGACAATACTTGAAATTCAATTTAGTACAACTCTTTAGTATTCAAGGGAATCAAAGTGAATGAAACGAAATTAAACACGATTGAAATAAGACCAAGTGTCAGCGTGCTTGGTGTACTCAGGCACTTAAATTACAAAGCTTGGTTCGCTTTGGCGGAGTTTGTCGACAATTCTGTCCAGAGTTATTCGAAACACAAGAAAGAACTATTTGGTTTACACGGGAGTCAATTTCGGTTGCAAGTAAAAATTAACATCGATGAATCCCTGTCTCGAATAACTATTCGCGATAACGCGGCGGGAATTCAACAATCGGAATATAGCAGGGCTTTTCGTCCAGCAGCCGTCCCTTCTGACCGAACAGGTTTAGGAGAATTTGGAATGGGTATGAAAAGCGCAGCATGCTGGTTTACGGATAACTGGACTGTTAGAACATCAGCTCTAAATGAGTCAACGGAAAGGGTCGTAAAGTTTGATATTAATAAAATAGTTGAAGACAGTATCGACGAACTTGAAATTTTAGAAAATCGACAAGACGTCAACATGCATTTTACGGAAATAATTTTAAAGGACGTACATCATCTGCCAGTTCGTAGAACTTTAGGGAAAATTAAGGACCATCTTACTGATATTTACAGAGAATTCATACGTAACGATGAGTTGACACTCATGGTAAACGAAGAACAACTCAAATATGAGTCCCCTCGAATTCTAAATGCTCCATATTACAAAGAAAAAGATGGCGTCAACAGATTATGGAGAAAAGAGATAAAAATGGATTTTGGCGATGGGTTGTCGGTTAGTGGTTTTGCCGCTTTGCGAGAGAAAGGTAGTACACATAGAGCTGGATTCTCGTTATTTCGCCGCCGACGCGTAATCCAAGGAAGTGGTGATGAATGCTATCGCCCGGAATTTGTCTTTGGCAGATCAAACAGTTATCGATACCAAAGACTATTCGGGGAACTTCACCTCGATGGATTTGAGGTTAGCCATACCAAAGACGGATTTCGTTGGGACGAAAATGAACAACCATTTTTAGAATTATTGCGAGAAGAACTCGACAAAGAAGATTTACCACTCCTAACGCAAGCAGAAAATTACCGAGCTCGAGTAACGAAAGACTCGCACGAGTATCAGGAAAGGAAAGAAGCAGCTAAAGTAGCGATGGATAACACTGTAAGTGTGTTGAAAGAACATTTACCAACATTACTGCCGAACCTTATTGAATCTTCGCAAACTAAAGAAAAAATAATCGACCCATTACCCACTTCATCTGTAGAGAAAAGAAGTTTTATTATTCGCTTTAATGATCAAACTTGGAAAATCAACATTAATTTGGACGATGACCCAGCCGTAAATGACTGGCTAGCTGCGCCGATTTACAAGGACGAGGAGAATACCATCAACATTAATGTATCGATTGTCCATCCGTTTATGGAACAATTCGTGACAGGAAAGGAAGAACTTGAAGTTGCGTTGAGAGTGGCATCAGCTATTGCATTGGCTGAGGTTATAACACGAAAATCTGGTGTCAAGTTTGCAGGTCGAGTTCGTGGGAATATAAACGAGATTTTGAAGGACGCATTGTCTAATCCAAACTAATCATCGAGTGATATCAGCGTGATGCAGACTGCCAGTACGATAATTCAACCAATTGTGACGGAACAAGATTGTTGGGAGCCGGTTGTCGGGGAAAAAATCTACGAGTTCCTGGATAGGGTGGTTCCTTCGGAGAGTAAAGATCAGGTAAAAGATTCTGCGGTTTCAATCCTAAAGCAGTGTGCATTGCCTACAGTATCTAACGGACATGAAACCGGACTTGTTGTAGGATACGTTCAAAGTGGTAAAACTATGTCCTTTGAGGCTGTAGCGGCACTGGCACGAGATAATGATTTTCACATTGTCGTTATCATTGCCGGCACATCCAATTCACTTCTAGAGCAATCTACAAATCGATTGAGGCGTGACTTTGGCATAGATGACTTTCTATCCAGCAGCGACTGGATTCACTTTGAAAATCCAGATGATAGTACGATTATTCGGCAACAATTTCGTAACCAGTTACAAAATTGGGCAGACTCAAGGTCTCCAGCCAATCTAAAAAAGACAATTCTAATAACCGTACTTAAGAATCACAATCGTCTATTTAAACTTGCAAAATTGTTTGAGTCATTGAATTTAGAAAATCTACGTGTATTAATTATTGATGATGAAGCTGATCAAGCAAGTCTCAATGTCAATATAGATCAAGAGACGCCCAGTACAACCTATCGCAGATTAATCGAACTGCGAGAAAGTATTCCTTGCCATACTTACTTGCAATACACAGCAACACCTCAGGCTCCATTGCTGATCAATCTAATCGATTCATTGTCACCAAATTTTGTCCAATTGCTTGAACCAGGGAGTGAGTACGTAGGTGGAAGAGAGTTTTTCGGTGAAAAGTTAAACTACATTAGACCAATTCCATCCGAGGACATTCCTTCGGACCCATCCTTAACTCTAGAGCCTCCAATGTCATTGATTAATGCATTATGCATATTTTTGGTTGGAGTCACTGCGGGATTGGTAGAAGACAGTAAAGGGAATCGTTCCATGTTGATTCATCCTTCACACCTTACCGCTGATCACGGACAATACTGTAGTTGGATTAACTCAATATTTGGTGAATGGCGAAAAACGTTTAATTTGTCAACCGATGACCCTGATCGAATGGACCTTTTAGATCTTCTTCGAATAGCGCACAAAGATTTGGCTAAAACTCTTGGTGACAGTTTACCTGCGTTTGATCAGTTGATTCAAAACTTTGATTTGACTTTTCGAAATACAAGTGTTGTGGAAGTAAATTCCAAGACTGGCGATACGCCGAAGTGGGCTAATTCCTATGGCTGGATTCTTATCGGTGGAAGAGCAATGGACCGAGGGTTTACGGTTGAAGGACTGACCGTCACCTACATGCCTCGAGGGATCGGAGTTGGAAATGCCGATACGATTCAACAACGTGCTCGATTCTTTGGCTATAAACGAAAGTATCTTGGTTACTGTCGAGTCTTTCTTGACGATCAAACCATTCGATCGTTCCAGTCATATGTAGACCACGAAGAAGACATTAGGTCACAACTTATTGAAAATCAACTGAAGGGGTACTCACTGGATGAATGGAAACGCGCGTTCGTACTTGATAAGTTACTTAAGCCGTGCCGTAATCAAGTGCTCAGTTTGGATTATATGCAAGGGAATTTTTCTGACTCGTGGCAGGTTGCCCGCACAATATCGTTCAATCACGCGGTGATTCAGTTTAATCAACAAATTGTTTTGGAATTCATTGCTTCGCTTAACTTTACACCAGATGACTCATTTCCAATGCAAACTAAATTTCATATGCACGAAATTTGCAAAGAGGTGCCACTTGCAGATGTGTTGGAATTTCTATTGGTTAATCTCCGAATTACTGATATCGGCGATTCTCAAAGGAATACTGGAATGTTGCTACAACTAAGCAAGGCGCTTGAGGTAAACCCACAGGAAAACTGTGTAGTATATCGGATGAGCCCAAATCAGAAACGTTCTCGTAGAGTAGATGAAAATGGGGTGCTGATCAATCTATTCCAAGGTGAGCACTACGACCCAAGTGAAGAAAAGTCGAGGCTGTATCCTGGAGATCGGGCGATTCGAAAAGAAGACGCGGTTTCTGTACAAATCCATGAGTTAGAAGTTTCTCGAAATGACGGATTAACCGTTTCTGATGTGTTTACGATTGCTGTATGGATACCCAGAAGATTGAGTGCTTCGTGGGTCGTTCAGGAAGAAGGGTAGTAAATTGTTTACGCCTTTGGAGCATCAATTCGAAATGATTTCCACGTCCTTGTCGGATGAAAGTAATGGCACACAGTATCACACCGAAAGAGTTGTAAATCATCCAAATTATTTTATCGGAAGAGACGCGAAAGCATTTCCATGTTTACTCATTGATAATCTTGGCAGTAGCGAAGGATATCAATCTCCAATTCGACTCGAATATCTGGAAGTTCAATTTGCAATATATTGCTTGGTGCGAACGAGAGATTCTGATCGAGAAAGTGGTTTTTTTACGGTTTTGCGTTGTCGAACGAAAGATCAGCAAGTCATTAAGTATTTTTTATTTGTATGCGAGATGTTAATTCGCATAATTGGAGATTTACCGAATTCCAACAAAATTAGTTCGGCAGTAAATCGTATTGCCAAATTGTTTCAGCAAATACGTAAGCCACCAACGAGATCAATTAACGGTTTGTTTGGTGAATTATTCTTCATTAATCAGTGTTCCAATGTTGGGCACGCAGTGTTCTCTTGGAGAATCGAGGATTCCGAAAGATTCGACTTTACGGATGGGGCGATTAGAATTGACGTCAAGGCTAGTACAGGTAGAGACCGAGTTCATCAATTTTCTTACGATCAGTGTAATCCTCCAGCAAACTCCATAGCTGTTGTAGTTTCTATTCTAACTGAGCAAACATCTGGAGGATTATCGTTAGGTCAACTCGTTCGTAGCATTGAGGACAACATTTCATTCGATTCAGATTTGATTTTGAAATTGCACGATACAATCGCGGCGACACTTGGCAACTGCTTGACTGAAAGTTTATCGAAGTGTTTTGACGATCAACTAGCAAACTCTACTCTGAAGTACTATGACCTCAGAGATATTCCAGCAATCCGTGGTGAATTGCCTCGTAATGTCAGAAACGTTAAGTTTAGTTCTGACTTATCGAATGAAGTTGCAGTGGTAACTGGGGATTTAGTTGAACGAGTACCGTCGTTTGTAAATTTCTTGCCACAAGCGGATTAGTTGACTTGAATTCCAGTTTTCTCAAGTGACCATGCTCCCTAGCAACAAGTGGTTTGTACGGGAGATTTCTTTCAATTACTTTCCGAGAGTGTTCTCCAAACTATTGGGTGAGAGGTTATCGATTGCGTACTGATTTATTGCCAACTTCAAATTAACGCTAGACAGTCAGGTGCATCACTGGTTCCTGATTAATAGAAATGAAGACTTTTATACTGCTGTATCTCCGATTATCTCGCTAAGGCTATCGAATTCCGTTTCCAATGATCAATTATGGCGAGACAGCCGCCACGAACATCGTCGTCGCCTAATGGATTGCGGAGACGTTAATCGGTAGCGGAGCGGCCAAGTGACTGGTTGTGACTTGCGGTGACACCTCAATAATGGTAAGCTGACAACATTTGTACCAGAAATTTCATGTTGACGATGAACGAAATCAGTCACGAAGCAGTCATTGACTACATCATCGCGGGACTAGGGGAGGGAACACCTCCATGGATCAAGCCTTGGGATGATCCTCAAATGGGCGTACACTTCAATGCCATTACTGGCAACATCTACAGAATCAGCAATCCTGATGTCCTTGTTCAAGCTGTGAAGGCTAATGCTTGGACGAACTTTGCATGGATCACGGCCCCTCAAGTTCGGGACTCAGGCGGGGCGATTCGAGACGGTGAGAAGCCGCTTGTAATCGAGCATAAGCGCGGAGGATGGGACTACGTTTTCAACATCGCGCAATGCCTGGCACTTCCTGCGACTGTAACAAAGCCCAGCAAGGAGTGGGAGAACATCGATTTTGTCGAGGAGTGGATCACAGACTGCTGGGCTGACATCGACTTTTCCGAAGACCACACGGTCGAGTACGTGCCGGATCACGACTGTATATATATTCCGATGATGGTTTTCTTTGCGAGCGCGGGTAGTTACTATAACGCGTTGTTCCACGAGATCATCCACTGGAGCGGCCACAAGGATCGCTTGGCGCGGGATGCAATCGTCATGGTCTATCCGGATTTGGAGACGGACCGGCTGGAAGAAGTAGCAGCTGAGATTGGTGCTGCTTTTCTCTGTTCTGACTTCGGTATCGGTGTCCAGAACTCGTCTCTATCCTATATCAATGGATGGTTAAAAACGTCTCGCCAACCAATAGAAGTGATCCTCGAAGCGGCGGAAATTGCCGGACAGGCGATCGATTACATCAAAGTATCAATCGCTTGCCGAACCATAAACAGGACACCGGCATAAGTCGGATCGCCTGTTGGGGAACGCCCTGTCCGCATAGAAAGGTAGTATTTTTCTTTTTCTTCAGCATCGTCATTCCGCAATGTGCTGGTTCACATATATTTTGAAATTGAAACTTGTTGCCAATTTCGGAATTGAATGGCAGAGTCTGAAACTTATAACCGCCCAATGGACCGATCGTCCTCGCTGATAGGCTCTGATATCTGATACCGCAAAAAAGCGAATCTTTCAAGGCTTGCTACTTAGTAGGGATTCATCTGCGGTTCAGTTGGGCGTTTCACTCTTACTAGGTTTACAGAATATATAAACATACGAATAATGATCTTATCTGTTACTGCCAATTACCTGCAAATGTTACTCATTAGGAATCGGATTCATTTGCATATTTGTTGTGGAAAAAATTCTATATATCTGTTTTAATGAATTTAAAAATACAAATATCATATATACATTTACAGAAGTCAATCTTACATTTTAGTGAGTTCATTTTGATAAGTAGTTTACAATAAATTAGTGTTAATTGAATATGTAAATGAATTATGGAAAACATCAAATGATTGGACAAAGACTTAAAGTTGCACGCCGTGCTGCAGGCTTTTCTCTGAGGTCTTTGGCAAAAGAGATCGAATATCGAGTATCTGCCCAAGCAATTGGGAAGTATGAACGAGATGAAAGCGGGCCGAATTCAGAGGTGCTAATCGCACTATCTGATGCATTGAACGTTTCGATTGATTTTCTACTGAGTAAGCCCGGTATTGAATTGGAAGCAGTCGAGTTCAAAAAGAATGAGAAAACCAACAAGCATGAAATGGCGATGCTTGAGGCAAGGACTCTACATTTTGTGGAACGTTATCTTTTCGTTGAAGAACTACTCGGATTGGGGAGCATAGATTGGCGCAAGCCTCTTGTCTTTCCATATCCTGTCTTGAACAATATGACGGAGACGGAAATTGCTGCAAAATACGTACGAAATTATTGGGGTCTGGGAACCGTCCCGATTTTCAATCTCGTTGAATCGCTGGAACAACGTGGAGTGAAGGTTCTATCTTTTGACTTGAACAATGTAGATGGATTATCCGCCAGAGTAAGACGCACCGAAAAGAATTCGATACCAGTGTTCGCTGTGAATCAAAATCACTCGGGAGAAAGACAGCGTTTTTCCCTGGCATATGAGTTGGGACACTTGGTTTTGGATGTCTCCTCTAAGTTGGACCAGGAAAAAGCAGCACATAGATTCGCGGGGGCATTCCTGATGCCGGCGGAGTCACTCTGGATCGAGGTTGGACGGAATCGTTCTGATATTGACATTAGTGAACTTCTCTATCTGAAACAGATTTTCGGAGTGAGCATACATGAAGTTACTCAACGACTCAGGGAATTAGGCATCATCAAGGAGGCGTTGTTTCGAAGACTGTTGGATCGATATAAACGACTCGGCTGGAGAACTGCGCAATTCAATGAAACTTGCGCTATGAACGGGGAAACTCCAACTCGTTTCAAACGTCTCGCGTTCAGAGCGTATGCCGAGGAAACGATTTCGTTATCAAGATTGGCTGAATTACTAGATGTTTCGGTTTGGGAACTATACGGTCAATCGGATGATCAACTGAAAAATGAAACCTAAACATTGAGTTTATTTCAAAACCCTCCTGAGAAAATCCTCAATACCTTCGGTGTAAACCGCTCCACTTTCAAGAAATCCGCTGGCATGATTGCCCGAGATCGCCAGCAGGTGCTTGTCGGCAGTCGCGGCATCGTGAAGCCGCTCGCTGTGCGCAAAAGGCGTCAGTTCATCTTCACGACTGTGTATGAACAGAATCGGGCATCTGACTTGGTCAATTCGGGACAGATTATCGTAGCGGAACCGCAGCAGGTATTTTGTTGGAATCCACCGATAGTGGACTTTACCCATGTCCTCAAGCTTGGTGAAGACTGATTCCATGATCAGGGCGGCGGGTTGATGTTGGGTCGCGACCCAGCTGGCGACTGCACCACCGAGCGACCGTCCAAAGACGATAATCCGGTCGGGTGGAATCTGCCGGGTTTGAGTCAGATAATCCCAGGCAAGTCCCGCATCGTCATACATTGCGCGCTCGGTCAGCTTGCCCTCACTGCTGCCAAAACTTCGATAGTCATAGATGAATACCGACAAGCCCAGATTGGCAAACAGCTCGACTGTATCTAGCATGTAGGACATGTTCCCTGCATTTCCACCAAAAACCAAGGCGGTGAACCGGGCATCGGGCTGTTCGACGAACCACCCACTCAGCTTGGCATCCTCCGCTGATGGAACGAGTGTGACCGATTCATAGTCGAGACCCCTGGCACTTGGATCACCCACATACGTCTTGAACGGCACGTGAATCAGATGTTTCTGAAAGATGAACATGCCAACTGCGAGAACCGAGTACAGAGCAGCGATACCCAGAACGAAAATCAGCACATTTCTCAACATCGTTGGACACCCCACAGACTTTCGATTGCAGTCATTGTATGAATTTTACAGTGGCAGCGACTGAAGCCAAGCGATCCTGTGAGCCTTTCGCTTTTCAGAAATAGCGGCAAACTCAAGGTTTGTCGATTACCAGAAGGTTTTGAGGTCAGTACAGACCTGACTGTTGACATCCATATCAACGCTTTCATGTCTAGTTCCCTCGTCATACCAGATGGTTGATGGTTTTTTCGAATTCTATAATCCTGCCGTTCGTCAATTACTGCTTATAATACGCGCTTTTTAATGCAATTGTCTGCAAGTCAGCCTTGCATGACCACAACGAAAGAAACAGGTAATGACCGTAGCTGAACATTCAGAAAATCCGCAGATCGAAGATCTCCGAATAGCATCAATTTGCGACGTCGCCTACCCAGCCCAGGTAATGACGGAGATTCCGGCGTCAAAGAAGGCGATTGAGGTTGTCAATGGCACGCGAAATGCGATACATGACATCTTAAACGGCAGGGATGACCGACTGGTCGTGATTGTGGGGCCTTGTTCCATCCATGACTCCAAGGCCGCCCGGGAGTACGCCGACCGGTTGAAGGACGTGAAGACACAACTGGCCGATGACCTCTTGATAATCATGCGGGTGTATTTCGAAAAGCCGCGTACTACGATTGGTTGGAAAGGGCTGATCAACGATCCGGACCTGAACGGAACTTTTGATATCAACAAGGGATTGCGGCTTGCCAGGAATCTGTTGCTTGAACTGAACGATGCAGGCGTACCGGCCGGAGTTGAGTTCTTGGACATCATCTCACCGCAGTATGTGGCCGATCTGGTCAGCTGGGGTGCGATCGGGGCACGCACAACCGAGAGTCAGGTGCACCGACAGCTCGCTTCCGGACTGTCCTGTCCGGTCGGACTGAAAAACGGAACCGATGGCAATCTGCAGATTGCGGTCGATGGCGCACATGCCGCATCGAAACAGCATCGGTTTCTGTCCATTCGAAAGGATGGACAGACCGCCATATTCGAGACAGCCGGAAATGAGGATTGTCACATCATACTCAGAGGGGGTAGCAGCGAACCGAACTATTCGGCTGCGGATGTTGATCGTGCAGCAGAACTTTTGAGAAAGCGCGGTCTGGCGGAAAACCTGATGATAGATTTCAGCCACGCAAACAGTTCCAAGCAATTCGCAAGGCAAACCGATGTCGGGCGCGATGTCGCCGGACAGATTGCCTCCGGTGACTGCCGCATCATGGGTGTGATGATTGAGAGTCACCTCGTCGAGGGACGTCAGGACTATGATCCCGGACAATCTTTGGTGTACGGACAAAGCATTACCGACGCGTGTCTCGGCTGGGAGGCCACGGTATCGTTGCTGAACGAGCTGGCCGAAGGGGTTCGGCAACGCAGAGAAGTCGTTCGCACCGCCACATCCGCAGATGCAGTGGCCGGTTAGTCAGAAACTCTTTTTTTGAATCATGATCAATCCCTATCAGTCAGGGGCACTCACGCCCAGTTATGTTTCCGACAATCAACTCCGGGATGAATTGATTGAGGAGTCCAAGCATTTGCCTTCTGTTTTACTGAATTCCTCTTCGGCGAGCAGTGCGGTGATGCTGGGGGCGGGTTATTTCACCCCGCTGCAAGGATTCATGAGTCGGACAGATGCGCTTTCCATTGCGAATGAAATGACAACCGAGTCCGGATTGTTCTGGCCTGTGCCCGTGTTGAATCGAACCGACAGCGTTCAAGGTGTCAGGGCAGGGGATCGAATCACTCTGAAAGACTCGGAAGTCGACGGAAATCCACCTTTGGCGATTCAGACTGTCGAATCTGTGGACACCTTGACGACAGAGGAACTAATGCACATCGCAGAAAGTGTCTATCGCACAACGGACAACCAGCATCCCGGAGTCAAGACTTTTCTGAGCCAAGGTCGAACGGTGATCTCGGGCCCGGTCGAAGTCTTGAATTACAGTTACTTCGAAAGTGATTTTCCGAATACATTCCGGACAGCCATCCAGATCCGCGAAGAGATCACTCAGCGCGGCTGGAACAAGGTGGTCGCCTTTCAGACCCGCAACCCAATGCACCGTGCACATGAGGAGCTGTGCAAGACCGCACTTGAACGAACCGGATCCGATGGTGTGGTCATACACATGCTGCTCGGCAAGTTGAAACCCGGAGACATTCCAGCCAAGGTTCGCGATGATGCCATCCGCAAGATGGTGGAACTGTACTTTCCGGAAAACACCGTGATCATATCCGGATATGGATTTGACATGCTGTACGCAGGTCCCCGCGAGGCTGTGTTGCATGCGATCTTTCGCCAGAACCTGGGCGCCTCCCATATGATCGTCGGCCGCGACCACGCTGGAGTGGGGGATTATTATGGCGCCTTTGATGCCCAGACAATCTTTCACACGGATGTGCCCGCAGGTGCGTTGGATATTGAAATATTCGAGGCAGATCACACGGCCTGGTCGAAGAAACTGAATGCGGTGGTGATGATGCGCGATGCACCAGACCATAAAAAAGAGGATTTCATCCTGCTGTCCGGAACACGGGTGCGGGAAATGCTGTCAGCCGGCGAGAATCTGCCCGAGGAGTTCTCAAGACCGGAAGTTGCCAAAATCCTGATGGAATACTACCAGCAAAGGTAGCCCAGGCTAACTCCTCTCGATTTCTGTCATCGGTATGCTGCGGTTTTGCAGCATGATTGGGATGTCGTCATCAATTCGATAGACATGGTTGCCATTGTCAGTGATCAGTCCCTCTTCAAGCTTCTGTTCTACGACCGAGCCGTCGGCATAGTGCACCGATCCGCTGGGTATTTGCTGATTGATGTTGTCGAGTTGTTTGTCCGATAGCAGTGACAATGGCTGCTTCGTCACCGGGCAGCGAAGGATTTCAAGCAGTTTGGAGTTTATGGGCACGGGTTGCTACCGATAGATTCGAATTTGCTAAGAATTTACTGATCAGGTTGCCTGCATGAAGTTGACTTTGTATTCATGTTGTATTTTAACCGCAATCAATCCGAACAATGTGCTGGTTCGCAATCGCAAATGGGTTTCGTTGTTCCGACGACACAGTCATTGCTGTTGTTTCCCCGTTGTTCGAGGAGTACAGGATTGATCACGCTGAATTTGGCGTTGATGCAGTGAAAGTGTCGGTGATTTCCTTGATTGCGACTGTCTGTCTGCGCAAATAAAGTATCATTCATGCTGTTTGTCAGATTGGAATTGTTCTTCCCAACAGGGTCGCTGTTGAATACCGTGATTTCAAGTCGGCGTTGCCGCTTGACACGACCCACGCTGATCGGAATTGACAGTTTCTGTGTCTTGGCACACAAAATATCAATTTAGACCTGGGTGGAGTTAATGAACAGATTCAAGATAATGCTATTGGCGAGCGCAATGTGTGCAGCAGTCGCGACACCGACCGTTGCCCACGACGTTGATTTGGAGGTTGACAACGGCAGGCTCAGTTACACACTGGGTGTTCAGTTCGGGTCGCAGATCCTCGAACAGTTGCGCAGAGTGGGTGCACCGCTGAATGGCGAAGTACTGGCGCAGGCGATTTCAGATCTGCTCACAACCGGCGAGCTCAAACTGACCGATGAGGAAATGCAGGCTGCGCTGACGGAGTTTGCAGAGCAACAAACGAGAATACAGGAGGAGTTAAGGGAAATGATTACCGCATCAGGGGAACAGTTTCAGGCAGAATTTTCAGCACAGCCAGACGTGAAAAGCACGGAAAGCGGATTGCTTTATCGGGTCATGGTTCAAGGTGACGGCGAAACGCCTACCGAGGATAGTACCGTAACCGTACACTATCGCGGCATGTTGACAGATGGCACCGAATTCGATAGTTCCTACAGACGCAACGAACCGACATCCTTCGGTGTCACCGGGGTCATACCTGGTTGGACCGAAATGCTGCAGTTGATGAACGTCGGCTCGAAGGTCGAAGTCGTTATCCCACCTGGACTCGCCTATGGTGAGCGCGGCGCTGGCGCTGCCATTCCTCCGGGAGCAACGCTGGTCTTTGAGATAGAGTTGCTGGCTGTCGAGTAGTTTGCGGCGAATCGGCCTGAGCGGAAAATTCAATGGGTGAAGCCGTCCTATTTGCGACCACTGAAGAGAATGTCGAACGCTGGACGGCTGAACTTCGCCGTGTTGCACCGGATATGGACCTCAGGGTCTGGCCGGACGTTGGCACGGTCGAGGACATTGCCTACGCCATAGTGGCGAGGCCGCCTTCTGGAGAGCTGACTCGGTTCCCCAATCTGAAAGCCGTGTTCTCGATGTGGGCGGGTGTTGAGGATCTGCTGTCGGATTCACGGCTTGATCATCTACCCATCGTCAGGATGACCGAACCGGGACTGACCAACGGCATCGTCGTGTATGTTGTTCATCACGTGATCGGCTATCACATGCATGTCTCGAGCTATCAGCCGCGCGTTTGGGATCATCCATTCCAAACGGTGTACAAGGCACCGCGCAGTACCTGTGTGGGTATTCTGGGCCTCGGAGTTCTGGGCAAGGCATGCGGCAAGGCACTGGTGGGGCTTGGCTTCGATGTGATCGGATACAGCTCAAACCGCAAGCAGATTCCGGGAGTACACTCCTATGCGGGCGATGATGAGCTCAACGAATTCCTGAGTCGAACGGACATTCTCGTCAGTTTGTTGCCGAGAACACCGGCAACCGATAACTTCCTCAATCGGGAAACCCTTGCGCAACTGCCCAAGGGCGCTCGGATCATCAACTGCGGCCGCGGTGAGTCAATCGATGATGACGCACTGTTGGAAGCGTTGCGCAGCGGGCACATCGGGGGCGCCGTACTTGACGTTTTTCGAGTGGAACCCCTGCCGGATGATCACCCTTACTGGGATGAGCCCAATGTCACGGTCACACCACACTGCGCCAGCAAGCCGGATCCGGCGACAGCCAGCCTGGTGATATTGGAGAAAATGGAAAAAATGAAACGCGGTGAACCCGTAGAGGGAATCGTCAACCGGGCGCGCCATTACTGAATGGTTTCAGATCAGTCCCATCCGACCGACGGATTCCATCTTGCCTGAACCTACTGGGAAAAGTAGGCTTTGAGAAATTGATCGAAGTCCTCTTCATCCCTTGACTCCATCTCAATTTGTTCCTGGATGGACCGGGTTGCAACCTCTGCGAATTCGCTGATCGTTGCTGAATCCAACGGTTCTTTGGTCAATTCGGCTTTTGCTTCCTCAGCCTTGCGCATTGCAAACGCGAAGAATGATTCATCGTTTTCAATCAATTCATTCAATATCCTTGCTGAAGGTGTCAACTCCGGGTTGTCGAGCTTGTCTCTTTGCATCTTGAGGCATCGCTCGTATCCATCGCCTTGCAGTGCCTGGTCGAATCGTTCCGCGATCGGCTGCAGATGATCCAGAATCTCCTTGCCCCAGGTCGCAAGGCTGATCCTCTCCCCGTTGCGCTTGAGGATCAGTTCCGGGTTCCGCCCGTTCAGTACCGTTGCATCCTTGTTCGCAGAGATGATTGGATGATGGCTGTCGGGCATGGGTGGGCTCGGATACAGGAGGCAGAAAAGAATCAGCAAGTCCAGAAACTGCGATTGGACTTCTGAAATGCCGATTGGTTCGTAGGGATCAAGGTCAAGACAGCGGATTTCCAGATACTCGACGCCGCGGTCGCGCAGCGCATGGGTGGGTTTCTCCATCGAATTTGTGCGTCTTTTGGGCCGGATGACCGAGTAGTACTCATTTTCGATCTGCAACAGATTGGTGTTGAGTTGAATGTAGTCACCGTTTGATCGCACACCGAACTTCTCGTAACTGGCAAACGGTGTATTGATGGTTTCGCTGAGCGTCTCAATGTAGGAATCGACGGAATTGTGGTTGATGCAGATTTCCGACTGTACCGGATTTCTGTATCCATAGTTGCTCATCCTCAATGAGGTGGCGTTCTTGGCATACAGGGTATGTGAACCCAGACTGACCAGTCCGCAGGCGTCCGCTTCAGAAAAGAATGAGCGACAGGCTGCGGGTGAGGCACCGAACAGATAAAACAGCAGCCAACTGAAGCGATGAAAGTTACGGATGCCGGCCATGTAGGCATTCGACACTGCGTGTTGGTCCGGTCCGTTGTCCGAGAGTTCCATGGTTTTCCAGAAAACATCAGGAACCGAGAAGTTGTAATGGATCCCTGCGATGATCTGCATGTTCCGGCCATACCTCAAATCAAGCCCCCGTCGATAGACGTGTTTCATCCGGCCAATGTTGGACGTTCCGAACTCGGCAATGGGAATGGCTTTTTCGTCCCCCAGCAGACAGGGCAGGGAATTCACCCACAGCAATTCATCATCAATGTGATGGTAGGTCAGTCGATGCAGTTGATTTAAAAATTCCAGGACTTCCTGTAAACCATTGAACGTCGGAGTGATCAGCTCGATCAACGCTTCGGAATAGTCTGTGGTGATAGAGGGATGCATCAGTGCGGACCCCAATGACTGCGGATGAGGTCTTTGGGACAGATGGCCGTCAGGTGTGATGCGCAGGCTCTCCTTTTCAATTCCGCGTTGGATTTTCAACAGATTGTCTGCGTCACCATCGCGCAGCTGCGCCAGTCTCTTGTCAAAAGTCATTTGCCGCACGGATATCGTTGAAAAGGTATTTTGGTGATGTCAATGGCGTTCAAAGTACGGCATGAGGACATGCAGGCAGGTTCTGAAACATGTCTGGCGGTCGGCAAACGGAAATCTTATTGGTTGAGAAATTGAAATACTTCCTACGACGGGTGATTCGCATTGTCCAAATCGGCGCGGTGGTGATGTTCATTCATGGAAGCAAAGATCGGGTCGTATTGCAACAATCCCGCAATGCTGAACAAGCGCGAAAGTATACCAATTATCAACCGTGCCCGTTGCTCTAAAACATGGTACCGATTCATATCGACCCGACTCGGCACATCATGTAAAAATGGCCTCATCAAGCATGCAGTGATGTTCGGTTGGGGTTGGTTTGCGTATCCCTGGTGGTTCAAACTTCTTGGGGTTCGTCATTGGGATAATTCGATGGGATTTTGCCAAGTTATAATTTGACAGGATTACTCCTTCTGAACGGGTTTTTGGCATCGTTCAGACCATTACAGTCACAGAATCAATTGAGGAACACACAGCAGATGCCGCCTTGGGTTGTCATTTTTCGCCGGGAACTGGCTGATTATTTCTATACCCCGATCGCGTACGTGTTTCTTGTCATCTTTCTCGTCTCAAGCGGTGTCCTGACCTTCTACGTTGGCGCCTTCATTGAGCGCGGACAGGCTGACCTGGCCGCATTCTTCAGTTTCCATCCATGGCTGTACCTGGTACTGGCTCCGGCACTGGGGATGCGTTTGTGGGCAGAGGAGCGAAAAACCGGCACCATACAGACACTGCTTACCCTGCCGGTCAGCACCACATCAGCGGTGTTGGGAAAGTTTCTCGCCTCCTGGGTCTTCGCCGGCTGTGCATTGGTGTTGACCTTTCCCATCTGGATCACCGTGAACTATCTTGGTAATCCTGACAACGGTGTCATTGTTGCCGGCTACCTGGGGAGTTTGCTGATGGTGGGAGGCTTTTTGGCGGTCAGCTCCTGCATGTCAGTGCTGACCCAGAATCAGGTGATTGCGTTTGTCATGGGTGTCGTCGTCAATCTGTTCCTGATTCTGGGCGAATTTCCGATTGTCGGGGAGCTACTGTCCGGGGTGTTGCCGACGGTCTTGATTCAAACCCTGACCAATCTGAGCTATCTCACACACTTCAACGGAATGACCAAGGGTGTTGTTTCACTGCACAGTGTCATTTTCTTCGGGTCTGTATTGGTACTGTTCCTTTACCTCAGTGTAGTCGGCGTAAACGTGAGGAAGAACAATTGAACACACCGCGGATTTCGCTGAACCTGTCCGGTGCCGCCATGGTTGTGGTGGCATTCCTGGCTTTTTTCGCCGTCAATCTGATCGCACAGCAGGTGGTCTCAAACTATCGCATTGACCTTACAGAAAACAGACTGTACACATTGTCGGATGGAACCAGGAGTATTCTTGAAAACCTGGATGAACCGATCGTTCTGAGCTTTTTTGTTACCCGGTCCGCCTTGCTTGATTTTCCCGGTTTCAATACCTATGTTGATCGCGTTGAGGAGGTTCTCTTTGAGTACGAACGGCTCTCGGGTGGGACTGTCAGCATAAGGGTAGTCGAGCCGGAACCATTCTCGGAAGCCGAGGATCTGGCAGTCGGACACGGGTTGACCCGAATTCCAACGGCGGACGGAAGCGCGGCCTATCTCGGATTGGTGGGCACCAACAGCGTTGATGATGTCAGATCCATCAGCTTGTTCCTGCCTGAACGGGAGGAACTGCTGGAATATGACCTGACCCGGCTGGTTTATCAACTGGACGGGAAAGAACGCAAGACAGTCGGCATTGTCAGCGCATTGCCGATCCAGGGAACTGGCGCTGCGCCTGGCCAGGATGCCGCATCACAGCAGCCACCCTGGTCATTTCTGATTCAACTTGACAGCCTGTTTGATCTCGAACTGATCTCGACAAGGGATGAGGTACTGCCCGGAAATCTCGACATGCTGGTCCTGATTCACCCCAAGAGTCTGCCCGAGCGGTTGCTCTATGAGATCGATCAATTCGCACTGGGTGGAAAGAGTGTATTGATTTTTGTGGATCCGTTCTCGGAAATCCTGGCTGCCATGCTGGGTGGTTCAGAAACGGTACCCGGCATCAATACGGGTGCAGACGTGAACGAACTGACACGGAATTGGGGCGTGACACTTCGCGAGAACAGGATTGTCGCTGATCTGCCGATTGCCGCCCGGGTATTGGAGGGCGATGGTTCGTCAGGCAAGGTCATTGACTATCCGGTCTGGATGAATGTACAGCCCGAACAACTCAGTGACGATGACCCGATCACATCTCAGCTGGGCAATGTCATCATGGCGACTGCCGGTGTATTGGATCTGCATCAGGATGCCGGGCTGGACATCCAGCAACTCGTGACAACCTCACCGGCATCGACGCTGTATGACTATGAGGAATTCTCCACCGTGACCGATATCCGGCAACTGCTTGAGAATTATGAGGAAAGTGGTGAACAGATGGTCATGGCCGCCCGCATAAGCGGACGTGCCGACACAGCATTTCCACAAGGACCGCCTGAGTCGACGGATGAATCCACTGAGCCGAAGCCTCAAATCATGGATGGCATGATCAATGCGGTGATCGTTGCGGATACAGATCTGTTGCACGACAGATTCTGGATTCAACAACAGCAGGTTCTCGGGCAGACCGTTGCATTGGCAACCGCCTCAAATGGCGATCTGATTCACAACGCAGTTGACAATCTGTCCGGCGACAGCAGTCTAATTGGCATTCGCGGCCGGGGCGGGCATTTTCGGCCGTTCCATCGGATCAACGAGATCAGACAGGACGCGGAACGTCAGTTTCTGGCTCACGAATCCAGACTGTTGGAAGAGTTGGACCGAGTGGAGTCCCTGCTTGGCAGTTTTGAGGTACCCAGCGAAGGTGAGGGCAGTGAGAGAATTCTGACGGATGAACAACGCGCGGAACTCAAGCAGATGCGGTCAACCCAGCTTGAGATCAGAAAGCAGCTGCGGGATGTGCAACACCGACTGGGACAGGATATTGAACGGCTTGAAACCATGTTGGTTGTCGCAAATGTCACCTTGGTGCCAATTCTGGTCATGCTGGTCGGGATGTATACAGGCTTGATCGGCTGGAAGCGCCGCGATCGGAAGCTGAGGCTTCAGGTAAGCAAGCGATTGAAAACAGGATGAAGAGACTGATCCTGGTCATTGTTGCAGTGGTGTGTGTGGCGGCGATCGGCATTGTTGCCCTGCAGGACCGAACTTCGACCGAGACAACCGACCATGGGCTGGTGTTTCCCGGCCTTGTTGACAGAATCAACGAAGTATCTGAAGTCATCGTGCGCTCAAATCAAGGCGAATTCTCAATTCAGCATCGCAATGGAATCTGGGGTGTGAGCAGATTCGGGTTTTATCCGGCGAACCCGGCAACAGTCCGAAGGTTTCTGGTGGGGATGAGTCAGCTTCGAAAATTGGAGCCCAAGACCAGCGATCCGCAAAGACACACCGTACTTGGTCTTGCGGGCTTGGAAAGCGACGACTCGGATTCCCCCACAACGCTGGTCTTGCTGCGCAATAACAGGGGAGAATCACTGTCCGAACTGTATTTTGGCAATTCCAGGGTTTCAAGGAAAAATCCTCAATTGAACGAGTACTATGTGCGAGGCCCTTCGGATAACCAGACTTGGCTGACTGAGGGTAGCCTGGCGTTACAGACGCAACCGATGGATTGGATTGACTCGGAAATCATAGACCTCGGCACAGAGCGGGTGAGGGAGGTTATTGTCCGGTCAGGCGGGGACAACAGGATCCGGGTTTTCAGGCGTTCAGCGAACGACGGGGATTTTCTGCTCGATGGCGTCTCAGCCTCGCACCAGATTCGCCATCAGTTTGCGGTCAACGATATTGGAGAGGTATGGCGCAGATTGAATTTTATAGACGTCAAGCCCGTGGAGGGTTGGGTTGGCGGTGATACTCTCATAAAGACGCTAACTTTTGATGGACTCGAACTGGAGGCGCAAATTGGCGGGGGTGGTTTTGACGGTTATGTCCAATTCAGCGCTTCGGCCGGCGACGCATCGGATCAGACAATCTCAGACGAGGCGAAAACCTTGAACGAAAAATTTGACAATTGGGTATATAAATTGTCAGACACGAGAATGGAAATCATCGACAGCCGCTTTGACGATTTGATTGAACCACGCTCGACAAACTAGACCGACAGAATCAGTGAACCTTTTGATGAGGATAATGGAATGACAGAATTGAACAAGATCAGCTCACGCCTGACGCAATCCAAGGCGCAGGGTGCATCACAGGCGATGCTTTACGGTACCGGATTGACTGATGCCGACATGAGCAAGCCGCAAGTTGGCATTGCGAGTATCTGGTGGGAAGGAAACACCTGCAACATGCATCTGAATGACCTGGCTGATCACTCCAAGCAAGGCGTGGAAGCCGCCGGCTTGCTGGGTATGCGATTCAATACCATCGGCGTGAGCGATGGCATTTCAATGGGTACTGAAGGCATGAGCTATTCGCTGCAGTCGCGGGACTTGATTGCAGATTCGATCGAGACAGTCGTTGCCGGTCAGTGGTATGACGGACTGATCACAATTCCAGGATGCGACAAGAACATGCCGGGTTGCCTGATGGCGATGGGCCGACTGAACAGGCCATCGCTGATGATTTACGGCGGCACGATCCGCGCCGGAAAAGCCGGTACACAGAAAGTCGATATTGTTTCCGCCTTCCAGAGCTATGGAGAATACATTGCGGGACGCATTGATGAGGACCAGCGGATGGACATCGTGCGAAATGCCTGTCCCGGAGCCGGTGCCTGCGGTGGGATGTATACCGCCAACACCATGGCCAGTGCCATCGAGGCAATGGGTATGTCTTTGCCGTACAGCTCATCGACACCGGCCAACGACAAGGATAAGATTCAAGAGTGCATGGACGCTGGAGAGGCAGTGTTGAACCTGATGAGATTGGAACTGCTGCCCCGGGACATCATGACCCGGAAGGCCTTTGAAAATGCCATGGTGATTGTGAGTGCACTGGGTGGTTCGACCAATGCAGTTCTTCACCTGATTGCGATGGCAAAATCCGTTGATGTTGAACTCTCCATCGACGACTTCCAGGCAGTCAGCGACCGCGTTCCGTTTCTAGCGGACCTCAAGCCAAGCGGACAGTACGTGATGGAGGACCTGCACGATGTCGGCGGCATTCCGGCTGTGATGAAGTTCCTGATGGCGGAGGGTCTATTCGACGGGGATTGCATGACCGTCACCGGCCGAACCATCGCTGAAAACCTTGAGGGCCGTCCGCAACTTCATCCAGGTCAAGAAATCATAAAAACTCCCGATAATCCAATTAAAACAACAGGACACATTCAGATTCTAAAGGGAAATCTTGCACCAGAAGGTGCTGTTGCTAAAATCACTGGAAAGGAAGGCGAGGTGTTCTCCGGAACGGCCCGGGTGTTTGATGGCGAAGAGGCAATGTTGCGTGCTTTGGAGCAGGGAAGGATTCAAAAGGGCGATGTGATCGTCATCCGTTACGAGGGACCGACCGGTGGACCGGGTATGCCCGAAATGCTGACACCGACATCGGCCGTCATGGGTGCCGGTCTTGGGTCAGATGTTGCCTTGATCACTGATGGACGATTTTCCGGTGGGTCTCACGGTTTCATTGTCGGGCACATTGTTCCGGAGGCGCAAGTGGGTGGACCAATTGCCTTGCTGGAAGACGGTGACCAAATCACGATTGATGCAATCAACAACACCATTGACGTTGACCTCAGTGAGCAGGAACTCGACAATAGACGGGCGAAGTGGATAATGCCTGACTACAAGGCTCGGCGGGGCACACTGTATCGCTATATCAAAACAGTGAAAACAGCCAGCGAGGGTTGCGTCACTGACGAGTGAGGAACAAGTATCGGAGTCAGGTTGCCCGTCGTTGTTCGAGCAACTGGTCGATTTGGATTTTCAGGTGATCGAGAATCTCGTTATAACGGAACGCACCGACTTTCTCTTCGCCTTTTTTGAGGTTGACGTAATTCGGTCCGCACCATAGTCCGAGGTCGGCATCATCGGTTTCTCCGGGACCATTCACACGGCATCCCATGACAGCGATGGTGATCGCCTCATCCTTGAGGTCCTGGGTGATGTCCTTGACTTGCTGTGCCAGATCGATGAACGCTTCATTCTCGACTCGGGAGCAACTCGGGCAGGAAATGATGTTGAGACTGTCCGGATTGAATCTGACAACAGTGCGAACCCGGCCCGCGAGAAAGTCGTCAATGATTTCCTGTCCGGCCACAACTTCCCTGTACTTTTCCGCTTCCGGGAGTGTCAGCGAGACCCGCACAGTGTCACCGATCCCGACCGCGAATAGCTGCTCGAATGCAATTCTTGTCTTGATGATGCCATCCGGTGGCATTCCGGCTTCTGTCACACCGAGGTGAAGCGGAATGTCAGGACGCTCGGCGGCAAACATCTTATTGGCCTCAATGACCCGGTCAGGGTGTGAACTCTTCAAGGATACGCAATATCGGGTAAATCCGATGCGATCAAGCATCTCGCAGTGGGCGAGTGCACTCGTGACCATGGGAGACACCGCGTCATCGGCTGGAAACCTTGCTTTCATCTCCGGGTCAACTGAACCGGAATTGACACCGACGCGCATCGCACAGTCGTTGTCGGATGCGACATCAGCCAGGTATCCCACCTTGTCTTCAACTGGTTTGCTCCGTTCGTGATGATAAAGGTGTCCAGGGTTGTATCGGATCTTGTCGACGTGTCTGGCAACGGTCGCTGCAAGTCGGTAGTTTTCCTGCAGGTCGACGCTCAGATTGGCATCACAGTTGTCGCGGATGGACTCGAGGGCCTGGGCATCTTTTCTGTTGTCAACTGCCACACGGACAATTCCAGCGCCGGCAGCACTCAGTTCATTGGCTTGCTTTGCAGTCGCATCGGCGTCCCGGGTATGTGCCGTACACATGCTTTGGACGACCAACGGGTTACCTCCGCCGATGACTGCTGAGCCAATTCTGACTGTTCGTGTGGGATTGCGTTCTACTGGCATCGGTATGGATTGCTTTGATTTGCGAGGGTTAGGAATTATATTGAAAATCCTCTAATGGAATTTTGGATTGAAATTCATAAACCCAAGCTGCGGATATATCCGTGGCACAAAAGAACGCTGACTTCATGCAATATAAAACCTCAAAAGTTTTTCGCATTCTTGCCACACTCCAATCTGGAGAGGCTAAAACGATTGATCGTGTCGCCACAGAGACCGGAATTGCTCCTACCCGCGTACTACAATCGTTGAAGTGGCTCAGTGAGGTTGGTGTCCCGATCATCTGGATGTCCGGCAAAAAAATAAGAATTAACACTAAAATACACCCATTAAACTATGAATATATTGAACAATATATATCTCAACTCACTAAAGATACTGACATTGAGATCGTATTGATGGATTCAGTCGATTCCACCAATGAATACCTGCTCAGTCTCTGTACGAACCGGTCGATTCACAAAACCATCTGCCTTGCTGAACACATGACACATGGGCGCGGACGGCAGCAAAAGAAATGGGTGGCCGGTGCTTTTCAGAATGTCATGATGTCGGTGGGTTGGGAGTTTCATTCCGGCGTTCAACAGCTATCCGGTTTGAGTCTAGCCATCGCAGTCATGGTTGTGCGCTGTCTCAAGCGCATCAGTCACCAGCCGTTTGAGGTGAAATGGCCCAATGACATTCTTTGGCACAAAAGAAAATTAAGTGGAATCCTGATTGAAATCAAGGATCATTTCGTGGTTGTCGGTGTAGGCGTCAACTGCAGCCTATCATCGTCCGCCATTGAGTTAATAGACCAACCTGTTGCAAGTATGGGTGAGTTTTGTGACATCGCACCGAAGCGCAACCAGTTGGTGGCGGAGCTGATCGTTGAGATGTGCGCTGGACTGGAGCGGTTTTCCAGAGAACAACTGAAACCGTTCAGGGAAGAATGGGAACAGTGGCACGCGTACCACAACAGGCAAATGCGACAGATGGGTTCACAAATTCGCGAGGGTCACGCCGTCGGAATTGATGAATCCGGTGCGCTGTTGCTCAGGCAGGAAGACGGGCAGATTCTCCCGATTCGATCCGGAGAGATTGTCCTGTCGGACTAATCAGTCGCCGATCAGTTGGCAGTTCAGGCGGCGCTTTCGACGGGTTGGTCGGCAAGTTGCCTGAGACAATCATCCGAAAGGCATTCAATCGGCGTGAAATCCCGGTGCGCAATCCACTCCGGTCGCTTGAAGCGTCGGATGTGGTTATCTACGTGACACAGGGACAGATACACCACAGTCCTTGGCCACGGCGACAGGTTCGGCGGTGAACAGTGAACCAGGGTGCTGTAGAACATCAGCACACTTCCTGCCTTGCCCTTAGCGGAAATGATCTCGCCGTGATCAACCAGGTCGGTGATCGTCTTCTTGTCAAGCGTCCACAACGGATAACTGGTTGTCTGAAGATCATGCCCGGCCTCGAAAACGCCTTGCCTGTGAGATCCGCTGATCATCCACAATGGCCCGTTGAATTCAACGACATCATTGACATACAGCGCAATATTCATGGCGCGTGCCTCAGGCATGTGGTCATCCCGTGACCAGGTGCCGTAGTCCTGATGCCATTGCCAGACGTCACCGGTGAAGGCGGCCTTGGCATTGACCTTGTACTGGTGCATGTACACCGGTCCATCAAGCAACTGCTCGACGGGTTGAATCAGTCGGGGATGGCGGCCGAGCCTTCGGAATGCTTCGTTGTAATAGTGTGCGGCAAATGCCGTTCTTGCGGTCTTGCCGTCGCTTTCACGAAATACCTCCTCGCGCTCCAATGCATAGACTGTGTCAGCAGCTCGTTGCAAAACGCCGATTTCCGTGCTGTCGAACAGATTCGGCAGCATCAGGTAGCCATCGGAATGAAATTGTTCGATTTGTGAGTCTGTCAGCTTCATGGTGGATCATCTTCTGGATTCAGGTGCGGTGGAATGCGTGTGATTGGATTTATCGTTCATTCTTCTTGTTGTGATTTTAGTGCTTTACCAGTTGGAATTTCAAATAAATCGAAGTGATTGAAAGTCGCGAATTTCTGATGGTGCGATTCCACTTTTTCCGCCAACTGTTCATGTATTCACCTGCTTGATTACGGTGGTTGATTAGCATTGAAACTAGTCGACTTGGGATAATCTAGTTGCAACCATGCACTCCTCGGACCTTTGAAAAGAAATACCATGCCCGTTATCCCAAAAATTGAAGTATTGGGCACCAATTTTCTGTAAAATTCACCAATTGCAATTCAAGAGTCAAACGGGTTGCATTGACCGCATCATTTGTCTTGAGTCAATGCAGCAAACACAATTGGCCGTTACATTCGCCGGGCCCGCATAGCACAGTTGGTAGAGCAGTTGATTTGTAATCATCAGGTCGGGGGTTCGAATCCCTCTGCGGGCTCCAATATTTTCCAATGTTCATCTCAGAATTAGAGGAGGAATTTTCCATGAAAATCAAGCTTTCACTGCTATTGACGACAATGCTTCTCGTGTCGTCAGTCAGTCTGGCGGACATGAAAACCGAAATCGGTGCCGGAGAAGGCGCACTCGATATTGTTGCCTGGCCAGGCTACATCGAGCGCGGAGAAACCATGAAGGAATTCGACTGGGTAACCAGTTTTGAGGAAGCCACCGGTTGCATGGTTCGTGTCAAGACGGCGAACACCTCGGATGAGATGGTCGCATTGATGAATGAAGGTGGTTTCGATCTGGTAACGGCTTCGGGCGACGCTTCCTTGCGACTCATAGCGGGAAAGCGGGTGCAGGAAGTCAACATTGATCTCATCCCGAGTTGGGAGACGGTCGATGACCGTCTGAAAAACGCACCGTGGCATACGGTTGATGGAAAGCACTACGGAACACCGTATATGTGGGGTCCGAATGTGCTGATGTACAACACCGATGTCTTCCCGGAACCGCCAGATAGCTGGTCGGTTGTGTTTGAAGAGATGACACTGCCCGATGGCAAATCCAACAAGGGGCGGGTGCAGGCGTACGACGGTCCGATCCATGTTGCGGACGCCGCCCTGTATCTGATGCATCACCGCCCGGAGCTGGGCATTGCCAATCCGTATGAGTTGAATGCAGATCAGTATGCAGTGGCACTTGATCTTCTGCGTCAACAACGAAAAATTGTCGGACGTTACTGGCACAATGCGTTCATTCAGATGGACGACTTCAAGAATGAAGGCGTTGTCGCCTCGGGCTCATGGCCGTTTCAGGTGAACCTGCTGCAGTCGGAAGGATTGCCCATTGCCTCAACCATCCCGAAAGAGGGGGCGACCGGTTGGTCTGACACAACCATGCTGCACGCTGATGCTGCGCATCCCAACTGTGCCTACATGTGGATGGAGCATACACTTTCCTCCAATCTGCAAAGTGACCTTTCGGTCTGGTTTGGCGCGGTGCCACCCGTGCTGGATGCCTGCACCGACGGACGCGGAATGCAGACGGCCGAGGGCTGCGCCAAGAATGGACTTGGCGATTTTGACAAAATCAAGTTCTGGACGACTCCGGTGACGCGATGCGCCACTCAGGAAGAGTGTGTGCCTTACTACAGATGGGTGTCTGACTACATCGGCGTGATTGGCGGTCGTTGATCGCGCACCTGCACTGACAGTCGATCGTTGCAGGCGGGCAAACAGTATAGTGATTGAAGCGGTGTCGTTCGCGACACCGCTCGATGTCCTGATTGGAAGCAGTGACGCACAAATTCCTACCCAGAGCGCCGGATTTCAGTGGGTTGACTGTGGCAGTCAGTACCGATTGCCTCAAATGGCTGTTTTCCAATTCCATTCTCCCAATCCGATGTCTGCTTCACGAACTAGCAGTATGCTGAGCCTGTTCTTTTCGGTATGACAATCCATGGTTGAAGCAGTCAGGTTTGAGAACGTCTCGCGTCATTTCGATGCCGTTGTCGCAGTCAACAACATTTCCCTGAACATTCACGAGGGCGAGTTTTTTGCCTTACTGGGCCCTTCCGGGTCTGGAAAAACGACGTGTCTGAGACTGATCTCGGGAATCGACCGACCGACTCGAGGGCATATTGAGATTTTCGGACAGCGTTCCGATGACATACCACCCAACCGACGTCCGGTCAACACAGTCTTTCAGGACTACGCGTTATTTCCGCATTTGAACGTTGTTGATAATGTCTCGTATGCACTGCGGGTCAAAGGTGTTGCCAAAGCGCAACGCAACAAAGAGGCAGAGGCCTTGCTGGAGTTGGTCAAGCTGGGCGGATTTGGTGGTCGGTCTCCGGCACAGTTGTCCGGTGGCCAGCGTCAGCGGGTGGCTCTTGCAAGGGCATTGATCAATAAACCACGCGTGCTTTTGCTTGATGAACCGCTCGGTGCCCTTGATCTCAAACTCAGGGAACAGATGCAGGAGGAACTCAAGACACTTCAAAAATCCCTCGGCATTACGTTTGTGTTTGTAACCCACGATCAGAATGAGGCACTTTCGATGTCAGACCGCATAGCCATCGTCAATGACGGTCAGATCGTGCAGGTTGGCACACCACATGAGATCTACCAGCGACCCAGAACGCGGTTCGTGGCCGAGTTTGTGGGATCATCCAACGTAATCTCACCCGAATTGAGTCGGGCGTGTGGAGGTGAGTCGCAATGGTCGAGTCTGCGTCCGGAGTCGATCTCATTGACCGAGCCAGGGCAGGGCAGGATCGATGGACAACTTGCCGCAGTCCGGTTTATGGGTGCGACGAATTACGTGACAGTCGCTGTCGAAGGCGGAAAGATTTCGGCACAACTCGATGCAAATGTTCCACTGCCTCAACTTGATTCCCGGGTTGCAGTGACATGGACCTCTGAGTCAATGCACGCAATGGAAAGTGAATCCTGATGCCTGTGATAACGAATCCGAACCGACTGACTCTCTGGACAAGGTTGTTTGATCTATTCTGGCGCAAGCCCGGATTGGTCATCTTCTTGCTGTTGTTGCCACCGTTGTTGTGGCTGGGTGTGATTTATGTTGGTTCCTTGTTTACACTGCTGCTGCAGAGCTTCTTCTCCATCGACGAGTTTTCCGGACTCGTTCGCTACGAGCTGACCCTGAAAACCTACCGGGAGTTGTTTGCCCCGGCCAACTACGACATCATCTTGCGAACCATCCTGATGGCCTGCGCGGTGACCGTATCAGCTGCAATTATCGCCTTTCCGATCGCCTACTATGCTGCCCGCTATGCGCGCGGGCGAATGAAAGCCTTGTTTTATCTCGGTGTGATGCTGCCGCTGTGGTCGAGTTATCTGGTCAAGATCTACGCCTGGAAACTGATTCTTGCCAAAGAAGGCATCATCAGTTGGTTTGTGGGATTGACCGGGACTGATTATCTTTTGGATTCGATATTGTCACTGCCGATCGTGGGCGGGAATTCCTTGTCGGTCAGCTATATTGGTACCTATATTGTCTTGCTCTACGTCTGGCTTCCCTTCATGATTTTGCCGGTTCAGGCAGCGCTGGAGCGCATCCCGGATAATTTGCTCCATGCATCTGACGACCTTGGAGCCGAGTCGGGACAGACATTGCGCCTGATCACCATTCCGCTGGCATTGCCAGGTGTGGTGGCAGGTTCAATCTTCACGTTCTCGCTGACTCTGGGTGACTTCATCGTGCCGCAGATCATCGGCTCTTCGCGTCGATTCATCGGTCAGGCTGTGTATGCCCACCAGGGAACAGCCGGGAATATTCCATTGGCGGCAGCATTCGCAGTTGTCCCGATCATTGTGATGGCAATTTACCTGATTTTGGCGAAGCGTCAGGGAGCATTCGATGCACTCTGAGAGAAAACCCTCGATGCTGCTCAAGGTTTCCGCGGTCGCTGGCTTGCTCTTTCTCCATCTGCCAATTCTGCTGATATTCCTGTATGCCTTCACCACGGAAGATAAAAGTTACGAATTCCCCCCACCGGGTTTAACCCTGGAATGGTTTGCCGTAACTTGGAATCGCCCGGATGTCTGGCAGGCGCTTGGGCTATCCCTTCGTGTCGCCACTGTGTCCACGTTGGTTGCGATTGTATTGGGGACGCTCTGCGCGGCGGCTGTCTCGAAGTCAAAATTTTTCGGCCGTGAAGCAGTGTCGCTGTTGGTGATTTTGCCGATTGCACTTCCTGGAATCATCACAGGCATATCCTTGCGGTCTGCATTCAATATTCTGGACATCCCGTTTTCGACCTTTACAATCATCCTGGGACACGCAACATTCTGCATAGTGGTTGTCTATAACAATGCGATTGCGAGATTCCGCCGAATATCAGGTTCATTGATCGAGGCATCCTATGATTTAGGCGCGACTTCGTTTCAGACGTTCCGTTTCATCCTGCTTCCGAATCTGGCCACCGCTCTGTTGGCTGGTGGGATGCTCGCATTTGCCTTGTCGTTCGATGAGGTGATCGTGACGACCTTCACTGCGGGTCAGCAGCAGACACTTCCAATCTGGATGCTTGAGGAACTCGTTCGACCGCGACAGCGACCAGTCACCAATGTGGTGGCCATGGTCGTTGTTCTGGTGACTTTTTTACCGATCCTGGGAGCATACTATCTGACTCGGGACAACACAACCGAAAGGGGGCGAACTGCGAAAGTGGCGAGACAGTGACCATTTCTTGAATTTTGCACGGAGTGCAACAGGATTCATGAGTGCTGAAAATAGCTGAAGAACATAATGTAAATAATTGAGAATATGACGATAAATCTGCACGGTTACGTGCTGTTGAGCCTATCGGTGATTTGGTCCTGTATAAACATCAGGGGATTTCGGTATCGAACACAGCATTCAGAATTGCGATAATGTTCCGGACAACCGGATGAACATCTGATGTGGGTACTCAACCATGAAATCACAAAATGGGCTTTCGCATGTAGTCGGTGACACACACCACGCATTGTGGCAAATCACAATACCGGCACTTCTTGCTGAAACAGTGGAGAAGTTCGGTTCGAGAGAGGCAATCGTTTTTGCTGACGAGAACATTCGTTGGACCTATAACGAATTCAGCGATCAGGTCGATGCGTTGGCAACCGGGCTCTTGGCAGTGGGGCTGTCCAAGGGAGATCGCGTTGGAATCTGGTCACCAAACCGAGCCGAATGGGTTGTGTTGCAATTCGCAGCCGCTCAGGTCGGGATCATACTGGTCAACATCAATCCGGCCTATCGCCTCAGTGAGCTTGAATATGCGCTGAACAAGGTTGAGTGCAAGGGCATCATGATCGCACCGAGTTTCAAGTCCAGCAACTACGTGGACATGATTCGCTCGCTGGCACCAGAATTGAATGCCTGTGCACCCGGCATGCTCCAGTCAGAGCGTCTTCCCCATTTGCGGACTGTGATTCGCATGGGACAGGATTCCACCGCGGGTATGTTTCGCTATGAGGACATTGTTGGAATGGGCACGCCTGAGCTGCGCGCCGAGTTGGAATCAATCAGACAGTCCCTTGAACCCGATGAGGCGATCAACATCCAGTTTACCAGTGGTACGACAGGTGCACCCAAAGGTGCCACCCTGACGCATGCAAACATCGTGAACAATGGACGATTCACCGTGGAGCGGATGAACTTCACCGAGCTGGATCGATTATGCATCCCGGTCCCGCTGTATCACTGTTTTGGGATGGTGATGGGCACGCTTGGCTGTGTATCGAAGGGTGCAGCCATGATCTTTCCGGGAGAGGCATTTGAGCCTGGTGCGGTGCTGAGAACAGTGGAACAAGAACGATGTACGGCGATTTATGGGGTGCCGACGATGTTTGTTGCCATACTGGAACAAGAGGACTTCAGTCAGTTTGATCTGCAATCACTGCGAACGGGGATCATGGCTGGTGCGCCTTGTCCTGCTGAACTGATGAAGCGGGTGAACTCCGATATGCACATGAATGAAGTGACGATTGCCTATGGCATGACCGAGACCAGCCCTGTTTCCTTTCAGAGTCACACGAACGACCCGTTCGACCGCCGGGTCAGTACGAATGGTCGCGTGCATCCTCATGTCGAGGCCAAGGTGATCGATGAAGATGGGAACACCCAGCCTGTAGACCAGCGGGGCGAACTGTGTACGCGCGGATATTCGATCATGCAGGGATATTGGGGCGACACGACGAGAACGAAGGAGGCGATTGACAGCGAGGGCTGGATGCATTCCGGAGATTTGGCGGTCATTGATGCGGACGGCTACTGCAGCATTGTCGGTCGGGTCAAGGATATGATTATTCGCGGTGGCGAGAACATCTATCCGAGAGAGATCGAGGAGTTCCTGTTCAAGCATCCGGCAATTCAGGACGTTCAGGTCTTCGGGATACCAAATCCAAAGCTGGGAGAGGAAGTCTGTGCGTGGGTTGTACCGAAAAGCAATTGTTCATTGGATGAAGCGGAAATACGCGAGTTCTGCCGGGAACAGATTGCACACTACAAGATTCCGAAGTACATCCGCTTCAAGGAGTCATTGCCGATGACCGTTACAGGCAAGCCACAGAAGTTTCTGATGCGGGAAGCGATGGTAGCCGAATTGGAAAGTTGATTTTCAGGGCTGGAATGAGGCTTCCGTGTGGTTGAACCCTGTATTGCCAGCGTCAAGTTGGGACTTGGTGGAATGGAAAGAACCTTCCATAGCGGATTCACCGAAAATAGATGTTAGAGAATTGCGTAGTGCAGAGATTCTACGCGATTAAAGACTCCGGAAGCCTATTCAATCAACACTGCCACCTATACTGACATTCTGCTCAAGTAGTCAGTGTGAGAAATCCATTATGTGAAGTTCGTTGTTCGAGAATCGGAAATTGTATTCTGGAAGTTTTGAAAAATAGACGAAACAGCATCATCCTTGCCCGTTGAGCACTGCTTTGTCGACGATGGCACGCGGTTGGCCAGTCACCCGAGAGATTTCATCGAACTCCATTCCTTTATTCGCCATATGCAGCAAAATTTCCTCCAGAAGTTCTTCACGACCTTCCGCACGACCTTCCCTCCAGCCGTCTTTGAGACCTTCCTTAAATCCTTCCATACGGCCTTGGAAACGACCTTGTTCTCGAGCTTCTTCGTACTCTTCGGCCCATGCATTCTGAAATGTCGGCAATGACTTCAGCCATGTTTCGCCAAGCGGGTAATCCTTATCAACTCTTGTATAAGTCATTTTCGTCACCTCCAGATGGTATGTTTCAGCTTGATTCGTCAGGGGAATTATAGGTTTGTCACGATCCTTTTTGTCCAGCAGTTCGAATTTCATGAAAAGCATCACCCTCGAAGCCCGTTGTTGACAACGCCGATTGGTCGAGGGCAGACAAAACGGAGGGTGAACTGGGCAATTTGTTGGCTTCTATTCGGTATACAGTTTGCCGGTTTCAGAAAGCATTGACCTGATCTTGTCACGCAGATTTTCGGGACCGACAACTTCCAATTCGGGCCCGTATTTCATAATTCGCATGGTGAGCTCCGTATCATTGGAATAGGGCAGGGACATGATCAGCCGACCGTGTTCATCAAATTCAGTCTGTTGGTTCTGATGCCAGCTCTCCTTGGCAATCCATGACGCAATCCGACTGGAAAAACGCAGGACTGCCTGCTGGGTTTCCTCACCTGAGAATATCCCGAAACCGCTTGACATGACGGATTCCAGGCGGCTCTGATCGATCTCCTTTGCCCGTTTGCGCGTCAGTTCAATCCTGGAGAGGTTGGCTAGTCGGAAGGTGCGAAGATCCTTGCGCAAGTGACACCAGCAGTCAAGGTACCAGATCTCATTGTAGTAGACCAGTCTCTGTGGCGACAGCAATCGCGGGATGGTCGTATCGGTTTTCCGGTCAACATAGTGGGACCGAAGCTGAAATCGCCCCAATACAGCCTGTGTCACGATCTGGAAGACTTCGGGGTCGGCATAAGGTGACGGTCCATGTATGATTCTGATTCTCTGGGCGAGTTCGCTGAACGCACGTTCGCTGTCGCAGTCAAGTATCCCGCGGATCTTGTCTCTGAGAGGCTGCACGAGCGGGTCCAATACACCGGGTTGAATTCGGCGTAGTATGAATTCCAGTGTGAGCAAAGCCTGAATTTCGCTGGATATGAACCAGACTCCGGGCAGGGAATACGAGGTAACTTCCATCTCGTCAGGTGCAAACCGATATCCTCCCATCTTCCGGTCCCAGATGATTGGGGCGTACAGTCGGTCGCGCATATAGGTGAGGTCCCGTTTGATGGTCGCCCTGGACACCTCCAATGACTCGAGCAGCACACTCATGGGTGTTGACTGTCGCGACCTAAGCAGTTGATTGATTTTGACAAATCTTTCTGTACGATCCATTTTTACAGAATTGCGTTTGGTTGGGGAGTGGTAACATCGCGTTACACCCTCCAGTGCGTTTAACTGGCTGAAACCCAGGTCACGCTGTATTCTAAATCATCGCGGGCTTCAGTCACCGGTCAATTGATCTTCTGATCCTCGATTGCGTGGAATGAGTCGATTCAGCAATCCGTAACCTGGTCGATTCGCAATTTTTCCATTATTCACGATATGATTGATACATATAATCTTTTGTTGGTTTAGATTCGCAAGAACGAGTTCAACAACGACGAATCTAAAGATAACGAATTTTTCAACCACATCGTTGATGTGACATCATCTGATCGATAACGCAGTAGCACCAATGCAGACCGGCACACTCTTTTCCGGGTACGAAGTCAACGAGGTCTTCTACGACGAGATGTTCAACGCTGACGGCAGCGTCCGTGCACATTGTCACAGGCTATGGGAGACACTGAATGAGATCAGCCCTGCAGACATCGCACAGCTGCAGGAGCGTGCCGAGCGATCCTTTCTGAATGAAGGCATCACATTTGCAGTCTATGGAGAGGCTGGTGCACAGGAAAGAATCATTCCGATTGATTTTCTGCCCAGATTGGTATCAGCCAACGATTGGAATTTCATCGAACGGGGAATTCAGCAGCGACTGCATGCACTGAATCTGTTTCTCGGAGACATTTACGGTCCGAGAAAGATTCTCTCTGACGGTGTCATTCCAGCAGACCTGGTGCTGGGTTGTCCGCAATACCGGACCGAGATGCGAAACGTCGAATCACCCCACGGATCCTTTGTGTCAATCTGCGGAACCGATCTGGTGCGAACCAACGATGGATTCAAGGTGCTCGAGGACAATCTTCGGGTGCCATCCGGTGTGTCCTACATGATTGCCAATCGCCAGGCGGTGAAAACCAGCCTGCGCAGCCTCTATCGAAACCATCGTGTGCGCGGCATCGAAGACTACGGCAGACTCCTGCGCGAGACACTTGCAGAGATGGCACCTTCGGGTGTGGCTGACCCCTGCATCGTTCTGCTCACACCGGGAGTGTACAACTCCGCCTTCTATGAGCATATGTTTCTCGCCCGCGAGATGGGAGTGGAACTCGTGCAGGGAAGTGACATGCTGGTGCACAACGGCTTTGTCTATATGAAGACGACTCGAGGGTTGCGGAAAGTCGATGTCATCTATCGCCGGATTGATGATGATTTCATCGATCCATTGGTGTTTCGTCCGGATTCACTGCTCGGCGTGCCGGGTCTGTTTCACGCACACCAGCTCGGCAATGTCACGATCGCCAATGCACCGGGAACCGGCGTTGCAGATGACAAAAGCGTCTATGTCTATGTTCCCGACATGGTGCGCTACTATCTGTCCGAAGAGCCGATCCTTGCCAATGTTGAAACCTATCTTTGCCGGGACCCGCAAGCACTTGAGTACACGCTCGACAATCTAGACAAGCTGGTCGTCAAGGTGGTGGGTGGTTCCGGTGGCTACGGCATGCTGGTCGGCCCGCACGCGTCGCCGGCCGAACGTTCAGCCTACGCCGATGAGATGAGAAAGGACCCGGCGAACTACATCGCACAGCCCACGCTCGATCTCTCGCGCTCTCCGTGCCTGACAGACAATGGCGCCGCCCCGCGCCACGTTGACCTGCGAACATTCGTGTTGCAGGGCAGCCGGACACGACTGCCGCCAGGGGCGTTTTGCCGGGTGGCACTCAAGGAGGGATCGCTGGTTGTCAATTCGAGTCAGGGTGGCGGTGGAAAGGATCTGTGGGTGCTGTCAGGTTGATGTGATGCTGTCGAGAAATGCACAAAGTCTCTATTGGATGACCCGGTACCTGGAGCGGGCGGATCATGCCAGCCGGGTGCTCGCAAACCAGTTCGAGGCCTTGGAGGACAGTCCCATCCGGGAAATCGATTGGAGTTGGCGGCGCATCTACGCCTCACTGAGCCGTACGCCGAGTGGTGGATTCATGCCTGCGCAAGACGATGAGGAAGAGTTCATGCTGGCGGATTCGTACACACTGGCTGATGATCTCACCTTTGAGCCTTCCAATCCGGACTCCATTCGAACCTGCATCAATCAGGCCAGGGAAAATGCGCGTCAGGCTCGACACGTCGTCGGCAAGCAAACCTGGTCGTTGCTGAATGCTGTCTATCTCAACCTGAAACCGGTCAGTCTTGAACAGATATGGAACAATCAGCCGCTTGACTTCTATCTTGAACTGCGGTCTGACATCAGAATGCTGTTCGGGGTGATCGACAGCACCATGTACCGAGATCATGGCTGGCACTTCATCCGCTTGGGCAGGTATCTTGAGCGGGTTCAGCTGATCGCTTCACTCATCAAGGCGCAAATCGAACTGCAGGATGATGTTGAGGGGCCACTGGAGTCGGAATGGCTTTCGATACTGAAGATTTGTGAGGCGCGCCTCGCCTACCATCGCATCCATTCCATCGCTGGAAACACCCATGAGATCACCCGGTTCCTGATCAGCGATCCATTGCTGTCCCATTCCATCGCCTATTCGCTCTCGGCCATCCGTTCGTCTATCGATTCGATATCAGGAGACTCGCAGGAAAATCGTCATCGAACTATTGACCTGAAGATCGATCGCATGATTGATCTGATCGACAAGGACAGTGCCATTCATGAGAAGGGCGGCATTCCGGATTTGGAGATTGTCAGTGAGATTCGGACTTTGGCGCGCGAACTCAGCGGCGAGATCGATGCCGTTTACTTCAACTACGGGGCCGCCAGTTACGATTGAGGATGTCCGCTCCGGAATCAATTCGGTTCGAAGTCGAGCATACCTCGCGCTTCCGCTACAATCAGCCTGCTCACAAGAGCATCATGTCAGTGCGGCTACACCCCCGACAGGATCGCGGCCAGCGTGTGCTGTCTTTCAGCCTGACCGTTACGCCAACAGCCGAGCCTGTGGCGTTCGCGGATTCGTTTGGCAACATCTGCCATCTGTTTGATATCCGACGCGGGTTTCGTGAACTCAGCGTCAGTTCCCATGCCGAAGTCGAACTGAACGATATTGCCGGATTGACCATGCGTCCCGATTCCGATTCATGGGTCCTGTTGGAGGAAAAGACGGATCCGGTCGAGTGCTGGGAATACCTGAACCCCAGTACGTTTGTGCGCTATAGCACAGCGCTTGCCAAGTTCATGGATTCATGCTCAATCAAAAAGACCGGGGGACCGATTGTGTCGATGACGGAGGCGGCACTCGCGTTGTACACGAACATCGATTATGAGCCCGGCAGCACCGCGGTCGACTCGCCCATTGACACCGTCCTCGACAACCGGCGCGGCGTGTGTCAGGACTACACGCATGTTCTGCTGGCAATCGGACGTTCCTGGGGCATTCCGTGCCGCTACGTGTCAGGCTACCTGCGACTGGACTCAGGTGATGAATTGCGTACGCCGACCGGTGAAAGTCACGCCTGGGTTGAATTCCTCTATCCCGGGTCGGATTGGATCGGCATCGATCCGACCAACAACACCATGGCCGATCACCGCTACGTGCGCGTGGCGGTTGGGCGCGACTACGCCGATGTGCCGCCGACCAAGGGCATCGTTTTCGGTACAGGCGGGTCAATCATCGAGGTGCAGGTCATCGTGGATGAGGTCGCACCAAAGTCGCAGACCGCCGACACATCGGATGCAGCAGGCGGCGATGTCCAGCAATAGGGAAATCCATCAAAAAATTGTCGAAAAATTTTCCTTGCATAACGCTCAGCATGATAAAATTACCCGCTGTTCAAGGTGCAATTCTGCTGAATCTTCATCTGCCGTCCGAATCTGAATATCAATTGACCGTGAAGGCCAGTTTTGCCAAATTTATGATTGACATAGTGGAAGCGCTCTGGTAATATGGAGTGTTTACATTGGATTTGCTCCGGAGGGGTTCCCGAGCGGCCAAAGGGGGCAGACTGTAAATCTGCTGGCTCAGCCTTCGGAGGTTCGAATCCTCCCCCCTCCACCGTTGGATCAAGAACCTATTTCCGGATGGACATCTGCAATTTGTGCGGGCGTAGTTCAGAGGCAGAACCTCAGCCTTCCAAGCTGATGACGTGGGTTCGATTCCCATCGCCCGCTCCATTGGCGGTTGTCGGGTGTGGTGTGCATGTGTAAGCATTTGAAATGGCAGATGGTGAAGCCGGGTGCCCACATAGCTCAGTCGGTAGAGCACTTCCTTGGTAAGGAAGAGGTCACCGGTTCAAATCCGGTTGTGGGCTCCAATGTCGGATTTGCATATTGAAATGACTGAATTAACCTGAATCTGAAATCGTTGAACTATTAGCGAGGATACTCTAAGTGGCAAAGGAAAAATTCGAGCGGACGAAGCCGCATGTGAATGTCGGCACGATAGGCCATGTGGATCATGGCAAGACGACGCTGACGGCGGCGATCACCAAGGTGCTGGCCGAGCGGTTTGGTGGCGAGGTCAAGGCGTTTGATGACATTGACAATGCGCCTGAGGAGAAAGCGCGCGGGATCACGATTGCGACCGCGCATGTGGAGTATGAGACCGAGGCGCGTCACTATGCGCATGTGGACTGTCCGGGGCATGCGGACTATGTCAAGAACATGATCACGGGCGCGGCGCAGATGGACGGAGCGGTGCTGGTGGTGTCGGCGGTGGACGGTCCGATGCCGCAGACCCGCGAGCACGTGCTGCTGGCGCGTCAGGTGGGGGTGCCGTATATCGTGGTGTATCTGAACAAGGCCGATGCGGTGGATGATTCGGATCTGCTGGAGTTGGTGGAGTTGGAGGTTCGCGAGTTGCTCAGCGAGTATGAGTTTCCGGGCGATGACACGCCGGTGGTGACCGGCAGTGCGCTCAAGGCGCTGGAAGGTGACGATGGTGATTTGGGCGTGGAGTCGATCATGCGTCTGGCCGAGGCGCTGGATGCGTATATTCCGCAGCCTGAGCGTGCGGTGGATGGTGACTTCCTGATGCCGGTGGAGGATGTGTTCTCGATTTCCGGGCGCGGCACGGTGGTGACCGGGCGGGTCGAGCGCGGCATTGTGCGGGTTGGCGACACGGTGGAGATGGTGGGGCTTCGCACCACGGCCAAGACGGTGGCGACCGGGGTGGAGATGTTCCGCAAGTTGCTTGATGAGGGTCGGGCCGGCGACAACGTCGGGGTGTTGCTGCGCGGCACCAAGAAGAACGAGGTTGAGCGCGGCCAGGTGCTGGCGCAGCCGGGTTCGATCACGCCGCATACCGATTTCGAGGCTGAGGTGTATGTGCTGTCGGCCAAGGAGGGTGGGCGCAACAGCCACTTCACGACCGGGTATCGGCCACAGTTTTACTTCCGCACCACGGACGTGACCGGTGCGGTGACGCTGCCCGACGATGTGCGGGTGGTGATGCCGGGCGACAACGTGCACATGACGGCGCACCTGATCAAGCCGATTGCGATGGAGGAGGGTCTGCGCTTTGCCATACGCGAGGGCGGACGCACCATCGGCGCCGGCGTGGTCACCAAGATTCTGAAGTGATCGGGAGTTCGTTGGGATTGAACGAAGGCCAGTAGCTCAATTTGGCAGAGCAGCGGTCTCCAAAACCGCAGGTTGGGGGTTCGATTCCCTCCTGGCCTGCCACACTGATCTGGTAATGCTTGGATGTCGGGTGTAGTGGACAAGATCAAGATCATCGGCGCGGTCTTCATTCTGGTGGCCGGGGTCGCGGCATTTTATGTGCTCGACGACACCTCCGACCTGATGCGCGTTGGCTTGCTGATTGCAAGCATCATCGTAGCGGTCGGTGTAGCGCTGATGTCGGTGCCGGGCCAGCAGGCCTGGGCGTTTGCCAAGGGCGCCCGCGGCGAGTTTCGAAAGATAGTATGGCCGACACGCAAGGATACCGTGCAGAGCACCCTGATCGTGATTGTCATGGTGATTCTGATTGGACTTTTTCTGTGGATGCTCGATACGATTTCGTTTTGGCTGATTTATGATCTGTTTCTTGACTTGGGGAATTGATCGGTGACGGATATGGATGACAGGGACAACGGGAAAGCCGCAGAGGCTGAACACGAAGAAACACCGTCCACGGCTGCGGAAAACAAGCAGTGGTACGTGCTTCACGTCTATTCCGGACATGAGAAGCGGGTTGAGCGATCGTTGCGCGACTACATCGCACGGGCGAATTCCGAAGATCTGTTTGGCGATATCCTGGTGCCGACCGAGGAGGTTGTGGAAATGCGCGGCGGTCAGCGACGCACAACCGAGCGCAATTTCTATCCCGGCTATGTGTTCATCAATATGGAAATGACTCCGGAATCCTGGCATCTTGTGAACAGCATACCGCATATTTCAAGTTTCATCGGCGGCAAGGAGCCGACCGCCATCTCGGAATCCGAGGCACGGTCGATCCTCGAGCAGGTTGAGGCGGGCGTCAATAATCCACGGCCCAAGTTTTATTTCGCACCTGGTGAACTGGTTCGCGTGATTGACGGCCCGTTTGAGGAGTTCAACGGCACCGTCGAGGATGTGAACTACGAGAAAAGCAAACTGCGTGTCTCAGTGACGATTTTCGGTCGTTCGACACCGGTTGAGCTGGATTTCTCCCAGGTCACAAAGAGTTGATTCGAGTTTGATACAAGGGAATTTGCAATGGCAAAAAAGATCACTGCATATATCAAGTTACAGGTGCCGGCGAAAGAGGCGGCGCCAGGTCCGCCAGTCGGCCCCGCACTTGGACAGCATGGGTTGAACATCATGGATTTCTGCAAGGCCTTCAATGCCAGGACACAGTCACTGGACAATGGCATGCCGATTCCCGTGGTGATCACGGTCTACGCCGACCGCTCATTCAGTTTTGAGACCAAGACACCGCCGGCGTCCTATCTGCTCAAGAAGGCGGCAGGTGTCGACAAGGGAAGTGCCGAACCGAACCGGGAAAAGGTCGGAACGGTGACCCGCGCACAGTTGGAGGAGATCGTCTCGATCAAGAATCCGGATTTGAACAGTTACGACATGGACCAGGCCGTGCGAATCATCGCCGGCACAGCCGCCAGCATGGGACTGACAATCGAGGAGTGACGAACAATGGCAAGATCAGGAAAAAGATTCAGGGAATTGACCGGCCAGGTCGACCGCAACAAGGCCTACAGCCTGGATGAGGCGATGGAACTGGTGAAGAATACGGCGTCCGCGAAATTCGATGAGACCGTCGAGGTCGCGGTGCAGCTCGGCATCGATGCACGCAAGTCCGACCAGAACGTGCGCGGTTCGGCCGTGCTTCCAAGCGGAATCGGCAAGACGGTCCGCGTCGCGGTATTCGCAACCGGCGCCAATGCCGAAGCCGCCAGGGAAGCCGGTGCCGATGTTGTCGGACTTGAAGACCTGGTAGAGGACGTCAAGAAGGGCCAGATTGAATTTGACTCATGCATTGCCGAGCCCGATGCCATGAGAACAGTGGCCTCGGTGGGTCGGATTCTGGGTCCGAGAGGCTTGATGCCAAACCCCAAGACCGGTACGGTGCGCACCGATATTGCAGAGGCAGTCCGGGAAGCCAAGGCCGGCAAGGTGGATTTCAGGATAGATCGTGCGGGCATCATTCACTGTCGCATCGGCAAGGCATCATTCGCCGCCGAGGCGCTTCGGGACAATCTGCTGGAACTGTTGCGTGCGTTGAAACGTGCCCAGCCACCGGCAGCCAAGGGGCAGTATATCAGGCGGGTATCCCTGTCCACCACCATGGGGCCCGGGGTTCGGGTGGATGCTTCCGAATTGGCGAGAGTCTAGGGTTTCAGGAGAATCGGGATGAATCAGGTCGTGACGAATATGAATGAGAATCTTCAACGCAAACATGAGATCGTCGATGCGGTCCACAACCAGTTGGAATCGGCCACATTGGCGGTGGTGTCCGAGTATCGCGGAGTCGACGTGGCCGGAATGAGCGAGCTGCGAAAAAAGGCACGCGAGGCCAATGTACACGTTCAGGTTGTGAAGAACACCTTGGCCAGACGTGCGGTCGAGGACACCGAGTTCGAGTGTCTCAAGGATCATTTCAACGGACCTTTGGCATTGGCATTGTCGGATGATCCGGTTGCGGTTGCCAAGACGGTTTCAGATTTTGCCAGCGAGAACAAGGAATTCAAGGTCCAGGCCGGGGCGATGAACGGCGCACTGTATACGGCTGAACAGTTGGATCAGATTGCGAAGCTTCCAGGTCGCGACGAACTGCTTGCGAAACTGCTCGGTACGATGGCTGCCCCGATGCAGAAATTTGTCAGCACACTCAATGAGATACCCACAGGCTTTGTCCGGGTGCTGGCTGCTGTGCGGGATTCCAATGAATCAGCCGGTTCCGGTTCGGAAAGCTGAAACGAGTGAAAAAGCCACTCAATCGAATACCTTAAATTGAATTAGATCAACTTACTCTACGGGGGAACTTTTATGTCTTTATCAAGGCAAGAGATTATTGATGCAATTTCAGAAATGTCAGTACTGGACCTGTCTGAAATGATCAAGGAGATGGAAGAGAAATTTGGTGTCTCAGCCGCGGCTGCACCGGTAATGGCCATGCCCGGTGCGGCAGGCGCAGGTGCCGATGCTGCACAGGAAGCTGAGGCGGAACAGACCGAGTTCACGGTTGTGCTGACTGCGGTGGGTGACAAGAAGGTCAATGTCATCAAGGTGGTGCGTGCGGCAGCCGGACTCGGACTCAAGGAGTCGAAAGATCTGACCGAAAGCGCTCCCGCAACCGTCATGGAAGGCATGAGCAAGGAAGACGCCGAAAATCTCAAAAAGGAAATTGAGGAAGCCGGCGGTTCAGCAGAGATCAAGTAACCGATTGTCGAACACTCTGTTCGCAACTCGAAACTTATTCTGGTTTCCCCGAGTTTGGGCTCTATGACCATAGAGCCCAGGCGCACTTGTACGTACATATTCACACCTGACCCAATGGGTACCTGATCGAAATGAAATACAGTTTCACTGAAAAGAAAAGGATCCGCAAGAATTTCGGCAAGCGCAAGGATGTCCTGCCCGTGCCTTACCTGCTGGAGATCCAGAAAAGCTCCTATCGGCAGTTTCTGCAGGCGGAAGTCGCACCCGAAGCGCGCGAGAATGTCGGATTGCAGGCCGCATTCAACTCGGCTTTCCCGATCTCAAGTCACCAGGGTGACATGGAGTTGCGCTTTGTCAGCTACGTGCTTGAGCAGCCGAAGTTCGACGAGGTGGAATGCCGTCAGCGCGGCTTGACCTATACCTCTCCCCTGAAGGCGAAGTTGAGCCTGTTGAACTACGAGCGCGGCGATTCAGCATCAGAGGATGAGGATCGACAGGTCAAGGACGTGATTGAGAGTGCGGCGGTCTATATCGGTGAGATTCCCCTGATGACCGAAAGCGGTTCGTTCATCATCAACGGTACCGAACGCGTGGTCGTGTCGCAACTGCATCGGTCTCCCGGTGTGTTCTTCGATCATGACAAGGGCAAGTCGCATTCATCGGGCAAACTGCTGTTCAACTGTCGGGTGATTCCCTACTGGGGCTCCTGGCTTGATTTTGAATTTGATGCCAAGGATCACCTGTACATGCGGATTGATCGCAGAAAGAAGGAACCGGCGACCGTACTGTTCCGGGCAATGGGATACGACGTCGAGCAGATCCTCGAGGAATACTTCGAATTTGATACCTTCCGGATTGCCAAGGACGGTACCTTGACGCTGTTGCTGGACAATGCAAGGAAACTCCATGGCCTGACCCTGGATTTTGATATCTGCGACCGCAACGGAACCGTCTTGGTGGAACAGGGCAGACGCATCAACCAGGCAGATGTCAGAAAACTGAACAATGCGAAAATCCGCCGTCTGAATGTGTCACACGCATTTGTGAGCGGCCGCACCTCCGCCAAGAATGTCCGGTATGAGGGTGAGGGTGTGGATACCGAGACGTTCATGCTCCGAAAGGACGGACGCATCACAATGGCACTTGAAAGACCGGAAAAGCTCGAAGGCCTGACCTACGAGTTTCCGCTGATCAGTCTGGATGGAACCGAAATCGTCGCGGCAAACGTGACCATCACCATGAAAGAGATCGATGCGCTCAGGGAGTCCAAGGTGAAGCGCGTCATGGTGCCTGAATCCTACCTGGAAGGACGGGCGGCAGGCATGATCGTGACCGACCCGTCGACCGGTGAGGTGCTGATGCAGGCTGATGATGTGTTTGACACCGGTGGTGAGACACTGAGCCGTTTGCGCGGTGCGGGATTGTCACAGATCACCATCTTGGCCAAGGTACAGCGGTTCAGCAAGGATGCCGTTGTGCTCAAGGCGAACCAGTTGATCGAGGACGGTGAGATGCTGGTCCGCACGTTGCAGGCTGCTGAAGTCAACGAGTTTCAGACAATCTACACCAACGAACTTGATTGCGGCTCCTATATATCCGATACCCTGCGGATTGATGGCAACGAAAGCGCACAGGAGTCAAGAAAGCGGATCTACCGCATGATGAGACCGGGCGATCCGCCCACCAACGAAGCGGCGGATACCCTGTTCAGCAACCTGTTCTTCAACGAGACTCGATACAACCTGTCGGCCGTGGGGCGGATGAAGCTGAACCGCAGACTCAAGCGCGATGAATCCAGTGATTCCAACGTCCTTGACCACAGTGATATCCTCGATGTGGTGAAATTGCTGATCGATCTCAAGGACGGCAAGGGAGAGGTCGATGATATTGACAATCTGGGCAACCGGCGGGTACGGTCGGTTGGCGAGCTGGTGGAGAACCAGTTCAGACTGGGGCTCACCCGGGTCGACCGGGCTGTCCGCGAACGGCTGAGTCAACCGGATGCCGAGGGGCTCACACCCCAGGACCTGATCAATGCCAAGCCGGTGACAGCCGTGGTTCGGGAGTTTTTCCGCTCCAGTCAGTTGTCGCAGTTCATGGATCAGACCAACCCATTGTCCGAAGTCACGCACAAGCGTCGAATCACGGCACTGGGTCCTGGCGGATTGTCCCGTGAACGTGCCGGATTCGAGGTTCGCGATGTGCACCCGACGCATTACGGGCGGGTCTGCCCGATCGAGACCCCCGAAGGTCCGAATATCGGGTTGATCAACTCGCTGGCGATGTATGCGCGGATCAATGACTACGGATTTCTCGAAACCCCTTATCGCAAGGTGAGAAACGGCAAGGTCTCCACCTCACAGAAGGATGTGGCCTACCTTTCCGCCATCGAGGAGGGAGAGTTTGTCATTGCACCGACAACCATGTCCAATGGCAGCACAGATCGCTCATCGGATGAATTGCTTCCATGCAGGAAGGGCAATGAATTCACCTTGTCACGTCCGGATGAGATCGATTATGTGGACGTCGCACCGGCGCAGATCGTTTCGATTGCAACTGCCTGTATCCCGTTTCTCGAGCACGATGATGCCAACCGTGCCCTGATGGGGTCGAACATGCAGCGCCAGGCGGTACCGACCATACAGCCCGAGACACCGCTGATCGGAACCGGTACCGAACGCACGGTCGGCGTGGAGTCCGGAGTGACCGTGACTGCGCGGCGCGGCGGCATTGTCGAATCCGTCGATGCAAGTCGGATTGTCATCCGCGTCAATGAGGACGAGATCGGTGAGCAGGATTCAGGCGTGGACATCTACAGTCTCATCAAGTATCGAAGATCAAATCAGAGCACCACCATCAATCAGCGGCCCCTGGTGACGGTCAAGGACCGCATCGAGGCGGGTGACACCATCGCAGACGGTCCGGCGACCAATCTGGGAGAATTGGCACTCGGTCGCAATATCCTGGTGGCGTTCATGGCGTGGAGTGGCTACAACTTCGAGGACTCCATCGTGATTTCCGAGCGGCTGGTTCAGGATGAGGTGTATACCACCGTTCATATCGAGGAATACAGCGTCGAGGCTCGGGATACAAAGCTGGGTATGGAGGAGATCACACGCGACATACCGAACATCGGCGAGTCGGCCCTGGCCAAGCTTGATGATTCTGGAATCATCTATACCGGCGCCGAGGTCAAGTCGGGTGACATTCTGGTCGGCAAGGTCTCTCCCAAGGGGGATGTGCAACCGTCTCCGGAGCAGAAGCTGATGTTTGCGATTTTCGGGGAAAAGGCATCCGAAATCAAGGATACCTCATTGAGAATGCCATCCGGCGTCACCGGAACCGTGATCGATGTCCAGGTGTTCACCCGCGAGGGGATCAAGCGGGATATTCGCGCCGAAGAGAACATCGAAACCGAAATCGCCCGGGTCAAAAAGGATCTGGATGAGAAGTTCCGCATCGAGGAGCAGGCTGCCTTTGACCGCATCAAGGTGCTTCTGGTGGGGCAGGTCGCCGAAGGCGGGCCCAATGATCTGGCCAAGGGCGATGTCATCACCAAGGAGTATTTTGACGATCTGAACAAAAGCGAGTGCTATCAGATCCGGGTACGCGATGACGAGATTGCACGACGCTTCGAGTCAATCCGCACCCAGATCGAGGAGAAACGCAAATTCTACGATCAGGAATACGCGGACAAGAAGGAAAAACTCGATGAGGGTGATGATCTCAAACCTGGCGTTCAGAAACGAGTCAAGGTGTTCGTCGCCGTCAAGCGTCGGCTGCAGCCCGGCGACAAGATGGCTGGCCGCCACGGCAACAAGGGTGTGATCTCCAAGATCGTGCCGATCGAGGACATGCCGCATCTGGAGGATGGAACCACGGTGGATATCATTCTGAACCCGCTCGGTGTGCCGTCCCGAATGAATATCGGACAGGTGCTTGAAACCCATCTGGGCTGGGCCTCGCATGAGATCGGCAAGCAGATCGGTGCCATGATCGATGCCGGTACCAAGTCTCCCGAGATGAAGTCCTATCTGCAGAAGTTCTACACTTCTGATTCCGAAAAGGCATTGATGAACCGACTCACATCGACGCAGATCATGGAACTCTCGGAGAATCTGAGAAACGGGTTGCCGATGGCGACGCCGGTTTTCGATGGTGCAACCGAAGAGGAGGTCAAGAAAATGCTCGAGATCGCCGGGTTGCCGGTGAGCGGACAGGCTGTCTTGTACGATGGGCGCACCGGTGAGCCATTCGACCGGGAGATCACGGTTGGCTATATGTACATGCTGAAGCTGACGCATCTGGTGGATGACAAGATGCATGCCCGGTCAACCGGACCCTACAGCCTGATCACCCAGCAGCCACTGGGTGGCAAGGCCATGGGCGGTGGACAGCGCTTCGGTGAGATGGAGGTGTGGGCGTTGGAAGCCTATGGTGCAGCCTACACATTGCAGGAGATGCTCACGGTCAAGTCCGACGACATGTTCGGTCGCGCCAAGATTTATGAGAACATTACCAATGGAAGTCACCGGATGGAGGCAAATATTCCGGAATCATTCAATGTCCTGGTCAAGGAAATCCGCTCTTTGGGACTGAATGTTGAAATGCGCATGTCCAAGTGGACGGACTGAAAATATCAATGTATCCGAAATTTACGATCCAAGGTGATTAGATGAAAGATATCGGCAACCTGATGAGACGATCAGGAAAAATGGAGGATTTCGACGAAATCCGAATCGGACTCGCTTCTCCGGAAAAGATCCGCAGTTGGTCATTTGGCGAGGTCCGAAAGCCTGAAACCATCAACTATCGGACATTCAAGCCAGAACGCGATGGACTGTTCTGTGCCAAACTATTCGGCCCGGTCAAGGACAATGAATGTCAGTGCGGCAAATACAAGCGCCTGAAGCACCAGGGCGTGGTGTGCGAAAAATGCGGTGTCGAAGTCACCCTGTCGAAGGTGCGAAGAGAGAGAATGGGGCACATTGACCTGGCCAGCCCGGTTGCCCATATCTGGTTTCTGAAAAGCCTGCCATCCCGGCTCGGTACACTGTTGGACATGACCGTGCGACAGATCGAGCAGGTGATGTATTTCGAGGCCTACGTGGTGATTGATCCCGGTTACGGCACCTATCTCAAGCGCGGCGATTGCCTCAGCGAGGAGAAATACTTTGAGGCGATGGAAGCCCACGGCGGTGAGTTTGAGGCGCGAATGGGCGCAGAGGCCATCCGCGACCTGATCAGGAATGTGGATTTCGAGGAGGAGGCGGCACTGCTTCGCGAGGAGCTGGAGGAAACGCGCTCGGAAACAAAGATCAAGAAACTGACCAAGAGGCTGAAGCTGATTGAGTCGTTTCTCGAGTCGGGCAACAAGCCGGAGTGGATGGTCCTTGAGGTGCTGCCGATTCTGCCACCGGAATTGCGACCGCTGGTTCCGCTTGATGCGGGACGATTCGCGACCTCGGACCTCAATGACCTTTATCGCCGCGTCATCAATCGCAACAACCGCCTCAAGCGCCTGCTGGAGCTGAATGCGCCGGAAATCATCGTGAGAAACGAAAAGCGCATGCTGCAGGAAGCGGTCGATGCACTGCTCGACAATGGGCGCCGCGGCAAGATGATCACCGGTGCCAACAAGCAGAAACTCAAGTCGCTAGCCGACATGATCAAAGGCAAGCAGGGCCGGTTCCGACAGAATCTACTCGGCAAGCGTGTGGATTACTCTGGACGTTCGGTCATTGTGGTTGGCCCCACACTCAAGTTGCACCAGTGCGGGATTCCCAAGCGCATGGCGCTTGAGCTGTTCAAGCCGTTTGTTGTCTATGAGCTGATCAGGCGCAATCCCGAACGATTCAACATCAAGAGTGCCAAAAGGGTGATCGAACAGGAATTCGCCGAAGTCTGGGACGTGCTTGAGGAGGTTATCCGCGAGCATCCGGTGCTGCTGAACCGCGCACCGACCCTGCATCGTCTGGGCATCCAGTCCTTCGAGCCGATGCTGGTCGAGGGCAAGGCGATCCAATTGCATCCACTGGTGTGCACGCCCTACAACGCGGACTTTGATGGGGATCAGATGGCGGTTCATGTACCGCTGACCATCGAATCGCAGGTGGAAGCGCGTACGCTGATGATGTCAACCAACAACATCCTTTCTCCGGCCAACGGCGAGCCCATCATCGTGCCCTCGCAGGATATTGTCCTGGGCTTGTATTACCTGACCCGGGACGCGGTGAATGCCAAGGGTTCCGGCAAGATCTTCGCCGATGTTGCTGAAGTGCGCCGGGCCTATGAGGTCAATGGTGTCTCGCTTCATGCCCAGATTCGCGTCCGCATCAGGGAGGTGACCTACGAGGATGGCGAGGCCCGGGAAACCAGCAAGTTCTACGACACCACTGTCGGTCGTGCGTTGCTGTCAGAGATTGTTCCGGATGGAATGTCCTTTCAGCTGATCAACAAGGCGCTGAACAAGCGGGCCATCTCCGACATTGTCAACGAGTGCTACCGTCATGTTGGATTGAAGGAGACCGTTGTCCTGGCCGACCAGTTGATGTATCTCGGTTTTGACTACGCTGCCAAGGGCGGCATCTCAATCTGTGTCGATGACATCGAGATTCCCAAGGACAAGAAGGCGATTCTCGACCAGGCTGACAAGGAAGTGGAATCGGTGCAAAGACAGGCCGGCGCCGGCTTTCTCACAGATGGCGAGCGCTACAACAAGGTTGTTGACATCTGGGGCAGGGCCAGCGATCAGGTTGCCGCTGCAATGATGGCAAAGTTGAGTGTTGAGACGGTGATTGATCAGGACGGAAACGAAGTCCAGCAGGCCTCGTTCAACCCGGTACACGTCATGGCGGATTCCGGTGCCCGGGGCTCGCATGCGCAGATCCGCCAGCTGGCGGCGATGCGGGGTTTGATGTCCAAACCGGATGGCACCATCATTGAGACGCCGATCAAGGCGAACTTCCGGGAAGGGCTCGATGTGTTGCAGTATTTTATTTCCACGCACGGTGCCCGCAAGGGTCTGGCTGATACCGCACTGAAGACCGCAAACTCCGGTTATCTGACCCGGCGCCTGATCGATGTCTGTCAGGATCTGGTCATTACCGAGCAGGACTGCGGTACCGACGCCGGTATCTGGTTGGAAGCCTTGGTCAAGGGCGGTGACACGGTTGTGGCCCTGTCGAGCAGAATTCTCGGTCGCGTGACCGCATTGGATGTCAAATCACCCATCAGCGGCAAGATCATTGCCGCAGCCGGGGAAATGATTACCGAGAAGACCGCCAAGGCCATTGAGTCCCATGGCGTCTATCAGGTCAAGGTGCGCTCAGCAGTGACCTGCGAGACCAAGTATGGAATCTGCAGCAATTGCTACGGCCGCGACCTCGGCAGAGGTCATCTTGTCAACCGCGGTGAGGCGGTCGGTGTGATTGCGGCCCAGAGCATCGGCGAACCGGGAACACAGCTGACGATGCGCACCTTTCACATGGGCGGTGTGGCTGAGCGCGAGCAGACCGCGACCGGTATTGTGGCGCGCACGCAGGGCGTTGTGGAGTTTGACCGAATCACCTATATCGAGAATACCCGCGGCACCTACATCGTCAATACCCGCTCGGGTGAGATCAAGATACTGGATGCCAATGGCATCGTGGCTGAACGCTACCAGCTGCCCTATGGTGCGGAACTGTTTGTCAAGGACGGTGCACCGGTTGTTCCGGATCAGGAGGTCGCAAAGTGGGATCCTCACGTTCACCCCATCATCAACGAGGTCGAGGGCATCGTGGTGCTTGACAACGTTGTCGATGGATTGACGGTGTCGCAGTCCAGCGAAAGCGATGACAGCGAGGTTGCGGGCAAGCATCCTTTCTTCACCGTGCTGGAATCAAAGATCGGCACCATCGAGAACCGACCGGCCATCAGGCTTGTCGATGAGCGCGGTGAGACACTGCTTCTGCCGAATACCAATCGCGAGGTGCGCTATCTGCTCCAGCCGGGTGCGCAGATCTTGGTCAAAAGCGGAACCGAAGTCTCAGTCGGTGACGTGTTGGCCAGAATCCCGCATGAGTATGACTCAACCCGGGACATCACGGGTGGTCTGCCCAGGGTTGCGGAACTGTTCGAGGCCAGACGGCCCAAGGATCCGGCACTTTATGCCAAGCATTCCGGTGTGGTCAGCTTCGGCGAGGAGACCAAGGGCAAGGTCCGACTGGTCATTACCGATACCGATGGCGAGGAGCATCGCGAGCTGATCGCGAAGGGTCGCTCGCTGCTGGTGTTCGACGGTGAGACGGTGGAGCGGGGCGAGCAGATCGTCGAGGGTGCGCCGGTGTCTGCGGACATCCTGGAACTGAAAGGCGTTGAGGAGCTGACGCAGTTCATCGTCCACGAGGTGCAGGAGGTCTACCGGCTTCAGGGCGTGACCATCAACGACAAGCACATCGAGGTGATTGTCAGGCAGATGCTGCGCAAGGTGCGGATCGAGGACCCGGGTTCGACGAAATTCCTGCCCGGTGAGATTGTGGAACGCTCGAGATTTCTCGATGTCAACGAACAGCTCCGGACAGCCAACGAGGAGGGTGCCGACCCGGTGCAGGTGGAAGCGCAGGCGGTGCGGGTGCTGCTCGGCATCACCAAGGCATCCTTGCTGACCGAGTCGTTCATTTCGGCTGCGTCGTTTCAGGAGACCATCCGGGTGCTGACCGATGCTTCGGTCAGCGGCAAGGTCGACAGCCTGCGCGGCCTCAAGGAGAATGTCATCGTCGGCCGCTTGATACCGGCCGGTACCGGACTGGTGCATCATGAGGAGCGCAAACGGCAACGGCGCATGGAAAGAGAGCAGGCCGAGGAATTCTCCAGAATGTTCGACGATTCAACCAGCGATGAGCCCCGCAGCGATGAGCTGACCGAGGAGGACGCGGTTGCTTTTGTGACTGATGCATTCGGCGTGGGACTGGCCAAGAACTGAGCAGTGTTGCAAAATGCGACAGAAAACCGAAAATATTCCAACAATCGGCAGATTGTTATTGAAAAAACATTCGATTTGAGGTAATATTTGAAAGTTATTGGTTCACCGTTAGAAGGACGGTGGGGCAAAAGACAGATCGAACCCGGTCTGTCTTTTTCTTCATTAGGAATATTGAGTGCGATTTTTATGCCGACAATCAATCAACTGATCAACAAGCCGAGAAAGAAGCAGCACAAGAAGTCAAACGTGCCTGCACTTGAGGCCTGTCCGCAAAAGCGCGGTGTGTGTACACGCGTGTACACCACAACGCCGAAGAAGCCGAACTCGGCCCTGCGCAAGATCGCGCGGGTGCGCCTCACCAATGGCTATGAGGTGACCACCTACATTGGTGGGGAAGGTCACAACCTGCAGGAGCACTCGGTGGTCCTGATCAGGGGTGGACGTGTCAAGGACCTGCCGGGTGTGCGGTATCACACGGTGCGCGGCACGCTGGATACCGCCGGTGTTGACCAGCGCCGGCAAGGGCGTTCCAAATATGGCGCGAAACGTCCGAATTGATCATTATTGATTGTTGACAACAGTACTAGAGAACAGAATTTAGGTTTGGGAAACACTGATCATGCCAAGACGTAGATTGGTACCGAAAAGGAAAATCATGCCGGACCCGAAGTATCACGAGGTCATGGTGGCCAAGTTCATCAACGCCCTGATGCTCGACGGCAAGAAGGCTGTGGCGGAAAGGATTCTGTATACCGCCCTGGACATCATTCGCGACAAGGGTGTCGGTGAGCCGCTTGAGGTGTTCGAGAATGCACTGGAGAATGTGCGTCCCACCGTCGAGGTGAAAAGCCGGCGGGTCGGCGGCGCGACCTACCAGGTGCCGATCGAGGTTCGCCCGACACGGCGCAACGCATTGGCGATTCGATGGATCATCGAGGCGGCCAGGAAGCGCCGCGAGAAGTCGATGGCCATTCGCTTGGCCGAAGAGCTGATCGAGGCGTCCAGACAGACCGGTGAAGCCTTCAAGAAGTGTGAGAACACACACAAGATGGCAGAGGCCAACAAGGCTTTCTCCCATTTCAGATATTGATCAGACGACCCAGAGTGTGACAAGGAACTCATCATGGCACGGCAAACGCCACTGAAACATTACAGGAATATCGGCATCATGGCGCATATTGATGCCGGCAAGACCACGACCACCGAAAGGATCCTGTTCTATGCGGGGATCTCGCACAAGATCGGCGAGGTTCATGATGGCAACGCGGTCATGGACTGGATGGAACAGGAACAGGAGCGCGGCATCACCATTACTTCGGCGGCCACCACCTGTTTCTGGAAGGGTGCCCGCGAGGAGATCCGGGAGCACCGAATCAACATCATCGACACCCCTGGTCACGTGGACTTCACCATTGAGGTTGAGCGTTCGCTGCGTGTGCTGGACGGTGCGGTCACGGTGCTGTGCGCAGTTGGCGGTGTTGAGCCGCAGACAGAAACGGTCTGGCGGCAGGCTGACCGTTATGGCGTGCCGCGGATGATCTTCATCAACAAGATGGATCGGGCAGGCGCTGACTATGAGAATGTCATCTCCCAGATTCACAAATACCTCGGTGCCAAGTCGGTGCCGATGCAGATGCCCATTGGTTCCGAGGAGAATTTTGCCGGAATCATTGATCTGGTGACCATGAAGGCCTGGTATTGGGATGATTCAACCATGGGCGCGCGATTTCAGGTAGAGGAGGTTCCGGAACACCTCGTCAAGCCGGCGCAACAGATGCGCGAGACCATGATCGAAGTGGCGGCAGAAGCCACTGACGAACTGACCAATGCCTGGTTGGAGAATGGCACCCTGTCCGAGGATGAGATCCGCCAGGGCATCCGGCTGCTGACTGTCAACAATGCCATTGTGCCGGTATTCTGCGGCAGCGCGTTCAAGAACAAGGGCATCCAGCTGCTGTTGGATGGCGTGGTTGACTATCTGCCCAATCCTACCGAGGTTCCGCCTGTTGAGGGCGTAGTGGATGCGCAAAATAACGTCACCGAACAGCGTAAAGCAGACGATAGTGAAAAGTTCGCCGCTCTTGCGTTCAAGATCATGACCGATCCCTTTGTCGGGCAGCTGGTGTTCCTGAGAGCCTACTCCGGGCAGTTGAAGTCCGGGGATTCAGTGATCAATGTCTCAAACGGTCGCAAGGAACGAATCGGCCGGCTTTTGCAGATGCACGCCAATGATCGCGTGGAAATCAAGGAGGTACGTGCCGGGGATATTGTGGCGGCGGTCGGACTCAAGAATGTCACCACCGGCGACACCATCTGTGAGCGCGGCGCGGAAATCGCCCTGGAACGGATGGAGTTTCCAGAACCGGTAGTCTCCCAGGCGGTTGAGCCCAAGACCAAGGCCGACGAGGATCGTCTGTCGACGGCACTGGGCAAGCTGTCCAAGGAAGATCCCTCATTCAAGGTTCACACGGATTCCGAGTCGGGTCAGACGATCGTATCCGGCATGGGCGAGCTGCATCTTGAGATCATCATGGACCGCCTGCGCAGGGAGTTCAAGGTCGATGCCAATATCGGACAGCCACAAGTTGCTTACCGCGAGACGATCACGGCCAGTGTCGAGCAGGAGACGCGGCATGTACGCCAGACCGGTGGTCGCGGTCAGTATGCCCACGTCCAGATCAGGTTCGAACCGCTGGAGCGCGGCGGCGGATTTGAGTTCGTTGACAAGATTGTCGGCGGCGCGGTGCCGAAAGAGTATATTCCAGCGGTCAGGAAAGGCATTGAGGACGGCATGAGCTCCGGCGTGCTGGCCGGCTACCCGGTGGTTGACGTGCGGGCAACGCTATACGATGGATCATTTCACGAGGTGGACTCGTCGGAACAGGCGTTCCGGGTTGCGGGAACACAGGCATTCCGGGATGGCGCGGCACGGGCGCGCCCACAACTGCTGCAGCCGTTCATGTCCGTCGAGGTGGTCACTCCCAGAGAGTATCTGGGTTCGGTGACCGGTGATCTGAATGCCCGAAGAGGCATCATTGAACAGGTCGAGGACGTCAACAGCGGCAAGGTGATCCGGGTCCGGGTGCCCTTGGTTGAGATGTTTGGTTACGTATCGTCCCTGCGTTCGCTGACTCAGGGTCGGGCGACCTATTCGATGGAGTTTGACACCTATATGCCTGTGTCCTCGAGTGAGGCCGGTGTATCGTTGAGACTCGCAAGTTGACAGACAGTTGGACATTGGATTGATTGAGTGAATTAAAGTGGCAAAGGAAAAATTCGAGCGGACGAAGCCGCATGTGAATGTCGGCACGATAGGCCATGTGGATCATGGCAAGACGACGCTGACGGCGGCGATCACCAAGGTGCTGGCCGAGCGCTTCGGCGGCGAGGTCAAGGCGTTTGACGATATTGACAATGCGCCTGAGGAGAAAGCGCGCGGGATCACGATTGCGACCGCGCATGTGGAGTATGAGACCGAGGCGCGTCACTATGCGCATGTGGACTGTCCGGGGCATGCGGACTATGTCAAGAACATGATCACGGGCGCGGCGCAGATGGACGGAGCGGTGCTGGTGGTGTCGGCGGTGGACGGTCCGATGCCGCAGACCCGCGAGCACGTGCTGCTGGCGCGTCAGGTGGGGGTGCCGTATATCGTGGTGTATCTGAACAAGGCCGATGCGGTGGATGATTCGGATCTGCTGGAGTTGGTGGAGTTGGAGGTTCGCGAGTTGCTCAGCGAGTATGAGTTTCCGGGCGATGACACGCCGGTGGTGACCGGCAGTGCGCTCAAGGCGCTGGAAGGTGACGATGGTGATTTGGGCGTGGAGTCGATCATGCGTCTGGCCGAGGCGCTGGATGCGTATATTCCGCAGCCTGAGCGTGCGGTGGATGGTGACTTCCTGATGCCGGTGGAGGATGTGTTCTCGATTTCCGGGCGCGGCACGGTGGTGACCGGGCGGGTCGAGCGCGGCATTGTGCGGGTTGGCGACACGGTGGAGATGGTGGGGCTTCGCACCACGGCCAAGACGGTGGCGACCGGGGTGGAGATGTTCCGCAAGTTGCTTGATGAGGGTCGGGCCGGCGACAACGTCGGGGTGTTGCTGCGCGGCACCAAGAAGAACGAGGTTGAGCGCGGCCAGGTGCTGGCGCAGCCGGGTTCGATCACGCCGCATACCGATTTCGAGGCTGAGGTGTATGTGCTGTCGGCCAAGGAGGGAGGGCGCAACAGCCACTTCACGACCGGGTATCGGCCACAGTTTTACTTCCGCACCACGGACGTGACCGGTGCGGTGACACTGCCCGACGATGTGCGGGTGGTGATGCCGGGCGACAACGTGCACATGACGGCGCACCTGATCAAGCCGATTGCGATGGAGGAGGGTCTGCGCTTTGCCATACGCGAGGGCGGACGCACCATCGGCGCCGGCGTGGTCACCAAGATTCTGAAGTGATCGGGGTATTCGATTATGGCTACTAGTGCGGCAAAGGCGATCGACGGGCAGAAGGTCCGCATACGATTGAAGGCATTTGATCATCGGTCGATCGACCATTCTGCGACGCAGATCGTTGATACGGCAAAACGAAGCGGTGCGATTGTGCGCGGTCCCATTCCACTGCCGACCCGGATTGAGAAATATACGCTGCTGCGCTCGCCGAATGCCGATAAGAAGTCGCGGGATCAGTTTGAGATCCGAACGCATAAGCGAATCATGGATATCGTGGACCCGACCGACAAAACCATTGATGCATTGATGAAACTGGACCTGCCATCCGGTGTCGATGTTGAGATCAAACTTCGCTAGATGATGATTCAGGATTGAAGTCATGGCTTTGGGATTGATAGGAACAAAATTGGGAATGACACGCGTATTCACCGAACAGGGTGCGTCGATTCCGGTCACCGTGGTTGAGGTCAAACCCAACGTGGTGACCCAGGTGAAAACTCAGGAGCGCGACGGTTATTGTGCGGTCCAGGTGACCACCGGAAGTGTCAGTGAAAAGCATGTCAATGCGGCGGCTCGCGGCATTTATGCGAAAGCCGAGGTGAGTCCGGGACATGGGTTGTGGGAATTCAGGATTGAGCCTGAGCAACTGGCCGAATTGAGTGCCGGAACCAACATCGGGGTGTCACTGTTTGAGCCCGGTGAGCGGGTCGATGTGAAGGGTACGTCGATCGGACGAGGCTTTACCGGTGTGATGAAGCGTTACGGCTTTGGCGGCGGGCGTGCGACACATGGCAATTCAAAGGCACACAGAAAACCCGGTTCAATCGGTCAGAATCAGACGCCCAGCCGGGTGTTTCCCGGCAAGAAAATGGCCGGACATGTGGGCAACGAGACCAAGGTGCAGCAAAACCTGGAAGTGGTCCGGGTGGATGAGGAACGATCATTGCTGTTGATCAAGGGCTCTGTTCCCGGAAGCCGGCAGTCGCGGCTGGTTGTCACATCGGCTGTCAAGGCGAAGTCTTCTGCCGATGCCAACGAGTGAGGATGGACTGATGCAGTTGGAAGTCATGAATCGACAAGGGGATGTGGAGCGATCCATCGAGGTGTCTCCATCCAATTTCGATGCCGAGTTCAACAACAACCTGATTCATCAGGTCAGCGTTGCCTGCCGGGCGGCGAGCCGAGCCGGCACACACGCACAGAAAAACCGTTCTGCGGTACGCGGCGGCGGTGCGAAACCGCATCGACAGAAAGGAACCGGCAGAGCCCGGGCGGGAACCAAGAATGCCAATATCTTTCGCGGAGGCGGCCGTGCGTTTCCCAACTCTCCACGCGACTACACCCAGAAAGTCAATCGCAAATCTTTCCGGGTTGCGATGCGCTCGGTGCTGTCGGAAACCCTGCGCCGCGGCAACCTGGTTGTGGTCGACGACATGCAGCTGGAGTCACCGAAGACCAAGGCTGCCATGCAGAGCCTGGAGCGGCTGGGTTGCAGGTCGGTGTTGATCGTGGACGATAATGTCAGTGACAATCTGAATCTGGCCACCCGCAATATTCCAAATGTGTTTGTCATTGCACCCTCCATGCTGAATCCGGCCAATGTGGTGGATTGCGGACGGTTGCTGATGACCGAGAGCGCAGTGAAATTCATTGATGGGTGGTTGACATGAACAGGGAGCGGATGTATCAGGTGATTCGGTCGCCCATCGTGTCTGAGAAGAGTTCAATGGTGGCCGAGCGGCACAATCAACTGGTGTTTGAGGTGGCGCGCAATGCCACAAAGACTGAAGTCCGCAAGGCGGTCGAGAAGCTGTTCAATGTCAGGGTGTTGTCCGTGCAGATCTCCAACTCAAAGGGCAAGAAAAAACGCTTCGGCATGCGTTTTGGGACCCAGTCTGACCGCCGCAAGGCATTCGTAAGACTGCATGCGGAAGATGATATTGACTTCACGCAATCACTGGAATCGTAGGATTTGCTGACATGACACTGATCAAACAGAATCCAACAACACCCAGCCAGCGGGGGATGGTGAAAGTCGTCAATCCCGAGCTGCACAAAGGTGCGCCATTGCGCGCACTGGTTGAACCGGTGAGGAAGACCAACGGGCGTAACAATCAGGGACGGATTACGGTTCGTCACCGCGGCGGCGCACACAAGCGGCTGTACCGGATCATTGACTTCAGGCGCAACAAGGACGATGTGCCGGCCAAGGTGGAGCGCATCGAATACGACCCCAATCGCAGCTCGAATATCGCACTGTTGCTGTATGCCGATGGCGAGAGGCGTTATATAATAGCGCCGAAAGGACTGAAAGTCGGTGACACCCTCCAGTCCGGCCATTCTGTGCCGATTGCCCGTGGCAATACACTCCCACTGAAGCAGATTCCGCAGGGAACGATTGTTCACTGCATTGAATTGAAACCCGGCAAGGGTGCGCAGATCGCCAGATCAGCCGGCACCTCGGCACAGTTTCTCGGCAAAGAGGGGAATTACGCGCTGATTCGAATGCGATCGGGTGAGGTGAGAAAAATCCACATGGATTGCCGTGCCACGATTGGAGAGGTCGGCAATGAGGAGCACGGGCTGCGCAAACTGGGCAAGGCCGGCGCCACCCGATGGCGGGGAATCCGACCGACAGTCCGGGGTGTCGCAATGAATCCGGTGGACCACCCGCATGGTGGTGGAGAAGGCAGAACGTCTGGCGGACGTGATCCGGTGTCGCCCTGGGGTGTGCCGACCAAGGGGTATCGGACCCGGCGCAACCGGCGCACTGGAAACATGATTGTGCGGCGTTCGACCAAGCGTAGAAAGTAATCAGATAGATTAAAAGGTTATTCGGTGAGCAGATCAATCAAGAAAGGACCATTTGTGGATCACTACCTGTGGGCCAAGGTCTTGGAGGCGCGCAAAAAGAACAGCCGCCAGCCCATACGCACCTGGTCGCGCAGATCGACCATCATGCCCGAATTCATCGGCTTGACGATTGCGGTGCACAACGGGCGTCATCACGTGCCGATTCTGATCACCGAGAACATGGTGGGTCACAAGCTCGGTGAGTTCGCACCGACGCGCACCTTCAAGGGACATGCGGCGGACCGCAAGGCGCGATAGGGAATTTGATCATGCAGGTTCGGGCTGTTTCAAAATATGTCAGGATATCGCCTTTCAAGTGTCGTCTGGTGGTCGATCAGATCCGACAGCTGCCGGTCGAGCGGGCGCGTGATGTTCTCAACTACAGCACCAAGAAAGCCGCACGGCTGGTACTGAAAACACTGGATTCAGCCATTGCGAATGCAGAGGTCAACGAAGGTGCGAATATTGACGAACTGGTGGTGCGCTATGCATACGTTGATGAGGCGCCGACCATGAAACGCTGGCGCGCACGGGCGCGGGGGCGTGTGAATCGGATCTTCAAGCGAAGCAGTCACATCACCATAATCGTTTCGGACGAGACATGAAGGGTTGAATAATGGGACAGAAAGTACAACCGGTAGGAATCAGGCTCGGTATTACATCGGATTGGACCTCGCGTTGGTTTGCCACCGGACGCGACTATGCGAAATATCTCAAGGAAGATGCCGAGGTGCGTAACTTCATACGCAAGAAACTGGCGAATTCCGCCGTCAGTGACATCACGATCGAGCGCCCCGCACAGAATATGAGAGTGGTCATCCACACCGCGCGGCCGGGAACGGTCATCGGCAAGAAGGGTGAGGATATCGGGACGTTGCGGCGGGAATTGACCGAAATCAACGGCGCACCGGTTGCGGTTTCGGTTGAGGAGATACGAAAACCCGATCTGGATGCCAAACTGGTGGCGGAAAGCATCTGTCAGCAGCTCGAGAAACGGATGATGTTCCGACGTGCCATGAAGCGTGCAGTGCAGAATTCGATGCGGGTGGGCGCCCTGGGTGTCAAGGTAATGATTTCGGGCAGGCTCAACGGAGCTGAAATCGCACGCACCGAGTGGTATCGGGAAGGTCGTGTACCGTTGCACACGTTTCGGGCCAAAGTTGATTACGGACTGGCGGAAGCGCACACCACCTACGGTGTTCTGGGTGTCAAGGTCTGGATCTTCACCGGTGAGGTTTTCGAGGACAAGGGTGAGAAGCCCGCAAAGACCGAGATCAAGACCGAGTCATAGTCGACGGGTGGGATAGATGTTACAACCAAAGCGTACAAAATTTCGAAAGCAGCAGAAAGGGCGCAACCGGGGTCTCGCGACTCGCGGCAACTCGGTGAGTTTTGGCGAATTCGGCTTGAAGACAACCATGCGCGGCAGGATCACGGCCAAGGAAATCGAGGCCGGACGCCGGGCGATAAACCGTTACGTCAGACGAGGCGGCAAGCTGTGGATCCGGATCTTCCCGGACAAGCCGGTTTCAAAGAAACCCTTGGAAGTCCGAATGGGCAAGGGCAAGGGCAATCCCGAATTCTGGGTGTCCGTGGTCAAGCCTGGGCACATGATTTATGAAATTGAGGGTGTTTCCGAAGAGATGGCGCGCGAGGCCTTTCGCCGGGCCGGTGCCAAGCTGTCGGTCAGGACGACATTCTCGAAACGGCAGGGGGTGCTATGAACAACGCCAGGGAACTTCGCGGCAAGACCCAGGCTGAACTGGAGAATGAATTGATGGAGCTGCGCAAGAATCAGATGGAGGCAAGAATCCAGCAGAGCATGGGACAGTTTGCCAATGTTGCCCGGTTCAGCGAATACCGAAAGGACATTGCGCGTATCAAGACGGTTCTGAACGAGATGGAGCGCAAGTGAGCACGATGACAGAGTCACAAACAGGTCAGTCGAGAACCGTTACCGGCGTGGTAACCAGTGCCCGGATGGACAAGACGATCACCGTGATGATCGAGCGCAAGATACCGCATCCGCTGTACAGGAAATATGTCAGGCGGTTTACGAAGTTGTATGCACACGATGAAAGCAACGAGTGCAGGGAGAACGACAGGGTGGTGATCCAGGAGTGCCGGCCGATTTCGAAGCGCAAGTGCTGGCAGCTGGTCAAAGTCCTGGATGGCAATACAGGTTGATTGGGAGCAGATCACAATGATTCAAATGCAAAGCATGCTTGATGTTGCCGACAACAGCGGCGCGAAACGGGTCCAGTGCATCAAGGTACTGGGTGGCTCGAAACGCCGATACGCCGGTATCGGGGATGTGATCAGGATCACCATCAAGGAGGCGATTCCGAATAGCCGGGTGCGCAAGGGTGATGTGTTCTTCGCGGTGGTGGTACGCGCCAGGAAAGGTGTCAGGCGTCCGGATGGATCTTTGATCCGGTTTGACCGCAATGCGGTTGTACTGCTCAACGCGCAGCATCAACCGGTCGGTACGCGTATTTTCGGGCCGGTGACGCGTGAGCTGAGAGGCGAGAAGTTCATGCGCATTGTCTCACTGGCACCTGAAGTGATTTAGGACGGTTTGACGAGATGAACAAGATCAAGAAGGGAGATGACGTCATTGTCATTGCCGGCCGCGACAAGGGCAAGCGCGGCACGGTACTCAGTATTTCGGCCGATGGTCGAAAGGCACTCGTCAATGATGTGAATATTGTCAAGCGCCACACGCGTCCGAATCCCAACGCGAACCAGACCGGTGGAATCATTTCCAAGGAGGCGCCGATTCAACTGTCGAATCTTGCGATCTACAATCCAGCTTCCGGCAAGGGCGATCGCATCGGCTTCAGATTCCTTGAGGACGGTACCAAGGTGCGGTATTACAAATCAGATGGAGAGGTTCTGACATGACGGAACTGACGAGACTCGAAACCCTGTATCGGGAGAAGCTGTTTGATGAATTGATGCAGAAATTCAACTATCAGAATGCGATGCAGGTGCCGCGGGTGACAAAAATCACACTCAATATGGGATTGGGTGATGCCGTCACCAAAAAGGACAAGAATCTGATCATCAATGCATGCAATGACCTGGAGTTGATTGCCGGACAGAAGCCGGTGGTGACAAAGGCGAAACGGGCAATTGCGGCATTCAAGATCCGGGAAGGCTTTGAGATTGGTTGCATGGTGACCCTGCGCCGAACCCGGATGTATGAGTTCCTGGATCGACTGATCGCAATAGCCATACCCAGGATCAGGGATTTCAGGGGGCTGTCGGCGAAGTCTTTTGACGGGCGCGGAAACTATTCATTCGGTATCAAGGAACAGATTGTGTTTCCTGAAATCAACTACGACAATGTTGATGTCATCCGAGGTCTGAATGTAACCGTCACAACGTCGGCCCAGACAGACGAGGAAGCCGATGCACTGTTGCGGGGCTTTAACTTTCCTTTGAGGCAGAATTGATCATGGCAAGAAAATCAAATGTCGCACGCGAAGTCAGACGGGAGCGGATGGCTGCCAAGTATGCTGCGAGGCGTGCCGCACTCAAAAAGCGGGTGGTCGAGCCGGGTCTGTCGCTCGAGGAGCGGATGGAGGCAATGATGCAGTTGCAGAAACTCCCCAGAGACAGCAGTCCATGCCGACAGCGTAATCGCTGCGGTCTGACCGGACGGCCCCGGGGGTATTACCGCAGGTTTGGTCTGGGTAGAAACAAGCTGCGTGAGATTATCATGCTGGGCGAAGCGCCTGGCGTTACGAAGTCAAGCTGGTGATGCCGGCCCGCGACCGTTACGTATTGGAGAAACACCCTTATGTCAATGACTGATCCAATTGCAGACATGCTGACCCGAATCCGCAATGGCGGCAAGGCTGAGCGTGTCGAGGTGTCGATGCCGGGATCCCGTATGAAAACCCAGATCGCACGGGTGCTTCGCGAGGAGGGATACATTCTCGGCTACGAGGAGAGTTCCGAAGAGGTCAAGCAGACATTGACAGTCAGGCTGAAGTATCACAAGGGCAAGCCCGTCATCGACCGTATACAGCGAATCAGCAAGCCCGGACGCCGGGTGTACAGGGAAAGTGCGCAGCTGCCATCGGTCAGTGGTGGATTGGGGATTGCGATCGTGTCCACATCCAAGGGCGTGATGACCGCCAAGCGGGCCAAGGTTGCCGGTGTGGGCGGTGAAGTTATTTGTACAGTGACCTGAGTCAGGTTGGAAGTCGTGTCAAGGATTGCAAAAGAACCGGTCATCATACCCGACGGGGTGAATGTCAAGCTGTCCCGCGGTGTGATCAAGGCCGATGGCCCCAAGGGCCATCTTGAAATGCCTGTGCACCAGTTGGTGAAGATGTCCGATGAGGACAACACGATCGTCGTCAAGGCCCGGAACAACAGCGTCAAATCGGTTGCCATGTCAGGCACCATGCGTTCATTGGTCAACAACATGGTGGTCGGTGTCAGCCAGGGATTCCAGCGGGAAATGACGTTGGTGGGAACCGGCTATCGGGCGCAGGCCAATGGGTCGAGTGTGAGGCTTTCGCTGGGTTATTCACACCCGATCGAGTATCAGGCACCGGATGGTGTCACATTTGAGATCAAGTCCGAGTCGAGTTCGCAGGTTGAACTGGTCATCAGGGGCATCGACAAGCAGGTCGTTGGGCAGGTTGCCGCGGACATTCGTCGGATGCGCCCGCCAGAACCCTACAAGGGCAAGGGTGTTCGATACTCGGATGAGCAAATTCGCAGAAAGCAGGCCAAGAGTGTGAGTGGATAAGTGATGGACAAGAAGGCCAAAAGAATACGAAGGGCACGCAAGGCGCGTGTCCGGTTGAGACTGCACCGCAAGCACCGTCTTTGTGTGAACCGGACTGCAAAGCATATCTATGCACAAATCCTGTCGCCCGGTGGTGACGAGACTTTGGTCAGCGTGTCAACCAATGATGCGGATCTGCGCAGTGAACTGAAGTACGGTGGCAACGTCGATGCGGCCAAGGTAGTCGGTGCAAAAATCGCCGACAAGGCGCTTGCGGCCAATATCAGTCAGGTCGGATTCGACCGGTCGGGGCATCGCTATCACGGTCGGATCAAGGCGCTCGCTGATGCCGCACGGGAAGCGGGACTGGCAATATAGTTGAGGAAATAATGGGTTATGGCTATATCTGAACAAGACGGCAAGAATCGGGACGAGATCAAAGAGCAGCTGATCAATGTGCGCCGGGTCGCCAAGGTGGTCAAGGGTGGTCGAATTTTCGGCTTTTCCGCGCTGACCGTTGTGGGTGATGGCGCAGGTCGCGTCGGTATCGGCATCGGCAAGGCACGGGAGGTTCCCCTGGCCGCGCAGAAGTCGTTTGAGAACGCCCGCCGCAACATGGTGCGAATCCATCTGAAGGATGGCACGCTGCAATATCCCGTGGTGGGACGTCATGGTGCCGCCAAAGTGGTGATGCGACCGGCTTCGGCAGGAACCGGCATTATCGCGGGGGATACCATGAGATTGATTTTCGAGTTGGCAGGCGTTCGTGACGTGCTGTCGAAAGTGATCGGGACGACCAACGCGATCAATGTCGCACGGGCGACGATTGACGGACTGACTTCGATTCGAAGTCCCAGGGAATTCGCTGAAAAGCGATCCAAGAACGTGCATGCGATTTTCTGATACCTGCCCTGGATGTGAAGACTTAAATCATGAACGCAAAAGCCAAAAAAGCGAGCGGGAAACTCAAGGTCAGACTGGTACGCAGTCTCAACGGGCGCTTGAAGCGTCACAAGGCATGTGTGCGCGGACTTGGACTCAGACGTATCAACCACACCCGGGTGTTGGATGACACACCGGAAATACGGGGCATGATTCGCAAGGTGTCGTACATGGTCGAATGTGAGGAGGTCAACTGATGGAAGATCGGATCATGCTTCACAGCACGCCCGGTGCGAGAAGAAAGTCCAAACGCGTCGGCCGGGGTGCCGGCTCGACTCACGGCAGTACCTGTGGGCGCGGCGACAAGGGACAGAACTCGCGTTCAGGCGGTGGCGTCAATGCAGGTTTTGAAGGCGGACAGATGCCCTTGCAGCGACGTCTTCCGAAACGGGGGTTCAATTCGCTGACTGCCGGCTCCGTGGCTGAGGTTCGGCTGAGTGAGATTGCGAAGCTGAACGATAAGATCGTTGATTTGAGCGTGTTGAAAGAAATGGATGTTGTGCCGAGAAAGGCGTTGAAGGCGAAAGTGATCGCTTCCGGCTCCATTGACAAGGCCGTGCATCTGAAAGGGCTGCTTGTGACAGCCGGTGCGCGCAGTGCCATTGAAGCGGCAAAGGGAAAGATAGAGGACTGAATTCATGGCCGCACCATCGTTATCAAGAAGACTGCCCAGCCTGGGGACACTGAGTGAGCTGAGAATGCGGATACTGTTCGTGCTCGGCGCCATGGTGGTTTTCAGACTGGGTACGCATGTACCTGTGCCGGGTGTCGATCCGGTTGCGGTGGCGGCATTGTTCGAACAGACACGGGGATCGATCGTTGACATATTCAATGTGTTCTCAGGTGGCGCGCTGTCGCGTCTGTCGGTGTTCGCACTGGGTGTGATGCCCTACATCTCCGCATCAATCATCATGCAGATGATGAGTGCCGTGATTCCGCAGCTTGAGCAGTTGAAAAAGGAAGGTGAGGCTGGTCGCAGAAAGATCACCGAGTACACCCGATATGGCACGGTGTTGCTGGCCACTTTCCAGGGATTGGGCATCGCCATCGCAATCGAGGGACAGGTTGCAGGTGGAAGTGCCGTTGTGCTTACGCCGGGAATCGGTTTCAAGCTGACGACCGTGGCGAGCCTGGTCACCGGAACGATGTTCCTGGTTTGGCTGGGCGAGCAGACAACTGAACGCGGAATCGGCAACGGTATCTCACTTTTGATCTTTGCGAGCATTGTTGCAGGCTTGCCGTCGGCAGTGGCGGGAACGCTGGAACTTGCACGAACCGGTGCGTTCACTCCGATTGGCGTGTTGGTGTTGTTTGTCGGTGCGATTTTTGTGACAGGTTGTGTGGTGTTTTTCGAAAGAGGTCAGCGTAGAATCACGGTGAACTATGCACAGCGACAACAGGGTCGCAAGATGCTGGCCGGACAGACCAGTCACCTTCCGCTCAAGATCAATATGTCGGGTGTCATTCCTCCGATCTTTGCCTCTAGCATCATCCTGTTTCCGGTGAGCCTGGGCAGTTGGTTCGGACAGACCGAGGGCATGGGTTGGCTGCAGGACATCGCAACCCAGATCGGACCGGGACAGCCGATCTACATGCTTCTTTATTCGGCGCTGATTGTGTTTTTCTGCTTTTTCTATACCGCCTTGGTATTCAGTCCCAAGGACATGGCGGATAATCTGAAAAAGTCCGGTGCGTTCGTGCCCGGCATCAGACCGGGATCCCAGACCATCAAATACATCGACACGGTGGTGTCGAGACTGACACTGGCCGGTGCAATCTACCTGGTTGTTGTCTGCCTGATACCCGAATTTCTGGTAGTCCAGTGGAGCGTGCCGTTTTACTTCGGTGGCACGTCCCTGTTGATTATCGTTGTTGTGATGTTGGATCTGATTGCCCAGGTGCAGTCACATCTGATGTCGCGACAGTATGAGAGTTTGTTGAAAAAGTCCAACATATCCGGCGGGTTGGGCATCACCAGGTGAACAGTGGGAAGTAAGCGATGAAAGTAAGGGCTTCGGTTAAGAAAATCTGCCGAAACTGCAAGATTTTCAAAAGGAACGGTGTGCTTCGGGTAGACTGCAGTTCTGACCCGCGTCACAAACAGCGGCAGGGTTGAATTGCCATATCAGAGGTGAATTAGATTGGCTCGAATAGCAGGAATAAACTTACCCGTACAGAAACACGTACGAATCGCATTGACTGCGATTTACGGCATCGGTATCAAGACTGCTGATGCAATCTGCGCGAAAACCGAAATTGAGGGAACCAAGAAGGTCCGCGAACTGACCGATGAGGAAGCGGAGAAGCTTCGATCGGAAATTGCCGGATACCGGATCGAGGGTGACTTGCGCAGGGAAGTGTCAATGAATATCAAACGATTGATGGATCTTGGATGCTACCGGGGATTGCGGCACAGACGCGGTTTGCCGGTACGCGGACAGCGAACCTCGACGAACGCCCGGACTCGCAAGGGACCGCGCAGACCAATTCGAAAATAGGTGGGAAGCACACGTGGCAAAGACAAAAGGCAGAAAGCGTAAGACCAGAATCAAGCGCACAGTCAGTGAAGGTATCGCCCACATTCATGCGACCTTCAACAACACGATTGTGACGATTTCAGACCGACAGGGCAATGTGCTGTGTTGGTCAACTGCTGGCAAGATGGATTTCAAGGGATCACGCAAGAGCACACCATTTGCCGCACAGATGGCATCAGAGGACTGTGCCAAGAGTGCGATTGACATGGGAATGAAATACATTGAAGTGCAGGTGTGTGGACCGGGACCCGGACGTGATTCGGCGCTTCGGGCATTGAACGCGGCAGGTTTGGAGGTCAGTCGGATTACGGATGTCACGCCGATCCCGCACAATGGCTGCAGACCACCGAAGCGAAGAAGACCCTGATCGGAGTTCGACAATGGCAAGATATACAGGACCGACATGTAAGCTGGCAAGGCGGGAGCAGGTAGACCTTGGCCTGAAGCGCAGGGGAGGTTTCAAGTCGATTACGGAAAAGTGTCGATTTGACAAGCTGCCCGGCCAGAAGGTTGCGGCGCGGCGCGCCAGAGTCACCGTGTATGGCCGGCTGTTGCGCGAGAAGCAAAAGCTGCGGCGCACATACGGTGTGATGGAAAAACAGTTCAGACGACACTTCAAGGAAGCCTCGAGGCGACAGGGATCAACAGGCGTGAACCTGTTGCAGATTCTCGAGTCCAGGCTTGACAATGTCGTGTATCGAATGGGTTTTGGCGCGACACGGGCGGAATCCCGTCAACTGGTCAATCACAATGCCATTGAGGTGAATGACAAGCGTGTCAATATTCCCTCCTATGAAGTCAGACCCGGAGACGTCGTTCAGATTCGCGAGAAGAGCCGCACCCAGGAGCGGGTGATTTTCTCGCTAGACATTGCAGAGCGAATCGGATTTCCGACATGGATAGAGGTTGATGTGACCAATTTCCGGGGCGTCTACAAGTCCTTGCCTGAACGCGAGGATTTGCCGGATGACATCAACGAGACACTGGTTATTGGGTACTACTCAAAGTAATTTAAACGAATTGGTAAAGTAAGCTTATGTACAAGGCCTCTGAATTCTTAAGTCCTCGCACCATCACGATCAATGAGATCAGTGACAAGCGCGCAAAAATCGTGCTTGAGCCGCTGGCGAGGGGATTTGGGCACACAATGGGAAATGCGCTTCGCAGAATCCTGCTATCCTCCATGCCGGGCGCAGCGATTACTGAAGTCAAGATTTCCGATGGAATCAATGATGTACTGCATGAGTTCACCGTCATTGACGGTGTACGCGAGGAAGTCATTGAAATCCTGATGAACCTGAAGAATCTTGCCGTCAAGATGGAAGGTGACGAACGCGATGAGGTGGTGCTCAAATTGGACAAGACAGGACCCTGTGTGGTGACCGCGGCGGATATTGAAGAAGCCCACGACACCAAGGTCATTGACAAGGATTTTGTGATTGCGCATCTTTTGACCGGTGCCAGACTGGTGATGGAGCTCACGGTCAGTCGCGGACATGGATACCGCCTGCTTGACACCGGAATCAAGAAACCGTCAACCGAGATCGGGAAAATGGCAGTGGATGCCTATTACACTCCGATTCGAAGGGTGTCGTACAAAGTCGAGAATGCTCGAGTTGAGCAAAGAACGGACCTGGACCGCCTGATTCTGGACATAGAGACCAATGGTACGATTGACCCTCAGACCGCAGTGCGCTATGCAGCGACGATCCTGCACACACAAACCGTGACATTTGCTGACCTGAAGGAAACCAAGGAGGAAGTCACGGTCGAGGAGGAACCACAGTTTGATGAGGAACTGCTCAAGCCGCTTGACGAACTTGAACTGACTGTTCGTTCGGCCAACTGCCTCAAGGTTGAGCAGATTCACTATATCGGAGACCTGGTTCAGAAAACCGAGTCCGACTTGCTGAAGACTCCGAATCTGGGCAAGAAGTCCCTGACGGAAATCAAGGAGGTGCTGAAAGAGCGGGACCTGTCTCTGGGGCAGAAGCTGCCGAACTGGCCGCCGCCAAGCCTGCGCAGGGAGTCGTCGGAACTGGACCGGTTGGGGGATTGATCAGTCATGCGGCATCGCAAGTCAGGACGTCATCTCAATCGCACTTCGAGTCATCGAAATGCGATGATGCGCAACATGGCATCATCACTGCTTCGTCACGAGCAGATCAAGACCACTGTTCCAAAGGCGAAGGAGCTCAGAAGGTTTGTTGAACCATTGATCACGCTGGGCAAGACTCCCAGTCTGTCAAATCGAAGACTGGCTTTTTCCAGATTGCGCGACCGGGAGATGGTCACCAAGCTGTTCAACACACTGGGCGAGCGATACAAGACGCGCCCGGGAGGCTACACACGGATTCTGAAATGCGGATTTCGTACAGGAGACGCTGCGCCAATGGCTTATGTCCAGTTGGTTGATTCAGATGTGATTTTCCAAGATGACGACACAGGGTAAGCGAACTGCAAGTCTTTGAATTCAGGTGCGCTCTCATGTGCCTGGCCAGGGAAATGTGATCAATTTCGAGAGCCTTTCAGAGGGTTCTGATCACCGGGCAAATTTGGGTTTGGTTCGAATTTGTTTGATTAGTTCTGCCAGACTACGACAATAATGACCAGCAACATCAGCGCGAGAACCAACCAGAGTCCCACTGTAAAGAATTTAAACAGGAAGTTTACGAGTTTCTCCATTGCTGTTCTAAACGACCGATTAACATACACTTGTAGTTGGTATTATGCCACAAGTTCAACCAGAGCCCGTTGGGCATCCTGACTGAGCGTTGTTTTGGATGCCTTGATACCGGTTGGATGACAACCAGACCATGCAGGATCAATCTATCCATGTTCCAAGAAAACTGCAGGAATAGGTTCTAACTTGATGAAAGATAAAATAGACGTACACGCTGTTCTTGACTTTTGGTTTGGCGACAGTCTGACGTCGATGGATGAGTTTGCAAGACGAAACAAAATCTGGTTTTCGCAGTCTGATTCATTCGATGAGGAGGTCAGGTCGAGATTTGAACCATACCCTGAATGGGCTGGACACAGGGAGAACGTGCATCTTGAGGATGACCCGAAGGGAATTCTGGGTTTGATTATCGTGTTGGATCAATTTCCAAGAAACATGTATCGCGGCACGCCGAAGGCATTTGCCTATGACGCTGAAGCATTGCGGTTGTCGAGAAAGGTGATCGACAACGAAATGCAGGAGAAGCTCGTGTTTGCTGAAAGATTGTTCGCATTCATGCCGTTGCAGCACTCGGAAGATCTGTCTGTTCAGGAACAGTCTGTTGAGATGTGTGAATCGTTGCACGGTGTTGCGCTTAATGCGGTACAGATAGAGGTCGCCGACGAGGCAGTTGAGTTTGCCATACTGCACAAAGAGATCATTGAGAGATTCGGCAGATTCCCGCATCGAAATGAAATTCTTGGCCGCAAATCCAGCGCCGAGGAATTGCAATATCTCGCCGATGGTGCCGAGACGTTCGGGCAGGTGAAAAAGGAGGGTTGACAGCGTACCGGGCAGGCGAAGTCACAGTGGATTTCCGTTGTTGAGGGTACTTTTGCATTCTAGCGAGATTCTGCCAGAAGGAGGTCAGGGTTTGTGAGACATGAAACCTTGCCGGGCCAGCAAACAGAGTCTCGAATTGAGACGGTCTGAGTCATTTCAAGTCGGTTGTTGTTCGGCAATTTACTTTTGCATTTAAAATCAAGTCAGTCAGACACAGGTCTATGAGACATTCAGGAGGCAGAATTCATGAATAGTCCAGTCAGGGTAACCGTCACAGGCGCCGCAGGACAAATCAGTTACAGTTTGCTCTTTCGAATCGCAGCGGGAGAGATGCTGGGTCCGAATCAACCGGTGATTCTACAACTGCTTGAGATACCGCAGGCGATGGATGCACTGTCGGGTGTGGTTATGGAATTGGATGACTGCGCTTTTCCAACACTGTCGGGCGTTGTAGCCACCGACAAAGCTGAGACGGCATTTGCGGATGCAGACTTCGTGTTGATGGTCGGGGCGCGTCCGCGAGGGCCTGGCATGGAGCGCAAGGACCTGCTGCAGGCCAATGCGCAGATATTCAATGCCCAGGGCAGCATCCTTGATCAAGCCGCTAGCCGGGATGTGAGAATTCTGGTCGTTGGAAATCCTGCGAATACCAATGCACTGATTACGGCCAGCAAGCTCAAACGCCTGGATTCGTCGCAAATTACCGCGATGACCCGTCTTGATCATAATCGGGCTGTCAGTCAGATCGCCGCGAAAGTCGGCGAGCACGCCAATTCTGTCAGGAACATGACGATTTGGGGCAATCATTCAGCCACCCAGTACCCGGACATACACCATGCCACAGTGAACGGGAAATCGGTCGTGGACCTGGTTGACATGGACTGGGTTGCGAACGACTTCATTCCCAAGGTGCAGAAAAGAGGGGCGGAAATCATCGCAGCACGAGGTCTTTCCAGCGCTGCGTCTGCAGGCTCAGCTGCGATGGACCACATCCGAACCTGGATGCAGGGTACACCGTCAGATGATTGGACCAGCATGAGTATTGTCAGTGATGGTTCATATGGAATCACTTCGGATCTGATCTATTCCTACCCGGTGCGATGCCAGCAGGGAAGCTTCAGTGTCGTTCAGGGTCTTGAAGTCAATGAATTCAGTCGGGAAAAAATGCGAATCACCGAAAATGAATTGATTGAGGAGCGGGATGCAATCATCGATCTGCTCTGAGTTGTGCTGAGTTTTTCCGTCGTCATTCCGGTATTCAATCGAAAGGAAACGATTAAGCGGGCTCTGGACTCTGTTTTGGCGCAGAGTTTGCCAGCGCATGAGATTGTCGTCGTCGATGATGGATCGACGGATGGAACAGCAGAATGCCTGCGAGCAGAATATCCATCTGTAACGCTGCTCAATCAAAACCATCGGGGCGTCAGTTCAGCCCGAAACCGTGGAATATCCGCCAGCAGCAGCGAATGGATCGCATTCCTCGACTCCGATGACGAGTGGCTGCCAACGAAACTTGAGAAACAAGCCGATTTCCTTCTACGGAACCATGGGATCGAGGTATGCCACACCGATGAGATCTGGATTCGACGAAATGTGCGCGTCAATCCAAAAGACATACACCGCAAGTCGGGAGGTTGGATCTTTCCAAAGTGCCTGCCTTTATGTGTCATTTCACCATCTGCAGTGGTCATTCATCGCAACGTATTTGCCGAGATTGGTTTGTTTGATGAGGAGTTGCCGGTTTGTGAAGATTATGACTTATGGCTGAGAATCACGCAAAAGTATGCGGTTGGATACATTGATGAGCCGCTGGTAGTCAAACATGGCGGCCACCCGGATCAATTGTCAAAAGCCTATCCGGCGATGGACCGATTCAGGATTTCAGCTCTAGTGAAGCAGTTGAACTCGAATACGCTTTGTTCTGACTACAGAAAGTTGGCGATTGAGACGCTGATCTCAAAAATCGAGATATATTCAAATGGCGCCAGGAAAAGAGGTCGCGAGGAAGAGGTGAGTCACTACATGCAGATTTCGGATCAATATCAGCAGGAACTGGCTGGATTGCATTGAAATCCCACATCAACCTTGTCGTTGCCTTGAAGGCGGAAGCGCAACCATTGATTGAACATTTTGGTTTGCACGAAACACAGTCCACAGATCAGTTGTTCCCTGTATTTGAAGGTGATGCGACAAGGCTCGTGATCAGTGGCATTGGAAAGCAACGAGTCAGCGCAGCCGTTGGCTGGCTGAAACAGAGCCTGCCGTCGGATGAGCGATCAGCATGGTTGAATGTCGGGATCGCGGGCCATCGACATCTGGCAGTCGGTGAGGGTTTCATGGCCAACTGTGTCAAGGACGCTGAAACCGGTGAAACCTGGTATCCGTCGTTTGTTTCCGATTTCAATGTTCAAACTGGCTTACTCATCACGGTCGACGAGGTCGAGTTGGAATATCCCGATGCGGCTGGATATGACATGGAAGGTTTCGGCTTTTTCTCGAGTGTCGGGAAACAGGTGCCCCTGGAACTGGTTCACAGTTACAAGATTGTCTCAGACAACCGATCATCCTGTGTCAGCCGACTGACCGGCAAGATGGTGGCTGACCTGGTGGGACGTCATCTCAACCCGGTCGACAGCATTCACCGGCAATTGAGTGTGATTGCTTCTTCGCTTGTCTGGCGGTCTGAGTATGCAAAAAATCAAGTTGAACCATTTGCCCAGCGCTGGCGGCTATCCGTCACTCAACGCGTGTTGTTGGGCAGGATGTTGCAGAAAGCCAGAACGTTGGATTGTGAAATCACAGTCAACTCGGCTGTTGTCGCCGACTGCGCCGACGCAGGTGCGCTTTTGAAAACTGTTGAAACGCATTTGCACCGGCATTGGGAGCGCACCGAGGTTGGAATTTGTACAAGCACATCTACATAGAATCCGAAGTGCTTGAATTGCCGGTCACGCACACCATCCTCGAGCGTTTTCCGGCCGCCGACATTGTTCATTGCAGTCGGTACGGTGAGATTTTCAATCGCAAGTCGCAAGACTTCCGGCTTCAGAAACAACAGCCTTCCCTGATTCTGGCGCGCAAACATGCCCGTCATGTTCTTGCCGCTCCCCCTGGCTATGGCGTGGGCGGCCGACACAACTACTATTTTTCAGTGATGCTGAATTGTCTTTATGACTGTCGCTATTGCTTTCTGCAGGGCATGTATCGTTCCGCAAATCACGTTGTGTTTGTCAACTATGCGGACTTCGCATCGTCCATTCGAAACGCAGTGTCAAGCCATGATGAATCCGATGAGGTTTGGTTCTTTTCGGGCTACGACTGCGACAGTCTGGCGATGGAACCAACCATTGGAATGGCGGACTACTTCATTGATCAGTTCGAATCTTTGGACAATGCCTGGTTGGAGCTGAGAACGAAGAGTACGCAAATCAGGACCCTGTTGAACCGCAGTCCTGCACCGAATGTTGTCTCAGCATTCAGCATGACGCCGGACCGAATCTCCACGCAATTGGAAAACAAGGTGCCACAGGTCGCAAAACGCATCGCTGCCATGGTGCGATTGCAGGAGAAGGGCTGGAAGGTTGGACTGCGGTTTGATCCGCTGATTTATGTACCGGATTATCGCCAACAGTACCGAGACCTGTTTGATCAGATATTTTCCAGGCTGGACGCAGACCTGATTCATTCTGTGAGTGTCGGTGCGTTTCGCCTGCCCAAGGACTTCTATCGGGCACTGGAACGAATGTACCCGGATGATCAGTTTGTCGCACAGCCGTTTGTATTGCATGATGCAATGGTATCCTATCCAGATGAGATAGAGAACGACATGAAAGACTTCTGCCTGGAAGAACTCGGAAACCATATTGACGATGCGAGGCTTCATGTTGCGCAAATCAGTGCGGAGACTTGTTCATGACAGTGAACACAATCGTTACCGGAGTCAGTTCCGGAATTGGTCAAGCGGTGGCTGAAATGTTGTTGTCCGAGGGACGATGCATTCTGGGAATTTCCAGAAGAGTGGTCGAGTTCTCCGTGCCTGAAGGCAGCAGGTACACACATGAGCAGATGGACCTGTCTGATTTGCAGGCGCTGAAGACCAGGTTGCCGGAACTGGCCAAGCGCTATCGCAAGATTGATGCGATTGTGTTTTGCGCAGGATATGGACGATTCGGAGGGCTTGAGGAGTTTTCCTATGATCAGATCACCGATCTGGTCAATACCAACCTGATCGGTCAGATATTTCTGACCCGGGCATTTCTGCCCGAGATGAAGCGCAGACGGCAGGGCAGGCTTGTCTACATCAGCTCGGAATCAGTGTTGTCGGGCGGAAGGAGAGGGGCTGTCTATACCGCGTCGAAGTCGGCAATCCATGGATTCGTCAAGTCATTGAGAAGGGAGTGCTCATCCGACGGGGTTCATGCAAGCGTCATCATCCCCGGCATGGTTGAATCAGGATTCTACGACCAGGCGGAATTCACCCATGGTGAGGATGCCAGTAACCATCTATTGGCAGTTGAGGTTGCACAGGTTGTTGAAACAGTTCTTAAATCCCGAGATGGTGCGGTGTTCGACGAGATTCTGATGACACCACTCAAAAGCGTAATCAGGCGTAAGCGTGAACCGTAAATTTGCGATAATATGCTAACCTCAAAGTTCTTTGGGGCATTGGCGGAATTTCACCGTCTAATCGTACCTTGCAACCGAATTTCAAGATGAGTCAGGACATGACGCGAATCGCGGTAACCGGTGCAGCTGGCCGGATGGGCAGAACACTGGTTCAGGCGATCAGCAATTCCGATCAGGTCAGACTGACACATGCGGTGGAAGCAGGTGGCAACGACGCAGTGGGTTCGGATGCCGGTATGCTTGCCGGTTTGGGCAGTTTGGGCGTGACAGTTGAAGACCAACTCCGGCCTGATATGTTCGACGTATTGATCGAATTCACGTTGCCCGAAGCGACAATGCAGCATGTCCGGCAGTGTGCCGAGGCGGGTAAGGACATCGTGATCGGAACAACAGGATTGACCGCAGAGAATCAGATTGAACTTGAGCAGGCGGCTCAGGGCATACGGATTGTTGCAGCACCGAATATGAGTGTCGGTGTCAATCTGTGTTTGAAACTGCTGGAACTGGCGGCATCGACTTTTGGTGATTCAGTTGACATTGAGGTGATTGAGACGCATCATCGTGCGAAGGTTGATGCTCCATCGGGCACCGCCCTGAAGATGGGTGAGGTTGTTGCCAGCCAGCTGGGGCGGAATCTAAATGAGCACGGCCGCTTTGTAAGGCATGGTAGAACAGGGCCACGCGAGGATCGGACAATTGGATTCTCGACAGTCCGGGCGGGCGATGTGGTCGGCGAACATACGGTGATGTTTGCTGGGATTGGGGAGCGGGTGGAAATCACGCACCGCTCAAGCAGCCGGATGAACTATGCCGCAGGGGCTTTGCGGGCTGCGCGTTGGCTATTGGACAAGCCGGCAGGTCTGTATGAGATGACCGATGTATTGGGATTCAATCAGATTGACTGATTTGAATTCAGTTGAAAGGCAGTACGGGTTGCAAACCCTGAATCAGGGTCACGTAGCAGGCAGCGATTTCAATGTAGTCTGAGTTTGGCAATGAGAAATAGCGAAGAAACTCAGCAGTGGTTATGCGTCCCTCGTTGAAGTAGTCGAGAATCAGATTGCTGACGGGGTGTAACCGTACAGGGAAACCACAGAAAACCTGTGCGATAGTGTAATCCATGCGCGTTTTGAATTATTGGACGTCCAACAAAGTTTACACAGTTGTTTTGAATTGTGCAACTGCATGGACACGACATGAGGTTTCATTCAGGGTAAATCGAGGCGATATGTATCAGTGGTAATCGAATCAACACAAAAAGCGTTTCTTGCATTGGAGGACGGAAGTATCTTTCAAGGCCGGGCTTTCGGGGCGACGGGCAGTGCGGTCGGCGAGGTGATCTTCAATACCTCCATCACCGGATATCAGGAAATCATGACGGATCCATCCTATGCCAGACAGATTGTGACGTTCACTCATCCCCAGATAGGCAATGTCGGCGCCAATTCAACTGATGTTGAGGCGGGTGTCGTGCATGCTTCTGGGATGGTTGTCAAGTCTCTTCCAAGAATGATCAGCAATTGGCGGTCAGAGACTTCGCTGCAGGAGTTTCTGAAGTCCAGCAACATTGTGGGAATTCATGATGTTGACACCAGGAGACTCACCCGCTTGATCAGATCCAAAGGCGCCCAGAATGGCTGCGTAACCTCTGATCCCGACATCACCCAAAGTGCTGCAATCGAAAAGGCACGGGCATTTCCAGGACTGGGTGGAATGGATCTGGCCAAGGAAGTGTCAACCCGGTCGGTCTACGAGTGGAATTCGGGAACCTACGATCTGGATACGTGCGCGGCGTTACCCCTGGAAGCGGGTTTGGAGAGGTTTTCAGTGATTGCCTATGATTTTGGTGTCAAGCGGAACATCTTGCGGATGTTATCCGATCGAGGCTGTGATGTGACAGTGGTGCCGGCGCAGACCCCGTTTCACGACCTGCCCGATGCAATTGACGGCGTCTTTCTTTCCAACGGACCCGGTGATCCCGAACCCTGTACGTATGCCATCGAGACAATTCAGGCCATCATGCACCGTCACATGCCGGTATTCGGAATCTGCCTGGGTCACCAGTTGCTTGCACTCGCTTCAGGCGGCCAGACCATGAAGATGAAATTCGGTCATCACGGTGCCAACCACCCGGTTCGCAACCTGGCTACAGGGCAGATCATGATTACCAGTCAGAATCACGGTTTCGCAGTCGACGATGACCATCTCCCGACAGATCTGATCGTGACACACCGATCCTTGTTTGATGGCACCATCCAGGGATTGTCTCACACAAAGTATCCTGCCTTTTCATTTCAGGGACATCCTGAAGCCAGTCCCGGTCCACATGATTGTGCGGACTTGTTTGATCAGTTTATCAAATTGATACGGGATCAGAAGAGCAGGCAGACTGGCGGGGTGGCTCAATATGCCTAAGCGTACAGACCTCGAAACAATCATGATCATCGGGGCGGGTCCGATTGTGGTCGGACAAGCCTGTGAGTTTGACTATTCGGGTGTGCAGGCCTGTCGGGCACTGAGAGACGAGGGCTACCGAGTCGTTCTGGTAAATTCGAACCCAGCAACCATCATGACGGATCCGGAGTTCGCGGACTCCACATACATCGAGCCAATCCGCTGGCAATCAGTTGCTGAAATCATCAAGAAGGAAAAGCCGGATGCCATCCTGCCGACCATGGGCGGGCAGACCGGACTGAACTGTGCGTTGGACCTGGTTCGACACAATGTGCTCAGTGAGCACGGCGTCGAATTGATCGGTGCCAATCGGGAATCCATTGACAAGGCGGAAGATCGCGAGAAGTTCCGTGATTGCATGGATGAGATCGGACTGGAGTACGTCAAGGGTGCGCTGGCACACAGTATGGAGGAGGCACTTCAGATTCTGGATGAATTCGGCTTTCCTGCGATTATCCGCCCGTCGTTTACGTTGGGCGGTTCAGGCGGTGGTATCGCCTACAACCGGGATGAGTTCATCGATATCTGCACGAGGGGGCTGAGCGCCTCACCAACCAGTGAATTGCTGATCGAAGAGAGCATCGCAGGCTGGAAGGAATTCGAGATGGAAGTCGTGCGCGACAACCGCGACAACTGCATCATCGTCTGCTCAATTGAGAATTTTGACGCCATGGGCCTGCATACCGGTGATTCGATCACTGTGGCGCCTGCACAGACGCTGACCGACAAGGAATATCAGCGAATGCGCGATGCAAGCATCGCTGTCATGCGCGTGATCGGCGTCGATACCGGGGGGTCGAACGTCCAGTTTGCCATCAATCCCGATAATGGACGGATCGTCGTGGTTGAGATGAATCCGCGGGTTTCGCGTTCTTCGGCACTGGCGTCGAAGGCAACCGGTTTTCCGATCGCCAAAGTTGCAGCCAAGCTGGCTGTTGGATACACTTTGGATGAACTCAGCAACGACATTACCGGTGGCGCGACACCTGCATCCTTTGAGCCTTCGATCGACTATATCGTCACCAAGATCCCTCGCTTTGATTTCCAGAAATTCCCACACTCGGACTCCACACTGACCACCCAGATGAAGTCAGTCGGTGAGGTGATGGCAATCGGCCGAACTTTCCAGGAGTCTCTGCAAAAGGCCATACGCAGTCTTGAAATCGGTTCTTTTGGACTGGAAACACCAGCCGGGTTGAACAATACCGAGGAGGGTGTGGGGGATTTGATGAATTCAAACCTGAGCATACCGGGTGCCGAGCGCCTGTGGTACATCGCAGAAGCGTTTCGCCGACAAATGGACATTGAACACGTCAATGAACTGAGTGGGATCGATCCGTGGTTTCTTGCCGAAATCAAGCATCTTGTTGAGACCGAACAGCGGATTGAATCAGCCAACGAAGAGATTTCGCCAGAGTCACTTCGCAGTTGGAAGCAAATGGGTTTTTCTGATCACAGAATCGCCGAGCTGATGAATCTCGAAGAACGCGAGATTCGCACACTTCGCTACACGCATGGGATTCACCCGGTCTACAAGCGTGTGGATTCCTGTGCCGGTGAGTTTGATACGCCGACAGCGTACATGTATTCCACCTATGATGAGGAGTGTGAATCCAATCCGACCGATGAACAGAAGATCGTCGTTTTGGGCGGCGGTCCCAACCGCATCGGACAGGGAATCGAATTCGACTACTGCTGCGTCCATGCTGCGATGGCATTGCGCAACGAAGGTTATGAGACCATCATGGTGAACTGCAATCCTGAAACAGTGTCCACCGACTACGATGTTTCCAACCGACTGTATTTCGAACCGCTGACAATTGAGGATGTGTTGGAGATTTGCCGGATCGAGAATCCCGATGGCGTGATCGTTCAGTATGGCGGTCAGACACCGCTGAAAATCGCCAGGGAACTCGCCGCTGAGCAGGTGAACATCGTTGGTACTTCTGCCGAATCGATTCATCAGGCTGAGGATCGCAAATACTTTCAGAATCTGCTGAAACGACTGAAGTTGAGGCAGCCACCGAATTCAACAGCAGTAACCGTTGAGGAAGCGCTTGCGGCAGCTGAGGAAATCGGATATCCGCTGGTTGTGCGACCGTCCTATGTGCTTGGTGGCCGGGCGATGGAAATTGTCCGCGATGCAGATCAGCTGCAATCCTACATGGGCGCGGCGATTGATGTCTCACATCGCTCACCGGTACTGCTTGACCGATTCCTGAGCGATGCGGTCGAGGTTGACGTCGATGCGGTGTGCGATGGTGAGGACGTGTTCATTGGCGGCATCATGCAGCACATTGAGCTCGCCGGTGTCCATTCCGGCGATTCATCATGCTCACTGCCGGCCTACAATCTGAGAGAGGACATTCAGGACCGATTGCGTCAGCAGACGCGTGACATGGCCATGGCGCTCAATGTCATCGGGTTGATGAATGTGCAGTTTGCCATCAAGGGCGACGATGTTTTCGTGCTGGAAGTGAATCCACGGGCCTCGCGTACGGTTCCGTTTGTTTCCAAGGCCACATCCATTCCGTTGGCCAAAATCGGTGTTTTGTGCATGCTCGGCACCTCGCTCAGCGAGCAGGAACTGCTTGTTGAGTCAAAACCCTCATTTTTCAGCGTCAAGGAGGCGGTTTTTCCTTTTGAGAAGTTTCCAGGGTCGGAACCGATACTGGGTCCGGAAATGAAGAGTACCGGAGAAGTGATGGGTATTGGTCGAACGTTCGGCGAGGCGTACTGGAAGGCGTTCCATGCGACGGGCTATTCGATCTCAGCCGGTGGCAATGCGCTGTTGAGTGTATCAGGCGATGACCAGGCTGGAGTTGTCGAAGTTGGAAAGATGTTGATTCAACGCGGCTATACGCTTTATGGAACGCAGGGAACGGCAGAGTTGCTGACCCGGCATGGGATTGATGTAAGCCGTGTCAACAAGGTCAGGGAAGGGCGGCCTCACGTTGTGGACATGCTGAAGAATGGCGAGGTTGATCTGATTGTGAATGTTCCCCGAAAAAAGGCAAGTGTGGCGGACTCTGAGACGATTCTGAAAGAGGCGCTCAAGCGCAAGGTTGCGTACTTCACCACGATTTCGGCGGCAAAAGCGATCTGCATGGCACTGGTGGACTCCAACGACGTCATGACGCCGTATCGGCTGCAATCCCTCCATAAAGAAAAAACCGCCGCTGCGTAGACAGCGACGGTTTTTTGAAAATTTGCAACCGCGAGCCAGGCTCGCAATCGGTTATTCCCGTCCTCCGAAAATCGAAAGAATCTGTATCAGACTGAGAAACAGATTGTAGATCGAGATGAAGAGGGTCACGGTGGCCATGATGTAATTTGTCTCGCCGCCATGAACGATTGCACTGGTCTGATACAGAATCAGTCCGGACATCAGGATGATGAATATACCGGAAATGGCAATCGACAGTGCTGGAATGTTGAAGAAGATTGCGACCAGCGACATCACAAACGCCGCCAGAATCCCGGCAAACAGCATGCCGCCGAGAAAGGCAAAATTCTTTCTGGTCGTCAGTGCGTAGGCAGACAGGCCTAAAAAGATCAGCCCGGTTCCACCAAAGGCCGTCATGACAATCTGATCGCCGTTTGGTACCGCGGTAATGTAATGTCCGATGATCGGTCCCAGGGTGAGTCCCATGAAACCTGTCAGTGCGAACACACAAACAATACCCAGACCGGAATTCCGCATTGCGCTGGTTAGAAACAGCAGTCCGAAATACCCGACCAGTGTCAGGATCAATCCGGGATGCGGCCAATTCAGGGACGCAGACACGGCTGCGACACCTGCACAGAACAACAGCGTCATCGATAGCAAAATATAGGTGTTGCGAAGAACCCTGTTGACTACGACGCCTGATGGCTGTGGACGCGAAAGAATCTGTTCGTTGAATCTCATAGGAATTAACCTCTAAATGAAAAACCTGAAGGTGAATTTATTGTACGATTAGATGAAACAATTTTCAAATTCCATCGAAAACCCATATCTGAAATATGGAGTTGGTTCATAATATTTCAAGGCTTTTGAGGAAATTTCTACCTGGTCAGAAATTCTGATGAAGTCTGAATCAGAATGCTTCCTGCAGTCATGTCGATTGCATCCGGAACAAAGCGTCCCAATCCAATGGTATTCCACAACGCGGAGAGGTGGCTGAGTGGACGAAAGCGGCGGTCTTGAAAACCGTTGAAGGGCAACCTTCCGGGGGTTCGAATCCCTCCCTCTCCGCCATTAACCTGAAACGAACTTTCATATGCCCGATATGGCATAGCCTCAGTTGTAAGCCTTGACGTTATATCCTTCCAATTCCTTTAAATATTCTTCCAAAGAAACCATGCCTACACAGGCAGAAACTCCTTTACAATTGAACTCTCCAGAAGCAAGCTTTTTAGCCAGGATAATGGCGGGTATGGTAGGAATCTGTGGGCCATCACCAGCTTTGGCAACAATGAACCACGTTACTTCATGTGTCTTTCCGCTCTTATCCTTTCCTCGAATAATCATATGCATTCCGCCATCTGCCGTACCAAGTCCATCGAACAAATGACTGGCACGTAACAATGGTTTAGCATATTTAGGTAGATTGATGGGAAACCCCAGTCGTACCAGCCATGAAATCAGCCAAATACCAAGATGTAGGGGAGTGCTTTCCATTCCAGCAGAAAAACGTATCTCTTTTATTCCATACTTTTCAGGCAACAAATCCAGATCAGGAATATCACAGTTTGCCATCCAGCGTTTACCCAGTTCTGGGTATTCCTGACGGTAGATATCCTGCCAGCCATAACGCGGCTGTATAGTTCCAGAAGAAGGTTTTAGCGGTTTGCCGATATAGGTAAGAATACCAGCAGTTGTTGCTAATCCTCGCTCCGCTTTTTGTCCGGGGCTAATGCCGTAGATCAGTGAATCAATGTCAGAGAATTGATCCTTATATTCTTCCAATATCGCTGAAGAAAGCCCAGGAACAGTACTAGCGCCAATGATGACAGCAACGCCTGCTTCTCTTGCCTTGCTGTCCAGATCTGCAATACCAACGACAAAATCCCTGCCATCTGCAAGATCAATGTAATGTACTTTATGTTCAATGCAGGTTTCAGCTATATCGTAATTACTGGTTTGGAATGGACCAACTGTGTTGATAACAACAGTAGGTTTTAGCTGTTGAAGCCATTCTGCTAATTCTGTTTTTGCGTCAAAAACTGCCTGTTCAATATTACAGTGTGGATGATTGTTTTTGAGCAGTGAAGATAATTCATCTGTTTTATCAGCATTTCTTCCGGCTATGATAATCGGCACACTGGAATTGACCAGAGCGGTTGCAATTCGTTTGCCAAAATTTCCATACCCACCAAGTATCAATACTTTATTCATGCCAACTCAAACTGGCCTTTATATTCAAATGTTCTACCAAAAAGCGGATGAGTTATTGTCATGCACATTCTAAAACTATTGTCATTGACTGCTTCTTCCCATGCATCACCTTTACCAAGTAAGAGCGTTAAGGGAATAGGAAGCAGCATCCCCAAAATCCGCCAATAATAGCCCCTGTGGATGAGTAACACTCTATTGCCGTTATATATGTAATCACAGCGCCAACCGATGCCAAATTTCATCACCTCAATTACGTCACTGTCTTTTACATGGATAAATCTGGAGCGGAAAATATACGGTTCTTGATTAGGGAAATGAAAATGCCTTTCAAGGTTATAGTCAGCCGTAGCTGGTTCGCTTTTAGAGTAAACAGTGGTGGGGATATTTTCGCCCTCATAGGGGACTAACGCACCAAATAATTTGAACAAGGGTTTCATAAGGCGAGTGATTTTGGACAATTTTATGTCCATCACGCCTTTCAATTCCACAACATCGTCAGTATAGGGACGATTAGCATAGTGTTTTCTCAGCGAGGGTGGTAAGTCTTCCCAACTCTTGCCAAAGATAGGTTCAAAGATAGGTTCAAAGATAGGTTCAAATATAGGTTGCTCATTTTGCATGCGTGTCACCTAAAATGTGAATTTTACCCGCACCCTTCAAGCCGGTAGCTATGTTTCTAACGCCTCCCATAAATGGATAGCATGCCTTTGCAAGTGTTTTGGATTGAAATAATCGGTTGTTAATTCTGTTGAACAAACCTTTATCAGCACCAAGTTCAGCCATGATAGTCAGAGCCTCATCTCCCTGATAAAGCTTCACCTGATATCACTAGTGTCCCAATGTTTTCTCGGATAATTTCAATTGGATAGGGAAATCGTCCATTTCGCTTGTGTACTCGGTATCGGTAAGTATTTGATTCAATCGGATTCTCTCGAACAAGGTCAGGCTGAAAACCTGCATGATTGTGCAGAGACTGAGTTCCAATTGTGACTTTTTCCTGATGATCGTACACAATACATACACCGAGATCGCGATCCTCAACTGGCTCCTGACGGCATATTCAGAGTTACCGTAAAACGACTTGACCCGCAAATGCTGCTTGATCCACTTGAAGAACAGTTCAACCTGCCACCGGTTCTTGTATAGCTCGGCGATGGTCAGTGGCACCGGTGGAGCGGTCGACCGGTTGTGACGCTGGTATCGGGTATTCTTTTCGGCACACAGCACAAAGTTACTGCCGATCATGTTCAAGACTTGAGCCAGAGTGAAACCAGATATGCGCGATCCATGATGTAGAATGCGCCGATTTCGGGAATCAGCCGGTCCAGTATGTTCACATCGTGCAATTTGCCATCGGAAATGTGGATGAAAGCGGGAAATTGTCTTGTAAATCCAGCAGGGTATGCAGTTTGACAGCCGTTTTGGTCTGACGGAACGGTGCCCAAAGATACAGCGACAGACATAGGTCATTTGTCGATGAATCCAAGGCATGGACGGTGGCGTCCAGATCAAGGTTCTATTCATGGCCGTGATACAGTTGCCGCGCCGAGTCAATCAGTCGTTGCGTGAAGTCCGAATAGATTCGCCAGTCTCGATTTTGATTTGCGTTGGCCAGAGTGCTGCGGGACACACCGTGTTCAATACCCATGTGATTGAGTTTGCCGGACTGTGCCCGAAGGCAGGTTTCGATGTCGCGTAGACTTTCCCGGTAGGTCAATTGTGCGAATGCCATGCAACGGTACTGTTGGGTGCAGCGAAACGATTGTACTTTGTAGTCGCCGTGGTAGCGGTCGATACAGCGCCGCATCGTGTGCCATGGTATAAAATCCATCAATTAAGAGAATACAAGTTTGCCATGAAACATGTCGAAAATGCCTGTGGTTTTTGAAGATAACCCGGGTACTGATGGGGGTCGAGGCCTTGTTCTGGATCATTCAAGCCTCTGACACCCTATTTTGGTAGTATATGTCTTCATTATCAGAATCTTACAGGACATTTTCATTTAAACAACAGGACAGCAGTGAAGTGGAGTATCTCCTTATTGAGTGGATTCATATCATTAACTCTACCATTCTTTTTGGAACGGGAATCGGTAGCGCCTTCTATATGTTCATGGCCAACCGTAGGAAGGATATTGCCAGCATCTATTTTGCCACCCGCCATGTGGTCATAGCCGATTGGATATTTACTACACCGTCCGTGATTGTTCAGCTAGCAACAGGTTTATGGCTAATGCATCTTGGAGGTTACTCACTAACAGATAGCTGGATTATGTGGGGACTCATTCTGTATTTCTTTGCCGGAGCCTGCTGGTTACCAGTGGTTTGGATGCAGATCAAAATGCGTGACATGGCAAAACACTCAATGAAAACAGGTGAGTCGTTGCCTGAACATTACTGGAAGATGGATAGATGGTGGATCATCCTCGGCTCACTCGCTTTTCCTGCTGTTGTAGTGGTGTTTTATTTGATGGTAATTAAACCGTAAGCAGGTCTCTGTGCAGTTGGTCAAAAATGTATGCGCCAAGCTCAATACTTTGCAACATAAAACTTGCTTTCTATTGTTTCCAAGGCGATTATTTGTTGCAGTGCAATGGTGAGCGTAGAGGATTCAAACTCAAAGGCGTTCAATACACCGCCAGTTGGCCAACGCGCGACCATACCTGGACACTCTCGAAAAGTATGTGCTAACAGTAAGGTTCAGCCAACGATTGAGATGAGACGGTCGAGACTGTCCTTGGCGTCACCAAAGAACATTCGATTGTTGTCCTTATAGAACAGCGGATTATCCACACCGGCATAACCGGATGCCATGCTGCGCTTGAACACGATGGTGTGTTTCGCTTTCCAGACCTCGATGACCGGCATGCCCGCGATGGGGCTGTCGGGCGTGTCCTGGGCTGAGGGATTCACAATGTCATTGGCGCCGATCACCAGGACAACATCGGTCGATGGCATGTCGGGATTGATCTCATCCATCTCCTCAACAATATCGTAGGGCACCTTGGCTTCGGCCAGAAGCACATTCATGTGTCCAGGCATTCTGCCGGCGACCGGATGAATGGCAAATCGGACCTTCTTGCCGCTGTCGCGCAGTTTTCTCGTCAATTCCGCAACCGGATGCTGTGCATGTGCGACGGCAAGCCCATAACCGGGTACGATGACGACAGAATCGGAGTCAGTCAACAGGCCTGACACCTCTTCAGCGGATATTTCACTGATCTCGCCTTCGATCGCATCAACCGCGCCACCACCGGTTGTTCCGAATCCACCGAGAATGACGCTGACGAAATGACGGTTCATGGCCCGACACATGATGTAGCTGAGAATCGCACCGCTGCTGCCGACCAGGGCGCCGACCAGGATCAGCAGATCGCTCTCCAGCATGAAGCCGGTGGCAGCGGCAGCCCATCCCGAATAACTGTTCAGCATGGAAATCACCACAGGCATATCCGCACCGCCGATCGCGAGCACCAGGTGAAGTCCAAGGATGAAGGCCAGAATGGTCATGATGGTCAGCGTTCGGACGCCGATTTCGTGCGTCTCGCTGCCGAGGAATTGCGCACCCAGCCAGATACAGACGATGGCGATGATCAGATTGAGCCAGTGACGGGCCGGCAGCATCAATGGCCGGCTGGAGATGATGCCCTGCAGTTTTCCGAAAGCCGCAACGGATCCGGTAAAGGTGATGGCACCGATCAGCACACCGACGAAGATTTCCACCTCATGAACGACCATTTCGACGCCTTCATACTCAACCAGCGGTTCAATGTAGTTCGCAAATCCAACAAATACTGCCGCCAGTCCGACCAGACTGTGCAGGATCGCGACCAGCTGCGGCATCGCAGTCATCTGCACCCGGTAGCTCACGATGATGCCCAGCACACCGCCGATGGCCATCATGGCGGCAATGATTCCGATATGGTCAACCGCACGCGCAGCAATGGTGCCGCAAACGGCCAGAATCATCCCCAGTATGCCGAATATGTTTCCGCGTACGGCGGTCGTCTGATGACTCAATCCGCCGAGACTCAGTATGAAGAATATCGATGCGACGATATACAGAGAATTGATGAAACCTTCAAACATTTATTTCTTGAACATCTTGAGCATTCGTTGCGTGACGAAGAAACCACCGAATATGTTGACGGAGGCAATCAGTATGGAGACGGCGGCAAGCGCCTTGACATAGGGATTGACCGCACCAATCTCCAGCAGTGCGCCAACGATGATGATGCCGCTGATGGCATTGGTCACGCTCATCAGCGGTGTATGCAGTGACGGCGTGACATTCCAGATCACGTGCCAACCGACGAATATCGCCAGCACAAACACCGTAAAGTGGGTCAGAAACGACGCTGGGGCATAGACTCCGACTGCAAAGATGGAGGCAATGGCCAAGCCAAAGGCATAAGGTGCGAGAACGAACTTTTTCTTTGCCTTGGCTGGGGCCGCCTCAGCTTGAGCCTGGGGCTGCGCATCCGCCTTGGCTGGTGCAGGTGGCTGTTCCTTTTGCGGTGGCGGCCAGGTGATTTCCCCGTTGTTGACAACGGTTGCACCCCGGATCACCTCGTCTTCCATGTCCAGTACGATTTCGCCGTTATTGTCCGGGCACAGGTCGTCGAAGAAGTTTCGGATATTCGAGGCATACATCTGACTGGACTGTGAGGGCAAACGACTGGGCAGGTCGGTGTAGCCAATGATGGTCACACCGTGTGCCTCGGCGGCTTGGTCCGGTTGTGTCAGTTCACAGTTTCCGCCCTGTTCAGCTGCCAGATCGACGATCACGCTCCCTGGTTTCATGGACTTCACCATGTCCGCTGTGATCAGTTTCGGGGCAGGGCGGCCGGGAATCAGCGCGGTGGTGATGATGACGTCGACGTCCCGAGCCTGTTCTGCAAAAAGCGCCATTTCAGCCTCGATAAACTCCTTGCTCATGACTTTGGCGTATCCACCTGCGCCGGCACCTTCCTCCTCAAAGTCAAGTTCCAAAAACTCCGCACCCATGCTCTCGACCTGTTCCTTGACCTCGGGTCGGGTATCGAACGCCCGCACGATCGCACCGAGACTGGTTGCGGTTCCAATGGCTGAGAGCCCAGCCACGCCGGCACCGATGATCATGATCTTGGCCGGTGGCACCCGCCCGGCAGCCGTGATCTGGCCGCCGAAAAACCGCCCGAAGTGGTTGGCGGCTTCGACTACCGCACGATAGCCGGCAACATTGGCCATGGAGGACAGCGCGTCGAGTTTCTGCGCCCGGGAAATGCGCGGCACCGCATCCATCGATATGGCATTGACGCCTTTTTCGGACAACCGCTCAAGCAGTTCCGGGTTTTGCGCCGGCCATAGGAATGACATGAGAAACTGACCTTGCGAGAGCAGGTCAACCTCATCATATTGGCGCTCGGCATTGAATTCAGGGGCGCGGACCTTGACGATCGCATCGGCCTGTTCCCAGACAGCAGTTCCTGCGGCTACTATCGATGCACCTGCAGATTCGTAGGCAGAATCGCTATAATTGGCGCATTCACCAGCGCCGGATTCCACTAGGATCTCGAATCCTTTGTCACTCAACGACGGGACAATTTCAGGTGTGATCGCGACGCGACACTCGTTGTGGTGAATTTCTTTGGGTATGCCGATTTTCATGGAATACAAACGCTGTAGGATTCTGACCTGTTGTGAGCAACAGTAAAAAACTCCGTCAATTATATTCATGATGGAGAAAAAGTCAGCCTACAAAAGTCGGTTCGGATCTGACAGGTCGGCGAAAATACAGTTTCTACTAATCGATTCAGTGTAGGAAGAAAGAATGGAAACAGGGTCAACAAACGAAATATTGATTGATTTATCCGATCGAATTGATGCGATGTGGAGGTTTCTTTGACGTCGATGCAAAGAAATTGAGATTGCAGCAGATCAATGAAACCTTGGAAGACTCCGAGGTCTGGAGTGATGTCGAGCGCAGTCAGGAATTGAATCGGGAACGGGTTCGGCTCGAGCGCCTGATACAGCCTGTTCAATCCCTCAAGGTGTCCATTACGGATGCATTGGAACTGTGGGAGCTCGCGGTTGCGGAAGATGACGCCGATACCATGACATCGATATCCGGTGAGGTGTCTGATTTTGTCAGCCAGGTTGAATCCTTGGAGTTCACCAGTCTATTCAGTGGAAAGATGGACTCCGCCAACGCGTTCGTCGACATCAAACCCGGCTCAGGTGGCACCGAGGCACAGGATTGGGCGCAGATGCTGTTCAAGATGTATGCGCACTGGGCGGAAAAGAAGGGTTTCGATATCGAGACGGTCGACTACTCGGACGGGGACGTGGCAGGCATCAAGAGTGCAACCTTGAAAGTCAAGGGAGAATTCGCGTTTGGCTGGGTGCGAACGGAAAGTGGCGTCCATCGACTGGTCAGAAAGTCCCCCTTTGATTCCGGGCAGCGGCGTCACACATCGTTCGCGTCGGTCTTTTGCTATCCGGAAGTCGATCAGAAGATCGAGATTGACATTGACCCTGCAGACTTGCGGATTGATACGTACCGATCAAGCGGTGCGGGCGGTCAACATGTCAACAAGACCGATTCGGCGGTTCGCATCACCCACAAACCGACCGGTGTGGTTGTTCAGTGCCAAAATGACCGCTCCCAGCACAAGAACAAGGCTGAGGCGATGTCGATGCTCAGGGCGAGGCTCTACGATCTCGAGCAGCAGAAAAACGAGAGTCTGCAACAGAAGATCGAGGAGTCCAAGCCTGATATATCCTGGGGCAATCAGATCAGGTCCTACGTGTTGGACCAATCCCGGATCAAGGACATTCGCACCGGTGTGGAAACCGGCAATGTCGATGCGGTTCTGCACGGAGAACTGGATCAGTTCATTGAAGCCAGCCTCAAAGCGGGACTGTAAATCCGATGTCAGACAGTGAGCAATCGAGGCTTCGCCGGCAGAAACTGACTGCCCGACGGGAGGTCGGCGCGGTCTATCCCAATGAATTTCGGCCGGACCGGCAGGTTCAGGAACTGCACGACCGTTTCGGCGACAGCGATGCCGAGACGCTGAAACAGGAGGACATTTCAGTCGCACTGGGTGGGCGGTTGATGAATTTCCGTAAGATGGGCAAGGCCACCTTTGCTGATTTCCGGGATGCTTCGGGCGGTATCCAGCTGTTTCTTCGTCAACAGGCCATAGGTGAGGAGCGTTACAGTAACTTTCTGGAGTTGGACATCGGGGATATTGTCGGTGTGCAGGGTACGGTTTTTCGCACCCGTACCGGTGAGCTGAGTATCGCAGTCGATGAGTTTCAGTTGCTGGCCAAGGCCTTGCATCCCTTCCCTGAAAAGTTTCATGGACTGTCCGATCAGGAGATCAGGTATCGCCAGCGTTATCTTGACCTGATCATGAATGAAGAAGTTCGGGATACCTTCAGAACCCGCTCTGCGGTTGTGCAATGCATTCGCAAGTTCATGGACGGTCACGGTTTTTTGGAAGTCGAGACCCCCATGATGCATTCGATTCCAGGCGGTGCGATTGCCAAGCCATTTGTGACCCATCACAACGTTCTATCGCTCGACATGTACCTTCGAATCGCTCCGGAACTGTTTCTGAAACGACTTGTGGTGGGTGGATTTGAACGGGTTTACGAGATCAATCGGAACTTTCGCAATGAGGGCGTCAGCACACAACATAATCCTGAGTTTACGATGCTTGAGTTTTACCAGGCGTATGCGGATTATCATGATTTCATGGCGTTGACGGAACAGATGTTTGAGGAACTGACGGCCCAGGTGTGCCAGAGCCCGGTCATCCGGTATGGCAACCATGAGATCAACCTGAAACCACCTTTCAAGCGGCTCTCCCTGCACGATGCGGTTCTCGACCGCAATCCCTCCCTGTCGCAATCGGATCTTGATTGTGCAGCTACCCTGGCGGACCATCTGGGCAAGCTGGGTGGAGAGGTCAAGCGATCCTGGGGTTGTGGCAAGCTGCTGTTTGAGATATTTGAGAAGACAGTGGAGCACACGCTGATCGAACCGACGTTCATCACCAACTATCCAGTTGAGGTATCGCCATTGTCGCGCATCAGTGATGCCAATCCCGACATCGCAGACCGCTTTGAGTTCTTCGTTGCCGGGATGGAAATTGCTAATGGGTTCTCTGAATTGAACGATCCGGAAGATCAGGCACGGCGATTCCGAAACCAGATTGAGCAGCGTCAGCTGGGTGATGAGGAAGCCATGCATTTTGATGATGACTATATCCGGGCGCTGGAATATGGACTGCCGCCGTCAGCAGGCGAGGGCATCGGTATAGACCGACTGGTGATGCTGCTGACCAACCAGGAATCGATCCGGGATGTCATCCTGTTTCCCTACCTGAAGCCTTCGGGTCGCTGACGCATGATTCGCCCATTCGAGCTGTTTGTCGGATTTCGCTACATCCGGGCAAAACGCAGAACCCGATTCATCTCATTCATCACCGGTACCTCCATACTCGGCATCATCATCGGGGTATGGGCGCTGATTTCGGTTCTGTCGGTCATGAATGGCTTTGAGCGGGAACTGAAAACGAGATTGCTGGCTGTCGCTTCACATATCGAGGTGAGCGGCCCCGGTGGCTGGTTGACGGACTGGCGCAAAACCAAATCTGTGATTGAGGCATCGTCCATCGAGACTGAGGGTCAGGCACCCTATATCCTGAGTCACGCCATGATCAAGCAGGGGAATCTTGTCAGTCCGGTTGTCATTCGGGGCATTGATCCGCAACTCGAATCCACGGTCTCTTCAATCAACGAGCACATCGTCAGTGGCAGCATGGATGATCTTGCAGCTGGAGACTTCGGCATCGTCATTGGTGAGGAGTTGGCGATAAGGATGGGCGGCGTTCGGGTGGGTGACAAGGTCGTCGTGATCAGTTCAAGGGCGCGTTCCACACTGGTTGGGGTATTGCCCCGGTTGAAGCGTTTTACCGTGGTCGGCATATTCAATCTGAACTTTTATGAATATGACAACGGCCTGGCGCTGGCCCATATTGACGATATGGCCCGGCTGCAACTGGTTGATGACGCAGTTACCGGCTTGCGCCTGAAGGTGGGTGATGTGTTCGCATCACCGCTCCTGTCCAGGAATCTCAGAGGCATTCTCGGCGATGAATTTACCGTGTCGGATTGGACCGACCAGTATACCAATCTGTTTGAGGCGCTGAAGATTGAACGACGTGTGATGTTTATCATCCTGTTGCTGATTGTCGCGGTCGCCGCGTTCAATATTGTCTCAACGCTGGTGATGCTGGTGTCAGACAAGAGCGCCGATATCGCGGTTCTGCGCACCATCGGTGTCAGTCCAAAGAGCGTGATGGGCATATTCATCGTGCATGGTGTGGTCATTGGAGTTGTGGGCACCGCCTTCGGAGCGGCAATCGGAATTCTCACCGGCCTGAACATGGAAACACTGATTCCGTGGGCAGAGCAGTTGTTCGGCACGCAGTTCTTTCCGGACGATATCTACATCATCACCAAGTTTCCCGCACAACTGGTGTGGAGCGATGTCATCAAGATTTCAGTTGCATCACTGCTGATGAGTTTTTTAGCCACCATTTACCCGGCCTGGAGAGCATCCAAGGTCCACCCCGCAGAAGCACTTCGCTATGACTGACGTCGTATTGCAAGCCAGTTCGGTTACCAAGAGTTATCAGCAGGGCAGTCTCAAAGTGGACGTTCTCAACGGCATTGACCTTGCGGTTGGGGCAGGTGAGCAGATTGCCATAGTCGGTTCCTCCGGCACTGGCAAGAGTACCCTGCTTCATCTTCTGGCCGGTCTGGATCTGCCAACCAGTGGCACCGTCAGTCTCAGTGGCAACAACCTGTCGGCGCTGAATGAGGTGCAGCGGGGCAGACTACGGAATCACTCACTGGGTTTTGTGTATCAGTTCCATCACCTGTTGCCGGAATTCACCGCGCTGGAAAATGTCATGATGCCACTGCTGGTGCGACGGTTGCCGACAGAACAGATACGGACTGAGGCAAGAGAACTGCTGGACAGGGTTGGGCTGGCACACCGGCTTGAACACAAGCCCGGCGAACTGTCTGGTGGCGAACGTCAGCGGGTGGCGATCGCCCGCGCATTGATCATCAAGCCTTTATGCCTACTTGCGGATGAGCCGACCGGCAATATTGATCGCCACAATGCCAAGACAGTTCAGGACCTGATGATCCAACTGGATCGGGATCTTGAAGTCAGCCTGATCGTTGCAACCCATGATCTGGATCTTGCCAGTGACATGAGTCGGATATTGAGGTTGGAAGATGGCAGACTGCGAGAAGAGCAGTGAGCCATCAGCAGTGAACGATCACCTCTGAATACTCACTGGCCGTGCGCAATTCCACTGTATTCACAACCGGTTCCCGGACGTTGAGAATCTTGAAGTCCAATTGCAGCCGAAATTCAAACTCTTTCAGGAATTTGTCGAACAATTCACTGCCGGCGGTGCCGACGACGTAGTATGTGTCATCGGTGCGGTCATGCTCGAGCAGGATTGTCGCCAGTGGTTGAGGTGCGGGACCGCCGATGACCTGGGCACCTCGCGCCGGGTCATAGACACTGCGCTCCGAGCAGCAGAAAATGACTTTCTCACGTTCTCGTCGCGCCCTTGATTCGTCGAAGTAAACGACTTTCGAATGGCGATAGTTCAGAAAACTGGCAGATTTTGCGGGATAGGTCATTTGATGAGCACAGATGGCCGAATAACTCACAACAGACCGTGAGGGGCCTGTTCCACCCGGCCACACATACAATTCACCGTCACTGGTTGCTAGATTCATCTCGTAGTTGACAGGCTGTCCGAGATCAAAAACCATGCAGGGCGTTGTGACGAAGGGATAGTTGAAAATGTAGGATTCGCCGGGCATGAAGTCAGCCGTGTGCATGGGCTTGCCGTTCCTCGTCAACTGAACACGCTCGTAGAAGGTGTGTTTCAACGTTGCATGGCTGACGGCCGGATGGAATCCGGCCAACGCGGTCACTGCGGAACCACAGATCTTGAAAAAGCGACGTCGGTTTGTTTCTTTCATTCGCAATGGAGCCTCTGAATCTTATTGTCTTCCAGCAAGTCGATGATCAGCAGTTGTTGTGCTGTTCTCGCTCGCTGCAATGGGGTTGCTCCGAATTTGTCTTCGATTGACCATTGGGCACAATGCTCCAACAGCAATCGGACAATATCAACATGCCCATAGGATGCCGCGTGATGCAATGCTGTTGCGTTATTCTCATCGGCTGCGTCGACCTCGGTCTTTGGGTTGGCGACCAATACTCTGACGGCATCAGTATAGCCTGCGAATGAGGCCCGTATCAATGGTGTCCAGCCGTAGGTGTCCCGACCGTTGACCTCAGCGCCTGATTCGATCAGCTTCTCGATCACCTGATCGTGTCCTTTAGCGGCGGCAACCATGATTGCAGACCAACCGAATTTTGCTGTCAGGTTGACGTCTGCGCCCGTCGACAGGAGTAGGTCAACGGTTGATTCATCGCCGCGTATGGCTGAATACATGAGGGCCGTTCCGCCATTCCTGTTGCGGGCATTCACATCGGCGCCCGCATCGATCAGATCACGAACCATGAGATTCATTCCGAACTTTGAGGCCAGCATCAATGCGGTGCGGCCATCGTCAAGCGGATGGTTCACATCATTCACCTGGCTCATCAGACTGTACGCCACTTTCATGTTTTCAGTCTTCAGCGCTTTGACAAAGGCAGCGGTTACGGTATCTGCAACTGCCCCGGCACTGATCAGAAGCAGACACAATGCCGCGCCAATCAGTGTTTTGGCTTTCATTGGTTTACCTGACATGATGTGTCTACTGATAGCTGGTACTTCTGGTTGATGAACTGAAGTCTGCAGATCTGAACTCATAGTGGGACACTACCTCACGCAGCGCCGGCTCCACATCATACCGACCTGTCAACCGGATCATTGCATCATGCTGCGTGGCCTCCTCAAGCACTTCCTTGAAAATTGCATTCTCAGATGCCCCCAACTGATTCTGCTGACTGTGAATAACCCAGTAAGCACTGTCGCAGAAGAACCATCTAAGAACGGACTGCTCGGACAGCAATCTCACTGTTTCAAAGTGGGATTCCCTTTCACCGGGTGTCAGCAGTACCTCACCGGCAAGTGGGTCCGATTGAGATGTTTCGATTTCAAGACGAATCACTATCACAGCGGCTGACTGGTGCTTGATAACATCCGACTCGATGGCGACTGGCAGTGGGTTCTGTGTACGGTTCAGTATTCTGCGATCCTGCTTGCATTCTGAACCGCCGACCTGGAAGAAGATTGCGGATTCCCAGTCGCCGGAATCGAATTTCACAGGAATGCAGGTGACGCTGGATCCTGTGTGATCCATGCTGTCACGAACGGATGTTGGAATTCTTTTCACTTCCGGATGAGTCTCTGGTGAAATAAACTGAAATCACAGAACTGGCAAAAGCTTGTTCGACGACTAATCGTGCAGCTCATCACACGAAATCAAAAAAAAACGCATCTCAAGCGCGGTGCCGGAGATGCGTTTTATCTAGTTGATTTAAGTCAGTCCCAAATTGCAGACTCGTCAAGCTGTGGACTCACTTCTTGACATGGTACTGCTTTCGGACTCTCCATCGAACTCGTCGGTGTCCTTGACCTTCTCATACCAAATATCATGATGTTGTTTGGCCCATTCGGCACTGACATGTCCCTTCGTCATTGCATCAAGCGCACCTTCGGTACCAATGGTGCCGATGTAGGCATGCCCCAGGAATATGGCGATCCAGAGGATTGATGCAGTGGCGTGAATCACGTGCATGGTTTGCGCCAACTCACGGGTATCAGCCACGCCGAAGTAAGTCTGAACCCAGCCAATCAGGGCGAATCCGGAAACGCAGACTGCGACCAGTCCGACGAGCATGACAATCCAGAACCAGATTTTCTCACCGGCATTGGCTTTTCCGGCGCTTGGATGTTTTCTGCCGATGATTCCACCACCTTGTATCAGCCAGGGAATGTCGGTTTTGGCGGGCAGGTTATGCCGGATCCAGCACACAAACATCAAAAGCGGGCCGATTGCGAAGAACGGGCCGATGGTGTTGTGAAGGTAGATTGAGAAATTTGCCCACAAAGCGTAATTTTGCGGGCCGAACAATGGTATCAGCAACGCCCGTCCGAATAACAGGCTGAGTCCTGTAATTGCGAGACAGATGAAAAGAATGGCTGTATACCAGTGCAGTGTTCGCTCCAAACGTGTCCAGCGTTGAACCCGTCTGCCGGAAGCCGGCTCATCGACCTCAACACGGCCTCGCATGGAGAAGAACAGGACGATGCCGATGACGACGAGGAAAAGCAGCCAGCCGCCATAATTTGCGATCAGTCCATTTCTCAATTGTCGCCAGTTCTGGCCGGTTGTATTGTAAAGGACATTGGTTTCAACGTTGACATCGGAGCCGGTGACGGAAGAGTATCCGACACCGCCACCGCGCACGACACGCCAGAATTCAGATCGTTCATTGGCGTCTGAACCGGTCTGCTGGGCGTGCACCGATGTCTGTGAACCAGGAAATAGATATCCGGTCATTGGCAGAGCCATCGCGCAAAACAGAATAAACGCGAAACTCCATGCCATCCATCGAAATCTTTTGGATTGTCCTGCCTTAATTTCTTTAGGCTTTGCCATTTGTGTACTCCTATCTGTTTGGTCAGCTGGATTCATCCAGCGATGAATAAGACCTCGTTCCCTAGAACAAATGCCTGAATGTTCATTCAATGACAGTCAAACTCTCACTAAGCTGTGGTCGAAAGGTTAGCGATCAATCTGACCGGTGTTGAAGCGCTCACTGAGCGTAGCCGATTGAGAGCCTTTTTCGACCAGGTCGTCTGCGGGTCCCTTGTAGACATGTGCTTCGTGAAGTGTGACCTGAAAATCCTCCAGACAACCACCAAGCATCAATGCTCCCAAGAGAACCATGCCTGACAGAAAATGCTTGTTACGCATATCTATACTGCTCCAAAAGGTTAATGTATTCGTTGTTCGGTTGTAATTGGTTTCAATGCGAAAAGAGAAAAAGGGGGGAGAATGACTCCCCCCTTGACTCATATTTCAGTTTATCCAGTAGGATACGCTGTTTCCCAGCCCCAGGTTTGCGGCCGGGTTCCGCGTTGCAGAATACGCTCGCGGTAAATATCGGCAATCACATCGCCATCGCCGGCAATGAGTGCCTTGGTGGCACACATTTCGGCACACAGCGGTAGCTTGCCTTCGGAAATTCGGTTGCGTCCATACTTTTCGTATTCCGCATCCGAGTTATCCGCCAATGGACCGCCTGCACAGAATGTGCATTTGTCCATCTTGCCGCGTACTCCAAACGCCTGCTGTTGCGGATACTGCGGCGCCCCGAAGGGACACGAGTAAAAGCAGTAGCCGCATCCGATGCACAGATCCTTGTCGTGCAGCACGATGCCGTCGTCGGTTGTATAGAAACAATCGACCGGGCACACGGCTGCGCAAGGCGCATCGGTGCAGTGCATGCAAGCAACCGAAATCGACTTTTCACCGGGCTCGCCATCGCCCAGCACTACGACGCGCCGGCGGTTGACTCCCCAGGGAACCTCGTTTTCGTTCTTGCACGCGGTAACACAGGAGTTACACTCAATGCACCGTTCGGCATCACAAAGAAATTTCATTCTTGCCATTTTCAATACCTCCACTAGGTGCTGAGTTTGCACAGGGTGACTTTCGTCTCCTGCATCTGCGTTACTGAGTCGTATCCATAGGTGAATGCGGTGTTACACGCCTCACCTCGGACGTAAGGAGCGGTCCCTGCCGGATACTTGTCCACCAGGTCCTTGCCCTGGAACCATCCACCGAAGTGGAAGGGTGTGAACAGTACGCCGGGGGCGACACGCCTTGTTACCATGGTCTTGACCCGGATCCTGGCACCTTCCGGTGTCATGATCCAGACCATCTGCCCATCGCGTATTCCACTGTTGTTGGCATCCACAGGATTGACCTCAACAAACATGTCCTGCTGCAACTCAGCAAGCCATGGATTGGAACGCTGCTCCTCACCGCCGCCTTCGTATTCCACAAGGCGTCCGCTGGTCAGTATCAGCGGATATTCACCTGAGAAATCCTCGGCCTGGATGGAAGCATAACGCGTTGGCAGTCGGTAGAACCGTTTCCTGTCCGCATAGGTCGGATACTTCTCTGCCAATTCCCTGTCGGGTGTGTAGAGAGGTTCACGATGAATCGGAACAGCATCCGGGAAGGTCCAGACCACCGCCCGTGCCTTGGCGTTTCCAAAAGGTGCGCAACCATGGCTGATTGCCACTCTCTGGATACCACCTGACAGGTCGGTCTTCCAGTTTTTGCCTTCCGCAGCGGCTTTCTCCTCATCCGTCAGATCATTCCACCAGCCAAGCTGTTTGAGCAGCTTGTCGGAGAATTCCGGATGTCCGTCGCGAATTTCCGAACCGACCGGATAGGAGTCTTCGGCGAGGAGATTGACTCCATCGCGCTCGACACCAAATCTGGCACGGAAGCACAGGCCACCTTCAGCGACCGGCAACTCAGTGTTGTAGAGCACCGGTGTGCCTGGGTGTCCCATTTCGGGAGTGCCCCAGCACGGCCACGGCATGCCGTAATAGTCACCATCTGCAGGACCGCCTTCGGCCTTCAGCGTGGTGGTATTGAACGTGCCCTTGTTGGCCATGTGCATCTTGAGACGTTCCGGGCTCTGACCGGTGTATCCGATCGTCCACATGCCCCGGTTGATTTCCCGGGTGATGTCTTCGATCTTCGGCTCGTCATTGTTGACCTCGATATTCCTTGTGTACTCGCGATGGAAACCAAGTTTCTTCGCCAGCTTGTAAAGAATGGTATGGTCAGGCAGTGACTCCCACACCGGATCAATAATCTTGTCTCGCCACTGAATCGAGCGGTTCGACGCGGTTACTGAGCCGTAGGTCTCGAACTGGGTCGCGGCCGGCAGCAGGTAAATGCCGTCGGTGCGATCGTTCATCACAGCCGCATGGGTTGGATGTGGATCCACAATCACCATGAGGTCCAGCATCTCCATTGCCTTTTTCATCTCCGGACCACGCGCCTGACTGTTCACGGCATGACCCATGTAGATCATGGCGCGGACATTGTCCCGTTGACCGATGTTCTCCTTGTCCTCAAGGATTCCATCAATCCAGCGTGAGACCGGTATGCCTCGATAGTTCATGGGGTGAGTCGGCTTGCCGTTGTCGCCTTCGACCTCTTCGGCATCGAACTGACCCTTGACCCATTCGGGATCGAGATCCCAGACACGCGACCAGTGTTTCCATGCGCCGTTGGACAGCCCATAGTAGCCTGGCAGTGTGTGGGACAGCACGCCGAGGTCGGTTGCGCCCTGGACATTGTCATGTCCACGGAAGATATTGGCACCGCCGCCGGATTTGCCGATATTGCCGAGAGCAAGCTGCAATACACAATAGGCTCGTGTATTGTTGTTGCCGATCGTATGCTGGGTTCCACCCATGCACCACACAATGGTGCCCGGACGGTTCTCATGCATGATCTGTGCGGCTTGTCGGACTACATCCGGAGGAGTTCCAGTCACTCGCTCAACCTCTTCAGGTGTCCACTTGGCGACCTCCTTGCGAATATCGTCCATCCCGTAAACACGCTGGCGGATATATTCCTTATCCTCCCAGCCGTTCTCAAAGATGTGCCACAGCACGCCCCAGATCAGTGCGACATCCGAACCTGGACGGAAACGGACGAAGTGATCGGCGTGTGCCGCAGTACGGGTGTAACGAGGATCGCAGACGATCATCTTGGATCCCAACTCCTTGGCTCTGAGGATATGCTGCATCGCAACCGGATGGGCTTCAGCGGCATTACTGCCGATGAAGAACATCGCTTTGGATTTATGCATATCGTTGTAGGAGTTCGTCATCGCACCGTAGCCCCAGGTGTTCGCGACACCGGCGACCGTGGTTGAATGACAGATACGCGCCTGATGGTCAACGTTGTTGGTTCCCCACATCGCTGCTATCTTGCGGAACATGTAGGCTTGCTCATTGTTGTGCTTGGCTGAACCCAGCCAGTACACTGAATCCGGTCCGGACTGTTCGCGGATTTCGAGCAGCTGGTTGCCGATCTCATCGATCGCCTCATCCCAACTGAGTCTCTTCCACTTGCCGCTGACCAGTTTCATTGGGTAGCGCAAACGCTTTTCGCCCATTCCGTGTTCCCGAACGGTTGAACCTTTCGAGCAGTGGGCACCGAGATTGAACGGAGATTCGAAATCCGGTTCCTGACCGGTCCAAACACCGTTTTGCACCTCGGCTACAACCCCACATCCTACGGAGCAGTGCGTGCACACACTTTTGCGGATCTCGGTCTGCACACCTTCCATCGGAGAGAAGCCGGCTGCTGCCTGGGCTTTTCTCATCAGTTGTGGCGCAAACATCGAGGCCGCGGCACCCGCACCTAGGGCAACGCCGGATCGTTTCAGAAACGTTCGGCGGTCGATAGCCTCACCAATCGCGGCAACGCCGGATATGGCTCCACTATCGCTGCTTCTAACTAATTTCATCAATTACACCTCCAGCGTTAGAATCGAGCGAGTCGGTAGTATTCCCGAATATGCTCGGTTTGATGGTAACCAAGACTCTTCGGCGCTTCGCTTTTGTCCTCTGAGGCGGAGATATCGGCAGCCGACACGGATGTCGACGCTGACATCGCGGCAGCACCACCAAGCACTGCCATCCCCTTGAGGGCGTTGCGCCGGGAATCCCGGTCAACGAGTTTGCTATGTTTCATAGCTTTCCTCCTCTTGTATGTCATAAAGTGACGTCACATACATACCAGGATAGCCGGCCGTCAGACCGACATCTCCAGGTATTCGGTTTCAAAGTCGATGAATTCGACGCCAAATTCTCCGACTCTGCGATAAAAATCTGCTTTCCTTGCTGCAGTCAAGTCCTTGAAAAATCGTCGCACCCATGGTTTGAGGTGTCGGTCAAACATGGTCTGTTGCGCCTTGAACTGGAATTCCTCACCGGATTCGATGAGAATGCCCATGATATCGAACAGGGCGGCGACATGATCTTCGGGCTCCCGATTGTCCTGGATTCTCTCGATTCCAAGTGCCTTGAGGTCTTGGCGAACCAGGCTCAGGGGTTTGTCCATCAGCATGCCGGTGGCATACCATGATGCGTAGGGAACGAGTTCACCGCGCCCGACTCCGATGAAAAGATCGTGATATTCGTCATCAAGGGATTCGATATCAGGCTCGTCTTTGGCTGCTTGCGCGAGCGCATTGAGGGCGATCAGAAAATTATTGTTCGCCTGGGCAGGGGGTACGCCAAACAGGGCGACCGAACGAATCGTTTCGGCTGTGGGCGGCTCCGATAGCAGCTTCGACAGCAGATAGTAATAATCCGCCCTGAAGCGGAAATCTTCGCTTGACTGTGCTCTCCTCAAATTCATCTATTCAGCCATGGATAAAATAATGTTGTTCTTTGTCTCCGGCTGGCAATTGAATTTACTTTATCTCAATTGAGAAGTCAAGAAATTTCCGCGAAATATATTTTCGATATATGTGAAGTCGCTGTCGCGAGACGATTGCCAGGTCAGAATCATCAGGAGATTGATCTGTGTGGTAGATTTGCATGTATTTCGATAGATTGTGCATCAACGCAGACTCTTGCTGTCGCGGACAGGATATTATTTTACGTGGCTGACTCATCGTCTGTTTCCCAGACCATCGAAAGGTGAAAAAAGTTGAACTATGATTACATTGTGGTAGGTGCCGGCTCCGGCGGTGGCATGGCTGCCATGCGGCTGTCGGACAATCCGGATTTGAGGGTTCTGTTGCTGGAGGCGGGCGGGTCGGACCGGCACTGGACGACGCAGATGCCTGCAGGCGCACGATATACGTTTACCGGCGGTCCGCGCAACTGGTGCTTTGAGACGGAGCCGGAACCGTATATGAACAATCGCGTGCTGTTTCAGCCGCGCGGCAAGGTTCTGGGTGGTTCGTCATCCCTGAACGGCATGGTTTATGTGCGCGGACACGCCCGGGACTACGCTGAATGGGCCGAATCCGGAGCAACCGGCTGGGCGTATGCAGACGTTCTCGAGTATTTTCGCAGCATTGAGCGCTACAGCGAGGGTGCTGACGAATATCGCGGTGGGACAGGTCCGATTTCAGTACAGAAACTCAAGGACAACCATCCGATCGAGGAGGCATTCATCGAGGCGGGGATTCAGGCCGGTTACCCGTCACCGCCCGATTACAATGCGCAGCGCCAGGAGGGTGTCAGCGCGTTTGATGCCAACATTGATGCGGGCTGGCGTTGCGGCACCGCGCGCGGATGCATTCGCCCGGCGATGGGGCGGGCGAATCTGACAGTGATGATGAACACCCACGTCACCCGCGTTGACATTGATCACGGTCGGGCGGTCGGCGTGCGCTACCGTCAGAGTAACGAGGAGGTTTCGGTTCGGGCCGAGCGCGAGGTGATTCTGAGTGCCGGTGCATTTCAGACACCGCAGATCCTCATGCTGTCCGGGATCGGTCCTGCGGATCATCTGCGCAAGCATGGCATCGAGGTGACGGCCGACCTGCCGGGTGTGGGTGAGAACCTGCAGGATCATCTGGAGTGTCATTTGAAGTTTGATTGTCCACACAGGGGGATGACCAAGAACAAGCTGACGGCGCGCCACCGCATCGTGCTGGCCGGCATCCAGTGGTATCTGTTCAAGACGGGTGCTGCGGCATCCACCCACAGCCGGGTCGGGGGATTTTTTGCAAGCAGTGATGCGGCGACGCATCCTGACATCCAGTTTCATTTCTGGCCCTATTATCTGGACGACTGGTCGATTCCAGCCAACCGGGATGGCTACTGCTTCGATGTCGGGCCGGTGCGGTCGGCGAGCCGCGGCTGGGTCAGATTGCGTTCGGCGGATCCATTCGATGCGCCCCGCATCCAGTTGAATGGGCTGTCGCAGGCCGAGGATTTCAGCGTCTTTCGCAGGTCAATCGAGATTGCCCGCGACATTGCCAGCCAGCGTGCCTTTGATTTTTGCCGCGGCCGCGAGCTGGTTCCGGGTGCTGAAGTGCGATCGGATGCCGAACTGGATGAATATGTTCGCAACCACGCCAATAGTGCCTATCATCCGTGTGGGACAGCCAAAATGGGGACCGATCCGCTGGCGGTGTGTGATGCCCGGGCACGGGTACATGGGGTGGCGGCGCTGCGGGTTGCGGATGCCTCTCTGATGCCGCGGATCACCAACGGCAACATCAATGCACCCTGCATCATGATCGGAGAGAAAGTGTCGCACATGATTCTCAACGGCGATTGAGCAGCTAGATCTTGTGGCGCGGAAAGCCTCCTTCGGCTGCGAACATGTCCTTGACCCGGCAGTCCTCGCACATCTCAAGGCGGGCGACCGCGTCCGGGTTCTGGAACATCCAGTGCGATTTGAGTTTATCCTTCATCCTGTTGAGCATGGCGGTGGTCGCAAACGGCTTGCCGCAGATCCGGCAATGGAAAGGCGCATCCTCATTCATGGTCCTGGCCCGCATCCTGGCATCGGTATCGAACACATAGCGGGGGTGTTTGGAGATTGAGTTTTCCGGACAGGCCGACACACACAGACCACACTGCACGCAGTTATTCTCGATGAATGCCAACCGGGGTGTGTCCCCGCCGGCTTCGAGTGCGGACGCGGGGCACACCGCCACGCAGCCCATGCACAGGGTGCAGGTGTCAGTATCCACCTTGATTTCACCGAACGGGGAATAGTCGGGCAGTGTCAGTTGCGATGGCTTGAGTGGCGACATCTCATGCAGGTGTCCGAGTGATATTCGAAGATCGGTTCGCTTGATTCCGGTTGCAGCGAACGTTGCAGATTCAATGCTCATCTGCGCGAGCTGCTGGAGTTGTGAATCGACGTTGTCGCTGCCGGTATCCTGTGCGAGTAGTTGGACGGGACTGCATTCATAACCCATACCGGCAATGAATTCATTCAGCAGGGAAATCTGAAGCGTGAGCTCGTCGCGAACCGACTGGGCGGTATTGGTACAGAGGATTCCGGCACCGGCGGCACCGTAGGCGAGGGTGCTGGCTAGGATATCCAGTCCCAACGCACCGACTTCCTCAACCTGGACAGGCAGTACGTTTTCACCCAGGGTTGCAGTGAGTGACTCCACGTAAGGCCCTCCTTGCTCGCGGTCAAAAAACAGCATGACCGCATCGCTGCCGCCGGACTTGCGGTAGCCGAGCAGCACTTGACGGATCAGCTCAAGTTGATTCGCAGGATTCGGGTAGGCGTAGGTGACGGCGCCGGTCGGGCAGGCACTGGCGCAGATGCCACCGCCCTGACACAGATGGGAGTCCACCTCAATCTGCTCACCGATGGAGATGATTGCATCGGTCGGGCAGGCGTCGATGCAGCGCGTGCAAGCGGTGATTCCACTTCGACTGTGGGCACAGATATCCGGGTCGTAATTAAAGAACTTGGGCTTTTCGAAACTGCCGACCATCTGCGACATCTCATCGGCAATCTGTTGAAACCGCTTTTCCTCCTGCAATCCCGGTTCAATGTGGAAGTAACCCGGTGGCGGAATCTGTGCCGGAATCGCCTTGTCGTCTGAAAGATCGAGTGCCAGGTCGAACTTGCCGGTAGTGAGTCCGACTGTCTTGCCGAAATCAAAATCCCGATCATTCCTAGAGGCGGTGACCGAAAACGCACCGAGATGGCCGTGCAGCGAAAATTCATCTGCAAAGTAGGTTTCCGGAACAGCCGGGCCTGCGTCGCGATCGGGATTGTCATCCGTATCTGCGGATCCGGTCGCCAGCAAATAGCATGTCAGCTCCTTGTCCTGAAAACAGTCAGCGGCGGCCAGCACCGACTGCCGGGGACCGATGATGACGACCTGCCCGAGCGAGTTGTAACCCACCAGGGAGGTTGGTGTGGTTTCGACTGCTATCGAACTGAATGATGCCGCCCGCGCCTTGCCGTTCTCAGTGGATGCCGGCAATTCGAACTGGTGTGTCTGGTTCATGTCACTGTGTCTTCGGGATTGTCTGGCAGCTCGGTTTGCTGCGCCAGTTCGGTTTCGTCTGCTGTTTCGTCAGGTTGCGCATCATCCATCGCCTCCACCTCCGCTGCAGTATCAGTCTCCCCAGTCTCCTCGGACTGCTGTGCAGCCTGCGCTGCGGCTTCCTCGCGTTGTTTCTGCTCAAGTTCCGCTTTCTTGCGCTCGGCGTGAAACTTCATGTCGGAGGTTACGATATCGCCGAGTTCCGCGAAGGTTGTGAAGTCCTCATCATAGTCGTTGAGCCCGTCGCGTATGTTGAAAAACGGTGCCTTGAACAGTTTTCTGAGTGCCAGCTTGCGTATTGATTCCTCCACTTCATCCGTCATGAACATGGAATAATCGCTTTCATCTCCAAGCGATTCAATCGGGGGCAGCTCAACCGGTTTCGTTTCAGCCGTCTGGTCGTTCTCGTGATCTCCAATGGCGTTCGACCCATCATCCGTCGATGGAATTGGATCAGGTTGTTCTGCCTCGGCCTGGTCCTGCTGCTCGCTGGCCTCAGCCTTCTGTCTCGACCATCGGTGTAAACGTGACTCTCTCATGATTCGATACCCTCATCGGTTATCGGTGTTCGGCCTTGGCCGATTGGCTTCTTCAAACCAGTTCCGTCTCTTGCGTTTTTTCTTTGCTCTGGGTGTGTAGTTGTTGACTACAAACTCCTCGACCTTGTCGCGCACCGCTGTGGGGAACGCGGCCGACAGCACGAGCGAGTCAGTCTCCAGATGTGCCCCGGCCTCATCCTGTGAAGCCGTAACCAGGATCGGGATTGGAATCGATTCATCGTCGTTGATGTCGGTTTCAAATATGACGAAGGCATAAGGGATTTCCGACAGGAAATTATACCAGTAGCCTTCTGCGGCATCGAGATACAGCCGCAACTGCAAACCTTTCCACATGTACTGCGTCACATTATCGGTGTTGCGAATCAGAATCGGGCCTTCGAGTGTGTCCGGACCATCAGGATCATACAGAATCGTGGTCAGCTCCCAGCCAATCACTGACCAGCCCCTGACGATCTTGGTCTGGCATTCGATGACGATGGTCAGATTGAATGTCGCGGCGGCTGCGGATTTTGCTGGGTGCATGTGTGATTTCCTGATGGTTGCTTCAACCACTATATAATAATCACGATTACAATGAATTGACAATCATCAACAACCAACCAGAATCCATGACCAGTACCGGACCGTTTGAACAAAGACCCGTCCTATCGTCCTCTGGATTGCGGCCCACCCATCCAGTTGAGGCCATCGATGAGTTCGGGGCAAAACGCGACATGCGCGTCGCAGGTGAGTTTCCATTGACCATCAAGGTCGATGACCGCGAGGTGGTCACGCTGATGACACTGGGCACCTATCCTGAATTGCTCGCCCTGGGCTATCTTCGCAACCAGAGACTGGTGGAATCGGTTTCTGAGATCAAGTCAATCGAGGTGGAATGGGACCGCGAAACCGCACATGTCTCAACTCACAGCGGCGAGGGCATCATTGACTGGGAGAACAAACTCTCGAAACGGACTGTGACCACGGGTTGCGGGCAGGGTACGGTATTCAGCTGCACCCTGGACAAGATTTACGAGACACCCCTGCCGCCAGCGCATATCCGGCAGTCGACGCTGTATGGATTGCTGGAGAATATTGCCGAATACAACGAAATCTACCGACAGGCGGGTGCCGTTCACGGATGCGCCCTGTGTGAGGATACTCAGATTGAGCTGTTCGTCGAGGATGTTGGGCGCCACAATGCCGCGGACACCATTGCCGGACAGATGTGGATGGATGGAACTTCGGGTGCCAGCAAGATCTTCTACACAACCGGCCGTCTGACTTCGGAGATCGTAATGAAGGTTGCCCACATGGGGATTCCGATTCTGCTGTCAAGGTCGGGGGTGACATTCATGGGGCTGGAACTGGCGCAGGATCTGCGGGTGACGATGATCGCCCGGGCGAAGGGACGGCATTTTCTGATTTACAACGGCGCGGATACCATTGAGTTTGATCAGATTCCAGAGCGTCGCAGGGCAGGAGCGGGAAGGCGAGTTGCGATGGGATGAGACGGCGTGACGGTCCGCAGTTTCTTTCAGACAGTTTGGAAAAGCCGCAATCCCGTCTCGTTGTTGCTGTGGCCGGTCAGTTTGCTCTATTGTGCGCTTGCGGCCTTGCGAAAATGGGGCTATGCCCGCGGCCTGTTGCCGGTCGCCAGATTCACGCAGCCGATCATTGCTGTTGGCAATATCACGGTTGGCGGCACCGGCAAGACACCGTTTACGATCTGGCTGGTCGGTTTTCTTCAGTCCCGAGGTCTGCGACCCGGCGTGGTCAGCCGCGGTTATGGGCGGGCCGATGTCTCGCAAACACTTGCAGTGAACGCTGACAGTCGTGCCGCCGATGTAGGTGATGAGCCATTGATGATTGCACGACGAACAGGTGTTCCGGTTTCGGTTGCAAAAAAACGCGCCGACGCGGTCAGTGAGTTGCTGGCAACGACGGATTGTGATGTCTTCATTTGTGATGATGCACTTCAGCACTATTCGATTGCTGCGGATTTATCCATCGCACTGATTGATTCAGCTGCGGGATTCGGGAATGGATTCTGTTTGCCGGCCGGTCCCTTGCGCGAACGTCGATCGCGTCTTGCAACTGTGGATTTGATCCTCTACAAGGGGCAGGGCGATGGACATGAGCATTCGATGCGGTATGAATTCTCAAAGGCGGTCAATGTCAGGGATAATGAAGTACGCAAAGACCTGGAGTTTCTTCGGCGCCGGTCGATGGTTAACGCAATTGCGGGTATTGCCAATCCTGATGGCTTTTTCGAAATGCTGAACAGTATGAACATCACTTTTACACAACATGCCTTTCCGGATCATCACCGGTTTACACCTGGCGACTTCGAGATTATTGATCAGTCTGACATCCCGCTGGTCATGACCGAGAAGGATGCGGTCAAGTGCCGGGATTTTGCCAGGGATAACTGGTGGTATATACCGATTGAGGCAATCGTATCGGAAGAGTTCGCAACAGTCCTTTCGACCCAGCTATCGAAATTGAGTGAATCCCGTCTGTAAGTGTCGGCAGCCGTGAGTGTTAATTTTGACGTCATCATTCCTGCGCGTTATGCGTCCTCGAGGTTTCCTGGTAAATTACTTGAGGATATAGATGGTAAATCTATGATTAGACGTGTTATTAATAGGGCAAAAAACAGTTCAGCCGATAACGTCATCGTGGCATTCGACGACACAAGAATTGAAACCGAAGTTAAACAGGATTCTGATGTGATCCTGTGTCCGACATCGGTTGATCTGCCCACCGGAACCGATCGTGTTGCCCAGGCCGCGCTCAAGCTGGCACTGCCGGATGAGCGAATTGTGGTCAATGTTCAGGGGGATGAGCCCTTGATGCCGGCATCACTGATTGACAAAGTTGCATCTGCATTGTCGGGAGCGCAACAGGCGAAGGTCGCAACAGCTGCCAGGTCGCTGCAGGGCCGACAGGAACGAGAAGATCCGAATGTTGTAAAGTGTGTGACCGACCGAAATGGATGTGCCCTGTATTTTTCCCGTTCCGCGATACCGTGGGAAGATTCCGCGGTTTCTGAGTCCGAGTTGTGGCTGCATCATATCGGAATCTACGCATACCGGGTCGGCTATCTTGTCGAACATGCAAGGCGTGCGCAGTGTATGCTGGAACAGGCAGAAAGGCTGGAGCAGCTCAGGGTTCTCTACAACGGCGACAGGATCGCCGTGGTTGTAGACAATGATTATGAGGCTATTGGTGTTGACACGCCGGAAGATCTGGAGGCTGTAAAGCGGATGCTTGCACAATCAGATCGACCGTCACAGCAGGATGATTGATATGGAAAACTCAAACGCACAACAGATTGGTGTTTTATTTGTCTGTCTCGGCAATATCTGCCGGTCTCCAACGTCGGAAGGAGTGTTTCGGAACCTGGCCGGCGTCCGGCAGCCGGAACTGGCAATTCGCGTGGACTCTGCCGGAACTGCCGGCTATCACATTGGACATCCGCCCGATCAACGGGCCATTGCGGCAGCGGCAAAACGAGGTGTCGATATTGCGCATCTTCGTGCACGCAGAATCAGCCGGTTGGACTTTGATCGGTTCGACTACGTGGTGGGCATGGACTTTCAGAATTATCGCGACCTCAAGTCGATGGCACCGGCGGATTACCGGGGCAAAATCTGTCTGTTCATGGATTTCGCCGCGAACTGGGAAACCCGGGAGGTGCCCGATCCCTACTATGGCGATGTACATGGATTCGAACAGGCACTGGACATGATTGAAGATGCCTCGGCCGGTTTGATCGAGGATATCGTCGGGCGCGGGTTCACGTCGTAGCCACCGGCTGTGTCATGTTCATTGAAGTTCATCTGCCAACCCAGAAAATGGTTGTTTTCGGCAAGCAGGGGGAAACGATCATGAATACCGACATTTCCACTGCAAGCAAAGGGCCCGGAGAGAAGATGAACAGTCTGCGAACACCAAGAGGCTGGCACAGCATCAGGGCGAAGATCGGCAAGGATATGCCCGTCAACACTGTCTTTGTGGGAAGACGGCCGACCAACGAGATCTATTCGGAAAAACTGCGCAGGCAGTTCCCGCAACGAGACTGGATTCTGACCCGGATCATGTGGTTGAACGGACTGGAAAGAGGATTCAATCGCCTCGGTGATGTGGACACGATGCGTCGGTTCATCTATATCCATGGCTGCCCGGACAGCGATCCGATGGGTGTTGAGAGCTCTTCAGGTTGCATCAAAATGAGAAACAGCGAAATCATGGAATTATTCGATCTGGTTGAAGTGGGTACATTGGTCCATGTACGCGAGGAGGTGCAGGCATGAATCAGACAGCAAACCTGCAGCTCGGTCCGATCATGACCTCGATCGCCGGGACGGAATTGACCGCAATCGAAAAAGAGCGGTTGCTGAGTCCGCCGATCGGGGGACTCGTGCTTTTTGCCCGCAACTGTGAATCCGTTGAACAGCTGCGGGCGCTGACCGATGAGGTGCATCACCTGCGAAACCCGTCCTTGCTGATTGCGATTGACCAGGAGGGGGGCAGGGTGCAAAGACTCAAGTCCGGTGTGACCGAACTCCCACCGCAGGCTGCCTATGGTCGGATTTACGACGACAATCCTGATCGGGGGTGTGATGCAGCGGAACTGGGTGGTTATCTGATGGCCAGGGAAGTGTTGGATTCAGGCATCGACCTGAGTTTCTCACCGGTACTCGATGTTGCGTCAGCTGCGTCCGAGGTAATCGGGGACAGGGCGTTTCACTCGGATGCGAACACGGTGTCGATCCTGGCTGAATCCTGGATCCGGGGAATGCAGAAGGCCGGCATGAAAGCGGTCGGCAAGCACTTTCCCGGACACGGTGGTGTGATTGAGGATTCCCATACCGAGAGTCCGGAAGATCATCGCAATATCAAGGACATCTTGAACTGTGATCTTGTCCCCTACCGACGACTGGGAGAACGCTTGTCGGCGGTCATGACCGCACATGTGCTGTTTCCCGAAATCACATCGGCCATTCCAACGTACTCGGCGTTCTGGCTGGACCACATGCTCAGAGAGGTGTTGGCCTTTTATGGACCGGTTTTCAGCGATGATCTGTCCATGGCAGCTGCCAGCGAGGCTGGAGACATCGAAACCCGGGTGCATGCCAGTTTGTCGAGTGGCTGTGACATTGCCCTGATCTGCCAAAGTGAAGCCGAGACAGATGGCGCAATTGATGGATTGAATCAACTTGGGAGCTGGAAAGATCCCAGTTGGCACATTGAGAATTTGAGGCCGGAAACCCAGCAGGCGGATGACTCAACCGATCGGCTGAAAGATCAATTTGCTGATTTTCTGAATTTTCAGACCTAATTCCAAATCACTTTAATCAGGTGTTCTATCTTGATGAATTAACAATAAAATATTACAACTTTATGACTTGTCTCGTTCAATGTATTCACCGGATTCCGTATTGACTCTGATACGATCGCCAATGTTGATGAATGTTGGTACATTGACTCGAATACCGGTTTCAACGGTTGCCGGTTTTGATGATCCGGCCGCCGTTTGACCCTTGACGACGGTTTCTGTATCGAGCACCTCGAGTGTGACATGGTCCGGCAGTTCGATTCCGATCGGTGAGGCATTGTAAAGATTGATCTGTACTTCCAGGTCAGGCATCAGAAAACCCACCTGATCGCCAATGTCATCGGAATTGAGTTCAATCTGTTCGTAGGTCTCCATGTCCATGAAGAAATACCGCGTCCCATCCTCTTCATACAGATACTGCATCTTGCGAAAGTCCACATGTGCCTTTTCCACCTTGTCTTCCGAGCGAAAGCGTTCATTTCGTTTTGTACCCGCCGCGATGTCTTTCATTTCGAGCTGGACGAAAGCGCCTCCCTTGCCGGGTTTGACATGGGATTTTCTAAGGATTCTCCAAAGTGCGCCGTCAATTTCAAGCAGATTGCCCAACTTGACTTCAAATGCAGAAATTTTCACTGGATTTCAACTCCCAGAACATTACAATTTAATCCCACGCGTATCATCTTAAGTCCCAAGCGTACCGCAATGGCATTTCCACCTTCAGTAACACATAGTCATGACTGACGCTGCAACCGACATTCCTGCGCGGGGAGTGAACGAATACCTCAAGGGTGTCTCAACCGCTTGCGGTGTTTATGTCATGAAGGACAAGGACGGTTGCCCATTGTACATTGGCAAGGCGAAAAATCTGAAGAATCGTCTGCGCTCGTATTTCCGGCTCACCGGGCTGTCCTATCGAATCGAGACTGTGATGCACCAGCTCGACAGCATCGAAACGTTCGTCACCAAGACTGAGACCGAGGCACTGCTGCTGGAAAACAATCTGATCAAGTCGGCCAAACCGCGCTACAACATCAATTTGCGCGATGACAAGAGTTATCCGTATATCCGACTTGATGATTCCCATGAATTTCCCAAGCTGGGATTTTACCGCGGCAACCGGAAGGAACCCGGACGATATTACGGACCGTTCAGCAGCGCGGCGGCGGTCCGCGAGACGCTGTCACAGATTCAGAAGGTTTTTCCGGTCCGCCAATGTCGGGATTCGTTTTTCAACCATCGTTCCCGCCCGTGCCTGCAGTATCAGATACAACGATGCACCGCACCGTGTGTTGGCTTGGTGGGACACGACGACTACAAGGATGATGTCGAGCAGGTTGCCAATTTCCTGCTGGGCAAGAATCGCACTCTGAATACGATGCTGATGAATCGCATGGAGGAGTGTGCGGCTCGCCAGGAGTTTGAGCTTGCCGCCAAATATCGGGATCGGATCGCCGCCATACAGCGTCTGCGGGAATCCCAGTCGGTCGAGGGCGGCCGGTCGGATACGGACGTGATTGCGGCCATGTATTCGGGTGGACATCTTTGCATCCAACTGGTTATCTTTCGCAGTGGGCGGAACGTGGACTACAAGGTGTATTTTCCAAAACTGAAAGTCGAGGTGAGTGTGGAGGACGTCCTGTCGGAGTTCATACCCAGATACTACCTGGGCCGGGAGGTTCCGGCGATGATTCTGGTCAACCAGAATCTCAGTGACAGTGCGTTGATTGCCGAAGCACTGCGGGAACAATCCGGGCATCGAACAGAAATCCGCTGTCCGGTGCGCGGCGAGAAAGTCAGATTGATCGAGCTGGCCGAAAACAATGCGATGAATGCATTGCGTCGCCGACAGGGAGACAAGCAGGCCATGGAGCTGCGTTATTCGGCGTTGGTCGCGATGCTGGGTTTGCAGGCGGTACCGGAACGCATGGATTGTTTCGATATCAGTCACACGTCCGGTGAGCATACCGTGGCGTCATGCGTGGTTTTCGATCAGAATGGTCCCCTGCGTTCAGAATACCGCAGTTTCAATGTCCGCAGTGCCACAGCCGGCGATGACTATGCCGCATTGCGCGAAGCACTGGGCAGGCGCTACAGCAAGGTCAGGGATGGTGGCAAGATGCCGGACCTGATTTTGATTGACGGCGGCAAGGGACAGCTGGGTTGTGCGGTTGAGGTAATGGATGAATTGCAGATTTCCGACATTCAACTGGCTGCTATCTCGAAAGGCAAGAGTCGCAAACCGGGGAACGAGCAGATATGGGTACCCGAATCCGACCAGCCGATTGCAGTTGACAGCACTGCGCTGTTGCTGCTGCAGCAGATTCGCGATGAGGCGCATCGATTTGCCTTACTCGGACATCGCAATCGTCGCAACAAGGCAAGACGACAGTCGGTGCTTGAGGGTATTCCCGGAATCGGCAGCAAGCGCCGGTCCAGTCTGCTGAAGCACTTCGGCGGACTGCAGGGCATCACCCGGGCCGATGTTGAGGAACTCGAGAAGGTGCCCGGCATATCTCCGAAACTCGCCGAATCCATTTATTTCGAACTGCATGGGGATGGATATTCTTCGTGATGCTGACCATACCGAACATACTCACCTTTGCCCGCATTGTGGCGATTCCGGTATTCGTAGTTGCCTATTTCCTGTCTCCAGAAGGTGACAGGAATGTCGCTGTCGCCATATTCGTCATCGCTGCGGTCACCGACTGGCTTGATGGGTTCCTGGCACGAAAATTGAAGGAGATGTCGTCATTTGGCGCTTTTCTCGACCCGATTGCGGATAAGTTGATGGTGTGCACCGCACTGGTGCTGTTGGTGTCCGACCACAGAATGGCCGAGGACCTGATATTCGGGTCGGTATTCGTGATTTCCATCTTGATCATCATCGGCCGGGAGGTCAGTGTGGTGGCGTTGCGCGAATGGATGGCGGAACTGGGCAAGCGGGCGAGTGTGGCAACGTCCTTTCTCTCGAAGGCAAAGACCGCAATGCAGATGATTGCGATCACATTGCTGCTGTATGGTCAGTCAATCGGCGACTTCCCGACTTTGGTAGCCGGAGAACTGCTGCTTTATGTCGCCGCGGCTCTGACAATCTGGAGCATGTTCCTATACCTTCAAGCCGCAATGCCGACCTTCACAGATAGCGATTGATCACTCGATCTGTCGCAATTTTGTGTTGAATAAATCGCCCGTTGTACGTAAAATGAACGGCGCTTGATAGAGGACAATCCAGCGTTGTCCGCAGAGCGGGAATAGCTCAGCTGGTAGAGCGCAACCTTGCCAAGGTTGAGGTCGCGAGTTCGAACCTCGTTTCCCGCTCCAAGTTTTTGATAGAGCGCTTTACTTGGGCACTATTGTCATGGCTGGACGGGCGCGTTGTCCGCGGTTGACTGGTGAGTCCGGTTACGGATAGAGCCTTTTCATGTGTGACTTCAACGCCCTGCAGGTAAAAATCGTTTATCATATTCAGCACGGAACGACAATCACCTGTGAATGACCGATTGAAGCCCGGGTGTCTGTGCTCCGCGACTCATTCATTGCTCGGCCGAGTGGCAGAGGGGTTATGCAGCGGCCTGCAAAGCCGTCTACGCCGGTTCGAATCCGACCTCGGCCTCCATTTTGATTGTTCAATTCGTTTTCTGCGCCTGCCCGGGTGGCGAAATTGGTAGACGCAAGGGACTTAAAATCCCTCGGGATGATTCCCGTGCCGGTTCGAGTCCGGCCTCGGGCACCACTAGATGGTCTGAAGTCGGTGACTCTCGTCGATGATGTCGGCAATCAGTGATTCAATGTGGTCGTTGACAATGAGACGGTCCACCCACTTTTTCCGGACAAAGCCTTGTTCCACCTGGTAATCCAGCATGGTCCTGAAACTCGCGTAGTAACCACCGCTGTCGAGTATCCCGACCGCCTTGTTGTGATAGCCGAGCATGTTCCAAACGATGACGGTGAACAGTTCCTCAAGCGTACCGAATCCGCCCGGCAGGGCAATAAACGCGTCGGAACGATTGAACATGATGTTTTCGCGCTCTTCCAGCGTATCAACATAGATCAGTTCGGTGACACTGCTTTCAGGAATCTCGACGTGCGCAATCTGTCTGGGAATCACACCGGTGACCGTCCCGCCGGCACTGATTGCGGCACGCGCGAGTTCACCCATCAGTCCGATGGAGGCACCCCCGAACACAATGCCGATATCTCTTGAGGCGAGATAACGCCCCAGTTTTCTGGCGTCTTCGCCGTATTGCTCAAGCTGTCCGAGATGCGAGCCAAGAAACACACAAATTTGCATTGGAATAAGGTTGTTGTTATGGAAAAAGGGAATCCGAACTGCCAATTTTTTCAGGCAATGTCCGTCAGAAAGGAATATAGTATATACACACCAATCACCTAAATCGGACATTGAGGGAATCGGTTCATGCAGTCCATGCAGACAAATTGATTCCTTAATTTTTTTCAAGGTAACATGAGCGCAGACAAGCAATTCGAAAACAAGATCTATGTGACTGCTGCAGCCTTGTTTGAGGATTCGTGCAAACTCGCAGCCAGCGTGTTGGAAAGTGGATATCGCCCCAACTATCTGGTTGCCTTGTGGCGCGGTGGGACACCGGTGGGCATCACCGCCCAGGAATTGCTTGCCTACTATGGGATCAAGACGGATCACATCGCCATCCGAACCTCGCTTTACGAAGACATTGGCCGTCATGCCAGCAAGATACGAATTCATGGACTGGGATATCTTATTGATCGGATTACCGATGAGGATTCCCTGCTGATTGTCGATGACATATTCGACACCGGGCTCACGGTTGAGGCGCTGATCAAGGAGATTCGCAGAAAGGCGAGAAAGAATACACCCAAGGACATCCGGGTTGCGGCAACCTGGTTCAAACCCGAGAAGAACAAGACCGACCGGATTCCGGATTACTATGTCAATGCGACCAATCAATGGGTTGTGTTTCCGCATGAGCTGCTTGGGTTGGATTTCGCCGAAATTCGTCAGAACAAGCCCTACATCGCCAATGTCATGCGCGACCTCGAACAGACGATTGACATCAGTCCACAGCGCAAATGAATTCACACACAAACTTTTTGAAACTTAAGGAAGATTAGATGGAAACACAACAACAGTCATCGGTGCCGGATTTTCTGGTCCATGACGGCGGCGATTCCGTTGGAGTTGTCGTAGTCGAGAATGTTCAGGCTGGCAACACGCTGTCGGGATGGGTCATGGATTCGGACGAGACAATTGCGGTCAAGGCGGTTGATGACATCCCACTCGGTCACAAGATTGCGTTGGTTGAACTTGAAAAGGGTGCACACGTCATCAAGTATGGATTCCCCATTGGCAGAACGACCCAGCCAATCGGGAAGGGCGCCCACTTGCATGTCCACAACACCAAGACGGAGAAGTGGTGAGCCATGATCAACATGAATGAAATTCTCGGCTACCGTCGGGAGAACAACCGGGTTGGAATTCGCAATCACGTTATCATCCTGCCGCTCGATGACCTGTCCAATGCGGCTTCGGAAGCGGTTGCGAACAACATCAAGGGTACCCTGGCGTTGCCCCATCACTATGGACGATTGCAGTTTGGAGAGGATCTGGAACTGCACTTTCGGACACTGATCGGCACAGGTAGCAACCCGAATGTAGCGGCATGCGTGGTGATCGGCATTGAGCCTGGTTGGACCAAACGTGTCGTTGACGGCATTGCGAAGACTGGAAAGCCGGTCGAGGGTTTTGCGATCGAGCAAAACGGCGACATCAGCACCATTGCGGCTGCATCCAGGAAGGCCAAGGAGTTCCTGCACTGGGCCTCGGAACTGCGGCGCGAGCCATGCGGCATGGATGACCTGTGGATCTCCCACAAGTGCGGGGAATCGGATACCACTTCTGGCATTGGTGCCAATCCGACCGTCGGCAACCTGATCGACAAACTTGACCCACTCGGTGTGACGAACTGTTTCGGAGAAACCTCCGAACTGACAGGTGCTGAGATTCTTTGCAAGAATCGGGCGATCTCAGCGGAAATCGGCGACAAGTTTCTCGCCACCTGGCAGGCTTACATGGATGAGGTGATCGAACCGCACAAAACCAACGATCTGTCAGAAAGTCAGCCGACCAAAGGCAACATTGAAGGCGGGTTGACGACGATCGAGGAGAAGGCTTTGGGAAATCTTCAGAAGATCGGCCACAAAACCTCTTATATCGACGTTCTCAAACCGGCGGAAACACCCGCGAGCGGCAAGGGGCTGTATTTCATGGACACGTCCTCTGCGGCCGCAGAATGTGTCACCCTGCAGGCAGCGGCTGGATTCGTCGTGCATATTTTCCCTACCGGTCAGGGCAACATCATTGGGCATCCGATTGAGCCGGTCATCAAATTGACCGCCAATCCGCGAACCGTTCGCACCATGGGTGAGCATGTTGATCTTGATGTGTCTGGAATCCTGCGCCGTGAAATGACGCTGGATGAGGCAGGCGACAGGCTGATTGACATGACGATTCGAACCTGCAATGGCCGCCTGACCGCAGCGGAAGCACTGGGACACCGCGAGTTTGTCATGACAAAACTATATCGAAGTGCCTGATAGGTGATGCGATGGCAGTGATTGAAGTAAAAAAGGCAAAAGGCAAATCCGGCCAACCAGCCCGTGATGATTCGGATCATGTGATTCGCATCGTCCGCGAGATGCTGGACGTGATCCGTGAACGCGGTGAGCAGGCTGTTCTCGACTATGCCCGCGAACTGGACAATTGGACCGGATCGATTCTGTTGCGGCCTGAAGAGATTGAGGCCGTGGGGCGGGAACTGGATGACTCGCTCAAAGAAGACATCCAGTTTGCGCATCAGCGGGTGAGGGCGTTTGCTGAGCGACAACTCGACAGTCTCAGTGAGTTTGAGATGGAACTGGCACCCGGACTGACCACCGGTCAGCGTCTGATTCCGGTGAATACAGCTGGCTGCTATGTCCCGGGTGGGCGATACGCGCATGTTGCATCTGCAATCATGAGCATCACCACCGCAAAGGTGGCCGGAGTCAAAAACGTGATTGCATGCTCACCACCCAAGCCCGGTGTTGGTGTTCATCCGGCGATTGCCTACACTGCGGATTTATGCGGTGCGGATTCAATTCTGGCGGTTGGCGGTGTTCAGGGCATAGCGTCACTCGCTTTCGGTCTGTTCACCGGCCATCGCGCGGATATTCTTGTCGGACCTGGAAATCGATTTGTCGCAGAGGCCAAGCGCATGTTGTTTGGTGAGGTCGGGATTGACTTATTCGCCGGTCCAACGGAGATTTTGGTCATTGCCGACGATACCGCAGATCCCGAGATAGTTGCATCAGACCTGATCGGGCAGGCTGAACACGGTCCTGATTCACCGGCCTGGCTGATCGCGTTCTCGTGTGAGTTTGCCCAGGAGGTTGAACGATTGATCCCCAAGTATATTGAGCGCCTGCCGGAACCCAACCGTTCATCAGCGGCGGCGGCATGGTCTGATTTTGGTGAGATAACCGTTGTGGATACACGCGAGGAAGCGGTTGAGATCAGTGACCGATATGCGTCTGAACATCTGGAGGTTCAGGCGGAGAATCTGGATTGGTGGCTGTCAAACCTGTCCAATTACGGCTCACTGTTCCTCGGTGAGGAAACCACGGTTGCCTATGGTGACAAATGTTCTGGAACCAATCACATCCTGCCGACCAGTGGGGCGGCAAAGTATACCGGTGGTTTGAGCGTCGGTAAGTTTCTGAAGACCGTAACCTATCAGAAGATGGACAAGGCAGCCAATCGAACCGTCGGGGCGGTGACCGCCAGAATTTCCCGACTGGAGGGAATGGAGGCGCACGCACTGACCGGCGATGACCGCCTGGAAAAATATTTCCCGGATGAAAGCTTCAAGCTGACTCCGTAACCCTGGGGTGGAGCTTGTCGATCTTTGACATCAGCAACCGCACCGCGGTGGTGACCGGTGCCAGTTCGGGGATAGGTTTATTCATCAGCCAGGCGCTGGCTGCAGCCGGCGCGAAGGTTGTGCTTGTCGCAAGACGTAAAGAGTTGATCGAGACCGAGGCGCGGCGAATTATGGAAACAGGTGGCGAGGCGGACAGTGTCAGTCTCGACCTGCTGGACCAGGACAGCGTTGAGGGTTCCTACGCTCAGATTTGCGATTGCTTTGGTGCGCCGCAGATCGTGGTCAATGCTGCAGGCATCAATCTGCGAGAGTCCTACGACAAGGTCAGTTGGGACTCTTGGGCCAGTACTATCAACCTGAATCTGACGGTTCCATTTTTCTTTTCCAGAATGTTCATTGAGGACATGAGGCAAGGCAAGTGGGGGAGGGTCATCAATGTGGCGTCCCTTCAGTCATTTCGGGCATTCAAGAACGGCATTGCCTACGGTGCATCCAAAGGCGGAGTGGCACAATTGACGCGGGCAATGGCTGAATGCTGGTCGGGTTTCGGTGTGAGCTGCAATGCGATCGCACCAGGCTTTTTCAAGACCTCGCTGACCGCACCCGTATTTGAGGATCCGGTCCTGTCAGGTGAAATGGCAGCCCGAACTGCAACCGGACGAAACGGCGAGATGGAAGATTTGCGCGGACCGATCATTTTCCTGTCATCACCCGCCTCTGATTATGTAACTGGACAGATCCTGTTCATAGACGGTGGATTCACTGCCAAGTAGATAAACGATCATGAAAGCACTGGTTTATACAAATCCCAGCACTGTTGAATACCGCAATGAGCCGGATCCCACACCGGCAGCGGACGAATCACTGGTTCGGATCGATGCGGTGGGCATTTGCGGGTCCGACCTGCATGCCTATCTCGGCCATGACAGCAGAAGGGTGCCCCCACTGATCCTTGGCCATGAGGTCTGCGGTACGGTCATTGAAGGACCTGGAAGCGGTACCAAGGCTGTGTTGAATCCTCTGATCACCTGTGGCGAATGCAATTCGTGCATCAACGGGCTGACCAATCTGTGCGGGGACCGAAAACTGATTGGCATGAATCGCCCCGGTGCCTTTGCCGAATTAATCAGCATTCCATCCAAGAATCTTGTTGAGGTGCCATCCGACAGCTCTCCGTCCCGATTGGCATTGACCGAGCCTGCCGCAGTATCGCTTCATGCCGTCCGATTGGCGGGGAATGTCAGCAATCGTCCGTTGTCAGAAGGTTCCGCCCTGGTCGTTGGCGGGGGCGCGGTTGGGCTTTTCTGCGTGTATTTCCTGATCGATTATGGATGCAAGGACATCACACTGTGCGAAACGAATCCTCAACGACGGGAAACCATTGAGAGGACGGGTTTGTGCCAGGTTGTTGATCCGATTCATACGCCACCAAACCCTGACAGTTTTGATGTGATATTTGACGCAGTGGGCAATCAGGCCACCCGGAAACTGTCGGTCGGGAGCATCAATCCAGGCGGTGTGATCATGCACCTTGGACTGGGAGACGCCAGTGGTGACATGGATGTGCGCAAGCTGACACTATCGGAAGTGACTTTTATCGGCACCTACACCTATACTGCTTTGGATTTTCGTGTCGCAGCGAGAAAAATTCACGAAGGAGACTTGGGATCACTCGATTGGATCGATGAGCGATCGCTCTCTGACGGAGCGCGTTCCTTCAGCGACCTGATCGAAGGGGAGGTTGCATCACCGAAAATCATACTTCGGCCAGTTTTTGAATAATTCTGTACAGACATTGAATTTTTCATTTTCGGATGCCGAGTCCTTGGCATCTGCGGCACTTCAGGCCAACGGAGCCGATGAAGATGTTGCCGACTGTGTCGCAAACGCATTGATTCTTGCCGACGCCGACGGGCAGGCCAGTCACGGACTGGCACGAATTCCTCCATACGTTGATCATCTGCGTTGCGGAAAGGTCAATGGACAGGTCAAACCATCCGTTCGCATGATCAATCCCTCAAGCATTGAAGTACTGGCAAATTCAGGATTTGCATATCCAGCGATCAGGTCTGCCATCAAGAGTCTTGTGGAATGCTGTGACTCGCAAGGAATTGTGATGGCCGCCATAGTCTGCTCGCATCATTGTGGGGTGATGGGGCATCATGTCGAAAAGCTGGCACAGTCCGGCTACATCGGTCTGATGTTCGCCAACACACCCAAGGCAATGGCGGTCACCGGGGGCAAACGCCCAATTCTGGGAACAAATCCGATTGCATTCGCCTGTCCCAGAGCCGACGGAAATCCACCCATCGTTGTTGATACATCATTGTCAACAGTGGCACGGGGGCGTATTCAACTGGCTGCAAAGGAGGGCAGAGCGGTACCTGATAGTTGGGGATTGAATTCAGCGGGTGAACCAACTTCGGATCCAAAAGAGATTCTCAAGGGTAGTCTGAGTCCGATTGGCGGTGGGAAGGGTGTGGCACTGGCGATCATGGTGGAGATTCTTGCCGGTGCGTTCGTCCGAAGTAATTTTGGATTCCAGGCCTCATCGTTTTTTGACACAGAAGGCGACGCACCGAACGTCGGTCAGTTGCTGATTTGCATCAAGGCAAGTGAATTCAATCCGGCTTTTGATGATCAGGTGGAAGCGCTGATCCATGAACTGGAAGGGGAGTCAGACACTCGGATTCCTGGGTCCAAACGGATCAGAAGTCGAGAAACTGCCATTACACACGGATTGAATTATCCAGAATATCTGATTGATTCAATTGAACAGTTGATCAGACCTCAAAGTCCGTTGTAATCGGTGGATCGATCCTGTCGATTACCGGAAGGCTGACAGCTGACTCGATGGGATCAATTCTGGATTGGGCGGTGCTGTGAGTTCATCAAATTCAAGCACCACTTCGAGCATACCGGAGCGGGTAACCGATAGCTTGGAAGGCACGAAACTTGGCATCATGTCGACCAGGGCTTGAGCGGAGTATTCCGGCGACACGACCGACTCATCAGTGGTGAGCCGGTAGGTGAGAACATCGGGATCGGTGATGTCAAAATCGCTGGGCAGACTTGGCATTGATTCGGTAAGCCATGAAATTGCGAAGAGTTTCGCACCTGGACGACAGTAAGCGCTCAGATACGACATGACATTGATGATTTCATCGCGTTCCATGTAATTGAACAGATCCCAGGTCAGGATCACGCTGATTTCAGCGCCATTCGTCTTGGTCAATACTTTCTGAAAGACTTTGGAGTAATCAATATTGTTCGTTTCAAGCTGATCCTCGGTGGAATGGATTCCGGAAAACGTAAAGGAATCAATTGCGCTGGATACCAGAAACAGCCGATCAGGCGTGCAGAAGTAATCAACCACCGATTGCCGTGGGCCTGCAAGGTCGAGAATCACATGATGCTGATCGTAGTCAAAATCGAGATACTCGGATAGGAGTTTGAGCCCCATTGACTGAAATCTCACCTGGGCAATCTCAGGTGCGGAAGATTCCTCAAACGGTCTATTTTCCGTTGCTTTGTGAAATTTTGTAAACAAGAGTCTGTATCGGAGTGTGTACGCAAGTCAAAGTCCGAGTGTTCCGATCCCAGACTCAACATCACAGCGAAGAAGCCAACAATGAAACACCGAGGCCGTCCCAGACCACGTCAGTGTTTCCCTCTGAAGGATTTTGATCTTAAAGCTGTTTCGAACCCATGCCTGCCGCTGACATTGCGGGGTTGGACTCACTCCCTGAGCCAGCACTTGCAGAAGGTGCTGCCCTTGATTCACTCCCGGACTTTGCACTTGCGTCCTTGCTTGAAGCTCTGGTCGAACCGGATCCGGATGAAGATTCATCCAGCATTTGTATCGAACCATTGAATTTGCAAGCCTTTTCAAGAATGATATTGGCGCACTTGATATCACCTTCGACTACACCAGTGGACATGATGTGGACCGTATCGGAGCCGTAAAGATTTCCCTTGACCGATCCATGAATGACGACTCTATTCGCATTGATAGATGCCTGGGCGGAACCCGAGAGTTCAACAGTGGCGGTATTGGATGGGATTGTAATGGTTCCTTCGAACTGTCCCGAAATACTGACATCGGAGTTACCCTTGATTTCACCGATAACGGTCGCGTCGGTACTCAGAATTGTATGTTGGTCGCTTGCAGAAGAACTGACTTTCGGTGTGATCGGTTCTGAACTCATGTCACGTGTCCTCATTTCTGGTGAATTTTGTTTTTGTACAACGCTTTCTGACTTATCTGCAGAAGATTCTTTTTTCCACATTATGTACTCCTAATATCAAAAGAGATTCGTCAAGCGATGAAACGATCGAGAGTGCTCAATAGTTCGACTGATTATACAGAAAAGAAAAATCCACAGTATCCATTAGTGAGCATTCGCATTTCTGTCCTTTCAAATGATGTGTTGATTCGAATATTATCATATAACTTAACATAATATACCTTATACGAAATAACGACAAGATGCAGGATGAAGTGGCTTAGATTGTTGGATTCTTGGAAACTCACAAAAAAAGCGTTGTTACCCGACAGGCTCTGACGGGTAACACGAGTTTTGACGGCAAATGCGTGCTGAAGGAGCAATATAATGATTGCAATTGAGTTGGATTTACGAAATTTTGTTCTAGTTATGTTTGAAATAATTTTGATCGCGATGACGGTTTTCCTGCTGTGGCTTGCCCTGGGTGGCCGGCGTGAGCGAAATGGTATCGGTGGATTCCTGTCGGTTCGCAGGATTACCGGTTTGGATGGCAGCGAGTATCTTATTCGCCGCTATCTGCTGCCGAGAAATCGTTTCTTCAATGTCTACCTTCACAAGTTTCTGGGGAGTGACGATGATCGCGCGCTGCACGACCATCCCTGGTACTCGTTCAGTATTTTGCTCAAGGGCAACTTGATTGAACACCTGCCTGACGGTACCACGCGCAAGTTCAAAACAGGTAAAATCACCATCCGATCTCCTGAGTTCCAGCACAGGATTGAATTGCCCGAGGGTGAAAGCGCCATGACGCTGTTCATAACCGGTCCGGTTGTGCGCACCTGGGGTTTCATTTGCCCCAAGGGCTGGATGTCCTGGAAGAGCTACGGAAGCAATGGTGGTTGCGATTAATTTTTTCAAAGAATAAATTTCCTGTCGCCCTGACTTGATTCAGCATTATCTTCGGCAACAAACATTGTGTGGTAGGGATGAGTAGTATACATTTGTGGGGAACTCGCTTGATACAAGGAGTAAAAGGCCATGAAGAGGAACTGGGGTGTATTCGACATGAGCCAGATGCAAACTGCTACGCTCTATGGTTAAAGGACTCATTTGGCGTAGCGTCTACTGCTAGTTCTTACATTAGAGCTGATGAGTATCCTTCTTTGGAGGTTGCCAAATCTAAAGTATTACACGCACCATCGGTGTTCATTTGGCATCTTGTTTGGATGAGGGGTGTCGTGAAACGTGAATCGGAGAAAGTGCTAGAAGAACAATGGGAAACACTAAATGCCGATTTTGCAAATCTTCCAAGCAAACAAAACATAACAGATCGACTCCTAGCACATCTTGATCGAATGCCGATGGAACGAGTTAAAGCCCTATTTCCGCTAATCGGAAAGAAAGCACTCGAACAAACAATAATTGAAATTGTCAAAAAGTTCTTTTTTTGAGAATGAGAGCAGGTACGGCGAGAGGTAATTGTAATATTGCGAATTGCTGTGGGATTGTGCCCAATGAATTAATCAATACCGCATTGTCAACCTCAACTACGATGGAATCGGTCAGTATTTGCCAAAGACTGTCAGTCTTCCGCTAAGTCTGTTTCCAGTGAGCATTGAAAGAATTTATAGATGCCATGTTTCAAAATCTAAGCTGGGGCAAATCTAACAACATCGAATTTCACAGAGCAATATCACAATACGAGCAATTTTATTCCTTCATTTTTCATTCATTCGGTCCGCAATCAGGCATAGTATTTCGAACATGATCGCATTGGCGACGAGAGACGTGATCTGATTGGGATGATCTTTCGTTGGCATGATACAAACTACATCACCGCCGATCACATTCTTGCCGCGAATACAGCGAATCAAATCCATGACCTGATTGATGAAGAAGCCCTCAATGCCCGCTTCCAGATTGGCCACACCAGGTGCCACTGTGGGATCGAGGCAGTCCAAATCGAACGTCACGTAGACCGGCCTGTCCCCTATTCGGTCATTGATGATCTGTTTGCAAGCATCAGCACCGAGTTCGTGATACCGTTCAATGGTGATGACCTCGTAACCCAGATCGTAGCTTGGTTCCAGCCAGTCCAAGGTTCTGACATTGCCGCGAATTCCGACTTGGACTGAATGTTCGGGATCAACATGTCCGTCTCTGACCAGGTAGCTTGCCCAGTGCGCGGCAGACTTGACGGCGCCCAGGAAGTGGTCGAGATTGTGATAGGCGTCGGTGTGTGCATCAAAGTGGAGCAGTACCGCCTTCTCCCCTTTTGTCACATTGGCGCCTGCACCGGCAATCGCCTGAAGGATTCCTCCGGTTATCGAGTGATCTCCGCCAATTGATACCGGCTTGGCACCGGCATTATCAATCTTTTTGTAGAAGTCAACAATATCCTCAATACACCTTTCGTTGTTATTTGCTTCAGGGAGCGGTACGTCACCCAAATCCGCGATTCGAAAATCCGACCAGGGATCCAGATGAAATTCCTTGTGGCAGCGTCTCCCAAGCGCTGATACATTGCGAACCGCTCTCGGCCCCAAGTGCTGGTCGCGCTCTGTCGTGCCATTTCCGGTAGAATGCGGAACACCAACCAGTGCTATATCACATTGTCCTGGATCCTCGACAAGCGGACATCGGAACAACGTCGGAATTCCCCACCAATAAAGGCTATCGATCATTGAGGTGTGTCGTCGCATGGGAGCATCAGTCTTGTCTGATTCGTGCGTCAATTTGTATTCTCCTGTTGATAGATGGTTTGATCATCACATGACCAAATTGTAAACGTTCAATATTGGCAGCTGTGCCCTATTCTTCTGGATTATCTATCGGTTTTGGTCGATCGGGACAAAGAATTCCAGCTGAATCACGTTAGACTGCAACCCATGATTGCCGTTTCTCGATTATCGCAATCCGATATTCATCATGCGGTGAATACCTGGGTCCGGACAAAAGCTTCGACAGAGCCGTTGTCCAAATTCACACTTGAGGTGTATTCCTCACGATTGGCTGCATATTCGAAATATTTCGAACCGCTTGAATTTGATGATTTGCCATTACACACTCTGCAAGAATGGAGTCGCTTGACGTTCAAGGGGCGATCAGAAATGACTTCTGCATCCAGAAAAATGTTAGTGAATTTAAAATATATAAAATATTTTATTTTTTAAGACCTTTCACTGCTGGGAAAAAATATATACTGATATTGCCCGGTTTTGTTAGAATGCCAATTCGGAAGGAAACCAAATCGAAACCACACATAATGCTTGGAGGATAATCAAATCATGATGACGGAAAAGCAAGCCAACTACAGACGCATTTACCGAGATAGGATTGCTGGTTGGTACAACGGTCCCATTCACGTATTCATCATATACACGATTGGCCTAACCGCCATCTGGCTGTACGTCCAGCATCTGAACGACGTGCGTTGGTGGGAATGGGCAACGATTCCGGTTTTTCTCGTGATATGCAACATTTTCGAATGGTTCCTGCATCAACACGTCATGCACAGGCCGCAAAAATTCTCTGGTCTCATTGCAATCTATAAACGCCACACCCTGCAGCATCACCAGTTCTTTACCGACAGCGAGATGCGATTCAGGGATCACAAAGACTGGCGGGTGACGTTTTTCCCGCCCTACGCCCTGGTCATATTCATATTGATCTCAACGCCGATTGCCGTTGCGTTCTATTACATTCTCACACCGAATATTGCATGGCTGTTCATGTGCACCACAACTGGTATCTACATTACCTACGAATTCATGCATTTCTGCTGCCATGTGGATGAGAATTGGTTCGTACGCCACATGCCACTGGTCAACACGATTCGACGACATCATACCGCGCATCACAATTCGCGTCTGATGATGGAAGTGAACATGAATCTGACGTTTCCGATAGCCGACTGGATGTTCGGGACTTCGGATCTTGATCGAGGACTGATCGGGCATCTTTTCAATGGCTACAGCGAAAAGCACCTGAAAAAGGATTTGCGCGGCAAACCAGTTCGTCCGGATGTCGCCGCATCCTCTCCAATCGGGCTCGAAGCCTAGACAAGTTCCGTGCCAGTTCACATCAAGCTGATCGTCTCGGGGATCACGCTGGCGGTTGGCGCTGCGTTTTTCTATTTTGAACGCGCTGCCGGCGAACCCCGCCTGGCAGTCATTGGTGGATGTCTCGCCATATTCATGGTAATAGCCATGTGGGTGTTTCCGGAAACCGGAAATAAAGGCAAACGCTGAGTGTTTTGATCGGTGACCTCCCATGTCTGATTCCACCGCCAGCAAGCGAACCATCAGCGAAATCCGGGACTCAAAGTCAACCGGAGAAAAAATGGTTTACATGTCAGTACCGGACTATACTTCGGCGCAATGGGCGGAAATGGCAGGAGTTGATGTTGCGGTGGTTGGCGATAGTCTTGCGATGATCGCGCACGGACACCCAAACACCATACCGGCGACGATGGACATGATGGTTATGCATTCCATGGCTGTCAGGCGCGGAGCGCCAAACACCTTCGTTCTCGGCTGCATGCCCTACCAGAGTTACAACACACCCGACCGTGCGTTGATCAACGCAACGCGCTTCATGCAGGAAGCCGGATGTGACGCCGTCAAACCCCAAGGTGGCAAAAGTCAGGCACACATACTCAAGGCATTGGTAGATGCCGGGATTCCAACCGCTTCACACATAGGCCTGACACCACATACCGTTGCAATGTTCGGGGGATTTCGAATTCAGGGCAGAACCGCTGAAAGTGCCATGAAGATTCTTGAGGACGCACTGGCGATCGAAGATGCCGGGTGCTTCATGCTGGAGTTTGAGGCGGTGCCTGCGAAGATTGCCGAGGTCATTTCCCAGCAGCTTGAAATCCCAACCATCGGTATCGGTGCAGGTGCGGGAACCGATGGGCAAATCCTGCTTTGTTATGACCTGCTCGGTGTGTTTACAGATTTCAAACCCAAGTTCACCAAGCGCTTTGCCTCACTGACAGAAGTCGCAGTGTCAGGAATCAAGCAATATGTGAGTGAAGTCAAACAGGGTTCCTTCCCCGATGATGACCACAGTTATTCGGTATCGGAACAGGAGTTTGATCGATTCTGTACCCTGGTAGAAGGTCGAAAGCAGCCATAGATCAGAGAAATTTTGATACTATCCCATATTTATCAACTAGATGGTTATTCTTTTTAGGTTAGTTCGTAAGGCATGAAAATCTACGCAGGTGACCGAACAATCGACGGCATACAGGTGACTGTCAATGGTGAAAAACTTGATGAACACTATGGCGTCAAACAATTCACCAATCTTGGTTTTGAGTGGACGTATGAAGGCGACTCCCCCCGCCAACTGGCATTGGCAATCCTGGTGGATCACCTGCAGGACGAAAGCAGAGCGTTGGAATTGTGTGAGGATTTCATGAAGAACGTCATCGCGGAACTTGACAACGCGTGGGAACTCTCAAGCGATGACGTTGGGCGATTGATATCAGACTGAACCGGGAGAACCGGTTCCATTTTCATTTTACCGAAGGAGGAAATCAAATGAAGATTTACAGCAACTCAGTCAAATGGGTAACCGCATGTGTTGTGGCAGTCTTTATGGCAGCTGCAAGTTCCATCAGTTTTGCCCAGGCAGAGCACAAGTGGAAAATGGCGACTTCATGGGGCGGTGGTCCCCTGATGGAGCTTGGGGCCAAGGCATTTGCCGATCGGGTGAATCTGCTGACGGATGGCCGGGTAGAAGTACAGGTGTTCCCGGGCGGGACTTTGGGAAAGGCATTGAACGTGTCAGAAACCGTATCCAGCGGAATCGCCCAGGCCGGTCACACATGGATGGGGTATGACTGGGGCAAGGACAAGGCTACTGTCGTATTTGGAGGCTTCGCCGGTTCCATGGATTCCGAGCGCATGCTGCACTGGTTGTATGAAGGTGGTGGCCTGCAAATGTGGCGCGATTTTCGTATGGAGAAATTCGGAGTGGTGTCAATGCCGCTCTTCATCCGCACAGCCGAAGCGTTCCTGCATTCCAACAAACCTGTCCGCACCATGGCAGACCTGCAAGGCTTGAAATTGCGAACTGCCGGGGCATGGCTTGAAATCTCAAAAAGCATGGGCGCGGCCCCGGTTACCATGGCCGGTGCCGAGGTCTACCCTTCCCTGGAAAAGAAGGCTATTGATGCGACCGAGTGGGGAACGCTGTATGAGAACATCTCACCTGGATTTCACAAAATCGCAAAGTACGTCATCATTCCCGGAGTCCATCAGCCGGTAGCACCTTTCGAACTGGTATTGAATGCAGACGCATACAACGCCCTGTCTGATCGCGACAAGCAACTTGTCGAGTTGGCAGCCAAAATCGTAACGTTTGAAAGCTGGACCCGTATCGGACATGAGGATGCCAAAGCACTCCAGTTCTTCCGAGATGCTGGTAATGAAATCATTGAGTTGGATGAAGAAGTTCAAATTGATGTCAAGAAGCAGGCCATTGAGTGGGGTAAGGCTCAAAGCGAAGCCAATCCCTGGTTCGAGAGAGCCTACAGCAGCCAGCTGGATTACGAGAATTTGTGGAAAGACGCGACCCGCTATCGAAACGTAGCATCCGCGAACTGATCTTTTCCAGATATTTTGCATGCCGGGGATGATTGACATTCCCGGTATGCACCCTGTACCCAACAAAACCCCACGTCACTCCCCTCCCCTGTTACATGCGATTGGTCCTGCGTGCCATTGACCGCTTGAGCGGCAGTGTTGGTGTCATTGCTGCCTGGATCGTTCTTCCACTCATCATCGCGACTGTATACGAGGTGTTTTCGCGTTATCTTTTCAATGCGCCAACGATCTGGGCTTATGAGATCGGCTATATGCTGACAGGTGCCAACTTCCTGCTGGGCTCTGCGTTTGCGTTGAGGGAGAAGGCTCATATCCGCATCGATGTGTTTTATATGCATCTGAGTCCCAGAACGCGGGCCATTATTGATTCTGTTGGCTATATCGTCCTGTTTCTACCACTGGGATTCTGGTTGTCGTATCGTCTTGCGGTGTATGCGTTCGATGCGTATACATCCGGTCAGTTGTCAGGTGAGTCTGCCTGGAATCCCATCATCTGGCCATTCCGCGCCGTATTCTTTACCGGTTTCATTGTGCTGAGCATCCAGGCCGTCGCGGAATTGATACGGTCGTTGTGCACGATCTTTGCGATAGACAGTGAAGAGGAAGCTGGCTGACATGGGTGAGTATCTTGCATTGACCATGTTTCCAGCAGTGCTGCTGGTGCTGTTTGCGGGTTTTCCGGTTGCCTTTGCCTTGATGGGTGTCGCACTTGGGTTTGGTCTGATCACGTTCGGCCCTCCAATCATTTTTCAGTTCACCGAGAAGGTTGATGCCATCGCCTCGAACTTCGTACTCGCCGCAGTACCCCTGTTCGTATTCATGGGGTCGATACTGGAGCGCTCAGGCATCGCAGAGCGTCTGTTTGAAGCGGTACATCTGTGGACCCGCCGGTTGCCGGGTGGATTGGCAGTTGGAACCATCGTGATGTGCGTGATTTTTGCGGCGTCAACCGGCGTGATCGGTGCCACCGAAACCGTCGTTGGATTGCTTGCGATCCCGGTCATGATGAAGTATGCGTATGACAAGGGGCTGATCTCCGGAACAATCTGCGCAGGTGGGTCTCTGGGTACGATCATCCCACCGTCGGTGGTCGTTGTTGTTCTGGGGCCGGTTGCCGATGTGTCCATTGGAGATCTGTTTGTAGGAATGATGATTCCCGGCATGATCATGGCGACTTCATACATTGTTTACATCATCATCCGCTGCAGCATCAGACCCGCGGATGGGCCGAGGCTTCCGCCTTCGGACGATGATCCAGGATTGCTTGAGAAACTCACCATCACCGCTCGTGCGATGGTCCCCCCTATCCTTCTGATCTTCGCGGTACTCGGGTCAATCGTGTTTGGTTGGGCTGCACCGACTGAAGCGGCCGGCATGGGTGCGTTCGGATCCATTCTGCTGACTATTTTCTACCGCGAATTCTCATTGAGTGTGCTTCATGAGGCGCTGATGAAAACAGTCAAGGTGACTTGTATGATCATGCTGATCCTGCTTGCAGGCAGCATGTTTTCCGGGGTATTCATCGCGTCCGGCGGTGTGTTTCTGGTCGAGGAGTTGATTCGGGAGTCGAATCTACCAAACTGGGGAATACTGACCCTGTTCCTGGCGATCAGTTTTCTTGCTGGATTTGTGCTGGAGTGGATCTCGATTCTGCTGATCTTCATTCCTGTTTTCATACCCGTGATCAAGTCGCTGGGTTACGACCCGGTATGGTTTTGCGTACTGTTCTTGGTCATCATCCAGACGAGTTATCTCACGCCGCCGATGGCACCGGCCATTTTCTATCTGCGGGGCATCAGTCCACCTGAAATCAAGTTGCAGCACATGTTCAAGGGCATGATTCCATTTATTTTGCTGCAATTGATCACCCTGTGTATTGTCATCGCCTTTCCGCAAACCGTTTTGTGGTTGCCGGACAAGTTACTTGGATTCAATTGACGCAAACCTCCGACAGACAGGGAGTCTTAGGTGTGGAGTGGCATCGCATGTGATTGCACATCGAACTCCGTTTGATTCCAGATAGCCTCAACAAAGTTGACCAGCGACTAATTCATTTGAGTCTTGCCCGACCGGGATTGATTGTGCCGGCTGAATTTCACCCTATCCTCGTTTCGGAAAATTGATTAGTCTGCATTGTTTTGCTGTATTTTCAGTGCTAATCGGTGAATTTCAAACTGTTTTTCCGATATAGTAAATCCTGAAATATAAGATTGGCGAAAGCGGTCTTGTTTTCAAGCATGATCTTTGAATTTTTATCCAAAGAAGTTGATTTCCAAAACTGAATATGGAGAACATGGACAAGTTACAACAATACAGAATGCTGATTGACGGTGAGTGGGTTGATGCGTCAGACGGCGGGCGATTCGAATCGATCAATCCAACAACCGGCAAACCCTGGGCCAGCGTTCCGGAAGCAACCGCAGAAGATGTGGATCGGGCGGTTTGTGCTGCTTATCGAGCTTATGGTTCCGGTCTATGGGCCTCGATGTCACCGTCAGAAAGAGGAAACTGTTTGAGGAGGCTGGCAGATCTTCTGGTCGAAAAATCACAACAGATCGGACGGATCGAGTGCATTGATACCGGAAAAATGTTCAAGGAAACCCGATGGCAGGCCAAGTACGTCGCCGACTATTACACATTCTATGCCGGCTGTGCGGACAAGGTTCATGGTGACACATTGCCGATCGACAAACCCGACATGTTTGTCTTTACCCGCCGCGAACCGCTGGGTGTCGTTGCGGCTGTCGTGCCCTGGAATTCGCAACTTTTCCTGAGCGCGATCAAAATCGGGCCCGCCTTGGCTGCGGGCAATGCCGTTGTCCTCAAGCTGTCCGAGTTCGCACCGGCAGCCATGCTGGAGTTTGGAAAACTGATCGAGGAGGCAGGCATACCCCCGGGTGTTGTCAACCTGGTCACCGGGCATGGTGATCCCTGTGGCAAGTCCCTGACCTCACATCCCATGGTTGCCCGGATTGCGTTCACCGGTGGACCGGTCGCGGCGCATGAGGTGATCAGGAATTCAGCAAACAACTTTGCCGAGGTTTCGCTTGAGCTCGGAGGCAAATCACCGGTCATTGTGTTTGATGACGCGGATTTTGACAGCGCAGTCAACGGCGCACTGGGTGCGATCTTTGGTGCCTCCGGACAAAGTTGCGTTGCCGGTTCTCGCCTCTACCTGCAACAGGGAATCGCCGAGCGATTCCTGCAGCGAATGGCAACGGAAGCCGGGAAAATCCTGATTGGAGATCCCTTGATTGAGGAGACGCAAATGGGCCCGCTTTGCACCATCAATCAGTTGGAGAACGTCAAGCGCGAGGTCGCCCACGCCCAGTCAGAGGGTGGTGAGGTGATGTGCGGCGGCAAACAGCCCGATGGTTTCGATGGATACTTCTACGAACCCACAATTGTCGCCTGTCCGAAACAGGATTTGCGCATCGTGGACACCGAATTATTTGGTCCGGTACTGAGTGCCCTCACCTTCTGCGATGAGGATGAGGCGATCGAGTTGGCAAACGACACAAAGTACGGATTGGCTGCGGGGATTTTCACCCGAAACGGTGCACGTTCGATTCGCGTGGCGAACCAAGTCAATGCCGGCATCATCTGGATCAATACCTACCGTGCGATTTCTCCAATCGCCGAGTGCGGCGGGATGAAATATTCCGGTTTTGGGCGGGAAGGTGGATTTCAGGCGATTTATGATTACACGCGCCCCAAGGCGATCTGGATGAATACATCCGATGAGCCGCTTGCGAGCCAGTTTGTTTCGCGCTGAGGAATGCGCAACTGTTGTCAGAACAAGATCAAGAGACGGTTTTTCGCTGTAGTTTTGGTGCCTGACCCAATATCAACGTCCAATCAGATGTTGCATTGAGGTCAGTCATCTTATTTAGATTAGAAAATTGCAACCACTTGGAGAAAGTAAGGGAGGAGATTGACTTGCCAGAATCTGTAATCAAACTAAAGGAGGTATGGAAGGTTTTCGGAGACCGTTCGACCGAGGCGATCGATGCGATTCGCAGCGAAGGGATCGGCAAACCTGAAGTACTGAAAAGATTCAACTGTGTTGTCGGCATCGCAGACTGCACATTCGAGGTGGAACGCGGAGAAATCTTCTGCGTGATGGGATTGTCGGGATCGGGAAAATCGACGATGGTGCGCCACCTGAATCGACTGATCGAACCGACAATCGGTTCCATCAACGTGCTCGGGCATGATGTCATGGCACTGAATGATGAGGATTTGCGAAAACTCAGGGCGGCGCATATCGGGATGGTATTCCAACACATGGCCTTGTTTCCGCATCGTACGGTTCGAGACAATGTGGCCTTTCCACTGCAGGTCCAGGGTGAACCAAGATCCAAACGATGGGAGATATCGCAACGATGTCTGAACCAGGTTGGCTTGAGTGGCTACGAGGACCGGTTTCCGAGTGAGCTGTCGGGAGGCATGCAACAGCGCGTCGGGCTGGCCCGGGCGTTGGCTTCTGATCCCGAGGTGTTGCTGATGGATGAACCGTTCTCAGCACTGGATCCGCTGATCCGGCGTCAGCTGCAACAGCAGTTCATGGAACTTTCATCTGAACTCGATAAGACAACCGTGTTCATCACCCATGATCTGGATGAGGCGATCCGAATCGGCAACCGAATTGCGATCATGAAAGACGGTGTGATCGTGCAGATCGGGACGCCCGAGGAAATCGTGACCAATCCAATCGATGAATACGTCACCGATTTTGTCGAGGGCATTTCAACATTGAAACTCGTTTTCGCACACACGATCATGGTCAGATTCGATGACTACGAACCGCAGCCCGGTGAAAATCTGGATGCCGCACCGAGAGTGCCGCATGATACCGATTTAAGCGGATTGATTGATCTGTCGGCAACCACTGACCAGCCGATCGTCATCACTGATGATGGTCGGGATGTTGGCGTGGTTGACAAGATCACGCTGCTCAAGGGAATCAAGGGAGGAGACAACTAATGCAGGACTCACAAAACAATAGCGCTGAAACCAATCAACTGGCAAGCTCCGTTGAGGATTTTGTCGGTACCAACGGCGCATACTACTCAAGGGAATTCAACAAGATCCAATCAGTCACGAAATTTCCATACTCGTGGAATTGGATGGCGGCGATTGCAGGTCCGTTCTGGGGTGCTGCGCGTGGCTTATGGGGATTTTTCTGGACTTTCCTGGTGCTGGAGATTCTGGCACTGGTGCAGCTTGGAAAGGGTTTGTGGGGAGAACTCGGTGCCGAGCAGCTGGCGCGCATCGAAAAGATCGAGCCAAGAATCCAAAGCTTCATGGAGAAGTATCAGGCCGCACTCTCGGAAAACTCCGAGCAGGCGGCGAACTTCCTCTCGCGGGCAGAGAATCTGCAAAAAGTTGTGGACCGCCTGAATGAGGAAGTGGCTGCCGCTTCCCAGGGAGCGATGACTTTTCTCATTGTCGGCCTGGTGTCTTTTGTCCTTCTGCGCGTGTTTCAAGGCTTCTACGCCAACTTGCGATACGAAAGACAGTACATGACCTGGCGTGCCGAGCCTGAGACGGTATCGACCGGTCTGAGTTGGGGACGGGTGGCGTTCAGCTGGGTACTCTGGCAGTCCATCGTTCCGCTCACCCTGTACCGGTTCACTGTCGGCAAGATCGCACCGCAACTTGAAGCCTACACTCTCGGATTTCCAATTGAAAAGGGTGTGTTTTTCTCACCGATTGCGAAGGTACTGGAAGATGGTTTTGACTGGCTGTCTACAACCGGCGCCGGTGCATTCGATTCGGTGGTGTGGTTAATCAGAACTGTTCTTGATGGACTTGAAACAGCGTTTGTGCTGACACCCTGGCCGGTTGTCATGACGGTGATTGTGGTGACAGCCTGGCGCCTTGCCGGCATACGCGTAGCGATTTTCACCGCGGCGTCGCTTGCCTATCTGGGGTTGCTTGGTCTTTGGGAAACCAGCATGATCACAGTCGCTCTATTGGGTGCTGCCGCATTTCTGTGCCTGCTGTTCGGGATTCCGCTGGGCATCTGGTTTGGCAAGAATCATCGCGCGTACAACGCAGCGCTTCCCGTTTTGGATTTCATGCAGACCATGCCAGCATTTGTTTACCTGATCCCAATCATCGCGTTCTTTGGCACCGGCAAACCACCGGGCGTGCTGGCAACCCTGATTTTTGGAATGCCTCCGGTCATCAGGCTGACTGCATTGGGAATCCGCGGTGTGCCTGCCACCACCAAGGAGGCCGCACTTGCATTCGGTTGCACGAAGTTTACGCTGATGAAGGATATTGAGTTGCCACTGGCCATGCCGTCGATCATGACCGGGATCAATCAGACGATCCTGATGTGTCTGTCGATGGTCGTGATCGCCTCGCTGATTGGTGCCAAGGGTCTGGGTCAGGACGTGCTGGTCGCCTTGCAGTATGCAGCCAAGGGACAGGGAATCCTGGCAGGTTTGGCGATTTTGTTTTGCGCAATGGTGATTGACCGAATCATTCAGGGACACTACAAGCAAAAGACAAAACGCTATCACCGAGCGTAGTCAACGGACTGCCTGCCCGGGACGATTGAGATCTACGTCGGTTTCGGTAGGGCTAAAAGAAAAGGGTGGTACGAAAATCCGTACCACCCTTTGTCATTTTGATTGGTGTATCCCTACAGCCAGCTGTCAATCATGTCACTGTTTTCTGTAACAAATCTTTCAGCATAGTCAGGTGTGCTGACTTTCTCCACAACAACCGCCAACGTCATCGCAGCCAGTTGATCCGGGGTCAATTCGACCTTGGACAGCAAATCTGCGACTTCAGGTTGCTCCTCAGCCAGGGTTGTGGAATACATGATGTGCAGATAAGCCTTGTCCCACGCCATTGCAGCCGAAGACTTCTCAAGCCAATCGGGATCGTCAGTCGGGTGGAAAACAACCCACTTCTCAGGATCATGTGCCGGCTCTTTCAGAATCACCAGGTTATACAGCGAAAACATGTGGTGTGGCGTGTAGCACATGAACACGATGTTGGTATTGGCCGCCACTGCAGCGTCGACATTGGCCAGTGCCAGCGTCTCATCCATGACATCCAGATTCATGGTTTCATCATAGCCATAACTCTTGGCTCGGATCTTCTCGACATTGGTAGAGGCCCAGCCAGGTGCGCCGATCCAGATGTTGCCCTTGCCATCACCATCCGTGTCAAAATTCTTTGCCATGTCCGGATCAGACAGTTCCTGAATATTGACAATACCGGTTCGTTCGGCAGTGGTGTCGGTCACGCACATTTCACCTGGCGACGCCGGTACACCATATGAATTCTTGATGACTGTCTTGTTGTCGACCACATATTTGTCGTGCAAGTTCTGCTGATTCGGCAACCAGACTTCCGGATGGACGTGCATTTTGCCCTGATCCATTGCCTCGAAAATGATTGGATTTGTACTGGACTGCAACTCCACTTCCAAGCCCAGGTTGTCTTCAATGACACGTTTCAGGATGTCTGCAGTTGCCGCTACCGAGGGCCAATTGGGAACCCCGATAATGACATCAGCGGCACTCGCGACACCTGAAACACCGAGTCCAGTGGCAAAGATGCCACTGATCAATAGTTTTTTCAATTTCACTTGAATATTCCTCCATACACTTGGCTAATTGAATGAAATAAAAAAGACAATGTATATCAGATTATGGAAGCGCATAAATCACTAATTTTGGTGATGTTGAAGATTTGCTGGTCAAATCAATCAAATCAGATACTGAAATCGGTTGCAACAATCAAAATTTCCACCGATTCCAGGAAGCGTAAACCCATCATGAAGTGTTGAAGTTTGACAACAGCGTCTCGTTGAGAGCCGAAAATCTCTTGATGATGCACAATCGATCGGGTTGAAATTCATCAACGGCTTGGATTGATCCTGTGAGTCTCAAGTCAATCAGTCAATGCTTTTTTTGATATAACAAAGCAAATCATTTTGTTCCGAGCGAATTCGTAAAAATCCCCGACGGTTGTTGTTCGGCCTGTATCGGTTATGGGTTCTTTGGACGCTAGGTCATTCATCCAAAAATCAGATGCCCAAGCCAATTCTATTGTTTGTCCGTTTTATTGACGCGTTCAATCGACGGATTGGTCGGTTCGCAATGCTTCTGATCTACGTGATGATGGGCATCCTGCTACTGTCCTCAGTCTCCAGGACGTTCTTCAACGTGTCATACATCTGGATCGTTGAGTCAGCACAGTTTATCCTGGCCTCATACTATCTGCTGGGCGGTGCATACTCGGTCCAGCTGGGTTCCCATGTCAGGATGGATCTTCTTTATGGTCAGTGGTCGCCAAAACGCAAGGCACAGGCCGACACCATCACCTCCTGTTTCCTGATCTTCTATCTTGTTGTGCTGCTGATTGGTGGGATTTCCAGTACCGAGTATGCACTCGAGTACAACCAGAAAAACTATTCTTCCTGGGCGCCACCGCTAGCGCCAATCAAGATCATTATGACATTCGGTATTTTCATGATGCTGTTGCAGTCCGTATCCATGCTGTGCAAGGATTTCGCCAAGGCCCGAGGTATCTGCGTCGATGAGCTATGAGTTGATTGCAATTCTGATGTTCTCGCTCATGATGCTGATGCTCCTGACCGGGCAGCGGGTGTTTGGGGCGATCGGATTTGTTGCGGCCATCTTCGCCCTGCTCCTTTGGGGTGAAGGCGCCATTGAAATGCCTTTCAGTGCCAGTTTCAAGTTGTTGAACTGGTATCCGTTGCTGACACTGCCGCTTTTCATCTACATGGGATACATGATGTCCGAATCGGGAATTGCCGATGATCTGTACCGGATGTTCCACGTTTGGGCAGGTCCGGTCAAAGGCGGACTTGCGATTGGAACGATCGGACTGATGGTGGCCATATCAGCGATGAATGGCCTGAGTGTGGCTGGAATGGCCATCGGTGCCAGCATCGCATTGCCTGAAATGTTGCGGCGAGGTTATGACAAGGTCATGGTGACCGGCGTCATTCAGGCAGGGAGTTCGCTCGGCATATTGGTGCCGCCCAGCGTGGTATTGGTGCTGTATGGCATGATCGCCCGTCAGCCGGTCGGACAGCTGTGGCTGGCCGGCGTGTTTCCCGGTCTGTTATTGGCGGGTCTGTTTATCGCCTACATCGCCATTCGGTGCTGGTTGCAGCCCAAGCTCGGACCACCACTGCCCGTGGAAGAGAGACAGATACCGATGGCGGAGAAACTCAAACTCTTAAGAGCCGGTATTCTGCCGTTTTTCATTTTCTTTTCGATGACCGGGTTGTTTCTGATGGGGGTCACCAGCCTCGTGGAGAGTTCGGCAGTGGGCGCTTTTGCGGCGACTGTCGCCGCCGCACTGAAGGGGCGACTGACCCGCAAAGTCTTTGAGGAGACAACTCGCAAAACTCTCTCGATCAGTTGCATGTTCATGTGGATCATTCTGGCTGCGCTTTGCTTTGGAGCCGTGTTTGACGGTCTCGGGGCCGTCCACGCCATTGAATCATTGTTCATCGAGCGTTGGGAATTGAGTCCGTGGGAAGTCCTGATCATGATGCAGCTCTCATACCTGTTGCTTGGAACGTTCCTGGATGACACCGCAATGCTGATCATCGTGGCCCCGTTGTATGTTCCATTGGTGATCTCATTGGGTTTCGACCCGATTTGGTACGGCGTTCTATACACCATCACCTGCCAGATCGCCTATATGACACCACCCTTCGGTTACAACCTGTTCCTGATGCGGGCGATGGCACCCAAGGAAATCAGTCTCTATGACATATATCGTTCCATCTTCCCTTTTGTGCTGGTGATGATTGTCGGTTTGATTCTGGTGATCGTTTTTCCACAAATCGCACTGTGGCTGCCCGAACTGCATTATGGAAAATAGTCGGTCTGGAGGTCGGTTTTAGAGTAAGGTATTCATTGTTTTGAATTTCACGGTGGAAAATCAGTAGCCGGAACCCTGCGGGTTGGCGAGAAACAAATCATTACATGCCCCTGCAATCTGCCGGCTGTGAACTGAATTCCATTAATCTGGGTTCAGAACATTCATTCAAGGTTACACCATAGAAGACTAACTGAGGAGGTAGTTATCATGACCAATCGAAGAGATTTTCTCAAGAAATCGGGCACGGCTGCAGCTGGCGCTGTCACCGCCGGTGCACTGGCGGCACCCTATGTCAAGGCACAGAGTACGATTCGTTGGCGACTGCAGACCTACGCCGGACCAGCGTTGGCTGAACATGTCATCAAACCGTCGATTGACGCATTCAACAAGGCGGCGAATGGTGAGATGATCATCGATCTTTACAGCGCTGATCAACTCGTACCACACGGCGAACTGTTTCGGGCACTGCAAAATGGCACGATTGACGCTGTTCAAAGTGACGATGACTCCATTGCAGCGCCGGTTGACGTGTCGGTGTTCGGTGCCTATTTCCCATTTGCCACTCGCTATGGCCTGGATGTTCCCGTTCTTTGGGAATGGTATGGCCTGCGGGAGATCTGGGAAGAAGCCTATGCTGAAGTTGACGGCGTTGAGTGGCTGAGTACCGGGGCCTGGGATCCTTGCAATTTTGCAACGGTGCAACCCATTCGAAGCCTAGAAGACTTAAAGGGCCTTCGGGTATTCACGTTTCCGACAGGTGGAAAGTTCCTGCAGCGATTTGGTGTCGTCCCCGTGCAGTTGCCATGGGAGGACATCGAGGTTGCGGTGCAGACCGGAGAACTTGACGGTGTCGCCTGGTCGGGTATTACCGAGGATTACACCGTGGGTTGGGCGGATGTCACCAACTACTATCTGACCAACAACATTTCCGGTGCCTGGGCCGGTTCATACTTCGTCAACTCAGACCGATGGGCTGAAATGCCTGATCATCTCAAGCAAGTCTTCAGACTGTGCATGGACAGTTCCCACTATTACCGCCAGCATTGGTACTGGTGGGGTGAGGCGCATTTCAGATCAACCGGTACCAAGCTCGAACTGACCTCGATACCGGAGTCCGAGTGGAAGGTTGTTGAAGATGAGGCCCAGAAGTTCTGGGATGAGATCGCTACAACGAGTGAGCGTAACGCCCGGGTCGTCGAGATTCTGAAGGGATACGTCTCGACCATGACGAAAGCAGGACCGCCCTACCGATACGCATAAGCGATCATTTCAGGGCAACAGGCGGTGAACCAGGTTCACCGGACACTGTTCAATCAAAAAAACCGGTTCCGTTACTTGAACGGAACCGGTTTTCTGTTTCGAGGCGATACTCGAAATTCAATTGCGAGGCGGATTCACTCGCCTCTAGTGTTGTTCCAGCGGCTCAATCTTGAATAACTGAAGAAAGTTGTCTGTTGTAATCCGGGCAAACTCCTCAAGGGGAAGTTCCTTCAGATCTGCTAGAAATTCTGCAGTGTGACGGACATAAGCGGGCTGATTTTCCTTCCCTCGTTTGGGTACCGGAGCCAGATAAGGGGAATCGGTTTCAATCAACATCCGCTCCATGGGTATTCGCTTTGCAACTTCAGCCAGGTCGGATGCATTCTTGAAGGTGACTATCCCTGAGAATGAAATGTAAAAACCCAAATCCATCGCGGATACAGCCATCTCATAATCTCCTGTGAAGCAATGCATCACACCACCAGCCTGGTTCGCCTTACACTGCTCCATGATTCGGATCGTGTCTTCGGATGCGTTGCGACTGTGAATGATGATGGGTTTGTTCAATTGCTTTGCCGCTTCGATATGCCTGACAAACCGATCGCGTTGCCAGTCCAGATCACCGGAACTTCGAAAGTAGTCCAAGCCGGTTTCGCCGATTGCGACCACATTCGAATCCGCTCCCAACTCCACCAGTCGCTCAATGGAAGGGTCCTCTGAGTCGACCGTGTTGGGATGCACACCCACTGAGGCATAAATGTGGTCATACTCAACGGCCATGGCGAGAATTGCCGGAAAGTCCTCTAAATTGACGGCAACACACAGCATGTAACCAACATCCATGCTTTTTGCTTCGGTTAGGATGGAATCAAATTTTCCATCAAACTGTGGAAAGTCGATGTGGCAATGACTGTCAGCTAATATCATTTTATTTCAGTGAATAAAGTAGGTGTTTTAATGTGATCATCAAGCACTTCAAATCTTTCGCTTTCGGATGCCTTTGAACGCCAGCAACACGTCTTCCATGGCCAGGTTCCGGTCAAGCGAACCGTCTTTGATTTCCTGCCTGATCTTTCCGATGTGATCGTAAAGCAGAAACATTTTCTGCACGTCCAGCGACTGCGAAATCTTGCCAGAATCAGCGCCCATGACTTTGAGGTTCGAATCCGGATTCATACCCGATTTGATCAGGTCAACGAGTAACTGCTGCAGAGTCAGCAGATACTCACTCTCGCCGACATCACTGACAGATTCGAGCAACGCCAATATGTCTTTATTCCGGGAGGATTGGATCATGGACAGGACAGGGTCCGTCAGTTTACCGGCATTGGCGAGACTGTTGTTCTTGAGCATTCGCAATCCACTGAGTGGTTGCCGATGCGAAGACAGAATCAATTCGATTTGTTCGGGTTCAAGCCCTTGCTCGGACAGCCATTGAGCAGACTGCTCATGGTCCGGTTCAACAAGGCGGATGGTCTGACATCGACTGGCAATCGTCGGCAGCAGATTCTGCGCATTTTCCGTCACCAGTATGAAGTAATTGTTATCGGCCGGCTCTTCAAGGATCTTCAACAGCGAATTGGAGGCACTATCGGTCATCGCATCGACTGGTGCGATCAATAGTACTTTGTTTCTTGAGATATGTGAGGCGGTGTTGGCCTGGTCAATCAGCGCCCTCACCTGGGAGATCAGGATCGTTGTCCGAACCTTTTTTCTCTTGGAACGAGCAGACTCATCATCAAGAAAGCGCTGGGAATAGGCGATCATTGGCGGTTCGATTGAATTCAACATGGCCTCAGAGGTGATCGCATGCAGGTCAGGATGTGTTTCTGCAGCAAACAGCTGGCAACTGCGACAAGTTCCGCAAGGTTGATTCTCAACAGATTCACAGAGCAATGCCATTGATAGTTTCGATGCGAAGCGGAATTTGCCGATTCCTTCACTACCCACCAACAAGGTGGCATGGGGAAATCGGTCGAATGAATTCGATATCGTTGACCACGAATGGAGTTGCCAAGGCAATAGTGTTGGAATCTCAACCATGATGTTGGCGCAGAAAATCGGAAATGAGCATTCGTGCGCACTCGCGCACTTCCTCAATTGTCTGGGTGGCATCGATCACTTTGACTCTCTCAGGGTCTTGAACTGCAATACTCCGATAAGTATCCCCTACTCTGTCGTGAAAGTCATGGCTTTCCTGTTCGAACCGATCAAATTCTCGGTTTTCGTTTTGTAATCGCGATCTCCCGGTTTCGGTGTCGGTATCCAGCAACAAAGTGAGGTGTGGACGAAAGTCCTGCTGCAACCAGTTTTCGATGACCTTGATACGTTCCGCACCGACTTGGCGACCACCGCCCTGATAGGCATATGTTGAGTCGGTAAATCTGTCACTGAGTACCCATTTTCCCTCTCGCAGTGCAGGCAGAATCACTTCACTGAGGTGCTGGGCACGGGCCGCAAAAATAACCAAAACCTCCGTTTCCGCACTGAATTCATGGTGACGTGCCAGAACCAATTTACGCAGAGATTCTCCAATTTCAGTACCACCTGGTTCCCGGGTCTTGATGATCTCAATCCCGGCGGATTCGATCTCGGAGATTATGATTTCAGCTATAACAGTCTTTCCGGCACCATCGATCCCTTCTATCGTGATGAACCTGCCTTTTATATCTTGGTCGAATAAGTTCACAGAACTGAATGATATTGATGATTTTATTGATTCATTTTTCGACGATATGCTCGCACCGCATTCAGGTGTTCCTCAAGCGTGTTGGAAAATTTGTGTGTCCCATCTCCCTGCGAAACAAAATACAGTGCCTCGGTGTCGGCTGGATTGGCGGCAGCCCGCAATGCCAGCAAACCCGGCATTGCGATGGGTGTCGGTGGCAGTCCATGGCGAGTGTAGGTATTGTAGGCGGTATCTTTTGCCAATTGCGACTTTCTGAGCGGCCCATCCACTCCACCCAGACCGTAAATCACAGTCGGATCCATCTGCAGCCTCATCCCCTTGCGCAATCGATTGACAATGACACCGGCGATAATCGGGTATTCGGAAATCACATAGGATTCTTTCTGAATGATCGAAGCAACGATCAGACTCTCATACGCAGTCTTGTAAGGCAGGTCCGGTCGGCGGTTATCCCACTCCTCATGCAATATCCGATTCATGTTGTTGTAGGCGATGCGAAGAATGGAAGCATCGGATTGGCCGTAGTTGTAGTTATAGGTGTCCGGAAAGAACCAACCCTCGGGATGTGTCTCGGGAATCTCAAGCGAATCAAGTATGCCCTCATAGTCCAAGTCGGTCAGTGTCTGGGTGATGTTTGACTTGGTTTGCAGTTCATTCAGAAAGTCGTTGAAAGTCCAACCTTCAATGAATTGAATCGAATGGACGATGGCTTCCCCTTTTACGATTCGGTCAAGTACCCTCAAAAGATTGAATTCAGGCTCGAAGCGGTACTCACCAGCCTTGAACTGTCGGTCGACGTTGCCCAGCCGGGAAATCCAGATGACCAATTCCACATGGTCAATGTAACCATCATCGGCGAGCATCTGGGCGAAATCCGCCACGTTTGCGCCCTGTTCAAGGTTGTACACGCGTTCAGGTGAGATATTGAGCGGCTTGCTGACCTGATATCCCACATAAATTCCAATGCAGAAAATGATCAGGCAACTCAGTTGCACAAATCTCAATAAAGTGCGGGATTTTTTTGCCTTACCCGTTCGTTTAGCCAACGTATTCGACTCGGAATGGTGATGGTGATTGAATCCCATGCTTTACCGCATGGGTGGTGTGTACCCGTAAAATCAACTGAATTGACTGAGTACGATTGTTCCGTTGGTTCCCCCAAAGCCAAATGAATTGGACAGAGCGGTTTTGATTTTCATATCCCGTGCGCCATCGCTGATGTAGTCCAAGTCACATTCCGGGTCCGGATGATCAAGATTGATCGTTGGTGGCGCAACCTGATTGTAGATGGACAGCACGGTGTAGACTGCCTCGGCCCCACCAGCCGCTCCAAGCAGATGTCCAATCATCGACTTCGACGAGCTCATTGACAACTCATAGGCTTGGGCTCCAAACAGTTCCTTTACGGCAATCGTTTCCGCAAGATCGCCCAATGGTGTCGAAGTGCCATGTGCATTGATATAGTCTACCTCATCGGTGTTGATACCTCCATTTCTCAATGCATTCGACATGCATTGTTTCGCACCGTATCCACCCGGGGATGGACTGGTCATATGGTAGGCGTCACCGCTGAGTCCAAACCCGTTTAGTTCTGCGTAAATCCTGGCACCTCGCCTGGTTGCGAATTCCAATTCCTCCAACACTACAACACCGGCACCCTCTCCGATTACAAAGCCATCACGCTCAGTATCCCAGGGGCGGCTTGCACCGGTTGGATCATCATTTCTCCGACTGAGTGCCTTGGCATTGGCAAATCCACCGACCGAGGTCGGTGTGATCGCGGCTTCGGTACCGCCGGCAACCATGGCGTCGGCATCGCCATATTGAATCAATCTCGCAGCGTCGCCAATGGCATGCGTACCCGTGGAGCAAGCGGTGACCGCGGCCAGATTCGGACCTCTCAGACCATGCTTGATAGACAGATTGCCGGCCGCCATGTTGATGATCGACATCGGAATGTAAAACGGGGAAATGCGACGCACCCCCCGTTCATGGTTCTTCAGCGTGGTGGCCTCGATCGTGGTCACACCCCCGATTCCAGCTCCGATATAGACTCCGATCCGGTCAGCGTTTTCCTCTGTTACGTCCAGCTTTGCATCTTCAATGGCTTCATCGCCCGCGACCATGGCGAACTGAATGAATCGGTCCATGTGGCGGGCGTCCTTTTCCGGCATATGGTCTGAAGCGGTGAAGTTGTCGACCTCCCCAGCGATCCTGGAAGAGAACGTGCTCGCATCAAACAGTGTAATATCACCGATTCCGCTTTTGCCGGCTGTAATGTTCTCCCAGTTTTCCTTGACGCCCAGTCCTATCGGTGAAACAATGCCCAGTCCAGTGACTACTACGCGACGATGATTCATCAGTCAGCAACAATACGTGAAGACGAGCCAATCAGCTCGGGAGAGAACTGCTCATCGAAAATCGGATGCCGTGATTCAATGACAACTACGAACTTTCAATGTAGTCGATTGCCTCACCGACTGTCGTGATTTTCTCGGCAATCTCATCGGCAATTTCCAGGTCGAATTCCTCTTCCAAAGCCATGACAAGTTCTACCGTATCCAGTGAATCCGCAGATAAGTCATTGATGAAGGAAGTATCCCGAGTGATTTCCGGTGGCGGGTCCTGATCACTGCACAATTGATCAATCACAAGTTTTACAACTCGTTCTTCAATTGTTCCTGGTGCGTTGTCGTTCATATGGTTGTCTCCTTAAATAAGCAAATGGATTTTTGGTGCAATAATGTTATCACTATTGGAAAGTAAAATTCTGAATCGCTGAATTCCACGAACCGCTGCGCCCAACTAGCGCCGGATCATTCCGCCGTCAACATACAGCGTTGTTCCGGTAATGTAGGAACTCGCAGGTGATGCGAGGAAACCAACAGCGTGTGCAACCTCTCCTGCCGTACCCATGCGCCCGGAGGGGATCTGCGAAATCAAATGATCGGTCACCTTCTCGTCCAGCTCGGTGGTCATGTCCGTCTCGATGAAACCGGGCGCGACCACATTGACTGTAATGTTGCGCGAGGCGGTTTCCATGGCCAGTGACTTCGAGAATCCAGTCAGCCCGGCCTTGGCGGCAGCATAGTGGGATTGCCCGATATTGCCGACAGTTCCGACGACCGAGGAGATATTGATGATGCGACCGTCGCGTTTTTTCATCATGCCGCGGATGAACGTCTTTGAAACCTGGAATATCGAGTTCAGATTGGTATTGATGACCTCATTCCACTCCGAATCCTTGATTCGCATTGTCAGGTTGTTGCGGGAGATTCCGGCATTGTTCACGAGCACCGTAACCGCGCCATATTTCTCCTCGATGTGTTTCGCAAGATTTGCGATCTCCTCTGGATTCGTCACGTCAAGTCTGACGCCTTCGCCGGCCAAACCTGCCGCGCCCAGATACTCGGAAATTGACTGGGCACCCTGGTCTGTGGTGCCCGTTCCGACCACAATGCCACCCATTTGAGCAAGATGCTCGGCAATTGCCCTGCCGATACCGCGGGTGGCACCGGTGACCAGGCAGATTCTTGAATCAAGCATATTGGCCTCCATGTCAATACGTCAAATAGGCGGCACCCCAGGTGAAGCCGCCGCCGAAGCCTTCTATCAGTATCCTGTGACCAGGTTTGATCCGACCATCCTTGACTGCCGCATCAAACGCAAGCGGAATTGATGCGGCTGACGTATTGCCGTGCTGGTCAACAGTCACCACAACCTTGTCCATGGGAATGCCCAATCGCTTGGCGGTCGCTGTAATGATTCGGATGTTGGCTTGATGTGGAATCATCCAGTCAATACTCTCGACATCGATGTCATTGGCAGCGAGCGCCTCTTCAGCCACTTTTTCCATGCACCTGACCGCGATCTTGAAGACCTCTCCACCTTGCATCTGGGTAAACGCCGTTCCATCCTTGATGATCTGAAAGTTTCTCGAGACGCCAACCGGCACACTCAGCAAATCCTTGTATTGGCCATCGGCATGAAGATGTGTGGAGTGAATTCCGGGTGAATCCGCGGCTTCCACGATCATTGCACCGGCACCATCACCAAACAGCACACAGGTTGACCTGTCGGTCCAGTCGATGATGCGCGAGAATGTTTCCGCTCCGATCACGAGCGCCCGGGTCGCGCTTTCCGTACGGATGAACTTTTCCGCAATATCCAGCGCATACATGAATCCCGCACAGACTGCCTGCACGTCAAATGCCGGTGACCCCTTGATACCGAGTCGCTCCTGCAACAGGCAGGCGCTGCTGGGAAAGACCTGATCGGCAGTGGTGGTTGCCATCACGATCAGGTCGATGTCATCGGGTTTCATGTCAGCGGCTTTCAAAGCCGCCCGTGACGCATTCTCTGCCAGGTCGCAGGTCGACTCATGCTCCTCGGCGATGTGTCGGTTCTCGATGCCGGTTCTTGAGACGATCCAGTCATGGTTGGTGTTGACCATCTTCTCAAGATCATGATTGGACATGCGGTTCGATGGCAGATAACTGCCTGTCGAGACCACTCTGGCATACGTCATGCCGCCACCCTCGTTGAAGCGGTCACTTCCTGATTGATCCTTGCCGCGACATCATTCGTCGCCTCGGTCAATGCCTTTCGGAGTGCATAGGTAAAAGCCAATCGGTCCGCTCCGCCATGGCTCTTGATTACGATACCTCTCAATCCAATCAGGGCCGCACCGTTGTAGACTCGCGGATCAATCTGTGCTTTCACACCCTTCAGGGTGGGTGTCGCAAGCAGTGCGCTGATCTTGCGCAGGAAATTCTTTTGAAATTCCGTTCGCAATGCGTGCTGGATGAACTTGGAAGCACCCTCACTGGCCTTGAGCGCGATGTTCCCGGCAAAACCATCACAGACAATCACATCAACGTTCCCGTTGAATATCGCATCGCCTTCAACAAATCCCTGGTAATTCAATTTACTTGACTCAAACAGCGTTGACGCATCCTTGATGACCTGCCTGCCCTTGATGGCTTCCACGCCGATGTTGAGCAGGGCAACCCGGGGGTTTTCGATACCTTCCATATATTTGACGAAGGTGGACCCCATTATGCCAAATTGAAGCAGGTCGTTTGCTGAACAATCTACATTGGCGCCGAGATCCAGCAGGCTCACATGTCCGACCAGCGTCGGCAGCTGGGAAATGATTGCGGGACGGTGGATACCCGGGAAGGTTCTCAGGACAAAATGCGCAATGGCCATCAACGCACCGGTATTGCCGGCACTGACACAGGCTTCAACCACACCTTCCTTGACCAGATTGATTGCGACCCGCAAGGAGGAATTTTTTTTCTTGCGCAGCGCCTGCACCGGTGGTTCGTTCATGTCAACCACCTGCGAGGTGTGATGCACCTCGATGCGCTCCGAATGTCCGGTGGGTATCCCTTTCAGGTAATGTTGAATCTGCTCCTCATCACCAGTCAGGACGAACCTGAGATCGGGATTCTCCTGCAACACGGTCAGGGATGCCGGAACAGTGACTTCGGGACCGAAGTCCCCACCCATCGCGTCTACTGCAATGGAAGTAACCATGGACAAGATCAAAAATTAACTGGATGGAGATGCATTGGCGACGGATCGGGATCCGCAGCGTGCGCCGGTCAGGTTTCTTCTTGCTCTTCCACCACTTCCGGTATTACGCGTTGGCCGCGATAGAAACCGTCCGCGGAAATATGATGGCGCCTGTGCAGTTCACCGGTCTCGGGTTCGACGGAAAGTGTTGGTGCGCTCAGCGCATTGTGCGACCTGCGCTTGCCACGCATGGATTTGGATTTCTTTCTCTGTTGTACAGCCACTTCGCTGCCTCACGGTCAGGTTTCAGATTCGATTCGGGTTTAATTTAAAATGTCTGTCAATTGAAATGTGTCGTTGCGAGTCAGGGTCGCACTGGAAGACACGGCAGACAGGATGAACCTAACGATTCAACTGTCTTGAGGCGTCAATTGTACTAAATTTTGTTTATACCGATGAGAGTTCCGCTGGCTTCGGGAAGAGCTGGCGCATCAATCGGTCAATGTTTTGCGATGGTGAAACGAGGTGAATGGGAAACTGAATGAATCAAGGCTGATACTGGCTTCATCATCAGCCGCCAGGAAGTCGGTGCTCGCCAAACTCAATGTGGACTTTTCAACGTGTGCACCTGACATCGATGAGACCGCACATCCGGACGAATCGCCGATTGATCTTGTTGTTCGATTGTCGAGACACAAGGCGATGGCTGTCGCAGGGAGATTTCCCCGGCACCTGATCATCGGCTCCGACCAGGTTGCGGTGGTTGCGGGAAACATAACCGGCAAGCCCAAAGACCGAAATGAGGCGATACAGCAATTGCAGGCTGCATCCGGGCAGTCAGTCACCCTGCATACGGGAGTTGCGCTTCTGAATTCGGAAACAGGGGAAATTCAGGTTGATGCATTGCCGTATCGGGTTCGATTCCGATCATTGACACAATCCATGATCGAAAATTATGTCGATCAGGACGAGCCTTATGACTGTGGGGGCAGTCTGCGTTCAGAAGGGCTTGGAATCGTTCTGCTTGAGGAGTTTGAAGGCAGTGATCCGAACATCCTGCTTGGATTGCCCTTGATCAGACTGATCGACATGCTGGCCAATGAAAACTTTCATCCGCTGTAGCGCCCTCATCGACACGATCAGGATTGATCTTCCACGAGCTGACACTGGTCGTCGGCGAGCAGTACGGACGAGTCCGACTCCTGAACCGAAATTTGAGTCAGAAAAGCACCGAAACATGGACCATTGACGCATTCACCGGTGCTGGGTTCAAACATGGCACCGTGATTGGCGCACATGATGTAGTCACCGGACAGGTCGAAAAACTCCCCTGGTTCCCAATCCAGCTCAAGAGCAAGGTGCGCACATTGATTGAGATAGGCGAATACTGTTCCATTGTGTCGAATGACGAAGGCGGAACAGCGCACGCCGTCGATTTCGACATTGAAATTCAATCCCAAACCACCGGACTCCAGTGCGGCGGATTCGCAGATGATCGGAAGGTCTGTTGCAGTCATGATGTGGAATCCTTTTGTTGAAGGTTGATGAGTACGTTTGACAGTTCCTCGGGTAAATCGGTCTCGATGCTGATCAACTTGTTGGTACCTGGGTGTCTGAAAGACAGTTTTCTGGCATGCAGGAACATTCTCCTCAAGCCATGCCGACGCATCATACCATTGAATCGCCGGTCTCCGTACTTTTGGTCTCCGGCGATGGGATGACCGGTATCCAGGGCATGTTGCCTGGCCTGGTGGGTTTTGCCGGTATGCAGAGTGATATCCATGAGCGTACAGCCATCATATTGCCTGACCGGTACGAATGTACTGGTTGCCGCCCGGGATGCCATTTTTCTGTTGCTGGCGTCAGTTGACTGGGCGGGATCTGCAGTAACGACATCGCGTTCGCGGCCTTTCCATTTTCCCATAACCAACGCGCTGTAGTTCTTGGTCAGGGAATCGGTACTGTTGTCGTCGCGTCTCCACAATGAATGCAGGTCACGGAGCAGGCGTTTGTTTTTTGCCAGTACAAGAATGCCCGACGTGTGCTTGTCCAACCGGTGAACGAGTTCAATGAACCGAAGTTCCGCTCGTTCCCTGCGTATTGCCTCGATCAGCCCCAGTTTGTGGTTGGTACCGGCATGTACCGCCACGCCTGCCGGTTTGTTGATGACCAACAGGTCCTCATCCTCAAAGACCGCGTTTTGCATCGCTGCTTTCAGAATTGGACTCACGGGCTGGGTGTTGTCGGATTCAGTGACACGCACGGGTGGGATCCTGACCTTGTCCCCTGCTTTCAGACGCTGGCCTGCCTTGGCACGTTTGCTGTTGACACGGACCTGTCCGGTCCGAATCAGTGAGTAAATGTGGCTGTGCGGTACACCGCGTATCTCACCGATCAGGAAATTGTCCAGCCGCCGCGCATCCGAATCATCATCAATCTCAACCGTTTGTACCGATCTGAGCTGTTGATTTTTGATAGTCTCCAATTCAATCCGTCCTGTAATTCCGGGGTGTTGGTCGCATCCTCAAAGCGAACACCACAACGTGACGTGTTATAATACGCTCCAACGTCTGGTTACCTAGCGTTTAGGGTCGCCCATAGTCTGATCAAAGCCAACAGAAATATTGGTGGGTGGCAGTCACTTGCAGACACCGTAAAACCATTCAACCAGACAGTTTCAGATTTCCCAGCTAGGGAAACATATTTGTGACAGGATTTTAGTGCCACAAATGTATTTTATGGCACATTAATGAAAATAACTTTGCATCGCGCAGCGCAGACCACGTTTGTCTCAGAATATCCAAATTAATTTCGATACCATGAATGTCGTACCGAAACCAACCGTATTCTCCGTCGTGATGCTGTCTGGAGAACCAACCTATGAAAAGGATGTTATTCAATGCAACCCACTCGGAAGAACTCCGGGTTGCAATCGTCGATGGGCAGACTCTTGTTGACCTAGATATAGAGTTTGTAAGTAACGAAAATAAAAGAGGCAACATATACAAAGGGATAGTAACTAAAGTTGAACCAAGTCTTGAGGCCGTATTCGTCGATTACGGTTCGAAGAGACAGGGATTTCTTTCGTTAAAGGACATTTCCCGCAACTATTTTTCCAACCCGCCTGGTGCGCAATCCTCGATGGCGCAGCAGGTTCGCGTGCAGGACGTCATCAAGGTCGGTGACAGCATGATCGTTCAGGTGGAGAAGAATGAAAGAGGCAACAAGGGTGCCGCCCTGACCACTTTCATCAGTCTCGCCGGGCGCTATCTTGTGCTGTTGCCCCACAATCCCCGAGGCGGCGGTATTTCCCGCCAGATCGAGGGGGGCGACCGCTCTGAACTGAAAGAGATCATGAGCAAGCTCGAGATCCCCGAAGAGCATTCCGTGATTGCCCGAACCGCAGGAATCGGACAGACGTTTGAGAATTTTCGGGCCGACCTGAAATACCTGCTCAATCTGTGGAAGATCATCGAGGCCACCTCGGAAACCAAGAAATCCTCATTCACGATCTATCAGGAAAGCAGCCTGGTTGCCAGGGCACTGCGCGATTACCTGCGCGATGACGTCGACCAGATCCTGATTGACAATGAGGAACTGTATGAAGAGACCAGGAAGTTCGTCGAGGACGTTCTGCCCTCTTCCAAGGTGCAGGTTCAGCACTACCAGGACACGGTACCGCTTTTCTCGCGATACCAGATTGAACACCAGATCAAGGATGCGTTTGAAAGCAATGTCAAACTGCCGACCGGCGGTGAGATTGTGATTCAGCAGACCGAGGCGCTGGTGACGATTGATGTCAACTCTGCGCGCTCAACCAAGGGGGCGGATATTGAGGAAACCGCACTGCAAACCAATCTGGAGGCTGTGGACCAGATCGCCAAGCAGCTCCGGGTCAGGGACATTGGCGGTTTGATTGTGATTGACCTGATTGACATGATCAACAAGCGGAATCGCAGAACGGTGGAAAAGAGATTCAACGAAGCTGTTGAATCTGACCGCGCACGCACCCGGGTCGGTCGGATCTCGAGTTTTGGATTGCTTGAGATGTCCAGACAGCGTCTGCGTTCGTCGATTGAGGAGTCAAGCCATGAGGCCTGTCCACGGTGCAAGGGACGCGGCTTCATTCGCAGCACAACCTCGATTGCGTTGAGCATTTTGAGAATTGTCGAGGAGGAGGCACTCAAGGAGAACACCGAGTTGATTCACGTGCATCTGCCAGTTGAGGTGGCAACCTTCATCATCAACGAGAAACGTCATGAGCTCAACATGATTGAGAGTCGGATGGGCACCAGACTTGTTGTTATCCCAAGCCGGGCCATGCTGACCCCCGACCATCACATCGTCAAGTTCACATCCGCTGAACTTGATGACAAGGAATCTGCGATCAGTTACACCCTGCAGACTCCCGGCAACACTCCTGAAGTCTACAATCTGGTTCGATCAGGCAGCACCGAGCAGCCAGCGGCAGTTCAGCAGTCTGATCTGATGCAGATTTCAGAGCAGAGCAAGCCATCCGGTCAGCTGTTGAAACGAGTGGTCAAGACAATATTCGGAGGCGGCCAGGAAGACGGGAAATCGAGTCAAGCCGCTGAGGCAAAAGAATCGGCGCCAAAACCCGATGATCAGCGAAAGAAGAAAGGTGAAGGTACGCGAAGACCCCGGAAGAGAACGCACTCTGCAGACCGACCCCAGGCACAGGGCCGACGCCGATCATCCGGCAAACGAGGCAGGCCCCGCTCCTCCCCTTCGGGCAATTCAATTCATTATGAGTCGAGCAAGGCGGCACAGGGAAACTCCTCGGACAAACCCAAGTCAGCTTCTGCCAGCGGGAATTCAAGTAATCGCGGCAATCGAAAGCCGAGAAGTCAGAAACCCCGGAGTCGTGCTCCCCAGCAAAAGCAACACGACGATGTCTCCTCGTGATTTCGGAGCGGATTGAATCGGATCAGTGCCAGTTGTCCAGAAATTCCTGGAAGTGAGTGTCTTGTGACTGCGTCAGCCAGTCCCTGACGCGTTGGCATTCCTCCTCGTACTGCTGCAGGGAATAGTTCCCGCGGATATACTCGAACCGAAGGAAAATCAGATAGGTGCTTAACACATCAATCTCGCAATAGTTCCTGATTTCCTGCAGCTTACCATCAAGATAGGCTTGAAAAACGCCATCTCCGCCTATTCCGATCTTCCCAGGCAATCCCATCAGTTTACTGACGTCATCCAGTGAGGCATAGGCCTTGGGTTGATATCTGGACAGGATTTCCATGACATCGACATGACGGTCGTGAAACCGACTCTGATAGTTGTTCCACTTGAAATCCCTGTTGAACTTTCCGGTGTCCCAGAAAATCTCACTTTGTATCGAATAAAACAAGGCACGATACTGTAAGACCGGCAGGTCGAATCCACCGCCGTTCCATGATACCAGGGTTGGTGTTTTGTCGATTCCCTTGAAAAACTCTGCGACCAGTTCCCGTTCGTCGGAATCCGGATTGCCTAGTGAAAGGACATTGAATTTATCCTGTCCCCAGCGTACGGCGACGGAAATTGCCACGATTCTCAATTGATGCAGGGGCAGGAAATCGGCCTCTGGACGTTTCGTGCGACGGGCGGCAAGCATGGCTTTTGCGGTCTCCTGATCGTTGATACCTTTCAACCCATAGAGCTTTCGACCGCCCTCAAGGTCTGGGATTGTCTCAATGTCAAAGGTCACGATCATTGGTCGATTCCGTCCGATACCCAGGTTCCGCTACCCGGAAGTGCAATGTTGATTAAAGGACTCAGGTACACAATTCCATGTACTCGATTTTCAGCTGCATGAATGCCTTTCCGTTGTATTCGTTTGTCTCGAGCTGAAAGACCATTTTATATTCAGTCAATTCAGGCGGATCCGGATAATGACGGAAATAAAAGAAATACACGGCATTCACCACCTTGTTGTGCCTGAGTGAGCGTACACGCATTCTGAGGTGAATTTCCTTCATCACCTCGTATTCCAGGACCGTAAAATTTCCTTCAAAAACAGGCTTTTCAAATCCCTGTCCCCAGGGACCTCCATCACGAAGTGCCTGTGCTGTCGGTATGTCAATGAACTCGATCTCACCATCCGTCAGGATCTGGTCCTGAATTGGCACTTGATTCTGAAGCTGTGCGATGACCTCTTCAAACGTGCTGGTAAACTGCTCGAACGAGTGCTTGGAAATCGTCAGGCCTGCCGCCATGGCATGACCGCCATACTTGACAATCACGTTTGGTGCGCGGGCATCAACCTCGGCGATGGCGTCGCGGATGTTGATATTCTTGTTGGAACGCGCGGAGCCCTGCAGGTCGCCGTCGGCATTTTGTGAAAAAGCGATCGTTGGTCGACCGGTTCGCTCGCGGATTCTAGCCGCGATCAGTCCGATGATGCCCAGTTCCCATTTCTCATCGAAAAGACAGTTTGAAAACCGCTCACCGTCATCATTCAACTTCAGATTGTCAACCACCCGCATCGCCTCATTCACCGACTTGCTCTCACGGCTGCGTCGTTCTGTATTGAGCTCTTCAAGCTCGTCGATTCGCTCAATGATTTTATTGGAGTCTTTTTCAATCAGGCATGCGATGCCGACGCCCATGTCACTGAGTCGGCCCGCCGCATTTAATCTCGGTGCGGCTGCAAATGCCAGGTCATCGGCAATGATCTCGCCGATTTTTCTGCGCCCTGCCTGCAAAAGCACCCGGATTCCGGGCCGGCACTTTCCTGAATTGATGCGTTGCAATCCATTTTCGACAAGAATGCGATTGTTGTAGTCCAGCGGTACAACATCAGCAATCGTGCCCAGTGCGACCAGGTCTAGATAGTCTGCCATGTTTGGTACCGCGATGCCCTCACTTTCGAACCATCCGTCCTCAATCAACGCTTTTCGCACCATGGACAAAACGTAGAAGATCACACCGACTCCTGCCAGATTCTTGCTTTGGAATTCATCACCCGGCAGACGCGGGTTGACGATCGCGTCGGCATCCGGGAGTTCATCTCCTGGCAGATGGTGATCGGTGATGACGACAGTGATTCCATATTCCTTGGCAATTTTCACTCCTTCGATCGAAGTGATTCCATTGTCAACGGTAATCACCAAGTCAGGCTGGGATTCGGCGAAGTATTCGACAAATCTCCTGCTCAGTCCATAGCCAAACTCGTGACGGTTTGGGCAGACGAATGAAACCTTGCGCGCACCGAACGCTGAAAGTGCGAGATAGGCTAATGCACAGCTGGTCGCGCCGTCTGCATCAAAATCACCTGCAATCAGAATATTGGCGTCAGCCTTAACCGCTTCCTGAATGCAAGCTACCGCCTCATCGATATTCTTGAGCCTTTGCGGTCGGTACAGGTTATTGAGTGAATAGTCGAGTTCACTGACTGTTGTAACGCCGCGATTTCTGTACACCCGTTCCAACACCGGCGAAATCCCTGGAAGAGCAGCCTCAGAGACAGCTGTTCGTTGAACAATCTTCTTGGGTTCCGGCGGACTGGGTGAGTTCATTCAGCGTTCAGTTCAGATTTTCGATGCGAATCCGTGTGATTTCACCGATTACGGAATCCAGGGCATGCAATTGCTCGATTGCCAACTGCATGTTGGCTTCAACGGTCTCCTGGGTGACGATGACCACCGGGATGACATCCTCATGGGTGGCACTTCCCCGCTGCAGAATTGACTCAATGCTGATTTCATGGTCGCCGAGTATCCTGGTGATTTCAGCCAGTACGCCCGCCTGGTTTTCCACTGTCATCCGCAGATAGTTGGCAGCCACAACTTTAGCCAATGGCACGATCGGCAGCGAGGACATGCAGTCTGGTTGGAACGCGAGGTGCGGTACCCGGTTTTCGGGATCGCTGGTGAGCACCCGAACCACATCCACCAGGTCGGCCACGATCGAGGAAGCTGTCGGCTCAGCCCCGGCCCCGGCCCCATAGTAGAGCGTTCTGCCGACGGCATCGCCGGTGACCAGCATGGCGTTCATGACACCGTTGACGTTGGCCAGCAATCGCTGTTTTGAAATCAGTGCGGGATGTACTCTCAATTCGACACCGATTTCGCTCTGCTTGCCGATCGCCAGCGGCTTGATGTGAAATCCAAGCTCATCGGCAATTTCCAAATCCTCATAAGTCAGCGAGTCGATTCCCTTGCAATAAATGTCTTTGAGCTGTTGCAGTGGAACGCCAAATGCTATCGAGGCCAATATGATCAATTTGTGTGCGGCATCAATTCCTGCAACGTCGAATGTGGGGTCTGCCTCTGCATACCCCATTGACTGAGCGTTTTCCAACATCTCGCTGAAAGAACATTCATTTTCCTTCATTCCAGTCAGGATGAAATTACTGGTGCCGTTGATTATTCCGATCAGGGACTCAATCCGATTGCCTGCGAGTCCTTCCCGAATCGCCTTGATGATCGGAATGCCACCACCGACTGCCGCCTCAAAGGCAATGACCAGGGATCGGTCCTGCGCAGTCTTGAAAAGCTCCGTGCCGCGGACCGCCAGCAGTTCCTTGTTCGCGGTCACAACGTGCTTTCCGTTTAGAAGTGCATGGGTCACATATTCATAGGCCGGGTCAACACCACCGATCAGTTCAACGACGATATCGATTTCCGGAGATTCCAGAATGTCGTATGGGTTATCGGTCAACGCCACGGATTCAACAATTGGATCCCTGGCTTTGTCCATATTTTTGACGGCGCATTTGGCTACCCGGATGCCGCGCCCCGCGCGCCGGGCAATCTCTTGCGAATTGCGCAATAGAACGGTCAACGTACCACAGCCGACTGTTCCTAATCCTATAATTCCTATGTTGATGGGTTGCATGAATCTCCAGTCGCCCTGTCGTTCAAATCAATTTCGGACCAATGACACTATACTAGTCACCACACCGGCATTCCCGTAGTCTAGGTATGGAACTGAACAGATCAGATACACCCGGCTTGAACCTGATCAGGCAATACAGAGCGGGTGAATTTCTAGTAAACGATGTATTGTATACACACAGCATCATTGTATCCGCTGATAATGTCGTTACGGATTGGAAAAAGCAGACAGTACAGGATTTGAGCGTTGACGATTTTCGATTGCTCGCAGAGTATGACGCAGAAATCGTCATTGTCGGAACCGGTGACGAGCTGATTTTTCCGGATTTTGAATTGCTTTCCCCGCTTGTTGAGCAAAAGTGTGGATACGAAATCATGAATTCGCGCGCCGCATGCAACACCTTCAATCTGCTGCTTGGTGATGGTCGGAAAGTAATCGCTGCACTGCTCGCATGATCAAGTTCACTTTATGGATTCTTGCAGTTCGAACGGAGCCGGTACGATCAAAGCCACTTTGAATGGAAAGTCGAACACCAGCCTGATCGTCATGAATCACGGCGCACTGGTGATCGGTTACCAGGTCAATCCGTTGACCTGCTGGATCAGCCTTTGGGCAGATAGCCCAAGGGGTCTACCGGAGTGCCGTTGCTCCGGATCTCAAAATGGAGCTTTACGATATCGGAATCAGTATTGCCCATTTCCGCAATCTTCTGGCCCTGTGCGACACTGTCGCCTTCCTTGACCACCACCCGTGAATTGTGCGCGTAGACACTGAGAAACTGCGGGTTGTGCTTGACAATGATGATTCTTCCATAGCCGATCAGTCCGGTTCCGGAGTACACCACCTGTCCATCTGCGCTCGCCCGGATCGGAGCGCCGCTTGTACCGGCGATATGGATACCGTTGCGTCTATCTGTTTTAGAGAAGTTTGCAACAATGTCACCCTGCGCCGGCCAGATCCACTTCGAAGGCGTGGATGTAGCCGCAGGTACGGTAACGGGTTGACTTGTTTGTTTGGGTTGTGGCTGACTGGTCTGTTGAGGGTTGTATGGCGTGACCTTGTCTTCGCTGAGGGTTGGTGTTTGGGTTTGGGTCTGCTGCTGATAGCCGGTCACAGTCTCACCTTCCGGAGGATACAGCCTGATCTCCTGGCCAGGAAAGATCTTGACTTCCGGGTGTGCGAAACCATTCCACTCGGCAACATCCCTGTAGTCGAGCCCAGCCACAAAGGAAATGGAGTAAAGGTTGTCTCCGGGCTGGACAATCGTCGTTCGACCGGTATAGGTCGTACTCGCTTCCGGTGTTGCACCAACCTGAATATTCTTGTTGACAAGGATTGCCGGCACCTCTGGTGGCGGGGATTGGGCGCAGCCACCCATGATCAGCGCCGAGGCGGTCAGACAACCTGTCAGAATCTTATTGCAGCGACCAGTAAACAATTGCAGATACCAAAATAACAGACAATACCCAGCCGACCGGGCCGGCATATCGTCTCATGATATAGTGTACTGAGTCCCCTGCCCAATAACAAACAAAGGAAACAGCGAAAAATCTCGCTCCTCTTCCGATCACCGACCCTACGATGAACGGAATCAGTGCCATCGCAAACACCCCGGAAGCAATGGTGAACACCTTGTAGGGAATCGGCAGGAAACCGGAAATGAGAACCATCCAGATTCCATAGTCGTCGTACCATCTCTTCAGGGTAAGGAAGTGATCTTCCAGTCCATACAGGGTGACGAGCCACAGTCCTACGGATTCATACAGGTAGATGCCAATCAGCCATCCCACAATCCCGCCGAGTACAGACGATATTGTCGTTATCGAGGCAAAATACCATGCCTTGGACTTTTCCGCCAGAACCATTGGGATGAGCAGGAAATCCGGTGGAATCGGCAGGAATATGGCTTCCGAGAACCCCAGGCCACCCAGATAGGTCGGCGCATGACGATGAGCCGCCAAGCTCAATGTCCGATTGTATAGACGTTCGAACATTCCATCTCACCTTTTCCTGATCAAGCACTCGCGAATACTCATCAGCCGCGAATCTGGGTTCCGGGCACCTGGTTTGGGAAGTAGTCTTCGCAGCTTCCGTCCCGATGAACGTCTGCAGTTGCACAATGCAGTCCACCTCCAAAGGAATAGGCATTGCGAAACGGAATCGGAATGACATTGAATCCCAGGGAATCCAGTTGTTCTGCCTGGTTGACTTCCGTGGCCTCGACGCAGATGGTCTTGTGATCGACCACAAGGACATTCATGGACAGCCACACACTGGAATAGCAAAGCGGTGGCGGCCGATCGTGGGCCGGCATTGCGGCATCGATAATTTCCCAGTTGTTGGCGGAAAAGATTTCCCTTTGGGACGGCGGCAACTTGCGCACAGGATTGTTCATGATCAGGCCGGGCCGAAGCGGAACAAAAGTGGCATCGATATGGATCGGATTGGGATCATCCGGGAAATTCACACTGTGAACCCGGTGTTCCGGAAAGTGTCTCTGCAGCCATTCCATCGCCTTTCTGTTGGTGGTCAGGCCATGCTGGCAGAACAAGTCTTTGCCAAGTCGCAACACATCAGCCGCATCAAACAGTGGTTCATGCTCGGTCGTCACGAAATCAAGATTTTGGGTCTTTTCCAGCAACGTTTCAGTGGACGTATCCTCAAAATAATCGTGCTGATAACTTTGGTCGGTCAATCGGGGTCTCGGTGCCTGCTCCCAGCGGAACAGCGGATCCTCCTCAAAATACCTGAGCATCAACGGGTGATAGGCGAGATATTCCCAAAATCGGCACCGCATCATCATGCTGGCACTCAGGATTTCCCGCCCGACTGTCAGCAGCACATCACGCGGCGGCATGCAGCCAAACAGAGTCTTGGTGGCGAAGTCCGGCGTGATTGCGGATTGATTCCACTGGATCGGCGTCGGTCGATCGACCCTGACGCCATGGGATTCAAGAACGTGTGCGAAATAGTCAAGTTCCTCGGCTGCCTTCTCCACGGTCTCCAATGGGCGCGGACCCCAACGTCCCCACATATCGGACGTTCTTTCAATTTTCGCCTCGAGCGCAGGTTCGAAACCGGGAATACAGGTATTTTCCGCGCGACCGACAATAATATGCTTCAGTGGGTCAAAGTCATTCCATGAGGAAACCGTCGTGTCCGACATTTATGTCATCTCCCAACTCTGGTGAGGTAAAGCCAAGTCAAAAATCCAGTGAGTGACATGGTCGGGGCGAGAGGATTTGAACCTCCGGCCTCTTGCGCCCCATGCAAGTGCGCTACCAGGCTGCGCTACGCCCCGATTCAATCTTGTCTGGAACCAACCGACAGAATCTCAACCACCTTGTTCAATTCCACAATGGTCCGGTTGAGTTCTTCCAGTTTCGGATCTTCGATTTCCCTGGCACTGTCCAGTTTCAGCTGTTTCTTCGCACCCTGGATCGTAAATCCCTTGTCGTAAAGGAGATCCATGATTTTACGGATCAACTGAATTTCCTGCCGCGAGTAATATCTTCTCTGACCGCGACGACGGACTGGTGCCAGTTCCTGAAATTCCTGTTCCCAATAGCGAAGTACGTGTGCTTCCACCGAACACAGTTTACTGACCTCTCCGATCGTAAAGTAATGCTTGTTGGGAATTTGAAAGTTCTGCATCATTGATGTATTACTGATAAATCAGTAAGTTGACGACTATTATTATACTTTCTTATTAACTGAAGGCTTGAAGCGAGCGACACGTTGCCGCAGCTTATTGCTGGCCCTGAATGTTACCACCCAGCGCTCGGTAATGGTCACTGCGCGCTTGGTCCTGGGATTTCTTCCGGGTCTCGGGTGCTTGTGCCTGACACTGTAACGTCCGAATCCGGAAATCTTGACTTCTTCGTGCCGTTCCAGTGATTTGCGTATCTCCTCGAAAAAGTTGTCCACAAAATCCTTTGCCTCGCGCTGATTCAATCCAAGAGTCTGATGGATTTCGTTGACCAAGTCTGATTTTACAATTACAGTATCACTCATCTGTTTGCACCGTCTGTTCTCGTAACTGCGCGCCAAACCTTTGATTAAGCCTATCTAATAAGTATTGGACACTGGTGTTGACTTCGGTGTCGGTCAGCGTCCGATCGTGTGATCGAAAAGTCAATCGATAGGCGACACTTTTTAGTTTCGCATCAATTCCTGCTCCAAAATATACATCAAATAGCGTGTGGTTTTCCAAATTCTCCTGTGCGCAACCTTCAATCTCGTTGGAAATTTCCGCCACAGAAGTGTCTGCGGGTACCAGAATCGAAATATCCCGAACCGATGGTGGAAACCGCGAAATTGCCTGATATTGATTCAAGCTTCGGGTTGACAGAACAGATAGTTCAAGTTCAAATACAAAAACCTTTTCTTCACTTTTGATTTCATTCAGTATTTCTGGATGAACTTGCCCAATCATACCACATTTTTCCTGACCGAAATAGATTCCGGCACTTGATCCGGGATGCAGGCCGGCGTGCTCTTCAGGCCGCAGCGCAACCTGACTGGCACACCCGGTCAGGTCGAGCAGTGTATACAAATCTCCCTTCAGGTCGAAAAAGTCTATTGGTCGGTCCTCATCACCCCATTGTGTTGGAGCGGCCAGACCAAAGCACAGGCCACCGAGCATGTCAACTTCTCCATCAGGAAGGAATATCCGGCCGATTTCAAACAGACGGACGCTGTCCTTGTTGCGACGATAGTTCTCCTGGAATGCCTCAATCAGCCCGGGCCAAAGACTGGTGCGCATGACCGACATGTTTTCGGATATTGGATTTGCGAGATGTTTGGGCTCCACATTCGGCTTGAACCTTTGTTGAAGCTTGGGGTCTACGAAACTGTAGGTGATGGCTTCGTAGTAGCCCTGAAGATGCAGGAGATTGCGTATTGAATCTTCCCTGACCGTTGTCTCACGGATGCCTGTTGAGGAATTCGGTGCGAAAGACACGGTACTGGGAATGTTGTCATAGCCATAGATTCGGGCAATTTCCTCAATCTGGTCGTATTCCTTTTCGAGATCGAACCGATACGCTGGTGGAATGACTTCCCATCCTTCGGGTACTTCCTTGACAGAATCGTTCACTGCACGCAATATGGATTCAATTCGTTTTTTGGGGATCGATATCCCCAGAATTCGCTTGATCCTGGATTGACGGACAGTGCAAGCCTGTTTGACTGGAATGTAGTCATCGTTTCTCAATTCCTGAATCGAGCCGGGCGTTCCGCCTGCAATTTCCAGAATCAGCGCGGTCGCACGTTCCATGGCCGCCGCCTGCGCTCCTGGCTCAACGCCTCTTTCGAAACGATGGGATGCATCGGTGTGTTTTCCGAATCGGGAGACTGAACGTCTGATGGCCTGGGGAGAGAAAAATGCCGCCTCAAGAAAGATATTCCTGGTTTCCGAACGGATACCGCTTGATCCGCCGCCCATGACACCGGCGAGACCATTCGGACCATCCTTGTCGGCAATCAACAAAATTCCCTCCCCCAGATCGAGTTCTTCGCCATCCAGCAGTGTCAGTTTCTCACCGGATTGCGATCTTCGTACAATGATTTCGGACGAATCGAAAATATCCATGTCGAACGCGTGCATGGGCTGACCGAGTTCGATCATCACATAATTGGTGATATCCACCACCGGATGGATGCTTCTCAAGCCCACCCGGTTCAATCGGGCGATCATCCAATCGGGTGTCTTTGCCTGTGAGTTGATGCCCTCGATGACTCTGCCACAGTAGATTGGACAGTCTGCAGCGTCACGAATGGACACGGGAACCTGACTGGAGGATTCAGCCTTGATCGGTGGAATCGGAAAGTCAGCAATCGATTTGTCTGCGATGATCGCCACTTCGCGGGCGACACCCCGAATGCTCAGGCAATCCGCCCGGTTCGGGGTCAGTTCAAAGTCCAGCACAGAATCCGGTAAATACAATTGATGGTAATCGTTGAGTGACTGGCCAACGGGAGCGTCCGAATCCAGCTGCATCAGTCGGTCGTTGGTTTCATCAAATTCGAGCTCGCCCGAAGAGCAGAGCATTCCAAATGACGTTTCTCCACCACGGTCAATCTCATTAATCTTCTTTCCCTTGACCTGGCTGCCAATCAGCGCCATGGGATATTTCCCGCCTACTGACAGATTCGGTCCACCGCAGATCACCTGGATTGGACTCTCCGATCCGATATCAACTTGGCAAATTTTCCAATAGTTTCGTGTTGAATGTGGCTGGACCTGACTGACCGACCCAACGACAACCTTGTCATGACAGGCAACCGGGGTAACGGACTCCACCTCCAGTCCGGACATGGTGAGTCGTTGCGAGAGTTCGGTGTCGCTTAAGTCAAACTCCACCCAATCCTTCAGCCAGTTTATGTTGACCTTCACTGTTCTGCCTTGTTCGCTGCGCTCATCTGAATTGGCTCAGCATGTCCAGATCATTCTTGAAAAACTTACGTAAATCGTCCACACCGTACCGAAGCATGGTGAATCGCTCCACGCCCATTCCAAAGGCGTAGCCCGCATAGCGTTCCGCATCGATATTGACGTCGGTATAAAGGGCGGGATGCACCATGCCGCAACCCAATACCTCGAGCCAGCCAGTTCTCTTGCAGACATTGCATCCGGAACTGTCGCAAAACACACAACTGATGTCCACTTCCGCTGATGGTTCGGTAAACGGAAAATACGACGGGCGAAAACGCAACTTGAGATCCTTTTCAAAAACTCTGCAACAAAGAATTCCAAAACACCCTTGAGGTCGGCGAACGTTGTTGTCTCATCGACAACCAGTCCTTCCAGCTGATGAAACATCGGTGTATGCGTTATGTCGGAATCGCAACGGTAGACGCGCCCGGGTGCCACCACCCTGATCGGTGGCTTGTTCGCCTTCATGTAACGGATCTGCACCGGCGAGGTGTGGGTGCGAAGCAGCATCTCATCATGAAAGTAAAACGTGTCCTGCATGGCGCGTGCTGGATGGTCCGGCGGGATATTCAGTGCCTCAAAATTATGATAATCATCCTCGATTTCGGGTCCCACTGCGACATCAAATCCAATCCTCGAAAAAATCTCCTGCATCCTGATCATCGTGCGGGACAAGGGATGCGGCCCCCCAACTGATCTTTGGCGCCCTGGCAGGGTGACATCGATTCTCTCCTCAAGCAGACGAGCTGTAAAGGCGGCCTTGCGCAATTGCTCGCGCTTTCCATCAAGGGCTGCCTGCAACTGGGTCCTTGCTTGTGAGAGATTTTTGCCGGCGGCGGGCCGGTCTTCGGTCGCCAGTTTGCCGATCGACTTGGCCAGTGCCGTGATATGGCTTTTTTTTCCGAAATACAAGACCCGCAGGCATTCCAACTCGTGCTCGGTATCGGCTGATTCGATCTCAGCCTGTGCCTGGGTTACAAATTCACTTAGCTGTGAATATGCCTCCAATTCCGGCATGGTTCGGGTTCGTGTCTGGTCGGCGACCGAATTTGCGGTGCTGCAGGTGTGCGAGGGTTAAATTCTGAGTAAACTAGGTCCCACTCAGCTCAAGTTTGGCTCTTTCGGCCAGTTGAGAAAATGTGTTACTGTCGCTGACTGCGATCGCAGCGAGTGATTTTCGGTCGAGTTCAATGCTGGCAAGCGACAATCCTCTCATGAAGGAACTGTAGGTCAGCCCGCATTCCCGGGCAGCCGCATTGATGCGCATGATCCAAAGCGACCTGAAATCCCTTTTCTTTCTCCGTCGATCCCGGTAGGCGTACTGGCCGGCCTTGATGACAGCCTGCTTGGCGACGCGAAAGACGTTCTTGCGCGCACCCCGATAGCCCTTGGCCTGTTTCAGTACTTTCTTATGACGCGCTCGTGCGGTTACACCGCGTTTTACCCTTGGCATTGCTGTGGTCCTCGTCTATGCATACGGAATCATTTTCTGAACATTCGCCGCGTCCGCAGCGTGCACCAACGCGGCTTTCCTCAATCCGCGCTTTCGCTTGGTTGACTTCTTGGTCAAGATATGAGAAGCGTGAGAGTGCCCACGCTTGATCTTTCCGGTCGCAGTTCGCTTGAAGCGTTTGGCTGCGCCCCTGTTGGTTTTCATTTTCGGCATTGTGCTTCCCTGTTGAGTGAATATTGAATTATCAGGATCTCACGGGCGCCAGCAGCATCACCATCTGCCGTCCCTCCAGTACGGGTTCCTGTTCTACAACCGCAATTTCTGCAAGATCATTCTTTACCCGATCAAGCATTTCAAGCCCCAATTTCGGGTGCGTGACTTCCCGACCGCGAAACCTCATGGTGACACGTGTCTTGTTGCCACTTTCCAAAAATTTCTTCAGTCGGCTCAACTTGACATCGTAGTCACCGATATCCGTGCCCGGCCGAAACTTGATCTCCTTGATGACAATCTGCTTTTGCTTGCGTCTCGCATCGTGTTGCTTCTTGCTGGTCAAGTAGCGAAACTTCCCATAGTCCATGACCCGACATACAGGTGGGTCGGCGTTGGGTGATATTTCAACCAGATCCAGATCTGCTTTCAGCGCATATTCCTGCGCTTCCGATATCGATACAATGCCGACCTGCTTGCCATCCTCGCTGATCAGTCGGACCGTACCTGAATCGATTTGCGTATTGATGCGATGTAGTCTCTCAGTAGTCGTCTCAGTGTCTCCTGCTTACAATTTCACTTGCTTTTAGCGGCATTCGCAATCAACTCGATCACGGATGCCTTGTCAATTGAGCCCAGATCCTCGCCCGCAAGGGTTCGAACCGAAACCCGATCATTCTCGGCTTCGCGATTACCCACAATCAGAAGGTATGGAATCTTTTTCAGGGTCTGCTCCCTGATCTTGAAACCTATCTTCTCATTCCTCAGATCCAGATTCACCCGAATCCCGGCATCCCGAAGCAAGTTGCATATTTTAATCGAATAATCTTCCTGTGCTTCGGAAATATTCATGACTACGGCCTGAACCGGGGCAAGCCACACCGGAAACCTGCCGGCATGCTCCTCGATCAGGATTCCGATGAACCGCTCAATGGAACCGAGAATCGCCCGATGGATCATCACCGGAGTTTTTTTCCCGCCGTCTACATCCACATACTGCGCACCGAGTCGTCCGGGCATGGAGAAATCCAACTGGATAGTACCGCATTGCCACTGTCTGCCGATGCAGTCTTTGAGTACAAAGTCGATTTTTGGACCATAGAATGCCCCCTCCCCTTCGTAGCGGGTGAATTCCATCTGGCGTTGTTCCAGCACCGCTTCCAGAGCGCTTTCCGCACGGTCCCACAATTCATCGCTTCCCACGCGTTTTTCGGGTCGGGTGGACAAGCCAACCGAGATGTCCTCAAAACCGAAGTCCGTATAGACTTTGAGCGCGATTTCGATCAGGCACTCGACTTCCGCCTGAATCTGGTCTTCGGTGCAGAACACATGCGCATCATCCTGGGTGAAACGCCGAACCCGCATGAGTCCGTGCAGCGTTCCAGATGGCTCATAGCGGTGAACAATGCCAAATTCAGAAATCCGCAATGGAAGATTGCGGTAACTGCGAAGTCCCTGGTTGAAGATCTGAACGTGAGCCGGGCAGTTCATGGGTTTCAAGGCATAGTTCTTTTTCTCGATCTCGGTCGTGAACATATTCTCCTTGAAAGTCTCCCAGTGACCGGATCTTTCCCACAACGAGCGGTCCATCAGTTGCGGTGTGTGCACCTCGTTGTAGCCGTAATCCTTCAGCAGATCACGCATGTAGGATTCAACCTGGCGGAACAGCGTCCATCCATTCTCGTGCCAGAAAACCATGCCCGGTGCCTCTTCCTGGAAGTGAAACAGGTCCAGTTCAGCGCCCAGACGACGATGATCGCGCAAAAGCGCTTCCTCGCGCTGCTTGATGTATTCATTCAGCTCAGGCTTTGAACTGAATGCGGTTCCGTAAATCCGCTGCAGCATTTCGTTATCGGAATCGCCGCGCCAGTACGCACCTGCAACCTTGGTCAGTTTGAATGCTCCCAGATGACTGGTGTTCGGAACATGAGGCCCGCGACAAAGATCCACGAATTCTCCCTGCTGATACAGGGTAATCTGCTCGTCTTCGGGTAAATCCTCAATGATTTGTGCCTTGTAGTCTTCTCCCATGTCTCGAAAGAGTGCAACTGCCTCATCACGTTCGATGATTCTGCGACTCACCGGAAGTTTCTCAGCCACAATTTCGCGCATGCATTGTTCTATCTTCTCAAGGTCATCCTTTGTGAATCCTCGGTAATAGGCGAAATCGTAATAAAACCCGTCCTCAATGACCGGGCCGATGGTGACCTGGGCGGACGGAAACAGCCTCTTGACTGCCTGGGCGAGCAGATGAGCGGTTGAGTGCCGAATGATTTCCAGACCTTCCGCATCCTTGCCGGTGATAATCGTCAACGTCCCATCTGCTGTGATTTCCTGAGAGGTATCCAGGAGAGTACCACCGAAATTGCCTGCAAGGGCTACCCGATGAAGCCCCGGACCAATATCCGCGGCGATCTGGTCAATCGTTGGGTGGGACGCGTAGTCTCGCTGAGACCCGTCCGGCAATGAGATTAACGGCATAACATCAACGAAAAATTGAAAAATGCACCCAGAAAGACACTCACAGGCGCATAAAAAGAAACGCTATTATACGATTCGAGAAGCCATTGTTTTGCTAGATTCAGTGCAGAAATTGAAATATCGAGAAACCTTTCCCTGGTGGCTGCACGACCGAGTCCGATTTATCTGATCGGTGCGGTAAATTGAACTGGTGGGCGCACCTGGGATTGAACCAGGGACCTCTTGCATGTCAAGCAAGTGCTCTCCCCCTGAGCTATGCGCCCTCACAATCAATTTCGAGTGTCAGAATTTTACTTCAATGGAAATGGACGTTGAGCAGAAATTTGCGGGTTGCAGCGAAAAATACAGCGGGTGTATGTTGACAGAGGATTCACTGTTGACCCGACATTCTGCGGATGGCTGCTTCTATGAGCATGATTTCGGAGATGGCAATCAATAAACGAATCAGATGATCAGGGATTGGACATGTTGGAAGCGGTCTCGATTGACTTCTGGTTGAACTTTTCCAGTTGAGCGGTATGCAGCATCTGTCTGATGAATTCAGCGCAACTGCCGCAGGTTGTCGACACCCCCAACTCGCGTTTCAGCACTTCGAGATTCAACATGCCTTCTGCAATCGCTTTGTTGATCTGGCGATCAGAGATATTGTTGCAGACACAGACTATCATTGGTTTTGATTCACTGATTTAAATTGATAATGAGAATAGTTTACAATAACAAGAACTGATTGACCATACAATTCGAGTGGTAAAGACTAGACGATTCTGACATGAAAACCGATCCTAAAATCATAGAACGATTGAATTCGGGACTGAAGTTCCAGCTGACCTCGATCAACCAGTCATTTCTCCATGCAAGAATTGCCAATCACTGGGGTCTTGGAAAGCTCAACGATAGACTGTATTCCGTTTCGATTGCCGCCATGAAGTCAGCTGACTTGCTGATCGACCGGATTCTGTTTCTCGAGGGGATGCCGAATCTGCAATTGATCGGAAAGATTTTCGTCGGTGAAGACATCAAGGAGATCGTCGACTGCGAATTAAGGCTTATGGGGAACGGGCAAAGCGACCTCACGGAATCCATTGCTGTTCTCGAAGGTCACAGCGATTATGAGAGTCGGTCATTGTTGCTTCCCATTCTGAACGAGACCGAGGAATATATTGATTGGTTGGAGACGCAGAAGTGGCTGATCGCACACATGGGAGATGAAAACTACATTCAATCACAAATCGGAGACAACCAGTAATGAAAGGCAATGACCAGGTTTTAGCAAAACTGCAGGAACTGCTCAACTATGAATTGGCTGCCAGGGACCAATATCTGGCACACTCAAGAAAATTCATGGATTGGGGGCTGACAAAACTTCATGAGCGCCTAGACCATGAGATGACTGAGGAGTTACAGCATGTCGATGCCATCGTCAATCGGATGCTGTTTCTGGAAGCGGAACCCGATTTCTCACAGCAGGCCAAGCCGGAAGTCGGCAATGATGTCGTTCAGATGCTGAAAAACGACCTTGATGGAGAAGTGTTGGTTGCACGATTGCTCAAGGAAACCATGAGCGTATGCGAGGAAGTCGGAGATTACGACACCAGGGATATTCTTCAGGTATTGCTTCACGACACTGAAATGGATCACATCTACTGGCTTGAGCAGCAGTTGCAATTGATTGACAAGATTGGGCTGCAGAATTACCTGCAAACCCAGATGTGATTGAATTTTATCTAATGCAGGGATGGTTGCGAGTGGACGTATCCAGTTATCCAGGCTGTAATTGTGAGTGGCATTCCGGTATTCGAAGATGCAAGTCGTTTAAAACTTTCAGTTCATCGACAACTCTGACAACATGGTATCCGATGACTTGATGGATTTATTTTCCAATATATCAATACTTTCAAAGATTAATTTAATCATATTCGAGTAATGTCTCGATAATTTCCGCTTCCGGCAGACTTTCATAACAGTAGTCTGCGCCAGACCCCAAATTCCATTGGATTCCCAATGAACCAGCGTGAGCCGATATGTCATGTATTCTCATTGATAAAATGACAGCCGTCGATCGCAGTCGATCCTGAATCACCTGTCTTCATCAACAATCACAATATATATCCGTGAATTTCATCCAGGAAATCTTTGAATTTGATAAGTTCGGCAACAAGACACAGACCGAATGCATCGACGACATCGACTACTACATCAATGAGTTCTGGACGTCTCGACAAAGACAGGCCAACCGAATTCACGAGATCAGCTACCGGGCCTGCTTCAAACCACAGTTGCCGGCGTTTTTCATCAATCGCCTGACCCGCCCCGGTGACGTTGTCTACGATCCCTTCATGGGCAGAGGCACCACTCCCGTCGAAGCGGCACTTCTGAACCGCATACCCTTCGGCAATGATGTCAATCCATTGAGCATCGCACTGACTGAGCCAAGAATCAATCCACCTGATTTGAACTCGATCCTTCTCCGCTTGGATGAAATTCCGTGGAACGAATATCAGGATATTGAGAACGACGATTTGCTTGTGTTCTATCATCCCAAAACACTGGCGCAGATCGAGGGGCTGCGCAGTTGGCTGATCCAGCGAGAAAAAGACGCAACACTGGACATGATCGACAAATGGATCCGAATGGTGGCAATCAATCGGCTCACCGGACACTCACCCGGCTTCTTTTCAGTCTATTCCATGCCGCCCAACCAGGCGGTCTCCATCAAGAGCCAGGCTAAGTTCAATCAACGCAGAAATCAAAAGCCCCCACCTCGAGATGTACCGCAACTGATCAGAAAAAAATCCAAGACACTCCTATCCCAGATCTCTGCGCGGAACAACGGCGAGTGGTTTGGCAGCAATGAAGTCAATGGAGCGGCTCAAAAGTATCTATTCACCAACGAACAGTCGCACCAAACAAGTCAGATACCGGAAAGCAGTGTCGACCTGGTCGTCACCTCACCGCCATTTCTGGATGTGGTGGATTACGAAACCGACAACTGGCTGCGATGCTGGTTTCTTGGTGTTGATTCAAACACCGTGGAGATTACAAAATTGAAAGATGTTGGGACATGGCAACGTTTCATCAACGCGACCCTGATTGAACTCTCACGGGTTGTTCGCGATGGCGGCCATGTCGCATTTGAGGTCGGCGAGGTCAAAAGCGGAACGGTCCAGCTGGAAAAGCATGTCGTCGCTGCCGCACAGGACACCACATTTCGAGTTATGGGAGTGATGATCAATCAGCAGGCATTCACCAAGACAGCCAATCTCTGGGGCGTTGTCAACAACACCATGGGCACCAACAGCAACCGCATCATCCTGCTGAAGAACGAGAAGTCAGTCCGCCCTACCAAGTCTTGAATGCGATCTCCTTCAATTCCTTGATCTGATCCCGGATCATCGCCGCTTTCTCAAACTCCAGCTTGACCGAATAGTCGTTCATGGACTTCTCAAGTCGCTTCAGCTCCTTTGCGACCTGGGCGGTATCCTCAATGTCTATTTCCTTCGCGACCGGTTCAACATCCATCTCCTGGGCAACCGCACCTGATCCGCGTCGTCTCTTCCTGGAACGGCCGTGAACGCCCTCAATAATATCCTTGACGGCCTTCTCAACGGTTTCAGGAACAATTCCGTTCAGGCTGTTGTACTCGTGCTGTTTCGCTCTTCGGCGATTGGTCTCATCGATCGCTGTACGCATGGAGTCGGTGACGTAGTCTGCGTATAGGATGGCGGTTCCCCGGATATGGCGTGCAGTGCGGCCAATCGTCTGAATCAACGAGGTGGCCGAGCGCAGAAAACCCTCCTTGTCCGCATCAAGCACCGCAACCAGCGAAACCTCCGGCAAATCGAGTCCCTCCCGCAACAGATTGATGCCGACCAGCACATCAAACACCCCGGCCCTCAAGTCCCGAATGATCTCCACACGTTCAACCGTATCGATGTCCGCGTGCAGATAGCGAACTTTGATATCTTTTTCGCTCAGGTAATCATTGAGGTCCTCAGCCATTCGTTTGGTCAAAGTTGTCACTAGCACCCTTTCGTTCAGCTGGACGCGCAGGTGGATCTCTGAAATCAGGTCATCGACCTGTGTTCTGGCCTCGCGCACCTCGACAATCGGATCAACCAGACCCGTCGGCCTCACCACCTGGTCAATGATGGTCCGACTCATGCTCTTCTCGTAGGGCCCCGGAGTCGCAGACATGCAGATCACCTGTTTGACCTTTTCCTCGAATTCCTCAAACTTCAAGGGCCGATTGTCCAGCGCGGATGGCAGGCGGAATCCGAAATTCACCAGTGTCTCCTTGCGTGACCGATCGCCCCGATACATCGCCCGCAACTGCGGGATCGTCACATGACTCTCGTCGATGAAGACCAATGAGTCATTCGGCAGATAATCCATCAGGGTATCCGGAGCCTCACCGGTGACTCGCTCCGACAGATGCAGCGAGTAGTTTTCAATTCCGTTGCAGTAACCCAGCTGCTCCAGCATTTCAATGTCATAAGTCGTACGCTGCTGCAAGCGTTGCGCCTCGACCAGCATGTTTTGCGCATACAGCTCATTCAGCCGCTCTTCAAGTTCGATTTTTATCCGAACGATGGCCTTCTCCATGGTGTCCTGCCCGGTCACATAGTGGGTTTTCGGAAATATGGTGTAGCGGATGATCCGCTCATTCAGAATCTCCCCGGTCAGTGGGTCGAAAAGCGACAACCGATCGATCTCATCACCGAACAATTCCACGCGTACCACTGCCCGGTCCGAATCCGCCGGATAGATGTCGATAACATCCCCCCTCACCCGGAATGTCCCTCTTTTCAGATTGACATCGTTGCGCTCATATTGAAGTTCCGCCAGCGTTCTCAAAATTTTTCTTTGGTCGGTCACCGCGCCCTTTCGCAGGTGCAGAATCATTTTGTTGTACTCGTTGGGATTCCCCAACCCAAAGATGGCGGACACCGTGGCAACGATGACCGTGTCGGAACGGGTGAGCAGCGCATTCGTCGCTGACAGCCGCATCTGGTCTATGTATTCGTTGATGGATGCGTCTTTTTCAATGTAGGTGTCGGAACTGGGCACATACGCCTCAGGCTGGTAGTAGTCATAATACGAAACGAAGTATTCGACCGCATTGTTCGGAAAGAAATCCCTGAGTTCGGAGTACAACTGTGCGGCCAGCGTCTTGTTGTGAGCCAGCACCAGCGCGACCCGGCCGGTGCTTGCGATGACGTTCGCCATCGTGAAGGTTTTTCCACTGCCGGTCGCACCCAGCAGGGTCTGAAACCGCGCACCGGTTTCAACGCCGCGCACGAGTTCCTCGATTGCAGCCGGCTGGTCTCCCGCCGGAACATAGTCGGATACAAGGTCAAAGTCCTGCAAGATGTACTCCTTAATTCAAACCGTTCGGTTATACTTGCCCTGTTTGAACTGAACCACCTTGCAAGCCGACAGACCGATGAGCAGTATTGAACTTTCCGACCGAGTAAACTCCATCAAACCTTCAGCAACGATAGCCGTATCAACTCTGGCACGTGAACTGCGCGACGCAGGACGAGATGTCATTGGACTGGGTGCCGGTGAACCCGATTTCGACACACCCGACAACATCAAACAGGCGGCCGTGGAAGCCATTTCCAAGGGCATGACCAAGTATACACCAGCCGACGGGACTCCAGCTTTGAAGCAGGCGGTGGTGGATAAGTTTGAACGCGAAAACCAGTTGCATTACACACCCGCAAATATCGTCGTCTCTACAGGCGCAAAACAAAGCATTATCAATTCTTTGACAGCATTACTTAATGAGGGTGATGAGGTAGTGATCGTTGCGCCATACTGGGTGTCTTACACCGATATGACCGTGCTGTCAGGTGGCAAGCCAGTTGTTGTGAACGCCGACATCGATCAGGGATTCAAGCTGCAACCTGACCAGCTGCGAGACGCCATCACACCGCGCACAAAACTGCTGATGCTGAACAGTCCGAGCAATCCCACCGGTGTCGCCTACACCCAGCAAGACCTGGCGGGATTGGCGGAAGTCCTGCTCCAACACCCACACGTCCATGTGCTGACCGATGACATCTACGAACACATACAGTGGACCGGCAAGGCATTCTGCAATATTGTCAATGCCTGCCCGGAACTGCAGGAACGGACCATCGTCATCAATGGCGTCTCCAAGGCTTATGCGATGACAGGATGGCGGATCGGATTCGCCGCAACGTCGGAAACCTTGAGTGCCGCCATGCGCAAGATTCAATCACAAACCACCTCGAATCCCAACTCCATCGCACAGGCAGCGGCCGTTGAGGCGTTGAACGGACCGCAGGATGCCATCAAGACCATGGTTGAGCATTTCAAGCAACGACATGACTTCATTGTTTCGAGCCTGAACCAGATTGAGGGGATGAATTGCCTGCCAGGCGATGGTGCGTTCTATGCCTTTCCTGACTGCAGGGAACTGATCCGCGGTCTGGATGGCGTCGAAAACGATGTGGAACTGTCGCAATACATACTGAATGAAGGCGAGGTCGCCGTGGTGCCTGGAAGCGCGTTCGGTGGTGACGGCTATATCAGGCTGTCATTCGCAACCGGCATGGAAACGATTGAAGAAGCCATGCGGCGCTTGCAGAATCTGTTCTGAGATTTTGCGGGTTGACATACCCATCTTTTGAATTCAAACACCCAACTACATATAGCCGTTGAGGAGGCAATGTCCGATGCTGAACCCTGAATGGAATGACGAAAAAATCGAAGAGTACCTAAGAACGCTGGATTGCTGGAGCGGTGAGATTGATGTCCAGCCCCTGGTGGGTGGACTGTGCAACAAGAGTTTTGTCGTGACCGACAGTAAGAGGAAAGCGGTCGCCAGAATCGGTACGGACATTCCGGTTCACGGCATCATGCAGACATCCGTTCAGGCTTCAACGCTGGCCGCTGCCGATATCGGTGTCAGCCCTGCAGTCGGCTACACCGAGAAATCACTGGTCATCCTGGATTTCATTCCCGGTGGCTGTCTGAGACCCGAAGATATGGACAACAACGCCACCAATTGTGAAAAAATCGTCGACTTGCTCAAGCGCGTGCATGGGGGATCGGACCATGTTCGGGGTGCCCTCACCTATTTCTGGCCATTTCAGGTCATCAGGAACTACGTTGAAATCGGCACGCAAAAAGACTCGCGCCTGATCAATGAGTTTGCGGAGTTGATCCGAATCAACAACCTGATCGAGCAGAGCATCCAACCCTATACACCGGTACTGACGCACAACGACGCGGTACCCCAGAACTTCATGTTTGGTGCCAGCGACGATATCTGGTTGATTGACTGGGACTATGGCGGTTATGGCCACCCGATGTTCGACCTGGTCGGTGTCAGTTGCAATGCCGATATGAGTGAACAATCCGAAAATGAGCTGTTTGAGATGTATTACGGCAAACTGACCGAGGACCTTCAGTTGCAGCTGACCGTGTTCAAGTTGATTCTGAATCTGCGCGAGTACATGTGGGGCATGGTTCAGGAGGTGACCTCAGACCTTGACAGTGAGAATGTCGCCGCCTCCATGACCGACCTGTACCCCGACCAGGAACCTGGCTACGAGGGTTATACCAACATGAATCGAGTCCGATTCGAGGCCAACTGGGAGCGCTACAGGCATATGTTCGAGTGATGCTGCTGATTGCACCGGTCGTGCACTCGCGTCTTTTGATTTCACACAAGGCGAACGCAGACAATCCGCCACAGCCTCCACCAGATCACTCTCAATTCCAACGCAACCAACCGATTGCAGGAATTCAGCGGCTTCCGAATCCGGCGATAAAGTGAACGATAAGCATTTGAACATTTGGTACAATGCAAATCAAAACAAATTTGACGCTGAACGTCAATGACTTTGAAATTACTTGAAAGAACCACTAGCCTAGGAGGTAGTAACATGCACAAATATCTACGACATCTCGTGATAGCCTGTTTTGCCATGCTCTTGTCTTACACGCCGCTCGCTTCTGCTCAGGCCGAATCAAGCGACCCGATCAAGATAACATGGCATGACTGGACGGGTCAGTTCATCACCGCAACCATGGTCGGTGAAATTCTCAAATCCATGGGATACAACGTCGAATACGTCCCGGCGGATTACATTGCACAGTTTGTCGGATTGGAGTCCGGCGACCTCCATGTCGCAGTGGAAATCTGGGAAACCACCGGAAAGGACGCACTTGAGGCATCCCTGGCCACCGGCAAGACGGTGGATCTCGGAGAAACCGGAATGGACGCGATCGAAGAATGGTGGTATCCCCTGTACATGAAGGAAAAGTGTCCCGGTCTGCCAGACTGGACCGCCCTCAATGATTGTGCGGAAGCGTTTTCAACACCGGAAACCCACCCCCGTGGCCGTTATCTCGGCGGTCCGGTCACCTGGAGCGGCTATGACGACGAGAGAGCCGAATCACTCGGATTGGACTACGATGTCGTGCATGCCGGTACCGATGCGGCACTGTTTGCCGAAATCGAGTCCGCCTATCAGCGCGGCGCACCGATCCTGGCATGGGTCTACGCACCGCACTGGGCACCGGCCAAGTACGAAGGTGAATGGGTTGATTTTCCAGTCTACACGGATGAATGCTACAAGGATCCGGCATGGGGTATGAATCCCGACATGGCCTACGACTGCGGCAAGCCGAGAGGCTGGATCAAGGCAGTCGGCTGGGCCGGTGGTGAGGAAAAATGGCCGAAAGCCTACCAGGCCATCCGCAATTTCACGATCAACAATGACATCATGAGTTCACTCATCGTGAAAGTTGACCTTGAAGGCATGTCCGTTGAGGACGTTGTTGCCGAATGGCTGGCCAACAACGAGTCTGTCTGGAAAGCCTGGACGATGTGAATGTAGAACTGATTTAGGATGAACGAACGCGCCAGCGCCTGTAACCGGGTACTGGCGCGTTTTCTATTCAAACGTTGGATACCGCACCATTGATTGCTTGGGACAGCTCATGTCGGAACCGGAATCAATTCTAACCTGCGAGCACGTCTGGAAGCTGTTCGGTAAGGATGCCGAGCGCTTTCTCAATGAAACCGAGGATGTCGATGACGCCGCCCTTGCGTCGGCGGGTTTGATTGGTGCCGTACGCGATGCCAATATCGAAGTCGCCGAAGGCGAGATTTTCGTCATCATGGGGTTGTCCGGCTCAGGCAAGTCCACGCTGCTTCGCTGCCTGTCCCGTCTGATCGAGCCGACTGCCGGGAGCATCATGTTTGAGGGTGAGAATCTGCTCGAACAGTCTGAAAACCAGATGATTCAGATTCGACGCCACAAGATGGGCATGGTCTTTCAGCACTTCGCGCTGATGCCGCATCTGACCGTACTCGGCAATGTGGCTTTTCCATTGGAGGTTCAAGGCGTTGACCGAAGACACCGCGAGGAACGGGCGCGCGAGGTGATTGAACTGGTTGGATTGGAGGGGCGGGAAGCCTACTATCCGCGGGAACTGTCCGGCGGACAGCAGCAGCGGGTGGGTATTGCACGGTCCTTGTCGGTTGAGCCGAAAGTCTGGTTTCTGGATGAACCCTTCTCTGCACTGGACCCGTTGATTCGCCGGGAAATGCAAGATGAGTTCCTGCGCATCCAGTCGGTACTCAATAAGACCATCGTATTCATCACACACGACTTCAACGAGGCGATACGGCTCGCAGACCGGATCGCCATCATGAAAAATGGCCTGATCATCCAGATAGGCACACCGGAGGAGCTGGTGCTGAATCCTGCAGACCAGTACGTTGAGGAGTTCACGAACGATCTTTCCCGTGCAAAAGTGTTTTCCGCCGGGACCGTGATGAGCGAGAAAAAGGCGAACGCAAAATCTGGCGGAAGCGTGCTTCACTCCACGAAGATAGAGACTCTTGCCGAGGAGCTCATCAATTCCGAGTTGCCATACGACGTTGTTGACGGCAGCGGCAATGTTCTCGGTGCAATCACCCGCGACGCCGTGATCGACGTTCTCGTCAGCAGGAAGGACCCAAACAACGATTCATCTTCAAAATGACCGCCATTTCCATACTGCAGGCGCGCCTGAATCCAGCCGGCACAAAACTCGTGACCTGGTTGATTGCGTGCCTCATCGTTGCGCTGATCTGGGCGGGTGGCGAATTTTGGCCGTGGGCAGTCAAGGCACCCAAGGAATTGAGCTGGAAAGTCGACAGTCTTGGCAGCTGTACATCAGTTCGATACTGCGTCACCGGATTCATGAAGTGGCTGGTCGGGGACGAGGCGTATCTTTTTCCCTGGACTTTCAAGGAATTCACACGCACCATTGCCGCCGGCATTGAAATCCCCTACCAATTCATCAAGTCGCTGCTGGTTGCCGGTTTCTCGATACCGCTTGGCGAGGGAAACACCTGGCAGACACCGCCGGTCTCATGGTTGGGCATCACGCTCATCCTGACCTGGGTCGCCTATCGGCTGAAGGACTGGACGCTGGCACTGATGGTGTTCCTGTGTGCCGCCTATATCGCTGTTTTTGGTCACTGGGAGAGCGCGACTATCACCCTGTCATCAATTGCCGTTGCGGTGCCCATCGGCATCGTTTTCGGTATCGGACTGGGAATTCTCGGATATCGGTCGCCGTCGTTTGAACGCGCCATCACACCGGTGCTGGACCTCATGCAGACGGTGCCGATTTTTGCCTACCTGGTGCCGGTTCTGTTTCTGTTCGGATTCGGCCCGGTGTCCGCAATCACGGCGACCGTGATCTATGCGACACCGCCGATGGTCCGCATCACCATGCTTGCCCTTCGAAGCGTACCGACCGAAATTAAGGAATTCGGCAAGATGGCAGGCTGCACGAAACGTCAGATGACCTGGCGGGTGCTGATTCCATCCGCCAAGCCCGGCCTGATGGTCGGCGTCAATCAGGTCATCATGCTGTCATTGAACATGGTCATCATCGCCTCGATGATCGGTGCCGGTGGCTTGGGGTTTGACGTGTTGGCATCGCTGAGACGCCAGGCAATAGGCGATGGACTGGAAGCCGGTATCGCCATCACCCTGATCGCCATCGTGGTTGATCGCCTGTCCCAGGCCTGGGCAGCCCAGACGCCCGAACTGCACAGTGAAAACACATCGGTACTGGGCACGCGCACCCGAATCCTTCTGGTCATCCTGACGGTGCTGGCGGTGACTACCGCGATCGGCTTCGCCCTGCCATTTTTCGCCCAGTGGCCGGAACACTGGGAAGTCACCACCGGACAGTTTTGGAACGATCTGGTCAAGTGGATCAACATCAATTTCTTCGACCAGCTTGAGGCAGTCAAGGTTTTCATCCTGTTGAACATCCTGAAACCCGTCAAGCTGTTTCTGCTCGACCTACCCTGGCCCGGTGTGCTGATCCTGCTCGGGCTGGCTGGATATCAGCTGGGCGGCCCGAAACTGGCCATCCTGGTTGTATCGCTCGCCGGATTCATCCTGATCACCGGGCAATGGACAAAGGCGATGATCACCGTTTATCTGTGCGGTATCTCCGTGGTGTTCGCCTCGATCATCGGCATCACCATCGGCATCATTGCGTCCGGCTCGGCGAAAGTCAAAAAGGCGGTACTCATCAGTATTGACACCCTGCAGACGCTGCCGAGCTTTGTCTATCTTCTGCCCGTCGTGATGCTGTTCCGGGTAGGCGATTTCTCGGCGATGGTTGCCGTGGTGCTCTATGCACTGCCGCCGGCTGTGCGCTACACGATCTACGGAATCGAACAGATCTCGCCCTCACTGATCGAAGCCGCGAAAACCTCCGGCTGCACCCGGCTGCAACTGCTGTCGAAAGTCCAGATTCGCCTGGCCTGGCCGGAAATCATGCTTGGCGTGAACCAGACTGTGATGTTTGCGCTGTCGATGCTGGTCATCACCGCATTGGTTGGTACGCGGGATCTCGGGCAGGAAGTCTATATCGCACTGACCAAAGCCGACACCGGCCGAGGACTGGTTGCCGGCCTGTCGGTCGCTTTCATTGCCATCATCACCGACCGGCTGATCTCGGCAGCAGCCAAACGTCGAAAGCAGGCCTTGGGTTTGTAGTTGGATTCACGGGACGGGAACATGCATCCGAATCACTGCAGAATCGTTGTTATCGGTGGCGGAATCATCGGCGCGTCAACCGCCTATCACCTGGCAGAACTCGGAGAGACAGACTGCATTGTTCTCGAACAGGGAACTGTGACGAACGGTTCAACTTGGCACGCTGCGGGTCTGGTCGGTCAGTTGCGAAGCAATGCCAATGTTACCCAGTTACTCAAGTATTCGGTTGAACTCTACGATCGGCTGGAAAAGGAGACCGGACAGGCCACCGGCTGGAAGATGAACGGCGGACTGCGTCTTGCCTGTGATCCGGAACGGGTGCGGGAAATCAAGCGGCAGATCACAATGGCTCGGTCATTTGGCTTGGAAATGGATTTTCTGTCACCTGCTGAAGCCGCAGAACTTTGTCCCGTGCTGAATGTGGATGATGTGATCGGAGCCGCATTCCTGCCTACAGACGGACAGGCCAATCCCGCGGACCTGACCCAGGCCATGGTGCGCGGCGCAAGATCCAAGGGAATCCGCTTTATTGAGAACTGCCCGGTCCATTCGATTACAGTCAACGACGGACGAGTGGTCGGAGTGGATACCGAACATGGACACATTGAGTGCGAAGTCGTAGTCAACTGCGCCGGATTGTGGTCTAGATCAATCGGACAGTTGGCAGGCGTCAACGTTCCGATCGTGCCGATGAAGCATCACTACATTGTGACCGGCAAGGTTGCAGGCGTCACATCGGGCATTCCGACAGTCCGGGATCCGGACCGGTTGATCTATTTCAAGGAAGACGTCGGCGGACTGGTATTCGGCGGCTACGAGTTGAATCCGCAACGGTGGAACATCGAACAGCCGCCTGAGAAGTTTTTCTTCACATTGCTCGACTTTGATGTAGATCACTTTGAACCGTTGATGCAGGCGGGATTGAATCGCATTCCAGCAATGGAGAGTGCCGATATCAAGCAAATGATCTGCGGGCCGGAATCATTCACACCGGATGGCAATTTCATTCTCGGAGAAGCCCCGGAAGTCCGGAATTTCTTTGTCGGCACCGGATTCAACGCGTTTGGTATTGCCAGTGCAGGAGGCGCGGGCAAAGCGTTGGCGGAATGGATTTCAGCAGGTGCGCCTCCCATGGATCTGGGACAGGTTGATATCAGGCGATTCGGCAAGGTGCACGAGAGTGACGGCTGGATTGCAGGCAGAACCGTTGAGTTGTGCTCAAAGCACTACACCATGGGTTGGCCGCATGAGGAACACGAAAGTGTCCGTCCCCGCTACAAGTCGGTGCTTTATGAAGAGTTAATGGGACTCAATGTGTGTTTCGGGGAAAAACTGGGTTGGGAGCGGCCTAACTGGTTTGCACCAGCGGGCGTTGAACCGGTCGATGCGCCCTCTTTTGGCCGTGCAAACTGGTTTCCCTATGTCGGTATCGAACATCAGTCAGTCCGTGAGAATGTCGGTGTCATCGATCAATCGTCCTTTGCCAAGTACATCTTGGAAGGACAGGACGCCGTCGCCGCACTTGAATACATCTGCTCAAGTCGAATCAATCGCGACGTGGGTTCGGTTGTCTATACCCAGATGCTCAACCCTGCCGGCGGTATCGAATGCGATTTGACTGTCACCCGACTGGCACCCGATCGTTTCCTGCTGGTCGCAGGAACGGGTTACGCCGCCCATCACTTCCAACATATCAAAAGAAATGTACCCGCCACTCTGACTAACCTGTCGCTGACTGAGGTGACAGACAGGTATTCGACCTTGTCGCTTTCCGGACCGAATTCCAGGGTGTTGCTGCAGGAAATCACCGAACAGGATTTATCCAGTTCAGCATTCCCCTTTCTGACCTCTCAGACTGTCAGGATCGCTGGGCGCGATGTGATCGGTATCCGCGTTTCATTTGCGGGAGAACTTGGATGGGAGTTGCACATTCCTGTAAACGACACCTTGGCGGTCTTTCAGGCGCTCACCCAGGCCGGTAACAACCATCAGTTGACACACATAGGTTACCGAGCACTGGAATCACTCAGACTGGAGAAGGGGTTCAGGGCATTAGGGTCAGACATCGGACCGGACTTCACGCCGCTTGAAGCGGACATGCGCAGACTGGTGAAGTTGAAGAGTGACCTAGACTTCATCGGGAAGGACGTGCTGCTCGAACAGAGCCAAGGCACACTGAAACGCCGTCTAGCCTGCTTTACCACTGACGACGAGCAGATCAGCCTGCTCGGACGCGAAACAATCTACCGCAACGGCAAACGCGTCGGTTGGACCACAAGTGCCGGTTGGGGATATACGGTCGGCAAGAACATTGCCTACGGCTATGTCCGCAATGCGGATGGTGTGACAGACGATTACCTGCAGGACGCATCCTACGAGCTTGAAGTCGAGGAATTGCGAATTCCGGTTCGTTTTGAGCCGACCAGTCTATACGATCCCACTTCCAGTCGAATGCGGGCATGAGTTCAACCCAATCGATTCCAGACCATGCTGAAGTCATCATTGTCGGCGGCGGCGTAATCGGTGTATCGGTTGCCTACCATCTTGCCCTATACGGGTTGCGGGATGTGCTGTTACTGGAAAAGGCAGAATTGACAAGTGGTTGTACCTGGCACGCTGCCGGATTGGTTGGTCAGTTGAGAGGAAAGCACAGTCTGACCCAACTGATGCAGTACAGCACTGATCTCTTCGATGATCTTGAACAGAAAACGGGGTATTCGCCTGGCTGGAAGCCGGTGGGAAGTCTCCGACTCGCATCAAGTCCCGAGCGATGGATCGAGATTCAGCAGATGGCGCTCAAGGCAAAGGCATTCAACATTGAACTGTTTCTGGTGGATGCAGACGAGGCAGTCAGGTTGTTTCCGCTGATTGACCGAAGATCAATTCACGGCGCCGCGTTTCTTCCGGATGATGGATATGTTGATCCCTATGGACTGACCCAATCGCTGGCCAGGGGATTCAAGGACCTGGGAGGCCAAATCCATGAGCACACCCAAGTGACCGGATTCAGAAAGACGGGCAGAAGAATCACAGCAATTGAAACCCATGACAAGTCGATCCAGTGTGATCTCGTTGTGAACTGTGCCGGATTGTGGGCGCGGCAGGTCGGCGAAATGGCGGGATGCCATATTCCGGCGGGAGTGGTTGAACATCAGTACCTGATCACCGAGAAGTCTGACGAAATTCCGGAAGGCTTGCCCACTCTTCGTGATCCGGACAGGAATTTCTATCTCAAGCCCGAGGCTGGCGCCTTTGAGTTTGGAGGATGGGAGGATGATTCCATTGCGGTAGACAGTTCATCCTTCCCGGCCGATTTCAATCGAACACTCTATAACAGCAACTTTGATCGTTTTGATCAGATCTTCGAACTGACTGCCAAGCGTATTCCCCTGATCACAAAAATGGGTGTCAAGTCATTGATCAACGGCCCCATCCCGGTCAGTGCGGATGGAGAACCGGTCATGGGTCAGGTTGGCGGCATTGACAATCTTTACACAGCGTGTGGATTTACGGCAGGAATCGCGGCGTCCGGCGGGGCTGGACGGGCGCTGGCCGAGTGGATCATCGAGGGTCGCCCTTCCATTGATTTGTGGGGATTCGACATTCGCCGGTTTGGGCAATTCCATGCACAGTCGCCTTATCTCGAAAAGCGGGCACTGCAAAGTTATGGGCGGTACTACAAGATTCACTGGCCGAATGAGGAGATCCACACCGAAGAGAAGCTTCGCTGCTCTCCGTTGTATGATGAGTTGCTGAATTCGGGTGCGGTTTACGGCACGAAGTTCGGATGGAAGCGGGCGAACTGGTTTGCTTCCGATGGGGAAAGTCCACACGATGTTCCAACATTTGCAAAGCCAAACTGGTTTGATGCGGTGGGCAGGGAATGCCACGCAATCAGAAACCACGCTGCACTGATTGATCAGTCGTCGTTTTACAAGTTCCTGATCTCCGGTCCGGATGCCGTAGCCGCTTTGAATCACCTCTCAACCTGCAATGTTGACCGCCAGGTTGGAAAAGTGGTTTACGCCCAAATGTGCAATGAAAAAGGTGGGATCGAATGTGATGTCGTGCTACTCAGAATTGAAGAGGATAAGTTTTGGCTGATCACAGGATCTGGCTTTGGCGTTCATGATTACGATTGGGTCTTTCGCAATACCGTATCGAAATTCGATATTCAGATACAAGACATCACGAGCGACTTCAGCGTCATCAACCTATGCGGTCCCCGGTCACGCGAGGTATTGGAGACTGTGACTACAACAGACGTGTCGAATGCCGCTTTCCCCTATCTGACATTTCAGATCATCGAGATCAACGGCAATCCAGTCACCGCTGTTCGACTTGGTTATGCTGGGGAACTGGGCTGGGAACTCTATATCGAGAATAGATTTGCCTTGAATGTCTATCGCACACTGCACAAGGCGGGACAGGAATCAGGTATTCACAATGCCGGTTATCGAGCGCTTGACTCACTCCGACTTGAAAATGGATATCTGTACTGGAGCGGTGAAATCTCTCCGTATATCAACCCATTTGAGGTGAGTTTGGATTTTCGAATTGACTTCAGCAAGTCCGACTTTCTCGGCAAAGCAGCATTGGAGAATATTCGAGATGTTGGTGTGCAACGAAAACTGCATTGCTTCAGCTACGATGACTTTGTACCGATTTTTGGTGGAGAACCCGTTATGTTGTCAGATGAAGTTGTTGGGGCAACCCTGTCAGGCGGTTTTGGACATTCAGTCAGCAAATCACTTTGTTATGCGTTTCTGCCTGTTCAATATGAACAGCATTCAGAGTTCGATCTTCAGACACTCAGCGGATTGGTTCAGGTTACAAAACAGAAACGCCCTGTTTTTCGGAAACTGAGGGATCGTTTGAATCGTTAAGGTGCTGGATGAGTCAGGACTTAATTTTGTTCAGATAATATATTGATATATAACTAATTTACTTGTTTCGATAAGGACCTACGAACATTAGTTTCAAAAAACAGTGGTGAAAATATGGAACCGGAACTTCTCAATGCAATTCAGCGAATACCGCAACTCTCTGATCAATCAATCGATAACATGGTTTGCGAGAGACTGGGAGGGTTGACCAATCTTGTTTACCGAGTCTCAACAGAAGACGGAGACTACTGTCTCCGCATACCGGGTGAAGGAACCGAGAGTTACATTGACCGCTCTGTAGAACGCCATAATGCGAAAGTGGCCGAGCGTGCGGGAGTCAGCCCCGAAGTCTACTATTTTTCCGAAGACGGATTGATGCTCACCCGGTATCTTCTCGACAGCCTCACCATGTCTGGTGAAAAGTTCAAAGACCAGGTAAAAACACCTTACGAAGCCGGGCAGGCATTCCAGCAACTCCATCGCTGCGGTGAGGATTTTCAATTCCGTTTTGAAGTGTTTTCTATGATCAATGAGTATCTGGATGTCCTTTCAAAAGGTGATTCAGTTGAGTTGCCAGATGGCTATCACGAAACGGTTGAGCAAAGTAAGTCGGTTCAAGCAGCGCTTGAGGCGAATCCGGAAAACCTCGTTCCAAGTCACTGTGATCCACTCTGTGAAAACTTCATCCGGCAATCGAACAAGATGTGGATCGTCGATTGGGAATATTCCGGCATGAATGACCCGTACTGGGACATTGGAGACTTGTCGGTCGAAGGTGGATTTACACAAGAAATGGAATTGGAACTGTTGTCGGGATACCTGGGGCGTTCGCCGAATGAATACGACATTGGGCGTATGACCATCTATAAGGCTTTGTGTGACCTGCTCTGGACGCTCTGGGGATTGATTCAGCACATGAACGAAAATCCAGCCGAGGATTTCTGGGCATATTCTGTTGAGCGGTTTACTCGCTGCGTTGATCTGATGTCGAGTGATGAATTTCCACGACACCTTCAAGCAATTCGTTTGAGTAGTCAGAACTAGGTTTCAACAGCACGGTAGCTCAACTAAGATCTCACCGACCGCTCCGCTGAAGGCATCAACATCTAACGATTAGTGCTTCTCGATATGAGTGATCTTGGTTTTCTCTTTAGACCAGTATTCCATGCCTATTTTACTGAATCCATCGGTTCGGTCAGTTGGAGTTGTGTACAAAAAGACTCGTGATTGTCGATGGAACGTAGCAACACTACACACAAGTCAACCTAATCTGACAGCAAAAACATCGGAAATCAGGTGATCTGAAATTACTTGACATGAATATATGAAACCCATAGTATAACTATGTAATACGACAATTATCGTCAGTACCTGATGATTATGACGTTTACTGAAGGAAGAAATATATTTGACATTATTCCTATTAATCCATAAAATGTTATGGATTACAAAAAATAAAGTCAAGTAAGTCTGTAATGAAACATGATAAATTCTTTCGGAAGAACCCGGTATTTACCGGGAAAGATTTAGATGACCATTTATCATCCTTGGGTGAGGTTGGCAGCCGAACGAAGGAGTCTCTCCTTACCTACCACCGTATGACTGGTCGAATAATCATGATTCGACGAGGTTTGTATGCGGTTATTCCTCCGGGAGCCAACCCCGATACATATCCGGTCGACCCATTCCTTCTTGCTTCCAAGTTGAGGCCAGATGCAGTGCTTTCGTACCACACTGCACTGGAGTTTCATGGAAATGCTTACTCGATTCACTCACTTGTCACCTATTCGGCGAGTCGACCGCTCGGACTATTGGCATTCCAATTGAGCGTCTACCGAGGCACCAAATTCAACAAAACGCTTATCCGTCTCGGAAAAGAACACTTCGATGTTTCAATTAAGGAAATACGTGGCCAGGATTTGAGAGTCACATCTCGGGAGCGAACCTTGGTCGATGTACTGGATCGTCCGGAACTATCAGGAAGCTGGGAGGAAATATGGCGGTCGTTGGAATCTGTCAGGTTTTACAATCTTGACAAGATCGTAGAATACGCGCTACTGCTCGGAAATGCCACCACCGGGGCAAAGGTGGGATTCTTTCTCGAAACCCATCGTGAAGACTATTGGGTCGAAGATTATCACCTTAACGAGCTACACAGCATTCGCCCCAAGCAACCTCATTACCTGAGTCGCGCTAGACGGGAATCCGGGCGATTCGTGTCGAAATGGAACCTGGTAGTACCACAGCAGGTACTTGACCAGTCTTGGGGTGAAGTGCTGTGAAAATCTCTCCCGAAAAATTTGAGGAGGTTGTTGAGGCGACTGGATTCAAAGCGGCAGCACTCGAGAAAGTTATTCTACTTTTGAGTCTACTGGATGAAATACAGAATCACCCATTTCTCAATGGGAAACTGGTACTCAAGGGCGGTACGGCTCTGAACCTTTTCGTTTTCGATGTTCCGCGACTCTCCGTCGATATCGACCTCAACTATGTGGGTGCCGTAGGTCGAGAAGACATGCTCGCTGATCGCCCCAAAATTGAGCAGGCGATTCAATCCGTATTCGAACAGGAGGGTTTTGCCATCAAGCGGATCCCGAGAGAACACGCCGGAGGCAAATGGAAACTGTGGTATGAATCAGATGTGGGACAGAACCGTATTCTCGAAGTAGACCTGAATTTCATGTACCGTGTACCGTTGTGGCCCATTTGCATCAAAGACTCTTACTGCATAGGAACTTGGCACTCCACGAAGACTCCAGTGCTGGACTTTCATGAATTGGCGGCCGGAAAATTGACCGCACTACTCGAGCGCAATGTGGCAAGAGACCTATTCGATAGTCATCGAGTTCTGCAAATGGATGCGATCGACCATAACCGGCTTCGTACCGCATTTGTAATCTACGGTGCAATGTGTAGAAAAGATTGGAGGACTGTCTCTCGTGATGATGTGGAGTCCAATGTTGAGGATTTGGTGAACCGGTTGATCCCTATGCTTAGCATTCGTTCACCAGAGATTCATGAGAACCCGGCTGAGTATGCTAAGCGACTAGTAGAAGATATTCGAGAGCATTTGTCTGCTGTATTACCCTTTTCATATGCAGAACAGGAATTTTTGGACTTGCTACTTGACTGGGGACAAATTGACTCAACGCTGTTGACTGCAGATACCGACTTACAGGAAAGAATCCAAAACCAGCCGTTACTTGAATGGAAGGCACTCAATGTGCGACGATACAAGGGATTGGCCGGCAAATCTCAATTCGGTCATAGAAAAGCCATTCCAATCTTCAATTGATTGCTTGGGAAGCAATCCGTAGAGGATTGTGAAAAAGAAAAGAATCGCTGGATTCTATGGACGAAATATTGGCTCCCCGGGACGGGATCGAACCGCCGACAAGATGGTTAACAGCCACCTGCTCTACCTGCTGAGCTACCGGGGAATAAAACGCAATATGATAAGTTTGACAGCCTTTTGCCGTCAAGGAATTAACTGAACTGCAGTGAAATTTTAAACCAAAACGACAATCTGCGGTTTGGTTTAATTCGATCAATTTACTGTCAATGGGAATTCCGGCATGCATACAAAATTGATGCATGACAATGCACTATGCAACGATCGTTCAACCAAATCTGCAGAAGAAGCCTTTGAGTAAATGAAACCAGGATATTTACTGCCTTCAGGCCAGGGAATCATCTTCTGCCCGGCTCGAACATCAATCTGTACCTCCAGTACACTCTCAATCGCCTGGGCGTCGATGACGCCTTCAACACGCCTCAATATCCCGCCTTCGGTCACCGGAATCATCGCAACGCCCGACGCCTGCGTGAATTCAATTGGGTTCACCTGCCTGCCAGCGCTGCGACACAGTACATACTCTTCCAGACTTGAATTGGTTGCAAGCTCAAACAGTCGGGCACAATCACCGCCAATCGACCTTGGCGCAACTTCCAGTATCCAGACTTCATCGTCGCATACCCGCACCTCGGCATGAACCGGTCCCATCTTCAGTCCAAAGACCGCACAGGCATCCCGAACGGTACTTTCAATCTTTTTCTGCAATTCCGCATTCAATCGCGATGGCGTGACCAAACACGTCTCCTCAAAATACGGACCTTCCAGTGGATCCGGCTTGTCGAAAATACAGAATGTTTCCAACTCACCCATTGTAAGGTAGCCTTCCAGCGCATGCTCGGTACCGGAAATATATTGCTCGATCAGGATGCTCGAAGATTCAGTTTCACCGCGCTCGCTCTGAATGATATTCCTGACACGTTCAATTGCGTTGTTCAACTCATGCTGGTTATCGGCTCGAATAACGCCGCGACTGCCAGACAAGTCAATTGGTTTCACCACGCAGGGAAACTGAACGCCTCTCGTTTGCTCGGCAATCGAACATGACAAATCAATCAACCAAAATTCCGGAACGTTGAAATCCGATTCCGACAGCGCCGATCTCGCCAGAAACTTGTTTGTGGACGTCCTGATGGCATTCATCGGATTATGGGGAAGATTGAATTTCCTCGCAACACCCGCCGCGATTTCCACATACTTTTCGTCGGGTGCGAGAAACGCGCAGACGTCGATTCCTTCCAACTCTTGTGCAATTCGATCGACTACTGCATTGGAATTTGAAAAATCGACGCGCACTCCACCTCGATTTCTCGGCGTAATTTCCGAGTCGCCGTCTGTAACGAATTCGATCGGAATACCATGCCGTTCAGCGGCAGAAAGATAGACTGACGCCCGATAACTGTGTGTCGGGGCAATCAGGACAACCGATTTCGAAGAGGTGGCCTTTCGATTTAAGTATTGAAATCCAGAACCAGGCAATTATTGAGCAGCGCTGCAACCGCCACAAGCACCGGTACCGCCAACAGACTTGAAAACGTTGTGAAATACAAACGTTGCCTGAATTCCATCGTCAACATAGTCAATTTCCGCGCCTGTCAGATACTGCAGTGCAACGACATCTGCGTACAGTCGAAAGTTGTCACCATTTAGAATTTTGTCGTATTCCGACTCTGAATCAGCATAGGTCATTCCATAACTCATGCCACCACAACCGCCACCTGATACATAGACCCTGATCCCCTTGATTTCCTCGTCGGTGGATTGAATCAACTCCGCCATTTTGACCCCGGCAGCTTCAGTGACTTTGATTTCTGATTCCGAAATATGAGATTGAAAAATCGGTTGTTCCATTATCCTTACTCTACCTGATGTGAACTGAATGGTAATTTAAGCAAAGGTTTTCAAAACCTCAATCAATTATGTATGAACAAATATACGGAATACAAGGATTTTTAATGAAAAAATGAAAATCGATGTTGAGCACGCAACTGAATTCTGACTTTCTAGTAAAATTATTGGTCTTGGGTGGCATGCCCAATGCACTTTTCTTGGTGTTTCGGAATTCATAAATCATGGAAAAACTTGTCAACTGCGTCGTTTTGAATGAGCCATCGGAGGCGCTCGCCCAGGCGCCCTATCCCGGAGAATTGGGGCAACGGATACTGGAAAATGTATCCAAGGAGGGATGGAAAAAATGGCTGGAACGTTTGGTTACGATCATCAACGAAAACCAGTTGACCACAGGTAACGCAGAAACACATCAACTGATCGAGCAACACATGCTTGGATTTCTGTTTGGTGAGGGGGATATGGGGAACCTACCACCTGGATTCACAACTCAACGCAAGAAGTAACCAAGCCATTCAGACGCTACGAGTCACCTGACTGTAGATTTCCCGGGAATGAATGTGCTTGCCTTCCAGGTAATGCTCGACCGCCCTGCCAAGAAACCGTTTGCTTTCATTCTTGACCCTGTCTGACTTGAACTCCTCCCTGTCGATTGCCAGCAGTGTCTCTCCGGAAACGGAAAGAGAATCTGGTTTCTCTGTCAGAATCGGACCTTTGTCGAAACTGTAGTCGTATATCTTTCCTGCATCAACCAGAGTCTTCTGGTCAGCTTCCGTAGTCAAGACCAGGGCATATCCCAATTCCCGCAGCAGAATCTTCTCGAATACACGCAGTGTATGAAACTCATTAGCGGGCTCCTTGAGCCTTTCAATCGCCAGATAATAGGCGTCGAACAGGTTTTCGTGCGGATCGCGGTCATGGATCAGACGCACCAGCAATTCGTTCAGATAATATCTGCAATACAAGTCGCTGCTGGCAATGGCATTGTTCCTCGCTTCGCAACTCAGTTCGGTCAGCGTCGGCACGTTACCCTTTCCGGACCAACTCGCAACCAAGCGTTGGAATGGCCTGATCAGACCCCGGAATTTGGATTTCGCACGCCGCGCACCTTTTGCAAGCAGATTGATCCGGCCATGATGACGGGTGAACATATCCACGATCAGACTTGACTCGGAGTACGGCAGGGTTCGCAGTACAAAACAGTCTTCCTTGTTAACGCGCATGGCCCTAATCCACTTCCGACAAACCGAAGTTCGAGATGAGTTGCTGATTTTCGGTCCATTTGGCGCGGACCTTGACCCAGATGTTGAGGAAAACCTTCCTCTCCAGCTGAGGCTCCAACCGCTTGCGGACTTCAACACCGATCCGTTTGACGCCCGCACCTTTCGAACCGATGATGATTCTTTTTTGCCCGCGTGTTTCAACCCAGACCAGCGCATCGACATGAACCACTTCATCAACAACTTCAAACCGTTCAATCTGCACAGCACTGACATAGGGGATTTCATTGCCATAGTAGCGGAATATCTGCTCGCGAATCGACTCTGCAGCCCAGAAGATATCGTCCTTGTCAGTAATGATGTCCGGAGGAAAAAGCGGCGGTCCCGGAGGCAGGTAATCGAAAATCACTGATTTCAAGGTATCGATATTGTCATTCTTGACTGCCGATACCGGCACGATGTCTGTTATTCCGGTTCGCTCGGTCAAGTCCGCAATGACAGGAAGCAACTGGTTCTTATCCTTGGTCTTGTCGATTTTTGTCAAGGCAATCACACATGAGAGATTCTCGGCACGAATCTTGTTCCAAACGGCTGCATCCTTTGGCTGCCAGCCGCGTGACTCGACAACAAAAATCACCAGATCAGTGCCGGCCATGCCGGAAGCGGCTGTCTTGGTTATGGAGCGGTCAACCAGACGTTTGGGGGTTGTACTGAAGCCCGGAAGATCGATAAAGACAAACTGACAGTTCGGTTCGTTGAGTATGCCCATGATGCGATGCCGGGTTGTATTCGCCTTTTTCGACGTAATGCTCACCTTGCGCTCCAGCAACCGGTTGAGCAACGTGGACTTTCCCACATTGGGACGCCCTGCCAGCGCGATCATGCCCGACCGGAAGTCTGACTCAGTGACTTCTTTTGCAGAGTAATTCATAGAATTTGGCGGCTGCATTCTGTTCGGCTTCCTTGATAGAGCCTCCAGTACCAGTCGTAGACTCGGTATGTCCCTTGATGCTGCATGACACGGTAAAGCGCGGAAGGTGCTTGTCTCCACTGACTTCGACTGTTGTGTATTGAGGAAGAGGTTTGGAGCGCCTTTGAAGATACTCCTGCAGCCTGGATTTTGAGTTGATGCGCTGCAATTCCGATTGTTCCTCAAGCAATGGTCGGAAATGCCTGAGTATGAATTTCCTCGCCTGCTTGATCCCACCATCCAGATAGATCGCGCCGATCAAGGCTTCCAGCGTGTTTGACAGCAGTTTCCGCTGTGCACTGTGGTTGTCCCATGGAAATGATTTTCCAACATTGATGTAGTCACCAAGCTTGATCCGGGTGGCGACACTGTAGATGGCTTTGCGATTGTTGATGACCTGACTGCGCCATGCAGTCAACTCCCCTTCCGTGGCATCCGGAAAATTTCGGTACAGGTAGTCTGAAATGATCGTGGATAAGACTGTATCTCCGAGAAATTCAAGAGATTCATTGTTCGGCTGCTCGGTACTGCTGTGAGTCAGTGCACGCTTCAACAACCCGTCGTTCTTGAACCGATAACCCAGTGCTTCAGAGATTCCCATGGGCTTGCAGTTATTCACGCGACGATGTCTGGACTGGGTGATTGGACCTTGAATCGACACTACGGGTGGCTGGGTGAGATGGATTCACCCCGTGATGACAATCTCGGATTATTCAATTGCAGCCGCGATCCGACTCCAATTCACCCCATTGCCTCCAACCGAATCCCAACTGAACCAGATGAAAAATGCCTTCCCGATGATGTCTTCCTCGGGAACGTAGCCCCAGAACCGACTGTCGTTGCTGAAATCCCGATTATCCCCCATGACGAAGTAATGCCCTTGCGGTATCTTGAACTCCATGTTTGATGACCACCTGGTCTCATCAATGAGTATGTTGTGGGTGCTGTCATTTCCAAAAGACTCAGTCAGTTTTGTTGCCGGACTTCTTCGGTTGTCTTTTGTCCTGATCACATAGTTTCCATCTGTCTCCTGTCTGACCTCATTTCCATTGACGTACAGTGTCTTGTCGAGGTAGGTGATTTGGTCGCCCGGCAACCCGACCACGCGTTTGATGAAGTTGACCGCTTCGTCATGTGGATACCGGAACACCATCACGTCGCCATAGTCAGGAGAGTCCAGCTCGATAATCTTGTCATTTGAGACTGGCAGGCGAATACCGTACTTGAACTTGTTGACCAGGATGAAATCCCCGATCTGCAACGTCGGCAGCATCGAGCCGGAAGGGATGCGAAAAGGCTCGACAACAAATGAGCGCAACACGAAAACGATCAACAGAACCGGGAAGAAGGCGCGTGCATACTCGATTACCCAGTACCCGGCGCTTCTCTTTCCGTCAGAACGTACAACAAAGAACCTTCTGATGATCCTTCGCCAAACCAAATCCATCAACCAGAGCGCGCCGGTCACAGATACTGCGATTGCTAATACAAGTGCGAAATCCATACGGAGTTCAACATTCCGGTTGCTTTGCCATAAGATAAAAAACAGAGGTGTCTGTCTTAAGGTAACTGGTATAGGACTAAAGGTAAGAATCTGACTTGAAGTCGGAGCAAATTATATGGAATTTGCTCGATTCAAATTGGAAAATTGAAATGACAATTCCCGGCAAGGTTCAATATATACTGGAATTTCACATCTTGGAATATTCCCATTCAACCAATTCACATGCTTACAGAATATGACGTCGTAGTTGTCGGAAGCGGACTGTCGGGTCTGACGGTAGCTCTGAAATGCGCAAGAGCGGGCATGCGCGTGGCCGTGGTCACCAAGGAGACTTTGATCGAAAATTCCAGCTACTATGCGCAAGGCGGCATCGCGGCAGTGTGGGATATCGATGACTCGTTCGAGTTGCACGTTCAGGATACCCTGAAAGCGGGTGCTGGACTGTGCAACGAATCCGTGGTGGAGTTTGTGGTGAAAAAGGGACCGGACTCAATCAACTGGCTGATCGAGAATGGCGTTGCCTTCAGCCATCGCGATCAGGCTACCGGCCATCCAGAGGAATTTCATCTGACGCAGGAAGGTGGACACAGCCAGCGCCGCGTCATTCATGCCGAAGACGCGACCGGCCGCAAAGTCGAATCCACACTTGAATCCAGAGTTCGCAACCATGCCAACATCGATATCTTCGAAAAGTTCATCGCCATTGAACTGATCACAACGTCAAAATTGGACCGCACACAACCTAACCGATGCCTGGGTATCTATGCGTTGGATATCGTCGGAGAAGCAGTTGTCACGCTTGTCGCCAATGCAGTCGTTCTTGCAACAGGCGGCGCGTCAAAATCCTATCTTTATACAAGCAATCCGGACACATCAACCGGCGATGGAATCGCAATCGCCTGGCGCGCCGGCTGCTCAATTGCCAACATGGAATTCATCCAGTTCCATCCAACCTGCCTGTATCATCCCCAGGCCAAGTCATTCCTGATCTCGGAAGCGGTTCGCGGTGAAGGCGGAAAACTGATTCTGCCGAACTCGGAGCAATTCATGCACAAGTATGACGAGCGCCGGGAACTGGCGCCCCGCGACATCGTCGCGCGGGCCATTGATCATGAAATGAAACTGGGTGGGTTTGATTGTGTCTATCTGGACATTACGATGAAATCACCGGAATTTCTTCGCACACATTTTCCGAATATCTACGAAAAGTGCCTGGGATTCGGAATTGACATTTCAAAAGAGCCAGTCCCCGTGGTGCCGGCCGCACACTACTCCTGTGGCGGGGTGGTGGTCAACCTGGCGGGACGCACCGACCTGCCCGGGCTTTACTGCGTCGGAGAAAGTGCCTGCACCGGACTTCATGGCGCAAACAGACTCGCCAGCAACTCCCTGCTTGAGTGCATCGTGTTTGCCGATGCCGCCTTCACTGACATCCAGCAAGCCTCCAGCCGGACACCTTCGGCCGCGTCATCGATTCCAGCCTGGGATGAGAGCCGGGTTACCGACCCCGACGAACTGATTGTGATTTCCCACAACTGGGATGAGCTCAGAAGATTCATGTGGGACTACGTTGGGATTGTCCGCACCCAGAAACGATTGGAACGCGCTCTGCGCAGAGTCGAACTGCTGGCAGAGGAGGTGCGTGACTTCTACAGCCAGTTCCGGGTCAATCGGGACCTGATCGAGCTGAGAAACCTGGTGCAGGTTTCCGAACTGATCGTCAAGAGCGCACTCGCGAGAAAGGAAAGCAGAGGATTGCACTTTCTTCTCGATTATCCAACAGTCAACCCCAATGCCGCGGTTGACACAGTCCTGAAGCCAGATCCATAAACCAACGCCAGCACAGACTGACTAGGATCTGATCGGCTAAAAGTCCGGGCACCAAATCTTTTCATCAATCAGCTGCTCGATGGACATTCCCGTGTCCGCATCCGCAAGATTCTGACGGACTGCGTTGTCCGCGACGGCGATCGCGATTTCCCTGCTGATCGAACGGATTTCGCTCAAGGGCGGCAGCAATGACTTGCCGGGTGTAACGACATCAAGCTGGGCATGTCCGATGACCGTGGCAGCGGCAGTGAACATCTCCTCATTCACCCGCTTGGCCTTGACTGCAGCCAGCCCCAGTCCGATACCGGGAAACGCATAGGCATTATTGCACTGGGCGAACTCATGCCTCACCCCATTGAATTCAACCGGTGCGAAAGGACTGCCAGTCGCAACAATCGCTCTTCCATTGCTCCACTCGAGCAAATCCGACGGCATCGCTTCGGTGTTTGATGTTGGATTGGACAACGGAAAAATGCAAGGATCATCGCATCCAGCGGACATTTCCCGCACGATCTCCTCAGAGAAATAATTTTTCTGTCCGCTCACACCAATCAATATGTCAGGCTGGACCTGCCGGACAGTGTTCAGCAATTGATAGTCCCCGTTCCATTCGGCCAGATCATCTTGATTCTTGACAAAGGACTGCTGTGTCGGTCGGATGCGGGTCGAGCCGGAGTGGATCAAACCACCACTGTTGAGCATGTAAATTCTGCTGCAGGCACTGTTCCGGTCCAGTCCATCGTCAACCATTGCAGACACACAGCCTGCTGCGATGCCGGTTCCGGCAGCACCAGCACCGACAATCACGATTTTGGAATCTCTCAACGATCTGCCAGTGACACGGCAGGCCGCAATCAGGCAGCCAACCGTAACTGCAGCTGTACCCTGGATATCGTCGTTGAAACAGCACATGCGATCAATGTACTTGTCGAGCAGCCGCTGCGAGTTGGACACTCCGAAATCCTCGAACTGAATGACCGCATTCGGCCATCTGCGATGGATCGAGGTGAGCGCCATTTCCAGAAATTCATCGTACTGCTCACCCGCCAGCCGCTCATGCTTCCAACCGACATACAGATCACTGTCCAGCAGTTTTTGATTGTTGGTGCCAACATCAAGCACGACGGGCAAGGTGGTTTCCGGATGAATGCCTCCGAGTGCGCAGTACAGACTCAGTTTCCCGATCGGAATCGCCATTCCCCCGACACCTTGATCACCAATTCCCAAAATAGCCTCGCCATCGGTGATCACGATGACCTCCACCGAGTCTCTCGTGACATTTTTCAGGGCGGCATCAATCATATCGCGCTCAGGATAACTCAGGAACAAACCGCGCGGGCGTCTGTAGATTTCTGAAAAGTACTCACACGCATGACCAACCGTCGGGGTATAGATCACGGGCAGCATCTCGTCAACATTGGAGATGATCAATTGAAAAAACAATATCTCATTCAAGTCCTGCAGCTGTCGAAGATAAATATGCTTTTCCAGGTCCGTGGACTTTCTGGAATACGCCTGATAGGCCCGCTCCACCTGGACATCAAGCGACTCCTCGCAGTAAGGAACCATTCCCAGCAAACCCAAGTCGGTCCGTTCTTGCCGCGTGAACGAGGTGCCCTTGTTGAATTGGGGCAGTTCCAGCAACAGGCGGCCCTGCAGAAGATTTTCAGGTAGATTCGTTACACGCATAGCAGTGTTCGATCAGGGTTGTGTGGTCTGACAGTTTCGGATTTCTGTGATCACCGGTGAGAACATCTCATCGTAGCCAGTGGCTCCAAACAGTAGCCAATCGGTCAGCTCCGAGTTGCTGTGCTCAAGCAGTCTTTGGAAATCAAGCTGCTGCTGACGATTCATTGACGTATATCCGTGTTCCAGAAATCGATAAAGGACAATTTCCAATTCCCGCGAACCCTGTCTGCATCGCCAGGCCAACCTGTTCCTCTCCTCGCGGTTATGGCTGTGATCCGTCATCACTTGCGCATTGCAATCAGTTTCTTGATTTCTGCGATGGCCTTTCCGGGATTGAGATGTTTCGGGCAGGTGTTGGTGCAGTTCATGATGGTGTGACATCGATACAGCCGAAACGGATCCTGAAGCTCATCCAATCGCTCGCCGACGGCCTCATCGCGACTGTCCGAAATCCAACGATAGGCCTGCAGCAACACCGCGGGCCCCAGGTAACGGTCGCTGTTCCACCAATAACTCGGGCAACTGGTTGAGCAGCATGCACACAGGATGCATTCGTAGAGTCCATCCAGTTTTTGCCGCTCTTCAATGGATTGCAGATTTTCCCGGCTGGCGGTTGGGGCGGATTGCTGCTGCAGCCATGGTTTGATTGACTGATATTGTGCGTAAAAGTGTGTCAGGTCAGGTACCAGATCCTTGACGACCGGCAGATGCGGCAACGGGTAGACTTTCACGTTGGAACTGATCTCCTCGATGGGTTGGATGCAGGCCAGCGTGTTGGTTCCATTGATATTCATCGCACATGAACCGCAAATGCCCTCGCGGCAGGACCGGCGAAATGTCAGCGATGGGTCAATCTCATTCTTGATCTTGATCAGCGCATCCAGCACCATCAGTCCACAGTTGTCCAGATCGAGTTCAAACGAATCCAGCTTGGGAGATGCACCGTTTTCCGGGTTCCAGCGATAGATCTTGAACACCTTGGAACGGGCGGCAGGCTCGGGCAGCGCGTGATGCGTGCCCTCATTGACAGTTGAGTTTTTCGGAAGTTTGAACTGGGCCACGGCTTAAGATTCCCCTGTCTAGTAGACTCTGGCTTTGGGTGCAATCAAATCGACTTCACTGGTCAATGTATACATGTGAACCGGCCGGTAATCCAGTTCAACCTGTCCCTTTGAATCAAGCCAGGACAGCGTATGCTTCATCCAATTCTCATCGTCCCGCTCGGTAAAGTCCTCCCGGGCATGCGCGCCCCGACTCTCCTTGCGATTGGCTGCAGCGTGAATCGTGGTAAGTGCCTGCCGCATCAGGTTGTCCAGTTCCAAGGTTTCCACCAGATCCGTGTTCCAGATGAGCGAACGATCGGTCGTGCCGATATCGTCCATGCTCTTATAGACCTCGTACAGTTTTTCCATGCCCCGCTGGAGCAACTCTTCAGTTCGGAAAACCGCACAATGATTCTGCATCACCCGTTGCATGTTGAGACGGATCTCAGCGGTTCCGGTGGAGCCGGAACTGTATCTGAGCTGATCGAAGTGATCAATGGCCTGCTCCTCGATGTTCCTGGGCAGCGAACGCTTGGTCTCATCGCCGGCAACCAGTTGCTTGGCCCGGATCGCCGCAGAGCGACCGAAAACCACCAGGTCGAGCAGCGAGTTCGATCCAAGCCGATTGGCGCCATGGACGGAAACACAACCGGTTTCCCCAATCGCCATCAGACCCGGCACAATGAAGTTGTCATCACCGTCCTTGCGGGTGACAACTTCCGCACGATGATTCGTCGGAATACCGCCCATGTTGTAGTGCACTGTGGGCAGGACCGGAATGGGTGTGGTGGTGGCGTCCACGCCGGCGAAAATCTTGGCGGTTTCCGTGATACCCGGCAGTCGTTCGTGGATCACCTCGGGACCGAGATGTTCCAGATGAAGATGAATGTGGTCGGCATCCGAGCCGACTCCCCGCCCAGCATTGATTTCCATGGTCATCGAACGGCTGACCACGTCCCGCGAAGCAAGATCCTTGGCATTCGGTGCATAGCGTTCCATGAATCGCTCACCTTCCGAATTGGTCAGGTATCCGCCCTCACCTCTCGCACCCTCGGTGATCAGACACCCCGACCCGTAAATGCCGGTCGGGTGAAACTGTACGAACTCCATGTCCTGCAGCGGTAGTCCCGCGCGCAGCACCATGGCATTCCCGTCACCGGTACAGGTATGCGCCGATGTGCATGAGAAATAAGCCCGTCCGTAGCCACCGGTTGCCAGAATCACAATCTTCGACTGAAACCTGTGCAGGGTGCCGTCTTCCAGGCACCAGGCCAGCACACCGCGGCACTCGCCATTGTCCATCAACAGGTCCAAGGCAAAATACTCAATGTAGAACTCAGCCCGATGCTTCAATGCCTGCTGATACAGTGTGTGCAAGATGGCGTGTCCGGTGCGGTCGGCCGCCGCACAAGTACGCATGGCCTGCCCTTCACCGAAATGCGTGGTCATTCCACCAAAAGCGCGCTGGTAGATCCGTCCGTCTTCAGTTCTCGAGAACGGCACTCCGTAATGCTCGAGCTCAATCACCGCATCCGGTGCCTCGCGGCACATGAACTCAATGGCATCCTGATCGCCCAGCCAGTCGGATCCCTTGACGGTGTCATACATATGCCAACGCCAGTCGTCTTCGCTCATGTTCCCCAGCGCGGCACTGATGCCACCTTGGGCAGCCACGGTATGGCTTCGAGTCGGGAACACCTTGGTGATGCAGGCGGTGGAGAGATTCTCAAATGCGGCACCGAATGTGGCCCGCAGGCCGGCGCCACCTGCGCCGACCACCACAACGTCATAGTTGTGGTCTACGATCTTGTAGGCGCTGATACTCACAGAAATGCTACGCCAAGGCAATGCGCAGCACGGAAATTGTGCTGGAAATAACCAGGATCACCGAAAGGAATTTCACGACCAGTATCGAACCGATTTTCATCCCCTCGTGATGCAGGTAGTCCTCTATCACCACCTGAACGCCAAGCTGCGCATGATAGATCAAGGACACAACAAACGCGATCAGCAACGTAGATGTCACGGGCGAAGCGATCCAGATCCGGACATCGCCGAAACACTCGCTGGTCAGCGTGGCGAGTGAGAACATGAACCACAGGGTCAGCGGAACCAGCGCAATCGCGGTGAGTCTTTGCCACCACCAGTGGGCGGCGCCGTCTTTGGCGGAGCCGAGTCCGAGTACCCGTGCGAGTGGAGATTTGTAGCTCATCGCAGATATTTCAACATGCGGTGTATCCGACGGTCCAGACCAGGACTGTCAACACCACCGCACAGATGACGACGGTCCAGCCGCTTCTATAGACCTGACTGATTTCAAAGCCACGCCCTGCATCCCAGAAAAGATGCCGAATGCCATTGCACAGGTGATAGAACAGAACCAGGGTCCAGGCAAAAAGAAATGCGCGTCCCAGCACACCGGACAGGAATTCAAAGATCGAATCAGAAACTTGCGGGTAATAGGCGAGAGAACTCAGCCACAACGCAATCAGCACCGCTCCAAAGGCCAGAATGACACCACTGATCCGGTGCAGGATTGACAATACCGACGTCAATTGCGGTTTGTAAACCTGCAAGTGCGGTGATAGCGGCCGGTTGGAGGTATTCATATCTGAAAAGTTCAGCTCAATCGGTCATGCATCAGAAGTCGATGCATCTGCCATTTTTCTCCCAGTCGCCGTAGCGTGTGGGATCGGGTTGTCCTGCCCGCTCCAACTTCGAATTGGAATCTGGCGGAGTCGCTTGATCCGTGGATTCCGAATCAACGATCTTGCCTGACTCAAAATGTCCGTTGTCTGTTTGCTCTTCCAATGTCGCTGCCTGCAGTCATCAAGCCATCTGGCAAGTACGAATCGAACCTTGCCCGTACTGCGAGAGTCTGATGGGTGGAAAAATTCAATTATTGATTTATTATAACGACCGACACCATTGTTCATCAGATGAATACCGCGACAATGAGACTGACGAATCTTGACCAATACGGCATTGTAAGCATTTCCGGAGCGGATGCCACAGCATTCCTTCAGAGACAGTTTACCAATGACATGTCCGAGATCACACCGGAAAAAGCCGGCTTTTCGGCTTATCTGAACCCCAAGGGTCGGATCCTCGCCAATTTCATCATCGCCCTTAAAAACGACAGGTACATTCTGGCGTTGTCGGCTGACCTGGTTGAGTCATTCGTCAAACGATTGCGGATGTTTGTGATGAGAGACAAGGTAGACATCGCGGTTGAATCAGGAATGCAGTTGATTGGCGCAGTGGGAACTGATCTGCCCTTTGCCGCAAACAACCTGCCGGAACTGGACTTTGAGTCCGTATCGGAAGCGGGTATGACTATCGTGAAAATGCCCGGAACACAGACCCGATTCGCTGTCTTTGGAGACAGGTTGGATTTTGAGGGTCTTGCAGACCAGTTCGATACCAGTCTTGCCGACGAATGGGACAGTTTCGACATTGACTGCATGTTCTCACTGATCACCCAGACAACGGTGGAACAACTCGTTCCCCAGGCTGCGAATCTTGATCTTGTCGGTGCAGTCAGTTTCACCAAAGGCTGCTATCCAGGCCAGGAAATTGTGGCCAGACTGCACTACAAGGGTGGTGTCAACCGAAGAATGTTCCGGTCGATTGTGCCTGCGGACTCCGTTGCACAAGCCGGTGCCCTGGTGTATTGTGATACTCTTCAAGGCAATCAGACAGGCATGATTACCGATTGCAGTCTTGCGGAACGAGGCCAAAGCAAACGATTGCTGATTTCAGTGCCCCTGAAGTTTATCAACCAGCAAGGGTTACGACTGGAAGATGGAACCGATATTGAATTGGAACTCGACAACCTGCCCTATTCAATTCCGGAACTGTAGTCGGTGGTAACAGGGTCTGCCTGTGGCGATGAAAGAAAATAGTTGGTAACTTTAATATATCCATATAACCAACTGTTTATATAAATATATTGATGGTTTCAGTTTATTCGACGTCTGTTTCAATAATCCGGTAAAACACTTCTCCCTCGCGGATTAGGCCAAGTTCCATTCTGGCTCTCTCCTCCATTGTTTCGTTACCCGTCTTCAAGTCAATCACCTCGGCTTTGATTACGTCGTTGCGCTTGGCCAATTGCAGGTTGTGTTCCTGTTCACTCTCAATCAATGTCCGCGTTTCCTTCAGTGTGGAGACCGAATTCTTGCCAAACCAGAGTGAATACTGCAAACCTATGGCCAGCACCACAAACGCCAGGAAAACATAGAATTTTCTTGTCTTCATAACAATCACCTCACTGGTTTTGTCATTGAAACCTATTCGAATACTCAGCTGATTCGCCCAACTGCGACTCGATGCGCAACAGGCGATTGAATTTCGCGGTGCGCTCGGATCGGCAAGGCGCACCGGTTTTGATCTGCCCGGCAGCGCACGCCACCGCAAGATCGGCAATAGTGGTGTCTTCAGTCTCACCTGAACGATGGGAGATCACGACACCATAATCGGCACGCTTCGCCATTTCGATCGTTTCGAGCGTCTCTGTCAGCGTTCCGATCTGATTGACCTTGACCAGAATCGAATTACCGATGCCCTCCTGAATCCCTTCCTTGAATATGGCCGGGTTGGTGACAAACACATCGTCACCAACCAGTTGCACCCTGTCGCCAAGTCGCTCGGTCAGGCGTTGCCATCCCGGCCAGTCATCTTCCGCCATTGCGTCCTCGATGGAGATGATTGGATAGTCCTGTACCCACGATGACAAACGATCGATGAGTTCATCAGAACTCAACTGCAGGTTTTCCGAACTGAACCGGTAAGTCTGTTGACGGCCATCCCACAATTCAGAACTCGCCACATCCAGCGCCAGGCCAAAATCCTCGCCAGCTGTCCAACCGGCACGCTCTCCGGCATCGCAGATCAGTTGGAGCGCTTCCGCGTTGGATTCCAGATTCGGTGCAAAGCCTCCCTCATCGCCTACCGCGGTGCTCATTCCCCGACTGTCGAGTTGCTTGCGCAGCGCATGATATATCTCAACACCCATCTGCAGACTGTGTTGAAAATTTACAGAACTCATCGGCACAACCATGAATTCCTGAACATCCAGCCGGTTGTTGGCGTGTGCGCCGCCATTGAGGATGTTGAACAGTGGAATCGGCAATGTCTTTCGGGAGTCCGGTTGGATGTATTCGAACAACCCGGTCTTGCTGCAACGAGCCGCCGCTTTCGCTGTTGCCAGGGAGACGGCAAGGATGGCGTTGGCGCCAAGATTGCTCTTGTTGTCGGTTCCATCCAGTGCCAGCATTGCGCCGTCAATATCGGATTGATCAAATGGATTTCGTCCGTGCAAGGCAGCGGCGATCTTGTGATTGACATTGGCTACGGCATTCTGAACACCCTTGCCGGAATACCGGGTTGCATCACCGTCTCGAAGCTCAACGGCCTCCCGCGCACCGGTTGATGCTCCGGATGGGACTGCTGCAACTGCCGAGATGCCGTCACTGAGCGTCACACAGGCCTCAACTGTTGGGTTGCCCCTGGAATCCAGGACTTCCAATGCCTGAACGTTCGCAATCGTGATGCTGGTCATCCTCAACCCACCGCAGTCAGAACTGCTGTATGCGATTCTTGACTACAAAATCGATTTCCTTGAGACTTTCCAGCAACGATGCCAGCAAGCCCAAAGGCCATGAATTCGGGCCGTCGCTTGGCGCCTCATCCGGATTGGGATGTGTCTCGATGAACAATCCCGAAACGCCACAACCGACCGCTGCCCTCGAGAGTGACGGCACGAACTCTCTTTGCCCACCCGATGCACCGTCTTTCCCACCGGGCAGTTGCACCGAATGAGTGGCGTCAAACACAACCGGACAGCCGGTTTCCCGCATGATCGTCAGTGACCGCATGTCCACAACCAGGTTGTTCCAACCGTAACTTGAACCGCGTTCACACACCAGCACGCGGTCGGTGCCGCCGGCACTTCGCGCCTTGTCAACCACATGCCTCATCTCATGGGGCGCAAGAAACTGCGCCTTCTTGATATTGACTATCTTTCCGGTTTCCGCAGCAGCCGTGATCAGGTCGGTTTGCCGGCACAGAAAAGCCGGCGTCTGGATGACATCGACATATTCGGCTGCAGTTGACGCTTCCTGTGGCGAGTGAACATCCGTCAGTACCGGGACATTCATTTCGCGACGTACTTTCTGCAGGATTTCCAGTCCACTGTCCATCCCCAGTCCCCGAAAGGATTTGATCGAGGTGCGATTGGCCTTGTCGTAGGACGATTTGTAGACCAGCGGAATCGACAGGTTACGGCAGACCGTGTTGATTTCACCTGCCGTATCCATCGCAAACTGTTCGGACTCAATGACACACGGTCCGCTGATCAGAAAAAACGGATGATCAGCGCCGACTGGCTCGCCTGCTATTTTCAATGGACCACCGCTCTCTTCTTTGGGGCAACCTGCATTGAAGTGCGATGACTTCTCGCTGCCTCGACAAAATACTTGAACAGCGGATGTCCCTTGCGCGGTGTCGAGGTGAACTCAGGATGAAATTGGCAACCCACAAAAAACTTGTGCCCAGGCAGTTCGACCATTTCCACAAGTCCCTGCGCAGACTCACCGGAGAAGACCATGCCGGCCTTCTCGAACTGCTCGCGGTAATGATTGTTGAACTCGTAACGATGCCGATGGCGCTCGTGGATCTCATCGGCACTGTAGATTTCACGAACCAGTGAACCCGCTTTCAACCTTGCGACCTGCGCGCCAAGTCGGAGCGTTCCGCCCAGCTCCTCATCCTCGGACCGGGTTTCGAGCACACCGTCCAGGGTGCACCATTCGGATACAAGGGCGATTACAGGGTGTGGAGTGTCCGGATTGAACTCCGTGCTGTGGGCCTGTCCGAGATTCATTACATTTCGCGCAAATTCAATCATCGCGATCTGCATTCCCAGACAGATGCCAAGATATGGAATGTCATTGGTGCGGGCATATTGCACGGCGTCAATCTTGCCCGTTGTTCCACGCTGCCCAAAGCCGCCAGGCACAATGATGGCATCGGCTGATTCAAGGATTTGAGCACCATCGCGCTCGACATTTTCCGCATCTACATAGAGAATCCGGATTTTTGTCCGGGTCTGCATGCCGGCATGGATGATCGCCTCAGCCAGGGACTTGTAACAATCCGCGATGTCCATGTACTTGCCGACGAAGGCAATCACCACTTCTGCGGTGGTCATGCGGCTTCGCTCAACGACACCCTGCCACTCGGAAAGGTCGATCGGATCGGATTTCACCTTTAGGTGATCGACGATCAGTTGATCCACACCCTCCTCATGGAATGCCAGGGGAATGGCATAGATGTTGTCGGCCGTCAGTGCGGAAATAACCGATTTTTCCTGCACATTGGTAAACAGTGCAATCTTGTTGCGGGTTGATTCTGGCAGTTTCACCTCGGTTCTGCAAAGCAGAATGTCCGGCTGAATTCCGATGCTGCGCAGTTCCTTGACCGAGTGCTGTGTCGGCTTGGTCTTGATTTCACCTGCATAAGCCAGTGAAGGAATCAGGGTCAGGTGAACAAACAGGGTATTCTCGATGCCGAATTCAATCCGCATCTGACGGATGGTCTCAAGAAATGGCAAGGACTCGATGTCACCGACCGTACCGCCGATTTCGACAAACACCACCTCGCGGTTATTGGCGCCCTCGAATATGCAGTCCTTGATCTCATCGATGATGTGCGGGATCACCTGCACGGTTTTCCCCTTGTAGTCGCCTCTTCGTTCCCGTCGGATCACCCGTTCGTAGATCCGGCCGGTGGTGAAATTGTTCACCTGTCGCATGGGAACATTGACGAATCGTTCGTAGTGTCCTAGGTCGAGATCGGTTTCAGCGCCGTCCTCGGTGACAAACACCTCGCCGTGCTGGCCTGGATTCATGGTGCCAGGATCAACGTTGATGTAGGGATCAAGCTTGATCAAAGTGACCGGAATGTTCCGGGCTTCCAACAATGCGGCCAGGGAGGCTGAAGCAATCCCCTTTCCCAAAGAGGAGACGACACCACCGGTAACAAAGACAAATTTAGGCACGCCTGGGCAATTCGTAGCAGTTTGATACAGTTTCCTGAACTGAGTAAAAATCATCTACTGAAAGATGATTGGACGGAATAATAGATTATCACATCTGCGATCTGGATTTCGGACAATTTTCACCTGATTTGAAGATTCAGGAGACCGACATTTGATGCAGATTCACCTGGTTGAAGCCGCCAGCAACTCAACTGAAATCTCAATACCAGGCTGACTTCCGGTTGCTGCGAATCCATCGGCGACAGACCAGGGTACAACGGCAACAAGATCACTGTCGTTGTAGACCAGCGGAAGAATCTTTCGCTCCCAAGGCGGAACAGAATCCATCTGCAACAGTTTCTTCAACTTGCTCGAATGCGAACGTCGGGGAAGTCTGAAGCGCTCTCCACCCTGTCGAAAACCGACTCTGACGCGATCAGACAGTTGACTGGCGAGGATGCCTCTACCGGTCACCTGCATTGGAACCAGTCGGATGCCGGCGCACTCCAGTGTCAATGGACCTTGCAGGTCCCAATCCGTGCTGAATGTGCGCTCGGTGTTCACAATGTTGTGTGCCAGATACAGATTCATCTGATAGAGGTACATCCTGTAACGGTCCCATCCGAGCTCGGCAAACTGTGCATCTCCTGACATTGCCGTGTTGAGAAAATTCTCCAATCCCTGCCGCCTCGGTTCAGTCAGGGAATGCCGACGGATCCAATATCGAATCAGATTGATCTGTCTCGCCCGGTCCAATACCCACAAACCTTCCTGGCTCAGTGGATATCCGATACCGAAAATCGAGGTTCCCTCCGAGCGACAGGAGGCGGCATCAAGCCTCGCCAGGTCCGCAAGCATTTTCCGGCAATCAGTCAGGTGATCTGCGGACCGACTGATGTTGTCAATTGCGCCACCCCATCGCTTCAACAGGGCCGGAATGACCACATGGCGCAAGTAATTGCGGTCGTAATCCAGATTTTCATTGGCGGGATCCTGTATAAATTTCAAGCGGTGCTCGTGCGCATAGTCGAGAATCTGACTCTTGGTGAATTGCAGCATTGGACGTACAAGCAGCGCTTTTCCAAAGCGGCGCGCGACCGGAATGCCGGACAAGCCTCTCGCCCCTGAACCACGCATCAGATTCAACATCACGGTTTCCGCCTGGTCATCCTTGTGATGGGCAGTCAACAGAATGTCACCGGTCTCGAGCTTCTGTTCCAACCACGTATAACGTGCGACTCTCGCATCGTCTTCCGACACCCTCGCGCACTGGCTGAACTCTGTGAGCCGGGTTGAATGGTAGGTGATCCCCAAGTCCCCGCAAAACTGCCGGCAATGTGCTTCCCATTGGTCGGACTCAGGATGGATGGCATGGTCAACATGCAAGGCAGACAGTGAAAATCCCAATTGTTTGGCTGCTTGATGAAGTACATGCACCAGGACGGTCGTGTCCACACCACCGCTGAAAGCAACGACAAGCCTGGTACCGTTTTCAAGAACCGCAAACGGGTATAGCACTTCGAGCAAACGGTCAACATCAAGACTCATCATTCAACAATCTGATGGGTTCAACTGGTTGAACAGAATCGAGACACTGACGCTTGAGTATTCAAATGATGTCCTGACCTCGAAGTGAGCGGAAATACACGGCTCCCGCAGTATCAAATACCCGCTGACATCAATTGACCGCTTGAAACTCTCCATATGACATCAGACGCTGATAGCGGTCAGCAACCAACTCGTCGACAGATTTTTGCGCGAGTTTGCTGTGTACCGCCTTGAGTTCGCGCTTGAGGTTGCCTGCGGCCACATCATAGTTGCGATGCGCCGCGCCCAGTGGTTCCTCTACAATCGAGTCAATCAGCCCATTCGCCAGCAGCGCCTCGGAAGTCAGCCCCATGACTTCGGCCGCATCTGAAGCCCGGCTGGAGTCCTTCCACAGGATGGACGCGCACCCTTCGGGAGAGATCACCGAGTAGGTCGCGTACTCCATCATGATGACGTGATCGGCAATCCCGATCGCAAGCGCACCGCCTGATCCGCCTTCGCCGATGACCGTCGCAATGATCGGACATTTCGCTTCGACAAATGTCAGCAGATTGGATGCAATCGCCTCGCTTTGGCCGCGCGACTCAGCCTCAATCCCCGGATAGGCACCCGGTGTGTCAATCAACGTAAATACCGGCAGACCAAACTGCTCGGCCAATCGCACCGCCCGCTGCGCCTTGCGGTATCCTTCGGGCTTGGGCATACCGAAATTCCGCAGAATCTTGGAATTTGTATCGCGGCCTTTCTGATGTCCGATGACGACCGCACCCTCACCCTCAAACTTCGCCAGACCCGTTACGATTGCCGGGTCATCAGCAAACGCCCGGTCTCCATGAATTTCTTGAAATCCAGAGAAAATCCGACTGATGTAGTCGAGTGTATAGGGTCGAAGCGGATGTCGAGCCAATTGTGTGATCTGCCACGGCGACAGGGATGAGAAAATCGACTGCGTGAGCTTGAGGCTTCTTTTCTCCAGTCGTGCGATCTCATCTGACAGATCGATGTCCGCCTCGACGTCGACACGTCGAAGCTCCTCGATTTTTGCGTTGATTTCGGCAACCGATTTTTCAAATTCCAGAAAAACAGCCATGATTCAATTACATTTGTTCAGTGTTCCAGTCAACCCGGTCCGCATTCTCTACAGACTGATCCTGGAATAGTCTACATTGACGCGCTCCTCACCCAGAATGGACTGCAGTCGATCCAGCAACTCCTCATTGATCTCGACATGCCAGTCCCGACCGAGTGAAAAGTTGGCGCGGGCGCCACACCCCGAATAATACCTTACTTTGATGGCGTTTTGACCAACCCTGTAGTCCTCGAAAACATTCTTGATCTGCTGAAATGTACCACCATTGAGCCGATCGTGCTGCAAATCCAGGATGACCTGTGCCGACGGATGGCGTCTCACCCGATCAACTTCAAACACATTGCTGACGATGAACCGCTCATCGGAATATCCGTTGTTGTCGGAGAATGTCCCCACCAGGATGACCGGCTGGTTCTCCGATACCCGTTTCGACAACTGATCGAAATTCTCCGAATAGACAACGGCCGAAACCTCCTCTGAAGCCCCCTCGATATCAAAGAAAAGATTGTTTGCGCCTGGTGTTTTGCGCCGTCTTCTCGCCTCCACCACTCTTCGGTTTGTCACCAGCCCACAAATCACGAGTCTCTCGCCCATCCGGTTTCGAACCTGCTTGATGTCGCCCGAGAGGATGGATCTGAATTCCCTCTGGTAACGCTCACAGGGATGGCCGCTGACATAGATGCCGAGAATTCCAAATTCCCTTCGCAACTGTTCTGAGCGGGACCAGGGCATCACATCCCGGAATTCAATCTCGTCATCGCTGTCATCATTGTCACCGCCAAACAGGCTCATCTGCCCCGTGGCCTGCTCCTGGGCTCGCAATTGTGCGAAGCCATAGGCACTGTCCAGATTCTCGACCAAGCGAGCGCGGTTTGAATCAATCGAATCAAATGCACCGGCGGTGATCAATGCCTGACAGACCGACTTACTGACCTGGCCCAGGTCAACCCGTTTGCAGAACTCCAAAAGACTGTTGAAGTTCCCACCCGCCTCGCGCGCCTCCTCGATGGCACGAACGGCAAGCGCGCCAACCTGCTTCAGAGCACCAAGTCCATAAAGAATCTCATACTCACTGACTGCGACAAATTCATAGACACTGCGATTGATATCCGGTGGCAGGAACCGGATTTTCTGTTTCTTCGCATCATTGAAGATCTTTGCGATGGTATCCACCTTCATGTCAACCGACATGCAGGCAGCGAGAAAATCCGCACGATGGTGCGTCTTCAGGTATGCCGTTCGATACGCCAGGATCGCATAGGCAACGGAATGTGACTTGTTGAATCCGTATCCAGCAAAACTCTCCATCAGGGCGTAGACTTCGGTTGCCAGTTTCATGTCATAACCTTTTTCAACCGCACCCGACACGAATCGCTCGCGTTGGACCTGCATCTCCTTTTTGACTTTCTTGCCCATCGCGTAGCGCAGGATATCGGCTTCGCCCATCGTGTAACCAGACATGATCTGGGCGATCTTCATCACCTGCTCCTGGTAGAGAATGACTCCATTGGATTGATCAAGCACTTCCTTCAAATCTTCGTGTAATGCATTGTATTGCTTGGTTTCACGATTCTCAACATACATTTTGTCCATGCCGGTCTGAAGCGGTCCTGGACGATACAATGCCAACAGGGCGACGAGGTCCTTGAAGCCATCAGGCTGCATATCCACAATGAGTCGCTGCATGCCCTTGGATTCCAGCTGGAAGATGCCGACCGTGTTGCCCTCGCGAATGTATTTGAAGGTTGCCCGGTCGTTCAGGGGAATGTCCTGATCCGAAGCCGGTGCACCGGCTATGTCTTTCTTGTGCAGCCGCTGCAGCGTATCGTCAATCACAGTCAACGTTGTCAGCCCCAGAAAGTCAAACTTGACCAGCCCAATGGCTTCAAGGTCATCCTTGTCAAAATGTGTGATGTCCCGTCCGCTGTCGGTATCGGCAAACAGCGCCGAGAAATTCGTGATCTCAGACGGTGCGATCACGATTCCCCCGGGATGCTTGCTGACGTTGCGGATCATGCCTTCCAACGCCTGCGCCGTGTCGATCAGTTCCTTGACCCGAGGCTCAGTGTCATATCGCTTTTTCAGCTCCGAGTTCCTTTCCAGTGCCCGCGACAGGGTGATATTGAGGTCCGGTGGAATCAGTCTTGCGATCTCATCGTAATACAGGTAATCGGGTTTCAGTGCCCTGCCGACGTCCCGGACAGCTGCCTTTGCGGCCATGGTGTTGTAGGTGATGATCTGTGCGACCTGGTTGCGACCGTAGCGCTCGGCCACGCGTTCAATGATGCGATCCCGTTCCTTGACGCAGAAGTCGATGTCAAAGTCAGGTGGGGATACCCGGTCTGAATTCAGGAACCGCTCAAAGATCAGATCATGCTCGATGGGATCAACCGTCGTGATATCGAGACAGTATGCAACCAGGGAGCCCGCCCCTGAGCCGCGGCCTGGTCCTACTGGAATTCCACTTTCCTTCGCCCACTTGATGATGTCGGCCACGATCAGAAAATATCCAGCATAATCGGTGTTGCGGATGATCTCGAGTTCCGCCGCCAGTCGTTTTTCATATCGTTCATCAGCACCGTCTGGCAGTCTTCGCTGCAAACCCTCGCGGCTCAATCGCTCCAGGTAGTTGTCAATGCTGGGTTCCTCAATGGTCTGCGGATAAGCCGGCATGTGGGTGGCCTTCAGGTCAAAGCGTACATTGCACCGCTTGGCGATTTCCAGTGAATTGTCAATCGCGCCGGGAATATCCGAAAAACACTCCAACATCTCTTCGGAAGAGCGAAAGTACTGTTCATTGGTAAAACTGCTCATCCGGTTCTTGTCTGAGATGGTGGTTTTTTCCTGAATGCAAACCTTCACCTCATGCAGTCCGAAGTCATCCTTGTTGAGAAACCGCGGCTGATGGGTCGCCACCACCGGCGTTTTCGACGCCGTGGCCAGCTCAAGCACGGCATCCTCGTAGGCCACCTCATACTGCGCGCCGAATCTGGAAATTTCCAGGTAGAATCGATCCTTGAAGACATTGCCCAGCCGCTCAAGTGCGAACCTGGCATCGTCCGGTCTGTTGAGCAGCAGATTCTGTCCGATTTCACCCTGCTGGGCGCCCGACAGCGCAATTAGGCCCTGACAGGATTCCGGCGTCAACCATTCGTGCTGCATCTGAATGGACTGTCCTGTTTTGGCCTGTTTATGCGCCTTGCTGAGCAGCACACACAAGGACCGGTAACCTTCGTTATTCTGGCACAGCAGCACCAGGTGATGGGGTGACTTGGCGTTTTTTTTGTTCTCAATATGCGCCTCAACACCGATGATCGGTTTCACGCCATTCCTCACGCAGGTCGAATAAACCTTGATTGCGCTGTAGATGTTCTGAACCTCGGTCACACCGACCGCCGGCATTGCGAACTCCACGCTACGCGCGACCAGCTCCTCCACCCGGATGATGCTGTCAACCAGGGAGTACTCGGTGTGGACTCGAAGGTGTACGAAACTCATGGCAGGTTTCCGGGATTATCGCGCATGATGATGTCTCTCACCGGCGCAAAACTGGACCGATGGATTGTGGTGGCGCCATACTCTTGCAGGGCCTCGAGATGCCGGGCGGTGCCGTAGCCGACATTGCTCTCGAATCCATATTGTGGATATTCAATCGCATATTCATGCATCAATCGGTCCCTTGTGACTTTGGCCAAGATGGAAGCCGCTGAAATCGCCGGTACATGGAGATCACCCTTGACGATGGCCTGTGCCGGAATGTTCAGGTTCGGCAACTGATTTCCATCGACCAAAACCTGATCCGGTGTGATCCTGAGTGACTCAACAGCGTGCTTCATCGCAATCAGTGTTGCTTTAAGTATATTCTCCCGGTCAATCTCCTCTACAGTACCGATTCCGATCGACCAGCAAAGACAGGTTTCCTTGATCTTTTCCGCCACGTTTTCCCGTTTGGTTGAACTCAGTCTCTTGGAATCTGTCAGTCCGTTGATCTGAATCCCCGTGTCCAGGATGACTGCGGCGCAGATTACCGGACCGGCCAGTGCTCCCCGCCCGACCTCATCCACTCCGGCAACATGCGGTTCACTCATTGCGCAAGATCCGCTCGATCTCGACTGCTGCGTTGGCGCTCGCGCCGCGCTGGAGCATAGATCTGAATTCATCAAAACGATTCAGGACGCCGGTCCGATACTCGGCGTCTGTCAGACAACGATTGATCTCGCCGACCAGGTTCTCAACGGTACAGTCACCTTGCATGAACTCCGGAATCACCGGTTCATCACCCAGATGATTCAGAATCGAATATTGCCGGACATGGCCGAACAGTTTGAGGACAATCAGCGACATCAACGAGATTCGATAGGCCACCACGACCGGTTTTCGCGACAGCGCCGCCTCGAGTGCCGCAGTGCCTGAAGCCAACAGCACAACGTCTGCTGCGGCGATCGCCTCCTGAGCGTTGCGATCAACGATCTGAATCGGCAACTCCGGTGCAATCGAGCGCACCTCCCCGGCAAATATACGGTGAATCTCATCGTTTGCCGCCGGTGTGATGAATTTCAATGCCCCATTTAAGCTGTAGAGTCTGCGTGCGGTTTCCACAAACACGGATGTGAGGCGGTTCACCTCACTCATCCGGCTACCAGGAAGAACGGCGATTACCGTGTCATCGTCTGCAAACCCGAACTTTTTTCTTACTTCGGCGGTCGCATCCAACCCAATCTCGTCCGCCAGTGGGTGCCCAACATACGTAAACGGGATGTCGGCCCGTTCATACAACCTGCTCTCAAACGGATAGATGGTCAGAATCCTGCTGACAGCGCGCTTGATTTTCCTGATCCGATAACCGCGCCATGCCCAGACCGAGGGGGCGACATATTGCACCGTCGGTATGCCTGCCTTTAGCAATCTCATCTCGACACCCAGGTTGAAGTCCGGAGCATCAACCCCGATATACAGATCAGGACGAGTCTCAAGGCAGTCGGCAATCAAGTGCCGGCGTATGGCCAGGATTTTGCGAATGCGCCCGAACAGTCCCTCCATGCCGATACTGTTGATGGCATCAATGGTATACAGGGCGGTCGCACCCTCGGCCATCATCGCCGGTCCGCAGATTCCGGATACCTCAAACTCAATGTCACGCTGTCTCAATGCCCGAATGAGTCCGGCTGCGAGATTGTCTCCCGATGCCTCACCGGCAACCATGACAATATGCTTCATCATTCCGACCAATCCGAACGCGGGTACGTTATCGTCACTGCACCGGGCCCATCTGTCACGTCGTCTATCTCACAACCCCGCGTTCAGTTGTCTTGAGAAATCCGATCAACCGCTCAACGCATGGCTCACTGGCAATCTCTTCTGGCAGTTCCGAGGACAGGCATTCCAGTTTCATCTCCTGTCGGAAATACAGTTTAAACACCTTTTTCAATGCCTGGATGGTCTGCTTGCTGAACCCCCTGCGAGACAGGCCGCGGGAATTGATCGACACTGCGCGTGCAGGATTGCCGCTGACGGTCACAAACGGCGCAACGTCCTGACGCAGAACGGTGTTGATGCCCGACATGCAGTGCTCTCCAATCCTGCAGTTCTGGTGAATCATGGTGAATCCGCTGAGGAAGGCATAATCGCCCATTGTCACGTGCCCGGCAACATTGGTGCCGTTCACCAGAACGCAATGATCTCCAATCCGGCAATCATGTCCAACATGCACATAGGCCATCAGAAAGTTGTCATTACCAATGACCGTAACACCGCGATCGCTTGCGGTGCCTCGATTGATCGTGACAAATTCACGGATGATGTTGTTGTTGCCGATCCGAAGGCTGGTCGGCTCGCCCTTGTAGTGAATCGACTGCGGCTCGCCACCGATCACCGCAAACTCATGAATTCGATTGCCGCTGCCGATTGTCGTGTGACTGCGCACAATGGCATGACTGCCGATATGCGACTGATCACCGATCTCGACATCATCTTCCACCCTTGCATAAGCCTCGATCGTGACGTCGCGCCCGAGTCTGACATTCGTCGCTACAAGCGCGGTCGGATCAATCATTCACAGCTCCTGAAAGGTGAACAGCAGGTCCGCAGTGCAGACCACCGCGCCGTCCACCCTGGCAACCGCTGCGGTTTTCCACACATCGCGAATCTTGCGCACGGTCCGCGTCTCGATCTCGATCAGGTCACCGGGTACGACCTGACGCTTGAATCGTGCCTTGTCGATCCCCGCAAAAAGATAGACGCGGTTGTCATCAGCCTTGGCGCCCAGTGCCAGGCTGGCCATGATGGCTGAGGCCTGTACCATGGATTCCAGGATCAACACACCGGGGAACACCGGCCAATGCGGGAAATGTCCCTGGAAAACCGGCTCATTGTTCGTCACAGCCTTGACTGCAACAAGTCGATCGTCGGTATAGTCGAGTACCCGGTCCACCATCAGCATGGGGTACCGGTGGGGGAGAAGTTCTCTGATTTCAATTGCGGACAAAGTTGGCATTTGACTCACTCACTGTGTTGGATACGGCTTAGGTTGAATTTCGGATTATTGTGACTGCCTGGATGCAGACGGTTTGTGTCTGCCCAATCGGTACATGTTGGCCAGCGTACGTTGCCAAAGCGTGACCTCGCGGGCTGGAACACTACCCGAGTAGGTTCCAGGTACTGCAATCGACTTGGTCACCAGACTGCTGGCCTGAACGACGACGTCATCGACGATCTCAACGTGGCTGGCGATGGCAACCTGACCGCCGAGAATGCATCTCTTACCGACTCTCACACTGCCGGCGATGCCGACATTGCCGACAATGAGTGTATGCTCGCCAACTTCGACGTTGTGTCCGATCTGGACATTGTTATCGATCTTGACACCATCGCCGATGACCGTGTCCCGAATCGAACCGCGATCGATCGTAGTGCAGGCCCCGATGTCCACTTCATCGCCAATGACAACCCGGCCGATGTTCCTGATTGCGTGCCACCGATCATCTTCCCTTTCATAACTGAATCCCGACGCGCCAAGCACCACACCGGCGAAAATCTGACATTGTCGCCCGATCACGCAACCGGAATAGATGCTGACATTGCATGCGATGTGCGTCCCCTCACCCACGACAACGCTGTCTCCAACCACCGTACCGGCGCCAATGTGAACTCCACGTCCAATCTGTGCATTTTCCCCGATCACGACATTGGCATCAATCGCTGCTGATTCGGCAATGACCGCGCTTGGATGGATCAAGGCCGTGCGATCAATACCGGGGTTGACCGGCGCGGGTGCATGCAGGATGTCTACGGCTTTTGCGAACGCGAGACGGGCGTTTTTCGCAACAATCCGATCACCCGCGTAGATGGCATGTCGGTCTTCGGGAACAATGACGATGCCCGCATCGGTCGAATCCAGGAATTTTTCCTGGGCCGGTGTTGAACAGTGACTGATTGAATCCGCTGTGGCATGTTCCAGAACATCTGCGCGTGTGACTGAAGTATCGGCATTGCCGATTGCACGCCCGCCCAACTGTTCAGCTAATTCCGCGAGTGTCCATCCCTTTGATTCTGAATTACTGGGACTCACCTTGGTGCAGCTCTTCGAGTTTTTTCAGTATCTCGTCGGTGATGTTGATTCTGTCGCTTGCCCAGACAACCGGTTCCTGAACAATCAGGTCAAATCCCATCTCATCGGCCATCTGGAGAATGACCTCGCTGACAAGATCCTGCAGTCTCGCCAGCTCCTCATTGCGGCGATAGTTGAAGTCCTCCTCGAACCCGATGGTGTCGCGTTCAAAGTTGCGGTTGATCCTCCTGAACTCGTCTTCAATTTCCCGTCGAGTCGCTGTTTCGGTTTCCTCGGCGAGCTGGGTGCGCAAGTCATCCAACTGAGTCTGGGTCTGTCGCAATGCCTCCTCGCGAGCCGCGAATTCATCCTTGATCTGCTCAAATGCAGCCTTGCCCTGGGGCGCATCCGCAATGATCTGATTGGCATTGACATAGCCGATTTTAAGTGGATTGGTTTGAGCCTCGGCCACACCAATGAGTTGGGTTGAAACCAGCAAGGCCGCAAGGCTCAAAGCGCTGGATCGCGGGAATGCTTTCAATATGTTCATAACCATTAGTTTTGAAGATAGCCTAGGGTGATTTGAAACCTGTCCTTTACGTCGCCCGGTTTTTCCCGGACCGGTACTGCATAACTGATACCAAACGGACCGATGGGTGAGAGCCACTCGAATCCCACTCCCATTGATGATCGGATATTGCTGAATCTGAACTTCTCGTGGCCGAAATACTGCCTGCCGCCCTCGGAAATTCTGGAATCGTAGGCAGCCTTGTAGTTGCGGTCTGAATGCAGGAATGTGTTGCCGCTGTCGAGAAACAGTGAGAACCGCTTGTCAGCACTGTCCTGAGTGCCAAAGAACGGCAGATAGAGTTCCGCACGCGTGATCAGGCGGACATTTCCACCGATCGATCGGGCGTCTTCGCATGGCGCATAGGTAATCGTACCACTGGAATTGGTACGGCAGACCTCATGGGGTCCCAGTGAGTCGCTGTCAAACCCGCGAATCGTGGATGAGCCGGTCATGTAGAAATTCTCAAAGAACGGCATGGTATCCTGACCATAGTCAACTCGTCCGCTCAATCGAAGGGTATATTCGTCGGCAATCGGCACGTAGTATGTATAACCGGCCCGCAGGAGGTAGTATTGGAGTTTGCCACCGGACATCTCCAATGACAGGTCAAGATCAGAGCCCTCGGAGGCGAACACCGCCCGGTTTCGCGTATCCCGGCGATACCGCATGGTGACCACACCCGAGTTGCCGCTGGAATCAGTGATCCTGTAGTCGTGGATATGGTAGTCGCTGGTGGTCGTCGCATTGCGGTTCACGTTTTCGTTGCTGTCCAGCTTGTAGTTGAATCCGCGGAAATCAATCCCCAGGGTGGACACTTCGGACAGCGGGAATCCGTAATTCATGCCCACGGCTGCCCGACCGATGTCGTAAATCGACGTTGAATCGGTTTCCGCGGTGTCCGACTGGCCGTACTCCAGTGTGAATCCACGCGAGACACCGTCCAGTGTGTAATAGGGATTGGTGTAGTCGACCAGGAATGCCTGGTCGGACGCACTGAATTCCGTACTGAGCGACAGTTCCTTGCCGGTTCCGTACAGGTTCTTCTGCGCCACACTGAAGTTGAATGTGGTCTTGTCGCTGTCACTGTAGCCCACACCGAACAGCAGCGAGCCGGTAAGACTCTCATCAACCTCGACAATGACGTCGACCTGATCCTCGACCTCGGGCACATCGACAATCTGTATGTCAACCCGTGTGAAAATACCGAGTCGTCCCAGGCGCGACCGGGAATTCTGAATCTGTTCCGCCGAGTACTGTCCGCCTTCGTAAATCCGCATCTCGCGACGGATAACCTCGTCGTCTGTGGTAATGTTTCCGTTGATGGTGATTCTTCTGATGTAGGTCAGCTTGCCGGGATCCACAACATAGTTCAAATCAATCGTCTGCGCCTCATCATTGATGGTCGGCAATGGGTCAACCTCGGCCCGGGCATATCCCTCATTGGCGAACTCGTCTGAAATTCGGGTTCGTGTGTTGCTCACCTGCTGGAATGAATAAAGAGCGCCGGTGCGGATTTCGATCAGGCTGTCCAGCTGTTCCTGGGAGATGACATCCTTTGAACTGCTCACCCTGGTCGTGCCGAAGCGGAACTGAGGACCTTCGGACAGTGTCACCACAATGAGAATGCCTTTGCGGTCATCGGTGATGAAAACCCTTGATGAGTTGATCGAAAAGTTGATGTATCCCAGGTCGTGGTAGTGATTGACAATGGCCTCGAGGTCGGCGCGCAGTTTCTCGCGGCTGTAGCGATTGTTGCGATTGAGCAGTCCGAATGTCTTTTTCGTGGTCAACTGCATCAGGTCCAGAATATCCTCGTCGGGGATCTTGTCGTTGCCAACCAGCTGGATTTCCCTGATCAATGCGACCTTGCCCTCATAGACCGTGAACACCAGATCCACCCGGTTGCGTTCCAGCGGCGTGACCGAAACCGAGACATCAACCGAGAAATGGCCCACTTCCACATAAGCCTCCTTCAACTCGGAGATGAAACTCTCGACCACTTCGGGATTGTAGATGTCACCGGACTTCATGTCACCGGCAGCCAGCGCATTCTCGATTGCCTCATCCTTGATCTTCTTGTTTCCGTTGACCTCGATGGATGCGATGGTCGGTCGCTCAATGACTGTGATGACCAGTATGCCGCCATCCCGGCTCAGCTGGACATCATCAAACAGGCCGGTCGCGTAAAGATCCTGAATCGCTGCGGCTGACGTCTGATCGTTCATCCGATCGCCGACCCGCACCGGCAGCGCCACGTAGACTGCGCCCGCAGTGACGCGCTGCAGTCCCACAACCCTGATGTCCTCGATTACAAAACCGGTCTGGGCACTCGCAGGAAAACTGATCACCAGCAACAAGCCGGTGAGACAAAAAAGCAATTTCTTCATCAGAACAATCGGGAAATATCGTTATAAAAAGCCAGTCCCATCAAGCCAATCAGCAAGGTGATCCCAATCTGATTGGCCCACACCAGCATTCTCTCCGTTGGTGGAGATCCGACCAACGCCTCGTAGAGATGAAACATCAGATGTCCACCATCCAGCACCGGAATCGGAAGCAGGTTGAGAATCCCCAGACTGATACTCAGCAACGCCAGGAATGTCAGATAGTTGTTTATTCCTGCCTGTGCCGCCTTCCCGGCATAATCGGCTATCGCCAACGGTCCGCCGATTGAATCGGCTGACTGTTCAAATTTTATCAGACTGAACAGCATTTTCAGGGTCAATGCAGTGGTCGACCACATGGATTCGAAGCCCCGCACGATCGCCACCGCCGGATTGTGGCGGACGGTGACCGCGGAATCGGAATCTGAGATCTGCTGCTCGGGGTTGACGCGGATTCCAATCTGCCGGTGCTGCACGCCATCGACGGTCACGATGCGCGGCTCAAGCATCACCTCCATCACCTGACTGTCGCGCTCCAGCATCAGGACCAGTGCCGGCTCTTCGCTGCGACTGATGACCCGGACCAGATCGTTCCAGTCCCGGATCACCTCGCCGTTGATGCTCGTCACCCTGTCACCGGGTCGAAGTCCGGCATCATGGGCGGGATAGCCGCGAACAACATCGGCGACGATCGCCTGCACCTGCGGCAGCCTCGGAAACATGCCCAACACGGTCTCAAGTGACTGGGATTGCAGATCGATCGGGCCCAGTCGGGAGAAGTCGGCATTGATCATCCTCGACTGCCCATCATTCGACACCTCGTATTCGATCGAGGATTGGCTGACCATCTGATTCAGAACATGAAAATGATGCTGATCCCAGCTCTGGTTCGTTTTTCCATCAATCGTGAGAATCTCATCACCGGCCAGGAATCCAGCCTGCTCGGCAAAACCGCCCTTGGCCACCTCGCCGACGACCGGACGCACACCGTCGGTTCCGACGACAAACACAATGCCGTACAACACTGCGGCAAGCAGGAAATTGGCCAGCGGTCCCGCCGCGACGATCGCACTTCGTTTGTAAAGCGGCTGCTGGTCAAATGCGCTGGGGCGCAAGTCATCTGTCAGCTCATCCACGTGGCCATCCAGCATGCGGACATATCCACCCAGGGGGATGGCAGCGATTCTGTACTCGGTGAGAGAGTTTTTCGGTACGTATTTCCAGATTGAGGGGCCGAAACCGACCGAAAAACGCAACACAGTCACGCCCATTCTGCGCGCCACCCAGAAATGCCCATACTCATGGAAAGTGATCAGCACACCAATAGCAACGATGAAGAACAAGATGCTATTGAGGATTTCGACCATGACTTTTAAGTTCTGATTGAGACAATGCGATTGAAATCAGTCCGGTTGCAACTGACGAACATAACCATCAGCGACACTGCGGGTAATTGTATCAATTTCCAGTATGCTATCGATGCTTTCAACAGGCTGATCGCCAAGTCGGTCGACACACATGTACGCCAGTCTCGCAATATCAGTGAATCGCAATCGGCCTGCCAGAAAGGCATCGACCGCCACCTCGTTTGCCGCATTCATCACCGTTGCCGAGGTTCCGCCTGCCCGTACCACATCTGCTGCGAGCTTGAGACACGGGAATCGCTTGAAATCGGGCGGTTCGAAGGTCAGGCCAGCGGTCTCGGTCAGATCCAGGAACGGTGCACCGCTGGATTTGCGTTCGGGCCAGAACAAGGCATTGGCGATTGGAATGCGCATGTCGGGTGTACCCAGCTGTGCGATGATCGAGCCATCCTGAAACTCAACCATGGAATGCACAATGCCCTGCGGGTGAACCATGACATCAATCTGCCCGGGCTCAGCATCAAACAGCCAGCGCGCCTCGATGATTTCCAGGCCCTTGTTCATCATGGTCGCGGAATCAACCGAGATTTTCGCACCCATGTTCCAGACAGGGTGCGCGACTGCCTGCTCGGGCGTGATGTCTTGCAATGACTCCGGATCATGCTGCCTGAACGGACCGCCGGTGCCGATGAGCAGAATCCGGCGAAGACCCGGGATGGGATGAAACGGCTCGTAGCGCTCGGCAGTGGCGCTGGCACTGCACTGGAATATCGCATTGTGCTCACTGTCAACCGGGAGAATCGTGGTGCCATAGCGGCGCACCTCCTGATGCAGCATGGGACCCAGCATCACAACCGGTTCCTTGTTCACCACCAGCACCGTCTTGCCTGCCTGTACCGCCTGCAGGGTTGGACGCAGTCCTGCCGCCCCGGTTACCCCGGTGACGGTGATGTCCACATCGAAAATCTGTGGGGAATGCTGCAATTCGGTCGAGGGAATCACCTCGGTTCGAATGTTCTCGCCTTGCAGCTGTGCCTGCAGCCCGCGAGTCTGGTCGGACTCGACCACTGCGTAGTCCGGTTTGAATTCCCTGCACAGACTGATTATTGTGTCGCTCGCACTGCGGGCCGTGAGCGCGACAATCGAGAAATCTTCCGGATGGTGCCGGACAACATCCAGCGTCTGGCGCCCCACGCTACCTGTCGCGCCGAGTATTGTTATTGTTCTCATGGGTCAGGTTATGTCAGCAAAACCTTCACGCACAACGCATACACGGGCGCGGCCGACAAGGTGCTGTCAATGCGGTCCAGTACACCACCGTGTCCCGGAAGCAGCGTTCCGCTGTCCTTGACGCCGGCGATGCGTTTTGCCATGCTGACATACAGGTCGCCGAGCACCGACACCGCGGCGACGACGAGACACACCACCACCCACAGCAGGATCTGACGGTAACTGTCGTCCCAGACCACGGTACCACTGATCAGGGCAAATGCGAATATGGCGAACAGACTGCCTTTCAGTCCCTCGACCGTCTTGCCTGGGCTCAGCTGTGGTGCCAGCTTTCGCCTGCCAAATCTGCGACCGGTGAAATAGGCCGCGGCATCCGCCACCCAGATGACCACAAACATTCCCAGCACCCACCAAGGCCCTGATTCATCGATCAGCAACAGCTCAGAGATTGCAAACACCGCGAACGCCAGCACCAGGGCCGCAAGGGCAATGGAGACAGGTTTCCGCTCGCGATTGCGAGGGTGGGTGAAAAGCAGCCTGGTGATGTAGATCCATATCAAAACGGCAACTATTTCAATCAGTAATCCGTATACCCTGAATTCGAACAATACCAAAATCAGACAAACAACCAGGAGCAGGAAACCAACCATCTTCGGATTGCTGTTGATGTTGTATAGATGTGTCCACTCGAATGCACCAAGCATGGCGATTACAATCAGAACCAGTGAGAACCATGTTGCCGGCAGCAGGAACAGTCCGGCCAGGAGGAATGAAGCAAGTATGGCCGCAGTGATGATGCGCCGGCTAAGCATGCTGATTGTCGACTGCTACGGCGTCGGGCATGATTGCGCCGAATCGCCGAACCCTTGATCCATATGAATCCAACGCCTTGAAGAATTCCGCCTCGTCGAATTCCGGCCAGCATTTATCCGTGAAATACAACTCCGTATAAGCCAGCTGCCAGAGAATGAAGTTGCTGATCCGCTTCTCACCGCCGGTGCGTATGAAAAGATCCGGATCCGGCATGTTGGCGGTACTGAGATGCTGGCTGATCTGATCCGGTGAGATGTCGTCGATCCCCAACTCCTGATTGAGTGCCTGTTCGGCGATCTTGCGACAGGCCTGCGTCAGATCCCACTTGCCACCATAATTCAGGGCGATGGTCAGATGCATCCGCTGATTTGATTCCGTGAGCCGCATCGCGTCTTCGACCTTGCGCTGAATGGCCGATGAGAACACCGAGATGTCACCGATGAATTTCAGGCAGATGCCTTCGGAATGCAGTTTCTGCACTTCCCGGTCCAGGGCACCGGACAGCAGACGGATCAGCCACTGAACCTCGTTCGCCGGTCGTTTCCAGTTCTCACTTGAAAACGCGAACAGTGTCAGATAGGCGATGTTGTTGCGACCACACAGCTCCACAATGGTACGGACATTTTCCACACCCTGTCTGTGACCTTCCAATCGGCTGCGGCCCTGGCGTTTCGCCCAACGCCCATTGCCGTCCATGATGATTGCCACATGCTCTGGAAGATTGGATTGCACTGTTGAACCAGACATACAGGTATTGACTGAACTTGAACCCTTGCAGTCCTAGACGGTCATGATCTCTGCTTCTTTTTCCTTGATGATCTGATCGACGTCGGCAACATACTGATCGGTCAGTTTCTGTATCAGATCGTTACCGGCCCGCTCATCGTCTTCGGTGATCTCCTTGATTTTCTGCCAATCCTTCAAGTCGCTGTTGCAGGTTCTGCGGATGTTCCGTATGGCGACCTTGCAGGACTCGCCCTCAGCCCGCGCCAGCTTGGTGATCTCGCGCCGTCTCTCCTCGGTCAGTGGCGGAATCGGCACGCGGATCGTCTCGCTGGCACTCATGGGATTGAGGCCCAGGTCTGATTCAATGATGGCCTTCTCGATCACCGGAATCATGGACTTCTCCCACGGTGTGATACTGATGGTGCGGGCATCGCTCGTAGTCAGCGTAGAAACCTGGTTGAGCGGTGCGGACGTGCCGTAGTAATCAACCCGGATGTGGTCCAGCAATGCGGTACTGGCGCGTCCTGTTCGTAGTTTTGTCAGCTCATTATTCAATGCTGCCACGGATTTTTTCATCCGGGATTCAGCATCATCAACCAATTCATCAATCATAGTCCTACTCCTCTGATACCAGGGTTCCGTCACTCTCACCCAGACCGGCCCGCACGATGCCGCCGTGAACCGTTGCATCGAAGACACGGATTGGAAGATTGTGCTCGCGACACATCGCAACCGACGTTGCATCCATGACCGAAAGATTTCTTCTCAAAACCTCGGTGTGGGTCAGTTTCTCAAATTTTCTTGCGGATTCCTCACTGCGCGGATCCGAACTGTAGATTCCATCGACCTGGGTTGCCTTGAGCAGTATATCCGCGCCGATCTGTATGGCTCGGAGACTGGCCGCGGTGTCGGTGGAGAAATGGGTGCTGCCGGTTCCACCGCCAAAAATCACAATTGATCCCTCATCAAGGCAAGCACGGAATGAGTGTCCATCAAACTGCTCCACAATCGATGGAATTGCCAGCGACGACTGCACGACCGCCGGCGCACCCTTGCTGATCAGGGTCTGCTCGAGTGCGATTGCGTTGGCTACCGTAAATAGCATCCCCATCTGATGCCCCCGTATCGCGCTCAGCGCGTAGCCCTTGCTGCGCCCGCCGCGGAAAAAGTTGCCGGCCCCGATGACGATTCCGATTCGGATGCCGGATTTCGCCACCGCTGCCAGTTCGTCGGCGACCCGGCTGATTTCCTCCGCGTCGATGCCCGACCCCTGCCGGCCACCGAGCAGTTCACCGCTCAGTTTGAATAAAACCGTCCGGTTGCTGTCCGCGGTGGGATCATCAGCCAATGTCTAAATCCCCCACTAGGTGGATTGTCCGAGCTCGATCAGGCAAAACCGATTGGCGCTGCTTTTCGCCGCATCCAACACGGCCTTGACCGATTTGTCCTCATCTTCGTAATAGGGCTGATTGACAAATGTGTTGTCCTTGGAGAACTTGGCGACCTTGCCGTCGACGATCCGATCCAGGATGTGGTCCGGCTTGCCGGATTCGCGCGCCTGGTCGAGGTAGATCTCGCGTTCCTTCGCCAACACATCGTCCGGAATGTCCGGGACATCCACCCACTGTGGCTTCTTCACCGCGATGTGTACGGCCAGATCGTCGGCCATCTCGGCGTCGGCATCTCCGGCGAGTTCAACCATGATACCGAGTCTCTCGCGGTGCACGTATTGTCCGATGATCGCCCCTTCGGAGGCCTTGAACACCTCGACGCGGCTGACGGTGATGTTCTCACGGATTTTCGACAACACCTCGAGTCGTGCCTCTTCGACCGTTTTTCCGGAATCGTCGAACTTCAGGGCGTTGAGGACATCCAGGTCACTGCAGTCCTTGCCAATGCCGAGCGCAAGTTTCGCCAGGGGCTTGGCAAATGCCCGGAACTGATCTCCCCTGGAGACGAAATCGGTTTCGCAGTTGACCTCGACCAGTGCACCGCAATCCCGACTGTCTGACAGTTCGCAGATGATCAATCCCTCGGAAGCCGTGCGCCCGGAACGGGCCGCGGCCATTTCCGCTCCTTTCTTGCGCAGGATCTCAACAGCTTTTTCCTGGTCGCCTTCGCATTCCACCAGGGCTTTCTTGCAATCCATGATGCCGGCACCGGTTCGGTCCCTGAGCTGTTTAACCATGAGTGCGCTAATTTCCAATTTGTTTTCCCTCCTGTCTTGAAGTCGATGTGACAGATGCTGACAGATCAGCATCCATGCGCATTGTGCCGGTTGGTTTCATTCAACAAGGTCTCAACCCTTGGTGGGTTCTGACTTGTCGGATTCGTCCGTTGAGCCGGACGATGACGATTCACTTGCATCGGCGGCATCAGTTTGGGCAGCGGTGTCTTCTGCAGCCTTCTTGGTCTTGGCCTTTGGCTTTGCCGTTGCCGCTGTCTTGGGCTTGGCCGCAGTCTTGGCCTTTGCAGTTGCCGTTGTCTTGGTCTTTGGCTTTGCCGTTGCCTTGGGTTTAGCCTTGGCCTTCGGCTCAGCTGCCGCTTCGGATTCCGCGGCAGACTCCTCAGCACCCGCTTCTACCACCGGCGCTTCAGCCTCGACCGGCTTGTCGGCTGAGTCATCCGCTGCCGCTTCAGTCTCCTGGTTGGGCTTCTCAGATTCAGTTTCAACCGGTTCCACCTTGGCCTCGGCCTGTGACTCGGCTGCATCATCGGCTGTCGCTTCGGCTGCAACATCAGTTCCCTCGGTGCCGGATTCGACTGCTTCCGGCTTGGATTCGGCCTCAGCTGGTGCTTCTGTGGACGCTGCCTTTGCAGCCTCGGTGCCGACTGGTGCCTCCTCGGGTTTGGCATCCGCCGCAGTTTCCGATTCGACGGTCTTTTCCGTATCAATGGACGGTGCAACCGCTGCCCGCGCCCCGGTAATGCGATAGGAGGAAATATCCTCTGCTGAGACAACCGAATCGTACAAGTCCGAATCAGCTCCCTGACCATCCTCGGCTGCCTGTTGTTTCCCCTTGAGAACCGCATCAGCGGCTACGGTGCAGTATAGTCGAATCGCACTGACCGCATCATCATTGCCTGGAATGACATAGTCAATGCCTTCCGGATCACAATTGGTATCAACCACTGCGACCACCGGAATGCCCAGTTTGTTGGCTTCCTTGACTGCGATGTTCTCGTGCTTGACATCGATGACGAACAAGGCGTCCGGCAGCCCTCTCATGTGCATGATGCCTGCGAGGTTGCGGTCCAGTCGGAACTGCTCCCTCTCGATTCGCATGGCCTCTTTCTTGGCCAGTTTCGACAAGCCGTCCGACTCAATGATTTCATTCAATTCATTCAACCGGTCAATTGATCTTCTGACTGTGCGGTGATTGGTCAGCATCCCGCCCAGCCAGCGATGGTATACGTAGGGACATTCCGCACGCTGGGCCTGTTCGCGGACGATTTTGCCTGCCTGTCGCTTGGTACCGACAAAGACCACGCTTCCGCGCTTGGCCGCAACGCCGGTGAGATAATCCATCGCCTCATTGAGCATGGTCAACGTGCGTTCGAGATTGATGATGTGGATCTTGTTTCTGTGCCCGTAGATATAGGGGCTCATCTTTGGACACCAGAACCGTGTCTGATGTCCGAAATGCACGCCAAACTCCAGCAGCTGGCGCATCGTTACGTCAGTCATTTCATTACTCCATTTGGGTTTTGCAACCATGGGAAAAACCAGCCACCCAGCAAGGGCACCCGGACCGGTTTCAGTATCGCCATGTGATAATAAATTCGTGCATTAGTTTACTATTAAGTATCATATTTTTCAAACTTGCTTCGGCCAAATTGCTGCTGTCGGTGTCACATCATCGCTGACACCCGGACCCAGACCGGCGAAGTCAATCCAAGCACACAACAGTTGTGGCCGACTGCAAGTCCGATACACATAATCACCCGGATAGACCAGTTGAACCAGTCATGCCTGCTGTCACCATAAAGACTGCCGAAGAGATCGAGAAAATGCGAATCTCCGGTCGCCTTGCGGCGTCGGTGCTTGACATGATTGAACCTCATGTCAAGCCAGGCATCACCACCGGAGAACTGGATGCGATCTGTCATCAATTCATCACCGAGGAGCTTGATGCGATTCCCGCACCGCTGAATTATCGCGGATTTCCAAAATCCATCTGCACCTCGGTCAACAACGTGGTCTGTCATGGCATCCCAGGTTCCCGCAAGCTGAAAAAAGGCGACATCATCAATATCGATATCACCGTCATCAAGGATGGGTTCCATGGCGACACCAGCCGGATGTTCATGGTCGGAAAGCCGTCGATTCGCGGCGAACGGTTGTGTCGCGTGTGCCACGAAAGCATGATGAAAGGAATCGAGATCGTCAAGCCCGGTACAACTCTTGGTGACATTGGACATGCGATACAGAAACATGCGGAATCCTCTGGATTTTCGGTCGTGCGCGAGTACTGCGGACATGGAATCGGCCGGGTCTTCCATGAGGACCCACAGGTCCTGCACTATGGCAAACCGGGTGAGGGGATGGAACTGCAAAGCGGCATGACATTTACCATAGAACCCATGCTGAATGCCGGTAGGAAGGAAACCCGGGTGCAATCGGACAAGTGGACGGTGGTCACCAGCGATGGCAGTCTTTCCGCGCAGTGGGAGCATACCATTGCGGTCACGGAAACCGGCTACGAGATCATGACCCTCTCTCCTCGAACCGCAACCCCCTGAACAGAGTGATCCTGGCAGTTTCAGGCGGCACTGAAGTCCGATAACCGATGACATCGACCGCAACATCACGGCACATTGATTCGCTGGTGGAGCTGTATCGCACCCGTATAGCGGGAGATGAGCAGCGACTCGCCGACCTGCATGAGAAAAAAGCCCCCGCGTATCGACTGGTCAGCGCACGCTCGCAATCCGTGGATGCCATATTGACGGATGTCTGGCACGAGTTCTTCGGCAATGATGCCGCAAACCCGGCCATCAGTCTCATTGCAGTCGGCGGTTTCGGTCGCCAGGAACTCAATCCATACTCGGATATTGACATCATGCTACTGCTGGACAGGGTAACCGACACCGGGTTGAACCGGTCGATCGAGCCATTCATCCGATTCCTGTGGGATATTGGATTTGAAATCGGACACAGTGTGCGAACTGTCAATGACTGCATCAAGCACTCGAGAGCGGATCTGACGGTCATGACCAACCTGCTCGAAGCCCGTCACTGTGCCGGATCCCCCACCCTGTTCGGGCAACTTGAGGCAGCCATCCAGGAATCAAACATCTGGCCCGCGCGCAAGTTCTTCGAGGCGAAAGTCCAGGAACAGGAGCAGCGACACCGTAAATTCGCCGACACCGCCTACAATCTCGAACCCAACATCAAGGAAGGACCGGGTGGTCTGAGAGACCTGCACACCATTGCCTGGGTGACGATGCGTCACTTCAAAAGCCGCGGTCTTCGCGAACTGGTACTGCAGGACTTTCTCAAGGAAGACGAATACCAGACCTTGATCCGCGGACGCAACTATCTTTGGAAACTGCGAAACGAACTGCACCTGAGTGCCGGACGCCGCGAAGACCGGCTGCTGTTCGCCAACCAGCTGCGGCTGGCCAAGACCTTTGGGTTCATCGATGACGACAGCAACAACGGCGTCGAAAAGCTGATGAAACCCTACTTTCGAACCGTCAAGGTGCTCCGGCACATCAATCAGATTCTGCTGCAGCATTTTGAGGAATCCATTCTCACACGCAAGCGTCAAAAGATCAAGGTTCTTGACAAACACTTCAAGACGGTGGATGGATACCTTGATTTCGCCGATGCGAGCCAGATCGAACAGTCACCACAACTCCTTGTTGAAGCCTGTGAGCGATTTCAGTCGAATGCCAGTCTGCGGGGTGTCAGAGCCACATCACTAAGAGAAATGCGTTCGAAAAAGTATCTTGTAAACAGAGATTTACGAAATACTCCTCAAGTCAAGTCACTGCTACTGAATATACTTGGCAATCCGACCCGACTTCCCGAAACGTTGAATCTGATGCACCAGACCGGGATACTGGGCAGACTGATCCCGGATTTCAAGAGCATTACCGGGCAGTTGCAGTATGACCTGTTTCATGTCTACACCGTTGACGCCCACCTGTTGAATGTCGTCTCGCATCTTCATGAGTTGACACTTCCCGACACCGCCAGGGACCTACCCCTGGCAGCAGACGCCATGACCCGGGTCATCAAGCCGGAGCGCCTGTTCATTGCGGGACTATTCCACGACATCGCCAAGGGTCAGGGTGGCGATCATTCGGAACTCGGTGAGCAGCAGTGCTTCCGCTTCTGCAAGCGAATTGGTCTTGACGACTATGACGCACATTTCGTCTCATGGCTGGTCCGGCATCATCTTGCCATGAGCTTCACCAGTCAGCGCGAGGACCTGAACGACCCGCAGGTCATCGCCCGCTTCGCTGTCAAGGTCGGCAACCAGGACCACCTGGATCATCTATACCTGCTGACCATCGCAGACATGCGGGGAACGGGGCCAACAGTCTGGAATGACTGGAAAGGGAAGATGCTTGAGCACCTGTATCTGGCCACCTCCAAGGCGTTGTTGACGAATACCCTGCCACATGAGGAGGTCAGTCCCCGAATCGAGGAAATCAAGGCTGACTCTCTGGCACTGCTTCGGCGTGACCGAAAAAGCCGTGACGCTGCCCGACGGTTTTGGGAGAATTTCGAGGACGATTACTTTCTGAGTTACGATGCCGACACCCTGGCCTGGCACGCCAGGCACGCAGCCATGACCAGTGCGATCGACCTGCCGCTCGTCGTGTTGCGCGCCCATCCATCCATCGAGGTGATGCAGATCCATGTCCTGGCTGCCAATTCCGATGAGCAGTTCACCGTCATCACCGGCGCCCTAGACAGTTGCATGCTGAACGTTCTGGATGCGCGTACCCATCCGCTGCGCAACGGGTTGACGGCATTTTCATTTGTCGCATTGCCACTGAGCAAGGATTCGATCCATTCGGATGCCAGCCTGCATAAATTTGAGGCGCTGGTCACCAACGCGATCATTGACCGGAAGATCCAACACTCGCCCCGCAGAGTCGCGCCGAACCGGGTGGCGCGTCATATTTCCTTTCCAACAAGAATCGCCTACTCCCAATCTCTCGGTGGTGACTATACAATTATGGAAGTTGTTGCGCAGGATCGGCCAGGATTGCTGTATCTTGTTGTCAAGACACTGCTGAATCACAAGCTGAAACTGCTGTCGGCCAAGATCACAACGACCGGCGTTCGGGCTGAGGACGTGTTCTTTATCGTCGACCGCGATGGAGAACTGATATGCGATGAATCGGTCCTGGAATCTCTGAGAGCGGCGATTCATCAAGCATTGGATTGATTCGCTTTTCACCACTTTGACTACAACTGGAGCATTCATGACTACACTTGAATCCACGATTGATACCGCTTTTGAGAACCGGGCTGAACTGAGTCCGCAATCCTGTCCACCCGAAGTCCGTGAAGCCATTGATGAGACGATCGCGGCGCTGGATAACGGATCGGTTCGCGTGGCCGAACAGCGCGACGGGCAATGGTGTGTGAATGAGTGGGCAAAAAAAGCGGTGCTGCTGTCATTCCGGGTCAATGACAACCGCGTGATCGAGGACGGAGAGGCGACCTATTACGACAAGGTTGAGCGAAAGTTTTCGGGATTTGACGATGAGCGGTTTGCGGCCGGAGGCTATCGGGCCGTACCGCCTGCAACCGTGCGATACGGTGCGCATGTCGGTCGCAACGTGGTTTTGATGCCCAGTTACGTCAACATCGGTGCCTATGTTGACGACGGCTCCATGGTGGACACCTGGGCGACGGTCGGATCATGTGCGCAGATCGGCAAGAACGTTCATCTCTCAGGCGGTGTCGGCATAGGCGGCGTGCTGGAACCCCTTCAGGCTACGCCGACGATCATTGAGGATGACTGCTTTATCGGTGCGCGCAGCGAGATTGTTGAAGGCGTCATTGTCGGACGGGGTTCGGTCGTTTCGATGGGAGTTTTCATCGGTCAGAGCACGAAGATCTACAACCGCCAGACCGGTGAGGTGAGTTATGGAGCGGTACCACCCGGCTCTGTCGTCGTCGCGGGAAACCTGCCGTCTGCCGACGGCAGTTACAGCCTCTATTGCGCGGTGATCGTGAAACAGGTCGATGAGAAAACCCGCAGCAAGACCGGATTGAATGAGCTGCTGAGAGTCGACTAGCGGTTTGGCGATTGGGAACTGGCAAGAACCCGGCGAGACAGATCAATCGGTTTCAGTCAGGCCAAACAACAGTGTCCTGCACGTCCAATCGTCGCAGATCTGAAGTCTGTCAGGTTGCTGGGACGTCGGCTGAGTTCAGAATCGGAATTCCCCCTACTCTTCGATAAACGCAACCGAACGCGCATTGACCGAAGTCAGAATCTCATAAGGGATTGTGCCAACAGCATCGGCAAGTTGTTCAACCGGCAGGCCGTCGCCAAAGAGTTTGACCCGCGTTCCCACCCGGATGTCAGGATGACTGCTCAAATCCACTGCCAGCATGTCCATGGATACCCGTCCGATCACATCGGCAGTCGTTCCATCAATCAACACCTTTGCCCGGGACGAGGCACTTCGAAAATATCCATCGCCATAGCCACACCCGACGATCCCGACGCGCATGTCCCGCGCGGCTTTCCAGGTCAGTCCGTAACCGATTGCCTCCCCTGCGTTCAGTTGATTGATCGCGATGACCGTCGAGTAAAGATTCATCACCGGTCGAAGCCCAAGCGACTCGGCAGACTGGTCGGCGATGGGCGATGCACCATAGAGCATGATGCCTGGTCTGACCCAATCGAGATGACTGTCCGGCCAACCGACAATCCCCGCGGAATTGGCGATGCTGCGCTCAATGTCAAGATCCCCGGTGCATCGGTTGAATCGGTCGAGCTGTGTCTTTGTGAAGTCGCAAACCAATTCGTCCGCGCAGGCGAAGTGAGACATCACCCCTGCGATCCGCACATTGGGAATTGACCGCACAGTCGCACAGGCTTGTGTCAGTTCCTCAATCGGAAAACCCAGGCGATGCATCCCGGTATCGACCTTGATCCATACTGAAATCTCACCTTTGTGCTGGGCCTGTTGCAACAGATCAATCTGTTCGGCGCAATAGATGACGCAACTGATGGGCTTGGATTGAAAGACAGCAACATGTTCCGGGGAATGAAAGCCGGATAGAACACACACCGGGACCGCAGTGTCGGAATCCGTCAGGCTGACCGCTTCCTCAACCGTTGCGACCGCAAACGCGTCAACATGATTTCCAAGTATCCCTGCAATTCGCAACAGTCCGTGTCCGTAGCCATTTGCCTTGACCACGGCCATGATCCTGGAGTGGGGTGCACGACGCCTTACCGTAGACAGGTTGTGCAGCAAGGCAGATGAGCTGACAGAGCCGAATAGCCGCATGGTTCCCGGTCAGCGGAACTGCTCAATCGTATGCGATATCGTGACCTGAAGCGGCATGCTGTGGATCGTTCGCGAAATTTTCGAAACGGGTATATTCCTTCATGAACGTCAGTTTCACCGTCCCTGTATCGCCATTTCGATGCTTGGAGATAATGATCTCAGCCACGCCATGCTCAGTGGTATCCGGCTTGTACATCTCTTCCCGGTAGACGAACAGAATCAGGTCTGCATCCTGTTCAATGGCGCCTGACTCCCTGAGGTCAGCCATCATGGGGCGCTTGTTGGGGCGTCCCTCGACCTCCCTGTTCAACTGAGACAGCGCAATCACAGGAACATCCAATTCCTTGGCCAAAAATTTCAGTTCACGTGTGATCTTCGCCAATTCAGTGGCGCGGTTGGACTGATCATCCTTGATCTGCAGCAGTTGGAGATAATCCACCACGATCATGTCCAATTTATGTTCTCGTGCCATGCGGCGAGAGACGGCAGAAATCTGCAGTGGCGATATGCCCGGTGTCGCATCAATATAGATTGATGCATTTTGAAGCAGATTCAAGGCATGCGCCAATCGCTTCCAATTATCCCGTCCTTCCTCACCTTCGCCCATATCGCCTTCACGAATTATCTTTGAATCGATACTGCTCAAAGACGACAGGGACCTCATGGACAGTTGGATCGCCGGCATTTCCAAGCTGAAAATGATGACGTTGAGACCTTTCTTGACAGCTGCGTGCTCTGCGATGTTCATGGCCAATGCGGTTTTACCCATGGACGGTCTGCCTGCGATGATGACCAGGTCCGATCGCTGGAAGCCCGATGTCAGTTCATCCAGATCAGCAAATCCGGTTGGGATGCCGGTAATGCTGCTCTTGTTGGGATCCTCATGCAGTTCCTCGATACGTTTGAAGGCAGCAGTCGAGGCATCTCTTATGTGAATGAGATCGGGATTGTTGTCGTATTCCCGGCCGAGATCGAACATCACCTGTTGTGCCCGACTCAACACATCATTGACCGAAGAATTCTGATGGGCAAAGACGATCTGCCGAATCTCGTTGCATCCTTGCAGCAGGGACCTTAGAATTGCGTGGTCGCGAACGATTCTTGCATAGGAAGCGACATTGCTGGCACTGGGCGTCTCATGGGCGATTTCCGCCAGATAACCGATACCACCGATGTCGTTCAGTTTTTCCTGCCGCTCAAGAAAATCCTTCACCGTGAGCAGGTCAATCTCCTCATGCTTCTCGAACAGACTCTGCATTGCAGCAAAGGCAATCTGATGCTTGAAGTCGTAGAAGTCCTCTTTCTTGATCAGACCGAGTACGGTTTCAAACTGCTTGCCATTGATCAGGAGCCCGCCGATGACGGATCTCTCGGCTTCGCGCTGATTGGGTGGTACCGGTAAGGATTGTGTATTGGACGGGACCGGCGGCGGTCCCAGGTCTTCTTTCGAACTTCGATGACGCTCAACTGCCGCCACTAATCCGACTTCTCCTCAGCTTCCTCGCTTGGAGTCTGATTCTGTGATTCCGACGAGTCCGGTTCATCCTCTGCAACCTCGTCAGCGGTGGATTCATCGGCGGCGAGGTCTTGATTGACGAGTTCCTCGACAGAAGTCTCCTGATCGCCTGCGGCAACGGAGATCGTGATATTGAAACTGACTTCTGGATGCACCTTGACTGTGATCTCGTGATCACCGGTTTCCTTGATCGGTCCGCCGGGCATATCGATTTCAGACCTGAGGATCTCAGTTCCGGCCTCCGCGGCCTTGTCAATGATTTCCGTTGTTGAGACTGACCCGAACAGTCTGCCGGTGTCGTCGATGACCCGCTTGACCAAATGCAGTTGCTTGACTGCGGTGTCCGCACGGGCCTGTGCCACATCCAGCCGTTCTTTCTCTTCCTTGAGCAACTGTGCACGGCGTTCCTCGACCCGGGCGATCGCCTCAGGTGTTGCTCTTACGGCTTTTTTCTGGGGAATCAGGTAGTTGCGGGCATAACCATTCTTGACTTGAACGGTGTCGCCCAGCTGACCGAGTTTCTGTACTGCTTCAAGCAATATCACTTCCATGGCATCCTCCGGTCCTACTGTGAATCTGTGTAGCCGATCAGTGCCAGGTACCGTGCCCGCTTGATCGCACGGGCGAGCTGGCGCTGGTATCTCGCCTTGGTTCCGGTACTGCGACTCGGATAGATTTTTCCGGACTCGGACACAAACCCTTCGAGCATATCGAGGTCCTTGTAGTCCACTTCCTTGATGCCAGCAGCCGTAAACTGGCAGTACTTGCGTGCCCTGTGACGTCTCATCATTTGGTCACCTCTTCTTTATCGTCGCTTTTTTCGGGTTCTTTTGAACCATCGTCGTCATTGTCAGGTGCCTGCTGTGCATCCTCGCTTTCCGTCTCTGTTGCAGCCTCGGTTGCAGTTGCAGCAGTTTCGCTTTCACTTTCGGTCTCAGCTGCAGCTTCGGTTTCCGTCTCTACCTCCGCAGTCGCCTCAACAGTGTCTGACTCGTCCGGTTGTGGAGAGTCATCCCCGGTATCGGCATCAGACTCACCCGCCTTTGCCTCACTTGCCTCCTGTTCGGCGGCAGCTGCAGCGGCTTTTTCCTTCTCAGCTTCCCTGATACGGGCCAGTTCCGCTGCCTCCCTTTCCTTTTCCGCTCGTTCCTCAGCTTCCTGCTTGATCAGCTTCTTGAGTATGGGGGATTGTTCGGTCACCGCCTCATCCTTGCGGATGATCAGGCTTCGGATGATTGAGTCGTAGTAGCGGAACGCATTCTCAATCTCATCCTTGACCGCTGGCTCGCACTCGATATTCAGCAGAAAATAATCCGCCTTGTAGATCTTTCGGATTGGATAGGCGAGTTTGCGACGCCCCCAATTCTCGTAGCGGTGAATCTGCCCGCCGGAATCCTCAACAATCTTCCGATATCGGGCGACGATGTCTTCAATCTGTGCGCTTTGGTCGGGATGGACCAGCGCAACAATCTCATAGTGACGCATGTAAATCTCCTTTCGGATATCAGCCTTGAACTACCGGTACTGGCAAGGCAAGGAGTGAAAATAAAGGTTTACCGGGATGCCAATAATTTACCCTGAATTGGATTTTTTCTCAAGGAAAATTTTCGGAAATCGGACGTTTTGAACCAACCGGTCGACTCAATCCTGAAATTGGGGCTTGCGCTTATCGACAAATGCCTGAACGCCCTCAGCGAAATCGTTTCCGAGCGCACACTCGAGAAAACAATCCAACTCGAACCGCAACTGCGCATTGAGGTCATTGTGGTCCGACTGCCTGATCAAACGTTTGGCATTGGCCACCGCGGTTCTTGCAGAGCCGGCAATCGTGCGGGCGACCTTCGCCGTTGCCGCTTCAAGCTCGTCGTCTTTCACCACCATATTGACCAGTCCCATTCCCAATGCCTGCTCGGCACTGTAACGTTCGGTCAACAAGGTGATTTCCATGGCTTTCTTCATGCCCACCGACCGAGGCAGGTAGTAGGTGCTGCCACCATCCGGAGAGGTTCCAAGCAGATTGTAGGCCGAGGTGTAGAATGAAGTGTCGGATGCCACCACCAGGTCACTACCGGCCACCAGGCTGATTCCAAATCCAGCCGCGGCACCGCGCACACTGGCAATCACAGGCACCGGCAATGCAGCCAGTTTTTCCACGAACACATGGACACTCGAAATGAGCGCACTGAAAATCTCGGACTTCTCCACGTCACCCAGATTGCGTAACTCGTGGAAGTAGACAATATCTCCACCCGCCATGAAGTGTGCACCCTCCCCTTTGAGCACAACACAGCGAACGCTGGAATCGTTTTGCGCCTCGTCAACTGCCAGCATCAATCCATCCAGCAAATCCTGGTTCAATGCGTTGAGCTGCTTGGGGCGATTCATGACAATGGTGTAGATTCCGTTGTCGATGGAAGTCATGACAGTACTCACGGGATCCTCCTGCCTGGCCGGCGAATATGTTCAGATAGCGGATGTTTGGGTTGATTTGGACGCATTGTTTCGGATCAGGGATAAATCAAAATGGTCTCGTTCGGACTCAGGCCATGCTCACTGAAAAATCCAGCTCTGGTTTCCAATGCATACATGAACTCCCGGGATCCGATCCCATAGATTGCCGCTGAGTCCGAATCGGCTTGCCGGGGTTTCATTTGAAGTACCGAAATCAACGCTCCACTTTCATCGAAAAAACCGATGTCCAGTTCATCATGGACGTTGTTCATGTGGAAACTGGTGACGGTGGGTGTCCGATAGACAAACAGAATGGAACTCAATGCGATGATTTCGGGGCAGATGTGCTGAAATCCCGCACTGCGTTCTGCGGGACTGTCAGCCACCCGGGCGCGAAGCCTGATCTGCCGTCCATCCTCACGCTGCAACTGAATGGTATGGATTTCCATACCGGACCACTGCTTGGTCGCCAACCTGCAGTTTTCGCCAGATGATGCCACCGCACCAAAGCATGGCAACAAGGCTGACAATACCAGTAAGACACTACGCAATCGCATTTCGGATGACACCGCAAATCCGCTCGACATGATGCGTTGGCATTTCCGGGTAAAGTGGCAGGGAGATGACCTGCATCGACGCACGGGTTGCCTCAGGATAATCGGCGTTGTCAAGCCCGAGACTGCGATACGGTTGCTGCCGGTGCACGGGCATCGGATAGTAAATCTGATGACCGATTTGCTCTTCAGCCAATGCCTGGGCAATCACATCCCTCATTGGACTGCTGATTGTGAGAATGTTGTATACATGCGTCATCCCTTCAGGTTGTTGCGGGAGACTCAATTCAAGCCCTTGCAGATGATCGATATACAGTTTCGCCAATTGCTGACGCCGGTGAATCTTGTCATCCACTGACTGCAGCTTGATCTGCAGCAAAGCAGCCTGTACACAGTTCAGACGACTGGTCCGACCGATCAGGCAGTGAATGTTCGCACCGGCAACGCCGTGATTTCGCATCAGCCTCAACTCGTTTGCGATCTCGCCGTCGCCTGTTGTAATCAGTCCACCATCACCAAAGGCGCCCAGGACCTTGGTTGGGTAAAAGCTGAAACAACCCACATCCCCCCAGGCGCCGACATGCATCCCGCCGATCTTCGCACCAAACGCCTGGGCGGCATCCTCCACAACAGCAATGCCCTTGAGTTTTGCAATCTCATTGATGTGCGCCATCTGTGCCGGTGCCCCGAACAGGTGAACCGGCAGGATGGCCTTGGTATCCGGGCGAATCACCGTTTCCAATCTGTCCGCGTCGATGTTGAATGTAGTCGGCTCAATGTCCGCAAATACAGGCGCGGCTCCTGTCAGCGAAACGGCTTCGGCTGTCGCAAAGAAGGTAAAGTCCGGTATGACGACTGAATCCCCTGGTCCGATGCCCAGTGCCTGCAACGCCAGTATCAGTGCATCGGTGCCACTTGAAACAGAAACCGCGTGCTCGACACCAAGATATTCGGCGATACTGGATTCGAATCGCTCAATTGCCGGTCCCAGTATGAAGTTGCCGGTTTTGCCGAGTTGCCCGATCTCGTCGAACCACTCGGACTTGAGACTGTCAAACTGCCCGGTCAGGTCAAAGTAGGGAATTTTCTCAACTTCAGCCATCAGACCTGATTCACCTGGACTCGAACCATTTCCGCAACCTCCATCGCAGACAATCCATCCTCAACTGTCACAAACGGTGTCCCTCCATTGGTCAATATCTCGACAAAGTGATCGATTTCGGTCTTCAGTGTCACATTCGGTGTGAGATCAATATTCGAATCAACGGCAACCTCCTCACCGCCATTTTCACTGTCCTGCCGGGTTGTTCGAACAACCATGGTCTGGTGGAGTAGGTCCAGTTCCACGTATTCGTGACTGGTATAGACCTGGAACATGCGCTGGCGCTCGGTTGCCACCCTGGAAGCCGTCACATTGGCGATCGTGCCGTTTGAAAACTCAAGGCGTGCATTGGCAATATCGACATGCGATGTGACAACCGATGCACCGAGCGCCGAAACGTTTGTGACCGGAGCCTTGACAAATGCGAGTACCAGGTCAATATCGTGAATCATCAGATCGTTGATCACATCGACGTCACCGCCTCGCCCGCCAAAGACGCCCTGGCGATGGGCTTCCACAAATTTTGGCTCTTCAATCATGCCTGAAGCCTCCATGATTGCGGAGTTGAAACGCTCCTGATGACCGACCATGCAGGTCACACCGTTTTGTCTCGTGAGCTCGACGATCCTTTCAGCTTCCGGCAGAGTTGATGCCAATGGTTTCTCGATCAATACATCGATCTTTCGATTGAGAAAGATTTCGGCGACTGCACAATGCGCTGTGGACGGGACTGTGATACTGACTGCGTCGACATGTTCGGCGAGTTCTCGGGAATCAGCATACCAGGCGCAGTTGTATTTTTCAGCCAGCTCCCGTGCGCGTTCGTGCACAACATCGACAATGCCCACCAACTCGCAGTTCTCGTTTGCGTCATAGTGCGAGGCATGCAGCACACCCATGTAGCCGGCACCGACAACGCCAAATCTCATCTTGGATGAGGAGTTTTTGATTCGACTATTCACAACCGGGAGTCATTTGCCAAAGGCAAAGGCTCTACTACAAATGATCAGCCACCACCGATGAACCGAAGGCAGTATTTGTTGCGACGAATCGGGCAATTTACTGGATTGGATTGAGACGAGTGAGTCGGTACTTTGAATTTCGTTCGCATTATATACACGGCGTTGCCAGGGATAAGCCGAACAACCGGCGATTGGAGAAACCACAGTCACATATACCCTGTTCTCGAGGAACTGGATTGATTGAAATCGGTAAAATATGGATATCCGTTGTATATATCCAAGAAAAGGTATCGAACCTGATGCTCGTAAAATTCAGACAAGCTGTGGAAAACCTGCTGTCGGTTGAGGATGAACGCTCCGATTCAGACTTTGAGCAATTGACATCCTTTGCGGCGGCGGCACTGTTGCTGGAAGCGGCCCAAACCGACAATCAGTTCGATGCGTCGGAACTTGCGCAGATCGAAGTCGCCCTGGTCACGCATCTGGGTGTTGACCCCGGGAGCATCAAGCAGGTTCTGCAAAGTGCGCAGCAACATCTGGACCATGCGACCTGCCTGCACGAGATCACATCCATCATCAATCAAAACTGGGCGATTGCGCAGAAGATCAACCTGGTTGAGAGCATGTGGAGAGTTGTGCTGAGTGATCAAAACCTTGATCCCCATGAACAGCATCTGATGCGCAAGATCAAGGGACTGCTGCACATCCCTCAATCGGAATACATCGCGGCCAAACTGCGCGCCCGCGATGCACTGGGAGTGGATTCCGAATAAGTGGCGGCGGCTAAATCACCAGCGAAGTATCACCACGGAATATCATCCATCGGATCGTCAGGGACATCCGGCATTCCTTGCGGTTCTGCTGGTGGTGGACTGCTGGGTTTACTGTAGTTGTCGTTGGATGATTGACGATATCCGGAATCTTGTGAGCTGCTATATTGGCTGCTTCCCCCTTCGGGTCTACGACCTAGCATCTTGAGTTCCCGAGCAATGATTTCAGTTGTGTATCGATCTTGTCCAGTACGCGTGTCCTGCCACTTATTTGTGTGAATTCTTCCTTCAATATATACCTGACTGCCTTTTCGTAAATACTCTATAGCGATTTCTGCAAGCCGTCCAAAAAGTACAACTCGATGCCACTCGGTTTGATCCTTTCTCTCTCTTGTTTCCTGATCCGTCCAAACCTCTGTCGTTGCAACACGCAAGTTGGCAACCAATGTCCCGCCTTGCGTACGACGCTGTTCTGGGTCAGCTCCCAGATTTCCTATCAAAATCGCCTTATTTATACCTGACATTCCAATCACCCCTACTGTTTGTATTTCCAAACCGAATTCAAACTTGATTGTATACCCAAATCAAAACCTTGCTCACTTTCCTGACGAGGCAATGGTTTCGATTCCAATCCATAGCAGTATAGCAATACTTGAGACCAGAAAAACCCCTGTTGAACCAAACCCACCGTACACCAGACCACCAACAATGCCACCTGCAAATGCACCCGAAAATGTACAGGTGTTGAAGAACCCCATGACCGTCCCTCGCTTGTCAGCCGGTGCCGCTGAAACCGTCGTGGACGGAAAGACCGCCTCAAGCGTGTTGAAGCCGACAAAGAACATCCAAAGACTCAATGCAAGCAGCCAAAAGGTGTTTGATTCGGTTGCAAAGATCAAGCCAACATGAGCGACAACCAGCAGCAAGGCAGCCGAAATCATGATCAATCGCGAGCGACTCTGCTTCGAGGCGATGCGAATCAGTGGCAGCATCATCACAAACGACAAGAGGAATACCGGCGCGTAGAACTTCCAGGTACTCGACCGGGCAAGCCCCGTAATTTCCACAAGTTCGACCGGAAACGCCAGAAACAACGAGGTCATCACCACATGGATGGTGAAGGTCCCCGAGTAGAGCCGGATCAGATTTCGGTCAAAAAGAGCCTCACCTAAATTGATGAATGGCCGACTGTAGGTCTGTTCCCGAACCGTTGACTCGCCGCTCGGCACCAGCCTCCAGACGATGATCAGTCCAACCAGCGCCATTGCGGCAGCCAGCCAGAACAGTCCGCGCAAACCGGCGAAGTAATTCAACGATGGGCCAAGTATCAATGCCAGCGTGAACGCGGTGCCAATCGATACGCCGATAACAGCCATGGCCTTGGTACGCTGTGATTCCCGCGTCAAATCCCCGACAAAGGCCAGTACCACAGCCGCAATCGCACCACCGCCCTGCAACGCCCGCCCCAGTATCACACCATAAATCGTAGTGGACTCGGCCGCGACGATGCTGCCCGCGGCAAAGATCACCAACCCCAATACCAATATGGGTTTTCGGCCCCAGCGATCGGATGCGGCACCAAACGGGATCTGAAACAATGCCTGTGTCAGCCCATAGATGCCAAGTGCCAATCCAATGAGAAATGCGGTCGAACCAGTGAAGTCCTCCGCATGCAGCGCCAGTACCGGAAGAATCATGAACAGTCCGATCAGACGCAGCGCAAGCACAGCAGCGAGCGAACTAACTGATTTTCTTTCTAATTTTGTAAAGCCGTTTTGTTCCACAAAAAAAAATTGCCTCGAATGGTCAAAGCGCGTTAATATTAACAGGTTTTACCTTTAACAACAGGAAATGATGATGTCGTCGGGAAAGATAATTGTAAGAGGTGCCAGAACTCACAATCTAAGGAATATTTCCGTCGAACTCCCCCGAGAAAAACTCAACGTCATCACCGGACTGTCCGGCTCCGGAAAGTCATCACTCGCTTTCGACACCATCTACGCAGAAGGTCAGAGGCGCTACGTTGAATCCCTGTCCGCCTACGCCCGACAATTCCTGGCACTCAAGGACAAACCCGATGTGGACTCGATCGAGGGTCTCTCTCCCGCCATCAGCATTCACCAGCAGGTGGCCCGCTACAGCCCGCGCTCAACAGTCGGTACCGTCACCGAGATCTACGACTATTTGAGATTGCTCTACGCCCGCGTCGGCGAACCGCGTTGCCCGGAACACGCAACCGTCCTTTCAGCGAAATCGATCGCGGAAATCGTCGATCAGATCCTCCTGCTGCCCCAGGACTCCCGCCTGGCCATCATCTCACCGGTTGTGAGGGCCAAGAAAGGTGAGCATGAGCAGGTGTTCGAGATGCTGAAAAAACACGGTTACGTCCGCCTGCGAATCAATGGTGAAATCTACGAGATCGAACAGGTTCCAAAACTCGACCGCAACATCCGCAATACCATCGAGGTGATCGTCGACCGCCTGGTGATGAAAGATGACATCCGAACACGACTGACCGATTCCATCGAAACCGCGACCGAGCTGTCGGATGGACTGGTGATCTGTGCCAAAATCCAGTCGGACGGAAGCATTGACACGGATGGAACGCTATTCAGTGCCAACTTCGGCTGCCCTTTCTGCGGCTATGTGCTTGATGAACTCGAACCCAGGATATTCTCATTCAACAATCCGCAAGGCGCCTGCCCCGAATGCAATGGACTCGGCCACATGTCCAACTTCGACCCGGACAAGATCGTGATTGACGCCAGTATCAGCATTGCGTCAGGCGCACTGGCCGAATGGAGCACCCGCCACGGATACTACTACAGCATGCTGGAATCTCTCGCCAGCCACTATAAATTTGACCTTGATCAACCTTTCGGTGAATTGCCGGAATCAATCAGAAACATCGTACTCCACGGCAGCGGGGAAGAGAAGATTTCCATGCGCTATGAGAGCGCAAACGGACACGTGTACCGCAGTTTCCGGGCATTCGAGGGTGTAATTCCGAACTTCGAGCGTCGGTACCGTGAAACCACCTCAGACTCGATCAAGGACGAGCTGTCCAAATACCTCGTCACCAGCCCGTGTCACGCGTGCGACGGCAGTCGTCTGGCCATCGGTCCGAGAAACGTATTCGTTGACAATCTCGCGATTCATGAGCTGACCCGGTTCACCATCACCGAGACACTGGAGAGATTCAGGTTCATGCAGTATGACCGGCAAAACGTACCGGTTGCCGAGCGAATCGTGCGCGACATCACCGAGCGACTGCGTTTCCTGGCCGATGTCGGGCTGACCTATGTCTCGCTGGACCGGGCAACCAGCACCCTGTCCGGAGGCGAGCTTCAGAGAATCAGGCTGGCGTCACAGGTCGGTTCCGGCTTGGTTGGTGTCACCTATGTGCTGGACGAACCCTCGATCGGACTGCACGAGCGCGATAACCGGAAACTGTTGAACACCCTGAACCGCCTGCGCAATCTGGGCAACACCCTGGTGGTGGTCGAACACGATGAGATGACCATCCGAAGCGCAGATTACGTCGTCGATCTGGGGCCGAGGGCCGGAGCTCATGGTGGCGACGTGATTGTGCAGGGTACGCCCGCCGAGGTGGAAAACTGCCCGCAATCACTGACCGGCCAATACCTGTCAGGCAAGCGGCAGATCGAGATTCCCATGCTCCGAGTGCCTCAGGATCCAGACCGAACGATCCTCATCAAGGGCGCGCGGGGCAACAACCTCAAGAACATTGATGTGGAACTGCCATTGGGTCTTTTTACCTGTGTGACCGGCGTATCGGGTTCCGGCAAGTCGACATTGGTCAATGAGACCGTCTACCCGGCCGTTGCCACAAGACTTCATCGCTCCAAACTGTCCGCAGCCGAACATGACGGCATCAAGGGCCTTGAGAAAATCGACAAGATCATCCGAATTGACCAACAACCGATCGGACGCACGCCGAGATCGAATCCGGCGACCTATACGGGGCTTTTCACCCATATCAGAAAACTCTTTTCGCGAACCGTCGAGGCCCGTACCCGGGGCTACCGGGAAGGCCGCTTCTCGTTCAACGTCCGCGGCGGGCGCTGTGAAGCCTGCCGCGGCGATGGGCTCGTACGCGTCGAGATGCACTTTCTACCCGACATGTTCGTGCGCTGCAGTTCCTGTGATGGGAAACGCTACAACCGCGAGACACTGGAAATCAAGTACAAGGGACTGAACATCGCCGAAGTGCTGGACCTTTCAGTTGAACAGGCGCTGGAGATGTTCTCATCGATTCCGCCGATTGCGCGGAAACTGCGCACGCTGCGCGATGTCGGTCTCGACTACATCTGCCTGGGACAGAGCGCGACCACACTCTCTGGCGGCGAGGCGCAACGCATCAAACTGTCTCTCGAACTGTCAAAAAAAGACACCGGAAGCACACTGTATCTGCTGGATGAACCGACAACCGGCCTGCATTTTGAGGATATCAAGCAATTATTATCGGTTATACTGGAATTGCGGGATCGCGGTAACACGATTGTTGTCATCGAACATAATCTCGAAGTCATCAAATCCGCTGACTGGATCATCGACCTAGGCCCCGAAGGCGGTGACGAGGGAGGCAAGATCACCGCATGCGGACCGCCCGAAACTGTTGCCACAATTGAGGCATCACATACCGGGCAATGTCTTTCCAAGGTGCTTTGGATGGACACCGAACAACAGGCCCTCACGGTGAATCAGTGACAATTTCAATTGGCTGCTGATTTCCTATAAGTTATAAAATTGGATTGATATCGCTATGTTTAAGCCCAAACCGATCATTGACGTTGATCCCGACGAGACCCAGGAGTGGCTGGAAGCACTGACCAGTGTCATCGAGCGCGAGGGTCACGAACGGGCGCATTTCCTGATTGAGCAGTTGATTGACAGTGCGCGCCGCTCCGGTGTGCACATTCCGCATCGCCCGACGACAGCCTATGTCAATACCATTGCGGCAGCAAACGAACAGCGTAGCGATGGCAACCATGAACTGGAGTGGAAGATCCGCTCACTGATCCGCTGGAATGCGCTGGCCATTGTCGTACGCGCCAACCAGACCTCCACCGAACTGGGTGGACACATCGCCAGCTTCGCCTCATCTGCAACGCTCTATGATGTCGGATTCAATCACTTCTGGCGCGCACCGAACGAATCGCATGGCGGGGACCTGATCTTCATCCAGGGTCACTCCGCACCGGGTATCTACGCCAGAGCATTCCTGGAAGGACGCCTGGATGAGAAAGACCTGGAGAAATTCAGACAGGAAGCCGACGGCAACGGCCTGCCCTCTTATCCGCACCCGCACCTGAAACCGGATTTCTGGCAGTTCCCAACCGTGTCGATGGGATTGGGACCGATCATGGCCATCTACCAGGCGCGTTTCATGAAATACCTCCACAACCGTGGCTTGTGTGACATGGGTGACCGGAAGGTCTGGGCCTTCGTCGGCGATGGTGAGATGGATGAGCCCGAATCCATGGGCGCGCTGTCAATGGCCGGCCGCGAGCAGTTGGACAACCTCGTCTTTGTTGTCAATTGCAATCTGCAGCGACTGGACGGCCCGGTTCGGGGCAACGGCAAGATCATCCAGGAACTTGAGGGTGAGTTCCGCGGTGCCGGATGGAATGTCATCAAGCTGATCTGGGGATCATACTGGGATCCGTTACTGATGGCCGATGTCAACGGCACACTCAGAAGACGCATGGAGGAAGCGGTTGACGGTGAGTTTCAGGCATTCAAGGCCAAAGGCGGTGCCTATACGCGCGAGAAGTTTTTCGGAACATCCGACGAGCTGCGGGCGATGGTGGCCAAGATGACCGATGAGGACATCTGGCGGCTGAACCGGGGCGGGCATGACCCGCACAAGGTCTATGCGGCCTACGCCGCGGCGGTTCAGCATACCGGACAGCCCACGGTGATTCTGGCGAAAACCGTCAAGGGCTATGGCATGGGCGAAGCCGGTGAGGGACAGAACATCACGCACCAGCAAAAAAAGGTCGGTGAGGATTCACTGATTTCCTTCCGCGACCGATTCAGCATCCCCCTGTCAGATGAGGAGGTTGCCAATACGCCATTCTACCGCCCACCGGCAGACAGCCCCGAGATTCAATACATGCTCGATCAAAGGCGCAAGCTCGGCGGCTCCCTGCCGTCTCGCAGACTGCTCAGTTCGAAACTGAAGATACCCGAACTGAGTATCTTCGACGCACAGCTCAAGGGTACCGGCGAACGGGAGATTTCAACCACCATGGGATTTGTCCGTATCCTGACCAGCCTGATCCGGGATAAGACCATCGGACAGAAAGTCGTTCCGATCGTTCCTGATGAATCCAGAACCTTCGGCATGGAAGGCATGTTCCGTCAGTTGGGTATCTATTCACCTTTCGGTCAGCTCTATGAACCCGAAGATGCCGATCAGCTGATGTTCTACCGCGAGTCAGAAACCGGTCAGGTATTGCAGGAAGGCATCAACGAGGCTGGTGCCATGTGTTCCTGGATTGCGGCGGGAACCGCATCAAGCAACCACGCAGTAGACATGATTCCGTTTTACATCTTTTATTCGATGTTCGGATTCCAGCGCTGTGGTGACCTGGCATGGGCAGCTGCGGATATCAAGACCCGGGGGTTCCTGATCGGTGGCACCGCGGGACGCACGACGCTGGCTGGCGAGGGACTCCAGCATCAGGACGGACACAGCCATATCCTGGCCTCGACCATTCCATCGTGTATTTCCTATGATCCGACCTATGCCTATGAGCTTGCGGTCATCATCCACGATGGACTTCGGCGCATGTATGAGAATCTTGAGCCGGTCTATTACTACATCACCTGCATGAACGAAAACTACGTGCATCCGCCCCTGCCGGAAGGTGCCGAGGAGGGCATCGTCAAGGGCATGTACCGGTTGATCGAGTCGGACAGCAAGAGCAAGAACCGGGTGCAGTTGCTCGGCAGCGGCACGATATTGCGCGAAGTGATCGAAGCCGCTAAATTGCTTGAGTCTGAACACTCGGTGGCGGCGGATGTCTGGAGCGTAACAAGTTTCAATGAATTGGCCCGGGACGGGCATTCGGTTGAACGTGTCAATCGGTTGAATCCAAGGAAGAAGCCGAAAGCCAGTTACGTGGAGCAGTGCCTTGAAGACACTCAGGGACCGGTGATCGCAGCAACGGATTACGTGCAAAATTACGCGGATCAGATCCGGGGATTCGTACCGCGCAGTTATTACGTGCTGGGTACCGATGGATTTGGCCGTTCGGACACCAGAGCCAAGCTACGCTGGTTTTTCGAGGTCAACCGATACTATGTTGTGACAACGGCATTGAAGGCACTGGCTGATGACGGAAAGATCAGCACAAACGAATTGATGAAAGCGTACAAAAAGTATGACATCGATCCCTCCAAACCCGATCCGACAACTGTTTAGGAACAGTTGGATTGATTGCTTTGTGAAATCGAAGTTGCAGCATTGTTCTCAAACAGGTTCTTATCGGCGAGCGGACAGCGGAATTCGAACACACAACGGTAAACGACGATGAATATTGACGAAATCAAACAATACCCATCCAACTCCCTGACCGAGGAGCAAAGACAGTTTTATTTTGACAACGGGTATCTGCTCGTTGAAAATGCGGTGCCTGAAGACTGGCTTAAGCGACTTCGCGACACAACAGATGAGATGATTGAATTCAGTCGCTCGATCACCGAATCCGACGCAATCTGGGATCTTGAGAAAAGTCACAGCGCCCGGGAACCGCGGCTTCGGCGCCTGACCAGTCCGAATGACCAGCATGCGACCTATTGGGCGTTTGCATCAAGCCCGCTGGTAGCCGATATCGTTGCCGACCTGGTTGGTCCGGATGTCAAGTTCCATCACTCGAAACTGAATTTCAAGTGGTCGCACGGCGGTGAGGAGGTCAAGTGGCATCAGGACATCCAATTCTGGCCGCACACCAATTACAGCCCGCTGACGGTTGGCTTGTATCTATACGACTGCGACTCGGAGCAGGGTCCGCTGGTGGTGTTGCCGAAGAGTCATCAAATGGACCTGTACGATCAGTACAACGCCGACGGCAACTGGGTGGGATGCCTGTCGCCTGGCGACGTTGCCGGACTTGACACAACTACTGCAACCGAACTGACCGGTCCCGCCGGTTCACTGACGATTCACAATTGCAGGATGCTGCATTCGTCGATGCCTAACCGATCGGCACAGCCTCGCCCGTTGCTTCTCAATGCCTACTCCTCTGCTGACGCGATGCCTTACACTCCGGTCCCCACAGAGTCGAAATACTATCAGCACATCGTAAGAGGTCAACCCGCACGTTGGGCGCACCACGATGAACGGCCTTGTCAGATTCCGCCTGACTGGTCAGGCGGATATACCTCGATATTCGCACTCCAGCAAGAAGAGGCCATGTAGCCGTTTGGGCATAGTTGTATGAGCGGACCAATCACAGTCCCACTGCCTGACATTGGTGACTTTACCGATGTAGAGGTCATTGAGATTCATGTCGCTGTCGGTGACACGGTTGCTCGGGATGAATCACTGATCACGCTCGAAAGCGATAAGGCGACAATGGATGTACCTTCACCGGAATCCGGTGAGGTGACTGAAATCCTTGTCAGTCTGGGTGATAAGATTTCCGAGGGTGATCCAATCCTCAAATTGAAAGGTGCTTCGACAGCAGATGCTGCAACACAGCCTGATTCGGCACTCGGGACGTCAGGCGCCGAGTCCAGCAAACCGAAACCGCCCGCAGAAGTGAAACCAGGGGAAACCGCGGCCGGAACAAACGAGCCAATCACAGTCCAACTACCTGACATTGGCGACTTTTCAGATGTAGAGGTTATAGAAGTTCATGTTGCCGCCGGTGACGCGATTGCGAAGGACGATTCATTGATCACGCTTGAAAGCGACAAGGCCACAATGGATGTGCCTTCACCGGAATCGGGTGAAGTGACTGAAGTACTAGTCAGTCTGGGTGACAAGATTTCCGAGGGTGATCCGATCCTCAAATTGAAAGGTGCTTCGACCGCAGACGCCGAACCAACGTCAGCTCCCGCACCCCAGACAGCCGCGCCCAGCGCGCCGAAACCAACCAAAGAATCAGAGCAGCATGAATCAACTGCCGACGATGTTCCTTCTCCGAGAATTGGATCCGATCCTTTCGCACCCAAACGTCCGCCGGTTCTGCCACCGCCGGTAGAACGCGCAAAAGGCACGCTGCCTCACGCGAGTCCCAGCGTCCGGCGATTCGCACGGGAACTCGGAGCAGATCTGTCCAAAGTCAGGGGATCCGGCGCCAAAGGCAGGATCACCAAGGAAGACGTTAAGAAGTTTGTCAAACAGACCCTTCAGGAAGGTCCTGCATTGACCAGCGGTGCAATCGTCGGGCCACCACCCATACCGGAAGTTGATTTTTCGCAGTTTGGTGACACTGAATCGGTCAAACTATCCAAGATCAAGAGAATCACCGGTGATCGGCTGCATCGTTCCTGGCTGGACATCCCGCATGTCACCCACCATGATGAAGCGGATATTTCCGAACTCGAACTGTTTCGAAAGGCAATCGACGCTGAAGAGAAAATCTCCGGCACACGCGTAACGATCCTCGCATTCATCTGCAAGGCGATCATCAATGCATTGCAGCAGTATCCAAACTTCAATGCCTCACTGTCTCCTGACCGTCAAAGCCTGATATTGAAGAAATATTTCAATATCGGTGTCGCGGTTGACACACCCAACGGTTTGGTGGTACCGGTCATCCGCAACATTCAAAGCCTTGGCGTATTGGAAATCGCAAAAACCCTGCAGGCACTGGGTGAGAAAGCCCGGGTCGGCAACCTGACGCCATCGGACTTCCAAGGCGGGTGCTTTACGATTTCAAGTCTGGGCGGTATCGGTGGACGTTTCTTCACTCCAATCATCAATCCACCTGAAGTTGCCATACTTGGTGTCAGTCGAAATCACCTGGTCGCCTTTCCAGGAGAGGATGGCGTTGAATGGAAGACCATGCTGCCGTTGTCCCTGTCCTACGACCACCGGGTGATCGACGGTGCTGAAGCGGCGCGTTTTGTGAAGTTTGTCTGTGAGCTGCTTTACGACGCAAGGCGCATCTTGCTTTGATTGTTCATTCGTTATCAGTCCGGTTTCGAAGTCTTGAACAATTCTGCAACTGACATCCATGCAGACGTCGCGGTCCTGGGTTCCGGACCTGGTGGCTATACGGCGGCATTCAGGGCAGCGGATCTTGGCAAGAAAACCGTCCTGATCGAACGCTACCCTCAACTCGGTGGTGTATGTCTCAATGTGGGATGCATTCCATCGAAAGCCCTGCTTCACGTTGCCAAGGTCATCTGTGAGGCTGCTGAAATCCAAGAATGCGGTGTCAAATTCGGTACCCCCGATATCAATAGTGAGCAACTGCGCGGATGGGTGGACAAGGTGGTCGGACAGCTCACCGGAGGGCTAGCAATGCTGGCCAAGCAACGAGGCGTGCAGATCGTTACAGGCGTTGGACAGTTTACGAGTCCCGAGTCAATCAGCGTAACCGATGAAAATACAACCACCAAGGTATTTTTCAAAGATGCAATCATTGCCGCCGGCTCGCGGCCAGCAAAACTGCCTTTTCTGCCAGACGATCCCAGAATCGTCGACTCTACGGGTGCGCTCGCGCTCAAGACAGTCCCAAAACGCCTGTTGATTATTGGTGGCGGAATTATCGGACTGGAACTGGCCACTGTCTACCATGAGCTCGGATCAAAAGTCACAGTCGTGGAAATAATGGACAGCCTTATCGCTGAGGCAGATTCAGATATTGTCAGACCCCTGACCACCCGCGTCAAGAAGAAGTATGAGAACATCCTGCTGAAGACAAAGGTCAATGCGATTGATACGAACGACACAGACCTAGCTGTGGAACTCGAAAATGGCAATGAAAAGACCACTGAGAAATTCGACATGATCCTCGCCGCGGTCGGACGTGTGCCCAATGGTGATTCCATCAACGCAAAGGCCGCACAAGTCGCAGTCGATGAGCGAAACTTCATTCAGGTTGATACACAACAGCGAACCAACGTTGATGGAATTTACGCGATCGGAGACATTACCGGCAATCCGATGCTCGCCCATCGGGCCACTCACCAAGGCAAGGTTGCAGCAGAAGTCATTGCTGGAATGAAGTCGGGATTCGACACCACAATCATTCCCTCAGTTGCCTACACCGATCCTGAAATCGCCTGGGTGGGACTGACAGAAAAGGAAGCCAAGCGAACTGGGGTTTCCGTTCAGAAGGCCGTATTTCCCTGGCGTGCCAGTGGTCGGGCTTTGTCAATGGCGCGGCCTGAAGGTGTGACAAAGCTTCTATTTGATCCGGAATCAAATCGTCTGGTCGGAGCCGGAATAGCCGGACCCAACGCAGGAGAACTGATCGGTGAAGTTGCATTGGCGATTGAGATGGGAGCGGATGCCCAGGACATTGCACTGACTGTTCATGCCCATCCTACCTTATCAGAGACGATCAATTTCGCAGCGGAAATCTACGAAGGCACTGTTACAGACATTTACTTGCCAAAGAAGTAAATCCAGTATTACTCTCACATAGAGTCGTACAAAGACTCGTAACAATATTTATTCCTAAATTTGAGACTGTCTCAATTCTCTTCGCCTATTGATTGATAATCCCCAGCCTCGGCAGGTACCGGAGTAGCCAACACCAAATGAACACTAGACTTGCTCACTTATGATTCGCGGGCGACTATTCAATGTCATAATCCGATTTATTTTCAGTGAATTGTAATTTTTCCTTGGAAGTAGTAGATTCCAAGGTTTTGTCATTCCTACGAACTTCAATTGTAATCACATGTCATTGCAAGTTAACTCCCCCTCAATCAATTAAATTGGCGAAAGGGCGCTTACCTCCATGAGACTGCTTAAATGTTTCAATAAGCATCTTCTCGACACATCTAGGTTCGGAATCTCTTAAAACTTTCCAGCAAACAAGCAACTGTTCTGCATCGTAAAGCTGCCAAACTAACCTACCGCCCCGATGAGCAACATCTTTACCCTTGCCAAATTTTAATAATTCTTTGATTCTCTTGTTTAAATCTGATTCTATGCATTTGCCTCCAGCTTTGCCAACATAGACTATGATTGCATCAGACACCCACTCATTCTTTAATCTCGTCATACAAACATTTGGGTCTTTATTTTGGTAGTACCCGCCAGTTCCAGTAGAAAGGAACTTCGGAGGCAAGTCACGATTTCTCAATAGAAGATAAACACCTTGTTCGCATGGTATGAGATTTACTCTATTGCGCAGAGATTCGATTGTCACAAATCCTTCAAATCCAAAAGCTTGCAGTTCAGAAATCGAATTCAAGTCACTAAGGTAAATATCAGTGAATTTAATAGGCTCGTTCATCAGCTTGTACTAATATGGTCTATAGGAAAGTATGAAAATTTACCAATAGGCAAGACATTCATAATTCTGCTACTGATTTTTCGGCTAGACGACGCATGCTACTTCCAATACGTTGTCAAGCAAAAAAACTCTGCTTGCACATTCAAAATTTTCGAGATGTCGTAAATTGTAGTGCAAGACAACATCAGGCGAAAATAAATGCGGCGTAACCCAAGCAGTTGTAAACTGAACAAAATGAAAACCCAACCGAGTAGGAGTGCGCAAATTGCTTGAATGGTGATCTGATTTGGACTTGGAGGTTGAGGACGGATTAACGACATGCTAACGGAATTCCTCAGCAAAGCGCAATTTATAGAAAACAATACACGTATCAATTTTCAATTTGACTTCATGAAATGCTTCAAATTACACAAAGTTAAATTTCACTAAATCAAATTAATCACATCTCAATCTTGGTTAATCCACCCATATACGGAACCAGCACCTCTGGAATATCAATGCTGCCATCCTCATTCTGGTAATTCTCCATCACCGCCACAAACGCACGCCCCACGGCCAATCCAGAACCGTTCAAGGTATGAACCGGCTCCGGCCGACGGGTATCCGGATTTCTCCAGCGAGCTTTCATGCGTCTGGCCTGAAATCCCTCACAGTTGCTGCAGGACGAAATCTCGCGATACTTCTCCTGTCCCGGCAGCCACACTTCAATGTCATAGGTCTTTGCCGCACCAAATCCCATATCGCCGGTGCAAAGCACAATCACACGATACGGCAGTTCAAGAAGCTTTAGGATCTTCTCAGCATTGGCGGTGAGTTCCTCAAGTGCAGCATAGGATTCCTCAGGTTTGACAATATGCACCAATTCAACCTTTTCGAACTGATGCTGACGAATCATGCCCCGGGTGTCCTTGCCATAAGATCCAGCCTCACGGCGAAAACACGGCGTGTGGGCCACAAACTTCATCGGCAGCTCCGAAGGATCCAGGATGCAGTCCTTGACGATGTTGGTCAGGGGAACCTCCGCTGTCGGAATCAGATAGAAGTCTCTCGAATCCTCAAGATGAAACTGATCATCCTGAAACTTTGGCAGCTGACCGGTACCGTAGAGAATACCGGCGTTGACAATGAACGGTGGATTGACTTCGGTATAGCCATGCTCTCGGGTGTGGGTGTCGATCATCAACTGTGAGAGTGCCCGATGCAGCGTAGCAAGTTGGCTTCTGATCAGAACAAATCGGGAACCCGCTAGTTTCGCACCCTGATCAAAGTCCAGCATCGCCAGATTCTCGCCGAGACTGACATGATCCTTGGGCGTGAATCCAAATTCCGGAACCTTCCCTACCTTGCGGACTTCCTCATTGTCATCCTCTGAAACACCAATCGGTACAGATTCGTGCGCGATGTTCGGTATTCCAGACATAAACTCCTGAAACTCATTCTGTACTTCGGCAAATTGCTTTTCCAGCGTTTCGAGCTGCGCGCTGACTGAGTCAACCTGGCTCATCAATTCCGTTGCATCACCGCCTGCAGCCTTGACGCCGCCGATTTGCTTGGACAGTTGGTTTTTCTGATTGCGAGCACTTTCGGTCTCCGATTGAATGGACTTTCTTTTGGATTCAAGACTCTCGTAATACGCCTCATCCAAATCATACCCTCTGGGCTTCAGTTGCTCTGAAATCGACTTGTACTCGTTTCGTAATAACTGTTGATCAAGCATGTTTTCCTCAGCTGTCCTTGTGGTCTTGTCTTACCGAACGCTTGGCATTCAATGACGAATGCAGCGTAAAAATTGATGCGGGAACGTTGCCAAACACCTCGCTCGCCTTCAAATTATAAAATGCAGGCAAGATTCAAAATAGTCTATGACTGCAAATCTCCCAAGAATCCATCAGTCTTGTCCGGCCTGTTCGCGAATTATCTCCAGATACTGCTTGATTCTCTTTTCGACACCCCGATCGACAGGATGGTAGTACACCGACTGCGGCATACCTTCCGGAAAGTATTGCTCGCCTGCAGCCACACCGCCAGCCTCATCATGTGCATAACGATAATCAGCCCCATAACCCATATCCTTCATCAACCGGGTTGGCGCATTGCGCAAATGCATGGGAACCTCCAGATGACCGTACTTGTCCGCATCTGCCATCGCCTGATTGAACGCCTTGTAGACCGCATTGCTCTTCGGACAGCAGGCAAGATAGATGATTGCCTGCGCGATCGCTAGCTCACCTTCCGGAGTTCCCAGTCTCTGATAAGTCTCCCAGGCATTCAATGTAATGTTCAATGCATTCGGATCCGCATTGCCAATGTCCTCACTGGCAATCCGCACGACACGTCGCGCAACATACAACGGGTCACACCCACCCTTGATCATCCGGGTAAACCAATACAGGGAGGCATCCGGATCCGACCCGCGAACAGACTTGTGCAGTGCCGAAATCAACTCAAAGAACACATCGCCCCGCTTGTCAAATCTCGCCATCGGCTGTCCCACGATTTCAGCAGCCAATGCCGGTGTGACCGTAGCATCCGCCTTGCCCTGCACAACACCAATCGCCACCTCGATGTAACTGATTGCCCGTCGCGCATCGCCGCCGGCAGCCTCGGCAAAGATTGACTTGGCATCCTCGCTCAGTGCGAACCCGTTCGGAAGCAGATTGTCATCGGTCACCAGACAACGCTCGATGACGCGATGTATGTCATCTGTCTGAAGGGGATTGAGCACATACACCTTCAATCGGGAAAGCAGTGCGTTGTTCAGTTCAAAACTCGGATTTTCGGTGGTCGCACCGACGAAAATCACATCTCCACATTCAATGTGCGGAAGAAAACCATCCTGTTGTGACTTATTGAACCGATGGACCTCATCAACAAATAATACCGTTGCCTTGCCCTTGGATTTGGCCTCCCTGCCCTGTCGGGTAGCTTGCCGTATCTCGGCGATACCGCTGTTGACTCCGGAAATCGTCAACAACTGCGCGTCCAGCGAGCTTGAGATCACCCTGGCCAGTGTCGTCTTGCCGGTCCCAGGCGGGCCCCACAACACCAGTGAATGCGGAATTTTTGAGCGGATCGCAATACCCAGCGGCTTGTCGGCTCCGAGCAGGTGATCCTGACCGAAAATGTCTTCCAAATTAACAGGGCGGATCCGGTCGGCAAGCGGAGTCAGCCGGGAACGGGCGTTGGCTGGATTGACAGAAGACTCGTTCACTCGTTCTGCCGATGGTTGATCAACGGTTACTCGGCACGGGCATCAATCAGATCGACGCCTTCCGGCACCTCAAACTCAAACGTCGCCTCATCGAGATCTTCATTGGTCATGCTGTCGTAAAACTGCAGCCGCGTGGTATTGCCCAGATTTTCGACAATCTGGATGATGCTGAGGCTGTTTTCATCGAAACCAAGGTGCATGGTTTGAAACTGGGCGGATTCCTCATCTCTCGGTGTGATCAGCACCCAGGCGATCGTGCCCTGCAAACCCAACTCCTCGACAACGAAGTGTTCTTCGATATCGTCTAAACCGGCCAGGATTTCCGCCGCGCTTCGCTCAACGACATCGGAAAACTCCCGGACCGTGGTCTGTTCCAGTTCCGGGTCATACACCCACACATCCTTGCCGTCTCCGACGATGGTCTGGGCAAAGGGCTCGAAATACTCCCATCGGAACCGATCCGGTCGTTTCATCCACATCAGCCCGGCGCTCTCCTCAACCACGTGCAATCCCTCATCCATGATCAACTGACGAAACTCCGCAAAATAGGTCGTCGTCTGATCGAAGAACTGGTTGAACCGATCCAGCGATTCAGCCGCCAAGCCCAGGGAACTCGAGACCGACAACCACGCGCCTGCCGAGGCGATCATGATTTTCAGGCAACATCGTCTCATATCAATCACCGGGTGGCGGAACCAGCACTTCCCGCTTGCCACCCGCCTGGACGGCGCTGATCACACCGGACTCTTCCATGGTCTCGATGATTCGGGCGGCTCGGTTGTAACCAATTCGCAAGTGCCGCTGCACCGAGGAGATTGTGGGTCTTCTCGAGCGGATGACAAAGTCCACAGCACTGTTGTAGAGCTCGTCATCCTCGCCCTGTGTCACCGTTGCACCGCCGAATGACCCCGTGCCCGCATCATTGTCAGGCGACGAGGTTACACTGTCGTCGTAGTCCGGATCATTGGCATGCTTGATACTGTCAACCACCCGCTTGACCTCGTCATCTGACACAAACGCGCCGTGTACCCGCATGAGCGCAGCACTGCCTGGCGGTAGAAACAGCATGTCTCCGGCGCCCAGAAGATTTTCCGCGCCGGTCTGATCCAGAATGGTTCTTGAATCTGCATTGGACGCCACCTTGAAGCCGATCCTGGTCGGAATGTTCGCTTTCAACACCCCCCGGATCACATCAGTGGACGGTCGCTGGGTGGCAACAATCAAATGAATGCCTGCCGCCCTTGCCCGTTGCGCAATCCGAATAATCAGCTCCTCGGCTTTCTTGCCCATGACCATGATCAGATCGGACAACTCATCAATCACAAAGACAATATAGGGGAGTGTCTCAAGCGGTTGCTCCGGGTCGTTGGCAAACGGATCAGGGATGGGTGACTTGGATTTACGAATCGTGTCATTCAGGTTGTCGAGATTGCGAACACCCAGCTGCGCCATCAGGCGGAAGCGCCGCTCCATTTCACCGATACACCAGCGCAAGGCGTTCTCGGTTTTGTTCATATCCGTGATGACCGGTGCCAGCAGGTGCGGGATACCCTCGTAAACTGAAAATTCAAGCATTTTCGGATCGACCATGATCAGGCGCATGCTGTCCGGATTGGACTTGAACAGAAAACTCAGCAGAATCGCGTTCAGACAGACTGACTTGCCGGCCCCGGTTGTTCCTGCGATCAGAAGATGGGGCATGGCTGCAAGGTTCGATATGACGGTCCGGCCGCGGATGTCCTTGCCCAGTATGAGAGTGAGCGGATGATCGGACTTCTTGTAGTCATCGGATTCCAGACCATCAATGAGTCGAACCGTCTCCCGTTTCTTGTTGGGGACTTCTATCCCGATATAGGAACTGCCTGGAATGTTGTCAACGACCCGCACGCTTTGAACAGTCAGTGTTCGCGCCAGATCAGTCGACAGACTGACAATCTGACTGGCCTTGGTGCCGGCTGCGGGTTCAACCTCAAACTGCGTAATCACGGGGCCGGGATGGGCTTTTCGCACCTTCACCTCGACATTGAAGTCCAAAAGCATGGCTTCAATCTTGCCGCCCATGTGATTAATCTCCTCCTCGGAATACGCATCCTTGTACCTGTTCGAGGGATCTAGCAGGGACGTTTCCGGAAACGCCGGCGGTTGACTCTCAGGCTGGGTATCATCTGCCTTCGGCGGTTTGGCTTCAGTTGATTTCGGGAGTTCGGAAGGCTCACCATTGTCACGCGCTGGAACAATGGGTTGTTTTGTTCGTTTGACGTCGGTCAGAATATCACTTTCAATCGGTACGATCAGCGGCTCCACGCGCTCCTTGCCCCGTTTTGGCGGACTGTCAGTTCGACGTTTTGTTGTGCTCTGTGGCGCATCGTCATCCGACTTTGTTCTGAGTACGGGTGGCACCTTGGTTACAGATGGCATCTTTTTCTCCGGCTTGCGGACCCGTGTTTTTTTCTTCTCGACCTCTGCAGTCTGCTGAATGTTCCGATTCATACGAAATGACTTGGGTATGAACATGAATCTGCACGCTGTCAGAAACCAATAACCGGTGATATCCAGTACACGATGCAGTGGCAGCAGGCCCACCGCCGCTGTGCCAAGCACCAACATCGCGATGAACGACAATGCGATCAGGTTCTGGTCATGCCCCAGATACATTGCGGCTTTGCCTGTGATTACGTAGCCCAGGATGCCACCTGAATAGTAATTCGGTGCGACGGGATTTGAGAAATACAGATACTCAAGACCGCAGCCGCTGATCATCGCCACAATGACCCCGATGAAGAACAGAATCGAGAGCAGAATCTGGTTATTGCCGTGTCTGGTCCATCTTTTCAGATAGTTCCATCCAAATTGTGCGATGCAGATGGGAATGAACAACACAAAGTATCCAAATGCATAGAATCCCACATCGGCGACGTAGGCACCGATCACACCGCCAATGTTATTGGGATCCGCTACCGCATTGCCGTTGTTCCAGCCCGGATCATCCACCGAGTAGGTGAAAAATACGGCAAAAAGCGACAGTGCCAATGCCCACAGCAACAGCGAGATGAACAATTCGCCCCGTTGCTGCATGACTGCGACTTTTAGACTTCCAACCATTGGAAACTCAAGAACAAGAAAGATGAGAATGAAGTGGTGACCGAATCAGCAGACTTCCTATCAAGTAGAATCTGAATGCCGTAAAGAGTTGATATTATATTAAAGATTGCAGTTGAATATGGTTGGTGTCGCCCTGTGAAGAACGCAGACCCTGTTACTGATTCGAGAATTGACCAATTTCCAGCATGCCGAAAGGTGCAACGGGGATTGGAATACGTATTAGTGGAGTATCGTGTTTTATAATTTCATTCGCAGATTCTTTTTCTGCCGACCTCTTTGAATCGAATGACCGTCTGTTGTCCGATTCAACTGTATCTGAACGATGTTGATGAATAAAACCGGCTTCAATTTCTGACATGCAAAACGACATAAAACACTGCAAATTACTCATTCTCGGCTCCGGCCCTGCGGGCTACACTGCCGCGGTCTACGCCGCCCGTTCCAATCTGTCTCCGGTACTCATTACCGGAGTCGAAGTCGGCGGACAACTGTCAAAAACCACCGATGTTGACAACTGGCCGGGTGACAACAACGGTGTGCAGGGGCCGGACTTGATGGATCGAATGTTCAGCCATGCTGAAAGATTCGAAACCGAAATCATTCACGACCACATCAACTCGGTCGATTTGAGTCAACCTCCCTACACGCTCAAGGGCGACAAAGACGTTTACAGCTGCGACGCACTGATCATCTCCACCGGTGCATCTGCTCGCTATCTCGGTTTGGAGTCCGAAGAGCGGTTCATGGGAAAAGGTGTATCGGCCTGCGCGACCTGTGATGGTTTTTTCTACCGGAACCAGAGTGTGGCAGTCGTCGGAGGAGGTAATACCGCAGTGGAGGAAGCCCTGTATCTATCCAACATCGCAGCATCCGTCACCCTCATTCACCGCCGGGACAAGCTGCGTGCCGAAGCCATTCTGGCCGACAGGCTGCTCAGCCGGCAAGTCAGCAATGGCGGCAACATCACGGTCATGTGGGATCACGTCGTCACTGAGATGAAAGGCGATGACATGGGCCTGACCGGACTTCAGGTCAGGAATGTCCATACCGGTGAATCACAGGAGCTCGCGGTGCATGGTGTGTTCATCGCAATCGGTCACGACCCGAATACCGGAATTTTCGAGGGGCAGCTTGAGATGAACGACGGGTATATCATGACCAACGGCGGACAAAGTGGCGATGCCACGGCGACCAATGTACCCGGTGTGTTTGCAGCCGGGGATGTGAGCGACCACATCTACCGGCAAGCCGTCACCTCGGCCGGTACCGGTTGCATGGCTGCATTGGACGCCCAGAAGTTTCTCGAATCCTGAACAACGGTTTTACGACAATGAACCGCAAGCACACCAGTTTCGAATCTGCAATGAGTTCACTGGGTGTCACACCACTGGGTGGAAGCGGAAAGGTCGAGCATGACGTGTCCAAACCGGCTCCTTCCAATGCGCAGTCCGCTGCCGATGAAGCCAGGGTTTTGGAAGAGACAATGGCGGAAAATCCCCATTATTCAAGCATCCAGTGGGAGAGCGATGAGGAATACTGCAAACCGGGATTCAAGCGAAAAGACTTTGTACGACTCAAGCAGGGGAAGTTTGCGAGACAGGATGAGATCCACCTGCGCGGCTATACCGTTGATGTGGCCCACAGGAAACTGGAAACCTTCATCCGGGATTCGGTCAACGCAGGTTACAGTTGTGTGAAAATCATCCATGGCAAGGGCATGAACTCTCCGGATGGAGTCTCGGTTATCAAATTGAACACACAGAAAGCCCTGACTCTGAACAAGTTTGTGCTGGCCTACTGCAAGGCGGTGCCGGCAGACGGCGGTGCCGGCGCGAAATACGCGCTACTGAAGAAAAACAGATAAGAAAGACTACGGTCGGGATGGAACCCTGGCGGTTGATTCGCATGCAGCGCGACGTCTTGTTTCAGTAAACTCCATGGCGGAATCCATACCGCTCACTTGCACAAAGTTGCAACAGCCCAGACTGCAATCCCCTCCTTTCGCCCGACAAAGCCCATACTTTCCGTCGTAGTCGCCTTGATATTGACCCGGTCGACCGACACATCAAGGTCTGCTGCAATATTCTGTCTCATGCCGTCTGAATGCGGACTGATTTTGGGAGCCTGCGTCACAATCGTGACATCAACATTGGAAATCGAAAAACCGAGGTCCCGAACCGCCTGATTCACAGATTTCAGGAACACCCTGCTGTCCTTGTCCTTGTGTTCGGGATCAGAGTCCGGAAAATGCCTGCCAATGTCGCCCAACGCAGCGGCACCCAGCACGGCATCAACGATGGCGTGTATCACGGCATCCGCATCAGAGTGCCCCAGTAATCCAGTCTCGTGAGGGATGGTTACACCGCCCAGGATCAACGGGCGGTCTGCAACCAGCTCGTGCACGTCAAATCCAAATCCAACCCGATAATCCAACAGCTTCACCCACTCAGTTCAGTCTTAATCCACACCAAGTTCGCAGATGGCAGAGGCTATCCTCAGATCATCCGGCGTTGTAATCTTGATGTTTGAGTCTCGGCCCTGCACCAACAAGGGCCGGTAACCCAGCATCTCCATGGCCTGGGATTCGTCGGTCACTTGCTGATCATTGCGGATGCACTGTTCCAGTGCGGTATTCAACAATCCCAGCTTGAACATCTGCGGAGTCTGCGCACGGAACAACTCACCCCGAGGCAGGGTTTCGGATACCCGTCCTCTTGAGTCCCGCTTGACCGTATCATGGATCGGCAGGCTCAGCAAGCCACCGTTGTCATCGTCACCAACCTTGAGGATCAAATCTGTGATTTCAGATGACGACAGGAATGGTCGGTTGCTGTCATGGACTAAAACCCAATCCTCGCCCGAACAGCCCTGCCTGAGCATATGGGCAAGGCCATTATGCACCGTCTCCGACCTGGTATCACCACCTCCAAACACATCCAACACCTTTGGGTGCAACGCCCGGACCCAATCTTGATGATCATCATTCGCCGCCAATCCGACAAAAACACCTTCAATGCGCTCATGGTCGACGAGAGAGCGGACTGTCCAGTCAATGATCTTGCGGCCACCCAGATGCATGTACTGCTTGGGCATGTTGGACTTCATTCTCCGACCGACTCCTGCTGCAGGAATCAAGCCAAAATACCTAACCACATTGTCTCCGAGCAACAACTCGCACCTGCAATCCGCTCAACATTTGGCTGTTTGAATGTACTTGAGATATTTCAAAATCTCCCACTACAGCAAACCCTACGAGGATGATTGAAAAAAGATAGAAAGACGCGTCTGATGGTGCACATTTCCGGCAATATTATATGAACGGTTGTGAATTCCGAACAAATGCGAACCGCGTCCTGAATGACGCGCCGCTCTCATTTGGACGAATGGATTTTGTTCGTCGTTACGGAAACTTCAGACTGGATGTCGAAGTACAATGACCGGTTACCGTCCGCTTGTCCGATTCTGCTGGCTTATCGGTATGACCGAAAGAACGGACGCAAGGCCATTCGACCATGCCGCAGGCTTCACTCGACTGGTGCTGCTTGCCAGCCCGGAACTGAAACACACCAAGCGTGCGCAGCCGTTTTGCGGGATTGATGCAACCGCACATGAAAACATTGACACCAGACATGAGCAAATCTGAATTTTTTTCGCCTCTTGAGCCGCCAGATAGTTCGCGAGACGGTGGTCGGCAGATCTGGGCTGGATTGCAGGGTAGCGCTGGTGCACTTGCAATTTCCAGGGTTGCCGGTCGGCGGCAGTGCCTGACTGTTGTACTCGTTCCAAACAGCAAGGAATCGGAAATCCTGAAAGAGGCATTGGAATTCTACTGCCCGGATTCGCTGGGTGTTTCGATTGATATCTTTCCCGAATGGGAAAACCTGCCCTACGACAATTTCAGCCCGCACAAGGACATTATTTCCGAGAGAATCAGACTGCTCAATCAACTGCAATACCAGGCTGACGGCGTGCTGATTGTCGCTGCAGACAACGCCATGCAAAAACTTCCCCCGACAACCTACGTGGCTGTAAACAGTCTGTCACTGGACGTCGGTCAGTCGCTCGATCTGGACATATTCAGGCGGACGCTACTGGAAAATTCCTATGTCATAGTGGATGAAGTCCAGTCGCCGGGGGATTTCGTCATTCGCGGCGGCGTCATAGATCTTTTCGCAATCGGAGCTGAAGATCCGATTCGAATTGAACTTTTTGGCAACGAGATTGAAACACTTCGTTATTTTTCTATAAGCGACCAACGCTCGGTTCGGAAAATCGAAAAAATCAGGATTCTGCCCGGCAATGAGGTCCCGACCGATCCAAAGTCCATTCAGCGATTCCGACAGGGCATCCGCGAGAATCTTGATTGCGACCCCAGAGACAACGAGGTCTACAGCCAGATCGACTCTGAATCACTGCCCAACGGCGCTGAGTTCTACATGCCATTGTTCTTCGAGTCCACTTGTTCCCTATTCGACTACATACCGGCCGGCGCGACGTTTTTCGTCATCGAGGACTTCGATACCGCCGCCGACAGATTCTGGGATTACGTCCAGGAACGCTACGACTTGGCCAGCCAGACCCAGGCGAGGCTTCCACTGCCAGCGAAGATGCTCTACCTTTCTCCAAAGAAACTATTTGAACAGATTGAACTTCGTCACCCCATCCACATTGACAACGCACTGGATGTCGCCACACATCGTTTCCACTCTCGAGCTCCAGAACAGGATCAACGCTTCAAGAAAATCGATGCGGCACTGGACCATGTCCTGAAACAGTCGAAGACCAAAACCCTCTTCACGATGAATGACTTCGGTCAAAGGGAAATCGTCGAATCCGCTCTGAACAGACTGGACCTTGAGTATTCCCGTGTCAGGGATTTCGGTGACTTTCTTCAATTCTCCGGCGACATCGCGATTTCAATGTCTGATCTGCAGATTGGACTGCATCTGCCCCAGGAGCAACTGCGAGTCATCGCCAGCGCGGAAATGTTCGGGTATCGAGGGCACATTCGGAAAAAATCCAAACGGACCGGGAATCCCGAATCGATCATCGCCTCGATGCAGGAGCTCAATATCGGAGAACCCGTGGTACATGAGCAATATGGCATCGGACTTTATGACGGATTGGTGACCATGAATCTGACCGGCCAGCCTGCAGAGTTTGTGAAAATCAAATACCTGGGAGGTGAAAGCCTGTATGTCTCGGTTCACAATGTTGACTACATCACCCGATACATCGGCGGTAATTCCGAAGAGGTCACTCCCCATGCCTTGGGCTCGAATGCCTGGAACAGGGCCAAGCAGAAAGCCCGCAAGCAAGCCTATGACATTGCCGCAGAGCTGCTCGCCATCCAGTCACTGCGGGACTCCCGGCAAGGCAATGCCATGCCAATTCCCACTGAGGAGTATCAGGAATTTGTCTCAAGATTCCGCTACACGGAGACGCCTGATCAGGCATCAGCCATCGAATCCGTACTCGATGATCTCGGCTCCAGCCGGCCGATGGACCGTCTGGTTTGCGGGGACGTGGGATTTGGCAAGACCGAGGTGGCCATGCGAGCCGCCCTGATCGCCGTTGCAAACGGATTTCAGGTGGCGATTGTGGTGCCGACCCGACCCCTGGCACAGCAGCACCATGATGTATTCCTTGACCGTTTCTCGGAACTGGGCATTCAAATTGAACTGCTGTCGCAAATGAGATCAAGATCGGATACCCTCAAAGTGGTGGAACGCCTGGAAACCGGCAAGGTTGACATCGCCATCGGTACCCACCGGCTGTTGCAAAAAGATATCCAATTCTCCAATCTCGGTCTTGTCATCGTCGATGAGGAACATCGCTTTGGTGTGAGACAGAAGGAATTTTTAAAGAAAATCCGCGCCGACGTGGACTTTCTCACCCTGACCGCGACTCCAATCCCCCGTACATTGAGCATGGCGCTGAACAAGCTACGCGACATCTCGATCATAGCAACTCCGCCGGATAACCGGTTGAGTGTCCGCACCTTTGTCAGGAATTGGCAGTCGGAGATCGTGCGCGAGGCCTGTCTGCGCGAGCTGCGAAGGGGTGGCCAGATCTTTTACGTGCACAACAACGTCAAGACAATCCGAAAGGTCGCCGAGGAAATCGGCAGAATCGTTCCCGAAGCAAAAATTGAATTTGCCCACGGACAGATGTCAAAACTGCGCCTCGACCAGGTCATGAAAGACTTCTACATGCACAAGTTCGATCTGCTGGTGTGCACAACCATCATCGAGAGCGGCATTGACATTGCCACAGCCAATACGATCATCATCGACAAGGCCTACCGGTTTGGACTCGCCCAGCTTCACCAGCTCCGCGGCCGGGTCGGCCGCTCTCATCATCAGGCCTATGCCTATCTGCTGGTCCCAAGCAAGGAAAACCTGCGTACCGATGCCAGGCGCAGACTCGAGGCCATCGAGGCATTCGATCATCTTGGCGTCGGTTACATCATCGCCACCCATGATCTGGAAATCAGGGGTGCCGGTGCGCTGTTGGGTGAAGAGCAAAGCGGAGCAATCAATGACATCGGCTATTCAATCTATTCCGACTACCTGAACGAGGCTGTTGAGTCAATGAAGCGGGGAAGTGGCGGGATGGTAATCAATGATGACCCGCTTGAAGTCAAAAGCGACGTAGAGATCGAGTTGCAGGTGACTGCACTGATTCCGGACATCTGGGTGCCCAGTGTCAACATGCGATTGATGCTCTACCGAAAAATCGCCAGCACACCGAACGAGCACGAGTTGAATCAACTCAAGGATGAAATGCGTGACCGGTTCGGAAAGGTCCCTGACGAAGTCAATACACTATTTCTTGTCAAGGCGCTGAAACTGAAATCGCAAATGCTGGGTGTGTCGAAGCTGAGTCTCAAGGAACGCTCGGGACGCGTGGTGTTCAATGAACGCGACAACATCAACATTGTCGGAATCAGAAACCTGATCCATGAATATCCGGGAACAGTCAAGCGGATCGACGCAGAATCAACGCTTCAATTTACACATTCTTTGAAATCAGAGGAAGAACGCATCAAAAGAGCCTTTCTGATCCTGAAAACGCTGGCAACAGAGACCGAAGCCTCAGCAGCCTGATCGAAACCTGGCTGTGGTGGACGAACTTACCGATGAACCCACCTGAAGCGGAATTCCTCCCAAGCCATCAATCCACATCCAATATCTGGGTTGGCGGGCAATCCATCGCGATCCCTGCGAGTTGGTCCTCGAATCCAAAATACTGCATGTCGTCGATTCGCATGGGATACAGAATGCCGTCCAGATGATCACATTCGTGTTGAACCACTCGGGCATGAAATCCGGTGACCGAACGGTCAATACTGTTGCCCTTCTCATCCAAGCCGGTGTACCGGATGCGTGAGTATCGTGCCACCATGCCCCGCAAGCCGGGAACACTGAGACAACCTTCCCAGCCGTATTCCGCATCGGGAGCCAGAATATGAATGGTCGGATTGATCAGGACTGTAAACGGCACCGACTCTGCATCTGGATATCGGGGATTTTGGTCGACGCCGAAAATCACAATGCGTTTCATGATGCCGATCTGCGGCGCGGCCAAACCGGCCCCATCGGCAGCATGCATCGTATCCACCATGTCCTTGATGATCGCATCAAGACCGGTGAATTCATTCTCATGCACCGGCGTTGATGTTTGAAGCAATCGTGGATCGCCCATTTTCAGAATTTCTTTAACAGGCATGGTCTTTCAAGCTGGGTGACGTTTCCAGTAAAGTTGGTGGTTTGGACAGGATTAGGCTGAAACAGGTGCCGAAGAACAATTAAAATTATTGTAACCGAGCGTGTTTTTCAATTTCAAAATGAATTTTCGTCAAACTGTACTAACTGCCTGTCTGGTCCTGCTGACCGCTGCGCCCCTGACTGTCAAAGCAGCCCCCGTGCATATCGAGGTCATTGTTTTTGCCCATACAGGGACAAAGCATCAAAGTACTGAGTGGTTCGAAAGGGAATCCGAACGCATCGTAGTCGAACCCGTGGAATTGGATGTGCCGACAACAGCCGAACCCGAGGTTGAAGGACCCGAACAGCCCATACCCGTGCAATCCAAGGAGTTGACGAACATAGCCAAAATCCTGGAAGAACATCCGGACTACGAACTGTTGAACTACCTCAGCTGGGTTCAGGAACCGGTCCGGAAAAGAGACACGATTTCGGTGTCTCTCGACATCGAGCATCCCGATTCATTCATCATCCCGCAGTTGCTGTTGTCCGGTGAGATTTCGCTGTACGAAGTGCAACAGCTGCTGCAAACGGAAATCAACGCAACCTACAGTCCACAACCCAGAGTCATTCAGGATACCGTGTATCTGCCTGAAGCCGTGACCCTGTATTCGGTTCCACCGGAATATCGGCTTGAGGACCGCCGACAGGTGAAGATCGGCGAGTTGCACTACTTCGACCATCCGAAGTTCGGTGTCATTTTCTATATGGTCAGACCTGAGAATCCAGAATTCTTCATACAGTAATCGATTACTGTTCCTGCATCTTCAGAACAGACGATTCCGAACGGATCAGGTCGGACGCGCCAATCAACGCCAATGACTCAGCCAGCAGCTCATTGAGATTCGCCTGACCTGAATTCCATGCCTTCCTGATGTCGTCCATGCCGATCTCCCCGTCTCCGCGCCCGGCTGCGGGATTGACTACAAAATTCAGGCACGCATAGCAAAGCGATTTTTCTGCCGCAAGTGCCGCTTCCGGCATGCCGGTCATGCCAACGACATCAGCGCCATCGTTTTCCATGCGATTGATTTCGGCCGGGGTTTCAAATCTTGGGCCCTGGGCGATCGCATAGACGCCTTGGTCGACCAAATCAATGTTGCGGTTCCCTGCGGCTTTTCTGATCAGCTGCCTGAGACTTGAACAGTATGGCGTCGTCATTTCCAAGTGCCCGACCAATCCATCCTCACCATCGTAAAATGTGGACTCCCGTCCCCACGTGTAGTCGATCAGCTGATCCGGCAGCATCAACGTGCCTGGTTTGAGTCTGGGTGATATCCCACCCACTGTCGCTATCGCTATGACTGCATTGACGTTGATTTCGGACAGCGCCCAGATATTGGCTCGATAATTGATCTTGTGTGGTGGTATCTCATGGTCACTTCCGTGCCTGTAGAGTACAAATACCCTGTTTCCTTGATAAATTGCCTCAACAATCGAGGAAGAAGGGTCACCGTAAGGTGTCATCATATTGAATTCGTCCACTTGCGCCATGCCCGTCATCAAGGATGAGGCACCGGAACCGGCGATCACTGCGGTGACATTTGATGGCATGGGCGTTTACCCCTGCGCCTGAATCTGCTTCTGCCCGAGATTGAGTTGCCGCAATGGACGCGTCGCGACAATCGAATTCCATCTGCGACAACCCGGACACTGCCAGTGCAGCGTCTTGACAACGTATCCACACCGCTGACACTCATAGTGCCTGGTTGATTCCATTTCGCGCCGGATCAGGCTGTCGATCAGTATGAAATCCCTGGTTGGTCTTTTTCCTTCTGATTCCTTCAACTTGAGCAGTATCAACCGATGCAGACAATGCAGGGATGGATGGCTTCTGGTCCAATTGATCAGCCATTCGCCTGCCTCATTGTCCATGCCCTGCGCTTCGAGTGCGTCCACGTAGGCAACGACCAGGTCGGTGTCGGAAGTGGCTTCCGCAGTCGATCTGAGAAACTCTGCCAGTTCCCCGGTCTGCTCAATCGCCTTGTAGCTCTCAGCCACCAGATCGACAGTCTCCAGCACATATTTCGGGTCGATCTGCTCAATTGATCTCCAAGTCTCAATGGCGGACTGATGATCGCCGCGAATGGCCTTCACCCGCCCCGACTGCAGGATCGCGCGCACACAGTTCGAATCGGCTGCAAGCGAATTCTGGATGTTCTCCTCTGCAGTGTCGTAGCGTCCCTCGCGAATTGCCTCTTCGGCTTTCTCACAATAATACTGTGCGAGCAATGCCGAATAGTCATTCGATGAAGCCCGGATCAGGCTGTTGGTCACCTCGATGCACCTGTCCCACTCTTTTTCCTGTTCATAGATATCCCTCAAGGCCTCCAGGGCCTGCTCCTCAAAATCCGGATCATCGGTCAGCTCGGTGAAGATCCGTTCTGCCCGATCCAGGATACCTGCGGTGTAAAAGTCATGTCCCAATTCGTAGATCGCCTGGTTTTTCTGCTCACTGGTCAGATCCGAACGATCAATCAGGTTTTCATGGATCAGGATGGCCCGCTCGATCTCGCCCCTTCGGCGATAGAGATTTCCGAGCGTCAGGTGAATTTCAATGGTCTCCCGGTCCACCTCGAGCATGTTCAGGAACAATTCAATGGCCTTGTCGTGCTGCTCATTGAGAAGATAGTTGATCCCCTGAAGATAGATCGATGGAATTCTGCTGCGCCGTCGCCACGGCAACCTGAATGAATTTGAGGCGAGCCAGCCGGACGCGGCGGCCAGGGGGAGCAATACGATCAGCCATCCAGGATCCATGAATCAAGACTCTTGGGTTTTTGAGCTACGGGTGTTGGAAAACAGTTTCTTGCGAAACGACAGAATCAGGCTGACGACGATTCCGGCAAGCAGGCCAAGTGAGAACACGATGATGACCAGCCAAGACAGCGGCCCCATCCAGTGGATGCCGAAATAATAAGATAGCTCTACGACCTGGGGATTCTTGATCGTGAACGTCACCCCGAAAACCAGGGCGACCAATGCGACAATGACAACTAACAGCTTATTCAATCAAAATCCTGTGGTTCAGTTTAAGAATCTGAATCCACACACCCGGTGCGCACAAACCTGCCGCAAAACTCAGTCGTTCAAACTCTCAACAGGCTTGTTGACCCGTTCGCGCAAGATCCTGCCAGCCTTGAATCTCGGGAAATACTTGCCCTCAACATCAACCGAATCACCGGTTCTGGGATTGCGACCGCGTCGCGGTTCCCGGTATCGCAACTGCAAACTGCCAAATCCCCTAAACTCCGCACGCTTGCCCTCAGCCAGACCATCGCTGATGCAATTCAAAATCAGGTCAACAGCAACGCGCACATCATCCCTGTGCAGATCATGGTGTATCGAGGCCAATGAGTCAATCAAATCCTTTTTTGTCATAGTCAATATTCCGTAATTTCAAATTGTGTCATTCCGTTGAGGTGAAAAACTTCTCTTTCAGCTTATCTCTGAGTGTCCGTGCAGGGGCGGTGTCTTCCTTGGCATAGTCCTGATAGTCCTGATTCTCACTGTCAATCAGCAAGGCCTTGATGGACAGGGATATTTTCCTGTTTTTCCGATCAATGCTCAGCACCTTGGACTCGACCTCCTGCCCGATTTCCAGTGCGTCCTTGGCTTCCTTGTACTTGCTCTTGGCCAGTTCGTTGTCCCGGATCATTCCCTCGACTCCGTCGGTCAGAGTCACTGCAACCCGCTTCTCCTCAAACCGTGCCACAGTTCCTTTCACGATGGCACCCTTGCCATTCTGGGTGACATATGAAATGAATGGGTCTTCCTGAATCTGCTTGATCCCCAAAGAGATGCGCTGGCGTTCAGCATCAATGGTCAGGATCACAACCTCAACATCGTCACCCTTGTTGTACTTGCGGATCTCAGCCTCACTGTCGCCACTCCAGGCAACATCGTTGCTGTGCACCAGTCCATCGATTCCACTCTCCAGCGAAACGAAAATTCCAAAATCCGTAAACGACTTGATCTCGCCGGTGATTCGCTCACCCTTTGCGTGATTGGCCGCAAAATCCACCCATGGGTTGGGCTGACACTGCTTGAATCCCAGTGAGATGCGATGTCTTTCCGTATCGATCGACAGGATCATCACCTCGACCTCGTCGCCGACACTGCAGACATTGGCGGGATAGACATTCTTGGAGGTCCAATCCATTTCCGAAACGTGAACCAGTCCCTTCACGCCGTCCTCGATCTCAACGAATGCGCCGTAGTCGGTCAGACTCGTCACGTTGCCGAACAATTTGTCACCGATTTTGTATCGACGGTCGATATGCAGCCAGGGATCCTCAGTCAACTGCTTGAGTCCGAGTGAGATACGGGATCGTTCCCGATCACACTTGAGGACCTTGACGGTGATCGGCTCATCGACAGTGAGTATTTCAGACGGATGCTTGACCCGCCGCCAGGCGAGATCGGTAATGTGCAGCAAGCCGTCAATACCGCCCAGATTGACGAATGCGCCGTAGTCGGTCAGGTTCTTGACGACACCCTCGATGATCTGGCCTTCCTCGAGACTCGCCAGCAGGGCTTCTCGCTCTTCAGACAGTTCCTTCTCCAGAACGGCTTTCCTGGATACGACAACATTGTTGCGCGCCCGGTCGAGCTTGATGATCTTGAGTTCAACCGGATCGGTCTCGAACTCAAATTCTTCGTTTTCCGGCGCAACCCGTGCACCATAGAGGGAACCGGGCAGAAAGGCTCTTACGTGTTCCAGTGAGACAGAGAAACCGCCTTTGACCCGACTGGTGATCACGCCGGTGATCACAGACTGGGACGCATGTGCCGCCTCGATTTTCTCCCAGGCCCGAACGCGACAGGCCTTGTCGCGCGAGAGTCGGGTACGTCCACTGCCGTCTTCAATTGATTCGATCTCAACCTCTACCTCATCGCCGATTTTCAGGTTGACTTCACCTTTCATGTCCTTGAATTGTGAAATCGGGATTTCGGCTTCGGACTTCAGATTGGCATTGACGAGGACATACTCCCGATCAATGTCTACGATCTTGGCGAGCACGACTTCGCCTGCCCGCATCTCTACGTTCTTGATGCTCTCCTCAAACAGTTGAGGGAATGACTCTTCCATATTAAAAAATTTACTCCACTTCGAGTTTAAGTACCATTTGCAATTTGTATCTCCTCCCCGAACACTTTATTCAGTTTGCCGAGTATACAATTCAACACCTCATCCGGCTTCAGGCATGAGGTGTCAATGACCAACGCACCGGCGGGTTTCGCCAACGGAGCGTGGCTTCGAGTTGAATCACGCAAGTCGCGTTGTCTGATCTCATCGTACAGAGTGTCAAAGTTAACACATTTTCCTAGTTTATTCAACTGTATATGCTTTCTTTTTGCTCTTGCCTCCGGGCTGGCATCCAAATACACCTTCAAATCCGCATCCGGGAAAACCACGCTGCCCATATCCCGACCATCGGCAACCAGGCCGGGATGCTGTGGATAATTGCGCTGTACAGCCAGCAACTCGGTGCGCAGACTGCCGTTGGTCGCCAATTTAGACGCCATCTGCGCACTGGCCGGACTTCGAATGAGTTCGCTGACATCCCGACCGTGGAGGGTGACCATGGCTTCTGCGTCTTCCTCCCGGGGAATCGTCCGGAAGATCTGCTGACCGAGCATTTCCATGATGTCCTGATGATTGGAAGGGTGTAACGAGTGTTCCCTGGCAATCAGCGCGCAAACCCGGTACAGCGCCCCGCTGTCAAGGAAGTGCCATCCAAGTCTCAGTGCGAGCTTCTGACCGACGGTACCCTTGCCGGAACCGGCCGGTCCATCAATGGTGATCACCTTGCCGTCACGGTTCACCGCGCTTCACCTTCAACCTGGATGTCCATGCCTGCCACTCTTGCGAGTGATGCAAATCCGGGAAATGACGTATCGACACAAGCGCAATTTTCGACTTTCACACCGTTTTTGGATGCCGCACCAGCCACGGCGAATGCCATGGCGATGCGGTGGTCGGCGAAACTGTCGACGGTTCCACCTACCGGTCTGCCACCTTCGATAATCATTCCGTCTTGCTGCTCGCGGACGTCAACCCCGATGTTTTTCAATCCCTCGACAACCGAGTGAATGCGGTCGCTTTCCTTGACCCGAAGCTCCTCGCAACCGGTGATGACAGTGGTTCCCTTAGCGAACGCCGCGGCAACTGCCAGGATTGGAATCTCGTCGATCATCCAGGGAATCACCTCTGGATTGACAACGGTACCGGTCAGGTCAGGTGAATGCATCACCCGAACATCCGCCACTTCCTCAGCTCCTGTCAGTCTATGGTTTTCGGTCTCAATCGATGCATTCATTTCGAGCAAGACATCCAACAGTGCCGATCGGGTTGAATTGAGGCCAACCCCTTTCAGAACGATTTCAGAATCGGGTATCAGCATCGCCGCAACGATGAAGAACGCGGCGGACGAGAAATCAGCCGGCACCCTGACGTGCTGGCCTTCCAGCTCGGATCCACCCGCGACGGATACCGCCTGTGCATTTCTATCAACCGGACAGCCAAAACTCTCAAGCAGATTTTCCGTATGATCGCGCGTGCGCGTTGGTTCAACAACCGTCGTATGGCCGGACGCATACAGGCCTGCCAGCAAAATGGCTGACTTCACCTGGGCGCTGGCCACGCGCAGTTTCCAAGTGATTGGGTCCAATCTCAATGCAGGATAGATCTCAATCGGTGCACTGCCGGTCTCAGTCAAGCCAATCTGCGCATTCATTTTTCGAAGTGGTTCAACCACGCGCAGCATCGGGCGGTTGGACAGTGACTCATCCCCGATCAGGCGAACCGGAAAATCCTGTCCCGCGAACAATCCGGTGAGTAGTCTCATTGCGGTACCGGAGTTACCGCAATAGAGATCGCCTTCGGGTTCACTCAACCCGTGAAGTCCTTTCCCTGTGATGTCGATGGACTCCCCATCCTTTGAGACCTCTGCGCCACAGGCACGAACGATGTTGATTGTCCGTTGCACATCCTCACCATAGAGAATGTCGCGTATTCTCGTTGTTCCGTTGGCGATTGCGCCCAGCAACACGGCCCGATGCGAAATTGACTTGTCGCCGGGTATCGTTGGACTACCCGCCAACGGTCCACTGGGAGTGACTACAAAATCAGTCAATGCCTTGCCGTTCGCGCAGACTCTAGCGCGTGAACCTGGAGAGGAATTGATCGCGGGCCGCCTTCGCATCAGTGAACGTCATCTGAATCTTGTCGACGTTGTTGTCGGACAGTCGCTGGGAAATGGTCTGGAGTTCAGCGATGTAACCATTCAGCTCCCTTATGACCGAGTCGCGATTCGAGGCACAGATGTCGCGCCACATGATGGGATCAGATGATGCAATGCGGGTGAAGTCATGGAATCCGGATGCCGCCAGCTCAAAGCATGCCTGGTTGCGGTCGTGATTGGCAATGTAGTGTACTAGTCCGAAAGCAGCCAGGTGAGGTAGATGACTGCTGGCGGCCAAGATCTCATCGTGGTCACTCACGGACATCTCATGGATGGTTGAACCCGTCGCCTGCCACATGTTTCTGACTTTTTCCACTGACTTGGGGTTTGCCCTATCGGTTGGTGTGATGATGGTTCGCCGGTTGACAAAAAGGTCTGAGAATGCAGCCTCAACGCCTGAGTGTTCGGTGCCGGCAATCGGATGCGCCGGTACAAAGCCGGAATAATCAGGATCGAAATGCCGCTCGGCACTTTGCAGGATCAGTGCCTTCACGCTGCCAACATCGGTGATGATGGCGTTTCGGTAATCGCAACTTGCAAGTTTTTCGAAAATTGAATCGATCGACAACACAGGCGTCGCCACCACAATCATGTCTGACGAATCGACCTCATCTGCGAAATTCAGGGTATAGCGGTCGATGACACCCAGTTCGACGGCTTTATCGAGATTCGCCACGCGTCGTCCGGCGCCCACGATTTCCCCGACTACTCCCGCCTTTCGCAGCGCCAATGCCAGTGACCCACCGATCAAGCCGACGCCGATAATCAGCAGCTTGTTGATTTCAGTGGTGTTCATCACTCAGATGACTGCGTCCTCCTTCAACTGTTCGAATCCTTTCATCACGCGGACATTCTCGGATTCGGTTCCAACAGAAACGCGCAGATGATTCGGCATGCCGTAGCCGCCAATGGGTCGGGTGATTACACCAAGATGCAGAAGTCTCTCGTACGCGGGTGCGGCCGGGCGATCCAGATCCACGCATATGAAGTTGCCCACAGAATCAATTACGTTCAATCCCAGATCTGTAAATCCCTGTTTGAGAAACTGCATCTGATCGAGATTGAGGCGCCGACTGCGCTCGCAATGCTCCTGGTCTTCCAATGCGGTGACCGCAGCCGCCATTGACAGTGTGTTGCAATTAAACGGTTGCCGCACCCGATTCAATAGATCACAGATCTCGGGACTGGACACCGAGTAGCCAATGCGCAGTCCTGCCAAGCCGAAAATCTTTGAGAAGGTGCGGGTCACCACCAGGTTTGGATATTCGGGTAGCCATGTGATGCAGTCCGGATAGTCGGGTTCATCGACATATTCCGCATAGGCTTCATCAATCACAACGATGACGGACTGCGGTGTATGATCCATCACTCGACGCAGTTCACCGGCGCTCAGCCAGGTTCCCGTCGGATTGTTCGGATTGGCGAAATAGACGATTGCCGTATTGTCATCAACCGCGCGGGTCATGGAAGCGGCGTCATGCCCATAATCCCGGGCATCAACGACCCGAATCTCGGCGTGTGTGTAGATCAGCGAAAGATAATAAACGATGAACGCATGCTGGGAGATCACACCCGCCTGTCCGGGATTGACAAATGCACGGGCGAGCATATCGAGAACATCATTGGATCCGTTGCCCAGGCAGATCTGATCAGCGTCCACATTGTGGCGCTGTGCCAGTACCTGCCTGAGGTCGTGTCCGGCACCATCCGGATACCGATGGATGCTCGTTGCGTTAGTCTCCAGCAGTTTCCTGACGCGCGGTGAGGCGCCGAGTGGATTTTCGTTCGATGCGACCTTGACTGCATCCGAGATGCCATACTCCCGTTCGAGTTCTTCGAGCGGTTTTCCCGGATCATATGGTTTGAGACTTCTCAGTCCTGGTGAGACGAGATCAAGGGGATTGAATGAATTCGACATCAACGTGCGGAGCGGGGATACGAACCGAGCAACTTGAACAGTGGTGCCTTGTCACGCAACTCGACGAAAAGTTGCTGAACATTCTCATCGGATTCGTGTCCCTCGAAGTCAATGAAAAACACGTAATCCCACAACGTCTTCCGGCTTGGACGCGACTCGATTTTAGACATGTTGACACCCAGTCGTGCAAACGGCTCAAGCAGTTCGACCAGTGAGCCGATTTCGTTCTTCTTTGAGACCAAGATGCTGGTCTTGTCCTGTCCGGTCGGGCCAACCGCGATCTTCCCGATCACCAGAAACCGGGTTGTATTGCCCACATGATCCTCGATGTTGGTTTTCAGCACGTTGACACCATAGATGTTCGCAGCCGCTTCGGACGCGATGGCAGCGGAAGTCCTTGAATCACGAATTTTCTGCACGGCCTGTGCATTACTTTCGACCTTGATGGGCTTGGCGTTCGGGCAGTTCCGGCTCAGCCATTTCTGACACTGCGCCAGAGCCTGCGGATGCGCCAGAATCTTCTCGATCTGTGTGATCTCATCAGCCTGACTGATCAGCGCGTGCTCCACCTGGACTTCAATCTCGCCGCAGAGCTTGAGTTCGGAATCAGACAGGCGGTCAAGCGTGCTGGTGACTACGCCTTGATTGGAGTTTTCAACTGGCACCACACCGTATGCAGCCTTGTCGAATTCCACCGCATCAAAGACATCGTTGATCGTATCACGATAGACTGCCTCGAATGCGTGTCCGAAATGCCGATGGGCAGCGGCCTGTGTGAATGTGCCCTCGGGCCCAAGAATGGCGATTCGAATGGGCTGTTCCAAATCCCGCGTGGCGGAGATGATCTCGCGGAAGATATGTACCATGCTCCTGTCGCTGAGCAAGCCATCCTTGTTTCTCTCCGCAACCATGTTGAGTATCTGCGCCTCTCTTTCAGGCACAAAGTACTGGGGATTTTCCTGTTGGCTCTTGATTTCGGCAACCTTCTTGCCGATTCCGGCCCGTCGAGTGATCAGGTTCTGCAACTCGACATCGATCGCATCGATTTCCTTGCGTAAGGATTTGAGGTCCATGTCTGAACTGATGGGCGGTGGGATTATTCCGACTGGCTGTCTTCGGATGCAATCTCTTCTGATTCAGCGTCCAAGTCGTCATCCGATGCGATGGCAAAGCCAACGAGGGATTCCTCCTCATTCAGGCTGATCAGTCGAACACCACCGGCGCTCCTGGCGTATGTTGATATCGAGTTGGCTTTCGTCTTGATCAACGTCCCACGATTTGTAATCAACATGATGTAATCGTCGTTTTGAACCAGCATCGCACCAACCATTTCCGTTTTTCTCCGCTTTGAGGCAGGCAACACGTACACGCCCTGAATGGCACGAGATTTTCTGGTCAGCTCGCTTACATTGGTTCGTTTGCCATATCCGTCCGATGAAGCCAGCAAGACAGTTTGGTTCTCATCGTCCGGGTCGACGCAAAGCATTGAGATCATGTTCTGGTTCTTTTTCAACCTGATGCCCTTCACGCCTGCGGCAGAGCGACCCATTGCCCGAACATCGGATTCATGGAATCGCACCAAGCGGCCGGCATCGCTGACCAGGATGATGTCGTGATCTCCACTGGTAATACCCACACCGACAAGTTCATCACCTTCGGCCAGAGTCAGTGCCCGGTGTCCATTTGTTCTTGGATGGGCGAGAATCTCCTTGCGGGACTTCTTGATCTTGCCCAGACGCGTGGCAAGCACGATGTATTTTCCGCCATTGCCCTCCCTGATCGGCAAGACTGCTGTAACCCGCTCGCTTTCCGCCAGTGCCGGCAACACATTGATCAGCGGCCGTCCCCTGGCGGTTCTGCCGGCGCGATCCAGCCGATAGACCTTGGTTGCGTATACCTTGCCGAGATTGGTGAAACAGAGCAATGTGTCGTGCGTATTGGCGGTAAACATCGTATGAACAAAGTCGTCGTTCTTGTGGGTTGTTGCCGTCTTTCCCCTGCCGCCGCGATTCTGTGATCTGTATTCGGTGAGTGGCTGCTGCTTGGCATAACCCGCGTGTGAGATGGTGACCACAACGTCTTCGCGCTTGATCAGATCCTCGTTGTTCAGATCCAGCGCATTGACGATGATTTCGGTCCGCCTTGTATCATTCTTGCCGTACTGCTCGCGCAACTCGATGAGTTCGTCGGAAATTTCCTTCATCAGCAGTTCCGATGAAGCAAGGATTTCCTGAGTGCGTTGAATCAGGGCCAAGATCTCCTTGAACTCCTTGAACACTTTTTCGCGCTCCAGACCCGTCAGATTCTGAAGACGCATCTGCAATATTGCAACAGCCTGCTCTTCGGATAGCCGATAGCCATCCGCAGTCAGTCCAAACTCAGTGCCCTCTCCGTCATCGGACGCCTGTACCGTCTCGTTTGATGCTTTCAATTGGACAACGAACTCTGGATTCCAGGTCCGTTCCATCAATCGTTCCTTGGCTTCCGGTCCGCCTTTTGAGGATCTGATGATGGCGATCATCTCATCAAGATTTGAGAGCGCCACCGCCTGCCCTTCCAGAATGTGTGCACGGGCTTGGGCTTTTCTGAGCTCAAATTCGAGTTTTCGGGTAACCACCTCGCGTCGATGGCGGATGAAACCATTGAGCAGTTGTTTCAGGTCAAACAAGCGCGGCTGGTTGTTTTCAAGCGCGACGAGATTGATGCCGTAGCTCGCTTCCAATCTCGAGTGATTGTAGAGGTTGTTCTCGACAACTTCCGGATTGGCGTCGCCCTTGAGTTCGACGACCACGCGCATGCCAGACTTGTCGGACTCATCGCGGACCATGCTGATTCCATCGATTGTTCCACCCTTGACCAGTTCAGCGATCTGCTCAATCAGCTTGGCCTTGAGTACCTGATACGGCAGCTCGGTGATGATCAGTGCCTGTTTTTTGGACTTGCCTATAGCCTCGACCTCGACTCTTCCGCGCAGTCGAATGGATCCGCGACCGGTGCTGTAGGCCTGGATGATGCCGGATTGTCCATTGATGATTCCAGCCGTTGGGAAATCCGGCCCTGGCATGAACTCCATCAGGTCATTGATATTCAGGTCTTCGTTTTCGATCAGTGCCAGGCAGGCGTTGATTGTCTCAGTCAGGTTATGCGGTGGCACCTTGGTTGCCATGCCCACGGCGATCCCTTCTGATCCGTTCAGCAGCAGATTGGGCAGCCGGGTTGGCAATACCAGGGGCTGAAATTCGGTCTCGTCGTAGTTGGGGCCGAAATCGACAGTTTCCTTTTCAATATCCGCCAATAGCTCGTGTGCGAGTCTGGACAGCCGGATCTCGGTGTATCGCATCGCAGCGGCAGCATCGCCGTCCACGGAACCGAAGTTTCCTTGGCCGTCAATGAGCGGATACCGCATTGAGAAGTCCTGCGCCATGCGGACAATTGCGTCGTAGATGGCAGAATCACCGTGCGGGTGATACTTACCGATCACGTCACCGGTGATACGCGCCGACTTCTTGTAGGGTTTGTTCCAGTCATTGTTCAGATCATGCATTGCATAGAGAATCCGACGGTGGACGGGCTTCAAACCGTCCCTGATATCGGGCAGCGCACGGCCAACGATTACGCTCATGGCGTAATCGAGATAGGACTGGCGCATTTCGTTCTCGAGATCAGCAATCAGTGTTTTTTTCGCGATAACTGACAAATGTGCAACCTATTGATCTACTTTGAAATAATGGAAAGCAAGCGCCGAAAATAGCGCTTGAAAATCAACTGTGGGGATGTTCATAATTCTCGGCGTATTTTACCACAAACGCCCGGCAGAATAAACCTTCACGGGCGCTTTTGGTGTGTCAGAACTTCCTGGATTCCGACTCAATTGGAGTGATCGTCGGTGTCTCCAACGATGATCGCATTCACACTGTGCGGACACTCAAAAGAACACAGTTGGCGAGCGTAAACGAACACATCAACCATTCTGTCCAATAGTGGAACGCGGTGTTCCATTTAACCGGCCCGTGATTGTTCCAGATGCCGGTTCGATACCGAAAGTTGCCGAGTCAGATTTCAGCCAGAAGTCTGAAATAGATCAAATGGCAGTGGCGAGATTGTTCGTGAGACTGAATCAGGTATCACACACGGAGAGGTGCGCCTGAGAATCAGAAACTACATCTGCGTTGATGTTCCAATCTGCTCGATTTGAGGTTCAGCGAACAACATGCCCGGCAAGTCTTCATGAACGGTACGCAACCACAAGTCACCCAAGTCGAAACTGATTTCCTCAAAAGGAGGTAAAGAAACAGGTACATCGCCGTATAGCGAGTCAATCAATTCCCAGTCTGAACCTTGCAGTTTGAACGCTTCCAGCGAGTATGTGTTTGGGTCGACCAACCACATGTAATCGACACCCGCTCTTGCATAAATGTCACTCTTGCGGCCAAGATCAAAACTTAGTGTGGAAGGCGACAATACCTCACAAATCCAGTCTGGAACGATATAGGTTTCATCAATATCTGGAAGTTGAGACATGCGCTGGCGCCGCCATCCTGCTAAATCCGGTACCAAAATGTTTTCACCCAGTTGGAGTTCAGGTTCAAAGAGTATCCACCAGCCGCCCGGGCCACCACGACTGAAATGTAAAGGCGGATTGAGAATGCTGGCAAGTGCCGTTTCAGCAAAGGCGTGCCGGGAAGCAGGTCTCGAGCGAGTATAAAGCCTGCCGTCAATTAATTCCGCCACCAAGTGGGAAGGCGTATCAATAACATCTTGATTGATTTCAGGACGAGATGAGGCTTCATCCTCTGAGATGTGTTTCTTGGACATCGCTCCTTGGCCCTCTTTCGATTAGGTTTAGTCATTACCTTGATGCTATTTCATGAGTATATCGCAAGCCAATCTGAATCGTCACCACGGATTCTCTGCTTCTCAAGTCTGATCAAGTAGATTCAGCACTAAAAACCAATTCAATCCCAATTGATCAAAATCAGCGTCTGCTCTGTGTTTCAGCATCAGGTGAGCGATGTCCAGGTATATTGGACTGCGATCAATTCGTTCAATTCTCAAGGAGCAAAACTAACTAATTTGTGCCTATATGGCTGGCTAATCCAAGACTGTGCCAAGCCAGAAATGCCGTATTACCTTCGATTTGAACTAGCAAGACCGAAAACCATTGAACTGCACAGGTTCAGCCTGTCCGCTTCATATTCAGCAGTCAACTTGTTCGTGTGTTATTCCGTGGCGCAATTTTCCACAAATCTCCGAGATTAAAACTGACCGCCTCAAAGGGTGGCAACGAAACTGGTACATCATCGAATATTGAGTCGAGCAAAACCCAATTGCCATCGCGCAACTCGAATGCCTCCAACGACTTCGCCTCCGGATCGACCAACCACATGTGGTCAATACCCGCCCGCGCATAAACCGCCCGCTTGCCGTCTAGGTCAAGATCGCGCGTTGCGGGCGATAGCACCTCGCAGACCCAGTCTGGAGCCAGTGTGAAAAACGGTGTTTCGGGAAGCGCAGGCATTCGAATGAGACGCCATCCTGCATTGTTCGGCACCACAACATTCTCTCCCAGATGGATTTCGGGCTCGTAAAGAAGCATCCAACCGCCGGGTTTACCGCTTTCGAGATCATAGGATGCCCGATTAGCATCCCAAGCGCAGATTGGGCAAGTAAATGTGGCGGAGCGGGTCTCGTATGGGTATGTAGCTCACCATCGACGATTTCCGCTACCATGTTCATAGGTGCGTCAATCACATCCTGATAGGTGGCTGGTCGGGAGGCTTTCTCATTTGCTGTAGTATGTGTTTCGTTCATTGTCCCTTGAACCTCAGATCGTAAGGTGGATTTAGTTGATCAATTCTAATGCACCTGAGTGCGTGACTCAATCGGCATTTCCTGCATTTCGACAGCCTCCATTTCAGTTCGCGTACTTGTCTTACTCATACCTCAGAGTCCAAGAATTTACCATTTAGAGTCAACCTCATTAAACCAGACTGTCTTCTGAATTACTTCCACAAGGGATGCTCAATCCAGTTTTCTGGAACCGCCATTGCTTTGAGTAGTTTGCTATCTTCGGATATAGAGTAAATTAGTTCATCACACCAGTTCTTCCAGTCATCGACACCGCGCACAAACTGAAGCAAATGCCTTAAAACCAGAAGCACGAAGAATACCCTGTCATTCCGAGGTGTAATTGGTGGGTTCCAATTTGTATCTCTTGGCACAATTGATCGAATTGAGAGACTTCGGTTCCATAGCCGGTCGTGATGTGAACAGATATTGCGGATATATACAAGCAAATGCAACCAACTTTGGAGTCTCTTGTAAGGGAGAGAAAAATTGGAAGCTATTGATCGCTTATCGTCGATTTTGAGTCCATTGAAGCAGATGGATAAACTACCGAATGACATTACTTCCGTCGCCATCCAAATTGGCAATTTGGGATAGTCGGTATATTTATTCTTGAATCGGCCGATGAAGCCTTCTTTGGACCGACGATGTATCTCTTTTTCCAGTTTACTTTGCCAAGTCGAATGATCAAAGTCCGGGTAAAAATTCGCTGCATTCGTGTATCCGAAAACTCCATACGAATGTGCGATTCTATATGCCAATAGTGCTCGTACACATACTTCAAAACGCTCTATAGCATCCATAACCGCTAACCGCAAAAGACGATCGAACTCGTGAAGATTAATCGCGTCGCTAAGTCTAGTTCCTGGGATAAACTGCTCGGAGTGCGCATCCTTTTGCACTTTGTGGCGGAAGGGATACAAATAGGCGTTTATACGGAAATAACTGATAGTTCTCAGACTACACAATGCAGAATCATCATCATCAACAATTATTCCTCTGTTCTTGAGATGCTGCAATTGCTGTTCGTAGGAAAGCGCTATTTCATTGAAGGTTTCAGCCATTGATACTCCAAAAAAATAGCCGCCAAGGTTGCGCATTGTTAAGAGGCGTGACGGCTCTATTGCTTCTTATGTTACTCGAATTGATACGCGATTGCAATAATTTCGTATCGCTTTTTTTCAGGGTCATCAACAATTATCCCTCTGTCCTTGAGATCTTGCATTTGCCGTTCACAGGCAAACTCCATTCCATTGAAAGTTTCAACCACTGGCATTCAAAAAAATAGCCGCCAAGGTTGCGCATTGTTAAGAGGCGTGACGGCTCTATTGCTCTTTATGTTACTCGAATTGATACGCGATTGCAATAATTTCGTATCGCTTTTTTTCAGGGTCATCAACAATTATCCCTCTGTCCTTGAGATCTTGCATTTGCCGTTCACAAGCAAACTCCATTCCATTGAAAGTTTCAACCACTGGCATTCAAAAAAATAGCCGCCAAGGTTGCGCATTGTTAAGAGGCGTGACGGCTCTATTACTCTCTATGTTACTCGAATTGACACGATATTGCAATAATTTCGTGTCGCTTTTTTTCAGGGTCATCAACAATTTTCCCTCTGTCCGCGAGATCTTGCATTTGCCGTTCACAGACAAACTCCACTCCATTGAAAGTTTCAGCCACTGGCATTCAAAAAAATAGCCGCCAAGGTTGCGCATTGTTAAGAGGCGTGACGGCTCTATTGCTCTTTATGTTACTCGAATTGACACGATATTGCAATAATTCTGTCGTTTTTCAGGTTGTGAATTATGGCCCAAATTCGCATTCAGTCGGCTCATGTTCAAAATTGACAAGATGCACATTGACAGCATGTTATCCAGCCCAGAATCGAAAGTTAGAAATATCAATAGCCATCGAACATCACTGCGAATTCAATGCAAATACCTGCCCCATCAATTCGCTGTCATCTGTACATCAGCAAAATAGATTCACAAGTGTTTGGTCCGTGTAAACGTGCAATCGCCGCATAATTTCAAACCAATCCAATCCGCAGTAAAATAGCCGACAGCAATGAAAACGAGAAAACTTGGAAAAATATGACCAGCTATCCAGAAAAGCACACTCCCCGAATCTGGACTGTCGCGGAAGCCAAAGCGCGTTTGTCTGAAATTTTGCGACTTGCCGAGAAAGAGGGTCCACAACGGATCGGAAAGAGACGTCAGTTCATTGTAATGTCCGCAAGCGAATGGGAGACGCACCGAACCTTGAGGCAGCCAATTGAACAGCACAGAAGTACGGGGCAACCGTTGGGACAATGGCTGGTTGAAAACATGCCCCGCGGTGTAAATCTTGATGATTTTCCGTCCAGAGAATCCCAACGCCCGAATCCTTTTTCGGATCATCCGAAATAAAACTCCTTTTTGAGCACCTGAGTCACCTCCGCTGCCAAAGAGATGACCCGATGGCGCTCTCAATATAAGGTGATCAAGTCTGTTTAACCGTCTCTGAGTCTGAAATTCAATATCAGTGTTTTACGCGTGCGATATACTTCCGCAACATGAAAAATACGGACACAATCATCAACGCCCGATGGGTCATTCCTGTCGATGATTCAAACAACATTCTCGATAACCACAGCATCGTAGTCGAATCCGGGAAAATTCTTCAAGTCCTGCCTACTTCCGAAGCGAACTCAAAGTATGAGGCTTCTCAGAGAGTCACACTCAGCGACCATCACGCGCTTGTGCCTGGATTCGTAAATTCGCATGCCCATGCATCAATGTCGTTGTTCCGGGGAATTGCGGAGGATGTCCCGCTCGAAGCATGGCTTCAAGAACACATCTGGCCGCTTGAGGGAAAATGGGCGGACCAAGAATTTGTGCGGGACGGCGCAATGCTGGCCTTCGCAGAAGCCATAAAGAGTGGGACAACATGTATCAACGATATGTATTTCTTTCCCGAACAGGTTGGCGAGGTTGCCGAATCAGTCAATATGCGCGTTTGCCTCGGCATGATCGTCCTCGAGTTTCCCACCAGATGGGCACAGTCCGCGCAAGAGTACCTGGAAAATGGACTCGACTTGCATCAGCAGTTTGGCGATTCAGAACTCGTCTCGACTATTCTTGCGCCACATGCACCCTACACTGTTTTCGATCCGACATTTGAAAGTATTCTCAAAATCTCTGAGGACCATGATCTGGGTGTACACATGCACGTACACGAGACTGCACAGGAAGTCACAGATTCATTGAAACAATATGGAGTCCGACCACTTCAACGCCTGAACAATCTCGGCCTGGTGAATCGAAATCTTGTTGCCGTACACGCAACGCAACTTCTGGACGATGAGATCGCCTTGTTGAGCGAATCTAAAAGCAGTGTTGTGCACTGCCCGAAGTCAAACTTGAAGATATCCAGTGGCATCTGCCCCGTCAGTGATTTACTCAATATGAATGTCAATGTCTCAATCGGTACTGACGGCGCCGCCAGCAACAACAGCCTGAACATGCTTGAGGAAATGCGTTTCGCATCACTGGTCGCAAAAGGCGTTTCAGGCAACCCCGCCAATGTATCGGTTCACCAGGCATTGCGAATGTCTACGATCAACGGAGCCAAAAGCCTGGGTATGGATCACCTGTTTGGAAGCCTTGAGAAGGGAAAACTTGCCGACATTACAGCAATCGATCTTGGCGCCTTGGAATCCAGACCTGTCTACAATCCTGTTTCTCAAATCGTGCATTCAGCGGCACGCAATCAGGTAACCGATGTCTGGATTGGTGGCAGTCGTGTACTGGATTCCGGAAAATTGACATTCATCGATGACGCAGAATGCGTAAAATTGGCAAACCAATGGCATGCAAGAATTTCAAGTGACATTGAACTGTCACATGGATGAGATGGCTGGTCGCAACGTCGGACTTTTCGATACCTGAACTTGCATGGCTGAATACCATACTCAATCAGCATTCTGCCAGTCTTTATATTACTGATTCCAATTGGTCAACTACGCTATGAATGTGGAAACACCAAACATCGATCAAGCCGAGGTGCAGAAGTTTTCCAAGCTCGCCGAGCAATGGTGGGATCCGGAAGGAAAGTTTCGGCCGCTGCACATGCTGAATCCGCTGAGACTGGATTTCATCAAGCAGCACTCCGCAATTTCCGGAAGGAAAGTGATTGATGTCGGTTGCGGCGGTGGCATCCTCGCTGAGTCCCTTGCGATGGAAAGCGCGTCTGTGACAGGTTTGGACGTCAGCGAAGCATCACTCCAGGTTGCCAAGATACATCTCCATGAGAGCGAATTGGCGGTCAATTACATTTACTCGACAATTGAGGATTTTGTTCAACAAGGCAAAGAACAGTTCGATATTCTCACCTGTATGGAAATGCTGGAGCATGTACCGGATCCGGCATCGACCATTGAAGCCTGCGCGCAAGTGGTGAAGTCAGGTGGCAGTCTCTATTTTTCTACACTGAACAGAACTGTCAAGAGTTGGTTGTTCGGCATAGTCGGTGCTGAATATATTCTGAACCTATTGCCTCGCGGTACCCATCAACACAAAAACTTCATCAAGCCTTCAGAACTCAACCATTGGTGCAGACAAGCCGGAATTACCATTCAATCAATCGTCGGTATGCACTACAACCCACTCAATCAAACCTTTCGACTCGCACCTGGTGTCGACGTCAATTACATTGTCCACTGCGTGCGATCTTGAACAAGTATCGTCTCGCATTGTTTGACTTGGACGGTACCCTGGCTGATACGGCCCGGGACATGGTGAACTCGTTGAACATTCTCATGGAACGATGGGATCAGCAACCGATCCCCTTTGAAACCCTGCGTCCGCACGTTTCCAACGGCACCCCCGCACTTCTTCGAATTGGATTCGACTGCTCTCCCGGAGAGGACCGCTATGAGGAACTGCGTGTGCAATTTCTCGATATCTACGAAAACAACGTGTGTGTACATACTGAACTGTTTCCGGGTATGGATGAATTACTGAAACGATGCGACGATTCCGGTATGAAGTGGGGCATCGTTACCAACAAGCCGGAATACCTGACCTTGCAACTGATCAATGAACTCGGATTGGACAGCACGGCAGCCTGTATCATCGGCGGCGACTCCCTGCCGGAACGGAAACCGCACCCACTACCCGTCCAGCATGCCTGTAAACTGGTCGGTACAGGCCCGGAATACAGTCTGTTTATCGGAGACTCCATCCGCGATGTTCAGGCAGGATCCGGTGCAGGTGTTGAAACCCTGGCGGTGACATACGGATACATTCCACCGGGAGATGATCCGAACTCATGGGGCGCAGATTTTATCGTTGACTCGGTTCAGGAAATCAATTCGATTTTATGGGAATCTTGCGATTGATTTGCAAGATCCATGTTGCTGAAATGAATGCAATGCCGCAAACGCAAACTCGATAATGTAACGATGCTACAACCTCAAATTTCAACTGATTGCATAACTTGGTCAACCGCGTGCTGACCAAGTTCCTTCCAGTCCCCTGGTTTGAGAGAATCGTCCAGATGGATTTCTCCGTAACGAATCCGTTGCAACCGATTCACCTGAAACCCGATTGCTTCCCACGCGCGGCGGATTTCCCGATTCTTCCCCCGTTTCAAAACAATCCGATACCACTGATTGAGTCCTTTTCCCTTGACGAAATCGATTTCGTCGAAACGCAGCGTTTCATTCTTTGACTTCACGCCCCTTCGCAATCGCTCCAGTTCTCTACCGGAAACGCTGCCAAACACCCGGCACAGATATTCCCGTTCGATATTGGATCCCGGATGCATGAGCGCATTCGCGAGCTCACCATGGTTTGTGAACAAAAGCAATCCGGTCGTATTCACATCGAGTCGCCCGACCGATATCCATCGTCCGATATCAATTGGAGGTAGCGCATTCACGGCGAGCGGGCGATTGGCTGGGTCGCTGCGGGTGACCATTTCTCCGAGTCGCTTGTGGTAGGCAATGATCCGAACCGGAGGTTCAACATCTGTAACCTTGAAAATCTGTCCATCAACCGTGATGACATCCCCCAATACCACCTGGTCACCCGGCTTGCAGCTGACACCGTTCAATCCAACCCGGTTTTCACTGATCCACCGCTCGACTTCCCTTCTGGAGGCAACGCCCACCCTGGCGAGGTATTTCTGGATTCGCATACCCTGTAATCTTGAGCGTGCTTTGAGCAAACAGCTGACGTTCACTCACCGGCTTCGTCATCGATCTCCTGATCATCTGATGGCAACTGTCGCTCCAGCAAATCAAGCGCGGGGAGATCGTCAAGGGACTCAAGATTGAAATACTCCAGAAACTTCGGCGTGGTCTTGAATAGTGCAGGACGTCCGGGTACCTGCTTGTATCCCGCCTGCTCTATCCATTCACTGGTCAGCAGTGTGCGCATGATCTCGGTCGACACCGAAACACCGCGGATGTTCTCAATGTCACCGCGTGTGACAGGCTGACGGAAGGCGATAATCGACAATGTCTCCATCAGTGCCCTTGAATAGCGTCGCGGTCGGATCTCCGACAGTCGCTGCAGCCAAATCGCATATTCGTCGCGGGACTGATACCGATACCCATTGCTGATCTTTTTCAATTCCACGCCCCGGGCATCGCACTCGCGCTCCATATCCAGCAGTGCGCGTTCGATGTCGAGCACCTGAACCTTGTCATCGTCGGTAAACAGGCTCGCCAGTTGCTCGACCGAAACCGGCACGTCAGAGGTCAGCACCGCGGCTTCGACGATCTTTCTCAGTTCACTGAAATGAATGGTCATTTCCCTCAGTCGTTCAGACGAATATGTATGGGAGAGTCAGAATCGGTCTGGATCGCGTAGACCTTCCTGGCATTGATCAGTTCCAGCAGTGCGAGAAACGCCACAATCATGCCCGGCTTGCCTTCGCGCTTGTCAAACAGCTCCTCAAATCTCAACTGCCGGACATCTCGCATCCTCTCGATGATGGCGTCCACCTTGTCCTTGACCGACAGGGTTTCCCGTTGCATGACAATCGACACATTTTGTTGTGCCAGTTGCAACACACCCTGAAACGCCTCGATCAGATCCGATAATTCAATGGACTCGAATTCAGGTGCTTGATCTCGTGTCACGCCCCGGGCGTGAACAACAAAAATCTCCCGTCCGACACGGGGCAAGGCATCCAATCGTTCGGCAACAGTTCTGAACTTCTCATACTGTTGCAGACGCAGGGCCAGTTCCAAACGCGGATCGATGTCCTCATCGTCATCCGCCTCACTGTGTTTGGGCGGCAGCAAAAGCCTGGATTTGATCTGCGCCAGGGTCGCAGCCATCGCCAGATACTCTCCAGCCAACTCCAACTGTATCTTCTGCATCAGATCAATGTAGTTTGCGTACTGCTCGGCAATCTCGGCCACCGGGATGTTCAGCACATCAAACCTGTTTTTTCGAATCAGGTACAGCAGCAGGTCCAACGGACCCTCGAAATCCTGCGTGATGATCTCCAATGCATCCTGCGGGATAAAGAGGTCACCCGGCAGTTCCATCTCGCCCGACACCGCCTTGACCTGTTCCGACTTGTCAGTCTCCCTGTCCAAGTCACCGGTATCCTGCAGTACCCACATATCGGCGAACATCGCTCATGGTGGCTTCGGCCACCGCGCCGGCCCGCTCACATCCGTCCGCAATGACCTTTCTCAAGAATCCCTGATCCTCGATATAGGGTTTGGCCCGTTCAGCGTGCTGAGCCTGCTCCTCAAGCAAGGCATCGATCACGGGGGATTTGCAATCCAGACAACCGATCGCGGCCGTGGTGCAGCCTTCGCAGACCCATTTTTTCACCTCATCACTTGAATAGATCTTGTGAAACTCCCAGACCGGGCATTTCTCCGGATTGCCGGGATCGTTGCGGCGTACCCGGGCCGGATCAGTGGGCATCGACCGAATGGACTTGGTGATTCTCTGCGGATCATCCCGCAGATAGATCGCATTGCCGTATGACTTGGACATCTTCTGCCCATCGACTCCGGGCACCTTGGATGCCTCAGTGAGATATTCCTTGGGTTCGGTTAGAATCTGCCGCCCGCTCCCGTCGATATATCCCATCAGTCTCTCCCGATCACCGCGGGAGAGGTTGGTGACATTCTCCAACAGTGCCTGGGCTTTCAGCAATGCGTCCTCATCCCCCCGCTCGGTGTAGGCCTGACGATACTCACGATACTGTCTGCTCAGCTTCCGACCCAGTTTACGGATGGAAGATTCCGCCTTCTCCTTGAAGTCAGGCTCGCGTCCGAAAACCGAGTTGAATCTTCGCGCGATTTCCCGGGTCAGTTCGATATGCGGCACCTGATCCTCACCAACCGGCACCAGTGAGGCACGGTACATCAGGATGTCAGCGCTCTGCAGCACCGGATATCCCAGAAACCCATGAGTTGACAGGTCCCTATTTTTGAGTTTTTCCTGCTGATCCTTGAAACTCGGCACCCGCTCGAGCCAGCCAAGCGGGCTGATCATCGACAGCAGCAGGTACAGTTCGGCGTGTTCGGGCACCCGCGACTGGATGAAGATCGTCGCCAGTTCCGGATCGACGCCGGAAGCAAGCCAGTCAATGATCATATCCCAGACATTCTCCCTCATGGACTTGTCGCTGACCGCCTCGAACTCGGTCGTCAGCGCATGCCAGTCCGCCACAAAATAAAAACACTGGTGTTGGGACTGCAACTCGACCCAAGGCTTGATCACACCGTGGTAATGCCCCAGATGCAATCGGCCTGTCGGTCGCATGCCGGAAAGCACGCGAAGAGGTTGTCCAGCAACGTTCATTGATTGTGTCCCCACCACAAAGATAAAAATTCAATCATTCGGTCTGAGCTTCGCTCGGTCAGCCTACTTACTCGAGCCGTACCACGAACTGTGTCATGCAACCACCGAGAAGATCAATGGCGAGTCCTCTTTGGGGAATGGACACCTGCGGGTCAATTTCCACCAAGGGCTCAAGCACAAAGCGGCGTTCATGCATTCGAGGATGCGGCACTGTCAGACTTGTACTGTCGATTTCCTGTGTACCATACAACAGCACGTCAAGATCAACCCGCCGCGGTCGATTCGGCAAATCCACCCGGACCCGGCCCAGTTTCTCCTCAATCTGCAACAATTCCTTCAGCAACTGTCCGGGCTCAAGCGTCGTTGTCACCGCGCAGGCCGCATTGATGAAATCCGGCTGGTCGGCAAACCCGATCGGCTTGGACAGGTACAAAGACGAGCATTTGACAATCTCACAGTCATCCAGACGACCAATCCGATCCATTGCCGATACAACCTGTTGTCGGGGATCGTCAAGATTGCTGCCGACACCGATATAGGAAACAACCCCGTCCTGCCTCATCGCATTCTGACTGCCCGTCGGCCTCTTTTTCCATAACGCTTGTTCCTGATCCTAGGTTTCGGCCGGGTATTTCGAACTTCCCGCCAACGGTCGCAAAGTTCCTGACTCACCTCACCGTTTCTCGCCCGCAGGGCCAGCAGTCGAAACGCCGCCCGGAAATTACGGTTTTCGGCGATTCTCACCACATCATCCGGCCGGGCTGACTCCATTCGGCTTTGCATATGCCAAATATCCTTGACCCGGTCGAAGTGCGGTTTGCTGATGCGCGTGGTTCGATTCTGCAGATTCAGCAGGTCGGTGGCGAGTCGGCTTGGATGGATCGGCCCGCCGCGATTGGCCTGGCGCTTGCTCTTGTCTCTCACTCGTTTGTACGGCAACCACAAGACCGTTGCCAGCAGGTACGACAGACTGAGCTGCTTGCCGGTTCTGGCTCGATCGTCGGCTTCCTCAAATATCGCGGAGAGCCACCGTCGCGCATCGTCATCCATCGTAAAGGCATGATGTGTCGAATAGCACTGAAACAGTTCGGTGAATACCCCGTTTTCCAGCAGCAGTTCGAAAATCGACAGCGCAAACCCATCAAAAAACAGTTTCTTGATCTCGTCTGCAAGCCGCGAGTTCGGGACATCCTTCAAGAACCTGCAATCCGTGCGAATTGGTTTCAGCGAATAGTCATCAATTTGAAAGCCCAGCATTGCAGCAAATCGAATCGCACGCAAGATACGCACCGGATCCTCCTTGTAGCGTTGAGATGGATTGCCAATCACCCGGATGATCCCATTTTGCATGTCCTCGTATCCACCTGTGTAGTCGATGATGCTCATGTCTTCGGGATTCAGGTAGAGTGAATTGATGGTCAGGTCCCTTCTGAAGGCATCCTGCTCGATGTCCCCATAGTTATTGTCCCTTAGGATTTTTCCTCTTGTGGAGATGTTCCTGTATTTGCCGTAACGTCGGGCCTTGCCAGGCTCTGCACGATAGGTGGCAACCTGAACCACCTCAAAGCCGAGGAGAACCTCAACCAGGCGAAAGCGCCGACCGATGATGTAGCTTCGCTTGAACAGGTTCTGCACCTGTTCGGGTGTGGCCTTGGTCGCGACATCGAAGTCCTTTGGCCGCTTGCCACACAGCAGGTCGCGAACGCACCCGCCGACCAGCTCTCCTGAAAAGCCGGCACGATGCAATTCCTCAATCACCTCGACCGCCTTCCGACTGAGGCGGTCACGCGTGATGCCATGAATCGACTGTTCAATTATCCGCGGTTCTGTCATTCCAACATCACCCTACTCACATACACCGAACGATTTGTGATACCATTTTGAACTCAAGCGCTGCTCCCTTCGTCTAGCGGTCAGGACATCGGCCTCTCAAGCCGGGAACAGGGGTTCGATTCCCCTAGGGAGCGCCAAACCAATTGCATCATCAACAAGAGGAAGTCCAGTGTTACAAATTGGTGGCGAAAATCCTTCATCTCAAACTTCTAATGTCGTAGACGCCAATGCCGGCAACTTCATGGCCGAGGTGGTGGAGAAGTCCAACACAGTACCGGTACTGGTGGACTTCTGGGCACCCTGGTGCGGACCGTGCAAGACGCTCACACCCTTGCTGGAAGAGATTGCACAGGAGTACGGTGATGCACTCCAACTTGTGAAAATCAACATTGATGAAAACCAGGAGCTTGCAGGACAATTTGGCATACGCAGTGTTCCGACAGTCTACCTCGTCAAGCATGGCGAGGTCATCGATGGATTCATGGGTGCACAACCGAAAAGCGCAATCGAGCAATTCCTGTCAAAGCATGTGACAGCCGCTGCCGAACCGCAGTCAGACGACCCGGTTGACCTGTTGTTGAACCACGGTAACGTTGCTGAAGCCATCAGAATACTTGAATCAGAAAATACGGATGAGTCAAACATCCGCCTGGCCGGACTCTACCTTCATCAAAACGATCTGGACAACGCCAGGGAAACGCTTGCAAAGGCCAAGGAATCGAAAAACAAACCCGAATACAAGGCCGTTGCCGCCCAGCTCGAATTCATTGATGTTGTCAGCAGTGCCCCGTCCGAAAGCGAGCTCGAAAACCGAGTCGCTGAAAATCCCGAGGATTGGGATGCCCGATACCAACTCGCGGTGCTGAACCTGGTGCATGGTCATGCTGAAACCGCCCTGGATGCACTGCTGGAGATCGTCCGGCAGAATCGGTCTTTTGGTGACGATGCCGGCCGAAAGGGGATGATCAAGGCGTTCGACATGCTCGGACCCGACAGCGAACTGGTCCCGAAATACCGTAATCTGCTGGCGCGCATGCTCAACTAGCCCCTCGGATGATGTTGTCTGAGCAGATCAGTCAGACGCTGTTTCGAGACGTGGGTGTAGATCTGTGTTGTAGACAGATCACTATGCCCCAGCAGCTGCTGGATCGTTCGCAAGTCGGTCCCGTTGTTCAACAGGTGCGTCGCAAAAGAATGACGCAGGGTATGCGGCGTCAGTTCTGACTCGATGCCTGCGATTTGTGAGTATTTGCGAATATTCATCCAGAACGCCTGACGGGTCATTCTGCCTCCCCGTTTGGTGACAAACAAATCATTGCTGGTCTTGTTGTTGAGTATCCGCATACGATGCCCGTCAAGGTAGGTCTCCAGCCACTCCACCGCGTATTCACCCAGGGGTACCAGCCGTTCCTTGGCGCCCTTTCCGGTCAGCCGCACCCAGCCATTTTGCAGGCTGACAGAATTGACCGTCAGTGAGATCAGTTCCGAGGTGCGCAATCCGGCGCCGTACAGGGTTTCCAGCATCGAACGATCGCGCACACCCAACGCAGTCGTCGTATCCGGCGCATTGATGAGCGCCTCAACCTCGTCCTCGGTCAGGCATTTCGGCAATGGTCTGCCGATAAATGGCGAGGCGATATTCTCAGTCGGTGACTGTCTGACCAGTTCCTCCATCAGGCAGTAGCGGTAAAAGCGCCTGTAAGTGCTCAACTGTCGCGCGACCGAGCGCGCACTGTAACCCGAACGGCTGGCCAGATAGCCCATGATGTCGCTGCGGTTGATTTTCAATAGGGAACGTTTGTTAGAATGCAGCCATTGCGCGAGTGCGATCAGATCAAAGCGATACGCTTCCAGCGTTGTCTCGGCCAGTCCGGATTCCGACCACACTGTATCGGTGAACTGATCGATCAGTCTCGAATCATCAGGCAGGATGCTCTCGGTCTCGGATTTTGACATTTGTGGCACTTACTGCGGGTCCGGCAAGAGTTTCAACCGATTCGAAATCAGTGCCTTGCTTCTTGGATCAAGTGAACTCTCGCGAAGTTCGGTGTAAAGCACCCTGGCGTCATCATACAGGCCGGCAACAGCCAGTTCATCCGCGGCCTGCATGCGGGCCGATTTTCCCCAATTGTCGTCCCATCCGCCATCCATCCGGGCTGAACGGATCAGCATTTCAGAAGCCTCAACGTTCCGGTCCTGCTCTGCGAGCGACTCCGACACCCATCGAAGAATCTCCCGTCTTGTCTGGACGTTAGCCGTCTTAGGGTATAGCTGCTCGAACAGTGTGACCGCAAACTCGTGAACGCCATTCTCCTGCAGGTCAAAAACCACCTGCATGATGCGGTCGATCGACGACGGTTCGGATTCCGGATGCAACGCGTCGATCATCTGGGAAATCAGCTGAAACGCCGCGATGTACTCCTTGACCGCAATCGCCACGCGCGCGCGCCGCAGTCGCCAGGAGAGCAACCGATCAGCCTCTTCAGGTTCTTCCAAGGTGTTCATGATGCTTAGCGCGGACTTGAAGTCCTTGCGGCGAAGTGCACGGTTGGCAAGCTTCGTGCGCACTGCAGTCGGTGTGGTGGTGATTTCAAACTGCTCGGAATCGACAAACAACGACTCCATCAGTCTGTCCAGTCTCGCCCCATTCAGACTGTCGGCCAGGCCGTAGACGCCGGCCTGATACACCTGGGTATCCGATGTCTGGCGTGCCAGGAAGGCATAGATGGCCCGGGCAACGACCGGAGCGGTAATGTCAAATTCCTGCGCCAGTCCATACCAGCTCGGGTCATCTCCAACCACGAGATTGAAATCATTGCCGACTGAAATCGCAAGATCGTCATAGGCAGCCAGCAATTGTTCCAGCGTATTCGGTGGGATCACCCAGTGTCTGGTTTCAAGGACTTCGGAGTCCAATTGAAGTGACAGTGCGCTTTCGATTGCGGTCACCTGTATTTCCAGGTCGTTGATATTGCGGGCGGCCGATTCAATCAAGGCCCACATTTCCACCTCAAGCAGCGGACGATTGCTCAGTTCAGATACCATGGCCAGTCCGGTATGAACCACCTCCAAGGGTGTCAGAACTTCCGACCTGTAATCCGCGTACAGCGCCAGCAGTCTGCTTTCGGTCGTCTGCAGCGATGCGATGCGTCCGTATGCCTGTTGCAGATTACCGGTATTGAACAGGGTTCTGGCATAACGATGTTCCCACTGCGGTGTGCCCGGACGATAGTCCTGATCGTAGACGGACATCGCGATGCGCGCCTGATCAAGTGACTTTTCGGCAAGATAGCACTGGACCATGAGCTCCCGCCAATGCACCATGCGGTCCTGGTCGTAGGGGAGTTCCCAGATCAACTGCCGCAGCGTTGCCTTGGCCAGCTCAACTTCTCCCATCTGGAGCCTGGCTTCAACGGCCTGGGTCTGTGCATGCGCGTAGAGCTCAATATTGCTGGAATCCGACAGCGCTTCGGCGCGTTCGACTATACCCGTCCAGTCCTCTTCCGTTTTGGCAACAGCGAAAAACAGGCTTTCCCACTCAGCACGCTGATCGGAGGACTCGTAATCGGGTCGGGATTGAATCAGGATCGAGTGTGCGAGCTGCGTCATTCCCAGTTCAACCAAAGACTCGATTTCTTCGAGTGTGGTGCGTGACGGAAATTCGACAAATGTGTCAACCGTCAGCTCAATGGTTGGAATGGATGACAAGTCAGGAACTTGGGTTGTTGCGTCCAAAACAGGAGCGGACACCGCGTCGGGGTCTCGAGTTGACGCGTCCGAGATTGAGGTGGTCGCCGTGTCAGGGGCTTCAGTTGACGCGTCCATAACCGGAGTGGATGCGGTTTCGGGGGCTTCGGTTGATGAGTCCAAGACAGGGGTGGACGCCGTGTCAGGGGCTTCGGTTGATACGTCCGAGACTGGAATGGATGTCGTTTCAGGCGCTTCGGTTGGCGCATCCAAGACTTGTTTGGATGCCGCTTCGGGTTCGTCAGTTGACGTATTCGAGATTGGAGTGGAAGCTGCTTCAGGAGCTTCGGTTGATGAGTCCGAGATTGAAATAGTCAGGATTTCCACCACCTCTGATTCACTTGCAGCAGCCAGATTGTCGTCGGTCTCCTGTGCGTTGGCAGTCAGCACCACAAACAGGCAGCCCACAACAGCCAAAAGATGTTTGGAAAGCGAAATCGACGATAGACGGATATTTGCACAGCGCAGACACGCCGAAACCATCCCTTTCGCCTGAAACTGTTTCTTCAAATGGAGAAACTTAGGATTGATGGCTGCTCCACCCCGAAAGCCACAATGGGGCCGATAGAAGACCCATTACATTAACGATTGGTGATATTTAACTGTTTATTTTATTTTTTCCTTGATTCTCGCAGATTTTCCTGTGCGATCCCTCAAGTAATACAACTTGGCTCTTCGAACTGCGCCCCGTCTTTTGACCTCAATACTGTGGATCAGGGGGCTATGCGTCTGGAAAACCCGTTCAACGCCCTCTCCATAGGAAATCTTGCGAACGGTAAATGAGGAATTCAAGCCTCGATTCCGTTTGGCGATGACAACACCCTCGAATGCCTGCTGGCGCTCTCGGTTACCTTCGCGCACAACAATCATCACCCGAACGGTGTCGCCAGGGGAAAAGTCGGGAATGTCATCCCGGATCTGTTCCGCCTCAATTGATTCAATCACATTCACCATCGTGTTTGCTCCTTTTCATATTCTTTCTGAAATTCTTCCAATGCCTGCTGCTGTTCCTCACTCAGCTCCTGCCTATCCAGCAGATCAGGCCGCCGTAACCAGGTTCGGCCAATTGACTGTTTCAACCGCCAGTAGCGGATTGCCTCATGGTCACCGGACAGCAATACCTCCGGGACCTGATGTCCTGCTATGGTTTGTGGGCGGGTATAGTGGATACAATCCAACAACCCATCCGTGAAGGATTCCTGGGCATGCGATTGCTGGTTTCCCAGAACGCCCGGAATCTGCCTGACCACAGCATCAATCAAAACCATGGCTGCAAGTTCCCCACCAGACAGGACATAATCGCCGATTGACCACTCTTGCGCGCCAATTATATCCAAAGCACGCTGATCGATGCCTTCATATCTTCCACACAAAAGAATCATTTCAGGTAATTCAGCCAGTTCGCAGATGTTCTCATGATCCAGCCTTTTTCCCTGTGGACTCAGGTAGATGACCGGTACGTCGTCTGACGACTTCTGTCTTAAGTCCGCAATGCACTCAATCACAGGCTGCGCCAGCATGACCATGCCCGGACCGCCTCCAAATGGCCGGTCATCCAGGTGCCTGTGCGCTCCCTGACCGTATTCCCGAAGGTCAACCGAATCGATCGAAACCAGATTGCTGTGTACCGCACGTCCGACCACACCGTAATCTGACACCGCAGCAAACATCTGAGGGAAAATACTGACTACTGAAATCCGCATAGCCGTACAGTCGTTTCATTCCAAGGTGCGCCTAGAATTCCTCAAACCAATCAACGCGCATTGTGCCCTGTTCCAGGTCCACTTCCAGGATCACCTGGTTGATGTAGGGAATCAGGTGCGTTTTATCACCATTGACCACCAACACGTCGTTGGCACCGGTTTCGATGATATCCTTGACTACACCATACTCAGTCCCGTCAACATCGGTGACTTTGAGCTCAAGCAGTTCACACCAATAGTATTCTCCGGGAGGCAGTTCGGGCAAGAGCGAATAAGGAACGCGAACGTCCGCACCTTTCAGCGCCAGCGCCTCATCACGCGTGCTCACGTCCTGCAAGGATACGATGACGTTGTTTTTCTGGACTTTGCCTGCTGTTACTGTAAATGACCGCTCGGCGCTGTCGGCGGTCGACAGTATCCAATTCTCGTAGGAAAGCAGATTTTGCGGCGGGTCGGTGAACGCTCGAACCTTGATCTGTCCCTTGACCCCAAAAGCATCGAGAACGCGGCCGACAATCAGGTGTTGATCGGCGCCGCGTGACACCAGATTCAGGTTGCGCTGGCTCTGAGGGATCGCACCAGCTTGCCAACGCGGTCGGACAACTGCGCGCCATTGGCAACCCAGTAATCCACCCGATCAAGATCAATTTTCAGGCTTTCCTCATGTGCACTGGCAATCGGGTTGAAAAACCCTATCCGCTCAATGAATTTCCCTGTTGAGGCACGTCGGCTATCCGCCACAACGACCGAATAAAAAGGTCTTTTCTTCGCACCACCACGGGCCAGTCGGATTACGACCATTGATTCAATTCTCCAAGAATTCCGATAAAAGCGCGGATTATATTCAAAATCATAAAACCCCGTCATTGAGATTTTCGCTGCGTTTGGCGATTGCTGTCAGCATTGGAAGGAAGAATTTCCTCAACTGGGTTTGATTCATAGATTCAAATCCGACAGCAGACTTGACTGTCGATCACATTCCCCAAACAGTGATTGAAGCACCATTGACAGTCTCACTTCGACAGAATATTTTTTCGCCCCAGAGCTTGTCTTCAGATCGATCAAAGATAACCAGATGACCTTGCTCCGCACTACATCGGTCCATATAGGCGTAAGTCTGCTCAAGCCCCTTTTTGATGGTGCCTTCCAAACTGCCATGCATAAGTTTGCATTCTATGACTGTTTTCGTTGTACCGTTCTCACTTGGCCAAATGATCAGCAGGTCCGTCCTCCTATGTCCCATTCCGTATTCCCGTTCGATCCGCCCGCCGCTATTGACGACGCGCTGTAAGAAAGCCTGTAACAGCAATTGCGGACCGGCTTCCTTGTACTCAAACCGCTCGACCCAATGCTCGGAATGCATTTGGAAAAATTCCTGAAAGTCCGTCAGCAACTTGTCCACCCTGATCACGCCATCATCGATATACCAAGCGGTATTCTGCGGAAATTCCTGTTCTCTTTCCCATGACAACTCTCGAGGAATGACCTCCTGATAGATCGGATTGGCGATACGGATTGGCATATCAAGTTTGATCAAACCAAGATCTCGAACATACTCAAGATCATGGCTTGGATGCCTGACCGAGTCTAAATTACCAGTCAACAGTGGTTCAATGACGCTTCGGACGCGCTGCTCCTTGAGTTTTTCTGCCAACTGATCCAAGTGCGTGTCCCGGCGGAGAATCAGCTTTTCTCTTGCTTCTACAATGTCGTTTATTTCAATCGGCTGGTTAACGTCGCTTACACTTTCACATACTTGGTACGCCAATGCATTTACCAACCAAGGCTGACCCTGGGTCAGTCTCCACACTTCTTCAATTGTTCCTTCAGACCAATGCTGTCCAGTTTCCTTTGTATGCTGCTCAAGCAGTGAACTAGTCTCTTCAAAACTGAAATCTCCCAACCGCAGCACCTCTGCCTTCACATTAAACGCACTGCCACCGGTTATGATTTCCTTCTCTGATTGGGAATGAATTCGATAATCCCGGATATCCCGAACACCACACAGCACTACAGTTTGTGGAAAATATTCTGGACGTTCGGCATAACCACTGCGTAATTGACGAAGTACTGAAATCAGGGTATCACCCACCAAGGCATCGACTTCATCAATCAGCAAAACCAACGGCTTGTCAGACTTATTTGCCCACCTGCTGAGGATTAGACTCAGTGCTTCAAGCGGTCCGGATTTTTTTAAGAGTTTCTGATAATTGTCCTCAATGAAAAAGTCATCAAGGGTAGTTTCTGCGGCGAATGCTAATCGACTCAAGATCGCTCTCATCGCTGTTTGAATATCATCTCTGCCCGCTTGACCTGCTTCAATATTAAAATATACGCAACGGTATTGTCCAGAGCGGTTCAATTCATCACGCAACGCACGTAAGATTGTGGTTTTTCCTGTCTGACGCGGCGCATGCAATACAAAAAACTTCATCTGATCTATCAGATCAAGTACAAACTCAAGGTCAAGACGCTCCAACGGAGGAATGAAATAGTGTTTCTTTGGTTTGATGGGGCCTGCAGTGTTGAACTTGCGCATGGCGTTATCTACAGAATTGAAAACTGACTCGGCTTTGGTTGAATGAAATCTCTGGTAAATCTATTTTACTCAATGACGAAACGATAAAGAGGACTACGTTCTCACCGTATGTAGATGCAAACAGCGAACCGACTTTAAAGGTCAATGAAATAACTGACGAATATTCCTCCAGCAACTCGATCTCTTTGGCTTGATTGTTTCAATTCACGAAGCAAATTGGCAAGCCCAGTCAGCACTACGATAACTCCTGCCCCGTTCGTCCATAGAAATACAATCGTTCAGCATCGCTGAAGTTCGCGTTTTCTTTCTCAAAATAACTGAATACAACAACAATGCGAGGCTGACCAGGTCCGACAGGAGTGATGCGGTGCGCTGAATTGTGGCCTTTGAATACGTTCAACGTACCAGGTGAGAGTGGCAGCGTCCTGACCTCAGGGTCCTCACCCGCAAGCAACTGCGCCACGCCTTGATAATTTGCGTCCATGTCGCTTCTGAGGTCACTTCGGTACTGAAACTCACCACCCACGGTCGCAGACTGCAACAGCAAGGTGGTGGTGAACTCCGCCCGGTCGAAATGCCAGTTCAGCACCTGTCCTGGCGCATACGTCATCACATTGATTCGCGCAAGCGGATCGTCCATCGTATACAGTGCAGGTTTTTCCAGGACTGCAGCCAGGAAATCAATCAGTGGCTGCCACTCGTAGATTTTTGTGACGGCACTGAATGCAATCTGATCGGCACACAGCTTGCGATTTTCTGTTCGCAGTGTACGCAATGCCGGATGGTCGGGCTCCAGCTCACTGAATTCGTCATCGAAATAGATGTTATGCTGCCTGCGGTGCAGGTATGCGCTGGTTTCAAACAGTGGCTCCATTTCCCGAACCGATTGTCGGACTGTGTCCGGCCGAACCATTTCAGCGAGATTGAACATCCCGGTTGTATGAAATTCGCAACGACAGCGAACAACAAGATCCTTGAGGGCCTGACTGCCAGCCTGATGGAGTGGATATCGGTCGAGGTCGAGATACCGATTCATTGATGGATTTCTTGTTACTGTTGACTGTCGGGCGCAGACGACAGACTTACGGCCAATCAAACCGCTTTCAGGGTAGAATTAATTTGCGGTCATCCGATAGCCGTCGAGCACATTGACAGTATTGAGTCCGATTTCCGACACGGCATAACCCCCTTCCATGATGAACAGGGTCGGAAGTCCAAGCCGGCCGATCTCCTCGCCATATCGAGTGAAATCGTCGCTGTCCAGCTTGAAGAAACTGATCGGATCATCCTTGAAGGTATCCACGCCCAGCGATACCACAAGCGCATCCGGTGCAAAATCCCGGATACGGCGACAGGCATCCTGCATGGCATCAAACCAAACCGAGAACTGCGTGTTGGGTGGCAATGGGTAGTTGCGATTGAATCCCTCGCCATTTCCAGCTCCGGTTTCATCGGTGTATCCCAGAAAATGCGGGAAGGCATCCTCGGGCTGGCCGTGCAATGAACAAAACAGCACATCGTTCCGGTCGTAGAAAATGTCCTGACTGCCGTTTCCATGATGGAAATCCACATCCAGCAACGCCACGCGGCCGGCACCGCTTTGCAGGAATCCCTCCACCGCAATGGCGGCATTGTTCATGAAGCAATACCCACCATAAAGGTCCTTGCCTGCATGGTGTCCGGGTGGCCGGCACAATGCAAATGCGGTTCGGTCACTCGCAACGGCACGCTGCGCGGAAATCGCGCATGCAGCAGCGGACTTGGCGGCTTCCCAGGTGCCCGATGTGATCGCGGTTTCTATCGCCATGCAATAGTAACCCAGTTTGCCGTCGATGTGATTGGGGATTCGGTCGCTCTGCATGCGCCTGGCCGGAATGACGGTGGGAATCGCCTCCCCGCTCATGCCCTCTGCATGCCAACTGTCCCAGGCGGTCTCCAGAAACTCAAGAAAATCCGGTGAGTGGATTCTCTGGACGAGTCCGACCTCGAAGTCACCGGGCTCCAGAAACTCCGAATAACCCTGTTCGGACAATCGGTCAACCACATAATCCCATCGTTCGGGACATTCAAACGGCCTGACCAATTCGCCGCCATACAACTCACCCTTTGGAAAGTGCAGTTTGTGCTTTTCGCTGCGATAAACCTTCATGACCGACTCCTCAATATCTCGTTGTTGTTCAGACCGTGTTCAACGTGGGATCAAATCTAAAACCCAAATAAAAACACTGCCGGAATCAATCCAGCGACTCCGGCAGTGCCAACCTCGCTTACTTTTGGACTTCGGTCCAAATAGCGGTATACAACTGTTGTGCTTCCGGTGGACAGGGCGGCACAAACACACCCGCAGATTTCAAGTCATCGGGAATAGCAATCTCGGGTGCCTGTGCAAGATCTGCCGGCATATACGCTTCTGATCCCGCAATACCGTTTGCATACTGAGCAAATGCGGAAATCATGGCTGCGTTTTCAGGCGCCATCAGGAAATTCTGAAACAGCTTGGCATTCTCGACGTTCTTCGCATCGGCCAACACCACGACATTGTCCATCCAGAGCGGATATCCCTGCCGGGGATAGCCGTAGGCGATGTCGTTGTTCTCCTCGCGTGCACGCTTGCTGTAACCGTTCCAGTTCATGGACACGGCAACATCACCGCTGACCAGTTTCTCTTTCGTTCCGTAGTCAATGGACTTCCAGGTCCCCTTGGCTGACATCAGGGTGTCCCTGACCTTTCGCAGCACATCCTTGTCGCTGGTGCAGGGCTCTCCACCGTGATACATGATCGCCATGAACATCACATCACCCATCTCGGGCACGATGTTGATCTTGCCATGCAGTTCAGCCGGCGGATTGAAGAACAGCTCCGATGTATTGATGTCACCACCATACATGGCGGTATTGACTGAGATTCCGGTGCTGCCCCAGGTCCAGGGCACGCTGTACTGTCGGCCGGGTTCCCAGTCGGGATCTTTCCACTGGTCGGCGACATTGGCGAAGTTGTCCATCTGGTTGGGATTGGTCTTCATCAGCAACCCTTCCTCAATCCAAATCGGCATATGGGTCGAAGTCGGCACGACGATGTCAAAGCCGTGCCCGCCGGGCCGGACTTTCGCCAGTGCGGTCTCATTCGAGTCATAATCCGTGATGGTGACCTTGACGTCATACATCTGCTCAAATTTCGCCACCAAATCCGGATTGGTGTAGTCACCCCAATTGAAGATATGCAACTCACCGGCAGCATGAACTGAATGTGCAAACAGTATTGTGACTGCCGCAATCAGACTGTTTCTTACGAGTTTTACCATTTCCGTCCTCCTTCGTTGTATCAGCAACATAACTCAAAACAAAACTCAAAGCCGCCCGAATTGCAATTCAATCGGAGCGACCGCATCCGCCCTTCGGCAGGTATATTCTATACTCAACTGCCGCCGATGGCGAAATTTCATGGAATTCCTACCTGTTTCGCAACAGGTAAAACGCGGTCACCAGCAGAATCGATATGCCAAGCAATGCACTGGATATGGCATTCACTTCCGGCGTGATCCCCCGCCGCAACTGACCGAGCATATAGGTCGGCAGTGTATCCTGACCAGCCGACTTGACCAATTCGGTGATGACGACATCATCAAGCGAGATCACAAATGAAAGCATCACACCGCCGAGTATGCCCGGCCACATCAAGGGCAAGGTCACATAACGGAAGGTCTTCCAGGGCGTCGCGTAAAGATCCTGTGCGGCTGCTTCCAATGAGGTATCCATGACTTCCAGCCGGGCGCGGATCGGCAGATAGGCAAACGGAATGCAAAATGCGGTATGAGCCAGCATCAGGTAAAACAATCCATGGTAGCCGGTCACCGTCTTGATGATGGCGAAGAATATCAAAAGCGCCACGCCGGTTACGATCTCGGGCACCATCAGCGGTTGGTTGATGGCTGCATAAATCGCTGTTCTTCCGCGGTAGTTATCAGTTCTTGTTGTGCCCAACGCGGCTAGTGTTGCCAGCACCGTCGAGGAGAATGATGCAACACTCGCGACGATGAATGAACGCAATGTCACTTCCCGGACCTGCTCGTTTTCCCAGGCGATGGCATACCACTTGACGGAAAATCCCTCCCAAAGCGCAATGTTCGTTCCGGCATTGAACGAATAAATCACCAACGCTGCAATGGGGGCGTACAGCAGAAAGAAACACAATACCGCAGTCGATGCAAAGCCCGGTAACTTGCGGACAGAAAAAGACTTTTTGCTGGAATTGAGCTCAGGCATTTTTCGTATCGGCGCGTTGCACTGCGCGCACGTAGATCAAAAGCGCCCCCATCACAACAACCAGCAGAAAGATGGAAAGCGCCGCACCCAGTGGCCAGTTCCTGCCTTGACCAAACTGCAACTCAATCAGATTGCCAAGCATCAGGTGCTTGCCGCCACCCAGTACCCGGGGTGTGACATAAGCACCCAGTGAGGGGATGAACACCAAGATTGAACCGGCGACGATGCCAGGCTTGACCAGTGGGATGATGACCCGCAGCAGTACCTTGAGACGTGTGGCATACAGATCATAACCCGCCTCGACCAACCTGAAGTCCAGCTTTTCGATGCTGGCATAAAGCGGCAGTACCATCAATGGCAGGTATACGTAGGTCATGCCCAGCATGATGGCAAAGTCGGTGTACAGCATCTCGATCGGACTGTCGATCAATCCCATTCCGATCAGGAAGTTGTTGATGATGCCCTGATCGCGGATCACCTGCATGATGGCGAATGTTCGAATCAGAAGATTGGTCCAAAACGGGATGGTAATCAGAAACAACCACAGATTGCGGGTATGGGCTGGTCGGGTTGCAATGAAGTAGGCGGTCGGGAATCCGAGCACAAGTGCAAGCAGGGTTGACTGGATAGACAGATTGACGGAACGCCACAGAATTGACAGGTGTGCGCCGGCGATCGATATCGTTCCATCGAAAATATCGCGTTTCAGGAATACGCCGAACCAGCCATCGAGCGATGGCTGCCAGATCACGCCGCCATAAGGCCCCGCCTTCAGGAACGAATAGAGCAGCATGATCAGCAAAGGTCCGGCAGCACCAACCGCCAAGACAATCAATGCGGGAAGGCATTGAAGTCGGTAGCTGCGAATTCGACGCTCGCGCGCGTGTTCGATTGCGTTCCGGTGATCCTTGCCGGTCAAGTCCGTGTGGTCTGAGGCTGGCATGATGATGGGATCAGTCGTTGAGTATCTGCAAGGTTGAGGGGTCGAGAATGATTCCGACCGAGGATCCCATCTCAAACTGCATCTCATGCCCGCGAAGGTTCTGGACGTGTGCGGTGAACTCTACGCCATTACCCAGCTCGATGACATAGTGGGTGTGCGTACCCAGATAGACCGTGTTCTGGACAACTCCGGAAATCGACGCATCTTCGGTTGATGAACTCAGCGTCGCCTGCTCCGGTCGCACCGCGACGGTCACCGTTCCACCTCCATTCAGGTTCGGATTCGCCGAAACCTGATATTCGCCTCCCGAGTAAAGCCGGATCACGGCGTTGTCGCGATTCACTGAAACAACCTCGGCTTCAAGAAAATTGGAATCGCCGATAAACTCAGCAACAAATCTTTCTTTTGGGAAGTTGTAGATTTCGCTGGGTTTTCCCACTTGCAGCACCCGTCCATTGTTCATCACGGCCAGGCGGTCGGACATGGTCAGCGCCTCTTCCTGATCATGTGTGACGAAAATGAAGGTGATACCGGTTTCGTGCTGCAGCCTTTTCAACTCCAATTGCATGTCCTGTCTGAGCTTGTAATCCAATGCTGAGAGTGATTCATCCAACAACAGGACTTTCGGTCGAGGTGCCAGTGCCCGGGCCAGGGCCACACGCTGTTGCTGGCCACCCGAGATGTCGCTGGTTTTGCGTTGGGCGAGCTCCTCCATTCGAACCAGCTTCAGGACCGAGTCCAGCGTCTGTTTGATTTCAGATTTTGGCTTGCCGAGCATTTCCAGTCCAAACTGGATGTTCTGGGCCACCGTCATGTGCGGAAACAGGGCATAGCTTTGAAACACCGTATTGACCGGACGCTGGTATGGCGGAAGGAAGGTAATGTCCTCGTCGTACAGGCTGATTGTGCCTGCCGTCGGATGTTCAAAGCCGGCAATCAGTCGCAACAGCGTTGTTTTCCCGCATCCGGATGGCCCGAGAAGCGTGAAAAACTCATTTTCCTGAATGTCAAGATTGATCTGCTCCAGTGCTGTGACTGAATCTGCACCACTGCCGAATATCTTGGTGGTGTCTTTGACACTGACGGCAATCTGACGATCTTGTATGGCTTGCTGCATTTGCTTCGGAAATATCCTCGTGTCCTTGTGAATCCGTTTGATTATGCCTTAAATCCAGTTGTGCCGATGTAAATGATTGATGCGCGTCGTTCGATTGCCTGCATCCGATGTGTTGTATAAAGGCAGTTTACCGAGTCGCCAATGATCTGTCTGCTATCGGTCGTATGATTGAAATCAAGACTGCGTTCGGAAGGTCTTAATGAATCCAACGAATATTATCAAGTCACTGCTGAGAAACTTTCTGTATTCGGTCTGGGTACCTGTCTCGGTCATGTTCATTGCCTGGGTCCGAATTGGTCTGTTCTCGACTCTGGAACCTGCGGATCACCCGTCGATGTCAGTGACGTTCCTGAACTTTCAATCGATCATGCTGTTGCTGGTTTCCTGGGTTTGCGGAATGGTCATCACACTGGCGCTGCAGATGCTGTTCAAACGATCTCGCAAGGCAGCATTCTTTGCGGCTGTTTTCACCGTTCCGCTGACTGCCATTCTTGTTCTGTTTGGCGGGTTGTTTGGTGGAATCGGGATCGTATTCGCGGTTGTGCTGGCCTCACTGCCGATCTGGTTGATCTTTGCCATCATTCGGCTGATTCAAACCCGGCAGCAGATGTCTCAGCAGAACTGATTGAAAGATTTGGTAGGATAAACCTGATCAGTTCTCTTGTCCATAACAATGATGGACTGGTAACCTCGCTTCAAAAATTTGCCTAAAAAGGCACCAGGCAACGCTCACTTGCTGCTATCGCCTGTATGCATCCCGGGATAAATTGGATGCCGGTGCGTCACCCGCACCGGCATCGTGCAAAACCTCCAGTCTTCTGTCAGAATCGAATCCCACCTTGCAAGTGGAGCGAACTTTCGACATCACTCGCAGACTCCTCCCGTTCTCCGAGCAGGCTCATCTCAAGTTTGGAGTCATATCCAAGTCGGGTACCGACTCGAACAGTGCGATTGTTACCCGACATCGAAATCTCACTGTACGGTTTCAGCGTTATCCGATCACCTGCGATTCGGAAGCCGTAACTCAGACCCGCTTCCAACCTAGGTCGGTAACGCCGTTGGCCGGCAACATCATCGGAACGGCCGTTATCCCAGATGCGGTCAACACTGCGCACCGACGCACCATACGACGGTCGTACGCTGAATGACAGTCCCTGTTCGCCGGCTTCCGGCTGCATGTGGATACTGCCCCGAACACCCCACTCACTGGAACTGTTGCGCTTGACCAGCCCGTACGATGACAGTGACAGCGTCAGGCGTTGCGAAGGTGTCAGGTAATTCACACCTGCTCCGATCTCCAACCGGGTACCGGTGACACCATCGCCGCTGTCGATCACGACTCCGACCTCGGCCGACGGCTTGAATACACCGCCATCAGACGATTGATGGCGCTGACTCGCCTCCACCACCAGTCGGGTACGATGCACGCTCACATACTTGTCGGGGATCAGACCCGCAGCATCCACACTCAACTCAGTCAGCGCGAAATCACCGATCAGGTGCAGTTCAGTCTTGTCGTCGCGCCACACCTCTCCGCTGGCGCCGATTCCCACGGTATTCAGTGACAGATCACTGGACTCGCTGTAGTCACCTTGATCCACCTCGAAATCACCCGAGCCGATTCCGACGAACGACCACATCACATAGTCGGATGTCCGCAAGCCGAAATAAGGACTCACACTCGTCGCCTTGATCTGCTGCGTGCCTTTTCGACCATCACTGCTTTGGTAATCAACCTCGCCGGAATATTGCGAAAGGGCCACACCGCCAATGACGTCCTCATCCAACGGGGTGTCCAGTCCGAAACTGAAACCTGACACCTCGCCATCGTAACTCAGCGCCGAATCGTCGTTCTCAAATTGATTGTGTGTAGCATCGCTCCACACCGAGAACGTATTTCGAGCCGAACCTCCTTCGGAAAACGCATTCACGAGCGCTGGGAAGTGATCACTGTACACAAACTGCTGTGCATCCATCCGCACCGGCTCCCGCGATGAACCCGCTGACATCACTGCACTTGAATTCACACCCATACCGGTGTTGCCGCCAACCTGCGGTCCCATGAAGTTCTGCACCCTGGAGCGGACACCGGTCATGATCTCACCTCCGATTATTCGGGCCTTCTCCGAAAGTATCAGATCCATGCTCTGGTCTATCAAGGCTGCTACCTCCGCCGGCGGTTCGGTCACCGAGATATTGAATGTCAGTGTGGCCGCATCACTATCCGCCCGGTTGCTGTCCGCATCGTGAACCTTGTAGGTGTACTGCACCGCACTCTGCATCGCCGATTCCTTCGGGTCACCGAGAATCCGTCGCGTCGAAGCATTAAAACTCAAACCATCCGGCAGTTGTGGTGTGAGCGTGTATTCCAGCGGAGTTCCATTACCTCCGGTCGCCGCCGGCAACTGCGTGTGGACATCCAGGCCAGGCCAGTACGACTTGTCCTCAATCGTCTGTGTCCCGAATGAGGGTGGCGTGTCTTGTGCCACCGCAATTGTGAACGTAATTATGGCCGCATCCGTATCGGCTGTAATGGCGTCCGAGTCCACTGCCTTCCAAGTAAAGGGTATCGGATTCTGGGTCATTGTCGTCGGAGTACCGCTGATCTGCCGCGTTGCTGGATCGAATCTGAGCCCTGCAGGCACCGTTGTAGGTGTAAGCGTGTGAGTCAGAGCACCGTTACCGCCCGTTGCCGTTGGTAACTGCAGCGTTGTGATCACTTGGCCTACCACAAAATTCTGGTCGGCAATCGCAGTACCGAAACTCGGCACTGAGTCCAACTCTGCCGACGCGGTATCGGACTCGACGCCGTCACCCTTGTCATTAACCGCCCGGATTTTGAATGTGTACATATGACCGTTGGTCAAATTATCTACTATGTACGAAGTGGTCGAATCATCACTACCCTTCATGTCTTCCCAGGCACCGAAATTGCCACTGTCCTGCTTTTTCTGGTATTGGTATTTTTTGATGTCTATACCGTAGATTTGCGGCTTCCAGTCCAAAGTCGCCTGCCCATCGCCGGGAGTCGCTTCCAAATCGATAGGCTTCACGGGAACCCTTTCTGCCGGATCATTTGTCGAGAAAATCACCACATAAGGCTTGCTGTTCCATTCCATAATTAGATCAATATGGAACTTATCATCACCCAGCGTATCTTTCAGGGTCCCGTTCCATTTCCACCAGAGTCTGCCGTCATACCAAATCTGGTTGGTGATCAAAGTTCCATCGGTAGCGTCGTATGCCCAATGTGCACGCCCTTGATTGAAAGAATAATTTGGATTTTCGTATCCGCCACTGGCTCCCGGTACGAACTTAGTAGTCCCCGTGAAGGCTTCTACTACGGAATGACTCATTGAGTCCGGTTTAGTGCAAGTCCCTGGTACATCGTCCGCGGCATGAATGATAAAAATATCATTATTGCTTCCATCCCCTATCTGAATTTTTTCTGGATCGGTTCCTCGTCCTCCATCATCACCAGGAGGAAAGCTGCAACGTTTTATGTTAGTAAGGTCAAATACTCCACCACCGGGAGTGTGGGGAGTGATTCTGCTTTTTTGAACGCCGTTCTCCTCAATATTATGGAAATAAAAATACAACTCTCTCTCGTTACTGCTTGCCCCCTCCCATACAAAAAACAACAGACACCCGACGATCAACGACTGCCGTAATGTGAGTAAATTTAATCTCATCACTTTAACCTCGAATAAATTAGCGCATCCCTGCGCCGGAAAATTGATCCCAAATCTGAACATACGTCACAGCCTGTTTTTGCCAGCACTCTGTACCAAGCACACAGAGCATTTGCGTATTTCACGTTTATATTGTTGTCAAATACCCGGAAAGGAACTGATCCAATCGCCTCGCCTGACCAATTTTCAAAGCCGGACGTCAGTCAATTCAGCGATTCCGAGAATACAACTTCATGATTTTCTGATTAATCAAAAATTGTACAAAAACTTGAATGTTCGCTTGATAGAAAAATCTTGTAACTTCTGCACCGCCCTCAATTGAAACGCAAATACAAGGTCAACCTTCCCACTGCGTCGCACCTGCTTTGTGCAAGGTGAATCTGTTTTGAACTCAGAGGTCCAATGAATTGCGATGGCGACACAAAAGTAATACGCGCTGGCTACTAAATTTCAACAAAAGACATCTGTATGGTGTTTTTCTTAAAGCAATAACCTCATAGGTTCAGTTAATTACACCAGCAGTTTGCAGGTGATGCTCACTTGTGATTGCAGATCGTCTACATTCCTGAAATGGAAAAAGAATGCCGGTACGGAATCCGTACCGGCATCATCAAGGAATCAAGAATTCAAAACAAGGTCAGAATCGAATCCCACCTTGCAGGTGGAGCGAATTTTCAACATCATCCGCAGACTCCTCCCTTGCTCCGAGCAGGCTCATCTCAAGTTTGGAGTCATATCCAAGTCGGGTACCGACTCGAACAGTGCGATTGTTACCCGACATCGAAATCTCGCTGAACGGTGCCAGCAACACCCGGTCACCTGCAACTCGGAAACCGTAACTCAGACCTGCTTCCAACCGAGGCCGATAACGCCGTTCTCCGGCAACATCATCGGAACGGCCGTTATCCCAGATGCGGTCAACACCGCGCACCGACGCACCATAAGACGGTCGCACGCTGAATGACAGTCCCTGTTCGCCGGCTTCCGGCTGCATGCGGATACTGCCCCGAACACCCCATTCACTAGCGCTGTTGCGCTTGACCAATCCGTAAGACGACAGCGACAACGTCAGGCGTTGCGAAGGTGTCAGGTAATTCACGCCTGCTCCGACCTCCAACCGGGTACCGGTGACACCATCACCGCTGTCGATCACGACTCCGACCTCGGCCGACGGCTTGAATACACCGCCATCAGACGATTGATAGCGCTGACTCGCCTCGACCACCAGTCGGGTGCGATGCACGCTCACATACTTGTCGGGGATCAGACCCGCAGCATCCACACTCAACTCAGTCAGCGCGAAATCACCGATCAGGTGCAACTCGGTCTTGTCATCGCGCCACACCTCTCCGCTGGCGCCGATGCCTACAGTGTTCAGTGACAGATCACTGGACTCGCTGTAGTCACCCTGATCCACCTCGAAATCACCCGAGCCGATTCCAACGAACGACCACATCACATAGTCGGAGGTCCTCAATCCTAAATAAGGACTCACACTCGTCGCCTTGATCTGCTGCGTGCCTTTTCGTCCATCACTGTTTTGGTAATCTACCTCACCGGAATACTGCGAAAGGGTAACACCGCCAACAACGTCCTCACCCAGCGGGGTGTCCAGTCCAAAACTGAAGCCTGACACCTCGCCATCGTAACTCAGCGCCGAATCGTCGTTCTCAAACCGGTTGTGCGTGGCATCGCTCCACACCGAGAACGTATTTCGAGCCGGACCTCCTTCGGAAAACGCATTCACGAGCGCTGGGAAATGATCACTATACACAAACTGCTGTGCATCCATACGCACCGGCTGACGCGATGAACCCGATGACATCACTGCGCCTGAACTGACGCCCATACCGGTGTTGCCACCAACCTGCGGTCCCATGAAGTTCTGTACCCTGGAGCGGACACCGGTCATGATCTCACCTCCGATGATCCGGGCTTTCTCCGAAAGAATCAGATCCATGCTCTGGTCGATCAGAGCCGTCACCTCCGTCGGCGGTTCGGTCACCGAGATATTGAATGTCAATATATCCGCATCGCTATCCGCCCGGTTGTTGTCCGGATCGTGAACCTTGTAGGTGTACTCCACCGCACTTTGCATCGCCGATTCCTTCGGGTCACCGAGAATCCGACGCGTTGAAGCATCAAACCTCAGACCATCCGGCAGTTGCGGCGTGAGTGTGTATTCCAGCGGTGTACCATTACCTCCGGTCGCCGCCGGCAATTGCGTGCGGACATCTTGGCCGTGCCAGTACGTCTTGTCCTCAATCGTCTGTGTGCCGAATGTGGGCGGCATGTCTTGTGCCACAGCAATCGTGAACGTCATTATGGCCGCATCGGTATCTGCTGTGTTGGTGTCTGAGTCCACTGCCTTCCAGGTATAGGACATCGGATTCACAGTCTCTGTCGTCGGATTACCGCTGATCTGCTGAGTTGTTGGATCAAATCTTAGCCCTGCCGGCATCATTGTGGGTGTAAGCGTGTGCGTCAGTCTACCGTTGCCGCCGGTTGCCGTTGGTAGCTGCAGCGTTGTGATCGCTCGGCCTATCACGAAATTCTGGTTGGTAATCACAGTACCGAAACTCGGCACTCCGTCCAACTCTGCCGATGCTTCGTTGGACTCGGCACCGTCGCCTTTGTCATTCACCGCCCGGATCTTGAAACTGTACGTATGGCCATTGGCCAGTTCATCCACCGAGTAGCTGACGGTTGAACCATCGCTACCGGTCATGTCCTCCCAGGCGCTATACTGGCCGTTATCCTGCTTCTGCTGATACTGAAATTTGGTGATGGCTATATTGTAGATTTGTGGTTTCCAGTTCAGGGTTGCCTGCCCGTCGCCCGGGGTTGCAGTCAGCTCAATGGGTTTAACCGGAATCCTTTCTGCCGGATCATCCGTCGAGAAAATCACCACATAAGGTTTGTCGTTCCATTCGTGATAGAAATCTATGTGGAAATCATCGTCACCCAGTGTATCTTTCAAGGTTCCGTTCCATTTCCACCAAGTTCGGTCCCAAGAATATCGATTGATGATCAAGGTTCCATCGGTGTGGTTGTATTCCCAGTGTCCATACGTCGGAACAAAGGTACCGGGTTTATTACGCCAATTTGCACCGCTTGCCGGTGTGTGCCTTGAAGCACCATCAAAACTCTTTATGACTTTGACTTCACTCGAAGTGGGTGCATGGCAAGTTCCGGGTGTGACATTGTTTTGACTAGGAGTTTGTATATGAATTGCATAAACTACTTTGTTATCTGGATTGGATACAGTTCCCTCATTGACCGTATCTTGCACCTGGAACTTGTAAGCATAACCGTACCCGACATTTTTATTTTTGTTCGGGCACCTGTTCAAACCTTCGTGGTCTAATCTTTGTCCGACAGGAGTGATCGTGCTGTTGGTACCATCATCATGAAAGTAAAAGTACAATTCCCTCTCGTTACTGCTTGCCCCCCCCCCAGACAAAAACTAACAGACACCCAACGATCAACGACAGCCGCATTGCGAGCGAACCTAATTTCATAACTTTAACCTCCAAAAATAAGGCGCATCCCTGTGCCGGAAAAAATCGAATCCAAATCAGAGCATACGTCATTGCCTCTTATTTTTCAGCACATTGCGCCAAACACACAGGCCATTTCCGTACTTCACGATTATTTTGATGTCGAATACCCGGGGAATGAATTGATCCACTAACCACGCCTGCCAATTTTCAAAGCGGAACGTCAGTCAATTCAGCGATTCCGAGAATACAACTTCATGATTTTCTGATTAATCAAAAATTGTACAAAAACTTGAATGTTCGCTTGATAGAAAAATCTTGTAACTTCTGCACCGCCCTCAATTGAAACGCAAATACAAGGTCAACCTTCCCACTGCGTCGCACCTGCTTTGTGCAAGGTGAATCTGTTTTGAACTCAGAGGTCCAATGAATTGCGATGGCGACACAAAAGTAATACGCGCTGGCTACTAAATTTCAACAAAAGACATCTGTATGGTGTTTTTCTTAAAGCAATAACCTCATAGGTTCAGTTAATTACACCAGCAGTTTGCAGGTGATGCTCACTTGTGATTGCAGATCGTCTACATTCCTGAAATGGAAAAAGAATGCCGGTACGGAATCCGTACCGGCATCATCAAGGAATCAAGAATTCAAAACAAGGTCAGAATCGAATCCCACCTTGCAGGTGGAGCGAATTTTCAACATCATCCGCAGACTCCTCCCTTGCTCCGAGCAGGCTCATCTCAAGTTTGGAGTCATATCCAAGTCGGGTACCGACTCGAACAGTGCGATTGTTACCCGACATCGAAATCTCGCTGAACGGTGCCAGCAACACCCGGTCACCTGCAACTCGGAAACCGTAACTCAGACCCGCTTCCAACCGAGGCCGATAACGACGTTCTCCGGCAACATCATCGGAACGGCCGTTATCCCAGATGCGGTCAACACCGCGCACCGACGCACCATAAGACGGTCGCACGCTGAATGACAGTCCCTGTTCGCCGGCTTCCGGCTGCATGCGGATACTGCCCCGAACACCCCATTCACTAGCGCTGTTGCGCTTGACCAATCCGTAAGACGACAGCGACAACGTCAGGCGTTGCGAAGGTGTCAGGTAATTCACGCCTGCTCCGACCTCCAACCGGGTACCGGTGACACCATCACCGCTGTCGATCACGACTCCGACCTCGGCCGACGGCTTGAATACACCGCCATCAGACGATTGATAGCGCTGACTCGCCTCGACCACCACACGGGTACGATGCACGCTCACATACTTGTCGGGGATCAGACCCGCAGCATCCACACTCAACTCAGTCAGCGCGAAATCACCGATCAGGTGCAACTCGGTCTTGTCATCGCGCCACACCTCTCCGCTGGCGCCGATTCCCACGGTATTCAGTGACAGATCACTGGACTCGCTGTAGTCACCCTGATCAACCTCGAAATCACCCGAGCCGATTCCAACGAACGACCACATCACATAGTCGGAGGTCCTCAATCCTAAATAAGGACTCACACTCGTCGCCTTGATCTGCTGCGTGCCGCTTCGACCATCACTGCTTTGGTAATCAACCTCACCGGAATATTGCGAAAGGGTAACACCGCCAACAACGTCCTCACCCAGCGGGGTGTCCAGTCCAAAACTGAAACCTGATACCTTGCCATCGTAACTCAGCGCCGAACTGTCATTCTCAAACCGACTGTGCGTGGCATCGCTCCAAACTGAGAACGAATTTAGAGCCGGACCTCCTTCGGAAAACGCATTCACGAGCGCTGGGAAGTGATCACTGTACACAAACTGCTGTAAATCCATACGCACCGGCTGCCGCGATAAACCCGCTGACATCCCTGCGTTTGAATTCACATTCATACCGGTGTTACCGCCAGCCTGTGGTCCCGTGAAGTTCTGTACCCTGGAGCGGACACCGCTCATGATCTCACCTCCGATGATCCGGGCTTTCTCCGACAGAATCAGATCCATGCTCTGGTCGATCAGAGCCGTCACCTCCGTCGGCGGTTCGGTCACCGAGATATTGAATGTCAGTGTGGCCGCATCACTATCCGCCCGGTTGTTGTCCGGATCGTGAACCTTGTAGGTGTACTCCACCGCACTCTGCATCGCCGATTCCTTCGGGTCACCGAGAATCCGACGCGTCGAAGCATCAAACCTCAGACCGTCCGGCAGTTGCGGCGTGAGTGTGTATTCCAGCGGTGTACCATTGCCTCCGGTCGCCGCCGGCAATTGCGTGCGGACATCTTGGCCATGCCAGTACGTCTTGTCCTCAATCGTCTGTGTGCCGAATGTGGGCGGCATGTCTTGTGCCACAGCAATCGTGAACGTCATTATGGCCGCATCGGTATCTGCTGTGTTGGTGTCTGAGTCCACTGCCTTCCAGGTATAGGACATCGGATTCACAGTCTCTGTCGTCGGATTACCGCTGATCTGCTGGGTTGTTGGATCATATCTTAGCCCTGCCGGCATCGTTGTGGGTGTAAGCGTGTGCGTCAGTCTACCGTTGCCGCCGGTTGCCGTTGGTAGCTGCAGCGTTGTGATCGCTTGGCCTATCACGAAATTCTGGTTGGTAATCACAGTACCGAAACTCGGCACTCCGTCCAACTCTGCCGACGCTGTGTCGGAGTCGACGCCGTCACCCTTGCCATTAACCGCCCGAATTTTGAATGTGTACGTATGGCCGTTGGGCAAATCCGTCACGGTGAACGAAGTGGTCGTCTTGCCAGAACCTGCCATGTCCTCCCAGGCACCAAAATTGCCACTGTCCTGCTTTTTCTGGTACTGGTATTTAGTGATGTCAATATTGTAGATTTGCGGTTTCCAATTCAGGGTTGCCTGCCCGTCGCCTGGAGCCGCTGTCAGCTCAATGGGTTTAACCGGAGTCCTTTCTGCCGGGTCATCCGTCGAGAAAATCATGACATAGGGTTGGTTGCTCCATTCGAAATAGAAGTCAATGTGGAACTCCTCATCACCCAGCGTATCTTTCAGGGTTCCGTTCCATTTCCACCAAGTACCGTTTTCCCAGTGAAACCGATTGATGTGCAGAGTTTTGTTGGTATGATTGTATTCCCAGTGTGCATATGACGGAACAAAGGTACCGGGTTTATTACGCCAATTTGCACCGCTTGCCGGTGTGTGCCTTGAAGCACCATCGAAACTCTTGATTACCTTGACTTCACTCGAAGTGGGTGCATAGCAAGTTCCTGGTGTAGTGTTGGGGTGAAGAGGATTTTGTATATGAATCGCATAAATTTGGTCAGCCGTATCTGCCACTTGGAACTTGTAACCATCGTTCCCGACTTGTTTATCCTTGTCGCCGCATCGGATCGAGCTAGGGGGATATACTGATTGCCCGACAGGAGTGACCGTGCTGTTGGTACCATCATCATGGAAGTAAAAGTACAACTCCCTCTCGTTACTGCTTGCCTCCCCCCATACCATTAGACACACGACGACCAACGACAGTCGTATTGTGAGCAAATTTAATGTCATAACTTTAACCTCAAAAAAAATGAGCGCGTCCCTGTGCCGGAAAAATTGAATTCAAATCTGAACATACGGCACAGCCTGTTATTGCCAGCACACTGTACCAAGCACACAGATCATTTCCGTACTTCACGTTAATTTTGTTGCCAAATACCCGGAAAGAATTGATCCGATTGCCACGCCTGACTAAATATCAAAGCCGGACGTCTGTCAATTCGGCGATTCCGAGAATGCAACCTTTTTATTTTCTGATAAGTAAGTAATTTTACAAGAAATGAATGCTCGCTTGAGAAAGAAATTTTTGAAACTTTTGCACCGCCCTCAATTGAAACGCAAATACAAGTTCAACCTTCCCACTGCGTCGTACCTGCTTTGTGCAAGGCGAATCTGCTTCGAACTCGGAAGTCCAATGAATCTTGATGGCGGCACAAGACAAATACGCGCTGGCTAATAGATTTCTACGGAAGAAATTCCTAAAAATCTCTTCTTAATGCAATAACCTCATCTATTCAGTTCCCTACACCAGCAGGTTGCAGCTGATGCTCTCTTGCGATCACAGACTGTCTAGATACCTGAAATGGAAAAAGAATGCCGGTATGGAATCCGTACCGGCATCATCATAGAATCAAGAATTCAAAATACCGTCAGAATCGAATCCCGCCTTGCAGATGAATCGAGTTCTCGACATCATCTGCAGACTTCTCTCTTTCTCCGAGCAGTTTCATCTCAAGTTTGGAGTCATATCCAAGTCGTGCACCGACTCGAACAGTGCGATTGTTACCCGACATCGAAATCTCGCTGTACGGTGTCAGCGACGTCCGATCACCTGCTATTCGGAAGCCGTAACTCAGACCCGCTTCCAACCGAGGCCGATAACGACGTTGGCCGGCAACATCATCGGTACGTCCGTTATCCCAGATACGGTCAACACTGCGCACCGACGCACCATACGACGGCCGAACGCTGAATGACAGTCCCTGCTCGCCTGCTTTCGGCTGCATGCGGATACTGCCCCGAACACCCCACTCACCGGAGCTGTTGCGCTTGACCAGCCCGTAGGATGACAGCGACAAAGTCATGCGTTGCGAAGGTGTCAGGTAATTCACCCCTGCTCCGACCTCCAACCGGGTACCGGTGACACCATCACCGCTGTCGACCACGACTCCGATCTCAGCCGATGGCTTCAATACACCGCCATCGGATGATTGATGGCGCTGACTCGCCTCGACAACCAGACGGGTACGCTGCACGCTGACATCCTTTTTAGGAATCAGTTCCGACGCATCCACACTCAACTCGGTCAGTGCGAAATCACCGATCAGGTGCAGTTCGGTCTTGTCATCGCGCCACACCTCTCCGCTGGCACCGACTCCCACGGAATTCAGTGACAGATCACTGGACTCGCTGTAATCGTCAACCTTGATGTCGAAATCACCCGAACCTATCCCGATAAACGACCACATCATATAATCCGATGTCCGTATCCCGAAGTATGGAGTCACGCTGGTTGCCTCAATCTCCTGCCAGCCCGTTCTGTCGTCACCGTCACGGAAATCAGCCTCACCGGAAAAACGCGAAAGCGTGACACCACCCACCATGCCATCGCCGAGCGGAGTATCCACTCCGAAACTGAACCCCGACACCTTGCCATCGTAACTCAGCGCGGAATTGTCATTCTCAAACCGATTGTGTGAAGCGTTGCTCCATACGGAGAATGAGTTTCGCCCCAAACCACCCTCGGTGAACGCGTTCACCAGGGCAGGAAAGCGGTCACTGTACACAAAATTCGGAGCATCTATACGCACCGGCTCCCGCCATGAACCCGATGACATCACTGCGTTTGAATTCACGCTCATGCCGGTGTTGCCACCAGCCTGCGGTCCCATGAAGTTCTCTACCCTGGAGCGGATGCCGGTCATGGTCTCACCCCCAATGATCCGGGCTTTCTCCGAAAGAATCAGCTCCATGCTCTGGTCTATCAAGGCCGTCACCTCCGCTGGCGGTTCAGTCACCGAGATATTGAATGTCAATGTGGCCGCATCGCTATCCGCCCGGTTGCTGTCCGTATCGTGGACTTTGTAGGTGTACTCTACGGCATTCTGCATCGCCGATTCCTTCGTCTCACCGAGAATCCGACGCGTCGAAGCATCAAACCTCAGGCCATCCGGCAGTTGTGGTGTGAGTGTGTATTCCAGCGGTGTACCATTACCTCCAGTCGCCGCCGGTAATTGCGTGCGAACATCCAGGCCGTGCCAGTACGTCTTGTCCTCAATCGTCTGAGTGCCAAATGTGGGCGGCATGTCTTGTGCCACAGCAATCGTGAACGTCAATATGGCCGCATCCGTATCGGCTGTATTGGTATCTGAGTCCACCGCTTTCCAAGTGTAGGACATCGGATTCACAGTCTCTGTCGTCGGATTACCGCTGATCTGCTGAGTTGTTGGATCAAATCTTAGCCCTGCCGGCATCGTTGTGGGTGTAAGCGTGTGCGTCAGTCTACCGTTGCCGCCGGTTGCTGTTGGTAACTGCAGTGTTGTGATCGCTTGGCCTATCACATAATTCTGATTGGCAATCGCACCGCTGAAACTCGGCACTCCGTCCAACTCTGCCGATGCTTCGTTGGACTCGGCACCGTCGCCTTTGTCATTCACTGCCCGGATCTTGAAACTGTACGTATGGCCGTTGGCCAGTTCATCCACCGAGTAACTGACGGTTGAACCATCGCTACCGGTCATGTCCTCCCAGGCGCTATACTGGCCGTTGTCCTGCTTCTGCTGAAACTGAAATTTGGTGATGGCTATATTGTAGATCTGTGGTTTCCAGTTCAGGGTTGCCTGCCCGTCGCCCGGGGTTGCAGTCAGCTCGATGGGTTTAACCGGAATCCTTTCTGCCGGATCATCCGTCGAGAAAATCACCACATAAGGCTTGTTGTTCCATTCAAAATAGAAGTCAATGTGGAAATCAGCATCACCAATCGTATTGGCTAGGGTTCCATTCCACTTCCACCAAGTATCTTGCCAAGTCACCCGATTCAAGTGCAGAGTTGTATCGGTGTGGTTGTATTCCCAGTGCGCATAATCTGGAACGAGTGCAAAACCACTATCCGGATCATTTCGCCAATTTGCACCACTTGCGGGTGTGTACCTTGAAGCACCATCGAAACTCTTTATAACCTTGACTTCACCCGAAGTGGGTGCATAGCAAGTTCCTGGTGTAGTGTTGGGGTGAAGAGGATTTTGTATATGAATTGCGTAAATTACCTTATTATCTGGATTGGTGCCAGTTCCCTCATTAACCGTATCTTGCACCTGAAACTTGTAACCATCGTTCCCGACTTGTTTAAATTGGTCTGTACATCGGCTCAAACCAACGAGATCCAATGCTTGCCCGACAGGAGTGATCGTACTGTTGGTACCGTCATCATGGAAATAAAAGTACAACTCCCTCTCGTTACTGCTTGCCCCTCCCCATACAAAAACCAAAAGACACCCGACGATCAACGACAGTCGTACTGTGAGCAAATTGAATTGCATAACTTTAACCTCCAACTGAAAGCGCATCCGTGCGCCGGATAATAAAATAAACTCAAATCAGAACATACGCCACAGTCTCCATAGTCAGCACATTGTGCTTAGCACACAGACTATTTGCGTATTCAACGAATATTGTTTTGTCATATCCCCAGGAAAAGAATTGATCCAATCACCACGCCTGACTCATATCCAAAGCTGGTCTCCAGTCAATTCAGCAAGTCCGAAAATACGACTATTTGATTTTGTAGATTTTCTGATAAGCGAGAAATTTTACAGGAAATGGATGCTCGCTTGAGAAAGAAAATTTTTGCAACTTCCTAATCGCCTTCACTTCAATGGGCAAACTCCAGAACAAACTACTTCTTGGATATGGATGCACTATGGTGCAGTTCCCAGAATTCTCATCTCGCTTGTGCGTCCACTACTCGTGCCTCTCCAATCCATGCTTCACTGATTAAATCCCGGTTCACTTGAATATGACTTTCGACATCGCCTGCCATTCCAGTCACACTTGGCACTGTATAATTCCGTTCATTCGAGTGAATGATACTCAGCCACCTAGATTGAATGGAGAAGGCTCATGGACCCGCAAAACCCTAGAAATCCCGGAAAAGTCGAATGGTCGGGAGACAATCCCGGAATCTATCTGAAAGTCGACCCGGATGGAGACTGGAGTTCACTCGGAATCTTCTTTCGTGTCAGTCTGTCCCCTCACGGCGCCGGTTGCACCATGATCGTATTGGAAAAACCCGATGACGCACTCGGACTGCCCGACGCCAACAACATCTGCCTGACTGACAATGAGGCCCTGACTCAATACCTGATCAATGACTACATGTCAAAGTTTCCCTCATTTCGAGGACGCAAAGGCTTGCAGTCCATGACCACCCTGGGTATCGACTCTGCTCAATCAATCGGCGACTTACGCGAATCCAGGACCGAATTGGTCAAGTCAGGTGATCTCGAGGTTGCAATGACATGGAGCGATCTTGGTGAACCCTTCGCGGCGGAAGTGGCGGTTGAGGCCTCAGCCACCGGGGAACACGAGATGTACAGCGTCTTCATCGAGGCAAAATCAGCAAGCATTGCAGTCAACGGCCGCGCCATGCAGGGCAACGTGACTTCAAGAAACTTTTTAGGACAAGAAATGAGCACCGCGTTTCTGGCTATTTCAGAAACCTGGCTGACTCCAGGACACTGAGCGATTGCCTGGTACTGAATCTCTCCCGTCAACAAATCGAGGGGGTTGTTTCCAAACCGACCAGCGCTAGCAGTTCACCGCGTTCAACCAGGCCGCGTCCACAACAGACCATCGCAATACCATCCAGTGGAAATCTGATTTCTGTTGATGGCCTGGATAGTTCATCAACGAGATGGATATATCCCACCATACTGCCTTTCGCTACCGAATCTCCCGGTTCAAAAGTCGGCTCAAATATGCCGCGGTGTGACGCATAGATCGACTGTTCCGTGCTTGAAATTTTCAAGAATACAGGAGACTGTTCACCAGACACCAGTTCACCATCCAACATATTTAAGGCCTTGAGAAAATTTCTGATCCCCTGCTCTCCAATTGACAGGGCTTCCGGTGTGACCTGGCCGCCACCACCCAATTCGACGGAAACCACAGGCAACCCATTGCGATAAGCGGCATGATTGACACTGCGGTTATCGTTCAAACTGCCCATCAGCCAGATGACTCTTGTTCCAAATGCAACAGCGAGTTGTAGATTCCGGCTGGAGAGCGCCTGATCCTCGGTCTGCAATGCCATGGAACAAGGCACAAACCAAGCTGCCTTTCCACCGGAGTGCATGTCCAGAACCGCATCGCACACCGGCATGATGGCCTTTTCCACCAGATGGGCGATCATCTGTGTCGGGCCGCCATCCGGATCGCCCGGAAACGCCCGATTCAGATTTCCATCATCCCACGGCGATACGCGGGACGAAATGTTGAAGGCTGGAAAATTTAGGGCTGGCAGAATGATTACGCGACCGTGAATGTCAGTGACATCAATTTGATGAAAGAACTTGGTGAGCGCAACAGGCCCCTCAAACTCATCCCCATGCACACCACCCGTCATCAATACGGTGGGGCCATCACCATTCACAATCACTCCGACAGGAATGGGAATGTAGCCCAGCGCAATCTCGTTGTTTGAATACTTGAATCGCAATTCTCCACAGCGCTTACCTGGAGAGACAAAATCAACATCACTCCAAAAACGGGTCTTTTCCAACAAGGGTGCTTTGTACTTCTGTTTCACAGCATATCCTGAATAATCCGTGCATGACTGATCAGTCGCCGGTCCCGACCACGTGCGCCAATGAGTTGGATCCCCAGTGGCAATCCGCTCGGCCCCTTCCCCGCCGGCAATGTGATGGTCGGCACCTTCAGCAAAGTCCACATTCGACTGAAAACAGGATCACCTGTCGCATTCAATCCCTTCGGCGCCTCTCCGGATGCACTGGGTGCCAGCAGCAGGTCGACGTTTTCAAACACATCCTCCAACTTCCGCTGCCACAATCCAGACAACCTCCTCGCAGCCATGTATCTTTCAAACGTTGTGTCCCTCCCAGTCTCAATCAAATCAATGATTTGAGGACTCAATTGATCTTGTTGTTCCCGGTACTCGTATTCCAGCGAACGACTCGCTTCATACGCCATGACCGTCGCCTGCGCTTCAGAAAGCGCACCATCAGCGGGCCCGATTTCAACTTCACCTAGCTCGCAACCGAGATCAGACAGTTGACCACAAACAGCTTCAATCGCTTTCTTCTGATAGTTTTCCAACTGATTCCAATGCGGTGTGCGGACCATTCCAATTCGCAATGCTGTCGATCCCTCAACACCGGATCGCCATCTACCAAGAAACACGTCGCACAGCTGATCAAGATCTCGTGCGTCGCGAACAAAAAAGCCCAATGAGTCCAGACTCTGCGCCAGTCCGGTCACTCCCTCCAAACTGAACAATCCGTGACTCGCCTTGTATCCGACCACACCGCAATACGCTGCTGGACGAATGACCGAGCCAGCGGTCTGCGTCCCAAGTGCGAACGGCAACATGCAGTCCGCTACAGCCGCAGCAGATCCCATGGATGACCCGCCTGGTGTGTGCTGGGTGTTGTGGGGATTTCGCGTTTTACCGGGTAGGAAGTACGCAAACTCTGTTGTAACAGTCTTTCCTGGAACAACCGCACCGGCGGCTTTGCACATGCTCACACAGGCAGCATCGCGTTGTGGCCGATAATCCGCGTAGATTGGACTACCCATGGTCGTTGGCAACTGCGCGGTATTCATGATGTCCTTGATGCCGACCGGAATACCGGATAACGGTTTACTGCCGTCGCCCGCGCTCATCTCGGCAACCTGTTGCAGAGCGTTTTCCTCAGCCAGACAGGAGAACGCTCTCACCTCCGGCTCGCGCAATCGGATTCTCTCAAAACAGTCCGCAAGTAGTTCTTGAGGGCTGGCTCTTCCGGTTTTAATGCGATCGTAGACAGCCGTTAGAGAAAGTTCGTTTAGAGCAGACACTTTTCAGAAGTCTCCCCTAAACCACCTAATCAGATTCTCGAATACTTGGGCTGGGTATCGGTAGATCCCGCCTCCGATACGCCCCGCCAATCCCTGGCGGTCGATGATGCCCAACGCAACTAAAGGCGTCTTGCCGGCATACGCTACTATACGGGCACAAACGCCGACGCGAAGATCCAGGTCACCGAATCCAGGATGGATCATTGGCATCAGCAGTCTGGGAAGTTTAAGCGCATCATCCGGCACGTAAGGCTCAAGATTCTTCAATTGCTCAGGTGCCAGAGATAGAGCCATGGCACCGAAGCCTGCCATGTCCACTATCGCACTGTCACCAATGGCACCAAGAGCGCGGTCTTCGGAATAATCGCCAAGATTCCCTTGGGGTGCGGACGCCTCGAACGTAAACCAGCCACGGGGAATACCCGCAATCTGCAAGCCGAACTCAAAGCCGTTTGCTCCAGCCGCTGTAATCAAACTGCTTCCCATTCTATCGCCAGCATTGAGCATGCACTTGCATGCAGCCATCCACAGATTGAGAAAAAACATGGGACTCTCGCTGAGAAATCGGTAGGCAGTTGGAAATCTCTCGATTTCCGGCTGCCATTGTTTCAGCAGGTGCTTCGTTCCAGCAACCGTTCTCCCATGGCAGTCATCCCCTTCCGACAAGGCGCGTCGTGCAATATCAATCAGATCAATATTCTTCGTATGAACACTGCCGATCGCGTCCATGAACTCACCGTTCAACCAATGCAGATGCGCAACCACATCGTCGTTGTACTGCCCCAGGCGCATGGCGGGGCCGTTGCCTCCATTGAGGGGTGCGTAGGCGCAACGTTCCGTGCCGGCAGAATCAGTGATCTCGTGCAACCACATGGAACCGGATACAACACCCGCAAGCGGAACAACAACGTCATAATTCTGAGCCGGCTCGAGTTCCACCTCACTGTGTTTTATCAGCCTACGCGCCTCATCATAATCCCGTGCGACACCCTCGAAAACAAGCGCTGCACAGGCTGAGTTCATGATCGGAACCGTGATTTTGGAAGGCCTTGGAAAAGGCGGGCCCGCATGAAGCAAAATGTTATGATGGAGACCGAGTACGTCTTTCGCCCGCCGATGCCCTGCAAGCACCGGCCGAACAGCATGCACAGAATTCAGCGCCTTGACATCTATAGAATGGAGATCAGTTATATGCATCAGGAAAGATCAGAAAACAGTGAGTTCAGGTTCAACATTATCTGTCCTTGTAAAACAACATTCGCATACCGAGCGAACGTTGCCTTTCGAATAGGAATTTCGTTTTCAATGAGCCTGTCATGCCAACCCTCTGATAAGTAATGAATTAAAGAACCAACAGCGAAAATGATAATTCACAGGTTCTGATTGTTGAATAATATTGCAGACTGTTTATCACTGAACTCAACGGAGTTATTGTAATGTTGACTTTCAGCGTCCAACAAACAAAGACTCGCCTGTCTCAAATATTGAATCTCTTGGCACAGGGTGAGCAGATTGTCATCACACGTTATGGAAAGCCCGTTGCCCAGATTATCCCTTATGCGCCACAGAAAGCACAACGAAAATTCGGCGCGTTGAAGGATAAGGCAAAACTTGACGACACTTTCTTCGACGAACTACCCGAAGAGGAACTGTCTGCGTGGAATAGCTGAAAATTGTGCAGTTTCTGCTTGATACGAACACGTAAACTGCGATGGTCTTCTGGAGGTGATGAACGATCAGGTGACATTTGTCAGGAAGCGAGAATTTCCCCAAAAATCACTCAAAGCCAAGAATGCTTGAAATCCATGGTGTTTGGATGTGCTCTTCGGTTTAACATATACGCTCCGTACGTCAAATTACACAATTCGTATCGCACAACCAGACTCGCACAATGGAAAGTAAATCCAACCAACCGCGATGGTCTCGCAGAGCCTACGACGGATACGCCATCCGCAATCAGCCGGACCCGGGTTTGCTGTTCCTCAATGTCGGACCCTCGACACCCTGCGGCGAATACTTAAGAAGATTCTGGCACCCGGTGGCCATGTCTTCCCAACTCGAACAATCAAATCCATGCGCCATCCGGATACTCGGTGAGGACCTGGTCATCTTTCGCGACCTCAGCGGACGCGTCGGCCTGCTGCACAAGCACTGCGCCCATCGGCGCGCCTCCTTGGAATTCGGTCGACTTGAGAACAATGGAATCCGTTGCTGCTATCACGGTTGGCACTTTGATGTGGACGGCACGATCCTGGAAACACCAGGTGAGCCATCCGACAGTCGGATCCGCCATGAGATCTGCCAGGGCGCCTATCCGGTTCACGAGTTCAAGGGATTGATTTTCGCCTACATGGGACCGCCGGAAGAGATGACCGAGTTCCCCTACATGGACTCCATGTTCATTCCCGACCACGACCTGGTGCCCTACTCCATCCACTCGCCGAATAACTGGCTGCAGGAGACCGAAAACGCAATTGATCCCTTTCACAGTGTGTTCCTGCATGGCCGAATCAGCGGACCGCAGTTTCCGGGACTGGAGCATTTCACCGAGCTGCCTGTAGTCGTCTACAGCACCCGCCCCGAAGGCATCACCTACGCCCATGCAAGGCGCACCGGTGATCTGCTGAGGTTGCGCTTTCACGATTATCTGCTGCCGAATCTCGCGCAGAATGGCGGCATGTTCCAGGTCATGGACAAACCCCAGGTATTCGGCCGCACCAGTCTGACCAAGTGGGTTGTACCGCTTGATGACACCAACAGCCGCAAATTCGGCTGGCGGCACTTCAACGACAAGGATGAGGTGCTGAGACAAGGCAACCGCGACAATGTCGGATGGGAAACCGTGGACTTTTATGGCCAGACCGCCCATCGCTCCTACGAGGAGCGTCAGCGCAATCCCGGCGACTGGGAAGCCTGGACAAGCCAGGGACCGATGAATCTGCATGAGCGGGAGTATCTCGGCACCACCGACCGGGGAATCGCCATGCTCAGGGCGCGGTTGAAAAAGGATATTCGATCAGTTGCCCAGGGGAAATCAATCGAGCGAATTCGCGGCAGTAGTGAAAAACCGTTTCGAACCTATGGCGGAGACACCGTCCTCAACCTGCCGCCGAGACAGGATGACAAGGACTTCATCGAACAGGTCATCACGTCAGTCATGAGCATCTACGAGTCCTCGAATGCGGTTGTTGAGTCCGAAAGAATTGACTTCATCCAAAGTGAAATCATCCAAAAGTTCCCGGATGCAGTCTGAAGCATCGGGCGGTGTGCAGCCGCACATCGGGCTGTCGCGAATCAAGCCACACATGGTTGTCACCGCATCGGCGGACAACACAAACATCCACATTGACATCTCATCAAACGAGAGTGTCTACGGCCCCAGCCAGTCTGTGTTGCAGGCCGCAAGGGCGGCCACACAACACATGCATCGTTATGCGAGCGCAGCCCTTCGCGATCTATCCACCCTCATCGCGACTCATCACGGCATCGACCCCGAAGGTGTCGCCTGCGGCCATGGCTCAGACGATCTGCTGTTGCGGATCGCCGGCGCGTTCCTGCAACCTGGCGACGAACTGGTCTGCAGCATCAATGGCTACCAGCGGATACCGAATTTTGCACATACCGCCAACGCCTTTCCAGTGAGGGTACCGGATCGAAACTTCACGGTTCAGGTCGATTCACTGTTGAGCGGCGTCACCGACCGCACCCGGGTGGTCATGCTGGCCAATCCCGACAATCCCACCGGCACGTACGTTCCAGGCAACGAAATCCGCAGATTGCGCGAGAATCTTCCCCAACATATCCTGCTGGTTCTGGATTCCGCCTATCTCGAATACGCGTCGCAACCGGATTTTGAGGACCCGACCAGGCTGATTGAGGAGTATGGCAACGTGGTGATGACCCGTACGTTCTCGAAGATTCACGGCTTGGCCGGTATCCGACTGGGTTGGGCATACGCTGCTCCCGCGCTCGCCGATGCCATACGCAAAATCGGCATGACTTTTCCGCTCTCCAACGTGGCATACGCCGCAGGAAAAGCGGCCCTGGCAGACGAAAGCCACCCACGCTTCGTTTTCGAGCACAACGAACAGGTGCGAACGGAATTCACCGCCGGTCTCAGCCGACTTGGTTTTGAGATCGTCCCCAGTCAGACCAACTTCCTACTGGCCCGCGTCCGGCATCCTGGCTGCTCGGCCGAAGACGTTTACGATCACCTGCGTTCAAAGGGCATTCTGCCCAGGCGCCTGGCTGCTGCCGCGTTTTCGGATTACATCCGATTCACCTTGGGATTCCGCGAGCAGATGAACGAAGTACTCGAGGTATTGGAACGCTACCTCGATACGAAATAGTGACGTCCAGATGAGCATGAAAGGAGCCACAGTCATTGCCGCGCTCAAACAGGCGCAGGTGCGGACGGTTGTCGCACTGCCGGACATCGTGACCTGCGCTGGCTTGCTCTGGCCCATCTACGAGGATTCGGATTTTCAGTTGATCCCGGTGTCCAAGGAAGATGAGGGCGTGTCCATCTGTGCCGGACTGTCGTATTGCGATCATCGGGCGATCCTGCTCATGCAGCATACCGGCTTCCTGGATTCGATCAATGCCATCCGGGCCATCGCGGTCGAATACCAGCTCCCCATCATCATGCTGGTCGGCCTGCAGGGCATGGAGGCCGATGGCCGAATCCCAAAAGATTCCAGCCAACTCGGAATCCGGATGCTGACGCGTGTCTGCGATGCCATGAGTCTCCATTGGGATTATCTGGAAAATGATGGCACGGCAGAAAAGCTGTCCGAAAATATTGATCTTGCGTACCGGTATTCCCAACCCCGGGTGTATCTGATTCCCCAGCCTCCGACGGTGGTTGAGACATGATGCGGCGAGACGAGGCCCTGAAGATACTCGCCGGACACTATCCCGATGGCATTGCGGTCGGTGTTTACCAGACCGTGTTCGACTGGATGCAGATTCGCCCGCATCCACTGAACTACCTTTGTACCGGCGCGATGGGTCAGGCCGCGTCCCATGGACTGGGGCTCGCGCTTGGCGCGCCGTCCGAAAAGGTCGTGGTATTAGATGGCGATGGCAGTCTGCTGATGAATCTTGGCTGTCTTTTCACCATTGCACACGCGGCTCCGACAAACTTCTTTCACTTTGTCAGTCACAACCGATCCTATGAGGTCAACGGTAACTTTCCTGTTTTTGGCGGAAAACAGCTGAGATTTGACGAAGTGGCCAAAAGCGCCGGCTACAGCCATACGTTCTCATTCAGTGAACTGGGTGACTTTGAATCTGAAATTGCAAAGATCCTAACCCTTGAAGGACCGGTGTTCGTCAACCTGATCCTCGAACCCGGCGAAGCCTATCCCCGGGACTACGAGACAATCCACAGTTCGCAATCCCGTTCGATTTTCCGCGAGGCATTGCAGGCCAAACTGTCCGGAAAATAATCGGACACCGCCCCATCCGTTGGTTGTTTTCCAACACAACAGGTTACAATTAGCATCAAAGCATAAAATAAACGCTTATTCATTCCATAACAACATCACAACTCAACCAAATCTTATTGGGTAGAGGCCTTCGATTGCCTGTACCGGATTGAAATGAAATTTTTCAAACCAAAAATCGATCAACATGGGCGAACGCCGCCACCTCGACCAGGGTTGCTGTTCACACGCAAGTCCCCGCTGATTGATATCGCCCAGCTGCTGATACTCGGCGGCGCCATTACCTGGCTCATCCTCAAGGGTGCGGAGGCGATGCAGTACAACTGGCAGTGGTATCGGGTTGATCGGTTCATCTACCGCATCGTCGATGGCGAGTTCATACCGGGACGCCTGATTGATGGCCTGATCGTGACCTTTGAGATCACCATTTTCAGCATGGTGCTGTCGGTACTGATCGGGTTGATCACCGCATTGCTGCGCATGTCCAATTCGTTTTCCGGAAAACTGCTGGCGAACATTTATCTTGAGCTGATCAGAAACACGCCATTGCTGGTGCAGCTGTTTCTGTTCTACTTCATCATCTCCCCGATCGTCGGTATTGACCGCTTCTGGACCGGCGTACTGTGCTTGAGTTTCTTTGAGGGATCTTTTGCCGCAGAAATCATCCGCGCCGGTATCCAATCGGTACCCAGGGGTCAGACCGAAGCAAGCAATGCCTTGGGTTTCAACCGGATCGACCGATACCGCTACATCATCCTCCCACAATCCGTACCCCTGATCCTGCCCCCGATGACCGGCCTGATCATCAACCTGATCAAGCACTCGGCCATCGTCAGCGTGATTGCTGTGGCAGACCTCACCACCGAGGGATTGAACATTATTTCAGAGACCTTCATGGCCTTTGAAATCTGGTTCACCGTTGCCGGAATCTACCTTGTGGTAACGGTGTCGTTATCGTTGTTTGTTTCCTGGCTCGAATCAAGAGCCGCACGAGGCAGATGACTTGTCTTTCCACAACCTTAAATTATGGAGATTGAGATTGATGAAATTTAAATCAACAATAACCGCGTTGGCGGTTGCTGCAATGATGGCAGTATCCGGACTGGCTGGTGCAGCCTCTCAGGAGCTTGCCGCCGGCAGCGTACTGGAGGAGATCAAGAAAAGAGGCGTCCTTCGCGTCGGCATGTCCACCTTCGTACCGTGGGCGATGCGCGACAAGCAGGGTAACCTGATTGGTTTTGAGATCGATGTGGCGTCCAAGGTCGCAGAAGACATGGGTGTCGAGATCGAATTCGTGCCAACCGCCTGGTCCGGCATCATCCCGGCACTGATCGCCCGCAAGTTCGACGTGATCATCGGTGGCATGTCCATCACACCCGGACGCAATCTGACTGTGAACTTCACGGCACCTTATGCTCACTCCGGTCAGCAGATGGTCGCCAACAAGGAACTGGCAGAAGGCTTCAGTGTGGATGACTTCAATGCCTCGGATGTGACCATTGCCTGTCGTCGCGGCGCGACGCCCTGCAATGTCGCCCAGAAGATGTTTCCAAAGTCAAGTGTCAGTCGGTTTGACGATGATGCACAGGCCTTTCAGGAAGTGGTCAACGGCAACGCCCATGCCATGATCTCATCGGCGCCGAAGCCCAGATTCTGGTCAAGCCGGTATCCGGAAAAACTGTTCATGCCGACAGAAGAGAACCTGACGACCGGTGACGAGGCATTCGCGCTGCGCAAGGGTGACCCGGATGCGGTCAACTTCTTCAGCAACTGGATCCTGGTCAACACCAGCAATGGCTGGCTGCAGGAACGTCACGATTTCTGGTTCAAGACCCAGACATGGGCTGATCAGATCGAAGAGCAGTAAGACCTGTCAGGGCAGAATTTCCCCGTTTCGGGGAAATTCTGCCCGTGTCGAGACGATTACATCCAATGCCTGAAAACCGACCCCCTCCCCCACAAGCGAAGATCAAGCGCGTGACAACGCTTGACCTTGTCGTGATCAGTACGGTCGTGGCAGTCCTGGTATTCACCTACTACCGGGTCGAGCACGTGCTGGTCTACAACTGGAATTGGGGATTGGTTTTTGAGTACTTCATCAGAATTGATGAGGCAACCGGCAAAATTCTGCCCAACCTGTTTCTCAAAGGCGTCGCCATGACGCTGAGACTGGCATTCTGGGGAACCATCTTCGCCGCCATCATCGGGATTGTGATGGGGCTTTGCCGCGTCAGTCACAGCCTCTTTCTCAAGGTGGGCAGTCGGCTGTACGTCGAACTGATCCGAAACATCCCACCGGTAGTGTTCATCTTCGTTTTCTATTTTTTCATCAGCAGCCAGATTATCCCTGTACTCGGCCTCGACAACCTGGCCTACACCGCGTCGCCTGAAACCATCGCCGTATTGGAACTGCTGTTCGGACCGATTGAGCTGTTCTCGAATTTTCTGGCCGGACTGATTTGTCTGGCCGTGTTTGAAGGTGCCTACATCACAGAAATTGTCCGCGCAGGAATCCAATCGATCGGAAAAGGACAATGGGAGGCATCTCGCGCCATCGGACTGTCACGGTTTTTTGTGCTGCGCGACGTCATCCTGCCACAGGCCCTGAAAACCATACTTCCACCGCTGGCGGGACAATTCATCATCCTGGTCAAGGACTCCAGCATAGTGTCTCTGATCTCGGTTCAGGAACTGACCTTCCTGACGCAGGATGTCTCAAACACCACGACCCACTTCTTTGAATCATGGATGCTGACCGCAGCCTTGTACTTCATGATGTGCTTTCCGCTGGCCGTTCTGTTTCAACGATTCGAACGGGTCGGACTCGGCATTCAGAAACACTGACCGGACAACCCACACTTGACAGGTAATCATCAATGAACACCACCAACGCAGATCACTATCTACAAATCAATGGACTGGGCAAATGGTTCGGCGAGTTCTGTGCGCTTTGGGATATCAATCTTGAGGTGAATACCGGCGAGCGTGTGGTGGTATGCGGACCGTCGGGATCCGGAAAATCAACCATGATTCGCTGTATCAATCTGCTGGAAACCTTCGAGGCCGGAGAGATTCTGATCGACGGCGTACCGGTGACCAACGATGTGAAGAAGATGCTGTCGATCCGAAGAAAGGTTGGCATGGTTTTTCAGAATTTCAACCTGTTCCCCCACATCACGGTATTGCAGAATCTCATGCTGGGACCGATCCGGAATCTCAAGATGCCCAAGCAGCAGGCAGAGGAAACCGCGATGCGCTACCTGGAGAAGGTGCGCATACCCGAACAGGCACTGAAATACCCAAGCCAGCTGTCCGGCGGGCAGCAGCAACGGGTTGCCATCGCCCGCGCCCTTTGCATGAATCCCGACATGATGCTGTTCGATGAGCCAACCTCAGCACTGGATCCCGAGATGATTTCCGGCGTGCTGGACATCATGGTGGAACTCGCCGAAGGCGGGATGACCATGATTGTTGTCACCCATGAGATGGGATTCGCCAAGCAGGTGGCCGACACCATGGTGTTCATGGACCATGGCGAGATTGTCGAGGTCGCCCCGCCTGATGAATTCTTCAACAACCCGAAGAGCAATCGTTCCGAACTGTTCCTGAGCCAGATTCTCTCACACTGACGGCGATTGGAGTCTTGTCGGCTGATTCTCCGATTGACATGAAACCCAGTCAACGCTATTCGCTGCTCAACCTGACACGGGCGGCGCTGTCCCACCACGAAAACTGGCAACCGGCCTGGCGAAGTCCCCCACTCAAGCGGCACTATGATGTGGTCATCATCGGTGGTGGCGGACATGGACTGGCCACCGCGTACTATCTTGCGAAAAACCACGATATCCGCAACGTTGCCGTACTTGAGAAAAAGTGGATCGGTGGCGGTAACAGTGGCCGCAACACCGCAGTCATCCGCTCCAACTACCTGCGCGACGACAGCATCCGCTTCTTTGACAAATCCGTTCAGCTCTACGAAAACCTAAGCCGCGAACTGAACTACAACATCATGTTCAGCCAGCGCAGTGAGGTGGACGTGCTGCTCACCAACACCAGCCTTCGCAATATGCGCAGACGCGCCTTCAACATGAACCTGCAGGGTATCGAATTCAAGATGCTGACGCCCGACGAAGTACGCAATCGGATTCCCATACTGGCACCGATGAGGGAGAGTCGACTGCCCATCCTGGGCGGGTCGGTACAGGAACGAGCCGGAATTGCACGACACGATGCGATTGTCTGGGGCTATGCGCGGGCGGCAAGTGCCTATGGCGTGGACATCGTCCAGAACATTGACATTCACGGTATACGAAGAGCAAGCAATGGTGAGATCACCGGGCTGGACACCAGTCATGGGCCGGTTGAAACCGGCAAGATCGCAACCGCAGCCGGTGGTGAGAATTCAACGGTCGCCGAGATGGCCGGCCTCAGACTGCCCCTGCAGACATTCAATCTGCAGGCTTTTGTTTCTGAACCGATCAAACCCGTACTGGATGTCGTGGTGAACTGTCCTGACCTTGAGGTGTATCTCAGTCATTCCGACAAGGGTGAACTGGTCATTGGAGGTGTCACCGATGCCCAGCAGATCTCCTATCGCCGGGGAGGCAAGCTGCCAGTGTTGGAAAGCACTGTGTCGGGATTGCTTGAACTCTTCCCGATTTTTCGACGTCTCAAGCTCCTGCGGCAGTGGGGCGGATCGTTGGAATTTGCGATCGACGCGAGCCCGATTGTCTCAACAACCCCGATCAGGGGATTTTACGTCAGCGCCGGCTGGTGGGGAGGATTCAAGGCTATTCCGGCGGGTGGACTGACGCTTGCCCATACGATCGCCAAGGATGAACCACACCCGTTGTCTGCCTGCTACAGACTGGACCGGTTCAACCAATTGAACTATCTGATTGAGGGCGGAACAACCGTTCCGATTACCTGAAACTGGATCGGATTCGGAACATCGAACAACCCGTCAACTTCACTGAGTACAGCGAAATCCCCATCACGCAAGACAAAATTACCTTGCATAATCCAGTATGAAACCGAATACATCTTTTCCAGGCTCCTCAGGCTGACGCACGATGCTGTTGATTCATTGTCCATGGTGCGGCCCGCGTTCCGAATCCGAGTTTCACTGCAGCGGCGGTGTACGGCCACCCAGACCCTCCCCCACAGACAGTGATCAGGTATGGATGGAGTATCTGTGTTACAGAGACAATCCAAAAGGCTATCTTGAAGAAGACTGGTGTCACGCCAAGGGCTGCGGAGAATGGTTTCGGCTGCGTCGAAACACCATCACCCATGAAATCATCCGAGACTGACACCGCCGTGCCAAACCAATCTCACAGGCTTGCAGACGGCGGTCTGATTGACCGACGCCAGCCGCTCACCTTCCAATTCAACAATCGACAATACAGTGGTTTTTCGGGCGACACTCTTGCGTCTGCACTGTTGGCGAATGGCATCGACGGCGTATCGCGCAGCTTCAAATACCACCGACTCCGTGGATTCCAGGCAACCGGTTATGCAGACGTGTCGTCGATGGTGCAGCTCGGCGGTGATGAGCAAGCACCAAACATGCTGGCAAGTGTGACCGCACTCAGCGAAGGACTTACCGCCAGATCCGTCAACTGCTGGCCCAGCCTGAATGTCGATGTCGGCGCGACCTTGAGATTGCTGTCACCGGTCATTCCTGCGGGGTTCTACTACAAGACCTTCATGTGGCCTCACTGGCATTGGTTTGAACCACTCATTCGAAAAGCGGCGGGATTTGGACACGCGCCCCATCAGGTTCCCGAACGAACTCATTCAAGCCGATACGATCATTGTGATGTATTGATCGTCGGCGCAGGTCCGGCTGGGTTGTGTGCCGCGCTGGCTGCATCCCGGGCCGGTGCCCGAATCCTGTTGGTGGACGACATGCCCCAACCCGGCGGTGGTCTGCTTCGCCAACCGTCAACGATCAATGACATGTCTTCGTCCGATTGGATTGATGCAACGGTCGCAGAACTCGATGCCTGCGACACGGTCACCCGACTGCAAAATGCGACGGCCTGGGGATACCTGGAAGGCAATCATGTCGTGATTTTTGAACGCTCGCCAGAATCGGAACAACTGCTTGGCAGCAACCGAAAAGTATGGGCGAAGCAGGTGATCATCGCAACCGGCGCACTCGAACGCCCCATCGCCTTCGAAAACAATGACCGACCAGGCGTCATGCATGCCTCGGCCATTTCCACTTACATCAATACCTACGCGGTGAAACCAGGTCAGCGCGCGGTGGTATTCACCAACAATGATTCTGCCAATTCCACCGTGACCGACATGCAGCGCGCCGGAATCGATGTCGAAGCGATCGTTGATGTGAGAAAGGACGTCGCTGGTCGATTGTCACCATCGACTGAACATCCCGTTGAAGTCATCGAAAACAGCATGGTGAAAACTGTAATCGGAAAAAAACGGGTGACCGGCGTCAGCGTTCAGGACCGCCAGCAATCAGGCAAGCCCCGCCAGATTGACTGTGATCTGGTTTGTGTTTCAGGTGGCTGGAATCCACTGGTGCATTTGTTCTCCCAGTCGGGTGGTACGGTGCGATACAGCGAACAGATTCACAGTTTCGTACCCGACAAGGCCATGCAGAATACCCTGGTTGCTGGATCGGTCACCGGTACGATGGATTTGCAATCCGTCCTGCAAGAAGGATTTCAGGCTGGTCGAACGGCGGCACAGGCACTCGGACTATCCCAAGATGAAGCATTCGCACCTGTTGTGTCCGGCAGTGAGACGGACCATTACAACATTGAGGAGTTCTGGAGTGTGCCTGCCGGTTCGAAAAGCGGAAAGTCGTTTGTGGACCTGGCTGGTGATGTGACAGTCAATGATTTGAAGCTCGCTTTGCGGGAAGGCTATGCGAGCATCGAGCACCTGAAACGATACACCACCACGGGTATGGGCCTGGATCAGGGCAAGACCGCCAACGTCACCGCGATTGGAATTGTCTCCGAGGTGTCGGGTGTCAGCAAGTCACAATTGGGCACCACCACTTTTCGTCCACCATATACACCGGTTGAGTTCGGTGCCCTCGCCGGTACACGCCGTGATGCAGTGGTGCTACCCTATCGTCACACCCCAATGACCGAGTGGCACAAATCAGCGGGTGCCGTGATGTATGAGGCAGGCGCACGATGGACCCGTCCGGGCTACTACCTGCAACCCGGTGAGAACATGGACCAGGCAATTGAGCGGGAATCCCGCAGCGTCCGCAAGGGAATCGGGATCTATGACGGTTCGCCTCTGGCCAAGTTTGCGATCAAGGGGCCGGACTGCGAAGCCCTGCTCAACCTGCTTTACACAAATTCATTTTCCAATCTCAACATCAATCAGGGTCGCTATGGCGTGATGCTGCTCGAGGATGGACGAATATTCGACGACGGTGTGACGTTCAGACTGGGCGACGATCAGTTTCTGATATCAGGCGCTACAGGGAATGGCAACCTGCTCGAGACCAGACTGGATACGATTCTGAATGTCGATCATCCCGAGCTGAAAGTCCTGTGTACACCGGTTACATCGCAGTGGGCCAATGCAACGGTCTGCGGTCCGCTTGCACGAACACTGATGGAGCGCCTGAACTGCGACATCAACTTTTCCACCGACGCCTTCCCTTTCATGCACCTGCGTGAAGGCTTGATAGACGGCATGCCAGTCAGGATATTCAGAGTCAGCTTCACCGGAGAACTGAGTTTCGAGATCAACACACCGTCGCGATACGGATTGCAAATCTGGGAAACTCTTATGGCGCTCGGTCGCGAATTTGATATCTGCCCGGTAGGGTCCGAAGCCAACCACGTCCTGCGTGTCGAAAAAGGCTTCATCTCGCTCGCACATGAGGTCGACGGTGTGACCGACCCCCATGATCTGGGGCTGAATTGGATTGTGTCCAAGTCCAAGTCGGACTTTATCGGAATGAGGGCATTGCAAATCAGACGCGACGGTGACACCCTGCGACGAGAGATGATCGGTTTGCTGCCAACCAATCCCGACACCCTGCTTCCTGAAGGCGCTCCCATTGTTTCGGTCCAAGACGCCACCCGCTCCGAAGGATTCGTATCCGCCGGAGTACGGAGCGTTGCACTGGATCGCACCATTGCCCTGGGACTGTTGGAAAACGGCAAGGCCAGGCTGAACGAAACGGTTTACATCAAGGCAGACCGGCAGACGATGTCCGCTTTGGTCACCGAACCTGTGTTCTATGATCACGCAGGCGAGAAACTGAGGATGTAATCGAGATGGAATGGAATGTCAGAGTCGGTTACTGCGATGATGTCGCCGTGTTTGACTTGCGGGGGAGTGCCGGCGACATGCGAACCGTACTGGTGAACTGTGGTTTTGAAATGCCGGGCGATCCCTTTACCATGTCGAAATCAGATCGCGCACGTGTGTTCCGTACCGGTCGGCGTCAGTGCATCCTGTTCGCTGAATTGGATCATGAATCCGACTTGGACCGCATCCTGCAGCACCAATGCGAGGGGATATTCGTCCAGGCCACCTGTGTCTCGGACTTCTATCGGGGCATCCATGTCGCTGGTCACGATGCAGACGAAGTGCTGGCCCAGATGACACCGCTCAACCTTCATGAACTGGGTGAAGGATGCGCATCCTTCACAGAAATATTTGGTTTGAAAGGACTTATAATTCGTCAGGCAGTTGATCGTTACGAGATTTTTTTCGACCGCAGTTACGCTCATTACATGTTGACGCGAACACAATTGTGCGCATTACACCAATGACTGAGAAGGGGTGCCCGTAATGGCCGCCACCAATCGATCCAGACTCCACCGTCCCGAATGGCAGTATTTCGAAAAGCCGATGGCGACATTCGACCGAGACGACTGGACCACTTTGAACGAACAGCGTCAAATCTATTACGCAGAGAATCAGGCAGAGCACATGTTGCGTCTGCTGCGGGTGATGAAGGACGATCCGGTGTTCGGCTACTCCATCAATCCCTACCGTCACTGTCTGCAGTCCGCAACAAAGGTATTCCGGGATGGATTTGACCTGCAAACCGTAGTCACGGCCCTGTTCCATGATGTCGGCTTTGTCGTCGCTCCCAAAACGCACGGTGAATACGCGGCTGCATTGCTCAAGCCCTATATTTCCGAACAGAATCACTGGATGCTCATGCATCATGGAGAATTTCAGAAATACTACTGCCACGATCACCCGACGATCGATGACCGGCTTGCCAGGGAGAAGTGGAAGGATCACCCGTATTATGATTGGACGGTCGAGTTTGTTGATCAGTACGATCAGAAAGCAATGGACCCGGACTTTGAGGAAATGGCGCTGGAGGAATTCGAACCGATGGTCAAGGAGGTTTTCAAACAGAATCCTTTGTGAGTCGAACCGGTGTTACCGATCGATGACCTGTAACATCATCCGCATCAACTACATGGGAAACCGATCCATCATGTCGCCCATGCCACCCTTTTGGCCGACGCCTTTCATTTTCCTGGCCGCTTTCTGAACCTTCTCAAACTTGCGCAGGAGCTGATTCACATATCTCGTCTCAACGCCCGCCCCTGCGGAGATCCGTGCCCGCCGGGTGCCTCGGATAATGGCTGGATGCTGTCTTTCCCGCGGCGTCATGGAATTGATGATCGCGATTTCCCGGATCGCATCCTGTTCAAGCTGCTCCAACTTTGACTGTGGGTGCGAGGGAATGTTCGGCAGCATTTTCGCAAGACTCGACAAGCCACCCATGTTCTGGGCAGACAGCATCTGCTCCCGGTAGTCTTCAAGGTCAAATCGCTTGCCGCGCACAATCTTCTTGGCGAGTTTCTTGGCCTTGGTCTGATCAGCCTTTTGCTGCACCGTCTCAATCAGCGACAGCACATCCCCCATACCAAAAATGCGTGATGCCAATCGTTCCGGATGAAATCGCTCCAACGCATCAGTCGCCTCACCGACACCGATGAACTTGACCGGTTTGCCCGTAACGTGCCGGACTGATATCAGCGCACCGCCGCGGGTGTCACTGTCCAGCTTGGTCACGACAACACCAGTCAGCGGCAATGCCTCATTGAAAGCCGACGCGCTGTTGACCGCATCCTGCCCCGTCATCGCATCAATGACAAACAGGGTCTCGACCGGAGATACTTTGGCGTGAACGAGCTTGAGCTCGTCCATCATGGCATCATCGACATGCAACCGACCGGCTGTGTCCACAATCACAATGTCATAACCGTCGCTTTTGCCCACGGCCACTGCCTGACTCGCAATGTCCACGGGTTTTTCATCCGAAGTGGACTCGTGAAAATCGACACCAACCATGTCCGAGAGTTTTTTCAGTTGCTCGATGGCTGCCGGGCGATAGACATCCACACTGACCACGAGCACACGCTTGTCCTCCTGTTCCCTGAGCAGTCGGGCAAGTTTTCCAACGGTCGTGGTCTTACCACTGCCTTGCAGACCGGCTATCAGGATGACGTTCGGCCCATCAGCAGACAACTCAAGCGGAGCATTCGACTCACCCATGACACGGGCGAGCTCCTCATGCGCGATGCTGATGATGGTCTGATCAGGCGTCAGACTGGCTCGGACTTCGGTGCCGGTGACACGCGCTCTCACCTGGTCAAGAAACGCCGTGACAACCGGCAAGGCTACATCGGCGTCGAACAGTGAACGCCGAATCTGACGAAGGGTATCGTCAATCGCCTTGTCCGAAATGACCTTTGACCCTCGCAGGGGCCCAAGCGCCTGGTTGATTCGTTCTGTCAGTGATTCAAACATAGTGGATACAGAATTTCAAAAAAAATTGTGGAATAAATTGCAAATGCCCATTCAATTCCAATAAACTTTAAACATCTCAGACAAAATCACCAAATACTCGATTGGACGACATACCTGACGGCTTATTGTTTGCCGCTTTAGCACTGCTGATCTGCTTGTCAGCATTCTTCTCCTCCTCGGAAACCGCGACGATGGCTCTGAACCGCTATCGACTGGCTGACCGTGCAAACAAGAAGGATCGGCGCGCAATACTGCTGCAGAAGCTGATTCGCGAACCCGACCGATTGCTGAGTACCATTTTACTCGGCAACAATCTGGTAAACAATGCCGCGGTTGCCATCACCACCATGCTCGCCTGGAAGTACTACGGCGAGGCGGGTGTGGCCATATCCACTGCAGGCATCACCATCATCATCCTGGTCATGGCGGAGATTCCACCGAAAACCATTGCCGCCATCTTCCCGGAGCGAATCGCCTTTCTTGCAGCCTACCCGCTGGATTTTCTCAAAAGACTGTTTCATCCCGTTGTGTGGATTCTGAGCTCGGTTGTCAAGTTGCTCAAACTCATACCTGGATTCAATGTGCCCCAGGAATCAGATTCCCTTGATGCGGATGAGCTGCGTGTCGCCGTCAAGGCGTCGCAGCGTCATTTCGCACCGGATCAGATGGAGTTTTTCCTGGGCATTCTCGATTTGGGCGCGCAGTCAGTGGACTCCGTGATGATTCCCCGTTCAGATATACACGCGATCGACCTGGAGGAGGAAATCACCGACGTGGTTGAGCAGATTCTGAGCGAGACCCGAAAACGCGTGCTGATTTTTGAGAAATCATTTGATGAGATCAAGGGTGAACTCGATATCCGGGAACTCCTGCAGTCCTACGACCGCAATCAGATCACCAAGGAAATCATTCAGGGCAGCCTGCGCGAGCCGATCTATGTACCCGCCAATTCAGGATTGCTCGAACAGTACCAGAGACTTCAGCAGGAAAGCAGGGATGTTGGCATCGTTGTCGACGAATACGGTGAGATCATAGGCCTGGTCACCATGAATGCGATGATGAAGGAGATCGCCGGCGTGGTGGGATGGCAGCTCCGGGAGGCGAATTTCGGTATTGTGCTGGAAGACACCGGCAGCTACCTGGTGAGCGCAATGATCAATGTCCGCGCGCTGAACCGCAAAATGAACTGGGACCTGCCAACGGACGGCCCGAACACCCTGAATGGTCAGATTCTCAAGCACTATGAAGATATCCCGCAACCGGGCACCATGTTCAAACTCAATGGCTATCCTGTTGAGACGGTGAGGATGCAGGGAAGCGCGGTCGAGGTTGCACGTGTCTTCCCCAAGCTGCAAGATTCGGAAGTTGAGGAGCGCCAGTCTGCTGCAGGTTCAGAATACTGATTGCATTCCTTGCGGATACGAACCTTCCATTCGATGTGGAATTCAGCCCGAGAGATAGGGCGAAAGATAGCGCGGTATGGCCAACTGTGCACTGACGCCTCCGTCGCCTTGCAGACGGTCCGCCCCAAGTCTCGCAATGTCAATGGCATGCGGTTGCTGATTCGAAATCCAGTCAGTGACTAGATCACCGAATCGTTCCCGAAGCTCATCTTCATAAGACGACTCGCCATCAGTGGTCACAACCCAACCTTTCCCAGTTAACTCCAGACTTGAAACCTCGGTCAGTTCCTCCTCACCCTGCAGTCTGACGACACCTTCCCCGTCCCTGATGTACCTTCCAGCAAACAGCTTGTTCTTCTTTGCATCCATCGTGACCAGAACCTTGTCGTGTTTCTGTGCCTGGGCGATTGCCGCCATGCACGAGACGGGCAATGCGGGTCGAGCGACTCCGAACGCGACACCCTGCACCACGCCGGCTGCCACCCGCAGCCCGGTATACGAACCGGGACCGTCGCCATAGGCAATCGCATCAATCTGATCGACTCGCATCCGTGCCGAAGCCAGCAGCTCTTGAATGAATGACAATACAAACAGGTTGTGATCGCGATTCGAGCGCATCTCCTGGGCAGTGGTCCTGCCATCGATATTCAATGCAACCGACAGCATCCGATCGGAGCAACTGACTGCCAGTATCTTCACTGTTTGAAGAACTTGCGAACCACGTCGAACTTGTCGGTTAGCGGCATCGGCGGCAGGCTGTTAAGGAATTCCTGGCCGTATTGTTTGGTGCGGATTCGCGGGTCACACAACACCAGAAGTCCCTTGTCGGTGTCGTCTCGAATCAGCCGTCCCACACCCTGTTTCATTGTAAGAACCGCAGAGGGAATCTGCCACTCGGAAAATGAGCTTCTCCCGCGCGCAGACAACAATTCATCTCTTGCCGCGAAAACCGGATCATTGGGTGGTAGAAATGGCAGTTTGGCGATCATAACGCACGAAAGTGCATCACCCTTCACATCCACTCCTTCCCAAAAACTGGAGGTTCCGAGTAATACTGCATTGCCATCATTCCGAAACCGCTCGAGCAGAGTAGCGTTGGAGCCTTCTTTTCCCTGGCATAGCAAGCTGTAGTCCAACTGTCCCTCAAGTAGTTCGTAGGCAATATTCATCGCTTGATGGCTGGTGAACAGTACAAAAGTTCGGCCCTTTGTAACGGGCACCGTCTTCATCACCAATTCGACAATAGCTTTTTCGTATCCATCGCTATTCGGTTGAGGCATGGAAGGCGGCAAATAAATCAGTGCCTGCGTTTTGTAATCGAAAGGGCTCGCTAGCTGAACTGAAGTGACATCGCGAACCCCCAAACGACCGCTGAAGTGTGAGAAATCCGATCCGACAGCAAGTGTCGCCGAAGTGAACACCCAACTGCCATTGAACTCATCGACGCGACACCCGAACTCTATTCCCGGCTCTAGTGGAATCCTGGATAGTTCAAATCCATTCGGCCTCATTTCGCACCAACTAGCAATCTCCTCACCTTGGCTTTCAAAAATCTGATTACCTGCCTGAAGAATATCGGCAACTTGATTTCTGCATCTTTCCATAGCTGATGATTCGTCAATATGTGGCTCAATGTTCTCGATAAGTTCCTCGAGTTCAGTGCAAATTCCTTGAAAAATGCGCATGAATTCCGAATTGGATTGAACTTCAGCCATAGAACACTTGCCAAATCTACCCGACAGGCTGGCTCTGGCTTCAGTCATCATCCTCAGCAATTGCTTGGCGCTGTCCTCAATCCAGCTTGGATAATCCGACATTTCTTTCGCAGCGAACTGCAAATTTTTAGTCAGGTCATTAATCTGTCGATCGGAGAAGAATGTTCCAAGCGCTTGTGATGCGATTTCAGGAAAGCGATGCGCTTCATCGATGATCACTACGTCCCTAGAAGAAACCAAACCAGACTCATCCCCTTCGGAATTCAGAAAATTCAGACACAACAAACTATGATTCACAACCACCACGTCTGCTTCCCTGGCTTCCTTTCTAGCCCGATTGACGTAGCATTCTTTCGCATACTCACATTGACTACCTAGACAGTTTTCGGCTGTGGAAGTGATAACTAGTGCGATTTTTTCAGGAAGCCCTGGATACTCTGAAATATCGCCATCCCCTCTTTCTGTCACCCAGTCATAGACATGATTGACTCGTTCAGCCTCTGCGAAAAAGTCACCTTGCCGACTGAGTTGGTCGTGATAATACAGGCACAGATAGTTGCTCCGGCCCTTCAGTATCTTGACCTTGGGATCGACTCCGAGCACTTCACATACCCAAGGAATGTCAGATTTGGAAATCTGCTCCTGAAGATTCTTTGTGCGGGTGGAGACGATGGTCTTTTTTCCCGACGCCAGTGCGGGAACCAGGTACCCAAAGGTCTTGCCGGTGCCGGTGCCTGACTCGATAATCAGATTAGACTTGCCCGCAATCGCCGTGTCGACCGCATCCGCCATCTCCTGCTGGCATTCGCGAACCTTGAACCACTGATAGGCTTTGGCGAAAGGTCCTTCCTGACCGAGCAATCGGGCGCTGTTGTTCATGGACTCTATCTCTGGAATCGTCCCGCAGATCCGGCACGGTGTTTATCGAGGGTGGAAAAACTAATCAAGCCGCTAACTTTCCCCAGAATGACTTGATGATTTGGTCTCTGGAATTGCACCGGAAGTCCGACGCAGCGTTTACGGAAGGTGGGGAAATCAATCAAGCCGCTATTTTCTCCCAGAATGACTTGATTCTCTGTGTCCAGTTGTTGAGTCCCGGTGTGTGTCGCGCGCCGCCTTTCGCAACACTCTCATTGAATTCCTCCAGCAGAGCCCGTTGTTCGCTGGTCAGATTCACCGGTGTTTCAACAACCAGTTTGCAGTACTGATCTCCAATGCGGTGGTTTTGCACGTTGCGAATCCCCTTGCCCCGCAGTCTCATCATCTTCCCGGTCTGTGTCTCCGGCCTGATTTTCAGGTTGGCCCGTCCGTCCAGAGTCGGAATTTCGACCGTTCCGCCCAGTGTGGCCGTGCCGAAACTGATCGGTATCTCGCAGTAGACATCATCGCCATCGCGCTGAAAAATCGAATGCGGTCGCAACCGAATCTGAACAAACAGGTCTCCCGGAGGTGCACCGCCCGGCCCGGCCTCACCCTTGCCGGACAACCTGATCTGGTTGCCGTGATCGATCCCAGCCGGAATCTTCACCGAGAGCCGTGTGGTCTTGTGTACCCGTCCCTGTCCATCACAGGTCGGACAGGGATCGGTGATCACCGAGCCGCGCCCATGGCATTTCGGACAGGTCTGCTGCAGGGTAAATCCCAGTTGCTGGATGCGCACCTGACCGTGGCCGCCACAGGTACCGCAGGTACTGGGTACGGTTCCCTTCCTCGCACCACTCCCGTTGCAGGTGTCGCACGCCACCTTCTGTGGCACGCTGATTTCAGTCTCAACCCCCTTGACTGCGTCCTCAAGGTCCAAGTCAAGTGTGTACTTCAGGTTGGCGCCGCGCGCCTGTCGACCGCCTGGTCTGCCACCTCTGAAAATGTCATTGAAAATATCACCGAATATGTCGCCGAAACCTTCAGCCCCGGAAAATCCTTGGCGATTCAGTCCCTCCAGACCTTCGTGCCCGAAGCGGTCATAGCGTTCGCGTGTTTCCGAATTCGACAGAATCTCGTAAGCCTCCTTGGCCTCCTTGAACCTCGCCTCCGCGGTCGCCGCATCCTCCTGATTGCGATCCGGGTGATACTTCATGGCCAGTTTTCTGTAGGCGCGCTTGATGTCGGACTCGCTGGCACCGCGCTGCAAGCCCAAAACCTCATAGTAGTCGCGTTTCGCCATATAGGTTTACATAAGCCTCATCGAATTCCTACACTCGATAGATCTGATGATCAGTCTCGTTTGTTATCGTCGACTTCTTCGAAATCAGCATCCACCACATCACCCTGATCCTGGGACGGTGCGGAGTCAGACTCCGCCTGCGCCGACGCATCACTGTAGGCCTTGGCCGCAAGGGCGTGGCTGGCATTGGCCAGCGCTTCCGACTTGGACTTGATCTCGTCGGTATCGGCATCTGCTTCGATCGCTGACTGAAGATCACCGATCGCCGACTCGATCGTGCCTTTCTCCGACTCATCGACCTTGTCGCCCAGGTCACTCAGGGTCTTGCGAACCGAGTGGATCAGCGCCTCAGCCTGGTTCTTGGCATCGACCTTTTCCCGCTGCACGCGGTCCTCATCCGCATGCTCCTCGGCTTCCCGAACCATGCGTTCGATCTCGGCGTCATCGAGTCCGGAACTGGACTTGATCTCGATCTTGTTTTCCTTGCCGGTCGCCTTGTCTTTCGCCGACACATGCATGATGCCGTTGGCGTCGATGTCGAACGTTACCTCGATCTGGGGAACACCTCTCGGTGCCGGCGGAATATCGGTCAGGTCAAACCGTCCAAGCGACTTGTTGTCCCGCGACATTTCCCGCTCACCCTGCAACACATGAACCGTGACCGCAGTCTGATTGTCATCCGCGGTGGAAAAGGTCTGCGTCTCCTTGGTGGGGATCGTGGTGTTCTTCTGGATCAGCTTGGTCATGACACCACCCAGCGTCTCGATGCCCAGCGACAACGGTGTCACATCCAGCAGCAGCACATCCTTGACGTCACCGCCAAGCACACCACCCTGAATCGCCGCACCTGCGGCAACCGCCTCATCCGGATTGACATCCTTGCGGGCCTCCTTGCCGAAGATCTTGGAGACTGTCTCCTGGACTTTCGGCATGCGCGTCTGACCGCCGACCAGAATGACGTGATCAATCTCGTTGGCCGAGATGTCCGCGTCTTTCAATGCGGTCTTGCACGGACCCACGGTCCTGGCAATCAGGTCATCAACCAGGGATTCCACTTTTGCCCGGGTCATCTTGTAGTTCAGGTGCTTGGGTCCTGACTTATCGGCCGTGATATAGGGCAGATTCACCTCGGTCTGGGTACTTGAGGACAGCTCGATCTTGGCTTTTTCAGCGGCTTCCTTGAGGCGCTGCATGGCCAGCGGGTCACCGCGCAGATCCATGCCCTGATCCTTTTTGAACTCATCGGCCAGGTAGTCGATCACCCGTCGATCAAAGTCCTCACCGCCGAGGAAGGTATCGCCGTTGGTCGACAACACCTCAAACTGATGCTCACCGTCGACTTCCGCGATCTCGATGATCGAGATATCGAAGGTGCCGCCGCCGAGATCGTAGACTGCAATCTTGCGATCGCCTTCCTGCTTGTCCAGTCCATAAGCGAGTGCTGCCGCGGTGGGTTCATTGATGATACGCTTGACATCCAGTCCGGCGATCTTGCCGGCATCCTTGGTGGCCTGTCGCTGCGAGTCATTGAAGTAGGCCGGGACGGTGATCACCGCGCCGTCAACCGGTCCGCCCAGATAGTCTTCGGCGGTCTGCTTGAGCTTCTGCAGGATTCTGGCCGCAACTTCAGGCGGTGCCAGCTCATTGTCTCCAACCTTCACCCAGGCATCGCCATTGCGTGCCTTGACAATCTTGTACGGCATCAGGTCCAGATCCTGCTGAACCACATCCTCTGAAAACTTGCGTCCAATCAGACGTTTGACCGCAAACAGTGTGTTGTGCGGATTGGTCACAGCCTGCCGTTTGGCTGACTGTCCAACCAATACCTCGTCGTCGTCCGTGTACGCGACGATCGAGGGAGTCGTTCGATCCCCCTCCTGATTCTCGATGATCTTGGCCGAGCCGCCGCCTTCAAAGACGGCCACACACGAATTGGTCGTGCCCAAATCAATTCCGATAATTTTTGCCATGTCTAGCTCCTGGTCAATTCTGAAATGTTCAATATCACTTTAGATAGAGTTAAGTGCGTAAAATTCAAGTGATTCCCAAAGGTCTCATTCGGTCTCCCCGGCGGGTCCGGAAGCCACGATCACCATCGCCGGCCGCAGCAGCCGATCGTGAATCCGATAGCCTTTGCGAAACACCTCTGCGATGTGATTGGCTGGAATCTCATCGCTGGGCAGCATGGTGATCGCCTGATGGAAGTTGGCATCAAACACGCTCCCCGGCTCCGGATCGATCTCCTCCATGCCAAAATTCTCAAAGGCAGCCAGCAGTTGCTTGCGCGTCAGGTCCATCCCCTCGCGCATGGCGCTGACCGCGGCAGCCGAATCGTCCACTTCCTCGATCTCACAGGCCTTGTCCAGACTCTCCATGACGTCCAGCATGGCGCGGGCAAACTGATCGATCGCGTATTTTCTCGCCTTGTCGATCTCCTGATCTTTTCGTTTCTGGTAATTCACATATTCTGCCGACAACCGCTGAAAGCGATCGAGCTGCTCAGCCGCCTGTTCATTCAGGTGACTGATCTCGTCGGTCAGCACTGCGATCTGCTCCTCAGGTGTCAATTCCTCCACTGCCTGATCGGCGGTCTCGGACTCATCCAAAGAAACCTGGCCGTTGCCATTGTCAGCAGCATCATCCAAACCCACATCCGAAGCCTCGGATTCTGGTTCCATCACGTCATTATCAGGTTGAGTCTGTGTAGATTTTTTCCTGCCCATAATATTTCCATTCACCCATTGGTTTGATTCACACGTCAATCACAACAACGAGATAAGCACAACAAGATGGTTTTCAAGGGAAGCCGTGAAAATAAATCAGTCTGTAGTCAGATGGGTCAGTGCATTGCCCAGCATCTTGGCTGTCACATCAACGATCGGAATCACCCGGTCATAGGGCATCCGGGTGGGACCGATGACGCCGATCGCACCCAGACTCTGTCCCTCAACCTCGTACGGTGCGACAACCACACTGCATTCATCCAATCCCTCATAGCCGGACTCACTGCCGATGAATATGGAAACCCCCTGCGCCCGGATACTCTGATCAAGCAGGCTCAGCAGGGAATGTCTCGTGTTGAATGTCTCGAAGATCTTCTTGATCTTCTCGATCGCTGCAAAATCCGGCAGGCTGAGCAGGTTCGACTCCCCGCTCACCAGCACCTCCTCTTCGTTTCGATCGTCCTTGTTGAATACACTGTTCGCAATCGTGATCGCGGTCTGCATCAACTCGTTGATCTGCTCCCGGTCCCTTTGCATCTCCTCAAGAAGGTGTTTCTTGACTGCCGACAGTGACTTGCCCCGGTAAGTCTCATTGAAATAATTCGCAGCCGCCGTCAATTCCGAAGCGGAATAATTCTGTTCGTTGTTGATGACCCGGTTTTGCACCTGCCCGTCTTCGGTCACCAGGATGACCAGCACACGGGATTTTGTCAGACCGACAAACTCGATCTGGCGGAACTTCGCAACAGAACTGTTGGGCAGAAACACCACACCCGCGAACTGGGTGACCTCGGAAATCAGATTGGAGGCGGTTGACATCAGCTCCTTGGCATTGTTCTCCTCACTGAGGCGGATCTCGATCTCTTCCTTCTTGGCGGTTCGAAGCGGCCTGACGGTAAGCAGCGAATCAATGAACATGCGGTAACCCAGCGGTGTCGGCACCCGTCCCGCCGATGTATGAGGCGACTGAATCAATCCCAGTTCCTCCAGGTCGGCCATCACATTGCGAATGGTTGCGGCACTCAGTTGAAGGCCAGGCTCGTGCGAAAGGGTACGCGAGCCGACCGGATGCCCGTCATCAATGAACCGGGCGATCAGCATTCTCAGCAGCGTTTCGGATCTCTCGTCGAGTTTCAGTTCGGCCATGCCAACGATCTATGCGTGCAGCAATAAAAATCAAATCCACAAACATTCATTGTCCCCGTTACCGAGTACAATGAACAGCCTTGCGTAAACCCGTAAAGTATATATCTGATTGGGTGAAAACCGGGAATTTGATGGAAAATTGGTATTGCTGTTGATGCAATCCAAAGCCATGGAAATCCCTTCCGGCACGCATTGAGACAATTTTTTCAACGAGACGAAAGCTCGACACAACCAAATGGCGCACCAGTTCGAAAAAATCGGAATTTTTGGAAATTTCAAAGATGGGAGAGTCCGGTCAATCCATGATCGGATTGCCCTGATACTGGATGAGAACGGGACGCCCTATCGAACCCATCTCACCCTGATTCACGAAGCCGATTGGGAGCGGGACGTCAAGGACGAGGAGATTGATCTCGCCATCATTGTCGGAGGTGACGGCACTTTTCTGAATATCTCGCGCGCGCTCGCAGGTTTCAAGGCGCCGGTACTGGGCGTGAATGTCGGACGGCGCGGCTTTCTGACTGATGTCGAGGTCGGTGAGATCGTCGAAACCATGCAGCTGCTGCTGAACGGCGACTACGCCATCGAGCCCAGAAGCCTGCTGTCAGCATCCATCATCGGTACCGACGGCAAGCTCGACACTTGCCTGGCCTTGAATGACATCGTTGTTCACAAGACCAACTATGGCCGCCTGATCGACTTCGAAATCACGGTTGACGGTACGTTCGTGACCAGCCTGCGGGCGGATGGCGTGATTGTCGCCACACCGACAGGATCCACCGCCTACGCGCTGTCATCCGGTGGTCCGGTGCTGCACCCGAAACTCCCGGCGATCGAGGTGGTTCCAATCAGCCCGCACACCCTCACTCACCGACCAATCGTGCTCAACGAGACCAGTGTGATCGAGATCAACCTGATCAATGCGGCGCCGGGTAACGCCAGTCTCGTTGTAGACGGACACGTACGTCAGGATTTGGACGGTGAGGAGAGAATTTCAATCAATTCCGCCAATCTACCGGTCCACTTCGTGCGGATTCTCGGGCACGACTTTTATAACGCGCTGAGACAGAAACTCGGCTGGGGTGTCTGATCCAACTGTCGCGACCGACCATGCTGCGATCCTTACACATCAAGAACTACCTGCTCATACCCGAAATCCAGATTGACTTTGATGGTGGCCTGACGGTCATTACCGGAGAGACCGGAGCGGGAAAATCGCTGATCGTGGATTCGCTGAAACTCGCCCTGGGTGAGCGAACCGACGCAAGCATCATCCGGGTCGGCTGTGACACAGCGCAGATTACGGTCACCTTTGACATTCAAGGCACACAGGCCGATGAGTTTCTCAAGTCCAGCCTACTGGAATCAGACCAGGAATGCGTGGTACACCGGGAGGTCTACAGAAACAAGCCCACGCGTGCCTACGTCAATGGCAGACCGGCCTCGCTCCAGGTCCTAAGGGAGCTTGGTGCCTGTCTTTTGGAAATTCATGGTCAGCATGAGCATCACTCGCTGCTGAAGGCGTCTACCCAGCGAACCATTTTCGATGGCTACGCCGGTATCAGCGAACAGAGTCGGCAACTGGCCCGTTGTGCCAGGTTGATTCACAGCCGCGAGACGGAAAGAAAGGATGCCGAACAGAAAAGACTGGATTATGAGCAGCATCTTGAATACCTGCGCGATCAGCGCGATTCGCTCCAACAACTGCAGCCTGGCGACAATGAGTTCACGGAACTCAAAGAAGAGCTTGTGAAGCTGTCCCATTCAGAAGAGTTGTCCAGTACGCTCGAGGCAGTTTCAATGGGGCTGTATTACGACGATCACACAACCGTAAGCGGCACATTGAGTGGTCTTGTAGAGCGACTGCGAAGGCTCGGTGACATTGATTCCAGCCTGAATCCCCACTGCGAAGCCCTTGAGGAGGCGATGTTCCGAATCGACGATGTGGCCCGCGAATTGCAGTCAATGGCGGACCGCATTGACGGTGACCCGTCACGGATCGAGTCGATTGAGGAACGGATGGCTGCCTTGCAACGCCAAGCGCGTATTCATAACAGCAATGCGGACAAACTGCCTGAGGTGCTCGACACACTCGCATCGAAAATCGACAGTTATGAAGCCGAGCTGGAGAAAATCCTGCAATTGGATACCAATCTGGAAGAAGTCAGGCAGGAATACCAGCAAATTGCCTCCGGTATCAGCAAGAAGCGAAAGGAAACATACGCACAGTTTGGCCAGGTGCTGACTGACCAGATGCAGAACCTGGGTATGGAAGGTGGCGTCTTTGGGGTTGAATTGCTTGAAACAGACCCGGAACAATTTGCAAGTTATGGCAACGAAGATCTCAAGTTCAAAGTCTCAACCAATCCCGGGCAGGAGAAAGGCGCGCTGTCCGATGTCGCGTCGGGTGGCGAGTTGTCCAGACTCAGCCTTGCGCTGCATGTGACTTCCATGGATGTCGCAAGGGTACCGAGCATTGTGTTTGATGAGGTCGACGTTGGTATCGGTGGCAGGGTTGCCGAACGTGTTGGAAAGTTGCTGCGGACTCTTGGCAAGTCCGTTCAGATCATCTGCATCACTCATCTGCCGCAGGTGGCGGCGCAGGGACATCAGCAGCTGAATGTCTCGAAAATCACGGCTGATCTTGCAACCATCGAAATCAACTCACTCGACAATGACCAGCGTGTAAACGAAATAGCGCGGATGCTCGGTGGTGCTAAAATTACCGACCGTACTTTGGAACACGCAAGAGAAATGCTTTCACAGGGATTCACCTGATGCAGAATCAAACCGCAGAATTGCTGCAAAAACCCGAGATCCGAGACGCGACGGCAGCGGATGTGGACAGGATTTTCGAGTTGATGGAGACATACATGGCCAAGGGAATCCTGCTGCCCCGGTCAAAAGACGAGATTTTTGATAACCTGATGAAATTCAGCGTTGTCGAAGTCGATGGCCTGATCGAGGGATGTGGTGCGCTGGAAATCTTTACTGAAACCCTGTGCGAAATCCGCAGCCTGGTCGTTTCAGCGGATTCGAACCGGCAGGGCCTGGGCGGACTGCTTGTCGAGGGACTGATCGAAAAGGCACGATTGCTGGGTCTTTCACGGGTCATGGCACTCACCTATGTGCCCGGGTTCTTTCACAGTGTCGGTTTCCGTACTGTTCCCAAGTCAATCTTTCCCGAGAAGGTGTGGGGCGTCTGTATCAAGTGTCACAAGTTTACCGATTGTGATGAGATTGCTGTTTTGAGGGAACTAAATTAAGTTATTTCAAATTTTTGGAAATGTTTATTAAGAAAATACATTATCTAATCTGCTTCGCAATGGCGGTTACGATTGTTCTTGCTGGCTGCACGATCTACCGACCTGAGATCCAACAGGGTCAGCTGACCGACCTTGACGACGTCGATCGGCTTGAAATCGGTATGACACCGGATGAGGTTCAGGGCATTTTAGGTACCCCTTTGGTGGTAGACACGTTTAATCCAGACCGTTGGGACTATGTCCTCAATATTGTCGGCACCGAGCGTACCATCGTGCGGCGCGAGAGAGTAACCATTTTTTTTGAGAACGGTGAACTGACCAAAGTCGAGACCGTCAAACCGGAGGAATGGCAAGATACCGACACGGAATGACTATTCCAGATCAAAGCAGAGCCTGTATAGAGAAACCCAACACCTAAGTCCTGCCGGGCTGAAACTGACAGTCGAACTTCTTGATGCCATCCATTCGTGCGCCCATATTGTTGATTGCCGGGTTTGCAGAATGTTGTATAGACTTTCTACCGAGGTCCAACGCTCAGCAGGGATGCAAATCCCCTTGAATACCCTACCCCATGCGCTGCATTCTGCGGCCACCCATCAAGTGCATGTGAAGATGAAACACCTCCTGTCCGCCATCGGAATTGCAATTGACCGATAACCGGTAGCCGCTTTCGTCCACGCCATGTTCCTTCGCCAGTTTTGCAGCGACTGAAAACAGGCGCCCTAACATGGGCTCATCTTCCTCTGTGACGTCGTTCACTGTTGGAATGAGTTTCTTTGGAATAATCAGAAAGTGCACGGGTGCCTGGGGTTGAATATCCCGGAAGGCCAGAACCAATTCGTCTTCATGCACAATGTCGGCTGGAATCTCCTTCCGGATGATCTTACTGAAAATGGTTTCTTCTGCCACGGGGCTTCCTCAATTTGGTGATGGTGAAATTTACTTTGACACGAACGAATTATAGAAAATCAACCTGCCCTGAAGAACCTGGAATTTTTGCAATGACTCGCGAGTCACACTTCAATCGGCATCGCAAACTGTTCTGAAATCTTTTCCAAGTATTCCCGCCACAATTACCACAAAAAGTCATTTCAGTTCACTGTCGCTGTTTGAGATTACGATAAAATAGCACCTTTTGCACGGTCAGTCTCGCACCCGGTCTGAACTGAAACCAAACAGAATTTAACCAGTAGGTTGCGACCTCAAATCGGTCCCCCTAAACAGTAAGGAGAAAATCATGGACACTTTTCGCAGTTATCGTATTCGCCAGAACGAAGACCGGAGTATTTCCGCAAACTTTGAGACCATGGCCGTCGACGATTTAACCGAAGGCGATGTTGTCATCAAAATCAGTTACTCCACAATCAACTACAAGGATGCACTCGCGGCAACCGGTAAAGGTAGAATTCTGCGTACGTATCCCCTAAACGGCGGTATCGACCTCGCAGGAAAAGTCGCAACCTCCACTGATAAACGATACAAGGAAGGTGACTCCGTGCTCGTCGTCGGCTGTGGTCTGTCGGAAATTCACGACGGCGGATATTCCGAATACGCCAGGGTACCAGGCGATTGTGTCGTTCCCATGCCTGCAGGATTGACCGAGCGCGAAGCCATGGCATACGGAACCGCGGGTTTCACGGCCGCAATCGCCGTCATTCGAATGGAAGCCAACGGTCAGATCCCTGAAAGGGGACCGATTGTTGTCACTGGAGCCTCCGGAGGTGTCGGGAGTTTTGCGATCAGCATGTTTTCCGGTCTTGGCTACGAAGTGGTCGCGTTGACAGGAAAAAAAGAACATGAAGACTACCTGAAGCAATTGGGAGCGAGTGAGTTGATCGACAGACATACGCTGGAGTTCGGCGACCGGCCGCTCGAAAGAGCGCAATGGGGCGGCGCCGTTGACAATGTCGGGGGCGATTTGCTCGGCTGGCTGACAAGAACCGTCAAACCCTGGGGCAATATCGGTTCGATCGGACTGGCCGGCGGTGTCGGACTTAAAACCACCGTGATGCCATTCATTCTTCGCGGCGTCTCTTTGCTGGGAATCAATTCGCTTGAAATGCCCCTGGAGGTTCGGGACCAGGCCTGGGCGAGAATGTGCAGTGACCTGAAACCCAAAGACATGGGTCTGATTGTCAAGAAAGAGATCGGGTTTGACGAACTGCCGGCATCATTCGATCAGTTCATGGAAGGGGCCATTGTTGGACGGATTGTTGTCAGAATCGATGGCGCATAGCCAGATTCGATCAGCAGGTCAGTCATTGCGGGATTGAGGTTTCGAGCAGTCCGGGCTGCCCGGAAGCTTGCCTGTTGCTTCAATCTCCGTTCTCCAATTCCAAGATAACCATCATTGCCTGTCGATTCGACCTGCCCGGGTAATCAGCATGCGTCTTGGCATTGATACAGGAGGAACCTATACCGACGCCGTTCTGTATGACGGCGCCAGGGGAATCATCCGCACTGCAAAAGCCCTTACAACCCATCACGACCTCGCGATAGGCATTCGAGAGGCCATTCATCGAATCGAGTCGGACGAGCACCCTCTTCGCGAGTGTGTGGAAGTCACAGCCGTCTCAACGACACTCGCAACCAATTCAATCGTTGAGGGACGCGGCGGTTCAGTCTGCCTTGTGCTGATCGGACATCAGCCCGAGTCATTGAACCGCGCAAATCTGAAACAGGCACTGCGCGATGATCCTGTAATTTTCCTATCTGGCGGACACACCGCCCACGGCGACGAAGCCAATCCTCTCAATCTGGAAGAAGTCAGATCCGAAATCACCAAGCATGCGGACGCCGTCTCAGCATTCGCCATTGCGGGCATGTTTTCAGTACGCAACAACGCGCATGAGGTCGCAGTGAGAGATCTGGTTCTGGCGCTGACGGATAAACCCGTCACCTGCACGCATGAGCTGACCGCCAAACTGGACGCGCCGCGCCGTGCGACAACCGCCGTTTTGAACGCTCGATTGATTGCACCCATCTCTGAACTCGTTCAAACCATCCAGGCCGAACTGAAAAACAGCGGTGTCAACGCGCCGTTGATGGTGGTGAAAGGAGACGGTTCCATGATCAGTGCGGAAGTGGCCAGGGTTCGTCCGGTTGAAACGGTACTGTCTGGACCGGCAGCCAGCATTGTCGGCGCGTGCACCCTGTCTGAACAGTCAGTGACCATGGTTTCCGACATCGGTGGCACCACCACGGACATTGCAGTGTTGACCGGCAACGAACCCAGAATCGACCAGAAAGGTGCTCAAATCGGTGGTTTTCGAACGTTCGTCGAAGCCATTGAGGTTTTTACGGTGGGTCTGGGTGGCGACAGCCAGGTTTCGTTCAGCAAACCTCTCGAAGTCGGTCCGAACCGCGCCATGCCTATCTCCTCATTGGGACATCAGAGCCCTGAAATCATCGAAACCCTCAAGGCTCAGCTGAAAAAGGAACCGCAGGAGTACCAGGGCTGTTTTCTGACGCGTCGGCGAACGACTGTTGATCTGAAAAATCTGAGCAAACTGGAGAATCAATTGTGGCACAAGCTTGATGATGGCCCGGTTAGTTGTGAGAAACTGTTTCGGGATGCGCGGATGTTGCGGGCATTCAATCGGCTGCGGCGGCTGGACTTGGTGCAGATGGCCGCATTCACACCGACGGATGCCCTGCACGTACTGGGCAAAATGGATCGTTGGTCCGTTGAAAGCGCGACTCTCGCTGCGCACCTTTGGACCCGGGGATTCATGCCCAAAGGGTGTCCAGGTTGGGCCGACAAGGAAGAGTTCTGCCAGGCTGTGTTGGAAACCGTCATCCAGCGTTCCTGCGAAGTACTCATCCGGGCCGCGATTGATTTTGAATCACCGGGAACAAACCAAGACAAGATTGGAACTTACCTGCTTCGCAAAGGGATCAGCAGGCAAAGTTCCGATTTGCTGGATGTCCAGGTCTCATTGAGTGGCACGCTTGCAGTCGTCGGAGCACCTGCAGTGCCGTTCTATCCTGAAGTGGCTTCCCGATTGAAACTGAACTTCGATATTCCGGCGCATTCCGAAGTTGGAAACGCCGTCGGTGCAGCTGCAGGAAGTGTATCCCAGCGCGTCTCAGGTCTGGTCACTTCACCGGCAGAGGGCGTTTACCGTATTCACACACCCTGCGGCATAAAGGATTTCTCTGATCTAGACACGGCCGCACAAACCGCCGCGGATGAATTGGAATCAATCGCACGTCAACGTGCAAATTCCGCCAATTCATCAAATCCCGAAATCACAACAAATCGCTCGGATACAGTCATCAATGGTCTGGGTGGTCAGAGAATATTCATTGAATCTCAGATAACAGTAACGACATCCGGACACGTCGCCATCGAGTGAGGCTAATTTTCGTTGAGCCTGCCGGGGTGCAATCCATTCTCTCTGATCCTGTTCTTATCAGCATTCACTCCGTTTATCGCGCTTAACAGAGTGAAGCGCAATCAGCGGTACCCATTCAGCAACCACTTGGCATCGTACTTCCGATTCTTGAATTTATCGAGTTTTTCCTCGGTCATCAAATACCACGTCTCGACAGGTGCTGAAAAACAACGGTTGATAATTCTCCCCGGTCTGTGCCTCGTTCAACTGGACATGGTTGATCTCCATTTCGGTGTGCGCTTTGCCTTTGAGTACCAATATGCACTGATACACCTTGCCGCATTGTTGGTTTTCCCTCGCAACCGACTGCTCTATTGGTGGTTCGATGACTTATTCAGTCAATCAGGTCGCATCAATGCTTCGATTAAAACGAACGTTTACCGAGTAGACTCTCCATCAGCACATGCAAGACACAACAACCGGAAAGTTCCGTGAACACAACGACTTCAAATGCCAGACGCATCGAAAGTAAAACGAAGACCGTCAGAGTCTGGACAACGAAACTCTACATTGAATTCTGAATGCTGATTTCGCTGCCATCATCGTTTGCTGTCGCTCGATCGCACCGCACTACAACAACAAAAAACAGGTGCAAATTCCTGTCGCAATTCAGATACAATCTGATACAGATTTGAAAGACTCTCCCATGGTTCGGATCCCTGAAACATGGCCGGTTATTCCAAATTGAGCTTCCCGGTTACCGGTGCTTTCAGTCTATAGAACGCAGGGTCTGTCTACGACCTTGCTGATTAATTTTCAATCTGGCTGCAAATCCTGGTCTTGACGGCCGCGGCAATGACCTTGGTCGCGTCTGACCGTCGATGCGACTCCAGGCAAGCAGCCACACACAAAACAGGAGTTGATTCATGGCAAAATCCGTTCAATCCGTTGAATCCGGCGAGTTACCTCACAAATCGCATGACTGGTTCTTCAAGACTATCTTTGAAGACGCTAAATTCCTCGCCAGCCTGATTAAGGCCAGCTTCCCTGACGAGCTGCTCAACATCATCGACCTGTCGACACTGAAACGGGAGTCCCCCGTGATTACAACCTCGAAAATGACAGAGGTGATCGCTGACCTGGTGTTTTCCGTGAAACTCAAAGGTAGCGGTGAGCAGGCATATGTCTACTTGATTTTCGAGCACAAAAGCGGCCGCTACCGATTCCGCAAGCTGATTAAGCAGATAACCGGGTATCAATTCCATATGCATCTGCAGAACGGATTCAAGACACCGATCATTCCGATCGTGGTGTTTCAGGGCGAACGGTCCACCGACAGCGACTCACGCAAAGCCGCTCCAGTGGAGTTCATCGACTTGTTCAAGGAACTTTCGGACGAACATCGGAAGGTACTCTCGAAGTTTTCTATCAACTTCCAGTGCGTGTTGATTGACATCAATGAAATCGATCGGCAGGGCCTTGCACGGGGCACCAACATTGATGGGGTGATCCGCGCGATGTCGAAGGTTCGCGGTGCGGGCATGTCCCTGATTGAGGACGTTAGTGGGCGGATGATGGCGGTTGCGCGCAAGAAACGGGGGAAAGTGTTACAATGGCAATTCGAGTATATTTCTGTTTTGAATCCTACGCGAATCAAAAAGGAAGACTTATTGAAACTGAAGGGTAAGACACCGGAGGAACAAGAGATGATTCAGGCAGCTACGGAAATCCTTCGTCAGGAAGCCCGCGACGAAGGCCTCCAGAAAGGCTTGCAGAAAGGCTTGCAAAAGGGACGCGACGAAGGTCTGCAGAAAGGCCGTGAGGAAGTCCAGGAAAAAGTCGCAGTGAATCTTCTTCGGAAAGGGATGGATCTGGAGATGATTGTCGAAGTCACGGACCTCAGTCGAAACGCCGTTCAAAAACTTCAACGCGAAATTGATGAGGCATAGGGATGCTGATCCGGCGACTTGTTGTCGACAGACGCAGACAAACTAACTGAGTTCGCCGACCTGTCCCTGATCCCGCCGAACGAGCACTACAGGATTCCGGCACAGTGTTCGGTGAACTTTCGGTTCCTGATGATTAATATCCATCAAATCGCTCGATTAGACGTTGCGCGACGCACCAACACTGTTGCGGTGGTCCGCGCGATGCCGCAGATGCACAATGCAGGCTTTCCCTGAAAGAATATGTCTCCTTTTTGAATCCAACGCGAATCAAAAAGGAAGACTTATTGAAACTGACAGGTAAGACACCGGAGGAACAAAAGATGATTCAGGCAGCTACGGAATTAATTCGTCAGGAAGCCCGCGACGAAGGCTTCCAGAAAGGCCGTGAGGAAATCCAGGAAAAAGTCGCAGTGAATCTTCTTCGGAGTGGGATGGATCTGGAGATGATTGTCGAAGTCACGGACCTCAGTCGAAACGCCGTTCAAAAACTTCAACGCGAAATTGATGAGGCATAGGGATGCTGATCCAGCGACTTGTTGTCGACAGACGCAGACAAACTAACTGAGTTCGCCGACCTGTCCCTGATCGCGCCGAACGAGCACTACAGGATTCCAGCACAGTGTTCGGTGAACTTTCGGTACCTGATGATTGATGTCCATCAAATCGCTTGATTGGGCGTTGCGCGACGCACCAACACTGTTGCGGTGGTCCGCGCAATACCGCAGATGCACAATGCAGGCTTTCCCTGAAAGAGTATGTCTCCTTTTTGAATCCAACGCGGATTAAAATGGAAGACTTATTGAAACTGAAAGGTAAGACACCGGAGGAACAAGAGATGATTCAGGCAGCTACGGAATTAATTCGTCAGGAAAGCCTGCAACAAAGCCAGGAAAAAATCGCAATAAATCTTCTTCGAAAGGGGATGGATCTGGAGGTGGTTGTCGAAGTAACGGACCTCAGCCGGAGCGCCGTTCAAAGACTGCAACGCGAAATTGATGAGGCATAAGGACAAGTCGCTACCGATTGAAGCTGTCTCCCAATCAAACTGTCTGGCGAAGACTGATTTTGCCCAAATAATTTATTGAAACACTGATCAGACTGTGGAATCCAAAAGCAAGCCAGGACGTTTTCCGGTCGATTCGAAATCCCTGTACACCAACTCTCCGTTTACGAAAACCGCATCGATTCCAGAAGCTGCCCGGACCGGATCATCGAATCTGGCTTGGTCGATGATCGTGTCCGGATCGAAGACAACGATATCGGCGTACATGCCCTTGCGCAAATAACCGCGATCAGCAATCCCAAAGGTTTCCGCTGTATTCCCCGTCATTCTGGCAACGGCCTCTTCAAGTGAGAACAATCCAAGGTCCCGACCATAGTGTCCAATGACACGCGGGAACGTTCCCCATAGGCGGGGATGAGGATAACGGTCACTCGGCAGCCCATCTGATCCAATCATCGCACCCGGAAATTTCAATACCCGCTGCAGATCCTGCTCATCCATCTGAAAATAGATCGCACCTGCCGGTGAGAGCATTTCAGCGGCCTGCTCGGTACTGACATCCCAATTCTCACAGATCTGGCCGAGTTCCATCCCACTGAATTCGGGATACGGATCAGACCATGTGATCAGGATTCGCTCAGCCTTCTCCAGGTATTGCGGTAGCAATGATGTCGAGCTGGCCGTGTAGGGATAGACATCCAGATTGAGATCGACTGATTTTTGCGCGTGCTCGATCTGTGGCAGTGTCTCGCAGGTTCTGCCCCAGTTGCTCTTGCCACATGTTTTGTGGTGGGAGATAACTGTCCGGATACTGGCTTTTTCGGCAACACGAACCGTTTCATCAATCGAGAGATGGACATGATCACTTTCATTTCGCATGTGAGTGGTGTAGATGCCACCTGCCACCGAAGCCCTTTTGGCCAAGGCGATGACCTCTTGTTCAGTTGCGTGAATGGATGGTGGATATTCGAGTCCGGTACTGAATCCACTTGCCCCCTGCTCCATGGCCTTGTCAACCAGTCGCTCCATCTGATGGATTTCCTTGGTGACCGCCGGGCGATCCACCCTGTCCATCGTCGCAATTCTCAGTGTCGAGTGGCCGACCAGCATCAGGGAATTGACCGCCGCTGGATTCTCACGCAACTCATTGGCGTAGGCGGCTGTTGATTCAAATCGATACCAATTCCGATCGCCCAACAGATTCAACGGAGCCGGAGGATCAGTATTCTGAAGTGGTGCAAGACTGACCCCGCAATTGCCGGTTACCACGGTTGTCACACCCTGGCTGACCTTTGAGGTCATGTCGGGGGAGGACAAAAGCACCCGGTCATCGTGGGTGTGTGCATCAATGAACCCCGGTGCGACACACTTGCCCCGCGCGCAGAGCCGTTGCTCGGCCTCAAGGTTAGAATAATCGCCGACGCCGGTAATGCGTCCCCCGTTTACAACTACATCCGCAATTCTTGAAACGCCACCCGTTCCATCGATCACGCGCCCACCACTGACGATCAGTTCCGCTTTCATTGGAGGCTGCGTCTGGCCGCACGTCTCCTTCGACGGCGCTGACCATTGTCGCTGCCAGCTTGCGCAATCGGCATCGGTAAATCCACAACCTCGCCCAGGTGTCGATAACTGGCATTTTTGTGGGGAATCGCCATGGCCTCAACGAAATGTTTCTGGAAACTGGGCTCGACTGCCGTTTCCACCTTTTCTATGTTGCGTACGACCTGACGGATCTCCATTCGCGAGTTTCGGTCCAACAGTGCAATTCTCGCGCCGGTACCCGCTGCATTGCCCGCAGAAGTCACATTTTCAAGACTGCAGTCCGGGATCATGCCCAGAATCATGGCGTATTTCACGTCTACATGACTGCCAAATGCCCCAGCCAGTCGAATCACATCGACCTCGTCGATTTCCATTCGTTCCATCAGCAAACGGATACCCGCGTACAGCGCGGCCTTGGCCAGCTGAATCGCTCTGACATCATTCTGCGTCACGGTCACTCTTGGCGACGACTCCTGCAGCACATACGCAAAAGTCCGACCGTCCGCGACGATCCGGTCGCACTTCTCAGCCAGCTGCCCCTGGACCACGCCATCGGAATCAATGATTCCGGCAAGATACATTTCAGCGATCACTTCGATAATGCCGGATCCGCAAATACCGGTCACACCGAACTCCTTGATCTCATCGCTGAATCCCTCATCGGTCGACCAAAGATCGCAACCAATGACCTTGAACTTTGGCAACAGGGATTCCCTGTCGATCCGAACGCGCTCTATGGCGCCGGGTGCGGCGCGCTGTCCACTGCTGATCTGTGCGCCTTCAAACGCCGGCCCGGTCGGGCTTGATGCCGCAACCATCCGATTGGTGTTGCCCAGCACGATCTCCGCGTTGGTTCCAACATCGACCAGCAACATGTTCTCCTGGCCCAGGTACGGTTGCTCGGACAGCACCATCCCGGCCGCATCAGCACCCACGTGCCCGGCAATACAAGGCAGCACGAAAACGCGCGCATTCGGATGAAGAGCAAGATCCAGTTCATTCGCCCAGATGCTCACTGACTCATCTGTCGCCAGCGCAAACGGTGCGCCACCCAATTCGATCGGACTGATCCCCAAGAGCAGATGCTGCATCACCGGATTCCCGACAAAGACGACATCGAGAATATCCTCAACACCGATGCCGTGATTGTTCGCGACATCTTGTGCGAGTTGCTGGACCGCACGCCGGACCTCCATGGTCATCTCATGCTCATGCCCGGGATTCATCATCAGATAGGAAACCCGGCTCATCAGGTCCTCACCAAACCGAATCTGTGGATTCATGACTCCGGCTGATTCGACCACCTCGCCACTAGAAAGATCACAAAGGTGCGCGGCAATGGTTGTGGAACCGACATCAATCGCCAGGCCATAGGCATGATCGCGAAATCCCGGCCACACCGCCACAATCTGCGATCCGTCATGGACGGCCGCGGTCACCTTCCACTCACCCTCGCGCAATGCGGTCTGCAACTGTTGAATCTGTCTGAGGTCGCAGGATAGATTCTCCAGCCGCCAGTCGAACTCCAAAGCGTCCTTCAACCGCTGCAGATCGCCTGAGGGATCGTGCATATTGGGTTCCTGCACCTCAACATAGTACATTCGAATGACAGGATTCAGATTGATGGCGTGGACTTCAGCGCGCTTTCGGACAACTTGCCGGTGGACCTGGCTTTCCGGCGGGACGTCAATGACGACATCGCCAAGAATCTTGACCGAACACCCCAGCCGGCGCCCTTCCAGCAAACCTTGCGACTTGGCATACTCGGTTTCCACTGTACTGAGCGGACTCAAGTGATCGACGCGGGACTCGACTCTGTGCTTGGCGAACGTACCGACGCTCAATTCGATCTGACAGCGTCCACACATGGCGCGGCCGCCACAAACCGTATCCAAATCGACTCCGAGGGAACGAGCAGCCTGCAGAATCGTGGTACCTATTGAAAATCTGCCTCTACGCCCCGAAGGGGTAAAAACAACCATGGCATCGGACTGTTGAGTCATTCAGGTATCACCACGGTCTTTGCAGGTGGTCTACAGTGATGTTGGCAGATTGTGAATCTGTCTGCTGGATGCAATGAGAGACAAGGGTTATTCCGCTACCCTTCGCCGGCGCGTTCTGTTTCGACGCCCGGCTCTTTCGCCTGACTCATCTGTACTGGTAGGTTCGCGGAATTTTGAAATCCATCTTCGGCATTCGCGATCAGTACCCATCATGACATTCGCCGCCATCACCGCGTTCATGATTTCCGGATGCAGCGGGCTTGTGATGGCGGACGTCATACCGGCGCCGATCGCCATCGTCAGGAATGCTGAATTCAAACCCTGTCGGTTCGGCAAGCCGAAACTGATATTGGAGGCGCCACAGGTTGTGTTGACCTTCAACTCCTCTCTCAATCGCTGTACGATGCGAAACACCTGGCGGCCCGCCATGCCGATCGCACCAATCGGCATGACCAGCGGGTCTACCACGACATCGCAAGGTGCGATTCCATAATCCTGCGCCCGCTCAACGATTTTCCTGGCAACCTCAAACCGTACGTCGGGGTCTTCAGAGATGCCGGTCTCGTCATTGGATATCGCGACAACCGCCGCTTCATACTTCTTGACCAGTGGCAGCACAGTCTCGAGACGCTCTTCCTCTCCGGTGACTGAATTGACCAACGGCCGGCCCTTGTAGACTTCCAGTGCAGACTCCAACGCCGCCACGATGGAAGAATCCAACACCAGCGGTACATCGGTCAGCGATTGCACCAGTTGCACAACCTCGGCAAGGATCTTCGGCTCATCGGCCAATGGAATTCCCGCATTGACGTCAAGCATGTGCGCACCCGCCTCGATCTGCGCCAAGGCATCGGATTCGACACGGCTGTAGTTACCCAGTGCCATTTCTGCGGCAAGCAGCTTGCGCCCGGTCGGATTGATACGCTCGCCGATTACGCAAAACGGCCTTTCGTACCCAATCACCACGGTTTTGGTTTGGGAGGATACGACGGTTTCAGTCACTGGTGAATCGGCAGGTAAGAAGGTGAGGAAGAACTGGGGCGGGAGTGTGGATTGCGTCAGGCAGACGCACGCATTTCAGCGACCAGAGTCTTACACGTTTCCACTGCTACCGCGGCGTCGCGACAGTACGCATCCGCACCGATCGCCGTGCCGAACTCCTCGTTCAGAGGCGCTCCGCCGACAACCACGATATAGTCATCCCGGATGCCCTGCTCGACCAGTGTATCGATGACGACTTTCATATAGGGCATGGTGGTGGTCAGCAGTGCCGACATGCCGAGCAACTCAGGCTTGTGCTCCTCAAGCGCTGCCAGGTAGTTTTCCACTGGATTGTTGATGCCAAGGTTGATCACTTCAAACCCGGCGCCTTCAAGCATCATTGCGACAAGATTCTTGCCAATATCGTGGATGTCTCCCTTGACGGTTCCGATGACCATTTTTCCGATGGTCGGCGCGCCGGTTTCAGCCAGAAGCGGGCGCAGAATTGCCATTCCGCCCTTCATCGCGTTTGCCGACATCAGCACTTCCGGCACGAACAGGATGCCATCGCGGAAATCGATTCCAACGATACGCATTCCCTCAACCAGGGCATCCTGCAAAACGGCATAGGGTTCCCAGCCGCGTTCAAGCAGAATATTCGTTCCTTCCTCGATTTCCTCTTTCAATCCGTCATACAGATCATCATGCATCTGCTCAACCAATTCATCATCTGAAAGTGCTGACAGATCAATATCATCTACGTTATCCATACCGGTTCGATCTCAGTAAAGTTGCAAGCGACGACGATGTGGTTCAATCAAAACGCGTCGTAAAAATAATTCGGCGTATTTTACTCTTAAACTCTCAGTTTCTGACAAGTAAATTGCGGCTTTTCGCGCACTTTTTTGAAAAAATTATACTCACTGAATCCGAGATCAATTGAGCGCAGTAATCACGATGTGAGAAAGCGACTTGGAGATCAATTTGGAGTGTTCAATGACACACTTTGAACCCTGATTGATCTGTCGTTGAGTCCCGAAAAAAAATTTCGTTCACTTGATGGCTCATCCAAGCATCCGAAACAATCTTGAAACCCGTTCGGCATTGAATGTTCGGGAACTGATTTGCTGACAAAAAGTCTTGTGTACTCGCACATTCCGGAGTTTCCGCCCTGGTTCACCCTATCAGCCGAACGCCATCCGAAGATTCAGATGAAGCGTAGCGTATTTGATGGAAATACACGGCGACAGGCAAATCAACCCATAAGTCTATAATCAGAAAGAAGAAAGCAACTTTCGTATCCATCATGCCCGAAAAGAACATTCCGTTGACAGCCGAGCAGTTTTTGGAGAATCTGCGTAGTGTCAAGCAGTGGACGCGAGGGTCTGTGCGCGCGCCACACAAACCCCTGCTCCTGCTCATTGCGCTCGCCAGAATCTCTCAGGACAACCCGCAGTTCATACCCTACAGCGAAGTCGATAAGAATCTCAGCAATCTTCTTCGGGATTGGAGTCCACCCTCCAGGGTGTCCCGACCGAATACGCTTGACCCATTTCGACGACTGCCATCCGACTCATTATGGGAACTCAGGGACCAAGATGGTGAGACGATCGAAAATCCGCGCCAAATGGAACGACGTCAGTTGCTCGATGACAATATCGTCGGTGGATTCCCGGATGAGGTTCACCAGCTGCTGAAGTCAGATTCAAAACTCTTCAAGGAAGCCGTGCAGACTGTCCTCACAGCCAATTGGCCTCCGAGCCTTCATGACGCCATCATGACAGCGACCGGAATCGATGAAAGCCTGCTCGAGACCGCTGCCGCATCAAGAATCACCGAAAACAGGCGCGATCCAAGGTTCCGTCACATCGTGCTCAATGTCTATGAACGTATCTGTGCCGTATGCAATTTCGACCTGCGCCTGAATGACACATTGCTTGATCTGCAGGCCGCGCACATCAAGTGGCACGCATTCGGCGGGCCGGATGTTGCAACCAACGGCATTGCACTGTGTGGTTTCCATCACAAGGCATTCGATCGCGGCGCACTGGGACTGCAACCGCTTCCAAATTCCAAAGACGGCTACGAAATCATGGTGTCCCAGAGTCTCAACGGAATCAGTACGGCGCGGGAATGGTTGCTTGATTACAATGGCAGGCAACTGCGCAAGCCGGTCGACCTGGATCAATTGCCGCAATCCGAGTTCGTCGAGTGGCACACCGACCAGGTTTTCCACCGTCCAGCCAGGCGCTGACTCGGCGATATCGGGCCATTCACAGACAACCCAAACAGTTACCGATCAGTGTTGAGTTCTCGCCATCAATGGCAAATTCCGGTAAGTTCCGCTAAAATCATTTTGACCTGATACATCAATCCAAAAATAATAAACATCAATGTAATTCATTGAAGTGAGCAATCAATGGCTGTCCCGAATATGATCAACTACCTCAAGACTGCGTCTGCCGGCGTACTCGCCCTGATTCTGTGCATGATTCACCCCTTCGCCGCAGGTGACCAGAATGATCCGAGACTTGACTCGCTGTTTGCCGAGCTGCACACGGCGATTGATCAGGACTCGGCCAACGCAATCACAGATGAGATCTGGAAAATCTGGCGCCAAAGTCCGGACGAGGAGATCAATTTGCTGATGGGTGATGGTGTCAGGGCGATGTCGGCCGGGCGCTTGCGCCAGGCGCTGAAGATTTTTGATGAGATCGTTCTCAAGGCACCGGAGTTTGCCGAAGGCTGGAATAAACGGGCAACCGTTCACTACTTCCTGCGCCAGTATGAGCAGTCCGCGAACGATGTGCGACAGACCCTGCTGCTTGAACCGCGTCACTTTGGCGCAACGGCCGGACTTGGATTGATCTTTCTTTCGCTGGACTATCCGAAGAGCGCGCTGGAGGCATTTGAGAAGGCACTCGAACTCAATCCCCACCTGGTCGGTCCGAAAATGCAGATCCAAAGACTTGAGAAGTATCTGCTGGACGATCCTGTCTGATGCTTGAATCGGGTTGAATTCCAACCGGTGTGCTGGAATTCAGCCTGCGGCGGTCTCACATCTTTGTGTCAGCCAGTGTCCGATATCAGCAATCTCCTCAGCAGATACTGAATGTGGGATCGGGTAGTCTTTGGATTCGACATGATACTCGAGACCCCGTAAATGCTCTCTGGACACATCTGCCACCGCAAGTGCGATGACCGGATCAAAACTGCCGTGCAGATACAAAATCGGCGTCTCCTGATTGATCGGATGCCGTTCGGTACGAAATGTGTCCGCCAGTGGCAGATAAGTGGAAAGTGCAAGAATTCCCGACAGTCTCTTCGGGTAACACAATCCCGCTGAAAGCGCGATCGCACCACCTTGCGAAAACCCCGCCAGCACAATCTGGTCAGACCGCATCCCTGCTGACAGTTCATGTTCAATGAGCACTCCAACCTGTTCACAGGATTCCCTGATACCCGTGCGATCCTCCATCCCTACGCCTATGACCGGGTTGATGATGTCGTACCACGCCCTCATCTGCATACCCATGTTGACTGTCACTGACCGGACCGGCGCGTGTGGAAAGATGAAACGTACCGGGTATTGATCAGGAATTCCCAGGTGCGGCACGATGGGTTCAAAGTCATGTCCATCCGCACCCAGACCATGCAGCCATATGACCGTCAGCACCGCCGGTTGCGCCGGCTGTATGGTCAGTACCTCAAGCATTGATTATTCCTGTCTCCAGTTTGGAATCATGAATCAGATGAGCTTCGATTGTCGCAAGTCACTACTCGCCAAGTCAGTCACTCGTCCAGGCTTCGCCGCATAATATACACACAATGCCCGGAATGCCTGTTCACGAATTGGCCGAAAATGTGGTTTAGTCGGGTAGACATTGGGCATTGGCAGTAAAATGACACCATTCACAAATTCAATGAAACCAAGTCAACACAACATTGGAGAAACAGTCTGATGGCAGGATACGTCGTTGTTCAAGTCAGCATTCATGATCCGGAAGGGTTTGCAGTCTACCGGGATATGGTGCCACCTACCCTGGAAAAATTTAATGGCCGCTATCTGGTGCGCGGTGGAGATTGGGAAAACCTGGAAGGAGAGTGGAATCCGCAGCGGCTCGTCATCATCGAATTTGATACTGTTGAACAGGCGCGGCAGTGGTGGGCGTCCGAGGAATATGCACCAGCAAAGAAACTGCGCGAGCAGACGACAGAATCCAAACTGATCATAGTCGAAGGATACAGCGGCTGATTCAGCCTCGTTGATTATTTAAAATCATGCTCCAATCCAAGTATTATTTTCACTCACACCGAATTGACACTCACAACTCTTGATTCAATCAAACATTCAGGAAAGATAATCGCCATGAAGAAGTTTTCCAAGTCTATCCGCACCCAGTCATACAGCCTGCTGTATCTGCCTGTCGCATTAACCATCGGCTTTGGCCCGTTGATTGCTCAAGCCCAGGAAAACGCAACACCGGTGGCGGTTGACCAGGTCAGGTCTGAATCCATCAGTGAAACCGTGTCGGTATACGGCGAACTTGTCTCCAAGCAGTCCGGCCCCGTTCATGTCTCCATCAATGCCCCGGTCCACACCGTCAATGTCGAGGTGGGTGACCGTGTCGAGCAAGGTGACCTGATCGCCACCCTGGATGCCTCGATGCTGGAACTGCAAAAGTCAGCCGTCGAGGCGCGAATCGAAATGTCCAGCTGGGCGACCAGCCGACGGTCCACGGAACTGGAACTCGCAAAACAGCAAGAGGATCGATTCCGGCAATTGCGCCACTCGGCTGCGACCACCGAGGCACAGTACGAGGATTCGGTACTGGCGCTCAAGATCGCTGAACATGCGCTCGGAGAAGCCAGGGCCGCTACCCGGCAGATTCAAAGGGAACTCGACATTTCCGACTACAACCTCTCGCTGACCAGGATTTTCGCACCCTATGCCGGGGTGATCGCCGAACGGAACATCGATGCCGGGCAGTATGTCCGTGTCGGTCAGCAGGCGGTCAGGATGGTCGGCGACCAGAATCTCGAGGTTGAAGCCTTCATTCCCTACCGCTACATTGATTCGCTCACAGTCGGCGACGTTCTCGATGCGGAATTTGACAATGGGACACAATTCAAGATCACACTGCGTGCGTTCATCCCCGAAGAGCACGTCAGTACTCGCACCAGGGCGGTTCACTTCACCTTTGATCAGGATCAGTTTGATGATCTGCTGGCGATCTATCAGAACGTCACCATCCAGATTCCGATTTCCAATCAGGATGAGGTGCTGACCATCCACAAGGATGCCATCATCACCCAGCAAGGACAGCACATTGTCTATGTCGTCGAGGATGACGCCGTCATGCCCCGGCCGATCAGCATCGGACGCTCCTCATCGGACCGATTCGAGGTGACATCCGGACTCGGCGACGGTGAGATGGTTGTGGTCAGGGGAAACGAGCGGTTGGCACCGGGACAGAAAGTCGCGATTGTGAACTGATTTGAATAACCAGGACGGCAGGAAGGCCTACCCTTGCTGCATTCTCCCGCGTTTCTCGGCAACGCGGGCGCGGTGGCGGTCAATCTTCACAATGAAGCGATCGTGGTAACCGCGACCCACAACTTCGAGCGCGTCGCTTACCTCACAACGGAAACGAACCCTTCGATTCTCGATTTCGTCGATCTCAACACGAACAGTCACCGTCTCATGGATGGGCGTCGCCGCCAGGTGCTCAATGTCAACAACAACGCCGACCGAATCCCAGCCTGAGGGGAGATGCTCAACCAGCAGATCGCGGCAGGCATACTCAATATCCGCAATCATCGACGGTGTCTCATAGACACGAAGATCATCACCCATGAAGGTGATCACCCGGTCCTCTCCGATTTCAATGGAGCGCTCCAGTCTCAACCCTTCGGTGAGGCGATCGAAGTTAGTTTGCCTGACAGTCATTCAACACCCTGTATGTCTTGATGAGACCCGCACAGTCTCGGGTTCGGAACTGGTGGAGCGGAGGAGGATCGAACTCCCGACCTTAGCATTGCGAACGCTACGCTCTCCCAACTGAGCTACCGCCCCACTATCGCAGACGATTAGTATATTAAAGGCTGGTTGCTGGATTTCAAAATTCCGCAGCGCGACAGGCGATCAGTGCCGTGTCGCCAGGTAGTCCACCACATCCAAACCCGGCATCTCGGAATTCGCAATACCCGACTGGGTCAGCATGGTGTGAATCTGACCCCGATGATGGGTCTGGTGATTGAACAATGTGATGAGCACCTCCTCAACTGCATTCTCGCATTTCGACCCATCCATTCTGGAGTATTTCACCATCCTTGCGGTATCGGATTGTTCCAGGCCATCGACATAATCAGTCAGATCGCGATCCTTGGCAATCCGCGCACGTCTGAGTTCCTCGAAGTCATCATGGAGAATCTGATCCAACGCCTGAATCGACTCCACACGCTCACCCCTCAGCCGGGCCAGATACAGAATGTCCACCAGCAGGATGTGATTCAGGGTATTGTGAATTGAACCAAAGAACGCCTTGCGGTCCTTGCGGTATTCAGTTGGATTCAGATTCGCGCATAATTCGAAAATCCGTGCATTTACCCAAGTGTTATAATTCGCCATTGTCGCTAAATATCGCATCAGTAATCCCTCAAAATTCCAGATTTTTCTGTGCTCGTATTTATATAGAATTCTTTATGGCAATCGCAAATGAATGATGCCACTCACGCTGTCTCATCCTGGAGCGCCCTGCGAGAAATCTTTGAGGATTCAGTGCCGTTTCACAAATCCCTCGGAATCAAGGTAATCGGTCTTGAAAGGGGTGAGCCGAAGTTGTCGATCGACATGCAGGACCGCTTCATTGGAAACTTTGTTCGCGGAAACCTGCATGGCGGCGTCATCTCCTGCCTGCTGGATGTGATCGGCGGAGTGGTTGCGTTCGTCGATGTTGTCAATCGACGCAACATCGAGACGCCCGAGGAGCGAATCGAGCAGTTTTCGCGAATGGGTACCATAGACATCCGCGTCGATTATCTGCGACCTGGTTTCGGATCGAAATTCGTCGCCACCGGCTTCGTCCTGCGAACTGGAAACAAGGTCGCCGTGACGCGCATGGAACTGCACAACAATGAGGACATGCTGATTGCCGTGGGAACCGGTGCCTACGTCGTCGGCTAGCGATATCGTGCAACGAATGGATGAACTAACTTCACTGATCAAGGATTGAGCGATGGAAAATAAATGGAATCAAAGATTTACTTTTGACAATGTGGCGCATGACACGCCGGAACCATCACTGATTGTACCGCCGGATACCGGCAAGCAGCTGTCCGACGCGAGAAAAAAGCTGAATCTGAGCGTCAAGGATGTCGCAGACAGTTTGAAGCTGACTGAAGCCAATGTTGAGGCAATGGAGAACCGTCAGTACGATCTACTTTTCAATATCGCCTATGCCACCGGTTATGTCAGATCCTATGCGAAGCTCGTCAATCTGGACGCTGATGAACTGATCAGGAACGACCATGAATTGGGGATCGTGGAGATATTCGACAAGAATTACGATCAACCCGCGACCCGGGCGCGCATCAAGTACTCGACACCTGTTGCATCATGGGGTGCCATCGCCTTCAGACTCCTCGTTATTGGTGTGGTCCTGGCTGGCGTGATTGCACTGTGGAACAACAAGGATGGGTTAAGTACCTGGTGGGACAGGATGACTGTGGGCGAGCCTGTGATTACAGAACCGGCAACAGAACCATTGCAGGAACAGCCTCCGATCAACAACCTGACTGAAGAACCGCGGGATCTTCAGTCATAGTTCCAACTCGAATCCCGTTGATTCCGGATTCTTCAACTAACCTCGCAAACCGGGAGAGGATGCTGCCCGGAAGATGACCCCTGCGGGCATGGCGTCCGCGTTGCCTATTGTGCCTCTGCACCGGCTTCAGCTGCCGGGATGGATTGCACTGACATCTGCTTCCTTCGTCTTCGGTTTTCCAACGGTACTACCAATATGGCCGTCAACGGCGGCACCATAAACAACGTCAAAACCGCTGACATGGACAGCCCGCCGACCACCACCGAGCCCAGGCCTCGATACAACTCTGATCCGGCGCCGGAAAACAAGACCAGCGGCGACATTCCACAGACACTGGTCAATGTAGACATGAATATGGGTCGGATGCGATACCGGGTGGCCGTAATGATGGCTGTAGCACTATCCATGTTCTCCTGCCGTAAAAGGTAGATCGATTGGTGAACCAACAAGATGGCATTGTTGACAACGATTCCAATCAGGATGACAAACCCCAGCAGGGTCAGCATGTCCAAGGCCTGATGGGTGAACAGGTTCAATACCGCCAGACCCGCGACGCCGCCGGCAGCCGCCACCGGCACCGACAGCAGAATGATCAACGGGTAGATGAAACTCTCAAACAGAATGGTCATGACCAGATAGACGATGATCAGCGCGACCAGCAGCTGAATCACCATTGCATCCCAGGTCGTATTCAATGCATCTGCGGTACCCGAGATGCTGAACTTCACACTGGGTGGCACCCCTTCGGCCTTGAGCGGGTCGATCACCTGGGCATGCACAAGATCAATCGCCTCTTCCATGGTCAGGTTGGGTGAGGGTCGGATTTCCAAGGTGATGGTACGCAATCGCTCCCGGTGTCGAATTGCGGTGGGTCCGGCTGTGATGTCAACATCAGCAATCGATGCTACCGGAATGATCCTCCCCATCGGTGTCACCACGGGCAGGTTCTCGATGTTCTGCGTCTCGACCACGGAATCGGTGGCACCGCGCAAGGTGATATCCATCGCACGGCCACCAAACATCGTCTCATCCACCCTCAATCCATCATTGAATACGTCGACGGCCAGACTGAGTTCCATCGCGGACAGTCCATTGTCGGCCAATCGCAACCGGTCCGGCGTGATGCGAACTTCCGGGACGCCGAGTTCCAGACCCGGATTGGGTCGAAACTGGTGTCCTTCCGATCGCGGCAGGACCTCGAGAATCTTGCCGGCCGCCCGGCCTGCTGTTGCGAGAATCTCTTCCAAGGTGGCACCGGAGACATCCAGGTCGATTTTGCGGCCCGCACCGATTCCCCGCCCGAAGATCGAGGGTTGGCTCATGAACCCGAAGGTGCCCGGTTCCCTGAATACCGGAACCTGCATGATCGGGATCAGTTCCGAGACGCGGTTCGGGTCCTCGGAAATCGCCCCGACGAACATGTTCGCGCGAGTCGATACGAAAAAGAACCGTTCAATTCTGGGTGGTGCATCCGCATCGTTCGGTTCATCCGACTCGCTGACCCAGTGTGGACGGATCGCATTCTCAATGTTCCCGGCAATCTCAGTCATGGTCTTGAGGTTGTAACCAGGCGGCGGAACAATCAGACCGAAAATCAGGTTGTTGTTGCCTTCTGGAAGGTATTCCAGATTCGGTAGGAACTTGGCTGCGAAAAACAATGCCCCTGCGGTGATCAGGGCAACCCATGCAAAGGCGGCGAACCGGTGCGTAATCAGTTTGGAAGTAAACCACAGAATCAAGCGCACCAACGCGGCCGCGGCGCTGTCAATGATGGGAAGCCTCATGCGGGTGATGCTGGTGGACTCCGATTTGCCGGGAAATCGGAGCAGTTTGTGTGAGAGTGCCGGAATGACCGTGACTGAAACCATCAGCGACAGCAGTACCGCCACCGAAATCGCGACGGCAATGTCCCTGAACAGCTGTCCGACTTCCAGGTCAGAGATCAAAACCGGGATGAAAACCATGACGGTTGTCAGTGCGGATACGAACACCGCGCCCCACACCTGCTGGGCGCCCTCGATTGCGGCGGCTTTTGCCGGTTTGCCGCTTTCCCGCATGCGATAGATGTTTTCCAAAATGATGATTGCAGCGTCCACCACCATTCCCACGGCAAAAGCCAAGCCAGCCAGCGAAACCACGTTGATGGAACGGCCCAGCGCGGCCATCGCAACGAACGCACCGACGATCGACACGGGAATTGCGATGGACACCGTGAGTGTCGCCCGGAATGATCGCAGGAACAACAGCATTACCAGTGCCGCCAGGATGCCGCCAACCCAGATGTTCTGCTGTACCAGGTCGATCGAGGAATTGATGTACACCGTCTCATCGTAGACCTGGCGAAGTTCCAGTCCGCTGTCAGGGATGACGGTGCGATTCAGTTCATCGATCACATTGCGGATGCCATCCATGGTTTCGATCACGTTCGCCCCGACTTCCCGGGTCGCATTGAACGGAATCGCCGGATGCCCCAGCACCCGGATGATCGCGGTGGGCTCCTTGTAGGCCAGGCTGACGTCGGCAATGTCTTCCAGGCGAATTCTTCCGGACGGCGCCAGCACGGTGTCCGCGTCCGAACGGACGACGATCTGGCGAATCGCCTCAACGGTATTGAGCTCACCTTCCGAGCGAACGACATAACGCCGCTTGCCTTCATCAATGTCACCGACCGACAGTGAGACATTGGCGTTTCGCAGCACGTCCAGCAACTCACCCACTGTCATCTGGAGTCGGGCGAGTTCCTGTGGCTCAATGGTGATCTGAAACTCCGGATCACTGCCACCGAAGACTGAAACCTCACCCACACCGGGTACCCGCTCAATCGGCTCCTTGATGAAGTCCTCGACAAACTCTCCGTATTCATGTATCGGGCGGTCATTGCCGGGTTTGCGAATCACGGTAAACCAGGCAATCGCCTTGTCCTCGCTGCCGGAAGTACTCAGTTGCGGGGATCCCGCCTCATCAGGATAGGACGTAACCCGGTCAAGACGGTTGGACACCAGCAGGATGGATTTGTCCATATCGGTGCCAACATCAAATTCCAATGTGATGCGGGCGCGGCCGGATTGTGCGTTGCCCGTGATCTCGCGAAGATTCTCAAGTCCCGCAAGCTCTTCTTCCTGGGGGTTGAGGATTTCCCGCTCAACTTCGGCAGGTGCGGCTCCGGGCCAGTAGGTCGTAATCGTAATTACCGGCCTGTTGACATCCGGTGCCAGCTGAATGGGAATATTGTTCAGGGCGACGATTCCAAACAGCACAACCATCAAGACCACCGCAACGACGGCGATCGGCCGCTCGACCGCATTGGAAATCAAATTGCCAGCGTTGGATGCCATTGGTCAGAATCTGTATCGGGTGGGTGAATATTGCAAATGCCGATGAATCTCAGCGGCCTGATTCATCTTCCAATCAGGCCAGCAATCGCAATATCGTTGAAACTTGTTGAACCGCTGGAGGTTGAATGGAACTCTTGTTGAGCAGGCATGCCGGGCATTATAACGCGCATACTGCGACGCTGAGCGTGTCATCTGCGGCTTTCGATTGCACTTTTCAGATAGGCAATACGCTCGGCTCCTGAAGGATGAGTCGAAAGCCAGCTCGCTGAATCTGACTGGCAATCCAATTTCGCTTGTCCTATGAGATTGCTGCACATGAAATCCGTCAATCGTTCCATGACATTCACGAGCGCCTCGGGATCGATGCCGCTGGCTATCAGGTAGTCGATTGCCAAAAGGTCAGCCTCCCGTTCAAAATCCTTACCGCTATCGAACATGATGGAGTCTGCAACAATCACAGACAATTCCTCGATGATGCTTTCGTCCGCCCCGAACAGCAAAAATACCAGGGCGGAAACACCAGCGACAGTGATCGCCCGCTGCAGTGAGTGTCGAAGCTCGACATGTGCAAACTCGTGCGCAATGACCGCCAACACCTCCTCTCTATCTGACAGCAACGCTACCAATTCATCCGTCACGACGACCGGCCCGCCCGGAAATGCAACCGCATTCGCGCCTAACACCGTTGACTGTTGAAATCTAACCTCCACTTCCCTGCTCAGCCCGGCAGATTCGGCAATCCGCTTCGCATCTTCACGAATCGAGTGTTGATAGTCATCTGACAATTCACTGTCGGAAAACACCCTCAATGTCTCCATAGTCGAATAGGTATGAATTCCGACCTTTTCTTCCCACTCGTTTGGAAATACGGCGACCGTCATCGATACAACCCAAGGCAGGAGCAATCGAAAACCGACTAGCGCCAATACCACAATCGACAACAGGATAGCCGCCCGGGTTAACGAGAACTTCTCCAACCAGGCTATTTTTCGCTTGGTCGCACTCTCGTAACGCCGGATGAATTCATCGGGCAACCGTTCAGTTGATCTGAAGTAGATACCGCCTTCGAAGTGAACGTCGTGATCACCTTGAATGGTCATGACCGTCAAGTCTGTCACGGATTCCTCACTGTCGATATCTGCGTGAATGTAGTCGTAGTCGTCCTCTACATCCAAAACCGTCGGATGACCTCTCGAGGAGCGGGCTGCGAATATCAGACCTTCGATCTTCATGCAGCCTACAGGGAGAAATCCACTCCCTCGAGTTCTGCAAACTCCTCCCCGAAAGCACCCATTTTCCTCATCTCCTCATCAATGAAGGAATCTGCGTCTTTCACCAGTTGGTATTCGGTCTTCGTCGACAGGTAACGATAAATGCGAACCTGCGCCCAAGGTGTCATCAAACCCAGAGTCAGAACAGTGACGAGGGTATTTGTTACCTGAATCCATAGGACCATGATTGGGTTAAGGCATGAGCGGTATCGGACGGCATCACCCGTAGTCATTGAATTCACGACGATGTTGCGAACCATCGTCGAATACACCGAGTAGGCTGGAAAAACCAACAGAATCATCACGATGACTGTTCCAATTGCCAATGACATTACGTTGCTTCCGATCTCTGCCAACAGCTCCGAATGCTCGATGACTCCCGACCAAGGAAATACAAAAAACTGAAACCAGACTAGGATTGCAGCCTCAACAACGATAAGAACAAGCAACACCTTCAGGAACGCCCAGACAAATGGAGAGACCTGCATATCTTCGGCAAATCTAACCGTCCCGAACGCATACCGTCGGACATAGTATTGATTGACCCATCTCGAAACAAATGGAATCAGGATTCCTGCACTGAGTATGATTGCAAGAATGGATAACCATAAAACCGAGAATGTTTTCCAGTAACCGCCATGCCAGTTGAACCGGACATTACGCCAGGACGTCATCCTCGCATTGAATCGCATGGATACGTTCAATCCCCAGGGCAGGACAAACAAGAATGCGACCGCTACAACCAGACCTCCAATTATCGATGCATTGGAAATGATAGAAGTTGCCACAATGACCGCAAATGCAATCGCGCGTCCCTTGAACAGTTGTAATCCCGTCGCATGATAAATCATCGAAATACCATCGATATTGGTGTTGTTCAGGAAGTAACGCTTGCGTCTCACCTTGGCCCAGGCACTGTACACACCAAGCGTGACGATGGTCAGCACCAGATTGGTAATCCAGATTCCCCAGTACTCCTTAGCGCTTCCGGTGAATCGAATGGGACTAAATTCGGGTTGGTGTGACGTGTGAACAGATTCATCAGGATCAGAATCAACGTTCGGGTTATCGCTCAAAGGCAATGTCGGGTCCTTTTGATCAGTCATAATCTACTTGATTGAATGAAGGATTGAAAGTGGAATAGATGCCAGGCCTAAAACATCTGAGCAAGCCGAGTATCGTGCAAAAATGATACTCAAATAATCGTTGTAATTTAGCGTTTTTGTGATTTCAGATTTCAATCTAGCGTCAACCTCTTTCAGGATATAACAGTCATGAGACAAATTGTAGGGATTGTGCTGGGAACCATCTGCCTGGTCGCGGTTTCGAGTGTCAGCGCGCAAGGTGATTTTTCAAAAAAAAGAGAGAAATCTTTCACCTGCACAGGCTGTCATTCCTCACCCGGATATCGAAATGCCTACCCTGGCCATTCCGTACCCAAACTCGGTGGTCAGAAAGCCGACTTCCTGGCCGCAGCCTTGAGGGCGGTCGCATTCTCGTAACACCGGATGAATTCATCGGGCAACTGTTCAGTTGATCTGAAGCAGATGCCGCCTTCGAAATGAACGTCGTGATCACCTTGAATGGTCACGACGGTCAAGTCTGTCACGGATTCCTCACTGTCGATGTCTGCGTGAATGTAGTCGTAGTCGTCCTCTATATCCAAAACCGTCGGATGACCTCGCGAGGAGCGTGCTGCGAATATCAGACCTTCGATCTTCATGCAGCCTACAGAGAGAAATCCACTCCCTCGAGTTCTGCAAACTCCTCACCGAAAGCACCCATTTTCCTCATCTCCTCATCAATGAAGGAATCTGCGTCTTTCACCAGTTGGTATTCGGTCTTCGTCGACAGGTAACGATAAATGCGAACCTGCGCCCACGGTGTCATCAAGCCCAGAGTCAGAACAGTGACGAGAAAATTTGTCACCTGAATCCATAGGACCCTGATCGGGTTAAGGCATGAGCGGTATCGGACGGCATCACCCGTAGTCATTGAATTCACGACGATGTTGCGAACCATCGTCGAATACACGGAGTACGCCGGAGTAATGCCCACCAGAATCATAAAGATGAATGCTTGATAAATTGATACAGATACAAAATCAACAGATGCAATAAGAACAACCACCGCATACAAGATCACAATCGCAATCGCAGCAACGATAAGGCCAAGCAACACCTTCAAGAACGCCCAAACAAATGGAGATAGCTGCATATCCTCATCAAATCTGACCGTCCCGAACGCATACCGTCGCACATAGTATTGATTGACCCATCTCGAAACAAATGGAATCAGGATTCCTGCACTGAGTATGATTGCAAGAATGGATAACCATAAAACCGAGAATGTTTTCCAGTAATCGCCATTCCAATTAAACCGAACATTACGCCATGACGTCATCCGGGCATTGAACCGCATAGATCTGTTCAAGGCCCACGGCAAGACAAAGAGTAATGCGACCGCTACAACCAGACCTCCAGGAACAGACACAAAGGAAATAATAGAAGTTGCCACAATGACCGCAAATGCAATCGCGCGTCCCTTGAACAGTTGTAATCCCGTCGCATGATAAATCATCGAAATACCATCGATATTGGTGTTGTTCAGGAAATAACACTTGCGTCTCACCTTGGCCCAGGCACTGTACACGCCAAGCGTAACGACCGTCAGAGTGATATTGGTAATCCAGATTCCCCAGTACTCCTTGGCGCTTCCGGTAAATCGGATTGGGCGAAATTCGCCTTGATGTGACGAGTGGTCGGAATCTTCAGGATCAGAATCAACGTTCAGGGTATCGCTCAAAGGCAGCGTCGGGTCCTTTTGGTCAGTCATGATCTTCTCCATTGGGTTGAGCGTTGAAAGTTGAATAGATGCCAAGCCTAACACAGACTGTTCTGATCAAGCCGAGCATCGTGCAAAATGATACTCAAATAATCGTTATAATTTAGCGTTTTTGTGATTTCAGATTTCAATCAAGCGTCAACCTTTTTCAGGATAAAACAGTTATGAGACAAATTGTAGGGATTGTGCTGGGAACCATCTGCCTGGTCGCGGTTTCGAGTGTCAGCGCGCAAGGTGATTTTTCAAAAGGGCGAGAGAAATCTTTCACCTGCACAGGCTGTCATTCCTCACCCGGATATCGAAATGCCTACCCTGGCTATACCGTACCCAAACTCGGTGGTCAGAAAGCCGACTACCTGGCCGCAGCATTGAAGGCCTACCGCGATGGTGACAGACAACATGCAACCATGCATGCGCAGATTGCCCAACTCACCGATGAGGATATCACCGATATCGCTGCATACTTTTCACAACTGTCAAAAGAGTAACCGAAATGAGAATGAACACATACAGGCAATTTCTTTTATCTGCAATTCTCGCAGTCTCATTGTTCCCAGCCGCTTCATTGGCTGGCGATCCCAAGGCCGGTGAAGCCAAGGCAACCCTCTGTCTGACCTGTCATGGCAAGGGAAACACGGTTCAGGGGGCGGGAACACCGATCATCTCCGGACAGTATGAGGACTACCTGATCGAGACGATGAAGAACTACCGTTCGGGCGCCCGCAACAATCCGATCATGAATGGATTTTCCGCCAATCTCAGTGACCGGGACATTGAGGATCTGGCAGCATTTTACGCACAGATGGAGTCCCAGCTATTCACACCGGTGGAGTAGTAATTTCCCATCGCCGCGCATTGAATTGATCACGGATCAGACGTTACGGCAGTTGCCACACCCTTTCCGACAACGCTGATCAGGTGCCCGTCGCGATAGACCAGGTAGTTGCCGGTGTGCGCGGCTATCCTGGGTTGCGATGTCAGCACTTTGCTCAGGTTCAGTGGATCCGATGAGTGGACAGTAATGGCCTTGTGGTCGGGATTCCGTCTTCTCGTCTCCCTGAGCAGTTCAATCGCCTCGGGCAAGGCGAACTGCTCTCCGCTGATACCAGTGATGAATCGTCCGCCTCGAACATCGCCTCGGTCTTCCATTCGCCTGTAGACCGATCTCAGTTCACCCCAGCCCGGCATGAACCTCCCCTCCTTTGACAGAATCGACTTGAAAACAATGCCATAGCGACGAAGCAACACCGTTGCCGCATACTCAACCGCATCCTCGACGGTCAGTGCATCCGCTGACCTGCCGGCCGTCCGGTCAAGCAATGACCAGCGTCCGGAAACCTGTACGCCTGTTCCATATGAACGTCTGAATCTTGACAGGCTTCGCCGTCGCTCTTCCTGTGGTGTCAGAAGCGCCCGGATTCCTCCGAAGTGATCACAGGTCGCAATACCCAGCGCGAACAACTCAACCAGTCCTTCCTCCAGGTGTCCGGGTAGTTGATTGATCTCATCGAGAATCTCGGAATAGAACAGCGGTCCCAAGTCCTTAAGTGCCTCTGCGATCGACTGGGCGACACCGGACAGTTGAAACCTGGCCCGACCGGCATCGGATCTCAACTTAAGCCAGACTGCAAGGCGGTTTCGTTGCACAAATGCAAGCGGAATGGACTTCAGGGATCCACCATACCGCACCGTCTGTTTCTTGTTTCCATTTCGTGCGGACCCGGTTTCAGGTATTGACAGACGGGTCCAGAGCACACTGCCCGACGCGCTGAGGAAGTCCAGCAGTTCAGGTGTGTAGCCATAGATCCGGGGCGGCAGCAGTTCCGATTCCCAGACTCCCGCAGCGGCCTCATAACCTTCCAACTGACTCAATACATGGCCGAGTGCGTCCGGGCCTTCACCGACAGAATCTTTACTCAGTCTTGACCACTGCATGAGATAACGCATGTGGTCCTCGGCATCAACGGGCTTGATTTGCTTTCTCAACCCAAGGATCGTGGCCTTGTGAATACGCGACAGAAAGCGTCTTTCACACCACTCAACCTCCCCATCATTCCCACCAAATCGGCCCTGAATAAGCGTTCCTTCGGATTCGAGCTGCGCCAGGACGACATCAATCACATCTTGTGCGAGGTCGAATGTCTCAGCAATCTGCCGGGCGCTGCAGGGTCCGATGATTTCCATCCTTCCCCGAATCAGGGCGACCAAAGCCTGCTCAGCATCCGGAGTGTCCCTTGCAGTCAGCGAAGCGGGAGCAATCTGCGGGGCGAGTACTGAGTCGGGATGCACAGCCATCACTTCGTCCAGACGCTCCGCCGCGACCATGAATTCGACGTGGTTTGCATTCGTCAGACGGGTCGCCCGACCGGAAGCGGCCAATGACTCGAAACATTGCTGCCAGACATCGCCTTGGCTACCAAAGCCGAACAGACTGGATTTGGAATCAATCTCATCCAAGCGCAATACTCCCAGATTCATCAACGCGTCATGCAACTCTTCGGAGTTGCTGGGATTCGGCCAGGCCTGGCGGTGTAGCTGTTCGATGACATCGGCATCAAACGCGCCATATTCCGAGACATCGGACGCATTCAGATAGCGACGGGACTGAACGGCCAGTGTTCGTCGCTCCTCAGCCGGGGCATCGTCCAGGAAGGCATAGGGCTTGGCCGTCAGAACTTCCTGTGCCAGCGGCGACGGTTCACTTAAATCCCGACATACAATCGAGATTTCATTGTTCTCGATCTTCTCAAGAATCTGAATGAATCCTTCCACATCCATCAGCTCGTTCATGCAGTCATCCAGCGTCTGGTCAACCAACGGATGCTCGGGGATTTCCACCGGTCCCGTGATGTTCTCCTGACAGGCCAGCTGGTCTGGAAACACAACCGAAAGCAGATCTTCGGAATCATTTCTCTGAAATGGTGGGGGAACTTTCTTTCCGTTGCGAAAGCGCAGGATCGCAAGTGCCGTACTCGCTGCCCAGCGCCATCGGACGCCGAACATCGGCGCGCCCAGAACCGCCTGGCTGACAGTTCGTCGTGCATTTGCGCTTTTCACATAGTCTCGCACCCCGTCCAGTGCGAAACTGTGTGTGGGACCAAGCGACAGTACAAAACTGTCTTCCAATGCCGCAGCCTGCAGTTCAAAGTTGAATCGGACACAGAAGCGCTTGCGAAGCGCCAGTCCCCATGCGCGGTTCAATCTGGAGCCGTACACACTGTGGACGACCAGATGGGCATCGTTCATCTCATCGAGGAAACGCTCAAGCACAATGGTGTCCTGTGTCGGCATGACACCCAGCGCCCGTTTGGACGCCGCCAGGTAATTCACAACCTGGTGTGAAATAAATGGTTCGATAGCATATTTGTCCCGAACGATCTCAGTGATCGCTTCCGGTTCATGACGATCGAGTTGGTCGGACACAAATTCACGAAGGTCAGACACAGCTGAGCTCAGCTCGTTGCTGCGTCCCCGGCCATCTCCCAGCCAGAACGGAATGTTCGGCGGCATGCCATTGGCATCCTCTACCCGCACGACACCTTTCTCGACCCGGCGAATGCGGTAGGAAATATTGCCCAGCTGGAAAATATCACCGACCAGACTCTCAAATGCAAAGTCCTCATTGACGGTACCGATTCGGATGTCCTCGGGTTCAAGTATCACGTCATAATCGAACTGGTCGGGTATGACGCCGGCATTCGTTACTGCGGCAAGCCTCGCCCCCTTGCGCGTCCGCACCATCCTGTTCACTGCATCGAGATGGATGTAGGCACCGCGTCGGCCACGCCGCAGCGAGAATCCTTCCGCGAGCATCTGCAAAATCTCATGAAACCGCCCGACTTCAAGGTTTCGGTAGGGATAGGCGGATGTGAAGCACTGATACAGGTCATCAATGTTCCACTCCCGCATCGAGACTTCGGCCACGATCTGCTGTGCCAGTGCGTCCAGCGAACTCTCCTGAATCATGAGCTGTTCGAGTTCGCCGTCTGAAACCGCTTTCAGCAAGGCAACACTTTCAACCAGTTCATCGCGGGATGTTGGAAAAATACGGCCCTTGGGAATCCGTCCGATCGAGTGCCCGGAGCGACCGACTCGTTGCAGGAACACAGCAATCGAGCGCGGTGAGGCGATCTGACAGACCAGGTCGACGTCACCGATGTCAATGCCGAGCTCAAGCGAGGCCGTCGCCACCAGCACCTTCAGTGAACCGGCTTTCAGTCGCTGCTCGGCCTCGTGCCGGTGTTCCTTGGAGAGACTTCCGTGATGTGAACCCACCCGATCCTTTCCAACCAGGTCGGCAAGGTAACGACTGGCGCGCTCGACATGGCGGCGGGTGTTGACAAAGAGCAAGGTCGTGCGATGGTTTTGGGTCAGGTCCGCGATCTTCTGATAGACCTCCTGCCACGATTCTGTGGACATAACCGACTCCAGCGGCTGTGATGGCACCTCGATCGCAAGATCCCATTGCCGGATATGTCCTGAATCGACAATCGCACACGCATGCGGTGTCCTGGCAGTCAGAAATGACGCAATTCGATCGACCGGTTTCTGTGTGGCCGACAGCCCGATCTTGACCGGTTCGGCATTCAGCAAGGCCTGCAGCCTGGCGATCGACAGTGCAAGGTGCGCACCTCTTTTGTTGCCGACCATTGAATGGATCTCATCAATGATCAGACGCCTGACCGAGCCCAGCATCCGCCGGCCGGACTCGGATGTCAGCAGCAGGTACAGGGATTCCGGCGTGGTCACCAGGATATGTGGCGGGTTGCGCACCATTTTCTGGCGTTCCGACTGCGATGTGTCGCCGGTTCGAACGGCACTTCGAATGTGCACATCCGGATAACCCGAGGCAACAAGTCGTTTGCGGATACCGTCCAGTGGCGCTTCGAGATTCTTTTCGATGTCGTAGGACAGTGCCTTCAGGGGCGAGACGTAGACGACGTGTGTCTGTGCCGGCAGTGTGCCCTGCATCTCAACGCCCATCCGCACGAGTTCATCGATGACGGCGAGAAATGCCGCCAGGGTCTTGCCCGACCCTGTGGGTGCGGCCACCAGCACATCGGATTGCTTTTGGATTGCCGGCCACGCTGATCGCTGGCAATCAGTGGCACCGTCATAGGTCGCATCAAACCAGCCGCGAACTTCAGGATGAAATTCCCATTCAGGTTCGTTCATGGCGTAAATCGTAAGGTTGATCGGATCTGTCGGAGCAGGTTAATGTGCAATGAAAACTGTTGCAAGATTCTTTTGAAAAATCAACAATATTTTAGTTTGGATGGTACTGAAATTAGTGGTTTTCAAATATAATTTGCGGCACTGAAAATTCAAATCCAGTGAAGCGTAGTCTCTTTATTTCACCGCTCGGCAACGGCACTCGGCTCACACCTTCTAGTCGCAATCTTGAATCGTGGCAAACATCACTGTTTCTGTTGATCCCCTGCACGCTGCAAAGCCTGCAACCGTCCGCTGGATGAACCTCGAAATCCAATTGGAAACAATGTGTTTGAGCCAATCTGCCACCACCGGTTCCTTACACCAGGCATTCTACTAGCGCGGGTTGTTTTCAGTTGTCACCCATAAACGATCAGCCGAGCAGTTTGACATGAACAACACCCTGGCAGTCACGAACATCGTCTTGGTTCCCCGGGTATCTGGTCTTTGAACACATGTTTGGAACACTAGTCTCAATCTCATCGTTGCTGATCAGTTACGCATTCCTGTTCATGGGCAATGCCCTGCTGCTGACATTGCTTTCGTTGCGGGCGCAGCAGGAAGGGTTTGCGGTCATCCTGATCGGTGGAATCAGTGCGGCGTATTTTCTTGGGTTGTATCTCGGCGCAAAGTTCAGCGACAGGGTGGTCACCCGGGCCGGTCACGGTCGGGCCTATGCGGTTTTTGCTGGGTACGGTGCCCTGTGTGCGTTGCTTCATGCTCTGATCATTGATCCGTATCTGTGGATCATCATTCGATTCGGCACCGGATTCTGCATCGCAGGCCTGCTGATGGTGACCGAAAGCTGGCTCAACGCCCAGGCAACCCGCACCACGCGCGGACAGATTCTGTCCATGTACATGATGACCCACTATCTTGCGGCCGGGTTTGGACAGCTGTTCATCCCGTTTGCAGATGCGTCAGGCTTTCAGCTGTTTTCGATCGCCGCCATCGGTTACATCCTGTCGCTGGCGCCGGTGCTGATGACCCGGCTGCACGCACCTGAAGTCAAGGGCAGAGAGTCGTTCAAGTTCAGGGAGATCTATGGTTACTCCCCCGCCGCGATGACCGGTGCGTTTTGTTGCGGACTTTTTACCGCAGCGTTATATGGCCTTGCACCAATCTACGTTCAGGGACTGGGCATGCCGGTCTCGACGACTGCCTATTTCATGGCACTGGTCATTTTCAGCGGCGGTCTGCTGCAATGGCCGGTGGGCCGACTGTCCGACCACTTTGACCGACGCGGACTGATTTCAGTGATCTGCCTGATCAGCAGCGTGTTCGCCATTGCGATCATATTCACAGCCGAAGTCAATGTTGTTGCGTTCCTGTTGTGCGCCTCGGCGTTCGGTGCCTTTTCATTCACCATCTATCCGATTGCACTGGCCTTCATGAACGATTCGATCGAACCTGGAAAAATGCTCTATGCCGCTGCAGGCATGCTGACCGCATTCAGTTTCGGCGCAATTATCGGCCCGATCATCGCAGCTTCAGCAGTGGATTATTTCGGATATCACGCACTGTTCGTCTACATCGCCGCGGTATTGATCCTCTATGCCGGACATGTTGTGTGGCGAACGAAGGTGTCACCGGCACCGAAAAAGAAGAAATTCAGCCGAATCATCCGGGTGGGCGAATCCATCACTCGCAGCGAGGTCAGTCACCAGAAGATGCGCGATGAGATGGACAAGGACATCGCCCGCCTCATCAGCGGTAAATACCAAAAGTAGAACCGGGTTTTGTAATGTTGTGCCAGGCGTCCCGCAAATGGCACCATCAATCGGTCAGGGATTGCGCAACAGCCTGATCAGGCTTGATGTATCCCAACGGTTGCCACCCATGGCCTGGACTTCAGCGTAGAACTGATCAACCAGCGCGGTGACAGGAAGCCGGGCACCAACCCTGTTTGCCTCATCAAGACAGATCGCCAGATCCTTGCGCATCCAGTCCACGGCAAATCCAAACTCAAACTGGTCATCAACCATGGTCACACCGCGGTTCTCCATCTGCCAGGACTGGGCTGCACCCTTGGTGATCACATCAAGCACCCGTTTCTCGTCGAGGCCAACTTCGGTTGCAAAATTCAGTGCCTCCGACAAGCCCTGGAGCAATCCGGCAATCGAGATCTGATTCACCATCTTGGTGAGCTGTCCGGAACCGACAGCACCCATCAAGGTCACCGCCCTGCCGTAACTTTGCATCACCGGTGAGACCCGGTCAAAGACCTCGGCCTCGCCACCCACCATGATTGTCAAAATCCCGTTTTCCGCACCGGCCTGGCCGCCTGAAATCGGTGCATCCATGAAATGAATATCGGATTGCGCGGCAACGTCCGACAGTGTTCTCGCAATCCGGGCGGAAGCCGTGGTATGGTCAACAAAAACGGATCCGGGCTTCATCCTTGCAAATGCACCTTCATTGTCGCAGCACACCTCTTCGATATCCCGGTCGTTGCCCACACATGCGAACACCACGTCTGCCTCATGAGCAGCCTCACCCGGCGTTGATGCCATGCGGCCGGGATGCTCGCTCACCCATTGCTGCGCCCGCGCCTCGGTTCGGTTGTACACACAGACTTCGTATCCGTTGGCAGCCAGATGCCCCGCCATGGGGTAGCCCATCACACCAAGTCCCAAAAATGCGGTCTTCAGACCCTTTGCGTCCGATTTTGAGTTCATTCCCCTACCCTTATAAACATTCTGATTGAACGATCACAAACTTGTATTGTGATTCAGTACTGAATCCACCACTCACCGCTCTCGATCACGTGCAATCGAGTCGATGAAATTGAAATGGATGTCCGGTTACATTCTCCCGAATCAATTAACAAATCCTTAATCCCTGCCGGCAGTTGAAAAGGTATACTTGCAACCAATCGACCGAGAGGCACTTCGGGAAAAACTCTCCACATTATAAGTTTTAGTGCAACCTGATCACTTTCCGATTCCAACGTGACACAGACTCCAAACACCCCGACCACAGCCAGAATCGCCGAACCCGATGATGCCGATGTCATTGCTGACTTTACGCGCAGCATCGCCTGGGAAACCGAGCAGATCCAACTGGATGCGGACGTTGTGAACGCAGGTGTGCGTGCTGTTTTTGATGATCCGAAGCTGGGATTCTATGTGGTGGCCGTCGATTCGGGACAGGTCGTCGGGTGTTTGATGATCACCTATGAGTGGAGCGACTGGCGTAACGGTGTACAATGGTGGTTGCAAAGCGTCTATGTCAGACCCGATCATCGGCGACAAGGCATTTTTGAAACCCTGTTCAGGTTCATCACAGAGTTAGCCTCGAATCGGCCGGATGTATGCGGCGTGAGACTCTATGTCGAAAAGCACAACAAGGTGGCACAGTCGACCTACCAATCGGTCGGAATGACAGCAACCAACTATCTCGTATATGAAACCGCTTTGCATGATTGATTGAACCAGATTTTGACAAACCAGACCAAATCGAAAAGGAAAGACTATGAAAGGCAATGAAGTTGTTGTATTGGATGGCGTACGAACCGGAATCGGAGACTATGGCGGTTCCCTGAAGTCATTTTCGGCCTGTGAGCTCGGTGCCATCGCGGTACGCGGCGTGCTGGACAAGACCGGTGTCGACCCGGCCACGGTCGGACACTGTGTGATCGGCAATGTTCTGCATTCCGATAAGCGCGACATGTATATATCAAGGTATGCCGCCCTGGAAGGTGGTTTGCCCATCGAAACCCCGGCACTCACCGTCAATCGGCTCTGCGGCAGTGGATTGCAGGCGATTGTCAATGCGGCCCAGATCGTCCAGCTCGGCGACGCGGATACCGTCATTGCCGGCGGTGCCGAGGCCATGAGTGGTGCACCCTACTGGGCAACCGGTATGCGCTGGGGCCAGCGCATGGGACATGCGGAATTCATCGATGTCATGGTCGGCGCACTGAGCGATCCGTTCGAAGGCTGTCACATGGGTGTCACCGCAGAAAACATCGCTGAAAAATGGAATATCGGCCGCGACGAGCAGGATGCCCTTGCCGTGGAAAGCCACACCCGCGCCGCACATGCGACCGCTGAAGGTCGGTTCAAGGATCAGATCGTTCCAATTGAAATCAAATCCCGACGGGAAACCAAGGAGTTCGTGTCCGACGAGCACATCCGCGGCGATTGCAACATGGAGTCATTGGGCAAGATGCGACCGGTATTCAAGAAAGACGGTTCCGTCACCGCCGGCAACGCCTCAGGCATCAACGACGCGGCAGCGGCGATCGTGATGATGGAGGCCGGCGCGGCGGAGAAAGCCGGTCACGAACCCATCGCCCGATTGCTTGATTACTCCCATTCCGGTGTCGAGCCGGAGTACATGGGAATCGGCCCGGTTCCGGCGATCAGCAAACTGCTTGACCGAACCGGCCTCGAAATCGATGACGTGGATGTCATTGAACTGAATGAGGCATTTGCCGTGCAGGCATTGGCCGTCATGAAGGACTTGGGACTGTCATCCGAGCAGACCAATCCCAACGGCAGCGGCATCTCGCTTGGACATCCAATCGGAGCAACCGGATGCATTCTGACCGTCAAGGCGCTGCATGAACTGAAACGCACCGGCGCCCGATACGCCATCGTATCCATGTGCATCGGCGGCGGCCAGGGCATCGCAGCTGCATTCGAGCGGCTGTAACCGAGCGAATCAACTCGAATCCAGAACCATCCATGAGGTGACATTATGGTGTTGATAAGAAAAAAACCTGATATTCCTGAAAGTGAGATCACCCCGCTCAGCGTCTATAGGAATCGGCGCAGTTTCCTAAAGACCACTGCGGCGTTGGCGATTGGAGGCTCAGCCTCGTTGCTGCCATTTGCAGCCGAGGAGGCTTCTGCGGCAATCAAATTCGAGAATCTGGCCAAAAGCCCGCTGTCGACCGAAGGTGAGGAGTTGACCAGTTACAAGGATGTGACGACCTACAACAACTTCTACGAATTCGGTACCGACAAGCGCAGCCCGGCCAAACTCGCCCACCGACTGACAACCCGTCCCTGGACGCTGTCGGTGTCCGGTGAATGTGAGGCACCGCGTGATTGGGACATCGAGGACATTCTCAAGCAGATGCCATTGGAAGAACGGGTGTATCGCCATCGCTGCGTCGAGGCCTGGTCGATGGTTGTACCCTGGGTCGGATTTTCACTGGGGGATTTCCTGAAACTGCACAAACCCACCTCCAAAGCCAAATACATCGAGATGCTGACACTGGTGCGCCCCGAGGAGATGGATGGGCAGCGACCGGGATTGTTTGGCAGTGTGCTGGACTGGCCCTATCGGGAGGGTTTGCGAATCGATGAGGCGATGAATCCCCTGGCGATCTTCGCGGTTGGCCTTTATGGTGAGCATATGCCGAACCAGAATGGGGCACCGATTCGTCTGGTGGTGCCGTGGAAATATGGATTCAAGGGCGTCAAGTCCATCGTTTCTGTTACCTTCACAGAGAAGCAGCCTCTGAATACATGGCAGCAGCAGGCGCCGAACGAATATGGATTCTACGCCAACGTCAATCCCGAAGTCGATCATCCACGCTGGAGCCAGGCAACCGAACGCAGGGTGGGCACGCTGTTTGGCAGACAGCCGACACTGATGTTCAATGGCTATGCCGATCAGGTCGCCAGTCTCTACAGCGGCATGGATCTCACCGTCAATTTCTGACCGACTGCACACATCGGTTGAATCGCGATTTCCGGTTGATATCGGAAATCGCGAACTTATATCTACGGAGGATTGAATGGATGGCAGCAAGTTCGTCAAAAGTCTGGAGTACAAGAGTCCGGCGAGCCAAACCGTTTATCTTCATCCTGTGCTCGATTCCACTGGCGAAACTGGCATTTGATGTCTTCACTGGAAACATCAGCGCAGACCCTGTTGAGGACTTCACCAATGTCACCGGTGAATGGGGACTTCGCCTGCTGCTTCTGACCCTGGCCATCACACCGCTGCGATCACTGACCGGCATCAACCAACTGGTCCTGGTGAGGCGGATGCTCGGCGTGTTTGCTTTCGTCTACATCCTGTTTCATTTCCTGACCTGGTTTGTCATTGACAACTTCTTTGACATTGCACGCATCATCGAGGACATCATTGAACGCTACTACATACTGTTCGGTTCAGCGGCGTTCCTGATGATGATTCTGCTTGCTGCCACCTCGACCAACGGCATGGTGCGCCGGCTGGGTGGGCGTCGCTGGTCCAATCTGCACAAGCTGGTTTATGCCATCGGCATTCTGGGCTGTCTTCATTTTTTCCTGTCCGTCAAGGCGGACATCACCGAACCTGTGATTTACAGCACCATTCTCGCAGTCCTGCTGGGATTCCGCGTCTGGAAAAAGTATTTTGCTGCCGCACCCTCCAAGTAAGATTCCTCAAAATAACGGCTTGACCGAAATATTCCCACAACAGACTGACGCGCTGACTTGCCAATGGACATAGACCTCATGGTTCAAACGGAGCCAGATGGCAAGCGCACCGTCTGGAAGACCCTGGCCACACTCGCAAATTATCTTTGGGAGTTCAAATGGCGGATCGGCATCGCACTGGTTTTCCTGATTCTCGCCAAGGTCGCGGTCATCATGGTGCCGATCACAATCAAGAGAATCGTCGACTGGTTCGACACTTCGCTGAATCCCGACCTGATCCTGATTGTCCCCGTGTCGTTGATACTGGCGTATGGCCTGCTTGGCCTTGCCAGCACATTGTTCGAGGAATTGCGTAATGCGCTGTTCTCGCGCGCCTCGCAGCGAACGGTGAGAAACATCGGCTTGAAGGTCTTTCGGCACCTGCACAACCTGTCGCACTCGTTTCATCAGGATCGGGAAACCGGCGGCATCTCCCGCGATATCGAACGCGGCACACGCGGTATCAACTACCTGTTGTGGTACATCGTTTTCAGTATTTTTCCCACGATGTTCGAGATCTGCGTGATCTGCATCTTCCTGGCGATCAATTTCGAGTTGAAGTTCGTCACCATTACCGCCGGCACCATCGCCGCCTATTTTGTATTCACCTACTATGTGACGCGCTGGCGGACCAAGTTCAGGGTCCGCATGAACGCCGCTGAAACCAAGGCCAACTCAGCCAGTGTCGATGCCCTGCTCAACTATGAGACCGTCAAGTACTTCGGCAATGAGCGACACGAGGCCGACCGGTTTGACTTTCATCTGCGGGAGTGGGAAAAACAGTCAGTGATCAGCGAACAGACCCTGGCCCTGCTCAATATCGGACAGGGCCTGATCATAGCATTCGGCATGATCGTCCTGCTGGTCATGGCCGCCGAGGGCATCGTCGCCGGAGTTTTGACACTGGGCGACTTCATCATGCTCAACGCCTTCCTGATGCAGATGTACATGCCACTCAGATTCCTCGGTACCACGTTCCGGGAGATCAACCATGCCCTGACCGACATGGAGCGGATGTTCAACCTGCTCGATATCCGCGACCAGCTGCCTGAGCCGGACGATGCCCGGGATCTTGTCACAGACGGCGCAACGGTTCAATTCAGGAACGTCAGCTTCGGCTATTCGGATAAACGCACGATCCTGAGAAATGTCAGTTTCGATATCCCTTCCGGTCAAAAGGTGGCTGTTGTCGGAAAAAGCGGGGCGGGGAAGTCAACGCTGGTTCGTCTGCTGTTTCGTTTCTACGATGCCAACGGCGGCAGCGTCAGGATCGACGGTCAGGATGTTCGGGATGTCACGCAGGAATCGCTGCATGCGGCCATCGGTGTGGTACCCCAGGACACGGTCCTGTTCAACGATACCATCGAATACAACATCTGCTACGGCAAGCCGGACTGCTCATCGACGGAGTTCGAGCAGGCGGTGCAGCAGGCCAATCTGAAGGAGTTCATTGACTCGCTGCCGGAAAAGTACGACACCGTCGTCGGCGAGCGCGGACTGAAACTCTCGGGTGGAGAGAAACAGCGGGTGTCGATTGCCAGAACCATATTGAAAGACCCACCCATACTGGTGCTTGATGAGGCCACATCCTCACTGGATTCCCGGTCCGAACGTTACATCCAGAACGCGCTGGATGTTGTCTCCGAGAATCGGACCACACTGGTCATCGCCCATCGGCTGTCAACCATTGCCGATGCAGACCGGATTCTGGTACTCGATGAGGGTGAGATTGTCGAGCAGGGCACCCATGAGGAGCTGCTTGAGCTGAACGGTCTTTTTGCCGAAATGTGGTGGCTGCAGCAGATCGAGAAGATCGAGGAGAACATCAACAATATGGCCGAGAGCAAGATTCCGGCACAGACATGAACCTGACCGGCGTGATTCTTGATCTGGATGGTGTGCTGATCGATACCGAATCCATATCAAAAAGAGCCTGGACGCAGGCTGCAACTGAATTCGACTTTGAGATTTCCGATACCATGTATTCCTCGATTGTGGGGCATTCCGTCAAGTCGGCCCGCATCAAGATCGAGGCGTTCACCGATGGAACAGTGGACATGGACGCCTACATGGAGCGCGCCGCGGCAATCTACCTCGGAGAATTGTATGCCAACGGTGTGCGGACCCAGCCCGGCGTCCACGAGCTGTTCGAGTTCCTCGAACGGAGTCAACTGAAAACCGCAATCGCAACCTCAACGATCAAACAGCACGCCGAGTGGAAACTTGAGAGTGCCGGATTGCACGGCATCGTTGAAGACGTGATTACGGGAGATCAAACAGAAAGAGGCAAACCCGCGCCGGACCTGTTTCTGCTGGCAGCGGACGCCATCGCCATTGACCCGGTCGAATGTGTGGTTGTTGAGGACGCGGAAGCCGGAATCATCGGCGCCAGCGCCGCCGGCATGACACCGATCATGGTGCCGAGTACCGCCTCTCCAACTGTCACAACCGAGCAACTCGCCCATTCCATCGTGCCAACCCTCTACGACGTGGTCCGGGTTCTGCGTCAATGGGTGTGAGTCCGGTTGCCGGTCAGACCCTGTTCGACCAGTTGCGGGCGTTGATGAACAGATTCAACCAAGGCGAATCGTCTCCCCAACTGTCGGGCGCCCAGGACAACTGAGCCGAGCGGACCACTCTTTCCGGATGCGGCATCATGGCGGTGATTCGCCCATCTGAGTTGGTGATACCGGCAATTGAATACTCCGACCCATTTGGATTGGAAGGATACTGCATGGTCAACTGCTCGTGGTTATCCGTATAGCGCATGCAAACCTGACCGTCCGCGAGCATCCTCTCACCGTGTGCTGAATCGGCGAAGACCGCCCGACCCTCACCGTGCGCGACCGCGACCGGCAAATGCAAGCCTTGAAGTCCTGCGGTAAGGATTGAGTTGCCATTGGACACCTCGACCATCACCAGCCTGGCTTCAAACTGCTGCGAGTGGTTGCGAAGGAATCTCGGCCAATGCCCGGTACCGGGAATGATGGATCTCAACTCCGCCAGCACCTGGCATCCGTTGCACACACCCAGGGCAAACTTGCTCGTATCCGCGAAAAAGGTCTCAAACATGTCCCGCAGTTCATCCTGGTACAGAATCGAACTCGCCCAGCCCTTGCCGGCTCCGAGAACATCTCCAAACGAAAAGCCGCCACACAGGGCGATTCCCCGATAATCATTCAAGTGAGTCACTCCCTCAACGAGGTCGGACATCAGGACATCTTCAGCACCAAATCCAACCCGGTCGAATGCCGCCGCCATTTCAATATGACCATTCACACCCTGATCGCGGAGGATGGCTACGCGTGGCTGCACCGTGCCGATCGAGAATAACGGATACAGGGGATCTTCCGAGCCGTCAGTCTCCCCCGCGACCTCGATTTCGAGTATGTCCACAGGATTGTCAGCAGTGCTTCGGCAAAGACCCGGATCATCACTGTCCAGAATTCGGTCGTACTCCTGTTGCGCACAATCAGGATGATCGCGTATCAATTGAATATGCCAGCTCAGTTCTGACCAGATGCGATGCAGCTCCTGTCTTGACCGGCTGTAAATCAATTTGTCCCCAACCCGAATCTCGATGCTGTCACCATCCGTTACGGTTCCGATCTGTCGCGCCAATCCGCCCAGTCCATGCTGACCAAACCTGTGAAGAACATATTTCACGTTTTTTTCCAAAACCTGGATCACCGCCCCCAACTCTTCGTTGAAGAAAAATCCGATCGGATCACACTCTTCCCCGACCCGGACATCCAGTCCGGAGCGGCCGGCAAAAGCCATTTCGCACAGTGTCGCAAACAACCCACCATCGGAACGGTCGTGATACGCGAGAAGCAATCCATCATGGGTCTTCAAGTCACGAACCACGTTGAAAAACGACTTCAGTTTGGAGGCGCTTTCCACATCCGGTACATCATCCGTGATCAGATTATGGGTCTGGTGGAGTACAGACATACCCATTCGATTCTGGTTCTCACCCAGATCAACCAACAGCAACGCGGTGTCCCCAGGGGCAACCAGTTGCGGTGTCATTGACTTTCGAACATCAGGAATCGCTGCAAACGCGGTTGCGACCAGCGACATGGGAGAGATCACCTGCAACTGCTGTCCGGACTCGTCCGCCCACTCTGTGGACATGGAAAGGGAGTCCTTGCCGACCGGAATCGAGATGCCGAGTGCCTGGCAAAGATCGAGCGCAACGCTTCGGACTGATTCGTAAAGGTCACTGCCCTGCCCCGGTGTATTGGCTGAAGCCATCCAGTTTGCAGAGAGTCTGACGTTCTCCAAACGATCGACCGATGAGGACCTCAGGTTGGTCAACGCCTCACCGATGGCCATGCGTGCACTGGCGGGGGCATTGACCAGCGCGATCGGGGATCTCTCACCGATGGCCATCGCCTCGCCGGTAAAGCCCTTGTGGCTGGACAACGTCACTGCTGCATCGGCAACCGGGACCTGCCACGGTCCGACCATGGAATCCCGGTGAATCAGTCCGGTGACCGTTCGATCACCAATATTGATCAGAAAGGACTTGTCACTCACGCTGGGAAAACGCAATACCCGCTCCACACTGTCCGCAAAATCGAATTGCTGCGCAGATTCGGAACCACCAATCTCCAATTGCCGTCGCTGGTCCCTGCGGTGAATCTTGAGAAATCCCTTCATCAGGAAGTCCATGTCGACGTTGACCGGCTGCCTCCTGGAAGGAGGAGGATCGGCGAATTGATCGACTACACGCAGATTCCTCCTGCGTGTCGCGACACCGACAACGGCATAGGGACAATGCTCCTTTCTGCACATATCCCCAAATCGTTCCATCTGATCGTTCGACACCGCCAGCACATAACGCTCCTGGGCCTCGTTACACCAGATTTCCATTGGGTTCATGGCCTGGTCGTCGTTTGGAATGCGACTCAATATGATTTGCGCACCCAGGTCCGAGGCGTGAACAATTTCGGGAATTGCATTGGACAGTCCGCCGGCACCGACATCGTGAATCGAGACAATCGGGTTTTTCCTGCCCAGTGCGACACACCGATCAATCACTTCCTGGCAGCGTCGCTGCATTTCCGGATTGCTTCTTTGAACCGAGGCAAAATCCAGATCCTCACCTGATTTGCCCTGGCCCAGACTGGACGCGGCGCCACCACCCAAACCGATGAGCATGGCCGGTCCGCCAATGACAACCAACACATCTCCCGGTTTGAGTTTCTTCTTCTTGATGTGCCTGCGGCGGATATTCCCCAGGCCGGCAGCAAACATGATCGGTTTGTGATAGCCGTACCAGGTCTGGCCTGCCTGTCTCAATGTCTCGAATGTTCTGAAATAGCCACCGATATTGGGACGTCCGAACTCATTGTTGAAAGAGGCTGCCCCGATCGGTGCCTCCAACATGATCTGCAGGGGCGATACAATCCGGTCCGGTGCGAGCAGGGGATCCTCCCAAGATTGTTCAAATCCGGGAATGCGAAGATGGGATACGGTATACCCACACAGTCCGGCCTTGGGTTTGCCGCCGCGACCGGTCGCGCCCTCATCCCGAATCTCGCCACCCGCACCGGTCGCCGCCCCTGGAAATGGCGATATTGCGGTGGGATGATTATGGGTCTCAGCCTTGAACACGATATGGGCTCTTTCAGTCGAGTATCCATAGCCTTGATGCTTTTCAGATGACGCAAACCGACTGGCTCGATGACCCTTGATCACCGCGGAATTATCCTCGTATGCTGCAAGCGTCAGTTCTGGATTCGATTCATGGGTTTTGCGAATCATCGAAAACATTGACTCGGAAAACTCCTCTCCGTCAATGGTCCAACTGGCATTGAAGATCTTGTGACGGCAATGCTCGGAGTTGACCTGGGAAAACATCATCAGTTCAGCGTCCGTTGGGTTTCTTTGCTGGTTTTCGTACCAATCCAATACATAAGCGAGCTCGGAATCCGTCAGTGCCAATCCATACTGGTCACTCGCCGCTTGAAGGTTCTCCAAACCGTTTTCGGAAACATCGATGTACTGCGTTTGTCTTCTGGCACTCCGGTTGAAGATCAGATCAATCTGGGTTTCGTCGGTCAGTACCGATTCAACCATTCGATCGTGAAGATGGGGATGGAGCAGTGCCTTTTGCTCCTCGCTGATTGGACTGGAGCAGTCAAGCGTCCAGACCGTGCCCCTCTCAATCCGTTCCAGCGCCTCAAGTCCGCAGCGATGGACGATTTCCGTCGCTTTCGAACTCCAGGCAGAGACTGTGCCGAATCGCGGTACGACGAGAATCGAGTCAGGTTGGACCGGATTGAATGAAAAGTCGTTTTCGCCGTCGATCAACCGGGCCAGCCTCTGACCTTCAGTCTCAGTCAAGGCAGATGCAGTCAGGGCAAAGTAACAGTGATGGGCGTGGATTCGCCCGAGTTGGGGGACGAGCGGCTGGACGTCCGCCAACAGTCGCTGGAGCCTGAATTCAGATTGGGCTACCTGTCCCCTGATACAAAGAATGTGCGACTCATGGTCGTCATCACCGTAATCTAACGTCATGTCTGAATTGCCAGATTCGAGTCTGGACAGATGATTCAAGTCAATTGTTCAAATTGAACCGGGAACTGCAAGCAGCACAATTACGGAATCTTGATGCCGAGTCGGTGGGCGGCGATCTCATAGGACTCGACGACATCCCCCAGGCCCTGTCGGAACCTGTCCTTGTCCAGCTTCTCCCGGGTTTCGGCATCCCAGAGGCGGCAACCATCCGGTGTGAACTCGTCACCGAGCAGGATATCACGGCCGAAACGACCGAATTCCAGTTTGAAATCGACCAGGATGATGCCGGCTTCGAGGAACAGCTGCTGGAGAATCGCATTGGTCTTGAACGTATAGCCAACCATTTTCCGAATCTCCTCATCGTTCGCCCAGCCAAACGAACGGATGTGATATTCGTTGATCATGGGATCATGGAGCTCATCGTTCTTGAGAAAGAACTCGAACGTCGGAGGCTCGAGTTTCATATTCTCCTCAACGCCGAGCCTTCTGCAGATTGACCCGGTGGTGATGTTGCGTATTACACATTCGACGGGAATCATATCGAGATTCTTGACCAGGGACTGATTGTCACTCACCAATGAGTCAAAATGGGTTTTGACTCCATCTGCTTCAAGACACTTCATGATGTGGGCGTTGAAGTAGTTGTTGACCTTGCCCTTGCGGTTCAGGGCTTCGGTTTTCCTGCCGTCAAACGCAGACGTGTCATCCCTGAACTCCATCAGCAGCTGTTGTTCTTCTGCTGTTCGATAGATTGATTTCGCCTTACCTGAATAAAGCAGTTCACCGCGTTCCATAAACACTCCCAGATGTCAGTACAGTTGAAGATTTGGATTCTAGATGACGCCGGCGCCAATCATGGCCGCCTGCACACTGGGCTGCGCCTCGTCGGTCAGGGGAACCATGGGCAGCCGCAGCGAGTTCTTGATCAATCCCTGCTGCGCAACGCCCCATTTTGCAGGAATCGGGTTTGACTCGATGAACATCGCCTCGTGCAAGGGCATCAGCTTATCGTTGAGTTCATTCGCCAGGGACACATCGCCGGCAACGGCGGCGGTGCACATCTCGTGCATGAGTTTCGGAGCGACGTTGGCGGTGACGGAAATGGTGCCTTTTCCGCCCGCCAGCATCAGTTCCATGGCAGCGGTATCCTGTCCAGAATAGGAAACGAAACTGTCGGCGGACCCTTCCATCAGCTTGATGCCGCGCTCGATGTCTGCGGTGGCATCCTTGATTCCGATGATGTTGTCGATATGGCTGAGCCGGATAGCCGTGCTGTTGTGCAGGTCTACCGATGTTCGTCCTGGCACGTTGTACAGAATCTGTGGAATCGGGACTGAATCGGCAACTAGCTTGAAGTGCTGGTACAGCCCTTCCTGGGTTGGCTTGTTGTAATAGGGAACGACCAGCAGGCAGGCGTCCGCGCCAAGTTGCTGTGCGACCTGCGTGAGTTCAAGTGCTTCGGCGGTGCTGTTGGACCCGGTACCGGCAATGACAGGTACTCTTCCGGCGGCGCAATTGATGGTTTTCTCAATGACGACGTGGTGCTCTTCGTGGCTGAGGGTGGCTGATTCACCGGTGGTTCCGACCGAGACGATTCCATCGGTACCTGATTCGATGTGGTGTTCGACCAGTTTCGCCAATGAATCCAAATCAAGCGAGCCATCCTCATGCATGGGTGTGACGATTGCCACAATACTGCCTGTAATCATTTCTCAGTCTCCAATGAAATTCTGTATCGACTTGTCACTCGGTTGAACAGCACTCGCACCAGCTGCAACTTAAGAATCAGATGCACAGAATTTCGCGCCCGGCAATCCATTCAAAAGAGGAATCAACCATCCAGTGCATGCACGATAGATTTTGACCTGTACATCTTTGGCTTTTCGACATCGCCTTAGCTGGCTGAACCAGGCTTGAAGCAGGAGTTCACTGGAATATCCACGTCGAAAAAATGGAGCATTTCCCTAGCGAAAGTCCTCCAAAACGACACCTCATCAGCGATCGATTGCGAAGATAGAAATTATGAAGTAGAGACCGATTATTGTCAATACATTGCGCTGGTTCACGGTCTGAATCAGCGCGGCGAAACGCGGTATTTTATGGATGAAGTAAAATAGCCTGCATCAGTGATTCAATCAAAGCAAAGCCGAGTCATCGTTCAATCCTGCAGACCACACCATGCACCACTTCAATTCAGTCGGTCCTATTGACCCGGAGAAGCACTATTGCATTCCTCCGTTGGAGCGTCTTGAGCCTGAGTATGTGCTTGAACTGATCGATCAGATGAAGATTTTTGTGTTGTATGCGCCGCGTCAGTCAGGAAAAACCACCTATCTGCTTGCTTTGCGTGATGAGTTGAATCGCGCCCGACGCCTCCATTGCATCTATTTCAATGCCGAAGCTGGCCATGCGGCTGGAGAGGATACCGAAGCCGCGATGAGAGCGATATTGGGTGAATTGATATTTGACTTGGCACTAAAACCTTTATTTCGGACATCTTTATGGGACACAGACTTTCAAAAATCTACACAAGACAAGGTGATGATGGATCAACCGGCCTCGGTGACGGAAGCCGCGTACTGAAAGACTCTGCGCGAATCGAAGCCATCGGTCAACTGGATGAGCTCAACAGTTTCATCGGAGTGGTTCTGTCAAACGATGTGCCGGATCAGGTCCGACAGTGTCTGAACCGGGTTCAGCATTCCCTGCTGGACATTGGCGGCGAGCTGGCGGTACCTGGATTCGACGCACTGGTCAAACCCGAGAACGTGACTTTTCTCGAGCAGAATCTCGATGAATTGAACACCTCACTGTCGCCCTTGAAAGATTTCATACTGCCAGGCGGCGTTCCTGCAGCGGCACACTGCCATGTTGCCAGAACGGTATGCCGCCGGGTCGAGCGTTCGTTGCATGCACTCGCCAGGGAGGAAGATGTTTCCGTGTATTCCAGACAATATGTGAACCGCCTGTCCGATTATCTATTTGTTGCCGCCCGATACATCAATCTTGATCAGGGCGATTCAGATGTGTTGTGGAATCATGACAGAAGCAAGAAGAAATTCAAGAAACCCAGTGACAAGCAAACCTGATTTGGCTTGTTTCCAATAAATCACTGTAACACACTGTTATTATTGTTATTATTCTAGTGTTATAGATTTCCTGTCTCTTCCAGCACCTTGCGGGCAACGCGAAAACACTCCAAGGACTGCGGCACTCCACAGTAAATTCCAACAACATGTATGATCGCCCGGATCTGCTCCTTGCTGACGCCGTTGTTCAATGCCCCTCGGCAATGGATCTCCCATTCATGCATCTTTCCCAATGCGCCGATCATCGCAAGATTCATCATTGATCGGGTTTTGGCGTCAATCACGTCATCGCCCCATCCAAATCCCCAGCACCAGGCGGTCATCGCCTCCTGAAACGGTCGATTGAAGTCGTCGGCTGCGTTGAGATTTTTCTCGACGTATTCGGCGCCCAGAGTGGCTTTGCGCTGTTCTAATCCCTTGTTGAATAAATCCTTGTCCATTGAGTTTCCCTCGGTCGAAAAGTAAAAATTTGGATTGTAGTTTAATCGGATTCAATCGGTTTGCTGAGGACGATTCGTTGGCGACCGTCAGCTTCATCTGTCCCGGAAGCGACAGCGAATCCCTGCGTTCAGAATCAGTCTGGTTTCAAGTGTCACGAACCCTGGACCAAACAAAGTTCGGACCCGGATCGGTTTTTCGTTCCGGGGCGATTTCACTGTGCCCGTAAATGCGGCGACGGCTCATTTTTGGATAACTGTCGATGAGAACCTCTATCAATGCGTTCAGCGATTCGTATTGACTGTCCTCAAACTCATCCTCGTCGCAGCCTTCCAGTTCGATTCCGACAGAAAAGTCATTGACATTCTCACGGCCTTCACAGATTGATTCCCCCGCATGCCAGGCCCGTTGACCAACCGGCACAAACTGGATAATCTCACCTGAGCGTCGGATCAGAAAATGAGATGAGACCTTCAGATCCCGCAATCCTTCGAAGTAGGGATGTGAAGCACAATCCAGTCGGTTGCAGAAAAAGTCCTCAATCTGACCGCCACCATACTGTCCCGGTGGCAGGCTGATGGAATGAACGATGACAACTTCTGGATGACAATCGGTTGGTCGCTCGTTGAAGTTTGGCGATGGGATGTATTTCACCCCAGTCACAATTCCGTTTTTGCCGTCGATTTTCATGGTGCAGATAGTGTACTACCCAATCATGGATGACAGGTGTCGTTCAACAGTCACCTGAATCGCAACGTCGCAGTGCTTCGCCCGACTCTTGCAAATCGCACCTGCAAGCCCGGTAACCTGATTGTCTATAATTTTGCTCTCAAATCTCAAATTCTTTTTCGATTCCCACAAGGTTGAAACCAATTGAATACACCGAATGCCCAGAATTGGCAGTTCTGGATTGATCGCGGAGGCACCTTCACCGACATCATTGCCAACCACACGGATGGCAGAATCATCACACATAAACTGCTTTCGGACAACCCTGAACAGTACCAGGATGCCGCGATACAGGGAATTCGGGACATTCTGAATGGCTCCAACGACGACACGGCTGAATCCGTCAGTGTCATCAAGATGGGAACAACCGTTGCCACCAATGCGTTGCTGGAACGCAAGGGAACACCGTGCGTTCTGGTCACAACCAAGGGATTTCATGACGCACTTCGGATCGGCTACCAAACCCGCCCGGACCTGTTCTCCCGCGAAATCGTCCTGCCGGACCTGCTGTACGATCAGGTTGTCGAAGTTGACCAGCGTCACAGCGCAAGTGGAGAGGTTTTGCGGGAATTGGATTCAGGAGCGGTCCATTCGGATCTCCAACGTGTGTTTGACAGCGGCATCAAGGCCTGCGCAATTGTATTCCTGCACGGCTACCGGTTTCATGAGCATGAACGGGCAGTCGCCGAAATTGCAGAAAAGGTCGGCTTCACACAGATATCAACGTCATACGAAACCAGTCCGTTGATGAAACTCATCGGCCGCGGCGACACCACGGTGGTCGACGCGTATCTCTCACCGGTCCTGAATCAATACGTCAACCAGGTCGCCAGTCAACTCAAGGGCGTACGACTGATGTTCATGCAGTCGAACGGCGGCCTGACCGACGCCTTTCGCTTTCAGGGCAAGGACAGCATTCTTTCAGGTCCCGCCGGTGGTATCGTCGGCGCGGTCGAGACCAGCAGGATTGCCGGATTCGACAAGATCATTGCCTTTGACATGGGTGGGACGTCAACGGATGTCTCCCACTATGCCGGAGAGTATGAACGCGCGTACGATACCTTTGTTGCCGGTGTCCGAATCCGCTCCCCCATCATGCGAATCCACACAGTCGCAGCGGGTGGTGGCTCAATCCTGAAATTTGATGGACTCAAATACCGGGTCGGTCCGGAATCCGCCGGCGCAAATCCCGGACCCGCCTGCTACCGACGAAACGGCCCCCTGACGATTACAGACTGCAACCTGATACTGGGCAAGTTGCAACCGGACTATTTTCCAAAGATCTTCGGTCCCAACAGTGACCAGACTCTGGATGTCGAGACCGTGCATCGGAAATTCGACGAGCTCGCCAAGAACATTCGCCAGTCCACAGGGGATGACCGGACACCGTATGGCGTGGCTGAGGGATTCCTGAACATCGCCGTTGACAACATGGCAAATGCCATAAAGAAGATTTCCGTTCAGCGCGGCTACGATATCACCGAATACACGCTGTGCAGTTTTGGCGGTGCAGGGGGGCAGCACGCCTGCCTGGTGGCTGACGCACTGGGCATCGAGACCGTGTTCATTCATCCCTTCGCCGGTGTCCTGTCCGCCTATGGCATCGGTCTTGCAGACGTTCGTACGATGTATGAGGAGGCTGTGGAAGGCCGACTGTCGCCAGAGCTGATGCAGTCTCTGGATGACCGCTACGGACAACTCGCTGCAAAGGCCAGACACGATGTCCGGGAACAGGAGATTCCGGACGGCAACATTCACATCCAGAAGAGAATCCAGGTCCGATACGATGGCACGGATTCCGCCATCTCGGTCGATGAGGGTGACAGTGAGTCCGTTCGACAGGCGTTTGAGCAAAAGCATCGGCAGAGATTCGGATTCATCATGCCGGACAAGTCGATCATTGCCGAAGCGATCTCGGTGGAGGCTATCGGTAAATCCGATGTTCAGGCAGAATCGGAGGTTAGTACCGAAGTTCGCAACTCGCCACTCACACCCGTCAGTTCCGCAAACATGTATTTCTCAGGGGAGTTTCACACGGGCAAGGTATATCTTCGGGAGGATATTCTGCCCGGCGACGAGATCGACGGACCGGCCATTATCATTGAATCAACCGGAACGACTGTGGTGGAGCGTGACTGGAAACTCACAACGACGAAATTCAACCACCTGGTACTGACCCGAACCGCACCGCGCCCCAACCGAACCGTTGTCGGCACCGACGCGGACCCGGTCATGCTTGAGGTATTCAACAACCTGTTCATGTCCATCGCGGAACAAATGGGTGCGTCATTGGAGAACTCCGCTTATTCCGTCAACATCAAGGAGCGACTCGACTTCTCCTGTGCAATTTTCGACACCAACGGAGACTTGGTCGCCAATGCACCACACATGCCGGTTCATCTTGGCTCGATGAGCGAGTCTGTGAAAATCATCATGCGCAATCGCCTGCAGACGATGAAACCAGGTGATGCATTCATTCTCAACAATCCCTATAACGGCGGCACGCACCTGCCGGACATTACAGTGGTGACACCGGCATTCGAGCAAACCACAGGCAAGATACTGTTCTATGTTGCCTCAAGAGGGCATCATGCGGATGTCGGCGGCATCACGCCGGGCTCAATGCCACCTGACAGCCATGTCATTGAAGAGGAAGGTGTTTTGCTGGATGATGTCGAACTGATCCGGCAGGGTGAGTTTCTTGAGACTGAAATCCGGGAACTGCTGGAAGGCGCGCAATACCCGGTCCGGAACATCGAACAGAACCTGGCGGACATTCGTGCCCAGATCGCTGCCAATGAAAAAGGTGTGCAGGAACTGCGCGCGATGGTCGAACACTTCGGGCTGGATGTGGTGATCGCCTATATGCAGCACGTACAGGACAACGCGGAAAGTGCCGTCAAGCGAGTGCTGAAAGTGCTTCGAAACGGACACTTCAGATATGAAATGGATGACGGCAGCGTCATCGAGGTGACCATCTCTATCGACAATGACAATCAGACTGCAGTGGTGGACTTTACCGGCACCTCGGTGCAGCGGGAGAGCAATTTCAACGCACCGTCTTCAGTCGCCCGGGCAGCGGTCATGTATGTATTCCGCACGCTGGTTGAAGACACGATTCCGATGAACGAGGGATGTCTGAAACCGATCCAGATCATCATCCCTGATGGCTGCATGCTGAAACCCGTCTACCCTGCCGCTGTGGTGGCAGGCAATGTCGAGACTTCCCAGTACATCACCGATACGCTCTACGGCGCACTCGGTGTGCTGGCTGCGGCACAAGGCACCATGAACAATTTCACTTTCGGTAATGCCAAATACCAGTACTACGAGACCATCTGCGGCGGCTCGGGGGCCGGGCCGGATTTTGATGGCTGCGATGCGGTGCATACGCATATGACGAACGCAAAACTGACCGACCCCGAGATATTGGAGTGGCGATTCCCGATCAGGCTGGAGAGTTTTGAAATCCGCCAGGGCAGTGGCGGTCAGGGCCGGCATCGGGGCGGCAATGGCACAATCCGGAAACTCCGGTTTCTGGAGCCGATGACTGCGGCGATTCTATCCGGACACCGGCGTGTTCCACCTTATGGTGTTGACGGCGGCGGTCCCGGCCAAACAGGCAGGAACTACGTCATTCGCGCCAATGGTGAAGTGGAACCGATGGGATCAACCGACCGCACCGAGATGAATGAAAATGACATTTTCGTCATTGAAACGCCTGGTGGCGGTGGTTTTGGCCGGGCTGACTGAGTTCTCCTGGTTGACGTCTATTCCTTTGACCTCGGCAGAAAGCCTGCCGGGGGCAAAAATCCGGCGTGAATTTTCCTGCAAATGCCGATGAATTATCAATATACTATTGGTACAGTATGTTAGAAGTCACATTCTGTGGCTTTTTTTGTTGTAATCATTGACTTTTTTCAGGAGCACAGGCAATGAGCCAACTACCAAACGGCAATTACAAATGGAAAGTGGATCCAACCGAGGATCTGAAAGAATTTCCGACACCTCATTACGCACCCAATCGCTGGGATGGCATTCGAAGAGACTACGACTGGACTGAAGTGGAACGGCTGCGAGGTTCGGTATGCATTCGACACACACTGGCTGAAATGGGATCGGAAAAACTCTGGAATTTTCTGCAGAATGACAAGTTTGTCGCATCACTCGGCGCGTATTCGGGATGCCAGGCGGTACAGCAGGTACGAGCCGGATTGAAATCCATCTACCTGTCCGGTTGGCAGGTTGCAGCAGACGCCAACAACGCCGGCCAGACCTACCCTGACCAGTCACTGTATCCGGCAAGTTCGGTACCGCAGGTCATCGAACGCATCAACAACGCCTTCATCCGCCAGGATCAGATTCAGACCCTTGAGCAGCTCAGCGGGCAGCAGACCACCGACATTGACTGGTTCATGCCGATTGTTGCTGACGCCGAGGCAGGATTCGGCGGTCCGTTGAATGTCTTTGAGCTAACCAAGGCGATGATCAAGGCCGGCGCCGCCGGCATTCATTACGAAGATCAGCTATCTTCGGAAAAGAAGTGCGGACATCTCGGTGGCAAGGTTCTGCTGTCAACCGCACAAGGTGTGCGTAATCTGACATCCGCACGACTGGCGGCCGATGTCATGGGCGTGCCAACCATCATCATTGCGCGAACCGATGCTGAGGCTGCACGGCTGCTGTTGTCCGACGTCGATGAACGGGATCACCCGTACATCACCGGCGAGCGAACATCGGAAGGTTTCTTCAGAATTACCGGTGGCATCGACATGTGCATCGCACGCGGTCTGGCTTATGCCCCATATGCCGACCTGATCTGGATGGAAACCTCGACACCGAATCTTGAGGAAGCGCAGAAATTCGCCGATGGTATTCATGCGGAATTCCCAGGCAAGATGCTGGCCTACAACTGTTCACCCTCTTTCAACTGGGCGAAACATCTTGGCCGCGAAAATCTGGCGAGTTTCCAGAAGGATATTGCGGAAATGGGCTACCGATACCAGTTCGTAACCCTGGCAAGTTTCCACAGCGTCAACTATTCCAGTTTTGATATTGCACGCAAGTACATCAAACGGGGAATGGAAGGCTATTCCGACTTGCAGCAGGCCGAGTTTGCCGCTGAGGAATTCGGATTCTCCGCCACCCGGCACCAGCATGAGGTCGGCGTGAGTTATTTTGACGCTGTCAATGAGGCAACTGTCGGCAGTGGAGAAGCCTCGACCGTGGCGATGGCCGACTCCACAGAAACCGCTCAATTCTGAGTGTTGTCCGGTTAATCAAACTACCCCCAAAGCAAACGGGCTGGTGCATTTCGCAACAGCCCGTTTGATTTCAGAGTGTGGCCGACGAATTGCGGCCCATCCAGTCAGTCCAGCGCATTCTCCAATTCCGGTATCGCGGTAAAGAGATCCGCCACCCAGCCGAAGTCCGCAACCTGGAAGATGGGCGCCTCCTCATCCTTGTTGATGGCAACGATCACCTTCGAGTCCTTCATACCGGCCAGATGCTGGATCGCACCTGAGATGCCGACCGCAAGATAAAGATCCGGTGCGACGACCTTGCCGGTCTGCCCAACCTGATAGTCGTTGGGGACATAGCCGGCATCCACAGCCGCTCTAGAGGCGCCAACCGCGGCGCCCAGCTTGTCGGCAACCCGCTCAAGCATCGCAAAATTCTCACCGCTTTGCATGCCGCGCCCACCGGAGATGACAATGTTCGCCGTTGTCAGTTCCGGACGTTCACTTCGAGTCAGGTCATGGCGCACAAAACTCGACAATCCGGATTCACCGCCAGCTGACAGTTCCTCAACCGGTGCCTGGTTGCCACTGTCTTCCTCAGCAGCATCAAAGGTGGTTGACCGGATCGTAATCAACTTGACAGAATCCGATGACTGCACTCGTGCCAGGGCGTTTCCAGCATAGATTGGCCGGATAAAGGTGTCTTCAGACACGATTTCGCTGATATCCGAAATCTGCTGAACATCCAGCATGGCTGCCACCCGCGGCATCAGATTCTTGCCGAACGTCGAAGCGGGCGCGAGAACGTGCGTGTAGTCTGAAGCCAGATCCTTGACGACCGGGGCAACATTCTCAACCAATCCGTATTGGTATTCGGCAGCGTCCACTTTCAGCACTTTCGAGATTCCGCTGATCTTGCCGGCAGCCGCTGCAACCTGGTCGCAGTCATGGCCGACCACCAGGGCATGAATCTCCCCGCCGAGCTGACCGGCGGCGGTGACTGTATTCAGCGTGGAAGCCTTGACTTCGCTGTTGTCATGTTCAATCAGTACCAGTACACTCATCACAGCACCTTTGCCTCGTTCCTGAGTTTCTCAATCAATTCCTCTGCGCTTTCGACCAGCACACCCGCCTGTCGGGCCGGCGGCTCTGTCACTTCAAGCACAGTCACCCGGGGCGTCACATCAACGCCCAATTCTTCCGGCGTCACCACCTCGATTGCCTTCTTGCGCGCTTTCATAATGTTCGGCAATGACGCATATCGGGGTTCGTTCAACCTCAAATCCACAGTTACCACAGAGGGTTTCGACAGCTGAACGGTCTCAAGTCCGCCATCAACCTCGCGCACCACACAGAACCCATCGTCCTGAATCTCGATTTTTGAGACAAATGTGCCAAGTGACCAGTTCAGCATCGCCGACAGCATCTGCCCGGTCTGGTTGTTGTCGTTGTCCACAGCCTGCTTGCCCATCAGGACCAGTCCGGGTTCTTCCCGCTCAACGACAGCCTTCAACAGCTTGGCGATCGCCAGCGGTTCCAGATCCACGTCGGTCTGGATCAGGATGCCACGGTCGGCCCCCATCGCCAGTGCATTTCTGATGGTCTCCTGGCTCTGTTGGATTCCGGCTGCAACGACGATGACCTCCTCAGCGGTACCGGCCTCCTTCATGCGAATGGATTCCTCGACCGCAATCTCACAGAATGGATTCATCGACATCTTGACGTTGTTCAGTTCAACACCAGAGCCATCCATCCTTACCCTGACCTTGATGTTTGCATCTATGACGCGCTTTACAGGAACAATTACCTTCATACCGCTCCCCAATAAATATGACTAATTTGGTTGATTTGGCTACGACCTGAGCCGACTGTTATCTGGATCGTGAGGCGAATTCTCAATAACGGAGCAATTATAGCGATTTCCCAATATTTCAATCTCCATTTTTGTGCCGACTTTTCCATATTCAGACTGTACATAACCGATGGCGAGACTCTGCCCAAGGAAGTGTCCATACGAGCCGGCGGTTGCCCGACCGATCATATTCTCACCATCCCACAACGGCTCATTGCCAAGCGGATCAGCGTCGGTGATGCCCTCTACGGACACCGTCACAAAGGCCTGCGGAATCCCTTCAGCCATCTGTCTCTCCAGTGCTCGGCGACCAGTAAATTCGCCCTTGTCCATGTGTACGAATATGCCGAGTCCAGCCTCGAGTATCGTGTACTCCCGGGTCAGATCCTGCCCCCACATCCGGTAGGATTTCTCAATGCGAAGGGAGTCCATCGCACGCATGCCGCATTGACCGATGTTGAATTCCGCACCGGCTTCCATCAACTGTTCAAAAATATGTCGCTGATACTCGATCGGATGATGCAGTTCCCAACCCAACTCACCGACGAAATTGACGCGCATGGCTCGCAGCGGTGCCAGTCCCACATAGATGTCCTGAGATGTCAGCCAGGGGAATGAATCGTTGGAGAGATCCGTCTGGGTGAGTTTCTGCAACACCTTTCTCGAGTTCGGACCCGCCACGACCAGTGTGCCGTGAGATGTGGTGAGATTCTCCAGATGCACCGACCCATCCGGGGGTAGGTGTTTTTTCAGGAAACTCAGGTCAAAGCGCTCGGCAGCACCGGAACTCACCAGGTAGTACGAACCGTCCACATTCCTGGTAATGGTGAACTCACTGCGTACGCCACCGTGCTTGGTCAACACATGGCACAGCTGCACCCGGCCCGTTTTCTTCGGCAGTCGCCTGGCGACCAATCGGTCGAGATACTGTTCGGCCCCGTCGCCGGATACCCGGAACTTCGAGAAGCTCGTGATATCGATGATGCCGACGTTGTTTCTGATGTTGTTATGCTCATTGCCGACGTGCTCAAAGTAATCCGAGCGCCTAAAACTCCAGTCATCGACCGGCTCAACGCCTTCGGGCGCGAACCAGTTCGGTCGCTCCCAGCCGTAGCGCTGCCCCCAGACCGCGCCCATGGATGCCAGTTGATCATGAATCGGACTGGTCTTCGCGGGACGACAGGCAGGTCGCTCCTCATCGGGATAGTGGACCGTGAACACGTTCTCGTAGGCTTCCTCATTCTTCTGGACAAGAAAGGGGCCGCGCGCATAATCCCCGTATCTTCGGGGATCAACCGCCAAAAGATCAATGGAGGGCTCCCCATCCACCATCCACTCGGCCAGCTGCCAGCCGGCACCACCGGCTGCGGTTACACCAAAACTGTGACCTTCGTTCAGCCACACATTCGGCAGGTCCCAGGCTGGTCCGACCAGTGGACTGCCATCCGGTGTATAGGCAATAGGGCCGTTGACAATATCCTTGATTCCGGCTGTCTCAAACGACGGCACCCGATTGATGGCTGCCTCGACGTGCGGCATCAGCCGGTCCAGGTCGCCAGGAAACAGGTCCTTCTCGAAGGTCGCCGGCACCCCATCGGCAAACACTGCAGGTGCGCCCTTCTCGTAGGGACCGAGGATGTAACCCAGCCTTTCCTCGCGCAGATAGTACGAGGCATCGGACTCGCGCAACACCGCGAGTTCCCGGCCGCCACCCTCGCGATATTCCTTCAACTCTCCGACCACATCGGTCACGATGTACTGATGCTGAACCGGTATCGATGGAGTGGTGATGCCGAGCAACCGGCTGGTCGTCTGCGAGTAGTTGCCGGTCGCACACACGATGTGCTCACAGACAATGTCGCCCTTGGTGGTTGATACCCGCCATTCCCCGCCACTGGTGCGGCTCAATCCGGTGACCTCAGTCTGCTGGTAGATCTTGGCGCCACGGTCGCGGGCGCCTTTCGACAACGCATTGGTGAGATCAACCGGTGCGATGTGTCCGTCATCGGGATGGTACAAGGCACCGACCAATCCCTCGGGATTGATCAACGGCCATAGTTCCTTGACCTCGCTGGGGGTGATCACCTCAAACGGCACACCGATCGTGTTTGCGGTACCGCAGTATTTTCTGTATTCATCCATTCGGTCGTTGGTGCAAGCCAGCCGCAGATTGCCGGTCACGTGAAAGCCCACGTCCTGGCCGGTCTCCTCTTGCAGTGACTTATAGAGATCAACCGAGTACTTGTGAAGCTGCCCGACGGCGTAACTCATATTGAAAAGCGGCAAAAGACCGGCTGCATGCCAGGTAGACCCCGCAGTCAGTTCCGTACGCTCGCATAAAACCACATCACTCCAGCCTTTCTTGGCAAGGTGATAAAGCGTACTGACGCCCACCACGCCGCCACCGATGACAACTACCCTGGCATGACTTTCCATAATTCACTCACTCAACATTCACACAAACAAAATAATTCATTAACTTATTGAATTTTAAATGATTCCATACGCAAACCCGCAACTTCTTCCAGGTCGTCTCCGAATTGAAATCATCAATTCCAAAATTCTACCTAATTTACAATAATCCGTAATTGTTTTTCTGTATCAATTGAACCGATCGAGCCTGATTCTCGTGTCGGTTTGTGGAACTTCAGGATCTTTTTCTTCATCCAATGCCAAAATCCGCAAAGACTTTTGAGTTGTTTCCGCAAATGGGCAGCGATCCCGATGCGAAATCCGCACCGCGCGAGTCCGAGCAGACCCGGCGCGCCAAGAAGATTTCGCGGGCGATCCTGAAGGGATTCGAACACCACTTCACCCTGTTTCAGGAGATCACCTCCGGTGCCAAGGAGCGGTTTGAAAAAGCCCAGTGGCACGAGGCCAGGGAAGCGGCACGAAGACGCATCTTCTTCTACGACAAGCGAATTCAGGAGTCGTTGACGACGATCCGCACCAAGTTCGATATCGACGAACTTGATGAGGCACTGTGGGAAGAAGTGAAAATCCGCTACATTCGCCTGTTGCTGAATCATCGACAGCCGGAACTCGCGGAAAGTTACTTCAATTCGGTTTTCTGCAGACTGTTTGACCGGCGCTACTACAAGAACACCCACATTTTTGTGCGATCCTCGGTTTCGCGGGAATACCTGCAGGCCGACAAGCCAATCTACCGGTCATACTATCCGGCAAGTCTGGGGTTGCGCAATACGATCTCAGAAATTTTGCTGGGATTGAACTTCAACGTTCCCTACGAAGACCTAAGACGGGATGTCCGGAACATCCTCCGGCATCTGGGCCAGGTGCTGCCCAGGAAACAACGGTCCATCTCCCTGAACTATCAGATTGATGTGCTCAGCTCACTATTTTTCAGAAACAAGGCGGCCTATCTGATTGGACGGGTGATCAACGACTATAGGACGACACCATTCATCGTTCCCATCCTCAACAACGAACGAGGTGGACTGTTCGTCGACGCGCTGATCCTGGATCCAGCCGACCTCGACGCCATATTCGGATTTTCCCGGGCCTACTTCATGGTTGAGACCCAGGTTCCCTCGGCAACCGTGCGATTTCTGATGAATATCCTGCCTGCCAAGAGCATGGCTGACCTTTACTCTGCAATCGGATTTCACAAACAGGGCAAGACCGCCTTCTACCGGGATTTCCTGCATCACCTTCAGCATTCGACCGACCGCTTCATCGAGGCACCGGGTACGCGCGGCATGGTCATGGCCGTATTCACCCTCCCCTCTTACCGGTATGTGTTCAAATTGATCAAGGATGCCTTTGAGCCGCCCAAGAAACTGTCCCGGTCGACCGTGATTGAGAAATATCACCTGGTCAAGCAACACGACCGGGTGGGACGCATGGCGGATACGCTGGAGTATTCCGATGTTGCGTTGCCGCGCAATCGATTCAGCGATGAGCTGCTTGAGATGCTGCAGGACACCTGTGCGCGCTCGATTATTGTCAACAGTGAGGTTGTGGTCCTCAAGCATGTCTACATCGAGCATCGAATGACACCGTTGAACCTGCTGCTGCAGGACATCACCGATGAGCAGGAAGCCATCTACTTTGCCCGCGGCTATGGTGACGCAATCAAGGAGATGGCGGCAGCCAATATCTTTCCGGGCGATATGCTGTTGAAGAATTTCGGCGTGACCCGCAACAATCGGGTTGTGTTCTACGATTACGATGAGATCCGTTACCTGACGGAACTGAACTTCAGAAAAATTCCGCCAGCCCGAAACCCGGACGATGAAATGGCGACTACGCCATGGTTTTCCGTCGGCGAGGATGACGTTTTCCCCGAGGAGTTCGAGAAGTATTTCATGGTCAATCCGGTGATCGGCAAACACTTTCGCGAGGCGCATGGTGACCTGATGACGGTTGATTTCTGGCGGGAGAAGCAAAAGATGATCAATGCCGGCGGACTTGAAGACGTGTTCCCTTACCGCAGGTCACAGCGATTTCCACGACCGGACAATTCCAAGGATTGAATAGTTCATTCCATAACCCTAACCGAGACAGCAGATTCAAATGAGTGCAAGAAGATCACGGTCGGGAGGCCGTGCGGCCCGCAAGGCTGAACGTTCCCGAGTGCAGACCGAGGCAGTGGCGTTTATCGAGCGCAAAGTCCCTGTTTACGAAGTGACTCCGGAGGAGACGCTGGAACTGATCGAAAGCAACGCTGACCTCATCCTGGAGGAAATCGGAATTGAGTTTCGCGACGATGCCGAAGCAATCGCGATCTGGAAAGCGGCCGGTGCATCCGTTGACGGAGAGCGGGTACGATTTGACCGCGGCATGCTGCGCGAGATCATCACCGCCAATGCACCGTCAGAATTCATCCAGCACGCCAGAAATCCGGCCAAGTCGGTGCGGATTGCGCGCGACACCGCGGTCTTCGCACCGGCCTACGGACCGCCTTTCATCCGGAATCTGGATGAGGGAAGACGCTACGCGACGATCGAGGACTTCCGTAATTTCGTCAAGCTGGCTTATCTTTCGCCCGCGCTTCACCATTCGGGCGGTACGGTATGCGAACCTGTCGACCTGCCGGTGAACAAGCGTCACTTTGACATGGTTTACAGCCATCTGAAATACAGCGACAAGCCGTTCATGGGTTCGGTAACCAGCGGTGAGCGGGCACAGGATACCGTAGACATGGCGAAAATCGTCTTTGGTGATGACTTTGTGGACAACAACACCTGCATTCTGTCGCTGATCAACGTCAACTCCCCGATGACATTCGACGACACCATGCTTGCGGCCCTGAAAACCTATGCCAAGAATCTACAAGGCACCGTCGTCTCACCGTTCATCCTGTCCGGTGCCATGTCGCCGGTGACTGTGATCGGTACCTGCACCCAGATTCTGGCTGAGGCCATGGCGGGCATGGCGTTCGCACAATTGGTCCGAGCCGGGGCACCGGTGATTTTCGGAACATTCAGCAGTTCCATCTCAATGCAATCCGGTGCACCAACATTCGGTACGCCGGAACCCTCCCAGGTCCTTTATATCTGTGCGGCCCTGGCACGGCGACTCAACGTGCCGTTTCGAAGCGGCGGCGGGCTGTGCTCGTCAAAGATTCCGGATGCCCAGGCGGCCTATGAGTCCGCCAACACATTGCAGACCGCGATGCTGGCCGGTGTCAATTTCATGCTGCACACCGCAGGCTGGCTCGAAGGTGGGCTGGTGATGGGTTATGAAAAGTTTGTCATGGACACCGACCAGGCCGGCATGCTGCAGGAATTCCTCAATGGTGTGGACACGTCGCAGAACAGCCAGGCACTGGATGCGATCCGGGAAGTCGGACCGGGCAATCATTTTCTTGGCTGCGCACATACGCAGCGCAACTTCGAGACCGCGTTCTATCGGTCCTCGATCGCGGACAACAACAGTTTCGAGCAGTGGGAGGCAGATGGCAGCCTGCACGCCGCCGACCGTGCAAATCGACTGTGGAAGCAGATGCTTGATCAGTACCAGCTGCCCGACATGGACCCGGCAACCGACGCCGAGCTGCTCGCGTTCATTGAGCGGCGAAAGGGTTCATTTGCGGACTCCAACGTTTGAGCGTCTATAATGAATCCTGATCACACAAAAAACGCGTCTAAAACGCGATATGCCAAATCTCTTTGCGCAGGAGGTGCGTAAATGAATCTGCAATCTGAAATTGACACTGTTCAGGACACGGTTTCTGAAGTCGAGGAGACCACCCTGGCAGAAAAGGATATCCGATCCAATCTGCATCCTTATACGAACCATATCCTGCATGAGCAGACCGGCCCGAAAACCTATGTCCAGGGCGACGGCATCTACATCTGGGATGAGCACGGCAACAAATACATTGAGGGACTGGCCGGTCTTTGGTGTACATCGTTGGGTTTCAGTGAGAGACGCCTGATCGATGCTGCGACCAAGCAGATGGAAACACTGCCCTACAACCACAGTTTTGCCGGACGAACGGCACCGGTTGTCTCGGAACTCGCAGACAAACTCATTTCGATTGCCCCTCGCCCGATGTCCAAGGCCTATTTCGTGACTTCGGGCTCGGAAGCCGTTGATTCGGCCATCAAATTCACCTGGTATTACAACAATGCACTGGGCAGACCGGAAAAGAAAAAGATCATCTCCCGCGAGAAAGGCTACCATGGCGTCACCATTGCCGCCACGAGTCTGACTGCCATTCCTGTCATTCAGAACGCGTTCGATGCGCCATTGAGCCAGTTCAAACAGACAGGGACACCACACTACTACCGCTTTGGTGAGGATGGTGAGTCCGAAGAGGACTTTGCAACCCGCCGCGCACAGGAGTTGGAAAACCTGATCATTGCGGAGGGACCGGAGACCGTTGCGGCCCTGATCGCAGAACCGACCATGGGCGCCGGCGGTGTCATTCCTCCACCCAAGACCTACTTTGCCAAGATTCAGGAAGTCCTCAGACGACACGACATCCTGCTGATCGCTGACGAGGTGATCAATGGATTCGGGCGGACCGGTAATCCATGGGGATGCGACACCTATGGTATCGTGCCCGATATGGTGACTTGTGCCAAACAGCTGTCGTCGGCTTATTTTCCTATTGGTGCGACCATGATCTCAGAAGAGATCTACCAGGTGATCGCAGAGGCGAGCGCCAAACATGGTGTATTCGGCACCGGATTCACCTACGGTGGACATCCGGTCGGCGCCGCGGTTGCGCTTGAGACTCTGCGAATCTATGAGGAGCGCGATATCCTGGGGCACGTACGAAAAGTCATGGTGCCATTTCAGAATCGCTTGAAGGAAATCAATTCCCATCCACTGGTTGGCGAAGCACGAGGTGTCGGACTGATCGGTGCGGTGGAACTGGTCGCCGACAAGGAGACCAAGCAACCGTACGACCCAGAAATGAAAGTTGCACTGAAAGTGTATCAGCAGTGTCTGGAGAATGGATTGATTCTCAGGGCACTGCCTTCGGGCGACACGGTTGGAATCTGCCCGCCACTGATCATTACGGAACAGCAGATTGACGATCTGTTTGATGCGCTGAAAAATGCCTTGAACGCTGTTTATGCCGAATTGGAATCATCCAACGGCGCGTAGCATCGAAGATCGAATCGCAATGTATGGCTTGACTGTGGGTTGACAGAGTTGACCCGGTTGAAGCTAATAATTCAATGGTGAAATTTAAGGAACCCAGGTAAACATTCAATTCAATGACTGTCTGATCAACATCAGTCCCTCAACCGGCAGTATTGCGGACTTGCTGGTCCGTCGTTGATTGCACGTGTTGGATGCCGGTCAGGCAGTCACTTCAACATTTTAGATATCAAGCCACAAGGACAGGCTAGAAAAATGCATACTGATTGGAACGAAATTCGTTCCCGCGCCACTCGATTTTGTGAGGCATGGAAAGATGCATCCTACAACAAAAGTGAAACACTGAGTTTCTACTCCGACTTCTTTGGAATCTTCGGCATTAAACGCCGTGCGATTGCAGGTTATGAGAATTGCGCCAAGAAGCTGGAAAACTCCATTGGCTACATCGACCTGTTCTGGCCGGGCATGCTGCTGGTGGAGCAGAAAATTTCCGGGCGCAGCCTGCAACAGGCAAGAGATTATTCGGATGCGATAAAGGATGCTGAAAAACCCCGCTATCAGCTGGTCTGCGACTTCAAGACATTTCAACTGTTGGATCGGGATTCCGGCAAGGAATGGACATTTGCACTCGAAGACCTGCCGCAAAATGTTGAGTTATTTGGTTTCATGCTGGGGGATGACCCACGTAACTTCAGCGTTCAGGCCGACGTCAACATCGCTGCCTTCGAATTGATCGCAGAGCTGTACGATTGTCTGCGAGATTCTGGATATCCGAAACACAATTTGGAGATGTTTCTCGTTCAGATTGTCTTTTGCCTATTTGCCGACGACACCGGAATTTTCGAACCGCGCGATCTGCTGCACGAATTCCTGCTCTACCGAACGAGTGAGGACGGATTAAATACAGGTCCGCTGCTGCACCACATCTTTCAAGTACTGAATACTCCCGTACAGGCGAGACAACGTAACTTGGAATCCGGTCTTGCCGCGCTCCCCTATGTCGATGACGACCTTTTTGAAGACCCGCTGGCTGTTGCCAGTTTTGATTCAAATCTCCGCGCCAGGCTGATTGAGGCATGCGAGTTCGACTGGTCGGAGATATCACCTGCAATATTCGGGGCACTCTTCCAGTCGGTCATGAATCGCGACAAACGCCGTGTGATTGGTGCACACTACACAACCGAACAGAATATCCTGAAGGTGATCAGGCCGCTGTTTCTGGATGATCTCGAAAATGAGTTCGACCGAATCTGTGAGTTGAAGCGCAATCGGTTTTTCCGACTCCGTGAGTTTCATCAAAAGATTAGGAAACTGACATTTCTGGATCCGGCTTGTGGCTGTGGCAACTTCCTCATCATCGCTTATCGGGAACTGCGACTGTTGGAAATCAGAGTGCTCAAACAGCTGGTGAAGAGTCAACAGTTGGAAGTGGATGTTCAGGACTTGAGAGTCGTCGACGTTGATCAGTTTTTCGGCATCGAGCTGGAGGAGTTTTCCGCCCGAATCGCCCAGACTGCACTGTGGATGATGGATCACATCATGAACATTGAGCTGGGTGCTGCGTTTGGAACGGTGTACACGAGGATCGCACTGCGACCGAAAGCACAAATCGTTTGCGCCGACGCACTTGAATTGGACTGGGAGGAGGTTCTTGCGGCAAAAGACTGCGGTTACATTCTGGGTAATCCACCATTCATAGGATCCAAGTACCAAAATGATGCACAGCGCAAGCAGGTTCAGCGCATCGCACGATTCAAACGCATCAAGGGCACATTGGACTACGTGTGCTGCTGGTTTTTGAAAGCCGGAGCATATGTCAGAGATGAAACTCGCATTGGATTTGTGGCGACAAGCTCAATCACGCAGGGTGAGCAGGTCGGACAGTTATGGCCGCTTTTGTTTGAACGCTTTCATCTGGAAATTGCGTTTGCACACCGCGCCTTCTCCTGGTCATCGGAGTCGCGCGTTACGGCCCATGTCCATGTTGTAGTCATCGGACTGGCTCGGCGTGGCTGCGAACCAAAACTGAAGCGACTGTTCAGTTATGAAAGTGGTACCGAAGTACCCGAACAAACCCATCATCTTGCGATTTCACCTTATTTGATGCCCGAACTGGAGCGGTTCCCACACGTGTTGGTGCAAGCGACCAAACGCCCCATCAATGGATTCGCGCCACTGAAGACGGGATCCCAACCGATCAACGATGGCTTGTACACATTCAAAAATGCTGAGGAACGAGATGCCTTTCTGCAGACTGAACCCGGTGCTGCTGATCTGATCAAACCCTATGTTGGAGCACAGGATCTCATCCGCGGCACCATGCGTTACATATTGGACCTACACGAAGCCTCCCCGGAGCAGCTTGCGCAGTTACCTGAAACAAGGAAAAGAATACGAGGAGTACGTGACTTCAGATTAGGCAGTAAACGCATTCAAACTGTCAAGTGTGCTGACACACCCAGAGATTTTTACATGCGCGTCATTCCGGACGAACCTTACTTGGTGATTCCCGTGACGACTTCAGAGCGTCGAGAATATGTTCCAATTGCCTGGCTGGAGCCGCCGGTCATCCCGAGTGTTGATACGAGGATTTTGCTCGGAGCATCATTGGAAGACTTTGCGCTCCTGACTTCCAAAATGCACATGACCTGGCTTCGTTTCGTCGGCGGGAAATTGGAGAGTAGGTTTCGTTACTCCATCGCATTGGTTTACAACACGTTTCCACCTCCACCGGGCACAACTGAACCGTTGATTACGATTGCACAAGATATTCTTGACGAGAGAGCGAAATATTCCGATAGGTCACTTGCTACCCTATATGATCCGGATTTCATGCCGCGTGAATTACGGGCACTGCACCAAAAACTTGATCGGGCGGTCGATCGTTGCTATCGCGATACAGCTTTTTCGTCCGACCGAGAGAGAATCGAATTTCTGTTTGAACTGTATCAACAGCATGTTGAGCCATTGCTGATCAGTAAGCGCGGCTACCGGAGTTTTGCCCGTCAGGCACCAACACAATCCATGATTTTTCCGAGTGATTCTGCACAAACACCCGCTGAGCGAGGAAGGTTTATCGTTCCTGATACCACTGCTGATTCCAACGAAGAAGCTCAAGCGAAAATTGTCCATCAATTGGATATAGCCGCAAAGCACACACATCGTCTCGACACTCAGACTCATCTTGGAACGTGAACCACACGATTCAAGCATTCATAATCAGGTCAACATTGCGGCGTTCGAGTTGGTGGGTGAACTGAGCAACAGGCTGCATGCTTCTGGCTATCCGGCAGATGATTTCAATCTATTTCTGATTCGAGTCGTTTTCTGCCTCTTCGCAAACGATACTGGCTTTTTCGGACCACCTAACCATCTGCATGATCAATTGCATCGCCGAACCAGGAGTGATGGACCAGATACAGGAACATTGCTGCAGCGTGTATTTCAGGTAATGAACATTCCAGTGAAGGAAAGACAAAATACACTGGATAGTGATCTCGCCGCACTACCTTATGTTGACAGCGACCCTTTTTTGAGGAGAAGCTGGCAGTTGCCAGTTTTGATTCCGACCTTCGTTCCAAACTGATCACAGCATGCAAGTTCGACTGGTCGGAAATTTCGCCCGCCATATTCGGGTCACTCAATCAATCGGTTATGAATCGCGACTAACGGCGCGCCTTCGGCTCTTGTGCTGGTTCACTTACCTTTGAGAATCCTGGGGCGCACTTCCTGAGGGTGTATCATTGATAGTGAATCAATAGATGTGCCCTCACTGAATAGTAGATTACACCTGCACTGTATCGTATGATAGTTTTAGGATTTAAATTCCAGAACTTAAAAATTAATCAAGCATATAGGAGCCAACGAATGAAAACATTGATCTTGACAATCGCAATAGCACTGACGCTTTCAATAACCCTGCAATCAACAGCTGACACGGAACCGGATATCGAGATCTGGGAATGTACTAAAGGTGCATTCGGTAAGAAGGTGTTGGTGGAGGCGTTAGGATCTGAGAATGGCGAGAGAATAGCCAACATTCTGAAGACGGCAGAATTACCGTCGTCAGAACGAGTCGCAGAACTAGCTGAAACCGGCGGCGGTATCGGGATTATCACGATATCAGGAACAACAGAGGCTGCCGTGTTTCAGGTCACCGAATCTGCTAGATACTGGGGATTCGGAGAAGACTTTAAGTCTGCTGCGTTTTTCATCAATTCGGACGGTTCTGGAAAACACATCGACTATAAAACGGGAAAAACAACAAAGAAGTACCGTTGTAAGCATTTGTATAATCTTTAATATGTGCATGAGCAGACCATCAACCAACGCTCACCCTTTAGACACTTGCAAATCCTGAATTGCATCGCACTCTGCTTACCTCAAGCGGTAAGTTGTTTTCTCCACACAAGATGCAGTTCGGAAACTGGAAACCCTATCGCGGATGATGAATAACTGAGTCAACTCGATGTGCTGATTCAAAACCTAAAATTAATTTGGGTTGTGTGCTGGTTCACTTAACTTTGGGAGTCCTGGGGCGCACTTCCTGAGGGTGTATCATTGATAGTGAACAAATTGACGTGCCCTGACTGAATAGTAGATTACTCCTGCACTGTATCGTATGATAGTTGTAAGGCTTGAATTCCCAGAACTTACAACTTCACCACACTAATCTGAGCAAACGAATGAAAAAAACGATCCTGACAATCGTAATCGCACTGACGTTTTCATTAAGCCTGCAATCAACAGCTGACACGAAATCGGATATCGAATTTTGGCAATGTACCGAATATATGTCCAGCACAGACGTGTTGGTGGTATTGGTAGTCTATAAGAATATAGAGGAACTGGCCAGCCTTCCGGGTTTGGAATCGACACTAGGAAAAATATCGCCAAAACATCTCGCAATAATGGCTGAGGCTGGCATCAGTGGCGGGTTAGTCTCGATATTTGGAAAAGCTGAAGCCGCCGTCATTGCGGTAATTGAGGAAACCGAACTCGGACCTGTTAGACAATGGTTATTCGGAAAGGACTTTTCGCATAGATTCGTCCTCGGTCCGAGCAGACTATTTACGGGCGGTGTTGGATACTACATATCTTCAATAGGAAGCGAACCACAGGTGTACTTTTGTAAACAGGTGGAAAAACTTTGATATGTGTATGAGCAGATCGTCAACCAACGCTCGCCCCTTAGACGCCTGTAAATTCTGAATCGCATCGCACTTCGCTTATCTTCCGCAGTCAGTTGTGTTCACCACACGAGACGCAGTTCGGAAACTGGAAAACCCATTGCGGATGACGGATAACTGAGTCAACCCGATGTGCTGATTCAAAACCTATAAATATAATTTGTTGGCAACTTCGGGTTTAAAAGTTATTCTTGCGTTTGAGTTCCGTACAATTGACAGGCAAAACGATTTCGGAATTCTTGATGAATAACAGTTTACAGGAGAGAAAATGGCCGATTCATCCAACATCGTTAATGAGATTGCTCACGCAAACACATCGTACGCCGACAAGTATCAAAAGGAAGAACCACTCCCAGGTGGTCCGCGCAGGAAGGTCGCAATTCTGACCTGTATGGACGTACGCATTGACCCAATGAAAATCACCGGTCTGAATCTGGGTGATGCACATGTCATACGAAACGCCGGTGGCCGGGCCAGTGATGATGCGATCCGCTCTTTGCTTGTCTCACACAAGTTCTTTGGCACGCTCGACTGGTTTGTCGTGCAGCATACAAAATGCGGGATGGCGACTGTAACCGATCAGGAAGTCGGGGACCTGTTCGCAAAAAGTCTGAATCCTGCAAGCAACCAAAATGGTAAGTGGCAACAATCTGAATCAGGATGCGGATCCAACCACGGTCACGACATCAGCTGGCTGACGATTACCGACCTTGAAGAGAGTGTACGCACTGATGTGAAGATCATTGCCAACCACCCACTGGTTGCTAGAACAATATCCATACACGGTTACATTTACGACGTGGAAAGCGGACTGCTGAAAACGGTTGACGATGCCTTCAGACCTGGTGTTTGATAGAAAGGATACGCGATGTTGATGAAAAAAACTCATCCTGTCGCTGGAGTGACGGCGACCTTGATTATCGCTGCATTCTGGATATCTACTGTTGGTTCCGAACTCTTCGGCTCGGCTGAACAAGTCAGATTCGTCAAGCTGGCGATTCCGTGGTGTTTCATCATTCTCATCCCCTCACTCGCCCTGGCAGGCGGTACCGGACACCTGCTGAGCCGCGGACGGTCTGGCAATTTGATTGCACAAAAGCGCAAGCGGATGCCGTTCGTGGCAGCGAATGGAATAGTCATCCTAATTCCGTGCGCGCTGTTTCTCGCCTACAAGGCAGACACTTATACATTCGACACGACCTTCTACACCGTTCAGGTGGTTGAACTTGTCGCCGGAGCCGTTAACCTAACGCTCCTGTCGATGAATCTTCGAGACGGACTTCGGCTGACGAATCGAAGAGCCCGAAAGCGCACCTGACAAAGCCAAGGGCACGGTCAAGTCTGAGTCCATCGCTGCCCAACCACACCGTTCGAATCTTCAGATGACTTGCAACATCACTGCAAATCTGTTATATACTTGTTCAACTATATTAAACGTTCATTTAATTAAATTAATGGATACCAATCATGACTAGAGTTCAAAGTTCCAGCAGAAATTCCACAGACGCTCGACGGGAACAGTTGATTCGCGCAACGATCAAAACCATTTCTGAATCTGGATTGTCCGGTGCAACCGTCGCAAAGGTTGCTTCGAAGGCTGGACTCTCACCCGGCATCGTCAATTTTCATTTCGATTCCAAACGACAGCTGCTTCTGGATACCTTGAGGTACATCGCCGATGAGTACACCCTGGTGCTGAATCAGCACTTGGGAAAGGCTGATTCTCCGCTGGAAAAACTGCACGCGTACATTGATGCCAACTTTGACAATCAATTGTTTGTCAAAGACAAAATCGCTGTTTGGTTTGCCTTTATGAGTGAAAGTCAGGCGAGAGAGGAATATCGGGAAATCTGCGGCAAGAGTGACCAGCGAGAAAATGACATGATCCGCGGGTTCATCGCGGAGTTACTGGAACCAACAACCGATTCCAGCGCAGATGTTGATGCGCTGGCATTGGGGCTGGAAGGCATGATTGATTCGCTTTGGCAGCAGGCGCTCTACTCCAATGGGTCATTCGACAGGGAATTTGCGGTCAAGACCTGCAAGCACTATCTCGAATGCATCTCACCAGCTTCCGCCCAGAAACCAATCTCAAACGGACAAGCCGAAACAGTTGATCTTTTACCAACCTGGACGTACAAGAACCAGGAGTTTCTTGAATTGGAAATCGAACAGCTGTTCAAGCCAAATTGGATGCTGGTCGGACATGTCAGTGACATGCCCAATGTTGGAGACTACCTGACATTCGAAGGGTTTGGTGAGAAAGCCTTGGTGATTCGAAACAGGAAAGGCGCGATCAATGCATTTCACAATATTTGCAGACACCGGGGCTCAAAGATTCTTGAAGGAACCGGTCAGTGCAAGCGCGCATTGGTCTGCCCTTTTCATGGATGGCGATATGACTTTGATGGCCAGCTTCAGTTCATACCGGGGAAGGAAGGATTTCCTTACATTGAACCGGAAAAAAGTGGATTGGTGGCGCTGGATGTCGAGATTTGGCATGGTTTCATCTTCATTCGGTTTGTCCCGGGTGGAAAGTCGCTTGAGGAATCATTGATGCCGATCGAACATGAAGTCGAGCATTATCAACTGGAACGCCTGCAACCGTATAGCGAAGCCGACCACTACACTATTCCGGTCAATTGGAAGGTCTTTCATGACATTGACAATGAAGGCTACCATGTTCCCATCGGACACCCCACACTGCATCAACTCTACGGCCAGGACTACATCGACACAGCAATCGAACATGTGCCGGTCTCCTATGGGCGGCTCAACAGCAGTTTCGGAGAGCTCTGGAGTGTGAAGAACTATCGCAAGCTGATGCCTGATTTTGATCACCTGCCTGACGACAAGACTGATCTTTGGATGTATTTCAATGTCTTTCCGAACACTGTATTCGCACTGTATCCGGATATGATGGAAATCTATATGTCCATTCCGGTGGACCTTGAAAATACGCTGATGATTTCCCGGGTGTACGCCTTGCCCGACGATCGCAGGGAAGTTGCGGCACTGCGCTACCTGAACCGGCGAATGAATACAGTCACTGACTATGAAGACCGTGCCTATATGAAAACTATTCAGGAAGGACTGAACTCTTCAGTCTACCCGCGATGGAATCTCTCGGAGACAGTCGAAACCGGCGTCAAGGATTTTCATCACAAGATTCAATCCGTACTTCCAGTCGGCCGTTTCGCCCGGCAACCGGAATTCGGACAGGTGAGAATGATGAATCAGGCGGTGAGTATCAGGCAGTCTTGAGGTCGTGCTTTTCTGACTCTGCCATCTGCATGTCAAGCATGCGCTGTTTTTCCTGACGCGACAGGATATACCCGGCAATCACCACACCGATGGTGACGATCACGATGATGATCGTTGCCAAGGCATTGACATCGGGTTTGAGTCCGAGCTTCACTCTCGAATAAATCAGCATGGGCAATGTATTCGCGCCCGGGCCGGAGACGAAACTCGCAATCACCAGGTCATCCAATGACAGCGTGAACGCAAGCAGCCATCCTGCAACCAAAGCAGGTGCAATCAACGGAATTGTGACATCAAACAGTACCCTGTATGGTTTCGCCCCGAGGTCCTGCGCGGCTTCCTCAAGTGATTCATCAACACCGACCAGTCGCGACTGCACGATGACCGCAACATAGGCCAGGGAAAAAGTAATATGGGCGATGGTGATCGTGGTGATTCCCCGAGCAGGCCAGCCGATCAGTTCGCTCATCGTGATGAAAAGCAGCAGTAAGGACAGACCTGTAATCACTTCGGGCATGACCAGGGGCGCGGAAATCATTCCGGAAAACAGCACCCTGCCCCGAAATTTTCTGATTCTCGCCATGGCGATACCAGCCATCGCACCAAGCAATGTGGCAAATGTTGCGTTCATCACGGCAATTTCCAGACTCAGCAGTACAGCATTCCAGACCTCTTCGCTCTGAAACAGTGTGACATACCACTTAAACGAGAAACCTCCCCACACCTGAACAAAACGCGATGCGTTGAACGAGTAAAAGATCAACAGAAACATCGGGATGTACAAAAATGCAAATCCCAAGCAGAGTATGGAGAATATGAATGGCGTTCGTTTCCAGCTGGTCATCGCTTTACTTCGCCTCGGATTCCCTTGCCTGATAATGCTGATAGAGCATCATCGGAACCACCAGTAAGACCAACAGCACACAGGCAACCGCCGATGCAACCGGCCAGTCTTGGTTTAAATTGAACTCGCTGAACAATACCCTGCCAATCATCAATACGTTTCCGCCGCCAAGCAGGTCGGGAATCACATACTCTCCGGTAGCCGGGATGAATACAAGCAATGAACCGGCGATGATGCCAGGCATGGTCAGTGGGATCGTGACTGTTCGGAAGATGGTAAACGGCTTCGCCCCCAGATCTGCCGCCGCCTCATGCAACGTCATGTCCAGTTTCTCGATACTGGCATAAAGCGGCAGAATCATGAATGGAACATAGGTGTACACAATACCCACATACACCGCGAAATCCGTATACAGCATCTTGATCGGCTGATCAATGATGCCAATGCCGATCAGTAAGTCATTGATTGTGCCCTGGTCTGCCAGCAATCCAATCCATGCATAGACTCTGAGCAGGAAGGATGTCCAAAACGGCAGTATCACCATCAGCAACAGGATCTTTTTCGCCGTTGAGGAGGCCCGGGCAATCCCATAGGCGATCGGATATCCGAGAAGCAAACACAGGATGGTTGACGTGATTGAGATTCTGAGTGAATTCAGATAGGTGCGTACATACAGATCGTCTTCGAACAGGTAGACGAAGTTGTCAAAGATCAGGGTAATGTACATCTGCCCTGCCTCACCGATCTGAATCAGCGGCGAGAAAGGCGGGCTCGCTATGATGTACTCTGCGAGACTGATTTTCAGGACGATGAAGAACGGAACCAGGAAGAAGATCAGCAACCAGAAATATGGGATTCCGATGATGGCCGACTGCCACGCGGAGGCAGACTGCAACGATTTTCTCAACCTATCCAACACGCTCGCACTCTCCTGTATCTTGCCTGCCTTGTTCTATTTTGTCAGCAGGATGGGACTGGAAGCCGCCCAACTCAGCGAGACCTCTTCCTCCCATTCGGCCAGATGCCGGGCATCCCGGGGTCGGGACTGGTTGGGATGGGTGATCTCGATGATCTTGCCGCTTTCGAGTCGGATCTTGTAGATTGAGAAATTACCGAGATACCCGATGTCATCGACGACACCGGTAATCACATTGTGCCCGTTGGTATCTGCGGGTGGTTTTTTCGACACGGAAATCTTTTCAGGCCGGATTGCGATCCAAACGCCGATGTTCTCCCTGACGTCGGCACTGTGATCAATGTAAAACGACAGGCCGGATTCAGGCGATTCGACAATGACGTAGTCCGGACCATTTTCGGCCACGCGGCCTTCAAACATGTTGGCACTGCCAATGAAGTTGGCAACAAACCGCGTCTGCGGATATTCATAGATATCCGTCGGTGTACCAACCTGGGTAAACTGTCCGTGATCCATGACTGCAATGCGGGTTGACAGCGTCATCGCCTCTTCCTGGTCATGCGTCACAACGATGAACGTGATCCCCAGCTGATCCTGGATATTCATCAGTTCGAACTGCGTCTGCTCGCGCAATCGCTTATCCAGCGCACCCAGGGGCTCATCGAGCAGCAGCACCTTGGGCTTTTTGACCAGGGCGCGGGCCAGCGCGACACGTTGTCGTTGCCCGCCTGATAATTGATGTGGTTTGCGCTTGGAAAATTGAGACAGCTCGACGATGGAAAGAATCTCGGCAACGCGCTCGGCGATCTCGTTTTTCTCAACCTTGTCCTGTTTCAATCCATAGGCGATATTCTGTTCCACTGTCATATGCGGGAACAACGCATACGACTGGAACATCATGTTCACCGGACGCTCGTAGGGTGGGATGCCGGCCATGTCGGTTCCATCAATGGTGATGGTACCGGCGGTCGGCTCCTCAAATCCGGCGAGCATTCTCAAAAGCGTGGACTTTCCGCAACCGGATCCACCCAGAAGCGAGAACAGCTCCCCTTCGTATATATCGAGATCAACACCTGAGACGGCCGTAAACGAACCGAATGTCTTGGTCACCGAGCGAATCTTTACAAACGGCTCGGCGTCTGGATCAAGCCAAGGCTGATTCTCGTACAGTTGACCTGCGTCTTCCTCTTTTTTCATCATTATTTCCCAGCTTCGACGGAAGCTATTGTCTGGTCACACAACGCAAATAGCTGCAACGGCCGATTCATCACACAGACATCATGCCGAGTGAATCACCGACCGAAACACACCAACTCATACAACGTTGATGATCAATTGCCACCGGTTTTGAAATTTGTCCAAACCCGGGTGCGAACCCGCTCCATCTTGGGCGGCAGGACCGCCAGAGGATACATTTTTGCAACGTCCTCCGCAGGTGGAAACGCAGCATGACTGCTGGTCACCTCCTCGTCGATCATTTCCCAAGACGATTCATTTGCGGATGCATACCAGGTATAGTTGCTGTCGTCGGCAGCGACTTCGGGACGCATCATGTAGTTCAGGAACAGATAGGCGTTGTCAACGTTCTGCGCATCACTGGGAACAATCCAACCGTCCACCCAGATGTTGGCCTTGCCTTCACCCGGCGGGTAGTAGAAATCCAGGTCCACGCCAGTGCCTGCCTCCTCGGCGGCTGACTCAGCAAACAACCCATCCGGTCCCCATGTCACAGACACACAAAACTCCTTCTCGGGCATGCGGATGTACGCGTAGTTATCAAAGGTCTTGATGTAAGGCCTGATGGATGCGAACAGATCGCTGACTGCGTTGTAGTCCTTTCTGTTGGTTGAACTGGGGTCCAGTCCAAGATAAGCGAGTGCCATCGGAACCATGTCGCCTGGAGAATCCAGAAATGAAACACCGCACTCAGCCAGTTTTTCCATGTTTTCGGGTTTGAAGATCAGGTCCATGGAACCGATTGGTGCATCCGGAAATACGCTCCGTACAAACTCTTCGTTATACGTGACACCGTGTGTTCCCCACATGAATGGAACAATGTATTCGTTGTTCGGATCCCAGTTTTTCGCCACCTGAGCCATGATGTCCTTGCTCATGTGTTTGAAATTCGGGAGCCTTGATGTATCCAGCTTCTTGATGACGCCGGCTGGAAGCAGTCTTGCAATCGAGGAGCTGGCGTGACTGACCACGTCGTAGCCGCTGTTTCCGGCTATGAGTTTGGCGTCGACTGTCTCGACGGAATCATAGTTGTCATAGGTGACCTCGATTCCGTATTCCTTTTCAAAGTTTGCAATGGTCTCCTCACCGATATATTCCGCCCAGTTGTAGACCTTGAGAACTCCCTCGGCATGCACACCTGTTGCAAACAGGAGCAAGGCAGCAGACAGAGTGCCCACAAATGGGCGTAAATTGAATGCTTTACTGTTCAACACTACTAATTCCTCTAGATTAAAGTTTATTCAAGCGCCGCGAGTTGACGCATACTGATTTTGGATTATTACAGATTGTTGGAAAATATTCAACAATTCGAACTTCCGAACCAAGAAACCCGACCTGTCTGGGATTGGCGACTGACGAGTTGAAGTGAGCGAATGACAGACATGATCTGTTCAGGGGCCCAGCCAAGCGTGCAACCATTTGCCTTCATGCACCCGATAACATAAACGCTGATGCAAACGGTCCTTGCGGCCTTGCCAGAATTCGAAATAGTCGGGCATCAGTCGGTAGCCGCCCCAGTGTGGTGGCCTTGGAACCGGCTTGCCCTGTAACTTGCTTTCCAACTGAGCCACATCGGACTTGAGAGACTCGAAACTGTCAATGACTTCGCTTTGAGGCGACACACTCGCACTGATCTGGCTTCCGCGGGGACGTGTTGCAAAATACTCATCTGAGATGTCATCTGTGACTTTCTGCACCTGACCCTCGATCCGTACCTGCCGGTACAATCGGTCCCACCACATGACAGCACTGGCAAAGGGGTTGTCAGTGAGTTCCTCAGCCTTGCGACTGTTGAAGTTGGTGTAGAAGACAAACCCAGCCTCACCGTATTCCTTGAGCAGTACCTGACGGGCCGAGGGACGATTGTTAACTCCTGTCGTGGCGATGGTCATCGCGAACGGTTCGATCATCCCACAGTTCGCCGCCTCGTCCATCCAGACCGCGAAAAACTCAAATGGACTTTTTGTCGGTATCAGCAGGGGGCTGTCTTGCGATTCAACGTTGTCGTTCAACTTGTTCAGATGCCTGCCATGCACAGATACTTGATTTCGACATACTCGTCCAATCCGTATTTGGAGCCTTCGCGACCGATCCCCGATTCCTTCATGCCGCCAAATGGTGCGACCTCTGTTGAGATGATCCCGGTATTGATGCCGACAATTCCATATTCCAGTGCTTCGGACATTCGCCAGATTCGACCAATGTCCCGACTGTACAGATAAGCCGCCAGGCCAAACTCGGTTGCATTGGCCATCGCGACTGCCTCCTCGTCATCGTGAAATCGAAAAAGCGGCGCCACCGGACCGAAGGTTTCCTCGTTGGCAACATCCATATCGACCTTGACATTGGTCAGGACGGTCGGCTGGAAAAAAGTACCGCCCAATGCGTGGCGATCTCCGCCGGCCGCGACCATCGCACCTTTGGCGACTGCATCCTGAATGTGTGCCTCGACCTTGTCCACTGCCGCGACATCAATCAACGGACCCTGTTCCACGCCATCGCCAAAGCCGTCGCCCACCTTCATGCAGGACGCCTGCGCACTCAGTTTTTCTGAAAACTCATCGTATACCCGGTCGTGAACGAGCAACCGGTTGGCACAGACACAGGTCTGTCCGGAGTTTCGGTATTTGGATTGCATCGCGCCAACGACTGCCGCGTCGATATCAGCGTCCTCAAACACGATGAATGGGGCGTTACCGCCCAGTTCCAGCGAAATCTTCTTTACTGTTCCGGCGCATTGCTCCATGAGTTTCTTGCCGACCTCGGTTGATCCTGTAAAAGTCAGCTTGCGAACCTTGTCGTTCGATGTGAGCTCTGATCCGATCTGTGCAGAGGATCCGGTGACGACATTGATGACTCCGGCGGGAATGCCGGCGCGCTCAGCTAGTTCGCACAGGGCGAGTGCAGAATACGGTGTGGCACTTGCAGGCTTGATAACGATGGTACAGCCGGCAGCCAGTGCCGGACCCGCCTTTCTGGTAATCATTGCTGAAGGAAAGTTCCAGGGTGTGATGGCGGCACACACGCCAACCGGCTCCTTGATTACGACGATTCGGCGGTCCGGCATGTGACTGGGAATGATGTCGCCATACATACGCTTGCCCTCTTCGGCAAACCACTCAAAGAAAGACGCCGCATAGGCCACCTCGCCGCGCGACTCGACCAGCGGCTTGCCCTGCTCTATCGTCATCAGACTGGCCAGATCCTCTTGGTTTTCCATCATCAGTTCGGTGAGTTTGCGCAACTTTGAGGCCCGTTCCTTTGCGGTGGTCTTGCGCCATGTCTGAAATGCGCTCTCGGCGGCATCAATGGCCCTGGCAGTCTCGGCATTGCCCATCCGGGGCACCGTGCCGATCTTGCTTCCGGTGGATGGATTGGTGACTTCCATGGTGTCTCCACCATCGGCGTCAACCCACTGGCCGTCGATGTAGCACTGCTGACGGAAAAGTCTGTCGTCTTGAATCTTGTTGATCATAGGTTCACCTGTTGTTTAGTTGAATGCGGGTATGCCTGTCTGGGATTTTCCAAGGATCAGGGCATGAATGTCGTGTGTTCCCTCGTAGGTATTGACTGCTTCCAGGTTCATGCAATGACGTATGACATGAAACTCATCACAGACACCGTTGCCACCGTGGATGTCACGGGCGACACGGGCGATATCAAGTGCCTTTCCGGCACTGTTTCGTTTGAGCAGACTGATCAGCTCGTGCGGGGCGTTTTGCTCGTCGAGCAAACGTCCGGCGCGCAGGCAACCCTGCAGTCCCAGCGAGATCTCAGTCTGCATGTCAGCGAGTTTCTTCTGAACCAACTGCGTGGCGGCAATGGGTCTTCCGAACTGCTTGCGATTCATGGCGTAGTCCAATGCGGCATGCCAGCAGAATTCCGCCGCGCCCAACGCGCCCCAGCTGATTCCGTAGCGCGCCATCGTCAGACAGGCAAAAGGTCCTTTCAGACCGGATACACCGGGCAGAACCATGTCGTCGGGCACCAGTACGTCATTCATGACGATGCTGCCTGTTGTCGATGCCCGCAGCGAGAACTTGCCCTCGATCGGTGGTGTCTGCAGTCCGGACATGCCTCTTTCCAGCAGGAAGCCCCGAATCACATCGCCATCGTCCTTGGCCCACACCACGAAAACATCGGCGATTGGGGAATTGGAAATCCAGGTTTTCTCTCCGGTCAGCTGATAGCCGGAATTCACCTTGCGGGCGCGGCATTGCATGCTGCCGGGATCCGAGCCATGGTTCGGTTCGGTCAGGCCAAAGCAGCCAATCTTCTCGCCGCTCGCCAGCTCAGGTAAGAACTTCTCACGCTGCTGCTCGCTGCCGAATCGGAAGATCGGATACATGACCAGCGATGACTGAACGCTCAGGAACGATCGATAGCCGCTGTCCACCCGTTCAATTTCCCTTGCGGTCAATCCGTAACTGACATAATTCAAGCCTGGGCAGCCATAGCCGTCAATGGTCGATCCGAGCAATCCCAGTTCTCCCATCTCGGTTGCGATGGTCCGGTCGAAGGTTTCATTGCGATTGGCCTCGACGATTCTTGGCATCAGCAAGGTCTGGGCGTAGCGTCTGACCGAATCCCGAACCATCCGTTCGGATTCGTCCAACTGCTCATCAAACAGGAAGGGATCCTGCCAATTGAATTGACTTGACGATCTATTCATCTCAACCTCGGATAATCACAGTCATTTCAGGCTGCGTGAGACTTCGGTGAGTCATCTCGCAATGCCTCGAGCAATGCCTCAATCTGGACTTCAGTCGCCTCAATGTGGTCGCGCTTGACATGGCCGTAGCCTCGAATGGATTCAGGGTAACTGGCCAATTCGACGGCAAGACGGTGATTTTCAGTATTGAGTGTTTCCGAGATGTCCTTAATGGTGCTTTCGTACTGCGTGATCAGCTGTCGTTCAAGCCTTCGATCTCGTGTCCTGCCAAAAGGATCGAATGCCGTACCTCTCAAAAACCTGAAACGGGCGATCATCTTCAGGGCGGTCTCCATCCAGGGTCCGAAGCCGGTCTTGGTCGGCAATCCCGTGATCTTGCTCTTTCGGGCAATCAACGGCGGCGCCATGTGGAATTCGAGCTTGTAATCACCCTCAAACTGTTGTTCCAGTTCCTGTCGGAATGTGCCGTCGGTGAACAATCTTGCAACCTCGTACTCATCCTTGTACGCGAGCAATTTATAGTAATTTCTTGCCACGGCCTCGGCGAGACCGTTCATTCCCAGTGCTTTGGATTTTTCGATCTCGCGCACGTCAGAAACCAACTTTCGGTATCTATCTGCATAGGCGGTGTTCTGGTAGGCAATCAGTTCCTGCGCTCGATGTTCAATCAGCTCATCCACTGAATTCGGGGTGTTGTCGATCGTCTCACTGCCTGGCGCCATCGAATCGTCGAGTTCCCGGTCGATAGCGGACTGATCAACAGCCAACTGACGGCCGCGATGCAACGCCAGCGTATTCATCTCAACTGATCTGCCGTTGAGTTCGATGGCTTTCTCGATGGCTTCAATCGGAATGGGAATCCAGCCTTTCTGAACGGCAACACCCACCATCATCAAACTCGCTGAGATCGTGTCGCCGAACAGACTTTCCGCATAATGGTTTGCATTGAAAAAGAAAGCTTTGTCGGCGCCTACTGCCGCCGCTATATTGTCTTTCAGCTTTGACGCAGGAAACTCGAGATTGCTCATTCTGGTGAAATCGCCCGGCATCATCTCGTAGTCGTTCAGGACTGCGCGGGTCTTGTCGGGTTCGGCAGTCAGGATCACCTTCTCACTGGCGGAGACGACCAGATCAGCGCCGATGATCAGATTGGCGCCGCCTGTGGCCACATGTGTGGAAGAGATCTCTTCGGGAGTCTCGGCAATGATCAGATTGCTGAGCACGGCACCACCCTTCTGTGCCAGTCCTGTCATATCCAGCACCGAGCATCCAAGTCCCGCGAGATGCGCCGCCATACCGAGTATGGCACTGACTGTGATGACTCCAGTACCGCCAACGCCGTTCACAACAATGCAGTATTCCCCGTTGATTGCCGGCAGTTCGGGCTTGGGCAAGGTTGACGGGTCAAAGGACACGGAACGATCCATACCTGATGGTTTTCGGATCTCTCCGCCGTGAACGGTGACGAAGCTCGGACAGAAGCCATCGACACAGGAGTAATCCTTGTTGCAGGCAGACTGATCAATCCGGCGCTTGCGACCAAACTCGGTCTCGTGCGGGAGAATGGCGATGCAGTTTGACTGAACGCCGCAGTCGCCACAGCCTTCACAGACCGCTGAATTGATGAATACGCGTTTTGGAGGGTCGGGATACTCACCGCGTTTTCTGCGGCGACGCTTCTCGGCTGCGCAGGTCTGGTCGTATATGATGGCGGTGACACCGGAGATTTCCCTGAATTCCCTTTGCACCGCATCCAACTCATGGCGGTCCAATACCGCCACACCATCGGCCAACCGATTGCGGGCGCGGCAACCGTCAACATCGTCGGTTACAACCGTTACTTTTCGCACCCCTTCCGCCAGCAACTGATTGGCAATCTGCGTCACAGTCAGCGGTCCATCAAAAGGTTGCCCACCGGTCATAGCCACGGCATCGTTGTAGAGCAGCTTGAAGGTCATGGTGGTATTTGCGGACACCGCGGCGCGGATCGCCAGCAGTCCGGAATGCAGATAGGTACCGTCGCCGACATTCTGGAATACATGGTTTCTTTTGCTGAACAGGCTCTCGCCGATCCAGCCGGCGCCTTCCGCACCCATCTGTGTGAAGCGTCCGGTTGAGCGATCCATCCACTGTGCCATGTAATGACATCCGATGCCGGCCAGTGCAATGCTGCCTTCGGGTACCTTGGTGGACGTGTTGTGCGGGCATCCCGCACAAAAATACGGTACCCGCTGGATGGGGGACATGTCCGGTTCCCGGGCGAGTCGCGACACTACGTTCTGAACGGTCTGTTCCAAGGCTTCAGATTTTACTGTCTTAAGTAACTGCTGGCCGATTGCTCCTGCGATCTGCATTGTACTGAGACGGGCTGTTGATGGCAGGAGCCATCGTCCGTGTTCATCGGTTTTTCCGACCACCACCGGTGCATCGGTGTGCCGGTAGAGCAGTGTCTTGATCTGATCCTCGATCAGACCGCGTTTCTCCTCGACGACAATAATTTTCTGAAGTCCGCGTGCGAAATTCTTGATGCCCTCTTGTTCCAGCGGCCAACTCATTGCGACCTTGTAGAGACGAACACCATATTTTTTCGCTTCATCCGGACCGATATTCAGTTCTTTGAGTGCGCGCCGCACGTCCGAGTACGATTTTCCGGTGGTAACGATGCCGACCCTGGCCTGGTCGCTATCCAGGATCATGCGATCGAGACTGTTGGCGCGCCAGAATGCCTGTACTGCGGGCAGCTTGTATTCATGCAGTCGTTGCTCCTGCTGCAGCGGTGTGTCCGGCCAGCGAATGTTGAGACCACCCGCCGGCAACACGAAGTCTTCGGGTATGACAAATTCAGTTTGCCAGTTTCCGATGTCAACAGACGCGGTGGCTTCGACCGTGTCGTGTACACACTTCAAGCCAACCCAGCAACCAGAATATCGGGACATTGCCCAGCCAAGCAGACCAAAATCCAGGATGTCCTGCACACTGGACGGATTGAGGATTGGCATCATGGCATCGACCAGCGCGAATTCACTCTGGTGTGCAGTGGTTGAGGACTCACAGGCGTGGTCATCGCCCATGGCCACCAGTACACCACCGTATTTGGATGTGCCAGCCAGATTAGCGTGTCGGAATGCGTCTCCGGAACGGTCAACGCCGGGGCCCTTGCCGTACCAGATGCAGAACACGCCGTCATAGCGGCCCTGTCCATCGATCTCTGCCTGCTGCGTTCCCCAAATTGCGGTGGCTGCGAGGTCTTCATTGATACCGGGTTTGAAGATGATGTTTCTGGGTTTGAGGAACTTTTCCGCCTGCCATAACTGGATATCAAAGCCTCCAAGCGGTGAGCCGCGATACCCGGTGATGTATCCCGCGGTATTCAAACCATTGGCCGCGTCCCGGGCAGACTGCAGCAAAGGCAGTCGGACCAAGGCCTGGATTCCGGTTACAAAGATGCGCCCAGCGTCCTTGGTGTACTTGTCATCTAACGATACGTCAGTCAGCATATGCAGCAGGGTCTTCCTTTCAGTTGATCGTCAAACGCCCCAACCGAAGAAACTGTCACCTTCCTTCATGTAGTATTTTGAGAGTACCATCTTGTGTACTTCGGATGCACCATCAACCAAACGGGACTGGCGTTGATAGCGGTACATCCACTCCAAGATGGTATCCTTTGAATAGCCTTTCGCGCCGAGCATCTGGATGGCTGTGTCCACCACGTCATGCAGGGTGTCGGCTACCACAACCTTTGCGATGGAAACCTCCTTGCGGGCGAAGTCGCCCTGGGCGAGTTTCCAGGCTGCATGCATGGTGAGCAGTCTTCCCATGTGCACCTTGCTTGCCGCCTCTCCCAGCATCCACTGTACACCCTCGTGCTCGGTCAATGTCTTGCCGAATGCCTGTCGATCGCTCGCGTATTCGGTGGCGATTTCCAGAGCCCGGCGGCACAGCCCCAGCCAACGCATACAGTGTGTGAGTCGGGCCGTACCCAATCGCATCTGAACCACTTTCATGCCATCGCCGACTTCCAGCAACCTGTTTTCGTCCGGAATCTCAAGTCCATCGAAAATCAGTTCGCAGTGTCCGCCATGCTCCTCGGGTCCCATGATCGGCACCCGCCGTTTCAACTCCCAACCGGGATCGTCGCGGTCGAACATGAATGCGGTCAATCCCTTGCGGGGATGATCCGAGGTTCGCGCCAGCAAGATGAAATGCTGTGATACACCAGCACCGGTAATAAACCACTTGTGTCCGTTTATCACCCATTTGCTGCCTGACTTGGTTGCTGTTGTCCGCATCATGCCCAGAGGATCCGATCCTGAACCGGGTGCGGGTTCGGTCATCGCCAATGCCGAGCGTACAGTTCCATCAATGATGGGCTGCAACCAGCGTTCTTTCTGAGCGGGTGTGCCCACGCGCTCAAGCACGATCATGTTGCCATCGTCGGGCGCTGCACTGTTGAACACAACCGGTCCGAAGATTGAACGCCCCATCTCTTCGTAGCAAGCCGCCATGCCAACCGTGGACAGACCACCACCGCCGCGTTCCTTTGGCATCTGCAGACACCACAATCCTTCCGCTTTGGCTTTTTCTCGCAACGGCAGGAAGTAGGCATCGGCGATGTTCTCGCCCTCATCGTAGGCGTCGGGCTCAGACTCGACCGGGATGATGTGGGTATTGACAAAATCGCGGATTCGTCGCTGATAGTCTTTTACTTCGTCGCTTAGATTGAAGTCCATGTTTGTTATGTTCCTGTTACATTGAAGATTGCAGATGACCGCCGTCTACGACGATCGTACTGCCGGTCATGTAGGACGAGGCATCTGATGCCAGTAACAGCATCGCACCATCCAAGTCCTCGGGTTTTCCGAAACGTTTCTGCGGAATCCGGTTTCGCGCCCGGTCACCCAGCGGTGAGTTCAGATAATCCCGATTCATATCGGTCTCCACATAACCTGGTGCAATCGCATTGACACGTATATTGTGTTGTGCCCACTCATATGCCAGCACCCTGGTCAAATGATCCAAGCCGGCTTTTGCCGCTGCATAAGGTGCGACACCACCCATGACACGTATCGCCAGAATCGATGCGATATTGATCAGGGACCCACCCTTGCCGTCTGCGGACATGCATGATCCGGCCTGCTGTGCGACCAGCCATGCGCCTTTGAGATTGGTGGCAATCACATCATCCCAGTGCTGCTCGGTTACATCCAAGGCTTTGCCTGCTGACGCAACGCCGGCATTGTTGATCACAATGTCGATTCGGCCATAACGCTCGATTGCATCTGAAAACGCCTGTTCCACGGAATTTTGATCCGTCACGTCTAATTTTACCCAACTTGCAGAACTACCGGATTCTTGAATTTCATCTACGGCCTGCTCAAGTCGATCACTTCTTCTTGCCGCGAGTATGACGTTGGCACCATATCCAGCCAGCGTGTTCGCGAAGTGACGCCCGATTCCACTGGATGCGCCCGTCACCAATGCGATCTTGCCCGTCAGGTCAAATATTGAACTCATGAATGTATTTGAAGCTCCGGTGGTCCCGATATCACCGCTGTGGGACCTGTAAATGAAACTGAATTTGTCATCTGATTTCAGACTCGATTCAACACGAAATGAGATTGCGGAAAGATTCCTCGGAAACTCCCTTCCAGATAATGAATACCATAACATAAGCGGACGCGTTAGCTGTTTAACAAGCCGTCAAAAAGATTCGACTCAGATTGGAAGTTTTCCTTTCGGTGGTCGACTTGGCATTTTGGAATGCTGCAGAGCATTGGGGGTAGTACTGTCATAAACCTGCCAGCATCAGTTTCGTCTAAACGATGGGGAACTGATTGGTATCTGTATGTGAATGGTAAGTGTTCTAACAACCGTGAAAACAAGTTGAAAGTGGTAGAACTGCGAATTTACTTTTGCGGTCAACCGAGCTTTTCCGTCTTCTTTGTGTGTCCAATCCGCCACCTCTGAGAAGCTTGCTGATACGGTGAAGTCTCGCCAATGGCCTTGCTGATTAATACGAACATTGTTGACAAAGTAAAGATCGTTTCCATGGTTTTGATTTTTAGCAGGAGTTTTGAGACTGATTGATTTTCAGCAACAGCCGGAAGTGAATCTTCAACACCGAAAGGGTCAGTGTCGATTTAGGGCCTGGCGAAACCGTTACTAGTGAAGAACTTGGAACGCCATCTCGATTCAGGATAATGTGTCGTTCTCATCCCTTCAACTTCTCTGTGACACAGCACTTGGAAGTGACGACTGAACAATTACCAACAAAATTCGAAAATCTTGACTTGCATCCATCTACATATTGGACGCGAGTTTGAGTATATTTTCAGTACCCGGAAGATATGGGAGAATTTCTGATGGCCAATGAAGCGAGAATTACCCTTGAAAAGAATCGTAAAGCGATGTCAGCACCCGCGTTGCGCACTTACTTCAACATCACGAACGCTTGGAAATTATCAACCCAACAGCGTATGACGCTGCTTGGATTGTCTGCAAGGTCTACTTTCTTCAAGTGGAAAGCGGACCCAGACTCCGTAAAGTTGTCCATGAACACATTGGAAAGGATTTCTTACGTGTTGGGAATTTATAAAGCACTACAGATTCTACTGCCCGATAAGACTGCTACAAACGAATGGATTCACCATCCAAATTCAGCAGAGATCTTCGGAGGGAGTCCCGCATTAGATAGAATGTTGTCGGGAAAAATTGCAGATTTGCTTGAAGTTCGCCAATTTCTAGATGCCCAATGCGTGAGCAACGGCTGAGCATGCCAATCAAAGCAGAATGCTCATCAGCGGTGCAGCTCCAGCGTAGTAAGATTCTATATCACCCAGTGGATGAATCTGTAATTTGTTGTCAGCCAATATACCAGTGAGGCGTTTCTAACTTCTGCGATTTCTAACGAGTATTTAGGGAGGAGGACTACTGCCGCAGTGCTGGTTCAATTGCTTTGGTTAAAATAATGGCGCATAATCATTCGCCATTTAGCGAAGTGAATCATATACTCGGGAAATTACAATGCCAACAGTCTGCCAACTTCGCAATCGCCTTTTGGCGAAGCTGTTCGAGTTGTTTCAACTTGATCAACCTGATCTTAATTTCGGTTTCTACCGCATCATGCATGCCAAGGCACAGGAAGTGCGGAAATTCATCGAAAATGACTTGTTAGAAATCGTGGCAAATGACTTCGGTGAAATCAGCGAAGACCGTAAAGCGGTCCTTCTGGCGGAGTATGAGGAAGCGATTCAAACTGCTAAAAGCTACGGTGCCCCTGATCCAGAAGAGACTGATATTGTCATGCAAGCCAAGGCTAAGTTGAATGCTGTCAAAGACACAGTGAATAGCGAGGCTGATATCTACGATCATCTCTATCGTTTTTTTGAGCGTTACTATGATGGTGGAGATTTCGTTTCACGCCGCTATTACACCCGAGAAACATCTGGTAAGGTCTCACCTTTCGCCGTCCCTTATTGTGGAGAAGAAGTAAAACTACACTGGGCCAATGCTGATCAGTACTACATCAAGAGTGCTGAGCATTTTTCCAATTTCACTTTCGACTTGAGTGAGGCGCAAGAAGTCTGCAAATTTCAACAACAGCAGACGAATATCCAATTTGGCGTCAAAGACGAATCTCCACCCTTTAGGGTTCACTTTCGAGTGGTTGCGGCTACCGAAGGTGAACATAGTAATGTCAAGGCGAGTGATGCTAGTAAACGGTTCTTCATCATACATACCGATAATCCAGTTGCTCTAAACGATGACAACGATTTGGTTGTGAACTTTGAATACCGTCCGGATGCAAAGAAACCAAAAAAAAAGCAAGAGAACTCTTGGCGAATTAAGCGAAATAGCGAGGCGGTAAAGACTGTGCTTGATAATCTCGAAGCCATCAGTCTTAAAGGCGGCAAGCATCAACAAAGAGTTGCAGAATACCTTCGTCTATTGAAACTGCCTGCCCCCATCGAGAAAGACAATACTCGACCTCTACTTGCCAAATATGTGAACCAGTACACCTCTCGCAATACTACGGATTATTTCATCCATAAAGACCTCGGTAGTTACCTGCAGCGTGAATTGGATTTTTACATCAAAAACGAGGTAATGCACCTTGATGACATCGAAAATGCAAGTATCCCATCTGTGGAAAGTTATTTATTGAAGATTAAAGTGTTACGTAAAGTGGCGGGTAAATTGATTAAATTTCTGGCTCAACTTGAAAATTTTCAAAAAAAGATTTGGCTAAAGAAGAAGTTTGTAGTTGAAACTAACTATTGCATCACTCTAGACAGAGTTCCTGAAGAACTACATGGAGAAATAACTCAAAATTCGGCTCAACGTGAAGAGTGGGTCAAACTGTTTGCTATTGACAAAATTCAAGCTCACCGGGAGAACCCGGGGTTTTCGCGACCTCTAAAACCAGAGTTCCTCAAAGCAAATTCCAATCTGGTTCTGGATACTCGTTTTTTCGATGAAAGCTTCAAGGCGAGACTCGTGGCATCGGTCGAAAACTTTGATGAGCAATGCAATGGTCTATTAGTTCATTCAGAAAATTTCCAAGCACTAAACCTGTTGCAGGAACGGTATAGAGAGCAGATTAGGTGCGTATACATTGACCCACCGTACAATGCAAAATCAAGTGAAATAATATACAAAAATTCATATAAGCATTCATCTTGGCTTTCTCTCATCCATGACCGGGCTAGAGCGGCGTTGCCTCTGAATACGAAACAATTTGTAAACGTCACCGCCATTGACGAAGTTGAAAACTTTCGTTTGGGATTACTACTTGAAAACCTATATCCTGATTGCGAAGATGTTTGTATCTCAATTGTTCACAATCCCGCGGGGCAGCAAGGAAACAACTTTTCTTATACCCATGAATTCGCTCATTTTGTTTTCCCTAGAGGTAAGAATTGTATCGGTTTAGAAGACAGGGATAGTGAATCTCGAGAAGCCAAACCAGACGTCAGACCATTAAGAAATGTTTCTTCTGGTAAGAATAGTTTGCGAGAATCATCAGCAAATTGCTTTTATCCCATCTATGTTAAGGATGGCAAGATTATTGGATTTGGAGAAGTTTGTGATGATAATTTCCAACCTGACGGCATTAACCAAAAACGAAAAGACGGTGTAATTGAGGTGTATCCCATCGACACAAACGGAGTTGAAAAAAAATGGGTATTTGCTCGAGATACAGTTGAGTCAATAAGGAATGAACTTTCAGTGGAATATGACCGCGAGAAAGGCTCTTGGGACATAATTCGAAAAAAGAGTAAATTTCGCTATAAATCGCTGTGGAAAGATAAAAGGTACAACGCAAATAGTTGGGGAAGCGTAGTATTGAATCAGATACTACCGGGGAATTCGTTCAACTACCCGAAATCTATCTTTACAGTTCAGGATTGCATTGACGCTGCATTAAATAACGACAATTCAGGATACGTTTTGGACTATTTTTCCGGCTCAGGCACAACCGGGCATTCTGTAATCGATTTAAACCGTCAAGATAATGGTAGGCGAAAGTACATCCTAATTGAAATGGGTGATCACTTCGATACGGTGCTTAAGCCTCGAATCGTGAAAGCAGTTTACTCTGACAGTTGGAAAAACGGTAACCCTACTACCCGTCAAACCGGTGTATCCCACTGCATCAAATATTTCCGTTTGGAATCCTATGAAGACGCGCTCAACAATTTGCGCTTTGACAGTAGCTGCGAGATCAAAAAGATTTCCAACGCTAGCACTAAACTTAAAGAAGACTATATGCTCAATTACTTGTTGGACGTGGAGTCCAGGGGTAGCCAATCGTTACTCAACATTGATGCCTTTGCCAATCCGACTGCTTATACTCTGAAAGTCAAAAAGCTTGGTTCGGATGCATACACCACCCGAACAATCGATTTGATCGAGACATTTAACTACTTAATCGGCCTGCGTGTACTTCATACGTCCGAACCGCAGGCTTTCCATGGCATATTTAGACGTTCCTCAGACCCGGAGCTTCCTGATGACCAACGAACCAAGTTGATAATACATGATGATGGTATTCAATTAGATGCCGATGGAGTTTGGTGGTTCCGTAAGATTGAAGGATGGGTGCCAAAGAATCGAGGCAAACCAAATGACGGTCAACGAGATAAGATATTCATCGCCTGGCGTAAGCTCACCGGGGATGTCGAACAAGATAATTTGATGCTGGACGAATGGTTCCTGAAAAATCGCGCTATCTCTCCTGAATTTGACTACGACATAATCTACGTCAACGGCAGTAATAATCTGCTGAATCTTAAATCTGATGACGAAAATTGGAAGGTCTGTCTCATAGAAGAAGAGTTCATGAAGCGTATGTGGAGTAGTGAAGTTGTGTAATCAAGAGCACAATTTCCGAGACAAACTGTTGCTCAATCAGTGGTTACTAAGTCTATTTGGTATCGACCCGTTGGCAAATTTGGACATGCAAGGGTATAACATTCCGCAGCCATTTCATGTGCTTTCAGATGATCTCAAGCACGAATCATCGGAGGGTTTAAGCACAGACAATCTTCACTTTTTCTTCCATACTCTAGTGGGAAGTGATTTGCTTCGCAGTGCTCAGTGTGCTCTTAGTGATGACCAAATTCTTGCTTTTGAGGAAAATATCGTTCGCCACACTCAGGCAATAAATGAAGTGCGACGCCGGCCAGTAGTTTGGAAATATTACCAGTGGCTTACTCTGTTATTTGTGGAAATTTACCTAGAAAAATTTTTCGGCAATCGCGAAAAATTGCAGAACGACCTCAATGAATTTGTTGAGCGTTTCAATGACCATTCGCCCGACTATTTCGACGTGCCATTGTATAGTGAAGATGATCTGAACAAGCTTTGCTTTCAGAATGCCACAGGTAGCGGTAAGACACTGATAATGCATGTCAACATACTACAATTCCAAAGATATGCTGCACAACATGGGAATGACAAAGACCTCTCCCGCATCATATTACTGACACCCAATGAACGTTTAACAGATCAGCATATTTTCGAACTCCAAGAAAGCAACATCCCAACCAATTATTTTCTTGAAACTCGTGATCAAATGTTTGATATTGCAGGTGGGTTGAATTGCGTAGATGTGTTGGAGATTACAAAACTTGCTGAACGGGAAGGACCGAACACGATCGCTACCCGAAGTCTCGGCGACCAGAACCTGATTTTAGTGGACGAGGGCCATCGTGGCATAATTGGCCAAGAAGAGGGCGCTTGGTTTAGCCGGAGGTCCAAACTCTGTGCAAAAGGATTTGCATTCGAGTATTCGGCTACCTTTGAGCAGGCTGTTCAAGCTGCTGGTAATGAGAGAATCGAGAACAGTTATGCCAAGTCAGTCATCTTTGATTACTCCTATCGCTGGTATTACGAGGATGGATTCGGAAAGGACTATCGAATTTTGAACCTACCTGAATCCTTTGAAGATGTCCAGTTTGTATATCTGACAGCCTGTCTACTAAAGTTTTATCAACAGCTTCGGATTTTTGAGGAAAATGTGAAGGTTCTTGACTCGTTCAATTTAGAAAAGCCATTGTGGGTGTTTGTTGGAAATACAGTTTCTTCGGGAAGGCTGAACAATTCTGAAACTTTAGTGGCTACTGATGTTGCAATCATCATCGAATTTATCGCTAAATTTCTGGACGACCGTCAAGCAGTTATGCAGCACATGCAAGAAATCATCTCCGGAAGTGGCCTGAGCACCGGATTGTTGGATGAAGACGGGAACGACATTTTTGCTAGGGCATTTTCCTACCTGAATCTCGCTATGAATAAAGGTGCTACCACTGAGGATCTGTATGAGGACATTTTAGATAGATTGTTCAAAAGTCCCGCAGGAGGACATTTATCGCTAGGCCGTATAAAGGGCGCATCTGGTGAAATTACTTTGCGGGTAGGTTCAAGCGAAGTTCCTTTCGGCCTTATTAACGTTGGTGATGCAAATAGTCTGTGCGACCATATAGTTCAAGTAGTAAATGAGAACGGTATCAACCTTACGATTGAGGACAGCGAATTTTCGGAAACTATGTTTGCTTCGGTGAATGACTCTAATTCTCAAGTCAATCTCCTTATCGGTTCAAAGAAGTTCGTTGAAGGCTGGGACTGTTGGCGCGTCAGCACGATGGGTTTAATGCATGTCGGACAATCTGAAGGGTCGCAGATAATTCAACTATTCGGGCGTGGTGTTCGCTTGAAAGGTTATAACTGGAGCTTAAAACGTAGTGCTCATTCTAAACCATTTGGAGCCCGTCCGCCGTTTATAGAAGAGCTGGAAACTCTGAATGTGTTTGGTATCAGAGCTAATTTTATGGAGAGGTTTCGTGAGTTTCTTAACGGAGAGGGTCTACCCGACAACGAGCGACGCGAAACTATAACCATTCCTCTAAATGTGACTTATGAATTCGGTGATAATTTATTGATTTTGAGACAAAAACGAAAAACATCGGACGGAAACGAATACAATTTTCGAGTTGATGGGCCTGTACTTATTGTTGAAGATGTCTCGGAATACTTGACGAAAAATAAGATTGTTGTGGACTGGTACCCTCGTATTCAGGTCATGCAGTCTCACGGTGTTACTGCGTCAAGTCAAACAAAAAAAAACGAAGCATCCCTGCAGGAACATCATCTAACTCTCTTTGATTTCGACACAATTTACTTCGAGTTGGAAAAGTACAAATTCGAAAAACACTGGCACAATTTGAACATCACGAAAGATGGACTAAAAAAACTACTGAGCAATCCGAATTGGTACACTCTCTACCTGCCTGAAACTCATTTGAAACCGGACAGTTTTAGTGGTGTGTTCTTGTTGCAACAAGTGGCGACTGAGCTTCTGAAACGTTACTGCGAAAGGTACTATAACTACTGCAAGCGGAAGTATATCGAACCCCGTCTGGAGTTGAGAGAGTTGACCGAGAGTGATGAAAACATTCCTCGGGAGGAATCTTACGAACTCTTTGTTCATAGCGATGAAGAACAACTAATCCAGGCAATCGAGCAGTTGAAGGAAACTCTGGAACTAGGGAGGGAAGAATTCCCGATAATCGAAGATTTGCAGGTTTGCAATTTCGGTACGCATCTGTTCCAGCCACTACTTTATACGCCACGTGGAGGTAGAATTATCAATCGGCCAGTTGCTCTCAATGAAAGTGAATTTCAGTTTGTCAGCGATTTGAAGGCTTGGTACGACGACCAACAATTCGCCCTAGAAGAGGAAGGAACAGAACTCTTTCTCCTTCGGAACATGTCCAGAGGCAGAGGCGTAGGTTTCTTTGAGGCAGGTAATTTTCATCCAGATTTCATTCTGTGGATGCTTGCTGAAGGAAAGCAATATGTAACTTTCATTGAACCGCACGGCTTGATGCATGAAGGACCCGGTAGCGAGAAAATTTTATTTTATGAGCGGATCAAGATTGTTCAGGAACGCTTAGATGATCCATCTGTAATTCTGAACAGTTTCATTCTGTCGTGGACACCATTTTCGCAATTGAAGTGGGGCAAAACCCAAAACGATCTAGAAGAAATGCACGTGCTTTTTATGAAGGAGGATAAGGACCAATACATTTACAAGTTGCTCACTAAGTTAAGGAGTACAGAATAGCATCAAACGCCCCGAATTTTATCTCACCTTGAATCGCGCCTCCATGTTGGTAAATTCTCCTTCTAATCATCATCAATTTCGAGAGTTCATCGTGTCCAATAAATTATGATGGCAACACACACAGCGCTTCAAACTTGTTGACTATGACTTCCGTAGCTTTGATTCTTGAAAAATAATATAGTTTACTAACGAGGAACAGATTATCAGAATAAAAAGAGCTGAGCCTTGGTCTACCTCCAATGGTTCACCTGACTTGGCATTTCGAATGCCTGCACCGTCGCTGGCAAAACCATAAAGGTTTTTGATTGCACTAATCAATGCGGGATGTTGTAAAGGGAGTTCATGGACTAAATGCTTGAACTTAGCGTTGTCTTTTCCCGTGATTTCCTTTGCTAACGCTTCAATGGCAGAAATCGATTCTTTTACTGAATTGGGGTAGTCGGGTGATTTTCGATCAGCAAACTGGGAAACCGCCTTATTTATATGATTAGAAACACTTCTGAATCTCACATTACTCGCTTCTCTGATTGAACCTAATTCATACTTACCGGTAATCTCTCCTACAGTACTATTATTGATAATTCTATAAACAGAAGCCCCATCCTCCAATGCTTCATTGAAAAAATTTCGAACATTATCGATGTAGGGTTTTGGAATTTTTTCGGTGATTAAAAATTCCATGCAATGTTCTATTAGGCTCATTACTGTGTGGACTTCACCCTCAAGAAAAATTTTCTTTACAACTTCGAAATTATCTGTGCGAAACTCATCCATAGGCTCACGCAAGAAATTTTTCCACACCGACTCAAACAGACTATTTCTGAAAAAACTTGGCTTTCCACGAAAATAATCGTGCAACTCCAAGTACGAATTCCACAAACTTACACGTAATTCTCTGTCCATTTCGTCTCGCTGCAAAGTTTTTTGAGAGGTGATTCCGAGTCGCTCTGAAAATGACTTCCTTTTGTTTTTTTTGCCCATGTTGCTCCAATATTTAAATGTGAGTCTCGTTTCCGAATTTCGCTGAACTAGCTTTGACAAAATATTAACCCCTCCAGTAGAAATCTTACTTCAGAATTATCGTAACCAATTTTCCATGCGTGATTCATGGTCCCACCATTTTGCTTCATTTTCGTACGAAGCGGCAATTTCGTTCAATAGCCTTTCAATGTATGGAAATTCGTATGAGCGTTCTCTTGCCCACACACGAAATTGTGCTGCGACTTCTCGTTCCTGGTTACCCCCTTCTTGTCTGACATGCGCTCCCCGAAGATGTTTTAATCCTAAAATAAACCCTTTTATAATCTGTTCCGAGGCGATTTCATCCAATGCCTCACAAACAGGACGGCAAGGCCAAATCCCATCACTATCTGACGGCGAGTTGGCAAGATATTCACCGATTTTAAGATCACCGATGGTTATTCGATCATACTGTTGGAGTAACTTACGAACCTCATACAACCACCTTTTCAGTTCAACAAGGTCGATAAAACCTTGATCGTTCTTTCCTGGTATGCGTCGAAGTCTGTAAAACAGTTCATAGTAATTTGCTGAAATTCTCTCAAAGTGATCTAGGTCAACAAATCCTAACTCATTCCAATCATCCACTCCATCTGAACGTTTAAATGCGCATCTTATTGCAAATACAAACAAATCGTGTGACTTGGCGATTTGAAATTCAAGATTCGGGATGCCATGTTCTGTGTGTTGAAGTAGTGGAAAAAAAGCGAACTCAAGCTCAGCCTTCTCAATTGTTGAGGTGCCACCTCGGTTATCGAGTTCGTCAAATACCACCGATAAATAATGACTCAGTGCACCCACTTCCATTGATTTATTTTTTATTCGCTGATACAAAGCGTGAAGTAACTTAATGATGCGTGACGTATCCACTTTTTCCCATAACAGATGAACAGAATGAAATGCAGTTTCCGCTCGGTTTACGTCTAGCAGTCGATCAATCGAGAAGTTGATTTCCTCTGAATTTTGCTGATTTGGAAAAATCGGTGGTTCCACTTTTCTCCAGTAATTATCTCGAAACTGTTTCTCCGTATCTTCTAGTAAATTCCACGTTTCTCTACGATAAGGCAAACATAGCAATAGCGTAAGATAAAGATTTGGTTGATACTTGAAGCTATTTATCAATCTTTTTCTTTCTTCGGTGCGAATTCCACAAATAAATCCCGCAAGGAAATTTTTAGAGATGACGTCGCTACTCTCCTCTGCTGCAATAAGGCAGGGTTCGATGATGGATATAGCATTGTCATTTTTCTTTAAAAACTGGGCAACTAATTCCCCAATTTGTTGTGCAGTCTCATGTGACCGGCTCAAGAGCGATGTCACTCCTTCGAATCCACGGTTCTTCCAAATCTCAAACAGTGCTTCTTGACGCCGTTTTCGAAGTTGTTGCTCGTATTTATCGAAGTATTCGCTAGTAGCATTTTCTAATTGAAGATCGACGAACTTCGATTCAAAAAGCCATGCATGACGGGAGACTGGGTCAGTTGGTCGGAGTTTTTCGAAAGCGGTTTGAGCAGCCGTGCAGTCTATTTCTCCATCAAATTGTTTTTTACGACTATAGAGGAGTCTGTGTATGTGTTTGCGTAAGTGTGCTTTGGCATCTTCTGATGGAGAAGAATTCGTCCAATTATCGACAAGACTCCAAATTACATACTGTTCGTTAGTTTCAAAAGTGTCGAGAATATCAACCAAGTCTGCAAGTGTTTCATTATCATGTTGTGGCCAACTGAACACAATTTCTTTAACCTTGGAAATGAAAAATGCGCATTGTTCGCGATCGATTTGTTTTCGCCCTAAGTTCTCTGCGTCATTACGCCATCGAGGTCGGCACGTGTCAACACAGAGCTGTTTCCGAGGGTTCAATAACATTAGACATAGATTCCATCCGAGTATTGGGGATTTTTCACAAAGAGTTTCAAATACTCGAATTCTCGCATTAGTTGAGGCGTTGGTCATGGGTAGCCAAGATCGGAAGAGCGAATGTAGTGTATTTTCAGGCGTGTTTTTCCAAATGTCTTTGACAAAGCTCTCTTGCAATTCAAATAGATTTGTAAGGATATCCACTATACGAGGGAAATATGAGGCATTCCAAGCTAGGCATTCTAGTGCCCGTAACACGTCGACCTGATAAGGTCTGTTAAACACCGTTCCTTCCGCAGGCCTCAAGAGTTCAAACAGTGTCGGTTTGCATTTATTGAGGTCATTCTCGATTAATTCCAGAATCACCTCTGGCGATGCCTCTGCGTAACTTGGAAGGTCGGCAATTTGGGAAGCAACAGTATCTCGGTCAAATGGGGTGAACAGTTTTCGAATTAAACGATCGACTCGATTTTTGAAGTCAATTTGTGTCCTGAAATTTACCTCAAAGAATTGTTCTCCAAAAATCGCAAATAGAATGAGGGTTTCAAGAATGCCATTTCGAAGCACATCAGAGTGGCTTCTCACTTTTCCTTCGAAAATGGCTGCCCATCTTTCGCTTCCAGCCAAACCGATTGTCGGGTCACGTTCCGACAATACTATTTCAGCCACCACAAAAAAGCCATCAACGATTTCTTTTGACATCGAACATGCAATTCCCTTCAATGTCTCGATTCTCGATGCTACACCACAATACTCCCTTTCCAGCCACAGCGGTGAGTCATTCAGCGCTAGTAATTCGGTAGTATTCGATTCTACAATTTTGTAGTTATCTGCTTTAGCTAGGCAACGAACAACTTCTTGGTCAGCTTCATTATCATCTTGCCAAGCTCCAACTAAAGCCGCCGGCATCAGTTTGCGTACAACTTCGTCACTCTTTGACCAATGTGGAGTTGATATCTCGGGTATTTCCGACAAGAGTCTTCGCAAAATGGAAGGTGAGCAAGCTGACTCCCTTGAAAGCTTATCGATTTCGTCTTCAGTAAAGTTCATTTCGCTTAAGGCGAACTCAAACTCTTTTTTCCTAATAGTTTTTAGTCTAATATTTGGTTCTTTGAATAGATCGTTGCTTGGGCGAATGATTACACAGTGACAACGTCGGAAAAAGCCTCCAATTTCGTTTTCGATTTTCGAATGATTTATTACGAAGAGATTCGGGGAATAACCTGAGTATTTCATCTGTTCAAACGCTTCTGGTGAATCAACAACCATTGCATCGATCTTTTGACTGTCAGAATTAAAATAAAATTGGTCTATAAGACAGTATAAAAATGCCAGTGCTTCATCCCTTGACTCAGCGGCGACCACATACGGCTTCTTCGGTGAATCTTTAAGCCATTGTTGAAAGTTTTCTGAGTAAATTTGTACATGACCTTTGAAAATCGCCTGTGTTAGCTTTGGTTCACAGCTGTCCGCCCATTGTGACCAGCACTGGCTGAGTAATCGAAGTCCTCGTACGTGTTTTCCTAGTTCTTCCGCGAACCAAAATTGAACACGTGCGGAGTTTTCAATCCATTGTTCCAAGTTATTTGCATCATAAACCCGAACATCCTTCCAATGTCTTAACTCTAGTTTTTCCCTTACCCACTCATTTTTTCCGGTCCAATTGCGTGGAGTTACAAAAATGAACGTTATAGCTTTTCTTTCGTCCGGTGAAACAGACAGCATCCGTTTGCTGTAGTCTTCTTCTGCTTTACGAGCAGGATCTTTACTACAACCAAATTCCCAGCCTGAAAAACCAAAAGGTATCCAAGACGTTGCGGATTCTGACTGCGTTATTCCATCCCAGCCAGGCAGTTCGGCATTCTCGTAAGCTGGAAAGTCACAGAACGTAGGTTCACCTGTAGATTGAATCAGTAATCGTAATAGTGCGGCGAGCTTCGTTCTAGATTCTATTTTGTCTGCCCACTGTTCGATTTCTATAGCCTTTATCGAAATTAGAGTGATCGAATAATTACCAGTTACAATCGACAGTTGCTCGGCTTTCGATTCTTGGGAAAATTGTGCTTGAAGATCGAGTAGATACCGAGAATCTACGTCAAAAACGCGTTCCAGCCGCAACGACATCTCTAACGATAGGGATGATTTACCATTAAGGAAGTTCGAAAGCGCTGGTCTTCCAACTCCCAGTAGTTCGGATGCTTTAGTAATTGACATTTCTTTCGGGATTACGTTCCGCCTGACGTAAGTTCCAGGATGAAGTCGTGTCACTTGCATTTCATCTCCTCACAATATAGAATAGATTCAAGTAGTATTTGTTGTTCGTTGCGTTACGCAATACAAAATATACCACTTTCTCTTTGTGTTGTCAAAATCAGATATGCATTTCATCACCAGTTCATTGGCTAGGGGGTTATAAAATGGCAGTCACTACGAATATTCTGCAGCGAACATTTCACATACATTGTAATGGTAGTACGGGAACGTGCTTCACGGTAGATATCGATAAGAGACGCTATCTTGTCACTGCGAGACACATCGTTGATTCCATCGGTGTCAACGGAGAAATTATGATTTTTCATAAAAATAATTGGAAACTAGTGAATTTACAATTAATTGGCCATGGAAAGGAGAATGCGGATGTTTCGGTTTTTGCGCCTCGGCCTTTATTTGGTAAAGAATATGACTTGTCAGTAACCATTGAGGGATTGGCCTTATCTGAAGATGTATATTTTCTGGGATTTCCGTTTGGCATTGGCCAACATGTTGGCAGATTTAACGATTATTTTCCATTACCTGTTCTAAAGAAAGCAACTGTTTCTTCTTTGCGTGCGTTTTCTCAAGATCACTTGATCCTTCTTGATGGGCACAGTAATCCGGGTTTCTCAGGTGGACCTGTTGTACGATCCATCAACCCAACTCAAGTTGTTGGTGTAGTCACAGGTAGTCTAATTCGAAAGGAAAATGTTAGTATTTACGACAGTTCAAAATCTCCTCTTTCCTATGATCAGGATACGGGTATTATGTGCGTTCATACCTCGAAACACATCCTCGACATTGTTTCTGATAATCCAGTTGGAACTGAAATTACAGAAAACAACGAAATAACAAACGCACTCGACCTATCTGACTAGTTCAGCAAGGAATCGGTGTAACCTCGCAGTACCGATTCGGATGTCAGCTCAAAGTAGAAACTGAAGCAGAGCGGAGAAGTATACAATAGAGTAATAATCTCTTAGCGTGCGCAAAATCCTAGAATCTTCGACAAAGATATCGAAACAGAATTTGAATTAGATTCTAACCAATGAATGAACGGGTGGAATGATGGAGCAGAATCAAGGTTACTCCTCTGATTTGGCGGCAGTAGGTTACGACGAAGAATCTCAGACTTTGGCAGTAAAGTTCCGAAACAATGCGGTTTATCAGTTTTATGATGTTCCGCAAGATATTTTCAAAAACCTCTTGCAGAGTGAATCAAAAGGAGATTATTTTTATACTCACATCAGAAATATTTATCCATTTTCTAGAGCATCTTAGCAAATTTCTCACCTAGTTCAGAGCCGTAACAGAGATAAGCTAGGGATGAATTACAATCCCTCCATGTAAATTAACGTCGAACACTCTGCTTGAGAGTTCAACTAGGTCAGAAGGCTGTGCTATTTCGGAGATTGAAATGAATTCCCAGACATCTAGATTACGCTAGACCTGACTAATTCAGCAAGGAATCAGCGTAACCCTGCGGATCAATCCGAACATCAATCAACGATAATCCCGATTGAGCATCTGCCCGCTCAAAGGCATCAATGAACTCTTCAAGCGTCTCAACCGTATAACCAGACCCACCAAAACTCTCCACGTAAGTCGAAAAATCAGGATTAACCAGATCAGTAGCCACCACCCGCCCCGGGTAGTGAACTTCCTGATGCTTTCTAATCGTTCCAAGCATGCTGTTATTGATGACAACGAACGTAATATCCAGTTCCAGCATCGCTGCAGTCGCCAGCTCCTGACTCGTCATCATGAAGCAGCCATCCCCCGCAATACAAACCACCTTGCGCGCCGGCTCACACAACTTCGCCGCAATGGCCGCGGGCACACTATAGCCCATGGATCCCGCGACCGGTGCCAGCTGCGTACGATAGGTCGCACCATAGTAGTAATACCGATGTAACACCCCACTACTGATTCCGGACCCACTGGCGATGATCGCATCACGAGTCAAATGCTCATTCAACCACATGATGGCTTGTTCATTCAAAGTGTTTGGTTTGTTCGGCAGTTGGGTGGAATGCTCAATGAAGCATTGTCTTGCGCGTGTTGTCCACTCCTGCCAACTGTCGCAATCATTCAAATAAATCTCACTCAATCGACTGACGAAAGACCTAGACGAGGCGTTGATTCCAATGTCCGGATAATACACTTGCCCTAACTCGCCAGCATCTGCATGAACATGAAACAAACCGGCATTCGGCAAGGGTGCATTCACCAGGCTGTATTTCTGGGTTGGCAGTTCCCCAAGGCGCGCACCAATGCACAGGATACGATCACATTCCATCATGACTTCCACAAGCCCCGGGCCGGTACTGATTCCGAGGTCCCCCACATAGTTTGGATGTCGGTTGTCGATGTAATCCTGACATCGAAATTCAGCGACAACCGGTAGGTTGTTTCTTTCAGCGAATGCTGTCACTCCCAATCGACACTGTTCGCTCCAACCCCCTCCCCCTACAATCACCAACGGACGCTCAGCTGACTCAAAAAAGTCTTGAACGGATTCTTCAGTATTCGCAGGTGCATGTGCTTCGTATGTGTTCGCAGCAGGAATATCCGCAACTTGCTCTTCCTGATGAAGCACATCTTCCGGAAACACCAATACAACAGGGCCGGGCCGTCCGGACATCGCGGTGTGCCAGGCCCGACTGACATACTCCGGAATCCTTGCCGTATCCTCAACCTGGGCCACCCACTTTGCCAAGGGCCGAAACATGGTCCGAAAATCGACTTCCTGAAATGCCTCCCGGTCCAGAAACTGTCGCTGCACCTGTCCGATCATCAGGACCATGGGAGTTGAATCCTGTTGTGCGATGTGCACACCCAGACAGGCATTGGTTGCCCCAGGCCCCCGCGTGACAAAGCACACAGCAGGCCTTCTCGTCATCTTCCCCCACGCTTCCGCCATGATCGCCGCGCCACCTTCATGCCGGCATGTAACGGTTTTGATACTTGGATGGTCATACAGTCCATCCAAGGCAGGCAGAAAAGATTCCCCAGCCACACAGAACACGGCCTCACAATTCTGGATAGCCAGTTGATCAGCCAGAATCTTACCGCCATGTCGAATGCCTGGCAATTTATCACTGCCAGTCTTCGGTGATTTCGATTGGTTCAATGTCGTTCCCAAAGTTCGATTCAAAAGAGCGGATTTTATCCTGTAATCCTAACTGTTGAACTCTCTAACGACAACCTGATCCCCCAAGTCATTCAAATTATGAAGAAAGGAACAGCTTACCCTGAAGTGCAAATCACTTGCCGCTAGATAAAACTTATGATCGCTACGGTCTCAACGCTTAAATTATATTGTTCTGTAATATATTGATAATGATAACAAATAATCCAAAAACAAGCTGTCAGTGGTATGAACGATCCAGAACATAGTCTCGACTTCCGTCACTATCCGGATTGCCTTCGAAAAGCACAGACGTTATCGACTTGAAATTTGGCAGACTCGTGCAAGTCCGGTGACAGTTCGAATTGTTCTTCAAATGTGTTGAGCAGAATTTGAGGACCAAGCCGATTCATGGCGACTCAATCGATAACCAACAAGAATTTGATTTGGAGCGCGTGAAGGCGTATGAAATCGCATTGTAAAATGTTGGGGCGGCGTATCCAGACAGCGAAGGCTCCACACTTGTTTTTACATTGAGGCGCTAACGCGTTGAGTGAAGAGAGACTCCATTAACTTGGAATGGAAAGAAGGAGTTCAGCGAGAATTACTCTTTTCCATTCAGGAAAAAATTTATCTAATTGATAAAATGTGAATTTTATATTCATATCTTGCGGGTCTACACAACGGTTGGTTGGGGATCATTGAGGAAGACTCTGATCAATTTTAAGACTTGAGACTTTACCAGTATCGAATAGGAACTCGAAATGAAACGAAATGTAGTAACAAAGAAAATAGTGAAAACGCTGTGTGCGGATATTAACCCCGAAATCGCAGAAGGCTGGAACGATGCACAGTGGACTAACGCTGTCCTCAATTCATTGTGTGAACTTGGAAGTGGAGAGTTCAAATGTAATGTTTGGACTACGGGGCATCCCGAATGTGCTAATGGAGGGGAGTGGTTGTATGACCAAACCTGGACTTTCCCAAAATCTGGCGACTGGAATAACGGTTGGTCTATCCCAATGATTGCAGAGTGTGAATGGGGGAATTTAGACAAGATTCGAGAAGACTTTGAGAAACTTCCCCAAGCGCGAGCAGACCTACGTGTGATGATAATTGATGTTGATAGGTGGAATTACAACGCAAATGAAGTTGCTCAACGACTCCGTGATTGGGCAAGACTATTCCAAGGTTCAAAGCCCAACGATTTGTACCTTATTGTTATGTATGAAAAAAAACCAAACGCCGGGGCTTGGAATTGGCGGTTTTTCACAATTCGGTGTAGAAGATTCGGAAGGCCTCCAAAATTGAAAGACATAACTCCTTAGTTCAGTCTTCAATTTCCGTAACGAATTGTTGGTCGTTACATTATTGGAAGGTTGTGTTCACAAATATTGAGTAAGACAGAATGGCTACCTGTCTTGCTCAATATGGCAGTACACAAACATTCACGGACTCCATTTCCGGTAGGATCAGCGTTCGACGGATGACTGCGGACGCAAACACCTCAAAGTCGAGTTCGAAGTCAATCCACTTAACCCAATGAAATTCCATCCATGTCAAAACCAATTAACCTATAAAATTCACGGAAATTGAAACTCTCAATCCCATTCAGGATTCAAGTCATGCAAGCAAAGATCTACCATAACCCTCGTTGTTCGAAATCCAGACAAGCCCTGAAACTGCTTGAGGACAGCGGCACAGACTTTGAACTCATCCAATACCTGAAGACGCCCCCTACCCATCAGGAATTGTCAAACATTCTCCGAGCATTGAATTTCAAGCCCCGGGATCTGATGCGGAAAAATGAGAGTTGCTACAAGACCGAAAACCTGAATGATGAAAACCTGACCGACCAGGAACTGATCGAAAAGATGATTGAATTCCCGATTCTGATTGAACGCCCGATCGTAATAGTAGGAGACAAGACAATCGTCGCACGCCCGCCAGAACGGGTGTTGGACATTATCTGAAGCACCTCCCACTGATATCAGTCTCACCCATCCGCTGTGGCTATCTCATTTCCAGCCAAGGATGAACTGAAGACGATCGTCTACAGGATCGTCATCCTGGCTTTGCTGGGGTCTGCCATCGGTGCCGTGGTTTCATTTCTGGCCCTGCTATTCGTCAACGCAGTTGAATGGCTGAATCAGAACCTGCTGATTTCGCCCAGTGCCAGAATTCAGTATTCAGAAAACCCACTGCTGCTGAACACCGTTACGATCCTCGTTCCCACTGCAGGCGGGCTGGTCGTTGGACTGATTCTGCGCTACTTCGTCCGCGTCCGTCGCGGTCTCGGACCCTCAGACTCGATCTGGATGGTGCAAACCCGTACCGAAGGCGAATCCATCCGCAGCGGCGTGATGTCGACGCTGGCAGCATTGGTGGCGTTGGGTTCCGGTGCATCAGTCGGTCAATACGGACCAATGGTCTATCTCGGCACCATCATCGGTTCCATTGCAAACAAACTGAATCTCGATATCCGCAACCTGCAGTCCATCAGTATTGCAAGTGGCGTGGCCGCCGCAATCTCAGTCGCATTCAACGCGCCGATCGCAGGTTTGGTCTTTGCTCACGAGGTGATACTGAGACACTATTCCATTCAGGCATTCGCACCAACCGCGGTCGCAACGGCTGTCGGCTATATTGTCGCCAACGTAATCTTCCACCGACCGGCATTGTTCCTTGTTCAATTCGACGGTGTACAGTTCGGTTACGAGTTTGTATTCTTTGCAATCATCGGCATATTGAGTGCCTATCTCGCGATGATTTACGCCAAGGGCATATTCACCTGTGAGGCATTGATCAAGCGTAGCGGCATTCCGATACAGTTTCGCCCCATGATTGCCGGATTGATCCTGGGATTGGTTGCCATCTGGATTCCGGACGTACTGGGAACCGGCGGTACCAGCCTCCGATTTGCAACCATTGATCACGCATTCGCACTCAACGAACTGGCACTGCTCATCATCGCCAAGATCGTTGTCACCTCCATTTGTCTCGGATTTGGCTTTGCAGGCGGCGTATTCAGTCCCATCCTGCTGATCGGAATCCTGTTTGGTGCATTCTGCGGCGGCGTATTGGATGACTACACCCCGGTTGGCCTGTCGGGCATTATTCCGTACGCAGTATGTGGCATGATGGCGGCAACAAGTCCGATTATCGGTGCTCCGCTGACAACCATATTGATCGTTTTCGAACTCACCAGAAACTATGACCTCGCCATCGCAGTCATGGTCGCTGTAGTATTTTCAAATCTGATTTCCTACCGGGTATTCGGACGCTCGTTTTTCGACGTCCAATTGCAGTCGCGGGGATTCGATCTCTCGCTGGGTCGCGACAATGCGATCACGGTCTATCAGAAAGTCACAAAACTCATGCACAACAATTTTCTCAGACTGCATCCGGATGAGTCCGTTGCCTCAGTCAAGGAAAAGCTCACAAAAAGCTGGTATGACGAGGGAATCATCGCAGATGACAATGGCAGGTTCGTCGGTGTTGTCCAAATGCGCGCACTCGACATCTTCGATGAATCCAGTACAGCCAAAGACGCCGTCGAACACAACCCACTCGTATTTGATGAAACGACTAATATCAAAGAGGCTGTGGAAGACTTCAAGACATTCACCGCCGACATCGCACCGGTCGTCTCTTCAGAAACCGGCAGACTGTTGGGTGTTGTGTGGGACTATGATGTCATGCGAAACTATCTGAACACGGTACAACGACTTCGGCAAGAGGAAAATGAATCGTTATAAACATCTGATCTTTGCAGTTGCGTTGATGCTGCCCTGTATCGCCAGTGCACAGGAAAGCCAGTCTCTGACCATCTCATCGTGGGGCGGCGAGTACGAACAGGCGCAGTTGGAAGCGTTTGTCGAATCTTTTGAGCGGGATACCGGAACCCAGGTGGACTTGCGACCATACTTTGGCGGAATTGAGCCCTTGCGCCACCGCGACCTGAACGACAACCCGTTGCTGGACGTCATCGACCTGGTTGAATCAGACGCGAGACTCGCGTGCGAGCTCGACATGCTGTCACCACTGGACAGGTCGGTGCTCTCATCCGCAGCCGATGGTACATCGGCTGACAAGGATTTCATCGCGGATGCACTGCTCGATTGCGGAATCGCCCACATCGAATACGCAACCGTTGTCGCCTACGATGAACGTGCATTCCTGGAAGAGAAACCCAGTACCATTGGTGACTTCTTTGACATTGAGCGGTTTCCCGGCAAACGCGCCCTGCAGCGCAAACCCACAGCGGTATTGGAATGGGCGATGCTGTCCTACGGCATTCCACCCCAGCAGATCTATGATCTACTGAGCACAGAGCGCGGCCTGAAACTCGTCACGCGACGATTGAATCAGATCCGCGACCACATTGTCTGGTGGGAAAGTGGCGCTGAGCCCGCAAAACTGCTGCAGGACGGAACCGTGGTCATGGCATCCGGTTACAATGGCCGTTTCTTTGAGGCGAGCATCAATCACGACGCACCCATCACAGTCATCCAGGACGGGCAATTGCTCGAATTCGGTGTGTGGGGCATCAATCGGGATTCCCCCAAACAGGATGCTGCACGGGCATTCATCAGGTATGTGACCAATACAGAGAATATGGCGACATTCTCCAACCTGCTGCCTTATGCACCGACCCGGGATTCTGCAATGCGGCGGATTGGACTGCACAAGAAATCCAATGTCTCCATGCTGTCCTACATGCCCAGGGCGTCGTTCAATTCAAAGAACGTCATCCGCATGGCAAGTGAGTGGTATTCAAAAACCGAGAATGTCCGGGAACGATGGTTCAACGACTGGCTCAGGTCCGGCCTGTTTCGATAAGCGGATCACCAAGCGAAACTGGATTTACACGCATGAGATCAAGTATCTCCACTTCGATCCATTTTGCTTGAAATTTTGCTGTCTTTCAGTATTATTTGCGACAGTTTTTTTGATTTAGTCAACCAATTGGATTGCATTTACGAATCGATAGTCATGCATCGTCCATGGGTACGGTTAATCAGGTGATCGGATTGACAACGAGCACGCAAATCAGCGACATCTTGCTGGGCATCGGGATTTATGCCTCGTGGCTGGCATTGGTGTTGTTCGGGGATTCGCTGCCCATCATCGTACTATTCCTACTGGGCGGATACATCGGCTGCCTACATGGTGGCTATCAGCATATCGCCGTTCACGGATACCCGACGCGCATCGAATGGCTCAATTCACTGCTCGTATATCCGCCGCTGATTCTTTACTTTCCGTATCCAACCTATCGTAATACACATCTCATCCATCACGAATGCGACGTGCTGACCGACGTCGCAACCGATCCGGAATCCGTATACCTGAGCCAAGCACACTGGAACAGCCTGAACCGACTCAGCCAGTTCATCTATAAAATCAATTTCACCCTGGCCGGACGGATGCTGATCGGCCCGTTCATATCTCTCTATCATCTGTGGAAGAGCGAAAGCAAGCTGATCCTCGCCGGAAACTTCGAACGACCCCGGATCTGGCTGATCCATATCGTGCTCTGCGCCGCCATCCTGGTCTTCGTCAACGTGGCAGGCATGCCGATCTGGAAATACCTGCTGTGTGTCGCCTACCCTGGCATTTCACTGACGCTGCTGCGCTCGTACACCGAACACCGCTGGTCTCCGGAAGCCAAGGAGAGGAGCCTGATCGTCGAAGGTTCGATCATCTCCCGGCTACTGTATCTCAACAACAACTTCCATTGGATCCATCACGAAAAACCCGGATTGCATTGGACCGCAATCCCAAAAGTTTATCGCCAGCGAAAAGCGGAAATCCTGAAGGCGAACGGAAACTACTTCTATAAGGGATATACTGATATCTTCAAGAGGTTGTGGCATGACAAGCTGATCAGTCCAGTTCATCCTCTTGAAAACCACTAATTGTCAATTCACAGGGAGAAAGAGTCCATGATCAATAGAATCGATACAAGCCAACGAATGAGCCAGGTCGTCATCCACAACAATACCGTCTATCTGGCCGGCCAGGTTGCATTGGAGTCACCGGGATCCAGCATCACCGACCAGACCAGGAACATACTCGAGCGCATCGACAACTACCTGGCTCAGGCAGGTTCAGACAAATCCAAGCTGCTCTCCGCCACCATCTGGCTGTCGGATATCAGCGACTTCGATGAGATGAACGCCGTCTGGGATGCCTGGGTCTCACCGGGCAATCAGCCTGCACGCGCCTGTGTCGAATCCAAACTGGCCGCACCTCAATTCAATGTTGAAATCGGCGTCATTGCCGCCAGAGACTGATCGAGCTGATCCTCCTCAACCCAACATAGCCAGACGATCATGCGAGTCGTCATTCTGGGTGCAGGCGTTATCGGTGTCACCACCGCATACGAACTGTCTCGAAACAAGGATCACCAGATCACTGTTATTGACACGAACCCTGAAGTCGCATCGGAAGCCAGTGGCGTCAACGCCGCCATGATCGCACCGGGACATGCGTATGCCTGGGCTTCTCCAAAAGTTCCAGGCATACTGTTGAAGTCCATCTATCGCAATGACCAGGCATTCCGGATCAGGTTCCGTTTGGACTTGAATTTCTGGAAGTGGACGGCCTTGTTTCTCGAGCAGTGCAATAACGAGGACGCCATCCGTAACACAGTCAGAAAGCATTCACTGTGCGCCTACTCCCAAAAACGATTGGGCATCATTGTCGATGAAAACCAACTGGAATACGAGCGCATTACCAAGGGTCTACTCTATGTTTTCCGCAACCAGAAGTCGTTTCAAGCCGGAATCGAACATTCCAAGCTGCTTGAGGATAACGGACAGACACTGAACGTTCTGAGTGTGGACGAGTTGATTGCCCTCGAATCGGCATTCAGGCATTCGAGAGACAAACTCGCAGGTGCTGTGTACAGTCCCTCAGACGAAACCGGAAACTCTCAGTTGTTTTCCCGTCAACTGGCTGAAGTCTGTCAATCCCGGGGAGTGGAGTTCGTTCTCAATACCAAAGTGGAATCACTCAAAGCCGGCAAGGACAAGGTCGACTGTGTCAAAACCTCAAACGGTGACTTCGAGGCTGACCTGTTCATCGTGTCACTGGGTGCCTATACACCAACAGTGCTTCAGCCAATCGGAGTCAACCTGCCGATCTATCCAGTCAAGGGTTACTCCCTGACCCTGCCCTCAACACCCGATCACGATCATCTTTCAATCGGCACGGTTGATGAAGACAATCTTGTCGCCTGTTCACCCATTGGAAATTCAGTCAGGGTGACTGCGACCGCAGAGTTCGCAGGATTCAACCTTGCTCACAAACCGAAAGACTTCAAACCGATGATGTCGGCTGTAAGGGATTTGTTTCCAACCATTGCAGATTATGAAAGTCCCACCTACCGGGCCTGCTTCAGACCCATGACACCGCAAGGAACACCCTATATCGGATTTTCACGATACCAGAATCTGTTTGTAAACTCCGGCCAGGGACACATGGGATGGACGATGTCATGCGGTTCGGCAAAAATCGCCGCAGACCTGATTGAAGGAAGAACACCGGAAATCGATGTCCAGAGTTTTCAACCCAGCTAACGCAATGGTATTTTCGAAACAACGAAGAAGGCAGCGTCAATTACAATAGGATACATCTTCGTGATCAGATAACTTTTGTCAGACAACGAACCGAATAGGTTCAGGTTGGTACAACTATGCAAGCAGCTCAGAAAATTGATCAATACTCCCGAGTCATCCGAACACACATACCGTTCGAACTTGACGGCGGCATCGCTGAACGGGCAGCAATCGGCGTGATTGTCCTTGGCTCCGACCATACCCTTGAACATGAATTCCGCACCTTCCTCGACATCGAAGGCGTTGCATTCTACGAGAGTCGGATACGCAACTCGTCGACCATCACACCGCAGACACTCGCTGACATGGAACAGCGAATACCTGAATGCGCTGAGATCATTCTTGATGGCGTGCACCTCGATGTCATCGCCTACGGCTGTACATCCGCTTCAATGGTGATCGGAGAGGAACGCGTATTCGAGCGTATACACGAAAAACGCCCTGAAGCGAAGTGCACCACACCCATCACGGCCGCGTTTGCAGCGTTTGATGCATTGGATGCCAAGAATCTTGCAATCCTGACACCGTATCGCCAGGACATCAACGACTCCGTTGCAGATTACATTGAAAACAAGGGTTACAACGTCGTCGCTTTCGGATCATTCAACGAGGAAGACGACAACCGCGCTGCGAAGATCTCGACGGAATCAATCAAACAAGCCGCAATTGAATTGGGTCAGATTGAAGAGGTTGATCTGGTCTTCGTTTCCTGTACCAGTCTTCGGGTCGCACCTGTCATTCGAACCATTGAGGAGCAACTGGGCAAACCGGCGACGTCCAGCAACCATGCAATGGCCTGGCACTGCCTCAGACTTGCCGGTGTCAACGACAAGTTTTCCGAATTCGGGCGACTATACGAAGTTTGATGATCGACTCACTCGTGCTGTGAGAAAAACGAATCCGAATCGTTTGTTCCAGCAGCTCGACGGGTGATGAAGATATCGCGTGCGAGTCCGACAATCTGTGGGTCCGCAGGAATCACCACTTCCTCATCCTTGTCAGGATAGTCGATGTTGGACAGAAAGTGCTGCATGCAATTGAGTCGGGCGCGTTTCTTGTCGTCTGAGCGCACCACAGTCCACGGTGCATCCCTGGTATCGGTATAGAAGAACATCGTCTCCTTGGCCTCTGTATACTCGGCCCAAAGATTGAGTGACTCATTGTCAATCGCGCTTAATTTCCAGCGTTTGAGTGGACTGTTGGCGCGCGACTCAAAGCGCCGTCGCTGTTCCTCACGACTGACGGAAAACCAGTATTTGAACAAAAGGATACCGCTGTCGACGAGCATTCTCTCCAGTGCCGGCGCCTGCCGCATGAACTCCAGATATTCAAGCCGGCTGCAGAAATTCATCACACGCTCCACACCGGCCCGGTTGTACCATGAGCGGTCAAACAATACGATTTCACCGGCTGTGGGCAGATGTCGGATATACCGTTGGAAAAACCACTGTCCGCGCTCTTTTTCACCCGGCTTGGGCAGTGCTACGATTCTCGCGATACGGGGATTCAGATGTTCCGTAAAGCGTTTGATTGTTCCGCCCTTCCCGGCGGCATCACGTCCTTCAAACAGAATCACAACTTTCTGTTTGTTGTTCTTGATCCAGTTCTGGGCTTTGACCAGTTCGACCTGAAGTTCGGCCTTTTTCGACTCGTACTCTTTTCGAGTGAGTTTGGTCTTGTATGGATAAGGCTCGACTACCTGTTCGTTTTTGGGAGCGAGCGCGTTTTCTACCAGTTTCATTTTCAATATCCCCAATCAGCATTCAGTCAACAAAAAATCAACTCACTTCTTTCTCTTTGGAATAAATCAACTACAACTTGGTGCAATCGGAAACTGTTGTTTATACGATATTTTTCACCATAAATCAATTGAAATTACGATTTTTCAAATAATCAGATCACATTTGGTTTTGCCCTAATCATGAACTGACTGACTCAAGACGAAAACGGACTTAAAGAGATTATCGCCGGCTGACCCCGTCAACCACCAGGTATCGTCAAGCCAGTGATGCCAGCATACTGTGAGAATGTTGTCACTGTATCGTTTGTGGATTGAGTAGAATTACCCTTGTGTGTCATTCATTCCAAGCAAAGCCGAGTCATCTTTCAGTAGTTTTGACCAAACCATGCGCCACTTCAATACAGCAGGCCCCATAGATCCGGAGCAGCATTATTTCATTCCTCCATTGGAGCGACTTGAACTCGAAAATGTACTTGGACTGATAAATCAGATGAAGTATTTCGTATTGCATGCACCGCGTCAGACAGGCAAGACCACTTTTCTAAATTCCCTGTGTAACGAACTGAACCGCTCCGGACGATTCAGATCCATATATGTAAATCTCGAAGTCGGTCAAACGGCCAGGGAAGATGTGCATCAAGCGGCGAGGCCGGTCTTAGGCCGATTGGCATTGGCTGCGAGAACGATCCTTGATGACCACTTCATAAAAGACAACTTTCAGGATTTCCTGGACATGTACGGTCCGCACGATGCTCTCGGCCAAATTCTCACCAAGTGGGCAAGCATGAATGATCAACCATTGGTTTTGCTGATCGATGAAATCAATACTCTGGTTGGAAACAGTTTGAATTCAGTGCTTCGCCAACTGCGCAGCGGATATCCAATGCGTCCAAGTCTTTTTCCACAGAGCGTGGTGTTGTGTGGTGTCGGGGATGTCCGTGATTACCGTACCCATTCTCACTCTGAGAATGAGTTCATTTCTGGTGGCGGTGTATTCAATGTGAAGGCGAAGTCAATCAGGTTGGGTAATTTCAGCGTTGAAGAGACAGAATCACTGCTTGAGCAACACACACAGGAAACCGGACAGTGCTGGTCGGATGGGACAATCGAAGAAGTGTGGAGATTGTCTCAGGGACAGCCCTGGTTGGTCAATGCGTTGGCTGACCAAGCATGTCGAAAAGTCAGCGACCTTGGCCAACCGATTGAATTGATTGACATTGAAGATGCCAGGAAACAGTTGATTCTTCGCCGAGACTCCCATTTTGACCAGTTGGCTGCCAGACTCAGAGAGCAGCGGGTACGGCGTGTCGTTGAACCGCTGGTGAGTGATGGTTCGAGTTTGCGGAATTTCTCGGGCAATGACCTTGAATATGCATTGGAACTCGGTCTGGTAACCATTGACAAAGGAATCAACATAGCCAATCCCATCTATCAGGAAATGATCCCACGCTACCTGACCTGACTATCACAACCGAGATTCCTTTCGAGACATATGGTGTATCTTCGAAATGAAGAGTCAGGATAGGCAGTTTTATGACATACGCTGAGGGAAATTTTCGGATACATTTCTGGCATTGAGTCAAGCGGTTTGGGAATCAAATGACCAGCGTAATGCTGTCGTTACGTGCCATTTGCAGCGCGTCGCGAAAATCGACGGGCGTATTGAACAGGTCTGGTAATCATCTAGCCAAGTGAAAGCGGAATCACGAAACAGTCACTGAATACCTGATTCTGCATAGCAGTTTTGAAAGTACCATCAAATTGGGGCTTGGCAGACTCATACCTACATGGACCGATGTAGTGCGAAGAAAGGCCATCTGGTCATTTTTGATCGCCCTGAAGACGAGCTTGGGGACAAAAAGATAGTCTGTCGAATTCAGACTGTCAACGGTGCTTCAATAACCGTTTTGGGAATGTGTCTGGAAGGCGAACCCACTTACGAATTTGCGAATCCTCAGCATCCGTTACATTGGTGTTAGTAAAGTTGACGATACCGTCCGTCTCTTCAGAAACCAGAACACAAAAAAAAGCCGCCAAATGTCCGCATTGTTAAGAGGCGTGGCGGCTACGTTGATTCCTATATTACCAGATTCGTCGTTAGAATGCAATCCTTTGCGCTAGCTCGCTGGTTCGCGATTTTTTCAATTGTCAAATCAAATGTGAATTTACCTTGGTCATGAACTGACTGAATACGTAAACGGCTCTGAAAAGACCATCGCAGGTTGAACCTATCAGCCAAGAGGAATTGTTAAGCCACTGATGCCCGCATATTGTGGGAATGTTGTGACTGTATGGCGTGTGAATTAAGTAGAATAATCTTTGTGAGTCATTCATTCCAAGCAAAGCCGAGTCACCCTTCAATTCTTCAGGCCAAATCGTGCGCCACTTTAATACAGCAGGCCCCATAGATCCAGAGCAGCATTATTTCATGCCTCCGTTGGAGCGAATGGATTTGAAATTTGTACTGGATCTCATAGATGAGAGGAGTTATTTTGTTCTGCATGCACCGCGTCAAACTGGAAAGACCTCATTTTTGCTTGCCTTGTGTGATGAATTGAACCGCTCCGGACGATACCGGTGTGTATATGTCAATTTCGAAGGTGCTCAAACGACAGGGAACGATGTCCACTTAGCGATGCGGACTCTTTTGAGTCGACTGGCGGATGATGTGAAAACCACACATGATGATGCCGTCATTTATGACATTTTTCCAGATATCCTGGAAAACCACGGTCCGTTGGATGCACTGTTGCAAACTCTCAAGGAGTGGGCTAGCAGGAGCGATCTACCATTGGATGTGCTGATCGATGAAATCGACGCTCTGTTTGGTGACACGTTGATATCAATACTTCGCCAATTGCGTATAGGGTATCCCATGCGTCCGAAACTTTTTCCACAAAGCGTGGTGCTGTGTGGTGTTCGGGATGTCCGTGACTGCCGTATCCATTCCGGCTCGGCGAGTGAATTCAATTCCGGTGGCAGTGTGTTCAACATTGAGGCAGAGTCATTGCGGTTGGGAGACTTCAGTCTCGAAGAGACGAAGTCATTGCTCGAGCAGCATACACAAGAAACCGGGCAGCGGTGGTCTGAAGGAACAATTGAAGAAGTGTGGAGATTGACCCAGGGACAGCCCTGGTTGGTCAATGCCTTGGCTTATCGGGCATATAAAACGGTAAATGACATTGCCCAGCCAATTGAAATGAACGACATTGTAGAAGCCAAGGAACAGTTGATTCTTCGACGGGACACACACTTGGATCTGTTGACAGAAAAACTCAAGGAGCAGCGCGTCCGAAGCGTTATTGAACCACTGTTGAGTGGTAACCCTTATTCAGAGGATATACCAGACGATGACATCAAATATGTCCAAGACCTAGGTTTGATCAAGATTGACAATGGAATCCGCATCGCCAATCCCATCTATCAGGAGATGATTCCTCGAGGATTGTCATGGGAAACGGAGTACGAATTTCCTCAGGATCCCGATTGGTATATTGATGAAGGGACGATCAAGGTGGACAAGCTACTGGCGGATTTTCAGAAATTCTTCCGGATGTATTCCGAGAATTGGGTCGAGCGGTTTGAGTATAGGGAAGCCGGCCCGCAATTGCTGTTGCAGGCTTTCTTGCAGCGCGTCGTGAACAGCAGCGGGCGGATGGAACGGGAATACGGGCTGGGAAGGAGGTGGACGGATCTGCTGATCATCTGCCCAAATGAGAGTGGGACTACAAAGACAGTCATTGAATGCGAGATAATGCATGACAGTTTGGAGAGTGCCGTCCAAAATGGGCTTGAACAGACTCATGCCTACATGGACCGATGCTCTGCTGAGCAAGGCCATCTGGTTATTTTTGATCGGTCTGAGGACAAGCCTTGGAAAGAAAAGATATTCTGTCGCAGTGAAACTGTCAACGATGCTTCAATCACCGTCTGGGGAATGTAACTGGGAGGCGAACCCACTGACGGTTCTGATAATTGGTGAATCCCCAGAATCCGTATGATTGGTATCAGTAAAGTGAAGACGTTACGGTCCGTCACTTTAGGGAAACCAGAAAAAATTGAGATGCACGCAAGAGAAAAGCCGCCAAGGTTTCGCATTGTTAAGAGGCGTGACGGCTGTGTTGCTCATAGTATAGTTCCAGCAGAGTACAAATTCATGCGAATGTGCTGGCTCACTAATTTTGGGAATTAGGCAGTCAAATCAAGTTATTCGCGTTACTCGTTAGGTATCCGGTTGTCGAAAGACCAATGCAGGCACTCTAGATGGTAGTGATTCACGTATTTCTTGTTTGCCCTATTGACCTATCCAACGATGAACTTGCATCAGCCATCGGTTTCGCTCAATGAGAAGCCACTGTTGCGCAACAGCGTAGTCCGGGTAGGTTTGTGCCCGGCACACAAACATTAGCACCGCAGCTGTCAATTCACGAGCATTGACACATGTCTAACCGCCGCGGCGCACAACCAGCATCAGGTCGAACTGCGCCACCGATGGCTGGCCTATCAGAAACTGCAGCCCTGAGTACGTCGGCGTACCGATACGTCCCATGAACGATAAGCAGCAACTGGACATATCAGTCGTAAATGAGCAACTCGCCTAGTGGCTCGACAACCGTCGTGATCCAGCCGGTTCTGCGTGACAGCGAAAAGGCGATTCCGACATCTCCATCACCGCTGACCGCTTCTACGGCCAAACCCATTACCACAAAGCTGGTAATTCGATCTGCTCATTTGTTCCAATGCCCCATGCCTAACAGCTCGCGGCACCGACTGGCGGAGATGATGGCTATTGAGATTGAAATACTTGATGATAATAGTGTTGACTGAAATACATCGCAAGTGTCAACGATGAAAATACATCTTGTCACTGAGCAACTGATCGGGTAATGTGCAAGGTGTGCGACCAGAATGTAGACCCGCGCTGCAGCGATAGATATCACTATTGGTTCAATGACATTGCAATTAGTGCGTACAGCACCTCGTTCATCCAGTTTCCATCATTTCCAGTCCGCCAGGGAGTTTTTCGCTGCAGTGTGGTGTCGACAAGTTGCCCACTACCAATCACATCCAATATCAGTTTGACCGCATCAACCGCAACATGATCCATTAAAACTTTGGTCTGGCATTCGAGGTATTGAGAAAATCTCAAGTATTGACGTCGTATCACGTGCTTGGTGGACACACCCTGTTTGCGCTTGACAGTTGTCGAATTCACAAATTGCGTCAGGTCTGTTGCCAACGGCAAGTGCGACATTGTAACTGGGTACAATCATTACAGCGAATACTTCCGCAGCGTGTTGGTGTCAATGAAGACCGGTCTCCGAGCTATCCAAATGCGGTGCCATTTGTCTTTGCTGTTGTGTTGCCAGCGGAACTCGCCGAGGGTGAGGACTATAATGAAAAGTCTATGGTTTTTGTCATGCAGGCAGGTTAGCAAATTGAGGAAAGACTAATGAGATTAATACGGATTCCAGTGATCGCCATATCTGTGGGATTCATGATGCTGACAGTGGAGGCTCATACAGCCACTGTCCTCAAAATGGGCAGCCACTTTACTGAAGACTCGATTAGAGGTAAGTTTCACTTGAGTTGGGCGAATGAAATAAAAAGACAAACCAATGGAGAATTAAACATCGAGATTCACTGGAGAAATGAATTCGAAGGGTCGCGCGAAATTATAGAGCTGTTCAAAGCAGGAGATTTTCAGCTAGCCGCTTTTCCACCGTTTTTTTTGTCGGCTGATGATTTTCCATTTTATTCTTTTCAAAAAAAGATCCCCATGGGTATTTCAGACTCTTCGCAGTTTGCAGAATTGATGGAGCGACTGCTCGCGGAAGTTCCGGAGTTTGATAAGGAAGCCGAGAGAAATGATGTGAAAGCACTCTTCTCCAATTATTCGAGTCCTTTGAAACTAGTGTGCAGGGAGCAAATATCAAAAATCACAGACATGAACGGGAAAGTTGTAGCTAGCGGTGGTGGAAACATGGCGAAAATGTTTTCATCCATAAATGCAACTCCGATTTTGGTTCCTCTATCTTTAGTGTATAGCTTTTTATCCGAAGGACGGATTGATTGTGTCACGATCACAGTTGACTTCATGATCAAACTCAATCTCCATGATATTGCCAAACACGTACACGACATTACTCTATGGCAAGGAGCATCAAACTCAATTTGGATTTCGAGAGACATCTGGGATGGATTCACGGATGAACAGCGTACAATTGTTCAGGAACTCTCTTTTGTAGCTGAACGTCTTGACCTTGATCAATTCATTGCAATCAATGAACTTACAATAGAAAAGCTGAAATCCAACGGGGTGCAATTTCACGATTTCCCCGCCGAGGAGGCTGAAAAGTGGCAAAACTCGAGCCCGGATTTTCTCGGGCAATTTGTTGAAGACATGACAAATCTGGGACACGGTGAAAGCGCCAAAAGATTTGTCGAAATTTGGAAGGAAGTCGTCAACGATTGAGCTTGATGATCTTCTGGAGGGCTGGAGAGGTTTTGCGGTCGTGAACAACTCTGACTCGTCCAACTTCATTTGAACTCCACAACGTGAGATGAATTCGGTATATTCGTCTCATTGATTCTGGATTGATTATTTACCGAGTAGCCGGCAATTTCTCTCTGGAATCTGGAACCGACGAACTTCCTCTATCAGCAATCCGTCTGTGCCACTATCAATTTTCGTTTCGTCACCAACCCGAGTGCTGTGTCTTTTACAAAAATTTTAAATTTAACGGTCAGGGCGTGATGATGGTCTTTTTGATTGAAATTGCAACAAAGAGACTATCTTCCAAAAGAGTCAAACGATCTCAGCAATTTGACTGCTATTGTGTTGATGAAGCGCTGGATCTCGACACCTGTTTTCGACTGTAGTCAACACATGAAAAAGTCTAATTACAATTAAAAACCGCCACTTCACTCTGTTGATCTCAATATATGGGCTTACAATCAAATCGTTAATTCGCAACATGGAGTACAGTAAAATTCCATCTTGGTGTAAGAGTCTACTGTGAGTAAATAGAAATGGGTTTAGTCTATGGTAACGAAACGCCAAACCAATGAGTTTTCATTTCCAATCCGGAGTCACTTTACTTTAAACCATTGGTTTCGGTCCTGGCGCAGAATCGTCACCCGCAAGACTGAAGGGCATTCGGAGACTAGAAGTTCGAAGCAGGTCAGAGTGAATCACAACTGTCGAAATTCATCGATGCTGGTACACGCGCAGCGAATTCACCAACCAAACGTGTTTTGGGCTACATTGCCGCTTTTCTTTCTTCTAGCAAGTTATGCACATGCATTGAGTCAGGAAGAGTCCAAACTCATGCAAATTTCTAATTCAAACTTCAGCATATATTCAATAAAGAAACTGATTTCCGACGGAGTTAACCCAAATGCAGCGGACAGCAACGGCAGGACTGCGATGCATGTGGCTGCCAGGGCTGGTGCAAATCAAGCCTTGAAAGTTCTACTTGAAGGAGGCGGTAATCCCAACGCGGTTGACCAATACGGTGAGACACCGTTGCACGTAGGTGCAGGTGCATCATCTCCAATCTTGCTTGAGCAGGAGTCAGCACTGGTAATGCGTGTACTTCTGGAATTCGGTGCCGACCCAAATTGGCAAAATCATGACGGAAACACACCGTTGCACGTCGCTGCTCACACTCATGGACACTATCAGCGCACAATCGAAATTTTGTTGCGCGGTGGTGCCGAAGTGAATGTTACCAACCGCGATGGCAACACACCACTGCACATGGCAGTCATTCGTGGCTCAGCAAACAATCCTGATTCGGTTGAGCTGCTCGTAGAAACCGGTGCAAGTATCGACGCAACAAACAACGATGGATATACGCCGTTGCAGTTATTTTTATATGGCGGGCCTGATGAAAGGAGAACTGCAATTGCAATGCTACAGGCAGGAGCAGATCCGAATCTGGGTGATCCGATAGGCAATACAGCGATTCATGCGTTAATCGAAGCCGGTGGCAAACGTCGAGTACTCGGGGAACTGTTGGCAGCGGGTGCCAATCCATGCATTCCGGACGCTCAGGGTAGACTGCCGCTTGAAAAGGTCAGAGGAGGAAGCAAGATAAAATCCTTGCTGGAACGGGCCATCGGTTACGATTCGACCTGTGGGGTACAGGGCACCGTTGTAGTGAAAAAAAAACCTTCTCCGACAACAGTAAATGAGCCTTCAAACGATTCACTGCCGAGCGATTCTGGTGTAGAAGCCGCAAGCACTAACAAGCATTTGGAGGTCACTTGGTCCGCTGACGGACAGGCTAGCGTTGGAGATGCCAACCACTGCGTGCGGATTGAGGAGGATTTTGATGATCGAGAATGGAATGAAAAAGCCTGCCGTCAGAGCTATTCAGATAGCGAAGAATTCGTGTTAACTGTAACCAATACATGTCCTCAAACAATATATTTCAGGCACAGAAATATCCGTGGTATCGTCTATGATGATATTTTTATACCGACCATTCGTGATAGAACTACTATTCGGATACCGTGCAAGCGTGATGGGGTTTACATTGATGTGGAGTATGTGTACTGTGCGGATTTTGGTGGTGAGATTGAGCGTACAGAATGGATAATTTATGATGAGACATATGACTTGTACTACTTAAAAATTACTGGTGGTCAATACTTAAAGGATTACCACCAACTTCTTGCGCAATCGGAATGTTTTAAGGCCATTACCCGAGATTCATTATCCGGGGAGGGGCGAAGCCACTTCAACCCCGTGCGGCTTTACGACATTGAGAGGGGGTCAACTAACGCTTGGTACTTTAGAGAGCCACGCGGTCAAGACGAGTGGTCATTGAATGACCTTCCGATTCCTAAGTGAAATTAAATCAGCACATCTAGTAGAAGTTAGCGAATTCGATCAAGGAGTAAACTATTTATTATTGAGAGGAAACTACCATTCTGTAGAGCATCTCTCTACCTGTGATCAACAAGATGGAGAATACACCAAATTGATCCAATGGAACCGAGAAGAAAGTAGCGCTAACCGAAATCTGACGAATCACATCAAACCAGATTACTCTGAAGAAATCTCTGGCAATTGCCGTAGTCAGCACTGCTCACGTAAGGCTTGCCGGTCAATCTTTCCCGTACCCGTCTTTGGCAGTTCGTCTCGATACTCGACAATTCGGGGATACTTGAACGGCATCAGTTTCTTTCGAACGTAGTCCTGCAGTTCCCGTGTTTGCTGCTCACTTGCAACCGCACTCTTCTTGAGACAGACTATCGCTCGCAGTGTCATTCTCCGATCCTCAAGCTCCTGTGCCATGACCGCGCATTCCTGCACATCAGGATGATCGTTCAGACATCGCTCCACTTCCAAAGGCCAAACCCACTGTCCGGAAATCTTGATTAAATCGTCGGCGCGTCCTTGAAAATAATAAAAACCATCCTTCTCCAAAAAACGGTCACCGGTATAGACCCAATCCTCCCGCATGGTCTCATCGGTGTTGGATGGTCGGTTCCAATAACAAGGTGCTGAGGAGTGCCCACGCACCAACAGGATGCCCTCCTCCCCCGCAGGAACCTCATCACCATCAGGCGAAACCAGTCTCACCTCGTAACCCGGGACACGCGCACCGGCAGCACCAAAACGGTGATCATCATGTCTGTTGGAAAGATAGATGTGCAGCAGCTCGGTTGAGCCGAGTCCTTCGGTCATGCCATGTCCAGTCATTCGCTGCCAGATCCCGTAAATTTCCTCGGAAAGCGTCTCTGCAGCCGAAATGGACAGCCGGATGGAAGAGAAGTCTCTTCGTTCAACACTCTCACTTCGACAGACCAGGTTGTAGAGTGTCGGCAGTCCGAAAAACACAGTCGGCTTGTACATCTCGATCATATCCAGCACCCGCTCGGCCATCGGCCGCCCCGGCATCAACAAGGCCGTCGCACCAACGGAGAACGGAAAAGTCATGGAGTTCCCAAACCCATAAGCAAAGAAGATTTTCGGAACAGAGAAACACACATCATTCTTCACCAACTGCAATACTTGCGCACCATAGGAATACTGGGTGAACGCCATATCGTGATGCAGGTGCACGATACCCTTTGGCTTACCGGTCGTTCCCGACGAATACATCCAAAAGGCCATATTGTCAGGACCAGTGTCGACGCTTTCCAGATGCGATGAATGGCCAATGAGAAACGAAGATGCGGCAACATGATCCTTGCTTGGTGTCTCCCCGTTAACCTCAACAATCTGCGAGACGCAGGTACCGTCAAGCACTTCATCGGAAAACTGACCCGCCAGCTCAGACTCGGTAATCACCAGTCGGGCTTCGCTGTCCTTGAGATAGTAGTTCAACGTTTCAGCGTTGGTCTGAAGATTGAGAAGAACCGGTACCAATCCCACGCGCACCGCACCGAAAAAGACCGCTGGATAAGCCGGCGTGTCATCCAGGAAGCAGGCAATGCGATCACCCGATTCCAACCCTGCACCGATAAACGCATTTCCCCACTTGGAAGCGGTTGCAATCAGTTCAGCATAGGTCACCTCTCCCAGCGGCCCGGTCAAGGCGACCTTCTGGGGATTACGCTCGAGATTGTCCCAGAGAATCGAGGAGCAGTTGGAGTGGTCGTGCTTGACAAAACCAACCTCGATCGCACCTGGCGCATCGTCTTTAACCGGATCTTTGATTCGCGAATTCATTGTTTGTACCTTTCGTAGCGATCCATGAATTTCGGTGAAATCTGCCGTACCCGGTCCAGACTCAGCCGACCGGATCGCCTCAAATACTCCAGGGCAAATTCCATCGGTGGCAATGCCATTTTCTCTTCGAATCGATCATACCAATCTGCCGACGAGTTTGCCGCTGAGACAATCTTCTCCACAATCGGCCTTCGACTCGCATCGTACGCCGCAATTGCATCGTCAACATTGTCGTAGACTTGCAGCTGCTTCACCAGCGCAATGGCATCTTCCATGGCGAGTCGGGTACCCGAACCAATGGAAAAGTGTGCGGTGTGCGCGGCATCACCTATGATAACCCTGTTGCCGGTAAACCAGGTATTGCACCAGAGTCTGGGAAATCGGCGCCAAACCGATTTATTCGTGACCAGTTCGACGCCTTCGAGAACATCCTTGAAAACTTCAGAGCAGGTCTTTGCGCTCTCACGCTCGTCCATCTCGGCAAATCCATATGCGTTGAACGTGTCTGAACCACACTCGACAATAAACGTACTCATCGACGGCGAGTATCGATAATGATGGGCATTGAACGCGCCGCGTTCAGTTTTGATGAAAGTCTGACTCAGTGTATTGAACGGGAGTTCCACGCCAAACCATGCGAAGTTGTTTTTCTGATATTCAATGCTGGGCTTGAACGCATCCTCACACGACTGGCGCACAATCGAATTCAATCCATCCGCCCCGATGATCAGATCACTTTCCAACACATCCGGCGATTCAATTCTGCTTTCGTAGCGAACCTCCACACCCAGAGACTCAGTTCTCGCTCCCAGGATTTCAAGCAAACGCTTGCGTCCGATCGCCGAAAATCCCAATCCGTCAAGCACAATCTGCTCATCCGGCAGATTCAGAGTCATGGTCTGCCATCTTTCCATTTCAGGTTGAATCAATCGGTGCATGTAAGGATCGTCATGCTCCATGAAGTCGAGTGCCTGGTCAGAAAACACCACCCCGAAACCAAAGGTGGCACCTTTGGGATTCTCCTCTGTGACCCGAATGCGCACATGCGGCAGCATGCGTCGGATCAGAATTGCCGAGTACAGCCCCGCAGGCCCGGCGCCGATGATTTCCACACTTGACAGTCTGCCCGACATCAGATCATTCGGGCAGCGTCGTTGAAACTTGCTGTGGGGTTATCAACATAATTGTTCTCAATCCGATTTTCCAAAAAGCCAACCGAAAGAGTCATGATCAGTGAATCAGGCCGCAACAATCAATAATCAGCATCAATTGATCTGGCAATCTCTAGTTCGAACGGATTCGGAATCCTGATTCAGCAACGAACCTCCAACTGACTCACATCTACTGTCCCTTCCAGTTCGCATCGCGTTTTTCAGCAAATGACTTCGGACCTTCCAATGCGTCCTCGGACGCCATCATCTGCTGGTATCCCTCAAATTGACCTGCGTGCAGCATCCTGTAACACTCCTTGATACTGACGTCTTCAGTTTTCTTGAGAATCTCCTTGACTGCGGTGACGACCAACGGTGCACCCTCAGCAATTGTCTGCGCCATCTCACGGGCCGCGTCCATTAACTTGTCAGCCCCGACAACTTGATTGACCAAGCCCCAGTGCTTGGCCTCCTGTGCCGACATGCGTCTGCCAGTCAAAAGCATTTCGATAGCCACCGCCCTCGGTATGCTTCGCGGCAGACGGAAAGAGGCTGCATCGGCAACCACACCGACCTTGATTTCCGGCAGGAAGAACTCGGCATGATCAGCGGCGATGATCAAGTCCGACGACAACGCAATCTCGAAACCACCGCCGACTGCGTAACCGTTGACAGCACTGATCACAGGTTTGTAAAGGTCATGCAATTCCGTAATACCGGCAAATCCCCCCGGACCATAGTCATCGTCAAAGCCAGAAGTACCCTCCGCGACAGCCTTCAGGTCCCAGCCGGCCGAAAAGAACTTGTCGCCACTGCCGGTTATGATGGCCACCCTCAAATCCGGATCGTCGCGAAAATCACACAAAACCGCCCCCATCAGCTGGCTGGTTTCGGTATCGATCGCATTGGCTTTGGGACGATTAATTGTGATTTCGAGTATTGAACCCGATTTTTCAACCAAGACCTTGTCGTTCATGCTGCTTTACTGTCTCCCTTGATTTTCACTAAATTCATTCAGGATGGAATGCCTGTCACAGTTGTTTGGTGCGTCCAGACGATCACTCTCCCGCCTCACTGATCATTCAACCGACCCCGCGAAGCACCACATCCACGACCAGCGTCGAATCACCCTCCTGATACACAAATAGTGGATTGATTTCCAGCTCCTCCACATCATTGACTATATCCGCTGCATAGTCCGCAATCCTGACCAATTCCGATATGACTGAATCCACGTCCACCTGGATATCGCGAAACCCTGACATCAGTCGGCCGATTCTCAAATTTGCAAACGCATTTTTCACGCCAACGGGCTTGACCGGAAAAAACAGTATAGCGATATCGTTGAACAATTCCGCGAGTTTTCCGCCTGCACCAATCACCATCACCCGACCGAACTGCGGGTCCCGTCGAATTCCAACCAGCAGTTCCAAAGTGGGTTCAGGTGCCATTTTCTCGATCAGAAACGATTCTCCGAGTGGAGACAGGGAACGAATTGCCTCTTCCATACACTCATCGGAATCAATGTTCAACTTGACGCCTCCGACCTCCGACTTGTGGAGCACCGGAATGAAATTGGTCTTGGCTACAACCGGGTAGGACATCGAGGCAGCGATTTCAATTGCCTCGCTGACATTCGTGGCGATCGCTCCGGGAACAATCCTTACACCGGCATCACCGAGCATCTGTTTTGCCCGGAATTCACTGAAAAGAAAAGGCGGATTGCCATCGTTTGGCTCAAGTCGAGACAACGGTGCAAGCCGCCCAGCGGTGCGGCAGGCGTTCGCAAACTTGATGGAATCCGATATCGCCTGCATGCACTCCTGCAATCCCAGCATCGGTGCAATACCGTTTTCAATAAATGATTTCTGTCGGTCTATCGAGAAATTCTCGTGGAGCGTCGATACCACAGCCACCCGGGCATCCGCAGCGTTCTTTGCGTCGATAATCGCCTCGACGGCATAATCCCATTCGGTTGTGTCGCAAAGTCCCTGGGTCGGATAATCGAACACCTTGAGCGTGAGCGCCTGCTCACCCTCAAACACTGTCTGAAAACAATCTATCTGGGCCTGTTGCTGTCCCCAGATGTACGTGTGGTAATCCAGCGGATTTGAGATGACCACGCGACTCCCCAGAATGTCAAACAAGCGCGACTGCTGGGCCGAAGAGAACTCGGTAAATTCAAGATCATGCTGTTCGGCCAGGTCCGCCGTCAACGCGGCCTCGCCACCCGAGCAACTGATTGAAGCGATGCTGCGATCTGCAACCGGCGTCAGCACCGACACAAACTTCAGTGTCTCAAGTAACTGGGGAATACTGTGAACCTGAATGATTCCAAACTTGTCGAAAAAGGCCTTGCTGAGCTCCCGATCACCAGACATCGAGTACGAATGCGTCAGCGTCACATCCGCGCCGACCTTCGAGTATCCGGATGCCAGCACCACAATCGGTACGTTGCGTTCAAGTGCCCGGATTGCAACCTCCGACAAACTATAGGCGTCCGGTATTTGCTCCAGGTACAATCCGATGGCGGTGATGTCTGGATTATCCAGCATGGCATGAATGTATTCGTGTGTTTTCAGCCCAGCCATGTTGCCGGTGGAAAACAGGTAGGCAACCGGCAACCCTCGCTGCTGCATCGTAAAGTTCAACGAGATATTGCCGCTCTGACTGATGATTGCCACACCTCGCTGACACCGCTGTGCACCCTGCTCGTCCGGCCACAGCGCTGCACCATCCTGATAATTGATCATCCCGTAACAGTTTGGGCCAACCAGTGGCACAACCTTGGCGGACAGCTCGAGCCGGTGCTGCAGCAATCGCCCCTCGATCCCGACCTCGGCAAATCCGGAAGCATAGCAGACAACGCCGCCGGTGCCGAGCTCTTCAAGATACTTGACTGTCTCCACCGTTGATTCACTCGGCACCGCAATGAACGCAGCATCCGGAATCTGTGGCAGGTCCTCCACCGATGGAAAACAAGCGCGTGATTCCATCTGTTTCCTGTTTGGATTGACCGGCCAGATCTCACCGCTGAATCCCAAACGGTCACACTGGACAATGGCTCGCCGCGCCTGCTCACCACCGATCATTGCGATTGATTGTGGCTTCAACAGACGCTGAAGTCGAAACTTGAAGTCTGCTTTCAAGGCTGGCTGTCAGCTTCAGCTCTGAACGCCGTCATGCCGGCACCGCATTGGTATTGATTCAGAACGTCGAGAATACCGATCAGGCAGTCATCGCGCAGCCGCTCCAGATCCTGAATTGAGTTCTTCGCTGCCTGTTGCTGCGTTCCGTCCACCATCTTGTCGATCAGGTCATCGGTGAGCTCTGGCGCCCGCATGTGTGTCCACGGCAACTCCAAGGCCGGACCGAACTGCTCAAGCATGTGTTTCATACCCTGTTCGCCACCGGCAAGATGAAACGTCAGGCACACCCCCATGATCGCCCAGCGCAGTCCCGGACCGTAGATGATCGCATCGTCAATATCCTGGGTGGTCGCAACGCCGTCAGAAATCATGTGCAAGGCTTCCCGCCACACCGCCTCCTGAATCCGATCGGAAACATACCCATCGATTTCCTTTCGAACCATCAGCGGATACATGCCCACTGAACGATAAAATTCTGCCGCTGCCGCTGCATACTGATCTCCGGATTGATTGCCCTTGACGATTTCCACCAGCGGCAGGAGGTAGACCGGGTTGAACGGATGGCCGATGACAATTCGCTGCGGATGCAGCGTATCTGCCTGGATTTCAGATGGCAATAAGCCAGAGGAACTCGAGGCGATGACGACATCAGCACCCGCATATTGATCAACCTGCCGGTGCAGCTGTTTTTTCAGTTCAATGTTCTCAGGCGCGCTCTCCTGAATGAAATCACAACTGCGCGCCACCTCCTCGAGGTCATCAATGAACCGGACAGTGCCGGACCTCTGACGTTCAAACCCCAGTTTCTCCAGTGCGTACCAGGCATTCTCAACGTGAGACATCAATATGTCCTCACCGGTCGGACTCGGATCGTACACCCAGACGTCCAAACCGCGCGCACTGCACCGCGACGCCCAGCCGGACCCGATCAAGCCAGCACCGACCACACCGAATCGTTTCACTGCCCGCATGTCATTTCATCCCATACTCCAGGTTATGCTCACCCAGACGCGGCACCGTTTGTTCAAAGCGAGATTCGACCATCATTCCAGGAATCAATGGCATCGGCAACGCGTTGACCAAATCGCCGGACTCGGCTCGAATCTTTCGATTAAACACAAGGCGCTCGTTGTAGTGGTCATCCTGAACCGCCTCTTCCAGGGTATTTGCAACAACCGCACAAACATCCCGATCCTGGAACACCGATCGCCAGTGTGATGAGCTCTTTTCCTGGATAATGCCCTGGATCGTCGATTTCAGCAGATCGGATTGCGTTTCCTCATCAATCGATCCAATCTCAAATCCAATAATCTCGCAAAATTCGTTCCAGAACCGATCTTCCAGCGCCGCCACCGCGAGAAAACGCTTATCCGAAGTCACATACACCTGGTAGCGGGCAGATCCTCCGGTGAGCAGCTGCCGGCCGCCTTCAGGCCAGGTGCCGGCGCCCCAACCCAGTCCCAGACACCAGAACATCAACGGAAACAGACAGTCGGTCATCGACACATCGATATGACGACCCTTGCCGGTTTTGTTGCGCTCCTGCAGGGCCAGCAGGATGTTCATGACCGCAGGATAGGATCCCGCCGCAAGATCGGCAGCCAGCAGTTGCGGAATCGCGGGTTTGCCCGAGCTGCTGTCGCCCAAGGCAAGCATGCCGGAATCCGCAACATAATTCAGGTCATGCGCCGCAACGCCGGCTTTGGGACCGCGCTGTCCAAATCCCGTAATCGAACAGTAAATCAAGCCGGGATGATCAAATTTGAGATCGTCATATCCCAGTCCCAACCGATCCATCACGCCAGGCCGGAACTGCTCAAGCACGATGTCACTGTTACCGATCAGTCTCTTGATGTTGTCAACAGACTTGGGATCTTTCAGATCCGCCGTGACGCTCTTTTTTCCCGCATTCAGCAACGCGAATGTCACACCGTTGTCACCGAACGCATCCTTGTAGATGCGCATCTCATCCCCGATACCGGGTTTTTCCACCTTGATCACCTCGGCTCCGGCATTGGCCAGCATCAGCGATGCAAGCGGCCCGGGCGCAAGTGTGGTGAAGTCTACAACAACCAGACCATTTAGCGGTCCCTTGACTGAAGCTTGCATTGACGGTGCGAATCCTATTTTGTTTGCAGTTTGCGAAGGGTATCCGCGTCCTGACCGAACAGGATCTTCTTTTCCTCCTCGGTCATTTTTTGAGGATTCGGATTGACCTGCTTGGCGACATCGTATGCGCGCACTGTCCCGGGACGTTCCTCGATCTCCTTGAGCCATCGACTGAGATGATCGAATTCCTCGATGTTCTGCCTTTGCCTTTTGTGAGGCACAATCCATGGATAACAGGCCATATCGGCGATCGTGTAATCCTCACCGCAGATAAACCGATTGTTCTCGAGCTTTTTATCCAGAATTGCGTACAGTCTGGATACCTCATTCACATATCGATTGATGGCGTACGGAATCTCTTCGGTCAGGTAGGTGACAAAGTGATGATTCTGACCGGCCATCGGTCCCAGGTTCGCCATCTGCCAGAACAGCCACTGCAGGACATTGGCGCGCCCACCAATGTCGGATGGAATGAACTGTCCATGTTTTTCCGCCAGATACAACAGCATCGCACCGGACTCAAAAAGCGAAATCGCCCCATCTCGAGATTCAGGTTCGTGATCAACCAGCGCCGGAATCCGATTGTTGGGTGAGATCTTCAGAAAATCAGCCTCAAACTGCTCACCCTTGCCGATGTTCACTGGAATCACCTGATACTTCGCACCAACCTCTTCCAGGAACATGGTCACCTTGTGACCGTTTGGTGTGGTCCAATAATATAAGTCGTACATTGCCATCCCTTGTTGTGGGTTTTGATGATGAATTCGCGTAGGGAGTCGATTCAGGCCGCCTTCCTCAAGCCCAGCATCTGCCTGGCCTCCGCGGCCGTTGCCGGTCTGCGCTCATAGCGGTCGATGACATCGACAATCTTGGTCACCAGTTCGGCATTGCTTGTCGCCAACCGGTCCCGGTCGTACTTGATGTTGTCCTCGAGGCCGGTCCGACAGTGACCGCCCAGCTCCAGGCACCATTCATTCACCTGAAACTGATGACGCCCGATGCCGGCAGCAGTCCAGGTTGCCCCCGGCAGCACATCATGCAACTCGGAAATCAGAAATTCCAGCAGCTTGCGTCTGGCTGGCAACGCGTTCGGAATCCCCAGCACAAACTGCACATGCACCGGTTCCTTCAGCAGTCCCCTCTTCACCAGAGACGCTGCGTTGTACAGCATGGCCACATCAAAAACCTCGATCTCCGGCTTGATGTCATACTCCAGCATCGAGGATGCGAGATCAGCCACGAAGCCTGGCGGATTTTCATAGATCGATGTTGGAAAGTTGACCGAACCGGTGGCCAGCGAGGCCATGTCCGGTCGCAGGTTCAGCATCGCACCGCGTTTTTCGAGCTCGCGACCCCGACCGCCGGTGGAAAACTGGATGATCATGCCCGGACAGTGCTCGATGACACCGGCCTGGATTTCCGCAAACTTCTCCGGATCTGAGCCAGGCGACTGATCCTCGTTGCGAACATGGATATGGACCAACGACGCGCCGGCTTCAAACGCCTCGTGCGTTGACTCAATCTGCTCGGATGGGATCACCGGTACGGCAGGGTTGTCCTCTTTTCTGGGTACCGCGCCGGTAATGGCGACGGTGATGATGCAAGGTTCTGACATAGGCATCTCCTGGTTACTGAATGTTTATCCGGATGTTGTCTTGAGACTGAAGGAACGTATGGAAGGCCGTGACGCGAGTTCCTTGATCAGCGTTGTCAGGGGCGTATTGCCCATGTTCACAGAATCCACCCGGATGGGACCGGCTTTTTTCAATTCTGAATATTCCTTCTCGGCATAGTACGCGGCAAGCAACAGATCATCATCCGATGCAAAAGGCCCCCTTGTTTTGCGCAGATGATCCAGTGCCGGCGGCACGTGTGCCCCTGGTCTTTCGGTAATCGGTTCAAGACCGCGGGTGATCTTGTCATACAGATTCGCGTCAATCTCACCGACCACCTCACCGTAACCACCGCGCACATACAATCTCACCTCATCCGGTACCGCATCGTAGCGCTGCTTGCCCTGGTCACGACCCATCACGTTCAGTACCGACTGCGTGATGATGTATTGGGCGAATGGACTGACCACGATTGGATAGCCTAAGTCCGCTCGTACGTGACCGGCCTCTTCCAGTATTTCCTGCAGCCGACCCTCCAGACCCAGTGTTCCCAAAAGATATCGCAAGTTTGAGATCATCCCGCCGGGCATCTGGTGGTGATAGTGAAACTCATCGTATTCCGCAACCTCGCCGACCGGCTTGTTCTCAATTTTGGCGAGATAGGCCAGTCGGTCCGCGACCTCCTCAACCGGCTCCAGATCAATGTCCACCTGATAGCCCCTGCGCCGACAGTTGCGAACGAACAGCTCCGTCGGTGAGTGTGATGCACCATTGGCCAGGGTGGAGGTTGCCGTGTGCACAACGTCCACACCGTGATCAACCGCCAGCAAGGCCGCATAGGGCGCAAGCCCCGACAGACAATGGGAATGCAATTGCAGCGGCAGATTCCCGATGACTGATTTGATGGCAGGAACCAGTGTAGGCACCCGGTCCGGTCTGAGCAGACCACTGGCGTCCTTGATGTAAACGCCGTCAACACCCAGTTTGATCAGTTCTTTCGCTTTTCTTGCATAGAATTCGTCGGTGTGTACCGGACTTTCGGTGTAAACCAATCCACCCACCGTGTGCAGACCATTTTGTTTGGCGGCACGGACCGAAATCTCAAGATTGCGAATGTCATTGATGGCATCGTAAGGTGTGTGGTAGCGCATGCCATTGGCAGCGAACCGCTCGGCGGACAGTTCAACCACATCGTCGGCAAAAAACTCAAAAGTAAACAGACTCTGTCCCCGCGTATGGATGATCAGGGGGGTTTCCTTGACCCAGCTGCTCAGGATCCGCATGCGTTCCCAGGGATCCTCGCGCAGATAGCGCACGCACACATCAAACACCGCACCACCGACCAGATCCAGCGCCTCGAAACCGGCGCGGTCGAGCAAGGGCGCGATGTCTTTCATCATCGCGGTGGTCATACGGGTCGCCCACAGGCACTGGTGGGCATCACGCATGGTCAGATCAATCAGGTTGACTTTACGCGTCACGTCTGTCTGTCTCCGAAAAAAATTCAGTCTCAACCCATTTGGTGGAAATGTTACCTGTTTTGAAGTCGCTGTGCTTTAACAATTCCCGATGAAATCCAAGCGAGGTCGAAACCCCATGTACCTCAAACTCCTGCAAAGCCTGCTGTGCGCGATTCAGCGCATGCTCGCGGTCATGCCCGTGAACGATCAGTTTCGCGATCATTGAATCATAAAACGGACTGATGCGAAACGATTCGTAGACATGTGTGTCCACTCGAACGCCCTGCCCGGCCGGAGATTGCCAGTGACCGATGGTGCCGGGTGATGGTCGGAAATCATCCTGCCAGTCCTCTGCGTTGATCCGAAACTCAATGGCGTGTCCGGACGGCCACGCATCCTCAAGAATGTCGGCTACCGACTCGCCCTGCGCCAACCGAATCTGTGCCTCCACCATATCCAGACCGAACAGCATTTCAGTCACGGGATGCTCAACCTGGATGCGGGTGTTCATTTCGATGAAGTAAAACTGTTCACAATCCGCAAGCAGCACAAACTCAACGGTACCCGCCCCTTGATAACCGATTGACTGTCCCAGGCGAACCGCACAGTCATGAAGTTTGCGGCGAACGGTATCGGAAATCACCGGGCAGGGAGATTCCTCAACCAGTTTCTGATGGCGTCGTTGCAAGGTGCAATCCCGTTCTCCAAGCGCAACGACATGGCCGTACTTGTCGCCCAGAATCTGAACTTCCACATGACGGATGCCGGTCAGATACTTTTCCAGATACAGTTCAGCATCACCGAAGGCGGACTGCGCTTCAGCCGAGGCTTGGGTGAACTCTGTGACAAAGGTACGTGCATCAGGAACAACGCGCATGCCGCGTCCACCACCGCCGCCACGAGCCTTGATCAGAATGGGATATCCGATTGTGTCCGCAACCGTTAGTGCTGATTGGGCATCCACATACGAAGTCTGTGAACCGGGCACTACGGCTATGCCAAGCTGTTCCGCTTCTGCCCGGGCCTGGGCCTTGTTGCCCATGCGCTGGATCACATCTGCAGACGGTCCGATGAACTCGATGTTTTCACGTTCACACAATTCCACAAAGTTTGGATTCTCAGACAGAAATCCATAACCGGGGTGAATCGCCTCACAATTCATGGCCGTTGCAATGTGGACAAGGGCGTTGGAATTCAAATAACTGAGACCGACTGCGTCCGGACCGACTCGGACCGCATGATCAGCCTGTCGAACATGCAGCGACAGTCGATCGGCATCCGTATAGACCGCGACGCTCTCAATTCCGAGATTACGGCATGCCTGAACAACTCGCAGTGCGATTTCGCCTCGATTGGCGACCAAGATTCGTTTCATGTCCATCAATTGGCCATTCGACAAGTCACCCATTCTCAAAGATCCAAGGCTACAACCTGTCGGTTCAAATTCATGCAAAAAGTATAGCGTAAAGTTTGATTTTGCGATTCAGCGTGTAAACACAATCGACAACCTCACTTACAGGTTGAGGGCTCTCAAAAACCAACTTCAACAAATGATCAAACGTCTTGTTTACGGTCTGTCTGCGAAAATTGTTGTTTACTAATAAAATCACTGGTGCTCCAACGTTTTATCGAATAAATTCATTTGGATAGGAACATCGTCCAATTAGATGAAAAATCCTATCGCAAATTCGATACAATCTCATGCCGGGCACAAGGCACTGAGAGAAACTCGCCCATGGTTCACGGACCTGAAACGTGGCGAGTCAGTCCAGTTCAGATTATTCGGATTCCCAGTGCTTTCGATTGACCGAAGACTGGTTCCAATCACGCACTTGCTGATTGATACCCGGAGTCGGTTGCAGAGACTGCCCGTGACGGCGGTGCCGATGATCCTGATCACGCCCGACCACCAATTCCAATTGAATACAACCACTGACCTGCAAAGGAGGGCATGACCTATGGCAGATTCTGATACATCCAATGAACCCGGCAAACGCCCCGAACGGTTGCATGACCGTTTCTTCAAGGAAGCCTTTCGACACGCTAAATTCGTCATCAGCCTGTTTCGGGTCGGCGCCCCGGACAAGCTGTTCAACATCATCGACTGGTCGACGCTGAGCCCGCAACCAACCAGGATTGCCATCCCGGGCATGCCTGAGAGATATGCCGACCTGGTGTTCTCCGCTGAACTCAAAGGCAGCGGCAAGCCGGTCCATGTGATTTTGCTGCTCGAACACAAGAGCTACCGTGACGTCAGGCTTTTGGCGCAGATGGCCTGGAATCTGTTCCTCATGTACCTGCAGAGTGACTTCGAGTCGCTGATCATTCCGATCGTGGTGCATCAGGTTGACCCGCGCAAAAAATCGCGCAAGCCCACCACGGTGGAATTCATTGACCTGTTCGAGAACCTCCCGGACGAACATCGGGCAATACTGACTGAGTATTCGGTGAACTTCAAGTGCGTGATGGTCGATGTCAATGAGATCGATCGGCTGGGCTTAGCACGGGACACCGACATTGATTCGATGATTCACATGATGTCGAAGGTGCGCGAGGGAGACCTCTTTGTGATGCAGGAGGTCTACGATCGGTTGAACTCTGTCGCACCCGAGGATCGAGTGTGGGCATACGGGTTGATGTATGGCTACTTCAGCGATTACAATTGGGGTTTTACGAAGGATGACTTATTAAAACTAGCCAGGACACCCGAGGAACTAAAGATGATTCAATCAGCCGTAGAACTATTTCGTCAGGAAGGTCGGGAACAAGGCCTCGAACAAGGCTTGGAGCAGGGCCTTGAACAAGGCTTGGAACAAGGCCTTGAACAAGGCCGGGAACAAGGCTGGGAACAAGCCCAGAAAAAGTTTGCAACGAACTTGCTCCGAGACGGCATGAATCTGGAGAAGATTGTCCAGTTGACCGACCTCAGCCCAGACGCAGTTCAAAAACTTCAACGCAAAACCGATAAGACTTAGGCACACTGAGCCAGTGGTGCCCTGTGAACGGACAGTGGCAGTCTCGGACCGAGTTCACCGACCTATCCCCCGATTCTGTAGATCGGGTATCACAGAACACTGGCACAGTAATCAGTGGACTTCCAGCACCCGCTGATTGAAATCAATGAGCTCGGGCGACTGGCCTTGCACGGGACACCAAGATTGAAGCGGTGTTTCATGTGATGTCGAAGGTGCGCGACAAAAACCCGTCCTTAAAGCAGGGAATTCAAGATCGGTTGAACTCTGTTGCAACCGAAGACCGGGATTGGGCGTGCAGGTTGGTGAATGGCTACTTCAGCGAAAACAATTGGGTTATTTCAAAGGAAGACTTGTCCAAACCAGCCAGAACACCAGAGGAACCAAATATGATTCAATCAGCCGCAGAACTCTTTCGTCAGGAAGGACGGGAACAAGGTCTCGAACAAGGCCTGGAACAAGGCCTGGAACAAGGCTTGGAACAAGGTCTCGAACAAGGTCTCGAACAAGGCCGGAAACAAGGCTGGGAACAAGCCCAGGAAAAGTTTGCAACGAACCTGCTCCAAGATGGCATGAATCTGGAGAAAATTGTCCAATTGACCGACCTCAGCCCGGACGCAGTTCAAAAACTTCAACGCAAAACCGATAAGACTTGCGCACACTGAGCCAGCGATACCCTGCGGGTGCGCGGTGATGGTCGAACAGAATTCGCCGGATTATCGCAGAAACTGCAGAACGAACACTGGTAGTTTTCTGGCACTCTAGGTGCCTGCCGATTGGTATCAATTCGATCAACCGGCGGTCACTGCGCGACGAGCAAACATTGTTGCTGGATCACCAGCGTCCAGACGTTTTGCCGAATAAATAAAATCGGATAGGAAGATCGTCCATTTTGCTTGTGTGCTCGTCGGTGCTAAGAAGTTGATTCAATAATATTTTCTCAACCAAAGGCAGTCTCAAAACTGCAAAATCGTGTAGAGACTGAGTTCGGATTGCAACTGTTTCTTGAGGATCACACAATACATGCACCGAGTACGCAATCCACAACTGGCTTTTGACTGTATTTTCAGATTCACCGCAAAACGACAGAATACGCAAATGCTGCTTGACTCATTTGCAGAACAGTTCAACCTGCCACGGCTTCTGCGCGTTGTTGCCAATGTTCATGTCTTTAATGCCATTTTGTTGATAGATGACACGAGCATTGAGGGAGGTCTAAACGGCGTTATGGCGCGTTCAAGGCTCTGACATCCATTTTTTGCAAATATAGCATTCATTATCAACAAATTACAGGGTTTTTCATTTGAACGTTGGGACAGCAGTGAAATAAAATAAAATCTTGACGTATGTGCATTTCCGTACATGCTTATTATGTAACCAATTCAACAAATGAGTAATTTCACTATGAACACCAAAACACCAGTAAGACTGAGTATGAATGTTTCAAGCGAATTTCGAGATGAATTGAAAAATCAGGCGAACGCTCATGGGAAAACCCTGACGGACTATGTTCTTGATGCACTCAAGGATCAAATCCAACGCGACTCCATTAACGAGGACAGGATTTGGGGTGAGATGTCCGAGAAAGCCAAACAAGAGCCAATTTTGAGTTTCGAATCTTCGACAAACCTCTTGCACCGAATGAAAAACGCATGAGGTTTGATTCACCAACCCGTTAAACAAATACATTGAAAAGTTAATTCAACGCGCACTGAGCACCACCAGAGCGCGGACCGCCCAGATCGCATCGTTGCGGGAAAATCCTACACCGCATAATTCAAAGTATCGACATTCGGCCTTTCAAAAATACCTTCAATCAAGTTGCAATAAAAATATATTCCTGATATATAGATTACTGTTGCGCTGGAAACCAACAGTAAAATCAAGTCAATTGCAGTCACTTCCAACCATCTGAACACAGTTATCACTCCGAATGGTACGGTCATGAGCCTGAGTTTCCACGACATCGCACAAATCCTCAAATCAATCGACGAATCAAATGCTGAGGAAATTGAGATTGAGATCGAAGGTGTCCGCCTGGCAGTCAGAAAAAGAACAGCCGGCGCACCAATGCAGCCCGCACCTGCCAAGCCGACACAATTTCCAGAGTCCACCGAATCGCCACCTGCTGAAAGCATCCCAGCCACTGAAGAAAGCGACAGGAAATCCCAAGGATCCGAGCAGGCTGAAGCACCACCCGGCCACACTCTGGTCCGTGCACCGATGGTCGGTACCTTCTACCGCCGGGCGGATCCCGAATCTGAACCCTTTGTCGAACCGGGATCCACCATCAAGGCCGGTGAACCCCTGTGCCTGATCGAGGTGATGAAACTATACACAACGATTGAGTCAACCGTGACCGGAACAGTCGTATCCATTTTTGCACAGGACGCACAACTCGTTGAGTTCGACCAGCAGTTGTTCCTGATCAAGCACGATTCCAACCCATAATCCGGAGGATTTTTAACTCAATCAGGACGATAGAACTACCACTACAACATGAATTGGAGGAGTAAACAATGAAAACTCTCATGAAAATCACATTTGCGCTGATTCTGACGGTGTCCAGTTCCATGACTGCACTGACGGTCAAGGCGCAGGACTTTGTGTCCATCCTGACGTGCCCGTTTGGCTGTGGCGTCATGGAGGGCAACACCATTTTCGGTAATGTTGTCGCCCGAAGCGGCGGTAATTTGTTCATTGCCGCCCAGGAGACGCCCGGCTACATATACAACGTCCGGGCGATGACCGAACAACGGCGATGGAAACATACGGTGTTTGGAACTGAGGACGCGATCATTCAGCTGGCCCTGCATGGTGGAACCGAAGATGTCGCAGAATATATGCCGGATCCCATTCCGATCAAGTTTCAGTTGCTGCATGGCGAAGCGTACTGGTCGCAAGGGAAGTTCTTTGTCACAACGGACCCGAACATAAAGACGATTCCCGACATGAAAGGCAAACGGGTCTCGGTTGGTCTGAAAGGGCAAAGCGACTGGGGCGTTTTTCCACGGCTGTTCCTGAAACACGCCTATGGTATTGATCGCTCGAACACCGACATCCGCCTGCTGAATCCGGGCGGTCTGACCCAGCAGCTGATCGACGGCACCACGGATGTCTGCGTGACCGGGTATGGCACAGACCCATCCCAGTCATTCCATATCCTGAGCGGTCCGTTGAGAAAGCTGGAGGCATCAGGCAAGAAGCTCTACTACATCCCGATGGATCAGTGGGCCATCGACAAGATGAATGAGAAGTTCGGAACGACCTGGCTCGGCATGACCATCAAGGCTGGAACACTGCCACACCAGGACGAAGACTTTCTTGCCGGTTTCAATCGGGGATACAAGGCTGTCCATCCGGAATTTCCGGAACAGTTGGCCTATGACTATGTCATGGCGACCCACAAGCACCGGGCCGAGATGGGCGAGCTGAACGCCTTGTGGAAGGTGTTGACCGAAGACATGATGGTCGACGGCCTGTCTGAGGAGAACACCCATCCGGGAGCAATCCGAGCCTATCAGGATTTGGGGATTTGGGACAAGCGTAAGAATTTCGTTCCCGTCACCTACCCTGAAATGTAATCAACAATGACTGATTGAGTTGGCCGCTTGAACTGTTTCAGATTCATGCGGCCAACCATCACTTTTCCAGCACGCCGACCGTACTGAACTGCCCGAACACGATCCATGGACAGCGCCAGACGCATTCGGTCTGCACTTACACTCTTGTTTATGGCAATCGGCTCGGCGCTGACCATCTACATCGGTGTTTCCGTATTCGGATTGATCAGCAATTCGAAAGTCTTTTACGCGACTTTCGTCTTTCTTGTAATGTGCCTGGCTTCCCTGCATGCATTCAATGAATTGCTGGATCAGGTCATCACGAACTCAGTTAAACCGTTTTGGAAAATCAGGCTGGGCATCGCCGTAGTCGCCACCATACTTGCAGTCGGCGGCTCCGGATACGTCCGATTTCATGCCCTGCGACTCGACGCCATTCATCCTTTCTTTGAGACCTTTGATATTACGATCGGCATCCTGTTCATTGCCGGTGTCATGCTGCTCAATTTCCTGCATTGGGGATGGCTGCTGACATCACTGATCGTCATCATCATCCTGTATTTCTTCTTCGGCTACCTGGTGCCCTACCCCATTCTCAGACTCCCCGAGTACGACGTCGGATTCGTCATCCACTACCTGGGGCTGGGAGTCAGCGAGGGGATGTTCTGGCTGGCCCGGCTGGCCGCGGACAAACTGTACTTTCTGGTCATCTTCGCCGCCATCCTGCTCGGTGTCGGCATGTTGAAAATGGTGATCGAGATCGGCAAGGTAACCGGACGGCATGTTCGCGGCGGTGCGGCATTTCCCGCCATCATCGGCAGCGGAATCGTCGCCTCGGTCATGGGACAGGCTGTGTCAAATGTCGTCCTCACCGGTCGGCTGACCATACCGATGATGAAGAATCACGGCTATCGAAAAGACATGGCAGGCGCGATCGAGGCCGTTGCGTCGACCTCAGGTCAGATCATGCCACCCATTCTCGGCCTTGCGGGATTCATCATTGCGCTTTTCCTGAACGTGCCGTATATCGAGGTCGCCTTGGCCGCATTGATTCCAGCACTGCTGTTTCTGTCCGGCACCACCTTCGGCGTGGTCACCTGTGCGATGAACGAAAAACTCGAGCGCATGCAGGATGAGGTGGACTACAACGCAATCTGGCGGATGCTGCCGACGTTTCTCGCCTCGTTCACCGCGGTCGTGATCCTGTTGGTGGGTTACTACTCACCCGCCATCGCCGGCATCGTCGGGATCGCGCTGGCTGTGAGTCTATGCCTGTTCCAGGGCAAGTATCGCCCCAAGCTCAGGCAGATGTATGACGCATTTCTTGATGGTCTCGTCATCGTAACGCTGCTGTCACTGCTGCTGGTGGCGATCGGGCCGCTGGCACAGACGTTTCTCACCACCAATCTCTCCAACCGACTGGCCATTGTGTTGGTGCAGGTGCTGCCGGATAGCAAGTTCCTGTTACTGCTGGGCACCATGGTGGTGTCGTTGTTTCTCGGTATGGGGCTGCCGACACCGGTGGCCTATGTCGTCGTCTCGCTGACCTTGGTGCCTTTTCTGCAGCAAGGCGGGGTCGAGCCGATCCTGGCGCATTTCTTCGTGTTTTACTTTGCTGTCTTTTCAACACTGACGCCGCCGGTGGCGGTCAGCGCACTGGCAGCTGCAAAACTGTCCGGCGGTTCGTTTCTGGGAACAGCAAAAGATGGCATGAAACTGATGCTGACCACGTTCATCATCCCCTACGGATTCATCTACCATCCCGAACTGCTGTCCTTTCCGAACGTCAGCTGGGATGTCATTCCACCCGTGCTGCTGATTCTGGTATTGCAGTGGACCTCCTCTGTGGTCTGTTACGGCTTCTTCATCCGTGACCTGACATGGAACGAGCGATGGGGATTTCTGGCGGTCACAGCGGTGGGATTTTCCTACCTGATCAACGATCGGTTCCTTGAACTGCTGGGCTTTTTGGTGCTGTTGCTGCTGATGGTGGGATGGACTATCACCACCCGTACTCGTGAAGTGACTCGGGACGTGTAATTCAGGCAGGCAGCCGCATTCTTGCTGGTCTGAAGAATACGGTCAGACAACATCAAACTTGAACTGCCGCCGGGTCCAGAACGTCGGTGCCACGACCGTCACTGGATCCTGGCCGGTGATATTGGTGGCAATCCGCCAGGCGTGATTGAAGTCTCTCGCCGGAGTGATGCCCAGTTTCCTGAACGCACCTGGATTGCGGGTGCCGGCCATGATGACGGCAGAGGCGCGCTGCAGCGTGTAGTGCCCGATGTATAGCAGCCAGAACGGATGTCGCGGATGATAGGCACTGCCATTGTGATACTGCGCCAGGTATTTTGGATTGGAACTGATCTCCAGTTCATGCTCGGCCAGATCACTGATGTCGTGATGCCGGTCATAAAGATCAATCACCTCCTGGTAGGACGGATACAGCTCCGGGTCAATCTGCCCGGACGACGGATTCAGTCCGATCACCACACCACCCTCGCGAAGCACCGGCCTGTTCAGCCAGATTCTGGGCGGATTCAGGCATCCGATCGCCGCGATCAGCGTATTGTCTGATTCACCATAGGCAAACCAGCCGCCAAGACCGATCACCATGATGTCCGCCTGTGGAGACGGGTACAGGTTGAAGGTATCAGCCAGGTCCCAGCAAGGCTGCTCGACTTCCGGAGAATAACCCGCAAACACACCGGCCATCCGACCGCCAACACCGACCACCGAGTTCACATAGAACACCCTCTTGCCCATCGCCTTTTCCATGAACTCATGCACCTCGGCTTTCATGCCGCGATACATCATGGTCCGGTGATCTCCAGTGGTGGACGATGGCGCATGCCAGAACCGGTGCGCATGATGTGAGGCGAGACTGTCGGCTGACGCCAGCCCGGTCACCGCGCCGGTGCCGGAGTAACCGCCCACATAGGTGGCCGACACGGTCCCCACATAGATTGAGAGGTCGGCCTCGACAAACCTCCGGTTGTGTTCGACATAACCGCCTCGTTCCGTATGACCGAGAAAGCTGAGCTCGTCAGAGTCCTGACAGTCGTGATTGATGATCTGACCTGCAGGCCAGAACCGGTCAAATATCTGATCTCCAAGGAAGTTTCGCAATTCCTCGGGAAACCACTTGCGATGCGCACCGTTGGCGCAGATCAGTGAGATGTCCTCATCCTTCACTCCACATTCAGTCAGCACGTCGAGAACAACCGGCAGGATGGTCTGCCAGGGCAGTGGCGGCCGGGTCGGATCATCAAAGCCGATGGCAACAGTCATTCCGGGTTTGGCCAGTTCAGCCAGCGGTGCGCTGCCAACCGGATGCTTGAGGGCGGCATGAACCCGCTCAACCGGATTGGGCAGGAATTCCGGATCCCGGAACTCAATGACCGTCGAATGGTCGGGCACCTCGACCCCCAGCTTCGCACCTCCGAAATCGGCCTGGATTGATGTCATGAGTTAATCCGCATTGGACTCAAAACTGTTGATTATCCGGATGGCTGCACAGGCCGCACCATAACCATTGTCGATATTGACCGTCGTCACACCGGGTGCGCAACTGGACAGAATGGTCTCAAGTGCTGACCGTCCGCCTCGTGCAACGCCATATCCAACCGAGGTCGGCACCGCGATGATCGACGCCGGAATCAGACCAGCCACAACAGAAGGCAGCGCCGCATCCATTCCGGCAACAACGATCACGACAGCGCTCTGACGCAATTCAGACTCGACTTTCAATATCCGCCATAACCCGGCGACGCCGACATCGTAGAATTGGTCGCAGTCCAAACCGTGAAAAAATATTGTCCTGACCGCCTCGCGTGCGACTGCGATATCCGACGTCCCCGCCGTCACGATCGCAATCTGCCTGCAAGGTCGTGATTCCAGGCAGGCTCCAACAATCCCGGTGCGGGAAATCTCCTCATACTGAATCGCCTGTTTCACATCCTCTTCCAATCTGTTATAGACATCCGGATCAAGGCGCGTCAGCAACTGTGAACGGCCAGACTTCACCAACTCCCGAACGATGCGCTCGATTTGGAATTTATTCTTGAACTCGCAGAAAACCGCCTCATCAATTCCGATTCGGTCCGGTCGTTCAAGATCAGGCAGGAAATCTCGATCGTCCACAATCAATTCCCGGCAACAAACGCACTGCCCATCTTATAGGGTCGGAAATTCACAGGTGCACTCTGCAACGACCTTGGCAGAGATTGTCGCACCAGCCAGATCAATTCCCGGCGACTCACACGGGTTTGTCTTGCCAGGGTATCTTGATCCAATTCGATGTCAATGCCATCGCTGCGAATCCGGCATCGAATCGTATCGCACTCCAGCAATCGGCGAACCAGCGCCTCAACCTCATCCACGGCCCGCAACCAGTCGCCGTTGATTCTGATTCCGGTTTCGATCCGGCTGGAAAGACAGGGCGATGCCGGCAGTTCCGACAGGTCATGCAGGCTCAGCATTCGGGCGATCTCCCGGATGCCGTTCTTGTCGATTCCCGCTTCAACGTAGGGATGCCTGACACTGAAGTTTTCAGCCGCCTTGAGACCCGGGCGAAAATCCGACAGATCATCGCAATTGGTGCCCGACACGATCTGACCGCCCACCATGGCGCCGATATGCCCATACAGGTTGGTCTTGCAGTAAAAGCACCGATCAATCGGATTGCTCAGATATCTCTCATCATCAAATTCCCCGACCTCGACAACGTCGAGCGTCCAGTTCTCATCGCGTGCGAACTTGCGCACCCGCTTTGTCGCCAGCGGCGGCACCGCGGGTGAGACGGCATGAATCATCCGGGTATCGACATCAGTCAGACGGCCGGCAACAACAGCCAGCAGCGTACTGTCGATACCACCGCTGACAGCGATGGCAAACTGGCCGATGTCCGTGAGTATGGCCTGTATTTGAACCAGCCTTTGCTCAACAGGTTGTTGCTGAATCTTTGTTGTCATCGTGCCTTCCATTTCAACCGCCCGCACCGTCCGATTGCTCGGCATCCGATTCCACCTGTCGCCGCAATCGTCTTCGTTGACTGTAATCACCAACAGCGGATAGATAGTCGGATTCCACTTTCGCAGTCAACTGGCTGCCAGGACGCTGGGCAAGTTTCACCGGAACACGGCCGCTGCCATCGTGCTGATGCGTCTCGAGTCTGCGGATTGCCACCGTTCGGCTGACCGAGCGATAACGTACCCCAAGCGTCGAGGTCTCCCTGAGACAGCACTCGGCGATGCCATCGACAGCACCCTCAACGCCCAACACCTGGACATGAACAGTCACCCTGCCTTTCTTTCCAACGGCCGGAATCTGGATTACATCAAGCACGCCATCAAATTCCCGGATCCGGTCCAGCCCGACTGCAAGATCTTCCGGAGACTGGTCATCGACTTCGAATGCCAACTGTGCGATTCGCTCCACGTGCAGCTCGTGCGTCCGGCTCTCGTATGCCAGCAGTCGTAGCACATTGCTGATACCGGCAAACTTGGCCGTCCCAAATCCATTGCCCGCCGCCATGAGTATCCTGGTCTTGCGCTGAGGGCCGAAGTCCGGATTGATGGCCCGCAGGATGGCGGCACCGGTCGGCGTCACGCGCTCACCTGTCCGGCCATCATCAAACATCGGACATTCTTTCAGAAGATGCACAACCGCAGGTACGGGAATCGGCAACTCTCCATGCTCGGTCATGACCGAGCCGCTGCCGCTGGGGAGTGGATCACAGGACCAGCTTGCATCACCGAGTGCATCAATCAGGAATGCGGAACAGATCACATCAACACACGAATCCATTGAACCCGCCTCATGCAGAACCACATCCTCAAACGCAACACCATGAACGACTGATTCTGCTTCGACAATGAAATCGAGAATCTGAAGTGCGAGCCTGCACGCACCGGTGCTTAGGTCAGCACCGTGAATCATGTCCCGGATCTGGTTGTGTCCGACATGGTGATGCGCGGAACCTGTTTCCCCAACCTTGAATTGCCTGCCAACCATGACCGAATCACGGTGTTTCTCGACACGGATATCCAACTCTGACGCCAAGTCACTTTTTCGCAGCATATGCATCATATTCAATTCCAGACCCGGTAACAGGTCCGTCACCGCAGCAACAAACATGTCACCGGCAATGCCGCCTACAGGATTTATGTGTATGTGCATGACCCGAATCAGCTCAATTTGGGGAATCCGAATTCAACGCGCTGTGATTGCGAATTGTTGTCATTTCAAACACAATGATACAGATTATTTCAAGCTGTGTTGGCGAATACTGATTGCTGCACGCTCGGGGAGCAGGTGCCAACCGCTGCAAATTGGGCAGTACGGGACGCTCGATTGGGAAGCCTGCAACACCAAGGCCGTCAATAACGTCTGCATCAGCAGCAAAATTCCTATAATACGAAACACGTTTTCGCGGACTCGCGCGGCTTGCAACTTCAATACTTACAATCGGCTGAGATTCAATGACCTACCTGACCAGTTCACATCCCAACAACTGGCATTACCCCACGGCAATGCGGTTCGGAAACGGACGAATTGAGGAGGTTTCCAAAACCTGCCTGGAATTCGGAATAGTCAGTCCCATGCTGGTGGTAGACCCCGGCCTGATCAGGTTGCCTATGGTGAATCAGATTGTCGAACAGTGTTGTTCAGAACTCGATGGCTGCACCGCGTTCTCCGATTTGCAGGCCAATCCGGTCGAAAGCAATGTGCTGGTGGGCGTCAGCCAGTTCAAGGCCAACAAGCATGACGGCATCATCGCGCTCGGCGGGGGAAGCGCACTGGATGTGGGCAAGGCCATCGCACTGATGGTCGGCCAGCTGCGCCCGATCTGGGATTTCGAGGATCGCGAGGACTGGTACACCCGGGCCGATGCCGACGCCATCGCACCCACCATTGCGATTCCAACCACCTCGGGCACCGGCTCTGAAGTTGGCCGCGCCTCGGTGATCACAGACACAACAGACCAAACCAAGAAAATCATCTTCCACCCGAAAATGCTGCCGGTCTGTGTGATTCTGGACCCTGAAGTCACAGCCGGGCTACCGGCAAAGCTGACCGCCGGGGTCGGAATGGATGCCCTGTCACACAATCTTGAGGCCTACTGCAGCCCGATCTATCATCCGCTGGCCCAGGGCATTGCCATCGAGGGCATGCGCCTGATCCGGGACTGGCTGGAGCCGGTGTGCCGGGATGGGTACAACCTGGAAGCCCGGGCACAGATGCAGGTCGCCTCTTCCATGGGCGCGACCGCCTTCCAGAAAGGACTCGGCGCCATGCACAGTCTCAGCCATCCATGCGGCTCGGTGCTGGGCACCCACCACGGCACCACCAATGCTGTCGTCATGCCCTATGTTTTGGAATTCAATGCGGATTCAATCGAAGACCGTCTGACCGCACTTGCCCGCTACCTCGATCTGCCGAACCCATCACCGGAATCCGTGATCAAGTGGGTTCTCGATTTAAGAGAGAGCATCGGCATTCCCCACACATTGGAGGAGTTGGGCGTCACCCGCGAGCATGTCACGCGGTTCTCGCAGATGGCCATGGTCGATCCATCCACACCCACCAACCCGGTCACCATGTACCAGGAAAACTTCGAAGATCTTTATGAGCGCAGCATTTCCGGAACCATCAGTGTCAGCTGAACCGACAATTTTCGAACGGCTGAAACTGCCCAGAGACAATCTGTGGGTGTTCGGTTACGGATCACTGATGTGGGATCCGGGATTTCCCTACGCGGAATCCAAATGCGGCAAGCTCTACGGCTACCATCGCTCACTATGCCTTCGCTCGGTGCGTTATCGGGGCACCGATGCCAACCCGGGACTGGTGTTTGGCCTCGACCGGGGCGGATCCTGCACCGGCATGTGCTTCAGACTGAATGTCGAGGAACAGCAGGACGTCGCAGATTACCTGCAGGATCGTGAAATGCTGAACAACGCCTATGACCCGCATATCCGAACAGTCAACCTGACGGATGGACGCCAGGTGGACGCGATCGTATTCGTCGTCAGACGCCAGCACCCATCTTACGTGAAAAATCTCAATGCCAATGAGATCGCCGGAATCGTCGCCAACGCATCCGGACAAAGAGGCGCCAATCTCGACTACGTTATCGCCACACTCAAGGTTTTGGACAGTTTCGGTATTTCCGACCGGGTGCTGAAAACCGTTGGCAGGCTGGCATCGGCACAAACCGAAAGGGTTGTGAGTTCCGATCATGGATAAGACAATCCGGCGTATATGGCGGGCGCGACTCGCCGAACATGGAAAACTGCTCGGCCGAACAGCCATCGCACTGTTTGCGATCGGCTATGTGGCCTATATCGCGTTTTTTGAAGTCAGCGATTTCAACGCGGCATCCGCCGAATCCAATTCCCTCAAAGCCGGAAAATACCACATGGTCGCATTGATGGCAACCGCCCGGATGGTTCAGGGAATGCATCTCGATTTTCCCGAGATCAACAACGAGACTTCCGTCGATATACTCGACAACTACCTGGACTCGCTGGATCCCCAGAAGATTTACTTTCTTCAGTCCGACATCGATGAATTCCAATCCAACCGATTCTACTTCGATGACTATCTGATTCGCGGAAATCTCAATGAAGTGTTCAGGATTTTCGAACGCTACCGGGAAAGAGTGGCGGATCGAACCGACTATGCAATGTCGCTTGTGGATTATCCGTTCAATTTCGACCTGAATGATCAGTTGCTCGATGACCGCTCCGAAGCCGACTGGCCGCAAAGCCAGGAGGAATACGACTGGCTTTGGAAACGCCTGGTCAAGGATGATTTTCTGACCCTGATGCTTGAGCGCGGCGATGAGGATACGATCACCAAGAGCCTCAAGTCGAGATACTCGACCCGTCAGCAAACCGTTTTTCAATACAAGGCTGATGATGTCACCGAACTCTTCCTCAACTCCTATCTGACCCGGCTTGATCCCTATTCCGCTTACTTCTCATCCAACAGTTCCGAAGACCTGGAAATCAGCCTGTCTCAGCAGATCGAGGGGATCGGTGCAATGCTCAGGCGCGAAGATGAGTACACGGTCGTCCATTCCCTGATCGCCGGCGGCCCTGCATTGCGCAGCAACCTGATCCATGCAGGCGATCGCATTGTTGCAGTGAAAGACAAAACCGATCAGTTCATGTACGTGGTCGGATGGCGGTTGAGTGATGTCGTCGATCTGATTCGGGGGCCGAAAGGCACCAAGGTTCATATGCAGATTCTGCCAAAGGATGCCTTGCCGAATGCCGCACCAAAGGAAATCTCAATCGTTCGCGAGCAGGTCAAGATCGAGGAGCAGATGGCCAAGAAGTCCACCGTGGAAATCGAGGCGAATGGGCGACTGCTGCAACTGGGCGTCATCAGTCTGCCGACTTTCTATGCCAACTTTCTTTCCAGAGACAACCAGGACTCGATGCGCAGCTCCGCCAGGGATGTTGCACAATTGGTGGAGCAACTGAAGAGTCAGGACATCGACGGAATCGTACTGGACTTGAGGGGCAATGGCGGAGGCGCACTCAACGAGGCGGTGGATCTGACGAGTCTGTTCATCGAATCCGGACCCATTGTCCAAGTCAAGTCAACCGATGGCGAACTGGAAGTCAAGTATGATTCGGTTGATGATGTCATCTACAGCGGTCCGCTGGTGGTGCTGGTGGACCGACGAAGCGCTTCAGGCTCTGAGATCTTTGCTGCTGCTGTGCAGGACTATGGACGCGGTGTCGTCATTGGTGAGACCACCTTCGGCAAAGGCATGCTGCAGACAATCTGGCCCTTGGACAAAGTCGTCAGGGTCGAAAACACCGGTATGCTGAAACTGTCCACCGCTCAGTTTTACCGGGTCAGCGGCATCAGTACACAGTACCTGGGCGTGGTTCCGGATATCCGGTTTGCCACCGACGAATTCGCACAAAACTCCGGCGGCCGTTCACTGGAGAATTCCTCTCCTGGCAGTGTCATTGATCGCGCCAAGGCGTTTTCAGCCTGGCCGGACGCGCCGAAACTGAGAATGCTGCTGCCGGAATTGGACCGGTTGAGCCGGGAGCGAACGCAGTACAACCCCGTCGTCGCGTACCTGGTCGAACGGGAACGAAACAATCAACAGCGCCTTGAGAATCCGATCATCCACCTGAACAAGGACAAGCGCCAGGCGGTTTTGGACGATGCACGCAAAGAAGAGTTGGAGACACTGAACAGATTGCGACTCTCGTTGGGCTTGCCAACGGCGACTGAATTGAATGAGGAGACGATACCCAGCGAGCTGATTGACGACGCCTTTCTGGATGAGGCACTCAATGTGCTGGTGGACCTGATCGTCCAAACATGATCGCCTATTGAGAATCCAGGCGACGAAACCGCAAACTCAATGACTTTCTTCCAAGGATACACGTACCGATGAAGTTTTCCTCCTGGGCTGACCGAATCAACGCCGAAACCGGCATCATCAACCTGATGAAAGATCTCGGCAATGCACCGGCTCTCGCAGCCGACCAACCGCTCTACATGCTTGGCGGGGGCAATCCCGCGCATATTCCGGAAGTGGAGAAATACTTTCATGATCAGATGCAGCAGATTCTTGGTACACCCGGTCTGTTCGAGCACATGGTCGGCGATTATGCCGGCCCACAAGGCTCCAACCGCTTCGTCAACGCAGTAGCGGATCTGCTGAGGGAGAATTACGGCTGGCAGGTGGGACCAGAGAACATCGCGGTCTCCAACGGCAGCCAGATGGCATTCACCATTGTGTTCAGACTGCTGTCCGGACAATTTCCAGACGGGAAACGCAAACAAATCCTGTTGCCCATGACGCCTGAATACATCGGTTACAACGAGGCCGATGAGGCTGATAGCCGATTCCGCTCGATCCGTCCGAACATCCAGGAAACCTCAGGCAATACGTTCAAGTATGAAATTGACTTCAGCAATATCGACATTTCGGATGAAGTGGCGGCCATTTGCATTTCCCGGCCAACCAATCCCACCGGTAATGTTGTCACCGACAACGAAGTCAGCCAGCTGATGACGCTGGCAGACTATCATCAGGTTCCGCTGATCATCGACGGCGCTTATGGACTGCCCTTCCCCTCCATCGTCTTTCGCGAGGCAACAGTTGAGTGGAATGAGAATGTCATACTAAGTTTGAGTCTGTCCAAGATCGGATTGCCGGGAACCCGAACCGGCATCATCGTCGCCGCACCGGAAATCATCGAGCTGTTCACCTGTGCCAATGCCATCATGACACTGGCCAGTGGAAATTTCGGCGCGTTCCTGGCGCTCAGATCAGTTGAGACCGGTGAGATTCTTAAACTCAGCCGCAATGTGGTGCGGCCGTTTTATCAGAATGCATTGAACCACACAGTTGAATCCGTTCAGCGACACTTCAGCGACATACCCTATATGCTGCACGAACCCGAAGGCGCTTTCTTCATCTGGCTGTGGTTTCCGAACCTGCCGATATCCGACGAAGAGCTTTATGAAAACCTCAAACAACGCAATGTTTATATCGTGCCGGGCAGACACTTCTTTCCAGGACTCGAAGCGGACTGGAGACATCGATATGAATGCGTCCGACTCAGTTACGCCGGATCTGCTGAAACGGTGGACCGGGGATTGGAGATTATTGCCGACGAGGTGCGGCGCGCATACCGTAAGTCGGAGCCTGTCTACCAGGTGAGTTGAGCCCGCTCGGCCTGTCTCGGTCAGCCCACTGCCACTCTCGGAGTGTCGACCGCGGGTTGCGCGGTTCCATATTCCGACCACCCAATCAGCGTATCGAAAATTCGCTGCTGTACCGGGTCGGATGCCGCAACGTATTCGGGATGCCATTGCACGGCAATCACATTGGGATAACGGTCCGATTCCATCGCCTCGATCACACCGTCGGCAGCGGTCGCACAAACCCGAAAACCCGCCGCCACATCCCTCACGCTCTGGTGATGGAACGACGGACTGTCAAATTCTGTCACACCCATGATGCCCGCCAACTTCGAGTGCGGGTCAACCGAAACCGGATGCGTGACATGATGAAATTCTTCATTGCGGTGAAGAATTGAATCACCGTACTCACTCGGTATGTGTTCGACCAGTGTACCGCCCATCGCGACATTCAGCACCTGAATCCCCCTGCAGATCGCCAGCAACGGTACTGAATGCGACAGCAAAGCGCGTGCAAACGCCAATTCATAACGATCTCTTTCCGGGTTCACCCCATAGACTTTCTCGTGATGCATGCCGCCGTACTCGTCCGGATCGATATCCGCGCCACCGGTCAGTACGAATCCGTCGAACCGATCAACCAGCTCCTCGGGATTCTCCGTGGTCGGTGTCAACACCACCGGAATCCCTTGCGCCCGCTCAACTGCCTCGACATAGGTGGCAGGCAGCGTGAATCTGTTTTCGTCAGTACGTGAGTAACTGGTGAGACCGATGATCGGTTTAGGCATGAGTTGACTCCATTTGAGAATATCGCTCCCAGATCTTACGGAAGCTGCTGGTAATGCTTTCCGGCGTCGTTTCGAGCCAGTTGTTGAGTTGTTGTCTCGAAAACCATCTTCCATCAGCTGCCTCAGCCGGGTCGAGTCGGAATGGTCCGTCGCTGTGAACACGGTAGACCCAGCAGAATTCGAATGCCGTCTCCGGGCCTGCGCCCAACTTGAACAGCTTTTCAGGAATTGCAGCGAGTTCAATGCCCAGCTCTTCCCGAGCTTCGCGAACGATCGCCTGGTCATAGTCCTCACCGGCCTGCAGATGGCCACCAACCGAGGAATCCCAAAGACCAGGATCACAGTCCCGATCATCATTGCGCAGTTGGAGAAATATCCTTTGCTGCGAATCAAATACCAAGGCATGAACCGAACGGTGATACAGATTTTTTGCGTGAACTTCTGACCGTGTCAAACGATCAGTCACTTGATCGTTCTCGTCGACTACATCGAACAGTTCTTCAACTTCAGTCTCAATCATTACGGAATTGATCAAACAACGCACTGATCAGTCATTGCCATAACAACGGCAAAAAATACTGCAACCGAAGAGGCCTCACACATCATCAACGATTGGTGGGTGGAAAGCCGTCCTTCACCCAAGAGCAGGCGACCAATGACTTGATTTCAGAAACTTAGGTCTTCAGCGTACCGTAAAGTTCAATTTCAAAGGTCGGTGATCACAGTCGCAATTCACGACGATCGGGTTGACCAGCAACGGTGCGTTCATCAGCCGACTGGGTGGTCAGCGTGCCTGCAAACCGACATGGAAAATCGCTCGTAAACAGTCGCTTCAAACCGCGGAGAAACAGTTTCTCCCACTTTTTCTGAAACTGTTCAAGTTCGATGCCGGAGCGAATATATCCCTCCTTGCTCCCTGCCTCTACCGACAGGTTCACCACCTCACCCAACTGGAGCTCGCGACGGGCCAACGCGCCGAGTGCAATCACCGAGGGCGCATCAAGCACCGAAGGTTCGTTGAATTCGGCATCGAATTCGCGATCAACGGCCTCAGCCAGGTGCAATACGACACCCTCCACGATTTTTGTGAACGCATCGCCGGCCACCTCGGGTTCCAGATTGCCTCTGAGAATATGCAAGCCCAGTTGAAACGACCGATCCTCCAACCAGGGGCGCATGATGGTTACGGTATCGTCAACATCGGCGGCGATCTGCGTCAGATCGGCTAGTTGCTCGGAGATTTCCTGTGGTGTCAGTTCCTTCTGATAGAAAACAGCCACCAATCCACGGGATGCAATCTGCTCCCATTCATCTTCGGATGACATGTCAGGTGACCACAGATGGGCCTCTTCCGGTGCATGCTTGCCTTCCAGCACAGCCGGATACTTGTGCATCCAATCCGAAAGACGCTTGTCCTTCGCCATCACCTCCGCAATCACCGGATACTTTTCCGGATACTTGAAGAACAACCGACTCTCATAAGCCGCCCAGTCTTCGATATGCGGATAGAATCTTCGTCTCCACGTATCCAGCCGGGGATGCATGAGTCGACGCCAAAGCGGCGGAACGAAAGCAATCAAAAACATCACGATATAGTTCGACGGCATCTGCGGGGCATTGTCTTCGTTATAGGTCTGAAGCAGCAGATAGTGCCGCGTCGGCTTGTAGTGATGATCGGAGTGGCGTTGAACATTGAACATGATGTATGAGGAAATGCGTTTCGCTGAATTCCAGGAATGACGCGGTTGGGGACGTTCAAAACGACCTTTGCCGATGTACGTGCGCAACAACCCATAGTGTTCGATGTAGTCGATTCCCCTCAAGTTGACATTGGCAACAAATATGACACTGAAATACAGAATCAGTCCATCAATACCGCTGTAACCATAGGGACTGAGACTTGCAGCAGTCCAGTAAATCGAAGCGATGATGAGAAATACCGCCAGATATCGCCACCAGGGATTGGCCGGATGTACCATCGTCAACCCTCGCCGGCGCAATCGCTCGCGGTCTGCGCGCCACGATGTGATGATGGACCCAATCCACGCCCTGGCGATAAACCGGTAGACACTCTCACCCTTACGTGCAGTGACCGGATCGCGTGGAGTCGCCACATGAGCATGATGGACGTATACATGTTCAGTCGAATAATAACCAAGTCCGGCGAAACTCATGAGGAATTCGCTGAGGTATTTCTCCCATTTGTGTCGCCGATGGCTCAGATCATGCCCGACACCCAGACCCAGCGAAGTGCAACCGCCGACACTATGCAGAACCAATGCGATCTCCAAGACTGACAAATGATCCGAATATAAAATCCGGTTATACACGATGATGTAGGTCACAAGCAGCAGCGGAATCCACAACCAGGTCAGAATATCACCAAGCAATAACTGGCTTCTCGACACCCGGGTGCTGGGATTATGTTGATTGTCACCGACCACGAAATCCATGGCGGCCAGCACAAGAAAAAAGGGTGCAATGACCCACAGACCGCCTTTGACGGCTGCGACAATCGTGACCGGAAATGCCGTATATGCAAGCAGGTATGGAAGCGTTGAAAGTAATACCTTCCCAGTCGATGGGCTGTCTCCGCTATCCTTGGAAGTTATGGCTGGTGATTTGTCAACTGCTGTTGCCATTGGTGTAGTCCCTTGGTGAAAATCTAGGTCAAAGGGTTAATTTTGCTCATTTTGCGACAAACTTCTTGTTGTCGTCATGTGTAGAATTCATATATCCATGATACATTTTATGTTTGACTTGAAAGTATAACAAAAATCGCTTTGATAAATTGCCAGTTGGTAGCCTTCGGAATCCCACAGAAATGGTCAGTACCCGCTTTCAAAATCCAGTTTCATTACCACACGAATATTCCAGATGACGTCGAGAATGCATTCGCTCATATCGACTTCTGTGCATTCCTCCCAGTTGTTCGGACACAATCCCCAAAACTTGCATGAAGCCGATTACCGGGAGTTTATGACACGCGAGGCAGACACCCCTATCTGATTCAGCAATATCGCTCTACCGGCATCTGGACATGCAGACTATGTTTCATCGCAGGCGGCTCTTCAAGCTGGTCAACTGATGCTTCAAGCGCAGCCACTCCAAACCTGCCGACAACGCCGGCAACGAGAATCACAGACTTTTTAAAGGCAGTTTCCGAAGGTCAATATCCGATGTACCTCTCCAAGTGATCAATGACCTCACTCCAACCTTGCGCATGCGAGTCGCGCGAGGCGTCAGAATCAAAGCAACGATGCTCGAAAATAATTCGAGTTCCCTTGTCTTCGGTCAGGAATGCGACTGTGATTTCACTCTGATGGTCAGAGCCTTCCCAACTTTGAGTCATGACCAACCGTTCTTCCCGTTTGACTTCCTGATACTGACCATGCGTCGAATACTCCTCGCCTTCTGGAGAACGCATGCGTACTCTCCAACCACTCATCATATCGATTGACAGTTCGAGAATCTCGAAATTGACAGGGGCAAACCAATGTTGCAGATGCCGCAACTCAGTCCAGTGGTTCCATACCTCGGAAATGGGAGCCGCAATAGAACGGACAATGGTGTAGCGTCGATCGTGCATTGAGCATTTGGTGAAATTCGGACGTCTCGGTGTTTTCTCTGGCCTATTGTAACCCGCACAGTTCCATCGCTGATCAGGTGCTGTTTTGAATTCATTTACTGACCATAAAATTAGACATTAATATATATTATGATCAAAATTATTTTCGTTTTATATCGAAAGTGCTGAGTATGACCGATCTAACTCCGCTCCAATCGTTTTCATAACCCAATTCAATCATTTTCGTCTCAGGTGTCGTAGATGGCAAAGCAACGAACCTATTCCAAGTATGCCCAAGAAGCCGCTGTGTTGCTGGGCGAACACATCAAACTCGGGCGCAAACAGCGAAGATGGTCGGAAAGCAATCTTGCACAACGGGCGGGCATCTCCAGAGCTACGCTGCAAAAGATTGAGAAGGGAGAAGTGGGTTGTGCGATTGGCTTGGTTTTCGAGGTTGCAACCCTGGTCGGTGTCAAGCTGTTTGAATTTGAGAATGTGCCACTCCATATACAGGTCGAACACATGAAAGACAAAGTTGCGCTGTTGCCCAAGCGCATCAGGACAACGGACAAGCCGGTGTATGATGACTTCTAGCAACCCAGCCAGCGACGGGGAGGCGTTCGTATGGATTTGGTTGCCGGGCATGACGACACCGGTTGTCGCAGGTCGCCTGGAAGCCGACAACGGCAACATCTGGTTCAACTACGGTAAGAGTTATCTGGAACGGATTGGCGATCAACCGTCGGCAATACCGATTTATGAGCCCGAATTGCCGCTGCAGGTTGGAACCCGACTATTGCCAGACAATCTCTCCATGCCCGGTAGTATTCGGGATGCTTCCCCCGATGCGTGGGGCCGGCGTGTGATCATCAACAGGATGTTGGGACTCAGGGGTCGAGATTCCGATACTGCCGAACTGACTGAATTGACTTACCTGCTTGAATCCCGCTCCGATCGAATCGGGGCACTTGATTTTCAGCGTTCACCAACCGAGTACGTGCCGCGAGCTGCAACCAACGTCAGCATTGAAGAGTTGGCCGAATCGGCTGAGCGTGTCGAAAAAGGTTTGCCGCTCAGCCCTGAAATGGATCAGGCGTTGATTGATGGCAGTTCCATAGGCGGCGTTCGTCCGAAAGCCTTGTTCCAGGATCAGGACATTAAATTCATCGCCAAGTTCCCGTCCAGCACCGACCACTACAATGTGGTGCAAGCCGAATACATTGCCATGCAACTGGCGCGGCTGGCCGGGTTGAAAGTCGCACCGGTAAGGCTGATCAAAACCGCCGGTAAGAACATTCTGCTGGTTGAGCGTTTCGACCGCCAGCAAGAAGCGACGGGCTGGTCTCGCAAGGCCATGGTATCGGCACTGACCATACTCGGACTTGATGCGAGAATGGCGCGCTACGCCAGTTATGAAACGCTCGCCGAAATCATCCGCCACCGATTTACCGATCCAAAGGACACACTGAGAGAATTGTTCTCTCGGCTTGTTTTCAATATTCTGTGTGAAAATACCGATGACCATGCCCGCAATCATTCAGCGTTCTGGAATGGGGACTCTCTGACATTGACACCTGCCTATGACATCTGTCCACAGGGACGCACAGGCTACCAAGCGTCACAGGCTATGTTGATTTCGGGCAGCAATAACCTGAGTCAGCTCAAGACCTGCCTCAACGCGGCGAAACATTTCCTGCTTTCGCAAGACGATGCCCGTGCCATCTTCACCCACCTGATCAATGCCATTGAGCAGCACTGGGATGCAGTCTGCGAAGGGGCACAACTAAGCAACGAGGAGAAGAATGTTTTCTGGGGAAGACAGTTCCTCAATCCCTTTTCAATCATAAAGGGTTAATGAAAAAAACCGGATCGAAGTTGCGGTCGCAAGTTTCGAACTGATGAGCAACCGAAAAAAAACTGCCTGCCAAATTCCGCAAGTGGCAGGCAGATTAAACTGGTAGCGGGGGTAGGATTTGAACCTACAACCTCCGGGTTATGAGCCCGACGAGCTGCCTGATTGCTCTACCCCGCAACATGGATAAGCCATATTATACAAAGCCGCACATTTGTTGCCAATCGATTTGCGAATTTTTTTGTCAGCTGATGCCGAAAAATTGGACGTTGAGGGCATCAGGCAATGACACCGGAATACCCGAAAAATATTTTCAGCCCAGACTGGAAATCGCGGTCTGACAGATGGCAAACACACCACCCACCCAGGGCAGAATCGCAACCAATACAAGAGCATTGAATCCAAACAGCACCCGGGTACCCGACAGCTTGTCAAAGGCGACCGGCTGATCACTGATGTCATCAAAATACACAACCTTGATGACCCGCAGATAGTAAAAAGCACCCACAACAGCAAACAGAACCGCAACCACAGCCACCCACACCAGGTCGGCATCCACCAACGCCTGGATAACCGCCAGTTTCGCATAGAAACCAACTGTCGGCGGCACGCCTGCCAGTGAGAACATCAGCAGCAGCAACCAAAACGCCATCCAGGGATCGCGGCTGTTCAAACCACTGTAGTCCTTGATCAGGTCCGACTCATTGCCCTTGCTCGCCGAAATCACGATCAGGCCGAATGCACCGAGACTCATCACCGCATAGACCAGGACATAAAACAGCGAGGCCGTGTAACCTTCCTCGCTGCCACTGAGTACGCCAAGCAGCATGAATCCCATGTGCGCAATTGTCGAATACGCCAGCATCCGCTTGAGATTGTCCTGGGCAATCGCAATCAGGTTTCCGACGATGATGGACAGTAACGCAATGATGATCAGCATATCCTGCCAAACAGGAGCCAGACTGTCCAATCCACCGACCAACAGTCGCATCAGCATGGCGAACGCGGCAATCTTGGGCATTGATCCGAGGTAAACCGTGGTCGCAGTCGGTGCGCCGTGGTAAACATCCGGCACCCACATATGAAAGGGCGCAGCACCGAGTTTGAAAGCAATCGCCGTGATGACAAACACCAAGGCGAAAATCAACGGAATGTTGTCCTGCGAGGATCCCGCCAATGATTCCTGAATGACGGATATATCCAGCGATCCGGTCAACCCATAGAGGATCGACAACCCATACAGCAGACAACCGGACCCGATCGCACCCAGCACAAAGTATTTCATCGCCGCTTCGGTGGCCACGGCAGAATCACGCTGAAAGGCGATCATCGCATACAGGCAAAGCGACATCAGCTCAAGCCCAAGATAGAGCACCAGCAGATGATCAGCCGAGGTCATCACCATCATACCCAGCACGCCGAACAGCCCCAGGACGTAATACTCGCTCCTGGCGATTCCCCGCTCCTGTGCATAGGACCTTGAGTAGAGGAAAACCGCCACCGCGAGCAGGCAGATCATGAATTTTGTAAGACTGGCAAAGGCATCGTCGGCAAACATGCCTTCCAACACCACAGTGCTTTGCTGATAGACTTGGGAACCGGTGAGCATGCAGACCACAATCAAGGTCAGCAATGTCAGACTGAGCGGGAGGTTTCTGACTTTATTGAGACGGGTTTGGTCAGCCAGCAAAATGACGCATGCCATCACACTGATGACGATCTCCGGAATCAACTGCTGCAATTCATCAAAAAATGTCACGTCTCTCTCACAATCTGCTGACTATTCGATCTGCCTTCCATGATCTTCAACGCTGACATTCATACCGCAATCAAATTCTGGGGCAGAACCGCGCGCAGACATCACCTATGTCAGCGTGTCTCAACCATGGTTTATCTAATACAATTATATTGATAATATTCCGTGAACAACGTTTCTGTATCTCATCCCAAGGGAGCAATCGCAACCATGAACAACATAGTGACCATCCCGGCCCGAGGCGGCAAGGCCGCGATCGCCAAACAAGGCCAGGCCGTCCGAGTGATCAATACCCATGGCAACCAGGTGGTCGATACCTGGGCGTTCAATCTGAATGACCTGAAGGAGTTCCAATCCAATGAGCATACGCGTCCGACATTGATGAATATGATGTTCAAACCCGGAGATTCACTCTACACCAATAAACGGCGTGCCATTCTCGAAGTGGAAGAGGACACATCCGGGGGCATTCATGACCTGCTGATGGCAGCCTGCGACAATTACCGCTACGGACTGCTTGGCTGCACCGAATATCACGATAACTGCACAGACAACCTGATCGCAGCAATGGAGGAACTCGGTTACGACGCCCCCGAGGTGCCAAGTCCGATGAATCTGTTCATGAACATACCCTGGACACCGCAGGGCGGGTTATCTTGGGAGGCACCCATCACAAAACCCGGAGACTACATTCAATTCCGCACGGTCATGGACTGCATCATGGTCTTTTCAGCCTGTCCGCAGGACATTCTCCCGATCAATGGCGTTGACACGGACCCGACCGAAGCCCATTTTTCCATTTACTGATCGCAGTCACGCGCTTTGTCGATATTCATGCCTGAATTCGTCGCTCGTTACTGTCGATAAAGGCGCGTCTTGCCGACGTGCGCTGCCCAGGTCTAATTCATACTGATTTTTACGCAATCAACTCCACGCTGAACCGATACATGACAAAGATGCCCTCAACCTCATCACCCGATACCCTGGCTGCACATTCCGGCAGGAACTCAGAGTTCAGCCACGGATTTGTCAATCTCCCGATCTATCACGGGTCAACAGTACTGTACGATACCTATGAGGAACTGAAAGCCGCAGAGGAAAACAAAAAAGGCCTGAACCAAGTCACTTATGGCCGATACGGAACTCCCCTGAGCTTCGCGCTCGAGCAATCCGTTGCCGAGATGGAAGGCGCATTTGCCGGCATCACCACCTCCTCGGGGCTGGCCGCCATCACCTCATCCATTTCAACATTTGTGGCGAGTGGCGACCACGTGCTGGTCACCGACAGCGTCTACAAGCCAACCCGATCATATTGTGATAAGTTTCTCGCACGGTTGGGCGTGGAAACCACCTACTATGATCCCTTGATCGGCGCGAATATCGCTGATCACATCCGACCACAGACCAAGATCATCTTTTTGGAGTCACCAGGTTCGCAGACCTTCGAGATTCAGGATATTCCCGCCATCACAACCGTCGCAAGAAAACACGGCATCATCACCATGATTGACAACACCTGGGCAACTCCTGCGTATCTGCGACCATTTGATCTGGGTGTCGATGTGTCCATCCATGCCGCTACAAAATACATCACCGGACACTCTGACGCCATGCTCGGCATGATCACCGCCAACGAACAGACTTTCTTTGATATCAGGGATAACGTGCGGCTGAGCGGACAGTGTGCCGGACCCGACACCGTCTTCCTCGGATTGCGGGGCTTGCGGACAATGCCGACCAGGCTGCGCCGACACTACGAATCCGGGCTGCTCGTCGCGAATTGGCTCAGCCAGCGTCCAGAGGTCGCCAGAGTCATCCACCCCGCCCTGCCCGGCGATGCCGGACATGCCATCTGGAAGCGGGACTTTACCGGGGCGAGCGGGCTGTTCGCATTCATTCTCCATCCGGCATCTGAAACCAAACTGGCCGCATTACTGGAAAACACCAGACTGTTTGGAATGGGATACAGCTGGGGCGGATTTGAAAGCCTGCTGATTCCATTCGACCCCAGCAACTATCGGACCGTCACGAAGTGGGAGACCGAAGGCCCCGCTCTTCGCATTCATATCGGGTTGGAATCCACCGACGACCTGATTGCCGACCTGGAGTCCGGATTCGACGCGATGAAACGGGTGAACTGAACATGTCCGATCTGACAGAACAGATTCTCAGCGAAGTTGATCAGCTGATCGGAAATCGTCTATCGGTTGAACTGGCCACTGTTTCTGACAAGGGAATTCCATGCGTCAGTTACGCCCCTTATGTATACAGGGGAAACCTGAAGTTTGAGGTGTTTCTGAGTACTCTCGCAGAGCACACACACAACATTGCCTTCAACAACAACGTTTCGGCCATGGTGATCGAAGATGAAAAGGGTTGCGCGAATCTGTATGCCAGGGAACGGGTGATCGTCACATGCAACGCCATCAGGCATGATCGCAAGAGTACCGAGTTTGAACAGTGGATTCCGCTCTATAGGGAACGCTTCGGACCAATAGTCGACACACTGGTTCAGCTTGCGGATTTCAATCTGTATTCGCTGTGGCCGACCCGAGCGACCTACGTCAAGGGGTTCGGGCAGGCGTACAGAATTTCAGGTGAGGGAATGGGTGAGGTTGAACACATCTCGAACCCTGCCCGCGACGCTGAAAAACGAAGCAAATCAACTTCCGAGGAATAAATCATGATTGTCGAGCAGGTCTGGACAGGCAATGCCTACCGAAACTTCAACTATCTGATCGCGTGCGAGCAGTCCGGAGAGGCGATTGCCATCGATCCACTTGATCACAGAAAGTGCCTGGCCGTCGCACGGGATCGCGGTTGGGATATCACCTCGGTACTGAACACACACGAACATGGTGACCATACAGGTGGCAACAATGCCGTCATCGGAGCAACCGGCGCCAAGCTCATTGCGCATAAAAATGCCGTTGACAAGATCCCCGGAATCGACCAGGGAATCGGCGCGGGTGATGTAGTTCGGGTCGGCAAGGTCGAGTTGGAGGCACTGGACACGCCAGGGCATACGATGAGTCACATCTGCCTGCTTTCTCACGGCGACCCACCGGCGCTTTTCTGCGGCGACACGCTGTTCAATGCCGGTGCCGGCAACTGCCATAACGGTGGTCATCCGAGCGAACTGTATGAAACGTTTGCCAATCAACTGGACCGACTGCCGGGCAACACCAAAGTCTATCCCGGCCACGACTACATCAGCAACAATCTCGAATTCACCCTTGACCGTGAACCAGACAACAAGGCCGCCGCTGAACTCCTATCGCAGGTGAAAGATCAGAATCCAGATCATGCACTGGTCACCACTTTGGACATGGAAAAGACATTCAATACATTTTTCAGGCTGAGCAGCCCGACGGTCATCAATCGTCTGCGCGAGCAATTCCCCGACCTGCCTGACAATCCTGATCGCAAGACCGTGTTTCTGAAACTGCGAGAACTGAGAAATCAGTGGTAAGGATTCTGAAAATCTGAAACTGGTGTGAACTGGAAAGGCTGAAATGGTTTCGCCACTTGGAGAGCTGAACCAGTCAATCGCGGGTCAAGGGAACGCATGGAAAGTCGTTTTCGTCTAACTATCCCGGAATTGGGTCTCAGTGTCTCACCTCACGAAAGGTCAGGTTGATCCGCTCTGCGGTTTGCGTCCTTGACTTCGGCACACAGTGGCGCCACCACTGCTGTGTCTCCCCGGCCATGATCAAGGCCGAGCCGTGACCGAGCATCCTCTCCCATCGAATCCCAAGTTTCCGATGCTTCATGACGAACTTTCGACTCTCTCCCAGACTCAACGAAGCAATAATCGGGCACTCACCCAGTTCCGGCTCATTGTCGGCGTGCCATCCCATGCTGTCTGACCCGTTTCTGTAAAGATTCAACAGCACGCTGTTGAAACCAACACCGGTTGCATTCTCGAGCGCGTCGCGCAATTTCAAAAGCAGGTCGTTCCAAGGTAACGGATCATTGCGAAGTCCGGAATACGTGTAAGTCGCCTCTGGGTCGCCGTGCCATGCGGACAGTCGCGGCGAATTGAAGGTTCTTGCGCCCATCCGCACTACAGGTTGGATCCAGTTGATTTCCTCTCGCAGTCTTTCCTGAAAACGAAGTGCGTCCGAAGGTCCAACAAACTCTTCATTGATCCAAAGTCGGCTCCCCGTGAGTCTGACCGACTGAAACCCAGCCTCGGTGAGCCTGTCATCCAATTCATTCAACGATGACATGGTCTGAATTTACACACAGTCAACGCAGGATGCGCCGGGACAGGCAGTCCGGTTCGTCAAATCTCATTCAAACGGGCGCGCCTTCCACCGCGGCGCACCTTGGATTGCGCTTCATCTCGTTTGACGAACAACTCGCATGACCCGATATCCGCCCGATGAAACGCCTGGAATGCGTTCCGGTAATTTTCGCCAGTAGATCCAGCCCGCTTCAGCACAACAACACTGCCACCGCCATACAACATTGCCGACACCCGATCCACAATGGCGTCAGACACGTCAGCCTGACCCAGTACAACCAGATTCAAGGAGTGCCGCTTGACGTCTTCAAGGAATTCTTCGGTACCCTGTCGATGAATCGCCACCCGCAAATCATTCTCCAACTCCCGCTCCTCATTGGTCGCAGGTGCGCCTTGCGGAAGATTGATGACCAATCGGGTCATGGCATGCATCCCGGCAACAATTGAACGGCAGTGGGTCAACGCAGACTCACCGATCACAAGAATCAATCCATCGCGGGTAATCGACGCAAAGGCGGCCAGCACGTCTTTGGTATTATCGGCGTCACTCATCAGTCTTCCCATAGCCCATGTTCCAGAATCAGGCAAACTCTTTGGTTCGGCCTGCCAACGCTCTGCCTGCCCGACTGCTTCCGAAAGTGGAAAAATTCAAGGCGTTATGGTAAAATTTTATCTCTTTATTCTGAACCATTTCCAGTTTGATGAGACTTTAGGGTAGATACTCAAGATGATGACAAATATTGACCTTGACACATATTTGCGTGACTACGGAATTATGCCATCACAGCAACGGTTGCGTATTGCCCGGGTCATTTTAGACCGAACTGAAGAAATGTCGGCAGAAGATATCTACCGCAATGTCAATGGACCCTGGCCACCTGTATCACGCGCAACAGTCAACAACACCCTGCGTCTTTTCGTCGAAAAAGGCCTGCTTGCCAAGGTAGGCGATTCAGCCGAAGAAATTTACCGCAAGTCCGGCGAACCCAAAGATCAAGGCACCAGCGCTCAAGCCTGATCTGCGGGACTGACAGTCCCACTGCTCTTTTGGTGTTCGTACCAAATCAACGCTGTTTCTGAAAAACTCAGCCTCAGGCAGAACACCGCCGAATCGAAACGTCACCGTTTCGCCAACTCCCTGATTGACCGAAGCATCATGCGTCAAGCGCCGATGCGAACGATGACTGATTGACTTCTATACGCGGACAATCTTGCCCGGATTCATGATATTGGCCGGATCCATTGCCTGCTTGATGGTACGCATCACACTAACCGCCTCACCATGCTCAGCAACCAGAAAGTCCAGCTTGCCGTAACCTATCCCATGCTCCCCGGTACAAGTTCCTTCCATTTCCAGAGCACGCATGACCATCCGCTCATGTAACGCCTGAGCCCGCTTCTCCTCATCGCGGTCGTTGTGGTCAACCAGCAACACGAGATGGAAGTTGCCATCACCGACATGCCCCACGATCGGTGCCTGCAGGTTGGATTCCTCGATATCGCGCTTTGTATCAACAATGCATTCCGCCAACCTTGAAATAGGCACACAGACATCGGTTGCCCAGATCTGAGCGTTGGGCCGCATGGACTTGGCGGCATACGCCGCATCGTGCCTCGCCTGCCACAGTCGGTTTCTCTCTTCGGTATGCAGTGTCCACTGAAAATGACCGCCACCGTACTCCTCGCAGATCATCTGGACCATCTCAACCTGGTCCTGAACCGACGTTTCCGACCCGTGAAATTCCAAAAACAGCGTGTGCTCTTCCGGATAATCCATTTTCGAGTAGCAGTTGAGCGCGTGCATCATCGAATCATCCAGCAATTCAATTCTCGCAATCGGAATGCCCATTTGAATCGTCGTAATCACCGCGTTGACCGCATTTTCCAGGTCCGAAAACGCAACCACCGCAGATGAGATTTTCTCAGGAATGCCATAAACCCGCAGTGTGATTTCCGTAATGACACCGAGGGTGCCTTCCGAGCCGACAAACAGCCGAGTCAAATCATACCCTGCCGATGATTTTCTGGAACGCTTGGCGGTTTTGATGATTCGGCCATCCGCCATAACCACTGTGAGCGACAGGACATTCTCGCGCATGGTGCCATAACGGACCGCATTGGTTCCAGATGCGCGGGTGGCGGTCATTCCGCCCAAGGATGCATCGGCACCGGGATCAATTGGAAAGAACAATCCGCTGTCTTTCAGATACAGATTCAACTGCTTGCGCGTCACGCCCGGTTGAACCACCACGTCCAGGTCCTCCGCGTTGACCTGCAATACCTGATTCATCTCCATCATGTTCAGACTGATTCCACCATGGAGCGCGCAGATGTGACCTTCCAGACTGGTTCCTGTTCCATAGGGAATGACAGGGAAGTCATATTGGGAGCAGATCCGGACCACTTCCGATACCTCTTCGGTCGAATGCGGTGCGAATACGGCATCAGGTGGATAACTGCCATGAAACGACTCATCCGACCCAAATTCATGGCAGGCACTTTTTGAAGTGATGATCCGGTCGCCGAATCTTTGTTTCAGTTCTTCGATGGCGCCAAACGATGGCGCTTGCTCAACTGCACTGGACATTGTCGTTCTCCAATGGGTAAGTGGCAAAGACTGTGCCAGGAAATTCCATTCGCAGATGGTTTGTGTTCTGTGTCAGGACGATGATTTGAAAGTCTGATGTCTGTCAATATACTCTTTCAACGGGATGAATTCCAAGCAATTCGAGAATCCGTGTCATGCCTGCACCTTGGAATACACAAATCACATCCCGCTGACAATCAGCGCACACCGCCGATTCTCACGCTCAAACGATCCAGCGCGCTCAAGCTCAGCATGGTCAGTACATGGGCCGGCCAGCGAAGAAAACGGCCGCCCGGAAAGGTCTTGTGTGGAACTGAGGCAAACCGCTCGAAGCGCTCAGGCTGATCGGCTATCGCTTCAGCGATCGACCGGCCAACAATATTGGTTAGTGCCACACCATGTCCGGAATAGCCCTGGGCATAGTAGGTGTTCTCGTCAATACGCCCGACTGAAGGCAGCCGGCTTCGGGTTGCCGCAATCTTCCCGCCCCACGCATAATCAATTTTCACATCCGTCATCGTCGGATACAGGTGCAGGATTCTCGAACGAATCCTCCTTGCAATATTACCCGACTCGGTGGGGATGTAGTTCTCGGCACCACCGAACAGCAACCGGCGGTCCGAAGTCAATCGATAGTAGTCCAGACAGAATCGGGAGTCATACACTGCCACATCATCCCGGTTGATCGACTGCGCAACGGATTCGTCCAACGGTTCAGTCGCTGCAACACAACTCACGAACGGCATGATCCATTTGCTGAAATTCATCGCAACCCCATCCATGTAGGCATTGCATCCGAATACGACAAATCTGGATTTGACCACACTGCCGCGTGACGTGGTCACGCTGTACCCATCGCCGTCTCTCGTATACCCGACAACAGGTGAGTTTTCATGGATTCTGACCTTGGCCTCTGTCGCTGCCCGCGCAAGCCCGATGGCAAAGTTGAGCGGATGCAGATGGCCTGTACTCGAATCCAGCATGCCCGCCCAGTACCGGTTGGTCCCAAGCAATTCTGAAATCTCCTCGCGGTCGACGAACCTGATCGCCTTGCAATCGTATTTCTCACGAAGATGATCGGCTTCCTCCTGATAGGTCTTTGCCGCCTTACGGGTCACCGCAGCAGCCACGGTACCATGCTTGAAGTCACACGAAATCTGATGTTGCCGGATTCGCCTGGTCACTTCCTGCTTGGCCTGCTCGCATAAATCCCACAAGGCGTGTGCCGCCTCGACTCCAAAGTCAGCTTCCAGCTCAGTCTGCGACCAGTTCAGACCGGAACCGACCTGTCCGCCGTTCCTGCCTGACGCACCCCAACCGATGCGCCTGGCTTCAAGCAATACCACATCAAAGCCCAGCTCGGCAAGATTCAAGGCGGTGGAAAGACCTGTGAATCCACCGCCGATGACGCAAACGTCGCAATTTTCAGTATCAGATAATTCCGGATAGTCCACCATTCCCACCGCGCTGGCCGCATAGTAGGAATTGATGTGACTGGCAGAACTGGAATCCAAGTGCGTGGTCAAAGATAGAATTGATATTCCCTGTCGTTGATGTATTGGTCGAACTTGAGCATCTCGTCCCGCTTGACCGCGCAGTAGAGTTCAACATAGTCCCTTGTGAAATATCGTTGCGCGAACTGCGATTTCTCAAAAGCATCAATAGCCTTGTCCCACCTGAAAGGCAGTGTCTCGTCGATTTTGCTGCCAACATTTGTGAAGGGGCTTGCCTCACCGGCATCAATGCTGTTGGTGATGCCGTGATGCATGCCGCCGAGAATCGCCGTCAGCACAAGGTAGGGATTGGCGTCCGCGCCGGCAATGCGGTGCTCGATTCGCCGTGCATCATCATCCCCCGCGGGAATGCGGATGGTCACCGAGCGATTGTTGAATCCCCAGGTCTTGGTGACCGGCACATAGATGTCCGGAACGAATCGCTTGAATGAGTTGTGTCCGGGTGCAAACACTGCAATCATGTCCGCCATTGAGTCGAGCAACCCGCCGATTGCCTTGTGCATCAGCGTGCTACCCAGTTCATCCTCGCCTCGAAACACGTTGTCTCCTGACTCGTTTTCCATACTGACGTGCAAGTGCATGCCGTTGCCGCTGAATTCATGAAACGGTTTGGGCATGAAGGTTGCAACCATGTCCAAAGACAGCGCGATCTCCTTGATCACGCGCCTTAACAGGACACAGTGATCGGCAGCCGACATCGGATCAGGGGTATGGTGAAGATTGATCTCGAACTGGAAGGGCGAGTATTCCGACACCGCGGCGGATACCGGAATCCCCTGCACCCGGCAGGCTTCCTGAACCCTGCTCAAGAATTCGTACTGCTGATCCAGATCCTTGAGGGAATAGACCTGTGTGGGATGTTCACTGCTCTTTTTTCCGTGTGATCCGGGAAAGACCGGCTTTCCATGATCGTCAAAATCCTTGTCAAGCAGATAGAACTCCAATTCGAACGCGATGTTCAGCTTGTACCCCAGTTCACCAAACACGCTGACGGCTCTGGCTGCGATGTGACGCGGATCAACCAGGTTCGCCGTTCCATCATCTCCGTACAACTCCATCAGCACCTGGGCGGACTTTCCGACACCCCATGGAACCAGACAGGTCGTTCCGGGAACTGTCTTCAGCGTACCGTCAGGATCGCCGTCAGAATAGCCCCGGCCACACGGGTCGCCGGAATCCCCCAGCGGGTCAAGCAGGAATGCACTGTCCGGTATCTGGATGCCGGACTTGTAGATTTTGCCCGCTTCGCCAACCGGGATTCGCTTGCCGCGGATGTAGCCATGCAAATCTGCAAAAATGGCATCGACGTACTCAATGTCCGGGTGCTTGCTGACCAGGTCATCCAGCTCGATGCTGGGTGATTCATCGGATTCTTTCATAGGCATTACTACGGGCTTTACGGTTGAATGGATCGGATTCGCTTTGAACAGCTGTTTGCGGCAAATCTCTGAGCCAGCAAACCGCCATGCAAATATTGGTCAAAAAGCAGCACACACCACTATAAAATACTGTGAAATGTGAACATCGTTTCCAGAATCATCAGATTCTATTATCTACTGAATTCAAATTGGAGGTATCTACAATGACGATTGCCGTTGGAGACAAGATTCCAGACGTCAAGTTGCACCACATGACCGACAGCGGACCGACGGAGATATCCACTTCGGAGATTTTCGACGGGAAAAAAGTGGTTTTGTTTGCCCTTCCCGGCGCCTATACACCGACTTGCAGCAAGGCGCATCTGCCCGGCTATGTCGTCAAGGCCGATGAGATTCTGGCCAAAGGCGTCGACACCATCGCCTGTCTATCGGTGAATGACGCATTTGTAATGGGCGCCTGGGGCGATACCCAGAATGCCGACCAGATCCTCATGCTGGCCGACGGCAGCGCCAAGTTCACCAAGGCCATCGGTATCGAACTGGACCTGACCGAAATGGGCCTGGGGGTTCGCTCGGACCGATACGCGATGATCGTTGACAACGGTGTTGTCACCGCACTGAACAGGGAAGGCCCCGGAAAATTCGAGGTCAGCGACGCAGATACCATGATGGGGTTGCTTTAGCCGCAGGCAACCGATTCAGATGTGACAGCCTGACTCATTTTGAGTTGCCCAGACGACCGCCCATGTGGGCAACGGTTTGTGCCGCAATGTCGGATGCAACATCCATGCAGCGCCCGATCGGCCAATTGCGGGTGAGCCCGTAAAGGTATCCTGCAGCATAGGCATCTCCGGCTCCGGTTGTGTCTTTGACTGCGGTTGCCTCGTTCGCACGGCGATGATAGGTTCGTCCATCCATCGCCACCGCGGAACCCTGATCGCCACGGGTCAGGACAACATGATCGATCTTTTCGGATAGACAGCGCAACGATTCCTCCCAGTCGGGCGTCTCGCACAGTTGCTGCGCTTCCAGTTCATTGGCGAACACGATGTCAACGTATTCCTCCAGGAATCGCCTGATCCGGTCGTGATGCCGTTCGACCAACATGGGGTCTGACAGCGTCAACGCCACCTGTGTTCCCGCCTTGCTTGCCGACTCGACGGTTGCATGAATCAAATCCAGCGCGCCCGGTGAATCCCAAAGATATCCTTCAATGAAGACAAATGATGCCGCTTTGACGGCATCATCATCAACGTCATCATTCGACAGCATCGTACTGGCACCAAGATGCGTACACATGGTTCTTTGTGCATCCGGTGTGATGAATACGTAGCAACACCCTGTGGATTCTGTTGAGATGATTGGCGCGGTCTGAAACCGGATCCTCAACTCCGACATATCCTGCTTGAATCGGTCGCCGACCGCATCCCGGGCGATTTTGCCGATGAACTGACCGCGCCCGCCGAGACCGGCATAGTGAGCCATGGTGTTGGCGACCGACCCGCCGGATTGCATGGTGTCAACTGTTGCGGATTTTTCAAGCTCACTGACCGTTTGGTCATCAATCAGCGTCATCATGCCCTTGTTCAGGCCCATGACCTGCAGGTCGCGGTTCTCGGCCACGCACAGAATGTCGACGATCGCATTCCCGATGCCGAGCAGGTCGACCGTTTTGGTCATCCGGAGATTCCAGCCCGGGCGATTATCGAGTGAAGCAATACGTTGGCGCCGGCTGCGGCGAACTCCTTGGAGGTGTTTTCATACTCATTGTGACTGACACCGCCATCACATGGAATGAAAATCATCGAGGTCGGCGCAATGCCGGAAATGTGAACTGAATCATGCCCGGCTCCACTGACCATCTCGTTGAACTCGTAGCCACAATTCTGGGCACTGGCCCGCACCACATCAATACAGGCAGAGTCAAACGAAATCGGCGCCGAACGCCAGAAATGGTCAACTTCCGCACTCAGTTTTGAATTGTGGTCGAATCGCTTGATCGTGTCCTTGATCTGCTGATCCAATCGATCAAACTCCTCCATGTCCGGATGACGCATATCAACCGAAAACTCCACTTTTGAGGGAACCGTGTTGCGCGAACCCGGGTAAATCCGAAACTCGCCAACCGTGATGCGTGCGTCGAATCCAGAATCGGTCGCAATGCGATAGATATCCGCAAGCAGTTCCGAGGCGCCGCGCAGCGCATCCTTTCGCCGCTCCATCGGCGTCGGACCTGCGTGTGTCTCCTCGCCGGTCACCGTCACATCGTACCAGTTGACACCCTGGACACCAGTAACAACGCCAATCGGCCGCTCCAGTTCCTCGAGTATCGGTCCCTGTTCAATGTGCGCCTCAAAGAATGAGGAGAACTGATGGTTATCGGGAAGTGAGTCTCCCAGGTATCCGATCCGCTTGAGCTCCTCACCCATCGTAAGACCTTCCAGATCCGGTCGGCTGTGACCATACTCCAGATCAAAGACACCGGCATAGACTGCTGAACCGATCATCGCCGGCGGAAAGCGCGAACCTTCCTCATTGGTCCACACCACCAACTCGACAGGAAGCTCGGTTTCAATTTTGGAATCGTTCAGGGTGCGGATGACCTCAAGTGCCGCCAGCACACCGTATGCGCCGTCGAACTTGCCACCGGTTGGCTGTGAATCAAGATGACTGCCGGCACCGACGCTGCGCTGGTCAGCGGAGGTTCCGGGTCTGCGAAAGAACAGATTGCCCATCGGGTCCACTTTTCTCTCGCAACCCTCATTCTCACACCACTCGGTCAGCAGATCCCTGCTTTCACGGTCCAGGTCAGTCAGCGCCAGGCGACAGACTCCACCTTTGGGCGTGGCACCGATCTCGGCCATAGTCATCAGTGACTGCCACAACCGATCGCTGTTTACCCTGAGCTGAGATAGATTCATCCGCTATTCTTTGCGCTTAAAACTCTGAAACAGTCTGGTGTAAACCGCAAGCGGCGAACTGTGAGTCACGCGTTCTCGTCGGTGAACTCTGCATAATACTTGCCGTAGAGCTCACGATGTCGAACAATGTTCATCACGATAGTGAGGATTCCGGCAGCAATCAGGAAACCGCTGATCGGCTTGGTGAAGAAGGCAAACACGTTGTAGTCCAAAAGCACCATGGATCGCGAGAACGTATCCTCACCAATCTGTCCGAGTATCACACCCATGACCAATGCCGGTATCGAATAATCCCCCTTGCGCATCAGAAATCCAACGACTCCGGCGATGAACATCGTATAGACATCAATGATGTTGCCACGCAGGGCGAACGCACCAATGGTTGCGAACACCAATATCACCGGTGCCAGCACGGGAAATGGAATTCTGAGCAGATTCACGATGCCTTTGGCTTCCACAACACCGACCAGCAGGATTGCAACACTCGCCCAGAACATGGACGCAAACAGCACCCAGACCAGGTCGCGTGCCTCGATCATGATCAGCGGGCCAACGTCCATGTCATGGAGATTGAACACACCGATCATCATGGCCGTGAGCGCGCCACCCGGCAACCCCAGCGCCAGCAGGGGAATCATGGCCGCACCGGTCGCCGCGTTATTCGCGGTCTCAGGCGCAACAACCCCTTCCGGTTCACCCTTTCCGAATCGTTCCGGATGCTTCGACCAGCGAACCGCCTCGTTGTATGACATGAATGCCGCTAGCGTCGCACCGATTCCCGGCAGGACACCACAGAAAAATCCAATGACGGCGGATCGCGCGACGACGAATTTCATTTTCCAGAATTCGAAAAATGTCGGATAGGTCACCGATACCTTGGGTGACTGATATTCCCCGCGTGCCAGTTTCAGACCCTGAACGAAAACTTCCGCGACCGCGAAGAATCCCAGGATCAGCGGTATGAAATGCACACCGCCATGCAGATACAGGGTGCCGAAATTGAATCGGGGTATGCCTCCTACCGGGTCACTGCCGATCGAACCGATCAGCAACCCGGCCAGCAGGGACAGCCAGCCTTTTGCAATCGAGTTCGTACCGATCCCCGCAACCACGGCCAGGCCGAAGAAAACCAGGGCGAAAATCTCCACAGGTCCGAAATTCTTGATTGCAAAATCCGCAACAGGACCAGTGAATGCCATCATTGCGATGGCGGCCAGGGTACCGCCGAATGCCGAACACGTGACCGCATATCCGATCGCCTTGCCGGATTGGCCATTCTGGGTCATCGGATACCCATCGAAAGCGGTCGGGGCATTCTCCACTGACCCCGGGATATTGAACAGAATGGCGGTGACCGCACCTCCGTAGACACCAGACACATAAATCACGCCATACAGCATGATGGCGTGGGTTGAGGACATATAGGCCGTAAATGGCAGCAGCACCGCGGCAAGTGTCAGCAAACTCAAGCCGGGAACGGCTCCGAAAACCAAACCGCCGATCAGACCAATAACAAATATTGCTATGCCGATCGGATCGGTAAACAGTTGTTGAGTTCCAAATATAAAATCTTCCATTACATCAACAACCCCAGTATTTTTCCATTCAATGAGTTAAACACACCCGCGCCCGGTGGCAAATAGGTGAAGATAAGTTTGACAAAGATAAGTACGATCGCAGAGTAGATGCACACCGTCAGCAGAATCAGCCTCCGGATACTGTGCACGCCCATCAACCACATGTAGCCACACAGGAAAAACGGTGTAACCAGCAAAAAACCCATCTTGTGAATCAGAAATGTAAACAGAACCGGTATCGCAAAAATCAGCACCACTTTCAATCTGACCGATGTATCCACGTCATCCGGGTCATCGGCAGCGGAGTCACTCGGTCTTTGGCCGGAAGGCCCGGAACTGAGTCGCCAATCACGATACAGCAGTCGCAGTGAGGCTGCGAACATGCAAAACAGAATCACCCTGGGCCAGTGTGCAGGTCCCCAGTCGTAGACCGGCAATGGGTCATCGAACTGAAAGGTATAGATGAAGGCCGCCAACACAAAAAGCAGCCAGCAAAACGACTCGATCAGAAAAGGGACTCGCGCGCGGACAGTGTTGGAACTACTATCCATGGAATTTACTAAATGACTTGTAAAACGAGGCACATACCGCCGGCAGCTTCGACATTCATCAAGACTGCCGGCGGTAATGAGATTTATCGGCTATTGCCTTTATTCGAGACCTAGAGACCTTCTCGGATCGGAAGACCCAGCTCGCGGAATGCGTCGGCATAGATTCCAACCGAATCCTCAAGAATCTGTGTGGTATCCGCTCTGCTTCGGAACGAATCCACGATGTCCAGACTCTTGCGCTTGACAAAATCCTGATGCTCTTGCGAGTTGTAGGCTTCAGCAAACACTTCCGCCAGATACTCTACGATTTCCGGTGGTGTTCCCTTCTTGGTGAACATCCCACGGAATCTCAAAAGCGGCTCCCAATCCAACCCATAGTCAGAACCAAGTGCCTTGGTATCCGGATAGTTCTCGAAGCGGGTGGGCCAAAGTGCCAGAATCGGTTTGAGGTTTCCGCCTTCAACATACTTGGACACATCGCCCGGCTGCTCCATCAGCAGATCCAACTGACCGCCGATGACCGCACCGAAGCGCTCTGCGGACTTACCGGTGAGCACCTGACGTGACTTGAACCCAAAGTGGTTTTCGACAACCGCCATACTGACAAGTTCCATCGGAATGTTGATGTTGGACACGGTCAGAATTTCCGGCTCTGATTTTGCATAGGCAACCAGTTTGTCCCAATCCGGCACACCGTCCGTCTGAAAGCGTTCATCTTCAGCATTGATGAACAGCATGGTCGGCGCGACATTCATGATCACCAGGGACTCCAGGTCCGTCACCGCATTCAGGTCAATCCGACCTTCAACATAGCGCGATGTCAGTGTATCGATATGCTGAAGCAGGGTGTACCCATCGGCCGGTGCCTGCAGGAACTCCGGCAGACAATTCAGTCCACCACCTCCCGTGATGTTGATCTTGTTGATCTTGGCATTCATGATCTTCGCCGCAGGACCAACAATGGCATCAACCGCCTGGTCTGAACCGCCACCCTTTCCGTAGCAGCATATGACTGTGATTGGACGTTCCGGGTAATTCCCATGACCGTCCGCACCCACTGTAGTGGACACCAGCATTCCGAGTCCACTGGCAAGCGAAGCGAATCCAGCCAATAGCAGTTTTCCATATTTCCCTTTCATTATTAACTCCCTAAATTTTGGTAGATTTTACATTTGCCGGCATGAGTTCAATTTTGTGATTAATTCTCCAATTCGACTCAATCCAATTGTAAACTTCCGACCGGCTAAACTAACCTGTTAATTTATCAAAGCCTGTGCTTGAAGTCTATTGAAATTGTTCATTTTTCTGATAAATTCATCGAAATTTCTGATACCTGAATCAGGCGATGTGCTGAGGCTTTTATTCTTTTAATTCAATATGTTGGATAAGCATCATCCCAATCCATGTCGATTCGCCATGATTTTCCGGACTGCCAATGACCTGAAAATCCGCCACGATTGTGCCGATATAGGTCAGGCAATCGACAGGTCGAACGATTTGCGGGGAGATTTTTCCCAAAGTTTTTTTTGTGAGGAGACTCACTGCGAAGCAGTCCTCAATGGCTGGCGTCTGCCTTTCGATTCAGTCGACCAACGACAGCGATTCGGTATGACCATCCACCGACAGCGCCTGCCCATTGACCCTGGCGCCCTGATCGGAACAGACAAACAGCGCCATCTGCGCGATATCCTCAGCCTCGACAAAACACTTGAGGGAAATCTGGCTGACGAATTGCTCCCTGACCTTGCCGGCATCGACTCCCCTGGTGACTGCCTCGTCGTTGATCACACGGTCCATCCGCGGACCGGATACCGGTCCCGGACAAATGGCATTGACGCGAATGCCATGATTTCCCACCTCCATGGCAAGCGACTTCGTCAGACCAATGATCCCCCACTTTGCCGACGCGTAGGGTGTTCGCAAAGGATAACCGTGAGTGCCTGCGGTTGAGGACAGGTTGATGATCGAGCCGCTTCGTTGCGCTTTCATTACCGGCAACGCCTGACGGCAGCATAGGAAGGCACTGATCAGATTGACCCGGAGCGTGTCCTGCCATCCCTGCAGGGAAAGGGTTTCCAGCGGTCCGTTCGGGCCCGATACTCCCGCATTGTTGATCAGGATATCCAGTTGATCACCCGATTCCCCCAACACGGTCTCGAACAGATCATTCACTTCCGATTCCGATCCGACATCGGCTACCACACCTCGAATTTTCTGATTGACATCATTCAATTCGCGAACCGCTTCCGGGTCAACATCACAGACCCAGACAGCCGCCCCTTCTGAGGCAAAGGTTTTGGCGATCGCCAACCCGATTCCGGATCCTCCGCCGGTGACCAGAACCTTTTTTCCATCCAGTGCATTCATTTTCCAACCTCATCAGTCCTTGTCTATATATCCAGAATCAAACAATCCTCGCCGGCCGCGGCTCGGGAGATGCAAACCATCATGAGATCCTTTTCGGATTTCTCCGCCTCTGTCAATACCGAATCCCGATGCTCAACCTTTCCATGCAGAACTTTGGTCCGACAGGTACCACACAACCCTTCCGTGCAGGAGAAATCGGTTGTCACGCCTTGATCTCTCAACGCCTCCAGTATGCTTTGGTCTGCATTGACCTTGACGGTCTTTTGATGTCTCGCCAGAATCACCTCGAATTCACTGTTGACCCATTCGGTTGATGGTGTCTGACGAAACTTTTCGCTGTGAATGGAATCATCGGGCCAATGCTTTGCGGCTTTGATGGCGTCATCCATCAATCCGTTAGGACCGCATACATACAAATGACCATTGTTCGGGCGCGTTGTCAGCACCTCATCGAAACAAATCCCCTTGCTCAAGTCACCACCGTCGAAGTGAACTGTCAGACGATCGCGGCAAACCTCGCGAAGCTCATCAATGAATGCTGCCTCCTGCTCACTTCGCTCGCAGTAATGCACCGAATACTGTGCACCGATTGAATTCAACCGATGACACATGCTCAAGATCGGCGCAACACCGATGCCGCCGGCGATCAGCAGATGGTGCGAGGCGGACTCGACCAATCTGAAGTTGTTCTTGGGATAGCCGGATTCGATCACATCTCCCACATGAAGATTCTCATGAATCCATATTGATCCTCCGCGGCTGTTGTCATCCTCAAGCACGCCGATCACATAACGACTGGTCTCCTCAGGATCATTGACCAGTGAGTACGAGCGGCGCTGGTCACCGTCGCCGATGATGAGGTCGATGTGCGAACCTGCGGTAAACGCGGGCAGTTCCCTGCCCTGCTCGTCTTGAAACTCAATTCTAAGGGTATCGTCTGTCAATCTGTCAACACCGGACACCATGAGTCGCAGCCGTACAAATCCGATGGCATCGGGAAACTTCTGCCCATCCCTGAGCCGTAACCGATCCACTGGCATGTCATGCAAAACGTGACTCTCAAGAATCTCATCAACATCAGATTCGGACTCATAGTGGTACCAAATACCGTCGGGATAGATCACCATGGTCGGGCCGAGTTCGCAGCGTTCCAGACAGCCGGCATTGTTCACCCGGACATCATCCACGCCAAGCTCGCGTGCGCGCTTTTTCATGTACTCTCGCAGCTCAACAGAACCGCGCGCCTTGCAACAGCTTCTCGGATGATCGGGAGCGCGTTCGTTGACGCAGCAGAATATATGTTTACGATAGTGCATTGATGTTCTCTTAACGGTCGTCCGCGGGGATACACCTCAGGTATTGATTGGGGAATTGGACCTGCGCACCGAGTTTCCTGGCTGCATGCCACGGCCAACGCGGATTGTAGAGCATTCCCCTGGCCAGTGCGACCACATCCGCGTCCCCGTCTGCAATGATGGACTCGGCATGTTCGGGATCGACAATCATGCCGACGGCAATGGTCGCAATTCCAACACTGTCCCGGATCGCACGGGAAAGGTGAACCTGGTAGCCAGGACCGGTTGTGATGTCCTGATGCTGTGAGATGCCACCACTGGAAACATCAATCCAGTCGCAACCGAGCGACTTGAGCTCTTTTGCAAATGCAATGGTATCGTCGAGCGTCAGGCCTCCCGGCACCCAGTCTGTTGCTGAGATCCGCACTCCAATCGGCTTGTCGTGCGGCCAGGCCTCGCGCACTGCCACAAACACGTCGAGTGGCAGTCGCATGCGATTACCCAGACTGCCGCCGTAACGATCATTGCGTAAATTCGAAATCGGAGACAGAAACTGATGGAGCAGATAACCATGCGCAGCATGCAATTCAATCGCTTGGAATCCTATCCTGTCGGCGCGTATTGCTGACTGGACGAATGCGTCAACGAGTGATTCAATTTCTGAAATCGAGAGTTCATCAGGCACGCGCGCAGACTCATCGGATGCAACTGCAGACGGGCCGACTGGCTGCCAGCCACCGTTTTCGACAGGAACGTAGCCGCGACCCTCCCAAGGCGGTGTGGTTGAAGCCTTCCTGCCTGCATGGGCGAGTTGGACTCCAATGGGTACGCTTCCGTACTTAGAGCAAAAATCCACCACCCGTTTCGTCGCCTGTTCGTTGGCGTCGCTGTAAAGTCCGACACAATGCGGGCTGATTCGGCCACGCGCCTCGACATTGGTCATTTCCATAATCAACAGACCCGCGCCGCTGACAGAAAACTGACCCAGATGCATGAGATGCCAGTCAGACAGGCAGCCATCAACCGCTGAGTACTGACACATCGGTGAGACCATGACTCGGTTGTCCAGGGTCAGCTGCCGAAATGAAATAGGTGAGAAAAGTGCGGGTCGGGATTTTGTCAACGCTATATCCTTTGGGTGTCGGTTTCAAATCGGCGTACAATCTGCGAAATTGTCATGTCATTTGACATCAATGCCAAATCCGGTTGTCTATTTTACTCTGCTGATTGACAGGAAATTTCATGAGCAAGCCTAACTTACCCGATCAGCCGCAAATTTCTGATTTGTTGGAGTTTGCCCATTCGATGGCTGATGGAGCGAGAGAAATCGCGCTGAAATATCACAGGCAGCAGGTCCAGCGCTGGACAAAGTCCGACAATACATACGTGACGGAAGCGGATTACAAGATTGAAGAGTTCATCAGGGGATGCATTGATAGGGAGTATCCGGACCATGGTTTTTTCGGTGAGGAGTTTGGCGATTCTGACGATACGTTTCTCAAGTGGTGCGTTGATCCCATTGACGGCACCGAACCGTTTGTTTATGGCCTGCCTACATTCGGCGTGTTGATCGCACTCACCTGCAATCTTCGACCGATTTTGGGCGTTATTGAGTCACCGGCCATGCAGCAAAGATGGGCGGGGGCGCGCGGTCTGGTCTCCACTTTTCAAGGCGAGGAGTGTCAGACAAACTCCAAAGGTTCGCTGGCCGAAGCCGCTGTATTTGCGACTTCGATCGACATGTTTGAGGACGATGAACGGGAAGTTTTCAATCGGGTTACTGCAAAAGCCCGTTCCAGGCGATTCGGTGCGGACTGTTACGCCTACGGTCTGCTCGCGTCAGGCTTGATCGATGTGGTGATGGAATCAAATATGAAACCCTATGACATGATGGCGTTGGTTCCTGTTGTGGAAGGTGCTGGCGGGATTGTTACTGACTGGAACGGTAATCCGCTGAGTCTAAAGTCCAGCTATCGGATTCTGGCGACTTCAAACGAACGGATCCATGAGGAATGCCTGGAAACGATCAACTGTCACATCGAGTCGTGACTTTCTAGACAACAGCGCGAAGTCCACTGTAGAGTTCAAGTTCTGGGAGCGATATATTCAGATACTGTGAATAAGTCACTCAGTGCAACTACTTAACACGCTTAGCTTTTTTGTTGCGCATTGCTTGCACAACTAATTCACGCTTCAATCCAGTCAATCTGCTGATCTGATCGGACTCCATTCCCTGCCCAGTCATGTGCAGCACAATTTCCTCGAGAAGTTCTTTGCGACCTTCTTCGTAACCCTCTTTGCGACTTTTCTCGTAAGCTTCCGCCCGCCTTGTGCGCAAAACGTTCCGGAACGTCAGCACGGAATCGAGGTCTGGATACTCAACCTCTTCATTTTCGATTCTGATTGAATTGTTCATCGCCATTCTCCGAACTCACAGATCGTCCACCTGCCTGCATTTATCGGGTTTTGAAAGCCACTCACACGCAATGCCATTACTCTCGCAATCAACGTAACACCGCTGTCACGCCAATTTTGTTCACCGGAAAATCGCAGTCAGAAGTTACCCGACAACAAAATGCGCTACGTACTGTGGCTAGCCATTGGCGTTAAGCATCGCTTGCTCAACAAATTCACGATTCAATCCGGTCATTCTGCTGATCTCATCGGACTCCATTCCCAGTCCAGCCATGTGCAGCACAATTTCCTTATGACCCTCTTTGCGACCTTCTTCGTAACCTTCTGCGTAACCTTCTGCGTAACCTTTCTCGTAAGCTTCCGCCCTCCTGGTGCGCAAAACGTTCCGGAACGTCAGCACAGAATCTAGGTCTGGTTTCCTACTCCCTTCATTTTCGATTCTGGTTGAATTGTCCATCGTCACTCTCCGAACGAGAAGATCATCCACCTGCCTGCATTTATCGGGTTTTGAAAACCACGCACACGCAAAGTAATTGCTAACGCAAGCAACGTAACACCCGCACTACAGCAACTCCGTTCGCTGAAATATTGGGGGCAGATGTTCCCTGACAACAAAATATGATACGTACTGCGGATCAGCCTTTTCCGTTGAGCTTGGCTTGCTCAACGAACTCACGATTCAATCCGGTCATTTTGCAGATTTCATCGGACTCCATTCCCTGCCCAGCCATGTGCAGCACAATTTCCTCATGACCTTTCGCGCGGGCTTCCTCCCACTCCTTGGCCATGACGTTCCGAAACGTCAACACAGTATTGAGGTCTGGATCCTCAACCGCTTCATTTTCGATTCTCTCTAAAGTGTCCACCGTAATATTGGGATAGTTGACTAACACATAATTTTTTGCGTCTATTATAACCTGAACACGGTCAGGCCCGCTCAGCCGCGTCGCCTTCTCGAAAAATATCTTCAACTTTGCCTCATCAAGATCCCAGATCTCTGCAAGCAGGTACACCACGGCATCAATGTTCCCATCAAGCCTTCTGCCGCTTCGCACCAGTTCACGCAGGTCCAGCACGCAGGGATCGAAATTCAGCAACTTCCGGCCCGTTAAATTAATCAGTCGCCTCCTGTATTCGTCATTCGCCCAGGAGGGCCATTGTTGATGCGTCGGTATCGTGCGCCAGCTTGGCTCCTTGCCATGATAGACCACGATCGAGATGAGTGGCGTTTTGGTGGTGTCATTGTGGACTATCTGGTACCGAAATAACTGATGCATCAAACCACTGTCCTTATAACTTTTGTGCTCAACTTGCATGGGAACCCGGTATCGGTCATCCTCGGTATCGGTCATCAAAACCGAAAACATAAAATCAGGACGCAATTCGCGCAGTTTGGCGCCGACCTGCCTCTCCCCCTCTCGCCGCGCAGTATTCCAGTCAAACTCCCTGGCGACATCCTCGCCAAGTGCCAGCTTCGCAATGCTCACAAAGCGGTCGGAGTTCGCGATGCATCTATGGAATAACGCATCGTGTTCATAGCCTTCCAGATTTTTGCGCTCAAAAGTGTTGTCCATGGAAAATCCTCCTTCTGATTGTTGTGTTTGACGCGAGTTGATTCAGTAAATGCGGCCAACCTTAAAGGGTATATGGGGATGGAATTATGAGATTCAAGTCCAAATCAGAAAAAATTCAGAAACTTTTTCCGGTTGTCACGTATCACCACCTGTGGCGGTTAGTTCAATCACTTGTCGGACTCTGGAAATGGAAGTGTCCGCAACCTCAAGAGTGAAATCAAAATAGATCAATCAAGGATCACCGGGGACGCCGTAAGCCGGTGCAGCGGATGGATTTACAGCCCTGAGCAGGTAATCCTCTCTTTGTGTACGATAGGCAAGCCACAGCCCCAGCAACCGATTAACCGGATCCAACTCATCCCAATCCACACGCAAGTCCACTTCCGGCCACTCATGTTCACGGGCTACCAGTACCGATGCTGAGTGTACCGTCCCCTCCTCGCCACCAGCGTCGATTCCAGCCTGCAATGCATTGATCAGGCACTCCGCCAGATGGATATCCTGATTACGGTCGCCGTAAGCATCAACCATCGCTTGTGGAACAGATGCATTGGCCAGCAGATTTCCAGCAGCGACACAATCGTTGCCAACTGCGACCGCGTGCGTTCCCAAAATGTGGCCGCCCGTGAAATGGGCGGTATCACCATTGACATCAACAACTGTCAACTGCCGATATTGCATGTTGGGTTTCGAATCGATGATTGCAGACACCGCAGCCTGCGGATTCTGACCCTCCTGCAATAGGTCCAATGTTGCATTTCCCAATGTGGGATCAGTGATGTTCTGCGTCGCGACTGCACCGACTCCTGCCCGAACCCACGGGCAACGACTGCCTACAGCAATGCTGGACGTCGTGATACCAACACCAACTGCGCCGCTATTGCGATCAAAGGCGACAATCGAGAAAGTCATACGGGCAACTACACTCAGACAGCAGAAGGCTGCCCCTGAACGCCGAAAAAGGAATCGTGCGCGTACGGTGTTCGGATCTCGATGGTATCTTCCCGCAGGCGGGCCGTCCGACTGGGTTCACCCCTGACGATCTTACCGGTGTATTGCGAAGGCAATGCCGGCGAAAGCAGTGGATAGGCATCCGCGGCGGTATAGTCGCAAATCAGCAGTCGACGCGGCACATCCGAACAATTGGACTCGGAGCCATGTACGGTCCAGGTGTGCATGAAGCAGACGTCACCTCGCGAAGCGACGATCGGCACTGCCTCCTGATTGAACTGATCGTTGTGCTCGGCGCCGATCGTGCCGGTGTATTCCTCGTTCTGGAAGTGTGAGTACCGCTGCTTGTGGGATCCCGGCACAACCCGAAGACATCCGTTTTGCTCGTTGGCGTCATCCAACATCAGCAGTATCGCCAGCATGTCGTCATTGGTGTGGGGATCGTAGGAATGATCCTGATGATAGTAGACAACGGTTTCCATGCCGGGAAACTTGATGTTCAGTTTACAGTGATGAAATCGAATGCTGGGGCCGATCAGGTCCGCCACCATATCGACGATGGGACTGTCCCACAGCACTGCCTGAAAATTCTCCGATATATCCGCTGGATTGGCGACACGCCGGAGTTTAGGATTCTCCCGGGTGTGTCCCAACTCAAGGTCGAATCTAGCCTTGCCGTCTACTGTGGTGCCGAAATTGGAGTCATGCTGTCTGCATAGTTCCAGCCATGAATCTAAATCCTGGTCGAGACTTGCGAGCTGGTCTGGCTCCAAGCCAGCATTGCGAATCAGGTAGCCTTGATCGAAAAAAAATTGCCTCTCATCTTTTGAGAGTATTGATGTTCCATTCATTGCCATGTACCGATAAAAGGGAAAGAACAAAATTCAAATTCTCGCATAATCATACATCAGAATATTTCGAAAACCGGGAGAATTTTACGGCGTTCGAAATCAGAGTATTTTCAAGCGAAATCGAATGTTCTGTGATCAGCTGGTACTATTGTGACTATGTTGCCTCCAAGATCTTCAAACAGCTTCTCCCGACAGGTAAATACGAGAATCTGAATGTTTTCCGACGCCTGACTGAGGATACGAAACATCGTCTCGATACGGGCGTCGTCTGAAAAAACCAACGCATCATCCAGCACGATGACTGCTGGATGATTTTTCTCCACAAGAAACTCGGCAAATGCAATTCGGGACAGTACCGATATCTGCTCCTGGGTACCAATGCTGAGTGTTTGGAAAGTCTCCCTTCCACCCGGATCTCTCTCGATGTCTGTGACGTTTCCGTCCTCTTGCGTGATCAATGTGGCAGACGGAAAAATCTGACGCAAATAGGGATAGACGCGGAGCAATATGTCGGACAGAAATCGGTTCTTCACCTCGCCCTCGGAATCTTGCATTGTCTGCAGCAGCAAATCCAACTCCGCTACTTCAGCCCAGCACTTTTCAATGTCGGACTTTGCAAAACCCAATTTGCGTTCCACCGACTGAATCTGCTCCTCCAATCCCACACCCTGTCTATCTTCAATGATCGTGGTGAGGCGGACAATCTCCTTTTCGAGTTCAGATTTTTTATCTTCAAACTGTCTGATGCGTAGTTCGAATTCCCCGATCTTGCGTTGCAGCTCACCAAGTTCTGACTCAAGCGTCTCGATGTGCGCTGATTTTTCCCGAAACTGGGCTTGCAGTTCATCTGTGGTTTTCCCACCGAGAACCACGGCAAGCTCCTTCTTCAGCTCGTCCAATCGCTTTTTGCTGTTTTTCAACCCGACTTCTTCCTTTGCCAGATTCAAATTGAATTCGTTGATTTTTAATCTCAATTGTTCGACTGCCTTTTGCAGGTTCGCGATTTTGTAACTTTTCTCTTCTGATTCTTTTCTAATCTCAGCGATTGTCGATTGCTGGTCTCTCAGTTCAGCTGAATCCTGAATGCCGAGTTTCGACATTTCATCGACGAGTTTCTTTTGGTTTTCAGAAATCTGTTCTTTAACCGGTCGTGCATCGTTCCAATTTGGTCCTGAGTTTTTCAAAATAACTTCCAATTCCCTTTGAGCCAATGTCGCGGATTGAATCAGTTCCGACCGCTCCTTGTATAGAGTGTTTACGTGCTCGACGGATTTTGCTTTGCACGACTCAAGCAGACGTTCCACTTCCAACTTTGCCGCTTCAAGCTCTGGTAAAAGATCCTCCGGCGGCTGCACCACAATTGTTCCACGCTGTGGAATCCCAATTGACAGTTTCTCAGCCACCTTCACTTCGTGGTGGCTTTCCTCGAGTTCAATGCCATTGATGGTCACGCCCTCGGCGCCACCCTCCTCCAACTCAAAGATTACGCGAGCTGCATTGGTCTTGATTTTTGCATCTACGATGCTAAATCTGCGATTGGCTTCCTCAACTTCCCTCATCAGATGTTCGTTTACGAGAATCTCTGATGCCTTTTCCTCCAATTCACGGATATTTTGCTGGATACTGGAAAATTTCTCGATTTCTGCGCACAATTCAAAAGCGGCCTGATGCCGCTCAAGCGACTTCAAATGAGTCTCTAGATCCGAACGCTCACTCTCGGTCTGTTTGAGTTGTATATCCAATTCATTGAATCGCTGTTCTTCTTTAGACAATTCCTCACCGACAATAACAATGCTTTTTTCATGAGACTCAACTAGATTCGTCACTTCCTCAATTTGCTGTTTCAGTTTTTTTATTTTTTCGATTCGTTCTCCCAACCTTTCGACTTCTGAACGGACTTTGGTGGCTTCAACTTCTACCTTGGACCTTTCCTCCCGAGCATCGCTCAATTCGTCCCGAACTCTGGAAAGATCGGTTTCAACCCTCAGCGCATCCAGAGTGACTTGTGCAGCCTCGAGTTCAGCCATAGAGTTCGACAACTCTTCCTGTCGATCTCGCAGTTCCAGCAGCTGACCCTTCAATTGCGCTGATCTTTCAATCAATTGCTTGAGTGTCCCCGTTGGCTTCCCGGTTTTTGGTGTCACGAATTCGCTACGTTGGTTCTCGAAAATCCCGATTAAAGTCTGAGCCTGCCGACCACCGAGTATCCTTGCAATTTCCGACACCAGCGCACCATAGAGGGATGATCCTGCTTCGTTGTTTGGGTCTATCCGCTCAAACGACTCTCCCTGCTGCACCCAAAACAAGTTCCATACTCCCCGCGAATCCAAAGAACTTCGACTCTTGCTCGACCCGCCAAGATTCAAAAGTTGTTGAATCCTGTCTTCAGCCGCATCTCCTTCCAGAACATGGCCGCCAGGTAGTCGCAAACTTGCATATGGCTTCTTGAGAAACCGTTTTTTCAATTCATAGGCACCATCGGATAGTTCAAACACGACGCATACAGCAGGCGCCGACGGGTAACGATTGTTTTGCAGGCTGACGATGTGCTTTGACTTGGACATATATTTTTCAAAAAATGCCGCCCGAAGCGCACTCAACAAAGTAGACTTGCCCATCTCATTTGGACCGACCACGACGTCGATACCGCCAGCAAGTCCATCCAACTTGTAGGGTTCGTCAAACTTCTTGAACTGGTAGACCGTGAGTGATCGAATTTTCATTGGACTTCCTGTTCTTCAATCATGTCCATGGCTTCAAAATACAGGCGAATAATCGCTTCAGAAGCGACTTTGCGTTCCTGCTCGCTACCGTTATTGGCAAGGTCAATGAGCTTTTCGAACGTCACCCTGACAACCTCACCCTTGTTGACTCGGCGAATATCCGCGTCCGTAGGCTTCGGTCTAAGTCTGTCGCGATTAATCCGCATGAAACATAGTGCAGCGGATACACCTTCGACGATCTTCTTTCTAAAGTACGAAAAATCTTCAAGTGAGAGTAATCCTTTGACTTCCAGATCCACAAGGTGCCGGTTCAAGCCTCCACCTAGATTTCTGATCCGATTTTCGAGGTGATCAATATCGTCCCGACTGTTGATTCGCTCGCTCAAACTTACCCACTCATAGCAGCCAGTCTCAATCGGTCTGACATCAGGATCCGCCCGCTGACTGGTTATCTCCACAATCAGCGCCTTGCCACCGTTTTTGACATCAAATGCGTCGGTCTCCGGCGTACCGCTGTACCAGCATTTTTCGTTGACTTCCTTCTGCCCATGCCAGTCGCCCAGAGCAAGATAACTTAAACCCGCTTTTTTCGGACGATTTGGATTGATGTAATTTGTCGTGCTTTGATCCGTTGCACCGAAATCCTCAACCGACCCATGCGCCAGTCCAATTCGCGTAAGTTCACTCGACACGTCAACAGTATCCATATACTGCGTAGGGTCATTGGTAGTTCGTTTGTAGTAAAGCGGCGCCGGGAGAACTGCGAATGACTCCTGCTCGAAAAGCTCAGGTTTCTGCTCAAGGTAAACGCGTATATTGTCAGGTTTTCCCCCTTTCAGAATCCTGTCCCACAACCCATTGCTACGATGTGGGTCATGGTTGCCTGGTAGCAGATGCCATTCAACATTCTGAAATTCACGAATTCGCTCCAGCGGTTGATTCAAAAGTTGCGTAGATGGCTCGTCAATGTCATAGACATCGCCAGCAACCAGAATGTGCCTGATTTCGTTTTCTGTGGCAATTTCACCTAGACGGTCAATCACATCGAGACGCGCTTTCTGCAACACACCCATGGTTTCTGCATTGACAAAGCGAAAAACCTTCCCGATTTGCCAGTCCGAGGTATGGATAAATCGAATATTTTGACTATTGCGTTGCTTCGACATGACCGTCATTGAGATTCATTCTATTGATGGTACCAAAAAGGACATTTAACCCGCACCTGTCTCTGGAACAGGGTCGGTATCTGATTATTGATCATCGACACCAAGGCATCTCAATTTTACCAATATCTGAACCGCAAGAACTCTCGACGCGCATCAATCCAGACCTGCCAGATCTGTGACCTGAAATCTACCTCAATCATCATTGCAAAAATATCAGTCATATATAATCGTTTCCAGTTTTCATGTTGGTTGAAGTAGTTGAAGGAGAACATTTAAATGAGCGACGAAAGACGATACACCATGGGCTACAGCGAAGAGGAAACCCAAAGGCTGATCGCCCAATCCCAACTCTACGACGGTGTAACGCGCCGCTTCCTGCACCGAACCGGGCTCGCCGAAGGCATGAAGGTTCTGGACATCGGTAGTGGTGCCGGCGATGTTGCATTCACAGCCGCGCAGATCGTGGGACCAACAGGCCAGGTGGTAGGTGTCGACTTAAACCCCACAGTTCTTGAGACTGCAAGGGCCAGGGCCGAGGCAATGGGACACACCAATGTTGAGTTTATCGCAGGCAACGCCGCAGAACTTGATCTGGACCGCGATTTCGACATGGTGGTAGGCCGCCTGATTCTGATGTATGTTCCACAACCGGCGGATCTGGTCAGGAAGCTCGCAGCACACGTGAAACCCGGCGGTGTGGTCGCGTTCCAGGAACTTGAACTGCCACCCTACCACTCCATGAAACATCCTGAGACACCGCTTGTCAACAAGATGATCGATCTGGGACTCGGTGTGATTGAACGCTCGGGTGCAAACATCTCCATGGGATTTGACCTGTTCGGGGTGTTCTCGAATGCCGGACTGCCGGCACCGGACGCTCACTTCGAGGCACCGATGGGTGGTGCCGATGACTGGCCTGGTTTTCAGTATCTGGCCGCAACTTTCAAGAGCATGTTGCCGCTGATCGTGGAATTTGGCCTGGCTACCGCCGAAGAGTTGGATCTGGATACACTGCCTGAACGAGTCTCCAAGGAGGTTTCAGCGGTCAAACGACCATTGGTACTACCGCCCCATGTCACCGCGTTTTCGAGACTGCCCGGCTGAGACTGCAGTCAGTGTGAATTAATTTGAATCGTGAGATAGTTCCATGAAAGCCTCCGATCTGTTCGTCAAATGCCTTGAGGCGGAAGGAGTCGAGTACATATTCGGTGTACCGGGTGAGGAGAACGCCCACTTCATGATCTCCCTCGAGGAATCGGACAAGATTCAATTCATTCTGTGTCGCCACGAGCAGGGAGCGGCATTCATGGCCGAAGCCTACGGACGACTGACCGGCCGCGTGGCCGGATGTCTGGGCACGCTCGGACCGGGTGCGACCAACCTCATCACCGGCGTCGCGGACGGCAACATGGACCGCGCCCCCATGCTGGTTTTGACCGGTCAGGGTGCGTCGACTCGACTGCACAAGGAATCCCATCAGATCATGGATGTTGTCACCATGTACCGCCCTGTCACCAAATGGGCACAGCAGGTGCATCATCCCGACAACATCCCGGAAATCGTCCGCAAGGCCGTGCGCACCGCACTGGTCGAAAAACCCGGCGCCACCCTGATCGAACTGCCCGAGGATGTTGCGCACATGGATACCACGACAACGCCACTTGCACCAAGAAGGCTGCGACGCGCGGTGCCAGATGACAAGATTGTTGACCAGGCGTTCGAACTGATCCGCAACGCCTCGCGGCCGATCATTCTCGCCGGTAACGGATGCATCCGACGCAGAGCCTCAAAACAGTTGCGACTGTTCTGCGAAAAAACCGGTATCGGCGTCATCAGCACGTTCATGGCCAAGGGCTGTGTCGACATGGACTCGGACTACTGTCTGTATACCATCGGTTTGGGGGCGAAGGATCTGGTGGCCTGTGCGCTGGACGCGTCCGACCTGATCATCACCCTCGGCTATGACATGGTGGAGTACCATCCGCACCTGTGGAACCCGGGACAGGACAAGAACATCCTGCACATTGATTTCCTGCCGGCCGAAATCGATGCCCACTACCGCCCAAAACTCGAAATAGTCGGAGATCTCGCACACACCCTGTGGATGCTATGTTCCCGGGTCGATGAAAGTGGTGACCTTGAGTTCAATCTGTCCCAGCAGGCCGGAACCCGGCGGGAGATGGCTGCCGACTTCGCCGAACACAAAGACGATGAAACCGAGGGCTTGATCAAACCTCAGAAAGTCTTATGGGATGTGCGGACCGTCATGGGCAACCACGACATCCTGTTGTCGGATGTCGGCGCCCACAAGATGTGGATTGCGCGCCATTACCACTGTCACGAACCCAACACCTGCCTGATCCCCAATGGATTCTGCTCGATGGGGTTTGCACTGCCCGGCGCGATCGCCGCCGATATTGTCCACCCGGACCGTCGCATACTCGCCATCTGCGGGGATGCCGGCTTCATGATGAATGTGCAGGAAATGGAAACAGCCCGCCGATTGAATTCAAACATCGTGGTCATGGTTTGGGAGGACAACGCCTACGGTCTGATCGCATGGAAGCAGACCAATCAGTTTGGCAGGCATACCGACCTCGCGTTCGGCAATCCGGATTGGTGCAAGCTCGCGGAATCGTTTGGGTGGCACGGTCACCGGGTCGAGAACTCCACTGATCTGGTCTCCGTGCTGAAGACCGCGTTTGACGAAGAGGGCCCCAGCCTGGTTGTCGTCCCTATTGATTACTCGGAGAACGCGCGCCTGACAAAACGCCTGGGCGAAATCGTCTGCCCGCTGTAATCTCGAGTCAGTCGAGAACGCTGGACACCACCCGGCCCACTTCCGCGCCGGACAGATGCGCGCCGCCAACCGTCGCCCACAGTGCCCGGTGACAGGCTTCACCGGCAAAGAATACCTTCTCACCCACCGGGCGGCGCAGAACCGCACGCATGGCGTACGCACCCGGCTCGGCCGAGGCATAGGCACCGAGACTCCATTGGTTGAGATTCCACTGCGTCGCCGTACCTAAAATAAAACTGCGCTTGACAGAACTGCCAAGCAGGGATTCCAGTTGATCCAGCGCGTAATTGACCTTGACGTCCTCCAGCTCATTGGTCAGCTCGCGCGCCCAGTCACCACCAACATCACAGTAAGCGATGCCGGTACCGGATGTATTGGTCAGTGTGCCAAATCCCCTTCCGTCATCTCCAATGTCAAACATCAGGTATCCATCCTCACCCATCTCAAAGACATCTTCAGAAAACCGCAAGGCGATATGGTCGTATGAACCCATCGAAATGGCATTGAACGACTCGATCTTGTCCAAGGGCAGTTCCGGTGCGAACTTGATGCTGTCCGACGCAAGCACACCGGTCGAGGCCGTCACGATGACCGCCTTCGCCCGCAGCGTACCCTGGGTGGTCTCGACAATCACATCCTCACCACTCCAGTTGACTCTCTCCACCTTGGTGTTGAGCGAGATGGGCAGGTCTTTCGCATAGTGCTCGACCACGGTGCCCAGTCCCTGACGGCAGAAGAAGTCATCTCCATTCTCGGAGTTCCACCAATCCACAGTGGAAATATCCTTGAGATCCTTTGCCATACCCCACGGCCCCATGACAAACTTGGCCAGATTGCTCCATTGCCCGGTGAAGTGCGCAACGGCCTCAGCCAGCGAGACGTCCTTGCCGGCATCAGCCAGTTTTCCGATTGCGGCTTCCATCTCGGAACCCAATTCCCACAGCTTGTCGACCTCACTGGCATCCACTTCCTGACCATCCGCAAACAGACGATAGACTTCCGGTGCTGGATTGACGTCAAAGCCGAACTTACGGGCGAGAACGTTATAGGGATTGCCCCTGCCGTTATGCAGCCAATGGGCACCCACGTCGAATGGCACACCGAACATTGAATGGTCGGTGTAGGTCCGACCGCCAACCCGGTTGTTGCCCTCAACAATCGCCACTGTCCGATTGTCCCTGAGCAGGGTATGTGCGGCGGCAAGACCAGCGGCACCGGCACCGATGATGACAACATCAGGGTTGCTGTTGACGCTCGCGAAGACCGACGGCGGTACAAGCGTCAGCGCGCCGGCTTTAAGAAAATCCCTGCGTGTGAATGAGTTCTGATTTCGTCTATGGTTCACCGTGACACCATCCCTGGGCATTGATCGTAAAGTGACAATTGGTTTTTCTGTAATTGTCCTTGATTGAAACAGCATTTTCAACTTCATGGAAGTTTTTGTCTAGAACAAGGCAGCCAATACCTGAAAAGACAGAATGACACCAAGCACGAGTAATACCAATTTGATGATTTTTCGAAACAGCACAATGTTGATCTTGTCATGGACTATGTTTCCGACATAAAGACCGGCTGCCGCAACACCCGCCAGTGGAAGGGTTGCAAGGGCGATCTGATAATTGAACATCCCCGAAAAGGAAAACACCGCAAGCTGGGCGGCCTTGCCGGAGAAAAAACACATATTGAACACCTGTACCATCACCGTCTTTGCCCATCCGGCTTCCAGGGAATAGATGACCAGGATGGGAACCATCGTATTGGTTGAACCGGCAGAGAATCCGGCTGTCAGCCCGAATCCCAGGTTTGACAAAGTCGGAAACCGCCGCACACTGCCGAAAATCTCCTTTTTCGCCAGATCCAGGATCAGGTAGAGAAAGATCAGACCGGCGAGCAGCAGCTTGAATGGCGTGGGATCATAAAGCACGATCAGGTAAGCACCGATGACAGACCCGATCAGGCACCATAGCGCCAGTGGCCAATAACGTCCCAGGCTCTGATTCCAGTTCCCGCCGCGAGCGATGCTCAGCACATTGACTGTCACAGTGGGCAGCAGCGTGATCAGTATCGCCATCCGAAGATCAATAAAGGTTGACAGGATGGCGGTTGAGAGCAGTGGGAATCCCAAACCAATGGCACCGTGCACAAATCCCGCGAACAGCGCAATTGCTGCGTAGATCGCAAACTCCAGCAAGCTAAATGTCTCAAACATCACTGTCAGTGCATGGATGTGGATTGCAATTTTGAAAATCTATTCATGACGGATACTCAAGAGCCCCTGAATCGAACTGGAATCAACGTCTGCATCATAATCACAATAAAATAAGCCGCAGGAACGCGCGAGTTAGTGAGTCAATGTACCAGAAATCCAAAACCTTATTCGTTGTTTTGCTGATTGCAGCCTGTTCAGTCCTGTTGTCTGCGATTGCGCTGAAAGCCGACGAGGAAACACCATTCCGCATTCTCAAAGACAATGCGCTGGAGGTCAACGGAAAAAAAGTTGTGTTGTATGGGATCGCCATACCCGGCCCGAAAACAAAATGCATTGCGAAACAGGCGCAATGGCCATGCGGTGCAACCGCCACATTGAAACTCGCTACCACATTAAGTTTTGCACCCTTCTCCTGCGTTCCAGTCAGCGAAATCGGGACGGTGCCCCTGGTTCGCTGCGCCAACCGCGAATTTGACGTTGCCGACTGGCTGGTCCGTGAAGGCTGGGCGGTGACCGTTGTCGATGGCCAGGAGTATTCGCGGCAGGAACAAATTGCAAGGCATCGACAGGCTGGAATCTGGATGGATGGCTTTGAGGCACCCGAGGAATGGCGCGTCTATCCCACTCTGGAAATCAATTTTCTTGAAGATCTCGAGTGCAGTGAATGCGCCGCCCGCAAGCAGTGAATTGACTGCCCGCACACGGCAAGGGCGGGAAACCCACTTTTATCAGCGTCCATTCAGTCCAACCAGGTCCAGCAGTGCCGTCAGGTCGGTAACCTGAACGTGCGGCGTGGCGGGTAGTCGGTCCAACTGCTGGTTGTAGCGATTGCACCACACGACCTGAAATCCAAAATAGGCGGCACCGATGGCATCCCAGCAGTTCGATGACTGAAAGCTGACTTCATCCGCACGAACCTCCAAATGATCGCACGCCAGTTGATACACAACTGCCGTCGGCTTGAAGGTTTTCACCTCATCAACCGAGATGCACGCATCAATGTATTGCCCCACTCCGGAATTCTCAACCACGGGATCGAGCATGTTCGGAGAACCATTGGACAGCACCGCAGTCTTCATGCCGTTGTCCTTGAGCTGCTTGAGGACTTGCGGCACCTCATCGAAGCAACTCAGATTCAGGTAGGCATTCATGAGTTGATCGCGCAACTCCCCGTCTTTTACGCCATGGGAGGCGAGTGCGTAATCCAGGGCATCACCGGTGACAGTCCAAAAATCATCATAGGCACCCATCAGGGCGCGCAACCACGTATATTCAAGTTGCTTGGAGCGCCACATCTGCGATACGGACTGTTCAAGATCACCCAGCCGGTGGCTGTGTTTGGCCGCTGCCGAGTGAACATCAAACAAGGTACCGTAAGCATCGAATACACAGGCTTTGATATTGGTAAACTGGTCGTTCATAGTGTTTTCTCAACCGAATAATCAGGTGGTAGTGAATAGGTGCATGTCACATGCGCGACAAGTTCATCGCCGGCGTTTCCGAACAAGTCGACCGACCCGACCGCCAGTCGCTTGCCCAGCTTCATCAGCCTGGCAACCGCAACAACGTCACCGGGCTCGGGACGAACCAGGAAATTGATATTCAGACTCGTGGTCAGGGCCATCTGCACGCGCTCGGCCTTGCTCATGATGGCACCCCACATGGCGAAATCGGCGAGCGCCATCAAGATGGGTCCGGAAATGGTGCCGCCAGGCCGCAGGAAATCCTCCTTGTATACCGCACGTACCACACATTCCCCCTGGTTGAGGCTTTCAACAATGAATCCAAGCTGTTCCACCAGCGGCAGCTGCTTGCGCGCCGCCTGATTGAACTCCTCTACGGTTACATGTGTCATCGTGTTTGTCTATCCGTGTATTGAATTGTAAAATGCCGTCATCTTGCCACCGAATGAATTATAGGTTTGAAAGCAATGGAATCGGAAACAACAGCGCCATCATGTCTCTTGCGCAAGGACGATGACTCAATCGCCATGCTCACGCTGAACAGGCCCGAGCGGTATAACCCGCTGTCCTCGGAGATGCTGACCCAACTGCAGGAGTCCCTGGACGAGATCGGAGAAGACGACTCCATCCGTGTCGTCATTCTAGCAGCAAAAGGTCGGGCATTCTGTGCCGGCCACGATTTGAAGGAAATCCGACGCCATGACAGCGACACATTCTCCCGCGAGCTGCTCAATAAATGCAGTCGCATGATGATGACGATGACCCGGATTCCCCAGCCCGTTATTGCCAGTGTTCAGGGCCTTGCGACGGCAGCCGGCTGCCAGCTCGTTGCCAATTGCGATCTGGCCATCGCATCGACTGACGCGCGATTTGCGGTCTCAGGCATCAATCTTGGACTGTTCTGCTCGACTCCGGGTGTTGCACTCAGTCGCAACGTGGCGCGAAAACATGCCCTGGAGATGCTGCTGACCGGCGACTTTATTGATGCGGACACCGCGTTGGCCAAAGGACTGGTCAATCGTGTGGCAGACTCCGGTCAGTTGGAACAGGCAACCTGGGACTTTGCACGCAGCATCGCGCAAAAACCGCAGGATGTGGTCGCACTCGGAAAACGGTTGTTTTACGAGCAACTCGACCACAAACTGGAATCAGCCTACACCCTTGCCAGCGACCGAATGGTGTGCAATTTAAGCTTTCCGGCCGCGATAGAAGGCATTGAAGCCTTCATCGAGAAACGAAGTCCGTCCTGGAGCACCGCGAAAAACTGACGCTCACATCCTGACGTAGTCGCCCGGTGCATCCGCCAGCGGCGGATGTTCATCGCTGCCGGGTTGGCGGGCATCAATCTGGTCACCACTGAATTTTCTTGCCCACTTCTCCCACTCCGGCCACCAGGAGCCATCGCGCCGACGCGCGGCATCCAGCCACTCATCAGCGGTGTGGGGCAGTTTCTTCGCACTCGACCAGTAGCCATATTTCTTGCGTTCGGGCGAGTTGATGATGCCGGCAATGTGTCCGGACTCTCCAAGCAGAAACCGCGTATTGCCGGAAAACAATCGTGCACCACTGTATGTGGACTTCCACGGAGCAATGTGGTCGAGTTGTGTCGCGATGAAAAATGCCGGGGTTTTCACCTTGGCGAGATCAATTGCAGTATCCAGGATGGTCATCCCATTGGGCTTGCACAGCAGATTCTCAAGATACATCTGTCTCAAGTAGTAACTGTGCATATCCGCCGGCATTCTCGTGGAATCCGAATTCCAGTACAAGAGGTCAAATCGGCCGGGCTTCTTGCCGAGCAGATAGTTATTGATGACAAAGTGCCAGATCAGATCGTTCGAGCGCATCATGTTGAAAGTCGACGCCATCGAACTTCCATCCAGGTAACCCCGTTCATTCATCTTTGTCTCGAGCTGGGACACACTCTCCTCATCGACGAATACACCGAGGTCTCCGGGCTCCTCGAAATCGATCATGGTGGTGAAGAATGTCGCGCTGGAAATAAAATCCGGTTGCTCGTCGTTGCTGGCCAGATAGCCCAGCAGGGACGCCAGCAACGTACCGCCCAGGCAGTATCCGATGGCATTGATCTTCTCCTCACCGGTCACTGAGCGAATCACATTCGATGCCCACAATGGGCCGAGACTGAGGTAGTCATCATAGTTCGTGTGACGATAGGATTCATCCGGGTTCACCCACGAGATCACAAAGACCGTGTATCCCTGCGAGACCAGCCAACCGATGAATGAGTTCTTCGGCGAGAGGTCCAGAATGTAGTACTTGTTGATCCAGGGCGGAACGATCATGATGGGTTTCGCGTAAACCTTTTCCGTGGCAGGCGAATACTGGATGAGCTCGGCCAGCCTGTTGCGGGCAATCACCTTGCCCGGTGTCGACGCAATGTTTTGACCCATTTCAAACGAAGCCTTGTCAACCATGCTGACGCCAGCACCGGATTCGAGGTCGTCTGCAAAATTCCGCAAGCCCTCCACGATGCTGCGTCCGCCTGTTTCCTTGGCCTGTGCGATCACATCCGGGTTTGTTAACGCGAAATTGGTCGGTGCAAGGGCATCGATCCACTGCTTTTTGAAAAACTCGAGCTTGCGCTGATCCTGTCTTTCCAGATTGGTGTCCTTGCTGAACAGGTTGTCCAGGTACTCGGAGTTGATCAGGTAGGACTGCTTCAGGACATCAAACCATAGGTTCTCACTCCACGATGAGGAGCGAAACCGCATGTCATCGTCAGCCGGTGCGACAACCGGCTCGGTCGTTTCATGCTGCATTCGCTTGAGTGTGTAATCGGCGAGCGAGGCGAATTTCTTCATCGCCTGAGTCTGGATGTCGAGAACATCGTTCATTCTCATCGCATTTCCAGCTGCTGCCTTGGCAAACAGTGTCGCTATCGACAGGCTGTATATGGCGAGGTCCGAGTGATCCTGTCCCTTCATCATCGCCCCGGCAATACGCGCGTACTGCGTGTTCATCTCTGACAGCAAAGCCAGGTCCTGGCCGGCTGCCGTATCAGTGTGTGGCGTTAGTTCTGACATGTCATTTTCCATGTTGCGTTGCGTAAGCAGTCGGATGAACTCACGATAGGGCCCGAGCCGAACCATTGACCTTGCGGGGCACCTTCACCTTGGCCTCTCCCTTGAGGACAACAGCACCGTTGACCGAACAAGTCGTCTCAAGCGTCGCGTACGGACGCTGTTCATCCAGCTCAATGACTTCAACACGGGCGACTACGGTATCTCCAACCCGGACCGGATATGTAAACTTCAGGCTCTGATCCATGTAGACACAACCCGGTCCCGGAAGCCTCGTTCCAATCAGGGTGGAAATCAGGCTGGCAGTAAGCATGCCATGGACAATCGGCTCTCCGAACTGGGTGCGTTTGGCGAATTCACGATTCTGGTGCAGGGGATTGGTATCGCCCGACACACCGGTAAACATCAGAACATCCGCATCGGTAAGGGTTTTGCCGTAGACATCGTTCATGCCAACAGTGAGGTCTTCGAAAAAATAGCCGTGAAGTTCGTCGTGAGTTGGATCATCTAACATATTGCTTTCCTTCAACTGAATGATTAATAGATTAAAAATGTGAAAATCGAGATGAATGAACCGATTCAATATAATGACTGGGTTACAGACGGAAAATTGATCACGCTCAATGCTCTCGTGAACTCTAGATTAAACCCCTATGAATCTGGCCTCAACCGGAACAGCGCCAACTATGTTCCGCTGTCCCCCATTGGATTCCTGAAACGAAGCGCGGACTTCTATCCGCAACGTATCTCATTGATTCATCAGGATATTCGCTACACATGGTCTGAAACCTACCAGCGTTGTCAACAACTGGCCTCGGCGCTGGTCGGATGTGGAATCAAGCCTGGAAAGACAGTATCGGTGATGGCGCCGAATGTACCGGCCATGTATGAGGCGCACTTTGGTGTTCCGATGACGGGAGCCGTGCTCAATGCCATCAACGTCAGGCTGGACGCTGACACCATCGCCTTCATTCTCGACCACGCAGAAACTGAAATTCTGATCACAGATCGCGAGTATTCGCAGGTCATGGATAACGCACTCGGCAAGGTTAATCGGGATATTACGGTAATAGATTTATTGGATGATGCGGTGCAACATGGATCGCTGCTCGGTAGTATGGATTATGAGACCTTCCTATGTCAAGCAAAAAATGATTTTCCGTGGCAGCCACCCGACAACGAATGGAATGCCATCGCGTTGAACTACACCTCTGGTACCACTGGAAATCCCAAGGGTGTCGTCTACCACTACCGGGGCGCATACCTGAATGCCCTGAGCAATGCGCTGAACTGGAAAATGCCGCCTCACCCGACCTATCTTTGGACACTGCCCATGTTTCACTGCAATGGCTGGTGTTTTCCATGGACCATGGCAATGCTCTCGGGCACCAACATCTGCCTGCGCAAGGTCGAGGCAGCCACAATTTTCGACGCCATCGCTGAACATCGGGTCACCCACTTCTGCGGCGCACCCATCGTTCTCGGCATGATCATCAATGCTAGTGAATCAGAACGGCGGACGTTCGGGCATACCGTGGAAGTCATGACCGCAGCCGCCCCACCACCTGCGTCGGTATTGGAAAAGATGGAACAGTCAGGATTTCACATGACGCATGTGTACGGACTCACCGAAACCTACGGTCCTTCCGTGGTCTGCGAATGGCACACCGAATGGGATCAGCTCGATGCCAGCGAACAGTCAAAGATGAAATCCCGGCAAGGCGTACCCTATACCGTACTGGCGGGATTGGAGATCATGGATCCGGAAACCATGGGTTGCGTACCGGCTGATGGCGAAACCATGGGCGAGACCATGTTTCGCGGCAACAATGTGATGAAAGGCTATCTGAAAAACCCGACTGCGACCGAGCAGGCCTTTTCCGGCGGCTGGTTTCATTCCGGCGATCTGGGTGTGATGCATCCCGACCGCTATATCCAGCTCAAGGACCGGTCCAAGGACATCATCATATCCGGCGGAGAGAACATCTCCTCCATCGAAGTCGAGGACGTGCTGTTCCGGCATCCCGCCATCGTCGAGGCGGCGGTGGTCGCCAAGGACGACGAGAAATGGGGAGAGATTCCCTGTGCATTCGTCCGTGTCAATCCGGACTACTCGCCGCAGCCAACAGAAGCCAGTCTGATCGAACACTGCAAGAACAACATGGCCCGCTACAAGGCACCGAAAAAGGTGGTTTTCGGTGAGCTGCCGAAAACATCCACCGGTAAAATTCAGAAGTTCATTCTTCGTGAAAGGGCCAACACCCTCAATGAACCGTCATGACCAGGGTTGACTGCTATTTCGATTACATCTCGCCGTTCTCCTACCTGCTGCATGAGCGACTTGGAGACCTGCCCGGAGAGACATCGGTCAACTACATTCCCGTACTCTTTGCCGGGCTGCTGAAACACTGGGGCCAACTGGGACCGGTTGAGATCGAGCGCAAGAAACTGTTCACCTATCGACACGCCACCTGGCTCGCGGATCGCCTCGGTGTACCGTTCAGGGTACCTGACACGCATCCCTTCGTCCCCCTGCCCTATCTTCGTCTGACCATCGCCAAACAAAATGACCCGGAACTCATTACCCGGATTTTCCGCGCGATCTGGACGTCGGAAGACGACCCGGCAACCGATGCCGGTCGGGCGGCGATCTGGAAGAACGTCGCGGTCAGCGATGCCGACTCCCTGACAGCCAACCCGGATGTCAAGCAGGCCCTGATCAACAATACCCAGTCAGCAATCGACAACGGTGTGTTCGGGGTGCCGACACTGGTCGTTGATGGAGAGTTGTTCTGGGGATTGGATTCACTGGATTTTCTGCTGGACTACCTCAACAACCAGGATCTTTTTGACCGGGCGCCGATGCAACGTCTCAAAGACATTTGAACCCGCTGAAATCAGCCGTCATCATCGAGGTTGCATCCGAATCGCACCATCCAGCCGAATCACATCACCGTTGAGCATCTGATTCTCCAGAATGTGCTCGACCAGTCGGGCGAATTCCATCGGATCACCCAGTCGCTTCGGAAAAGGCACCTGGCTGGCGAGGCTTTGCTGGACCTCTTCGGGCATGCCGAGCAGCAAGGGTGTGCCGATCAATCCAGGTGCGATGGTCATCACCCGAATGCCCGCACTGGCCAGTTCCCGGGCGGCCTGGATCGTCAGGGCGACAATCGCACCTTTGGAGGAACTGTATGCGGCCTGTCCGATCTGTCCCTCGAATGCGGAAACCGACGCGACATTGACGATCACCCCGCGCTCGGCAGAGTCGTCCAGGGTCGGCTCATTTCGGACTGCGGCCGCCATCAGCCGCATGGTGTTGAACGTTCCGATCAGATTGACGTTGATGACGTGCTTGAAGTCGTCAAGCGGCATCGCACCGTCGCGTCCGACAATCCGTCGCGCCGGTGCAATGCCGGCACAGTTGACAAGTATGCGGGCAACACCATTGGTTTCGCTGGCCCGGACAACGGCTTCTTCCATGCCCTGTGCGCTCGTCACGTCACACTGAACTGCCATGGCGCCGATTTCTGCCGCAATTGCATTGATTCGGTCGCCATCAAGGTCCAGCAGACACACTTTCGCCCCCCGGTCCGCCAGCAACCGGGCGGTCGCCTCACCCATGCCCGAAGCCGCACCGGTTACCAACGCCGCATCTCCATTGATTTCCATCCAACTCTCCCCATTGTGTCAAAGTGATTGAAGTGCATGGGTCGGATACCCATGAATTGTGCCCGATATTATCCGCGAAGATTCCAGTGCGCTGTTCTTCTTTCAGTCAGCCAACCACTGCCAGGTACAAACGCACGTCCGATACATCGCAATTGAGCACTGCAATTGATTGTATACTTTGACCATGAAATTCCCGGATCATTTGCTTTCTTCAGACCGCTGAGTGGCAAGTCGCAAACAACTTGGCAGATTCACATATGAACACCCTTGTCAATGAAGTCATCAAGCCTGGATATTACTGGCACAAGGTATTGAAACCAGGCCAATGCTTGAGAATCGTTGACTTGGAAGGACAACAAGGCGTTGATTTTCTTTGCTATAACGCGAACAATCTGGAAGAGCGTTATCATGCCCCGAATACCATCAAGGCCGCAACCAGCATCCACATCGGCCAGCATTCGGTTCTGTATTCCGATTACGCGAACCCATTGATGACCGTCACTGAAGACTCAACCGCCGGTGGGCACGATACGATCGCGGGTTGCTGCTCATCCTGGAGCAACCAGATGCTGTACGGCGTAGCGGGTGTCCCAGGCTGCCGGGAGAACTTTCTCGATGCCCTGGCCGGTTACGGACTGGGCTGGCGCGACATCGTGCCGAATATCAATTTTTTCTGTTCGGTGCCGGTGCACGATGACGGTGCGACCGAACAGACGGTTTTTGTGCGCGGAAGTTCCATTGCAGGAGACTACGTGACGTTGCGGGCCGACACCGATGTACTCGCGGTGCTATCCAATTGCCCGCAGGTGAACAACCCGTGCAATAGCGGCACTCCAACCGAAATCCGGGTGGAAGTCTTCGAAAACTAGTCAGATATTGACCCATATTCAGATTCGAGAGAGAACCTTATGACCCAAGAACGCGATTCACTGGAATATGACGTCGTCATTGTTGGAGCAGGTCCGTCCGGACTTGCCGCTGCGATCAGATTGCGACAGTTGTGTATCGAAAACGGTCAGGACCTGAGTGTGTGCATTTTGGAGAAAGGTTCCGAGGTTGGTGCGCATATCCTCTCGGGTGCGGTGTTGGAGCCAACGGCGTTGAATGAGCTGCTTCCGAACTGGAAGGACGATGGTGCCCCGCTGAACTGCCCGGTCAGGAGCGACAAGTTTGTGTTCCTGACAAAAAATTCGGCTTTCACCCTGCCAACCCCGCCACAGATGAACAATCACGGGAATTACATCATCTCTCTTGGCAACCTGTGTCGCTGGCTCGCCGAGCAGGCCGAAGCAATCGGCGTCGATATTTTTCCAGGCTATGCCGCAGCCGAGGTGCTGTATGAGGACGACCGGGTTGTCGGTGTCGCGACCGGCGACATGGGTGTGGGTAAAGACGGTGAGCCGACCGTGAACTATGCACCGGGCGCCGAACTTCGCGCCCGAATCACGCTGTTTGCCGAAGGCTGCAGGGGCTCACTGACCAAAACACTGTATGAGCGCTATCAACTTCGGAAAGACGCCGATCATCAGACGTTCGGCATCGGAATCAAGGAACTGTGGGAAGTGGACGCAAGCGTTCACAATGAGGGCCAGGTCTGGCACAGCGTTGGCTGGCCGCTGGACCGTTCAACCTATGGCGGCTCATTCATGTATCACCTGGAAAACAACCAGGTTTCGGTCGGATTCGTGGTTGGACTGGACTATCAGAATCCCTACCTGAGCCCCTATGAGGAGTTTCAGCGCTTCAAGCACCACAAATCCATCAGACCGGTATTCGAAAATGGACGCAGGGTCGCCTATGGTGCGCGTGCGCTGGTTGAGGGTGGCTATCAGGCCATACCCAAACTCACTTTCCCGGGCGGTGCGCTGATCGGAGATTGTGCCGGATTCCTGAACACCCCGAAAATCAAGGGGACGCATACTGCGATGAAGTCCGGTATGACTGCGGCGCAGGCGGTTTACGACCACATCACATCCGACACCCAGGGTGAACTGTCAGACTACACGGACGCACTCAGGTCGAGCTGGCTGTGGAAGGAACTGTACCGGGCCCGGAACATTCGACCTGCATTCAGCAAGGGCTTGTGGCCCGGCATGTTCTATGCGGGCATTGACACGTATCTATTCCGCGGGCGGGCACCATGGACATTCCGCCACCATGAGGATCACAAGTCATTGAAGAAGATATCGCAATCGACGCCAATCGAATACCCGAAGCCGGATGGTGTCATCAGTTTTGACCGCAATTCCTCGGTGTTCCTGTCGAATACCAATCATGAGGAGAATCAGCCGGTGCATCTGACGCTGAAAGACGATTCAGTTCCAATTGCGATCAACCTGAAAGACTATGATGCACCTGAGCAACGCTACTGTCCGGCCGGCGTCTATGAGATCGTTGATGAAGGCGAAGCCGGCCCGAAACTCGTCATCAACGCACAGAACTGTGTCCACTGCAAAACCTGTGATATCAAGGATATGACACAGAACATCAACTGGGTCGTACCGGAAGGCGGAGGCGGACCCAACTACCCAAACATGTAGGGCGAGAAAGGAAATCACCTGAACGGAGTGCAACAGTTGTCCTGACCACGTAGCGGGCGTATCGAATACGCAGACCATGCAATGAATATTCCGAAACAAATCGGTAACCTGTTGTGCCGAATCGGGGTGCACCAGTACCGTGTAATCGAAGTCAAATTCGGATTCGGCGCATCAGGCAAGGTCGAGATAGTCGAATGCGAGCGTTGCGGGTATGTTCGATCACGAAGATCAAGCTAAACAACCCATGAATGATCACAATTCACAAACAGGAAAATCCAAACACCTGACACCGGAGCAATTCCGCAAGCAGGGTTACCAGATGATCGATTTCATCGCTGACTACATGGCGAACATCGAGTCCTATCCTGTTCGCTCCCAGGTCGAACCCGGCGAGATCTATCGCAGTTTTCCGCAAAGTCCGCCGGTTGAGGGTGAACCTTTCCAGGACGTGCTGGATGATGTAAGAGAAAAAGTTATTCCGGGTCTGACCCATTGGCAGTCGCCTGCGTTTTACGCCTATTTTCCCTCTCACGCCTCCGGACCCTCGATCCTCGGCGACATGCTGTCGTCTGGATTCGGCATTCAGGGCATGCTGTGGGTCACCAGCCCGGCGTGCACTGAGATCGAGACGCTGGTCATGGATTGGATGGTTGAGATCTGTGGCCTGCCGAAGCATTTTCACTCAAGCGGCAGCGGCGGTGGCGTCATCCAGGATTCAGCCTCATCTGCGACCTTGTGCGCGGTCGTCGCCGCAAGGGAACGCTCGCTTCGAATGTCCGAACGCATTGCGCTCGCGGACCTGACTGCCTATATTTCAGATCAGACGCATTCGTCGGCGGAGAAGGGACTGAAAATTGCCGGATTCCGCGATGAACAGATCCGAAAGGTCAATGTTGGTGAGGGGTTCGCCATGGACGCCGCACATCTCGCGCAACTCGTCGAGCAGGATATGACCGATGGCAGGGTACCATCGTTCATCTGCGCAACCATCGGCACGACATCGTCGCTGGCCGTAGATCCGGTCCCCGAAATCGCGCAGATTGCCGCCGACGCGAGAATCTGGCTTCACGTCGATGCCGCCTACTCCGGCAATGCAGCCGTGTGTCCGGAGTATCGATACCTGTTGGAGGGACTCGACCAGGTGGACAGTTACTGCTTCAACCCGCACAAATGGCTGTTGACCAACTTTGACTGTGATTTGTTTTACGTTGCAGACAAAAACGATCTGGTCAGCGCACTGACGTTCACACCCGAATACCTGCGCAACAAGGCGACCGAGGAGGGAGCGGTCTTTGATTACAGCGGCTGGCAGGTTTCCTTGGGAAGACGCTTCCGGTCACTGAAACTGTGGTTTGTCATTCGCCACTATGGGGCGGCAGGACTGGGTGATCACATCCGTTCTCAGATTGAAATGGCAGAAAAACTGACCGAATGGATCAACGACAGCGAAGAGTTCGAACTGTTTCTGCCGACCGCGTTGAACGTTGTCTGCTTCAGACATTGCTCGGGTGATGGGATCAGCGAAGCGATTGTGGAACGATTGAATGATTCAGGAAAAATGTTCCTCACCCATACGGTACTGAATGGTGAATACGTCATCCGCTTTGTTCCCGGTGCGATTCGCACCGAAATGAGGCATGTTGAGGAAGCCTGGGCACAGATCCAGGAGGTGGGGCAGGAATTGGAGCGGGAATTCTGGCTCATGTCGCAGCCGATACCACAACCACCGACAAACTACTAGTGTGCCGTCCAACCTCCGTCAATCGCAATCGCCGAACCTGTGATACCGGCAGCCTGTTCAGAACACAGATAAAGTGCGAGTGAGGCCACTTCATCGGTACCGATAAACTGCCCGCTGGGATGTTTGCCGGACACAAACCGCTCCGATGCGGTCGCAAATGGCAGACTCTCTGAAGCGGCAATGTCCTGAATCTGCCCGCGTACCAGTGGCGTATCCACAAAGCCCGGACAGATGGCATTGCAGGTGACAGAATGTCGCGCGTTCTCAAGGGCCACGACTTTGGTGAGCCCAACCACGCCATGCTTTGCCGCGACATAGGCAGATTTATTCTCGCTGCCAACCAGGCCATGTGTTGAGGCGATATTGATGATTCGCCCCCAGCCGTTGCCGACCATGCCCGGAAGGACTGCCTTGATCGTGTGAAACACAGCCGACAGGTTGACTGCAAGCACCTCATCCCAAATTTCGTTTGGAAAGTCCTGAACCGCGGCGACATGCTGAACACCTGCACTGTTGATCAGAATATCAATCCCGCCGAATTCACCGATCAGCGCCTTCACTGCATCGTGGACCGCATCCGGGTCGCGAAGGTCTGCCGGACAATGGACGGCTTGAACATTGGCGCGGTCGCGAATCTGATCCAGCAGCTGTTGGATTGCACCCGGATCACCCAGTCCACTGAGACACACATCACAACCACTTGCGGCGAGCTTTTCCGCGATGGTCAATCCAATGCCACTTGTTGCACCGGTGATCAGTGCAGTGCGCTTTTCCAGTGTGTTTTGCGGATTCGTCAATCCGGAAGACAATTACTGATTCTCGATGATCAGCTTGGCGACTTCCAGTCTCTGGATTTTCCCCGAAGGCCCTTTCGGCAGATCATCGACGAAGAAGATTCTACTCGGACACCTGAAACTTCCGAGCTCCTGACTGCAAAATTCGATCAGCGCGTCTTCAGAAATATCCACTCCTTCCTTGAGAACGACAGCAACCGCGACAACCTGACCATAGGCATCATCAGGAAAGCCGAACGCGCCGGCTTCAAGCACGGCATCATGGTGATAGAGCACATCGTCGATTTCACGCGGTGAGATGTTCTCGCCTCCCTTGATGATCAGTTCCTTGATGCGGCCGGTCACAAAGAAATACCCATACTCGTCGTAGTAGCCAAGATCGCCGGTTTTGAACCAGCCATCGGAGGTGAACGAGGTCAATGTGGCCTGGGGCGCATTGAAGTACTCCGAGATGACATTGTCGCCGCGCACCACGATCTCACCGATCTCACCTTCTCTCAGTGTTATCTCATCGGCATCGATCACTTTCACTTCATTGCCGCATGGCAAACCGACAGAGCCTGATACCCTGAGAGCCGGTGGCATGGGATTGGCAAGAATGGGTGCTGCAGTCTCGGTCAGACCCATGGTCTCAATCATCGGGACCCCAAAGGTTTCCTCAAAGTCCCGGTGCATCCCCGCGGGCAATGATGAAGAGGCTGAACGGGCAAACCTGAGATGTCTCAGCTGTTCCCTGATCTGCGCCTTCTTTTCGTTGCTGTTGCCAACCGCGTCGAGCAGATATTTCGCCATGGTCGGCACCAGACTCACCCATGTGCAGTTGTAGCGAATCACATGCTCCCAATAATTCGAGACACTGAATCTCCTCGGCATGACCACGCGCGAGTGACTGACGATCGGAGCAATCAACGTGACAACCTGTCCATTGATGTGATAAAGCGGCAACACACAGTAGGCTGCATCGTCCAGGGAAAGTTGATGGGCTTTCTTGACGTTGTGGGCGCCTGCAATCATGTTGGAGTGCCTCAGCACCGCACCTTTGGGCAATCCAACCGTCCCCGATGTATGCATGATCATCGCGGGAGAGTTCGGCATGACCGAAAGCGCCCGATAGGGCCGGTCCGCCGAATCAACAGCGGGCATCTCAAAACCGCTTGCCATATCCACATCAACGACCTGAACCTCCCTGTCGATCTCGGTCAGAAGATCATTCAGCATCGCCCGGTATGGCGCGCTGACGAAAACGATATCAACCTTGGCATTCGCCAGGGCGAACAGCAGATTGCGCCGACTGGCCACGACATTCAGGGGGATGGAAATATGCCCTGAATACATGGTTCCCAGGAACACGACCGAAGACCAATAGCCGTTATCCATCATGAAACCGACATTGGCTGGTGCGGAAAAACCGGCGCTGTGGAGAAATCCGCCGAACTCCCGGCAATGGGCGTGCAGGGCACCATACGTCATGTGAAGATTGCTCTCCGGGTCAACCAGGAATTCGCGCGACTTGAGTTCGCGTGCACAACGGTTGATGAGAGATCGAATCGTGTCAGCCACTGCCGGATCCTCAGAGGTTTCGGTCTGGGTGGTGATTCCTTAGAAATTCACCGAAAAGACTCTCCTCGCTCGGTTTGTCTTCGGGAATCTCAGTCGATAGATGGGTGATGTTGAGAAAATGACGGTAATTCAGATTTTCACTGATACTGTTTCCGCCCCAGGTGCCGCACCCCATGCTCAGGGTGAAGTTCAAACCACTGGTAAACCCACCGCCGTTGCCGAAGGTGTGTGCCTGGTTGACCAACACCCGGACCACATCCAACTCCTCGGCCAGTACTCTTGGCTTGTCCGGATCCGACGTGTGGATGCCACAGGAATGACCTGCGCCCTGGTAGTTGAGAATATCCCGCACCTTATTCTTGGCATCCTCAAAATCCTGCGCACGGTAGGCCGTCAACACCAATGAGAGCTTTTCACCGGATAGCGGATACTCCGGCCCGATACCGGTTTCCTCGACAATGATGAATCGGGTCTCGGCTTCCGAGGCATTCAACCCGAATTGCCGCACCAGCACGTCCGCGTCCTTGGCAATCAGTTCCCGGTTCATGACACCGTCCGACGACCACAGCAAACGCTGAATGTCTGATTTTTCCGAAGCGGTGGCAACATACCCTCCCTCATTGCGAAAGGCTTGCATCATGTCGTCATAAACTGAATCAAGAATGACCACGGAGTTCTCAGACGAACAGGATGTGCCATTGTCAAAGGTCTTTGACATCCGGACCCGCTGCGCCGCACTTGCCAGATCCGCGCTGTCATCGATAATCACAGGCACGTTGCCGACACCGACGCCAATCGCCGGAGTGCCGCTCGTGTAGGCACCTCGCACATTGTTTTGGGAACCGGTGACCACAACCATGTCTGCAGCCTTCATCAGGGCTTCGGTTGCCTTGCGACTGACTGGCGCAGGGAGAATCTGCACCAGGTCGGCTGGTGCGCCAACCCGTTCCAACTGCTCCCGCATCAGTTCGACGGTTCGGTTGGTGGTATTCCAACCCGCCGGTGAGGGTGCGACAATGACACTGTTTCGACATTTGACCGCCATCATGCATTTGTTGGCGGGTGTGGCGGCAGGATTGGTCGAGGGTGTGACTGCGGCCACCACGCCAACCGGTTTCGCATACTTGATGAGTCCTTTTGCCGGATCCTCCTCGATGATTCCGACGGTTCGGACGCGCATCAAATCCCGCAGTGTTCCAAACGTCTTGCGTTTGTTCTTGGTGATCTTGTCTTTGGCATTGCCCAGACCGGTATCGGCAACGGCCATATTGGCAAGTTCCGCCGCGTTGCCGTCCTCGTAAATCGCCCATGCGATTGCCGTGACAATCTCATCGACACGCTGCTGACTGGCTGACTTGAGCGAAGCCATCGCCTGACGCGATCTGCTGACCAGATTGTTGATATCGGCCAAAATTTGCTCATCCGTTAACGACATACAGACTCACCGTTGAATTGCAATGAGCGCACAATTATAAGTTTGATTTTGCTCATATGCTGAAAATTGACAGGTCGGAATTCAACGTCAGAACCCACGCGCCCGGCAACAGAAAATGTGATTGGATTCGGGTTGAATTTCCTGTCGAACCCTGTCACCGGCTTCGTATAATTCCACTCGATTTTTTCAACCAATCATCATCCGGGCAAACCTGGCAACAGGTTGCTAACCCGGAATCCTTGAACAACCAGATTGAATTCAGACAAGAGGCACCATCGTGAAGCAAATCGAATGGAATGATTTCGAGCAGGTGGAACTGCGCACAGGCACCATCGTTGACGTAGAGGAATTTCCTGAAGCCAGAAAACCAGCCTACAAGGTCACGGCGGACTTCGGAGAGGAGATCGGAATTCGCCGATGCAGCGCGCAGATCACCGATCTCTACACACCCGAGGATCTCTTGGGCCGCCATATCATCGGTGTGGTGAATTTCCCACCGAAACAGATCGGTCCGATCATGTCCCAGTTCCTGCTCACGGGATTCACGCAGAAAGATGGCTCCGTTGTGCTGGCTCAGCCAGAACGCCCCGTTGATAACGGACTCAAACTCGCCTGATCAATTCACGTCTAGAACTGATCGTCGCGCAACGCCATCACCGCGGCGGACGAATTCACGACGCCATCCGCATGAGCCTTGACCCGCGGCATGATGTGGGTTGCGAAAAATGCCGCAGTCGTCTGCCTGGCTTCGAGAAAATCCTGATCACCGTCGGCTGAATTCCGTAACACAGCTGATTGGGTTGCAGAAACCGCCATCAGCCAACCTGCGACTGTCAATGCCAGCACATGCATGTAACCCACGCTGGAGGCGGCTGGCAGCCGGGCATCGCTTGCGCCTGTTTGCCGAACCCAGTCGGTCACCCGTTCAAGATCGTTGAGTGCCGACTCCACGGACTGACAGATCTCCACATTCGAATCAGCCTGCGTCCGCAGTTCAGCCAGTGATTCCCGAATTCTTCCAACGAACCGGTCGACGTGGGCGTCTGGATCGCGCAGAATCTTGCGACCGACAAGATCGTTGGCCTGGATACCCGTGGTGCCTTCGTAGATCGGTGTGATACGCGCATCGCGAAGATGCTGAGCGGCACCGGTTTCTTCGATAAATCCCATGCCACCGTGCACCTGGACACCGATATAGGCCACTTCATTGCCCATTTCAGCGCACCACCCTTTCACAATGGGAATCAGCAAGCCGAGATCCGCTGCGAATTCAGATCGGGCGGCCTGGTCCGGATGGGCATGTGACAGGTCAAATATGCCGGAGGTATAGTAAGACAGACAGCGCATGGCCTGGATCAGTGACTTCATGGTCATCAGCATTCGTCTCACATCCGGATGCCGGATGATTGGCACCCGCTCTTTCGGGCCGCCAACCACGCTGCCCTGAACGCGCTCGGCGGCGTAGCCCCGCGCCTGCTGATACGCACGTTCCGCAATCGCCAGCCCCTCGACACCGACGGCATGACGGGCGAGATTCATCATGGTGAACATGTACTCAAGCCCCTTGTTCTTTTCGCCGACCAGGTAGGCCACCGCGCCGTCCTGGTCACCATAGGACATCACAGCGGTTGGGCTTGCATGAATGCCCAGCTTGTGCTCAAGCGAGACACAGCGAAGATCGTTGCGTTCACCAAGCGTGCCGTCATCATTGACCAGAAACTTCGGCACGATGAAAAGTGAGATGCCCTTGACGCCTTCCGGGGAATCCGAGCATCGGCCCAGTACGAAATGAATGATGTTCTCGGTCAGGTCGTGTTCTCCATAGGTAATGAAGATTTTCTGACCTTTCAATCGGTAGTGGTCGCCTTCCTCGACTGCGCGGGTGCGAATCGCCGCCAGGTCCGACCCGGCATGCGCCTCGGTCAGATTCATGGTGCCGGCCCACTCGCCAGAAACCAGGCGCGCCATGTAGGTCTCCTGCTGCTCAGGCGACCCATGCAGTTCGAGTGCCCGGATCGCACCCTGGGTCAGAAGCGGACACAGGCCGAATGACATATTGGCCGAATGCCACATCTCCTGAACCGCAGTCGCCACCAGCCACGGCAACCCCTGCCCGCCATATTCGGGCTTAAATGACAATCCGTTCCAGCCACTCTCGATGAACTGCTGATACGCCTCCTTCCATCCCGGTGCGGTCGTCACCTCACCGTCTGAGACTTTCGCCCCGTGCTCATCACCGACCCGATTCAACGGGCCCAGGATTTCCGATGTAAATTTTGATGATTCCTCCAGAATCGCGGAAACCAGCTCGTCGTCCATGCCTTGAAATGATTCGAGATTCATGATCTCCCCCAAACCGGCCACATGACTCAGGACGAACTTCATATCGGTCAATGGTGCGAGATAATCTGACATACGTATTCCAACGCCTCTTGTAGTTTCAATTGTTTCAGGAAGAAAAGCAGTCTAAATTTCGATTCACCAATAGAATTACCAACTGCGCATTCTGACTAAAGGCGCATGTCGATAATGATTATATTGGTACGAGTACTGTGAATTTACTTGAAACAGATTTTGTTGCTGTGTTACCACGATAATATTTTGGAAAGTAGAATAACGCTTGTTTCCGAGTCTGCCCAAAGAGTACCGCATCCACTTAGTTCCCCTCTGCAAAAATCAAACTCATTACGCTGGATTTCGGAACCAATATTTTTACTCTTCATCACGTAGCATTTCCATGATAGTCTGGTTTCCATCAGTTTCAATCTTCAAAAATCTTTCTTGGAACTCAGACTGTAAATAACTATTCAATTCTACTCGGTCATCAGCCTCAATCAAGGAATCTTCGTGATAACCATAGATTAATTTCTCTGCGGATAAATTTGCGTGCTGTATTACATACTTGCAAGTTTCTTTACTCATTCCAACTACAATTACCCGAAAAATCTCACTAGTTGCGAGCAACTTTTGCAAATTCTCATATACTTTGTGCCTCGTGGTTTCACCTGTCAGAGTTGCAGACCTATTTCGTGTCTCGTTCTGGACGGTTTCAAATTCTCCGATTAACTTGTAGGTTGACTCACGCTTGTAACAATGCCCATGCAAATAGAAAATCCGCTCAGACATTGAATTGTGTTGCTTGAGGTCCTGGAAACTACAGACCTGCTTATATGCTTCTTGTAACAATAAACTAAAGAACCAATCCACAAATTCATGAGGCTTGGCGTTGTTTCCAACTTCGAAGTCTTCAATGAGTGACTCAAAATGATGGCTACCGTCCGTCTGGACACGATGTTTCAATTCTTGATACATTTCACAATAGACTAATATGTTCAATAACGGATCATAGTTTGTAGTCACTAAGACTCTCTTTGGCCTGCGTAAAGTTTCCGACAACCATTTGGACTTAGATAGGATTGCACTTGTGGTTGAGTCTTCCAAATTTGTGAAGAATTTGTCAGAGATTAATTCCATGTATTCGGAAATTATTGTGCTATCGTTTAGGTGATTTATGCTATTCACTAGGTATAAGTCGAAGTTTTTGTGTTTTTCCGTTTCGTAACTCAATATGCAGTCTCGGAGCGTTTTATTCTCTGTCGCCACGCGCTCCGATTTCAATTCGTGGATCAAATTATCAAATGTGGGAAAATTCACGATTCTCTTTGAAACACCTGCTCCAAATACTACTACTGTTTCAATCGCATTCGTCATTTCCTGTTACTCATGTTGAACTTCATGATGATAATTTTAATTCTAACCAAACTATCTTCCCAATGCTATATGTTTAGTCGCGCTAGCCAGGCATGATCGCCAATCCCCGTGAATTTCTAGAGCGTCTATTTCTTCGTGCCGTACATGTTGCGTCGGCCCAACACTGCCTGCCACCTTACATTGCAAACATGAAACACAAGCGCATTCATGTCATCGGTGCCGGCAAGGCTGCGGCTGCAATGGCGCGTGTGGTCGAAGACCATTGTGACGCTCAATTGTCGGGTATCGTCGTCACACGCTACGGTCACAGCGTCGAATGTGACCGAATCGAAGTGCTTGAGGCCGCTCATCCCGTGCCGGATCAACAGGGCATCTCAGCCGCCAGAAAAATCGTCGACTCGCTGTGCAGCCTTGAATCCAGTGACTTTGTGATGTGCCTGATGTCGGGTGGTGCCTCCGCCCTGATGACACTGCCGCACCCAAGGATCAGTCTTGCAGACAAACAGGCCATCACCCGACAATTGCTGTTGGGAGGGGCGGACATCAACCAGATCAACACCGTTCGAAAGCACCTGTCAGCCGTGAAAGGCGGACGCTTGCAGCAAATGATCCACCCGGCCTGCTCGCACACCTATTGCATTTCTGATGTTGTCGGTGACGATCCCTCGACAATCGGTTCCGGTCCGACAGTTCCCGATCAATCCACCTGCGCTGATGTCCTGTCAATCATCAAACAATACGGAATTTCGGTACCTGCTCACATCGTGAACCTGCTTCAGACCAATGAACTGGAAACTCCCAAGCCCGGCGACCGGATCTTCGAGACTACCGACACGACCATCATCGCGAGGGCAGAAACTGCAATGGCAGCGGCTGCCGAACTCGCCCGTGAGTCAGGATGCGAGCCGTTTGTGATCAGCGAACCCATTACGGGTGACGCCAATCTCGCCGCCAGACGCCATGCCCGGTTTATTGACAGGCTGATTGCTGAGCGCCGGCACCAGACACCTTTTGTTGTCCTGTCCAGCGGGGAGACTACGGTAACCGTTACCGGAAGCGGGAAAGGCGGTCCGAACACCCAGTTCGCCCTGGCCCTTGCGATTGAACTTCGCGCACGCCCGGAAATCTACGCAATTGCCTGCGATACCGACGGCATCGACGGCTCGGAAACCAACGCGGGCGCCACAGTGGACCCAACCACGGTGAAAAGAGCCCATCAAAAGGGCATGAACCCTGAACAGTTCCTCTCGAACAATGATTCCTACGGTTTCTTCAGGGAACTGGGGGATCTGACTGAGACCGGTCCCACACTGACCAATGTCAACGACTTTCGAGCAGTGCTGGTCACTGCTACTTGAATTGAATGGGCAACGGTGCTGCTAGCCGACGGCCTTGTTCAACTCTGACTTTCTGATTTCCTTATACCGGGCTTCGAATTCATCCCTGACGGCCGTTGCCGCTTCCACCGCGGTTCCATCAACCTCGTAGGGCTTGCCCTTCGACCACTGCATCAGGTATTCATCGGTTCCAGCCAGCTTCTTTTTCATTGCGACCAGATCAATCAGTTCCTGAAATCGCTCACTGAGAAGTTCCTTGTGAACACCCTGCTCATCCCGGGCCTCAACGACCGACGGGATATCCTGCCAATACAATATGGTCACCTTCGCCATGATGAGCCTCCTTTTTGATGATGTCGGGAAACATGGCAGCTGTAATCTACTGCCACGTGAAATATTTTATGTTCCAGCGTATTCTCTTTCTACCATTCAGCCAATCTGGCTTGCACAACGACCGCCTTCAGGCAAGAAAACGATGCGGGCATCACATATATATTTAGTATATATTTAGACACTGACGTTGAATTGTCAATTTGGACGCAAATCGAATGGATGTGAACTGATCGCCCTGACCGGTACGGCAGGCCGATTAAATCCGCAAGCCATATTTGGACAAAACGGTTTAAAATCCATGTCTCCAAATTCATGTATCCCTGACAGAGATTGAATTCCAATGTGGGCGAAACGATTTCCAGTACCTGAGTTCGACAGGCATGCTCTGAAGAATCTGAATTGGACGCCACCCGAAGTTACCGACGGCGTTGCAGACGGACATTACGGCTGTGCGGCAGTGACCGCGCCAGCCGCGTTTTCTGAAAAGTTCAGTTTCCAGGGAGAATTCCTGCTCGCAGTCGCCTGCTCGCTGCCCAACCAGACCATTACCGTATCCGGCAACTCATACGCCTGGCCGATCCATCGGGTTGTCATCACCGACTCACTGGATGCCGAGACCTGCGAGGTGATAGCAGACTGGAAGACACCGCGCCCAATGAATACCCGGCTTGGACCGAACAATGGCATTGCAGTCAATTCAGAAATGGTTTATGTGCTGATCGGACATCAGTTCGCCGAGCATTGGATCGGCAACCGTATCATGCTCGACAACGAATGGCCGGGTGGCACCCGGCAGGGCTTCCGTATTCTCTCGTCCAGTGAATCCGAGATCAACGACTTTCACGACGCCGTCGTTTACTTTGAATGGGCGTGACACACGCCTGAATCGATTTAAGTCAAGATCATTTTTGTCGGTAGCCTTTCTTGTCCAACCCGAACTCTTCAGCACTTCGGCAGTTGCTGCACGGCTATTCTGTTGAAACCACACCCGGCGCGGCGACCAAGATTCCCGACTACCGCTACATCATCGAGCCCGGCACGCAGGTCTACGTCACCACACTGCCCGGATCAACCATCGACGACACACTCACCATCTGTGAACGCCTCAAGTCCGAACAGTTCGTTCCCATTCCACACATCGTTGCCCGTCAGATTCCAAACCGCAAGAAACTCGAGGATGCGCTGATCCGTTTCCGCGATGGCTGTGGCGGCAGGCAGGTGCTGGTACTCGCCGGCGGCGCACCGAAACCGGTTGGTGAGTTTGACAACTCCATGCAGTTGCTGGAAACCGAATTGTTCGACAAAATGGGAATCCAAACCATTGGCATTGCCGGTCATCCTGAAGGCTCACCGGACATGTCCGATCAGCAGATCGAGTCGGCGTTGAGGTGGAAGCTTGACTTCGCACAACGCACGGATGCCGCAATGTACATCATCACCCAATTCTGTTTTGAAGCCGAGCCCATCATCACCTGGGAAGCAAGATTGTCACAGATGGGCATCGACCTGCCCCTACATATCGGCATACCCGGTGTTGCCACAGTCGGTACGCTGCTCAAGCATGCAAAGGCCTGTGGCATCGGTGCCTCCGCGGTGTTCCTCAAGAAACAGGCGCGCAACGCCACAAAAATGCTGATGAACCATAATCCGCAGCGGTTGCTCGATGATCTGGTCGACTACCGATTACGCAACCCCGAAACCAGAATCAAGAAGTTGCACATCTATCCGCTGGGCGGACTGCGTAAATCTGCGGACTGGATCCAAAGGATTGTGCACGAAATCGGCAAACAAAACATCAGCGCCGCCTGAGCAGTCTCAATTTCGCTCTTCAGTGCCCGGGAAATCGAACGTGAAATCACCACGGCACCTGTTTCGATTTCTGGACCATCCATTGGCAAAAAACCAGCAAGGCGAGCTGCCACCCTTGCGCGACGCCCTGACTGGTGAGTTTCTCGGTACTTTTGTCATGGTTTTCTTTGGCATCGGCGTGGTGCACGCAGCCGTGATTTCCGGCGCGCAGGTCGGTTTGTGGCAGGTTGCGGTGGTGTGGTCCGTCGCGGTGACGCTGGGCATCTACACAGCGGCTTCGCTGTCCGGTGCACACATCAATCCCGCCATCACCTGCGTGGTTGCCGTGTATGATGGTTTTCCCTGGCGCAGAGTGATTCCGTACTGGACCGCACAGGTCGCAGGTGCGGCATTTGCCGGTCTGATCCTGTATTTTCTGTACGCCAACGCCATTGCGGGTTTCGAACAGCAGCACGAACTGGTTCGCGGAGAACAGGGCAGCCAGCTCAGTGCCATGATTTACGGCGAGTATTTCCCAAACCCGGCGATATTCGGGACTACGCCTGAGGCATTCCAGATCGTCAGCATCAAGACCGGATTCGTCGCAGAGTTGGTCGGCACGGCAATGCTGGCCTTCATCGTGTCCGTGGTCACCCACGGCCGTAATTACGCACGCCCGCAATCAGCGGGCGCGGCGGTTGCCATCGGTGTGGGCGTCGCCGCCATCATTTCAGTCATCGCCCCCCTGACCCAGGCGGGGCTGAATCCCGCCCGCGACTTCGGTCCCAGATTGATCGCCTACTTCGCCGGCTGGGACGGGATTGCAATTCCCGGCCCCCGCGGCGGTTGGTTTATCGTATACATACTGGCACCGATCATCGGTGCGCTGATCGGTGGCGGTATCTACCGTTATGTCGCTTCCAGACTGCCCCTGGAGAACGACGGCGACTGAATATCAGACACGCTGGGTGGCTGCCGGATGATTCCGGTTTCACTCAGGTAACTCAAAATATTTAAATGATATATTTGTAATATATTATATTGATGAACATGAAGAGTCTTGTTTGCGGAGTGACCGAAACGATTGTTTTGGACACTTCAGAGCCAAAACTCGATGCGGTACTGCGAATTCAGGGATACAAGGATCCCGATAAAGTACGGCCCGTCATTCGAAAATCGGCAATGACCGCGATCAGCGCTTTTGTCGCCAATGCCGCACCGGTGGTGAGTTATCGACTGGTGGACATTGAGAGTGTGGACGCGATGGGACTCAGGCTTGAAAACGGTGTATTCCTGCAAAGTCCGATATTCAAGCAGTATTTGAGTGAATCGACAAAGGTCGTGGTCTTCGCACTGACCGTCGGTGAGGGAATTGACAAGCAGACAATAGAATGGATGGATCAGGAAAAACTCGTCGAAGCCCTGTTTTTGGAGTCCGCCGCCTGGCTGGGAGTGGAGGATGCAACCAAGCAATTTGTGCTGATCGTGCGCAAGTGGGCGACGCAGCACAATGCCCGGATCTCCCGTCGACTGGGGCCGGGTTACTCCTATCCCGTTGAAGGCCGGCAGATACAGTGGGAACTGCATGATCAACAACCATTGTTCGCCTCGTTCGGGGACACCGGGATTCCAGTCAGGCTACTGGAGAGTTCAGCCATGCTCCCCAAGATGTCACGCTCCGGTCTGTTCGGACTGATCCCGAGAACCTGATCGCATCATTGAGTCCCCAACATGAAAGTGAAAAATGACGGTCTCGTCATCATTGGCGAAAACTTCAATGCCACGAGGAGAATCAAGGCCTCGAGTCCGCGTGTTGTCCGCGAGGACGACAAGTGGTTCATTGCCTATGCCAAACTCGACGGTACAACCGGGCGGCTCGACGTCACCCCATCCATACCCGAAGATCCCAACGAGCAGAAGATTTTTGCCATTCCGCATATCGCGGAAGCCTGCCGTCAAAAGGACATGGAATACATCAACTGGGCGATCAAGTCGCAGGAAGCCAATGGCGCACACATCATTGATCTTTGTGTGGATGAGATGTCAGTCTACCCCGAGGAGCGCTATGAATGGATGAAGTGGCTGGTCAGAACCGCCCAGTCCATCACCTCGTCGGTGGTGTCGATTGATTCCTCCGATTCCAACACCATCTATGCCGGACTGGAAGCCCATGACGGCACGATCAGCCGCCCGGCGATCAACTCATTCAATCTCGAAGACGGCCGCCAGGTGCTGGTGGACATGGCACGCGAAAAGAATGCAATCCTGTTCGCCAATGCCAGCGGCAACCGCGGCATGCCACAGGATGCCGAAGAGCGTGTCAACAATCTCGAGCAGTGCATGCAGATGATGGATGCCGGCGGCATTCCCATGGAAGACCGGTTCCTGGATCCGCTGGTCTTTCCCATTGGCGCAGGACCGGACTTTGGCAATCACTACCTTGATGCAGTACGCGAACTCAGGACGCGCTACCCGGCTGTTCACATCTTCGGCGGTCACAGCAACGTATCATTCGGATTGCCGCAGCGCAAGATTCTCAATCATGCCTTTGTGACGCTGGCGATTCTCGCCGGCTGTGACTCGTTGATGATCGATCCCATCATGAATCAGGTCAAACCGTTCAACGATTTCCTGTTTGCGGCAAATTCCCTGACCGCACGGGATGAGTATTCCGTCAAGTATCTCAGGTACATCCGTGCGCTGAACAAGCCAGCCAGACGGGTGTCGAAATAGTCCGTTGGCCAACTTACGACCAAATCAACTATATTTGACAGATGAACCGAATACACCACGAACCAATTTAACGAGAGGCGAACAAAGATGAAGGAATTACTGCCACGCGATCGCTTTGCCCGGGCTATTCGACATGAAAAGGTTGACCGGGTACCACTGCTGTACCGAATGAAAAGTGAAGCCAAGGAAAAGATTGCACGGGTTTACGGCATCACCAAAACCGGTACCGGCATGAAACACAATCCCGAACTGGAATTGCGACTCGGCAATGATGCCATCATCTATCAGATCGGTATCAACGCCCAGTTCTCCCATCGCCCAATCGCAATCGGCGAGACCTGGTTCAACCATTTTGGCGTCGGCTATGGAAAGAGCGGACTCAAGGGCCGGACCGAAGAGGAACACGAGGTGTTTGCGAAAACCCAGGAGTTCTGGGGGCCGGCAAAGGTTGTGCCGGAAAACTTCCCCAACCATCACCCGATCACCTCGATGGAGGAACTTAAAAATTACACCTGGCCCGACCCGGCTGATCCGGAACTGCTAGAACCCATCAAGAGACTGCTTGAGGAGTATCAGAAGGATTATTTCATCATTGTTGACTTGTCGTCAACACTGATCGAGGCGGCCTACGCCCATATCGTCGGTACCCAGAACTTCTTCCTGATGCTGTTCGACCAGCCTGAGTTGATCAAGGGAGTGCTGGACGGACTGACGGAATACTATACCCAGCTGGGCAAGAATGTCATCGATCTCGGTGTCGACATGATCCGGGTTGGTGATGATGTCGGTGCACAGCAGTCAATGATGATCTCACCTGAACAGTGGCGGGAATTAGGCAAGCCCCGGTTTGACTATATGTTCAAGGAGTTCCGCAAGTCCAACCCGGACATCTACATCAAGCTCCACTCCTGTGGTGATTATTCCCCCATCATCGGGGACATGATTGAACTCGGTGTTGACCTGTCCGGTCTGATGCAGCCAACAGGCGGCAACAAGCATCAAAAGGAACTCAAGCAGAAGTACGGTGATGACATTGCGTTCATCGGAGGTTTCGATGTCCAGCGTCTGCTCCCCAGGGGACAGGTGGAGGACGTGCGAAACGGTGTGTGTGAGGTTATGAAGAACCTGGCCACCGGCGGTGGCTATATCTTTTCGCCATCCCATTACATTCTCGCCGACGTCCCGATCCAGAACATCTTCACGATGCTTGAAGCGCAACGCGACTTCGGCACCTACGGCAAATATCCATTGAATTAGTTGACGATTGAGACATGTTTGAAGAAATTGAAGATCCGGTCCTGGTTATTCCCGAGGGATGGGAAGGACGCGCACCCGAAAATTGGGAATGGGAAACACTCTGGGATGCAGTGGAAAACGGTGACCACGTCTACACCGATGCCCGTGTTCAGCAGGCGATTGATGCGGATATTGATCCGAGAGTGATTCTCGATGACGGACTGTTCCCGGGATTCAACCTGCAGGCTGACCGATTCAGCGCCCAGGTCATTTTCATCCCGGAAATGCTGATCACCGCCCGGGCCATGAAGGCGGGGCTCGCCCTGATCCGCCCCTTGCTGGCAGCCATGGCGGAAAAACCCGTCGGTACGTTCGTGATTGGAACCGTGCTCGGTGACATGCATGACATCGGACAATCGATCGTAACCATCATGCTCGAAAACGCAGGCTTCCGGGTCATCAACCTGGGAACAGACGTGCATCCGGATAAATTCATACAGACCGCCCGCGAGGAGAACGCCGACCTGGTCGGATTTTCGGCTTTGCTCTCGACTACCGTGTACTACCAGAAGGTGACGATCGAGGAGTTTCAGAATGCCGGCGATCGCGACAAGGTGAAGATCCTGATCGGCGGTGCGCCGACAACACAGGAATGGGCGGACGAATGCGGAGCCGATGGTTGGGGCAAGGATGCAGTTGATGCCGTACGGCTGGCACTCAGACTGGTGGAAGAGCCGCGGGCAGCGTGGAGTTGACATGCTCGACAAGATCTCAGTCACTTTCCCCAGTGCTGAAAATGATACGCAACGCACGGTACGTGTTGACCGGGATGTAACCATCCTCGACGCCGCCCATGCCGCCGGCATCCAGATTGATGCCACCTGCGGTTCCCGGGGGCGGTGCAGAAGTTGCCGGGTCAAGATCCTCAAGGGTGACACACCTCCACCAACGGTGCAGGACACCGTGCAGCTCGGCCATGACGAAGTGCACGAAGGCTTTCGGCTTTCCTGCCAGACCAAGATGCTCGGCGACACCATTGTTCTCCCGATGCCGCCCAAAGCCGAAGAGGGTCACCAGATACTGGCATCTGCAGACGGAGCTGGCGACAGTTCCCACCTGCACCTTGATTGTGGCGTGACAAAGCATGTTGTCAAGGCGAAAGCCCCGGTCGAGGAGCATCATCAAACCTCCGACGTGGAGGAAATCCTGTCTGTCATGTCTGAACTGTCAGACGAGGCGGTTCCGCTGCATGTCATGCGAGACCTTCCACAAGTGCTCCGAAGCAAGGGCGGTGAGATCACCGTCACCACCTTCAATGGCACAATTATTGATGTTGAGGCTGGCGATACCACCGAACACGTCTACGGCATGGCTTTCGATATCGGAACAACCAGCGTGGTCGGTACGCTGTTGGACCTGCAGACCGGCGAGCAGCTGGCCTCCGCCGGCGGCGTCAACGCACAGTCTGTCTATGGCGGTGACCTTATGTCGCGGATTGCCTATGCCCAGTTCGATGACAAGAAACTGGCGACACTGCGCGCAAAGGTCCTCAACCAGGTCAACAACTACATCCGCCAATGCAGCCAAGAAGCCGGCATCGATCCACGACATGTCTACAAGATTGTCGTAGTCGGCAATACCTGCATGCACCATATCTTCCTCGGTATTGATGTGTCCTACGTCGGCCTTGCCCCCTATGCGCCGGTGGTTCGGGACAACATCGTGCTGCCGGCAACCGAACTGCCACTCAAGGCGGCCGCCAACGCGCAGGTGTGCCTGCTGCCGATCATCGCAGGCTTTGTCGGAGCTGATACCGTCGGCTGCATCCTGTCGACGCGGATTCACGAAAGTGAGGAAATCAGGGCGCTGGTGGATATCGGCACCAATGGCGAGGTGGTGATGGGTTCGCGTGACCGTCTCACCGCCTGCTCAGCCCCTGCGGGACCGGCACTTGAAGGCGCACAAATCAGGGACGGCATGCGCGGGGCGCTCGGCGCGGTTGAGAAAGTTGAGGCAGACGAGGACTTTGAGTGTTCGGTCATCGGAAACGTTCCGGCAATCGGGATTTGCGGCTCAGGTCTGATCGATGCGGCAGCCAACATGATTGATTCCAGCGTCATGGACAGCAACGGCAACATGCGTAAGCGCGAGCTGGAGGTGCTGCCTGAGAAAATCCGTGAACGGCTGACCCGAAGCAGCACCGGCGCGGCAGAGTTTGTTCTGATCTGGGAGGAAGACGCAGGACGAAACCAGAACATCTCGGTAACCCAGGCCGATGTGCGGCAGCTGCAACTGGCGAAAAGTGCCATTTACTCGGGCATCCGAATGCTTCAATCCGTCATGGAACTGTCTGATGACAAGATTGAGGAGCTGATGCTGTGTGGTGGGTTCGGAAACTATATCAACATCGAAAGTGCAAAGACCATCCGACTGCTGCCGAATCTGGAACACGAAAGAATTTCCTACGTCGGAAATGCCGCACTGCTTGGCGCACAGATGGCGCTGCTTTCCGAAACCGAGCGTCACAAGGCTTCAGAAATAACCGGACAGATCGAACATGTGGCACTCGCCGCAAGAGCGGATTTTCAGGATATTTTTGTGGATTCAATGGCGTTTTCCGGATCGCCATTTCCCTCACCGTCAAAGTCAAGCGCACGCAAGCGGAGAATGCACAAGACTAAACAAGCGGTATAATCAAATGAAATCTTCCATCACCTCCCCGGGTAAGTCAGTGAGTAATCTTCCTCGAATTCACCTGTTATTCGGATTTCTAGGCGCTGGGAAAACCACTCTCGTCAGAAATCTCCTGCAAACCGCAGATCCTGAAATTCCGACCGCGGTCATTGTCAACGAATTCGGTGCGGTTGGTGTTGATGGCGACATCATCAAGGGCAAGTCAATTGACACCATTGAACTGGTGTCCGGCTGCATCTGCTGCACACTGAGAGGCTCATTGCTCAGCGCCATTGAGGAACTCATAAATGAGAATGGCGCCAAGCGAATCATTGTCGAGGCGACCGGCGTCGCCGACCCGGATGATATGCTGGATGACTTTGAGGAGCCCGAAGTTCGCGATCTGTTCGATGTCGCTCCGGTTGTGACCGTGGTCGACGCATCAAATTTCGAGAAAATCCGCACAATGCTTGGGGAGTTCTATGAGTCACAGGTCATCAATTCCGACATTGTGATACTGAACAAGGTTGACGTGACCCAGGACGAAACGTTGAAGAGCGTTACCCGGCAGGTCAGGCAATTGAACGACGTTGCCGAAGTCAGATTTGCTGATCATTGCGATATCGAATCAAGTTTGATATTTTCCAATCTGTCCTCTCAATTGATCGCAGATCATGCAGACTCATCGCCGGGAAATGGACACGATCATGCTCACCATCATTCGCATGATCATTCGCACGAACATGCACACGAAATCATGGACTCACTGGTGCTGCAACCACATAGTGAATTTTCCGAGCCGGAGTTCAGGAATACCTGTGACAGTCTGCCTGACAGGATTTGGCGAATGAAAGGTTATATGCTGTTGGATGGCAAACCCGTGCTGATTCAGTATGCGACAGGCAATCTTCAGATTGAGGAGTCCGAGACCAGAGACCACTACCGCTTGGTCGTGATCGGAGAGGATCTTGACGCCCGATTGCTGGAAACGAAATTTGGTCGAATCATAGCCGCTGCTAACGAGTGAATATGAACGCTGAGAAGAAAGCATCTCCGGTATCGCTCGCTGACAAGGCCTACGAAGAGCTGGTCATGCGGATTACCAGGCTCGAGTTGCCGCCTGGGTCAGTGCTGGCGGAGAAGTCGCTGATGGATGAGCTGGGCATTGGCAGAACCCCCATCCGCGAGGCACTGCAGCGATTGGCGATTGAGGGCTTGGTGACACACCGACTGAATCGGGGCATGTTTGTATCCGAAATCACCTATACCAATGTGCAGGAAATCTACGAATTCAGGGGCCTGATTGACGGTTACGCCTGCCGTCTGGCTGCAACGCGGGCAACACCCGCACAGGCCGAGGACCTGATGCGGATTCACGGCTCGCTGGTTCAGGCCATCAAGGACAATGATGTTGATTCGTATGTTCACCATGACCGAGAGTTCTATCGGGTGCTTTGCCATGCCTGTGGCAACTCGTTCATTGCCGAGACCATTCCAAAAATCTTCAATCTCCACCTGAGGCTTTGGTTTTATCTTTCAGTCAAGATCGGAACCTGGCATTCGATTGCGGATGCCCATGAGATGATGACACGCGATGTTGCTGAGGCGATTGCGCAACGGGATCCGGATCGTGCTGAGATTGCCATGAAGAATTACATTTCGCAGCGACAGCACGACCTGAGGCGAAATCTCTAGGGATTCCGGATATCGCCTTGATTCGTTTGGGCAGGAGACCAGGGTCAGGCAGGTTGCTGATCGGGGGCAGGAACGCCTGTTTCAGAAGCTGACTTCAGAGCCGTTCACCGTCCCAGCTTGTCTCTCAATGCGGCGGCGGTATGCGACCGCTTTGACTTGAGAATGCGCGACAGTCGGCCCTGGGTCACAACCCGTCCGCCAAACTCACCGCCCTCCGGACCCAGATCAATGATCCAGTCGGATTCGGCAACAATGTCAAGGTTGTGCTCAACGACCACCACGGTGTTGCCGGCATCCACCAATGCGTGAATGACGGTGATCAGTTTTTCCACATCGGCTGTGTGTAGTCCCACTGTCGGCTCATCCAGGATGTAGAGGGTTTTGGTCCGCTCCGGACCCGCATCCGCCCCCATTCCCGTATCCCTGGGTAGTGCCTTGGACAGTTCCGACACCAGTTTGATTCGCTGGGCCTCGCCCCCGCTCAGTGTGGGACTTTGCTGTCCGAGTGTGAGAAAACCGAGTCCTACCTCAACGATGAACTTGAAGACACGCTTGAGCGAGGGGATGTTTCCAAAGAATTCCAAGGCCTCCTCCATGCTCATATGTAACACATCTGCAATTGACCGATTGCGGTAACGAACCGCAAGAGTCTCCAGATTGAACCGGTCTCCATTGCAGTTCTCGCATCGGACCCGGACATCGGGCAGGAAGTTCATTTCAATACGCCTGATGCCCTGACCACCGCAGGCGTCACATCGACCGCCTTCCACATTAAAGGAAAACCGGCTGGCGTCATAACCGCGCAGCCTCGCCTCGGTTGTTTCAGCGAACAGATTCCTGATGGTTTGCCAGACATTCACATACGTCGCCGGACATGATCGCGGTGTCTTTCCAATCGGTGTCTGATCCACTTCAAGAACACGGTCCACCTTGCCGCATCCCAGCAGTTCACTGCATCCCTCCCAGACGGTGGTATCCGCACCATCGCGTTTTTGCGAGACTGCACTACGGAGATTGGTGTACAGGATATCCCGCACCAGTGTGCTCTTGCCGCTGCCACTGACGCCGGTCACACAGATCAGAGAATTCAACGGCAGGCTGACCTTGACGTTCCTTAGATTGTTCTTGACCGCACCAATGATCTCGACCGCCACGGAACGGTTCGGTGGGCTTCGGCGTCGCGTCATCGGATGCAGAATGGGCTGACTGAGCATCTGTCCGGTGATCGACCTTGCGTTCCGCCTGATTTCGGACACGGTTCCGGCAGCCACTACCTCACCACCGCGAAGGCCTCCACCCGGCCCCAGGTCCACAACATGATCCGCTGCAGTGATGGTTTCCTCATCATGTTCGACAACAACTATCGTATTGCCTTTCTTGCGAAGTGTTTGCAATGCCGACAGCAATCGCCTGTTGTCCCGGGAATGCAGACCGATTGTGGGTTCATCAAGGACATAACACGCACCGCACAGACTCGACCCAAGTTGCGCCGCCAATCTGATGCGTTGCGCCTCACCACCGCTCAGTGTCGGGGCGGAGCGGTTGAGCGCAAGATAGGAGAGTCCAACCGATTCCAGAAAGTTCAACCGGGCGTTGAGTTCGGACAGAATATCCCTGGCGGCAACCTTCTCCCGTTCAGAGAGTTTCACATTCAACAGGGAGTTGCGGGCTGCCGAAATGGAAAGACTGCCCAGCTGGTCGACGGTCATGCCCTTGAATCTCACAGCCAGCGCCACCGGATTCAGGCGCTTGCCCTGGCAGGAACCGCACAGCGCCTCAACACCGTTATCGGTCGAGTCAATCTCATCCTCATCGTGGTTTGCAGTGTCCAACCCGGTACCCAGGCAGGACAAACACCAACCCTGCTTTGAATTGTAGGAAAAAAGCCTTGGATCCAACTCATCGAACGACCGCTCACAGCGGGGACACGATCGCGTCGTGGAATAGCTCGTCAGCGATTCGAAATGTCCTTGGGACTCACCAACCGCAATACGAAAATGTCCCTGACTGATCTCGAGTGCACCAGCAATGGCCGCTTCCAGTTCGCTTCTGCAGGAGCGGTTCACAGTCAGCGACGCGATCGGCATGTCAATATCGTGTTCGCGATATCGATCCAAACGCGGCCACGGGTCAGTCGGCAGCAACTCACCGTCGACCAGCAGCTGTGAAACACCCTTCCTGCTGGCCCAATTCGCAAGATCGGTGTAATAACCTTTCCTGGCAACAACCAGCGGGGCGAAGATACTGACCGGCTGCGACGCGTGCTGCTCGACAATCTGCTTGATGATCGATTCCACAGACTGGGCAGTGACCGCAACATTGCAATCCGGGCAGTACTGGGTGCCGAAACGAACAAACAGCAGTCGGATGAAGTGGTAGATCTCGGTCAGTGTTGCAACCGTACTGCGCCGCCCGCCGCGACTGATGCGCTGCTCGACCGCCACGGTCGGGGGAATTCCGATGACCGCGTCGAAATCAGCGCGCGTCGAAGGCTGAACAAACTGTCGTGCATAGGCATTGATGGTTTCCAGGTATCGCTTCTGCCCTTCCGAGAACAGAATGTCAAAAGCAACGGTACTCTTCCCACTGCCACTGAGCCCGGTGATCACCGTCATGGCGTTATAGGGAATGCTTAGGGAGATGTCCTTGAGATTGTGCTCCCGGGCATTGCGAATCGTAATCATGTCGATTGGACTCTCAACCCGCTCAAAATCCAGAGACGGGATATCAGCCTGACTGGTTCGGCGCTCGAAGTGATCTTTCAGCGCCACTTCTGTCGGCGTCTTCCCTCGTTTTGAAAGTTCCCCCGGCGCGCCGATGGCGATCACCTCACCGCCCTGGTCGCCACCTTCAGGTCCCAAGTCAATAACCCAGTCAGCGCACGAGATCAGATCCAGATTGTGCTCGATGACAATCACCGAGTTTCCGCCCTCGATCAGTTTTCCAAGTGAACTGACCAGTTTCGAGACATCCGTGAAGTGCAAGCCCGTGGTCGGCTCATCAAACAGAAACAGTGTGTGACCCTGATTTCGCTTGCGTTGACCGCTTTTTGCGACATGCGCCGCCAGCTTGAGCCGCTGTGCCTCACCCCCGCTCAGCGTTGGAATGGGCTGGCCAAGCTTGAGGTAGTCCAAGCCCACGTCAACCAGTGGCGACAGCGCATTGATGATCTTGTTGCTGTCAGAGAAAAACACTATCGCCTCGGCAACAGTCATATCGAGAATCTGGACAATCGACTTGGCAGCTGCGCCATTGCCGTCCCCTGCAGGCTTGATCCGAACATCGCAGATTTCAGCGCGGAATCGACTGCCATCGCAATCCGGGCAGCGAAGATACACATCACTCAGGAATTGCATTTCGATGTGTTCGAATCCGCTGCCGCCGCAAGTCATGCAGCGGCCAAGATCCGAATTGAAACTGAAGTATCCCGCCCCGTATCCCCGACTGACGGCGAGCGGCTCCTGTGCCAGCCGTTCCCTGATCGCAGTCAGTGCACCGACATAACTGACTGGATTGGAGCGGGCGGTCTTGCCGATCGGTGCCTGGGACACCAACACCACATCGCTCAGTTGCTCAATACCTTCCAACGCGTCGTGGTGTCCGGGCATCGCTGTGACCTTGCCCTGCTTTCGGAGAATGCCCCGATACAGCACCTCCTCGATCAGCGACGATTTTCCAGAGCCACTGACACCGGTGACACAGACCAAACGATTGAGCGGGATGGCAACATCAATGCACTTGAGATTATTGTGCTGCGCTCCTTTGACAATAATCTCACCGTCGCTGCGGGTTGCGCCGGTAAGATTGCGCACGGGCAGGTAGTCATTGTCCCTGAGGCATTTGGCGGTGGTTGACTCACCGCAATGCAACAACTGATCGTACGTACCGAAATGAACAATCTCACCTCCTCGCTCGCCGGGACCCGGACCGATGTCGAGCACTCGTCCGGCGGCCCGGATGACCTGCTCCTCGTGTTCGACGACCAATAACGTATTGCCGGCCTGACGCAGGCGATGCAGGATCTCAATCACCCGGCCAATGTCCCGGGAGTGCAGACCGATGGTCGGCTCATCAAGCACGAACAGCGTGTTGACCAGTGTGGTGCCCAGCGCCGTGGTGAGATTGATGCGTTGCACCTCACCGCCGCTGAGTGTGCGCGACTGACGATTCAGGCTCAGGTAACCCAGCCCCACGGAATTGAGGTATTCAAGCCGTGCCAGGATCTCGTCAAGCAACAGACTCACTGCCTCATTTCCCGTCTCAGGCGGCTGGAGATTGTTAAAGAATGTCAGGCAGGAAGCGAGTGACAGGGATGCGATGTCGTGAATGGACAGTCCAGGCAAGGCCTCAAACTGGGCATCAGTCATCGAGTAGTTTGGATGTCGAATCTTGCTGAATGCCGCCCCGGCGTCGTGTTCACTTCCCAGTCGCCAGTTCAATGCCTCGGGTTTGAGTTGTGCCCCTCGACAGTCCGGACACTCGGTATAAACCCGGTACTTGGATAGAAAGACACGGACATGCATGCTGTGTCTGCGACCTTCCAGCCAATTGAAAAACCGCCTGACACCGTACCACTTACCGCTGTACCAGCCACCTTCGCCATCCAATACCCAGTTACGCTGCTCTTCGTTCAAGTCCTTCCATGGTGTATCGAGCGGAATGCCGCTTGCTGGTGCATAACGAAGAATGTCGCGATGACTCTCGCTGTAGACCGGTGAATTGAAGGCCCGCACCGCGCCTTCCCGCAGCGTCAGTGTCTCATCTGGAATCACCAGCGCATAGTCGATCCCCATGATCCGTCCAAATCCACGACAGGTCTCACACGCGCCGATCGGCGAATTGAATGAGAACAGGTTCGAAACCGGTTCCATGTAATCCAACTCACAGTCCGAACACCGAAGCCGGCTGGAATACTCCCTTCGGTCACCAACAGCCTGGCGTTGCGCGTTCAGTGACTCTACAAACAGCCGATCTGCACCCCTGATCAACGCGCTCTCGACTGCTTCAGTCAGGCGCGACCGGTTCTCGGCGGTACAGACCAGTCGGTCCTGCACGACAAACACGGTTTCCTCTGCGCGCTCGGCGATTTTCGTATAACCTTGACGCGCGAGGTAGTCGGCCGCATATTCGGTGGAAAATTCCGTGGGCACCTTGATCGCAAACAGGATCTGCACCATGCCCGGACTGGAACCATCCTGCGCCCCATGGGCAATGATCAGTTCACTGATCTCATCCGGCGTGTGTTTTCTGACTACCTGCCCACAGCCCGAGCAATGCAGCGTCGCAATTCGGGAATAAAGCAGTTTCAGGTGGTCATTGATCTCAGTCATGGTGCCGACCGTCGAGCGAGTGGTCCGCACTGGATTCACCTGGTCAATTGCCACCGCGGGTGGCACACCATCGATCGATTCAACCTGCGGGCGGTCCATGCGGTCCAGGAACTGGCGCGCGTAGGGTGAGAAAGTCTCTACATAACGCCGCTGGCCTTCAGCGTAGATGGTGTCGAACGCAAGCGATGACTTGCCGGAGCCACTGACTCCGGTAATGACGGTCAACTCGTTGAGTGGAAGATCAAGATCGATATTCTTGAGATTATTCTGCCTGGCACCGCGGACCTTGAGGGAACTGTTGTTCGGGCTTTGGTCACGCCGCGCTGCCCGCTTCATCTTGCAAGGGCCGCCTCAAGCGAAAGCATGAAATACAGGTGCGACGCGGGAAAGACGCAAACTGACATTTCAATCCTCACCCGATGCCTTGAATGTGGCGCCGTCCTTTTTTGGCGTACCTGCCGCACTGGATTCAATAGAAATACCCGGAATTTCCGGTGCGTCCGATATTACATCCATGTTCTGTGCCCGGTGTCTCAATGCCATATCCATGAGAACCAGTGCCAGCATAGCCTCTACAATCGGTGTCGCCCGAAGTCCGACACAGGGATCATGGCGTCCGGTCACGGAAATCTCCACATTCTCACCGCTTTGATTGACGGTCGCACCTGGCACGACAATGCTCGAGGTGGGCTTGAATGCGACCCTGGCCACGATTGGCTGGCCGGTTGAGATGCCACCAGCGATGCCACCGGCATTATTGGAACTGAAACCCGCCGCCGTCATCTCATCGCGATACTCGGATCCATGCATGGAGACGCTGGCAAAACCCGCCCCGATTTCCACACCCTTGACGGCATTGATTCCCATCATCGCACCGGCGATTTCCGCATCGAGACGCGCGTAAAGGGGTTCGCCCCAGCCGGATGGGACGCCGGTGGCCTCGACCAGCACGCAGGCACCCACCGAATCCCCGGCCTTTCGAACGTCATCAATATACCGCTCCAGCTGCGGTAGCTGGGACTGGCATGGCCAGAAGAAGGGATTGTTCTCGACGTCATTCCAGTCATGCCGGTCGGGATGGATGTCTCCAATCGCTGAAACACAGCCACGGATGATGACGTCATAACGCTCCTTGAGATACTTCTTTGCGATGGCGCCGGCTGCCACGCGAAGCGCGGTTTCCCGGGCCGAAGACCGCCCGCCACCGCGATAGTCTCGGATGCCGTACTTCCTTGCATAGGTGTAATCGGCATGACCCGGCCGATAACGGTCAGCAATGTTTGAATAGTCCCGGGAACGCTGCTCGGTGTTGCGGATGAGCAAGCCAATCGGTGTGCCGGTGGTTTTGTTCTCGAATACACCTGACAGAATCTCCACCTGGTCGGATTCGCGCCGCTGGGTGGTGAATCTGGAGGTCCCGGGCTTTCTGCGATCGAGTTCCGGCTGGATGTCGTCTTCGGACAGCGCCATTCCCGGCGGGCATCCATCGACAACGCATCCGATCGCGGGGCCGTGACTCTCACCGAACGTGGTGAGTGTGAGCAGTTTGCCGAACGTATTACCCGACATCGGCACCACGCTCTGATACGCCGTTGCGACAGGCTGCGTCGATCGCCTCGATCAATCTGAAAAATGGAATGATTGCGCGCAGCGCCCGGGCGCGCCCCATGAACGTCACCCCGCGATGGCTGACGAATTCCGTCTGGCCTTCCAATTGGTGTCTCAACTGATACATGGCCTTCGCCATCTCCTTGAATTCCTCCGCATAGTCATGCAGCTCGTCTTCGAGATCATCCTCGGCACAGATGGCGAGTTCCTCAAACTCAAAGCCTGCCTGGTCAACAGCTCTGACCAGTTCGGCTACTGTTCCTAGAGGCTGCATCGCGATCGCATCGGTCACGTAACCGGCAGGGTGACTCCGGTTTGTTTCTGGTATTTGCCCTTGCGGTCCTTGTAGGAGACCTCACAGATCTCGGAAGCCTCGAAGAAAATCACCTGCGCGACACCTTCGTTGGCATAGATCTTCGCCGGCAACGGCGTTGTATTGGAGAACTCAAGTGTCGCATATCCTTCCCACTCCGGCTCGAAGGGTGTGACATTGACGATCAGACCGCATCGGGCGTAGGTCGACTTGCCAAGGCACACCGTCAGAACAGATCGCGGAATCCGGAAATATTCCACGGTCCGGGCCAATGCAAATGAGTTGGGCGGAATGATGCAGACGTCTGACTCAACATCCACAAAACTCCCATCAGAAAACGCCTTGGGATCAACAATGGCTGTATTGATGTTGGTGAATATCTTGAATTCATTCGAGCAGCGGATGTCATAACCATAGCTCGACGTACCGTAGGAAATGACGCGACGGCCATCGACGCTGCTCACCTGACGCGGCTCAAATGGGTCGATCATCCCGTGGGCTTGCGCCATCCGGCGGATCCACTTGTCTGATTTGATGGACAAGACGATGTTTGGGATCAGGTATTCTGAATCACGATCGAGGGGAAGTCGCTGGTGAAGTCCTTTTTCTTGCCTGCCAGCCGCGCCGCCATGGTGCGGGCGATACGCCGGTAGGTTGCGGAAATCTCACCATCGGGGTCGTTGACAACCGTCGGTTTTCCGCCGTCCGCATCGCTTCGGATTCTGCCATCCAGCGGCACACCGCCCAGGTAACTGATGCCATAATCCTCGGCCATCCGCTCGCCGCCACCCTGACCGAAGATATGTTCCTGATGCCCGCATTGGCTGCAGATGTGAACGCTCATGTTCTCGACCAGACCCAGTATCTCGATCTTGACCTTCTCAAACATGCGATAGGCTTTTCGGGCATCGAGCAATGCGATGTCCTGCGGTGTCGTCACAATCACGGCACCGGTAACCGGTACCCGCTGAGCCAGTGTCAACTGGGTATCGCCGGTGCCCGGAGGCAGATCGATGATCAGGTAATCCAGTTCATCCCAGGCCGTCTGTTTGAGCAGCTGCTCAAGCGCCTGTGTCACCATCGGCCCCCGCCAGATCATGGGACTCTCCTCGTCGATCAGGAAGCCAATTGACATGGCCTGGAGGTGATAACTGTAGACGGGCTGCATCATCTTGCCGTCTTTGGTCTGCGCCTTGCCGGTGACACCCAGCATCCGCGGTTGACTGGGCCCGTAGATGTCGGCATCGAGTATGCCGACCTTGGCACCCTCGGCGGAAAGCGCCAGCGCCAGGTTCACGGATACCGTGGACTTGCCGACGCCGCCTTTTCCGGATCCAACCGCAATCATGTTCTTGATGCCGGATATCGGAGAAACACCATCCTGAACGGTATGCGAGGAGATATTCGAGCTGAACTCGATCTCCACTTGCGAACCCGCGGTGATGTCGGCGAGTTCCTTCCGGATGCCGGCTTCAAGTTCGCGATGCCAGCTCTTGGCTGGATAGCCTAAGGCAACGGTGATGCGTACCGCACCATTCTCGACCGAGATGTTCTTGATTTTCTTATCTGCAGTAAGCGATGTGTCGGTATGTGGGTCCTTCATTCCTGAAAGGACGGATTCAATCTGGGATTTGTCTACAGCCTGCATGAATTCTTCAATTGTTGATCTAAATCACTAATTTCAAGCGGATACCGAACACTTTTGCTGTTTGGTATCACGAAGATGAATATACAATATTACCAAGTTCCCGCGGGGAACGCATTGGTTTCAGGTCGGTTTGATAATTGTAACATACCACCAAATGACGACCGACCGATTAGGTATCCAACTCAGTCAAGTCAGAATGCGTAGAAAAATCCTGGTCACGAGCGCGCTGCCATACGCGAACGGCCCCATTCACCTGGGACACATGGTGGAATACATCCAGACCGACATCTGGGTTAGATTCCAGCGCATGAATGGGAACGAGTGCTATTTTGTGTGCGCGGATGACGCCCATGGAACACCGATCATGTTGCGGGCGAGAAATGAGAAGATCTCTCCCGAAGAGCTGATCGCGCGCTACAAGGATGAGCACGAAAGGGATTTCAGGGACTTCAACATCAGCTTTGACAATTACCATACCACGCACTCTGAAGAGAACAAGGCGCTGTCCGAATACATCTATCTGCAGCTGAAACAAGGCGGTCACATCCACAGGAAAAGGATCAGCCAAGCCTATGATCCCAAGGAGGAGCTGTTCCTGCCTGACCGATTCGTCAAGGGCGAATGTCCACGCTGCGGGGCTGAGGATCAGTATGGCGACAGCTGCGAAAGCTGCGGGGCAACCTATTCGCCCTCGGATCTCAAGAATCCCGTTTCGGTGCTGTCAGGGCTGCCGCCCGAAGTGCGGGACTCAGAGCATCTGTTCGTCCGCCTCAGCGACTTCACCGACATGCTGCAGCAGTGGGTTTCGGAAGAACTGTCCCAATCAGAAGCGCAGAATAAACTCAAGGAATGGTTTCAGGTGGGATTGCAGGACTGGGATATCTCCAGGGATGCCCCCTACTTTGGTTTCGAGATTCCAGGTGAGACCGACAAGTTCTTCTATGTCTGGCTGGATGCACCCATCGGCTACATGGCAAGTTTCAGAAATTTCTGTGACCGTACCGGCATTGATTTTGATGCCTACTGGAAAGATGATCGGGAAACGGAACTCTACAACTTCATCGGCAAGGATATTCTCTACTTCCACACGCTGTTCTGGCCGGCCATGCTGCACGGTGCGGGATTCCGCAAGCCGACCGATGTCTACACCCATGGATTCCTGACCGTCAATGGCAAGAAAATGTCCAAGTCACGGGGCACATTCATCATGGCCCGCACCTATCTTGAGCATCTCGATGCCGAGTATCTGCGCTATTACTATGCAGTCAAGCTGAATGAGCGCATCGAGGACATCGACCTGAATCTGGAGGATTTCGTTCAGCGGATCAATTCGGATCTGGTGGGCAAGGTGGTGAACATTGCGAGTCGCTGCGCCCGCTTCATCACCAATAACTTCGAGGGCAGGCTCAGTGCCCGTCTTGACAATGCCGAACTTTATGAAATCCTGACCGAGGCACGGGGTTCCATCGTGGAGGCATATGAGGGCCGTTCGTTCAGCCGCGCGATGAGAGAAATCATGGCACTTGCTGATCTTGCCAATCAATATGTCAATGACCAGCAGCCATGGGTGATCGCAAAAGACCCCGATGCCCGCGACAAGCTGCATGAAGTCTGCACCCAGGGAATCAACCTGTTTCGGGTGTTGATGTTTTACCTGGCACCGGTCGTACCCCAGTTGGCCAAGCGCACATCTGAGTTTCTCAATGATCCGATTGACCGGTTCGAGCGTGTCGACACCCCCCTGCTCGACCATGAGATTTCCGGATTTGTCCATCTGATGCAACGAATCCAGAACAAGAATGTGGAGGCCATGGTGAAAGCTGCAACTGAAACCGATACCAACAATGCTGCCGATGACGTCGAGATGATCTCAATTGATGACTTTGCGAAGGTTGATCTTCGGACAGCCAAAGTCATTGAGGCTGCCGATGTCACCGACTCCAACAAGCTGCTGCGGCTGAAAGTGGATCTGGGATCGGAAACCCGGCAGATTTTCGCGGGGATCAAGGGATTCTACGAGCCCGAATCACTGGTTGGGCGAAACGTTGTCATCGTCGCCAACCTGGCGCCCCGAAAAATGAAGTTTGGCACCTCAGAGGGGATGTTGCTGGCTGCGGGTGATGACGGTGGCTTGTGGCTGCTGGATCCAGGCGCTGAAGTCGGACTCGGTGAAAAAGTCAGCTGATTGTGGGCCACGCAACCGCGAAATCTCTTTCTGTCGAACAGATCGACGGCTACCTGCCCCAGACGCAATGCACCCTGTGCGGCTATCCACGATGTCAGGATTATGCCCGCGCCATGCTCGACAACGAAACCGACATCAACCGATGTCCACCCGGTGGAGACTACACCCTACACCAACTGGCTGATCTTCTTGGTAAGCGTGTTACCTCGCTGGCGGGTGACTGCGCGCCCTACGCAGGTCGAAAAGTCGCCATCATTCGCGAGGAACTATGCATCGGCTGTACGCTTTGCATACCACCGTGTCCGGTTGACGCCATTGTTGGCGCAGCGAAATTCATGCATACTGTAATCCAGGATCATTGCACCGGTTGCGGACTGTGCGTCGGGCATTGTCCGGTGGACTGCATTGAGATGGACGATTACAAACCAGATGCTCGAGGAGAATATTGGAGTGACTTCGATGAGCAGGAGGTCTCGCGGTGGAGAGTTCTCGCAAACCGACACTTCAGCCGACCAGTTCGCCAACCGCAGGACGTCGAGTGGTCAATTGATCAGACAGACTTCAAGTCACACATCCGCGACGCGGTCAATCGGGAACGAACCCGACGCTGGAAGAAATCCAGGAAAGCCGCAGCCCGCGCATCATCGCAAGTCGCAGACCGATGAACCGCGCCAAGCGGCAGGAGATTTTTTCAAGACTCCGTGCCGCCAACCCTCGACCAACGACCGAGCTCGACTACGAGAATCACTTCCAGTTGCTGGTCGCTGTCGTGCTGTCAGCTCAGGCGACGGACAAATCCGTCAATGCAGCAACCGCCAGGTTGTTCAATGAGGCACCGGACGCGCGGAGTTTGCTGAAGCTGGGCCTGGCGCGGGTAACGGAACTGATACGGACCATTGGGCTTTTCAACAGCAAGGCAAAGAACCTGATTGAGCTCTCAAGGATTCTAGTCGAACAACACAACGGAACAGTCCCTGACAACCGGGAGGATCTGGAACGTCTGCCGGGCGTCGGACGAAAGACAGCCAATGTCATTTTGAATACCGCATTCGGCCAACCCACCATTGCAGTGGACACACACATCTTCAGGATCTCGAATCGCATCGGGATCGCACCCGGCAGGAATGTCGACGCAGTAGAGAAAAACCTGTTGAAAGTGGTGCCTGAGGAATTCATCAAGGATGCGCATCATTGGCTGATACTCCATGGTCGCTATACCTGCACCGCCCGCAAGCCCTTGTGCGGCCAATGTATTATTTTTGACCTTTGTGAGTATCCCGAACGCAAAGCGATCGCCAAGTCCCAGAATTCAGACAATTGAGGTAAGGTTCCATGTCAGTTGATTCAGTACAACGAAGTTTTCTATTCGACTTGTGGGAAAGAATCCACAGTCAGGACAACCTGTCGACCATGGAGAAACAGGTCAAGAAAATCATTGAGATGCATCCTGAGACGCACAGCGTTTTCTCAAATCGGGAAACCTTCGAATCCCATGAGTTTGGGCTGGATGAACCCGACCCATTCGCCCACATCGGATTGCACTCCATCATCGTTGAGATGATCAGCAACGACGAACCGCGCGGCATTCGGTCATGCTATGACAAATGGGTGTCCGAGGTAGGAGACAAACACCAGGTGCAGCATGAATTCATGTTGACGGTGATGGATGCCTTTATTGCCGGCGCGGAGGACTCGGATAAGGATGTGCATCAGCAAGTTCTAGCGGAACTCGAAGAGAAGTATGCCCTGATGCTGGCAAAAAAAGCGGATGATGAATAACTTTCGAGCGCTCGCTGATCATTCGCACCATCGCCTCGAATTCAAACCTTCCGCATTCGGCGCACACACCCGAAGGCATGAATTAACCAAAATTTAATAACCGCCATCGCATTTCACCGTGTCATAATAGCCCGCTGACAGCGCAGGAATATTCACCTGTGCAGACTTTATTGGTTTTCCAGGAGATAGTGTATGAAAACTCAAAAACTGCTAGTATCTGCGGCCATCGGTGGTGCTCTGGCACTCGGCTCACTTACTCTTTCGCAAGCGGTCAGTGCGGCAGACAATGAAAAGTGCTATGGCGTTACGAAAGCCGGACACAATGACTGTCAGACTTCGAACTCATCATGCGCCGGTACATCGACAATGGATGATCAGGGTGATGCCTGGGTGCTCGTACCGAAAGGCCTCTGTGAGAAACTCACAGGTGGCAGTACCGAACCACAGGCCTGATAACGACTCAATATTGATTATGTAACCATGCGAAGCAACCTGATTCCACCTGATTCAGTTGGAATCGGGTTGCGCGCAGAACACCATCAGGCTGTCACCGCAGACTTGCCCCGGGTGGACTGGTTTGAGGTGCACAGCGAGAATTTCTTCGGACAAGGTGGCGCGCACCATCACTGTTTGCGAACAATTCGAGAAAACTTCCCCTTGAGTTTCCACGGCGTCGGTTTGTCGCTTGGCTCAACCGACCCACTGAACATCGCCCACCTGACCAGACTGAACGAACTGATTGACGAGTATCAGCCAGCGCTCGTTTCCGAACACTTATCCTGGAGTTCGATCGACGGCGTGTTTCTGCATGATCTCCTGCCACTGCCGATGAATCGGGAATCAGTCGCCCATCTGGTCGGCCGGGTCGAACATGTTCAGGAATTTCTCAAACGTCAGATCCTCGTTGAGAATGCCTCAACCTATCTTGAGTTCAATCATTCCGACATGACAGAGTGGGATTTCGTCAATGACATCGCCCAGAGAAGCGGCTGTAAAATCCTCTGTGATGTCAACAACATTTACGTCAACGCCTGCAATCACAGTTTTGACGCTAACGATTTCATTGAAGGGGTTTCACCTGAACTGGTCGGGGAAATTCACCTGGCTGGACATACCGTGAAACACTTTGATGAAGGCGACATCCGGATCGACACTCACGATCAGAGGGTCTGTGACGAGGTCTGGGAACTGTACCGGCTGGCAATCCAACGATTTCGACATGCCCCCACTCTGATCGAATGGGACACGAACCTGCCGGAATTGTCGGTTCTGGTCGGCGAAGCGGATATCGCAAGAGGATACATCGGTCAGCGTAACCATGAAGTTGCGTGAACTACAGGTCAATTTTCGCAAGGCAGTCACCGGCGATACAGACTCCGAAATCAGGCAGTTCATTCATGCCGGACAGTTCGAATCCGGCCGCAGGCTGCAGATTTACAGCAACAACATCAAAATCACACTCCTTGAATCGCTCGCGGCCAACTTTCCGGTATCGGAGGCCGTCGTGGGAAAGGAGTATTTCAAGTTCCTTGCGCGCAAATACATCACCGAACATCCGCCAACCGAAGGCAATCTGCAGCGACTAGGCGAATTGTTGCCTGATTTCATCCAGTCGCAAAAGGAACTGGACGACTTTCCATATCTGGCTGACATCGCGAGGATGGATTGGGCGTGTCTGACCGCCACGCATTCGCCCGCAGCAGAATCGGTGGGACTGGACAGCCTTGCGCACTACACGCCCGATGAGCATGAGTCTTTATTGTTTCGACTCAAACCATCCGTCTCGATTCTGGCGTCTTCCTATCCGGTGTTCGATATCTGGAAATTTGCCTTGTCTGAAGTCAATGATACTGATGCACCTGACTTCGAATGGGCTGAACAATACGTTCTGATTGTCAGAAATGATCTTGAAGTCGAAGTGTTTAAGTTGGAACAGGAGGCTTACATTCTGCTAGAGCAAAGCAGACAGAACAAGAATTTAGGATCCATAATACCGTATATTATGGAAGTCAGTCCCGATAGCAACTTGGAAGTGGCTCTGCATCATCTCTTCATGACCGGAGCGATTGCCGAAGTTTTGATCAGTGACCAGTAATCAGACCACAAAAACTCGAACACCAGACAAAGAATCATGTTTAGAAACTCTCAAACCGGTGGGCTGTGCGGCAAGGTGATTTGCCTGCTGGAGTGCGCCGCACCGATCGGCGACCTGCTGCTGCGGATCTGGGTTGCCAATGTCTTTTGGAAAGCCGGCTTGTCCAAAATCGCCAATGTCCAAACGACCATGTTCCTGTTCGAACATGAATATGCCGTTCCGATCATTCCTTTTGAACTGGCCGCATACCTGGCAATCGCAGCCGAACTGGTGCTGCCCGTACTGCTCGTATTTGGCGTCGGAGCAAGATTTGCTGCCGGTGCGCTGTTTGCATTCAATATCGTTGCAGTCCTATCCTATCCGGGAATGAACGCTGCGGGCATCGTCCAACACCAGGTTTGGGGAATCATGCTGCTGGTCCTGCTGTTGCGTGGACCAGGTAAGATTTCGATTGACTATTTCATTCGAAATCGCTTCATGAATTAACGCTACTTCTTGGATACACCAACTCATGAAGACAATTCCTTCGATAACGGCTGATTTGTCGTATACCGGTGCCGGAACCGATTCAGAACCCAAGCGTTTCAGCTTTGGTTCCACCTTGAGGCGCAACGGCATCATGGAATTGACGCGGACTCAGATCCGGGATGTTCAGGTCAATGTCGGGAAACTCTGCAACCAGGCCTGTAATCACTGTCATGTCGATGCCGGTCCGAAACGTACAGAAATCATGAGCCGGCAGACCATGGACAGAATTATCCAATGGTGTGCGGACAACGACATCGAAACCGTCGACATCACCGGCGGCGCGCCCGAACTGAATCCATATTTTCGAACCTTTGTAGAATCTTGCCTTGCAAACGGATCCAGGGTTATATCCCGTTGCAACCTGACAGTGCTGTTCGAACCCGGCCAGGAGTCACTGGCTGACTGGTACGCCCGACACAAAGTCCAATTGATTTGCTCGCTACCCTGCTATTCAAAGGTAAACCTTGAGGCACAGCGCGGAAAAGGGGTTTTTGCAGACAGCATCCGCGGACTTCAGTTGCTGAACTCCCTGGGTTACGGAACGGATCCTGACCTGCCTCTGGATCTTGTCTACAACCCGAACGGCGCATTTCTGCCACCGCCCCAGGCCGACTTGGAAGCCACCTACAAGGAACGGCTGTTTGAAGACTTCAACATCCGATTCAATCGTCTGTTCACCATTACGAATCTGCCCATCAGTCGCTTCCGACACTATCTTGAGAACAACGGTGGATATGAGAATTACCTTGATCTTCTGCTGGAGAACTTCAATCCCGGTACTGTGGATGGATTGATGTGCCGTCACATCATCAGCGTCGATTGGCTCGGCAGGATCTATGACTGTGATTTCAATCAGATGCTGGACATCCATGCCGGCTGGCGCAAACCCCGCTACCTGTGGGACCTGCATGCCAGCGACATCGCGACCGACCGGATTGCGGTTGACTCACACTGCTTTGGCTGTACAGCCGGTGCGGGCAGCAGTTGTACCGGCACCCTCACCTGAGGGTACAACCACAATTTTGAATGACAGCTACACTGACGGACTGTCAGTTGATGCGATAGCGGTTGATTAACCTAACCGGGATCACCGTTAGGTGGTGATTCAAAACTACGTTGCCGTACGGTCTCAAAAGCAACGACGCCAACCGCCACTGATACATTGATACTGGCTACACCTCCCAGCATGGGGATGGCCGCCAGGAAGTCACACTGCTTCCGGGTTTGCTCGCGCAGTCCACTTTCTTCCGCCCCGAAAACCAAGGCACATGGTTCTGTCAGATCGATGGAATAAATCGGCTGTGCAGCACTCGCATCCAGACCAACAATCCACAGCTCCTTCTTTTTCAATTCATCAAGACTGCGTGCAAGATTCGACGCCCTGAAAATCGGCGTGATTTCAGCCGCGCCTGCCGCGACCTGGGATACCGTTGCTGTCAATGGACTGCCGCGCGAACGGGATACAATAATCCCACCAGCCCCGGCAGCATTTGCACTGCGGATGCATGCACCCAGATTTCTGGGGTCCACGACACTGTCCAGCACGACAATGAGAGATTTGTTGACCAAACCATCAAACCAGTCCGACAGATTCGACTGTTTCGGCTTGTTTGTGGAGCGGCAGAGCATCACCACACCCTGATGCCGGTTCTTCTCAGCCAATGTTTTGAGCACATCAACCGAAACCCGCTCGAACGGGATGCCATGCTCAGCGGCCAGCTTCTCTATCTGCCCGACCCGCTTGTCCCCTCGGCGCTCACTCAAGTGAATCAGCTCAATCTCCCCGGGACGATGTTGAAGCATCGCCATGGCATTGTGAATTCCGAAAACCTTGCGCATTACCTTCTGCGTCTCCTCTTTCGCCTGCGATTTTTCATTTGCGTCCCTCCAGACAACTCCAAGTCAATGAATCCAAGCTCGGGATCAGCATTGTTCACACGCACTGAAATCAACATGCCCAGTGCATATGTGCTGCCGGAATCTGTTCCAATGAGCTGCCTTCGAACTTCATCATATTCGAAGTACTCGAATCCCAGCTTGTAAATGGAAACCATGCCACTGACGTAAGGGGCATCCAATTGGACAAATATTCCGAACGACCTGATATCGACAATCACCCCTTCATACTCCTCACCGATCTGAAACTGCATGAAATGGGCTTTGAGCCACTTCTCGGATTCCCGGGTACATGCTTCCGCGCGTCTTTCGAGGTAGGAACACTGGGATGCCAGCGTCTGCAGCTGCTTTTCGTCAGTTGACTTTCGCCGATTCCGGATGACATTCTTGATCAGTCTGTGGACCACCAGATCGGGATAGCGGCGAATCGGTGAGGTAAAGTGCGTGTAGATCGGGTAATTCAGTGCGAAGTGTGGCTTGCAATTCTCAGAATAGATGGCCGTCGAAAGGCTTCTGAGGATATGAGTCTGGATGGCGTTGAATGTGGTTTGACCCATGCTGGCTGTTGCCCGGATATTGCCGTAATCTGAAACCTTCAGTTTGCGGTCAATCGGCATTTGGACGCCGAATTCACTCAGTATTCCGTTCAATTCAATGACATCTTTTCGACTCGGCTCATCATGCACCCGAAACATCGCAATACCCGAATAGTGTTCATTGATCATTTGCGCGGCACACACATTCGCTGCAAGCATGGCCTCTTCAATGAGGCTGTGAGACACCACCTTCCTGGTTTTCTGAATCGATCGCACCTCACCTGATTCTGAAGTCTCCAACACCGCTTCCGGCAGATCAATCTCCAAGGTTCCGCGTTGGCCGCGCGCCTTTATCAGGACATTGTGCACTTCAAACAGGTTTCGCAGATTCAATGCAATGTCTTTCGGAAATGCCCGATCAATGCGGTCACTCTCCACTTCGAAATAACCAAGTCGAGCGTGAGATCTGATCACCGCTTCTTTGAACTCATATCGGCTAACCCGGCCTGCTTGGTCAATCTGCATGTCGCAGACAAGTGCCAGGCGGTCCTCATCTGGCCGCAGTGAACAGATGTCGTTTGACAGGCGCTCCGGAAGCATCGGAATCACGTCATCGGCAAGATAAATCGAAGTACCGCGATCCCGGGCGTCAAGATCAATCGCGGTCGAAGGTAAGACATATTGTGAAACGTCTGCGATCGCCACCATCAACCGATAGCCGTCTTTGACTTTTTCGCAGAACACGGCGTCATCATGATCCTTCGCAGTGTCCGGATCAATTGTGACAAAAGGCATGTGCCTTAGATCCTCATGAGTTTCCTGCAACGCCTTTGACAGTGTATTCGAGAGCGCATTAACTTCCAATTTCACAGGATCGGACCAGGATTTACGCAGACCAAACCGGGACAATGCAACAGCATTTGCAAGTTCGCATTCACCATCAAGGTGCCGGTCAACTTGAATCAGTTTCAATGCCTTTGGATTGTCTTTGCGACGCGAAACGGTTACGACAACACGGTCACCATGTTTCATGCCGCGACCTTTTTCACCCATTGAGATGGGTTCATCCAGTCCCAAGCCAATCGGAACCAACCCCAGACCATGACGTTTTCCGAATCTCATCTTTTGAACGCGGGCAACCAGCTGGTAATCGCCGTTCCATCGCACTTCGACAACCTGTGCGGTCCCTGGTCTCCCCCGGCGTGGTGGAATGATTTCTATTTCAACCTCATCTAATGGCAACAGCGGGGCGAAACGCCCTGGTTCTGGCGAATGAGTCTCACCGGAATCGGTGCGGACGCGGACATTTCGGCAGTTGACGAAATCAACCACCGCGCACACGGTATTTCGCTTTCCTTTTTTTCGTCTATTCATTGAAACCTCCTCGACGGGAGGACACAAAGACCCAAATTCCGTATGGTTGAATGAGACAAGGAGTGTGACAGAAGAGCTAAATGTCCACTCGCTCGAGACAATCAGGGTTGGAATATCTTGGATTGTTGATTCGTGTTGAGATAGGCTCGGCTTCCAACAAGCCATCCTGATAACTGCGCACGAGCTGACTCGCTGACTCGTTGTCATCCGACAGCCAAGTTTGTCTGTCATCCGGATCCACGATGACCGGCATCCGCTTGTTCGAGTTGTGAATGTCCGCCATCAACTGATTCGCCTCGGTCGTCACGATGGTGCAGGATTCAAATTCCTCGCCATCGTCAGTGCGCCCCGACTCCCACAGTCCGGCAAAACTCATGATCTCCTGTTCCTTGTGCCGGATATGCCAAGGCTGCTTGGGTACACCACTGGAAACAATCTGCCACTCATAAAACCCGGTCGCAGGAATCAGGCATCGGCGACCGTGTCTCCAGGCATTCCGGTAACTCGGTGCCGTCATCATCGTTTCCGAACGGGCATTCGCAGTGGAATACTTCGGTATCGTCCCACCCGACCAAACCGGCACCAGTGGCCAGATTGCGTCAACAAGCCTTCTGAACCTGTCCCCACCCAATCGGATGATTGGGATTTTAGTCATCAAATCGCTGGAAAGACGAATCGACTTGTTCTTCGGGGATGGACTGATGTTGTATCGAGGCTCAAATGCCGCTACATCTGCTTGAGTATCCAGTATCTCAAACGCGGTAAGCAACGAATCGACATCTGTAAGTATATTGAAACGACCACACACGCCGAATCACCAAACAGGAGTGTCGAATATTGCTTGGTCTCTAGTCATATCAAGTGGTTATATGGCGCGCCCGGAGGGATTCGAACCCCCGACTCCCAGATTCGTAGTCTGGTACTCTATCCAGCTGAGCTACGGGCACGCATACGTGATGTTGGAATGCAGTGAGTTCTTGACAGTCTGCTGGCGGAGAGGGTGGGATTCGAACCCACGATGGGGGCTGCCCATACTCCCTTAGCAGGGGAGCGCCTTCAACCGCTCGGCCACCTCTCCAAGGGACAACTGCTTCGCAGACACAAGGGGATGGATCAACATCCCGTATCGGGTCCTTCCGACTTGTCCTTTTGCTGTTCTTCCATTCTCAAAAATATCTCCTCACGGTGAACTGACACAGATTTCGGTGCATCAACGCCCAAGCGAATCTGATTTCCCTTGATCCCCAGCACTGTCACTGTAATCGTCTTGTCAATTTTTACTGATTCTCCTACTCTTCTCGTCAATATCAACACAATTGAAACACCCTCCCATAGATTCTTCTTCGCGCAAATGCCACCATATTTTTCTGTATCCCTTGAATGCAGTAACTTTGCTTTGATTCTTCGTCTCAATGAATTCAATTTCGTTGAGGATTAAACTAGCCCCCAAACATTCCATTATAGAGTCTGATTTGAGAATTTCACTGTGGATATTCTCAAAATTCGTTTTCCAATCATGAAATCCGCTTCAGACTTCCAATTGTTGCTGCGGTGCCTCTTCACGAACCGGTGTGACCGCCTGATCAAGTCCAAATGCCTTGTGCAGCGCCCGAACACCGAGTTCCACATACTTCTCATCAACAATGACGGATATCTTGATCTCGGATGTCGAGATCATCTGGATGTTGATTCCCTCATCCGCCAACGTGGTAAACATTGTTGTCGCAATGCCGGTATGTGATCTCATTCCCACTCCGACAATTGAAATCTTGGCGATGTCATCATTCGAAACCAGTTCTCCTGCACCGAGGTCCGGCATGATCCGCCTGACGAGATCCAGACTGTTTTGATACTCACTGCGGTCTACAGTGAATGTCAGGTCAGTGTTGTTGTCGGTTCCGACGTTCTGAATGATCATATCGACATTGATGTGGGCGTCGGCGATCGGTCCAAACAGCTTCGAAGCGACACCCGGACGATCCGGCACGCCCCGAATCGTAATCTTCGCCTCATTGATGTTATAGGCGATTCCCGTAATTTTAGGTTGTTCCATATTTGTCTCCTTCGATGTGACCAGCGTACCCTTCACATCCTGAAATGATGAGAGTACCCGCAGGTCGACTCCGTACTTGTGTGCAAATTCCACTGCCCTGATCTGCAGCACCTTGGCACCTGAACTCGAGAGTTCCAACATCTCCTCGGCCGTGATCTGGTCAAGAATCCTGGCATCCGGTACGATGCGGGGGTCAGCCGTCATGACACCGTCGACATCCGTGTAAATTCGACATTCCTGTGCATTCAGCGCGGCGGCGAGTGCAACTGCAGTTGTATCCGACCCACCCCGGCCCAGTGTCGTAATCTCTCCACATTCGGTAATGCCCTGAAAACCCGCAACCACAACCACATATCCATCAGCCAGGTCAGCACTGATTTTTTCGGCATTGATATTCTCCACGCGTGCCTTGCCATGCATGTTGTTGGTGATGATGGGAATCTGGCTTCCAGTATAGGACTTCGCCTTGACCCCATCGCGATTCAAGGCGATACTGAGCAGGGCAATGGTAATCTGTTCACCGGTTGACATCGCCATGTCAAGTTCCCTCGGGACCGGATTCGGGTTGACCTGCCGGGCAAGATCAATCAGACGATTCGTGTCTCCGGCCATGGCTGAGAGAACAACAACGACATCTTGCCCCTCGGCCTTGGACCTCGCCACCCGTTGCGCCACTTTGTTGATTCGTTCAATGGTGCCGACCGAAGTGCCGCCATACTTTTCGACTACTACAGACACAGTTCGCTACTCAACAAAACGATCAATCGAGAAAATCAGAAAATGATGAATTCAGTCGATGCAATCAAGCAAGCGCTTGTGCAACAGCGTCCATCGCCTGGTCGATCTGATCACCCTGGGGACCGCCGCCTTGGGCAAGATGGGATTTCCCACCACCGCGACCACCGACCAGCGGCGATATCTGGGAAATGATCTGCCCGGCGTTGATTCGGTCAACCAGATCTTTGGAGACCGAACACAGCAAAGTGGCCTTTCCATCCTTGACCGAACCCAGAACAACCACTCCGGATCCAACCCGGTCCTGCATCCGAAAGAGGATGTTGCGCAGATCCTTGACCTCGGTATTGTCCTGGCGGAAAACCAGCAGACTGACTCCGTTGACGTCCTTGACCGGCAACTCGGATTCTCCCGCGCCGCCGGTAGCCAACTGGGTTTTCAACTCTGAGACGCGGCGCTCCAATTCGCGGTTGCTGGCCATGATCTGGGCTATCTTGCCCTCGACCTCTTCCTGCCCGATTTTCAGGGTTCTCGCAATCTCCGTGAGTTTCTGACTCTCACTTTGCATCCGATCCACTGCATTCATGCCGGTCAGTGCCTCGATTCTGCGTATGCCTGACGCAATGCTGGACTCTTGCACAATCTTGAACAATCCGATATCACCAGTTCGGTTGACATGCGTACCACCACACAGTTCCAGCGAGTAATCCCCCATTTCAATCACCCTGACCTCGGAATCATATTTTTCGCCAAACAGTGCCGCAGCCCCTTTCTGCTTCGCTTCTTCCAGATCCATCACCTGACTCGATACCGCCCAGTTGTTCCGAACCTGCTCATTCACCTGTGTCTCAATGCGGCGCAGCTCGTCAATGCTGAGCGCGGCATCGTGTGAGAAATCAAACCTCAGCCGGTCCGGTGCGACAAGCGATCCCTTTTGCTGGACATGGGAACCCAAAACGTCTTTCAAGGCTGCGTGAAGCAGATGTGTCGCCGAGTGATTCTTCATGGTCGAAACCCGCTTGTCGCGATCGACTTCCACCCGCACACGGTCACCAACCTCGAACCGGCCCGCTGTCACCCGACCGATATGCCCGATGATCTTCTTCGACACATACTGCGTGTCCTCAACCCGAAATTCACATTGATCACTTCGGATGATTCCTGTGTCGCCAACCTGGCCGCCGCTCTCGGCATAAAACGGTGTCGAATCCAGGACCAGCACCGTCTGCTGGCCTTCTTCAGCGACCGTTGCAACGGAATCCCCGTTGACGATGGACGAAACCGTACTTTCCTCCTGCAAGGTGTCATACCCGGTAAATTCCACCTCCACGTCCAGGTTCGGCCCGCTGGTAGCGGTCGCCTCAAACATGCTTGAGGATTTCCCGCGGGCGCGCTGCTCCTGCATTGACTGTTCAAATTCATCGGTATCGACTGACAGGTTTCGCTCGCGCAGGTAATCCGCGGTCAGGTCGAGTGGAAATCCATAGGTATCATACAACTTGAATGCGACATCACCTGACAGCACATCGCCCGACATCGAGCTGATTTCGCGATCAAGAATCTTCAATCCCTGATCCAGCGTCTTGGCAAATCGCTCACCTTCCCTGAGCAGGACTCTTTCCACCTTCGACTGCGCATGGCGAAGTTCCGGATAGGCATCACCCATCTGTTCGACCAGTGATGAGGTCAGTTCATGAAAGAACGGACGCTTGCAACCGAGCTGATATCCGTGCCGGATGGCACGGCGGATGATTCGGCGAAGCACATAGCCGCGATTCTCATTGGACGGAGTGACGCCATCCGTGATCAGAAAGGCGGCTGAACGAATGTGGTCGGCAATCACACGCAGTGACTTGTCATCCAGACTCTCGGTTCCGATGACGCTTGCCGCATGTTCAATCAGGGCACGAAACAGATCAATATCGTAGTTGCTGTAGACTTTCTGCAGAACCGTCGCTATCCGCTCGAGTCCCATACCGGTATCAACCGAAGGCTTGGGGAGTGGCTTCAGGGCGCCATCGGCCGAGCGTTCATACTGCATGAACACCAGATTCCACAGTTCAACGTAGCGGTCTCCGTCCTGTTCAGGGGTTCCGGGAGGACCACCCTCCACCGCCGGTCCATGGTCATAGAAGATTTCCGAACAGGGTCCACACGGTCCTGTATCACCCATCGCCCAGAAATTGTCCGAAGTCGGGATCCGCTTGAACCGATCAGGCGGAACGCCAATCTCATTCAGCCAGACCTCCGCTGCCTCGTCATCATCAACGTACACGGTCACCCACAGCCGGTCTGCGGGCAGTCCGATATCCTCGGTCAGCAGGTTCCAGGCAAAGTGTATGGCCTCGCGCTTGAAGTAATCACCAAAACTGAAATTTCCCAGCATCTCGAAGAACGTATGATGCCGTGCCGTGTAGCCGACATTTTCCAGATCGTTGTGCTTGCCACCGGCACGGACACATCTTTGGGCGGTGACCGCGCGACTGTACGGCCGCATATCAGTGCCCAGAAAGACATCCTTGAATTGCACCATGCCGGAATTGGTGAACAGCAGCGTGGGATCATTGCCCGGAACCAGCGGACTGCTCGGAACCACCTCATGTCCGCGTTCTCGAAAATACTCAAGAAACAGTTGTCTTAACTCAATTGTTTTCATCGCAATCGTTCAGTTCAATCTCATTCGTCGAAATCACCCAGAGCCTGTCGAATCTGTGACGAGGTGAATCCCCGGGATTGAAAGAATCTCGCCCGTTTTGACCAGTCCCTGAAATTGTCCATTGTCTCATTCCGATACTTGCGCTCGGCCACTTCTTTGATTTTGCAGTGCCATACCTGCTCTTCGACATCCAGACAGGTCGATATCAGGTCAGGTGATACGCCCCGCTCTTTCAGTTCCGCCCTGATCTTGACCGGACCGTAGCCTCGCGCCATGCGAACCCGTACCAGGTGTTCTGCAAATCTTTCATCGTTGACCAAATTTCGGTCTTTGAGAATCCCGACCGCCTGCTCAGCCAGTCCCTGCTCGGCTCCCCGGCTCACAAGTTTCCTGACAAGTTCGTGTTCGCAATACTCCCGTCGTGCAAGAAACCTTGAAGCCTTCAACTGAATCTCTTGAAGACTCTGCATCTCTCATCAAGGGTTACTCAACAGCCTCTTCCACGGGTTTGCGGCCAACGAGTTTCTCCCGTATCAGGGATTCGATCTCCTGCGCGGTGTCCGTATGCTCCGCCAGGAAAGTGCGTGCGTTGTCCCGCCCCTGCCCGATGCGGGTGTCGCCGAAACTGTACCACGCACCAGCTCGCTCAACGATGCCGTTGGCGACGCCGATATCGATCAGTTCGCCTTCCCGGGATATGCCATGATTGAAGATCATGTCGAACTCACACTGCTTGAATGGCGGTGCCACCTTGTTCTTGACCAACTTGACCCGCGTCTGGCTGCCAATCACCTCGTCGCCTTTCTTGATCGCGCCGATTCTGCGGATATCAAGTCGGACCGAGGAATAGAACTTCAATGCGTTACCGCCGGTGGTCACTTCCGGACTGCCGTAGATCTGTCCAATCTTCATTCTGATCTGGTTGATGAAGATGACCAGGGTGTTGGACTTGTTGATGCTGCCGGTGAGTTTGCGAAGCGCCTGTGACATCAGCCGGGCGTGCAGCCCCATGAATGAATCCCCCATCTCGCCGTCGAGTTCCGCACGCGGTGTCAGGGCGGCAACCGAGTCCACAATCACCACATCGATGGCCGCTGAGCGCACCAGATGATCAGCGATCTCCAGTGCCTCCTCGCCATTGCTGGGCTGTGAGACCAGCAGGTCATCGACGTTGACGCCAAGCCGTTCGGCGTGGGCGGTGTTCAGTGCGTGTTCGGCATCGATGAATGCAGCCATTCCACCCATCTTCTGCGCCTGTGCGACGACCGACAACGTCAAAGTGGTCTTGCCTGAGGCTTCCGGACCGTAGATTTCCACGACCCGGCCGCGCGGCAGACCACCCACTCCCAAGATCATATCCAATCCAAGCGAACCGGTTGGAATCACCTCGATGCTTCGGTCAATCTCCTCATCACCCAACCGCATGATGGAACCCTGTCCAAACTGACGCTTGATCTGATTGAGAGTTGCGTTCAGAATTTTTTCTTTATTCTCGTCCATTTAATATTTCCTATATCAGTTAGGTCCAAAATAATATGTTCAGTCTCTGCCTGCTGTCATCCATACAGGCACATCAGCCCCGATAGGCATCCATGAATCGATGACGAATCGACTCGTTCGGCTAACCCGTTCAGCAAGCGAAATTCAGTTTTTTCGGAAACTGAAGTCGGTGCAAGGTCCGGCAACGAGACTCGCCAATCAGTTCAGTGACAATCCCATACGCGGCAGTAGGTTTTCGGCCGGTACATACCCACCAATCATGGTTCCATCGTCCAGGATCAAGGTTGGTGTCCCACTGATTCCGGCACGGCTTCCAGCCTCAAATTGCTCGGCTACAGGATTCTCGCACGTGACCGGCGACAGATACTCGCCGCCTTTGGATGCTGTCATCGCCGATTGCGCGTCGTCACTGCACCATACCGTGACAATCTTCTCATAACTCGACGATCCGATTCCGGCTCTTGGATAAGCCATGTACCTGACCTCGAGGCCTGCGGCATTCAATGCCGGCACCTCCTGATGCAACCGCCGGCAATAGCCACAGTCGATATCCGTAAACACCGTCATATGCCGCTTGGTCTCGCCTTGTGCGGCGAAAACCACCATGTCCTCAACCGATGTCTGGGCCACAACCTCGGCGATGGTCTCCTCTTTCCTGACATCGCTGAGGCTCTCGCCCGTCTCGACGTCGATGGCCTCTCCGATGAGAATGTGGCCATCCCTGAGCGTCGCGTAGTAGATCTGATTTCCGATATTCACTTCATAAATTCCATCGATCCGGGATTCCGCAATGGAATTCAATTTCAACTGTTCGGAAAGAATGGAAACCAAGGCTTCACGCATCTCTTCCAATTTCTCATCCGCGAAACCGTTGCTGGAAAAGCACATCAAGAGCATCACTCCCGTCAGTATTGAAAGCTTTTTCATTTTCATTTTTCTACGTTCACCTCGAAATTGCCCTGTGAGTTGACACCTGAATCTGCATAACCCGCTGGGATTCAGTCATCGACCGTCTCGACCTGCGCACCGGCTGCCCGCCAGGCATCAAATCCACCCTCAAAATGACAGACACCATCAAGCCCCATCATCTGCGCTGTCTGCGTCGCCAGCGCCGAGCGCCAACCGGATTTGCAATAGAACACGAATTTCGTATCCTGCGCGAATACCTTCTTGAAGTAGGGACTGTCAGGGTCTATCCAGAACTCAAGCATGCCTCTTGGCATATGGAATGTTCCCGGTACCTTGCCTTCCATCTTCAATTCGCGGATATCCCTTAAATCGACAAACTGCACCTCGCCTCGCTGGTGAAGTGCGATCGCATCCTCGACTGAAAGGGTTTCGACTTCCGCCATCGCCCGGTCAAGCAATTCCCTGTATCCAATTTTCATAATGCCGAATTCCTGTGTTTCAACCTTTCATGCTATTTTACTCTCTTGCACAACCCTTCCTTGTCTAATTGCCATCCGCAAGCTGACTTTGACAATTCGCACTAAAAAATTCCAAAGTCACAATGAACAACCGCCTTGTGCTTCAACGCAGATTGCAAGTCACAAAACCAGGACTCCCGGTCTGTCGCATCAGTACCGACACAACCTCAAATCAGGTGAGCATATTCATGTAGAACAACGCCTGCAGACAGCCATTGCCCGCAATGCCCGCCAGTGCATCGTCAATCATGATCCCGAACCCACCGGAAAATCTTTTCTCCACCCAGGAAATGGGCCACGGCTTGAAGATGTCGAAAATCCGAAACAGCACAAATCCAACGACAACAGTTTCAATACTCAGTGGAATCATGGCCATGGTCAGGCAGAATCCAACAATTTCATCCCAGACAATCACACCGGGATCACTGTCCTTGAGTGATTCGGCGACCGAATGGCAGACAAAACAACCGACTACAAACATGGCAGCGAGCAGGCTCCACTGAATCGGAGCAGACAGCCAGGACATCGCAACAAAGATCGGAATCGCAACCAGGCAACCAACGGTTCCGGGTGCCTTTGGCACCAATCCTGCTCCGAATCCACACGCCGTCAGATAAATCGGGTTCGTGAAGACCTCATTGACCAGTTCGCGTTTCACATCAACCCCAGGCTTGTTCAAAAGTGAGAGAACCCGGTCTGTTCGACTTCGTATCGCTCCTGGGATGAATCGCGTACATCCAGTCCGCGTTGTTCGGTGATGTGACCAATCCGCCTGATCGGAACCTGGCTGTCCTTGGCAGCAGCCACCAGGTCGAAGTCACAGTCGCCGGGTATCGTGATGCAAAGTTCGTAGTCGTCGCCGTGCGAGAGTGCGGGATTCCAGCCGATGTCCGACAGCACTTTCCGATACGCATTGGAGATCGGAATCCGTTCCAGCTCAATCTGTGCCCCGACTTCACTCCTGTCCAGAATGTGGCCGAGGTCTGCCAGCAGGCCATCCGAAATGTCGATCGCTGAAGTCGCATACGGACGCAGAACGCGGGCCGCCTCCACTCTGGGCGAAGGTCGATTGAGGCGTTGTGCAAGAAACTGCGCATCGGCATCCGAAGACTCGAGCTCATCACCTGCAATCATCAATCCCAATGCCGCGTCACCCAGGGTGCCGGTGATGTAGATCTGATCACCGGGCTTTGCGCCTGAGCGCAACATGCATGCCCCGGGGTCTGCATGGCCGAACACAGTCACGGTCACTCCGAGCGGGCCGCGAACCGTATCGCCGCCGACCAGCGCCACCCCGAACTGATCAGCCAGCTCGAAAAATCCGGCACTGAACTTTCCCATCCACTCATCAACCACTCTCGGCATGGACAGATTCAAAACCGCGAATGCCGGCTGTGCGCCCATTGCGGCAAGATCACTCAAGCCAACCGCAAGCGACTTGTAGCCAATGTGTTCGGGTGCTGTGCCAACCGGGAAGTGGACGCCCTCCAACAGGGTATCTGTGGAAACAACTACCTGCTTGCCATCGGGAATCCGCACGACCGCACTATCGTCACCCACGCCTGTGACCACATTTTCAAAGTGGCTGGAGGTTCTGCTGAAGTACCTGTCAATCAGTTCGAATTCCCGTCGCGTTGAACCGGGACTGGATTTGTGGTGATTCGTCTGCGACTGCACGCCATCTCGAAACGCGAGCTTGTCCAAGGTGCCATTGATGAATTTGTAACTGCCCGGATTTCCAAACTCCTTGGCAAGCCGGATGCATTCATCGGCAACAACCTTGGGCGGCACATCGGGTTCGGACATCAATTCGTATACACCGAGGCGAAGTATCGACAACTCAACCGGATCGATCGTCTCAATCTTGCGGTCGATTGCACCGGACAGAACCGAATCAATTTCAGGAATTCTGGAAGGAATTGCGCCGAGCAGCTTCTGCAGGTATTTCAGATCACCGTGCAGCAGGATTTCAGCATCAAGGAGAATCTGATTCTCCGAATCCGACATGGACTGTTGCTGGAACATCCATGCGTAGAGATACTGAACAGCCCCCAAACGCGCAAAGTGTCGGGCTGAGACTTTCATCACCTTCTAGCTTCGCTTGTCGTGCGAGGCTTGTGCTATCGCATCTATGGCGCGCACCACAGCGACTGCGGCTTCCGCACCTTTGTTTCGTGTCTGCTTGGTGCGCTCCCAAGCCTGGTCTTCGCTCTCCACCGTCAATATTCCAAATCCAACGGGAATCATGAATTTCAGACTGAGATCCATCAGTGCCCTGGCGCACTGATCACAAAGATAGTCAAAGTGAGCGGTCTCCCCGCGGATCACGCATCCCAACGCAACCATGCCTGAAAACCGGTTGCTCTGCATCATGGCACCGACGACCACCGGAATCTCCCATGCACCTTCAACCCGGATGACTTTGGTGTTGATGCGCGAGCTCGATTTCAGAACCTTGAGCGCACCGGACAGCAGCCTCTTGGAAATATCCGGATAGTAGTCGCTGACGACAATGCCGATACCAACGGTATCACCTTCGATCATCGGCTTTTTCTCGTGGCGTTGTGTCTGCATCGAATCCCACTGTCAGCCTGTCGGTGGAATGTATTGCTCGATGTGCAAGCCGAAACCGGAAATCCCATGCAATTTCAATGGATGTCCCAACACTTTGAGCTTGCCAAAACCAAGATCAGCGGCAATCTGACTGCCGACACCGATGATCCTGATGTCGCTGTTGCTGCCGGCATCATCGGTTTCGTGCTGCCTGTCCAACAAGGTCTCGGAAATTCCACCAAATTCCTGTTGATAATTCAAGATGATCACCGCCCCTTCGCCTTCTTGGACAATGCGCTGCAGGGCATTGCGCACAGACCATGAATGTCCGCCCGGCGTGATCGCATCAAGCACTTCGGTCATGCCGGTAAAAACATGCACCCGCAGCATCGTGGGTCTATCCGATTTGATTTCGCCCCGTACCAACGCCAGATGAGTGTTTCCCCGTACCTCATCAAGGTAGGATATCGCGCGCACATCTCCGAATTCGGTTTTCAGTGTTGTCTCAGCCTCGCGGGAGATCGTTGACTCGGTCTCGAGCCGGTAACGGATCAGATCTGCAATGGTCCCGATCTTGATATTATGGAGATCACCGAATTCAATCAGCTGATTCAATCGGGCCATGGAGCCGTCGGGATTGAGGATCTCACACAATACGCTTGCCGGTTCAAGCCCACTGAGCTTTGCAAGATCGCTGCCGGCTTCGGTATGCCCCGCTCTCGTGAGAACACCGCCCGGTTCGGCGATAATCGGGAAAACATGCCCAGGTGTGACGATGTCGGACGGTTGTGCATCCGGATGCACGGCAGCCTGTACCGTTGTCGCCCGGTCGGCGGCAGAGATTCCAGTGGAAACATTCTTCGACGCTTCAATTGAAACAGTGAACGCAGTCGAGTATGGGGAGGTATTTTCCTGCACCATGGGGGATAGATTCAGTTGCCTGCATCGCTGCTCTGACAGCGACAGACAAATCAAACCCCGGCCATGAGTTGCCATGAAATTGATGTGTTCGGGGCTGATGTGTTCAGCAGCAATCAGCAGATCGCCCTCATTCTCCCTTGCTTCATCGTCAACCAGAATGACCATTTTCCCCGCACGGAAATCCTGCAGAATGGATTCAATTGAACTGATGCCTGACGCGCGGTTGCGAGGAAACGGGATTGGCTGGGCTGCGTTTTTCATAGGTATGAATACTGTGTCACTGACAATGCGGATTATAGGTTAATCTGCGCAGCTCCAATCGCTGACATGGGCCTTTGACCACATTGAAATCCTTGGATAATCAAGTCTGTCAGCGCAATAACTTCGGATGGTTTATTTCTCACCCGGTGGGGTCCGGCTGGGCAAAATATTCAGCAAATCGTCCGGCATATCGTGCAAGCATGTCTGCCTCAACGTGGAGAACATCGCCAACAGCCAGGTCGCCAAACGTTGTCACTTCCAATGTATGGGGAATGATGTTGACGGAAAACCGGGTTGTCTGATCGACATCAGCAACACTCTTGACAGTAAGGCTCACACCATCCAATGCGACCGAACCCTGTGGCGCAATGAACTGCCCGATTCCAATACTTTGTTCAACCGCAAACTCAAACAGGATGGAAGCGCCTGACTGGGCTCTGTCCACACAGTGTGCGACACCATCCACATGCCCGGTCACGATGTGTCCACCCAAAGGCTCATTGAGCGTCAACGCGGTTTCAATATTGACCCGTGTACCAACGTCGATGTCGGAAAATCGTGTATCGCGCAGGGACCGGTTGGAAACAAACACATCGACCTGACTGTCCTGACGCCGTACAACCGTCAGGCAGGCACCGCTCACAGCCAGGCTGTCACCGATGTCCAGCCGATCCGGCTGCGCAAGATTCGTATTGACCGAAAACTGAACGCCATCATCAGAAGCATCCCGTGATGTCACTTCACCTACTGATTCCACTATGCCTGTAAACACGCTCCAACCCCGACACCTTTCGCAGACTAATTGTTTCTCTCTAAACTGAACCTGATTCGATAATCATCACCCAACTGCCTGAATTCAGTGAACTTCGCATGGATGCGGTCCGATAACCGTTCGATACCGGGCATCACCGCCATTCCCCTGCCGCTGTCACCGATCATGGACGGTGACATGTAGACAATCATCTCATCCACCAATCCACCCGCCAGCAGACTGCCAACCAGACGCGGTCCGGCCTCAACCAGAATCTCGTTGAATTCCCGGTCAGCGAGCTGTTTCAGCAATGTCTCGCAGTCAACACCACCCGGTCCGGAAGGCAGCTCGATGATGTCGGCTGACTTCCCAAGCCGTGACCTGCGCTTGGCAGCGACTCCCTGCTTTACGGCAACAATCACCTCACCATCATGGTCAAACAACCGCATCTCCGGTGAAATCGCAAGACTGCTGTCGACAATCACCCTGGCCGGGCAACGCCCGGCGTTCTGTGCACGGCAATTCAGGCGCGGATTGTCGGCAAGAACCGTTCCGATTCCCGTCAGGATTGCCGAAGCCTGCGCACGCAACCGCTGGACATCCTGCCTGGATTCCCTGCAGGTGATCCACTTGCTTTCGCCACTGGCTGTCGCGGTTCGCCCGTCCAAAGTGGCGGCAACCTTGACAGTCACCCAGGCCCTGCCGGTTTCATGTCTTGAGAAAAATCCCCGATTGACAGACCGTCCCTGTTCATGCAACAGTCCGACTTCAGTCCTGATCCCCGCCTGACGGAGCTTGTCCACACCTCGACCGCGCACTGCGGGGTTGGGATCTTCTGAGCAGATCACGATCCGCTCAATCCCCGATTCAATCACCTGGTCAACACAAGGCGGTGTACGCCCAAAGTGTGTGCAGGGTTCCAATGTGACGTACATGGTGGCTCCTGCAGGCGAGACATCGCAGGAGTTCAACGCCTCAACCTCGGCATGGGGCTGTCCGGCTGCACGATGAAATCCACGGCCGATGACTCGCTCACCTTTGGCAATCACACATCCGACCCTGGGATTCGGATGCGGAGCGGACACCGGCTGCAGTGCGAGTTCCAGCGCCTGCGAGACCAAAGACAGATCCAGTTCAGTCGAATCAGGCATGAACCGCCGTCACCTCTTTAGAATTCCGCCCGTGCTGGCTGTCTTGGCGACTGAAATCGGATGTAACCGAATAAGCGAGTCAGCTGCCAAATTCAGTCCCGGACAATTTGGATTCACCCTACGACTCTTGGGTGACAGCCATGTCCTCCCGGGTGATTCTCAATCCCAGCACCACCGGACTGGCGATGAATATGGACGAATACGTTCCGACGAGCACCCCGATCAGCAGGGCGAACGAAAATCCCCGGATGACCTCGCCGCCAAAGATCAGGAGCGTCAGGACAACAATCAAGGTCGTTACAGAAGTGAGTATGGTTCGGCGCAGGGTCTGGTTGATGGACCGATTCATGATCTCAACCGATGTTCCATGCCGGCTTCGACGGAAATTTTCCCGGATGCGGTCGAATACAACGATGGTGTCGTTCAGTGAATAGCCGATGACAGCCAGCAGCGCGGCCAGCACTGCCAGGGAAAACTCAAACTGGAAGATCGAAAACATACCGACTGTGATCAGAACATCGTGTACCAGGGCGGCCACGGAACCGATGGCGAAGCGCCACTCAAATCGCCAGGCGACATAGATCAGGATGCCGATCAGCGCGTAAATCATCGCCAATCCACCCTGTTCCGTCAGTTCCTCACCAACCTTTGGCCCGACAAACTCCACCCGTCGCATCTGCACAAAACACTCCCCGGCCGTGCCATTGGACTTCTGGCAGTTTTGCAAACCACCGGCAACCGATTCCGTCAACACCTCCCCATAAGGCGCACGGAGCGTTTCGACAATCTTCGTGCTCAACTCCGCAGCACTGCCTTCCACAGTGTTCGATGGCAGTCGAATCATCACATCGCGACTGGTTCCAAAGTACTGCACTGTGGCATCCTCAACACCGCCCTCACCGAGTTGCCCGCGAACCTCATCGACACTCACCTGCTCGCCATAGCGAACCTCGACCAGTGTGCCCCCGGTAAAGTCCAGACCCCAGTTGAGTCCCTGGTAGAAAATCGAGACAACGCCGGCAATGATCAGCGCCGCGGAAATCACCGCCGCCCGCTTGCGATGCCCAAGAAAATTGATTTGCAGGTCTTTCTTTAAAAATTCCATTGTTCCAGGCACCTAGATCGCCAGACCGGGAATACGGCGACGACCGCCATAGATCAGATTGATCACCGTACGCGTACCCAGTATTGCGGTAAACATCGACGTCACGATACCGATACTCAGTGTCACGGCAAATCCCTTGATCGGACCCGTTCCAAAGTTGAACAATACGATGGCCGCGATCAGTGTCGTGATGTTGGCATCGACAATGGTGGAGAATGCCTTCTCGTATCCGGCCTGTATGCTGGCCTGGGGCGAGTTGCGATTTCTCAGCTCCTCGCGGATCCGCTCAAAGATCAGCACATTCGAATCGACCGCGATACCGACCGTCAGCACGATCCCGGCAACGCCCGGCAAGGTGAGTGTCGCCTGCAGTGCCGACAGCACCGCAACGATCAATACCAGATTCAAGGCGAGTGCGAGATTCGCCACCAACCCGAATATGCGGTAATAGACGACCATGAAGACCAATACCAGTGCAAAGCCGATCACAACCGACTGCAGACCCTGCAGGATGTTCTGCTGACCCAGGCTCGGCCCGACGGTGCGCTCCTCGATAATGTCGACCGGGGCCGCCAGTGCACCGGCCCTGAGCAGCAACGCCAGATCCCGGGCCTCGGTCACACTCTCCAGCCCCTCGATCTGAAACCGCCTGCCCAGTTGCTCGCGAATCACCGGTGCGGTGATGACCTCTTCCACGATTTCCTTGACTCTAACCGGATTGCCCTGGTCGTCCAACACCAGCTGTCCAGCCTCGTCCCGTTTGTCCTCTGAACGAGACTCAAGATAGACCACGCCCATCCTTCGACCGACATTCTCGCCGGTCACCCGCTGATTGATTGAAGCGCCCCGGGAATCCAGTGTGATACTGACAATCGGCCCGCCGGTCATGGTATCCAGACTTGCGGCAGCATCCACGATGTTGTCACCCGAATAAACCAATGCCTTCTCCAGCAGGATCGGGTTTCCGTCGCGCATGTAATACAGCCGGGAACCTGGCGGTACCGCGCCGTCAAGCGCCGACGACAGGTCATGCTCCTCGTCCACCAGACGAATCTCCAATGTTGCGGTTCGACCGAGAATCCGCTTGGCCCGTGCGGTATCCTGCACGCCTGGCAACTGGATCACAATCCGGTCCGCCCCCTGGCGCTGGACGACCGGCTCAGCCACACCCAGCTCATCAATCCGATTGCGAAGCGCAACCATGTTCTGCTCAAGTGCGAATCCCTTCAGTTCGTCCACTTCCTGTTCGCTCAGGGCGACCGCCAGGTAGGGTTCGCCATCACGCTCGAATTCGTTCAGTTCAAGTTCCGGCAGCTCATCCTCGATCACGTCGGTGGCTGCGTCGCGCGGTTCGGTATCACGGAACTTGATCTCAACACCACTGCCACTCTCATCACGGCGCACGTAGGCATATCGGACCTTGCTTTCACGCAGTGTTCGCCGCAATGTTTCCACATAGCGCTCTTCGGCCCGGGTAATCGCACTGTCGAGATCAACCTCCATCAGAAAGTGCACACCTCCGCGAAGATCAAGTCCCAGGTACATGGGTGCCGCACCCAGTGTATTCATCCAACCGGGAGCCGAAGGCACCAGTGTCAAGGCGACGGTGTACTGATTGCCCAGTGAATCCTGCAGTGCATCCCTTGCCTTGATCTGGGTTTCCGAACTGTCGAAGCGGACGCGCACGCCTTTTTCATCCGATATGATACCCAGCGGTTCAATCTGCTCCTGTGACAGAACCTGCTCGACCCGATCAAGTATGAAAGGTGTGGTGCCTGTAGTGCGGGCACCTCGAATCTGCACGCCCGGGTCGTCTCCGAAGATATTCGGAAACGCATAAAAGAGACCGGGCAGCAGTACCGCTGCGATCAACAGATACCGCCACCAGGGATTCTGATTCATCTATTCTTCTGACTCTGCGGGAGTGGACTTCTTTTTCCTTTTCGGCTTGGCGTCGCTGTCGTCTTTCACTGTGCCATCCGGTACGATTTGTGCGACCGCCTGACGTTGAACCTGTACCTCAACCCCTTTTGAAATCGCCAGATCAACGGAATAGTTATCGACCTTGGTGATCTTGCCGATCAGCCCGCCATTGGTGACGACCTCATCCCCAGCCTGGAGCGACTCAACCATCTGCTTGTGCTGTTTTGTTCTTTTTTGCTGAGGCCGGATCAACAGGAAATAGAACAGTACGAAAATCAGTACCAACGGAATCAGGCTCAGGAAACTGCCACCTGCTTCGCCTGACTGCGCCAGTGCATCGGAAATAAAGAAATCCATAAATTCTCACCACTCGTTTGAAGTTCAATTCAATCGGACAATGTTACCATAAATTGAGTGCGTACTGACCAATTGAACACGGTTTTTGACTGTTATTTTCACTTTCGACAACACGCCGCAAAGGGAAGTTGCGAATCGACTGCTCACCCCATCTTGGACTGCTCCGAAACCGGATATGAATTCAGTCGGCCGCCGTGCCGTCACCCGGAGACAGGAGACCTGTCGATGACGTGCTATTGTATGCAAACACCATGTTCGATGCACAGCTGATCAAAAGTCTGGTTCTCGATCGCAGCGCGCACCCGTTCCATCAATCCGAGGAAATAATGAAGATTGTGCAGCGTGCAAAGCCGCGCACAAAGCGGCTCATTGACCTTGTACAGATGCCGGATATAGGCGCGTGAATACCGGCTGCAACACGGGCACGTGCAGTTCTCATCGACCGGGCGGGTATCGCTGCGATACTGGTTGTTGCGGATTCTGACAATGCCTTGGGTCGTATACAGCCACCCGTTTCTGGCATTGCGCGTCGGCAGCACGCAGTCAAACATGTCAACGCCACAAGCCACGCCGAACAGGATGTCCTCGGGTGTACCGACTCCCATCAGATACCGCGGCCGCTGAGCGGGCATGACCGGCGCGATGTGCCTGAGCATGCGATACATGTCTTTCTTGGGCTCACCGACAGACAGCCCACCAATGGCATAGCCATCAAATCCGACAGCAAGCAGATTCTCGAGGGACTGTTCACGAAGTTCCGGGTACATCCCGCCCTGAATGATGCCAAATAATGCATTGTCTGAGCCTTCAAAGGCGGATTTCGAGCGTTCGGCCCACAATGCAGAACGTTGCATGGATGTTTCCGCCTCGGCCTGGGTGGCCGGATACGGCGTGCAGTCATCAAACACCATGACAATGTCGGAATTCAAAACCCGCTGCATCCGGATGGATTCCTCCGGCCCCATGAACACCTCGGAACCATCAAACGGCGAGCGGAACGTCACACCCGAGTCATCCATGCGGCGCAGATTCTCCAGACTGAATACCTGAAACCCGCCGGAATCGGTCAGAATCGGGCGATTCCAGCCCATGAAACCATGCAAGCCCCCATGCAGCCCGATAATGTCCGCACCGGGTCGGAGCATCAGGTGAAAGGTATTGCCCAGCAGGATCCTCGCATCCAATTGCTCCAAATCCCGCGGCTCGACGGTCTTGACGGCACCGAATGTTCCGACCGGCATGAACACCGGCGTCTCGATCACACCGTGATTGACCTCGAGGCGTGCGCGTCGCGCATTGCCCTGCCCGGCCAATAGTTTGAAATTCAGCACCAAAAAATTCCTACAATCAATGATTCAGACAGAATATATCCGTAAAACCCGACAGATCACCAAACCCGGAGCACTCTATGAAACCGCTTGAATCACTATCGATTGGATTTATCGGACTCGGATTGATGGGAAAACCGATGGCCCGTAATCTAAGAAATGCCGGCGCACAGGTCACCGTCTTCAATCGCAGTGCGCAATCCGTCAGTGAACTGGTCGCGGAGGGTTTTGCCGCGGCGCAATCACCCGCTGATATCGCCCTCAGTGATTTTGTCATCTGCATGGTGTCGGATACCTCAGCTGTCGAGGACGTGCTGTTTGGGACACATGGCGTCGCCACAGCACGTCAAACGCACTGCACCGTCATTGACATGGGCACGACCGAAGTCTCTGCGACCCGCCAATTCGCGCAAAAACTCAACGCCAGGGGCATCCGGTTCGTGGACGCGCCGGTGTCCGGTGGCGAGGTCGGTGCGATCGATGCCACGCTGTCGATCATGGTCGGCGCATCCGAGATGGACATGCAACGCACCCGACCGATTCTTGAGGTGCTGGGCAGGCGCGTGGTGCACGTTGGTGGCATCGGATCCGGACAGATCGCCAAGGCCGCCAACCAGGTCATCGTCGGCCTGACCATCGGCGCCGTCGCGGAGGCGTTCGCGCTGGCCCGCGCCGGCGGCGCGGACCTTGATCGGGTCTGGCACGCGCTCAGCGGTGGATTCGCGGATTCCAGGATACTGCAGTTGCATGGACGAAGGATGATCGATGAGAGTTATGCACCCGGCGGCAAGGCGATCACCCAGCACAAGGACTTGCAGCAGGCATTGAATTTTGCCGGCGAGAATGAGACCACATTGCCGTCCACCGAACTTTGCCGCGACCTGTACCGCCAGCTGATCGAGCGAGGCGAGGGTGAGCTCGACCACAGCGCCCTGTTTCGTCTGTATTGATGAGGCCTGTCAGGCGTGCTGTCCAGGCTGCAGGGCAAGCCCCCGTTTCCTGACCCACAATACCAACATGGCAACCAATGCAATCGGTACCAGGGCCCCATTGCCAAGCGCAAGCCAGCCCCAGAAGTGATGCAGAACACCAGACAGCAATGCGGTGAGCGTAACGGTCGAAAACACACAAAGATCATTCAACCCCTGGACGACAGCTTTCTCATTGGGTTCATAGGTCTTGGTGAGCAGCGTGGTTCCGCCGAGAAACGTGAAATTCCAGCCGATACCCAACAGGATCAGGGACGCAGTGAACACAAGAAAGGTATCCCCGAACACATGAACCACCACGACACTGGCAGCGAGCGCAACCAGTCCCGCAAAGATGACATTCATGTCACCAAACTTCCTGACCAGATGCCCGGTGATGAACGATGGTGCAAACATGGCGAAGATGTGCCATTGAATGACCTGGGCGGTATGGTGGAAGTGCATCCCCCGATGTTCCATCGCCAGCGGTGTCGATGTCATCAGAAGATTCATGACTCCGTAGCCGACGGTTGCGCTCACAACCGCCAGAAGGAACAGTGGCTGCGCGGCAATCTCGCGCAGTGGCCTGCCCTTGCCCTGCTGTGACTGCTGTTCAATGACGGGCACCTTCAGAAAGGAAACCAAGGTGAGCGAGATGAAGTACACGCCGGCGAGCGCCATGTATGATCCCGCAAACAAGGCGCCGCTGAATACATCCTTGGTCAGGTTTGTCATGTTCGGACCGATGAATGCCGCCACCACACTGCCTGCAAGAACGTAGGAGATGGCTCGGCTGCGATAGGATTCGTTGGAGACATCGGCCGCGGCAAAGCGGTAGAAGTTCCCGAATGCATTGCCGATACCGATCAACCCTATTCCGGCACTGAACAGGAAGAAACTGCTCCACATGATCGCAAGACCGGAAACGATTGCACCTGAAATGCCGACCAGCAGTCCGCAGATGAACCCGTTCCTGCGCCCGACCCGCTTCATGAACAACGAGGCTGGCATGGCAAATCCCATCCCGAACAGGAACAGCATGGAAACAGGTACAGTGGCCAGCAAGGGTTGCGGTGCAAGCGCCACGCCAACCAGGGCAGCAGAGGCAATCAGCGTTGAATTGGCCGTGAATAGACAGGCCTGGCACACCGACAAAATGGCGACATTCAGTCGCATTCGCGGGTATTGGGGATCAGCGGTCGTCATTGAATCTCCGTGAGGGTTGATGGGTCAGGGTAGCGTGCGTCCACCGTCAACGTGAATCACCTGTCCGGTGATGAAAGCACCGGCTGGTGACAACAGCAGTATGGCAGTACCAAGCAGGTCTTCGGGATCGAGCATCCGATTCATTGGAATCCGCGACAGCGCGTAGTCCCGATTGTCGCTCTCACCCAGAAACGAATGGGTCAGGTCGGTATCCGACATTGCCGGGCCGATTGCATTGACTGTGATTGAATACCTTGCCCACTCTTTCGCCAGGATTCTGGTCAGGTGAGCCAGGGCCGCTTTGCTGGATGCGTACGCCGCATAACCTGGATTGGCGACCGTGTCCGATACGGATGTTATGTTGATGATCCGACCGTGACGTTGTGGAATCATGTATGCCGAAGCGCTTCGGCACAGCAGGAATCCGGCATTCAGATTGGTCTCGATCACATTGGAGAATACCTCCAGGGGCATTTGCTCGGAGGGCATGACCTTGAAGATGCCGACACAATTCACCAGTCCATCCAAACGGCCCCATCGGGCAACTGTATTGCTGAATGCTGTTTCACATTGGCTCTCGTCGGTGGCATCAATGGCCTCGCAGTGAGTCTGGTTCGCGGCGAACTTCGACATCAGGCCCTGCAGGATTTCCGGATCGCGATCAAACGCGGCAACCCGGCACCCTCGTGCGATCAGTTCCTCCACGATCACCGAACCGAAGGCTCCTGCGGCACCGGCCACCGCAACGACCTGATCATTGAGATCAAACAGGGGTCGCATCGCGATTGGCTCCGGGCAGGATTTCGAATGTTCTCAATTGAAGTGGCAGACAATCAGGCGGCGCTTTACATGTTCCGCCGATACTTGCCGCCAACCTCGAACAAGGCAGATGTGATCTGACCAACCGAGCAACTGCGAACCGCTGACATCAGCTCGGCAAAGACATTGCGATTTTCCAGTACTGCTGACTGCAGCGACGCAAGGGCTTTGGGTGCATCCCCGACGTGGCGTTCGTGAAAATCCCGCAAACGGCTGAGCTGTGATTGCTTTTCGTCTTCGGTGGATCTTGCGAGCTCGGTGACGGGTTGCTCTTCGGCATCTGGATTCAGGAACATGTTGACACCGACGATGGGCAGACTGCCGTCGTGTTTCAGCCTCTCATAGTACAGCGACTGATCCTGGATGCATCCGCGCTGGTAACCGGTTTCCATGGCGCCGAGCACGCCGCCGCGCTGGGAAATCGCCTCAAACTCGCACAGAACCGCCTCTTCCACCAGATCAGTCAATTCCTCCAGAATGAAACTGCCCTGATTGGGGTTGTCGTTGCTGGCCAAACCCCATTCCCTGTTGATGATCAGCTGGATGGCCATGGCCCGTCTCACCGATTCCTCGGTTGGCGTGGTGATCGCCTCATCGTAAGCATTCGTGTGTAGGCTGTTGCAGTTGTCATACACTGCGATCAGTGCCTGCAGCGTGGTTCGGATGTCATTGAAATCGATTTCCTGCGCGTGGAGTGAGCGACCAGAGGTCTGAATGTGGTATTTCAGGCGCTGGCTTTTCGGATTGGCGCCATATCGCTCCTTGAGCGCCACTGCCCAGATCCTGCGGGCCACCCGCCCCATGACCGAATATTCGGCATCCAATCCATTGGAGAAGAAAAACGACAGGTTGGACGCGAAATCATCAATGTGCATGCCGCGCGCGAGGTACATCTCCACGTAGGTGAATGCGTTGGCCAGGGTGAATGCGAGCTGGGAAATCGGATTCGCTCCGGCTTCGGCAATGTGATAGCCGGAAATCGAGACCGAGTAAAAGTTTCCGATCTCGTTCTCGATGAAGTATTCCTGGATGTCACCCATCAGTTTCAGGCTGAATTCAGTTGAGAAAATACACGTGTTCTGCCCTTGGTCCTCCTTGAGGATATCGGCCTGCACGGTGCCCCGTACCTGTCTCAAAGTATCGGCCCTGAGCGTCTCAAATTCCGCTGCATCGGGTTGTCTTTGATGACTGGTCCTGAATTTCTCAACCTGCTGGTCAATGGCTGTATTGAGCAGCATGGCCAGATAGGTTGGCGCCGGTCCGTTGATCGTCATGGACACTGATGTGCGCGGATTGCATAGATCGAATCCGCTGTACAGGACCTTCATGTCATCCAGGGTTGCAATGGATACACCTGAATTTCCGACTTTTCCGTAAATGTCGGGTCGCTCGTCCGGGTCGAATCCATACAGTGAGACCGAGTCAAAGGCTGTTGACAGCCGCTTGGCTTCGGAATGTTCAGACAGCAGCTTGAACCGCCTGTTGGTCTTGTGCGGTCCGCCCTCGCCTGCGAACATGCGGGTTGGATCCTCGTCCTTGCGCTTGAAGGAAAACACACCTGCGGTATACGGATAATGCCCAGGCAGGTTCTCCAGCATCAGCCAGCTGAGCAGGTCGCCGTGATCAGAAAACTTTGGCAACGCAATCTTGGGCACCTTGGTGCCGGAAATGGTTTCCGTGTGGTTTTCCCGCCATCTCGCAGTATCAGAATCTGTATTGCCGGAACTGACTCGCAACGCTGCAGCCCGACTCGGCCACTGCTCGAGCAGCGCTGCCGCATCATCATCAAGACGCGCCTCGCGTTCCCCGATCAGCCTTTCCAGGTCGGAACTGCCTTCGCCGAGCATGTCAAGCGCGGCCCGCAGCTGTTGAAGCTCGCGCGCAACCTGAGAGACGGATTCGACATGCGTCCGGTAGCCTCGAGCGGTGGCGGCAATCTCTGCGAGATAGCCGATTCGGGACGGCGCGATGACGCTGCGGTTGTTCGAAGACACTTTCGACGTCAACCGGGTGGGATAGGATTCATTGACTTGGGGCGCACCGAGCAGTTCGACAACCGCCTGGAACAGCGCGGTCACACCGTCGTCGTTGAATCTGGAGGAGATGGTCCCGTAAACCGGCATGGACTCAGCCGGCGTATGGAAGGCCTCCTTGTTTCTCTGCACCTGCTTGCAGACATCCCGGTAGGAGTCCTGCGCGCCTTTGGCATCAAACTTATTGATCGCAACCAGATCCGCAAAGTCCAGCATGTCGATTTTCTCCAACTGGCTCGCAGACCCATAATCCGGTGTCATGACATAGACTGTACGGTCAACGTACGGAATCACCGAAGTATCACCCTGGCCGATTCCCGGTGTTTCCACAATGATCAGATTGAATCCCCAAAGTTTGCAGGCACTGATGACATCGGTGAGGAAAGAGGGGATCCCGCCCCCCGCATCGCGGGTCGCCAGCGAACGGACGAACACATTGGCAGTGTCGGTTGCATTCATGCGGATTCGGTCACCGAGCAGCGCGCCGCCTGTTTTCTTCCGTGTCGGGTCGACTGCCAAAATAGCGATGCGCGTGGTTGGGGCGCAGTAGAGTCTGAATCGTTGAATCAACTCATCGGTGAGGGAGGATTTACCCGATCCGCCGGTACCCGTGATCCCGAGAACCGGCACTGTAGGCAGTTGCGCAGCTTCCCCCTGCACAAACGAGATCGCTTCCGAATGACCCGATTCAACCTGACTGATCAGCAGTGCGAGATCGCGTGTCTCGCCAACATCGAGCTTGTCCGCAACAACTGAGGATGACATCTTCGAATCACTGCGGCACTTGTCGATCATGTCATCAATCATGCCTTGCAGGCCGATTTTCTGACCATCGGTCGGTGAATAGATCCGCGCGACACCGTAATCGTGCAGTTCCTGGATTTCGTCGGGTACGATCACACCGCCACCGCCGCCGAAAACCCGGATGTCACTGCGTCCAAGCTCGGCAAGCATATCGATGATGTACTTGAAATACTCTATGTGACCGCCCTGGTAGGAACTTACAGCAATGCCGTCTGCATCCTCCTGCACGGCAGTCGTTACAATCTCACGAACTGACCGATTGTGTCCGAGATGAATGACTTCCACTCCCGAAGCCTGCAGGATTCGACGGATGACGTTGATTGACGCATCATGTCCATCAAACAGACTGGTTGCAGTGACGAACCGAAGCGGACGTCCAGCCTCGACAAAGTCGTGTACCAATTTGATATTCTCAGCAGTTGCCGCCATGATTAATCCAGATCCGGATGATTTGAAGGTCTGAAGGTTTGGTTACGCCAGATCGCTCAGTGTTTCGAAAGTGAACCGCTTTCATGCAAGTGTGCTGGATACCCATCAGATTACTGATCGGGTATCGGGTTTATTGCGTTTAATTTTAACAAATAAATCAATGCATCGCGGAAGTCGGCGATTTGGAGCAATTGAACCCAACACACTGAACAAGGTGACTGACCCGGACGGCTTGAGTCATCTTGCTGTTTTCGATTGCAGGCAAAATACGTCATCAAAAAATTATTCACGCCAAGCATCTGCCTGATGCTGCATAATGAATTTGGAAGTTTTGCCGTTGTTGGACGAGAGCTATGAGAGATCGCATTTCAACTGATCGGGTGGATCAATTCTGTAAGGGTTTAGGGCTGAAAATTCCGATCCTGCTGGCTCCCATGGCCGGTGCGTGTCCGCCTGGATTATCAATTAAGGTTGCCAACGAAGGCGGTATGGGCGCATGTGGTGCCTTACTGATGAAACCCGAGCAGATTCACGACTGGACCCGTGAATTCAGGGCGTCCAGCGATGGCGTGTTTCAGCTCAACAATTGGATTCCAGACCCGGAACCGGCGCGCAACCACCGTCACGAGCAGGCAATCAGGGAATTTCTCCTCGAATGGGATTCCGATGTGCCGGCTGACGCAGCCGATGCACCGATCCTGGATTTCAACGCCCAGTGCGAGGCCATGCTCGAGGCAGAGCCCCCGGTAATCTCCAGCATCATGGGTTTGTATCCAGATAAATTTGTCCAGCGCATGAAATCTCAATACGTGACCTGGTTTGCAACGGTAACGACCGTCGGCGAAGCGCTGGAAGCCGAAGCAGCCGGGGCCGATGTAATTGTCGCCCAGGGCATGGAAGCGGGTGGTCATCGGGGCACATTCAAGGCCGAGCAGGCGGAACAGTCTTTGGCTGGATTGTTCTCACTGCTGCCTGCCGTTGTCGATGCGGTGCGAGTTCCCGTCATCGCAACCGGTGGCATCGCAGACGCCCGAGGTATCGCTGCAGCCATCATTCTTGGCGCCAGTGCCGTGCAGATCGGCACTGGATTCCTATGCTGCCCGGAAGCCGAAATCCCGTCAGCCTGGGCCGATGCGATCGTCAACAGTCATCCGCACCAAACCATGCTCACCCGTTCATTTTCCGGGCGTCCAGGAAGGTCAGTTGCAACCGAATTTGCCAAGGCAGCAGCGGCGCCTGGAGTACCTGACCCCGCCCCGTATCCGATTCAACGTGCCCTGACCAGGGAAATGACCGGTACGGCACGTCGAAACAATGACTTGGATAGGATGCAGGCATGGTGCGGCCAATCTGGATATCTGGCGAACGAGCTCACGGCCGACGTTTTGATCAAGGACCTCTGGAAAAAAACGCAAAAATTGCTCAGCTGAGGTCTTCCCGAGGCTTAGGCTTGTGCCATGAAGACATCTCAGGCATAACAAGCAGTGAATCCAAGGATGGCGAAACGGATGATATTTATCCGATCCAAATGATTTGTGAACCGGCACACATCGGTTCGGCCTTGTCGAGAAAAATGTTGAACTTTTCCTCGTCAAGGTCCCAGATCTGCGTTAGAAGATAGACGATCGCATTGATGTTCGTGTCAATTTTCCGGTTGCTTTTCACCACTTCGGGCAGGCTCAACAGAAAGCCACCGAAGTCCAGCAGCACATGGCCGAACTTTGCGTGCATCTCATCCTTGATCGCATCATCCGCCCACTGCAGCGATTGCCGAAAATTCGGCATCGCCAGCCAGCGTGGCTTGGGCCATGGTAGATCACAATTGACAGGACGGGTGTATTGTTCTCCTGGTAATGGAAGGACTGGGATCGAAGCAACTGTTTCATGATCTTGCTGTCTTTGTGACTTTTGTGTTCGAGATGCATGAACACCCGGCAGTCGATGTTGCAGTGTTTCATTCTCACTGAAAGTATCAGATCCGGCCTGACTTCGCGCAGCTTTTGGTCGAGAAGCCGTATCGGCTCAAGTCTTGCGTTTGGCTAGTCGAATGTATCGGCGAGTTCGTCACCAAGTGCCAGTCTGATCAGACTGATGAAGCATTTCGGGTGTGCGAAACACTTGTAGAAAATGGCATCATGCTCGTTACCGGTCAGATTGCGCCGTTTGAACTTGTCAATCATGGGATGATTCCTCCTGTACGGTTGTAGTGAATGCAGACTTGAATTTGAATCGGATGCTTGGCAGCAACAATCAGCAAGTGCTGGCCGTGTTCGGATCACTCAAAAACATTGATGCCCGTTCCCTGCGTGCGCGATATTCCGCGGTGTTCAGGTTGTGGCCAATCGGCAGGGCACAAAGATGAACGATCCGATCGTCCACAACCAGGGCACCGCCGATCAGGTGGTTGCCATCAAATCTGAACTGTTGTCCCTCACCCGGCGTTGGATGACGTGTCAGTCTTGCGTTCCGGACGCGGGCGAGAAAGTCGCTGGCAGCCCTGTTTGATGTTCTGATGCCGGGGGTCAATCTGATTCGGATTGGGTCCGTCGCATAACACTGAATCAGAACGCTCAGCAAGGCTGCGAAAACCGTCTCACTTTCGAACAGGTCGAGGCCTGCAACCCGGCCGTTGACTACAAATATCGCACCGACTTGCGATGGAAGAACAAGAAACTGCTCAAGAAAGTCCTGTAGCTTGTTCTTGTTGTCGACGTAGACCGATTTCCCTTCTGCATCTCGGCGAGTTCCGGAATGTTCATCCCGAGCGGGGAATTCCACTCTGGCCGACCGTCGCGGACCGGAATCCCGATCTTCGTTTCGTCGTTTTCGATGCTGTGTCTTCCCGCTGGCGAAGTCAGTTCTTCCCGAATGCCTGAGCGTTTCGGATTCATGATTCCACCGACCGGACTCAAGTCCGTGCACGGGCATGATGATCGCCTGTTCGGCCGGCAGCATTGCACTCACCGCTGCAATATAACGGGATCGACTGGTCTGCAACTCGTCACCGTCCAAAATGAGATAACGGTGAAGTCCCTTGTTGTTGATGTTCAGTTGTGAAGCGACATCACCAACCTGGACTTGCGACACATCGATTTCAGTGTGCGTGGAAACGGTTGAGAACAGACGGTAGCCGACATCCGGATTGGACCGTGCACAAACCAGTGGGCAAACCGTCAGGTTTCTGAACGACTGCGGTCTCCCCAGGTCAACGTCAGTCAGCAATTGATCGAGATTGTTCATTGAATTGTCCGTGTGAAATTTCCAATTGAGCGCCATGATAATGACTGCAGTGGCTCATAGCGTGAGCCACTGGGGAAATTTTTTTAATTTTTTGACGCTGGACCGCGCAACCTGTAATCAGCAACACCGATTATTCAAGTGCAGACAAAATGGAGGGGATCCGAGCGATCTGTTGGCTTTTGTTCCACAGGCAGTTTACTGGTTTCAGAAACAATTGACTTGATCTTGTCACGCAGAATCCAGGAATCGACAACTTCCAGTTCGGACCCGTATTTCATTGTTCGCATGGTGAGTTCCCTGTCGCCGAAATCAGGCAGCGTCATGACCAGTCGAGCTTGCTATCAGGAAGTCAGAATGATCAGAGGCAACCATGCGACTAAATTTACGATCAACGATTCGTCGATTGCGAAATCCCGATCGGCGGAAAAGTCGAGTCCGCCATGAATTGAATTCGCCGCACAAAGGCGGATAATCCCAAATTTCGTGCCGTGTTGCTGTACCATAATCACGACTTCATCAACGCTGGCGGAGTCGGCGATGCTCAGCAGATTACCAATCCGCCGTTCCATCAATGAAATGAGTTGGCTGATTCGCTTGATTACATGGTTACACACAGACCGGATTTGGATAAATTCATGCCAGACATTCCTCACAACCAACAAGGTGTGGATTCGAATACCTTCGAGATTCGAAACCCGAATTTTGAATCCGAAGCAAGAATGCTCTTCGCCAGCCAGGGCATCATGCGATTGCTCGGCGCAACCATGCGGGTCATTGAACCCGGACACTGTATAATTGATCTGCCTTTCAGTGACAATCTGACGCAACAGGACGGTTTTTTTCACGGAGGCGCAACCACCACCATCGCTGACTCAGCCGGTGGATTCGCAGCTTTCACCCTGATGCCCGCAAACAGCCGAATTTTAACTGTGGAATTCAAGATCAATCTGACGGCACCCGCCAGGGGTGACCGACTTACCGCAGAAGCCAGGGTCATCAAACCGGGCAAGACATTGACGATTTCGACGATCGATGTCACCGCACACTCGGACAGCAAACAGAGTCTGTGTGCCGTGATGCAACAGACAGCCATCTGCATCACCTAGGAAACCTGTCAGCCATGAACAGCACATACTCATCATTGGACTTCGGATTGGGCGAAACCGCTGACATGCTCAGGGACAGCGTGCGCGAGTTCGCACAGCGCGAAATCGAGCCAAGGGCCGCTGATATGGATCGCACCAATGAGTTTCCTCCCGACCTTTGGACAAAAATGGGAGACATGGGCCTGCTTGGCATCACCGTCGAAGAGGAGTTCGGGGGAGCCGGCATGGGGTATATCGAGCATGTCGTCGCCATGGAGGAGATCAGCCGCGCCTCGGCTTCCGTCGGCCTGTCCTACGGTGCACACTCCAATCTTGCAGTCAACCAGATCCGTCGCAATGGCACCGACGAGCAAAAGCAACGCTATCTGCCAAAACTGATCAGTGGCGAGCACGTCGGTGCACTCGCAATGTCCGAACCGAACGCGGGCTCCGATGTCGTCAGCATGAAACTGAAAGCCGACGAGCGAGATGACCACTATCTTCTCAATGGCAACAAGATGTGGATTACCAACGGACCCGATGCCAACGTGCTGGTCGTGTATGCCAAGACCTCGCCTGATCAGGGTTCCCGGGGCATCACCGCCTTCATCATCGAGCGCGAATTTTCAGGATTCTCAACCGGTCAAAAACTGGATAAACTGGGCATGCGCGGCTCAAACACCGGTGAACTGATCTTTCAGAATTGCCGCGTACCAAAGGAAAATGTGCTTGGTGAGGTCGATCATGGTGTCGAAGTCCTGATGAGCGGACTTGACTACGAACGGGTTGTGCTGTCCGCAGGCCCGATTGGAATCATGCAGGCCTGTATGGATGTCGTCGTTCCCTACATCCATGAGCGTAAACAGTTCGGCAAATCCATCGGTGAGTTTCAGTTGATCCAGGGCAAACTCGCTGACATGTACGCCACGCTCAACGCCTCGCGTGCTTATGCCTACGCAGTGGCAAAAGCCTGTGACCGCGCCGAAGCGACGCGCAAGGATGCCGCCGCCGTTATCCTGTACACCGCGGAGAAAGCGACCTGGTGCGCGATCGAGGCGATCCAGGCACTCGGTGGAATGGGGTACGTCAATGAAACCCCAACCGGACGGCTGCTCAGGGATGCCAAACTGTATGAAATCGGCGCCGGCACCAGTGAGATCCGCCGTATGCTGATTGGCAGGGAACTCTTTGCCGAAACCCGATAACCGATTCAGATAAATCAAAACCAGATGAGATTGATCAGATGCAATACCCTTCAGTAGTACTCACAGGTATGGCCCGGACGCCGATTGGCGGATTCCAAGGCCGACTGTCGCCGCAATCCGCCCCCGAACTGGGTCGCAGTTCCATCCACGCCGCGCTCGACGATTCCAACATCCTGGGATCCGATGTTGACGAGGTGCTGATGGGCTGTGTGCTCCCGGCGGGAATGGGACAGGCTCCCGCCCGCCAGGCGGCACTGGCCGCCGGCATACCCAAATCTGTCGGTTGCACCACCGTGAACAAGATGTGCGGCTCAGGCATGAAAACCGTGATGCTGGGCTATGACTCCATTGTCGCAGGAACCAATGCCGTGGTCGCTGCCGGTGGCATGGAAAGCATGAGCAACGCCCCCTATCTGCTGCCGAAAGCCAGGCAGGGACTGCGAATGGGACACGGGCAGTTGATGGATCACATGTTCACCGATGGTCTCGAAGATGCCTACGAGAAAGGCGCGCTGATGGGTTCATTCGCAGAGGACTGTGCGCAAAGCTACCAGTTCAGCCGCGATGAGCAGGATCAGTTTGCGATCGAATCGCTCACCCGTGCCCAGAAAGCAACCGAGAATGGAACATTCCAGCGCGAGGTGACACCGGTTGAGGTCACAACTCGCAAGGATCAGTATGTCGTATCCACTGACGAGCAGCCGGAAACCACCAATACCGAAAAAATCCCTTTTCTCAGGCCCGCATTCCGCAAGGATGGAACCGTGACCGCTGCCAATTCGAGCTCGATTTCCGATGGCGGCGCGAGCGTGATTCTGATGTCCGAGGCAGAAGCGGAAAGAAGAGGCACCGACGTGATCGCAAACCTGGTGGGGCATGTCACCTACGCAGCCGAGCCGAATCTTTTCCCCACCGCACCGATCGGATCGATCAGGAAACTGCTCGAAAAACTCAATTGGTCTGTAGACGACGTCGACCTGTTCGAGGTCAATGAAGCATTCGCAGTGGTCACCATGGCGGCGATGCGCAGTCTCGACATCCCGCATGACCGCATGAACATCCATGGCGGTGCCTGCGCACTCGGACATCCAGTCGGCGCATCCGGGGCGAGAATTCTCATCACCCTGATTGCGGCAATGGAGAAATACGACTTAAAGCGCGGCGTCGCTTCACTGTGTATCGGCGGTGGCGAAGCCACTGCAATCGGCGTCACCCGATCGTAGTTCACCTTTCGCGATCAGCAAGACCGGTTTCAGCATGAAAAAGACTGTAGACTTTTATTTCGACTTCTCATCGCCCTACGGCTATTTTTCCAGCGAGAAAGTCGACGCACTTGCAGACCGCTGCAACTGCAATGTTGTGTGGCGACCTTATCTTATGGGTATTGTGATGAGAATCACCGAACGAAAGCCGTTGGTGCAGACACCCCTGGTCAAGGAATACAGCGACCGGGATCTGAATCGCGTTGCGCGACTCGAAGGTATCGACTTCAGCCTTCCCTCAACTTTCCCGGTTGCCTCTGTCGCCGCGTGCAGGGCTTACTATTGGTTGCAGCAATCCGATGCAGAACGGGCCAAACAACTGGCTAAAGCCCTGTATCGTGCCTATTTCGTCAGGGATGAATTGATCTCCGAGCCTGAAGTGGTGCTGTCGGTGGCCGCTGAAATCGGAGTGGACTCAGACGAGTTGAAAGCAGCCCTCGAGGATCCGTCAGTGAAACAGTTGGTGCGCGATGCGACTGACCACGCAGTCAACCAGAAGGTATTCGGTTCCCCGTTTTTCATCACTGACGGCGAACCATTCTGGGGGCACGACCGCATCGGACAGCTCGAAACCTGGATCAGCCGCGGCGGTTGGTAACAGGCTCACCACTGAATAGTCACCCCTTGCGCCATGGCTGTCATCGAGTCGCAAATCCGTCCCGAAAACGCCGAATTCCATGCCCGCCAGCAGGCAATGACCGAGCTGGTTGAGGAGCTCAATGCCACTTTTCAATCTATCAAGCTGGGCGGAAGCGAATCCGCCCGCAACAAACACGTCAGCCGGGGAAAACTGCTGCCCAGAGAACGAATCCAACTGCTGCTTGACCAGGGCTCGCCCTTTCTCGAGATCGCTCCCTACGCTGCATGCGAGATGTACGGTGGTGAGGTGCCCGCTGCGGGCATCGTGACCGGCATCGGATCAGTCTGCGGACAGGAGGTGATGATCTTCGCCAATGATGCAACCGTCAAGGGCGGAACCTATTACCCGATGACGGTCAAAAAGCACTTGCGGGCACAGGAGATTGCCCGGGAAAATCACCTGCCCTGCGTCTATCTTGTGGACTCGGGCGGTGCATTCCTCCCATTGCAGGACAGTGTATTCCCTGATCGGGAGCACTTTGGTCGGATCTTCTACAATCAGGCCAATATGTCAGCCGCAGGCATTCCCCAAATCGCCTCCGTAATGGGATCGTGCACTGCAGGCGGCGCCTATGTCCCCTCGATGTGCGATGAATCCGTCATCGTGCGCAATCAAGGCACCATCTTTTTGGGTGGCCCTCCGCTGGTCAAGGCGGCAACAGGCGAAACAGTCTCGGCTGAGGACTTGGGTGGGGCGGACGTTCACTCCCGTCAATCCGGCATCACCGACCACTACGCAAATGACGATCACCACGCGCTTTCCATCGTCCGGGACATTGTTCGCAATCTCAATCGGACAAAAACAGTGTCCGCGCATGTGCGCGAGCCAAGTGCGCCGCTATACGATGTCAGTGAGATTTATGGCGTCGTGCCGACAGATCTGCGACAGAACATGGATGTGCGGGAAATCATCGCGCGCCTGGTGGACGGCAGTGAATTTCATGAATTCAAGAAACTGTATGGCGATACGCTGGTCTGCGGTTTCGCCCATCTGATGGGATATCCGGTCGGCATCATTGCCAACAACGGCATACTATACTCGGAATCCGCACTGAAGGCAGCCCACTTCATTGAACTTTGCTGCCAACGGAACACCCCCCTGATCTTCCTGCAGAACATTGCCGGATTCATGGTGGGCCAGAAGTATGAGGCAGGCGGCATCGCCAAAGACGGGGCCAAGATGGTGACGGCGGTCGCCTGTGCCAACGTGCCCAAATTCACCGTCATCATCGGTGGCAGTTTCGGTGCGGGCAACTACGCCATGTGTGGGCGCGCCTACAGTCCGAGATTCCTCTGGATCTGGCCCAACGCACGCATCTCAGTGATGGGCGGGGAGCAGGCAGGAAACGTGCTGACCCAGGTTCGCCTTGACAGCATGAAAGGCCGCGACTGGTCGGAGGACGAGCAAACAGCATTCAAGAATTCGATCCTTGAACAGTATGAAACCGAGGGCCGTCCCTATTATTCGAGTGCGCGCCTTTGGGATGACGGGATCATCGATCCGGTGGACACCAGGATGGTTCTGGCACTTGGCATTTCAGCGACATACAACGCCCCCGTGCAAGAGACCCGATTCGGTATTTTCAGAATGTAGGCGAGTTCAATGGTGGAAGTTCAAAAATTCGAGACGATTCTTCTGACGATAGACGAGGTCGGAGTCTGTTCCCTGACATTGAATCGACCGGAGGTTCACAACGCCTTCAACGAGATCATGATTGAAGAGATCTCGCAGGCACTGGAATCAGTGGATGATCATCCGGGTATCCGGGTACTCACGCTGCGCGGCGCCGGCAAGAGTTTCTGTGCCGGAGCCGATATTAACTGGATGCGGCGCATGGCAGACTACAGCGAGGCACAGAATGTTGAGGACGCCGGCAAGATGTCCAGCATGATGCACCGGCTGTATCAATTCCCAAGACCGACCGTCGCGATGATTCATGGCAATGTGTTTGGTGGTGGCGTTGGCCTGGTCGCTTGCTGCGACATTGCCATCGCCTCCGAAGAGACCATTTTCAGTCTGTCTGAAGTCAAGATTGGCCTGATTCCGTCGGTCATCAGTCCCTATGTTGTTGAGGCCATCGGCGTTCGAAATGCCAGGCGATACTTCCTGACCGGTGAGCGCTTCAATGCTGCCACTGCCTTTAGCCTGGGTTTGATTCACGAGTGGCATGACTCTGAACACTTTCACCAATCCGATCAAAAGATCCTCAAGGAACTGCTGCAAAGTGCACCCAGTGCACAGACAACGGCCAAAGCCCAGTTGCAGAACGTCGTCGCCAAACCGATCACACCGGAGCTGCGCGACGAAACCATCCGGATGATTGCGAACGTCCGGGCTTCAGATGAAGGTCGGGAAGGAACATCCGCATTTTTGGATAAACGCCCGCCCTCGTGGCGTCACAAAGGTTAGGCGGCGTTTTGTTCAACAAACTGCTCATTGCCAACCGCGGCGAAATCGCCTGTCGGATCACACGCACAGCCCACAGACTCGGCATTCCTGTTGTTGCAGTTCATTCCGACGTCGACCGCAACGCATTGCACGTAGACATTGCCGATGAGGCTGTTGAAATTGGCGGTGCGAGGCCATCAGAGAGTTATCTGAACGCAGACCGGATTGTGAGCGCGGCACAAAAGACCGGAGCGGATGCCATTCATCCGGGATATGGGTTTCTGTCAGAAAACAGTGTCCTGGCACAGCTGTGCGAACGAAATTCAATCGAGTTCATCGGCCCGCCATCCCAAGCCATTCGCGATATGGCATCAAAATCCACCGCTTCGGGCATTGCGCAGCGCGCCGGCGTGCCCACGCTCACCGGCTATCGCGACGCGGAGCAAAGCCCCGACGGCATGATCCAGGCGTCACGAAAAATCGGATTCCCGGTGTTGCTGAAATCCTCTGCCGGTGGCGGCGGCAGAGGCATGCGGATCGTTCACAGCGAGGATCAGTTCCATCAAATCCTGCAATCCGCCAAATCCGAGGCCAAGGAAGCATTTGACGATGAGTTCATGATCATTGAGAAGTTCCTGCAGCAGGCACGGCATATCGAGGTCCAGATCGCTGGAGACAAGCACGGAAACGTCGTTCATCTGTTTGACCGGGAGTGCTCGGCCCAGCGACGATATCAGAAGATCATCGAGGAGGCGCCGGCTCCGAATATTCCAGACAAGGTCAAGTCAGACATGTTTGATGCCGCCGTTGAACTGTCAAGGTCTATCGGTTACCACGGCGTCGGCACGCTGGAGTTCCTGCTTGATGGGGAACAATTCTACTTCATGGAAATGAATACCAGACTCCAGGTGGAACACCCAGTCACCGAACAGGTGACAAAAACCGATCTTGTCGAATGGCAGCTGCGTATTGCGGCCGGTGAGTCCGTGTTGTCGTTCCCGCTGCCAGAACAACCGATTGGGCATTCAGTTGAAGTGCGTCTCTATGCGGAAAATCCGACCAGGAATTTTCTTCCCTCACCGGGAAGAATCACCCATCTGTCCTTTCCGGAAACCAATGATGACATCCAGATACACACCGGTGTCCGCGCGGGCGACAACGTTGACCGACACTATGACCCACTGATCGCCAAAGTGGTCAGTTACAGGCCCGACAGGGATGATGCGATATTGACGATGCTCAATGCGCTTCGAAAACTGCGAATTGCGGGTGTTGATACAAATCTGGCATTCCTGGCCAAGCTTCTCGGGCATGACAGCTTCCGGCATGGAACGATTGACGTTCGGTTCGTCGAAAGCAACCTGCCTGAGCTGACTCAGGAAAACCAAGACCTGCCAGATGAGATTGCCGCAGTCACCGCACTCTACCTGGATTCACTGTCAACTGAATCCAGTCAGCGAAACCCTGGTCGTCCTGATTCGGACCCTTACTCCCCATGGCATTGCACAAGCGGCTGGCGGTTGAACACAACCCGTGAATTCAGCACACATTTTGAGTTCGGTGACCGCGTAGTCAGTGTCACCATCCAAGATCAGAATGGCAAAGTCCTGGTCAATTGCGATTCTGGACAAATGACCGTACATCATCACACCATCTCTGACAACACGATTACAGCTGAGCTGGACAGGGGCTCTTGGGAGGTCACCGTTGCGCGATTGGACAATTCGGTTGTCGCATTCCACAACTTCTCAAGGTATGAGTTGATGCCCACAGAGAAAATTTCGGTGGCAAGCGCGCCGACCGCCAAGTCAGGCTCATTGACGGCGCCGCTGCCCGGACGGGTTGTCAGAATTCTGGTTGAATCAGGTGAACAGGTGCAGGCCGGCCAGAATCTGATCGTCATTGAAGCGATGAAAATGGAGCATCACATTACCAGTCCAAGTGATGGCGTGGTGACAGCAATCAACTACAACGAAAATGACCAGGTTGAGGAAGGCGCGACCTGCGTTGTCGTTGAAACCGCTGAGACATCTGAAGAGACTCAAAAATGAGCGCCTCCAATCAAATTCGTCTGGTTGAAGTCGGACCGCGAGACGGTCTGCAAAATGAGACCGTTCCTACGTCCGTGGAATTCAGGGCTGAACTGGTTGAGAGATTGTCCGATTTTAGCTTTCATGCATTGGAGGTTGGAAGTTTTGTGTCGCCCAAGTGGGTGCCGCAGATGGCGGAAACCGACAAGGTTCTTGAGAAAATTCGCCGACGAGAGGACGTTTCGCTCGTCGCCTTGGTACCCAATATGATGGGGATGGAGGCAGCCATGGCATCAGGGGTGGATGCGATTGCGATTTTTTCCGCCGCGTCCGAAACCTTTTCCAGGAAAAATACCAATTGCTCAATCGACGAGTCATTCGAACGGTTCAAACCAGTTGTTGAATTCGCAATGTCCAATGGCGTCCCGGTCAGAGGATATGTCTCATGCGTGCAGGGTTGCCCGTATGAAGGTCAGATTTCAGTCAGCCAGGTCGTTCCAGTCGCAGAGCGCCTGTTTGAAATTGGGTGTTACGAGGTTTCGATGGGAGATACCATCGGTGTGGGTACGGTAACTGGAACAAGAAAACTGCTTGCCGCATTGAAGGAATCCATACCTTTGGAGGCCACGGCAGTTCACTTCCATGACACCTATGGTCAGGCGTTGCCCAATATCCAGACTGCGCTTGACTTTGGCATATCCATCATTGACAGTTCGATTGGCGGACTGGGTGGGTGCCCTTATGCCAAGGGCGCCAGCGGAAATGTCGCAACAGAGGATGTGGTCTACATGCTGGAAGGCATGGAAATCAATACTGGCATAAACCTGGACGAATTGATCAACGTCTCAAGGTTCGTTTTCGATCATCTGGACCGGAAACCGGTTTCAAGGGTTTCAAACGCGATGCTGTCTCGTTAATCACTGAACGATGCGACAGGCATTCGATTGTGCAATATTCGAGTTTGATGCCGATATGGAAGGCATGACAAGATGAAAGAATCCACAGACTATCTGGATCTGAAACTGGAACTGGATTATTCCTATGCCCTGGGCGGACTGAAACCCTATTTTGATGCCTTGTCTGAAGGGCGCGCGCTTGCTTCGAAGTGCCCGGAATGTGGAACAATCAGTTTTCCGCCCAGACTTATATGTGCCAACGACCAGACCGAGACCCAATGGATGGAGCTGGACGGAACAGGGGTGATTGTCGAAAGCACCAGCGGGCAGGACGCAAACGGCGAGGATGTCTGCTTCGCCTTGATTCAAATGGATGGTGCGGATAATCGTTGCCTGGGACGACTGGTCGGTGGTGATTCTGATGTCGGAGACCGGGTACGTCTTCAAGCAGCGACGTCAAATGGTGTTCACCCGGCGCAAAAGGCCGTATTTGTACCCATAAACTAAACCTGCCATGACTCAAGATTTGCATTCATGCGGCAGTCCTCAGAACTTCTGCCCCAAAATTCAGACAAACCGGTAAATCATCGGATAGTGTGGTGTTGGAGCGATCTTCATTTCTGTGCCGCCTTCCGTTCCCAACAGTTTTTCCTTTCTTCTTCTGGCGAAAGTCGGAAATTGCGCCAACTCATGGAATAGTCATTGGACTGGGATTCTGTATTCTTGATTCTTCGACCGTATAAAGTCAATCTGGCATAATGCCGTAGAGTCAGACCCAGGCTAGGAGAAACCGCTATGGCCAATCATCACACCCGGGAGAACCCGGTACCGACCAGGGACGACCGCACTCAGCTCGAACATTGGGTCTGGCGTCCGAAAACCGACCATAGACTTGCGCTGCGGGCGCGCATCGTGCTTTTGTCGGCACAGGGTCTCAGCGACGGCACGGTGGCACGGAAACTCGACATCACTCGCCAGACCGTCAACAAGTGGCGGCGGCGATTTCTCGAATACGGGTGCGACGGGCTGATGGACGAACCGCGTTCCGGCAAGCCACGCACTGTCACTGATGAAGACATCAAGCGAGTCATCGTGGCGACACTTGAGCAGACCCCAAGCGACGGCACCCGAACCATGGCCGCCCACTGCGGTCTCAGTCCAGCGACCGTCAACCGGATCTGGCGAACGTACGGGCTGCAGCCGCATCGCACGGAAAACCTCAAACTGTCGAATGATCAGCGGTCGGTCAGTTGAGTCTGAACGCAGGGATATTCCGCGCAACGTACTATCGGTGCAGGAAGACGATGTTGCTGCGCGTGTCCGGCCTTCACTGACCCGGATTCATTCCATCGTTGATAGCACCGAGTTCATTGGCGCGAATCGCGATCGGGATGTCAGCCATTGGATTGAGGGGCAAAACCATGTGTTCGCGATTCACTGCAGGTGACACATGATCTAAACCGCTGCTGAAACCCGCCCCTCCATGAGCTTGCGAAGTTCATAGACTTCATTGGTTTCCATGGATTCAACCTGATCCCAGGTGACGATTGAATCCTGACCAATCGGTCCGGTCAATTTCAACCCTGATGCAAATCCGATGGGAACGGCATTGAGTTCCAAAGATCGGCTGGTAGGAACAATCCTGCCCCACACCGTACTGCCGCCCTCACCGTCAAGTGTGTCACCCGCTCGAAGGTCACGCTTGGCCACCGCGACGACGTCCGCAGAAAATGAGCGAGGATAGCCGGTGGGTTCCCCTCTCAAGGCAACCGACGCAACACTGATTCCCAATTCCAGACCGATCAGGTGATACGGACGATACAAGGCAGAATACTTTCCTGTACTGTCAGTCAGCAATCCGTATTCCCGAAAGCACCGCTCAACATAGGCGGTACCAGCCTCAAACACCACGAACACGCCCCATCGCAAATCTCTTTCGACCTCACTTCCATCACGATTCAGTGAAGAGATCACCTCAACCATGCCTTTCTCATCCAATATTCCGCCATCACTTCTCGGTTTGAGTACCGAACCCAACTCATCGACCGAACACGGCGGAAATGACAATCCGTCTTTTGGGGGAGACAATCCAGTGGCATTCGCAACCGCCGTCATCTCAATGGCCGACTTGGTGCCATCCAGGAATGAATTGAACATCTTGCTGTTCATGCCACCCCGTTGTGCATCTTCTTCGGTCAATCCGTAGTAGTTCCAGACTGTTTCCGGAGTTGATCGATGGTATTCGGGAAGATATTTTGTTCCCTTGCCCGCACAAACCACCTCAAGCCCCATTGAGCGAACAGTATCAACCTGTTCAACAATCAGCGCCGGCTGGTCTCCGTAAGCCAGGGAGTAGATCACGTCGTTTTCGCGTGCCTTGCGGGCAAGCTCGGCACCAACCAACACATCTGCCTCAACATTGACCATGACGACATCGATTCCGCATTCGATACTTCTGAGTGCATGTCGGGCACCTGCAACAGGGTCACCCGTGGATTCAATGACAACATCAATGTGTCTAGGGTCCAGCACGGTGACCACATCGTCGGTGATCAGCACGGCATCGTTGTCTGATTGAAATCGTGAACCAAAATAAGTTCGCCCGTCGAACCCAACTGCACTGAGATTGTCCAGTGCCCTGTCAGGCATAAGGTCGCACACGGCCCTCAGTCTCATGCCAGGAGTTCGAATGATCTGGGACATGAACATGGTGGCGAACTTGCCGGCACCGATGATGCCGACACGAACTGGGATGTTTGATTTCTCCTGGTTTCGCAGCAGTGAATGCAGATTCATGGTCTAATTCCATCTTGTCAGTGGGTTGCTGATTCTTGGTCCAGCATCTCTAGCGTATTGGATTGGGAAAACGAATTATCACATATACTGCGTTGATTGGTTCTACGGCTTTGACAATTCCAGAAAACTTTCATTGTTTCCGATGGATGTATGTTCTCTTTTGATTTCTGCTCGAAAGATTCTGGCGCAACATGCCTGCCAAGTTCCGCGTCACCTATCACGAAGAATGGCCCCGAAAAGCCGCGTGCAAATTCTGCAAAAAAAGAGTGTTTGATTCGGATAAATCCTGGCAATCAAACACTAAAAGAGGATTCAAATTAATCGGTAGGAATAAGAGAGCGTCCATGCTCAAAAAGTCCGTCCTTGCTGTTCGTAGTCACATATGATTCGCCAACCAAAATCAAGTGTTAATTTGAACTTGAGAAATATTTTACTCAATTTTACCAATATAAAAGAGATAAATTTTCCTATGTCCATGAATATATGTTCATGGTGAAAAATATTTTCATTTTCTATAAATTTATGATAAATTAGGTAATTGCTGGGAGATTTAGAGTTGAATATATTATTGATATACGAGCAATTGCATATATGGTAACCAAATGATCAATCGACTCCCACCCATTGCAGCGCTTCGAGCCTTTGAAGCTTCGTCCCGCCATCTCAGTTTCACCAAGGCTGCTGAAGAGCTCTTCATTTCCCAGAGTGCCGTCAGCCATCAGATCAGGCATATCGAGGACCTTTGGGATTTCAAGCTGTTTGAACGCCAGGGAAGACGGCTGATCATCACAAAAGAGGGACAGTTGATTGTCCCGGTCGTTCGAGAGTTTCTGGAGAACATGAACCGGGTACTCAATGAGATCACCAATTCCGAATCGCGAACATCAATCCGTGTCAGCCTGGTACAGTCACTCGCTGTGAAATGGCTGGTCCCAAAACTGGGTCGGTTCAATGAACTCTACCCTGATATCAGTATTTGGATTTCCACGTCAGATGACATCGTCAACTTCACCACCAATGAAGTCGATATCGCCATCAGACTCGGTTATGGTGACTGGCCCGGCCTGCATATTGACCCATTGCTGCATGAGTACGTTTTTCCGGTTTGCAGCCCGGAGTTTTTCAAGCGGATCACACCTCCGGAACATCCTGCAGACCTGGTGCATTATCCCCTTCTGTACCGACATTCATTTGACATCTGTCCAAGGTGGCGGGACTGGTTCAGAGACGCTGGCATTACCGTCAAGTCACTTCCAACAGGATCACGCTTTCCCGATACCAGCATGTGCATTCAGGCTGCCATTGACAACCAGGGCATCGCCTTGGCCCGCAGTGCGCATGTCGACGAGGATCTCAAGGCCAATCGGCTCATCAAGCTGTTCAACGTCTACAGCGAGTCTCCGGTGTCCTATTACCTAGTCTGTCCCCACAAGGTGGTCTCACAACCGAGAATCGCGGCGTTCAGAAAATGGCTGCTGGCGGAAGCCGCCAAATCCCAGATTTCATTTGACCGGGTCATACAGGATGATGTTGCTTCTGTAGCCTGAAATTCTGAATCTGTGCCGGTACGAAAATCCAAACCAATTTGGTGTATATAATCAATCACATTTGAGTAAGGTTAAATTCGGTACACCGTGATGAGAAATTGGCTCTGGGGAATGGTCTTCGGTTTGGTGGTGGGAATCGCAGCAGGTTTTCCGCTTGGCGTCTACACCCTTCCGATATTGATTGACTGGTTAGGCGAAAAGCAGGCGACAGAAGCCGTACAGATCTTTTCTGAAACTGATCGGACAGGAGAATTCGACCGGGACAGTCCTGGGTCGGATGCACTGCACTGGGGCGAGGGCAATGTCAGGATCTCTTCGGGAAATCTGGTATTTGAGGAAGACGTCAAACTCGCGCCAGGGCCTGACTACCGTATTTACATGACAAAGAAATTCATCGACAACAAGGACGATTTCAAGCGCATCAAACCGGAGGCTGTTCAGATCGCCAAACTGAAAACATTTTCCGGTCCACTCAGTTTCGAACTGCCAGCGGAATTGAATACAGATGAGTTCGACAACGTGGTCGTCTGGTGCGAAGCCTTCAAGATGTATATCGCGAGTGCCAGACTGGATTGATCGAGAGATCACGTTACAGCGATCAATCGATCGCTGGTCATGTCGCAGGCTTCGAGTCTGTCTGGTAATGCTGTGATTCCGGTGAGAATCGTTTTCAATCCGTAAGTTTTTTCAAACACAAGATTCTCAATTCACATCGAAAACCTGATGAATTGGATCACATAATCGTCTGGTCTTCCTGCGACAGCAAGTCAACAGCTGTCTTGTTCCATCCGTGCACAGTCGGCTCATTGCACCACAATGTTCTCATCAACTCGACTTCACGCTCGGACTCCTTTGGCAAATTGAGCATTTTGATGACGGCTTGGTCAATTTGCTTCCGAACATCATCTTTATGAGCCAGACAAGCCGGCATTAGGAATTCCGAGCTGAGCCGCTCGTATTCACTTGTTGCAATTTCCAGAGAAGTACCACCAAGGTCACTCAGTCGAGGGCAAGGCACCTGTTTTATCGCACCGACTTGAAGTGTCGACCGCCCGACTTGTGTGCGTTGGCCTAACTTCCAATGCAAAATCATACCCAGCGTGGAATTTACCCATAGTGCAAATGCTCTGCAAATTCGCTGATCTTCATGCAACAAAGCCGTCCAGGCTCTTCCTCCCATAACAGGCTTACTGGTCGTTGCCGCAACCAATGCTTGCGATGTCCAGCGCATATTGCGTGCATAAAACAGAGTACTGGATTTACTCCGCATCCGTTCAATTAAGTCATTTGGCTGAGCATTATCAATCGCTTCACCTTTATGTGTTGGTTCAACGAGAAGTTTTTTCTGGGATTCGCTTTGCGCCGCCCAAAGCATACGATCAACCCCAAATGTGTCTAGAGAGTCAATAACCGGATGAATTTCAAACACACCAATCGGGTCCTTTCCTGAAGGATGTCCGATTAGATGGTGAGTGGGACCTACGGTAAACTCCTGTCCAACAGTCGTCATTTCAACACCTAAAGGCATTGACGTTGAACTGAAGTATCCCAGTACCCCACCAGTCAGTTGCTCAGTTGCGAGTGCAAGGTCACCGTGAACCACGCCTAAAGGACTCCATGGCGCCCCGTTTCCAAAATTGTCAAATGAAACCACGCTACCCAACTCATCATCTCCCGCGATGATTGCACGGACTCGACTGCCAGAGGGATTGCCATGCAGGATGGCCAAAATTGAGCGAGCCACTTCGCCCGCCTCCCCAAGCCTATCGAACGGTCGACGCAGTGTGACGCAATGAAGTTGAAAGGGAGGTGCCAGATTGTATTCGTCTTCGGTTCGCTTGCGGGCAACCAGCAACATTTCCTCCAAACCGGTATCAGCAGACATGGACGTTGCCCCGCTTGCAACAGCAACGATGACCACATCAGTAAACTCCAATTCAATCATTTTCCTCGTCTGCGCCCAGGAATCAGCAAAAGCGGCTGTCAGTGGAAGTACAAAACCGATACGCCCTCCAGGTTGGATTTTCTTTCGGGCAAGTGCAAGGAAGGATGCCCCCATACCCGCGTGCTTGTTGATTGGCTCATTTTTCGTCAATTTACCCCAACGGTTCTGACAGGCGCGCCGTTCCGCTTCGTTCAAACCAGCCACGTCAAATGCACCCTGACCGCCTTTGGTTCTTGTATAGGGTGGATTCATCAATATCCACTTGAGGCTGTTGTCACTGACTACAATTTCCTGGGTCTGAACTGAAGTACCGGTCGAACGCCCGGCTACATCCTCAAACATGTTGTGTGCGGCTTCCGTACCGAAAAACTCAAGCGCTCCCGTCAAGCCACTGCCACCACCCACACGCAACCATCCGATGTTCGTGTTTCCGTATGGATCGCCGTAACCAATTGCGGCCAATGAGGAAGCCGTCAGATGCGCTGCAATCGGGCTGATGTCCGTACCGACCAGCCCCAACTCCATGGCACAACGATGCAGGCGTCTCGAGCTCGACTCAGATGACTTGCCTTCAGCCTCATGAAATTCCAATATCCTGCGATACCCTGCTCTGAGCAGGGTCCCGGTACCACAGCTCAGGTCTGCCAGGGCGTGATTCTCGAATATGTCACCGGACTTCCACTCCTCAGTATCCAAGTCTTCAAATCGAATCGTCAGGGCAGCAAGCAACTCCGCTGTGGCTGGCTTGGTATAGAATGCAGCCGCCTGTTTTCTGTCGTCACTCAACTTCGGAAACAGTTCCGCCCCTACATTCATTCGGGGACCAAGGCGCGCAGTCTCGATCTTTTCGACTGCTTCGGTCAGCAAACTGAATACCTCGTTGGTTGCCGACGGATTCGCCCGGCTCACCTTTCGAAGCACGCCAACTGCAGGCTCAAATATTGAACGCCAATTCTCGTTGACAATCCTGACCCAGATTGCCAACTGATCAGAAGGTAAAACCGATGATTCATCTGAAAAATCCACAGCCGGAATACCGCTGTTGCGCTGCGACGACAACCGCTGTTGTGTCAATAAGGCGTTAAGCCATAGCAAGGCCGTGGTTCTGAGCCCCTTGAGATGGGTTCGCTGCAAAACCGCTTCCCGGATCTCGTCGATATGCTGCCCGGACAGGTACAATTCCAATCTGTCGGCAGCCGCATCCACCAAGCCCGCAACCTCCTCTGCAACTCTCTCCAACTCTTCCTTTGGCAGTGCAGCCGCGACAATCAGGCTTGATACAGCGCTTACCGGTCCGGAAAGAAATCCCCGTTTCGGCCATCGGTAATCATTTTCGTGATGTAGTGCGTATCGAATCGAATTCTCCCTGCCGAGGGCATCAATCATTTGATTGAGCGACATGTCCCGGTATCGCGGGGGAATCTCAACCGCAATTGCAGTCTTTATCCTGAGCTGGCCATAACTGGTGACCAAACCCAACCTCGACTTCGCATCCCGGTCGGCATCAGGTCCCTGATAGGAACATTCGATCACGACCGGTGGGGTATTCTCATCGATGATCAGAATGTCTGGTTTCTTGGCTTGATTGCCTGGGCCGGCCAGGACGCCTGTCTGTTCTACCGATATGACGTTTCTAGGTCGGAGTTGCGCACCCGATTCCAACCCGGAGTCCGCGGAGACATCACGCCATCGGTAATTCGTCGAACGCAGTGATTCGCCGAATGCAAGATTGAACTCCTGCTCAGAACTTCGACCTGCCTGACTCACCAATACCCCCGACAGATTTCGACTGATGGACTCGATTGAATATGCTTGAGAGTCGAATGCCAACGGGTTCGTGAATGCGGGATGGCATTCGTGCGTTGGAAGGTATGTTCGATTTTCTGGTTGATGGGGTTATCTCCCATTATTATGTTGGTGCCGGCGAGAGGACTTGAACCTCCGACCTGCTGATTACGAATCAGCTGCTCTACCTGCTGAGCTACACCGGCGTTCAGGGACGGAATCGATCGCACAAGCCAATATGGAGATTACTCAAGAATATCAGGAGAATCCTGCTCAAATGGAGATGTCGCGTGATTGATCTGCACCGCAAATTCTGGCAATTGAATTATAACAAACACATCATCATGGACACCTTCGACTGACGCTCGTTGAAACCCATCTGGATTGATTCGAAAGCGGGAAGTCAGCTTGACGAATACTCGGGGAAGGTCGGCCTCGGAAAGAGCAACATATGGAACACCGAATCTCATCAATCAATTTGCCTGAACGATGGACTAACCTTATGCTTGCTGAATACTGAAGACACCAAAGCAACCTAGAACATGACGCACTTCGTAATCTCCAGATTGATTCAAATGGCAACCGTGGTCATTTTCATGTCCTTTGTCTGCTATGTGCTGCTCGGACTGATGCCCGGCGATCCGGTCGATTTGCTGATCAGTGCGGATCCCCGGCTTTCAGCCGAGGACGCCGCCCGCATCAAGGCCATCTACGGCCTTGACCAACCGTTGCTTCAACGCTATCTGAATTGGCTCGGCTCAGCGGTTCAGGGGGATTTCGGATACAGTCGTCTGTACGCAAAACCGGTACTGATCGTCTTGTGGAACGCGCTGCAAAACACACTCCTGCTGATGGGGCTTGCCCTGTTGGTGTCGGTCTCAATCGCGATTCCCGCCGGCGTCCTGGCCGCCAGGCGGATCCACAGCCTGACAGATTATTCGATCAACATGATTTGCTTTGCCGGCATTTCTGTTCCGCCCTTTTGGCTCGCCCTGATGCTGATCCTGCTGTTTTCAGTGATTCTGGGTTGGCTGCCAGCCAACGCGATTCCTTTGGGTGAAGTCGGTTTTCTTGAACGCGCAAGAGGACTGATCCTGCCCGTCGTCACACTCACGATGATCAGCATCGGCGGAGTGACTCGCTACGTGCGCGCTGCGTTGCATGAATCACTTCAGCAGGACTACATCCGTACCGCTTTCGCCAAAGGACTGACGAACAGGCAGGTGATCACCAATCACGCGTTGTGCAACTCCATGATTCCCGTTGTGACCATCATATCATTGGATGTTGGTGCTTTTTTCTCCGGTGCGCTGATCACCGAGTTCATGTTCGGCTATCCCGGCATGGGCAAACTGCTGTTTGATGCTGTTCTCGGCAGCGACTACAATCTCGCACTGGTCGGCTTGCTGCTCGCGACCTGCGTCACGCTTGTCGCCAACTTCATCGCAGACATTGTGTACGCCGTGCTGGACCCCCGAATCTCATACAGCACCGATAACCCATGAATCCGCGCCGGCAATTGCTCCGCCATCTGCTTCGACACAAACTGGCGATGTTCAGCCTGATCGTCCTGGCTGTGCTGATTGGATTCGCCCTGTCCGCACCAGTGATTGAACTGCTTCTTGACACCGAATCATCAAGAATCAACCTCTTCGCCCGGTTTGAGCCGATGTCCCTGTCCCACCCTTTGGGGACCGATGAGCTGGGGCGCGATCTGATGGTGCGACTCGCCTACGGTGGTCGGGTTTCGTTGATTGTCGGATTCACCGCAGCCCTATTCGCTGCGGTGATCGGTACGGCCATCGGGTTGATTGCGGGCTATCACGGCAGGTGGATCGACAACCTGCTGATGCGCGCCACTGACAGCGTCATCGCATTGCCCCTGCTGCCATTGCTCATCGTTCTTGCTGCAATCGATCTGGAAAAACTCGGTGTCTCCCCCGAGTTGGCCTACCATGAGCAGATCGGCCTGTACAAACTGATTGTCATTGTCAGTCTGGTCGGTTGGACCGGCGTCGCGCGACTGGTGCGTGGCTCAGTGCTCGCACTCAGGGAACAACCTTACATCCAAGCCGCCCATGCGATGGGTGTTCACAGCCTGCGCATCATACTGGTTCATATTCTGCCGGGACTGGCATCACCCATCATTGTGGCCACAACGCTCTCGGTCGGCAACATTATTCTCTTCGAGTCCATACTCAGTTTCCTGGGACTTGGGATTCATCCGCCCACCCCAAGCTGGGGAAACATGCTGACCAACGCGCAGGAATTGATCTGGGACGCACCCAAACTCGCCTTCTTTCCGGGACTGCTGATCTTCCTGACAGTGATTTCCTTCAATTTCCTGGGCGACGGCCTGCAGGACGCATTGGCACCGAGATCGAAGAATCGGTGATCGCCACAGTTGCACCGTCAGTCAGCGACGGCTGTAAAGCGTTGCCACATCGACTCCAACTGCATCCAATCCTGTTGCAGTTCGCAGATGCTGATCGAATGGTTGATGTATTGATTGGGAAAAATGTAGACAATCAGCAGCGCTTGAAGATCGCGGGTCCTCGAAAGGGCTGCATCGCGAAAAAGCACGTAAGACTGATGCACCATCTGCCACCAGACAAATTCAGGAACGACCTGTTTTGATGGTTTGGTCGCTGAGCGACTTCCGCAGTCCGGACATTCATTCACCATCCTTTTCCAAAGACGCGACCGGGTCCGGGTGTACGGGCTTTTGATTTCCGCCCAGACTCTCTGCTCATCGACCTTGTAGGCGTCAAGCGAAGCGGCAAATACCCCATCGTCTGTTTCCACACAGACCGGATCATAACCTTGCGGCAACGCCACCCGTCTTGCCTCCTTCTCCAACTCCGTTCCGTATTGCCGGGCACGCCGGGTGAATTCATCGATCGGCGGATTCAACAACCCGCGTCTTTTCAATCTGAGTTGCTCAACCGTGCGAATCGGCCAGTACGCCGGCGCGCATCCCGCGACGATGGGTGCATCACTTGCTGACAGTTTCTCTCGCCGCCAGTCCAACCACTCGGCTGAATTGGGTTCGACGTCAACAATCCTCACGTCAGCAAAGGCGTGGGTCGGGCTGCAATGTCATTCGCACAGAATCTTGACGGCATCCGTCATGGTGGTGATGCTGTAATCAGGCTGGAAATCATCCTTTTCCCATTTCTCATTGAATCGACGGATCCACATCGTCTGGTAGCCAGCCTTTCTCGCACCATCAACGTCAAAGTCAGGATGGTCGCCGATATGCAGTGTCTGTTCCGGCAGGGTGTTGGTAATCCCGCAAGCCTTTTCGAATCCGGCAGGATGCGGTTTCAGATACCCCACATCAGCCGCAAAAACGCACCCCGTGAAGAAATCCCGAATTCCAATGTACTCAAGGTCGGAATTTCCATCAGACAGGGATACCAGGGGAAATTTTTCAGCGAGCCTGCGAAGTGCGGGAATGACATCCGGATACAGCTCGACCTGATTTCGGTCGCGCAGGAATCGCAGCAGCAGTTCTTCCGCATGGTCTGTGCCATAGCCTGACTCTTCCAGCATCTGCACATACACCAGTCGCCTGAGTTCGGTGAAGTCGTGGCGAACATCCGGACGGGTTTGCATCAGATGTTCCCGCAGGTCTCGGATGCCCTGCAGGGAATATCGTTCGGTGATGCGGGGATACTGCTGCCTGAGCAACTCGTAACTGTTGGCTTCGGCCCGGTGAATGGCTGGAAATACATTCCAGAGCGTATTGTCCAAGTCGAGCGTAATGGCTTGGATTTCAGCCACAGCTGAATGCACTGGCAAGACGAATCAGTCGAAGCGAATCAGCTTTTTGCAATCTCTTCGAGCTTCTTGGCCCGAATGATCTGTCCGTCCAGTCCCGCCTCCTTGGCAGTGCCGCCATAGGCGACGGTCATCAACTGACTGTAGTAGGTGACCGGCATCTTGAACTTGGTCTTGTATTTCTTGTTGATGGACTCCTGATAGATCTCAACGTTCATCTGGCACACCGGACAGGGTGTGACGATCATGTCCGCTCCATGGTCATAGGCGGATTCAACAATATCCTTGATCTGCTCCTGACTCTTGTCGGGTTCGGAAAAGGCCAATGCGCCGCCGCAACAGGTCACCTTCTGGTCGTATTCCTCGATCGGCTCACCGCCGACCGTTTCCACCATCTTGTCGAGATACATCGGGTTTTCATAGGATTCCCCGTCGATACCGAATGGACGATTGGTCTGGCATCCGACATATCCGGCAAATTTCACACCATCGAGCGGTTTCACCACCGGGTCGGCCATCCCCTCATAACCAATGTCCTCGATCAGTGCCTCAACCATGTGACGAATCGGAACCTCATTCTTGAAGTCGGTATCGAGTCCGATCTCCTTGAGAACATCCATGGTGTCCCTCATCAGCTCGTTGGATTCGTTGATCCGCTCCTGCGATTCCTTGGCGCCGATCCAGCAGGCTGCGCAGGTAGCAACAATGTCCTGACCCGCATTGTGCTTTTCCGACAACGCGATGTTTCTCGCATTCAGTGCATGCCGCGGCAACTCGCCCCCTTCGGCGTAGCCGATCGAGGCGGTGCAGCAGTTCCAATCCGGTATCTCATTGAGTCCGATATCCAGGACACTGCACATGGATTCCACAGACACCATGTAATTGGATGCCGAAGCCCGTCGTTCCGATGAGCAGCCCGGATAAAATGAATATTCTTTCTTTGCCATTTGAGTCTTCTCCCGTTAATTCGCAAAGCCTTTGCGCTGGTCTTCGATCTGCTTTGCCTTGGCCAGCATTGTCTGGATATCGTTCTTGCCCTTGCAACCCCGGATTCCGAGAATGGCAAACGGATTCAACCGCTTGGTCAGGAACATGCCCAATCCAATGTTTCTCATCGCAAACGCGTTCTTCACGCCTTGCACAAAACCATTCATGAAATAAAGCCGCAACGACAACTGGGTCTCGTTGACACGCCCCGTCTTGACAATATTGTCCCAGAATATCTTGGCAAACTTCCGCGTTGGATTGGTTTTCGGTGCCAATCCCAGCCGATGGGCGTAATTGGCCAGTCCATGCATGATGTGGGTGATGGGTAGTTCCCGGGGGCATCGGACCATGCAGTTGTAACACGAGGTGCACATCCACATCGAGTCCGAATTCAGCACCGCATCACGCTGACCCGCCCGAATCAACATGAAGATCTCCTGAGGTGGATGCTCCCAGTAGGGCCCGAAGGGACAGGAACCTGAGCACACGCCGCACTGCATGCACATTTTCACCCAGTCGCCTTCCTCCACGTTCGCCTCTACTTCCTTGAGAAAGTTGTTGCGATACTGCTCGATCATCAGTGTGTTCAGATCTGAAGAGGACATGTCTAGAATCCCTTGAATGGGTTGAGGCCGATTTCGTCGATTGTCCGTGCGTAGTCGTTGATCAGTTGGGACACGCGGTTCACGTCGGTGATCTCAACCTCGTGCGTGACGACGCGCTCAGTCTCCAACTGCAACTGTTCCAATGTATCGTCTATTTTACTCATTCGGTAGTGAGCAAGTTCCGATCCCTTGACAAAATGGCATTGGTAATCCTCTCCGCGTTTGCAGCCCATCAGCATCACCCCATCATATCCGCTGTTGAGTGCATCGGTCACCCAGATGGAATTGACAGAGCCCAGGCAGCGTACCGGAACGATTCGGGCGATCGGACTGAAGTGTTTTTGGTTTCTGGCGGCCATATCCAATGCAGGGTAGGCATCATTCTCACAGGCCAGCACCAGCACCCTGGGCTTCTCATCGAACTCATCGGGCATGTCAACCGCCTTGATCTGCTGGCCCACGGTATCGACGGAATAGTTCTCGAACGAAATCACCCTGACCGGACAGGCGCCCATACAGGTGCCACAGCGCCGGCAGCGGGATTCATTGAACACCGGATAGCGCTGCTCGTCCTCATCAATGGCACCGAATGGACACTCCACGGTACATCGTTTGCACTGGGTGCAGCCTTCCTTGCGAAAGGTCGGGAAACTCAAATCACCCGAGCGGGGATGCATGGCCCTGCCTGACATCGCACCCTCAACCGACTGAATCGCCTTCATTGCGGCACCGGTCGCATCCTCGATGGCCTGTGCCATGTCCATCGGCCGGCGCACCGGACCGCAGGCATAAATGCCGGTTCGCCGCGTTTCGTATGGAAAGCAGATGAAATGGGAATCGGCAAATCCATGCTGCAGGTGCGGCAGGTCCGGGCCCTGACGGTAATCAAGGTTGAGTATTGATTCAACCGGTATCCGCACCTCGTTGGTCTGAGAATCCTCAGCCTGGTCAATATCCACACCCGAGTTGGGGATCTGCCCGGTGGCAAGCACAACCAGATCAGCCTGCATGGCCGTTTCCTGAGCCAGGATTTTGTCATGGAACCGCACTTCCAGCTGTCCATGCCCGGTGCTGACGTGTTCTACATTCCCCTTGGTAAACACAACACCCTTGAGCTGGGCGCTGCGATAGAAGTCTTCACCGTTACCGGGCGTTCGCAAGTCATCATAGATGATGTTGACATCCACATTCGGGTTGGCATTCTTGAAATAAAGCGCCTGCTTGATGCTGGTATTGCAGCAGTGACCGCTGCAGTATGGCAGGTGATTGGCTTTCTCACTGCGCTGGCCGGCGCACTGAATGAACGCGACGCATTCGACCTCGCGGTTGTCGGACGGACGGCGGATGGACCCGCCGTTGGCCGCTTTCACCAACGCTTCGAGTTCGGCCTGGTCGACCACATCCGGGCTTGAACCGTAACCCAGTTCCGGTAGATTGGACGCATCGTAGTTCCTGAAACCGGTGGCCTGGATGATCGCTCCGATATTCTCGGTTCTTGTCGAGGCTCCGTTTTGAATATCGACGGTGAACTGTCCGGGGGCACCGGTTGTTCGCGAGATTCGCGAGTTGAGGAAAACCGAGATGCCGGGCTCTGACTCGATTTGTGAGATGAGCACATCAACACCAGTATCCTCGGGATCGGAGAACGGTTCCCGGGTTGGAATTCTGCGGTGCAGGCGGGCACCCCAGCCACCGAGATGGTCAGACTGCTCGCACAGCAGAACCTCGTACCCGGTACGCGACGCTTCAATTGCCGCGGTCATGCCGCTGACGCCGCCGCCAACAACGAGAAGCCGACGATTGACACCGGATTTCGGGTTGTGGTCCGGGCGTTGCATGTGGCGCAGTTCGGCACAGCCCATGCGGATGTAGTCATCAGCCGAGCTTTGCAAATCGTCCTGTTCAGTATCTTCCGCATGACTCCAGATCACGCCCTCCCTGAGGTTGGCCCTGGCCACCGCGACCGAGTCAAATCTGAATGCCTCTGTTTTCGAGCGCGCCGAGCAGGCGGCCAGCATCAGGTGGCTGAGCGACTGCTCGTCGATCTGATCCTCGATCTGCCGTACACCATCGGCACTGCACAGAAACTCATGATGAACAACCGCGTCGACCTTGCCTTCCTGCAAGGCAACCTGTTCGAGTTTCGCGGTATCCAGACGATCACCGATCCCACAGCCATGACAGATGAACGCAGCGCTTTTCATTCCTTGACTCATTTTCTTCGATTCGTTCAGGCCTGGGCTTCAACGACGGCCGGCAGAGCCCGGCCCGGGCGGCGGACAACCTGAATGGCCCGCAGCGCGGCAGCGGTTGCGTTTTGCACGGAACGATTCACATCCAGCGCATTGGACGCACAACCGGCGCCGAATATTCCACCGTTTGCCGGGTCCAGCTGGATGAATCCGCTGCGGTCCGTGCTCACAGCAGCTGAAACCTCCCGGATGTCGACGCTGGGCTCCATGCCAATCGCCAACACCACCAAGTCATGGCGATTGGAATATCGGTGATACCCTTCGGTATCGACGCCATGCAGTATCGGGTCGCGGGTTTCCGCGTCTTCCGTGATGGATGCAACCTTGGACTTGATGAAACGGACATTGTTCTGACTGCGTACCTTGCGGTAGAAATCCTCAAATCGATCGATCACCCGCATGTCGATGTAGTAAATCGAATTGCTGGCTTCATCACCGTACTGTTCGCCGGCATAAGTCGCCTGCTTCAACGACGCGGTACAGCAAATCCGCGAGCAATGGGCGAGATGATTGCGGTCACGCGAGCCGGCACACTGGATGAACGCGATATCGCGGGCCGGCGCGCCATCAGACGGCCGCACCAGCGCACCCTGTGTCGGGCCTGTGGGATCCATCAACCGTTCGTATTCCACGCTGGTGATCACGTTCGGGAAACGATCATATCCATAGGGCTGAATCTTGGCGGCATCGTAGGGCTTCCAACCCGTTGCCCAGACTACGGCACCGACGTCGATATCAAAAGTCTGCGGTTCCATGTCCAGATCGACCGCATCGTACCGACAAGCCTGCCTGGCGCGCTCGGCCTCGGGTGTGCCGATGATCGAAGGGTCAATGACATAGCGTTGGGGATGAGCCATGCCGTGGGGCAGATAGACGGCCTTGGTCTGGCCAAGATTGTAATCATGGGGGTTGTCAATCGTGGACTCCACCACCTTGGCGCACTCACCGCAGGCTGTGCAGTTGGCGTTGATGTAGCGGGGCTGGGTTTGGATGGTCACACTGTATTTACCGGGCTCACCGGTGATTCGGGTCACCTCACTGAGCGTCATCTCGCGGATACGCCGATTCGCCCGAAGCCGACGCAGATTGATCTCGAATCCGCAGTTCGGGCGGCACAATTTGGGGAAATATCGGTAGAGTTGGGCGACCCGGCCGCCGAGAGACGGTTTTTTCTCAACGAGGATGACATCCATTCCGTATTCGGCGATTTCCAGGGCAGCGGTCAGTCCACTGATGCCCCCGCCAACAACGAGTACGGTCTCACTGGTTATCGTGGTCGATGTCATTAAAAAGTATTCAGGTTTGGAAGTTGGAATCAGTTTGTATTTTCAAGGCGTGTCCGGCAATATTGTACCTGTGAAAAGCACCTGCAAGCGAACAATTTTGGTTGGTTCACCAACCACGCCGTGAAATGCCAGAATCACCTGCGCGTTGACCTCTCCACAACACATGTGCATCGCCTTTGCAGATGGACAAACTCGAAAATCTGTGCAAACAACAGGTCTGGCAGCAACGCCACAACCTGACAGTCATCGCTTACTGTCTGGCATCAATCTGCTGTGCAATTTCAGCGCCTTCGTTGATCTCAGCCCGTCGAAGTTCCCAGGTTTTTTGCAGGTTCAGCCACGAATTCGCAGTCGTGCCGAAATATCGAGCAAGACGCAACGCCATGCCTGCACGCACTCCCTTCTGTCCTCTCAAAATCATTGCGACTTGCTTCAGCGGTACAGCAAGCCTCTTCGACAGATCATCTGCCGACAGATTGAGTGCCTCCATTTCGTCGCGGAGAATCTCACCTGGATGCACCGGTCTCATTGCATTTTTCATTTTCATTCCGAATTCCGTTCCAAAATGATAGTCAAATCAGCACGCACTTACCGCACTTGCTACCAGTTGTGCGAACGAACGCGCGATGTCAGGTTCGCTGACATCCTGCAAACCGCGCCACGCCGGAACCCCGTTGATCTCGATAACACGCCAGCCTTCCTGTTGAGTATGAATCAGGTCAACACCGGCATAATCCGCTCCAACCGCCGCAACTGCCCGTTCAGCCAAGTCCAGTGCCTGTGGTGGCAAAGTTGCCGGCAGACAGCGTGCACCTTGCGCCCGATTGGTGATCCAACTGTCCGAGCGACGTTCCATCGCACACAAGGACCGGCCACCAACCACCATCACCCGCCAGTCCCGCCAGCAGTCACCTTCGGTGGGTACGAATTCCTGCAGGTAATAGACACCGCTTACCTCTTCCGTCGTTGGCAGGTCCGACTGCGAACCGATGAGTCTCAGTCCGCGCCCCCGGGAACCGAAAAGCGGTTTGAGAACAAGCTTTCGATTGCGCTTTTCACAAGCCGCAACGATGGCAGCCGCGCGTGCTCGAGACTCAAACGTCCAGGCGGGCAAAGACGCAATTCCGGACCGATTGAGCAGATGGCTTGTCCTCGCCTTGTCAACCGTTCTCTCTATGACTCGGGCGGAGTTGACCACCTTCACCGACATTTCAGTCAGTGCGTGCAGAAAATCCAGACGCAATGTGACCTGTTCGAAGGTCCCCGCGGCGATGCCCCGGACAAACACGGCGGCCGGCAACTCATTGTCAAGCCCCGGAATCTGCAACCCGCCGAATTGATTGCGGTCCGTAAAGCCACATTCGGCCAGGGAGGCCAGGATGGGTTCCGCCTTGGCACTGTGAAAGGCCTCGATCAGTCTACGTTCATGCCATCCATTGGAGTTGGTGAAGATGACAACCTTCAAATTCAGTCCCCTTCGTGAAACGAACGTTCCAGCAATTCCATGTTGATCTCGCCACCTGAGAAACACTCATCGTCAACGATACTGTGAACCGCGACTCTCGCAGGACTGAACAGCATCGGATCGATCTGATAGAAATCAAACCCAACATTCTTGAATGTCTGGGCAAACGGCAATCCGTAATCCGGCGAGTTGCAACTCGGCAATCCTGTCGCGAGTGCCTGGGCCGCTTCAGCATTGCAGTCAACTTCCAAACTGACTGAACCACCATAGAGAATGCTGTCGTTGGTCCGTCCCATTGCGGTTAGAAAATCCCTCGACGTTGGCGCCACAATCGCCTCGCCAGTACCGCTGACGATCGAGTGGATTGGAAAATCCAGCACATGGGCCTTGTGCATCGCAACCTCAACCACTCTCGCCGCGATCTGAGTCACACCGGCCGCAGAGCCGGTCGGTGTCAGGATCAGCGCAAGCTGCCGGGTGTCGATCCCACAGTCCGAGGCGATCTTGTCCATCAGTTTCTCCGGTGGAATCGTGGAGGTCTCGATCACCATGCAGCTTCGGTCATGTTCATCCTGATAACCGAGTTCACGGTACAGTGATTCAACGGTCGACAGCGCGCGTGCGGGACCTGATCCAAGAGCCCGGAACACACTATCGCTTTTATGTTCGAGACTCCATCCTGCATACTGACTTCCCAGGCAGCTCAGTACAGGTTCATCTGTTTGCACAGCCACCGTTGGAAATTGCTCCTCGTCGGCTTGCGGTTCATGCAGTTTGACAGCACCAAGACCCGCCATGCAGATTTCAGCAATCCTTCGCCCTGCTTCGTAACTCCCCGGACAGTGAATACCGGCATCAATGACAGCAACACCGGTTGAGGAGTGAGAAACTGTCAGTCCAAGTTCTGCCGCGTCTGCAACGAGACGGTCAACGAGTGGCGCTACCAGCCGGTTGACACTGGGCCAGCTTTTTCGGGTACTGTTCATCTCCTGCTCACACAAGCCAGTCTTTCATCACTTTTGTCATTGCGCGATCACGTTCCGCAGCCTGCTGTCGGGCCGCTGCAGACGATCCGGCACTGGCGAACACGGTACAAACCGGTTCGTGTATGTAGATTGTCCGCCCCGGCGGTGGTCGATCACCCACCCAGTCCGGCCATTCCCAGTCGGATGGAACCTTCATGCCATAGTCACTTGCATAAACGATGTGATGCGCACGATAGTATTGATCAGCGGTTTTGGAACGCAACCCGGGCTTTTTCCCATCAAACGCCTGCCAATGTGCGGTAATGTAGGATTCCTCCGCTTCATGCAGATCAAAAGTCGCACTGGGGCGCGGATTGACTTCCAGCAGCCACCAGTCTTCCCCATCCAGGATCATGTCAAATGACATCAATCCCTGCAATCCGACCCGGGTTACGAGTTGTGCAATGGCATCCTCGATCTTGATCCGTGTTCGCTTGGGCAGTTCATGCCGGTCAATGGATACGGCTCCGCCGTAGGAATAAGGTCTCGCGGGCCAGTTTGTGCTGCACCACTGCTCGGAATATCCTGCGATCTGGACCTCGCGCTCACACGCCAGCACGGTTGCGCTGATGATTCTTCCTTGCCTGTAGCGCTGGTAGTAGATCCTGCCTGCAGGGCATCTTCCAACGAGCTTGACGATATGCATGCCGCCACTGGCACCGATTGACTTGACCAGCCAGGATTCCGCATTTTCCGGCTGCTCGAATCGGGTTTCCGGGTACGGTATATCGAGATCGTCCAGCAATTCAAAGAACCTCTTCGGCTCGCAGACCCATTCAACGACCTTGGCGGGATTTCCGATCAATCGACGATGCCCGGCAATCCGGTTCAATACATCCGGAATGTGTTCAACACCACTGCCATAGATGACCGGCCACTCCCGTTCGGGATCACATCTGTCGAGCGCAGTCAACAGGGAATCCGGATCAAGCCCGACCCCGTCGTAAATGACCTTCTCGGTTCGAACGGCAATACTCCTGGTATCGAGGTCCGAATACAGATCAATGGCACAGGTATCGATACCGCCTTTCTTTGCTGAAGCCACAAGTTGCCTGACCGAAACACCAATGATCAGGCATCTTTTCTCATTTGACATGTTTGACGGCTTCGTCATAGGCATCCAGAAAATCAAACCTGAGTGCGGTCTGGGACTCCAGCATGCGCTTGAGCAGATGGTGTTGAACCTTGTATTTCACGGAACCGATACCGAGCGCACCGATTGCACTGAAACCGCCCCACGGCATCTCAACCGTGGTTCCATTGTCCATCACACCAACGCCCTCGATTCCTGATGGCGGTACCGCATTGACGTCGGCAGCCACCAGCAACTGATCTGCCTGTTCCAGCATGGATCGATCCAAGACCTCGATCCCCGCCTTGGCGGTGCAGATGATCACTTCGGCATCCCTGATTGCGTCGCTGCGCTGCGCTTTGCCAGGTGCCGACACGGATGGAAGACGCACTGTGTATCGCGAGGTAAACTGATCCACTGCATCCCGGTTGGCGTTCTCTGTCAGCCTCACCAATTCAACCTTCGCATCGGATTGTGCCGCCAGTATGCCTGCACACAAACCAACCGGACCTCCGCCGAGAATCTTGATCCGGGTACCCTGCAAGGGTGTTCGGTGATTTTCCAACAGACACTTCCTGATGACCGCAATCAAGGCAGCCGAGGTTGTATACGCACCATTCGGGTCGGCAAACAGTGAGAGCTCAAATGGCTTGACCATTGATTTGCCCGCAGTGTCCAACATGTCGGCCGCCAGGTTCACATCGTAGCCTCCGATGAACAGTCCCGTCAATGCCGCGCTGTTGGGTGGTCGGGAAAAAATGGCATCCTGCACCAGGTCCGGAATGTCGGACAGTGAAACGTTCACATGTGGGATGATGATTTCGTAACCGGCATCGGCTGCCATGTTCGCGTCGAAGGCGCTGACATTTTTTGCCGGTGTCACCATATGCAGTATTTTCGGTTTGGACATCGCTTGTTTACCGTTGACGTTGATTGGACCAGTCGTGTAGCCGCCGAGCTATTCGATGCGAATTTCAGCACCGCAATTTCGGGCGCGGCAGATTTCAAATCGGACCTTGCCGGAGGCACAGTCGGACTCAAGGCGACCTCGCAAGTCGCGTGCCTGACTATCATCCTTCACTATAACAAATCCTGTCGGGCCCCAAGAACTTTGTCCGACTCCGGTTGCCCCTTGCAGTTGCGCCTGTTCCAATACATCAGCCACTGCCGGGCTCAGATATCGTCCGCCTTGAATCGGGCTGAAGAAATCGCCGACACGTTTCTGAATGTCAGTTATTCCCTCACCGAACACCGATAGATCCGAATGCCCCAATCCGGGAATCACCTGTTGCCTGAGGATGCCCTGGAGATCTTGAGTCAACTCTGGGGAAAAGCCGCCCAATTTCCCGAACGCCTCAGATTCCAGTTCGCCATGCACGCCCTGTTGCCGGGTATCAAAAACGAGGAGAATACGCCAATCACATGGAAAGTCATAGCGAAATCGGAGTGACCGCGACTCGCTTGCGTGTCTGGCCTCACAGTCCACCAGAAACCCGCCTGAATGGAACGCGGCTGTTCCGATTCCGGAACGTTCGCCCCGCCGCAGCAGATGCGACAACTGCTCAATTGAAGGGGATACTCCGTTCATCCTGGTGCAGGCGACCGCTACGGCAAGAGCAAGTTGGGTACCCGACCCCAAACCGATATGCGCCGGAATCGTCTGAATCACCTCAAGGGTCAACGGCCGCGTGAATTTCAATTCAGCCGCAAGTGTATCCACATGTTGCTCAACCCTATCGGGCAACGCACCAGTTATCCTCCATGACGATGACCGGGTTGCGCGCACCTGGACTTGAGGCTGATCAATGGCCAATCCGAGTGCGCCATACTCCGAGGCCGATTGACCGTAGAGTCCGACAAAACCCAGATGCAGGCGTGCCGGTGCGGTTACAGTAATGGTCTGCATGTCACTCAGGTGTTGTCAGTGTGTGAATCAACAACCTGGCAGGAACAACCCGAATAAAATGACAATCCGTCACCTGAATGGATGCGTATGATTTGTCGAAGCTCATAACTTTTTGATAATATATAGATTATTCATCTGACAAGTACTTCTACAAGTGTCCTTCAGCAACTTTCTTTCACTAAACACCGACGACTTTGAAGATTCAACCTGCAGGCATGAAGCCCGTACTGTTCAGTCCCCGTGTATCGCCTAGTCTTGGCTGGTCCGATTCAGAGTTGTTCATTTTAGTCATTTTCCACACCCAATCCGATGTCCGCGATATCCCCCAGTCACGTCAGTGAGACAATCTGCCCTTTTTGCAGTCTCCTGTGTGATGATGTGTTGGTGACGCGAACGGGGCCTCATTTTTCGGTCGACGCCTTCGGTTGTAAACTTTCCGAAACCCGCTTTTGCAACATCCAAACGGATACTGATCCCTCGGCCGACCTGAAATCCGCTGTCCGAACAGCCGCTGGAATGATTGCGCGCTCGAAAGCGCCTGTTGTGATGGGAATGATGACCGACGTCGCCGGCACCCGCGCCGCATTGCAACTGGCAGACCGGATCCGTGCCGTCGTCCTGACCAACCCAGGCACCTCGGGCGGGAGCAATTTGTCGCGCGTCCAACGATATGGCGGTTACTTGACGACTCTGACTGAAATCAGGAATCGGGCTGACCTGATCATCCTGCTCGGTGATAGCCCCCTTGACGACTGTCCCCGAATTCTTGATGCAGTCAAATTGCCGGCTGGCGGCGTCAACCCGATCACGAACAGGCGTTCGTTTGCATTCATCGGTGGATGCAGTCGAATCGAAAATTCAACGCCATCAGATTCGCTGGTCATTGACTGCAAGCGCGAGACCATCGGCATGGTGGTGGACGCGATCAGACTGCGTGTCGAAGATCGAAAGCCACTCGGAGATCTTGATTTCATCCCGAATGACAGCCTGGATGATTTGACCGGGATGATGACCGAAGCCGACTATCCGGTGTTCATCTGGTCGGAATCGGACTTCAGCGACCTGCTGGGTGACCTCGCGACAGACTCGGTCCATCGTCTGATAGAATCGCTGAACGTTCGGCAACGCTGTGCGGGGCTGGTACTGTCCGACTCGGCATCAGCCGTGACGGTACGCCAGGTTGCAACCTGGCAGTATGGCAAGCCCACACCGCTCGGCTTCCGCAAGGGTACGCCCCTGCACGCTGCGGGTTGTCACTCGTTTGACTCGCTCCGACAACGCAATGATGTTGACCTGATCATATGGGTCGGAGGTCTCGAACAAATGGTCACATTGCCCAGGACGCAGGCCGCGAGTGTTGTCATCTCTCCGACCACACCGGATGAAGCGGACCTGCACATACCGGTTGGTGTGCCCGGCATTCACCACGACGCTCACCTGTTTCGAACTGACAACGTGGTCGCGATGCACATCAGGCAAATCATCGATTCGGCACTGCCATCCAGCGCCGGGGTTCTGAAATCCATTTTGAGCGAACTGGCGCGGTAGTCGATGCTCACCCAAATCAAAGGCGGAAAGGTCTATGATCCGATCAATGGTGTTGACGGTGTCGTACAGGATATCTTCATCGACGACGATGTGATTATCGGACAACCCGCCGATGGCCGCCGAATCGATCAGACCATCAACGCCGATGGATTGTTTGTCATGTCGGGCGGCATCGACATTCACTCGCACATCGGTGGTGGCAAGGTCAACATTGCACGGTTGATGATGACAGATGAATGTGATGCGCATCGTGTGGCAGGGCATGGTTCCCTGAGGTCAGGGTCCGGGCATATTGTGCCATCCACATTCATCACGGGTTACGAATATGCCAAGTTGGGGTATACGATGTGTTTTGAGCCGGCAGTCGTCGCTTCCAATGCCAGGCAGGCACACATGGAAATGGCAGACACGCCTTTGCTCGATACAGGTGGCTACCTGGTTCTTGGCAACGATGACTACTTCCTGACACAGCTGGCGGCTGGAAAGGATATTCAACAGATTCGCGATTACATTGCGTTTATGATTGAGGCGACACAGTGCATCGGTGTCAAGGTGGTCAACCCGGGAGGCATCAGCGCATTCAAATTCAATCAGCGGGCACTGGATGTCGATGAGCAACACCAGCACTACCGCGTCACCCCCGGTGAGATCGTCCGGACACTCGCAGATGTGTTGTCGCAGATCGAGCTCTCGCACCCGCTGCATGTCCACGCAAGCAATCTCGGTGTTCCCGGAAACCATGTCTCCACGCTTGATACCATCGCGGCGGCCGATGGTCTCCCTATGCATCTCGCACACGTTCAGTTTCACAGCTATGGCACGGAGGGGCGGCAGAAGTTCTCTTCGGCCGGACTGGCCATAGCGGAAGCGGTCAATCGGAATCCGCAGATTTCTGTTGATGTCGGTCATGTCATGTTTGCCCAGACGGTTACCGTCTCCGCCGATACCATGCATCAGTTCGCCAATCGACGGCATGCCCACCCGGGGAAATCAACTTTCATGGACATCGAATGTGAGGCTGGTTGCGGCGTCGTGCCATTTCGATATCGTTGCGAGAACTTTGTAAACGCCCTGCAATGGCTTGTGGGTCTGGAATTGTTTCTCTCGATCCGGAATCCCTGGCAGGTTTATCTGACAACTGATCATCCCAACGGGGCATCGTTCACCAGCTATCCCCACCTGATTCGACTGTTGATGGACAAGGGTTATCGCGACCACATGATGTCCACTATCAATCAGAGTGCGGTGAGGATGAATCCGGTCCGGGATTTCGGGCGGGAGTATTCGCTGTATGAGATCGCCATCATCACACGCGCGGGTCCTGCGCGTTCACTGGGACTGATCAACCGCGGACATCTGGGTGCGGGCGCGAATGCGGATGTTGTCCTGTATCAGCCTGACGGCAACTGGGAAACCACATTCGCCAATCCTGTACGGGTGATCAAGGACGGCAGGACCGTGGTGCTCAATGGAGACATAATCGAAGTGATACCCGGCAAAAGCCACCGTGCACATGTCGAATATGAAACCGGTATCAGGCAGGAACTCAACGAATATTTTGAACATCACAACACCATGAGACTTGCAAACTTCTGCATCAGCGACGACGAAATGGCCAATGCAATCGGCTCTGATGTAGTCTGTCACACACCGACGAAGCGTCAATCACCATGAACGTCAACAACATCCCGATCCGGGATACCTTCGCCGAAGCCTTTCCCATCAAGGCAGCCAGACTGATCGTGACAGCCTGTGATGAGACATGGGCGTCGCATGCAGCCGTCACTGCCACAGGCTTCGCGACATCGGTGATCGCCTGCAAGGTTGAGGCGGGAATCGAGCGCTACCTGTCCGCTTCCCAGACTCCTGACGGGCGGGCTGGCGCGGCGCTCCTGTTCTTCTCAGTCTCAGCGAGCGAACTTGAGAATCAGATTCAGAATCGAATCAGCCAGTGCGTGTTGACAGCGCCGACAAGCGCGGTCTACTCGGGAATTGATGACGGCGCGCCGATTGCGTTGGGCAAGGCAATCCGCTACTTCGGTGATGGCCATCAGATTTCGAAAAAACTGGGCAAGCGCCGCTACTGGCGTATTCCTGTCATGGACGGAGAATTCATCTGCGAGGATGTCACGCATCGTGTGGATGCGGTTGCCGGCGGCAATTTCCTGATCGTAGCCGAAAGTGTCGAAGCCGCGCTGGACGCCGCTCAGAATGCGGTCCGTGCCATTGCCGAAGTACCAGATGTGATCACACCATTTCCAGGCGGCGTCGTCCGGTCGGGATCAAAGGTCGGTTCAAAGTACAAGTTTCTGCCCGCGTCAACCAATCATGCCTACTGTCCCACCTTGCGGGGACTGGTTGAATCAGAGCTTCCGGATCATGCAAATGCGGTATTGGAGATTGTCATTGACGGGTTGACGTACGAATCGGTAAGCCTTGCCATGCGAACCGGTATTGTCGCGGCCTGTTCAGGAACCGGCAAGGAGAGCGTTATCGAAATCACGGCGTCGAATTTCGGTGGCAGACTCGGCAAGCATCACTTTCACCTGCGAGAACTGCTTTCATGAGTCCGCTTCGTTTCACACCTGTTGCCGAAGCGACACGGCCGGTCGATCTATCACCGCTCACGCCGGAAAATCTGACCAACCTGACAGTCAGCCAGATCGAACGGCTTGAAGTCTTCCACGGCAGCGAAGTGGTGGTGGTTGGTGACCTGTTTCGAGTTTCCGGCAACGATCCCGAACAAATCGAGATTGAAGACGCGAGCTCGGCATTCGAACACATCGGCGATGACATGAGGCAAGGGACTATCCGGGTTGAAGGCGATGCCGGCGCGTTTGTGGGTTGCAACATGTCCGGTGGCTCGATCGCTGTTGCCGGGTGTGCCGGGGATTTCTGTGCGAACTCGATGCGAGGGGGTCTGATCCAAATCGATGGAGATTGCGGAGACTACCTTGGCGGAGGTCTGCCCGGGAGCAAACTGGGTATGAACGAAGGCTGTGTAATCGTGCGTGGCAATGTCGGTATTCGAATGGCGGATCACATGCGACGGGGTCTGATCATTGTCTTTGGTGACGTGGGGCCAGGCGCCTGTTCAGCCATGATTGCCGGAACAGCAGTCCTGCTGGGACGAACAGGAGAGCATCTGGGTGTTCACATGAAGCGGGGCTCAATCTTCTGCGCAAGACCGCCTTCGTTTTCCAGCAATCGATTCTTCAGGCAATCCATCGCAACCGCCCAGACTGTTTCGCTGATCCAGCGCAATTTGGACGAACTTGGCATCAACTCGGGCATTCTTGAACGTTTGCGACAGCCGAAAAATCGGTATGTCGGTGATCTGAGTTTCGGCGGTCAGGGTGAAATCGTGACCTTCGAAAATTGAGGTGTTACAATTGCACGAAGCTGAATTCCTGTTGGTTTTGCGTGCGCGAATCCGAGTCACGCCCATCTCTCCCGTAATTGGAATCTGACAGGAATCAATCACTTCGTTTAACAAAATGACCAGACGTTATCTAGATCAGTAATGGAAATTCGAAAAACAGCGCATAGCCGAATCAGTGAGGTTGACTTCAAGAACATTCAGTTCGGGTCCCTGTTCAGCGATCACATGTTTGCAATGGAGTACATTGACGGCGAATGGCAGAACCATCGAATTGAGCCGTTCGGCCCGATCGAGGTCAATCCGGTTTCCGCATCGCTGCATTACGGGCAAGCCATATTTGAGGGGATGAAAGCGTATCGCGGCGTCGACGGCGAAATCCGTATCTTCAGACCCGAGATGAATCACCGCCGCCTGTCTGCATCCTGTGAGCGCATGTGCATGCCCTTGATCGACGAGGACACCTTCATCAGTTCCATGAGTGAACTGATTCGAATTGACCACCAATGGGTGCCGCCGGGTGAGAAACAGGCGTTGTATATCCGCCCTGTGCTGTTCGCAGACGAGCCGCAACTGGATGTAAGGCCCGCGAATCGGTATCGCTACCTGGTGATCACCTCTCCTGTCGGGGGGTATTTTGGCGGACAGTTTCCCGCAGTATCCCTGAAAGCCGAGGAAAAATACACGCGGGCGATACAGGGTGGCACCGGATTCGCGAAAGCCGGCGGAAACTATGCCGCAACGTTCCTCGCATCCAGGGAAGGCCGCGAAAATGGATACGCGCAGATCCTCTGGCTTGATGGCGTCGATCACCGATACATCGAGGAAGTCGGGCAGATGAATATCTGTTTTTATCTGAACAACCGGCTAGTGACACCTGAGTTACGAGGCACCATTCTTCCCGGTGTCACCCGTGACAGCGTATTGACGCTGACCGAGGATATGGGAATTCCGTGTGAGGAGAGACTGATCGGTATCGAGGAAGTCATCGAGGGCATCCAGCTCGGCACACTCCATGAGGCTTTTGGCTGCGGAACAGCCGCAGTGATCACGGCAGTCGGAAGCATTGGTTATCGGGACACGCTGTATGAAATCAACAACGGCGAGTCGGGTGAGCTGAGTCGCAAGCTCTACGACACGATTGTGGGAATCCAGCGCGGTGAAATCGAAGACCCGTATGGATGGACCCGGGTCATCTCCGTCTGAAGCAGCGAAGAGCCGACACATCCGGGTCTGCTACAACCTATTCACAGACCACGCCGTCGCGATCGCGGTCGTTCATGAATGGATAAGCAGGATGTCCGCGATGGACAGGCGCAATGCCGTGTTTCTTCGCCTCCTTGCATGTGATCCGTCCGTTCCCGTTATCATCCCAGCGCGCAAGTGCATCGTTGGACTGACCTGTGTTGCGCGTATTGTTTGATGATGGTGTTGATTGAACGGTTGAGCGGCACTGACCCACAATCAGGTTGGTCGAACTGCAGTTGGAGAGTATCCGCTCCAACGCCGCGGCCTCCCTGCGGTCAACCGTTAGTTTGTATTTTCGCTTGACCGCGACAACCCTGGCAGCAAACCAGCATTGATTCATGCCGGGAATCCAATCCGCGGCATCCTTGGCACTTTTCTGCGAGCGATTGAGTTCGGGGCTGGCCAAGGTGAGATTCAGCAAATCCGACGAGAACCTCTTCCTGAGATTGCGATCCGCTGAACAAAGACCGCTGTCGTGAGCCTCGGAACGGGCGACAATGTGTTCAATATCGGACTGTCTCAGACTGGTGAAGCAGGTGCCGGTGTAAGGGCTGTACATCTTGCCGATTGATTCCACAATTTTCGGTTCCACGGATTGCGGATAGGAATATTCTTTCGACCGGTAAGGCGAACAACGGTACTCCGGGGCAACGACCAACCCTCTCCAGGTCTCGGAAAGAACATCGTTGGCGTGGAACAAGGCAAAGAAGCAAACGAGAAAACCAGTCAGCAAGCTGACCGGTAAATTCTTCCATTTGCTGAATTTGGATATTGAAGTCATCATGGTTAATCGACAAAAAAGAATTTCTCGCTTCAATGATATTTTCAATCCACTTTAACCTTACAGGGTCATTTTACTGCCTAACTCCATCTTTCTTGTGGTGACAGTGGTTGGGACTTGAATCGCCCGTTCCAATTCCTTTCTCGTACTATCCAAAGTGAATAATCAAACTTATTGACACAATCATTTATTATGATTTATTGTCATTATAAATACAATATTCATAATATTTCGTAATATTCTTATATTATTTGAAATTATTCTGTTATTATATGAATATTCACTATCCTAAATGATTCTTCATATCACTATTGTTTCGAATATGATCATCCGTGAAATCTCACCCTATGTCGAAAAACTGTTCCGGCAATATCCGTTTGTAACAGTAACGGGACCAAGGCAGTCAGGAAAAACGATTTTGTGTCAGCAGACTTTTCCCCATCTGGATTATGCCAACCTTGAAATTCCCGAAGTTCGGGAGTTCGCTGATGCTGACCCGGTAGCCTTTCTGTCGAAATTTAAAAATGGTGCAATTCTCGATGAGATTCAACTCCTTCCAAAACTGACTTCCTATCTTCAGGTCATGGGAGATGAAAAGCGGGAAAACAGTCTGTTTGTCCTGACAGGGAGTCAAAATTTCTCACTGACCAAGACGGTTACCCAATCATTGGCCGGACGCACCGCCATGCTATGCCTGCTACCTCTTTCATTAAGGGAACGCAACCAACTCAGTTCATCCAACCAGTTGGACGACATCATGTTTTCAGGTTTCTTCCCTCGAATATTTGACCAAGGCATTCACCCTTCCAGAATGCATGCGGATTATTATGCCACTTACATCGAAAGAGATATATTCAGAACCGGGCAAGTTCGCGACATGCTGACCTTTCAGAGGTTTATTCGAATGTGTGCTGGTCGAGTCGGTCAAATTATCAATTTGAGTTCATTTGCTTCCGATATCGGCGTGAGTCATACGACAGTTTATCGATGGCTGTCGATGCTCGAACTTGGTTATACGCTATTTCGATTACCACCTTACTTCTCAAATATTCGAAAACGATTGGTCAGGTCGCCAAAACTCTACTTTTACGATGTTGGCTTGGTATGCTACCTTCTGGGGATTCACAGCCCGGAACAGTTGGGCAATCACCCACTGCGCGGCTCGATTTTCGAAAACTTCATCGTCGTGGAAGCATTAAAGAGTCGATTCAATCGAGGTCGGGCATTCAATCTGTTCTTTGTCGCGGATCACCAGAAAATGGAGTGTGACTTACTTTACGATTTGGGAACTGAGTTTGCGGCGATCGAAATCAAGGCAGGTGCCACTCTCAGAACAAAATTCTTCAATTCACTGAAACGCGTCGACAAGGTTGTTCCGAACATTTCAAGGAAATTCGTTGTTTATGGCGGCTTAGAACATCAATGGTTCAAGGATGGGCAGGCTGTTCCATTTAGTAAATTTGGTGGATTACTGGAAAGCCTTGAAATTGACCTCGATCTGAATTACCTTGTCGAAAAAAGCATACCGCGACAGACCGCAGCATCGAACACTTCAAACCTGGATTTAGTCTTTCACCGCCATATTCGACCGACCCTAGACGAACTGGAACCGATACTTGAGGACCGAGTTGCAAGATTGTTTGAGAACTCGGAATCAATGTCACAGGTTCGGATCGGAGCTCGTGTAGAATCCTCACCAACGCTGTTGGAGAGGAAGACCTGGCCAGACTTTAGAAAATCGTTCTTTGAAAATTCAGATTCCGACCACAGTCGAAGTCAGTCTCTTCAGATACAGCACAGTTTCAACCTGACTGGCTACATCGGTGGGAGCGGTAATGATCTTCAGCTGACTCTATCCATGATCTGGCATTTTCAACCTGATGGTGTTCAGGTGGAGGTTTCACTCAATCAAGAATCCTTTCCGAAATTTGTGTCGTTTTATCCGTATGAAAAAATTGCAAGTCAAAATATGGAGTATAAAGAGTTAGTGACAGACATCAAACGTCTGATTGTTGAATTCATAAAGGAAAAAATTCTGGAAATTTAAGGGATTTTCAGATTGTAGCCAATGAAGCAAACGCGGTGGCAGCCATTCCACTCAAGTCCCTGCATTGAGAATCTTGAATGAAGATGATCTCAATCGCTGACCGTCCAGCTTCCCGGCCTGATATTCCATACCGAGGAGTTCGTTTGTGACACGCTTCAAGCACTTAACCAGAATCTCGCGTCGGGACTTTCTAGCTGCATTTGCCGCAACACCGGCACTAACGCTGATGGATGGACTCGGCAATTCCGCATCCGCAGCAAACCTCCAGCAGTTCCTTGATCTGTCATCAGAACTGACTGGATTTCCAACTTCCGAACTGAACGCCGAGCGGGCGCAGATACTGCTTGATCTCCTGATGGATTCAAATCTCAGGGACGCCCTTGTTTCGGCAATGAAAGCCGATACATCCGAAGTCAAAGATGAACTGGCCGAGGTCATGATCACATTCTGGTACGCCGGCATCATCGCAATCCAGAACGATGTGTCCGTTGACACCTATATCGACGCACTGGTCTGGAAGAGCGTGTGGTTTGCGACACCAAAGACCGTCTGCTCACCCATCCCAAACGATTGGAGCCTCCCGCCTGAACCAGCGACCAGCTGATCAGAGAACATTGGAAGTTAGAGGATGAACCGAATTGAGGCACAGGTTGTAATCGTCGGATCCGGCTTTGTCGGATCGATCGCAGCGGAAAAACTCACCGCTCTCGGCATCAAGGTTGCAGTCCTCGAGGCCGGCCCCCGGGTCAATCGCAACAAGGCGCTGAATCGATTCCGCAAGGCGCTGATCAAGGTGCCTGAAAGCCCTTACCTCACTTCCGAAGACATTGAGTTTCCACTTGCGCACAACCCAGGTGCCTGGTATCGACAGTCCGGCCCCGATCCGTTCAAGAGCACCTACCTGAAGGTCGTTGGCGGCACCTCCTGGCACTGGCTGGGCACCGTAGTTCGATTTGTCCCGAGTGATTTCCAGATGCAAAGCCAGTATGGACAGGCGGTGGACTGGCCGATCGGCTACGGTGATCTCGAACCCTTTTATCTGCAAGCCGAAAGGGAACTGGCCGTGGCGGGAGATTCGAGTCAGGATCAAGGCTCGCCGCGTTCAGGCGACTTTCCCATGAAAGCCATCCCGCTGTCCTATCTGGATAAAGCCTATGCACAGGCTTTGCAGGGCACGCGCTATCGGGTCGACGCGACACCACAGGCGCGAAATTCTGTCACCTTTGACAATCGCCCACCCTGCTGCGGCAGCGCCAGCTGCATTCCCATCTGCCCGGTCGGTGCAAAGTATGATGCGACTGTGCATCTGAATCGCGCAGAGAAACAAGGCACCGCTGTATTCGAACAGACAGTTGCAACCACCGTCGAGGTTGATTCTGACAACCTCATCTCTGGAATCTCCTTTCGCCGACCTGACGGGTCAACCGGCGTGGCGACTGGAAAGGCGTACCTGCTCGCGGCCAATGCCATCGAAACACCCCGTTTGCTTCTCAACTCCCAATCTGCGAACCTGCCCGACGGCGTCGCCAACAGCTCGGGACAGGTCGGGCGCAACCTGATGGATCATCCGATTCAACTCAGCTGGGCGCTGTCTGGGCAACCTGTCTGGCCCTACAGGGGACCGATTTCCACAGCAGGAATCGAGAATCTGCGGGACGCATCGCATCGCAACAGCAGATCATCGCTGAGAACGCAAATCAGTGCCGACGGCTGGAGCTGGCCGACAGGCGGCATTTCGACCCTTGCCCAGACCTTGGCGAAGCAGGGTTACCGAGGCGAAGAACTGCGAGAGAAAGTCACCGAGTTTGCCGCCAGGGAAATCCAACTGGCGTCAATGGCGGAACAACTGCCAGATCCCGAAAACCGCGTCACACTGGACCAAATCGACCGAGATCGCTTTGGCGTGCCACTTCCGAAAATTCATTACCAGGTGGACGACTACACGCTCGACGCGTTGGCTCAGGCGACAGCGATGCACAACGAAATTTTCGACAGAATGAAGGCGACACAGGTCCAACATCATCCGGAATTTCAGGGTGCAGGCCACCTGATGGGAACCTGCCGAATCGGCACCGACCCCAGAAGCTCGGTGACCGATTCATACGGACACAGTCACGATCACAAGAACCTGTTCATCATGGGAGCGGGGGCATTTCCGACGTCTTCCACTGCAAATCCCACACTGACCATCGTTGCGCTGACTCTCCGCATGATTCCGAAAATTGCCGATTCCGTTCGCCATTGAGTTCACGCTTGCAGTTCACTACGCTGCTATCTGAATCGGAAAAACAACGACCAGCTAATCTCCAGGTATCGAACAGCGTTGCATCCCTCAATTGATTCCAAACCAGTTCCGTTGTCGGGCATTCAATCGCTATCCATTTATTTACAATAAGTTAATGTAATCTCTCATTGATCCCTTTCGCTCATATTGAGTTGTTTTTTTGTCAACTTCGGGTTTGCATTCGTAATATATAATCAATTTCGAAATGAGCGTTTTATGCACCCAATCCAAACGAAACCATCCATTTGAATCAGCCATGAAGCAAACAGCAGAGGCTTCGAATGAGTGAAATGATCCCTGTCCATGATTTCGGCCACCATGTACAGGACGCCAAACCCAAACTCAAGAAACCGCGCCTTTACAAGGTGGTGCTGCTCAACGACGATTACACACCCATGGAGTTCGTCGTCTATATCCTGCAGAGTTTTTTCGGCATGGAGGAGCAACGGGCCGTCAAGATCATGCTCAATGTCCACCAAAGCGGGCGCGGCGTCTGTGGCATCTTCACCCGTGAAGTGGCGGAAATGAAAGTGCGGGACGTACTGGATTGCGCACGGCGTTACCAGCACCCTCTTCAGTGCACAATGGAACCGGAATGAGTTGAATGTTTTCAGACGACCTGGAAAACTCCTTAAGTTTCGCACTGTCACTGGCGAGTCAGCGCAACCATGAGTTTGTGACAGTTGAGCACCTGTTGCTGTCAATCATCGAGGATGATACGGTGCAGGAGATACTCAAGGCCTGCGGCGCCAACCTGGACGAACTGCGCTCGGACCTCGAGAACTTCGTCGACAACAACATCCCGAAAGTCGATGGCGTGGACAGTTACGAGCCGCGCGCCACTCATGGCTTCAAACGCGTCTTCCAGCGGGCCATGATTCATGTGCAAAGCGCCGGACACAAGGAAGTGAGCTGCAAGAACGTGTTGATCGCGATTTACGGAGAAAACGAGTCGCACGCAGTGTTCTTCCTGCACTCCCAGGATGTCCATCGCTACGATGTGGTGCGCTATGTCTCGCACGGCATCGGCAAATCCAACATCGACAGTGATGACGACCCACTCAGCCAGGACGTATCGGATGCCGAAGAGTCCAAACGCAGTCCGCTGGCCCTGTTCACAAGAAATCTCAACGAAGCCGCGCGCAATGGCAAGATCGACCCCCTGATCGGGCGGGTATCCGAGATTGAGCGTACAGTGCAGATTCTGTGCCGACGCCGAAAGAACAATCCCTTGCTGGTCGGTGATGCCGGAGTCGGAAAAACCGCGATCGCCGAGGGACTGGCAAAACGGATTGTTGAGGGGAACATTCCGCAGATTCTGGGGGATTGCACGATCTACACACTCGATATGGGTTCATTGCTGGCAGGAACAAAGTATCGCGGTGACTTCGAGCAAAGACTCAAGGCGGTTATCAAGGCACTGCACAAGGACTCTGGTTCCATCCTGTTTATCGACGAGATACACACCGTCATCGGCGCCGGCGCGGCGTCCGGCGGCACCATGGACGCCTCGAACATACTCAAACCGCTGCTGGTCTCAGGCGAGCTCAGATGCATGGGATCGACGACCTACCAGGAATATCGCGGCATCTTCGAGAAGGACCGGGCGTTGTCGAGAAGATTCCAGAAGATCGACATTGTGGAGCCGACCACCGAAGAGACAGTGAAAATCCTGCGCGGTCTCAAGGGTCAGTTCGAGGAGCACCACAACGTAAAGTTCACCAATCCGGCGATTCGAGCAGCCGCAGAACTGGCCGAGCGCTACATCACCGACCGCAAACTGCCGGACAAGGCGATCGATGTCATCGACGAGGCCGGCGCCCGCGCCCGACTGCTCCCGCGCTCAAAGCGAAAGAACACCGTCGGTGTCAAGGAAATCGAGAAAATCGTTTCAAGTATCGCCCGTGTGCCACCGAGATCTGTCTCAACCAACGATGTCGCCACCTTGAAGAACATTGAACGCGACCTGAAGCTTGTTGTGTTCGGACAGGATGAGGCGATTGAGGCACTGGCTGCAGCGATCAAGCTGTCCCGCTCGGGACTGAGTGATCCCAATCGTCCAATCTCATCTTTTCTGTTCAGCGGTCCCACCGGTGTTGGCAAGACCGAAGTCACCCGACAACTCGCGCTCACCTTGGGAATCGAACTGATCCGCTACGACATGTCGGAATACATGGAAAGACATACCGTTTCCAGACTGATCGGCGCCCCGCCAGGCTACGTTGGATTCGATCAGGGCGGCTTGCTGACTGAGGCGATCAACAAATCCCCCCATGCCGTCCTGCTGCTCGACGAAATCGAAAAGGCACACCCGGATGTATTCAACATCCTGCTGCAGATCATGGATTACGGAACACTGACCGACAACAATGGACGCAAATCCGATTTCAGGAATGTCATCATCGTCATGACCACCAATGCAGGTGCTGCGGAAATTTCCCGGTCTTCAGTTGGATTCACGGTTCAGGATCACTCTCATGACGATACGGAAGTCATCAAGCGACTCTTTACCCCGGAATTCCGCAATCGACTTGATTCCATCATTCGATTTGGATCACTGGATGAAAAGACCATCATGCTGGTTGTCGATAAGTTCCTGATGGAACTTGAAGAGCAGCTCAAGGAGAAAAACGTTTCCCTGAACATCGACAACAAGGCGAGAAAGTGGCTTGGTGAAAATGGATTTGACGCTGCCATGGGTGCGCGTCCGATGGCAAGACTCATTCAGGACAAGATCAAGAAACCGCTGGCGAACGAATTGCTCTTCGGACTACTGTCCAATGGCGGGGAATTACTCGTCTCTGTCAAGAAAAATGAGCTCGACCTGCAATACATGCGGGCCGGGGAAACTGTAGTTACCTGACTCAAGCCGGCCTGATCGTCCGGATTGAGAAATCCGGAGAGCTGAATCCAACACCATTTTCCACGGTCCACCCGCCCGTAACTTGATTCCGGGTTGGCCTGTTGTCTTTGCGACAATGATCGAAAATATCAGCAGATTCGCGGATGCAATGAATAATCATCCGCACCTCACTTGAGCGTTGCATGTTTCAAACCCGCAGAACGTATAATCGGGGCACTATACAGGCCGTGGAATGGCGCAGATTGAAGGCGTTCATTGATTTCGCCCTCAAATCCGATATGAGCAGGTGAATTCACAACTCCTGCATCCCATCCATCAGCTCGGGTCAGCGGACCTTCACCGCTTCAACCGACTATCTGGGATAACAACCCGGCAGTTGGCAGTTCAGGAAATTCTCACTCCAATTTGGCAGCCGCACAACAACGCACAAAAAAGAGGATCAGAACCATGTTGCAGATTGATACAATGCCACATTGAGCAGAAAAGATCGGGAGAAGAGTTCATCTCATGTTTCAGAAATCTGTCGCATGGTGAACCTACCCAACTTGAGTTTCCGATTTCCTCTTGCTTTCGACTGAACGAAGGAAGGTTCAGGTCTCACCCTAGTTGAATGACGCTTGAATCCGGCTGCAAGACCTGCTCATGTCGGTGGGCTGATGATCACCATCATGTTTGCCTGCCAATTCATGTTCAGACACATTTTTCACACGCAACTGGGAATAAGACTCATGCCAAAATCTGACAAATCCGTTGACTCCGAAAATATACCTGCACAGGTGCACGACAAGTTCTTCAAGATTATTTTTCGAAACGTAGACTTCATCATCAGCCTGATCCGGGTCAGCATCCCGGATGATCTGTTCGACATCATCGACTGGTCGACCTTGACCCTGCAACCGACAGCAATTCCAACCGCCAGATTGGGAGAAAGGCACGCTGATCTGGTGTTTTCCGTGAAGGTCAAAAGCATCAACGAGCCAGCATATATCGTTTTGCTATTCGAGCACAAGAGTTACAACGATTCCAACCTTTTGCGGCAGGTCACTCAGAATCAGTTCCTGATGTACCTGCATGAAGATTTCAAGTCACTGATTATTCCGATCGTGGTGTTTCAGTCTGACTCAGACTTCAGTGGTGGCGTGGAGTTCATCGACCTGTTCCCGGAACTGTCGGACAAGCACCGGAAGATTCTCACACGGTATTCGGTAAACTTCCGATGCGTGCTGATCGATATCAATGAGATTGAGCGGCGCGGTCTTGCGCGACAAACCAACATAGATGCGGTGGTCTGGGCGATGTCGATGATGTCGAACAGATCGAAGGTGCGTGAAGCGGGGCTTTCCATGGTACGGGAACTGTCGACCCGGGTGAAGAGTGTCCCAATCAAGCATCAACCGAAAGTTCTGGGTTTGTCGTATGAATACGTCTTCAGTTACAATGTAGACATCACAGCGGGAGACATATTGAATGAGGCTGAAACACCGGAGGAACATCAGATGATTCACTCAGCCGTGAAATTTATCCGCCAAGAGGGCCTTTCTGAAGGTCTGCAGAAAGGCCGGGTTGAAGGCATTTCAGAAGGCTTGCAGAAAGGCCGGGTTGAAGGCATGGTAGAAGTCGCAAAGAACATGCTTCGGAAAGGCGTTGATCCAGAGACAGTTGCGGATTACACGCAACTCAGCCGGAGTAAAGTTCAAGAAATCAGACGGGAAGCCAATAAGGACTCAGGACGCTGAACCGGCAATTCCCGGCAGATGGACGCCGAACACCGCCATTTGGCCAGAACTGAAAACAAGGGCATGACATTATGGGTCCAGTTTTTTTGAGGCTGGCTGGGTCGCTTAACTTTTGATCCTGGAGTGTACCAGACAGAATTTGGATCTGTATTCATGCATCCGCAAAACGGTCAAGGTTTTTTGGAATTACCATTCGAATTTGTCTTCAGTTGTTGTGTTGACACTGCACCGGTAAAACAACAGATGATGCAATCAGCCGTGAAATATCTTCGCCAGGAAGGCTTTTCGGAAGGATTTTCAAAAGGATTTTCGGAAGGATTTTCGGAAGGATTTTCGGAAGATTTTTCGGAAGGCTTGTAGAAAGGACGAGTCGAAAGCTTGGTAGAAGTTGCAGAAAACATGCTTCGGAAAAGCGTTGATCCAAAGACCGTTGCCGAGTACACGCAACTCAGACGGGCTAAAGTCCAAAAAATCAGACGGGAAAACGATAACGGCTCGGGATCTTGAACGGGCGAATCCTGGCAGATGGACGACGAACATCGCCATTTGGCCAGCACTGAATTCAAGGGTCTGACCCTATAAGCCCGGCCTTTTGGGGTGTACTGAAGTGCTTGCCTGCTGATCCCAAAAAGTAGCAGGCAGATTTTGAGTCTGTTTTCATGCAACCGCAACACGACCAATATTTTTGGGATTGACATTCGGATATGTCTTCAGTTGCAGCTTTGCAATTACAAAGGTAAATCAACAGATGATTCACTCAGCCGTGAAACACCTTCGCCAAGAAGGCTTTTCGGAAGGCCTGCAGAAAGGCCGGATAGAAGGCGTGATAGAAGTCGCAGAGAACATGCTTCGGAAAGGCATTGATCCGGAGACAGTCATCGAGTACACGCAACTCAGCCGGAATATAGTCCAAAAACTCAGACGGATGACCGATACGGGCTCGGGGTCCTGAGCAGGCGATTCCTGGCACTTGGACGACAAACTTTGCCAATTTGCCAAAACTGAAAGCAAGGGTATGACCTCACGAGTCCAGATTTCTTTCAATTGGCTGGATCGCTTTCTGTTTAACCCCGGAATGTACAAGGCAGATTGCAGCAAGTTTTGAATCTTTTTTCGCGTATCCATCAACGACCAACTCTATGGTTACTTGCCATGTCTTTTCCACAAACAAGCAAGCGAACCCAAAAATGAATATGGAGACTGTGGGTTTTAGAAAAATTTAACCCAATCGCATCCCGCAAAATCCAACCGTAAAATTTTTTTTCGAAATAACACCATTGCGACAATCAAAATTTACTATATACTCTAACTTATCATTATCCTGCCGGTTTGGTTTGATTTAGATCAGGCATCTGGCCGGCATGGTTAATTCCCTGGCAGTCCAAGTGGATTGTCTTTCGTAAGTTAGAGGTGGAAAATATGTCAAATTTGATGATTGTAGGGGTGGACGGCAGCGAACCGGGCAATCGAGCGGCCGAGTTTGCTGCAGCGGAAGCCAGTGCTCACGGCGCCAAGCTATCCATTGTTTATGTAATAGAGTGGTCTCCGTATACGTTCAATACGCCTGAAGAGAACGAGGAAAGGCATATGCGACGTGAACGTGAGATTGATACTGCCAATACCAGTGTCATTCAACCGCTACTCGAGAAGCTAAGCGGCTCGGGTGTGGAAACCGAAGGGCTTGTGTTCCACGGGCATCCCGCCAAGACGCTCAACCGCATCGCCAATGATAAGGGGGCTTCTCAAATCTTCATCGGGCGTACCGGTGGTTCCGGGATCACACAGTTGATCTTCGGTAGTGTTGCGAGCAACCTCGTGCAAACCGCTAGTGTTCCTGTAACGGTTGTTCCGTAATCGTGCGGCGCGCTACAGACATTAAAGATTGAGAAAGGAAGGAGTAAATTTACGATGAAATCTCGAGTTTCAAAAAAACTAATTTCAATATTGTGCCTGGTCGGCATCTTTTCATTCAGTGCACTCCCTGTGCACTCGCAAAGTGAGGAACGAACGTTTTCCGCCGCCCAGGAATGGGTGAAGGGAATTGAGGTTCCAGGTCTGGGCTACCGCTCTTGGGTAACCGGAATTCAACCACCATCCGCGCAGCAAGCGGTTGAGGAAAAATCAGGCATTGATGCCTGGGTCGACAAAATCATGACACCGATCAACGGGATCATATACAACGCCGTGTTCTTTTCGGTACCGTTTTTCGGTTCCGACCTGAAGTTGGTCGTGGCATGGCTGGTGATCGGAGCGGTATTCTGTACCGTCTATTTCGGGTTGATCAATATCAGGGGCTTTGTCCAAGCCCTGAGATTGGTCAGAGGAGACTATTCCGACCCGAACGATCACGGTGAGGTGTCACACTTCCAGGCACTGGCCACAGCATTGTCAGGTACGGTCGGTGTTGGTAATATCGGTGCTGTTCCTGTTCTGATTGTTCTGGGAGGCCCGGGGGCGGTGTTCTGGATGATCATTGCAGGTCTGCTGGGTATGTCAAGCAAGTTCTGCGAGTGCACACTCGGTGTCAAGTACCGAAACGAGTACCCGGATGGAACGGTGTCTGGCGGTCCCATGTATTCACTGAAGAAAGGATTGGCAGAACTCGGAAAACCCAAATTGGGTAAATTCCTCGCAATATTTTTCTCGATTACCGTGATTTTCGGCTGTCTGGGTGGCGGAAACATGTTCCAGGCCAATCAGGCATACGTCCAGATTGTGAACGTCACCGGTGGAGCAGAGAGCTTTTTTGCTGACAAGGGATGGCTGTTCGGCCTGATCTTTGCCGTCGTTGTGGCCATTGTGATCATTGGCGGTATCAAGAGTATCGCAAAGGTCACCGAAAAGGTCGTGCCGTTCATGGCAGTGCTTTACCTGGTCGGTGCGTTGATCGTCCTGCTTGTGAATATTGACCGCGTACCTGCGGCAATTGGTTTGATCATCTCCAGTGCATTCTCTCCTGGCGGTGTGACCGGCGGGTTCATTGGTGTGTTGATTCTGGGTTTCCAACGTGCAGCATTCTCGAATGAGGCAGGTATCGGATCTGCGGCTATCGCACACTCGGCTGTGAGAACGAAGGAGCCCGTCACGGAAGGCTTGGTCTCGTTGCTTGAGCCTTTTATTGACACAGTTGTCATCTGTACGATTACAGCGCTGGTCATTCTGACCACTGTCTATGGCGACCCGTCAGTTGCGCACCTGTCCGGTGTTGGCCTGACTTCGGAAGCGATGGCGAGAACAGTCGCCTGGTTCCCGACACCACTGGGACTTGCTGTGGTACTGTTCGCATTTTCGACCATGATTTCCTGGTCGTACTATGGCCTGAAGGGATGGACCTACTGCTTCGGTGAAACCAAAACATCAGATATCACTTTCAAGATGATTTTCTGCCTGTTCGTGATCATCGGCTGCACCATTCCGTTGGCTTCGGTTCTTGACTTCTCTGACGCAATGATCTTTGCAATGGCGATTCCGAATATTCTCGGAATCTACTTCCTTGCTCCGATCGTCAAGAAAGAGATGAATTCGTACTTTGCACGAATCAAGAGCGGCGAAATTGTGAACTATCGCAAGCTGAACGCAGCCAAGAAATAGTTCAATCATTCAATTTGATTCGGCAGACGCCTTGGAGTTGTGCGTGCATGACTCCAGGGCGTTGCCCTGTCAATCGAAACCTTCAGGACAAGCGTTCCGATTCCTGAGTGAATTGCCTGGAAAAATCCGGAGAGTCTATACTGACTGGCAAGGCACTCGCAATTGTCGGGTGCGGTTGTCCAACTATTGACTGATGCCAGGACTTTGGAATCCCAGAATCATTCAAACACCCACAAAAGCCACCATACCCTCAGTCAGACTGTTCGACACCAATGAAACCACAACATTCGAATTCAAACTGGAAAACCGCATATCGTTCCTTCTACTATGACGGTGCGGAAGAACCCGACGACATCATATTGGACCCCGCAACAACCGCCCTGCTGGTGATCGACATTCAGAACACCTACATGGCAGACAAGGATACAGATGACGAGACCGCAAGATGGAAACCTTTCTATGAGCGGATGAACAGTACCGTCATTCCGAATACCTCAAGTCTGATTTCGGAATGCCGAAAAAAGGGAGTTGAAATCATTTTTGCGCGCATCGCCTGTCAGAAGAAGGATGGACGTGATCGCTCCCTGAGTCAAAAGAAACCAGGATTCAACTATCTTCTGATCCCAAAAGACTCCGAAGAAGGACAGGTTGTCCCTGAATTGTCTCCGAGGGAAGAGGATATTGTCGTAATCAAAACAACGGATAGTGCGCTTACCGGAACCAATCTACGCCTGACACTGCGGAATATGGGTATAACCGATGTCATCGCGACGGGGATTTTTACCGACCAGTGTGTGTCTTCCACAGTCAGAAGCCTTGCCGATGAGAGTTTCAATGTAGTGGTGGTCGACGACTGCTGTGCGGCAGCCACGGATGAGCTCCATCAACACGAACTTGAGATCATCAACATGATCTACTGCCATGTCGTTTCAAAAGATGATGTGCTTTCGTTCCTTCAGGATTGAAGGCTCTTGACCGCTGGCACCAAAAGAGACGGTGTCAATTATCCCTCGGCAGCCGCCTTGGCAGCGACTTCAACAATCGATTCAGTTTCCTCAAAATCCTGCTGCGTGAGCGCGAGGCTGATGTAGTTCTTGCCAACGGATCGCAATAAGCCTCCATCTCTAAGTGCGCTGTTGAATCGCGCCGCACGCCCTTTATCTTCCCCGAGCAGGTCCCGGTAATCTGATACGTCATTCTCGACGAATATCACGTTGAAGACAGTCGGGTGGCCAACCACCCGATGCGGCACGGCCGCCGCGTCCAGGTGTCGATTCAGCATGCCAATGATGGTCTTGCCATTGTTGTGAAGCTTTGCATAGGCACCCTCGCGGCGAAGAATTTCCAATGTCTTCAATCCCGCAACTGACGCAACCGGATTACCCGACAGAGTGCCGACCATCATCAGCCAATCGCCAGTGCCGATGTTGCCCTTGTCAAAGTGCCGCATGATCTCCTCTTTGCCGGCAACGGCGGCAAGCGGAAAGCCGCCGCCAATCACCTTGCCCAGTGTGCAAAGATCCGGCGTGACACCGGTCATCTCCTGTGCCCCGCCGTATGCGAAACGAAAACCGGTAACCACCTCGTCGAAAATCAAAACGATGCCGTGTTCGTCACACCCTTTCCGTATCGTCTGCAGGAATCCCGGAGCCGCAGGAATCATTCGTTGCTGAGGTTCAACAATCACGGCTGCTATCTGGCCGCGATACTGATCACACAATGCACTGAAATAATCAGGATTGTTGTAAGGTGCGATCAGCATTTCGGCCCGCACTGCCTCAGGAATACCGGCGCTATCCGGTTGCGCACTTGGAAATTCAACCTGTTCCGAAGGCGCCAGACTCATTTGAGCTTCCGGTGACATACCATGGTACCCACCTTCGAATTTGATGATCTTGTCGCGCCCGGTAAAGGCCCGGGCGAGACGCATTGCATACATATCCGCCTCTCCACCTGTGGAGACATACCGAACCTGCTGCGCACAGGCAACAGCCTTGCAGATTTCCTCCGCCAACTCAATGCCATGGGTGTTGCAGGTAAAAAAGGTTGTGCCAAGCGAAAGCTGTTCCCGGACAACCTCGATCACCTCCGGATGGGCATGACCCAGCAGCATGGGACCGGACCCGATCAGATAGTCGATATACTCCCGACCGTCAATATCCCAGACCCGGCTTCCCTTGCCCCGGGCAATGAACACCGGAGCTCCAAAATTTCCGTAATCACCAGCAGGCAACACCTTCAAGGCTCGCGTTTTCCAATCACCTTTCGTGACAGTTTCAATCATCATGTTTCTCCATCAGCAGACTGTGTCATGAGGTATAGACAGCAACAGGCTCACCCAGGCTGTCGAAATCCGGCTCAACACCCAGACCCGGTGTATCCGCGGCAAACAGCCTCCCGTCCCGGGTTTCAGGTGGGGGCTTGCCGGTTGAACGGGTATTGTAATTGTGCAGGTCCGTTGTGCAAATCAGATAGTCTTCAGGCGTTGAGGCGGCAAAATGCGAAACAGCAGCGGTTGTGATCTCTCCGCCCCAGGTATCCTCGGCGACAATGGGAATTCGATTGTCAACCAGATAGTCGCGCACGCGCCGAGCCTTGGACAATCCACCCAGATTGGATATCTTCAGACAGCAGATTTCAGCGGCCCTGTCCTTGACAATTCGCTGGGCAGCCTCAATCCCGGTAATGCACTCGTCGAGTTTCATTGGCTGTGTCGCCACCCGTCGAACCTGCATGCATTCGTCATAGGTCTGGCAGGGTTGTTCCAGAATGTAGTCCAAGTCAGCTGTTTGCCTCGCCACCCGAATCGCATCGTCGACCCGCCAACCCTGATTGGCATCGGCAAACACCTTCTCACCGTTCAGCAGCATGCCGACCGACTGCCTGATTCGGTCGATATCCTCCGTCCAGTTTTCACCCACCTTGACCTGAAACTGTCGATACCCGGAGGTTCGATGCTTCTCGAACTGACGCTTGGTGTGATTTGAAGTCCCCTGTGGTGCAACGCGGTACATAGGTGCACCATCCGTGAGTTTTCCGCCAAGCAACATCCACACCGGTTGGCCGACGGATTTTCCGAGCAGGTCCCAGCAGGCAGAATCAAAGGGAGACTTGGCATATCCGTGGCCGCGGATGACCGAGTCCATCGTGCGCTCAATCCGGGCAGTCTGCCTGGGGTCTTCCCCAAGCAGGACGGGTGCGATCAGTCTCGCTGCGGCTTCAACGCCTTGGGAATGCGCGACCATGTAGTTCTCGCCGCAAGGTGTGAATTCACCACAACCTGAAAGTCCAACGTCTGTATCGATGACAACAACGGACGCGGCGGCTTCAGTCAATACGTTGCCGGCGCCCCAGCGATACGCTCCATCAATGTAGGGTAGCCGTGCCTTGTAGACTGAAATACGACTGATCTTCATCGGAATGTGTAGTTGATCAACTGGATGGTGGCATGAGAATAGTCGCCTGTTCAATGCATGCAAAGACAGACATTGATCCTTAAATCATAAGGAAACCACGATATTGCCAATATGCGCTTTCTCAATGAATGCTGCCTGCGCTTCCCTCAAGTTCTCAATCTTGTATTCCGCCGCCAGAATCGGCCGAATCTCCCCGCGCTCAATGATGCCGACCAGATCTGCAAACAATCCAGGAGGTGGTATGGTCATGCCATAAAAGGTCAGATCATTCAGGTACAGATCGCGCAGATCAAGTCTGACCATGGGTCCGGCAATCGCACCGGATACAACATAGCGCCCACCTCGCTCTAAAAGATCAATCAGCAATGGCCAGGTGTCCTCGCCTCCCACGACATCGGCCACCACGGAGACCGTCTCACCGCCAGTCGCCGCTTTCAACTCGGGTCTGATGTCTTTCAAGTCACGCGGAAGCAACACCGATGGATTGACCGCCGAGCGCAACTGCTGGTGCTTGCTCTCACTCGCCAGGCCAATGGTTTGCGCACCTCTTCTGTTCGCCAGCTGAATCAATGCCGACCCCACACCTCCCGAGGCACCGGTTACCATTACCCGATCGCCCCGCTTGACTCCGGCGCGGCTGAGCATGCCTTCAGCAGTCATACTGGAAGTTGCGAAAGTCGCCAATTGCGCATCGCTTAATTCACTGTCGATTGGATGCACGTTTTTCCAATGGACCGAAGTATAGTCAGCGAACCCACCATCGCTTTCAGAGCCGAAATATCTGCACTTGTGACGGTTCATGGGGTCAGACCAGTCGCGCAGCCACGGATCAATCAATACCCGCTTTCCCATCAACCCGGTATCGACATCAACCCCTGTTTCCTGCACAATGCCACACACGTCCGCACCCTGAATTCTCGGAAACTGCAAAGCCACGCCACCCCAGGTGGCATCCATCTCATCAATTGATCCATCCGGGTTGCCTTCGGTCGCACCCGTCACCTCTTTTGAATACCATCCCGAACGGGTATTGACATCAGTGTTGTTCAGGCCACAGGCCCTGACTTTGATCAGAACCTCTTCGGGCGCGACTTCAGGCCGAAGCCAGTCGGTCCGAAATGACAACTTGTCCAGACCGCCATGTCCGGTCAGCACAAAGGCCCTCATGGTTTGCCTCTCCCTCATCATGCAGCTCCTGCAATTGACTTGACACGTAATTTCGATCTCAACGCATCGTACGATGGTTCACTCATTACTCTCGCACGCCGCAGCTCATTCTGAATTGCGACTGACAGGTTTTCCTGCGGTGACTCGACCGCTTCGGGTTTCAGATACGCAAAAGCGAGTATCGCGTTCGCGAAACGACTGAACGCGATTGATGTGACTGAACCCACAACCTTGTCGCCAAGCAATACCGCCTCACCGCCATGACCATCTGAGTCTCCATCAGCCTCGACTTCAAGGCAGACACACACCCAGCGCAATGGCCCGCCCATACTCTCCAGGGTTTTGTTGCGACCAATGAAATCTCGTTGAAGATCAACAAAGCGCATTACATCCGCTTCCGGCAGTGTCACCTCGTTGGTCAGTTCGGACGCGCCCTTGAACGCTTTTTCCAGGCGCATCACATTCATTGCAAAAGAACCATAGTCAACAATACCGTAATCCCCACCTGATTCAACCAGGGAGTCATAAACGTACAATGCGTAATGACTGGGAAAATGCAGTTCCCACCCAAGTTCGCCAGCATACGACATTCTCATCGCCAATACCCTGCAACCTGCGATCTTGATTTCCTGTGCCGTAAACCACGGAAAATCCTCATTCGCCAATGATACGCCGGTACAACGTTTCAATACATGGCGTGAGTCCGGACCATTCAATGCCAGTGCCGCCCACGAATCCGTTTTATTATCCCACTCAACCCGCTCTGTGGTACGGTTCTGATTCAAATGATCGATCAACCGTCGTTCAAAGAACACGGCGCAGACCAGGTAGTAACGTTGCTCATCCAACCTGACCACGACCGTTTCCAATTCAATCCGGCCACGCCGATTCAGAAAATAGGAAAGTGCGATTCTGCCGTCTTTCTGCGGCAACCGATTGGCAGACAATCTGTCCAGAAATCTGGTGGCATCAGGACCGGTAACGAGTACCTTGGTGAAAGCCGAGATGTCCATGACACCGACGCGATCGCGAACAGCCGTGACTTCATCGGCGACGATCTCGCGAACGACCGTTCTGCGAAAGGAGTATTGGTCGCGCTGAGGCATGTCATCCAGTGCAAACCAGCGCGGACGCTCAAAGCCGCTGACCTCTTCGAACACAGCACCTCGCTGATGGAGCCTGTCGTACAGCGCGGATGGTCGGACTGGCCGTCCCGCCAATCGATTGAAATGCGGAAAAGGCGTTTCGTGACGCAGGCAGAAGTCCTCTTTGGCCTTGATGATCTGCCACGGTTTGGTTGCATAATTTCCAAATCTTCTCGGGTCGAATTCCCGCATTGAGATATCGGCTGCCCCATGCACCATCCATTGTGCGAGCGCACGCGTCAGTCCCGGCCCCCAGCCGATGCCGATCTGGGTACCGCAGCAGCACCAGTAGTTCGATGTCGCCGCAACCGGCCCGATGAGCGGATTGCCGTCCGGCGGGTGACTGATCGCACCATGAACAACCCGGCGAATGCCCCGGTCGGCCAACACCGGCATTCGATCCATGGCCTGTTCCAACCAAGGCATCACTCGGTCATAGTCAGGATCGAACAGTTCCTGCTCCGCCTCCCACGGACAATGATCCTCCCAGACCGAGCGGGGATTGTGTTTTTCGTAGATGCCGATCAGTCCGGACTTCTGCTCCATGCGAATGTAGCCGGAGACGTACCGATCATCCCGGACAACAGGCAGTTCAACGTCGAGGTTGCGAAACTCATCAACCGGATCAGTCACAAAATAATGATGAGTCATCGATGTCATCGGGAGTTGCAAGTCATTCCATTCACCGATCTGGCGGGCGTAGGTACCCGCTGCGTTGACGACATGTTCACAGACCACGTCGCCAGCCTCGGTTTTCACCTGCCACTCTCCGCCCGATTTTCCAACAACACCAGTGACGCGGCAATGGCGGACAATCCGAACCCCCAGCTGCCTGGTACCCGCGGCAAGGGCCTGTGTCACACCGGACGGGTCAACATGGCCGTCGTCATGGGTGTGGAGCGCACCCAGCATCCCATCCAAATTGTAAAACGGATGGAGCTGGCGAATTCTATCCGGTTTGACAAGTTCCATCTCGAATCCAAGTGACTGGCCCACCGAGAGGGTGTATCGAAGCCAATCCATCTCGTCCTCGGTGTAGGCAATTCGCAACGACCCACAGCCGTGCCACGAGGTCGGCACTCCGGTCTCTTTCTCAAGTTGTCCCGCATACAACCCAATGTTGTAGTCAACGCACTGACCCAGGGAGATTGAGCTGATTGAGCGGGTGATTTGTCCGGCGGCATGCCAGGTGCTGCCGGATGTCAGCTCCGACTTCTCAAACAGGACGACATCGTTCCACCCTTCATGCGCGAGATGATAGGCAAGCCCACAACCCATGATCCCACCACCAATGATCACCACCTGCGAGTGCTTCGGAATTTGCTGGACATTCATGGGCATTCTGATCAAAAAAACTCGAACTGATTAGGAAAGTACGATTATACTATTCTTCATGACAAATTATACAATCGTACCAGATTCAATCCTTCAGCGTCTTTCTGAGGAATTACCTGATCTGACTCCCCAGACACGAAAGGCGGCCGAGTACGTCATGAACAATCCCAGGAATGTCGGGGTGTCGAGCATTCATGAGATTGCACAAGCGGCCGATGTCAATCCAAACACCCTGGTCCGGTTGGCCCGTCAAGTCGGTTTTGAGGGTTTTGAAGACTTCCGGGAAGTGTTTCGCGACGCCATCCGAAGTGGAAGCGCAACGTTTCCGGACCGTGTGCGCTGGCTTCAGGCCATCAGCAAACAGGGCGAACTTGGTGCGCTTTGCGCTGACATGGCCGCAGGTGCACTGCACAATGTAGAGGAAACATTTGAGAGACTGGACCCAGTCCATCTGGAGAGAGCAGCGGCGGCAATATGGAACTCGCGAAAGGTATTTGTTCTTGGCGTTGGGGTGCACAATGCGAACATTCGCAATTTTGCATACCTGGCGTCGACGGGGATGCCGGATTTCCATGCCATTCCCCAATCCGGTTCAGTTGCAGTTGATGATCTCGCATGGGCGAGTGACCAGGACACCCTGATCGCCATCACAACCAAACCGTACCGGACAGAAGTGGTCAGCGCTGTCGAACTTGCCAAGCGCAAGGGACTGTGTACAATTGGCATATCCGACAGTTTGGCATCCCCGATCATTTCTGGTTCTGATTACGGATTCATGGTTGCAGTTGACACACCACAGTTTTTCCCGTCATCCGTCTCGGTTATCGCACTGATGGAAACCCTGCTGTCGTTTGTGGTCGCATTGGCTGATCCAAAAATCGTTGAACGGGTCGATCAGTATCATCTGCGTCGACGAGAACTGGGTATGTACCTGGAGAACAATCCGTGAACGATACGCCGATACGGGTACTCAATCCGAGCTATTACTCGGATCCGCGTATATTTGAGAAAGAGTCCAAGGACCTGTTTACCTCAACCTGGCAGTTCGCTGGGCATACCAGTCAGTTGAAAAATCCCGGCGACTATTTCACATTCCGACTGTTCAATGAGGAGTTTTTCTGCATCAAAGGCGATGACAACCAGATCCGGACGTTCTACAACGTGTGCCAGCATCGTGCCCATCCCCTGGTCAGTGGTTGTGGCACCTTGAGCGCAGTGACCTGCCCTTATCATGCGTGGACCTACGACTTGAAGGGAAGCCTCAAATTCGGCCCAAACCTGAAATCAGCCAAGACAATCGACTGCAGCCAGATTCGGCTTTCCGAGGTTCGAACCGAAGTGTTCCTGAACTTTATTTTCATCAACATGGATTCGGATTCCAGATCGATGGACGAGTGGTTCCCCAGGGTGCGAGACGAGATGGCCGTGTTTCTTCCCCAATGGTCCGAGATCGAACCGGCCGAATGGCTTGAAATCGACGAGAAATGCAACTGGAAGGTATCGGTCGAGAACTACTCCGAGTGCTATCACTGCGCACTGAATCATCCGACATTTTCGACTGGCGTCGTCAAACCGAGTTCGTACGATATCCAACCCCAGGGTTACTGCCTGCGCCACACTACCAAGGCGCGATCCAAAAAGTCCATGACCTACGCAATCGACGATTCAAATCCATATGCCAACGAATATTCCAGTTGGTATCTTTGGCCGATGTTCTCGTTTCAGGTTTATCCGGGACAGGTCTTGAATACCTATCATTGGCGACCGGTCGATGCGGACAACGTCAAAGTCTGGCGCGGATGGCATACGAGAAATGGCGAAGTGGATGAATCCATTCGTCAGCTCATCATCCAGGATCGCGAAACGACGGTTGCTGAAGACATCCGGCTTGTTGAATCAGTCCATCGCGGTTTGAAATCGCGAGGGTATGTTCCCGGACCGCTGGTGATTGACCCTGAAGGTGGCGTGAATTCCGAGCACTCACTGGTGGCACTGCATCGCTGGATGCGCGAGAGCATCGAGCAAGAGGACATCCAGGCAAGCTGATAATTCGGGCAGCTGATTCATTCAGACTTGTCGGAGTTTACCGGTTTTCTCACGCACTAATCTTGTACTGGCCGCCTGAAGCTCGCGCTTCCTGAATGAATCCGATTTCGTTTGGGATTCTGCAAACTTCCCTGAATTCCAGTTATGCAGTTGGACAATTGGTCGAATACCACTGAACAGTGGATGAGACTCCTGAAAAGCGATTCCGAACTCCATGAAAATAATAGTTTACGCGGAATTTTGTTCGCAATAACAAGGGAGTGCGTCGACGAAGGAACTCCTTTTGTTCGCATTCGGGCAGTTTCTGTACTTCATGAAGATAGCCGTTTACCGCTTCATCCAACAAGTCTTTCGTGGCGTCGAAAGAGTCTGCCTGCACTGCGATGTCAAGATCGGTGCAGATTGCCTCCCAATCATCATTCTTTCCAAAAATATAGCATCCAAATTCCATCTGATTGTTACCTGTTCGTTGATCCAAAATTCGATCACTAACCTCAACACTTTGTCAATTTTGAGTTACAGCTTAGTGTACTCGCCCACGATCAAGAATTCCCAACAGTGAGTGAACCAGCACAACAAGTGCCAGAATTCATGACTTTTGGTATCGACCAAGGCAAACACTTCGTCACATGGCAAGCAGACTTTCTGCTCGGCGTTTCGCCCGTTCAGTCTCATCCTTGCGTTGAAGTTGCTCCATCACGCTTGCGGTTTTCTGCCAGTTTACCGGACTGGTCGACTTTCTTGCCACCCGCTCAGCCAAGAGTGCTCGGGCATAATTCATCTGCCCGGCACGAATCGCAGATTCAATCAGGGTCTGGGCGATGATGTCTCTTTGCGCATGACTGCCACCAAAATGATTAGCCGTGTAACGGACTTTCGAAAGCCGGTCTGCGGCAGTCGAATATTCACCCCGGCCAAACGCAACCAGCGCCTCACCCACCGGCAGCCCAACGTTTCGAATCATGCTGCCGGAACCATTGTCCTGATCAGCACTGTTTCTGAGTTGATTCATCATGTCGTCGGCCAGATCAAATCGTTCACTTCCGACAAACGACATCACGGCATGAACATCGTTGAAACAATAGTAACCCGCACCCTTGATTGATTCAGTCCATTTTTCGGTCAGGACGTCCCACCGATTGCCGACATTGATGTCCATCAGATGCAACCGCCACAAAAGCGCACTGGCATCCAGCATCTCCAAGGCCACGCTGCCATCGAAAATCGAGCGGTCATAGATGTCCAACACCTTGTCGGTCTGTTGCAAGTCCAGATAGTACAGTGCAAGATGCCACCAGTTATGTACCGCAAATCCATTGTCAACCGACCAGTCATCCAAACGTGATTCATACCAATCAATGCCATCGGCCTGCCGGCCCTGCATCTCCAGTACGTGAGCCACAGCATGGATTCCCCAGACGTCACCAGCGTTCATCTCAACAGCCTTACGTCCGGTCTCCTCTGCAATTGCATACTCATTGCATTCTTCCAGTCCGAACGCATACATGCCAAGTGCGTAGCCATATTCTGCACTATCCTCCGAATAATTCGGCAACACCCGTGCAACCCGATCCCGCAGATTGTGCGCATCGCCGCGATAGAAATCGAAAAGATGCGAAATCAGCAAGGCAAGCGTATCGCGCGGATAGTCCACCAACACCGACTCAAGATGGTCGGTGGCAAGATCAAAGTTGCCATCCAACCAGCTTCTCGCCGCAGCGATGTGCCCACGCTCCCTGTCGTTGGCCTTGCCCGCCAGCGCCTCGGCGGCGGTGACCGACTCCCTGACGTGATCACAGAACGCAGCATCCGCCATCACCCCACCGGCGTGAGCGCGCAGACAGTGTCCGAGAACGAATTCCGGATCCTCTGCTATGGCCTGTTCAATGGTTTCCACCGGATCCCCGGTGTAGGACAGCATCTGCGCGAGCGCTGTTTCAAAATGCTCCAGTGCTGCACGATTGGTGACAGTCATTGCCACACCGCGATTGTCATTGAGTTGAGTCATGTCTAGTCAACCTCCAAGTGGTTCAAATTATGAATATTGTCTTTGTCCGGTCTGATTCAGCCACTGTCAGCCAGGTATTGAGCGAAGAGTGGGAAGCTGACTGCTCACCAAGCAGGAAGTCATGGCGTTGTTTTGAAGCCATCCCATAGTACTACCGCCCCGAAGGCGAATCCACACCTGAGAGTTTCACCCTCGATTCGATCCTGAACCGCTCCGCAGTACCGAACTCCCTCAATCCAACACCGGCCACAAAGTCTCCCAGCACCGGGCCATGCTTGAAAAGATGTCCGGAACACCCACCGACAATCACCACATTCTCATAGTTCGGATGATGGTCAATGATGAAATGTGTATCCGGTGTCATCGCAATCTGACACGCCTTCTGATCAACCGCCCGCTCCCGGGAGAGCCCAGGCAGTCGGTTTCTCAGGTATTGCCTGGTTCGCGTAAACGTCGCCTGATCGACCACGCGCTCATCATTGTCCAAGTCAATGATCGCCTCGGTCCAGGCAATCGCAGCCTTGACGCCATGACCCTCAACCGACGGTGCCCCATACGCCGACTGTCCATGATCAATCCAGCAGGGCATGCGGTCGCTATCATAGGATGTGTCACCATCGGGCGTCGATGTGTAGATGATGTTCTGACGGACCACATCCAGCAACGGAGCGATGGTCCTGGGATACATGCTGCCCAGCCAGGGGCCGGCACAGACTACAACCAGATCCGCCTCCAACGGCTTGCCTTCGATCATGAGTTCCTCGTTTTCGCCGGTCTTCACATGGGCCCGCTGTACCGTTCCACCCTTGCGGACGAAATCCTTGGTTACCTCGATCAACGCACGGTGTGCCATCAACGCACCGGCTTCCGGTTCGTAAAGTCCATAGGCGACATCCTTGAACTTGAATTGCGGGAAGCGTACCCGCAATTCATCGACGTCAAACCTGAAATAAGGCACACCGAGATCATCGAATGTCGCAAACGTTGCGTCTTCCCAGTCTGAATGTCTTTGCGTGGCAATCACGAGCGCACCACATTCAACATACAGTACGCAATTCAACTCAGCCTGCAGTTCCATCCATCGTAACCTGGACTGACGCGCCCACAGCGTATACATGCGGTCGGCGCCATGCGTGCTGCGGAACAATCGGTTGTAGTCGCTCGACGATGCTCTTGGATGTCCGGGTTCCCAGCGGTCCACCAACTTGACCCTGTGACCTTTCCGCTGCAGACTCAGGGCACTCATGACGCCTGCGATACCAGCGCCGACTACAACGATGTCGTGTTGCCTCATGATTCAGCGGGCACCGAGAGATATTCCAGAAATTCTGTTAATTCCATATCGGTTCGAGTTCGGGTAATTGATTCAATTTATTGCTGCTGACCCAGAAATGCTTCCGGTCAATATTTTTTTCATGGATTGCGAAAATTGTACTTGAATTAGTATAGCGTATACTGTATACAGTATCCATCAATTCATTGACTGACAACTCAACACCAAAGAGATAGAGGGATGAACAGCAACAAAGACTCAAGTTTTGAGACTCTGCCGGAAGGTACACATACCATTGCAATGGGTGCCGGTGATTTGAACGGAATCATGCGCGGCAAGCGGATTCCAGCCAGCAACTGGCCCAATGTCTGCAAGAACGGCAATGCCCTCTCCCTCGCCCTGCTCGCGCTGGACATGACCAGCGATGTCTGGGATACACCCTATGTCAATTTCGACAACGGGTATCCGGACATGCATATGTTCCCGCTGTCGGCACCGGTCGCAACACCCTGGGAGCCGGGACTGGCGATCTGCATGGGTTATCTCGAAGGGATGGACCACAAGCCGGTACCGATCGACCCCCGCTGCGCACTCGCCGCCCAGGTTGAACGCGCAGCCGCATCCGGACTTTCCGTACTGATCGGTGCAGAGCTCGAATTCTATCTGCTGGACCCCGAAACCATGAAACCGAAAGATCATGGCATCCAGGTCTACAGCCTCACCCGCGCAGCGGAACTCGAGCATGTGATCGGACCCATTCGTCGTCAACTCAACGAAGTCGGCATTCCGATCGAACAGTCCAATCCGGAGTACGCGGCAGGGCAAGTCGAAATCAACATGCGCTACGATGACGCGCTGCTGGTCGCTGATCGCGTGGTGATGTTTCGCGAGATCGTGCGCGACATCGCTCGGATTCACGGCTATCATGCGACCTTCATGTCCAAACCCTTTTCAGAAGAGTCAGGCAACGGTTTCCATACCCACCACTCGGTGTGGAAGGATGGCGTCAACCAATTCTCAGATGGTAGCGGCCGACTGTCAGACTTTGGAAAATCCTATCTCGCCGGCATGCAAAGCCGCATGGCCGAATCCGCCATCGCCAGTGCCACCACGCCCAATGCCTACCGACGCCGCCAACCGTATACCTTCTGCCCGACCAACACCACCTGGGGCATGGACAATCGAACCGTGGCGCTGCGGGTGATCGAAGGCACAAACGATGCCGTCCGTGTCGAAAAGCGCGACGGCTCCGCAGACTGCAATCCCTATTACCTGTTCGCCACCGAAATCGCGGCAGGGCTCGACGGTGTGGACGCCAACCTTAAGCCCAAACCCATGACCGACGGCAACGCCTACGAGCAGGAAGATGCCGACCCGATCCCGGTGGACATCGCCACGGCAATCGAACTGGCACAGAATTCCGACTGGCTGAAAGACGTCATCGGCGAAGACCGGCTGACCATCTTGCTGCAGCAGGCACAACGCGAAGTGGATTTTCTTGCCGCGCAGGTCACACCAACAGAAATAGAACGTTACCTGGAGAACTTCTGATGAGGATCGCCAAGGTGACCGGCACCGTGACTGCCAGCGTCAAGGACTCCAAGTTATCCGGCCACAAGCTGCTCATTGTCGATATCCAGGACGCTGAAGGCAATACTCTGGAATCTTCGGTTGTCGCAGTTGACAGCGTCGGCGCCGGTGTGGGCGAAATGGTACTCGTGGTTTGCGGATCAGCAGCCCGGATTCCAGCAGCAGTGGCAAACATCGCAGTGGACGCGACCATTGTCGCGATCATTGATGAGATTACCCATGATCAATGACAGTCAATTTTTGATTAATCACACTATCCATTGAGGAGGCTCCAAATGGTAAAAAATGCAGAAGTCGGACAGACCGCACTGGGCATGATTGAAACCCGAGGCATTGTTGCGTCTATTGAAGCAGCCGATGCCATGGTCAAGGCGGCAAACGTCAGCCTGATCGGACAAACCAAAGTCGGTGGCGGACTGGTTTCCGTCTTGGTGCGAGGTGAGGTCGGTGCCGTCAAGGCAGCAACAGACGCCGGCGCCAGCGCAGCCAACAAGGTCGGTGAGGTGGTCTCCGTGCACCTGATTCCGCGTCCACACGACGAGGTGGAAAACCTGCTCAAGGACCTTGGATGATTCCTACGGAAACGGACTTGACCGCAACCGAATGATGTCTGTTGCCCTACAGACTGTCAGGTTCCGGTTTGCCTTGATGGTGCATCCAACCGAAGGATCGTGATGGCCAACGACTTTGAGCAATTCACGCAGGCAGTCCAGAAGCACTCGGATACAGCCTCCCGGTTGAATCCGGGTGATCCGCCTTCCAAGGCGACTGTATTGGGTGGAGGCACGGATGGCAGACTGCTCGCAGCGCTGCTGCTGGCCAATGGCTTCCCGGTCACCCTGTTCAGTGCCTATGGCAGTGAGATGAATGCGTTGCGCTCAGCCGGTGGCATCACCTTGCGCGGTGATGGCCCGATCGGTACCTATCAGGTTGACCAGACCGATTCCCCCTCAATCCGCACCACCGCGGAACTGGATGGTGCGGTCGCGGCGGCAGACCTGATCTTTCTGACCGGACCGGTTCACAAACAGCGAACCTACGCCATGGTTTTGGCGGATCACCTGAAAGACGGGCAGACACTCATCCTGGCACCGGCGAGAACCTTCGCCGCCATTGAGACTGACTGGCTGCTGCATGTCGGTGGCTGCCGTGTAGAGCGCACCATTGTTGAGTTGCAGCATCTGCCCTACTGGGCTGAAGCAAGCGGCAACGTGCTCTATCTGTCAACTTGCAGCGTCACGACCGCTGGCACCCTTCCAACCCGGCAATCCAACGCGGTGGATGCGCTACAGCCACTGTTCGAGCAGATCGAGCCGGCACCGTCGGTTATCCACAGCGGACTGTCAGACGCCGGGGGTGCAGTTGAATGCGTCGCCCTGCTTGTGGGTGGCTCATTGATTCATCAGGCACCGGATACCGCACCTGAAGGTGCGGTTGCGCTCGAGGAGCGACAGACCATTCGCTCACTCATCGAAAACCAGCATAGCCAGATGCTGCTCGCCGCATTGCTGGAAGAACGTCGCACGGTGGCCAGGCTGTACGGGGTGCGCAATCTTCCCGAAAACGACGAGTGGACTGCAACGTATTCAGGCACCCCTGCCGGCAGCGGAGGGCGAACAATCCCATCCCTTGAACACGCAGTCGACTTGGTTCACTGCGCGGTCATCGGATCACTGGTGCCACTTCAATCTGCCGCACAACTTGCGGGAGTCGCCACACCGACAACCGATTCAGTTATCGCCCTGGCCGGCGCCAGCCTGGACCGGAAACTCGACACTGCAGGGCGCAGACTCAACACGATCGGAGTCGATGCCAGCTCAGCGGATGCCGCAAGACGCCATCTGGAATCAATCGCCCGGGGAGAACGCTGATGGATACCGACCTTCAGTCAATCGCGAGTGCACGCAAAATGGCCGATGCCGCATGGCAGGCCTTTACAAAGTTTCGTCAGTACAGTCCGGCTGAAGTCGACGCCATCGTCGAGGCGATGGCAAAAGCCATTGAGCCGGAAGCACTCCGACTCGGTGAAATGGCCGCTGAGGAAACCGGCTACGGCAACGCCGGCGACAAGCGGATCAAGAATCTGTTCAATGCGCTGTCGGTCGCCGAATGGCTGAGGGATGTCAAAACCCTGGGAATGCTGTGGCGCGACGAAGTTGCCAAGACCGCGGCGTTCGGTGAACCCATGGGTGTGGTCGCGGCACTGATCCCGGTCACCAATCCCACTTCCACCGTCATCTACAAGACCCTGTCCGCGGTCAAATCCGGCAACGCCATCGTCTGTGCACCACATCCCCGCGGCGTTCAGTGCGGTGTGGAAACCGTTAGGATCATGGCCGAGGCCGCCGAGCGGGCCGGTGCGCCGAAAAACCTGGTTCAATGCCTCGATACCGTCACCCTGCAAGGCACCGACGAGTTGATGAAGCACCGCCGCACCTCGGTGGTTCTCGCCACGGGCGGACCCGCGATGGTCAAGGCCGCCTACTCATCCGGCAAGCCCACACTCGCAGTCGGCGCCGGCAACGTACCGTGCTATGTGCACGAGTCCAAGCGAAACGACCTCGCCGAGATCGCGGAACAGATCATCTCATCCAAAGCCTTCGATTACGGCACGGCATGCGCGTCCGAGCAGGCCGTCATCGTCGACCGGTCGATCAGCCGCGATCTCAAGGCCGAAATGAAACTGCGCGGTGCGTACTTCTGCAACCGGCGGGAAGCCACCCGACTCGGCAGGGCCATCTTTCCCCGCGGCAACATGATCGATCCCGAACGCGTCGGACAGTCGCCAGAAAAACTTGCAACTTTCGCCGATGTCGAACTGCCGCCCCGAACCCGGATACTCGTTGGCGAGCAGACTGAAGTCGGCTGGCAGGCACCGCTGTCGGCGGAAAAACTCAACCCCGCCCTCGCCTGGTATGAGACCCGCTCGGCCGAGCATGGAATCGAGATCAGCATGGCGATCTCAAAGTTCGGCGGCTGGGGACATACTGCGGTCATACACTGTGATGATGCCGATGTTATCGCACAGTTCTCCCGACTGCTGCCGGTCAACCGGGTGATCGTGAACTCACCCGCGCTGCACGGCGCCATGGGCTTTTCCACCGCGCTCGAGCCCAGTTTCATGCTGGGGACCGGTACTGCGTCCGGCTCAATCGTGTCTGACAACGTCACCGCGCTGCACCTGATCAACATCAAGCGCGTCGCCTACGAGTCGCGTCCGTGGCGCGATATCAACGAACTCTACGGAGAATGAGCATGGCAAAGGACCTGACAATCCGGGCACTGATGCAGATCGACCGATTGCAACCGAAATTCGCGGCCTATAACGGCGCAACCGTCCAAGGCTCCATTCCCCTGGCCGGCGATACCGTGCTGATCGGTGAGTTCGCCCCGGGCAACGAGGTGTTCAGCCTGATCGATATCGCCCTCAAGGCCAGTCCGGTTGAGGCAACCAGCCAGATCGTCGAACGCGAATACGGGTTCTTTATCCTGCGGTCGCCATCGAATTCGCATGTCTCAGCGGCACTCAATGCCATCCTCTCCGAGATCGGAAAAACACTCCAGGACCGCATCAAGCCTCGGATTGAATCCACCCAGGTCATCACGTCGGTTGAGCCCTATCAGGCACAACTGCTCAACAAGTGGTCATCCGGCTCGCTGGTGGTACCGGGTCAGACACTCGGCATCATCGAATGCGCACCCGCCGCCTACATCTCGATCGCAGCCAATGAAGCGGAAAAAGCGGCGGTGATTGATATGGTTCAGGTGCGTGCGGTGGGAAGATACGGCCGGCTGTTCATCTCGGGCAGCGAGGAGTCAGTCAAGATCGCCATCCGCTCGGCCTGCGAGGCAATCGACATGATCGACGGCAGGAGCGCCCAATGACGCGTGCCGTGATCGCCAACGAACAGGTCGTCGACGCCCATCGACGCGGCCGACAGTACCTTGAGATTCGTGCAAGCGACATCATCACCGCCCAGGCCCGGGATACCGCGGCGCAGCTGAATATCCAGCTGCTTGACCATCCGGTTGAGAAACCCGCTATCTACCGATCGGATGCGACAACAGCGATGCGCAGAGTGCTATACCGAAGAAGTCCCGCCTGGGAACCGCCGCAGCGGGTCCGCATGGACAATCCGAGAAAGCTGGACAAGCTGGCGATTGTCGGCGTCGGCGGTGTGGGCATGAACGTCGCGCATCTTTGTGCCAATCACGACATCGCCGATCAACTCGCGCTGGTCGATGTGCTGCCGGGCCTGGCAGAGTCGACGGCATTGGACCTGCAGCATGCCCGCGGCTCGACGCGAGGCTCACTGGAAATCTCCGGCGGCGAGTCAATGCGCCTGATGGCGGATGCGGGCCTGATTGTCGCAACAGCCGGACAGCCGCGGACACCGGGTATGAGCCGGGCCGAACTGATCACCGTCAACGAACGGATCATCCGGGGCATTGGAGAGCGGATCGCTGAATCGGCACCGAACGCCGTCGTGATCACCGTCAGCAATCCACTCGATGAGATGACGCATCTGATGCTGCAGGCAACCGGATTTCCCCGCGAACGCGTGCTCGGCATGGCGGGAACGCTGGACAGTTCCAGGTTCCGCGACGCATTGGCCAAGGCCGCAGGTGTCCAGACTGCAGACGTCGAGGCGATCACATTGGGCAGCCACGGCGATGAGATGGTCCCGATCGTGTCCAAGGCCACCATACGGGAGCGACCGATAACTGACTTTCTCAGTCCGACCCAGATCGACGATTGCCGCGCTGAGACCATCGCTGCCGGTGCAGCTGTCGTCGCCCTGCGCAAGAGGGGGTCTGCAACCATCGCGCCGGCACATGCCACCATCGAGTTGATTGATCACCTGCGAGGCGCACTGGCTGGACCCGTTCCGGTTTCTGTCATGCTCAACGGCGAGTACGGTATTCATGACACTGTGCTGGGTGTGCCCTGTGTACTGGGTGCAACCGGCGTACTGGATATCGTCGAGCTGCCACTGAGTGAGGATGAACTGGCGGCACTTCACGCTGCGGCAACGGCTGTGCAGGGCCGGACCAACGCAACATCATGACAGTCGCGACAGTATCCACCGGTGGACGGTTTGAGAAGATCGGCGCCTACAGCCGCGCCAAACGGGTGGGGCCGTTTGTCTTTGTCGCCGGCACCACCGCGATCGAGCCGAGTGGCCGCCTGCATGCGCCTTACGATGCCTACGAGCAGTCGAAATACATTTTCATGCGAACCGAGCAGACCTTGCAGCAACTGGGTGCGGAACTGCGTCATGTTGTTCGCACACGGGCTTTTCTATCGGACATCTCCAAGGCGGGCGACTTCGTTCGCGCCCATGGTGAGGTGTTCCGGGGCATCGACCCTGTATCCTCCGGCGTCGAGGTCGGACTGACGATGCCTGGAATGATGGTTGAAATTGAATTTGATGCCCTGATTCATGATGAAGACGGTGTGATTGACTATTCATGATGAATCACTGCAAATCCATTCAAACAGGCCGGGTTGGAATGGATGACCACAGTCATGCATGAACCGGTAGCTTGGGTTTTCAGTCTGATCTGGATGATTGGAGCATTCAGAAAGACTGATTTGGGAATTCGCTGTTCAACAGCGAATGGTTTTCACAGTCGGTGACCGTGTCACAGGCTGTGGTTAGTTAACTTTTTCGAAGGGAGTAAGTAAATGAAAATTCACGGATTGCCCAAGGCAGTGCTGTTGGCAACGGCCATGCTGTTGGGATTAGGAGTGGCTGGCACATCGGTTGCGCAGGACAAGGATCCGATCGTTGTCGGATACATCGGTTCGTTCGCTTCCGATACCGGTCTCAGTACGATTCGAGGCGCGGAAATCGCAATCGACGAGCTCAATGCCGCAGGCGGTGTGCTCGGTGGTCGGCAGATCAAGCTGGTCATGGCCGACACACGGGAAGATGTTGCTGAAGGCATCAAGGCGTATGAGTATCTCAATGAAGTCGAAAATGCGGATTTCATCATTTCCGGCAGCATCGACGATGTGTCGCTGGGCTGGCTGCCAAGAATGGCTGAGTACAAGACACCGACGCTGGACACCTGGACGTCTTATGTCGGCATCATCGACCTGGTGGTCAATGAATATGACAAATACAAGATGTATTTCATGAACATTGCCTGCGATGAGGCCTTGGCAACACTCTACATTGACTTCGGCAAGGACGTACTGGCCAAGGAAATGGGGTATACCAGCACCGTGCTGATGTATGAGGACACCGCATTCGGTGTATCCATTGCAGGGCTGGTCGAAGGCCTGCTGGCACCGGAAGCCGGAATCGAGATCTCTGAAAAGATCATCTACGATGCCAACACGGTGGACTTCGCGCCGCTGTTCAACAAGGCCGTCGCCTCCGGTGCGGACTTCATCTATCTCGTATCCTCGGTTCGCAGCCAGGTGCCCGCATCACAGTACGTGAAACTGCAGGTGCCGATTCCGATGACCGGCGTGAACGTCGCCGCATTCGGACAGGACTTCTGGAATGACACCGGCGGCCTGGGTGCTGGAACCTCAACCCTGAGTCCGGTTCCCTCAGTCGGCATGGCACTGGACGATCGCTCCGCCGCCTTCATCGAGAGCTACAAGGCGAGATACGGGTCTGAACGCCCGATTTACCCGCACTTCAACGGCTTCAATGCGTACTACGGTATCTATACCGCGTTCGAAGCCGCTGAACGGGCAGGCGGCTTTGAGCCATTGGATGACTGGATCCGCGAGATGGAGAACGGAGATCTCAAACTCTACAAAGATGGTGAGTTGTGGTTTCGCTATGCGTTCTGGAAACGAGGGGAGATTGAGCCCCGTACCCAGCGCGAATATACGCATAACGTGAAGTTTGACATCACACCGCCTTTTGACGATGGCTCTCCCGCCATGGTCGTGGTGCAGTGGTATGAAGATGGATCTTCAGCAGTCATTTACCCACCGAAATTTGCCACCGGCAAGTTTCAGGAACCTTCATGGGTGAAATAAGATCGGACATCGGCTCGTTTCCGGCACTTGTTTGCTGGAAACGAGCCCGTGTTTGACTGAAATGTCTGCAGTGTGGTTGAAACCTCGATGTTGATTCAGATTCTGCTTCCGGGATTGCTGCTCAGCGGCCTCTACGCGCTGATCGCGATCGGATTCACCATGATATTCAGTGTCGGACGGGTGCTGAATCTGGGATACGGCGCCTTCATCATGCTGGGTGGCTACATGTACTTTCAAAGTGCCCAGCTCATGGGGCTGGGGAAGATCCCGAGTTTCCTGATCGCAACCATCTCAGGCGTGGTGCTTGGATTGATCGTCTACCTGATCTTGATTCGAAGACTTAGGGGAGATGCGATCGCCATTGAAATCACAACCCTGATTCTCGCGATCGTCATCCAGGCTGCCATCATTGTTGTGTTCTCACCTTCACCAAAATCCATGTGGCCGCTGATTCCCGGCGTGCTTCGCGTCGGCAACGTCATTGTCACATACAACTTGGTGGTTGCAGCGGTGACCAGCTGGGTGGTGATTGCACTGCTTTTTCTGTTTATCGGCAAGACGCATATCGGACGCGCCATCCGCGCGGTTTCCATGGACTCAAAGGGAGCTGTCATTTCTGGAATTGATCCGGACCGGATCAATCTGATCACCTGGGGAATCTCCGGAGGCCTTGGTGCGATGGCAGGCATATTCCTTGCCACCTACACCCAACTGGCACCGGCGATGTGGGTGACGCCACTGATCATTGCGGTTGCCGTGGTCATCGTCGGCGGTATCGGCAGCATTCTGGGTGGATTGGTTGCCGCCCATGTCATCGGCATGCTGGAAACCATCACCACCACACTCATTGCCGCCGAGCTCCGGGGCGTTGCGACCATGATACTGATCATCTTGGTTCTGCTGATCGCACCGAAAGGACTGTTCGGCAAGGCGGAACTCTAGCTGTGTCAGGCACTGGAATGAACAAGGGACTGATCGGCTGGGCGATCTTCGGTGTCGTGATGCTGTTGCTGCCGTTTTTTGCGACAACGGCAACCGTCCGAATCTTTGTATTTGCCAACTACATTGCGATATTCGCCATCAGCTGGGATGTACTGTCCGGTAAGACCGGATATATCAGTTTCGGACATCCGTTTCTGATCGGCGTCGGAGGCTACACCTCGGCGCTGCTGACACATCATCTCGGCCTGCCGCTGTATATGACGATTCCCGCCGCGGTGATCACCACGATGATCGCGGGCACGTTGTTTTTCGTCCCTGCCCTGCGCATCCGCGGTACCTATTTCGCCCTGGTGACACTGGCTTTCATGGAGCTGATGTACGGCCTGGTACAGGTGATCGCACCTGATGTCACCGGAGGCACGCGGGGATTGACCGGACTGCCGAGCATCGTCACCGGCGCGGTGAGCAACTACTACCTGTCCTTTGGTGTGATGTTCATCCTCGGATTGTCCATGTGGATTCTTTTAAAGACACGCCTTGGTACCGCTTTGAGTTCAATCGGCATGAACGAGGATGCTGTTCGGGCCTGCGGCCTGAACACCACAAAACTCAAGCTCTTCGCCTTCATGCTCAGTGCCATGATCGCCGGACTCGGTGGTGCCATGTATATCCATTACCTGGGATCGATCGCCCCGCGAGGGTTGTTTGATGTCAATTTCCTGTTCACGATCCTGGTCGCCTGCCTGCTTGGTGGCGCCGGCACCATCACCGGACCAATCATGGGTGCGTTCTTTCTCACGCTGCTGCTGGAATTTCTCAGACCCTATATTCCCGGTTCCGAGCGCTACCTGATCTATGGCGCAGCGACACTTGTACTTTATGTACTGCAGCCCAAGGGACTGCATCGTCTGGTCCAGATCACAGCGGAACGGATCTACGATTTCATGCCCGGAAGGAAGCCGACATGAGTCACGCGACCGCCAATTCGATTGCACTTGAAGCACGCGGACTGACCAAGTCATTTGGTGGTCTGACTGCCACCAACAATGTCTCGCTGCACGTCAAGTCCGGTGAATCGCTGGGAATCATCGGACCCAATGGCGCGGGCAAAACAACATTGCTGAATCTGCTGACGCGCGAGATCAATCCTGACCAGGGCAGTGTATTCCTTGATGGCTGCTGTATAGACCACCTCTCCATACACAAACGAGTCCTGGCCGGACTCGCACGCACCTACCAGGTGCCCCGCCCTTTTCACGATCTCACGGTGCGCGAGCACATCCAGGTGGGTATGATGCCGGACAGACTGATCGACATGCTGCTGGAAAAATCTGATTCCGATAGAGAACAGGCAATCGCCGAAAGTGTGGGACTGGGCGGCGAGCGCTCGGAAAAATTTCCCTACGAGCTGGCGATGGGCGACCTTCGGCGGCTGGAACTGGCGCGAACCCTTGCCACCGAACCCAAAGTTCTGTTGCTTGATGAGGTATTCGCCGGACTCACCATCGGGGAGATTGAACAGATCTCCCACCTGCTCGGGCAAAGACGCAAATCCCACAACACCACCTATCTGATCGTCAGTCATGACCTCAAAGCCTTGGAACCCCTGGTTGATCGTGTGATTGTGATCAATTTCGGTGAAATCATGGCGCAGGGGTCGTTTCAGGAAGTTGTCTCGGACAAGGATGTGCAAAATGCCTATCTTGGCACCAGTTGGGAACAAAGCGCAGGAGACTGAAGCGACATGCCAATGATGCTGCAAATTGATAACCTGACGGTCCACTACGGACAGGCCATGTCGTTGGACAGTGCCTCTGTTGCGGTTGAGGCGGGGCACGTCGCTGCGATCATCGGTCCGGTTGGTGCCGGTAAGTCAACGCTGCTTGATGCCGTGCTGGGCTTGAACAATGCACAGGGAAGCATCATTTTCGAGGGCGAGGACCTGCGACAGATGGCCACTTCCGCCATCGTGAGGCTCGGAATCGGTTATGCACCGGAGCGCGGCAACCTGTTCACGCAGATGAATGTCCGCGAGAATCTTCTCGTCGGTGCGTACACCAGCCGTGCAAACATCGCCAACAATCTTGATCTGGTGTACGACCTGTTCCCGATCCTCGAACAGCGCCAGCACCAGGAGGTCGGCACCCAAAGCGGCGGTGAGCGTCAGATGGTGTCGCTTGGACGGGCCTTGATGAACAGCCCGCGCCTGCTGCTGGTCGATGAACCCACGATTGGACTGTCCCCCAAGGTCTGCCTGGACATTGCATCCGCCCTGACAAGGCTGAATGCGGAACTGGGCCTGACGATCCTGATCGCTGAACAGAATGCGAATTTCACGCTGAGTCTTGCAGAACAGATTTACCTGCTCGAGGCCGGACGGATCATCGGCAGTGGTACCGCCAGTGACCTGCAGCGGGACCAAGCCATCCAGGAATCCTATTTTGGCAGCCAGGCATAGAAGATGATCCTCGTCCAGATGCCGGTATCACAACGTAGTTGACATGGAAACCTTCAGCAAAATTAGACATTTATCGAGATTGTCGGACGAAGTGTACGACCAGATACTGGATGCTGTCTCAAAGCGGGCGATTGACCCGCACCAGCGCATCATTCAAGAGGAGCTGGCCGACCAGATGCAAGTCAGCAGAACGCCTGTACGCGAGGCGCTGCTGAAACTGGAAACTGAAGGTGTTCTGGTGCGCGTTGGACGAAGCGGCTTCAAACTGCGCGACTACACCGATGATGAGGTCAACCAACTCTACCAGGCGCGTGAGGCAGTCGAGTGCTATGCGCTTGGCTTTCTGTCACAAAAATTCGGCAAGGCGGAGATCAATCAGTTGAAGGCAACCATTCAGACCATGGAAGATGGTGCGCAGGAGTCGGTGCTGGACTATTTTCGGGCCAACCGGGCGATACACCGTGAATTTGTCGTTGCCACCGAAAACGCTGTTCTACTGGACATGTTCGACAGCATCTGGAATCGTGGACGGTCTTTTTTCATGTTCTCGGAGTTCGGCCCGTCAGACCTGGAAAAGTCCCTCAAGGGTCACATGGACCTGTGCGATGTGTTGAACACCGGCGATGAGCAAATGGCGATGCAGCAGATGCGCAGTCACATCAGGGACGGACTTGAACTGCAGCGCCATGCCATCGACAAAGCCGCTCAGACCAGAACCGAATTTACAGGAGCAAATGACAAGTGAAGATGATGACCATTCAATCACGCACGAAGAGGTGGACAGCATGTGCGGAATAGCGGGAAGAATATTGCAGGATTTCGGTGAGGTTGGACGCGACCTGGTTGAGTTGATGGATGCCCAGTCACACCGAGGGGCGGATTCCACTGGATTTGCGATCTATTCGCAGCCGTGCCTGACCGGATTCAAGGTTCGATTGATGGGGTTCAACTACCGGAATCTGCACTCCGACCTTGAAGACTTCCGACTGATACTGCGCGAACACGGTTCGGACCTTGTCAATGACGAAGAGGTGACGCAGTCCGATGAGTCGCATTACTCCGTTCGGATGCAGATCACTGAACCGCGCAACCTTGATCGGTGGATCCTGGATGCCGACACCATCGCGGGTCGAATCTCCGTTCAATCGGTCGGCAAATCACTGGAAATCATCAAGGACACAGGTGACGCCACAATGGTCGCAGACAAGCATGGATTGCGGGACATGCAGGGTACCCATGGACTTGGACACGCGAGACTGGCGACCGAATCAGATGTATTGCCGGATGCCAGTCATCCGTTCTGGGCACGGCCTTTTCCTGATGTCGCAATCGTCCACAACGGACAGATCACCAACTACTTTACCTGGCGCGACCGACTCGAGACACAAGGCTACCGCTTCCTGACCGAGAACGACAGCGAATTGATCGCGGTGTGGCTGTCCGATCAGATGAAGCGCGGCATGAGCCAGATGCAGGCACTGAAGCAATCCATCATCGATATTGACGGCGTATTCACCTACATGATCAGCGACCGAACCAGCATCGGCTTTGCCAAGGACCGATTTGCGATGAAACCGCTGGTTACGATTGAAGAGGATGGTGAGTTGATCGCGGCAACCGAGGAGCAGGCCGTGCGCCGTGTCATTCCCGATACAGTCGACGTCATCAACTACGATGGACCCTCGCTGACCAATATCTGGCCGGTCACCCTGGAGGGTCTGAAAGCGGCATGAAGGAAGTGCAGGTCACAGTCGGAAGAAGAGATATCCGCACCGTCAATGATGAGATCAAGGCGGCTGTCGCAAACGGACATTCAGTCTACGTCCGCGAGACATTGTCGCGACACAACCTGGGCGTTGGCCTTCCGGCTGATGCAAACGTGCGCTTTGAGGGAAGCGTGGGTTACTACTGCGGCGGACTGAACAACGGCGCAACCATTGAGATTGAGAGGAACGCCGGCTGGGGCACCGGGGAAGGCATGTCGAAGGGCAGGATCACCGTCAATGGCTACGCGGGCATGGCCACCGGCGCATCCATGCTCGGCGGCGTCATTCACGTCAAGGGTGATTGCGGGCCGCGGTGCGGTGTTGCGATGAAAGGCGGAACCATCATCGTCGAAGGCAAACTCGGCTACCAGTCGGGTTTCATGTCACACGCGGGACGAATCATTGCCTTGGAAGGCGCCGGCACCTCCTGTGCGGACGCGCTGTGGGCCGGTGAGGTGTGGGTCGCAGGGAAAATAGATTCCCTGGGCGTGGACACCAAGGTGGTGGAACCGGACCCTGATGAAGTCTCTGAGGTGGAGTCGCAACTCGCCACTTACGGGCTGGAAGATGCCGGACGCGAATGGCAAAAGATCGTCTCAAACGAACGTCTTTGGTATTTTGAGAGCCGGGAGGCAAACGCATGGCTGATGATCTGACCCAATCCTACGAATATCCGTTCGAGCTTCCTTCAGAAGAGGACATCGCCTACAGTGATCAGGCGATTCCCGGCCGACCGGCCGGAGTACCCTCATCGTACGACGAGGGCGGTTCGACCCGCTGGACACCGGATGCCATTGCAGAGGTCCAGGCCCTGGCGCAACTGGGCCGCTACCAGGTCAGGGGCTACAACACGTTCAACAAGCAGATGCCGACGTTTGATGACCTGACGTTCGTACCGGCAACCATGACCCGTCTGCCGCTGGAAGGTTATCGCGAGAGTTGTGATACCACCACCGTTCTGGGTGCGGGTACGGGAAGAGTTGAAAAGCCCATCGAACTGAAGATTCCGATCTATATCGCCTCCATGTCCTTTGGTGCCCTGTCTGCCAGCGCCAAGGCGGCGCTGGGTTACGGCGCATCTAAGGCCGGCACGATGACCTGCACCGGTGAAGGCGGCATGCTGGATGAGGAACGCGAGGCCAGCCGGCTGCTGGTTTATCAGATGACGCCCTCGCGCTACGGCATAGACATCGACCACCTGCGCAAGGCCGACGGATTTGAACTGGTGATGGGTCAGGGCGCCAAACCCGGCACCGGCGGACTTTTGCTGGGCATGAAGGTTTCGCCCCGGGTATCGCGGATGCGTACCCTGCCCGAGGGCGTTGACCAACGCTCGACCGTGCGGCATCCGGATTTCCTTGGTGCAGACGACCTGGCTGTCAAGATCGAGGAATTGAGGGTTGCAACCGACTACCGTATTCCGATATTTGTGAAAATCGGGGCGACACGCCCACGCTACGATGTTGCCATCGCAGCCAAAGCCGGCGCGGATGTGGTGGTGGTGGACGGTGCCGAAGGTGGCACCGGCGCCTCTCCGGAACTGTTGCTGAATCACACCGGGATTCCAACACTGTCTGCGATCAAGCCCGCACGCGAGGCACTGGATGAATGTGGCATGACCGGCAAGGTGTCGCTCGTCGTGTCCGGTGGAATCCGTTCCGGAGTGGATGCCGCGAAGTGCCTGGCGCTGGGCGCGGACGCAGTGATGATCGGCAACGCCGCCATGATCGCCCTGGGATGCAATTCACCCCGATATGCCGAAGACTACGCAAGGCTTGGCACCTCGCCGGGTGCCTGCCATCACTGTCACACGGGACTGTGTCCGGTGGGCATTACGACACAGGATCCCGAGCTTGAGAAACGAGTGAACGTTCCGGCAAGTGCAGAACGCGTCGCCCGGTTTCTGACTGCGATCACGATGGAGATCACCATGCTCGCAAAATCCTGTGGCAAGTCATCGGTGCACAACCTGGAATCCGAAGACCTTCGGGCGATGTCGCTTGAAGCCTCCGCGCTCACCGGTGTCAAGATGGTTGGCATGGACAAGGTATTCAGCTGGTAGCGTGTTCAAGGGATTTTTATCCCGGCCTTGATCACCTCTCGACCCGCTCGCAGGGAATCGGGACACACCAAGCGACTATTGCGGATACACCCATTCGAATGCTTTCATTTTGAAACTGACTGTCTGGTTTTTCCGGATCTTGTCAATTCGAACCGGGAGATTGTGAAATCCAGGCGTGACCCAGACTTCATAACGCCGTCTTTCGTCTTTGACGTCCTGCAGCCTGAAGTGTACGGCATCGACAGTCTCACCTTTCACATCAATTTGCTGGGCCTCAATCGTCTTATACATGTATGTTCTGCGTTTGTCTCTTTCAATGATCGTGATGGTCTGGTCTTCCAGGCGATCCGGCTGGCCAACCATCAAAGATACATACCATGATTCCAGGTCGAATACCGGGTGTGACGGCAGGCCAACGCGCCTGCCATCCGTGAGCGTGACTTCCCGATTCGTCCAATCAAAGGATGCGTCAAACAGGATCTGATCGGATTCACCCAGAACCTCGTAACCCATTGGCACAACCTCTGTCCCGACAATCTGCAAGACTGAATTCTGCGTGTACGACTTCTCACCCAGCAATTTCAGTATTCCGCGCGCCTGGAACTGATGCTCTGATTCTGTGTTACCCTCAGCACCCTGCACAATCCTGCGTTTACTGCTGCCGATTTCAAGATCACCATAAAACACACCGTAACGAACCTTGAACCCGATCGGGTCGGACTCGGCCGACGCCAGCGAAGTCAGGGCGGAAAACACGAAGGCTATCACTGTGACCTGCGTGAGTATCCTGATTGATTTTTGCATGTAGATTATCGACATTGGCACCTCAAGGAAAATAATATCTCACCGGTTGATCCTGACCTTGTTGTCCTCAACATTCAGGACCCCTTCTGAATACCACCGAATAGCGAGCGGGTAGATTTCGTATTCGCATTCGTGAACCTTCCGCGTCAGATCTTCAACCGAGTCGGTTGGCAATACATCCACGGACTTCTGGACGATGATCGGGCCGGAATCCAGTTCGGCGGTCACAAAGTGAACCGTCGCCCCATGCTGCCGCTCACCGGCTTCCAATACCCGCGCGTGTGTGTTCATGCCCTTGAACTTGGGCAAAAGTGAAGGATGGATATTCATGATTCGATTTTCAAAGTGCCCGACAAATTCGGCGGTGAGAATTCGCATGAATCCGGCAAGCACGATCAGATCCGGACTCATCTCCTGGATCCTGTCCCTGAGTGCGCAGTCGTATTCCAATCGGGAGGCATAGTCTTGTGGATTCAAAAAACAGTTCTTCACACCTTCGCTTCTTGCACGCGCCAATACTTGGGCATCCTGCCTGTCACTGATGACCATTACTATTTCAATACACAGCCGACCCGCTCTCGCTTGGTCCGCGATGGCCTGGAAATTTGATCCATTGCCGGATGCCAGAACAATGACGCGCAGCGGAGGTTTTTCCATACTCACTTTGTCACCGTAACTGTGGCTTCGGAATCCACAATTACACCAATCCTGTAGGACGGCATCTGAATTGAATCCAGCAGCGAGCGAATTTCTTTCTCGGCAGTCCCGGGAACCACCGCGACCATACCTATTCCACAGTTGAAGGTATCAAGCATGTCCTCGTCAGCCAGGTGACTGGCATCCTGGATCCAGTCGAACACCGCTGGGCGGGGCCATGCGTTCACGTCCAGCTCGGCACACAATCCATTCGGCATCACTCTTTCAATGTTGCCTGAAAGCCCGCCGCCAGTGATGTGTGCCAGTGCATTTACATGACCTGATTGCACTATTTTCAGTACCGAATCAACATAGATCACTGTCGGAGTCAGTAACAATTCGCCTAAAGAACTTCCGGCGATTTCGGTGTGCAGGGAAATGTCCTGATCAGCGATGAGTTTTCTGATCAGCGAAAACCCATTTGAGTGAACTCCGCTGGAGCCAAGTCCAACAATCACATCATCGGCTGCAACCTTGCTGGAATTTACAATGCCGGACTTTTCCACGATGCCAACGGTGAATCCTGCAAGATCATACTCACCTAGGGCATACATGCCGGGCATTTCCGCTGTCTCACCACCGATCAGTGCTGTTCCGGCAGTCTCACACCCTTCAACAATACCCGAAATCACCTGCTGCATGACTTCGCCATCCAGCTTTGCGGTCGCGAGATAGTCAAGGAAGAATAGCGGCTTCGCACCATAAACTATAATGTCGTTGACACACATGGCAACCAGATCAATGCCAACGGTATCGTGACGATTCAGTTCGAATGCGAGTTTGAGTTTGGTTCCGACTCCATCGGTGCTGCTTACAAGAACCGGATTCTCATAACCTGGTGGTATCTCAAACAATCCACCAAATCCCATGGGTGAATCAATCTGACCCGGTTTGGAAGTGCGGCTGATCTCGGGCAGCCATGATCTGATCAAGCGGTCCGCCAGTTCGATATCAACCCCGGAATCCTTGTAGGTTGTTTTTTTGGTATCTGAAACCAAGTCCGACATAAGTTTGCAATTCAATAAACGGAACGACACGATAGATAATGATTCTGGCTCAACACCGCCATCTGGTGACAATCAATTTTACCTTGATTTTGCATCGGTCTGCAGACGTAGCAGACTGTAATTTGCCGTAAAATACATCGCTTGGATATTGTAATTTTCAGATCAATCACAATCATGTCGGCAGTCATATCCCATATCCCGAATCTATTGACATTGTCCCGGATTGCAGCAGCACCGCTGCTGATCCTGCTGCTTCGGAATGAGAACTTCGAGCTGGCGCTGATTCTGTTTATCATTGCCGGACTGACTGATGGGTTGGATGGTTGGATTGCCAAGCGATTCAACTGCACCTCCCAACTGGGTGCGCGCATGGACCCGCTGGCCGACAAGATCATCATCATCTGCGCATACTGCATGCTGGTGCTGCTGGAAGTGATACCCTTCTGGCTGGTCATGCTGGTCATCTTCAGGGATGCTGTCATTGTTGGCGGCTACCTGGTGTTGACGACGCTCGACGGTGAAATCCCGATGCAGCCTACCCTGACGAGCAAAACCAATACGTTTCTCCAGATCACGCTGGTGATCGCCGTACTGCTGCACAATACCTCCTGGCTGCTGATTCCGGTGCTGACGCAGGTTCTGATCTACGCAGTCGCCGTCTTCACCGTTGCCAGCGGAATTCAGTATGTCTGGATCTGGGCGATCCGAAGACAAGGCAGGCAAAGCTCCTGATGCCGCAACAATCATGACCGAACAGACCATTCTCCCCGTCAGAATACCGGATACCTCAACTTTTGCAAATTTCCTCGCCGACGGCAATACCCAGACGATCTCGACATTACGCGAATTCCTCGAGTCAGAAACTGGGACGCAGACGTGTCTTCTTGTCGGTGATATCGGCTCAGGCAAGACCCACCTGTTGTTTGCTGCCTGCAATTCGATTCCCGGCAGTGTCTATCTCCCTTTCATGGATCTGCAGCTCGAACCGGACTATCTTGACGGCCTTGAGGACAGCACGCTGGTGTGTATCGATGACGTCCACTCGGTTGCCGGCCAGCCGAAATGGGAAGCTGGTCTGTTTGCCCTGATGGAGAAAATCGAAAGTCGAAGTCATTTGCTGCTCGTATCCGCTCAAATGGTACCCGCTGAATTGGATTTTCAACTCAAGGACCTGGTCAACCGGTTTCAGGGGCGCCAGATTCTGAAACTGCTGCCAACCACCAATACGATGGTGTCGCAGATCCTCAGGGAACGCGCAGCCGGTCGCGGCCTGATCCTGGATGAGACCGTCATACAGTTCATTCTGAGCCGATACTCGCGGGACGTTCATTCATTGATGAGATTACTGAACCGCATGGATGAGCGCACGATGATCGCACAAAGGAAGATCACCATTCCATTTCTGAAACAATTCCGTGAATTCAGTTCAGCCACCTGAAACCCGCTGTGTGTAAGAACCTGGCCTGAAAGCCGGATTGTCCGCATTGCGAAGCAAATCGCTTCGAAACTGCGTGTTGCAGCGTCAATCCCTGCTCCAGTTAGTTTTACAATACACGCTTTCGTCAAACAAACAAATTTTTGGCATAGACAGCAGAATCTGAGACCCGACACATGAAAATATCAGTCATCGGCACCGGTTACGTTGGATTGGTAACCGGCGTATGCTTCTCCGAATTGGGCGTCGACGTGGTCTGCGTCGACAACAACGCGGCAAAAGTCGATCAGCTCAAACAGGGGATCTGCCCCATTCACGAACAGCAGCTTCCGGAACTGATCGAGCGCAACATCGAAACCGAACGACTCACCTTCACGACCGACCTCGCCTCAGCCGTTGAAGACTCCGCCGTGATCTTCATTTGCGTCAACACCCCTTCGGTCGAGAGTGATGGCAGTGCCGACCTCACTGATGTTCTGCATGTGGCTGAACAGATTGCGGAATTGATCACGGACACGGCCGTGGTCGCAATCAAGTCAACCGTACCGGTTGGAACCGGCAGGAAAGTCAGTGAACTGATCCGATCCGTGAATCCGTCAGCAACCATCCATGTTGCCTCCGTTCCTGAATTCCTGAGCGAGGGGACCAGTGTACATGACTTCATGAACCCATCCAGAATCATCATCGGTATTGATACGGACGCGGCAAAGGAAACCCTTCGCGAACTCTTCCTTCCATTCATTCTCCAGGATACGCCGATTGTGTACTCGAATCTGCAAACCGCGGAAATGATCAAATATGCCTCCAATGCATTCCTCGCGACCAAGGTGACCTTCATCAATGAAATCGCAGATTTGTGCGAGCAGACCGGCGTCGATGTGCGGGGTGTCGCACATGGAATCGGATTGGACAAGCGAATCGGTACCCAGCATCTGCGCCCCGGCCCCGGGTATGGGGGATTGTGCTTTCCGAAAGACACCATGGCACTGGTTCACACCGCGCGCAACTTTGGCTCACCGGTGCGGATTGTGGAACAGGTGGTGGACATCAACAATCAGCGCAAGGTGAACATGGCAAAAAGAGTGCAGCTCGCCTGTGGCGGTTCGGTCAGAGACAAGGTCATTGCCGTCCTTGGATTGACCTTCAAGCCCAGGACCGATGATCTCAGAGACAGTCCCAGCATTGCGATCATCCAGGAATTGCAGAATCTGGGCGCCATCATCCGTGCACATGACCCGCTCGCCATGCCCAATGCCCGGCAGATTCTGGACAATGTCTCATTTCATGACAGCATCCGGGACATTGTCGGTGGTGCCGACGCGGTGGTCATCGCAACGGCCTGGCCCGAGTATGGCGAACTGGATTTCGGACATCTGGCGGCGGTGATGAACGCACCGATCGTCGTCGACCTGCACAACCTGTATGACGCAACGGAAATTTGCGACAAGGGAATCAGGTTCTTTGCGGTCGGTCAGGGACAGTCAACAACGCCAGGCTGATGGGATTGCCAATCTCACGTCGGCGTCGCCCGACATCAATGGTTTTCCGCTAATCCAGCCAGCTAAAGGAGTTCAACTCAATATCCACCGTAATCCCCTGCTTGTGCCGTTGCAGCCTGACCGGCAGATGCGCATGCACCGGAGAGAGCCAGAAGGTGAATGCATCTTTGGGATTCTCCACCGACTGCATCCTGACGCGCTTGGCAACGAAAGGTCTCGAATCCACCTCAACTGTAACCTCTTGTACCTTTCCGTAATCGTAATCCTTGATGCCATCCTCGGTAACTAGCGTAACCCGTCTGCCCTCAAGGTCTTCGGGATCGATCATTGTCAGATTCAGGTACCAGGAGCCCCACTCGAATACTTCGTTTTCCGGCATCGCGGAGACTTCACCATCCAGCGACTCGATTGTCCTGTTGCGCCAGTCGAATGTCGCTCCGTCAGGTTTCTTCCACCTGTACTTGATCTTGAATTCATGCGTGCGCGCCTTTCGGGTTCCATCGACCCTGATCAGCGAAGTCTGCGTGGCTTTGCGTTCACCGATCAGTCTCAATATCAATCCGAGATCAAGTTTCATTGTTGACTTAAATTGACTGGCGCCGTCTTTTGTCAATCTGCAAAAGGACTTCCCCACCTTCAAACCACCGAGTTTCAAGGTATAGTGGACCTCATATTCCCTGATTTCAGACTGCTGTGCCGCCAGCACCGCCGATGGACTGATAAAAGCGACAATCACAAATATGAGTGCTGATCTTCTCAAGAGTGAACTCCCTGTCTCATTCGGATATCTGTGTGAACGATGAAGGTTGCAGTCATCTCAGCCTGATCGAATCAATGGAAGCATTCAACCCGGTGAGATTTCGCACCTGTCACCGCTAATTTGTCCTTGACAGTCACATCCCGTCACAAGTCTTACCGGTGCGCGCCTACCGGAAATCAGTATAGATCCGGTAGAGCCAGAGCAAAGAAATGGCTGCCAGCAGCGCACAAAGCGCAATCAGGAAAAATGGAATCGTATAACCGCTGGTACCGACAATGATCAAACCAAATGCCGGTGGAAGTACGGCAACACCGCCGTAAATGAGAAACTGCACACCGCCGGTCCAATTGTGAGCCTCACCTTCGGGTGCCTGGTTCGCCACCTCAGATAGAAACACACCATTCCATCCGTGGGTACTTGATCCCAGAATGAACGAAAAGACGTAGAGGATGAACCGGTGCCAGTCATCCGACACCAGGAACATGCCACACAGCGAAAGGGCCGAGACAATGCCGATCACGGTCAGCGTATATTTGGGAGTCAGCCACTTGTCCGACAGTCCACCCCAAGCGATACGGCCGATGATCCCACCCACATTGACGAAAAGAAAGCAAACGCCGGCCTCGACCAGTGTGAATCCCTGCTCGACCAGATACACCACAAAGAAACTGGCCACGCTGATCTGGACTCCGGCATAGGTGAATCCAACCATCGCAAATCCCCTGAGCAGCGGAATCTTCATGATCTGCAAAACCGGACCGATTACAGTCGATATCGACCATGCCACGGAGATGTTCGATCGGTCGCTGTCAAATCGATTGCGCAACGGGTGCAGAATCATGAGTGTGACTACGCCCAGCATGGCGACGGCGATGATCCCCGCCTGCCAGCTGTACCAGGCAGCCACCATGGGCACGATCAATGCCGAAATGGCACCGCCAACGGTCACACCGGACTGCTTGATGGAGAACATGAACGCGCGATTACCAGGTGTCGTGATCGCCAGCAAGACCGGTGCATTGGCAGGATTGATCGGGCCGTAGGCTATACCGAGCAATATGGCGCAGACGACGGTGGTCATTGGCGTTGCGAAGGTGAACATGGTCAATCCGGCGATTGCAAACAGTGCCGTGACCTGCAACACTCTGACCGGCCCGTACTTGACGATGAACCCCGGGCAGAAACTACCCGAAAACATTGCGACGAAATAAACCGAACCGGTAAAGAGGCCGACGTAGGTAGCACGCCAGCCAATGTCAGGCGCCGAATCAGGCGCACTCACCGCAACCGCCAGAATCGATGAACTGCCGACTGCCATCGTCAGCATCATGGCCAACGTTGTGCCGATTCCCTTGGGAAACAAACGCATCAGGGCTGCCTGGAATCAGCGAACATCAAGCGCGGGCACAGCAGGCGCCATTGGGTCAGGGCGAGACAAAATCAGCATCCCAGCTGATCAGCCAATTCGGTAAAACTGCTCGCCGTGAAGTCGTAGTCGTTCAGCGCCTCAAGATCATTTTTCTGACTCGGACCGTGTTCGGTCGGTCGGGCCACAAACGCGGTTCTGAATCCACATTCGGCGGCTGCAACAAGGTCGGAATTATGTGCTGCAACCAGCATGCATTGCCCGGGCTCTAGGTCGAGCATCCCAGCCGACTTGATGTACGCTTCGGGCTGCGGCTTGTAGTGTCGGACAACCTCGGCACCCAGCACCATGTCCCATGGCAGGCCTGCATTTTTTGCCATGTTCAAAATCAGTGATACGTTGCCATTTGACAGCGTCGCGATGATGTATCGCTGCTTGAGGCGTTGCAGTCCGGCAACCGAATCCGGCCAAGGTCTGAGTCGGTGCCAGGCGCGATTCAGGTGTTGCTTCGCTGCGTCGTCCAGCGTGGTGACGCCGAGTTCCTGCAGCACCTCTTCCAGGTTTTCCCGGTGCAGGTCATCAAGCTTGGTCCACGGTCGCTCGCCTGAGCGAATGCGCTGCATCGCAGGCTGATACTTGCTGCGCCATAGATCGGCGAATGCATCGCCATCAACTGACTGCAATTGAGACATTGCAGAGACTTCACTTGAAATGCTGCCGCGCCAATCGACAACGGTGCCGAAAACATCGAACATTATGGCCTTGATACTGTCATTCATCATTCACTCATCTGCCTCTCGGGGATTTTTGCGCATCAAACAATTCCTCCGTAACGACCCATAACTCAACGATCGAGGAGAACCACTTTTATATTTTATAATCTTTGCTCACGACGGGCGATTAGCTCAGGGGGAGAGCGCTGCCTTCACACGGCAGAGGCCACTGGTTCAAATCCAGTATCGCCCACCAGTTCATCCATAGCCGGCTGTATCCGGTTTCCGGGTGGAAGCGCGGACATTCAGGTAGTTGCCAACGAGAATTGCCGTGCCGCCCACTATCGTCGCCATTTCAATGGACTCCCCATACAGCAGGGCACCGGCAACCGCAATCATCGGCAATCGAATGTATTCCATCGGCACCACGGCAATGATTTCCGCCAACTGGAACGCCTTCGCCATGCAATAGTGCGCGTTCATCACACCTGCGGTAATAAACACAATCAGGACCAGTGTCCACGGATCCGGACTCTGGAAGGGGCCAGTGAGCAGCAGCAAGGCGGTTGAGATCGGCAACTGCAGAATCGCCATGTAGAACAGGATGCACAGGGGAGATTCAGTCAACAGCAGATGCCGGGTACAGAGCATTGCACCGGCAAATCCCAGCGCACCGACCAGCATTGCGATCGCGCCGATTTCGATGTCCATGTCAAATGGCTGCACAATGATGAGTATGCCGATGAAGCCAATCAATATATAGAACACTCTGCTCAGCGTCAGTTTTTCTTTCAGGAATATCGGTGCCAGCAATGCGATCCAGAGCGGAATGGTGAACTCCAAGGCGAAGACATGGGCAAGCGGAATGAGCGCGATGGAGAAGAACCATCCGAATTGTCCGACGAAGTGCACACAGTTTCGCAGCACGTGCATCTTGATCTTGCTGGTTCGAAGCTGGCCGAATCCCTGTTTTGAGAATCCGACCAGAAGTGTTGTCAGGATGATCGCAATGATCGAACGCAAGAATAGGATCGAGGGTGTGTCGATTTCAAATGAGACTTCCCTGGTCGCAATTGCAACCGCCGTGTAGCTGATCAAGGTGCCTGTCATCCAGGCGAATGCCTTACCCACCTTGATCAGTCCCTATATCCGGAAGTGGCGATTCAAGCGAACAGAATGAGGACTCAGATTGAAACTGAATTCTATTTCAAGAAGGTGCAAAGTCAGACGCAGTCCGTGAAGGATTCTTTTCGAACCTTCAGAACTGCAAACCACTGCGAACAGGCAACCGCAACACCGGTCCGAAGTGATTCATGAGTGCCAGGCCAACACAAACTCACTCAGGCACAACGGTTGCCGCCATCCCGGGGTAAACCGAATTCGATTCATCCCGAAAGGGCAACTCAATCATATATTCGAATTCACCATCTGAATCCGCAGTGTAAAAGACTGAATCTTCCGAACTGGATGAAAAACTCCTTCCGTCAGCTGACATTCGATACGAACCCGCTGTGTTCCTCATTTGCTGCCAGGCATCCGGGGAGACTGACAGCCTGACTGAATATTCCCCCGCAGGAGCCAGTACCATCAAGGGCTGTGTCTGCAGTTCCGGCACGATATTCATACCCGGATGTGCATGTCGTTGCAGTATGATCGCATCAAAGGGAGCAACCAGCCTGGTCTGTTCCAAGCGATGCTGTGCGGCGGACAGTCTTGCCTGGGCAGCAGTCAGTTTCGCCTGTGCTGTCTTGAGTGCATTCTCAGACTTTTCGTAATCCAGCAGGGAAAGCGACCCTCGATCGAACATCTCCTGCTGACGTTCGAATTCAGCACCGAGGCTGTCGACAACAATCTGCATCTGATCAACGCGGCTTTGACGTATCGCCACGCGGGCCTTGTGTCTGGTTGGATCCAACTCGATGAGAACATCACCGGCTTTCACCATCTTTCCGACGCCCGTAGGCACCGATTCAACACGGCCTCCAACCAGGGAAATGACTGGAACCTGCATCCTGTAGTCTACAACACCAAGCAATTCGTTGGCAGTCGAAACATTCGGCAACACCAACAGGACGGCACTGAGAAGAATATAAAACTTGCTCTTGATCTGCATAAGACTTTCTCGATTTATTGAGTTTTCGAAGATTTTTTGATTTTGGTCGATATCCGCGTCAAATCATTCTCGCCTGCATGGCTGTTCGATTTTGAAGTACGCCGTTGCTCTTTCTTTTCGCATATTTAGACTACAAAGCCAAAAAGAGGAATACAACCAGCACTATAGCAAACAGTGAACCATAAAACCCAATCACCGACCAGGAAAATATCACTCTCCATACCGAATCCACACTTGACATGTATGGTCTGAAATCCATATCGAATAATTCAATTGCATCTTCCTTCACAGCTTGCGCGTATAACTTTCTGTAGCACCTTTCCAAGCGAAGATACTGAGCATCCATCAGACAAAATGCAACAACCGGAACCAATCCTCCCAACGCTATCATCCAGTGAGGGTTATCAGAAAGTCCTGTGAACACGACCACAGCGGTGACTAAAGATACAGACCATGTTTTCACTTGTGCGCTGTTCCCTGCCATGCGTGTAACTACGCCCTGTATCAACTTCAAATGCTCAATTTTCTGTTGCTGTTGAGACATCGAATCCATTAGGACATTTTAACAATAAGGATTGAGCCAAGAACAGATTTTCTTTGGAAGAATTCTCAATGGTCAGTGAACCAGCACGGCACGCAACTGCCGATATACATTTTTCGACTTTATTGTAATCAGCACAACAGATTTACATCATCGCGTTACTGATATACTATGAACGAACCGAAGCCTTCTGCGTAGCAACCAAATGATTGATGCCAACAGTCAGACTGAACAGACTCTCACTTATCTGAATAGAAACAATGAGTTCAAGCCTTCTGGGTTGCTCGCTCCGGAAGTGTTCAAACAGGCCCGGGAACCTGGGTTGCTCAATTTCAGCCCGGGGAGGGAAAGATACATTGTTCACGGTGGCGCCGTCACCGTCATCCCATTACTCCAAGGCGATGAAATCGAAATCGTCGATCCCGAAGGCCTGCAATGCGCGCATGTCGTGGCGTTCGATAAGTTCAGCAGAATCTGTTCGGGGCAGTTCTCACAGGGAAAAACGACCACGTGCAAGCAGTTGCTCGACATGCTGGATGTCGCTACACCCGGCGCTGCTGCCATCCGCAGGAAACTTCAACAGTATGATATTGATCTTTTCTCCGCGCAGGCCGCTGTGCTGCTTGAGGGTGAGACCCCACCAGGCTCTCGGATCAATCTAACCTGCAGCACCGATTGCATTGGCATATTCGGTGCACCGGGCGAACCGATGATGGTCGACCAGCACAATCCCCCGACAGACCTGATCGTCTGGGTGACGCGTGCCACCCCGAATCGACAAATCTCCCATGACCTGCCAGATCCCCTGGCAGATACGCGCCAGGATTTTCGGATCCAGGCTGCAACCGCAACCAGCTACGTCGTCAAGGCCGGCGAATTCATCCAGATCATGGATATCGACGGACGTCAGTGTTCTGACTTTCAGTGCTTCGAGCTGAGTGCATTGGACAGGGGCCTGGAACGTTGCCTGGATGCAACGGTGACACGTTCCCTGATGGGGTCCGCCTACCCCAGTCCCGGACTTTTTTCAAAGTTCTTTGACGTTGACCTTCAACCCATCGTTGAGGTCGTCCAGGATACCTGCGGGCGCCATGACAGTTTTGGATTGGCATGCACAAGTAAAACCTACGACGAGGCGGGTTATCCCGGACATGCCAACTGTTCTGACAACTTCAATGCCGCGCTCGAGGAATATCCGGTTGCACCGCGCCAGGGCTGGATGGCGATCAATCTGTTCTACAACACCTTCTTTGATGACAACTACCAGATGCTTTCAGACGAGCCATGGTCGCGCCCGGGAGACTATGTTTTGCTGCGCGCCCTGAGGGACATGGTTTGCCTGACCTCGTCGTGCTCAGACGATATCGATGCAGCCAACGCATGGAATCCCACTGACATCCAGGTGCGGGTGTACGGTAAAAATGAGCTGTTCAAAAGTTCAATCGCAATTCGAAAAACCACGGATGCTGACCCAATCATGACACGTGAAACCGGATTTCATTCTGAAACCTCCAAACTGACCCGAAACTATGTCGAAAATGCCGGCTATTGGATTCCCGCTGACTACCTCAATCAGGGTGCGATTGCCGAATACTGGGCCTGTCGCCTGGGCGCAGCGGTCATCGACCTGTCGGCGCTCAGAAAATATGAGGTTGTGGGTCCCGATGCGGAACTGCTGCTGCAAACCTGCCTGACCAGGGATGTCAGGAAACTGTCGGTGGGTCAGGTGTCCTACACTGCCATGTGCAATGAGTCCGGTGGGATGATCGACGACGGAACCGTATTCAGGCTTGCACAAACCAACTTCCGCTGGGTCGGCGGTTGTGATGGGTCCGGCCTGTGGCTGCGCGAGCAAGCCGAAAAACTCGGTCTCAAGGTCTGGGTCAAGAACTCCACCGACCAACTGGTTAACATCCAGGTGCAGGGCCCGCACAGTCTAAAACTGCTCAGCCGGATTATCTGGACCCGACCCAACCAGGCCTCGGTTGAGGAACTGGGCTGGTTTCGGTTTTCCGTCGCCAGACTGTATGATCAATCGGGCATTCCCATCGTGATCTCACGCACCGGCTACACCGGCGAACTCGGTTACGAGATCTTCTGCCATCCGCGCGACGCTGCCGGTGTCTGGCAGGCCGTCACCAGCGAAGAACACGGTGTGTCGATCAAGCCAATGGGCCTGGAAGCACTTGACATCCTCCGGATCGAAGCCGGATTGATCCTGGCCGGTAATGAATTCTGCGAGCAGACTGATCCCTTTGAGGCGGGCATACCCTTCACAGTCCCCCTGAAGTCGAAAACGGACAACTTCATCGGTCGGGAAACACTGGAAAAAAGAAAAGCCAATCCACAACGCAAGCTGGTTGGACTGGATCTGGTCGGGCGGGAGGCAGCCGAAACCGGCGACGGGGTCTACAACGGACGCTACCGGGTTGGTGAAATTACCAGTTCGACCGTCTCTCCGATTCTCGGCAAGACCATCGCATTGTGCAAGATGAATATCGAGTTCGCCGATGATGGAACCGAGATCGAGGTGGGGAAGCTCGATCATCATCAGAAACGGATTCCAGCCCGCGTCGTCCCTTTCCCGCATTTTGACCCGAAAAAGCTCAGGGTGCGCGGTATTTACCCCGATAGCGCCTAGATTCCAAGATAGGCTTTCTTGACGTGCTCGTTGTCGGCCAGGCTTGACGCCTTGTCACTCAGGGTGATGCGGCCATTCTCAAGCACATAGCCGAACTCAACCAGCTGCAGTGCGAGATCAGCATTCTGCTCAACCAGAATGACGGTCACACCATTATTGTTGATCTCCCTGAGAATCTCACCGATTTCCTGAACGATCAGCGGCGCCAGACCCAAAGAAGGCTCATCGAGCAACAGGATTCTGGGCCGAGACATCAATGCGCGCCCGATCGACAGCATCTGCTGCTCACCACCACTCAGCGTCCGCGCCTGCTGGCTGTGCCGTTCTCGAAGTCGGGGAAAGTGACTGTAAACCTCTTCCAGATCCTGACTGATGCGGCTTTTGTCCTTGTAGATGTACGCCCCGAGATGCAGATTCTCCAGTACGGTCAGGTCCTTGAACACCCGGCGTCCTTCGGGAACGTGTGAAATCCCCATGGCAACGAGCTGGTCCGCCGCAACCTGGTTTATTCGCTCGCCATCCAGCGTAATCGAACCGCCGCTGGATCGGACCAGTCCGGAAACCGCGCGCAGCGTCGTACTCTTGCCGGCACCGTTCGATCCGATGATGGTGATGAAGTCACCCTCGGCTGCGGTAAAGCTGATGCCCTTCAGTGCCGCAATATTGTGGTAGTTTACCATGAGGTCAGTGACTTGAAGCTCCATGGAATCAGCTCCCTCCAAGATAGGCTTGAATCACTTCGGGATTGTTGCGAACCTGCTCAGGTGTTCCATCGTCCAGCACGTTGCCGAAATTCAGCACGGTGAGTTTGTCGCACAGTCCCATCACCGCCTTCATATTGTGTTCGACCAGTACGATGGTGACACCGGAATCGCGGACCTTTTGCGTCAGGTCCATCATGTGGCGCGTCTCCTCCGGGTTCATTCCGGCAAATGGCTCATCCATCAGCAACAGACTGGGTTTGGAGGCAAGCGCCACCGCAACCGCCAGCACCCGCTGAAACCCCAGCGGCAACTCTACGGCCAGTTGGTCCTTGCGTTGCGTCAATCCGATAAATTCAAGTACCTGGCTGGCGGTTTGCGCGGCGCGTTCCTGCTTCTCGCGATCCAATCCCAAAACAGCCGAGAACACATTCGTTTTGGCTTCATTGTGCGCACCGATCAGTACATTCTCATAGACCGACAATTCCTGAAACAGCGTGGTTTCCTGAAAGGTGCGGACAACGCCTTCCCTGGCAATGCTTGATGGTTTTCTGCCCGTGATGCCGGTGTTTCGAAACAGCACCTCGCCCCGGGTTGGAACCAGAAAGCCGGCAATGACCTTGAATGTGGTGCTCTTGCCGGCCCCATTCGGTCCAATCAATCCATGAATATCACCTTCGTCGACGGCGAAACTGACATCATTGACCGCGACCAGTCCACCGAACTGCATGGTTACATGGTTGACCTCCAGAATGGCCATCAGGTCTTCCTTTGTGTTCGTGGCCGAAACACAGTCTTCATTTTCTGTGGAAGACTTTCCAATCCGCCCGAAAGGTAGAGGATGAAGAAAATCAGCGTTGCCCCGTAGATGGCAGGCCGCAATTGGTCCACACCGCGCAGTACTTCGTCGAGCACCGATAGAACCACCGCACCCAGGATGGCGCCGTAGAATGTCCGATAACCACCGACAATCACCCAGATCAGAATCAGCACCATGAACCCTATGTCAAACTGCTTTGGTGCAACCGTTCCGATGTAGTGAACCTTCAAGGCCCCAGCGATACCGACAAACACCGAGCCAATCACAAAAGCCAGTGCACGGTAGTTCCAGGTATTCACACCAACCGACTCTGCCAGCACACCCTTCCAGTGAACGGCATGCAGTGTCAAGCCAATTCTCGATTTCTCGATCCGATAAAGCAGAAAGACACAAAAGATGACGATGATCAGCGTGAGATAGAAATATGGAATTGGCTCAAGAAAATCGACGTCCAGCAGTTCCGGTGATGGAATGGCACTGATGCCACCGGTGCCACCGAATGGCTGAATGAACTGAATCCAGCAAAGACGGATCGCCTCACCCGCGGCGAAGGACCCGATCAGGAAATAAAACTGCGTCATGCGAAACAGGGGAAAGCTGAGCAACGCCGCAACAGCACCCGCTGTCACACCGGCCAACGGAAGCGTCAGCCAGAATGAAAGATCGAAATTCTTGCTCAGCAGCGCACTCGAATAAGCCCCAACCCCCATCATGACCGCATGGATCAGCGACCACTCACCGGTCAGTGTGACCAGCCTGTAACTGACCACGACCAGGATGTTGATGGTGAGAAAGATCAGAAAATCCTGCTGATGGTACTTGAGAAAATGCGGCAGGATTGCGACACAGGCGAGCACTCCGGCGATGATGCCGACAGTTTTGAGTTGTCGAAGCTTCATCTCACTCACTGACCCTGTGTCCCATGATACCGGTCGGACGGACAATCAACACCAGTACCATGATCAGCAGTCCGGATATCGTGGCAATGGTGCCACTGAAATAAGTCGTGACAAAGGTATGGAACAGCGCATACAGCACCGCGGCGATCACCGCACCGGGCAGACTGCCGATTCCGCCCACGATCGTGACGATGAACGCGGTGATGATGACATTGTGTCCCATGTGCGGATTGATGTTCGTCAGTGGTGCCATCAGTGCGCCTGCCAGTCCCGCCAGCGCAGCGCCGACGCCGATTGCAACCATGGAGATGCGGATCGGACTGATGCCTTGCAGCGAGGCGGCCTCCCGATCCATGGAGACGGCCCGCAGCGCCCAACCCAGTTTTGATCGCGTCAAGAACAACCACAACGCCAGCAGGGCCGCGATGGAGACGCAGACACTGAACAGGCGCTGATAGGGGATGCGAATCGACTCCATGATGATCATGGTTCCCTTGAATGGTGGTGGAACCTGCTTGGACGGGCCCTCCCCACCCACATACGTTGCAATCACCTGCAGGATGAACAGCACACCGATCGAGCAGATCAAACCACCCAGCGGATTGTCAATCATGGGCCGAAACAGGAATCGCTCCATCATCAAGCCGATTGCGGTCACCACGATGATGGCCAGCACCACGGTAAACAGGTACGGCGCCCCGTATTGCGCATGAACCAGCCACACGGTGTAGGCGCCAACCATGACCAACTCCCGTGGGCAAAGTTGACCACGCGCATGACACCGAATACCAGCACCAACCCAATGGCGGCCAACGCGTAGAATCCGCTCTGGATGACACCGTTGACGATCGTCTGTACAAACAGATCCAATCGGAAACTCTCACATTCTGAAGGTTGTCATAAAGAAAGAGGAGAGAATACCGGGGTATCTCTCCTCTTTGCGATGCAGGTGGATTCTAGACGGTACGAAGCCCAAGATCCTTCATGTGCCTGATCAGGACGTCATTGTTGTTCGCCAGCCACGCGGCGACATCACCGTATTCCTGGATGCGTGCCCGACCATCGGTGATCTCGACAACCGGCCAGCGGCCGATCAGCACGTTGTCAAGCCCCCACAACTGGCTTCCCCACCAGTCGCCGCCGCCGAACACAAACTCCTGTTTGTTGGCAGTCATGTGACTGGCGACATCTTCCGACTCAACGCTGCCGACAGCCTTGGCGTTCTCCAGCCAATTCAGCAAAATGACCGGGTACTCCCAGGCAACTGCCGACCAGTCATTGGGATGGTCTTTGCGGAACGCGGCATCAAAGCCTGCCGGGTCCGGGAAACTGATGCCTGCTTCAAGCAACTTGGGATCATCGAAGTCCGGGAATTGGAAGATTGTGCCATTGACGAACTCGACACTGGTCTTGTCGATGATCTCATGGTAGTAGTCCAGTGTGCACGAGACGATCTTGCCGTCGAAACCTTGATGATACAACTGCTCCATGATCGGCGTGACGTAGAAACTGGTCGCCATACAGAAGATGTCCGGGTTTTTCTCCAGCACCGAGCTCACAATCGGCGCAAAGTCCGTCACATCAAATCCATGCAGGTTGGTGTCGACCACATCAATGCCCGCCACCTCGAACGCGGCCTGATAGGTCGCGGTAGACTGCAGTCCATACTCAACATCATTGTTGGTGACAATCACTGCGGTCTTGGCTTGCGGAAATTCCCGGGCTAGATACTCAACGCCGGTCACGTTGTACAGGGGATGGGATTCGCAGGTGGCTACCAGATAATTCGATTCCGGTGTGATGTCACTGGGCAACAGTGTCGTCGTCAGCACCTTCTTGCGCGTAGCCCACGGCAGAACTGCCGCAACGGTCGCACCACCGAGCATCATTACCATCTTGGCGTCATCTTCCAGCACCAGTTTCTTCATACCCTGAACAGCCTTGTCGGTCTCGTAGGCATGGTCATAGGTCGCGATCTGGATATCGTAGGTCTCGCCACCAATGGTCACGCCTCCTGCCGCATTGATATTGTTGGCGATGATTTCGCAACCGTAGAATCCCGGCAGCCCCCAGGGCGCCAGGTCACCCGTCATCGGAATGTTCATGCCAACCGTCAATGTCTTGTTGGCTGAGAAAGCGCGGCTCGGAATGATACTCGCGGCCGTGACAGTTGTCGCACCCGCGGCAACCTGCTTTAGGAATTTTCGTCTTGAAGACTTCGATGTTTGTTTATCCATTGGGACACCTCTTGATTTGAGCGATGTAGGCTGGCAACCGATCAAACAGCCTGAACTTCAACTACGTGAAGCCCAATAAACCAGGTTGCCGTAAACAGACAAGCGTTTCGTTCCTGCCTGATTAACTTTTTCATGACTGAAAACGATTTTAGTTTAAATCCGACAGATTTGCTGACAATTTCTTGAATGTCAAAAAGTATCATGATGCTTGACCATGCAGAGCCTGCGTGACCCGCTTGAGTCGCATAATCGACCGGCTTTACTCCCGCGCAACTGCATGTAGAACCAATCGGATACTCATGCCTGTAACTGAGACCGATTGCATTCTGGGTTCACTCAACCTTGTTATAATTTCGAAATCATCCAAGCAAGAGAATTGCACAGCACACGAAGATGAATTTTGATTCACAGGTTCGACATTTTGATTCATTGATGTGCGCTGTCATTAAGGCGAATTCCAAAAGGTTCAAAGTTTCAAGCGGAGTATATTCATGACAAGAGTTGCAGTTATCGGTGCCGGCCCATGCGGCATCTCACAGTTGCATGCATTCGCATCAGCCGAAAGAAAAGGCGCAAAGATTCCCGAAGTCGTGTGCTTTGAAAAGCAAAGTGACTGGGGAGGGCTGTGGAATTACACCTGGCGCACCGGTACGGATGCATACGGCGAACCGGTTCACGGCAGCATGTACCGATACCTATGGTCGAACGGCCCGAAAGAATGCCTGGAGTTTGCCGATTACTCATTTGAGGAGCATTTCGGGCGCGCCATACCCTCGTTCCCGCCACGTGCGGTACTCACCGATTACATCAAGGGCCGGGCGGAAAAATCCGGCATTCGCAAGTATTGCAGGTTCGACCACGCCGCGCATTGGGTGAGTTACTGCAATGAATCAGAACAGTTCTCCGTCACCGCGCGAAATCTGAAAGAAGACGCATTGGTCACCGAAAACTTCGATTATGTCGTGGTCGCGTCAGGACACTTTTCGGTTCCCAATGTACCGCAGTTTGAGGGCTTTGAGACATTCAACGGACGCGTATTGCACGCCCACGACTTCCGTGATGCAAGGGAATTTGAAGGCATGGATGTTCTCGTAATCGGTACCAGTTACTCTGCAGAGGATATCGCATCTCAGTGCTTCAAGTACGGCGCCAAGTCGCTGACCATCAGCCACCGAACCGCGCCCACAGGCTTTCACTGGCCGGATGGATTCGAGGAGGTTCCGCTGCTGACCCGTGTAGAAGGCAAAACCGCAACCTTCAAGGACGGTACCAGCAAACAGGTTGATGCAATCATCCTGTGTACCGGATATCTGCATCATTTTCCTTTCATGGCTGAAGACCTTTGCCTGAAGACCACCAACCGCATGTGGACACCGAATCTCTACAAGGGCGTCATCTGGCACAACAACCCCAAGGTCAGTTACCTCGGCATGCAGGATCAGTACTTCACGTTCAACATGTTTGATGTGCAGGCCTGGTACGTCCGCGATGTCATCATGGGACGGATCCCCCTGCCGTCGAAACAGGAAATGGAACAAAGTGAAGCGGCATGGCTTGAGCGCGAAGCCGCCCTGGCTGACTATGAACAGGAAATCTTTTTCCAGGGCGACTACATCGAGGAACTGCTGAACCAGGTTGACTACGACAGATTTGATGTCAAGGGTATGTGCGACACGTTCATGGACTGGGAGCATCACAAGCATGACAGCATCATGGGTTACCGGGACAACGGACACCGCTCACTGATCACCAGCAACATGCAACCGGTGCATCACACCGCCTGGTTTGAGGCGATGGATGACTCGATGGAGAGCTATCTGTCGTAGATCAGTTCAATCGACTCCACAATCAAGAAAAAAGCCATGTCTGGCAGGTGCCGGACATGGCTTTTTACTGTGTACCTTGATTCCGGTATCAATCCGACGGTGGTCTGATCTTTCCGTATTCGTGACTCAACTCGACCATCGGATGATTCTCCGAGCACTGAAACTTGACCAGGAGTTCACGGGCGATCATATCGCGATCCTGCTGTCCTTCCGGCAGCTCCAGATCGCCCGGCACCTGCACCCATCCGTTGATATTCCGGTCGAAAACCGCAGGCTTGCCTTCCTCATAGCCGAGATGGACATCTTCCAACCAATTCAGGTCATCCCATCCCATGAACTCAATGTATGCCTTGAGAAACGGTGTCAGCCTCGAATAGTCGGGCACCAGATTCACATCGTATCGGTAGCCGATATGCTGACCGATCTCCTTTTCCCGCTCTTCGGTTGTCGAGTCCTTGATCTTGTCACTGATCGGGGTTACTTTTTCCATCGCTGATTCCTCAATAACGGGTCATGTCGGGGCGCCCGACCGTATGCTGGGTACCGGCCAGCGGCACCATCGCCATGGCGGATGCCTCCATGGTCAGCGCAGCCAGATCTTCGGGCTCCAATGAATGCACATCGGTCTTGCCACAGGCCCGGGCCATCATCTGACACTCAATGGCCAGGGTATGCAGAAAGTTATACACACGCTCGGCAGCCGCATCGGGATTCAGGCGTTGTCGCAATACGGGATCCTGGGTGGCCACACCGACCGGACAGCGACCGGTATGACAGTGATAGCAAAATCCGGCTTCCACACCGATTTCGTTCTCGTAATCGGCTTCTGGTATGTCCTTGTTGCAATTCAATGCCATCAGCGAGGCGTGGCCGATTGCCACTGCATCGGCACCCAGCGCCAGTGCCTTGGCCAGGTCTCCTCCATTGCGAATGCCACCGGCGTAAATCAGTGAGATCTCACCGGTCTTTCCAACGTCATCCAGTGCCTTGCGCGCCTGTCGGATGGCGGCGATACCGGGCACACCGGTCTCCTCGGTTGCCAGATGCGGACCAGCGCCCGTCGAACCTTCCATTCCATCAATGTAAATCATGTCGGGGTCGGTTTTGGCCGCCATTCGGACATCGTCATACACCCGGGCCGCGCCCAGTTTCAACTGAATGGGGATCTGCCAGTCCGTCGCCTCGCGAATCTCCTCGATCTTGAGTGCCAGGTCATCGGGGCCCAGCCAATCCGGATGGCGGGCAGGCGAGCGCTGGTCAATTCCAGCGGGTAGTGATCGCATTTCAGCAACCTGATCGGTGACCTTCTGTCCCATCAGGTGCCCGCCAAGACCCACCTTGCAGCCCTGACCGATGAAGAACTCACAGGCATCGGCCAGTCGGAGATGATGCGGATTGAACCCATAACGGGACTGGATGCATTGGTAGAACCACTTGCTCGAATAGCGTCGCTCATCTGGAATCATGCCGCCCTCGCCCGAGCACGTGGCTGTCCCAGCCATGGTCGCGCCCCGTGCCAACGCGGTTTTCGCCTCATACGAAAGCGCACCAAAACTCATCCCGGTAATGTAAACCGGAATATCGAGTACCAGTGGCCGCTTGGCGCGCGGGCCGAGAACTGTTTTAGTGACACAGCGTTCCCGGTAGCCTTCAATCACAAATCTTGTGAGGGTACCAGGCAGGAACGTCAGCTCATCAAACGTGGGGATTTTCTTGAATAGTGAAAATCCCCGCATCCGGTATCTGCCCAACTCCGACTTGATGTGGATATCATCAATGACCTCGGGCGAGAAAATCGAACTGCGTCCGAGATTGCTGGTATTTCTCGAAGTTCTGGGCGGCAGCGGGGGTGTGGATTTGGGTTTGGGTTCCATATGATTCATCCCTTAAAGAACAAGTTTCTTCTCTGTCGGTTCCAAGCTGTCGTAATTCCACAACTGCTTGCCGGATTCGATTTTTCGCATATTCGCGGCACCATTCGGGGCTTCCAATCCATACAGCGAAAGCTTGCGTTCAATCCAGTCACACTCAAGATCAGTCATTTCCGCATCGACCGCATCAACGCCGAGTCCCTGGACATTGCCACCAATGTAGATGATCCCGTCATACATGGAATCGCCAAGATTCGGTCCGGCATCGCCGAGGACGATCATGCGGCCACGCTGCATCATGAACCCGCTGAATGCACCGGTTCGACCACCGACAATGATGGTTCCGCCTTTCATGTCGATGCCGGTGCGCGAGCCGACATCACCCTTGCAGACCAGGTCGCCACCCCGTATAGCCGCGCCAAACGTTGAACCGGCATTCTTTTCGATCACAATGGTGCCGGACATCATGTTTTCCGCGCAGGACCAGCCGACGCGCCCGGATATCCGGATGTTCGGACCGTCACTCAGCCCGCAACCGAAGTAACCCAGACTACCCTCGAAATTCAGATTGAGCCGATTGAGGATACCAACACCCAAGGAATGCTTGGCACCGGGATTGAGCACCGTGATGGTGCCGTAACCCTCTCTCATCAACTCCGCAATTCGGGCATTGACCTCTCTCGCAGAGCTGTTCTCGGCATCCAACTCAGCACATTTGCTGAAGTCAACATCAATCGCGAGCGGCGAAGCGAGTCGCTCGGATTCAACTGCCGAAAAGAAAATCTGCTGGGTACGTCCCTCAAGCTGCTCCTGATGGATCGACCCAGTTGACGTCAGCTCTGCCATACTCTCACCTCGCCCTCATACGGATCAATGGTGTCGATTTCGTGCGGGAACACACTGCGGATGGCAACCTCTTCTGATGCCAGGGCGACGAAATCATCGGACTCGTACAAGACCATCGGTTTGGCCGCCATGTAGTCTTTCGCCATGCCGAGCTGATTCTGCGAGGCAACAACGTAGGTGAACACACCGTCAAGATCAGTCAGCGACCGATGCATGGACTCTTCCAGGTCATCTCCCCGATCCATGGAATCGGCCAGATACACGGCAATCAATTCCGAATCGCAGTTTGACATGAATCGGTGGCCTCGCCGTTCAAGCGCCCGACGCGAGTTCCAGTAATTCGTCAGCTGGCCGTTGTGAACCACCGACACATCCAGAAATGGATACGCCCAGTACGGATGTGCTGATCGGATATCAACGTCCGACTCGGTGGCCATCCGGGTATGACCGATGGCATGCGTGCCCTGGAAGTTCTCCAAGCCATACTGACTGCCGACAGTCTCGGCGTCACCCAGGTCCTTGATGAGTTCCAAGGCCTTGCCAATCGAGAGTATCTCAACACCCTCGATATCCTCAAGATAATCCGCCAACCGTCTCATGTCGCCATCGAAATCAAACCGGCAACGATAAGCGTACCGGGTGACTTCCTGCTCGTCGGCAACCGTCGCCCCGCTTTCCGTCAATCGATCCCGAACCGCACCATGACGCTCCTTGATCTGCTCAAAGATTTTGAATCCGGTGGACAGTTCAGCACCTTCCGCGACCTTGTAGCGCATTACGTACTCGGTTGCGCCATCCGCTTCCGGGGCAACGCCGTACACCGCCAGTCCCGTTGAATCCGGCCCCCGGTGCTTCAGCGCCTGCAGCATCAGCAACAGTTCACCGCCGATGTCGGAGTGCTTGCCCCGATGAATCAATCCTGCTATTCCGCACATTCGAAATCTCCTACGGCAGACAGTCGAGATAGGTTTCCATGTCCCAATCGGTCACGGTCGCCATGAAATTCGCCCATTCGTCTTCCTTGTAGTGCAGGAACACTTTTGCCATGTCGCCAGGCAGGGCCTCCAACAGATATTTATCTTCCTTGAGTGCTGCGATGGCTTCGCCGAGCGACATCGGAAGCTTGGTGACCTCCTTGCCCTCTTCCATCGCCTCGTAGATGTTTCGGTTTTCCGGCTTGCCCGGATCCAGCTTGTTGGTGATCCCGTCATCAAATGCCTTCAGCAATCCCGCACACAGCAGGTACGGATTCACCATGGAGTCCACCGCACGGAACTCAAACCGTCCCGGTGCTGAAATTCTCAATGCCGTCGTTCGGTTCTGGTATCCCCAGTCCTTGTAGACCGGCGCCCAGAATCCGGTGTCCCACAGGCGTCGATAGGAGTTGACGGTCGAGCACCCCAGGGCAGTCAGTCCGTCCAGATGCTTCATGACACCGGCAACCGCATAAAGGCCAATCTCGCCAGGCAGCTGAGGGTCGTCGGTATCCGGCATGAACTTGTTCTCACCGCCACTTCGATAACTGTAGACATCATCCAGTCCGTTGAGAACCTCGTTGCCCAGTGCGTTCACTGAATCATCACCACCAGTCCAAAGCGACATGTTGGTATGACAGCCACTCGCCGAGACACCCATGAACGGTTTGGTCATGAAACACGCGATCAGATTGTTCTCCCGGGCGACCTGTGCACAGATCTGCCGATAGGTGGACAGTCGATCGCAGGTTCTCAACGCATCATCGAACGTGAAGTTCAACTCCAGCTGACCGGGCGCATCCTCATGGTCCCCCTGAATCATGTCCAATCCCATGAAACGCGAATATTCGATCACCTTCATGAAGACCGGGCGCAGGCTCTCAAACTGGTCAATGTGATAGCAATAGGGTTTTGAGAATCCTCCGTCGGGCTTTCCATCCTCGCCGCGATTCAGCCACATCATCTCGGGCTCCATGCCATGGCGCAGATGTAACCCATCGTGCCGGGCTTTGAACTCCTCGTGAAGGAGCCGCAGGTTGCCGCGGCAGTCAGATGTCAGATGTGCACCTGGATCAACACGCTCTTCGCGATTGCGGAAGCAGGTGCAGAAAACCCGCGCTACCCGTTTGTCCCAAGGCAGTTGACAGAAGGTTTCGGGATCGGGAATGCCAACCAGTTCCATGGCCTCGGGTCCGTAGCCGATATACTCGCCATGTCGGTCAATGAACAGATTCGCGGTCGAACCGTATACCAGTTGAAAACCGCGACTGGCGATCTGCTCCCAGTGGTCGGCAGGCACGCCCTTGCCGACAATGCGTCCGGTGACTGATATGAACTGATAGTAGATGTAATCGACATTCAATTCGTTGATCTTCTCCCTGACCTGTCTGACCAAATCGTCGCGACCAGGTTGATTGACATGACGTTCAAGGTCTGTAGAATCCATGTTGCTCCTCATATTCTGGCTTTATTGGTGATTAGGATATTCGGTAAGCCTGAAATTATATACATCGATCAGGCGGTCGATTGATCAAACTACACGCAGGCATCGGCCTCGCCTGCACCGGCAACGCTACCGATGGTGATTACGCAAGAACGTGCATCAGACATTGCGGGTAAGTAATCGGAAGACCCATTCCTTTTGCTGGAAAAGGCTTGGCTGTTTTGGCGTTGATTGAACCAATTTAAATTGGCGTGCCGCCAAACAACCCGTGAGATTCATTCAAGAGATCAGCGCATACACCTGATGCCTCAGTTGGGAAACACCGTCATTCCCCGCAATACATCCATCTCGGCCCAAGCCAGTGTCAGATCAAATTCCACCCGTTTCAACTCAAGATAGGCATTCAACTGTTCAGCCTGTGCATTTCCAATATCCGCCACCTCTTCAAGCTCATAACGCGACCGTGCGCGATCCATGTATTGATCGCGGTAATCCAGCCTCACTCTCGCAGCCGTGAGGTTGACATGATGCAGTCTGAGTGCCTTCCACAGCTCAAATACCCGCGTTTGCAATTCATGATTCACTTGTGCGACTCTCGCCTCGGCGCGTTCCACCCCGATTCTGGCTGTTTCGCGGTCAATCGCCTTGCGTGCATCGGAAACGAGTGGAACCCTGATCTGCAATCCGATAGCGGCTGAATTGCGACTCCCAGTATTCTGCTTCCAATCAATTGCTTCAAGTCTGGCGTTGACAGAGGGCATATAGCGTTTTTCACTCGCCGTCAATGCCCACTGCGCCCACTGTACATCGAGCTGGGCCGCCTTCATGGCATGACTGCTGCCAAGTACCTGCTCAAGCAAAACCTCGAATTCCGGCACCTCTCTTTCGACATATTCGGAGAGGTCCGGCAGTTGCAGGTCCCGAGGTACATACTCCGGCAGTCCCATGGCCAGTCCCAGCAACCGCCTGGAACCCATCTGCTCAATGCCCGCCTGTTGCCGAGTGTGGAATGTATCTCGGTATACAACCTCAAGTTCCAGCACGTCTACTTCAGCGTGCGCCTCAAACATCTCCAACTCTTCACTGTAGCGGTTGAACCGCAGAAACGCCAAGGTCATCTTCTCATTCTTGACACCGTAGTCCAGGTCGGAAATCAGAACATTGAAGAAGCGTCTCATGATGTCGATTCGTCGCTGTTGCAGATTGTGGTCAAATGCGCCCTGGGCCAATTCAAGCGAAACAGCAGCCTGATTGACTGCAGCGTCGCGACGACCGAAATCATATAGCGGGTAATTGAGTTGTATGCTTGTCGAACTGTCGTCCAGCGAATTGGAGGTGCCTTGTGCCGCACGGTCAACGCGCTGAGGCGTTGCCAGCAGGTTCACTTCCAGCCGATTGCCCGACTTGAGCTGCCGATGCATCTGTTCAGCCAGTTCGGAATCCAGCTCAAACGCCCGACTCAATGGATGAGTCTGATGGGCAAATTCCAATGCAGTCGACAGGCTGAGTGGCTCCTCGATGGGTTCGGACGAATGTCCGGAAAGAGGCAGTGCAATCACACACCCCATGAAAGCCAGAAAAAAAGCCTGTTTCATCAATGTACCGCGACAGGTTCGACAATTGTCCAGTGGGTATTTTCTTCCTACTGGCTGTTTGACTTCAGGCGTGCTCGTTTGAACTTGACGAAATTGGTGTTCTCGTAATGCCGGTCGGAGACGAATTCACCGAGCAGCATGAACTCCTCCACGTTCTTGGCCGCACCGGTGTATCGGGCTACGCGCTTTCCCTCTAGATCCAGGAACAAGAATACAGGTGTCGCCCGGATTCGGTTGTGCTTGAGTGCAAAATCCTTCTCCGCAATCTCATTGCCATCGAAGTTCACGATCAGGTTGTCGCCCTCGACATTCATCGACAGTATCCGGAAATTCTTTCTGAAGTAGTCCTGCACCTCTGATTGATTCAAAATGGTGTTCTTCATCCGTTCACACCAGGGACAGTCATTCAGATCAAACATAACCATGATGCACACCTGCCCCTCCTCTCTGGCCAGTTCAACCTCTTCCTGCAGGTCTCCGAAACTCTGATGAAAGAAATATTCCTCGGGATCACGAACCTCAGCATAAAGTTGAGAAATCGCACCAAGTGCAAACAAAAATACGACTGTTGAAATTTTTACGGGCTTAAGCATGACTCATTATTCTCCCGTCTCAGCTCATTTTCCACCTGCCGATTCCAGGATTATCGCCACCAAGAATCAGTTCAGGCTGGTTGATATGATCGACTCGCACAGTTCCTTGCGAGCGCAGATAGTCCGCAACGATTTCCCACACCGGTGGGCCCGGCGACACTTCGCCCACGGTTGCCCAACCGGCAACCGGGTAGTTCTTGTCCGCTTCGATCGGCTCGCCATTGACGAGCCGCATGTTTGAAATCCGGTTTCCAAAAGACTGCTCGGGATCAAGTGCATACGTCAGTCCCGACACCCGGACCATGTCTCCGCCTTGCTGATAGAACGGATCCGGATTGAATGAGTTGTCGGCGACGTCTTCAAAAATCAGCTTGAGCATCTCACCGGACATCTCCCGCACGTAGGTTTCAGGATAGGTTGTCGCGGTCTGCGCCAGCACATCCTCCATCGTAATCGTCTGGTCGGACAGCACGGAAGTTCCCCAGCGAAAGCCGGGTGAGAGCGCGATCTGCGCCTCGCCATTTGTCCGCAGCGCCTCACAGATCAACTGGTCAAAAGTGCCGTTGAAGTTGCCGCGTCGAAACAGCATCGATTCGGTAACCGCCAGTTCCTCATCCAGTACAGCGCCATAAGGTGCCCTCGACTCATCAATGAACGATTGCATCTCGGGATCGGCATCAAGAAAATTTCCGAACACAGGCACCAGTCGATAGCGGTAATCCTTGACGCCATTGTCGCCGAATTGCAGATCGAGCACACCGACAAATTTTCCGTTTGATCCGGCATTGGTTACAACCGTTGAACCCGCGGAATTTGCAATCTCCAAGGCTTTCGGAACCGCGTCGTGTGTGTGACCACCTAATATGGCGTCAATACCGGTCACGATTCCGGCCAGCTTCAAATCGACATCCATGCCATTGTGCGACAGCAACACCACGGCATCCGGTTTGACGGTTGCCCTGATCTGATCAACAAGGTCCTGAAGTTCCTCGGTGCGAATGCCGAATGTCCAATCCGGAACATTACGACTCGGATTGGCTATCGGTGTGTACGGGAACGCCTGGCCAATGACCGCCACCTCGTGAGAGCCCAGCGACTTGACCGTGTAAGGCTGAAAGGCATGACCGGTATCCTCGTCGAAAACCGGCTTCTCATCAAACAGGGCATCTTCGGTCAGAAAGATATTCTGGGCAACGAATTCGCCGTTGAATGCCCCAAGGTTGGCCTGGACCTCCTCGGGTGTGTAGGTGAACTCCCAGTGACCCGTTGCAATATCGACACCAAGCAGGTTGTCCGCCTTGACCATTTCCATGCCGCGGGTCCATAACGCGGTCCCCGACCCCTGCCAACTGTCACCACCATCCAACAGCAGTGTACGCTCGGGTCCGTATTCCTGCCGCAGCCGGTTGATCAGTGTCCTGATATACGCGAAACCCCCGACCTTGCCGAACTTCTCTGCCAGTTCCTCGAATCCCGAATAGGCAAAGGCATAGGCACTTGGCGTATTGGGTGAAACTCCAAAATACCTGAAAAACTGATCGCCTACGAGATGCGGTGGTCGGCCAAATGAAGCACCCAGACCGAGGTTGACATGGGGCTCCCGGTAATAGACCGGATTGAGTTGGGCGTGTGTATCTGTGATGTGCAACAGACGAACGTCGCCGAAAGATTCCAGCGCGTACAGGTCCGACTGTGCGGCGGAAATCTTGGGCGAAAATCCGCAGATACCCGCTGCTGCGAGTATCTGCAGGAATTCACGTCGATTCATGTTCACCATTGATTACCTCATTTCCCCGATCACGTATCAGGGTTTGTGGACATGATCAGAAGTTTGATTTCGATAAAGACCCTCTCCCCAAGGGAGAATTCAAGCCCAGACGATGTCTTAACGTACTACACGTCCTTCCCACAGGCGACTTTCCCGGTCTGCCTGTGCGATCGCTGCATTGCTTTGAAATTTTGCCTCGGCAACCAGCTTCATCGCTTTCTCAAAGTCACCCTCTTCGGCAGCAGCCTGGGCAGACTTCAAAATCTTCGCTGTATCGCGCCATTCATGGGCCACTTCACCGGATTTCTTCCTTAAGTCATTGGCCTCGGTAAATGCCGCGTTGAACTGTTCAACGCTGTCCGCCGTTGCCGGAGGAGCAACGACCAGACAAGCAAATGCAGCGAATGTGATTGGAATCAGGTTTTTCATCATTGTTGCTGTCCTCATGACTATCTGCGTACTCCCGGTCCGTTGAATTTCAATCCGTTACTCATGTAGGTCAGGAAGTATTCCAGGTTACGATACTCGCGACCCTGCGGTTTGAATGCTTTCGCACGCACCTGCTGATTGCACCCACCGAAACGTCGATGCAGGGTGCCGATCGCACCCCATTTCAGCCTGTAGACCGGCCAGTGGCTGGGATGCCCGATTGAGGGACTGAGCATTTCAGTTCGGATGCTGCCGCCGGAACCACCGACATGACAGTCTGAACACGAGAAATTCAACTGACCGCGCTTGGTGTAGTAGAACTTCTTGCCCTCCTCATAGGCAGCGAGCGCTCGCGGATCATCGGGGATGACCACATTGATCGTCTGTCCTCTCGACGTAAACGCCATATAGGCAGAGACGGCGGCGATGTTGCCCGACTTCCATTTGAACGGTTTCTCGCCGTTGGCCTCGCGGCATTCGTTGATTGCGAGTTCCATGGTGATGACTTCCCCGCGCTCCATATCGAAATACGGATAATTCTGCCGGACGCCAATCCCACCATTCTCGAAACAGTCCGCGTACGACTTTCCATTGGCGAATGGTGTATTGAACAGCCTCTCACCGAGGTCCAACGCCAGTTCGTACGGCGGGAACTCCTCCAAGTCATACCACTGCTCGCGTGCGGACAGATCAATCGAATAGATTCCGTTGATGAAATCCTCCTTGGGTGTATCAGGAAATTTCGTCAGGAAATAATTCTCAAATGCAATCCTGTCCTCTTCGGGTGACGCAAGGGTCAACCCGGTAGTTCCCATCATCAACAAACCAGTCAATAGGGATGGCAGCAATTTTTTCATGAATAACACTCCTCTTGTCAGTGTTGCGCTCCAAACTTGATTCAACTGACTGTTGATTCCTGCTCGCCGGCTTCCCCGGTATTGTCAGTCCAATTCAGCGTCAGCTTGTCACCCGCTTGAGGGCCCCGAATCTTGAATGAAAGATAAGGATTCTTGGAGATCGCCGGACCCCAGTGTGCACGGATCATCTCCCTGCCCTGCCAATGACATGTGACAGCATCAACATAATGAGCCGGAATGAGTTTTCCGGTTTTCCGGTCCTTGCGCTGACCGGTTTCCATGGGATGCTTGATCAGCATCTTGACCTGGACGTTGCCGTCGCTTCCCAATTTGGATTTTGCTTTAATCGTCATTTTTCAATTCCTCACAGTTTCAGTTTAACCACCGCAACCGCCGATGGTCACTTTGACTTCCTTCGCCCCTCTGTAGATCTGGCCATTGGATTTGACCAAGGCGATCACGTCGGACGTTTTACCCATTTTGATACGAACCGAAACCTCAGGCACGATGTCCGGCTGCACATCAAACGCTGCAACCATGGGTGCTGGATTTTCCGGCACAAGGATCGCGATTGATTCCACGTTGTCCAGATTGGCTGTGACCTTGATCGGAACCACGGCGCCGTTTTCGGCGATTTCGGGACCCTTGACGGTTATCTCCGCCGTATCCTGGATGCCATCCTCTCCAAACAGGGCTTTGAGTGTGCCATCCATATCATCGGCATCGAATGCCATTTGTGGGCGGGCTGCATGGGCGATATTGCCCAGCATTCCCCAGGATGCGGCAAGAGCAACCAGACCGGTCGCCAATGCTCCCTTGAGCACCTGCCGTCTTTGTTGAATTGTCTTCATAGGATTACCTCGCTATAGCGTGTAGACATACTCTGTAATTGCGTCGACCTCTTCTTCGGTCAAAATACCATGCAATCCGAAAGGCGGCATCATCGTGTTCGGATTCGCTGCCGTCGGGTCATGAATTCGGGCTCGGAGCTTCGCCTTGTCGGCGAAACGTCGCTGCATGAAAATCAGGGGTGGACCGTGCGTGCCGGGCATCACACCGTCCTCAATCAGGTGACAGGAAAGGCAGTTGCCTTTCTGACGGTCAAAAGCCAGTCTCTTGCCCTCTGCAATGATATCGGCTGAACTGTCTGCCAGACTGGGTACCGAATGCAAGGCAGGCACCAGTACCACCGCAGCAAGTGCAAATAAACTGATCAAATATCTCTTTCTCATGAATTCCAAATCTCCTTCGGGCTGCATTCATAAAACGGACACTGCGCGGCACGCAGCACCCGTGCACGGAAATGGTAGATTAGAAAATGCTAATATACCAAACACAACTGTAATTTTACAAACAAATGGAATTTCAACTCGCAGAATTTTAACCGGGTGGGCCAGATTTGCACCTGCCAATTGCAGTTATCCAGGATGCAAGCTGAGAGACCACTTCAGTCAATTGAGTGGATGGATCAAATTGCGTGCTCGTACCCGGGAAATCTGTAGTTCTTGCGCGGTTCCGTCAAATCGGCAGCCATTCGCGTTCCTGTATAATCTGCCAAGTCATTTCCGCAGTCACATCTGATCAAATGAGCCAATCTCCCATTCCTGCAAATGAACTTCCAAAGAGCGAGTTGGCATTCCAGCAAAAATTATTGTCCGGTGTCGCGAGAACTTTCGCGCTGACTACGCCGCAGCTCCCACATAGCCTCAGGGCTTTGTTCGGCAACGCATACCTGCTGTGTCGAATCAATGATACGATTGAAGATGACGCCGCACTGACGATTAGCCAGAAAGACGAGTTTTCGGGCAGATTTATCGCACTCGTATGTGGCGAGGTTGATGACAAGTCGTTCGGCAGCGACCTGGCCGGGCGGCTGTCAGCGTCAACCCTGGCCAGCGAAAAGGAGTTGATTACGCAAGCCGCCCGGGTTGTAGGCATCAAACGCCGATTCAGTGCCGAACAGCAGAGCATTCTGGAGTACTGCGTCTCCACCATGTCCCGCGGCATGGTCGAATTCCAGCGTCACGCATCAATCAACGGACTCGCTGATTTATCAGAATTCAACCGATACTGCTATCACGTCGCAGGAATCGTCGGTGAAACCCTGACCGCGCTCATGTGTGATTACTCCGAAGAGATTCAGGAGAAACGAAATCTAATGGTGCCTCTTGCCATATCGTTCGGACAGGGGCTACAGATGATCAACATTCTCAAGGACATGTGGGAAGACCGCGAGCGAGGCATCTGTTGGTTGCCGCGCGAAATTTTCCAGAGCACGGGCGTTGACCTGCAAGGACTCGACACCACCCAGACTCCCAAAGGATTTGATCGGGGTGTGTCCGAACTGGTCGCCATCGCCCATCATCACCTGAGCAACGCACAGCGATACATTGAACTGATTCCCCCGCGTGAGACCGGCTACCGACGGTACTGTCTTTGGGCTGCGGGCATGGCGCTGGCCACATTGCGGAAAATCCACACCAATCCCGGGTACCGCAGTGGCCAGGAGGTGAAAATCACCAGAACCACAGTTCGAACAATTATCGTCATCACCAGTGTCTTTTCGCGATCCAACAGAATCTTGAACCTGCTTTTCAATTTTCTTCGACGGGACCTGCCACACACCAACGCTGGCGCGGGACTGGTTTACGTCCCGGAGTCAAACCTGAATCAGTCCGGCTTTCGCCCATAACGACATGAAGCAACGAGAGGCGTTTGAATCGACGGACAGCCCGGATGGCGACTTGGCCTTCCAGGCGGAAATCCTGCAGCAGGTATCCCAAACCTATGCACTGACTATTCCACTGCTGCCGGACCATCTTCAGGATGTCGTTGGCAATGCCTACCTTTTGTGCAGAATTGCGGACAGCATCGAAGACTCGACTACCCTGACGCTGGATGAGAAAAAAATGTATCTGGAACAGTTTTCCAGAATCGTCGCCGGTGATGAGTCCGCTGAGCCATTCGCCGGCGAACTCGCGGTCGCACTTGGTGATGGCACATCCAAAGCCGAGCGCAAACTGGTCGGGAATACAAAGCGGGTGATTCGAATCACCATGAGTCTGAAACCCCGCCAACGCGAGGCGCTGGCGCGTTGCATCAACACCATGTCACAAGGGATGATTGAGTTCCAACAGTGTCGCAGTATCCGCGGTTTGAATGATCTTCCACACCTGGAACGCTATTGCTATTTCGTCGCAGGCGTAGTCGGAGAAATGCTGGCCGAAGTCTTTTGCGATTATTCAGCGCAAATCGACAAGCGCTCCAAGGAACTGCACACCTGGGCGGTCTTCTGTGGAAAAGGCGTGCAACTCACCAACATCATCAAGGATGTCTGGGACGACCGGCGCGAGGGAACCTGCTGGCTGCCAAGGGACATTTTTCTCGAATCCGGATTTGATCTCAGTGAACTGGGTTCGGGCAATCCCGACCCAGGTTTTGCTCACGGCCTGGTGAAAATGATGGCGCTTGCCAAATATCACATCCATCATGGCCTGGAGTTTGCGCTGACCGTGCCCAGCGCGGAGGTGCGGATTCGCCGCCACATCGTCTGGTCGCTGGGTTTATCCGCAATAACGCTTCGCAAGATCTATTTCAGTGAATCCTTTTCCGAGGGCAAGGACATCGAAATCTCAAAGCGAAGTGTGAAAATCACCATCGCAATCCTGAATACACTTGTGCGCTCAAATTTCGCGTTGAAGACGTTCTTCTATATCCTGATGCGCCCCATACCACACCTGTCGGCTATTCAGCATACCTGAATCCGGCCGCGACCAGCAACCCGGTTTCATTAGGAGTAAAAACCGATGCGGAATGTTGTTCAAGCAGAGTACTCACCGTATTCAGAGCGGTCAATCCAGATTGATGATGGTTGTGAATGAATCAGGCAACTCGATGAGTTCATATATCAATATCACATCAAGTGTCGCATTAGTCACCGCGCAACCAGACATCAGGCAGGCAACCTGAATGTCCTGATTTGACTGCTTTCATCCCAAAGACTGTGATCCGGAGCAATTCCATCTGCCTTAACCATTGGCAACCATTTTCGGCAACTTGAAGTGAACATCTTCGATAACGCCATCCATGGTGGAGACTTCCACGTCATCGAATTCTGCCAGTTTCTCAATGACCAGAAGTACCAATTCCTCCGGAGTTGAGGCACCGGCCGTGATCCCAATCGTCTGTCTACCCTCCAGCCATGCCGGATCCAAATCGGAGGCTTGCTCCACAAGATACCCGTCGACACCACAGGCGCGGCTGACCTCACACAGGCGATTCGAGTTGGAACTGTTGCTGGCGCCGACTACCAGAACCAAATCAACCTTCTGTGCCAGCTGTCGAACCGCGTTCTGACGGTTTTGCGTGGCATAGCAGATGTCGTCAACATCCGGCCCGACGATTTTTGGGAATTTGTGCTTGAGTGCATCAACGACTTCCCGTGTGTCATCGACCGACAAGGTAGTCTGGGTAACAAAGGCCACGCGATCAGGATTCTTGATTTCCAGACGCTCAACATCCTCGACGTCACTGATCAGGTGCACCTTGCCGGGGATCTGTCCGATTGTTCCTTTGACCTCAGGATGAAATGCGTGACCAATCAGAATGATTTCATAACCTCTGGCAGCATATCGCTGACCCTGGCTGTGAACCTTGGTTACCAGTGGACAGGTGGCATCGACCGTCTGCAGATCGCGCTTTGCCGCATCAAACTTGACTTGTTTGGATACGCCGTGCGCACTGAACACCGTCAATGCGCCATTCGGAATCTGATCAACCTCATCGACGAATTTGACACCTTTCGCCTTGAGGTTGTCAACGACTCGCCGATTGTGCACAATCTCATGTCGAACGTAGACAGGGTCGCCATGCTTCTCCAGCAGGGACTCAACGATCGCAATGGCACGCTCAACCCCCGCGCAAAATCCCCGAGGTTGTGCCAGAATCACCTGCATATCAACTTGCTCTCCTCAAGATCGTGTGGCATTCGCCGAATAAAACAGCCTGAATCACTCTGTAATGACTTGAATGTATTCGTTTTATATTTTAACAGAGTTCACCCGGACACTGCGGTCGAACTTTGGCATTGTGATCGCCTCACAGTCGATGAAGTTCCTTGAAAATTCTCGCGATCAGTCAGAAATTGTAATCAAGCCTGATTTCAAGGTAATCGTCCTTCGCGAAACTGTACAGGAGATCGTCGGCAGGATCCCGGCTGGTATTTTTAAAAAGTTCCAGCTCCAGAGAATAGCTGTCCGAAATCCGACGATTGAACTCAGCCGTAAAGAGCGTCGAATCAAAACCCGAATCTTCAATCATGCCCACTTTCAGTTCCGTATCCTGGGTATCGTTGAAAGCAAAGCGGGTCCCGAAGAACCAATCCCGTTCCAGGCTCGTGCGGGCACTGCGGCCTCTTGAATCATAGTTCCATTCGCCCACCAGGGTAAGGTCCGAATCTGTTCCGAATACCGAATAGAAGCTGTACTCACCGCCAATCACATACGCGTCATAGTTATCCTTGCTGCCCATGAAATTGTTGGCAGCACCAGGCTTGTTGAGCTCACCGTCCCGGCCTATCGCCTCAAACTTCAACAGTGCTGACTCCAATGTCAGCTGTACATCGAGTCCAACCTGGGAAATCTGCTCATAATACGGAATCAATTCGGTTGGTGAACCGCCGTTGCCTGCAACCGGCCTCAAGGTCGGACTTCTCACGGTCCCTTTGAATCCGCTTAATCCGAAGTCGACCAGGCCGACACTGTGGCTGTAGCGAATCGCATAGTCCACATGGCGCTGCCGTCGTCCGGACTCATACAGGGAATTGGCTGAATCCACATTGAATTTTCAATCCCTGATTCCAACCTGGCAGGACTGGTGGACTCTGGGTACATGGCGGTGGCTGTCGAAATGGGACATGTTGTTATTTTCTGAAATTTTTGACTGGAACTGTATCGGTTGAGACTAGATTGTACCGAAATCACTCTGCCGTTGGATGTTCCATCAACGTCGCTTCGGTTTCCCAACCCCAATCATTCGGCAAATCTTCACTATCAAATTTGAGTCAAATTCCGACTCCGGGAGCGCCCACCTGGTAACCATCAGTCGAATTTGCTGCCATCGTGTATAAAATGACACCACCAGATTTCCTTTCGAAATCCCATCCTGAATTCTTGACAGACAAATCCAGACTGATGAAAACCATCGCTGTCCTCCAAAATACCGACGCAGAACATCTGGGGCTGGTTGAAGACCATCTCGAGGGGAGAAACATCCGTTTCAGGTATATCCGGCCAGCCCACGATGAGCGCTGGGAGGAAAAGTTTGATCTACCCAAAGATGGATTGATCGTTCTCGGCGCCGCACCTTACGGCACAGTGAGCACTCCGGTCGTACCACTGCTCGAGAAGAAAGTGACAGTCATCAACAACTGCCTTCAGGAGCAATTGCCGACGCTCGCATTCGGCACCGGTACCCAGCTGCTGATGCTCGCTGCAGGTGGCGCCGTGCGACCAAGCGAACTGTCATTCAGCATCGATACCGCAAAAAGAATCCATGAGAATGCCTTGAATGGCTACATTCCGGAACAATACCCGATGATCACCTACATGCGCGACTTTCCGGTCCTGCCGGATCACGCTGAAATCCACGCCGCCCTGCCCGACGGAACGCCTGCACTGTTTCAGTTGCCAGGCAACTGCCTGGGATTCATCGGACATCCGGGGATGAAAAGCGCGATGCTTGAGGACTCAATGGTTCAGACACCCGCATTTCATACCGCAGGACCCGGCGATTTGGTTGAAGTCCGCCGGATTCAGCCGCAAGTCGAACAGTCACTGGTCATGATGATGACCGGTGTGATCCAACTGACCGGATGGATGAACTGACCGCGCTCCAAGCAGACGACGCTACAAAGCCCGATTCGATGTCCAATCATAATTCTGTTCAATGACCGCGGCGGCGCTGTAGATCTCCGATTCCCTCCACCTGCCCGCCACCAGCATCAGCCCCACCGGCAGTCCATCGCACATCCCACAGGGAATGGACATCGCAGGATGACCGGTCAGGTTGGCGGCACAGACGTTCGCCCCCATGTCGCCCGTGCGTCTCATGTACTCAGACAGCGGCTCGTCCGAAGCCACCAACGCAGTCGCGGTGATCGGGACGGTCGGCATCACAAGCAGATCATACCCGTCAAGAACCCGGTCGTACTCCTCGCGTAATTTTCGTGCCAGATTCTGGGCGCGCCCGTAATATGTTCCGTTCGCCTGCTTGTCGTAGAATTCCCCCAGCAACATCGAGACAATCACCGTATCGTCGAGCAGATCTGCCTCCTGCTGCCAGTTTGCGTGGTGATTCTGCAGCGAGTTCATGTAAAAACCCTTCCAGCCCGTGCCCATGAATCTTCCCTTCATCATCTGTTTGGTCAGCCCCTCAAGCGCAATCGGCGTCCATAGTGCCGGCGCATGGCGATGCATCGGAATCGACACCTCCTCGACCGAGACGTCCATTCCCCCGAACACCTCGATACACTGCATTACCGCCGATTCGACGTCCGGTTGTGCCATGCTCGAGCCAAATCCCTCCTGCAGCACCCCTATCTTCATGCCGGACACACCGGCATGGACTGCATTGACATAGTCTCCAACCGCCACAATGTGCTGGCGCGGATCCATCCCATCCTCGCCTGCGATCGCTTGCAGCAATCTGGCATTATCCACAACATTCTGCGTCATCGGACCCACATGATCGATGGAGTTATCAACCGGAATGACACAGCTATATGGCACCAGTCCATAGGTCGGTTTCATGCCATAGCAACCCGAATACGCAGCCGGAATCCTGATCGAACCACCCTGATCGCCCCCAATCGCCATGTCCACGACTCCGCCTGCGACGAGCGCACCGCAACCCGATGATGACCCGCCGGCAGAATATCCCCTGCGATGCGGGTTGTGCACCGAGCCCTTGGCGTTGGTATAGCTGCTGCCGGAAACACAAAGATACTCACAGTGTGCCTTGCCGGCAATCACACCACCGGCATCCAGCACTCTTGTCACGACGGTCGCATCAAACTCCGGAACATAACCCTCCAGCGTCGACGCACCGTTCATCATCGGAATCCCCGCCACGCAGATGTTGTCCTTCATCGCCACCGTCCGGCCTTTCAGCAGGCCCCCAGCGGCACCCTGGATATCGGTTTTGACGTACCAGGCGTTGTAGGGATTGTCATCTTCCCGCGGCAATGATCCACAGATTCGCGGATACCCGACTTCGGGCAGATAGTCACCCAGCGAGTCCACAACCTGATAGTCTGCAATCAAATCCTCCATCGCATCAATGCATTCCAATGCCCTGGAATCGGACATCGTCAGTCCGAATCGTTTTGCGATCGCCTGGAGTTGGCTTTGGTCTGGTTTCGGTATGGTCATATCAATCTCGATCCATGCAGTTCAAAATAAATCAACAAGGCGCTGTCATCTACTGAATTCAGATGCCTCGCCGTTAATTTTAGGAACAGAAGCACAATCAATTGGAATAAAATCAGCACATCGGCATGCACCCGCCCAACCGGAAAGCCTGAGTGCAAAGTCACGGAACCGGGAGCTTGGCCATTGAACGAGAAGATCGACTTATCGTATATTAGCAATCTCTAATGTAATAAAATCTCAACCCTGAGATTGGCCCAATCACATTGCAAATCGGAGTCAGAACACTATGGCAGAAAAACTCGTGATCATGATGGTGAACTCGGATCCCGCCAATGGCGAGGAGATGGGCGCACCGATATTTCAGGCGACGGTCGCTGCCGCAATGGAATATGAGGTTGAGGTCATTTGCACCGCAACAGCCGGCAAGCTCATGAAAAAAGGTGTGGCGGAATCCCTGTTCGTCAAGGAGGGGTCAGACAAGTCCGTCTATGACTTCATCCAGGACGCGCATGATGCAGGCGTGAAATTCTACTGTTGCTCTCCGAATCTCGACCTGTTTGACATGACGGTCGACGACCTGATCCCCGAATGCGAGGGTGTTGTGGGCGGTGCCTACGTCATCGAGCGCGTGATGGAAGAGGACGACACGAAAGTACTGAGTTACTGACGGGAATTGCAAATGTCCACAGCCACAATGACAATCGGTGACCCGCTAACCGATGAGCCCGAGGTAAGCAGGGAGAAACTCGAGGCGATTTTCGAGGATATCTGTGATCATCCCCTCTATGATCACGAATTGCATGGCTGTCTGAACTGCGGCATCTGTACCGCAACGTGCCCGTCCGCCCATTACTTTGACTATTCCCCGCGCGAGATCGTCCAGTTGCTGTGGACCGAAAACCTCGAGGGCATCTACGATGCCATGCAGGAGAAGATCTGGGCCTGTGCACAGTGCTATACCTGCGCTGCCCGCTGTCCTTTCGGCAACTCCCCCGGCGGCCTGGTCAGCATTATGCGCGAAACCTCGATCAAGCACGGCCTGCAGTCGGCAAAAGACGTGCTGCGACCATTCTCAAGGGTGATGCTGAAACTGATCTCGACCGGCAATCAACTGGCGCCCAATATGATCACACCCGACCATTTTGCAGACTGGGGACCCAATATCAGCAAGGTCGAAGCACCCCTGGATGTGCTGCGAAAGGCGATTCCGATGCCGACAATGCATACCACCGATACCGCATGGGAGGTCAACCTTAAAACCTCCATTGAACTTTATACCATCTGGGAGGACTCCGGCGTACTTGACCAGTTGGAAACGATTGATGAAAACCTGTTCGATGTCATCGTCGACATCATGGAAGAGAAACGAGAGGAATACGAGGACTGGCTCGATGAGCAAGATGACATCTGATCAGGGCTGAATTACTGCTGACTTGAGGAAATCAAAATGAGTGTGATGGTTCCATTTGGAAATCAATATTCTGAACAACGCTTCACCGGACATGGCGCGGAATGGAAAGACGCTAATCTGGACCCGCAGCAGGCGCAGGCCGCCACGCAGTGGGTCGAGGCGAAGATCGACAAGCGCTCCATGCTCACCACCCGCGAACAGGTTGAAGACGTGCGCGACATCATGTGGCAGCTGGAAAAAGACGGGGAAATCGTCGTTCACCGCGTCAACGACGGACACCAGCCGGTCATGACCAAGACCCTGTATGGCTGGGATAAGAAAATCCCCACCAACCGTCTGTGGCACCATAAATCCTGTGGTCAGTGCGGAAACATTCCCGGTTATCCGACCTCGCTGCTGTGGCTGATGAACGAACTGGGCACCACCTACCTTGACGAGACCGACCAGACATCCTGCACGGCCTGGAACTATCACGGTTCAGGTATTGGCAATGTGGTCTCGCTCGCCGCTGTTTTCTTGAGAAACTTTCACCAGGCCTACGTCGCATCGCAGGCGGAAGGCATGGACCCGGCCTACTACTATCCGCTGGTGCATTGCGGCACGTCGTTTGGCAACTACAAGGAAATGCGCCAGTTCCTGCTTCACTCGGCAGAACTGCGCGAGCAGGTCAAGAAAATCCTTGCGAAAATCGGACGGCTGGTCGACGGCAAGATCCTGATCCCCGAGGAGATCGTCCATTATTCCGAATGGCTGCACGTGATGCGCCACCAGATCAGCGAGCGACAGACCATCGACGCCTCCAACATCCGGGCGGTGATCCATCCCGCCTGTCACGTCTACAAGATGGTGCCCGAGGACGTCATCTACGACGATGACGTGCTTGATGGCAACCGGGTCGCGGTGTCCACCGGACTGGTGCAGGCGCTCGGCGCGAATGTGATCGACTACTCAACCTGGTATGACTGCTGTGGCTTCGGATTTCGGCACATCATCTCAGAACGCGAATTCACCCGCTCATTCGCCATTGACCGCAAGATCAAGGTCGCGGTCGAAGAGGCGCGGGCCGATGTGATGGTCGGCCATGACACCGGCTGCATCACGACTCTCGACAAGAATCAGTGGATCGGCAAGGCGGCAGACAAGCACTACGAGATGCCCATCCTCGCAGACTGCCAATTGGCCGCTGTGCTGTGCGGAGCGCATCCTTACAAGATTGCCCAGTTGCACTGGCACGCTTCGGCCTTTGAGCCCCTGCTGGAAAAACTCGGCATCGACTGGGAACTCGCCAAGAGCCAGTTTGAGAGTTATCTTGCCGACGTCGAGGCCGGTAACTTTGAGACCCTGTACGATCCCCGGCGTGCCATCACCTCAGGCCCCGGCTTCGAGGCGCAGGCGTGAGCGACGGTGTGTTGGTTGTCGGGGCTGGCCCGGCAGGTCTTTCAGCAGCGCGTGCACTGTCCGATGTAGGCAATTCCGTCACCCTGATCGAAAAAGACACCCGGTTGGGCGGCGCCCCGATACAATCCGGCTATGCGCGCCTGGTGCCCTCTGGTGAGTGGGCAAGTGATGCCATCGGCAGGATGGTGAAAGCGGTCGAGACAAGCGAGCGCATCAGCATCCGCACCTCGACAACAATCACCCAGCTGGATGGGGATGTCGGACAATTCCAGGCGCAACTGTCGGATGGCACTGAAGTCGCGTCATCCTCGATCATCCTGACAACAGGATTTACGCATTTCGATTCCGTCAACAAACCGGAATGGGGATTTGGCTCCCACCCGGATGTCGTCACCACCACCCAGGTCGAGCAGATGATCTCCTCGGGCAACGGTGTGCGCTGCCCATCCGACAATCGAAAACCCGAGCGCGTCGCGATCCTGCTGTGCGTGGGCTCCCGCGACCGGCAGATTGGGCGCGAATGGTGCTCCAAGATCTGCTGCACCGTCTCTGCCAACCTGGCGATGGAGATCCGCGAGGAACTGCCGGATTGCAGCGTCTACATCTACTACATGGATATTCGGACTTTCGGTCTCTATGAGGGACAGTTCTACTGGCGTAGCCAAGAGGAATTCAAGGTCAAGTACATCAAGGCCAGAATTGCCGAAGTCACCTTTGATGGCAAAAGAGTGCTGCTCAAGGGCGAGGATACGCTGGTCAAACGACCGATCTCCATTCCCTTTGACCTGGTCGTGCATGCCATCGGCATGGATCCCAATATTGACAATCCCCGCATCGCGGAAATCTTTGGCGTGGACTTGGAACCCAACGGACATATTCAAAGGCAACCTTCCTATGATTCCATCGCGGGTACCTCAAGACCCGGAATCTTCGTCGCCGGTGCCGCAATCGGACCCGAAACCATTGATGATTCCATCGCGCAGGGCCAGGCCGCGGCAATGGCTGCGCTCGGTGTGCAGGCGCGCGCGGCATAAGCGCTTTTGGAATATCGGTGTCAGATGTGATGTCGGCGAAATCGAATAGTCACGGTACTGCTTTGGCGACCGGCGACATACCCGTACTGCACCTGGATGGCACCATCCTGCGTACGGCTGTCGAGTCGATGATCGAATGCAGCAACCAACTGGGCGGCATTGAAGTGATCGTCGACGGGCTTCGCGGCAAGTCCCTGCTCTTTCAGCGAACCTTTTCGGATGACGGCCAGTCCATGACCGATCGGGAATTTTTCGACGCTTGTGCCTTCATGCCAACCGTTCGCAGACGGCTGAAACCCGTGTTGCAGGGCATGGGGTTTGCGTCCCTGCGCGACGAGATCACCCGACTGCTTGATGCCGTGACACTCGAGAACATGGGTTCCAGGATGGCAGACCTGACCGATCGGCTGGCTTCAGGAAAATCCAGCCGCTGGGTACGGGATCTGGCCGCGGAAATCCTGCACTTTCGCCAGCCCGAGCTTTTTCCGCTGATGACGCGCTGGATTTGGGATCACGAATCGAACACCGGCGTGCTGAGGGAAATCTGGTTCTCGGATTCACCGGATCAGTACATCGACATCCCCAATGGCGTTCGGACCCATCTGGAACTGCGAAGGGAAATCCACGAGTTCTTCGAGGAGTCCGGCATTTTCGCCGACCGCGAGTTCATCATGGACATCCTGTTCGCCTGGGTTTACAGTCAATACATCGGTTCGCAGGGCGGCAGCTTCCTGAATTCGGAGTTCAACAACGCGGGCACACCAATGGGCTTTGCAATCAGAATGCTTGGCTTGGATACCGCGATCGGTGACAGCGGTCTGACCCACATGATCCTGGGCGATGGTGAGCGACATCGTCTGTCTGAGACCTATGATGCCCCCACCCATTAGACTCCGGGTGCCGTAGCCGTGCCAATCCATGAGAAGTCGTTGATTCGACCGGAAAATCTTCGTCACCATGACAGCCTTGAGATTGACGGCGTTGATGTCTCCGGACCCTGGAGCACGTTCATCGAATCCCGTGCGGTCAACGAGTACAACGAGCAACTGGAACAGGAAGTGGCCGCATTCCCCGGCGGCGCATTCATTCACCGCTGCTGGCAGTGCGGGGCCTGCACCAACTCCTGCACCGTCAACGCAATCAATCCGGAATTCAATCCGCGCTATTGGATCTACCTGGTACGGCTTGGCATGGAACAGGAACTGCTCCGGGACAAGGACATCATCTGGCAGTGTGTATCGTGTCACAAGTGCACACACGTGTGCCCGCGCGATGTTGAGCCGGAAGGTGTCATGAAGGCATTGAGCCATTGGCTCGAGTACAAGGGCCATACACCGAAATCAAATTCCATGAATTTCGATGAGGAATTCTACGAGCAGGTTCTGCAAACCGGGAAAATCGAAGAAGGCCGGCTGATCCGGAATTTCTTCAACCGCACATCGCAACCGCTGGTGCAAACCTGGCTGGTTCGCCTGGTCAAGGGTCTCGTGCGCGGTCTGCCCGTCACCCTGCTGATGAAAATGGGCCTGTCAACCCTGATTCGTCCGAAAACCAGGAATTGGAAACAATCATCCGATGCCATCAGGGACTATATGGATGAGCGCGTCAGACAAAGAAACCTCACGATGAAACAAAGCAACCACGAGTAAGTCTCCATGGCCGATTCAGACAATCTCAGAGACGACTTGAAAACCGTCGCCTATTATCCGGGCTGCGCGCTGGAAGGCACCGGACACGCCTATAACCGATCCACCAAGCAGATAGGAAAAAAGCTCGGATTGAATCTCGTTGAGATCGAGAACTGGAACTGCTGCGGCGCGATGGAGGTCAAGAATATCGATCCGGAAATCCAGAACTTCCTGTCGGTGCGCAACATGTCCATTGCCAAGCACAAGATGGGACTGGACGTGGTCATGGCGCCGTGCAACGGATGCTATCACAATCTCAAGAAAGCCGAACATGATGTCGAGCATCGCGAGAAGACGCGCAAGGTCGTGGGTGAGCTGTCCGACAAGTCCGGCGTGCCTGAGTACAAGGCCGGTGACGTCGAGACGATTCACGCCCTGGACTGGATCAAGCATGCCATCGGTGAGTCGAATCTGAAAAGCAGGGTCAAGCGATCACTGAAGGGCTTGAAAATCGCCAACTACTATGGATGCATGTACACCCGTCCGCGCCACATATTTCCGGAAAAAGACCAGGGCGAAGGCAGTGAGTCAACATCCAAGCCGCATTTCATGGACGATCTGCTCGAGGCCGCCGGCGCGGAAATCGTCGACTTTCCCCTGAAAACCGCCTGCTGTGGCGGCGCGCACACCCTGTCAGACAGCGATACATCGACACGCCTGGTGGTGAACATCCTGCAGGCGGCGGAAGCTTGTGGCGCCGACGTCATCGCCACCGAATGTCCAACATGCCATTCCGGTCTTGAGATGCACCAGATTCGGGCCGAGGAGACGTTGAACATCTCGACCAAACCGGTCATGCTGTATTTCACCCAGTTGCTCGGTCTGGCACTCGGACTGTCTCCGAGAAGACTGGGCATCCATGAGAATGTGTCCCAGTCCATGGGTTTGCTTCGACAGCGGGGACTTGCATGATTGACTTTGCCGAAATCGAGAACCGGATTCACGCGATCAGGGACAATCCGCAGTCCGTGTCAGACCCGGCCGGAGACCTGCTCACAGCCGGCGAGCGGGTTCTTGAGAACTGGCTTGAAAGCCATGACCTGGAACCGACAGATGCGACACATGAGGGTTTTCGGCTGCTGGCCCTGCATCGACAGGGCGCGGTCAATGATCCATCGTTTCTCGCCTGCCGCGAAACCTGTCGCGAACTGGTTTACCAGGTCAATGTCCATCGACTTGACCGGGACAACGCCCAAATCAATATAATTGGCATGGTTGCATTGCACCTGCTGTTTTTTGTACGCGGAAAACTCGAGGAGCAGCAACTGGGAGAGTTTTGCTGTTCTTCCAAATCACTCAGAACCGAAACCACTCATTCCTTATCGGAGAACTGTGCAAATGGCTAGTGTACGCGGATGTGAATTTCCAGATGAGTTGCTCTACGACATAGAGAATAATATCTGGTATCGGGAAAACGATGACGATACAGTCACCGTCGGTATGACTTCGGTTGCCGGTGCGATGGCAGGTCAGATTGTTGCCATCACGCCCAAGCGCGCCGGGCGCAAGGTGCAACCGGGTCGGAGCTGCGCAACGGTCGAATCCGGCAAATGGGTCGGCCCGGCCAAACTGCTCAGTGGCGGCGAAGTCGTCGAAGTCAATGGTTCCATCAGCGCCACGCCGGGATTGGCGAACTCATCACCCTATGATGACGGCTGGCTGATGAAGGTCCGTGTGGAAGACTGGGGTTCCATCAAGTCACAACTGACCCGCGGCGATCAGATCGCCGAACCCTACGAGGCGAAAATGCAGGCAGACGGTTTTGCCGGCTGCGAATCATGACGCCCGCAAACCCTTAACCCATCATTCAACAACAGATTCGTCAGGAGAACTCGCGAATGGCAGACCAGGTACTCGATACAAAAGGACTGAATTGCCCACTCCCCATACTGAAAGCGAAAAAAGCCATTGCCCAGCTGGAAACAGGGCAGACGCTGGAGGTTCACTCAACAGACCCGGGATCCGTGATGGATTTCGAGGCGCTGAGCCGGCAGACCGGCCACAAGCTGCTGGAATCAAATGAGGAGAAGGGAATCTACGTTTTCGTGCTCCAAAAGGCCTGATTCCGATCTTCATTTTCCGTCGCAAGCAATCGGCATGGGTCTTGCGCCCTGATTCGCGCAGGAATCAACGGCTCTCCCAAGGATTACGATTTTCTTGGTCTCAGATGGGCGTGCCAGCGAAACTCGATTCGCTTGAACACCCAGATGATGGCGAACGTCAGCACCAGATAGAATACGCCGGCCGTAATGAAGGATTCAAAAGGCACGAAATGCCTTGAATTGACAATCCTTGCCGCACCGAACAGATCGATGATTGTGATCACACCGGCAAGTGCGCTGCCATGCAGCAAGAAAATCACCTCATTGCCATAGGCAGGAAGCGCCCGGCGAAAGGAATTCGGCAAAATCACCCGTCGCATGACGAGCCATTTGGACATGCCACAGGCGCGGGCCGCCTCGACCTCACCGAATGGTGTGGCAACTATCGCACCACGCAGAATCTCAGCGGTGTAGGCCGCCGTATTCAACGAAAACGCAATCAGAGCACACGAATAGGCTTCTTTGAAGATCGGCCAGAATATGCTCTCTCTCAATGGTTCAAACTGACCGGCTCCGTAGTAGATGATGAACATCTGGACGATCAGGGGAGTTCCGCGAAAAAAGTAGATGTAGGCTTTCGGCAGGAAATTCACTGACACTCTCTGACTGCTTGCCACCAATGCGAGCGGAATCGCAAGCAGCAGACCCAGTACAAGCGAAATGACCACCAGTTGCACGGTTGTGACAAGGCCCTCGAGATAAAGGGGCAGATTGGAGATGATTGCCTCGTAATCCATGACCGGTCACGCCCTGCGAACGCCTGCGCTGTAACGCTTCTCCAACCATTTCAAACCGCCATCGGATACCGCTGTGATCACCAGGTACAGTATCGCCACGACAAAATAAAACGTAAACGGCTGTCTCAGTGACCCACCTGCCTGCGCAGCCCGAAATACCATGTCCTCCAATCCAATCACCGAGACCAGCGCGGTAGTCTTCGCCAGCACCAGCCAGTTGTTGCCGAATCCGGGAATGGCATGGCGGATACACGCGGGAAATGTGATTCTTCGAAAGACCTGGATGGCTGTCATTCCATAAGCATAGCCAGCTTCAATTTCCCCGCGCGGCACTGCAAGAATCGCACCGCGGAAGGTCTCTGCCATGTACGCGCCGAAGATGAACCCAATGGTCGCGACACCGGCTGTGAACTCACTGATCTCGATATAGCCCAGACCCAGTTTGTCGCCGATGCTGTTGACAAGCAGCTGTCCTCCGAAAAAGATGATGAACATCAGGACGATGTCCGGAACCCCCCGGATCAGGGTGGTATAGACACCGGCAATCAGTTGGGCAATGCGGTTGGACGAGAGCTTGGCCGTTGCACCGACAAGTCCCAGCGCGAGCGCCAGCAACAACGACAGCACCGCCAACTCGACGGTCAGCAACATGCCCTCGAGAATGAACGGATACAGATATCCGCCGAGAACGCCGCTTAGTTTTTCGGTGAGAAATTCGTGCACGTTGTCACATCAGGTTATCTTGCGACCCGCCACAGACCGGCAATCCGATGGCTGCCAGTCTGTGGCCGGTTCGAAAATTCAGTGCTTACTCACCATACACATCGAAATCAAAATACTTCGCGTTGATGGTCTGGTATGTGCCGTTGGCCCTGATTTCTGCGATGGCTGCATTGAACGCATCGACCAGGTCCTGATCTCCCTTTCGAATCGCAATGCCCGCACCCTCTCCAAAATAGGCAGGATCCGAGTATCCCGGCCCGACGAATTCCCAGTCAGCACCGTCTTCGGTATTCAGAAATCCCTCAGCCATGGCGACGGAATCAGCCAGCAGCAGATCGACTCGCCCCGAGCGCGCATCCAGATAGGCCTCATCCTGGGTCCCGTAACGCTTGATGTCGACTGCGTCTCCGAACTCACCGGTAATGAAGTTATCGTGCGTCGTCGCTCGCTGAACTCCGACTGTCTTGCCCTTCAGTCCGTCTGCGGAAATCTCATTTCCAGCACCTTTGGGCTGTGCGAATTTCGCAGGAGTACTGTAGTACTTGTTGGTGAATGCGACTTTCTTCTTTCGTTCCTCGGTAATCGACATCGAAGCGATGATCGCATCGTACTTGCGCGCAAGCAATGCCGGAATGATGCCGTCCCAGTCCTGCTGCACGAGTGTGCACTGCGCACCCATCTTGTCACACAATGCCCTGGCAATGTCGATATCAAAACCGACCAGTTCACCGCTGGCCGTGACCGCACTGAATGGCGGATAGGCACCTTCAACACCGATTCTGATCTCGCTCCATTCCTTTGACATGGCAGCAGTGTGAAACACCATCGCAAAGATCACGGTGAGCATGGTCATTAACTTTTTCATAATTGGATTCTCCTAAGATTCTGTATGGAAAAATAAAAACATATTCTATTTCAAATTGCCCGAGAGGAATTCCTGAAACCGCACTGACTCTGGATGATTGAATACCTGGTCAGGCGTGCCATCTTCCTCGACCCGGCCCTCATGAAGGAACATGACACGGTTTGAAACTTCCTTGGCAAATCCCATTTCATGGGTGACAACCAGCATGGTCGCCCCATCCTGTGCCAAATCACGCATGACGCGCAATACTTCTCCCACCAGTTCTGGATCCAGTGCTGAAGTCGGTTCGTCGAACAGCATCAGATCAGGACTCATCGCCAGTGCACGGGCAATCGCCGCCCGTTGCTGCTGACCACCCGAAAGATGGGCCGGGTAGTAATCCTTGCGGTCATGCAGGCCGACTCGATGAAGCACACTTTCTGCATGTTCCCTTGCCTCGCGTTTGGGTATCTTCAGCACATGAACCGGTGCCTCACAAACATTTTCCATGACCGTCATGTGTGACCAAAGATTGAACTGCTGGAACACCATCGCCAGCCGCGACCGTATCCGGTCGACCTGCTTTCGGTCTTTCGGTACACTCTGACCGCTTCGGTTCCTTGTCATTTCGATCAACTCACCCTTGACCCGGACCGACCCGGATGTTGGCGTCTCAAGCAGATTGATGCAGCGCAGAAAGGTGCTCTTGCCCGAGCCGCTGCTGCCGAGAATGGAAATGACGTCGTGCTCATTCGCTGTCAGGGAGATTCCCTTGAGAACCTCAACATCTGCAAAGCTCTTGTGGATGTCCTCAACCTCCAAGGCAGGCTGTGTTACTGTTGCCTGGTTTGACATAAATTGGATACTCCTTTATTTATTTCCGTCTGATTGTATAGGAACTGTGGAAATTGAGCATCAATTTCAGTTCAGCAATGCTGAACCGAAATTCCGCTCTTGCATCATCATCCAACCCGGAAATCGGATAACATGACATGAATGAAGGATTATGTAACTGCCGTGTCAGATTCTGGGAATGAACACGCCCGCCTGAGTCGTTCGTGTCCGTACCGAACTGGCATTGATCAATGATTGATAGACTTTATTCGGCGAATTTCTGTGGAAAATTCCTTGAATTCCTGGATATCGTCCCCATGTTCCAGTAGCAGTAAACCACAAACCACTGTCCAAGACATTAATCCACGAAGGAGAAAATCATGAATGATGAGTTTGAACGCGTCGACTTTCCCAGCTACAAGCATGCTGCCGTATTCTATGAAATGGTCGGGACAAGTACTGAGCGCACCGTCAGCTTCATCAAGCTGGCGCTCAGTGAGGAGCAATTCAACCTGTTTGACTGGAGTACAGCGAAATCCAAGAAGTCGTTGATGATCCGAACTGAGGATGACGGAGACCACTATGTCCCCATGGTTTCGGTCAGATTAAGGCAGCATAAAGGCAAATGCCGATTTGCGTTGCACCTGGAACACGAAGACTACAATGAAAGCAAATTGATGATGCGGCTGTTCAGATACCAGGCGATTCACTACATGACAAGTCAGGATCCACTCGTATCGATCGTGGTCTACCATGGTCCCAGACCAGGCTGGAAGGAACTGCCCGATTTTCAGCAATTCGTGTCCAAGGCAACCGACGAAAGCAAACAGACCCTAACGAAAGACTTTGGCGAAAGTCTGCTGAATTTCAGACCACTCCTGCTGAATCTGCCTGAACTGGTGGACAGTGGAAAGAAAGTTGACAACAACATCGACGCAATGGTCTATATCTTCACCGAAATCTGGGACATGGATTTGGATAAACTTCAGGTCATGTTCGACAAGGTAAAACTGATCTAGCTTACAGTTCGAAATCAGCTTGTACAGTCATCTCAAATCGATCTTTCAAGGGACTTTCAGCAACTGTTCCAGTTCGTGACTTTTAGGGAGTGCTTTATCCTTTCGTGCGGATGCATACACCGGTTTGTCGTGAACCTCAATGAATCGAGGCTCATGGATTCGAATGTGTGCTGATTTTCGAAAGGCAGCACAATGCCTTGGAACGATGAAGAGTTGTACCGTCTGTGTGGAGAATTACACCAATTACCACAGTGCTCTATCCAAATTGGAAAATGAGCTTGTGAGATTCTTGTCGCTACTGGCACAAGCCCTTTGCCTAGGAATCCGATGTGGAAACACCGAAGTCCGGGGAAGACGCCATAGTCTGTTCCCGTCCTTTTTCCATGAGCAGGGAATGGCGATGAGTTGAATGGATTGACCTGCAGGAGCGCTGTTTTGGCTTCTTGACGAAGGCAGAAATCAACTGCGCTTGCAACCGTTGATTTTTTCCGAGACACAAGCGTGAGCGAATATCGCCACGCCAACCGCCGTGCGTTATCCAAATCTTCCGGTGATGTAGTCTTCGGTCAGCTGGTGCTGGGGATTGGTGAAAATCTGACCCGTATCTCCCATCTCAATCAACTCGCCCAGATTGAAATAGGCGGTTCTCTGGGAAACCCGCGCCGCCTGCTGCATGGAATGTGTCACAATGACAATCGAATACTGCGATCTCAATTCATCGATCAGATCCTCAATCCTGGCAGTCGCAATCGGATCCAGCGCGGAACAGGGCTCATCCATCAGGATCACCTCAGGCTGAACCGCAATCGCTCTCGCAATACACAGACGCTGCTGCTGCCCACCCGAGAGTTCGATACCTGATTTATTGATCCGGTCATTGACTTCCGACAGCAACCCCACCCGTTCCAGGCAGGAATAGACGACATCATCGGTCTCCGACCGATTGGTTACCATGCTGTGAAGTCTGGGCCCATAGGCAACGTTGTCATAAATGGACTTGGGAAAGGGATTGGGTTTTTGAAATACCATGCCAACCCGGGCCCGGAGCTCAACGACATCAAAGTCACTGCGGTAAATGTCCTTGCCGTCCAGCTTGATACTGCCGGTGACCCGACAACTATCGATAATGTCGTTGATTCGGTTCAGGCATCGAAGAAATGTTGATTTTCCGCATCCCGAAGGCCCGATGATTGCAAGCACCTCATTGGCCCGAATGTCCAGGCTGACATTCTTGATCGCGTGGTTGTCCGCATAGTAGACATTCACGTCGTTCGCCGTCATTCGATTTTCGACAACAACGTCACTCGCGGAATCAGCCCGATCAAACCTCGAGGTGTCGGTCTGAATTACGATATTGTGCGATTGTGTTACCGGTTTTGCTTCAATCATGACTGGGTGATCTGTGAACTAGAGAGGTTCTGGTCAACAATTCTACCATCGTCTTTCAAACTTTCTGCGCAACCAGACCGCCATGATGTTCATGGTAATCAGAAACGCGAGCAGAATCAATATCGCACCCGAAGTTTTCTCGAGAAACGCACGTTCCGGGCTGTCAGACCAAAGAAATATCTGCACCGGCAGAACGGTTGAGGGATCCAGTGGACCAGATGGGACATCAACAATGAAAGCAACCATGCCAATCATCAGCAGCGGTGCGGTCTCACCCAATGCCTGGGCAAGCCCGATGATTGTTCCTGTCAGAAATCCCGGCATGGCCAGGGGGACAACTTCCTGCATGACCGTCTGCGTCCTGGATGCGCCCAGTGCCAACGCACCTTCCCGGATCGAGGGTGGAATCGCCCGCAACGCCGCTCGGCCCGCGATGATGATCGTTGGAATCGTCATCAGGCTCAGCACCAATCCTCCAACCAGTGGCACTGACCGCGGCAGTCCGAAAAAGTTGATGAACACCGCAAGCCCCAGCAAGCCGAAGACCACGGATGGAACCGCAGCCAGGTTGTTGATGTTGATCTCAATGATGTCTGTCAATTTGTTTCGCGGTGCGAACTCTTCCAGATAGCAGGCGCCCGCAGCACCAACAGGAAAGGAGATCAGCAAGGCAACCAGGATCGTCAGGAATGAACCAGTCAGGGCACCTCGCAAGCCAGCCAGTTCCGGTTCCCGGGAATCCCCTGCATTGAAGAAAGTCTTGTTGAAACGACTTTCGATCAGGTTTCGTTCAGTCAGCTCATCAAACCAGCTGAGCTGATTCTGGGATATCCGCTTGCCTGGTGTATTCTCCGAATCCCGCCCAAGATCATGCTTGAACAGCATGTCAAAATCGTCATCAACAGGAAACCAAATCGTCTTCTTGGTACCAATCAACGAGGGTTCACTGACAACCATTCGCTGCAGCATCACGTCGGCACCGATACTGACAATCTTCGCCAACTCACGTTTCTCCTTGCGCTTCGTGACCTGCGGAAACTGACTGTAGAGCGCGTTCTTGACAAGTTTTCCGTAATTCGCACCTTGCAGGTCGTTCAAGTCAACCACATCAGGGTCAAAATAGATCTCGAGCCCAACCTGAGTCTGCCAAAAGGCATTGATCCCGCTCACGGTAATGCTGACGAATAGCGAAATGACAAGCAACAGGCCCAAGGCCACTGCACCGAACCCGTAACACTTGAAACGGAATTCGGCTGCATGGCGTCTTTTCAAACGCTTTCTGAAGCGGGCACTTTCCCAGAACATGCCGTTTGATTGCTCGGTGCCAACGTTATTCATACTGTTCACTGTACTTTCGAACGATATAAAGTGCGGTCACATTGAGCAACAACGTTGCAACGAACAAGGTCAAGCCCAGAGCAAATGCAGCCAGTGTCTTTGCGCTGTCAAATTCCTGGTCCCCCACAAGCAGTGTGACGATCTGAACCGTCACCGTCGTAACCGACTCCAATGGGTTGGCAGTCAGTCTGGCCGCCAGGCCAGCCGCCATCAACACGATCATGGTTTCTCCAATGGCCCGCGAGATCGCCAACAGCAGCGAACCGACAATTCCCGGCAGGGCGGCGGGCAGAACGACTTTCTTGATGGTTTCCGACTTCGTCGCACCGCATGCCAGCGATGCCTCCCGAATCGACTGCGGCAGTGCCGTAATCACATCGTCGGTCAATGATGATACAAACGGAATGATCATGATGCCCATCACGACGCCGGCTGCCAATGCGCTTTCATGCGCAATCTCAATCCCAAAACCCGCTCCGAAATCCCGAAGCAGCGGAGCAACGACAAGCGTTGCGAAAAATCCGTAGACGACGGTGGGAACTCCGGCGAGTATCTCCAATGCCGGTTTGGAAATGGCCCTGACCCGGGTCGAGGCATACTCAGCCAGGAAAATCGCAGACAGCAAGCCGACGGGAACCGCCACGGCCATCGCCACACCTGCGACCAGGATCGTTCCGGTGAAAAGCGGCACACTGCCGAACAGACCCGAGGATCCTACCTGATCCTCCCGGATCGCAATCTGGGGGCTCCACTCAAGCCCGAATAGAAAGTCGGTCAACGGGATTTTCTGAAAGAATCTGATGGCCTCGAACAATACGGACAGAACAATGCCGACCGTGGTGAAGATTGCGATGAGTGAGCTGGCAAGCAGCAGCAACCTGATGATGGACTCTGCAATGACGCGGGCACGCATGCGCGCAGAGATGAACGTGATGAAAATGAAACTGACGATTGATCCCAGAACCAGCACCGACGCGTTGCGCAGCGTCTCATTCAGTTCGACCAGATGCATGTAACGATCGGCCGCGGCTTTTACATGTGCAACATTCTCGACATTTCCGATCTGGCCGGTTTGTATGTAGATCTGAATCTGACTGATGATCCACTCCGCCTCACTTCTGACTCCGGCAGAGTCTGCAAAGAATTCAGATAGAACGATACGCGTGATGATGGTATCGTCAACACTCAGCCACAAGCCCAGCACGGCAAGTGCAGGAACGGCAAAAAGCGCTGCGGCCACAGCACCGTAATAACGCGGCGCGGAATGCAGATGCCGGACGCCACCAACGCCATCGGCGATGCGCAGGGTGCGCTTTTTGGCAAACGCGTAGAACAGCGATGACAATGCCAACAGAACAAGCGTCAAAGACCATGCACTCATTGATGTCTACCTGATAGTTCTTACAACAGTGGCTGGAGCAGCGTTTGCCGTGCACCTTGTAACGCGATACATCGGCTGCCACAAGCACACGAGCGTGCTTGCGTCAGCACGATGCATCATCAGATTAACCAGACCACCAACAGTTAGGTGATCAAATCAGACTGATCCAAAGATTCTGTTTCGAATCAGTTGGATGCGAGCTTGACGGTCCGCAACTCCTGAGCCGCCGTCTTGAACTCTGATCGTTCCGCTTCTGGCATTGGAATCATTCCCTTGTCCACCAGATAGCCTTCCTCGCCCCATGCACGATCACTCGTAAACTCGGCTACAAAATCCCTGATTCCAGGAATCAGGTCGACATGCGCAGTCTTCACATAGAAGTACAAAGGACGTGAGATGACATAGGAACCATCTGCAATGTTCTCGAATTCAGGTGAAATCCCGTCGACCACCGTACCTTGAACCTGGTCGGAGTTCTGATCGAGAAAACTGAATCCAAACACACCCAGTGAATCCTTGTCGGCATTCAATTTCTGAACGATAAGGTTATCGTTCTCGCCGGCTTCCACCCAGGCACCATCCTCACGAACACCGTGACAAATGGACTTGTAGTGTTTCTTGTCGGACTTCTTGATCGCCTTGATCCACTCGAATGTCTTACACCCTCCCTCAAGCGCCAGTTCCGCGAATGCATCTCGCGTACCTGATGTAGGCGGAGGTCCAAGAACGCGAATCGCAACGTCCGGCAGTTCCGGATTCACATCTTTCCAAGTCCGGTTGGGATTTGGAACCAGTGTTTCCGAACCATCGGCTGCGGGAACGTTCTTTGCGAGCGCAAGGAAAATATCCCTGCGCGTCAGATTGAACTGATCAGATTCAACCGAATTCGCAATGACGATTCCGTCATAACCGAATTTGATCTCAACGATGTCACTGATGCCATTCTCTGCACAACGCCCCACCTCGGACTTCTTGATCCGCCTCGAAGCATTGGTGATATCAGGATGTTTTACCCCGATACCCGCACAGAACAGTTTCAGCCCACCGCCGGAACCTGTCGATTCAATGATGGGAGTTGGGTACTGCGTACCGGTACCAAAACGCTCAGCAACAACTGTAGCAAAAGGATATACCGTCGAAGACCCAACGATACTGATATAGTCTCTCTCAGCGGCGTTGGCCGTTATTGAGATTGACCCTAGCATTACTGCCAGACAAGTCAGGAAACCCCTGAGAATTGACGCCAAACTAATCATGGTTATCTCCAAGTGAAGAATGGTTGACGAATAGGCCGTCAAAAAAGGGTTCAGATACCATTCGGTATCTCGCGCTAGTTTAACAGGTATGATTCGATTGTCAAATTATTTTCGCTGTTGCTTTTCAGACGATTTGTTCATCTCGGTCACAGTGTGAAATGACCGGATTCCGGGCTGTTTGCAGGTTTTGAGCTACACCGCGCTGGCAACGCTTGTAGTACAATATGGTCTCCGCGATTGATGAATTGCACGAACACATTGCCCGCATATTCGTACCTGTTTTTTCCGGTTGAATGTTTCAACAATACAGCAGATTCATGTGTTTACCATTGCTTTGAATCAGTCATACCAATCCCAATATCAGTTTTGAATCGACACCCGGATGAGTTTCCCACCGCGAGATGATTGCAGGTCATTATTCGTCCAAATTTGATATTGAGCTGTCTGAGCTGTACGAGCAGACGCTGGCGATGGGCAGGTTGGTCGAAAAACAGCTGGCGCTTGCCATACAGGCGCTTGTACAAGGCGACCGGCTGTTGGTGCAACAGGTTCTCGAAGGCGAATCCCTGGTCAACAATCTTGAGGTGGAGATCGATGGCAGCTGTGTGGAGATTCTGGCGCGCAGACAGCCAATCGCCGGCGACCTGCGCTTTGTCATCATGATCATCAAGACCGTGAACGACCTGGAACGAATGGGTGACGAAGTCCGGCGGGTCGCACAGATGGGTAACCGTCTGATCAAGCGGACCGGGTCTTCCCCAAGTCTGGAAGACATCGAGGAGATTGGTGTGAGGGTACACAAGCTGCTCAGCGAGACCCTGGAGGTCTTTGCGCACACCGATGATACGCGGGCACTTGCGCTGATTCGAAAGGACAAGAAGGTTGATAAGAAATACAGATCAACCTTGAAAAGAATCAGAAATTGGATGATGGAGGAGTCGGATTCAGTACCCGATGCAATTGATATCCTCTGGGCGATCCGTTCTCTCGAGCGTGTCGGAGACCGGGTATGCAATATCTGCGAACATGTGATTTTCTGCGTCAAGGGTGAGGATATCAGGCACCTCGACATTGACGAGATTGAGGATTAGTCGGCTGGAATCCCCGGCAGTTAGAATTCAACCGGCAACCGTTTCCATCAGCTAATCCTCATACTCCTCGAAAAAGTATTCAGGTTTTGCGAGTCACTCTGGCATTCAAGCTGGCGGAGGCTCATCAAACGGACGGTTTTCCGCTTCCGCAGATAGTCGTCTCTCGTTCCACGCCATCCACGATTGACGCTCCTTGGCAATGCCATCCTCCCGACCTTTGCGAAAACCTTCCTGCTGACCTTCCTCTCGGCCTTTACGAAGACCCTCCTGCTGACCTTTGAGGACGCCCTTTTTGAATCGTCTCTCCAAGTACTTCTCCATTACAAAATCCGACAACATCCGAAACACCTCTGTAAAAATATAAGTGATCGCCACAACACCGATTGTCAACGACGACAATAGGGCTGTGACTTCGATTATATGCCTCACGAACGCAGGTGGCTCACCGAAATGCGACCACAAGATACACACCATTATGAATACCATCATGACTGTGAACAAGACAAAGTAGACCGAAATCCAGTTACCCGGCACACTCCAAAGCGCGATTCGCTTGGATTTTTTATGTGATTTAGCCAATGCAGACACCTCCTGATTCGATTTGACAAGCAACCTGACACCAAGCAAACCTCAATCTGCTCGGTGGCATTCCCTGGATTGTCGCTATAAAACCGGCAACTCGAAGGAAAAACCCATCACTCACTGGAACGAATTAATCGAGTCAGGAAAATCCATGCTTTTGGCATTCCGTCTCACGAGGAACTCACTAAATCAGCTCAGAACAAATCAGATTTGTACTTAGCCCCATCGACTTCAAGGTTCGAGCCGACAGTCGCCGTCATATGACACCGACAGAATGTTCCTACTGATGGAGATGTGGTGCGATGCTGCACCGTTTGAACTGCACTGAATTGTCAGGCTGCATGAAAACAGCCACAGATGCAGTGCCTCACTTGACTGTACAAGTCAATATGATCAGCGGTTTCCGAGTATAAACCGCCGGATTCATGAATCCGATTCAATACCCGGTGCGATTGATTTTTTCTAGTCAACCCGCTCTCTCGAACGAGCGTGAGATCGAACTTGTAAAATCCGCGAACATGTGGCTTTCTGCGTCAAGGGTGAGGATCTCATACACCTTGACATTGGCGAAAGTGAGAATCAGTCAGAGGGAACCCCGAGCGATGAGAATCCAATCGGCAACTGTTTCCGTCAACTCATCCTCATATTCCTCAAAAAAGTGATCGGGACCATCAAGTATGACCTGCTGCGATTTTGGATGACCGGCCGAGCGCATCGCTGACAGGCGTGCGGCAGCACCCTTGAGTACCGCTGGGTAATCTGCATTTCCAAAAACATCAAGCACCGGTACGGTCATCTGCGCCAACGGGAACTCCTCAAGCATCGGCTGCCCATAATCCGTCGCACCCATGCCAATGCCAACGTAAGCGTCAATCGACGCATCACCCACCTGTCTGATCCAGCCCATCGTCATGTGTACGGAACAGCTGTGCGCCACAACCGCCACCCACTTGTAATCCTTGGACTTGAGAAAATTGATCGCTGCTTCGATACGGGGATATGACAGATCCAGAATCTCAAGGTATTCATAATACTTGGCATCCTTGGCAAGAACAGGCATCTGCACCGACAGGGTGGTGATGTCCATATCCCCCAACCCCTCCCGCAATGGACCGGCGACCTGCGGCCAGTCAGGATGAAACCCTCTGCCATGAAGCACCATGACTGCGCCATCAAGCACCGACCTGTCTCTTTCCGAGTACAGGGTCAGAAAGTCACGTTCGCCGTCATTGAGATAGACGACCTCTCCATCGAACAGGCCGGCAATCGCCTCATCGGCAAGTCGCCCTTCGCGTGGATAGTCGGGTTGCAATTCCGCTGATGCGGCTGAACTGACATACACGACCATCGCGGTTGCAAAGATCAGCCGGCTGATTATGCTGTGCAGTTGTTCAGTCATTCGGCTCATTTGGTCTTGTGTCTGTTGTCAGCGATAAAGTCATCTTGATGATTCAATTGCTCAATCGCGTCTGCCCTGCTTCGAATCAGCTTCATGATGAAATCCATGCACACGGATGCGAACATCTTCGCACGCTGCGCATCATCGAACCAATAATCACCATCAATACAACCGGTTTCCCTGAACTTCTGCGAAAGCAAAACGCCTGCTTCAAGATTTGTCTTTAAAAGGCTCTGGTTCTCAACGAGACAATGGCGGCGACTGACCTCCTCAACCAGATTCTGACGTACCGAGACAAGATGAAACATCGTCTGTCAAACTGCCCGAGCGCTTCCCGTCGGCGGAGCGTGTCCCATGCAGTTTCCGAAACAGTAAGGGGCATTATCAGAATTCTTGCAACCGCAAAGGTAGAATTCCGCGGTGATCGGGGCCGTGAACTTGATCGGCTTGAAATCAGTGCCCTTGTGACTGCCATCGCACCATGGCTGTTTGGCACTCAATCCACAACTGCACCAGGCGTACAGGACACCGGACTTCACCTGCACGACGTACGGCGCTTTCTGCGGGCAAACAGGTAGTTTCATTCAATCCTCAGTCCCTTGCAAATTGAATACAGGAAACTCATCATCCTCCGAAAAGTTCGAAATCTTCCCAACGGCAAATCCATTTTCCAGAATATACCACTCCTGAACGCCGGATTCATGACCGGGCCAGGACGCAAACAACTGGTTGTGGCTGGAACAGGGGGCGCCACTGGTCAACTTGACCTCGACAACGCGAACATCTTTATGCAGATACGCCTTGGTTCTGCTGTACTGTGAGTCCGCAACCAACTGTGGCAACACCTGTCTCAACAACGGCATCAACCACCTCATTCCGCCTGAACGTCTACCGCCCGGAATCCACCGAATCCATCCTCAACGATCTGGTATCTGACCCGCTGCCCCCTGGACAATTCACCCAATCCGCTGGACTCAACCGCACTTTTGTGGATGAACACATTGCGTCCGCTCTCGTCGTCGGTGATGTAACCACCAAAGGGATTTCGAAGTGCATTGTAAATGGCCACCTCCCCGGCAGATGCTCCGGGTTTCAGTCCCTTCGTCTGCTTCTTGTCCATCGCCTCATCGCCGGCAGCAGCAAAATCAGTCAAATCCTCTCCGGTATATTCGGACCAGATCCGAACAGCATGACCATAGGCATCCCCATCGGTCGTATCAATGGTCATGTTTGGGGCAACCTCGACCGCATCAGGGTAGAGCAACCCGCGCAACTCATCATCTGCGGCATCGCGCTGGGCGACACCCTCACCAATCTGGCGCGTTCTTCCACCACCCTCCTCGCGGCGATGCTGCCAGCGCTCGTTTCTAACTCCATCGTCGGATGTCACATGTACAAAAAAGACATCCTCACTGCGCCCAAGAACGCAATCCATGAATCGGCTTTCCAGAATCAGCACCGGATCAGGCCAGGAAACCATGGAGCGGGTCTGATCATCGAGCTGATGGTGAAAGTCCAGCTCAACATCGTTGCCCCGGGTGAATTTGTTCATGAGTGCCTGGGTGGTAACCGCCTCTCCGCGGCTGGCCAGCTTGTATCCTGTCAGGCGCGAAAGCGCTCTGGCCACATCTGACTTCAGGCTGCACGTCTTACCATAAATTGCAATCACTTTACTCATGTATCAGTCTGCCTCATACTCGGTTCCAAATTGTTGATTCCTGCGCGACATCAACCCGCCAATCGAGGTCATGCGCTTGATCGAAAGCATTTTCTTTTGTGACGTGATGATTCTGCCGATCGGGGTTGCACACGAGTGAATCAATCTGAATGTCGGGACGTAGACGATGAACGCCAGTGATCCGAAAACATGGAAATACCATGCCGGTACATAGGCACCGGCGAGCAAACCCGCATTTCCTGACAACAACGACGTCAGTGCATACCCGACAAACGAATAACCGCTGCCGACCGGCATTCCCTCGCTGGCGAATCTTGCTCCCTCTACGACGAATCCACTGACGACGACAATGAACAGGAACACCACCGTCGGCGTGTCTGCAAACTTGCGTTCGTCGGACCGACCAGCCCTGACCCGCCAGATGAACGAGAGCACACATCCGATCAATACCATCAATCCAAAGAAATCAAAGGCAAAATCAAAGGCGAGCCGAACCGGATGTCCAGGCATGTCCCAGATATCGGTCATCCCAAAAGCAGGAATCCCCTCGCGGATGAAAACCGTGATGATCTCCAAGCCAAACATCAGGGCAAAGCCCCAATAGATCAGTGTGTGGCGAAGCCAGCGCAGCCCACTGACCGACAGCAGATTCACGTGCAGAACCACATCCATCAGGAATGTCTTACGCGCCAGCACGGGTTGTGAATTCTCCCGCGTGATTACCTCCCGGTAGCGTTGCCAACTCGGTCGGTTGCCCTGATAGAGCAACCGATACAGGCCAATGTCAAACAGAATCAGCGTCAGTACCGCGGCAGGTCCGAACAGCATCCACCTGAGCTCGATGTTGCCTGCCAAACCCTGGGCGATAAAGTGGCCGGATAGGTCCAGGACTGCAATCACGTAAAGCCATGCCCCGGCCCAGAACAGCCATTTCATCGAACCGACCAAAGCCTTCGTCGAGAACTTTTGTGTAAAAATCAGGAAGGATGCAGCGGTTACACCACCGATGAGCAACACCACTGACACCAGCAACAAGCCATAGCCGGATCCGGCTCCGTATTGGCCAGACAGCTGAATGATAAACATGACAATCCCAGCGACCAGCGGCAGAAACATGCGCCGCCGGCGTCGGATGAACTGGGTTGCGGGCTTTTCCATCAATCTGTGCGGGTCCGCACTTCCATACCGGGTTTGGAAAAACGCTGGGTAAGTCTACCCTACCCTGCGGCTGCTACCGCTTTGGCAGCCTGTTCTGCAGTGCGCTGGGCGTCCAGTGCAAGCATGGCGGCGTGCAGGGCAGGATCTCCGCCCTTGATGTCCTGGAATTCCTGGACACAGGCTTTTGCCTTTTCAACCGCAACCAGAGCGTCAACGCCGTAGGCATCGGCACCGATCTTGTCGCACCAGGCCTGGCTGATCGGCGCACCGCCGACGAACACTTTCACATCCGACCGAAGACCTTCGGACTGAATATGCTTGATGGTTTCCCACTGCATGTTCATCGTCGTTGTCAGAAGTGAGGAGAATCCAACAATCTGGGGCTGATGCTCGCGTATGGCGGCAATGAAATCCTCCGGCGGTACCGTCACGCCCAGATCAATGACCGTGAATCCTGCCGCCTCAAGCATCATGGCCACAATCTTCTTGCCAATGTCATGCAGGTCACCCTGCACCGTCCCGACCACCACGGTTCCGATGTCTTCGGACTTTTCCGCCACGATCAGGGGCTTCAGGATTCCAAGGGCTGCATGCATGCATTTTGCCGACATCATGACTTCCGGCAGGAAATATTCGTCCATCTTGAAACGACGACCGACTTCGGCAATACCTGTCGCCATGGGACCTGCAACCAGTGTCCGGGGCGAGACATCCGCATCCAGGGCAGGATGAATCAGGTCCGATGTGTCCTCGTGCTCGCCATCAATGATGTTCCATTCGATCTCATGGAACAGTTCCTTGATCTCCTGCGGTGCATCCGTCCAGCGGTCGGTTTCGAGAGAATCCTCGTAGTCATACTGCAGATCCTCAATGTCCCATTCCTTTTCAGTTTCAATAATCAGTGGCATTTCAGGTCACTCAAAAAAACAATAAATCCGCTGCTCACGCAGCCTTGCGGTCCGGGCGCCTTCTGCGTTTGCGCTCACCCGACCACGGCTCGTAGCCTTCGCCGGTATCGGCACCCGGTGGAGGCTCGGATGGCAATGGATACCTGCCATAGCTCCTGGCCTCGTCAATCATCGCCAACACATTCTGGGTTGGAACATCGTGCTCCAATCGATGCGACGAGCTCAGAAGAAATCCACCACCGTGTCCCATTTCCCAGATACGCTGCCGAACCTCACTGCGGACATCCTCAACACTGCCCCAGGGCAGCGTCTCCTGCACGTCGATTCCGCCGTAAAAGAACATTTCCCGTCCCAGCTGTCTCTTCTTGGCAGCGGGATTTGAATGACGGGCGACTTTCGGCGGCAGGCTGTCATACCCATCCACGCCAGCCTCTATCAGCCCGCGCATGAAAGGCTCAGGTATTGCACCGCAACTGTGGAATTGTATTTTACCCAATGGGTTTTTCTTAAGGTAGTGTTCCTTGATTTCATTGAACGCCCGAACGTAATGCGGCTTGACCTGGCGTTCAAACATGCGCAGCGACAAAAACGCGGTTTTCTCGCTGGCCAGGTCTTCGGGGCTCATTCTCATCCAGTCAAAATACTCGCCACACTCATCAATGATGGCCTTGTTGAAATCAATCTCAATGTCAGTCAGCCGCGTCAGCATCGCCTCCAGAAAATCCGGCGACTCGATGAAATCGGAGAATATCTTGGCATAACCAACCATGTACTTCGCCTGCTCGAAAATACCGCCGCGTCCGCCCTGCCCCATCAGGGCGAAAGGCGTCTCCTCATGGATGAACTTGCAGTATTCGCGCAGGGTCATCCCGGGAATGGGTGAATCCTCCAGACAGGATTCATCCCAGGGATCGGGCCATGGAAACTCATCCAGAATCCTGAGCCCTTCCTCGAGCGGGGCACTGGTCGCATGAAACAGCGGATATCCGATCATTTCGTAATATCCCCCCTGCTCGTGCGGCGTCCACTTGCGGATCACACCCCACTCATCGACGTTGATGTCCACACTGGGGGGCGGTATCCCCATATCAAAGGGAATCTCATCAAATGCGATCTCCCGAAAACCTGGCGACCCACCGGGACTGCCAATCGAGATGCGCATGAAATCGACTTCCAGCTTCTGGGCTATATCCAGCTCGAAACTGACATCGGTGGTCCACGTTGTTGACCCGGTTCTGTAGTCTTTCGGATCCGCCTTGTAATCCATTCCGATGCCCTTGCGAAGATTCTGGTAACCCTCGATCGTGCCCCACAATCCAACCGGAACCAAATCCGGCTCGCGCAGGTGCAACGCATCAATCACCCGTTTGCGTTGCGGTGGAATAGCCTTTCCTATGAATTCAGCCATCGCGCTTTACCTCATCTATGAAAGTTCGCACTTGCGGCAGGTAAGGATCAGGCGCTTGACCCGAATCTTGTTGCCGCATCCAGTACCATACCCGGAAAACCCTGCGCCGTCAGTCGCCTGGCTGCCGACTCCCGATTGGCGGTTGCCAGCTGCGTCATGGGACCAGACGAGATGGCACCGGTGGGACAGATCTCCTCACAGGCACGAGGCATGTCAAGTGGCCGTTCCCTGCCGGGTGTCTGGCAGAAATTGCATTTCTCCATCTTGCCGGCAACGGCACTCAACTGTGGTGCATTGAACGGACAGGCGAAAGTGCAGAATCCGCAGCCGATACAGGTGTTCTGATCGACCATGACAATGCCATCTGAGGCGTTTTTGGAAATCGCCCCGACCGGACAGGCATTCTGACACGGCGCATCACCGCAATGCATGCATGCCATCGAGACATTCATCGCCGTGACATTCGGGAAGGTCCCGGACTCGATCTTGACAACCTCGCGCCAACGCGGTCCGATGTCAATCTCATTCCAGGATTTACAGGCAATTTCACAGGCGTGACACTTCACACACCTGTTGTGATCAAAATAGAATCCGTGTTGCATGGAAACGTCCTCCCGTTTTTCAGACAGACCGGATGCGAACCTTGCACTCGTTGTAGCAGTTCGCTCCGGTGATCGGGTTGGTATGGGTGTCCATCAGATTATTGGAATGGGCACCATGTCCTTTGGCTGTCGAGCCCATGGCCCAGTGACCGAATCCGTGGCCGTGCCGGACGCTCACGCAACCCGGAACCAGCCCCTCAACAACCTTGGCCTTGATTTCAATCTTGTCTTTCGGCGACTCGAGAATCACCATGGCATCATTTCGAATACCGAAACGAGCCGCATCCTGACTGTTGATCTCCACCCAGTTCTCACCGCAGACCTCCATCAGATACGGATTGTTCTGGGTGACAATATTGCAATGCATGCTCAGTTTGGAATGAGTCAGCTGCAGCGGATACTCCTCATCGGGAATCACCGAGCGTTCGGTGTATTCTGGATATCCGTTGAAGCCGGCGTCCTCGTAGGCACTGGAGTGCAGCTCAATCTTTCCAGATGGTGTTGGAAGGCCTTCCGGTACGCGGTTGTAACGTATCTCACCGGCCCAGAAACCCTGCTGCTTGAGCTCATCCAAGGACATCGGCACATTCTCCATCATCACTTCGCCCCAATCCTCCCATTTCTCATACGGAAAGTATTCAGCCCAGCCCATTTTCTCCGCGATGCCCTTGGCAATCTCGTAGGGTGGCTTGGACTCTCCAACGGGTGCGACGGCAGGTTGACACAGAACCACCTGGGGACCCAACCACATGCCCTGTCGGATCTCCGCCTGTTCATAGAATGATGTTTCCGGCAGGACGATATCGCATTCGAGTGCGGTCTCGCTCATATACAGTTCACAGGCAACGGCAAGGTCCAGATGCCTGAACATCTCAATGACACGGTCCCGGTTGGGATCGCTCATGACCGGATTGGAGGCATGTACGAACAATCCCCTGACCGGATAGGGCTTCCCGTCAATCACCGCATCCGGCAATTTGGAATTTGGCAGGTCAGGCGCCAGGGGGTAACCCATCTCCACATGCAGCGGGCCCTTGGACGGTGCGGCTTTTGCCTCGTCGGGAATGATCACGGGCAATCCCAGCGGTGCCCAATCCTTGAGGTGCAGATTTCCAGGTTTGTCGACCTCACCGCAAATTGCGTTCAGGGCATAGCAGGCTCTGCCCGCATCCGCGCCATTGGTGTAATATCCCGATCCCTTGAAGATCGCAGACATGGCTGGCTTGGTGGTGGCAAACTCTCTGGCCAGACGCTCAATCGTTTCTTTGTCCACCCCACAGATCGGTGCAGCCCATTCAGCGGTATAGCCACCTGAAACAAGATGATCCCTGAAACCATCGAAGCCATTGCAGTAGTTGCTCGTGAAATCCTGATCATACAACCCGGCGCTGACAATGCTGTGACACATGGCAAGGGCCAGCGCACCGTCGGTTCCGGGATTGATTGGAATCCACTCATCGGCTTTCTGCGCGGTTTCCGTAAAGTTCGGATCAACCACCACGAGCTTGCAGCCGTTTTTCTTGGCCTCGATCAACGCCCTGCTCTCCCACAGGCCCTGATTGGCACCGAGATTGTTCATTCCCCAGAGCATCACATATTTCGAATTGATGAAGTCATGCATGGGGAAGACATGTCCAAACAGGGTCAGACACGCCGACCGGCGGTCCTGCTCACAGCCAGAGGTATGCGTATACAGATTGGGCGAGCCATACAGTTCTCCAAGCAGATGCCGGTAAAACTGCGTGTTGGGGTCATGATGGCAGGTTAGGGCGACCGCTTCGGGACCATATTCCTTGGCGATCGACTTCAGTTTGTCGGCTATGAAGGAATACGCCTCGTCCCAGGAGATTTGCTTGAATTGTCCGCGCTCACCTTTGGCGTTGGTACGAAGCATCGGATACTTAAGTCGATCGGGGTCGCGTGTGACATGCCAGCTGGCCATGCCCTTGGCGCACCGTGATCCGATGTTGTTTGGCGAATCGGGATTGCCTTTGTGATAGACGATCTTTCCGTCTCGGACAAACACCTCGGTGGGACATTGCCATGGACAGGTGTAACAAAAACTCCTAATGACTTCCGCGTCCTTGATCGCAGCCAGACGGGAACCCAGGTCACTCATGGTGCTCATACTCTCTCTCCTCTCTCATTTGCAATCGCAGCGTCTTGCCTGTTGTCTTTTTTCTTGCGGGTTTACCAAACGCTGTATAAATTCTACTGCAAGTCAGCCATCAAAGTAAAATTTGTATACACAAAATATATTATTTCTCTGAAACAGCTTGCTTAGGCGACATTCACTGCATACAAGACTGATTCAATTGAGCGAGTCCTTTAGAATCTCCACTCAGCACCTGTCAGGTGCCATTCAGAGTCTTCAGCATTTGCGGGCAGTCTCTGTCCCCATACTGTCCGAAGAGTTCAGGCTCGAACTGTTGGAGGAAGCGAAGCGGTATCCCCTCCGATACATCAACAACAGGGTTGGAAGCGGTGACAATGAGGTAAGACAGGAGATGCTGCTGCAGAACGAGTTGAATACGGATGGCTCATTCGGCCAACTTGTGCGGCATTTTCAGGAAATGTTCGACACAAGTATCGCCGGCTGCGATTACTTTGAGGATACGGTGGTTTTCAACGACTGGATCATTCAGAAATACCTCCCTGCTCATCTGGGCATCACACCGCATCGGGACCGAACGGATTACAGGCACCTCATCTGCCTTTTCGTGCTGTCCGGGCATGGTCGGTTCCAGATCTGCGAAGACCGAAACAAAAGCAACAATATTGAGATTGTCAATTTGCCGGGCGATGTCATCCTGATGCCCGGACCGGGTTTCAGAGGCATGGAGCGCAGGCCCTATCACCATCTCGACTCCATCACTTCCGAGCGGTGGATATTCGGGCTTCGACACGACCAGTCGAAAATCAAGTGAATTTACAATTCGGATGTGGCAATGGAATCATACCGACTTCAAGGCTGTTTCCAAGTCACAGATCAGATCATCGACATCCTCCAGGCCAATTGAGAGGCGCACCAGTCCGTCTGTAATTCCCGCCCTCTTGCGGTCTTGCGCTGTGATTCGGCCATGCGTAGTGGTCGCCGGATGGGTCGCGACACTCTTTGCATCCCCAAGATTGGCGGTTATGGTGCATATTTCCAACGCATCAATTAGACTCCATGCGGCTGACTGACCGCCTTTGACTTCAAAGGAAAGCAGAGCCCCGAAAGCCGACTGCTGTGACTTGGCAAGTTCATAACCTGGATTGTCTCGCAAACCGGGGTAGTACACCTTGTCCACTTTCGGGTGATTGTCCAGCCATTGTGCGATTGTCATGGCACTGGCGCAGGACTCGGCCATCCTGAGTGCGAGCGTCTCCAGTCCTTTGTGGAATATCCAGGCATTGAATGGACTCATGCTCGGACCGGCCGTACGCAGAAATCCGACGATGTCTTTTGCGATCTGCGGATTATTGGTCAGTACCGCACCGCCAACCCCTCGTCCCTGTCCATCAAGAAACTTCGTGGCAGAATGCAGCACCACATCCGCTCCCAAGCTGAAAGGCTGCTGCAATGCGGGGGTGCACGCACAATTGTCAACCGCCAGAATACAGTCCTTGTTTGAGTGGGTGACTTCGGCAAGGGCACGGATATCGACAATCTCACACAGTGGATTTGACGGGGATTCGACGAAGACCAACCGGGTGTTCTTGCGCATTGCGCCACGCCACTGACTGATGTCGGTTGGGGACAGAAATGTCGTCTCGATGTCAAACCTGCTCAGGATGTTGTTGAAAAGATTCACGGTCGACCCAAACAGTCCGCGTCCAGCCAGAACGTGGTCACCGGATTTCAGCACCGTCATGCAGATTGAGAGAATGGCTGACATCCCCGATGCGGTGCCACTGCAGAACTTTGCGTTTTCCAGTGCCGCAAGTCTGTTTTCGAACGCCCGTGTGGTTGGATTGGTGAATCTGGAATAGACATTTCCGGATTCAGTTTCTGCGAACAGGCTGGCGGCATGTGCCGCATTGTCGAAAACGAAACTGGAGGTCGCAAAAATCGGATCGTTGTGTTCGTTTTCGCGGGTTCTTTGCTGTCCCGACCTGACTGCCTTGGTCCTAAACCCCTTTTTTTTCATTACTATCCCCATCTGGCGCATTAAAGGGTAAGGACGAAGCAATCGCTTTAGCCATTAACCTGAACGCGCCGGCAAGCTGATCATCAAATCAACGCGAGAATCTGCCAAATCCAAATGCCTGACAGAATCATGTTTTTCGTATCTGCGGAACAGCAGTGAAATCTGAAGAGGTAACCGCTGAACCGTCACGTACTGCTATTGCAGAACAGTTGATACCTAACGCAAGATTGTAGCAGAAATCCAAGCTTTCATTCACAGTCTGAGCGGTTATTGATCGCAAACCGCCAACAAAAATCAGGGATTCGAGATCGCGGTGAATGGGTGGAAAAGCACTTCCCACTTTCTGGTTTGGAATAGTGTTACCGCAAGTAAACGGCTAAACAAATCTGCCCTCCGAATCAGGACTACACCGAGTACTGGATGATATCGACCTCCCAATCGAAAAGAGTAGAGATCTGGCTAAGCTGTCGGTCGATTCTGATGGATTGAATCGGGGGCAGCGGACGCTGTATCCCGGGTCTTCAATTCCAACTCCCTGTCTCTAGCGTTCAACTGCGCGACGATGGGAATGTCAGCCAACTTTTCACCCAGTCTCCTTTCCAATTCCATTTTGTTCTCATCGAATCCTTTTCTGAATTCCGAGTCGTGCCAATTGTCTCTAATTTTCTGATTCATCCATTTTTTGAAATCCATCGGTATGCCTCCCTATGGCGTTGCCTTACGTTGTCTAAAATCTTGCGTGGCGTTTTTCTGCTTGCTTCTTGTTCGCGACCGGCTAATGATTGAATTTCACCGAATCTACCCGTGAAGCCGACTTGCCATCCTAACCGAAGGTTGTTTAGATTGGCATCTGTGTCTGACAGGAAATTCTTGAGAGTCAATCCGAGGTGATCTTGCTGGCTTTGTCCTTTTCGAGCAATTCCTTCTCGACCGGTGTCGGCATCAGTTTCTCTCCTGTCACCTTCTCAATATGCGCATTAACCTCATTGTTGAACTTCTGAAATTCTGGGTCGGACCATGCCTCTCTAATGCCATCTTCCACCCATTTGTTCAAATCCATCGCAGTTCCTCCAAAGACTTGTTCAATATCAATCACACCTGATCTTCGCTGTTTCAATATTAAAGGATTTTTGTGGTTTAACCATCAAAGAAAAATATTTTACTCAGACGGGAGTTTCCGACCCGAGTTCGAGGTTGCCCAGGCATTACCCCTGCCATTGTTTCAGTGTCTGTCCAGGTGAAGACCGGTCAGAAAATTCGGTTCCATTCATTCAAACTGCATTGGACAATCACACCGATTTCCAGGCCAATTGATCGGTCCAGAATGAATGCCGAGGAGCAATTTTCGATGCCGTACAACCGATTGGCCCTCAGTTGTTCCTGCAGTCCGATTCGAATCCCTTTTCTTATCAAGTAGCTAGGGGAAGAGTCGTGAACGTAGTGACAATTTGCAGTTCCAAAGGTGGCGTGGGAAAGACAAGTTTATGCGCAAATCTGGGTGGACTCGTTGCCGATTTGGGATGGAAGGTTCTGCTCATCGATACCGACCCGCAACCCTCTCTGAGCACATACTTCCCCCTCCTCGAACACTCGCCTTATGGCTTGACGCGGATCTTCTCTCATGTGGAGATCGATTGCGCGATCAGCAAGACTGCACTTTCCAGATTGGACATTGTTCTTTCGGATGATCCCGACTGTCTATGTGAGAAGGAAATCTCAATCCTGCCGGATGGAATGAATCGAATGCGCAGTGTGTTGCTCGCACTGTCTGACTATGACCTGGTGATTATCGATACACAGGGAGCATCGAGTGCGGTGGTGGATGCCGCAATTCTATCCAGCGACCTGCTGGTGTCTCCGATTGTTCCAGACATGCTGTCTGCACGCGAATTTTTTCGCGGTGTCATGAGAGTGATTGAGCGACTGGAAAGAACCTACGGTGCCATCAACCTTCCAGGATCGATGAATGCCCTGATCTACCGAACGCGTCCAACAGTTGATGCCAGGCTGGTTGCCCGCCAGATTCAATACCTGATCAATGAACTTCCGGAAATCAATCTACTCAACACCAGCATACCGGATCGAACGGTGTATCGGGACGCGGCATCGGCACAAGTTCCCGTTCACAGCTTTGAGAAGAAAAGAAAGTACGGCGCCAGTGCCTATGAAAACATGCTCTCATTGGCAGCCGAGTTACTGCCTGACCTGAATTTCGAAACGGGCTTGTCGGACTCGCAAACTCAAACTGCAGGAAGTACATGACTCTGCGACCTTCTTCAGATGAGATCAAGGACCGACTGCTACCGCAATCAGCAGACGGTTCAAGTTACCCTGCGGATTTCAAAAGGCGTCTGAGTACGAAGACCTTTCTCTCCATTCCAATCACAGACCTCGTAGCCTACGACATGAATCCCAGAAGAATCGCCAACCCAAACTTCGACCGGATCAAGCAATCCATTATGAAAGATGGCATCAATCAGCCACTTGTCGTGACACAAAGGCCAAGTACAGAAAAATTCATGATCTACAAAGGCGGAAATACTCGCCTGAAGGCATTGAAGGAACTATACAGCGAGACCGGCGATAGAAGATTTCGAGTTGTTGACTGCTCTTTTCATCCATGGACTGGCTATGAGTCGGACGCGATCATCGGTCACCTCCAGGAGAACGACTTGCGAAAGTCCCTGTGTTTCATCGACCGCTCCTTCGGCACCAAACTCGCTATAGAACATTTGAAGGCTGAGTCCGGACAGGATGATCTGTCACTGAGAGATATACGCTCCATGTTCGCCAACAAAGGGTACAGCATGACTCTCAGTACGCTCTCGGTCATGCTGTATGCGATTGAGAACCTGGAACCCGTGCTTTCCCGGGAAGTCTGCATATCGATGGGCCGCCCGCAAGTACAGAAGTTACGCGCGTTGGAAAACGCATTCAAGAAGGTCGGCAGCGAATTGAATATCTCAGACGAAAAGATGACAGGCATGTTTCTTGAATCTCTGAACGCATATGACGAGCAGCAATGGTCACACTCATTGTTCAGACGCACACTTGAGTCCAATCTGTGCCACTCTCAGTCACTGACCCTGCAGGACATAGCACTCCGCTTGGATGGATATCTTCACTTGTCTGAGACTCCCCTGAAAAATTCACCAGCCGAAATAAGCGAAGAATATGTCTATTTTGATGACGCAGAATGTCCGGTTCAGGAGGTTGCATGTCCGGTTCAGGATGCAGAATGTCCGGTTGAATGCACCAAAATGGTGCATGACTCAGGTGTTTACAGTGTAAACACCCCAAAAACCGACGAAATCATGCACCAAAATGGTGCATTCGAAAATAATGCACAACCCTCAAATAACACTCAATTATCTTCAAAAAAAATCAAAATTCCCGCCCCCATTTTTCCTTTTTCAGTATCAGGCGATGACGAGGTTCCGCAGGCGAAACTCGATATCGAGAAGCTCCGTCAACAATCCTATCGAATCACATGGCGACTGGCGAAAAGATACGACTTTCAAACCAATGCACAAACCAAAAACACGATCGTGACCAATACCGGAAACTGGGGTGTGGGATTCCTGATCACGGACTATCCGAGCAATTACTCGGACGCAAACCTCAACCGCGTAGGGGCACGCGATGCCTTGTGGTGGTGGTTGTTGGAACTTTGCGACTTTCAATGGGCTACCGAACGTGCACGTCCATTCATCGCCAAATTGGTTGGCAGCTCGGATCTTCTGCACTTCGTGAAATCAAACAATCCGCGGTCATTGTACTTTTACTCCAAAGGGATTATGAAATGCACATACCCCCACATGAGCCTGCTGGGTCTTTGCATGCGACAACTGGACGACAATTCATGGGATGACATCAACCAGCTCACCGCAATTTGTCGCAGGCTTCATTTTCTCTCCCGGGAAAATGGAATTCTATTGTTTCAATTGCCAAAGTAAGGAGCGAACTGAAAATGACAATCAAGAAGGAAACCGAGCTGATGCATTCAATCATCCTCTACTGCCTCAGATGCCATGAGGAGGGAGATTTGCATGCACTGGGTGAAATGGGATTCGGACCGCCGGAAATGCGCGCGCTCATGTCTCTGTCCGCAGCCGATCAGGTACGACTCGCATCGACGAAGTCCCATTTCATGGACATCAGGTTGAACAGGGAAGTCTACTGGCGAATGATCGACTATGTTGACCAGGAGAACAACCGGGAATCAACAATCAACAAACTGATCACGTATGACGCTCCACTCCCTCTCATGCATGCGTTGACGGGAATGGGAAGCAAGCAATACTCGCTGAAACGGCGACAGTTTGGCATGTTGAAGTCACCCGTCGGAAGACCACCGGTTCCATCAGACGATACATCCAAATCAGTCTGGGACAAATTGAAGTCCATTGCCGAAAACTCGGACTCATTCGGACCCAAACAATTTCTGGAGTTGTACGAGGGACTCGACAAAAAGGTTCCCCTACGGGTGATCTGGCTTCTCTTCCACCGTTGGGAAAGGGAAGGTGCCCTGAAAGTCAAGCGGGGACCGAGCCCGGAACATGGGAACTCGGTGCATTGACGCCACAACACCAGCAGCAGTCTTCGGCGGCATGGTACTTCAAATCAAACACAAACCTCAAAGGATCAATGATGAATCAGTCAAATAAAGATCAACAGAATTTCCAGAGAATTCGATTTGCAATCGATAGGTTCAGACAACATGATCGGTCAGCTTGCGGCATGATTTTCACGGACAACTGGTATGACTCTCATCCTCGCTTGCTGATCTTTGATCCGATTCTGAATCCCTACGATAAATTGGTATGGTTGACAATCCGGTCATTCTGCATGCCTGACATGTCTTTGGCGGCTTTTCCCAGCTATGACCAGATCCAAGATTCCCTGCATATCTCCCGGGGCACTGTTTCCAGTTCGATCACCAAACTTCGGGCCACAAGATGGCTGACGCTGGTTGGCCGGGAAAGAATTCGCAACGACTCCGGACAGTTCACGAAAGATGGAAATATATATCTGATCCATGGCGAGCCTCTGGGATTCAACGATACTTTCAAGTTTGACTCAAACTATATGAGATTCCTGAGAAACTGCAAGAGTCACCGAAACTCTGATGTCAGGAAAATTTCCGAACTGATCTTCCTCTCCATCCAGGATGGGATGGACTGCAGAGACGACATACTTGAAGACCGGCATCCTTTTGATCGCCGGTCCAATGCCTGGGCATCAGTTGGCGGCGATACCAGCGAAAAGTTCTTTGAACATTTGAATATTCGCCCACAAGTACCGGAACAGAATTTTGAGAACGCGCCAATACCCATTGAGAACCTGCATTCCACTTCAGTTCACCGCATGAACTCCGGCGCGACCGGACCCGAAGTTCACGACATGAACTACGGTGTCCGTGAACCCGTAGTTCACGGTGTGAACTACGGGAATCGCGACAACGCAGTTCACGAAGTGAACTGTGGGCAACAACGTGTACAAAGTGGTAGTAGTAGTGGTTGTTTAAAAAAATCAGAAAGTTACAACTACTACCACAACATTACAGAAAAGTCTGGCAATTCAATTGAACTCATCTATCCGAGTTCACTCAGCAACAATCAAAAACACTTGATCGATTTACACCTGCAACGGCTACCCGATTCGCTGCCGTCTGTACCCGGTCCATGGGATAGCTGGGGTCAGTTGCTGCTCGACGAACTGTCCGGACGCATCGATGTCGGAAACAGCGGAAGGTGTGAGTCAGTCTGGAATCCAGTTTCGTTGATGTCCACCTACTGCGAGCGACTGCTGTCCAGGGGTCTGGGGCTGAAGTCGGATGGTCAGTTCCAAATTGAGTATGCCGAGTCCGTCATGCAGAAAAGGAAGAGCAAGGTCGACCACAGGAGAGCGTATGAGGAAGTCCGCAAACGATACCAGCAGAAGATCGACAGACAGATTCAAGAAGCCCAATCCAAACGTTCAGAAGACTGACCCGGACTGTTCTTTGCCATATCAGGCAGACTCAGTTCGAAACGCATGCCGATATCAGTTCCACTGGTCGTCATTTCGTCAAAGAAACATGCGGGTCAATCAACATGGTGCAGCGACCAACAAAAGCCTTCTGTATTGGTTTCAATTTTTCTCACTTGAACGGTCGGGATGTGCATTTAATTTGTCCCTATTTTTCAACACCTCTTGGGAACCATGAATAATTGCAAGAAAAACAATCTCTATCACCGCATCACAAATCAATTCATTGATGCACTGAAAAAAGGCGCACCTCCTTGGACAAAACCTTGGTGTGATACCAGCCAATATTCCGACCGTCCGGTCAATGCGGTTACTGAAAGAAAATACACAGGAATAAATGTCACGATTCTATGGAGTTCGGCCGTATTGCACGGATTCATGAGTGACCGGTGGTTGACATTCAATCAGGTCAATGCGGCAGGTGGGAGGGTACGACGGGGACAAAAGGGAACGGTCGCCGTACTGTATCGTAACGTAGAGATGCCCCGAAAGCGGACGGACGGGCACAGCCAGTCGGATGATGCCGACTCCTCTTCGACCAGAACAATCAAACTGGTAAAGGGCTTCACCTTGTTCAACGTAGAGCAATGCGAAGGCCTGCCTTACTTGATCGTTCACGGTCCACCCCTGAGTGATCGGGAACCAGAGTGGAGTCTGCATCAGAAGGCTGAGAACTTGCTTGTATCCAACAAGGTCGACATTCGTCACGATAATGACTCCGCACTATACCTGCCAAAGGAAGACTATATTCGGATGCCTCCGAAATGTGCTTTCCAAAACGAATCGGACTACTACAGCACACTGATGCACGAACTGACCCATTGGACCGGACACTCCAGCAGACTCAACCGACCAGGAATCACATCACTCAACGGAATTGATACAACCGTCTATGCTTTCGAAGAAATGATCGCTGAAATCGGGTCAGCGTTCCTGTGTGCGGAGTTCTGCATACCAGGGGACCCGCGCCATGACTCGTACATTCTGTCGTGGGTTGAGGTGTTGGAGAACGACCCCAAGGCGATTTTCAAGTCCAGTTCCCAAGCCTGGAAAGCAAGAAACTTTCTCCTTCACAATGAAATCACCCCCCAGGCCGCTTGATCAAGTCGGCACAATGCGACCTGCATGAGTCTTGAAAAGGCTGAATCAAACACTCCATTCCATCTTTAGTTACTGCTGAGCCTGTTCTGTCTGGCAGAATCGGGGCAGTATCACTCAACCGGCACCCAGCAACCCGCAGATACGGGTCGAACCCACAATCCGGAGTTGATTTCCAGTCTCGGCTTTATGGACGATTCAATGAGACAGTCTCCGTCGGTCTGCGGGGAAAGTGTTCCCAGTGTGATTCAAGAACACAAATCAATCCACCAATCGGTGGATTGGTCGTTGTTGGACGAGACTGAACCTACCGGAAGATGACTGAATCACCATCGGTAGATCAAGCAAATAAATCCGTCGGAACTGAGAAAGGGTTTTTCCTTTCAAAAGAATCGCTGATGATGAATATTTACACTCATGAAATCAAAACACATCAGTTTCATTCTTTGCCCGGTGATTTTCATGTTCGTGGTCGGAAGTTCCACGTCTGCAGAAACGCATCACCGTGTAAATCGCTACACGCTTTACGCACTGCTTGCGGAACCGCAGGAAAAAGATCTGCTGTCAGCCGTCGTAGAAACCACATTCCCACACCGGGTTTCAACAGTCGGTGCTGCAATCGACTACATCCTGCTGCGCTCAGGTTATCGTCATGTCCCAACTCCGGATATTGATGACTTGCTTGGTCTGACGCTGCCGCAGGTGCATCGGAGTATCGGCCCGCTTGATGTCCGCACAACGATTCGCACGCTGGTTGGTGACCCATGGAGTCTGCACGAAGACACCAGGTCACGTGTGGTCTGGTTTCAACTCGCCGGAGCACCGCCGACACTCGACGACCCAACGTACAACCAGGAGGTGCCCGACACCTCCAATCCAGAAGTCTCTGAACCTGAGCCAGTAAACCGGGAACCGGCAAGCCAAACCTGGCTGCTCGACTCGTCGAAAACCCTCAGGCAGAATCTCGCGGAGTGGACGGACAAAACCGATTGGTCTTTGGAATGGAACAGTCATCATGACTACAGGATTTTGCATTCCGCCGTGTATCGCGGAACTTTGGAAGAAGCGGTTGAAGCGCTGTTGGAGCACTATCGCACCGCTCCGTTTGCATTGAGAGCAACATTTTTCAATGGCAATTCCGTGTTGCTGATTGAATCCAGTCTGGTGAGCGGATACTGACATGTCCATTCCCCGCCATACCCTGTTACCGGTCGTTCCATTGGTCATCATCATGGTGTTGACAGGCTGCAGAATGCAGAACTGGATTGCTGAGAGTGCTCACGAAAACGACGATGAAATCCGAGACAAAGTCCATCAATCGCAGCAAATCCGCAACCCTTTGCCGTCAAGTCAACTCACCAAGTCGACCGCTCAGTCCTGGATTGGGCACCGTATACCCATTCGAAGCGGAGACCTTCCTCAATCCCTGCCTGCGGAACTGAACCAAGCCATTGATCTGACCTATGTCGAGCAGGTCACCATCAGTGAGGTTGGACAGTTGATTGCGGCAGAGACTGGAATCGCTGTGAATGTTGCCGCGGATATCAAAAACAGCATGATTTCAGATATCGATTGGAACGGTCCGGCAAGCAGGGGATTGGACCATCTCATGGGACGGCTTGGGCTCAGTTGGCGTTATTTCGACAACCAGATTGAAATCTATCACACGAAACCTCAATCCTGGATCATTTTCACGCCACCTGTCATTGCCAAATGGCAGGCATCAGTCGGATTATCAGGGTCGGTACAAGGAGGAGTCGGCGGTTCAACGCTGCAGGCTCAGGACCAGGTGGTGGTTTCGATGGATACGGGAGATTTCTGGCAGCAGTTGGAAGCAACTGTAGCCGGATTGCTGTCCCCTGCCGGTAAGTTTGTGCTGAATCGTCAATCCGGAGAGTTGACTGTGATCGACACACCACAATCGCTTTCGAAAGTCAGTGAATGGGTAGACTCCAAGAATCAGGATCTATCAACACAGGTTCAGGTACATGTGGAACTGTACGAAATCGAACAATCCGAATCCGCCATTGCCGGATACAACCTTCTCGGAACGCTGCAGGAGGCATTCGGCAAAAGCGCCGCTGACATCCAGTTCGGAAGTGATGACAAGGGCGCATTGTTTGGCTTTCGATTGACGCATTCCTCTGAAGAGGCAACTGAGCAAAGTGACATTTCGCTGATTCTTCGGGATGCCGCGAACGGCGGTCGCATTTCCAAGCTCACATCAACCGTGGTTCGGGGAATCAACGGACTTCCGGTTCCTGTATTCTTCGGCGATGAGACTTCCTATCTTGAACGACGCGATGTGGTGAACGACGATGGTCTGACGACTGTCCGCCTCATACCCGGAAAACTGCAAGATGGAATCGCCTTGAACATGGTGCCGCGCGTGCTCCCGGACACCGACCGGCTGATGCTCAATATCACCGTAAGAACGACACGCATCAAGGGCATCAGCCGATTTCCTACCGATGCCGGTCCGGAAGACCCCGTCATCCAACTCCCCGACCTGGAGTCCCGCTCGGTACTGTTACCGGTTCTGCTGCGCTCAGGAGAGACCCTGTTTGTGGCAGGCATGGACACTTCAAGAGTCTCCAACCGCGAGAGAACCGGGATATTGTCAGAAGAGTCAAACATTGAGAACCGCCGCGCAAGCCTGGTTCTGTTGATCACACCTTACATCATTCGACTTCCAAACATCATTGCCAGGATCACGGACATGGAGTGGCTAAATGACAAGGCGTAGGTATGGTGAGAGCGACTTTGCGTTCGGATTGACCTGGCTCGCGCCCGGCGTTGTACCGCCCAACAGCAGCAAGTCCCGAAAAATCAAGGAACTCAAGAACATCAAACCAGCACCCGTTGGTTATGTCGAAACCAACACACTGTCCGGATTGCAGATTGGCACCACTATCGACACGGATGACCTTGGTTTGGTGAGTGCTGCAGCCACGCTCGCTCAATCTCAATCGTCAGCGGTGTTGATTGAAAAGTTGTCCGACGACGAATTCTGGCTATGCGCAATCGAGGATGGTGCGGTTTTTCCTGCCGGCGACATCTTTGGAAGCAAGGACTTGATTGCCAACAGACTCGAAGAGATCCAGTCGGATATCAAAGGCACTGACATCCGACTGTTTGCCGATCAGGATCAATTCGACGTTCAGGGTGCGGAGTCGTTGGGTTTTCTTGATCTGATTTCCGAAGCATTGCTTGACAGAAGTCCACAATGTCTACCGATCGAACATCATGTCCTGCGAAAACCAATTAAAACATTTGCCATCAGCCTGTTGGTCGTGGCTGGATTATTTGGACTATGGAAATTCCTTCCGGGGTTTCAGAGCACACCGGAATCCGAAGGCATTGAGACCGCGATAAGGAACGAGCAAGCGTTGAAAGACGAGAAACGCCTGGTCCAAAAGAACCTGAGTCAGAATGCACCTGCACTGCTTGCGTCGATGATGGACGTAATTTACGAAAGACCTCTCAGGGCAAACGGCTGGCGCAATCATTCATACCAGTGGCGGGATGACGTCATCACTTCCACCTGGAAGCGGGAGAGTGGCGATTTCGAACTGATCGCCGCCTACCTGAATGGCAAGGACTTTGAACTGGATGAATCGACTGGAGCGATGATAGAGCGCTTTGATTTTCCTGCCGCGTCACTACCCGAAAATCCGTCTTGGGAATCGCTGTTGGGCAATTCACAGAAACGCTTCGAAATATTGGACCTCATTGTTCAGCTGCCTGGACGCTGGACACTCGATTCACCTGAGAAAACCGGAACCCTTTACAGATACAACCGCTCGAAACTGACCGGAACCAGCACAGGCCTTGCAAGGGCGATCCACACCGCACACGCCGTGATTGGACAACCCCTTCGAATCAACATGATCAAAGTCACTCTGGGCGAACAGTTCAGCTGGGAGATTGATGGTGAAGTCTATACAAGGGCAAATTAAACTCATCGGCCTGGTCATTCTTGTCCTGATGCACGAACACAGCATCGCTTCAGGGGCAAGCCAGATACCCACTGTGTGCCGGGAGCGTACCCATGACGTCGCTTTGATCGACTGTCTGCAAAGTCAGCTCGAGATTCTGCAGCATGTGCTGAATTACCATCAGACAGTTGCCAAGATTACGGGAATTCTGTCAGAGCAAGATTCCCACGCACCGTCCGCAATCGAACCTGCCGCTTCAGATTCCAATCCGACCATCGATCGGATCAATTGGTTCGACCAGCACTTGCAGATATACGCGATCGTGGGATCACCCGACAAGCTGACCGCATTGGCCAGATTGGATGGCAGACAGTTTCGACTGCAGGAAGGTGACTCGATTCGATTGGCGCGGGTGAAGGAAGTCCATCCCCGGGGATTGAAGCTGGTGCTCTCCGGACATGAAATTTCGATTGGACTGTCCGGGCGGTCCAACAATCCGTTTGATCAGGTGAAAAGCGGTGTCCAGTAGCATTCCTCCATTCAAACGCGTACTGACAGGAGGCCCGGGTTCAATGGTGCAACTGAACGACTCGGAAAAGGCGTTTCTGGTCGCTGTTTCCGAAGACGACCCACCAACGACAGCCTATATCCTGTTCACCGCATTGGATTTTCCCGCCCGTCTGAAAGCGCAGGTCAGGGAGAGTTTGAAACGGAAAAACGTTCAGGTGATTGGACAGATTGAAATCGCCCCTGTCGAACTGGAGGAAATCTATGCTACATCCAAAACACAAACCAATGTCGGCAGCGCAGATATTGATTATGAGCGGGGCTTGGATTCCATCCGGGCTCTTCTTGCACGCGCAGTATCGGAAAACGCTTCAGATATACACATCGTGCGCAGGCGAAGAACCGCGTCGGTCAGCTTTCGAATAGATGGCCGGGTTGCTCCATTCGCCGAATGGAGCGAACAGATGGCCGATCAAACCTGTCGGTTCATCTATGAAGTCATGGGATACGATCAGGAAGTCACCTGGAATCGAAACGAGCCTCAGGATGCGGTTATGGACACCGTTTTAGCCAACGGTCGACGCATCCGGGTTCGGATCGGCACCATTCCGGCGTCACCGGATGGCTACGACATGGTCTTGCGGATATTGCCGGGTAGCGGTGACACACTGCGTATGGCTCAGCTCGGCTACGACCGTGGGCAGATGCAGGCGATCCGATCCCTGGTACGCCGCCCCTCCGGGTTGGTTGTGATGGCGGGCGGTGTCGGAAGCGGAAAGAGCACTTCCATCGTCGGCATGCTGCTCGAGGAATGGGAGTTGCACCAAGGTCGGTTGCGCATCATTACCGTCGAAGATCCGCCCGAGCGGGTGATTCCCGGAGCCACACAGGTTCCAGTTGTTAGAAAGCGAGGCAAAACCGTCGGTGATGAGTTCGCAGTCGCCATACGCGGAGCATTGCGATGTGATCCGGACACACTCATGGTGGGAGAAATAAGAGACCTGGAGTCAGCCATACTGGCGATCAAGTTTGCACAGTCAGGACACCGGGTTTACACCACTGTCCACGCGTCCACTGCGATTGGCATCATCAGTCGACTGGTCGGACTCGGCATTCACCCGTCGCTGCTGTGTACTCCGGATGTGCTCAAGGGCTTGATATTTCAGACGCTGACTCCCGTTCTGTGTCAAAACTGCAAAATCTCTGCGAATGAGTGGCTGAAAACCGAATCCGACGATCTCGAAAAGAGAAAACACTCGTTGAAGCGCATTGCTGCGGTTCTCGATTCAAGAGAATTGGATGCCACTCAAATCGCCTTCCGCTCAGACATTGGATGCAGCGAGTGTGACGGAAGCGGGGTGTCCGGACGAACACTGATGGCCGAATTTGCGTTGCCAGACGATGACATGCTGTCCCACCTGAGTAACGGTCGCTACATTGATGCCAGACGTCACTGGATCAGAAACCTAAACGGTCATCAGGTTGATGAGCATGGGATTCGGCTGATCGCCCAAGGCCTGGCCTCACCAGTTGACGTTGAGTGGCGAATCGGACCGTTGCGGGAAAAACCATTGAGCATCTTCCCTGAAAAATCTCAGCTGAAAGTGGCCCGAGTCAATCATGCTTGAAATCAACATTCTACGTCTCAACCGATTGAGGTTCCGGTTAGCTTCCTCCTCCAGGGCCCGACTGTGGCGGCGTATCTGTTCGCTCAGTCGGGCCGGTGTTCCGATTGCCACTGCCATAGACTTTCTTCATGATAGCAATACCTCAAATTCTGTCTGTTCCAGATTCATAGAGCATCAGCGTACTGCATTGCGGTCCGCGGGATTTGCCAGCGGAGCCGCCGGCTGGGTGCCCCAGGAAGAATTGACAATTATTGAGGTCACACAGGAAGGGAGAATTGCAGATGGATTTGAGCAGGCGTCCCGAATCGCGACCGTTCGCTCAAAACTTCGCACCACATTGATTTCCGGGCTGTCGTATCCTTCGATTCTATTGCTGGTGGGAGGTGCGGTGATCGCCGTACTTCCCGCTCAGGCACTCAGTTTCATGCTGGAAATCGTCAGTGTCTCGAAATGGCCGCCTGTATCGCGCAGCGTGCTTGCTTTTTCCGAGTTTGTATCCGTTTGGGGTGTTCCAGCAGTGTCCGCGTTGGTGGCTGTCGTTGGTCTCAGCTTCTGGGCGGCACCGCGTTGGAGCGGACCCATGCGTCAGAGAATGGATTGGTTCCCGGTTTTCGCACTCTATCGACAATTCACAGCACCGGAGATCCTCTCCGCCTGGCTTGCTCTCATGCAGGCAGGTGTTCAGCGCATACGCGCATTGGCGGAACTCGAAAAAGGGCTTCCGGTCTATCTGGCTTCCCACGTGCGCATCATGCGCTCGCGGCTGTATCGGGGAGAACCAGTCGAGACCGCACTGAACACCGGTCTGTTTTCGGCTGAAACGCTCGATGACATCCGGATTTACGAACGAACAGGCGACTTTGACGTCAACGCCGAACTCATCGCCGAAGAAGAAATCAATCGGGCACTGACAAAACTGCAGTCAATGACCAAAACCCTTTCCTCGCTCCTGCTGCTGTTGATTGGTTGCACGGCAATATGGATCTATGTCGGTATTGCCCGCGTGGCCCTGACCGTTCAGCAAAGCGCATTTTGACTATTTTGATACCGGAGGTACAAAAAATGAAACTTCAACTTGGCAACCTGATCTCGACGGCGAGATGCTCACTTGGAAAAAACAGGCCCGACAGGGAAAAAGGCGCGATCACCATAGCTGAGACCCTGATCGCGCTGGGAGTCGGTTCAACGATTATCGCTGTGGTTTTTGCCGGCATACCTGCACTGGTGAATGCCCGCAATGCATCGGCGGGTGTCAGCGGGCTGACCCAGATCGCCGTCTCAGTTCGAAGCACTTTCGGTGCCCGAAACAATTACACCGGACTGACCACTGAAATGGCACAGAATCTTTCAGGCTTCCCACCCAATTTTGTCGTTGGCGGTACGCCGCAACACCCTTGGGGAGGCGGCATAGATGTACTTCCCGACAGTTCAAATGCCAGTAATTTCTCAATCACTTACAAGGCAATGCCAAAAGAGGGATGTACCTCGATTGCAACCACGACAATCGATCTCGTCGAATCGATCAAGATCGGCGGAACTGAAGTCAACCTTTCTGCGACAGACGATGCATCCACTCCCAACACCGACGAGAGTGAGCCAGCAGACATCGCTGGATTATGCAACGCAAATGCACCAGCTGATGTGATATGGACGTTTCAGGGATAAGACAGCTGATCTGCGGACTCTCCCAACAAGGTGAACATCATGCGTAACAAAACCGAATCCGGAGCGATCACCATCGCTGAAACCCTGATTGCGCTGGCTATCGGCCTGGTCGCACTGACACTATGGGCACAGTCCAGCCTGAATCAGATGGAAATTGACAGGGCCAAGGCCGCGGGCCGGGCAATTGCCGCATACGCGCGGGCAGCCTCAATCTGGTTGTCGGAAAACCCTCCAGCGACAAATGGCAACTTCGATATTGCAAATCTGCAAGACTGCGATGATGAGGATGGAGCCAGATTCCTGCCCTGCTCTTTCAACTCACAGTCACCGGTCCCCTATGCCTACGACTCCGAAGGTAATCCGATGACTCTCGGAACGCTTCAGATCAACACGACTGTCAGCAGTGCGGGCGCGGCTGGCGAGATCGATTTTGGTGTGTTCCGTTCAGGCGACGACCTGAACGACGACGGCCTGCCGGACTCACGTCCGGACCTGGCAGCCATCGCCAATGCAACCGCATCGGAACAATCCGGTGCCGGAGGACTTGGTTTCTACCAGATTCGATTCGCTCGCAGCGATCCCGAGGGACTTGTATTCAACCCCGAAAGCGCATCGTTCAGTCAGGTGGGAATCGACAATCTTTCACGTCTCATTGCCCAAGTCGGCATCACTGCGGCCGACCCTCCATTCCTCCGGACAGATGGCACAAATGAAATGAGGGGAGGACTGACTTTCGAGAATGGAATGCAGGTGGCCATGGACGGAACCGGTCTTTCGATTCGGGGCGCGGGGAATGTGGAAGTTGAAACCGACACTGGAACACTGGTCGTTTCAAACGAATTACAGACGCCCAACCTGGAAGCAGACAATGCTGAATTCGACAGTCTTACCGTCGAGCCTGCTGACGGTGTGATTGGCGCCGGTTTCGACCGATTCAATCAGGCACCTGATGTAGCCCGTATTGATGGGGACATTGTGCGACTGACATCCAGGGTGGGAGCGAATGAGACAAACATTGAGAACAATACCGAAGACATTGGTCGGCTCTCATCCGAAGTTGACAACCATTCCACCAGTATCGAAAACAATCGAACTGAAATTGCAGGAAACAGCGAGACCATCAACGACAATTCAATCAGAATCACCACACTTGAGGACGGGAGCGGTCCTGTCGTTCCTGAATGCACACCCTCAATGCAGGCAAAAATTTCCGAGTTCGCCAGTCGCGGTTTTCGCTACTACTATGATGTTTCGACAAGCGCAAAGAATTGCAATTCCGGAGTCAGCTGCAGTACAACTGATCGTTGTGGCGACACAGTCCCATCCCGCATCCGTTTTGTGGGCCCATCAAGCGCAAATCCCGTTCAATACAACGGTAGAAACTCTTCGGATCTTCAATGTGTACCCCGGCAGATCAGATTTTATCAACGATGTGGGTGTGTTGCTCCGAATCCCCCCGGTTGCCGTTAGAGTTCAGGCGCCTCCCGTCCGGAACAAAACTCCACCAATCGAATTTACGAGACTGATTCCAGAGGCATCACCATGTTTTTGATCGATGAGCAGTTGATCTTTCCAATCAGGCAAGACATCAACTGCTGGTACAGAATTCCAAACCCAAAGACGATCTCATAGATACGGTCACATTAACCCACAATGTCGATTCATTCCATTCAAGTTCTATCCATAGGCTTTCTTTCCATCGTGTTGATCTGTGCACTGATCAGCGACCACAGACGAAACAGGCTGCCTGACCTGATAACCCTTCCGCTGCTCCTGGCCGGTCTGCTGTTCAGTATCAAATCGGATTCTGTGTCGCTTGATGAGTCTGCAGCAGGCGCCCTGATTGGATATCTGTTCTTTCGAATCTGGCATGACCTGCAGACTCTTCGGCGCGGATTTGCGGGAGTCGGATTGGGAGACGCCAAGTTGCTGTCGGCACTCGGAGCCTGGTTTGGCTGGCAAAGCCTCCCCTTTTTGCTGACGGGTGCTTCGGCACTTACACTCATGCTTTATCCGAAACGATTCAACAAACCATTTGGAGTCGGGCTCTGCATGAGTGCATTCGTCGTGATGACATATCGCCTGCTCTTTCTCTGACCTGAATGACAATCCGTCTACACCCTCAATCCCAAGATGTTAGGCCTGAAACCTGAATTTCTCATACCAACCCGGTCTGGTCGAAAGCAAAACCGATCACTGCAACCGGCAATGGATCTGACTGAAATCATGTGATCTAACGAAGTTGAACAAGCCATGGACAGTCAAGCACAAATCGTGGGTGAGAAACCAAACCCGGACAACCGACTTCACGGTCAGAAAAATACTGCAAATCCGAATTCCCTGCGCAGACGCAGTGTCGTTTTTTCCATTGCGGTACTTGTGATGACTGTGGCTGCAGTAACAGCTCTTTGGTGGTTCACTTCCCACTCATCGCAACTGACCCACACGACACCATTGTCGGTCCGTGAGTTGGTTGACGAGAATACCTCAACGACCACCCAAACACCCACCATCGATCCGTCCAAATTCGAATCCGAGGTTTCATCCGAAGCAGGTGATGTTGGTCGTTCCGATCAGATGGAGACATTGATGGGATCAGAGATCTTGGAGATTCTGGATACCATTCGAAACGATAACCAGCAAACCAAGGATGCCATGTTGTATTTTGACGAGCGGATGGAAACCCTACTCACGCGTATGGCAAGTATCGAGTCGGTGTTTACGTCGCAATTGGTAGAATCAGATGAGCTCGAAAACCGCGTCGTGCAGATTCAAAATGACCTCGAAAGCATCCGCAGCAGCTTCAAATCAACTCAAGGCAACAGGGATGACAGGATTGACACCTCTCCACCTTTCAGTCTGATCGCAGTCGACCGTTGGGACAACGAATGGAATGCTGTGATCGAGCTTGATGGACGAATAGCGACCATTCAGCCTCGAGATCATCGTGCAGGCTGGAAACTAAAGCAAATTGATCCGAATCGCAAAGTCGCAGTCTTTCAGTCAAACACAGGGCAGACGGCTACGCTTGAAATCGAATGAACAGACTCGGTCCCACATTCAAATGGCTGATCTGGATGTTTCCAGTCTGGTTTTCATCCGTTTTTTCCCGATTTGCGAACAATCCCGGATATCACTCTCACCTGGCCATCCAGCCAATATTGCTTGTGCTCGCTTTGCTTGTAAGCCTGACGGTCACAGCACAGCAGTCTGAACAGGTAAGCGAACAGGTATCAACGACACTCTCCGAATCAGAAACTCGCGTTTCCGAGGATTGGAACCTGACAGTCGAGGAAGTAGAGACTTTGGAAGACCTGAAACGTCGAAACAGAGGCATGATATCCCCGGAAATCACTCCGCTGGAATGGCTTGGAATTTTCGCAGATTCCGAAGCGGAAAGAAGACGCTACGCCGAACTGTTTGCCAGGCGTCAACTCGAGATCGTCGATGCGGTAATGAGATTCGAAACCGCATACGCCGAGGCGATTCAACGCGAGATATCCAAAACCCCAACACAGCCTGTTCAAGATAAACGACTCTTGCTGATCACACCCTATGAATGCCTTGACGAGAACTGCCGGCTCAATCTCAGTCGCGCGCTGCGACATGCCGAAATCGGCAACCAACTGGACATTTATATTCAGGAGAATATCCCCAGAGCTGACCTGAGATTCTGGGTGATGACAAATAACATTCCGATCGAACTGATCAGATCCCGAAGCATTCGGGTGCAGAGCGCCAAAGGGCGATTCCGAACTGCACCACCTGGGCTTTTCAGTCTCGAATAGGAATAAGAAAATGTCCCGGATGTTGTTACAGAAAACTCCACCCGGTTGGAGTACGAATTTATCGACATCGTTGCACGCAACAAGAAATAAAACTGTAGCCATGTCAAAATTTCGCTACATTCTCGTCTCACTGTTTTGTATTTGCGCGGTTTTGGTCGGTTGTTCCGAAACCAGGCAAACACCCTTGACTGAAAATCAGAGCGCCATGGAGCCTCCCATCACCGACATCGGCTATCCAGTGTCAACCATCATCAGACGACCAAACTCGAAGGAAAAGCAGACTCTCGTTCGGCTGGCAAGAAACATCAGCGAACTCGAAGCCCTGATTAATGAGGCTGAATTTCATGCAGACAATGACGCCCGCGTAAGGTTCGATTACCAACAGCTCCGAACTGATCTGTATGCGATTTTGTTTGGTATTCGCTCACACATCATGATACCGGACTACTCACCGTCTTCAATTGAGCCAATCGCAGGAGAATATGGAAGGTAAGCCATGGAAAACCTGTCCTTCAACTCCGAGGATAGTATCAGGGTCCTGAGAATCGTCCTGACCGCAACAGTCTCATCCGCAGCAATTGCCTGGTGGATTTGGATTGTCTACTCCTCACTGGGACAGTTACAGAACAATCAGATCAACTTTATTGAACTGGCAATAGAATGCCTCAGGGCACTTATCACAACCTTGACAATTCTCGCTTTGATAGCGTTTTTATAGATGAATATTATCGAAAATCTGGATTCACGGCATTTGCTAAAGACCCTGGTATTGCTGTTGGTCACAACCATTTTGCTGATTGCCTGCAGTTCGGGTTTGGCGAATACCACATTGCCACCGCCGCCGAAAATCGGGTCACAGGCATTCGACGCGAACGACCCGATTGGCTACTTGATATCAACCATCCGATACGTGATCTTTCTAGGCCTTACCATCGTGGTGGTATTCGCTCTTATTGGCTTTTCGAGTGGACTGATCTCAGAGGTCAATGAAGCCAGGCGGAAGGGAGAATGGGGGCGATTCTCAATCTACTTCGGAGCCGGTCTGCTGGTCATCCTGGTCGTGATTTTTGGCGCCTGGTGGGGCTCTGAACGACTGAGTTCGTTGTTGACACTATGATGATGCTGCCTCCTTGTTCGAAGTTGGATTATGAAACTCGTCTCTACAAGGGTTGTGGGGCAAGTGAGTTGTTTTCAATTACCCTTGCATCCGGTTGCATCTGTCTGCCCATATCATTCATTGGAGGTTTCAGCCTGCTTGATGGGCTGCATGCTCTCTTCATCACCTTTGCCATACTCGTGTCGACCACTTTATTGCTTGTCTACTGTATCGCCAACGTGCTCAACTTCATCAAGCGAGGCAAGCCGGACAATTGGCACCTGAGGGTGTTTTTTTCACTCATTCACCCAGTGTTGTCGTCGAACCTGGTCTACAAGTCGGGACGCTGGTTGTCCGTGCGAGGGAATTGAACGATGCGTCGTTACCAACTCGCGGACGCAAATCTTCATGGGCACATCAAGACCCTGCGACTCATCTGCACTGCGCTCGCAATATGCCTGGCAATCGCACTGTTTGGCTGGCACTACGCTAGCCGGGTGCAGCGGGTCAGCCTGCCGCCGGACCTGCGCTATGGGAGTCAGATTCTGGTCAACCAGATTCACCCATGGGAAGTCTATAACTTCGCAGGCTACATCTGGCAGCAACTGAATCGCTGCGCGATTGACTGCTTCAAGGACTACCCGGAGAATCTCGACCGACTCAGCGCATTTCTTACGCCGGCATTTCGTGCCTGGCTCGAACACGACAACAGCAAACGGTCGACGGAACTTCTTGGCCGCACACGATACATTCTTCCAATGGTTGAAACAGACTTCAATCGCTCTGTAATCCAGGAGAAGTCCGGGAATTGGACCGTCATAATGGAAGTTGAACTGAAAGAGGACATCGGAGGCGTGCCCGTTAAAAACGTGCAAATGCGCTACTTTCTTCGAGTCGTAGCCAAAGATGTCGATCCTGAATTCAACCCTTGGGGGCTGCTTCTGGACACAATGCCGAGACTGCCGGAACGCATCTCAACCACGCAGACATGAACAATCCTGCCTTGAATCGACTGGTGATCCTGATCGCATCCTTATCTGTATTGTGCTCAGCGCCCGTCATGGCAGATTCCATTTCCTATCAATGGTCGGAAACTCCGCTGCAGATTGACCTGCAGGTCGGCACTGAGCGAAGCTTGCACATTCCGGAAGCCAATATTCTGAAACTCGGAGTGCCAAGATCAATCAACCGAAAATTGATCCCGCAAATCATCGGCAACCACTTGTGGATGAACGCGGTCGAAACCTTTGAATCGACGAGAGTCATACTGATTGCCGAACCGTTGGGGCGTTTGATCCTCGATGTCCAGGCCGGAAAGTCGAGCGTCTCCAACCAACCCATCATCATTCAGACTTTCTCCTCTGCCAGCGCGTCACCTACACAAAGTAAATCCAGTCTGGGATTTGTAGCGCTGACGCGCTGGGTCGCCCAGCAATTCTATGCCCCCAAGAGACTGCGAGAGGACCTGCCCGGATTGGTCAGGGTTCCAGTCGAAGTCAAGCAAGTCGATCTGTTTCGCTGCGGGTCCAGAATTCCGACTGCATGTTCCGGTGCCGTGTCCGCTGTTCCGCTGGCAAGTTGGCAGTCTGATCATCACTACATCACAGCGTTGAAGCTGACCAACAATATTTCCGACTCAATTGTCCTGGACCCCAGAGAGTTGCATGGAATCTGGCGCAGTGCCGCGCTCATGCATGCCCGTCTTCATCCCGCTGGATATCCTGGAGACACCACCATGCTGGTGTTGATATCTGATTTCCCATTTGAGATCACCTGGTTTTGAAGTTACATCCAATCACCTGGCTGTTCGGAATTTCCGTTGTCGGAATCGTCGTCTGGTTGAGTACGTCGAATGAATACTCTCTTGAAGAACTCACCTCGAAAGTAGTGGACAGTGAGTTCACAAAACAAAACTCTGAAATGGCCGACCGCGACAATGCGGCCGAGGAAGTGAGAGCTGTCGCCACGAAAATCACCAATCTGGAGCAAATCATCGAAACTCAGAAAACCGAAAATCAATTCGAGCGGGACAGACTCAAGGATGAGCTGGAAGCGAAGTTTGAGGAAATTCTCAATGCAATTGACACCGATAACCAGCAGCAGCCGGGTGAAGGCACGATCAATATCGTCAACGATCTCGAATCTCGCATTGAACAGTTGGAAATTGAGGATGAAATGACAGAGGCAACTCTGGACCTTGCCGGAATTTCAGACTCTGGATTTATATGGCATTACTCGGAAGACTCAACGTTGCCCGATGAGGTCGAGCCTGGTTTTTTCGACGGTGGTTTGCCGGATGACACGGGTCTTGTCAACCTTGACGATACTGCGGATCCACTGCGGCTGACTCCAAATCATCCATACTACACGATTCCGCCAACAACAACACTGTTGAATGCAACTGCATTCACTGCGTTGGTCGGCAGAATTCCCGTCGGCGGCAGATTGCAGGATCCATGGCGATTCAAAATCATTGTCGGACCGGACAATCTGGCGGCGAACGGTCACAGAATTCCGCAGTTGGCCGGGATGATCTGGGCAGGCACCGCACGAGGTGACCTTGCACTGTCCTGTGTCTCCGGGAGTCTGGATACGGCGACATTCATATTCGTCGATGGAACAGTCCACACCTCCCGCAACCGGTCTGATCCGGCTAACTTGAACAGTGGTCTGGGTTGGATTTCCGATGAGTTCGGAAACCCCTGCATCGAGGGAGAACTGAAATCTAATGCCCTGCAGTACCTGACGCAGGCCACGCTGGTCAACACGGCAATGGCAACGGCCGAAGCGCTCTCGAATGCCCAGACCGAATCCAGTTATGATTCCAGGTCAGGAGAAACCAATACCTCTGTGGTTGGCAATGTTGACAAGTTTGTAGCCGGCTATGCTGTAAAAGAATCCCTCAATGAAACCTCAAAGTGGCTGGCAGACCGGCAACTGAGTTCGTTTGACGCAATTTATGTTGCGGCCGGCCAGTCTGTTGCCATTCATGTCGAAGAGTCGATACTGATTGACAGGAAACCTGATGGAAGGAAAGTGAGATATTTGGATGAAAACGTACCGACTGCGAATGCCCGTACTGGCTGGTTTGATTAGTCTGGCATTGAGCGTATGCTCTTGTGCAAAATTTTTTCCTGCCAGGTCACCGATCCCTGACAACGCCAGCACGATGGAACAAATATACAACCAGCATTCCGCCAGGCATGGCTTTGGGGGGCAGTCTCAGCATCAAATTCCGCAAGGCCACTTCAGTCTGGAAGGCTATACCAGGGAAGTCTTCAACGAACTTTCAGTGCGATTTCCGCGACTTCCGAATCCAACGATCATCATGTACGTATTTCCCCATCTGTCTTTGGAAAATACTCCAATTCCGGGTTATTCGACAATGTTCCAACTATATGAAAAAACCGAATACAGCCTGCCGGGAGAAGTGAATACCCAATGAAGTCGCTCTTCAAACGCTGGCTATTTCCGGAACAGCACTCTGGTCCCGATAGCGAACCGCGAGCACCGAAGGAAACCGGTATTCCACCAGTGGAATGGAGTGGTGACGGCTGCGAACCACTGACTGTTGCCGACTATCTGGAGCCTCAACTCCATCCGGACAAACAACTTCAGGATACCGTAAGGAATACCCGTTCATTCACCGATTTGCTTGCCCCGCGGGTCGACCTGATGGATGGAATGATAGGATTGGCCGATCTGACCAGTACCGGAAGGCTTTTCGATGTCAGTTGCAGCAATACAGAGGCTCGCAACCCAGAAGATCTCCAAGCCATTCTCAAGAAAGTCATGGAAGCGATCTCTCAAAGCGTCACTGAATTGACAGGCAGCCCCTGGATCCTGCAATGGTTTGTTCAGGACGAAAACATCAGTATGTATCGAGGATTGGCAAGTCAGGTTGGCCGATACACCTCGGAGTCAATCCGCGACAGCGATTTTTCCAGACACTGGTTCGGGACTCTGAACGAGCATTTTCTGAGAATGATCCATGACAATGGCTTGTTTCCCGATGTGAGAATTGCCGGTGGCAAGTGGAGAGGCCGAAGCCGCCGGATTCGACTCTGCATCTGGCGAATTCAAGCAAATCAAAATCTGGCGGACTTTGAAGATTTAGACCAGATTTGCAACCGACTGAAAAACTCACTTGAACAGGCACAGGTCGAACTTATTCCACGCGGGGCCAAGGACCTCTATGAGTGGCTGACACACTGGTTCGTTCCAAGACCAATGCTGCACACCGGATTCAGCGACACCTTCGAAATGCTGCAGGCTCATCCCTGGAATCCCAGCGAACTGGCGAGAGCAGCGTCCGTCTTTTCGGATTCCGCCAGCTCGGATATCAGTCGCGCCTCATTGCACGGTACCTCGCCGTGGACATGGAAAATTCCGGGCATCTGGTGGTTTTGCGGCCAGCCCAGCCGATTTGTCACGGTGGACGAACTGACCGCGGAACCGGACATCGGCCACATGACCGGAGAGCTTGCGTTCGGAGAATCGGTGGGAACCTTTTGGGACCGAATGCCGGAAAAATCCATCTGGTCGATGAGCATCGTCTATTCCCCCCAAGATCAGATCGAAAAGAAAATCCAAAAGGTACGCAAGAACTCCGTCGGTGACGACCCGGCCGCAACCGAACGGCGAAATCTGGCCAATACAGCACTTATGGAGATTACCCGATCAAACCCTGTATACCGTGTGTTCTGCGGAGTCTTTGTTTTCGGCAAAAACCTGGCAGTACTCAACAGGAAAACCGACCAGGTACTGAGCCTGTTGTCATCGCATAAATTGAGACCCGTAGCACCAAGATACGACCCGATTGCATTGGACAGTTACGTACGGGCGTTACCATTCGGATTCAGTGTCGAGCAGGATGAACGACCCTATGCCCGCAGGGCGAGGCTGTGGTTCTCAAGCCATATCGCCAAAGTTCTACCTGTATACGGTCGCTCTACAGGCACTGGATACCCAGGCTGCATCCTATTCAATCGAGGTGCTGAACCCTTGATGTTTGACCCATTGAATCCCGCAGACCGCGAGAAAAACGCCCACTCACTCATACTCGGTCCAACCGGTTCCGGCAAAACCGCCTTTCTTATCTATCTCCTCCTTCATATGACAGCGGTTCACCGACCCCGAATTGTGCTTCTGTCGGCACTGCCAACATTTGGACTGTTCGCCGACCATTGTGAGAGTCAGGGCCTGTCAGTTCATCGTGTAAGAATCGACGGCAAGAATCCAGTTTCGCTGCCACCTTTCAAGCATGCGCAGTCTATCCTTGATTCGGAGACAGCCAAATCCAAGAATACCGACCAGTTTCACCGAGATCCCCTTGGCGAGATGGAAATACAAGCGCGCCTGATGATCACCGGTGGTCAGGAGAACGAGGAGAATCGCCTGCGAAGGGATGACATTGATCTGATTCGCGTCGCATTGAAGCAGGCTGCAAGAAAATCTCTCGCTGAAAATCGTTCACAGACTCTGACATCCGATCTGGTCAGTACCCTGTTCGAAGCCGCCAGCAATGGAACAATAGATGATCGGTTGCTGACAAAGCATCAGATTCGGCGGGCCATCCGAATGGCCAGTGCGATCAATGTGTTCTGCAGCGGATTGAATGGACAGCTGTTTGATCGGGAAGGAGACTTGTGGCCGAGGGCGGACATCACAGTTGTCGAACTTGACCTGCTCGCCCGACGCGGATATGAAGACCGTCTTGCCGTCGCATTGACTGGGCTGTTCTCGATGATCAACAACGAAATCGAATCAAATCAGTACACGACCCGGCAAACCCTGGTTGTAATCGACGAAGCCCATGTCCTGTTGCAGAACGCCCTGATTTCTCCCTATATCAACCGCATTTCTGCAATGTGGCGAACCTACGGAGCATGGTTGTGGATTGCCACCCAGAATATCCGTCAGTTCCCTGACAACGCCAAGGAATTGCTCAATCAGCCGGAATGGTGGTATTGCCTGTCACTGGACAAAGATGAAATCGATCAGATTGGCAGGTTCAAATCACTGACTGCACAGCAAAAGGATTTGCTGTTGTCAGCTCGTAAATCACCTGGCCTGTATACGGAAGGAACCATCATTTCAGCGCGATTGATTTCGCTGTTCAGAAATACACCTCCCGCGCTCGCGTTGGCACTTAGCCAGACCGAGAAAAGCGAAAAGGCCCAGCGCTTCAAGCTAATGAAAGAGAAAGGAATCACCGAACTCGAAGCCGCTCATATGATTGCCGAAATGATCGCGAACGAAAGATCGCAAAGGTCGTCGACGTGAAACCTTCAGGAATCCTCTGGATCATGTTGCTCGCAACGGCAATTGGTGGCAACTCTGCTGCGACAGATGAACTGCCAGCAAGCATGAAGGTTTTCGTGGTGTCTGCGATGTCCACAACAGACACTGAGCGATTCACCAATAGTCCCATCCCAGTCGAAGTTTATGATCTTTCGCTCACGCAAAAGATCGAGGCCTGGCTCAGCAAGAATCTTTCTGCGCGCCCCGAGGTTGCTGAATATCAAGCAAGAGAGCAAATCAACGCCAATATGGATCAGATCAAACGATCGATTCGCAGAGCCACTCAAGCACATCTGCTGGCAGATCGACTCGGCATCGAGAGTTTTCCTGCCGTAGTGATCAATAACTCGTTTATCGTTTACCACACCACCAGCCTCAAGGAAGTGCTTCGACTATGGCGGTTATCAAGATCAAACTGACAAAAGTCCTTATCCTCGCTAGTTTGGTATGCGTCGCAGCATCCGAAAGAACCAACGGCAACACGCTTTCCGCAGAAGATCTCAGTTCCCGGTCCTTCAGTCCCGATTGCCTCGAATGGAAGATTTCGGGAGTCTGCATCTGGTTGAAGTGCTCGATATTCGGTTGTCGAGTCGTCACCACACCCAGAATCTCACACCGACTGCCAGACCTCATGGTGGCTGCCTATCCTCATACAAAAGATTCCCCGCTGGAAGGGATGAATTCGATCTTGGGATTATTGGGCGATGCGGTTGATGGAATCTATTCGGGAGGCAGTATTACGGGGGTCGGAAACGAATTGGTTCAACACGACACCCTTCAATTCAATGAAGTTGACGTAGTCGGCAATCCAGCCGCAAACTCAAGGATCAGCAGCAGATTCCTGTGTCGGTCAGCCACCAAGCCATCATTTCCGTATTACATATCACTGGTTGACGCTGTTTCATGGCGAAGCGGGTTACTGGATGGGCTGAAGGACGAGGCACTCTCGCCCGGAAAAAGAGAAATCGGAAACTGGCCAAGCCACACCTGGGGATCAGTGTATCCACGCTCTGGATTCTTGATTCAAAATCACTCTGGGAAAGCGGCCGCTGTCTCTTGCCAGCGTGCAGTCGATATTGTGCTGCGCGACGGTGAAGGACACGTTGTCAAACCTTTTTCCAAAGGCAAGTCCAACACCGTTCAACGAGGCGATGCAAGAGCCCGCAATGAAAGCGAATGCAACCAAAGTGGAGGTTACTGGCAATCAGGTGACCTGTCTCGCTGCATGACTCAGACCTGGCAGCAGTGGCTGCCGGAGTCAGACGAGCGCACCGATCGCTGGCAATTGCTCCTGCCAACCCGGAGTGACAGATGCGAAACATTCGGCGAGACCGAGCAGTGGCCACATTCAACGATCGCGCAGGACGGTAAGTACATCTGGAATTACTGGGCAAAATACAAGTGCTGTGTCAAGGCAGGAGGTGTTCTGTTGGCACACTTCGAATTCTAGTTGCCGGTGCAATCTCCAACATGATGATCCTGGTGTCGATGCGACTGATGCTGGGCTTCAATCAGGCTCAGCACGCAACGAATACGACAGGAATTCGAAAGGCATGGGAGACTTCGCCTGCTGAAGTTGCAAGGTACCAGGAAACCGATTCAATCAATAACTCAATCCTCAATCGCATCAATCAACTATACTAATGCGCTTTATATGAATCCAATCCCCAAGCGCGCGGTCATCAACCGCGCACTGAACAATGGTACACACCAGTCTGACTCGCTTGGGTACAACAATTTTGCATCAAGTCAATTACATGAGCAATGCTACCTTGAATGAGGGAATGTCCCTTTAGGACTAACGTTTTGCATGTCTGAATTCAGCATACTTGTTCAAGTAATCCTCATCGACATTTTGTTCGCAGGCGACAACGCCATTGCGGTCGGTTTGGTTGCGGCCGGGCTACCGAAGGAGCAGCGCACCAAGGTGATTGCAGTCGGTGTTGGCTTGGCGGTCGTATTGAGGATTGTGTTCGCAGTCATTACCGTACAACTGCTCAAGATTCCTGGCTTGCTTCTTGTGGGTGGACTGCTTCTACTTTGGGTGTGCTGGCGACTATACTCGGACATGCAACCCGCAAAAAAACCAGACGTGACCGAAGCGTCAGCCAAACAAACCCACACACTCACATTCAGGCAGGCGCTCATTCAGATTCTGGCAGCAGACATTTCGATGTCCCTGGACAATGTTTTAGCGGTTGCAGGAGTCGCCAGAGACCATCTTATGATTTTGGTATTCGGGCTGGCACTTTCAGTGGTACTCATGCTCGTTGCAGCCACTTTCATCGCAACCCTGCTTCAGAAACACCGCTGGCTTGCCTACGTCGGAATGTTGATTCTTCTGATTGTCGCACTCACCATGATGTGGGAAGGAACCCATGACATCATCAAAATATTACAGTAAACTCCCAGGTTCATTGTCTTATACTAGACGCAACAACTTGAAACTTCACAAAAAGAGTCTGATATGAGTGACCAAAATACCTCTTATGTGCAATTCGTAGACGTTCAGAAAAGCTACGATGGTGAGACGCTTGTCGTCAAGAATCTCAACCTCTCAGTGGCACAGGGTGAGTTCGTAACATTGTTGGGACCGTCCGGGTCCGGAAAAACCACCTGCCTGATGATGTTGGCTGGATTTGAGACCGCCACACATGGTGAGATCATTCTGGATGGAGCGCCAATCAATAATGTATCCCCTCACAAGCGCGATATTGGAATGGTGTTCCAGAATTACGCTCTGTTCCCTCATATGACTGTGAAAGAGAATCTGGCCTTTCCACTTCGCGTACGCAAATTACCCGCATCCGATATCGACAGTCGGGTTGACCGGGCGCTGGGCATGGTTCAATTGGGTGGTTTTGGTGGAAGACTGCCCGGGCAACTGTCCGGTGGACAGCAACAGCGTGTCGCAGTCGCCCGCGCATTGGTCTTTGAGCCCAAACTGGTTTTGATGGATGAACCGCTGGGAGCGCTGGATAAACAACTTCGCGAACAGATGCAGTATGAAATCAAACATATTCACGAAAATCTGGACGTCACCGTCATCTACGTGACCCATGATCAAGGAGAGGCGTTGACGATGTCCAATCGAATCGCTGTGTTTAATGATGGAATCATTCAGCAACTGGCTCCGCCAGACGATTTGTATGAAGAGCCGGAAAATGCCTTTGTCGCACAGTTTATCGGCGAGAACAACGTTTTGTTCGGAACGGTGAAGAGCGTTTCAAATGGCGTGTGTGACGTTCAAGTAACGGACGGAAATGTCATTAAGGCCAAAGCGGTCAACATTGATGGCGTCGATTCACCAACAACCCTGTCGCTGAGACCTGAAAGAGTCACAGTCAACCCGGAAGCCGGAACGTGTCCGAATATGGTTGAGGCAAAAGTTGAAGAGGTGATCTACCTGGGTGACCATGTGAGAACCCGCGTCAGTCTTTGCGGCCATAATGACTTCATCGTCAAGATTCCCAACTCACATGGACACGTCAATCTTGAGTTTGGGCAGAAAATTTCGATCGGCTGGCAATACGAGGATTGCCGCGCATTGGATGCAATCAGTACGCCATCTGCTTGATGGATGTTGAAACTTTTCCTAGATGTGTTGCTGCAGGGCTTTTTCCAGCAACTTCACACCGGCGCTGATTTCACGCTCACTGATCGTGAACGCGGGCAATAGGCGAATCACGTTTGGGCCTGCCTGAAGCACCAGCAAACCCTCACTCATGCAGGTTTGCATGATCGGTGCCGCAATCTCACCATATTCTGGTTTGATTGGCAATCCAATCATCAACCCCTTTCCACGAATCTCGTCAAAAAACTCAATCCGCTCGTTCAGCATCACAAGTTCAGTTCGCAACTGCTCTCCTTTTGCCTGGATGTTGGCCAGAAACGCCGGATCGCTGACTTTCTTGAACACAACCTGTGCAACAGCACTACAGACCGGATTGCCACCGAAGGTGGACCCATGACTGCCAAGACGCAGGGTGTCTTTGAGCTTGCTACCCAGCAGTGTTGCACCGATCGGCAACCCACCACCGAATGCCTTGGCCACCGTAACGATGTCGGGTGCGACAGAATGCGCCCATTGGTAGGCAAACAGTCTGCCAGTGCGCCCCATCCCACTTTGAACCTCATCACAAATCAGCAGGGAGTCGTTCTCATTGCAAAGGTCTTGGACCTGGGACAGAAACTCCAAAGAAAACGGGCGTACCCCACCTTCACCCTGTATGGGTTCCAGCAATACTGCACATACATCGTCGGAAAGTGCCTGTTTGAAACTGTCCAAATCGTTGAATGGACAGTACCGAAATCCTCCTGGCAAAGGGCCGAAACCCTCTTGATATTTGGGCTGGGCTGTCGCAGTTATTGATGCGAGCGTTCGACCATGAAAGGAGCCCTCGAAAGTGACAATGACTCTTTTTTCCGAAGACAAATTCTCGTAGGCGTATCGCCTGGCTACTTTTATGGCTGCCTCATTGGCTTCGGCGCCTGAATTGCAGAAAAAGACTCGCTCGGCGAAAGTTTTCTCTACGAGTTCACCTGCCAATCGGACAGGTGGCTCTGAGAAATAGATATTGCTTGTGTGCCAAAGACGGGATGCCTGCTCATTCAGTGCAGCAACTATTTCAGGATTTCGATGGCCCAGACAATTGACGCCGATACCGGCCCCGAAATCCAGGTACTCCCTGCCTTCCATATCCTGCAGCACGCTGCCGGAACCTGACTGAAATACGATGTCGCGCGGCTTGTAGTTCGGTGCGTAGGAATTGTGTCCGAGCTCGATAATGTCGGCTTGATTGTTTCCACCAGTCATATTGTCACGACTCCCTGACGAACAATGATTCCAAAATACGTTCATAAACAACGGACAAATCGTCTAAATCCCTGATTCCGACACACTCATCAACCTTGTGTATTGTTGCATTCAACGGACCCAACTCGACAACCTGCGCACCTGTAAGCGCGACGAACCGTCCGTCGGATGTCCCACCTTCAGTTGATAACTTTGGCTGCACACCCAAAACCTCGGAGACTGCATCGGACACCAAGTCTGTGAAAAACCCTTTCTGTGTATAGTAAGGGTTGGCAGAGTCGTCCCAAGTCGCGTCATAATCGAGACCCAGATCACGGCAAAGCGTCTCGACGTCCTCAATCAACGTTTTGACCGGCGTTGCAGGGCTGTATCGAAAGTTCATTGAAAGATCCAGGCGACCAGGAATCACGTTCCCCACACCCACACCGGCATGGACGTTGGAAATCTGAAGCGTGGTATCGGGAAAATGATCATCACCGTCATTCCAGGACAGTTTTGCGATTCCGGCAATCAACTCCCCGGCGCGGTGAATGGGATTGTCTGCCAAATGTGGGTATGCAACATGTCCTTGCTTGCCATTGACTGTAATCTCACTGCAAAGCGAGCCGCGACGCCCGATCTTGACCGTGTCGCCGATACGGTGCTCCGAAGTCGGTTCTCCAACGAGACAGTAATCGATTGTCTCTGATCTCGATTCGAGAACCTCAAGGACATGTCGGGTGCCATCCAGTGCCACACCCTCCTCATCACTTGTGATCAGCAACGATATCGAACCTGAAAAGTTATCGTGGGATTCGTGAAACCGCTCGCAGGCCGTGATCATCGCAGCAATGCTTCCTTTCATATCCGCAGCACCGCGTCCGTGCAACATTCCGTCAGCTTCGGTTGCGCTGAACGGAGGATATGTCCACTCAGATTCGTCACCTGTTGGAACAACGTCCGTGTGTCCAACAAAAGTCATGTGTGGCGATTGACTTCCCTTTCGAGCCCAGAGATTCGATACCTCACCACAAGCCAAAGATTCAACCTCGTATCCCAACCGTTTCAATCGATGAGCCAGTATCTGTTGGCAACCATCATCTTCAGGTGTGACAGATTTTCTCTGTATCAGTTCTCGGGCAAGTTCAATCGTTGAACGGTCGGATTTCATTTGAGTTTGTCTCTCCATGTCAATAATGGAATCTACTTCACAATTATATTGTTGACTTCGGGATAGACGCACTCGGATCGCGTCATGTACGACTTTGCTTGAGGCAATCGAAGCCGATGTGGAATAAAGTTTGCATTCAACCGGAACATCCAAGACCAATATCTGTCCGGACATGGATGGATTGCCCGTGACGAAAAACTCGCCCACCCGGGTGCAGATTTTCAACTTCAAACCTTCGCGACAGGCGTGTATACACCTGCATCAGTTGAATCAGCAATTTCACTTCAGTTTTGACCAGTCGCATGAAAATAAAGTTTTCTTGGCTCATTGCCGGTTTCCTGGGTTTCGGACTTGCAAATTCCGAAGCAAGTTCAGTTGACGGTTATGAAGTCATCACAGACTATCCACTCTACTATTCCTTGGGCGGAGTGAACGCCACTCATGCTCCTGCCTCCAATGCTGCAAGCCTTGAAACTCTGCGCACGAAATCAAGCTTGAGAAGCACCGTCTGCGGCAGTTTCAGTCCGTCGATCGATATTCAGGATATGCTGACCAATCAATTGAATGACACGCTCGCATCTTTAACTGCCATTCCACAAACCATTACCGGTGCTCTACCAGGCTATGTACTGTGTCGCGCAAAACCGGGGATGTGTCAATTGCTGCAACACTACGTCGTTCGCGCCGAGAAAAAATGGGATATTTCCGTTAAGTCTTGTGAGGAAAACATGGAACACCTAGAAAGCGGAAACGATCCGTTTCAAGACATGATCAAAATCTCCCGGGCTCAGAAGTGGCAGGAGCAAGCCAATGCCGGAACTAGCGCCACTGCAGCAAAACGCATCGCTGACAATTCAGACGGATGCATCAACTGGGTGGCAGGCAGAAAATCCGGTTGCAAGGGCAGCGAGCCGATCTGGCTGCTGCAAGACACCAGCCGAGCGGGTTGGTGCATGTTGCATAAGCAGAAACCAGATTGCAAATCGACGCCGGGAACCACAAATTCCGACTCCCATCTTCAAAAACTCTGGGATACACCGGATTCAGCCAGCGAATGGATCACGGATGTTTTGGGCGACTACAGAATTCAAGCCGGTGAAAGTTCGTCAACCATTTCGGGTGCGGGGCTTCTTCCAAAGGTAGACGAGGAGATGGATCAGGTCAAGCGACAACTGACACAAGTCGTATACGCCAACCTGACCCTTACAGATTCGGATCTCGAACCGGTGAAGAGCAGCAAAATAAACCTTTCACCCGAACTGATTGCTGCACTTCGAGACCTCCCAGACCGGGACTTCCTGATCTCCCGCCTGTCCAGTGAAATCGCTCTGGCGCGGATTGTTGACAAGGCATTCCTCGCCCGCAGACTGTTATTGAGTGGACTGATGGAGCCGAACATACAAAACTCCGGTACCGCTACGGAAACAATACACAAGAAGTTGGAGATCTTGGAGAAGGACATTGACAGCGTCACCTTTGAGATGCAAATACGCAAAAGGCTGGTCTCAGACACGGTACTGAACATTCTCGGTGCACATCAGGCATTCACTACACCGGGACCATCTGTTCGACGCACTGAACAACCACAAATACGTTGACTCTGCGACTTAAGTATGAGTGTCGAATCCTATTTTGAATTGGCGACAACGCTAATCGGCTGGCGTATCGGGAACGGTATAACGATGACACTGGTGGCAACTGGTCTCGTTTTTGTCCCCTATGCAATCGCAATCTACCGAAACTGGGCAGAGCCAATCAAAAGTCAGGAGTCAAAAAGTGCAGCACCTGTCTCGCTGCGTCGAATGGAGCATGACATCTACCTTTCAACCATGATCATCATCTTCTGTTTCCTGCCAGCAGTTCCAGTAGACCCAAGCGAAATTGAGTATTACGACAAGTATGACCAAAAGGCGGTAACGGCAGGTGACCCCGATGTCCCTTACATGCGTCAAACATACAATGAAGACGAAATTCGAATTCCCCTTGTATGGTGGCTGGGTTATCAGGTCTCCTCAATACTGACCCATGCCGCCTCGCAAGTAGTGTCGCATATTGGTGGACCCGGAGGAATCAGGCCCATTTTGTTGCGTGTATCTCAAGTGACACTCCAGAGTGAGACTGTGCTTCGCGAGATGCGCGAGTTTCGTGTCGACTGTTATGAGCGTGCATTGGCGAAATATCAAAACAGCGACAATCCACCGAAGCCGGAAAATCTCCAGGATTCTGTTGACTGGCTTGGTTCCCACATCCTTGTTGACACCCCTGGACTCTACAAGCGTTGTCCGAATATCAAGGAATGCGGAATCGGCTACCATGCGAGTTCTGTTATCCCGGGTTGGAATAATGCCGAAAGCGCTCACAGCTTTCAACGGGGCAAACCTTACTGCGATGCGTGGTGGTCTCACCCATCGTTGGGGTTACGCGCAAAACTGATGGCAGAACTGCACGATGCCGCGCCTTGGCTGGAAGGCCACCTGCAAATGATTCGAGAAAAATTCGAAGATCGCGAGGAACAATTGAGACAGGACAGTGTCATGGACCATGAAGACCGTTTTCTTAGACGATTGATCAACTTTGCACCCAAGGTCATGATCAACCGCGCCGACAAGGGTAAAGCCATCAACTGGTTCTCGAAAGACATATTCAGTATTGATGGCATTCAGCAAATTTTCGGGATGCTTGCCATATTGACAGCATCAATATTCCTCCACGTGGCGATGGAAATGGCGGTCATAGGCCTTCCGATGGTTCAGGCATTGATGCTGATGCTGCTCTACATATCAATTCCCATCATCGTTCCCTACTCGATCGTCAAACCCTCAATCATTGTTCGGACACTGGTCATCATGTTTGCGTTAAGGTTTCTAAGCGCGCTGTGGGAGATCGCAGCGTTCCTCGACGAGAGGCTGTTGGAAACGATGTATCCGGACGCGTCACTCTTCGACCATGGAGGCAGTGGTACCACCCAGGATGTCGTATTATCACTGATTACACTCTTCTCGTATATCTCACTGCCCATCGCCTGGTTCATTCTGCTTGGAGCAGCCAGTTCGAGCGCGGCAACTCCCATCGCCCACGCGTGGAGCGGCATGAACCAAAACATCCAGAACGCAACCCTAAGTGGAATTCAAACTCTTCGACGGGTGGCTTCGGCGGGAAGGTGAGGGGGTTTGCCCGGAGTCAGCCTGATTCCAATTCGATTTGAAAACCATAGCCTGTCAACATTCTGTGTGAACTGAAAAATTGAAGATTCTTTGGGAAAAATCAATGGAAATCGGGTGCAAATTACAACCAATGAAGTGGTTTGCAAACCCAAAAAAGAGACGAAATTCGAACTCATTTAAGCATCGTGCAAAAAATATTTCTTTATTTTCTTGTACAAACAGATTAAAGTTAACTTGTATTCGAGTGAATTTTTACAACATTGACTCGGGTAAATTATGAAACCTCGGCACATTCCAGGAGGGAAATTATGAAATTATCTGAAGTAGCTGAAAGATACAGTATTCAAAAAAACCTTGCAGAAAAGAGCCAACGCAACTACAAATTTGTTGCATCGCTTTTTGAACGCGAGATGGAAATTGAAGACATCGAGGATATCACTCAGGAGACAATTTTGTTGTGGAGAGATAAAGTCCTAGGTCGAAACACTTCGAATTCGACTTGGAACAGTTATCTGCGGCATATTCAAATTCTGTTGAAGTTTGCCGTGAAGCAAAATTTGATCAAGAATCCGAAAAATTATTCGGTACCTTATTCCCCTGTAATCAGGGAGAAACCAAAGGTAATCGCTTTGGACAAGTTACGTTCAATTGTGAATTACCTTGAAAGTGACGAGTCCCGGTTCGCACCGAACTGGTTCTGGGCGACTCTGGTGAGAACGCTCTTCCACACGGGAATGCGTCGCAGACAGATTGCCGGACTAAAGTGGGGGAATATCAAGCTTGATGATAAAGTCATTGAACTTGAGGGCAGAACCAGCAAAAACTACCGGTCCTGGCAGATTCCCTTGCCAGATGCCTTGGTGAATGACTTTATCCATCTAAAGCAAAAGACTCTGGAGAAGGTTGGAGATGACAAGGATTTCGATAACCGATACGTTTTTGACATTCGTTTGTTCAACCAGAACTATCTGTGTGAGGAACGGATCGGGGAAACCACGATCTCAAACTTCTTCAAACGGCTGTCCAAAACCAAGGATGTCGAAATTTCGGCCCATCGCATGCGTCATACGATGGCGACGGCACTTGCGGCGGAGGGGAGGTACAAGGAGCTGCAGCAACTGTTGGGGCATGTGAGTATGCGTTCGACAATGCAGTATGTCCACCCCGAGCTATCGAGGCTTAGGGACCTGGTCAACATCCTGAATGCGACCGGAGTGTAATTGGTTCGCGAGATTTCAGGATCTTCTTCATTCATGCTCGCTCGACGTTGCAGGGTGCTGCCTGTAGCGTCCAGCAGTATGAATTCGGAACCCGGCCCTTGAACGCTCAATCGTTCTGAGAGGCTACCACATCCGCATCAACAGATCCCTGGCTTCCTTACCCATGGCGGTCGTGTAGATTGCAGTTGTGGTAATGCTGGAGTGTCCCAATACCGCAGCTATGGTGGGGAGGGGAACACCGGCTTCAACTGCGGCAATACCAAATCCATGACGCAACCCTTTCGGACTGGCTTGTGATCCTTCAATTCCGGCAGACTTCATCAGACTGATGATCCAACGAAACGCTGTCGATCTGGAAAAGGTCCAAAGGCGCAGTTTCTGTGTCCGAAACACGGCTTGCTGCTTTCGCAGTCGATGAGTCAGCTCCAACTCCCGTGCAAACTCTGGTGGGATCGGCACTTCCCGCCAGATCTCGGAACGTCTTTTCAGGGTTTGGATGTAAACCAGCGATTGCTCGAGGTCCACATCGCAGACACGCATGGCCAAGGCTTCCGATATTCTGCACCCGGTGTATGTCAACATCAGTGCAAAAGTCTGCACATCCGGACGGTTGGCCTCGCGTACGGCGTGCAGGAAACGTTGGCGTTCCGAAGATGTCAGGTACTTCCGACCTTTGCTGTCAATCAGCGTGAGGGTGTTTTCTGAGAGCATGGATCACAATCAAAATGACACAGAATTTATGTGTTTTGTTTCAAAACCAACTTTGGATTACAGCCAAAATCATTGATTTCCGACCTGTTCGGTTCGAAATGCGCTGTGTTGGAGCAACAAATTGACACAAAATACCAATTTTGTGTCACGTTGATTTCCAGCAATTTTTGCGCATCGCGATAATTGAGCCAACCATGCTGTGAGGGACTCCGTCTGACTTCGCTCCAGCACCTTGGATTTCAGCATATCCATATTTTCACCAGCCAGCAACGCATTGCAAACGAAAACGCATTTGTCCCGCTCGCTGATTTCCCGCACTCGGTCAAAGGCAAACATCTGGGCGGCGCGCATAATCGAAACTGGCGGTTCTCGGACGACGACAAAGAACCCTGCACCGATCAAATTGGAATTTAGCCGTATGAACCCAACAAATTACGAATAAACTGAACGTTCGGTCAATCAGATTGAAGTGACTTTATCGAATGACAGCATCACCGGACACTCAAATCGGGACAGCAATTCCAATGAGTTTTTCTGAATTGGAGATTGCCCAAATTTCCGGATATGTCGGGGCACGATTTAATCCTGCAAAATGAAATTCAATTGTTATAATCCGATTCAGTCATTATGACTTGACTCGAAACGCCAGATCATGTAGCGTTCTGTCAGATGGCACATGAAAATGTGAGAAAATCGAATTTTTCATCGTGAAACTTGCACTAAATGCGGACCAGATTGAGACAAGAATTGGTCAAAACATATGAAAGGTTGCAAAAAAAGCAGTAGCAGCTGTACAACTTATTGGCCCTCAGTTGTACTGAATTTTTTAAATGATTGATAATAAAGGTATATTTTCTTTCGCTAAAATCCGTGTTTTTGCTATGATTTTGGCAGTTTTCTGCCTGTTCCGGCCTTCATTTTTTAAGTCACAAACTTGCTGAAAGCAACGTTTTCAAACGCGGAAAAATTGCCGCCGGATTTTCCGATCCACTTTTCCCAATACGAACCGGTTTGAATCGAAAACCAGTGTGCTGCACCGTAATATACTATGGTGAATTCACTCGTCATCGACGCCCTCTTTTCCACCTGCACGAGATAATTTGATCGCTATGAGGCTTGTACTACTTCGACACGCAATCGCTGAAGACCGTTATGTGTTCCATATGAGCAGTAACGGCGCACCCGATTCCCAACGTCCGCTGACACCCGATGGTATCAGCAAGATGAAACTATCGGCTGTAGGTCTCTACAAGGCTTTGGATGAGGACGTTCAGCGAGTGGTTACCAGTCCGTATACCCGCGCACTTCAGACCGCTGAACTATTCTTGGAGGCCATCCCTGCAGGAAAGAGACCTGAGCTTGAAGTTTCTGACCTTCTGACTCCAGGCTGCAGTTACCACACCATACAAAATTGGCTTGCGGGAGAATCAGGTACCGTTGTATTGGTTGGCCATGAACCGGACATGAGTTGGCTGATGCAGCAATTCACTCACGGCCAAACACAAGTCGTCAAGTTTGGCAAGGCAGGAGCGTGCCTGATCTCATTTGAAGGTGACCCTAGCAACTCACATGGCACGTTGCGCTGGTTCATGAGTCCGGCTTCGCTGCGTAAACTTGCAACTGCGTGAATGAAACCATCACCTCGGCTGATGTTGTGACAGAACCGGAATTCGTCGCAGCAGTTGACCTTGGATCAAATAGTTTCCATCTCGTCATTGCAAGGCTTGAAAACGAAAGACTTGTCGTAGTTGACCGAATCAAGGACATTGTTCGTCTCGGTGGAGGTCTGGATGCAAACTCGAGACTGACTTCCGCATCACAAAATCGGGCGATTGAGTGTCTGCGGCAATTCGGTCAGAGACTCCGAGACATCCCATCCTCCAATATTCGGGCGGTCGGTACCAACACATTCCGCAAAGCAAGAAATGTCGGGGAGTTCCTTCCAAAAGCAGAAAAAGCCCTCGGGCATTCCATCGACATCATCACCGGTCGGGAAGAGGCCCGTCTAATCTATGAGTCTGTATGCTACGGACTGTCTGAGAGTTCCAGCAAACGCCTTGTGATTGACATTGGTGGCGGAAGTACTGAGATTATTGCAGGCTCAGGTCACAACCCGCAGCTGGTGGAAAGCCTTTATATTGGTTGCGTCAGCCTGACCACATCCAGATTCCAGAACGGTAGAATCAGTGAACAACGCATGCTTCGAGCCGAACAGGACGCACAACTTGAGATCAGATCGATTGACCGACAGTTCAAAGCCTATGGTTGGGACAAAGTTCTTGGATGCTCGGGAACCATCAACGCGGTCGGGGAGGCACTTCTTCAATTGGGGTGGAGTGACGGAACAATAACCCGCGAAACATTGGAACAACTTCGAAAAGAAATACTGCGTTGCACCCATTCCTCGGAACTGACCAAATTCGGATTTGAGCAGACTCGCTGTGAGGTCCTTCCCGGTGGCATTGCGATCGTTTCTGCGTTATTCGACCGGTTGAAGATCGCTTCAATGCAGGTTTCAGATCTGGCGCTGCGCGAAGGGGTGATGTATGATTTACTCGGGCGTCTCCGAAACGATGATGCCAGAGAGCGTACGGTCGCATCCCTTGCTGAACATTGGTCAATCGACAAGGCTCATGCACAGCGCGTTCATGACTTGGCTCTCGACATGTATGATCAAGTTGAGAGTGAGTGGTTCACAAATGCCCCTGGCGCACGCAATCTACTGGGTTGGGCAGCGACACTTCATGAAATCGGGCTGTCCATTGCACATACAAAATACCACGAGCATGGAGCATATCTATTGGAGTTTTCGGATATGGCAGGATTCTCCAAACCTGAGCAAACTACACTAGCCATGCTTGTACGTAGCCATCGAAGAAAAATTCCGAAAACATTTTCTGGTACGAACTCACAATTGAAAAAATCGACCATTAAGAAGCTCTGTGTGATTTTGAGACTGGCTGTCTTGCTACAGCGACCTCGAGCCAACCGTACTGACCTTGCAGTAGAGTGCTTCGCCAACAAACGACGCGTCACGTTGAAATTTCCGATTGACTGGCTTGACCTGCACCCATTAACCAAGGCCGACTTGGTTCGTGAGAAATTACAACTGAGAAATTCTGGTATCGATCTTCGAATTTCTATATAGAAGACGCGTCAATCCTGCAAACCCACAGCCAAGAGCTGGGTACCTATTTCCGCGCAGTCTCCGAATTGTGCGCTCCGCACCTCATTGCAACCCACGGTCAAGGTTAGCCTGGCGGAGGCTCATCAAACGGACGATTATCCGCTTCAGCAGACAGTCGTCTGTCATTCCAAGCCACCCACAATTCGCGCTCTTGGGCAACGCCTTCCTCACGACCTTCCTCTCGACCTTCCTCTCGACCTTCCTCTCGACCTTCTTGCCAACCTTCTTGACGACCCTTGAGGACACCTTTATTGAATCGCCTCTCCAAGTACTTCTCGATCACAAAATCCGCCAACATCCTAATCACCTCAGTAAAAATGCAAACAGATCGCCACAACACCAACTGTCACCGATGACAACATGGTTGCAATTTCGATTATATGCCTCACGAATACAGTCGGCTCACCGAAATACGACCACAAGATACACACCATAATGAATGCGAATAGGACAAAATAGACTGACATCCAATTCCCTGACACACTCCAAAGAGCGGTTCGCTTGGTTTTTTCTTTGAGACTTAGCCAATTAAGGCACCTCTTGATTTCGACTCGGCAAGCAATCTGACATCAGACAAAACTCAGTTTGCCTGGCTGCATTCCCTGAATTGTGGCTAATTTGACTCGCAACACGAAGGAAAAACTCAGTAATCACTGGAACGAACTAATCGCTTCAGGTAGTTTCGAGTTGATCGAATTCCATCTACGGGGAATCAAATCAACTGTCCCAGAGACATTCCGCGTTTTTTTAGTTAAATCCCGTCCTTGCCGGTACCTGAAATGAGTTCCAGAATACTCACCATTGAAATGCCCGTGGTATTGAAAACCTAATGGAAAACCTCCTGAATTTGACGACCCAACACTGTGTCAGTGAGCTTGCCCCCGTCACATCCCAGAGGTGACGATGTGTATAGTCTCGGCTGATCAACGAAATTGGAAATTGGTGGGGAATTCCTATTAGCACAATCGAGATTTTTCATTAGCATTGACAGTACTGGCGGGTGTGGATGAGGTGTGATTCCACACCGTTTGAAGTGGACTGAATCCGAATCGTGTGACTGCGGGAGAACGGCTTCAGGCGGATTGCCTTACTTGACTGTAAGAATCAATGCACTAAGTTGTTTCCAAGCAAAAACCGTCGAAGTGATGACCAAAACCCAATAACCAAAGATGCTTTGGACCGTGGTTGATTTGAACTGAGGTTTTCTGGCGTCGACCTCCGAATCTCGAAGTTGATAGTGTGGCAGTGCTGACTGCCCGAGACAAATGACAGTAAGTCTATCTGCTAGCATGCTCCGAAGTGTGCGATCAAGCCTCACTACGAATCACTTGTGAGCTCAACCTGGCGGAGGCTCATCAAACGGACGGTTTTCAGCTTCTGCGGAAAGTCGTCTGTCATTCCACGCCATCCACACTTCGCGCTCTTTGGCAACGCCTTCTACCCGACCTTTTTGAAGACCTTCCTCTCGACCTTGTTCTCGACCCTCCTCACGGCCTTCCCGGCGACCTTCTTGCCGACCCTTGAGAACACCTTTATTGAATCGCCTTTCCAAGTACTTCTCGATAACAAAATTCGCCAACATCCTAATCACCTCAGTAAATATGTAAACGACCGCCACAACACCGATTGTGACCGACGACAATAGGGTTGCAACTTCGATTATATGCCTCACGAACACCGGCGGTTCGCCGAAATACGACCACAAGATAAACACCATCATGAATAACATCATGATTGAGAACAAGACAAAGTAGACCGTTATCCAACTTCCTGGCACACTCCAAAGAGCGGCTCGCTTGGATTTACTTCGAGATTTAGCCAATTGAGATACCTCTTGATTTCGACACGGCAAGCAACCTGACACCAGACAAACTTCGGTTAGCCTGGCTGCATTCTCTGAATTGTCGTCAAATCGATTGGAAACGCGTTGGAAAAACTCAGCAATAACTGGAACGAATTAATCGCTTCAGTTAATTCCGAACTGATCGCATTCCATCAGCGAAGAATCAATTCAACTGTCCCGGAAACATTTCGTTTTTTTTCTTATCAGTTAAGGTGACCCTTGCCAGTACCTGGAATGGGTTTCAGACAACTCACCATTGAGATGCCCGTGGTATTGAAAATCTACAGGAAAACCTCCTGAAATTGACAACCCAACACTGTGTCAGCCAGCACGCAGCCATCACATTCCGGAGGTGACAGTTTGTATTATCTTGGCTGATCGCCGATATTGGAAATAGGTGAGGAATTCGTTAGCACAATTGGGGATTATTCTTTAGCGCTGACACACCGTTTGAACTGGACTGAATCTGAATTGACTGGACACGGGAGAGCGGTCTCAGAAGGATAGAAGGATTGCCCACTTGACTGCAAGCGTCAATGATCTAAGCTGTTTCCAAGCAAAAACCGTCGAAGTGATGACCAGTACCCATTGATCAAAGTTGATTTGGTTCGTAAGCGATTTCAACTGAGTATTTTTCGTATCGACCTCCGAATATCGATGTAGAGAGTGTGGCAGTGCCGACTACCCAAGGCAAAAGACTGTAAGTCTATCTGCGTGCATGCTCCGTAGTGTGCGATCAAGCCTCGTGGTGATTCACTAGTGAGTTCAACCTGGCGGAGGCTCATCAAACGAACGATTATCCGCTTCTGCGGAAAGTCGTCTGTCATTCCACGCCATCCAGACTTCGCGCTCTTTGGCAACGCCTTCTACCCGACCTTTTTGAAGACCCTCCTCTCGACCTTTTTGAAGACCTTCCTCTCGACCTTGCTCTCGACCTTCCTCACGGCCTTCCCGGCGACCCTCTTGCCGACCCTTGAGGACACCTTTATTGAATCGCCTTTCCAAGTACTTCTCGATAACAAAATTCGCCAACATCCTAATCACCTCAGTAAATATGTAAACGACCGCCACAACACCGATTGTCACCGAAGACAATAGGGTTGCAACTTCGATTATATGCCTCACGAACATAGGCGGTTCGCCGAAATACGACCACAAGATACACACCATCATGAATAACATCATGACTGCGAACAAGACAAAGTAGACCGTTATCCAACCTCCTGGCACACTCCAAAGAGCGGTTCGCTTGGATTTACTTCGAGATTTAGCCAATTGAGACACCTCTTGATTTCGACTCGGCAAGCAACCTGATCCCAGACAAATCTCAGTTTGCCTGGCTGCATTTCCTGGATTGTCGCTAAATCGACTCGCAACACGAAGGAAAAACTCAGCAATAACTGGAACGAATTAATCGCTTCGGTTACTTCCGAACCAATCTCATTCCATCTACGAAGAATTGACTCAACCGTCGTTGAATCATTCGGTTTTGATTTTGGACCTCATCGGGAAGTAACGCACCATCACAGGTACCAGGAAAGAACTCCAGGCAGCCCACCAACGAAATGCTGGTAGTATTGAACCTCAATGAGAAAATCTGATGGTTATGGGCGAACAATATGCCGCAGTTGTTGAATTTGTCGCCAGGAAATCGGATTGACGCGCAAGCCGAATGCAAGCCAATGATGTGCTCCTCGCCGGATAGACCTATTAACCGAACGCTTGATTCACAAATCTGCAGGTAGTCTTCGACAAAAAACCATCCTCGAGTCACTCATCAAGGATCACTATCCATCTACGCATGGATTCATCCTTCAAGAAGATCAGTCAATTGAATCTTGATTTTCTTCTCGCTGGATTCGAGCACTTCGAGTTGCCATATTACCAATCGCCTGCCGCCGGTGAATTCGAAGAATTTGAAACAGTCAGGTCGACTCCGTACCCATACTCCAACCAATAGACAATATTTGTTGGTCATTGCAGTCCCTTGAGATGGAACTGAATCGATTAGGCGAACTCTTCGCCCGACTATCCAATACCAAGGCCGGGTATTCCGCCCCGAATCCCGGTCGCTGCGTTGGATTCAGTCTATCCAGTTTTGCGCAGCCCACCTTGCTGGGCGGCAGACTCGACGGGGAGACAGGTCGAAGTTTCCCTCAATCGCATGTGACTGCTTGAGCGGTCCGTTGAACACCATCACACGGGCGCCATGGGGTAACTTGGGGGGAAACAAAAAACTCAGCGGGTAAACCGGTCGGCGATGCTTGAAACTCTTCACCCACTCATCCGGCCACCAATTCATCCTGTCTTTCAATATGTGCGACAGCCAGCGCTGCTCAAGTCTGAACTGCTGTGGATACTGCACATCATTGTTCATCGTGTCAATGATGAACTGAAGGGAATTTGCCTCAAACCTGAAAACAGATGAATTTCCACCAAATTGCTTGTTCCTGATTTTGTGCTTGAGTATCTGGTGGGGCGGCAACCATTCCTTGCATATGCAGAATTCACCGGGTTTGTAGTCGAAAAAACAGTCAATGGAATTTAAAATGATCACATCAAGGTCGAAAAACAGGCATGGCCCTTCGAGATCGCCGATGCCACTTTGGAACAATTGCTGTTTTCTTCCGTTTTCGAAATTCGAAAGTGCTTCAGGATTGATCACATCAGGAATCGGGTAGGTTTCTATCTCCTGGCGAAGACCATGGGCATCATCAGTGAAACACACAAACCGGAATTCTCTCGACAGATTGCGATGAACGCCACTGTACAAGCGATTCACATAGTGAGGGCCATATAGATCTCCCCATTTGATCGTTATGACATTGACAGACATTTCAAACTGGAATTGACCGGCAACACGGGAATCTGCTGTAAACCATGAATTGTCTCATGGTTGCACTTTGTCCTTGCAGAATGAGCATTGAATTTTTCGTGTGGGTCGAGGTTCGCACTATGCGGCATCGCAACCATGGTGGTGTTGACGATTGATTATATTATGTGGGTGTAACCCAGAGAGCTTCCGGTTGTTTATTCTTGAATGCAAACTGATGGCAGCATTGGAAACGATCAAACCAGAATCTTTCATTTTCAAGACCAGTTGGCGCATTTCGTGCAAACAGTAACCAACGAATTCTTTGGCAATGAAATCAGACTTTAAACTCTACCGATTGTCGAGCCTTCGGATTCCCGAACAGCTCGAAATCAAGAGGCATTTGCACGGCCGAAACACATCGCTGCCAACCGAAATACAGCAAACGCTTTTCGACCGAAGGACGATTTTCTATGATGTGTTTTACTGCCCGGCAAGAGACAAAATCATCGGCCTGGGTCCCAAGTTTTTCAATCTCGAAAAAGAACTGTTACCCATGACAATTTTCCACGAGCACACACCATTGAATTTCAGCCTGAGCAGGTTGAAGTCAATATTCCTGTTGGAAATTGACCCGCCACAAGGCGTGACAGGACAAAACGTCACCCTTCAATTCCGCTTCTCGGTCTTCGCTGCCGAGGTGCCGGTTGAACTCTCACCCGACCCCCATATGCGAAAGAGCGACACGGAAAATCGTTTGACACTTGTTACGCTGCAAAAAAACAATCACGTTGAATGGATCGAAGACTGGATAAGATGGTACTACCGATTGCACAATGTGCAGCGAATGATCATCTACGACAACGACAGTGCGAATCGCGACAAGGTTGTGCAGCGTATCAAGAAACTGGACGTAGACATGAAAATCGTATTCGTAGACTGGCCATTCGAGTACGGTCGGTCAAAAGACAAGTTCAGTCAGCGAGGAGTGCTCAATCATTGCCGTATTCGATTCCCGGTAGCAAATGCTTATTGCATAAATACCGACATAGACGAATATCTCGTCATGAAAAAAGACCAAAAACTCTTGGATTTTCTTGACGATACATTCAATGATGAATCGATTGGCTCGATTCGCATGAGAGAGAGTTGGATTCCCAGGCAGTTGTCCCAAAATCCGGTAAAACCTGAACTCATGCGGGCTTGGGACCACAGCTATCATCGCCATGACCAGGGAATTCAGGCAAATGGGAAAACCAAGTACATTTTTCAATTCGACCGGATCTTATACAACTCGGTTCATATTGCCATCACCCAACCTGGTCGTTCCACCGAATCAAAATTCACCTGGAAGGAACACGTGGTCTACGCAATATCCAATAGTCGATTCTTCCTAAAGAAAGTCATTGGTTTGAACACGATCGTCAAGACGTTTTTCGGAGTGCTGTACGTGCCCTGTACCGAGTTGTTCTATTACCACTTCAGAGGACTGAGATTTCAACCGACAGAAGCCGACGACCCACAAGTTCTCGAATTTGATGCGCAGGTACACCGACACGACCCGAATATTCGAAGGCTGTGTGAACAAGCCGGTATCATTCCTCCTGAATTGACCGATTCTTCAGCAGACTGACACAATCGACCTTGCTTCAGCAGCCCGATCATCCAGATTCGACTCGATGGAAAAATCAAATTACAAACAGATGCACTCGATTTTGTTGGACAGTCTGTCGTTGCGCCAGCCTGCGCAGCACACTCAATCACCGGTCTACCGGAACTGGCGTAAAGCAGTCGGCAACCCGATTGCGGAGAATACAAGCAACTTGAAAATTGAAGGGAACATTTTACATGTCGTCGTGAACTCACCAACATGGGCGCATGAACTGATCAACCAGCAAGCGAGCATTCTGGAAGCGCTTCGGGCTGAAGGCCATCTCAAACTCACCGAAATGAGTATCAGGATTCAGGTTCCCGTTTCCAAACCGACGCCGGTTAGTCCGACGATGCCAAAACGCGAGCGCAGAATCACGCCAGGACTGAGAAACCTGTTTGCGCAACTCTCGTCGGAGTCAAGAAATCCTGAAGTGAAGCAAATCTTTCGCCGCCTCAGTCGCAAGTCTGACGACTAAGTGGACATTCTCCGGGGTACCGATAACCATTGGGGCTTGTGGAAGGAAATTCACAACCAGTGGATTCCCCCAACTTGGAGACTGCTTTCTGCCTCAGGCAGGAACCGTAACCGGTCGGATAATTGTGGCAGGAAGGTCCTGGTAATCGTCGAATTCAACCAGTTCCCACGCTGATTCATTTGCCAGAAGTTCCTTGAGCAGCAGATTGTTCAGGTAGTGGCCGGACTTATAGGCAGAAAACTTGCCGATTAGTGAATGGCCCAACAGGTAACTGTCGCCGATTACATCCAGTACCTTGTGCCTTACACATTCGTCCTGGTAGCGCAACTGTTCTTCATTCAACACATGGTATTTGTTCATCACCACCGCATTTTGATAGCTGGCGCCTTTCGCCAAACCCGCTTCATGCAACCCTTCCAAATCCGACATGAATCCAAATGTGCGTGCCCGGGAGATGTTGTTCTTGAATGAAGTTGTTGCGAAATCGATCTCGACGGTCTGACTGGCATTCTTCATGACCGGTTGATCAAAGTCTATCGTGAACTTGATCTTGAATCCGTTGTATGGCTCAAGCTTCGCCCACATATCCTTTTCCTTGACCATCACTTTTTTCTTGATTCGAATGAACTTCTTGGGCGCATTCTGGCTTTCCAGACCGGCAGACTCCATCAGGAACACAAATGGATGCGCACTGCCATCCATGATGGGTACCTCGGCGGCCGAAACATCGACATAGGCATTATCTATGCCTAGACCTGCAAAAGCCGACATCAGGTGCTCGACTGTTGAAACCGATGCGCCATTCGATTCCAGGGTGGTGGAAAGACGCGTATTTGACACATTCTCAACCCTTGCAGGAATTTCCACTACAGGGTTCAAATCAACTCTCCGGAAAACAATACCGGTATTCGCAGGTGCTGGGTTCAGGGTCAGACAAATTTTGACACCTGTGTGCAAACCTACACCCGTGCCAGTAATTATGTTTGTAAGAGTTCGTTGTTTAATCATATGTGGGTACTGAAAATAAATATGGTCTGAAAGCGCGTAAAAGCCCGCAATTTTTACTTTATCACTCGATGAACTACATTACGCCAAAATGAAAATCAGACGGATTATACAATGGCTTCGGCGCATTATACAGAACACAATGGCATTTAATCGCTTGAATTTACCGCATATTTTAGCGCGATCGCCAAAAAGACCTCTGATTTACCGCTTTTCAGTATCGATTTCAAACAAACAGGATGAATTCTGCGTCAATCATCAACACATCACACTGCACACCGGGTGCAGCCTTTTCTCATCCTTTGACATTCAACCCGAGACAACCGACCGGTCAGTCCTCTCAAATATGAAGACCGTGAAGAAAGAACTAGTCCTTTTGTGCCAGTCCGTTTCCGTTGCCGAATTCATAGGATGAATGAAAGCCGGTTCCGCCCCTGTTTCGCAATACCGCCGGCATGTGATCACCTTCGTGAGGCCTGATCGTTTCTCCGACCTCTGAGCCCATGAAGGGATCCGGCTGGTGTGCAACCGCAGGTTCAGCAGGACTCGCAGGTTGGGGACGGATTTCCTCATCCTCACCCAGTCCGGTGGCGACAATCGTAACGCGCAACTCATCGCCCGCAGATTCATCATAGACCTGACCGGGAATGATCACTGCATCCTCGGACGCGACATCGTTGATCACCTCTCCAATTGTCGAAAACTCCTGTGGAGTCATCTCCTCATTGGACGTGACGTTGACCAAGATACCCTTGGCATTTGCCACATCAATGTCATCCAACAGGGGATTCTCTATCGCATTGCGTGCCGCTTTCTCGGCTCGGTTTTCTCCACTTGCCCGTCCTGTTCCCATCACCGCCTGTCCCGCTTCGGACATGACCGTTCGCACATCGGCAAAATCAACGTTCATGTATCCAGGGCGCACGACCAAGTCTGCGATTCCCTTGACTGCGTTCAGCAAAACGTCATTTGCCTCTCCATATGCATCCTTCATCGTTGTGGTTTTTGAGAGCAGTTTCTGGTTGGGTATCGTGATCAGGGAATCAACCGCCACTCTCAAATCGACCAAACCACTCTTTGCACAACTCATTCTGCGCTTGCCCTCAAATATGAACGGCGTGGTTACAACCGCAACGACCACCGTCTTGGGATTCGCCTCCTTCACTGCAGCCGCGATCACAGGCGCCGCACCAGTGCCGGTACCACCACCCAATCCCGCGGTGATGAAAACCATGTCAGCGTCAACCAGGTGATCCACTATCGTGGACTTGTCTTCCAGTGCAGCCTCGCGACCGACATTCGGGTCGGAACCTGCGCCCAGACCCTTGGTCAGCTCCCTGCCGATCTGAATCCGATGCGGATTTCTCAGTTCCGCCAATGCCTGGGCATCCGTGTTGGCAACATAGAACTCCACACCATCAATTGACTCACTGATCATGTGATCCACCGCGTTGCTTCCACCGCCGCCAACTCCGATAACCTTGATGATCGCACGTTGGTTGTACGAATCCTCAGATTGCAGAAAGAAACGACTCTGAAGCAATCCATTTTGAAAATTTGATCCCATCATTTCACCTGTTCCCCATATAAATAAAATTAAAGTCCGAATTCATTCCTTCACATCCACTGAACGGACGGCAAGGCAACCATGTATCGGGTTGCCATGATCTTCACACACCACCCCGCAATCGCCTTGCTGTCCAACATACCTCAAATCCTCATACCGCCTACCTGTCGGCCGAGCGCTTTCCGGACAACGAACCTACTTCGATGTTCCACCGGCTACTCGCTCGGACGACGATTCCTGTAAATCTTCATGCGCTGTCTCAAAGGTAAATTTTGAGACTGCCCTTTCCTCCTTTTCCTGCCATCGGTTCTCGCCATCGGCTTTCGTCTCAGGTATCGCAGCTGCTTGCGCCGCGACCCGGACCTGCCCGACTCCTCGGATTCAGCATGTCGTTGCAGATCGCCCGACTGCCGCCCGTTTTCGCCTTCGCTTGAACCTTCGACATCAGACTCCTTTTCTCCTCGCCGCTGGCCAGGGTCTTCTTCTACGTCCGAGACGGATTGATTCGATGATTTACTATTTCCTAATTGGTTCACTTTCATCCTCCAAATTGATTTGCCATAAATCGATCGTTGTTATTGTTAAATCACAGGCGCCGCTAAAAACGTCCTCCTGTATTCTGTGCCGGGAGCCATTCAGATTCCGTACGACCGTAGACTCTGCGAATCCGGTCCAGAACCCTTGATATGGAACCCGGGCTGTGTGTCAGGTCGTCGCTGCCGACGGAAGTGTATTTCTCCCGATTGCAGTAACCGAACTGACAAAGTCCCACTCCTGTGGCAAACATCGGATGGCGCACCACCTCACTCAGGGTGCCCGTATAACGGGGAACACCCAGGCGAATCGGCACATTGAATATTCTTTCCGCCAGTGGTACCACGTCCTCCATTTTCGATCCGCCACCGGTCAGTACCAGACCGGACCGGAGCAAATTCATGTAATTGGTCTGATTGAGATTCGCCAGCACCAGATGAAACATCTCCTCCATTCTCGCCTCAATCACTTCAGCAAGATACCTCTGTGGAATGCTGCGAGCCGGCTGATCACCGATACCCGGCAGTTCAATCACTTGATCCTGATTGACTGAATTCACCACCGCGCTGCCGTAACGGTGCTTGATCTTCTTGGCCGACGCAGTCGGTGTGTGCAAGGTGACCGCGATGTCCTTGGTCACCTGTGCACCTGCCATGGCGAACGCTGTCGAGTGCTGGATCGCACCCTCGCAATAGACCGCCAGATCCATCGTACCATCACCCACATCAAGCATCCCCACACCCAGCTCCATCTCATCCTCGGTCAGAACCGATTCGCCGGATGCAATGTGGTCGAGTATGATTTCCTCAACTTCCAGCTCACACAGTTTGATGCATTTGAGAATGTTCTGCACCGCACTGACATTTCCAGTCACCACATGGACATTGGCATCGAGGCGCACTCCGCACAAGCCAATCGGATCCCGGATTCCATCCTGATCATCGATCTTGAAGGCCTGCGGCAGAACATGGAGAATCTTCTCATCACTGGATATCCTGACTGCCTGGGCGGCCTCGATCACGCGATTCACGTCATCCTGTGTCACCTCGCCTCCTCGGATTGCAACAACTCCGCTGGAGTTGTAGCTTCGCACGTGAGCGCCTGTGATGCCTGCAAACACGCCGACAATATCACACGCAGCCATCATCTCGGCTTCCTTGATGGCCTGCTCGATCGACTGTACCATCAGCTCGATGTTCGAGACCATGCCTCTTTGCATCCCCAATGCCGGCTGTTCTGCGACGCCGATGATTTCGATTTCCCCGAGCGGGGAGATCTCACATACCACAACAGCAACCTTGGATGTCCCGATGTCCAATCCAACGACGAGTTGCTTGTCTGAGTGTTTTGTGTTAGCCATCTGTCTTTACTCCATCAAGAATTTTTCAATCTTGCCACCCCACTCAACCGCGGAGCCTGATCAACCCAGCGAACGGAGATTCCGTCGGGATAACGCATGTCGATGATCGAAATCTGATCCGCAACACTGTGGAACAGTTCCGAATACAGTCGCAGAAATCGGTCAGATCTTTTCTCAAGGTCGGCGCTTCCTAAAATCACCCTGATCGACGGTTCGGCAGATTCAGTCTTATCATGTGATGCTTTTTCATCAGTGGAGACGACCTGCACCTGAAACTCCCAACTGTCCCTTTCTGATTTGGACAACTCCAGGATCTTCAATCCACTACGGAAAAATTTCCTTTCCATGGTGCGATATTTCGCCAGCACCTCATGTCCTGCGCCCGATCCACCGCGCATACGAGGCAGACTCTCGTTTTCATATTCAGGTAGTTCCAATGTGACGCCACTCTGGTCAAGCCACATGTCGTCATTCCAGCGTGCCTGAACCACCCGCTCATTGACATGGACCTCAAGTGTATCCGGCCATTTCCGATTGACTGTGGCGTTCTCAACCCAAGGCAGTGCCTGCGCGGCAGCGACCGCCTTTGAAATGTCCACCCGCAGGATATTGCTTGAGGAAACCACCTGGGCAATCGCCTTTTGGACCTGGCTGGGTTCAGTGTTACGCAGCTCACCTGCGACACTGATGTATTTCACAGGTATTCGCTCAGGCTGGAGCAGGAGGTCAAAACCAACAAAGAACAGTGCCAGCGCACACAGTACGACTGCAAGCACCGAAACCCCGATACTCCTTCTTTCCGGTGATGAATCAGCGGAATCAGTAGCGCTGATGTAGGCGTGATTGCGCGTATGTTGATATCGTCGATTCTCCATTTTTACTCCTTTCCTACAGTCGATTTGCCGATGATCTTGACTTCAAGCTCAAGCTGAATCCCGTGGACTCGCTCGACCTGTTCGGTGGCATGACCGATCAGGTTCTCAATGTCCTGTGCGGTGGCGTTGCCCTGATTTTCGATGAAATTGGCATGAGTCGGAGAAATTCTCGCCTGACCAATCCGGTAACCCTTCAGCCCGACAGATTCAATGAGCCGTGCCGCATGATCCTGCGGTGGATTACGGAACACAGATCCGGCATTTGCCGTCTGAATAGGCTGTGTTGCTGCGCGTTTTTTCAGCAAGGTCCTGATTTGCTGTTTTCCCTGCTCTCGATCGCAAGGCGTCAGGTGGAATTGCGCACCGGTGAACCACTCGCCGTTTTCGGTCTCAACGTGCCGGTATCCCCATTTGAACTGACTGCGCACCTTCCTTTGCTGACCGCCGTTGCGCCTCATCGTGTCCACCCAGCCGACGATTTTCCACGTTTCCGAGCCAAAACAGCCCGCGTTCATAGCCAATGCACCACCAACCGTACCCGGAATCCCGATCATGAATTCCGCATCACACAGCGAGTTGTTCACTGCGTGTCGGGCGAATTTCGCACTGGGCACACCCGCCTCGGCATACATTTCGTTGTCACCGGTCTTTTGAATTGCGTTCAGGCCTTTGAGTGTCGAGATCACAACTCCGGGAAATCCACCATCCCTGACCAGCATGTTGCTGCCCAGTCCGCACCACGCAATTTCGGCCTCCCGCGGTACGCGTTTGAGAAACTCCGCGAGGTCGTCCTTGCCTTTGGGTGTGTAGAACAAACTGGCACATCCGCCGGTGCGCCAGCTGGTATGCCGGCTCATCGGCTCATCGCACCTGAGTTCTCCTTTCAATCCGTGCATGGATATATCTGTCTGATTTGGTTGCATCATCTTGAACCCGCTCACACCTGCATGACTTCCATACAGTGATGGACCACCTGATCTGTTGATTCCGGCTTGGCCATTTTCCGGATACGCGATGACATCTGACCTACCAGGTTGCGGTCGCTCAGCAAAGCCTTGAGTCTGGCCGCCAGGCATTGGATCAGGTCATCACCCTGCACGCAGACCAGCGCACAGCCTTGATCGAGAAACACCTGCGCATTCACCCTTTGATGATCCCGTGCAGCGTGGGGGAACGGCACCAGAACTGCAGCCAGACCCACAGTGGAGATTTCCGCAAGCGACATCGCTCCGGCCCGGGCGACGATGATGTCCGCCCACCGGTAGGCCTCTGCCATGTCATCGATGTAGTCCACAGCCTCAGCCTCAATGTTCAGTGCCTGATAGCGCCGCTGCGTATCCGGGCTGCGACCGGTTCCCGACTGATGCCGTATATTCGGCAACAGCTCGCCGGGCAGCATCGCCACCGCTTCGGGAATCGATTCATTGAGAATCCGCGCACCCTGACTGCCTCCAACTACGAGAAGATTGGCGGTCTGCCGCGGGCTTTCGGCTTGGTCAGACCGGCGAGCGGCGGCGATGATGGCGCTGCGTACGGGCGTTCCCACCCAGATCGGGTGCCCCGCAATCGACGTCTCCGCGAATCCTGTCAGAATCCGTGTCGCCACATGGGCGAGTACCCGATTGGTCAAACCCGGTATGACATTCGATTCGTGAATCACCAGTGGCCTTCTGAGTATCCATCCGGCCAGCCCACCCGGACCGCATACATAACCGCCCATGCCCAGCAAGGCATCGGGTCTGCGCCTCAGGATGATGCCGATAGACTGCAAAACGGCCATCGTCAGCCACAGCGGCATGGTCAGCCAGCGCCCCGGTCCCTTGCCCCACAAGCCGCGGGACTTGACGGAGTCAAACTCAAAACCCTGTTCGCGTGCCAAACGATCCTCAAGTCCGTTGCGGACGCCCATCCAGAATACGTTAACTCCCCGTTCGCGCAAGGCTGCACCGACCGCAAGCGCTGGATAGATGTGACCGCCGGTGCCACCCGCCATGATGATGACCGTACTCACTGGTCCGACTCCTGACGGGAGCGTCGTTCCACAGAAACGATGATCCCGATTGCGGCGGAATAGACGATCAGGCTAGTTCCTCCCTCACTCATGAACGGCAGCGTCAGCCCCTTGGTCGGCAGAACCCCCATGTTCACACCCATGTTGATCAGGGCCGATACCGCAATCAGAATCGCAATACCGTGGGCAAGGATTCTTGCGAACCGATCTCCGGACGCCTCCGCCAGCCAGCCAATGTGGAATATCCGCCAGATCAGCACGACGAACAGGGCAATCACCGTGCAGATTCCAAGAAAACCAAGTTCCTCGGCGATGATCGCCAGCAGGAAGTCGGATCCTGCGTAGGGGAGATAGAACAATTTCTGCACACTGTTGCCGATTCCCACACCCATCAGTTCACCCCTGCCAAAGGCAATCAGTGACTGAACGAGCTGGAAACCTGAATCATAGGGATCGTTGAACGGGTCCATGAATGAAAGCAGGCGCTCCACCCGGTAAGGCTCCAGCACAACCAGCAATACAACCGCAGCAATGGCGATCACCGCAATCATCGCAAGATGCGAGTATCGCAATCCATTGAGAAAGAGCATCACAACCAGCACCGACCCCAGCACCACGGTACTCCCGAAATCCGGTTCAAGCAGCAACAGACCGGCGAACAGCACGAACACCGCACCGATCGGCAGGACGTCAGCGATCAGACTGTTCATGCGGTTGTGACGCAGCGACAGGTAATCAGCCGCAAAGATGATGAAGGCCAATTCCGCAAACTCGGATGGCTGGAAGTTCCAACCCGCGACATGGATCCACCGACTGCTGCCATTGATCTCCACTCCGATCGAGGGTACCAGCACCACAATCAGAAGAATGATTCCGCTCAGCAGCAGCAATGGTGCGGTCATCTGCCAGAATCGAACCGGAATCAATGATGTGACCAGCATCGCAGCCAAGGCAAACAGGACATGAATACTGTTGTTTCTGAGAAACACAAACGGGTCACCGGTGTCGAACGCCTGTGCGATGGTTGCAGAGTAGACCGCAACAATGCCCAGGGTCACCAACAGCAGATAGACGATCAGCAACAGCGGGTCGAAGAACAGCGCGCCGCGGCTGACTGCCCCTGAGTTGTAACTGTTCTGGGCGGCAATCACGAAAATCGGCTCCGCAACGCCTGACTGAAACTTTCGCCGCGTTGCTCGTAATCTGAAAACATATCGTGACTCGCACATCCGGGTGAGAAGACCACGCAGTCGCCCGCACTGGCAATCTGCTCGGCCACCGCAATCGCGTCATCGATATTCTCGACGTGTTCCTTATGCTGAATGCCGTTGAATGACTTCCCGATTTCCCAGCCGTCGCGCCCAAACAGCACACAGCCCCGCAGCTGCCCATTGACCTTCCTGGCAATCCTGGAAAAGTCATCACCCTGGCTCAATCCACCTGCGATCAGCACTACTGGCTGTGCGGCGGATTCAATGGCCGCAATGGCGGCAGCCACATTGGTGGATCTCGCATCATTCACCCAACGCACACCGTTCCACTCGCCTTCATCATCGCAACTGTACGGCAGGCTTTGAAACTGAGCAATGGCCTGACGCGCCCGTTCGATCGGAAATCCTGCGGCATCGGCGATGGCATAGGCAGCCAGGATATTCAATTCGTTGTGTCGGCCGCGCAGGGCACACTCGGCAAAATCAACCAGCCTGGTCGCACCCTTGATACCCCATCGGTTCGAATCCTCCTCATCCACACCGAAGTCCGTGTCGCTGCTCGCCTTGCCGGTACCGAACCCGATCCTGGTGCCCGAGATCGACATGCCCGAAATGACCGGATCGTCCCGATTGATGATCGAGACAGCGGCTGCACCGGCGACGCGTTCCATGTCTTCGTTGTGAAGCGACCCGCCATCATCCATCGAACCCTCCCGGCTTTCCGAACAATTCAGCAGCGCCACGATGTCGGGGCTGACCGAGTGAATCTGTCCGAGTTGCTGGGGGGTGAGTTCAACAATGTACGCGTCCGGCTGCTGATTGTTGAGCAGATCCAGAATCGGATGACCGAATCTTGAGTCGATGCAGACAGTCTTCGCACAACTCTCGGCAATCGAGCGCACCAGTGCGGCGACGGTACTCTTTCCATTGCTCCCCGCAATCGCGATCACCGGCTTGCTTGAGCGGTCAATGAAAAGCTCCAGGCTGGTGACAACACGCGAGCCATAGCGTTTCGCCAATTCCAGCACTTCGACACCCGACGCCCCAACCGTGGTCCAGCTGATGACCACCAGGTCCGCATTGGCCAGTACCTGCCGGTCGACAGCCGTATGAATCATGATGCCGGGTAACTCCGATTCAACGAGTCGTTCCAGATGCGGGTGCGGCTTGACATCCAGCATTTCCACATCCCAACCCTCGTCGATCAGATAGGCAGCGCAGGCGATGGCGTTTTTGCCAAGCCCGACGACGACAGCATTCGAAGATGACTTGCCGATTGTGTTTCGCTTTCTACCCATGAGACACCTCCCTTGATCTATCTGATTTTCAGTGTTGACAGTCCAGCCATGACAAGCACGAACGAGACAATCCAAAGACGCACCGTGATGCGCGTCTCCGGCCAGTGTTTAAGTTCGAAGTGGTGATGCAGCGGTGACATCAGCCAGATCCTGCGCCGGAACAGTTTGTATGCAATCACCTGGGTGATGACCGACAGTGCCTCAACCACGAACAGCCCACCCATCACGAACAGGATCACCTCCTGTCTGACCGCCACTGCAATGATGGCGATCGCGGCACCGAGTGCCAGTGCGCCGACATCCCCCATGAACAGCAGGGCGGGATGGCAGTTGTAGGCCAGAAACGCCAGTCCGCCACCAGCAATGGCAGCACAGAAAATCGCCAGCTCGGAAGCACCTTCCACGAAGGGGACCGCAAGATACTCCGAAAAAACCGCATGACCGGTTGCATAGCTGAATACGGCCAGTCCACAGGCCACCATCACCACCGGCAAAATGGCCAGACCGTCCAATCCATCCGTCAGGTTCGTCGCATTGCAGGTTGCCACAATCACAACCACGGTCAGGGGCACAAACCAGAAACCCAGGTTCAGCGAGATGTCCTTGAATATCGGTACAATGTAGGCGATTTCGGCAACCGAATCCGCCGTTGCATAAAGCATGAGACCGACAACCAGCGCCAGCGCAATCTGCAATGCCAGCTTGCCCCGCACACTGATCCCGCGACGGGACCCGGTTGTCTTGCTTCTCAGCTTGATCCAATCATCAAGAAGTCCGATCAAACCGAAACCAATGAGTCCGATCAGCGTGATCCATACAAACCGCACGGACAGATCCGCCCACAACAGTACGGCGATACAGATCGAAAGGATGATGATCACGCCTCCCATGGTTGGCGTTCCACCCTTGCCGGAATGCATCGGAACGTCGTCATCCCGGGTGACCTCCCTGATTGAGTATTGCTTGAGCTTGCGAATGGCGTAGGGAAATACAGCCACACCCAATCCCAATGCGGTCATGACGGCGAGGATGCCGCGAAACGTGACATAGCGGAATACGTTCAGCCAGGTATGCTCGGCCGACATGGATATGAACAACTGTGCTAGCATGGTACTGCCTCGGCTCGGGGTTCGCTCAGTGCGGTTGCAATCCTCTCCATCCTCATCCCGCGTGATCCCTTGACCAGGATGATGGTGTTTGAATCAATTTGCTGTGTGAGATCGCGAACCAGATCCTCTGGATTCTCGTAGTGATCAGCGCCGCGGCCAAATGCAGCGGCCGCAGATTTGGTGAGACTTCCGACACAGTAGAGTCGGCCAACGCCGGCTTTGCGCGCCTGCTCACCAATGTTGCGGTGGTACTGCTCGGCACCGGGACCCAGTTCAAACATGTCACCGATAATGAGGCGGCGATCCCCGGACAATCCAGCCAGCACGTTCAGTGCCGCACTGACGGACTCGGGGTTGGCATTGTAGGTATCGTCCAGCAGGCAACCGCCTCCGAAGTGCTTTCGCAACTGCAACCGACCTGCGACCGGCCGCATCTTCTCAAGTCCTGCAATGATTTCGGCCTGTCCCACCCCGGCACCCAGCGCTGCGGCGACCGCGGCGGCGGCATTGGCTGCATTGTGCACACCCATCAACTCAAGTCTCACCTTGAATGCGCCAATCGATGTGTGCAGGCGCAAGTCCGAGCCATCATCCAACTGCGTGTATTCGACTCGCACATCGGCCGACTCTGACATGCCAAACGAGATGATCCGCCGCCCATCCGACTCGTCAGCCCAGTAATCAAAATGTGGGTCGTCACGATTCAGGACCGCGATATCACCCTCGCGAAACATGCGCAGTATCCGGCCCTTTTCGATCGCCACCTTCCGCACCGACTGCAGATATTCAAGATGCGCGGCACCAGCGTTGGTGATCACGGAAATGTCGGGGCGGGCGAGCCCGGTCAGGTACCCGATCTCCCCGATCTGGTTCATGCCAATCTCGACCACGGCGAATTCATGGCTGTCGGTGATCTTGAGAAGCGACAGCGGCAGACCGATGGTATTGTTGTAGTTCCCCTGCGACACCAGCGTCGGCGCCCGCTCACTGAGGATCGCACCGATCATTTCCTTGACGGTGGTTTTGGCGTTCGAACCGGTCACCGCGATCACGGGCAGGCTGAACCTCCTGCGCCAAACGCCGGCGAGTTGTCCCAGCGCCAGCTCGGTGTCGTCAACAATCACCTGTGGAATCCGCACCGGCACCCGCTGATCGACCAGCGCACCGTTGGCACTGCGCTCGGCAGCTTGCTGCACGAATTCATGCCCGTCAAAGCGCGGACCCCGCAGTGCCACAAACAGCGCACCGCTATCGATGGTCCGCGAGTCTGTGCCGACGCTCAAAATTTCGGGATTGCTCCCGAAATGAGTGCCCTTGACAGCCTGGGATACGCTATTCAAATCCATCATGCCAGGCTCTCCAATATCTCACAGGCTACTCGCCGGTCACTGAATTGCCGCACCTCGTCGCCCTGGGTCTGTGTCTCCTCATGCCCTTTTCCGGCGATGAGTACCGCGTCGTCTGGCTGGGCATGCTCTATCGCAAATCGAATTGCCTCACCCCGCTCATGAATCACCTTGGGCTGTGACTGCATGCCCTCAAGTATGCGCTTCACAATGGCTTGCGGGTGCTCGTCACGGGGATTGTCATCGGTGATCACCACCTCATCGGCGATGCGCTCTGCAACGCCACCCATGATCGGCCGTTTGTCGTCATCGCGATTTCCACCACACCCGAAAACGCACCAAAGCCGCCCACCGACCAATTCCCGCAGACTGTTCAGTGCGGTTTCCAATCCATCCGGTGTGTGCGCATAGTCAACAAACACCGCCGGCTGGCCAGCCGCACTGTCCATTCGCTCCATCCGTCCCAGAACCGGTTTCAAGTCCACAAGGCCGTGTTCGATTTCAGATGCACTGAATTCAAGTGCATGCAACACGGCGGCTGCACTCAGGATGTTCATCCCGTTGAACCGCCCCAGCAGCCGGCTGCTGACCCTGATCCGGTCGCCGGCAATCCGAAGCGTCAGCTCCAATCCCTCCAAGCCGGCAACACAATCAAGCAACTGCACGTGTGCCGGTCCTGTGCCATAGGTTACCTTGCGTGCGGCGACTGCGAGCTCATTCAGTGATCGTCCGAATTCGTCATCCACATTGAGTACGGCACATCGGGCATTCGATTCGGTGAACAGTCTCGCCTTGCTGGCGCGGTAGTGTTCCATGGTGTGGTGGTAATCCAAGTGGTCCTGGGTCAGGTTGGTGAACACCACGGTTTTGAACCTGACGCCTTCGTTGCGGGACTGGTCCAGTGAATGCGATGAGACCTCCAGGCAGACAAATTCCGCCCTTTCATCAGCCAGCCATGCCAGTTCCCGCTGCAGCGAGACCGGATCCGGTGTGGTCAATGGACTGGGGCTGAGCTGTTCGGGAAAGCCGCAGCCAAGTGTTCCAATAACGCCGCATCTGTGTCCCAGCCGGTCGAGTGACTGCGCAGTCAGGCTGGCACAGGTGGATTTCGCGTTGGTGCCGGTGATGCCGACAACATGGAATTTGGACGATGGCTGGTCAAAGAAGGTGTCGGCAATGCACCCAATCTGTCGTCGCAGGTCGCTGACTCCCAGGGTCGGCCGGCGGCTGGTTTCGCTCATGGTCCAACCATCCTTGTCGAAGAGCACTGCACTGGCTCCAGCCCTGAATGCCTGCTCGATATAGTGGCGTCCATCCTGCCGGTCTCCCGGAACCGCAAGGAACAGGCTTCCGTTGCTGACTTTGCGGCTGTCCAGGCACAAGTCATGGATGAGAACATCATCCTCACCTGGCACAGGGTGTATGCCCCTGAGCAGACAACTCAGATGCTTGCCGGGTACTCTGTCTGCAGCCAATGCGTTCATGACTTCACCCCGGGGGTATCCGTGGATTTGCCATCTGCAAACTGATTCAGTCTGTCGGGTGGAACATCCAGTATTCTCAAAGCGGCGGAAATGACCTTCTGGAAAATCGGTGCCGCAATCACACCACCGTAGTACGACCCTTGCTGCGGATTGTCAACGATGACCACAGCGGCCAGTTGCGGATTCGAGACCGGCGCGAAGCCGACGAACATGGCCAGATGCTGGTCGTTGCTGTAACTGCCATCCACCAGTTTCTGCACCGTCGCGGTCTTGCCGGCCACGCGGTAAAGCGGAATTTCGGCACGCTGGGATGTGCCCTGCGCCGACACCACCCGCTCCAGCATTCGCTTGAGCTCATTGGCGACCGGTTCGGGCATGATACGCCGCGACCCGCGCGGTTGTGCGTCCGGAAAGATCGTTAGAGGAACGAGAACACCATCGTTCGCGATCGCGCTGTAGGCCTGCACAATCTGCAGTGCGGTGACTGCGAATCCATAACCGTAGGACAGCGTGGCATGTTCACTGAGATACCACTTCTCACGCTCGCGGAACAGACCGGTGTGCTCGCCCGGAAGACCGGAGCCGGTGACTGAACCAAAACCGACTGTGCGGTAAAAGTCCATCAGTTCGTTGGCATCCATTTGCAGGCCGATCTTGGTCACCCCGACATTGCTGGACTTCATCACGATGTCCGCGACTGACAGCTCACCGAAGTTTCGGATGTCCTCGACCGTGTATCCACCGATCCGCATATGGCCCGGTGTGGTGTCGATCATCGTATCGGGCGTTACGGTGCCCTGCATCAGTGCTTTTGCGATCATGAAGGGTTTGGCGATGCTGCCTGGTTCAAAGACATCTGTAGCCGCTTGATTCCTTGTGATTTTTCTGTCACTTATCACGTTGGGATTGAAACTTGGCGCAGTTGCGATTCCCAGGATTTCACCGGTGGGAATGTGAACGACAACACTCGTGGCAAGTGTTGCGCGTTCGGTAGTGAGCACCGCCAGAAGCTCTCGGTAGATCAATTGCTGAATTCGTGCATCGATGGTCAATCGCAGGTCCTGCCCGTCCTCGACCCTGGTCACGTGCACGGACTCAACCGTTCGTCCACGCCTGTCCTTGATCACCCGCTTGGAGCCGGGTACACCCTTGAGTATGGAATTCTTTGCCAGCTCGATGCCTTCAAGCGCGTCGTCGTCGATGTTCGTCACACCGAGCAGGCTCGCGGTGATGGGACCGTGGGGGTAAAACCGTCGGTATTCCCGCATGAGTGAGACACCGGGTATCTGGAGTGCGAGGATGCGCTGGGCGTGTTGCGATGTGAGGTGACGACGAAGATACATGAACTGCCGGTTGTTGTCATCGTATCGTTCGATGTCCGCCTGCATCTGTTCTTCCGCAATGTCGAGCGCCCGGGCCAAGCGCTCCCAGTGGTGTGCGTTTTCCCTGAGAATGCTTGGATCCGCCCACACCGACTCGACTGCGGTGCTGATGGCCAGCGTCTCGCCATTGCGGTCCGTGATCACACCGCGATTGGCATTGATGGTTTCGTTTCTGACATATCGGTCACTGCCCAATTGCTTTAAGTCTTCCGACGAAATCAGCTGAAGATCGGCGGCGCGAGCCATCAGCAGGCTGAACGCAAGCAGGATGACGATCAAGACCACGATATCCCGATTTGGCACTGCGTGGGTCTGCGCGGTCATGGTGCTACTCCCTCAGCCGGTTTGGGGATGGATGATCTTTCAAGATACACAATCATCTGCTCGTTGGGCTTTGCCATGAATTCATTGGACAACGCCCAGTTTTCCAACTGGTCATACCGTGAGTGCGCGGCTCGCTCAATCAGCAACCGCTGCCACTCAATGTTCAAGACATCCCGCTCCTGATAGATCGACTGTAGCGCAACAATCTGCTCGCGATTCTCATGACGAACCCAGATCAAGGCCAGCGCTGTAAACAGGCACAGGAAAAAAATGAAGATGAAGCCTGCGCTACGCATTGTTCGATACCGCAATTCGTTCGGCCACGCGCATCACGGCGCTCCGGGACCGTCGATTCTGTTTGATTTCCAGGGCGTCGGGATAGATGGGTTTGCCAACGACTTTCAGCGTCGGGCGAAAATCACTTTGCCTGAATGGGATGCCTTGCGGGCCGGGTGAGCCGATTGACTGTTCCTGGAAAAAGCGTTTGACGATGCGATGCTCAATCGAATGGAAACTGATGACAACCAGCCGGCCGCCTTGCCTGAGCAGTTCAATGCACTGCGGCAGAAAGCGCTCAAGTTCCCTGACTTCCTGATTGACATACATGCGAAATGCCTGGAAGGTGCGTGTCGCCGGGTGTTTCCGGGGTTGCGCAGTGGGAACGCATTCAGCCACAAGGTCCGACAGTTGCCGGGTGGTCCTGATGGGGGTCGATTGGCGCTGCCCGACGATCCTTCGGGCGATCCGGCGGGCAAACCGCTCCTCTCCCAGCGTCTTGAGCACCTGGATCAATGTCTCTTCGGATTCGGTGTTCAGCCAATCGGACACGGTCATGCCCTCACTTTGATCCATACGCAGATCCAGCGGTCCGTTTTTAAGAAAACTGAAGCCCCGGGCCGGATCGTCGAGTTGCGGCGAGGAGACGCCAAGGTCAGCCAGAATCCCATCAACCCGGATGTCCGACGAGAACCTTCGCATATTGGAAACGATGTCCGAGAACCGGGCATGGATCGCGGTCAGCCGATGGTCATGGCCGTGATGGGTGTTCGCCGCATCAATGGCGCTGCGGTCACGATCGAAAGCATACAGCCGACCATTGTCACCCAGGGAATCAAGGATGGCACTGCTGTGCCCACCTCGTCCATACGTGGCATCAATGAAGTTCCCCGACTGGCGCTGCCCCACTTTCAAGGCGTCAATCACCTGCGGCATCATCACCGGGATATGGTCGTAGTTGGTCATGGCGTGCATCTTCGCCCCATCTCACAGTCCAAGCTTCCTCAACGTCTCATCCACAGACCAGCCACTTTGCTGGGTGGTCTTGCCTGAACGGACCTTGCGCACATACTTGTTATAGATGTCCGGATTCCACAGCTCGAATTTGGTACCCATTCCGATCAGATACACCTCGCCATCAATTCGGGCACTGGCCCGCAGCGACCTGGGTATGAGAATACGCCCGGCGTTGTCCATTTCAACTTCGATACGATGACCGAAAACAATTCTCAACACGTCGATATTTGCATTGTCCCGGTTGAGCTTCATCAGATTCTGCACATGCTCCCAGCGGGTATTCGTGAAAATCGTCAGGCAGTCCTGATTGACCGAGGAGGAAATGACAAGTTTGCCATCGCCCTCCTTGCGCAACTGGGTGGAATAGGTTTTGGGCACAAGCATCCTCCCCTTGCCGTCAACCGAGATCTGGTTGAAGCCGTACAATTCGTCATTCATGTTTTCAGAAGCAGTCATGCTGAATCATCTGGTAAAATACGTACTATGAAAAAAACAAGCCAAATCAAAAACTAATCCGAGTGTGTAAAAGTGTCTTACCACTTTTTGCGAATAATTACCACTTTTTACCACAAATTGACTTGAAACTTATAACAATATTTTGTGCGTCTGTCAAACAAATTTGAATTGAACGCGTTTTCAATCTGCTGAAGCAGCCTGATCACTTGAGATCCACCCGGTTTTGGATGCCCTCGAATCGTGCCTGAACCGCCGACACCAGGGTGAAACGCCGCAAGGCTTTACCCGCGGATGAAGATGCGCGATGCCCGATCAGATCCGCTGCAGGCGAACAAAACCCGAAAAGAATTTCCCTTGTGCGTTAAACTAATCAGATAGACACGTCATGTTGTTTTTGGATGTGATGTATCTGTAAGGGAGTACAAATGAAAATCTGCCGCTTTAACGAAAACCATATCGGTGTTGTCGAAGGGCGTAACGTCCAGGACGTCAGCGAGGCTCTGGAACAGGTTGAAACGCCTACCTGGCCGCAGCCGCCCGGAGATCTCATCATTGCGAATCTGAAAACCCTGATCACAGAGTTTCACAGACTACGCCGGGATGCGGATGTGTTCTCACTGCGGGACATTGAACTGAACAGTCCGGTCGCCCGTCCATCGAAAATCATCGGTGCACCGGTCAATTACCGCCTGCACCAGGATGAGGTCAACGCTGACAGCGAGATCAGTCCATCCGGTGATGTCAAGGACATCGAAACCTATGGGCTGTTCCTGAAGTCCCCGGTTCCGGTCGGCCCCGATGATGGTGTCAAACTGCAGTTTGAGACTCGTCGGACCGACCATGAGGTTGAACTTGCCATTGTGATCGGCGCAACCTGCCGGGAGATTTCCGAGGAGGACGCGCTTGACTATGTCGCTGGCTACACCATCGGGTTGGACATGACCGTACGCGGGACTGAAGACCGCAGCCTGCGCAAGGCGATCGATTCCCACTCGGTGCTCGGTCCCTGGCTGGTGACCTCGAATGAGATCAAAAATCCGGACAACCTGGAAATCTCGCTGTCCGTGAACGGAAAGACCAAACAGCAATCGAACACGAGCAACATGATTTACTCAACCCGCAAGCTGATCTCGTACGCCTCTTCGTTTTACACCCTGTATCCGGGCGATGTCATCATGTCCGGTACGCCGGAAGGGGTCGGCCCGGTCTCGGTCGGTGACATCCTGGAGTGCAATATTGAAGGTATCGGCAGCATGCGGGTACCCATCCGGGCGTCCTGGACCTGAGTCACCCGACAGACAGTCAAGACCCGAATAACAGCAACAGACTTAAGCGCCATCCAGTCTGGAACGGGGCGCTGATCCACACTCCAGTGCCGTCAATCGGCATCAGCAACAGGTCGCACGGTCTCGCAGTCAGCTGTTGTGCCAGTTGGGTTTGCGTTTTTCGAGAAATGCCGCCATGCCCTCTTTCTGGTCATCGGTCGAGAACATGGAGTGAAACGCCCGACGTTCAAACAGGACGCCTTCCGCCAGGGTTGATTCATAGGCGCGATCCACGGTTTCGGTCACCATGGTTGCGGCGATCTGGGAAAATTCGGCAATCTTCTGCGCGGTTTCAACTGCGTCGTCCACCAGGTTTTCGACCGGCACGACACGCGTCACCAGTCCCGACCGTTCGGCCTCCTCGGCATCCATCCTGCGGCCCGTCAGGCACATCTCCATGGCCTTCGACTTGCCGACGGCACGCGTCAGTCTCTGGGTGCCGCCGGCGCCGGGTATGATTCCAAGCAGGATCTCCGGCTGGCCGAACTGCGCGTTGTCAGCGGCGATGATGAAGTCACACATCATGGCCAGTTCACAGCCGCCACCCAATGCATAGCCGGCAACTGCGGCAATGACCGGCTTGCGGCACTCGGTCACCCGCTCCCAGTTGCGGCTGATGAAATCACCCCGATAGGCGTCGGCGAAGGTGTTGTCTTTCATCTGGCTGATGTCCGCGCCGGCGGCAAACGCCTTGTCACTGCCGGTAATCACAATCGCGCCGATGTCGGCGTCCTCCTCAAACCGGTCAATCGCACTGCCCAACTCATCCATCACATCCGAAGACAGTGCATTGAGGACTTTGGGACGATTCAAGGTGATTAATCCAACTTTTCCGCGCGTTTCAGTAATAATATGCTCATAGGCCATTGATGTGATTCTCCGTGTCGCAATAAATCAGGATGGTTCGGGTATCCGCTGGTCTGAAAACCTAATATGCAGTTTGACAGATATTCGGGTACTGCATTATTTTATTGAAGAAATTTCAATATTATGTACCGGTTTTGGACCAGGCATCCAAAACCGACAGTCAATCACCGGAAAAAATAGATCATGAGCAGTTACCAACAAGTATTCGAGCGTTCACTTTCATCTCCCGAGGATTTCTGGTCAGAGATTGCACAATCCGTACACTGGTACAAACCGTGGGACACCGTGCTGGATGATTCAGACAAGCCGTATTACCGCTGGTTTACCGGTGCCGAGGTCAATACCTGTTACAACGCGCTCGACCTGCAGGTCAGCGAAGGTCGCGGCGACCAGGATGCCATCATCTATGATTCGGCCATGACCGGCGAGGTTCGGCATCTGACCTACCGGGACATGCTGGACCAGACGGCCCGCCTGGCGGGTGCCCTGACCAAGCTCGGCGTGGAAAAAGGTTCCCGGGTCGTGATCTATATGCCGATGGTTCCGGAAACCGCCATCGCGATGCTCGCATGCGCCCGGATCGGGGCGGTTCATTCCGTTGTTTTCGGCGGCTTTGCCTCAAATGAGCTGGCGGTCCGGATTGAGGATGCCGAACCGGTTGCCATCATCACCGCGTCCTGCGGGCTCGAACCCGGCAGGATCGTCGAATACAAGCCACTGGTCGACAAGGCCATCGAACTGTCACCGCACAAGCCATCCGCCTGTATCGTGCTGCAGCGCCCGCAGGCCGAGGCCGCCATGATCGAGGGGCGGGATCACGATTGGAATGACGTCATGCGCGAGGCACAACCCGTCGACTGTGTTCCGGTCAAGGCGACTGATCCCCTGTATATCATCTACACCTCGGGCACCACCGGCCAGCCCAAGGGCGTGGTGCGTGACAATGGCGGCCACATCGTCTCGCTGAAGTGGTCGATGAAGCACATCTACGGTGTGGAACCCGGAGAGGTCTTCTGGGCCGCCTCGGATGTGGGATGGGTGGTCGGCCACTCCTACATCGTCTACGCCCCGCTGTTTGCCGGCAATACCTCGATCCTCTATGAGGGCAAGCCGGTTGGCACACCGGACCCCGGCGCATTCTGGCGCGTGATCGCCCAGCACAAAGTCTCCACGCTGTTTACCGCACCCACCGCGTTCCGGGCGATCAAGAAAGAGGACCCGAATGCGGAATTCCTGGCCAAATATGACATGTCGAACTTCCGGACACTGTTTCTCGCAGGGGAGCGAACAGACCCCGATACGCTGCGCTGGGCGCAGGAGACACTCAAAGTCCCAGTCATCGATCACTGGTGGCAGACCGAAACCGGCTGGGCCATCTGCGCGAACTGCATCGGCATCGAGCAGCTGCCGGTCAAGGAGGGATCGCCGTCGAAGGCGGTTCCCGGCTGGGACCTGAGAACACTCGGTGAGGACAACCAGGAGGTGGCACCCGGCGAAATCGGCTCCCTGGTCGTCAAGCTGCCCCTGCCGCCCGGCAGCTTCCCGACACTCTGGAATGCAAGGCAACGGTTTTTCGATGCCTATCTGGCAGATCATCCGGGATATTACAAAACGGCCGATGCCGGCTTCATCGATGCGGACGGCTATGTGTATGTCATGGCCCGTACCGATGACATCATCAATGTCGCGGGCCACCGCCTGTCCACCGGGGCCATGGAAGAGGTGCTGGCATCCCACCCGGATGTGGCCGAGTGTGCGGTAACCGGCATCAATGACACACTGAAGGGACAGTTGCCGCTTGGCTTCCTGGTGCTCAATGCCGGCTGTGACCGAAGTCACTCCGAGATTGTCAAAGAATGTGTGCAGCTGGTGCGAAACAAGATTGGTCCGGTGGCGGCATTCAAGGAGGCACTGGTGGTGGCGCGTCTGCCGAAAACACGCTCTGGCAAGATCCTGCGCGGCACCATGCAGAAAATCGCCGATAACGAGGACTGGAATATGCCGGCGACCATCGACGATCCGGCCATACTGGATGAGATCACCGAATCGCTGAATTCGGCCGGATATCCCAAGGGATGAATGGGTTCCCTGCCGGAACCGGATCGCGCCAACAGTACCGGGTGAAACCATGACGTTTGAACAATACGATTTCGCGCACTGGCAGCAACAGGCGTTATCCGAGCTCAAGGACCGGAAGCTGGAGGAGTTGCGATGGCAGACCGCAGAAGGCATTGAGGTCAAGCCGGTCTATACCGCCGACGATCTGGATGAGATCGGACTGCAGCCGACCTTTCCAGGGCTGCCGCCCTTTACCCGCGGGCCACGAGCAACCATGTATGCGGGCCGGCCGTGGACACTTCGCCAATACGCCGGATTCTCAACAGCCGAGGAGTCCAACAAATTCTATCGGGACAACCTGCGTGCCGGTCAGACCGGTCTGTCGGTCGCGTTCGACCTGCCCACACACCGCGGCTATGATTCCGACCATGAGCGCGTAGTCGGTGACGTCGGCAAGGCCGGTGTTGCAATCGACAGCGTCGAGGACATGAAAATCCTGTTCGACAGCATACCGCTTGATCGGATTTCGGTTTCCATGACCATGAACGGCGCGGTGCTGCCGGTGCTGGCCACGTTCATCGTCACCGGTGAGGAACAGGGGGTATCGCCCCGGCAGCTGTCGGGTACGCTGCAAAACGACATCCTCAAGGAATTCATGGTGCGCAACACCTACATCTACCCGCCCCGCGAGTCCATGCGCATTGTGGCTGACATCATCCGCTACACCACCGAGAACATCCCCCGCTTCAATCCGATCTCCATCTCTGGCTACCACATGCAGGAAGCCGGTGCAACCTGCGTCCAGGAACTCGCCTACACGCTTGCCGACGGCATTGAATACGTCCGGGCTGCGCTGTCCACCGGCATGGCGGTTGATGAATTCGCACCCCGCCTATCGTTTTTCTTCTGTATCGGCATGAATCTGTTCATGGAGGTGGCGAAACTGCGCGCGGCGCGAACCCTGTGGGCTGACTTGATGAAGACCCTGTTCAATCCAGCCAATCCTGCGTCGCTGATGCTCAGAACGCACTGCCAGACCTCGGGGGTGAGCCTGACCAGTCAGTCTCCCTACAACAACATCATCCGCACCACGATCGAGGCAATGGCGGCGGTGCTGGGCGGCACCCAGTCGCTGCACACCAATTCATTTGACGAGGCGCTGGCACTGCCCAGCGAGTTCTCCGCCGGCATCGCCCGCAACACCCAGCTCATTCTCAGGGAGGAATCCGGGCTGGCCCGGGTTGTTGACCCCCTGGGTGGTTCCTATTATGTTGAGAGCCTGACCGCGTCGATGATCCAGGAAGCCAGAAAACTGATCGACGAGGTGGAAGCCATCGGTGGCATGACCAAGGCGGTTGAATCCGGAATGCCGAAAAGAAGAATCGAGGAGTCTGCGGCACGCCGCCAGGCCCGGTTTGATACCGGTGAGGATGTTGTTGTCGGTGTCAACCGTTTTGTTGCCGACAAAGACGATGAGGTCGAGGTGCTCGAGGTTGACAACCGCGCAGTACGGGAAAGCCAGGTCGAACGGCTGCGGCAGGTGCGCGCCAGCCGCGATGAGAAAGCCTGCTCGGCTGCACTTGAAAAACTCAGGCAATGCGCACAGGCCGGAGACTGGGGGCTGTTGCACCACTCGATCGAGGCGGCTCGCAAACGCGCCACCGTCGGCGAGATCACAGCAACCCTGCGCAGCGTCTATGGACAGCACAACGCGGTTCCACAGGCGATCTACGGTGTATATCGAAGCGACATCCGCGACAGCGATGAAGTCAGCGAGATTCGGGACAAGGTTGAACGGTTTTTTCAGCGTCATCGACGGCGGCCGCGGGCGCTGGTCGCCAAAGTCGGCCAGGATGGCCATGACCGCGGCGCCAAGGTAATCGCAACCGCCTATGCGGACTTTGGGTTCGAGGTCGATATCGGCGCATTGTTCCAGACACCGGCGGAAGTCGTTCGCCAGGCCATAGACAATGACGTTCACCTCGTCGGCATCTCCACCCAGGCCGGTGGACACAAGACATTGGTACCGCAGATTGTCGAGGGCCTGAAAGGCGAAGGCGCCGATCACGTTGTGGTTATCTGCGGTGGTGTGGTGCCGCCCAATGACATCGAATTTCTCAAAAATGCCGGTGTATCCGCTGTTTACGGTCCGGGCACCCGGATACTCAATACCATTCCCGAGGTGCTGGACCTGATTGAGCAGCGTCTGCAATCGGACGTCCAGCTGGCAGCGGTCTGAACGGATGCAGGACATCATCAACCAACTTGAAAGCAAACGGGAAGCGGCGCGTCTTGGCGGTGGCGCGAAGCGGATCGAGGCGCAGCACGCCAAGGGGCGCCTGACTGCGCGCGAACGAATTGATCTGTTGCTGGACAAGGACAGCTTTCAGGAATGGGACATGTTTGTCGAGCATCGCTGTACGGACTTCGGCATGGCGGACTCCAAGATTCCCGGAGACGGCGTTGTAACCGGCTACGGCACCATTCACGGGCGCCTGGTTTTCGTGTTCAGCCAGGATTTCACCGTCTATGGCGGCTCGCTCTCGGAAGCCCATGCCGAAAAGATCGGCAAGGTGATGGATCAGGCCATGAAGGTCGGTGCACCCCTGATCGGAATCAATGATTCAGGGGGCGCGAGAATTCAGGAAGGCGTGGCATCACTGGGTGGATACGGAGATATTTTCCAGCGCAATGTGATGGCATCCGGCGTGATTCCGCAGATTTCGCTCATCATGGGACCCTGTGCCGGCGGTGCGGTCTACTCACCGGCAATCACCGATTTCATCTTCATGGTGCGGGACAGTTCCTATATGTTTGTAACCGGTCCGGAAGTAGTCCGCACGGTGACGCATGAGAATGTCTCTGCAGAACAGCTGGGCGGATCACTCGCCCACACCGAGCAGTCCGGCGTCGCCGACGGTGCATTCGAAAACGACATCGAAGCCTGTCTCATGCTGCGCAGATTTCTTGATTTTCTGCCGGTGAACAATCGCAGCGAGGTCCCGGTCCGCACCACCAATGATGACCGCTATCGGGAAGAACCCTCGCTGGATACCCTGGTACCCGAGGATCCGAACCAGCCTTACGATGTCGAAGAGCTGATCTTGAAAATCGTCGACGATGAGGATTTTTTCGAGCTCAAACCCGATCATGCAAAGAACATCATCATCGGCTTTGCGCGCATGGAAGGGGCCACCGTCGGTATCGTCGCCAATCAGCCGATGGTGCTGGCCGGCTGTCTTGACATCCAGTCATCGATCAAGGCCGCAAGGTTCGTCCGCTTCTGTGATGCCTTCAACATCCCCGTCGTCACCCTGGTTGATGTACCGGGATTCATGCCGGGCACGGCACAGGAACACGGCGGCATCATCAAGCACGGCGCCAAACTGCTGTATGCCTATGCAGAGGCGACCATTCCGAAGGTGACCGTCATCACCCGCAAAGCCTATGGTGGTGCGTATGACGTCATGAGTTCGAAACATCTGCGCGGTGATGCCAACCTGGCGTGGCCCAGCGCGGAAATTGCCGTAATGGGCTCCAAGGGGGCGGTTGAGATCATCTTTCGCAGCGAAATGAATGATGACGCGAAAATTGCCGCCAGGGTGGATGAGTATCAGAAGAAATTCGCCAATCCATTCGTCGCTGCCAGTCGGGGATTCATCGACAACGTCATCATGCCGCGCCGAACCCGAGAACGCGTCTGCCATTCCCTCGAGATGCTCCGACACAAGAAACTGGACAATCCGTGGCGCAAGCACGGCAACATCCCACTTTAGACCTACACGCTGATTCATGTTCGACAAGATCCTAGTCGCAAACCGAGGCGAGATTGCGTGTCGTGTGATGCACACCGCCAAACGCATGGGCATTGCAACGGTTGCGGTGTATTCCGAGGCGGATCGCAATGCCCTGCATGTGGACACCGCGGACGAGTCGGTCTGCATCGGCCCGGCACCCGCGGCGCAAAGCTATCTCAATGTTGATGCGATCATTGATGCCTGTCGGCAGTGCGGCGCCGACGCATTGCATCCGGGTTACGGTTTTCTGTCCGAGGACCCTGCTTTCGCTCGACGGCTGAACGAGGAGGGGATCACGTTCATCGGGCCTGACTCCGAATCGATTGAGGCGATGAGCGACAAGGTCCACTCCAAGCAGATCGCAAGAAATGCCAAAGTCAGCACCATTCCGGGATTTGACGACATCATCCGCGACCCCGACCATGCGGTGGAACTGGCCCGGAAGATCGGCTATCCGGTCATGCTCAAGCCGACATCCGCCGGTGGTGGCAAAGGCATGAGACTCGCCTTCAGCGATGAGGAATGTCGCGAGGGCTTCCTGCGCTCAACCAGCGAGGCGAAAGCGCATTTCGGCGATGACCGGGTGTTTGTCGAGAAGTTCATTCAGGATCCCAGACACATTGAGGTCCAGGTTCTCGGTGATCGCCACGGCAATGTGGTGCATCTGGGGGAAAGGGAATGCTCACTGCAGCGCCGCCATCAAAAAGTCATTGAAGAGGCACCATCCCCATTTTTAAGTGAAAAGACACGCGCCGAGTTGACGAAGCAGGCGGTCCTGCTGGCGCAGGCGGTGAACTACGTATCGGCCGGAACAGTGGAATTCGTGGTTGACGCCGAGCAGAATTTCTACTTTCTCGAAATGAACACAAGATTGCAGGTTGAACATCCAGTCACCGAGTTTGTGACTGGCATCGACCTTGTCGAACAGATGATTCTGGTTGCTGCCGGACACGAACTCCAACTCACACAGGACAGCATCCCGACCATCGGCTGGGCAGTTGAGTCGAGAATCTATGCGGAAGATCCCGCCCGAAACTTCCTGCCATCAACCGGCCGATTGATTCACTGCCGGCCACCGGCCGCTTCATCGACCGTCCGGATTGACACCGGCGTGGAGGAGGGCCATGAGGTATCGGTTCACTATGATCCCATGATCGCCAAACTCATCGTTCACGCTGAGACGCGCCGGGAAGCCTTGTCGCTGATGGCAGAATCGCTGGACGAGTATCGAATCAGCGGTGTGACCAGCAATCTGCCATTCCTGCAGACACTCGTTCGCGATGAAGATGTTCTAAGCGGTGACATGAACACCAGGATGATCGAACAGAAATTCCCCGACGGATATGACTGTGAAACCGCCGACAACGGCAGCATCGAGACGGCGGCGATGGCTGCAACCATCGTACACTACAGTGACGAACTGCGTTCAGCCAGTCTCGGTGGACAGCCGAACACCCGAAACTGGACTGCTGCCACTGACTGGGTTGTAGTCAGCCGGGATCAGCACTACCGCCACACCATCGAGCAGACAGAACGCGGACATCGCGTGACCAGCGAGGATGGCCGGTCGTTGGAATTCGAACACAGTTGGACGCCCGGACAGGTTCACTTTCGCTACACATTGGACGGTGAGCGTTCGTGCATGCAGGTGGTTCGCAGGAATATCGCCTACCAGGTCGACCACTTCGGTTGTCGTTCCCTGCTGCGCGTACTGACTCCGGCAGCCGCTCGCTACAACCGGCACATGATCGAAAAGAAGGTCTCGAGGACATCGCCCTACCTCAAGTCACCCATGCCGGGGCTGTTGGTTGAAATCACTGTCACCGAAGGCCAGAGCGTGAAAGTCGGCGAGAAGGTCGCCGTCGTCGAGGCCATGAAAATGGAAAACACCCTGCGTGCAGAGCGCGACGGTGTGGTTGTTCAAGTGTTGGCACAAGTCAATGACAGTCTGGCTTCGGACCAACCCATTCTTGAGTTCGGAGAAGACAATTGATCGGAAAGTTGAATCATGTTGCAATCGCTGTAGCGGACCTCAATCAAGCGAGTGAAACCTATCGCAATGTACTGGGTGCAGAGGTTTCGGAACCTGTGCCATTGCCTGAGCATGGCGTGGTGACGGTGTTTGTCAATCTGCCGAACACAAAAATCGAGCTGCTGGAACCACTGGGTGATGATTCACCCATCGCGGGTTTTTTAAAGAAAAACACGTCGGGTGGAATTCATCATCTTTGCTATGAGGTTGATGACATCCACCAAGCCAAGGAACAACTGATCGGGCAGGGAATGCGAATACTGGGGTCAGGCGAACCTGCCATCGGCGCCCACGGCAATCCGGTACTGTTTCTGCATCCGAAAGACTTTAACGGTACCCTGATCGAAATCGAACAAGTCTGCAAATCCGAGCGTTGACCGTCGACCACTTGCCATTGACTTCCCTGCAAGCCACCATCGAAAAACCCGCGGCCATTGAAGACGATGAGTCATTGAATCCAGAGCCATCACCGGGATGGCTTGCCTCATTGCAGCTGCGATTTGTCCAACGCAACGGGAAAACAGTGCTGGTCCACCGCCGACACCGCGGTCCGCTTCGGGTTCAAAAGCCGCTCTATCCGGAATCCGATCGCATCTGTCACGTCTACATCATTCATCCACCCGGTGGCATCGTCGGTGGCGACCAGTTGACCATCAAGGCCTGCCTGGAACCTGAAGCATGGGCCTTGCTGACGACTCCGGGCGCAACCAGAGTCTATCGCAGTCTCCACGTTCCATCGACACAATCGTTTCACTTCAGATTGGAGGGCAACGCCACCTTGGAATGGCTACCCCAGGAGACCATTCTGTTTGACGGTGCCCGCACAGACTCAACCGTTCACATCGATCTCGACGCCGGGTCGCGCTTCGTGGGTTGGGACATCGCCTGTCTGGGCCGACCGGCCGGAGACAACAGGCTGCGCCACTGTGACATTCGCAACAGGTTTCAGATCTGGCGGCGCGCGGTGCCCTTGCTGATCGAGAATTCACAGTACCTGACCGATCACCCCGTTTTGCGTGCCGGTTGGGGACTGCGCGCATGCCCGGTGTCCGGATTGCTTGCCTGCACCGTAAACGAGGCTTCGCTCGCACAGAAAATCCGCGATGTGACAAACGCGAGCAAGGACGCCCTTTTTTCAGTCAGTGAACTACCGGGTATACTAATATGCCGCTATCTGGGTTTTCGCGCCGAAGAGGCAAGATCGCTGTTTCAGCAGGCATGGGCCGTAGTTCGACCAGCCGTGCTGGACGCCGAACCCACAACACCCAGGATATGGAATACCTGAACACAGAACCAACAGTCGCCGAAATCACAACCTGATGGAACTCACACCACGCGAAAAAGACAAGTTACTGGTGTTCACCGCTGCGCTGCTGGCAGAACGACGCCGGGCGCGCGGACTCAAGCTGAACTATCCTGAAGCGGTTGCCTATATTTCTGCCCAGATCATGGAAGGTGCGCGGGATGGAAGGTCGGTTGCCGACCTGATGGCGTATGGAACAACACTGCTCGCCCGCGATGACGTCATGGATGGCGTCGCGGAATTGATCAGGGAAATCCAGGTTGAAGCCACCTTTCCCGATGGCACGAAACTGGTCACTGTTCACGAACCGATCCAGTGAGGTCGAACAATCGATGATTCCCGGTCAGATCAAAACCGAAAACGGTGAAATCGAATTGAACAGGGACCGCACGACCACGACTGTCGTGGTTGCCAATCACGGTGATCGCCCGATTCAGGTTGGCTCGCATTATCACTTCTTCGAAGTCAACAGCGCATTGGTGTTTGATCGCGCACCCACTCGGGGGTTCAGACTGAATATCCCGGCCGGCACCGCGGTCCGCTTTGAACCCGGTTATGAGAGAACCGTTGAACTGGTTGAGTTTTCAGGAGATCGACAGGTGTTCGGATTTCGAGGAGAGATTTCAGGAGCTTTGGATGGTTCGGATTGATCGAAAGGCGTATGCCGAAATGTACGGCCCAACCACCGGTGACCGGATCAGACTGGCGGATACCGACTTGTGGATTCAAGTGGAAAACGACCATACCGTTTACGGCGAGGAGGTCAAGTTTGGTGGCGGCAAGGTCATTCGCGACGGCATGGGCCAAAGTCAGCTGTCCGGTTCGCAGGTGATGGATACCGTCATCACCAATGCATTGATCCTGGACTACTGGGGAATCGAAAAAGCGGATATCGGGATCAAGGACGGACGGATCGCGGGCATCGGCAAGGCCGGCAATCCGGATGTTCAGCCCAATGTCGAGATCGTGATCGGCGCCGGCACCGAAATCATTGCAGGCGAGGGCCAGATTCTCACAGCCGGCGGATTGGATTGCCACATCCATTTCATCTGCCCGCAACAGGCACAGGATGCCTTGATGTCGGGCATCACCACAATGATCGGTGGTGGCACCGGTCCGGCAGCCGGAACCAATGCAACAACCTGCACTCCGGGTGTGTGGCATATTCACAGAATGTACCAGGCGATTGAGTCCCTGCCGCTTAATTTCGGTTTCCTGGGCAAAGGCAATGCAAGCCGGCCGCAAGCCCTGCATGAGCAGATCAAGGCGGGTGCACTCGGACTGAAACTGCATGAGGACTGGGGCTCGACGCCGGCCGCTATTGATTGCTGCCTGGCTGTTGCCGATGAGTTCGATGTTCAGGTCGCCATTCATACCGATACGCTGAACGAATCCGGATATGTCGAATCGACGCTGGCTGCCATCGACGGCCGTACCCTGCATGCGTACCACGTCGAGGGAGCGGGTGGCGGACATGCCCCTGACATCATCAAGTTCTGTGGTCATCCGAACATCCTGCCGTCCAGCACCAACCCATCCCGCCCCTATACCGTCAATACGGTGGACGAGCATCTGGACATGCTCATGGTCTGTCATCATCTTGACCCTTCAATCGCCGAGGATGTGGCGTTTGCGGAATCAAGAATTCGGCGCGAGACCATTGCGGCCGAAGACATCCTGCATGACCTGGGCGCGTTTTCCATGATCGCGTCGGACTCGCAAGCGATGGGCCGGGTCGCAGAGGTGATCATCCGGACCTGGCAGACGGCACACAAGATGAAAAACCAAAGGGGACAACTGCCTGAGGACCCGGCTGAACACGACAATTTCAGAGCCAAACGCTACATCGCAAAGTACACCATCAATCCTGCGATCTCCCATGGCATCGCCGACGAGGTCGGTTCGGTTGAAGTCGGCAAGCTGGCTGACCTGGTGCTGTGGAAACCTGCGTTTTTCGGCGTAAAACCCTCGCTGATCATCAAGGGAGGCATGATTGCAGCCGCGCCGATGGGAGATCCCAATGCGTCGATTCCGACACCGCAGCCGGTCCACTATCGACCCATGTTTGGCGCACTTGGATCCATGCCAACCAAGACCTGTATCAGTTTTGTGTCCAGGCAGTCCGAGGAATCCGGTATTGCCGAACTCCTGGACCTTGGAAAACAGGTGGTTGCGGTCAACAACTGCCGGAACATCGGCAAGCAGAACATGATTCACAACGACTACCTGCCACAGATGGAGGTCGATCCGCAAACGTATGAAGTTCGCGCCGACGGGGAACTGCTGACCTGTGAACCGGCCGATGAACTGCCTATGGCACAACGATACTTTCTGTTCTAGCGTGCGCAGACTCACTCATTTGCTGTCCAACCACGTTGGTGAAACGGATGCAGTGTTGAAGTTGCCGTTCGAACTGCGCCAGCGCAGTCGGCTTCGCGCACAGCTGGACACCGGCGAAGATGTCGGCATCATGCTTGAGCGCGGCGCCTGGCTTCGCGATGGCGACCGCCTCGGTGACCCAACGGGTTACGTGGTATCGATTGCAGCCGCGTCGGAAACCGTCTCGACGGTATACAGCACCGACCCTCAGACGCTCGCCCGTGTCGCGTACCACCTCGGCAATCGTCATGTCCATGTCCAGGTTGGTGAAAACTGGCTTCGGTATCTGCATGACCATGTATTGGACCATCTGGTCGAACAGCAGGGACTGACTGTCGTGGTCGAAGATGCTCCCTTTGAACCGGAACCCGGTGCCTATCATGGTCACCACTCGCATGACTGACCGACAGCGAATCCCCTCACTCACCGTGCTGCTTCAGTTGACGAGTCCGGCTTTGCCGATTGGCGCCTACGCGTACTCAAATGGACTCGAGTATGCAGTCAGTGCCGGCTGGCTGAAAGATGAGGATGACACACGCAACTGGATCATGAACCTTGCGCAGCACGGTATCTGCAGATTGGACGTCCCCATCGTGCAGCGCCTTTTTGACAGCTGGCAAGCGAACGAACTTGAACAGGTGCGCTACTGGGGGCGCTACCTGAACGCCTCGCGCGGGGCATCCGAACTTCTGGCAGAGGACAGGCATCTCGGAACCGCACTGGCCAGACTGCTCAGTGACCTGGGGATCCGGGAAGCCCGCGAGTGGATGGATAGCAGCATCACCAACTGGGCCTTGATGTTCAGTCTTGCCGCAACCCGATGGAACATCAGTGTCGATGATACATTGTGTGGTTACATTTGGTCCTGGTGCGAGAACCAGGTCACCGCGGCGGTCCGCCTGGTGCCGCTCGGACAGACTGCAGGTCAACGGATTCTGCTTGAGATTGGCAGGCAGATGCCGGCGATGATTGCGACCGGCCAGACGCTCACGGACGGCGAGATCGGGCAGAGTGCTCCCGGCCTGATGATCGCCAGCGCGCTGCACGAAAACCAGTACAGCCGGCTGTTTCGTTCTTGAGACATTTATTGGAGGACTGATGATGAAAGACAAATCTGCATTGCGTATTGGAATCGGCGGACCGGTCGGTTCGGGCAAGACTGCGTTGGTTGATGCGTTGTGCAGGACGATGCGCAACACCTACCAGATCGCGGTGGTCACCAATGACATCTACACCAAGGAGGATGCGCAGTTCCTGGTGCGCGCACAGAGTTTGACCGAAGACCGCATCATGGGTGTCGAAACGGGTGGCTGTCCTCACACCGCGATCCGCGAGGATGCCTCAATCAATCTGTCCGCCATCGACGAGCTGCAGCACCGCTTCGCAGATCTTGACATCATCATTGTGGAAAGTGGCGGTGACAATCTCAGCGCCACCTTCAGCCCGGAACTGAGTGACCTGACGCTGTATGTGATCGACGTTTCCGCCGGCGACAAGATTCCGCGCAAAGGCGGCCCGGGCATCACCCGCTCCGACCTGCTCATCATCAACAAGATCGATCTCGCGCCCCATGTCGGTGCCTCACTGGACATTATGGAACGAGATTCCAGGACCATGCGCGGCGAGCGGCCATTTGTATTCACCAACCTCAAGCAGGGAGGCGGAGTTGACAAGGTTGTGGAGTTCATCGAACACGAGGGGATGCTGAACCACGGTACATGAACCGCCTGGTCATGCAAACCCACCCAGCCTCACCAATAGCGCCCAGTGGGTGCCGTTTGGATGACAGGGCGTGCCAACGCCCAATCAGCCGAGATTCAGACTCTCAACAGTCTGCCCGAGTGTTTTCTCATTGATGACCGAATGATACGATGGCCGGGGAGAGATTCTGCGATAGGACCGGGTGACAGTCCCCGCCAGATTGGGACGCTTTTCGGCGGGATTGTTGCCACCACCGATGCCGCCACCAAACTCAATCACCGCATCCACTCCGTGGTCGGCAATCGTCATCAGGTTGGCATGCCACCGGACCGGTTTGAACAATTGAAGATACAGGTTCGACCTGATTGACTGCAGATCATTTTCGTGAAACGTGCCCGAAACATTTGAAGCGACAGGAACAGCGGGCAATTCCAGATTTGCGGCATCCAGGAACTCCTGAAACCTGCCGGCCGCCGGATACATGTGCGAGGTGTGAAACGCCCCTTCCGTCTTGAGCCTGGTGCCGGATTTACCGGGAAACCGCTCTTCGATCTGCGCCATCAACCGGTCCAGCTCGTCGGGCCAGCCACCGACCACAGTCTGTTCCGGCAGATTACAGGCGGCAATTTCGCATGGACTGGATTCCAGCAACGGAACCAACTCGGATTCTGACAGCGACAGCGCAAGCATTTCACCGCCACCGTGATCGCCCATGCACCGGCCGCGCGCGGCAACCAGGCTGAGCGCGGACTCAAAATCCAGCGAACCTGCCGCAATCAACGCGCCGTACTCACCCAAACTGTGACCACAGGTGAAACTGGGCTTGATCCTTGAATCGGTCTGTTGCATGAAAACACTCAAGCAGGCGTATGAATGCGTCAACAGTACCGGTTGGGTGTACTTCGTCAGATTGATGTCACCGCTTGACTCATCGTTGCTCAATGCCACCATGTCATAACCCAGGACTGAACTGGCGCGGTCATACACTTCCGACGCAACCTGATACTCCCGAATCAGATCGCTGCCAATTCCGGGATACTGCGCGCCCTGCCCTGGAAACAGAAACAGGATTTTTCTTGCCGAGTCAGCCAACGGTTCAGAAAATCAGAAAATTAAACGTCCAGTGCGCCCGATGTTCAAGGAGATCGACGTGATCGCAACTAAAGCGACCTGACCTCATCGCGCAGGACGAACTTCTGAATCTTACCGGTTGATGTCTTCGGCAGCGGTCCGAAGACCACCTGCCGGGGAACCTTGTAGCCGGCGAGATTCTCCCTGCACCAGGCGATGACATCGTCCTGGGTCAGGTTCTCATTCCCCGGCGCCGGCGTGACAAACGCACAGGGTGTCTCGCCCCATTTGTCATGCGGCATTGCGACTACGGCTGCCTCCATGATGTCCGGATGGCGATACAGCACATCCTCAACCTCCAGACTTGAGATGTTCTCTCCCCCTGAAATGATGATGTCCTTGGAGCGGTCGCGGACCTCGATATATCCATCCGGATGGGTCACACCGAGATCACCCGTGTGATACCAACCACCCACAAATGCCTCTTCTGTGGCATCCGGATTCTTCAGGTAACCGCTCATGACTGTGTTTCCCCGAACCATCAATTCCCCCATGGTCTCGCCGTCATGCGGCACGCTCTGCATGGTATCCGGGTTGATCACAGCGACTTCCTCCAGTGTGGGATAGTAAACACCCTGTCTCGCCATCAGCGATGCCCGTTGTTCCGGTCCAAGGCCATCCCAGTCAGTCTGCCACGCGCAGACCGTTGCCGGACCGTATGTTTCTGTCAACCCGTAAAGATGAGTGACGCGAAATCCCATCTTTTCCATTTCCGCAATGACCTGGCTGGGTGGTGCGGCACCACCGGTGGCGACCTCGACAGTCTGCTCGAATTCAACCCTTGATTCCTGCGGTGCGTGCACAAGCATGTTCAATACGATTGGCGCGCCGCACATGTGTGTGATGCGGTTGTCGCGGATGGACGGAAAAATATACTTCGGATCTACCTTGCGCAAACACACATGGGTGCCGGACAACGCGGTTACACCCCAGGTGAAAGTCCAACCGTTGCAATGAAACATGGGCAACGTCCAAAGATACACACTGGCACTGTCGAGTTGGAAGACCAGCGAGTTACCCAGCGCATTGATATAGGCACCCCGATGGTGGAATACGACACCTTTGGGATTGCCGGTTGTACCCGAAGTATAGTTGAGACAGATCGCCTGCCACTCATCGTGCGGCAGCAACCACTCATAATCCGGATCCCCATCACTGAGGAATGATTCATAATCCATCTCGCCCAGCGGCTCACCACCGTCTCCGAGTGGGTCATCAATGTCAATGACAGTGATGTCACCATCGTATAGTTTCAGCGCCTCGCCGATCACACTGGAAAATTCCATGTCTGTGAACAGTATCCTGGCTTCACCATGCTTGAGTATGAATGCGATCGTGGCGGGGTCAAGCCGATAGTTCAATGCATTGAGTACCGCGCCGCACATCGGAACTCCGTAGTGCAATTCCAGCATGGCTGGTGTATTGGGCGACATTACTGCAACGGTGTCCCCGATTCCAATGCCGCGCCTGGCCAGGGCGCTCGCGAGTCTCCTGCATCTAGCGTAGAAATCCCGATAGTTGATGGTTGCCGTCCCGTGAATGACCGCAACCTTGTCCGGAAAAACCCGCGCCGAGCGTTCCAGAAAACTCAAGGGGGTCAATGGATGGAAATTCGCTGGATTCTTCTCCAGACCCTGTTCGTAGATATTCACAGTAAAATGACTATGGCAACAAAAATCAGCAGCAAATTGTACTTCAATTGAAATGGCGTTTAGACTTGTTGGTTTTTCAATCCGAACCGACGCTGCGGCTCAATGGACAAGTCGATACCCTTGGATGCAATCTCCAACGATCGGAACTTGAATTCACGAACTAGCAGCCAAGCAAGCGTCCCATGAAGTGTGACACAGCCGCGCCGCCAACTAGACTATCATTAATCACGGACAATTTGACATGAGCGACCATCCCATCAATCCACATCGTCGGCGATTCATGCGAGATTCGGTTTGCGCCCTCGCAGGAATAACATCACCGCGCATGCTGCTCGCAGACAATCCGCCGCTGCGGCTGGTCGCTGCGAAAACGATGGTTGATCTGGTCGCATCCCAAGGGCCCAAAACCGCGGTTTTTGCCTACAATCAGGTTGTTCCAGGTCCATTGCTTCGCTACCGTCGCGAAGATCGATTGAAAATCGAATTTGAGAATCAACTGGACGAACCAACGACAGTTCACTGGCACGGTTTGCGGGTGCCCGTCGAGATGGATGGCGTACCCTACCTCAGTCAGCCACCAATCGAGCCGGGGGAGTCGTTTACCTACGAGTTCGACCTTGAAGATGCAGGCACTTTCTGGTACCACCCACACGTCAACAGTTCAGAGCAGGTTGGCAAGGGATTGCACGGCGTGTTGATCGTGGATGAGGACGAACCTCCTGAAGTCGACCGCGATGTCGTGTGGGTACTCGATGACTGGCGACTTGACCGCGAAGCGAAGATTGCTCCATTCGGTGAAAACCTGCGTGATGCGAGCCACAATGGGAGAATCGGGAATGTGGTCACGGTCAATGGAAGCATCAAGGAGGAATTTACGGTTGACGCCGGTGAACGAATCAGACTGCGGTTGGTAAATGTCGCAAATGCGCGCACGTTCTCTCTTGTTTTCAAAGGCTTGAATCCCTGGATTATTGCCTTGGATGGGCATCCCATCAAGCCGCATCAACGCGGTGAGGGCCCGATCACGATCGCATCCGGTCAACGTGTTGATCTGATTGTGGATATTTCCGGGCAGCCAGGAGACACGAGTCTGGTCATCGACAATGCCTATGGTTCTCAATTTGCCTACGAACTGATGCGTCTGGTTCGTCACGATGAAGTCAGATTGTCTGCCCGGAACAGGTCAGCACCACAGGAACTGCCTGCCAACCCGGTGGCCAGGGCGCACTTTGGTGACGCCGAGCAACACCAGATCGTTTTCGAAGGCGGGGCGATGGGCGGATTGTCCGGTGCCTATCTGAACGGCGAATACAAATCCATGCGCGATCTCGCGGGACTCGGAAAGCTGTGGTCGATGAATGGGCAAATCCCGATGGATGTTCATCAAGACCCGCCTTTTCTCAGATTGCAATTGGATAAGTCATACCGACTGCAACTGATCAACCGTACCGCCTTTGAGCATCCGATTCATCTGCATGGACATGTACTCGAGGTCATCAGTTCAAATGGACAGGCGCCCACGCATGCAACGCTCCGAGACACCGTGCTGATTCAGCCTCAGGAATCAATGGAAGTCGCGTTTGTTGCGGACAATCCGGGTCAGTGGATGTTTCACTGCCACGTTCTCGAACACCAGAAATCAGGAATGACAGCGGTTTTTTCGGTCAGTTGACCCGCCGTTGTCCGAGTCCGGTATTGTGAGGCAAAAAAAGAGGTCTGCCATCAAGGCGATGGCAGACCCTACCAATAGAGAAAGAGGAGTTAGTAGTCGAAAATCATGAAGTATCCGAACGATACTTATCCGTTCTTGCGGGCAGCCGGCTTCGCAGCAACCTCGGCAACCGGCTTTGCAGCAGCCTTGGCAGCCTGTTGACCAACTGTCTGATTGACGTTCTGCCACAGATCCGAATAGGAACTGTAGGCCTCGCGACCCAGACTGATCATCGATTGCGTCACGTTCTGCGCCTGGGCGACCGCAAACCTGTTCCAGTTATCCTGCGACTTGACATAGTCATCAAAGCTCTTGATTTTCAGCCATTCGCCAGTCTGCTCAGTCGTACCCTGCATCAGTTGCTGAACTGTCTCGACACTGAGTTCAACAGACTTGTTGAACAGTTTGGAATTCAGGTTGATTGTGTCGTTTGTGAGTTCTGAGTAATTGATCTGCATCATTGGTGTTCTCCGAAAAATTCATAAATCAAGTTATGTTGCATTGCAATATATCAGTATTTTTTACTTTGTCAACCCCTTAACAGGAAAAAATCTGAAATAAATTTCATGTAGATTTTCCAATTGACAATGGAATTCCACAATTCTAACGTAAAGTGATGATATTTATGATTAATATATAGAACATAAAATTGATATCCAATTTACTGAAACAATTGGTATCAATCTTGGTTCAAGCAATCCAAACTGCTGTGACTCATCTATTGCAACGCATTATTGCATTCATTTGTCATCGAAACTGCGTTAATGGATGCAGAAATCTGGCTTTGAAGATTTGAGAGTCATTTCCAGTGAGCCGGGCACCGGCTTTCCATCATTGGCCACCACACCTACGCCAGCCACCGTCATGAGTCTCCACACCATCATTTCTTGAACTCCGATGTTCAGGATCGGTAAACCAAATCGGTTGTCGAGACTGAGTCAGAATTCCAGACTGTTCAGGGGAACTGGTTCGGGTTGTCACACAAGATCAGTTGAGGATGCAGTGCACTGGCATTCCACACCAGTGAACCCAAAGGTCTTCAAACCCTTCCACGACAGAGACAGAAACCATCAACCAAACCTGCCCCTGCTGAAAAAAAAGGGGTCTGCCATCAGCGAGATGGCAGACCCTACCAATAGAGAAAGAGGAGTTAGTAGTCGAAAATCATGAAATTCCTGAACGAAAGTTATCCGTTCTTGCGGGTGGCTGGCTTCGCTGCGGCCTTGGCAACCTGCTGGCTGACCGTCTGATTGACATTCATCCACAGATTTGAGTAGGAACTATAAGCCTCATTACCCAGATCAACCATTGATCGTGTCACGTTCTGTGCCTGCTCAACCGCCAACCTGTTCCAGTTTTCCTGCGACTTCACATAGTCATCAAAACTCTTGATTTTCAGCCATTCCCCAGTATGTTCAGATGTACTCTGCATCAGCTGTTGAACTGTATCAACACCGAGTTCGACAGACTTGTTGAACAGTTTTGCATTCAGATTGATTGTGTCATTTGCGAGTTCTGCATAATTGTTTTGCATCATTGATATCTCCAAAAGTTAAATTTACTAATCATGTTGCATTGCAATATATCATCGAATTATTGTTTGTCAACCCCTTGGCATGAAAAAAGTTCATTTTACTGGCTAATCATTGTCGTCTTTGTTTCATTTATATCAATGTATTGTAGTTAAATATATTTCTCACTCATTCACTACCGCCGACGTTGCTGTTCCTGATCGAATCATGAATCAAGTCCAAGGTCACCCATATTATTACCGCATCGCAATATGACTTGCAATTGTCAAAGATGGGTTAAGGTGTCGGAGGAAAGACGAGCCTCGGAGCGCACCTCTGGTCAAGTCGGCGGGCGTGAATCCTGAGTCCTCAGACGGAATCCGCTGCGCGCAATCGACCGCCCGAAAGCACATGATTGAAACAATGTTATAATTTGCCAACAGGTTTTTTCGTACAGTTGAGTGCTGGCGAATGAAATCATCATTCCGTGCATTCTTAAAAATACATCTATGACGCTCGGCTTTTCCTCTCGAATCTCGATCATGCTCGCGGCGATTCTCATGGCAGGTGTTGTCATGACGGCCGGATTGAGTATCGACAAGTTCAGACGCACGCATACGGACTTGCTGGACTCCAGATTCCAATTCGTTGTCAACGATATCAGACACAGAATCGAAACCCAGATGGATCTGGGACTTGCGCTTGCCACATTGGAGGACGTTTCCGAGGAATTGGAAACGTATCGGGTCAACGATGAGACCATCCTGTCAATCGAGGTGTTTGATGAGAACGGGTCGGTTCTTTTCAGCACAGACCCCAGTTTTATCGGCGACCTGGTCTCGCAAGACTGGCTGCTCGCATGGCGCTCAAGTCAGAACAAGAACCTGTGGTCAATCCTTGAAAGAGACGCCGGTGTGGTCGGTGTTGCGATTCAGAACAACCTGAACCAGAAAGTCGGTTCGCTGGCGTTGCGCTATTCCAGGGAGTTTCTCGACCTGAGTGTGGCGAACCAGACCGAACGACTGTTGGTGATCGGCCTGATCATCGCCGCAGTGATGGCCCTGGTCAGCTTCCTTGGTTGCAGAATCCTGCTGCGCGGACCGATTTCCGACCTGAATACCATGACCAGGGCGATGACTGACATCATGAACAACGAGAAAGACAGCCCCAATATCAGGCTGGCCAACGAAAACCATGCCGAATTCGCATCGTTTTCCGAAACTGCGCTGCAGGCGCATGTCGCCTTGAATGAGGCGAGCGAAGAGATCATTCAGCTGGACGAAGAGGACAAATGAACCCGACAGTCTCCGAACAGAGTCCTGAGCAATCTGCAGGTCAGCCTTTCCTCAGTCGCCAGAAAGGACTCCTGACACGGTTGGTCCTGCTCTCCGTACTGGTTTTGCTGACCGGACAGATTGCCGTTTCCTGGTTTGCCCTGGTGGGTTTTGAAAAGGAACTCAGTCCACAGCTGAGCCAGAAGGCGAACGCTGTCGGTTATGCCATTTCAGCCGAACTTGCCTACGCCACCACTGAACTGAACATTCCTCCGGAACAACTGGTCGGCGTCGACAAATACTTCAACAACTACCTCGAGCAAAACAAGGATATCGAGTATCTCGCACTGTTGGATTCGACCGGTGACATCCTTTTTGTCGAGGGTGTTGCACCCGGACTGATGCGCACTATACTCTCCGAACTGCCGGAAAACGTCTCCGAAGAGTCGAATTTCCAGGTGGATGTCGAAGGCTATCTTGATGGCAGGTTCCAGGTCAGCGACGCCGTCCTCGGTGGCACCGCCCTGCACGTCGGTGTGACCAGTGAGCATCTCAGAAGCCAGTTCTTTGAAATGATATTCGAGATTCTCACGGTGATTGCCATCTCCTGGCTGGTCACTTTCGAATTCCTGGTCTTCTACATGCGCACCAGGGTATCCCGTCCGATGGATCATATCCGTACGGTGCTGACAGATGGCGCCCGCGGCGTTTTCGCAAACCGCCTGGTCGAGCGGTCGAAAGATGAGATCGGGCAGCTGATTCTGAGTTTCAACCGGCTGGTTCAGGATCTGCATATTCGCTACAACGATTTTGTGTTCGAGGTGATCGAACTCAAGCAAGCCCAGATTGACAACGCGATTGCAACAAAAATCGCACAGGTTCGAAGCCAATTCGACAGACAGTTCGTGTTGACCGGCGGCAAGCATGTGTCAACGAGAAGTGTAACCCAGATTCGGGTTCCGCTATTCCTGTTCATATTTTCCGAAGAGTTGTCGCGCTCGTTCATCCCCCTGTTCGTATCCAAGTATGCGCCGACTGATGCGGCAATCTCGCATGATGTCCTGGTAGGCCTGCCCATCACCCTGTTCATGCTTGCCGTAATGGTGGTCACTCCGTTCGGAGGTGGTCTGGTTGACCGATTCGGTGTGCGCCGGGTTTTTCTGATTGGCGTGGTGGCCGCGGTACTGGGATTTCTCGGAAACTTCCTCACACAGACATACTTTGACCTGATTCTGTTCCGTGTACTAACCGGCATAGGCTACAGCCTGATCTTTGTCGCATCGGAAGGATGGGTGGTGCAAAATGCCGAAGAGCACAACAGAACAGCGTCCACCGGCGTTTTCGTCATCGCCGTATTTGTCGGCATTGTCTGCGGCCCGCCGATTGGCGGCATGCTGGCAAACCGGATCGGCTATGAGGCAACGTTCCTCATTTCCGCGGCACTCGCGTTCCTGTCCGGATACATTGTCTATCAGGTCTTCAGAAGCGGCTCTGAGGAAAATGAGACTGCCAAGCGAACCAGAATCATCCTCAGCAGGGGTGATCTTCTCACCCTGATCAAGGATGCCAGATTCACGGCGATACTGCTGTTCGCGGCGATTCCCGGGAAAATGATGCTGGCAGGATTCATCGCGTATCTGGTGCCACTTTACCTGACTGAACTCGGACACAACCAATCTTCGGTCGGACGTTTGATGATGCTTTATGGACTGGCGACGATCAGCTGCATCTTCCTCTCGGCCAGGTATGCCGACCGCTCCCGGAAATTCGTTCTCGTCATTTTCTGTGGCGGCATTCTGGCGGGCTTGGGCTGCGTCAGCAGCATGTTTGTCGGGAGCATCGGAGTCAGTGCGACCGGCGGCGTGGTCATCGCCATATTGGGACTGGGATTCGGCCATGCCCTGACACTGACCTCGCAGAATGCCATGATCCTGCAGATCGCCGATCATCACTCCGGCAAGATGGGCAGGGCCTCCGTGGTGAGTACCTATCGCCTGTTCGAGCGCCTTGGAATGGTCATCGGTCCACTGGTCGCGGTTGCGCTGGTCAACGCCTTTGGCTACGGCGGCGCAATAGCGGCGTTCGGATTCATCCTGCTGGGTCTGATCCTGCTGTTCCTGATCACCATGATGTCGGCATCCGACTCAAAGTCCATGCAGACGGGGATCAAGGCCACTGGTGCCTGAGCCGATGTTTCGAAGACTTGGATACACCCTGATCTGTCTCGCCTTCTGTCTTGTCCCGCAAGTCAGCACCGCACAGTCGGATGGCGCTGCACCAGGCGCAAAACCATACAACATCTTTGCAGTCGTCTGGCGCGGTGAGACCGAGGTTGAGGCCGGATTCCGGGAATACCTCAATCAGCGCGGCGTCCCATACCGGATGACTGTTCGAAATCTGAACCTGAGTCGCGCCAACGCACCCGGCATCATTGAGGAGATCCGCCAGGCAAAGCCAGATCTGGTCTACACCTGGGGAACCGGCACCACAAGGTCCATCGTCGGGAAAGTCAACGTGGACAATCCCGAAGAGTTCATCCGGGACATACCGGGAATCTTTGTTCTGGTCGCCTACCCTCAAAGTGCGGAAATCGTCGAGACTTATGAACGACCCGGACGCCATGTCACCGGAGTCGCCTTTCTCGCGTCCATAGATACGCAGATCAACACCATGCTGGCCTATCGAAACTTCAAGAAGATTGCGGTCATCTATGATGAGACATCGAGTAATTCCAGGATCAACGTTGAGGAACTCAAAGAGGCAGTCCCGAAGTTTGGATTGGATTTGATCGTGTTGCCGGTACCGAAGAATGAAGATGGACGTTCCGACCCCGACACCCTGCCGGACCTAGTCCAACAGGCAAAAGATGAAGGTGCTGACATTCTCTACATGGGACCGGATTCGTTCATCACCCGACATGGTGATGCCTACACATCCGCCGCAATCAACGCAGGGCTGCCGACCTTTGCATCCACACAGGCTCCACTCAGAACCACCCGCGCGATGTTCGGTCTCGTCAGTGATTACCATACCCTCGGCAAGCTCGCGGGAGTTCAGGCAGAACGAATCCTGGTGAATGGAATGGATGCCGAGTCCCTGCCGGTGGCCAGACTCTCCCGCTTCAAATTGTGGATCAATATTGATGTCGCGAGCGAACTCGCCCTGTATCCGCCCATGGATATCATCTCGATCGCTGATTTTCGAACCAGTCCGCAGAACTGAATACTGCCTGACAAAAGTATCGTCCGATCATGTTGCTCCGCACTCGAATCAGTCTGCTCGGCATACTTGTCGTTGTCACAGTCTCCGTTTTCATCATGTTTGCCGCCTTTCAGCGCGAGCAGTTGATCAGACTTCAATACTCACAGGAAGTCATCTCGGATCAATCCAACCTGTGGAGCAAGATCAAGGCTGAATATATCGGGAACATGGAGGATTTTGCATGGATCGTGCGAGAAAACCGGGAACTGATTGATTCGGTCGAGAATGATGACCGCGAGGCGATTCGACGAATCGGTCGTCAAAGCGTGACCCAGTTGCAATCACGGGGAGTCGCCGATCGAATTGATGTGATCGATCGCGATGGCAATCTCGTATTCTCTTCCCAATCAAGCGTATTCCCCAGCCCAATCATTTCCGAGGAGGTGGTAAAGCAGTCGTTTGAGAGTCTGCGCACGTTCCACGGTGTCGGTAACGATAAACAACGCAATACGGCCATTGTGTTCGGAACACCCCTGATCAACGACTTCGGTCACACCGTGGGGTTGGCGGTTTTGTCATTTGACATTGTTCATCCCCTTGCTGAAATGGAGAATCTCAACAATTCCTCAGTGATGATCCTCAACCGTCGCGGGCGTCTGCTGGTCGCACCGGATGAAGAGAATTGGGAGCGGTTCAGCGATCAGATTGACCTGAACGAACTTGGAACCCTGCAAACCATATCCGACAACGATCGCCATTTCTCGGTTACGGTTTTGCCTCAGGTCGCAGATCTTGGCAGTCTCGTGGGACGACTGGTCAACATCGAGGATGTCACCGACCAGGTACTCCAGCAAAGAAAGATCGGCCAGGTAACCATTGTCCTGATCATTGCCTTCACAATCATTTCCCTGCTTGGTTTGTATTTCTATATGAGACGTGCATTTGTGCCGCTCACTGAAGGCGTGGAAGTGCTCGAAGCATTGTCACGGGGAGACCTGATGATTCCGCTGGAAGTGCGGACCGGCAAGGATGAGGTGGGTCAGATCGGAAATGCCGTCAATGTATTCCGGGCCGGCATGCTGATGCTCAATCGATACCGTCGGTCACGGGAGCGCCAGCGTGCGCGTCAGGAGCGTTTCATTTTCCGCGAGATGACCGAACTTGCCGACACACTGGATGGCGAGGACCAGGCCGCGGTACTCAAGGAATTGAAAAAGATCGCCAAGAAGGTTGAGAAAAAAGCAGACGACAATGCGATGTCCGAGACCCTGGTCACCATTGACCCGAATGCCGATGAGGTTGATGCGAGCAAGATGCTGGGAGCGGACAGCCTGACACTGATGGCAACCGCATTTCACAGCATGTCCGAACGTGTTCAGGACCAGCATCAACGCCTGCGCGACGCACTCGCCACAAAGGAATCCCTGATCGCGCTTCGCAAGGAACTGGATATTGCCACACGCGTTCAACTGTCCCTGCTGCCGAACAGCATTGAGAAGTCAGAGGCGTTTGAAATTGCCGGTGGCATGTGGCCGGCGAAAGAGGTCGGTGGCGACTTTTTCGACTATTTCCGAATTGATGAGGATCACATTGGAATCGCAATCGCCGATGTGTCCGGCAAGGGTGTGCCGGCCGCACTGTTTGCCGTCATGGCCAGGACCCTGCTGCGCGGTCTTTCGACACAGCACAATTCTCCCAGAGAAATTCTAGAAAGAGTGAACAATTTTCTGGAAAACAACAACGACGAAAATCTATTCATCACATTCTTCTATTGTGTTCTGGAAGAGTCAACCGGTCGATTGACCTATGCCAATGGGGGTCACAATTCACCAATTCTGGTGGACAGCGCCGGCGGCAGACCACTGGAAATCACCGACGGAATGGTCCTGGGCATGTTCGAGGGGTTGGATTTTGATGAGAAATCCATCGAGCTGGAACCAAATTCCCGCCTGTTGTTCCTGACCGACGGCATCCCGGAAGCCTTCAATTCCAAAAACGAGGCGTACGGCGACGACCGACTGCTGGATACCGTGTCCAATCTGCCGGACGGCACACCAAACGATGATGTGAAGCATATCGTCAAGTCTGTCGACGGCTTTGTGGGAAGTGCCCCGCAGTTTGATGACATTACCTGCCTGATGTTGCATTTCAAGGGAGCGATCGGCGCTGATGATGACAGAAAGGTCGCAGAACAGATGGCGCTCGGCATTGATATCAAGCGTGACCTGTCGGAAATCGGTCGTGTCGCCCAGGTGATCGAAGATCTGGGGGAGACCGGGAACTGGCCGAAGGAATGGATTTTCAATTCCAATCTCGCACTTGATGAATTGATCACCAATGTCGTCAATTACGGTGATGACAACCCGGCTGAGGAATTCGGGATCAGCCTGACACTGAATCAGACGGACGATACCCTGACGATTGTCCTTGAAGACGACGGAGAACCGTTCGACCCGTTCAGCGAAGCAGCAGCCCCGGATATCGACGCGGCGCTGGAGGACCGTCCAATTGGTGGATTGGGGATTCATTTTGTCAAATCGCTGACCGACGAGGTATTCTACGAAAGACGCGATGAACGTAACCGCGTCACTTTGATTTTCAAGAAGCCAGACAGCGATTGAAAATTTCCTTCGGACGGGGAATAAAGGACAAGCACAATGAAGTCAGCCCAACTCGCAGATGATGCCTTACGCAACTGGCTGAAAACCAACACCGACCCAAACAATGCTGAACTCAGTTGGGAACAGTATTCCAATCTGATCGAGACTATCAGAAATGAGATCAGGGATTGGCCGACAATCCACCGATTCCAGTATGAGCATCCGGTCAGGCTGCAAGATCCCGAATTCGGTGTCGGCAAGCCCTATACCGTTCCGCTCGCCTATTCGGATACCAGCACTGAGGGCGAGCCCCTGATCGCGATCGGCGGGCTGACCAATGTCGCGCAGCGATTCGATTTTCTGTCTTTGGATATACAGCCCGATATTCGCCTGGTCGGTCTTGACCTGAGTGGTCGCGGACAGAGTGGATGGATGGCTGAGATTTCGGATTACAGTCTGGAAACTTATGTCGAGCAGTTGAAACAGTTGATGGATCATCTGGAGCTGGAATCCTGTTCGTTGCTGGGGTCATCATTGGGCGGCTCAACCGCGATCTGCTTTGCAGCCGAATATCCGCAACGGGTTAAGAAAATCATATTGAATGACAGCGGTCCCTTCATTCCCGTGGCAAGACGCGGCCGCCGGTCAAGAGCCGTTGCACGTCATTATGTTTTTCTGAATCCCTCCGAACTGTTCCGGCGTACGGGCGCATCCTCAAAGAATGTCGGACCCGCACCGGATATCGCACTCCTGCACAGTTCACACCACAAGACCCGATGGTCTGACACTGAAAACGGACGTGTCTATCGCCATGATCTGCGCGCAATGCTGGCGTATCGTCAGGAAGCGACGCAGAGCCTGGATCTGTGGCGTCAGTGGAACACCATCGAGTGTCCGGTACTCTTGATCCACGGACAGAATAGTGATGCAATGACGGATGAAACCATAGATCGGATGCGCAGTCATCATCACTTGTCGGTGGTACATGTCGAGGAGGCAGGACACACACCCGCACTCGTCGACCGCAAAATCACCCAGGCCATCAAGCAGTGGTTGCGTGGCGATGAGCATCATGTCGAAGACCGCCATATTCGAGTCGACTACAACCCCATCAGAGTGCTGTATCCGGATGCGAGAAGAAGCCAACAGTCATAACTACTTTTACTTCATCCGACACGGGCAGACCACCTCCAACGAGCAGAACATCGCATCAGGTGGCGACTCGGATCCCTCGTTGACCGAATGGGGACGCAGCCAGGCCCGCAAGATCGGCGAATTCCTGAAATCGCTTGAAAACGGCCCCGGCATGATCATCACATCCGCCAACCGGCGAACCATCGAGACTGCGCAAATTTTGAATCAAAACCTCCAATTGCCCACCGAGTGCGTACCGCTGCTGAATGAGCGCAGGCTTGGTGATTGGAACAACGTCAGTTCCGATATTATCAATGTCAAGCTGGCAGAAGGCGAGACGCCTCTGAATGGCGAAAGCAAGCCTGATTTTCACCATCGCATCATGTGTGCCCTCAAGCAACAGCACGGGACACTGACTACTCGCAAACCACTGGTCGTAGGAAGCCGCGGTGTAGCGAGGGTTTTGTTGGAGATGTCGAATGAGGAGAACGCCGCAAACCTGCCAAACGGACGTCTGTTGAAGATGTCGCTCGGCAAATCCGCCGATTTCAGCATCACAAACGTGGAATATCTCAACTGAACGGTCGCGTGAGCCGCCTCATGCGAACGAGGAATGTCGTTGTTAGACCTGATTCCGGTTAAGAGTAACCGGGAGTTGCAGTTGCGTTACGCTGGTTGATGATGAATGCAACTTCCTATTTGACATTCATTTGACGGCAATCAATGAAATACGGACTCACAGGCGGTGATGTCTCTCATTTCCCACATGCGATGGATTGCCGCCACCATCACTGGTGTTCAAGCAGGTCGGTGACCGGCTAGGACTTCATACTGGCCAACGCACTCTCCCGGGTGTCGTGCGTTGATATGATTTTTCCGAATCCACTGATATCAAACACATCCTTGACGGACCCGGCAATCGCGCACATTGCGAACTGCGCGTTCCGGCTCTTCAAGGTTTTCGCCAGCAGCAAGATGACACGAAGTCCCGCACTGCTGATGTATTCCAGATCGGACAACTCCAAAATCACAGACTTGTGATCATTGGTCACGACAGATTCGATCGCAGTCTGGAAATCCACTGCATTCTGTCCGTCTACGCGTCCACCCGGTTTCAGTATGAGTGTACCTTCAACTTGTTCCGTAGGAATTTCCATATACCTCTCCTATGTAATTTTTTCTAAAATTGTTACAAAATTAAACTTGATATACTGAATAACGTTTTCAATCGGAAACAATTCCTCTGATTCACTCGAATACATCACGCGAAGGTTCTTCGGCAACTGTTTCGAACGATCAATCGAACGTCAGGTCAGATCACACCTTCCTGTCAATGCTCTGCAATACAAGTTCCCGAAGACCATCCACAATATAAAATTATATTGTTCGAATATTTTAATTCAAGTAATGTCCGGTTTTACCTGAATTCTCAAATCAGCGGGTGAAGCGGTATCGTCATCGCTTCTGACGATGACCGGGAGGGCCGCCGAACTGACCGCCTGGGCTCTAATTCCATCCGATGCAACACGCACAACAACCGAACAAGCGACCTCAACTAGGACCTGTCACCATCACCCTCAAGCAAATCAAGGTCATCGCTATCGGGCATGATCATGAATTCCGGGTACGCCTCGATTCCCAACTCGGCCACGTCCTGACCCAATTCCTCAACCGTGCGGCTGACTCGGACTCCCATCAGCAGGTCCAGCAATTTCCAGACGATGAAAGATACGACAAAAACGAATGCACCGATCGAAATCACTCCCACAAACTGTGCTGTCAGATCACCGTCCTTGACCAGACAAACCGCCAGGGTTCCCCACATTCCAGCAAACAGATGCGCAGGGATGGCACCGACGACATCGTCGACCTTGATCAATTCCAACACCTTCATGCCTGCGGTACTGATCAGACCGCCGACGCCACCGATCAATAGCGCCCACTGGTGAGAGACGAAATCCGGCCCCGCTGTAACCGCGACGAGACCGGCAATGGCACCGTTGAGTACCGCCATCAGGTCCACCCTCCCCAGAATCGGCCGCGAGACCGACACGGCCACCAGTACGCCGGCTGCCGCGCCAAGGTTGGTATTGACCAGAATGACACTCATTGCAGTCACGTTGATCGCGGAATCCAGCGCAAGTTGTGAACCCCCATTGAAACCGAACCAACCCAGCCACAGGATGAACACACCCAGCGTCACCGCTGGAACATTTGAAGGCGGCGTATTCTTCACCGAACCGTCTTTCCTGAACTTGTTCAGTCTCGCCCCGACGACGATCGCACCAGCAAGTGCCGCCCAGCCGCCTGTTGAATGCACAATGGTGGAGCCGGCGAAATCCTGAAAACCCATTTCAGACAGCCATCCACCACCCCAGGTCCAGGAACCGATGATGGGATAGATGAACGCAGTGAGAATCGCCGTAAAGGCGAAGAAAGCCCACAGCTTGACCCGCTCGGCGAGCGTGCCCGAAACGATCGATGCCGTGGTTGCGACAAACACCATCTGGAAAAACCAGTCCGACATGGTTGAATAATCAGACTTGAGCACTTCACCAAGTGACTCCTCATTGCCCTGCAGCAGTGAGATTTCAGCGGGAGCTGATTGGTAGAACAGGTCAAAACTGCCGACATATCCACCCACGTCAACGTACATCAGGTTGTAGCCAATAATGTAATAGGTGATGCCGGCAATCGAATACAAACCAATGTTCTTCATGCAGATGACGGAAGCATTCTTGGTACGCACCGACCCGGACTCCAACATGGTGAATCCGGCACACATCCACATCACAAATGCGCCCCAGATCAGGAATGAGAACGAATTGAAGATATAGGCTGCTTCAGCACTCACCGTCGCATACGCGACCGGCGCGAAAAGCACCAGGCCAATAGAAATGAAGACTCCCAACTGAATCGGAGCGGTATTGCGGCCCTTCGGGGCACGCTTGCAAGTCGCAACAACCATGACAAAACCGTTATGTTTTTTAACACTCGACAAAGATTATACGCCACTGGTATACAACTGATATATGACGGCGCCTGTCACTACGGACCTTCATGGAGACTGATTCAGACCAGACACTCAATCCCTGCCTGTTCCAGTCGCCATGCGGCAGGCATCAATGCCCCCGGGAGGTTGACGTCATTCACCCGGATCGCGACCTAGACCATCTGCGTCAGATCACGCGATGAGCGTTGATGGCGAGCCATCAGTTCCTGCACGTCCAAATCTGGAATCTCACCATCGGTGACCAGCCACCTGCCTGCAACCATCACGCGGTCAGCCTTGTGTGCGCCGCATAAGATTAATGCCGCCATCGGATCTGCAGCACCGGAGAATCTGGGTTCATCAAGTTTGAATAACGCCAGGTCAGCCTGTTTGCCCACGGAGATCTCACCGATGTCATTGCGCCCGAGACACTGCGCAGAACCCTGGGTTGCCCAGCGAATGACATCAAGATGGGTGATTTTGGCGGAACCGTAACGCAACCGTTGAATCAGCAACGCCTGCCTGACCTCCTGGATCAGATTGGAAGCATCCTCCGACGCAGAACCGTCCACTCCGATTCCGATCTTCACCCCATGCTCCTGCAACTGCTGTGTTGGACAGATGCCTGATGCGAGTACCATGTTCGAGCCCGGACAATGAGCGACACCAATCCGTGCGGCACCCAGTCTGGCCATCTCGTCCTCATTGAAGTGGATGCCGTGGGCAACCCACACGTTGTGTGACATCCAGCCCACCTCCTCAAGATAATCAACCGGACGACAGCCATACCGCCGCAGGCAATACTCATTCTCATCTTCGGTTTCCGCGAGGTGCGTGTGCAGTGAAACTCCGGATCGCTCGGCCATGTGCGCGGTCTCAATCATGATGTCCCGAGTCACCGAAAATGGCGAGCAAGGCGCAAGCGCGATCTGTCTCATCGAACCCTCGGCCGGGTCATGATAGGTATTGATCACGCGTTCACTGTCGGCAAGAATGACGTCGGCACGCTGAACCGCCGACTCCGGTGGCAGTCCGCCATCGGATACCGACAGGTTCATACTGCCGCGGGTCAGCGTGACGCGCATCCCGATTGTCTGTGCGACCTCCATCTGAATGTCAACCGCCTCCTCCAAACCCGATGGGAACACGTAATGATGATCCGAGGCGGTGGTGCAACCGGACAGCAGCAATTCAATCAATGCAAGCTCGGTGGCATCGGCCAACTGTTCAGGAGTCAGGCGCGACCAGATGGGATACAGGACCTTGAGCCAACCAAACAATTCCTTGTTCAGTGCCGGCCCGAACGCACGGGTCAGGGTCTGGTAGAAATGGTGATGGGTATTGATCAGTCCCGGCAACACCACATGTTCAGATGCATCGAAGATCTCATCACATGGAAATTCCGGCTCGGCCCCTGCAGACAGGCATTCGATGATTCGATCATCCTCGATGACCATGCCGCCCGATGAGTCCTGCGCGAACACCGCCAGTGGGCTTCTGATCCAGATTCTCATGTCTGACTCAATCCGCGACCGAACTGTTCCGAAATATTCTCAGACTAAGTGACTGGCTGCTGCCCCGGAATACCGCGCGTTGACGGCCAGCCTCAAAACGGCAATCAGGCAGGTCAGCAGCAAGACCGAACCAGATTGGTGTATCAGTGCAATAGGCAACTCAACCTGGCTGATCAGGGTTGCAACGCCCATCATGAATTGAATCAACACAACCGCCAGGACCACATCAAGCACCACCTTCAATGCCGACCGGCGAATCGTGAACCGCTGCAGCCACAAGATGACGACAGCCGTAATGGTTACCACAGCCATCCATCGGTGGAAAAACTGAATGGCAACCGTGTTCTCGAGCAGATTAAGCCAAAATGGCGTCAGTGAAAAAATCTGATCCGGAATCCACTCACCATTCATCTGCGGAAAGGTGTTGAAAATGAAACCAGCATGGGTGCCGGCCATGAAACCACCACTGAACAGCATCACGGCAACCAGACCCACACAGATGACGGCCGTTGCCAGCAAACGGGGCGGGCAGGTCGTTCCCGAATCGGGTTTGCGGACAAGCAGGCTGAGCGCAAGCCACAGAATGTAACTGTAAAGCAAAACTGCCAGACCAAGATGCGCGGTCAGTCGATACTGACTGACTGAAGGGTCGCTGACCAGTCCGCTTTTTACCATGTACCAACCCAGCAGACCCTGAAGCCCACCGACCATGAAAACCACCACCAGCCTGAGACGCATCGCGCCGCTGAGATATCCGCGAATCCAGAAATAAAGCAACGGCAACAGGAAAACCAAGGCGACCAGGCGGCCGGCTACCCGATGCAGATACTCAACCCAGAAGATGGTCTTGAACCCATCAAGCGTCATGTCCTGGTTGACGTATCGGTACTCGGGAAACTGCTTGTAGGTGTCGAACTCGGTCTGCCACTGGCTTTGAGTGAGCGGTGGGAGAACCCCCGTGACCGGCTTCCAATCGACCATCGACAACCCCGAGCCTGACAGCCGGGTGTATCCTCCGATGGCAATGACCATGTAGATCAGGGCGCAGACAATCAACAGCCAGACCGCAACGTGATGCGGGTTTCTGTTCGGATGGACAAGCGCTTTGGCAGGAGGCTTCAAGTCTGCGCAGACACTACTTGGAAAAGCGTTCAAACACCAGGCACGCATTGGTTCCGCCAAAGCCAAAGCTGTTTGTCATGGCGGTGTTCAGTTCCATGTTTTCGACCGTCTCCTGTACGATGGGCAGGTCTGCGGCAACCGGGTCCAATTCGTCGATATTGATCGACGGGCTGATGAATCCGTTTTCCATCATCAGCAAGGTATAGATTGCCTCGTTGACGCCAGCTGCACCGAGCGCGTGACCGGTCAGGGATTTGGTGGATGCAATTCTCGGAACCTCGGTGAACACCTTGCAGATGGCCTCGAGCTCCTGGGTGTCGCCGATCGGCGTACTGGTGCCGTGGGCATTGATGTATTCAACCGGATGCCGTGTACCCTCCAGTGCCATCTGCATGCAGCGAATGGCACCGTCACCGGAAGGCTGGACCATGTCAAACCCATCCGAGGTGGCCCCATAGCCGACCAGTTCCGCATAGATTCTTGCGTTTCTGTCCAATGCATGCTGCAACTCCTCAAGCACCACAACACCGCCACCGCCAGAAATCACAAACCCATCGCGATTGACGTCAAATGGCCGTGACGCTGCTTCAGCGCGATCATTGTAGCCGCTCGACAATGCCCGCATTCCGTCAAACAGCATTGTCATCGACCAGTGAATCTCATCGCCGCCGCCGGCAAACACCACATCCTGCTTGTCGTACTGAATCAGTTCCATCGCATTGCCGATGCAGTGTGCACTGGTGGCACAGGCGGAACTCACCGAATAACTGACGCCCTGGATCTTGAACAGGGTGCTCAGCGTGGCCGAATTGGTGCTGGACATCGTGCGCGGCACCCGGAACGGACCGACACCCCGAATCCCCTTCGCCCGCAACTGGTCCGCTGAAGCGATGATGTTTTCAGTCGAAGCACCACCGGAACCCATGATCATTCCGGTTCGCGGATTGGTTATCCGGTCGGGCGTCAAGCCACAGTCTTCGAGGGCCTCGAGCATTGCGATGTAATTGAAGGCCGCGCCGTCGCCCATGAATCGGCGGGCTTTTCGGTCCACCAGCCGGTCGATATCAATCTCGATACCTCCATGCACCTGGCTGCGAAACCCAAGCTCCTGGTATTGTGGCACATAACTGATACCCGAGGTGCCGCTGCGCAACGCCTCGGTCACTTCTTGGCGATTGGTGCCGATACTCGAGACAATCCCCAATCCTGTTACAACAACCCGTCTCATGTCAACTTCACTTCAACTGGAATAATCCCACCCGTAAATCCGAACCGGTGTATATCGTCGTTCCATCCGCCTCAACAATACCATTGGCGACGCCCATGACCAGCTTCCTGGCTATGACGCGCTTGATATGGATTCGATAGGTGATCAATTTGATGTCGTCGGTGACTTGTCCGGAGAATTTCACCTCACCCGCGCCCAGGGCGCGACCGCTGCCGGGCTTTCCGAGCCAGCCCAGATAAAATCCCACCAACTGCCATAGCGCATCCAGCCCCAGACAACCCGGCATGACCGGATCACCCTGAAAATGGCAATCGAAGAACCAAAGGCCCGGTTTGATATCCAGTTCCGCCACCACCTCGCCTCTTCCGAACTCGCCGCCGACACTGTCGATGTTGGTGATGCGATCGAACATCAGCAGCGGTGGCAGTGGCAATTGAGCGTTACCGTCTCCGAACATTTCGCCGCGTCCGCACGCGAGGAGGTCTTCGTAGGCATAACTGGACTTGCGCTCAGGCGGATTCATCGTCACCCTGGCCTGCACTGATGATGACATGCAACCGGCGCGGACCGTGCGCCCCGTATTGTATGGTCTGTTCGACATCTGCTGTTTTTGATGGACCGGTGATCATGTGAATTCCCGACGACCTGCTGTCGATCTGCAACGCGGCCAACTGCAGCGCATCCTCCAGATGCCGGACGACCTGCCCGGCGTTGATCACAACGATATGATTCTCAGGCACAAATGCATGCGTTGACGAGGCATCGGGTGAACTGACCAGCATGATGGTTCCGGTTTCGGCAATCGCACACAGCGAATCCGTCACCGCGACCACATCGGTCTTCTCGGCGATTCTCCTCGAGATTTGCCAATGCTTCGGCCAGTCAAAATTGGACAGAAACCTGGATTTTCCCATGATCATCCGGGATGGAAGGTCATGAGTGTCAAGAAAGTCAGCAACCGCGCCGGGAACCATGGCGTGGTCCCTGACGACCTGACAGGTGCCATTGACTGCGGCATGCTTGTCAATGAAACGATCAACCAGCCAGCCATCAACGACTGGCCTGGGCGTTTGCGTCGAGTGCACCTGGTGGTAATTCCGTTCCACCTCGGCCTTGGTGCGCGTATCGAACTGGTCCAGGTTGCGACGAATATCCTCGAACACCTTCTGTCTGGCAGTTTGACTTGATTTGAGCAATTCAATTCCCCATGCGATCACATGTTACAGACTGGAATTATATCTTTGACGGGGCTGTCGGGGGATTACCATAAACGAACAATGCCGATGTTGTCCATCACTGTTGACAATCGCTCGTCGGCATGGGAATCGAACCAGTCCTCGATCAGGCGGTAGGCGATTGAAAGGCGCGGAGGCAGACGGAAGTCACCGCTGCGCAGTCCATCAATCACCTCATCGACATTGCGCCAGTGGGCGTCCTGCAGTTCGCCATCGTTCAGCCTGATCTCAAAACTGGACGCGACTGCCGTGAAACCGAGCATGATGGAGCCGGGAAACGGCCAGGGTTGCGAGGAGTGGTAATGCACCTTGCCGAGTACGATATCGGTCTCTTCGCGCACCTCCCTAACCACGGCCTGTTCAATGCTTTCACCGGGCTCGACGAACCCTGCGATAACAGAGTACCGATAATCCGGCCAAGCCTGCTGGCGCCCAAACAGGCACATATCGTCCCGGGTGACCGCAACAATGATTGCCGGGTCGGTTCTGGGGAAATGGACCTTGCCACACTTTGAATCTGTACAGGTTCTGGAATGTCCACCCTGTGTCGAGATCGCAGCGCTTCCGCAGACACCACAATACGCATGTGCCCGGTGCCAGTGGAACATGGCCTTGGCATAGGACAGCAACGACGCATCCTGTGCCTTGAGATGATGGCCGCTCTCGCGCAGTCCGGCCAGTCTCACATTCTCGGATTCTACAGACTCCAGCACGGAACGATCGCACAGGTCCAAAGCGAAATAGTGATTTGCATTCCTGGAGCCGAGAAACACACTGGAGGTGATGTTGTTGTTCCAACCATTCACCTGCCTCCAGCCCACCAGCAGTGGTTCGGGATCTGATCGCTCCTGCAACAGAAACTGATCCTGATGGAACAGGATGTAACGTGCGGACGATGAGGTTTGCAGTGAGGCGAGACGGTCAGCGTCCTTGCGCTGACTGACCATTCGATTCAGATCACTGAAGGTAAAGACATTCAGGAGTGAACGTTCAAGTTCATCCATTCAATTTCCTTAACTGCTGACTGACAAATTCCTGTATCTGGCCCAGTTGCGTGGCAACGGGTATCTCAGGGTGAAGATTGGCGATTTGTGAGCGGTGGTCCAACCATGCCATGACCGGCACATTATAGCGGACAGCCAGGGCAGCCTCCGCGGCTGTTCCCGCCTGGCCCGGAAGAACGACGATCAGGTTCGAGCTCAACACATTGATGTGGTTGCGCGACATCAAATCCTCACCCTTTTCGCCGGAGTACGGCAGATGGGTGAAGATCGCAAGCTCAATCCAGGGATTCGGATATCCGGAATGCGCCTGATAGGTTTTGTCGTTGTCATCAAGGCGTCCGGGGACAACGCCGATGACCATTCCGTTGCGATCGTCGACTGCGGCGAAGGCCCGACTGACCGACTGCATGACACCACCGCCACCGCCAGTGAGAAGATGCACACTCATGGTTGCAAGCCATTGTCCCAGCGGCAGTGCACGGTCGTCATGGCTTGTACGTCCGGATCCCATGACACCGACGATGGGCAGATTTTTCATGACTTTTTGTTTCCACACTCGAGATGGGATGAAGCTTCAGTGCATCGGATCAGCGTTGCGAATCTCCTCATGGCACACACAAACTGGAGATCCCAATGCACCGGGAACTCAAGTAAAAAAACGTCAACCGGCGTTAAATTTTGCGCATCTGGATTTCGATAAGTATTTAAAATTTGCAGTTTACCCGAATTGATGAATTCCAAACAAGGAAAGACATGGCGAAAATTATTGATGGCAAGGCACTCGCATCCGAACTGAGAACCATTGTAGCCGAGAAGGTGGATCAGCTGAAATCAAAGCATGGACTGATCCCGGGGCTGGCGGTCGTGTTGGTTGGAGACAACGATGCGAGCCAGGTTTACGTACGCAACAAGATCATTCAGACCTCGCAGGCCGGTATGAATTCGTTTCACAACAAGCTGGCGGCAGGGGTGTCGGAAAAGGAATTGCTGGACCTGATTGAGAGGCTGAACATCGATCCCCTGGTGCATGGCATCCTGGTTCAATTGCCATTGCCGGACCATATCAATGCGGACAAGGTCATTCACGCCATCGTACCAGAAAAGGATGTGGACGGATTTCATGCGAAAAACGTCGGATTGATGACCATCGGCATGGATTCGCTGATCCCATGTACACCGCTTGGTTGCATGCAGCTGTTGAAATCCCACACTCGCGAGTTGAGTGGTCTGAACGCCGTCATTGTCGGTCGATCAAACATTGTCGGCAAGCCTCTGGCCACCTTGCTGCTGCAGGAAAACTGCACAGTCACCATTGCCCATTCGCAAACCCGGGATCTGGGACAGCTGTGTCAGCAGGCTGACATACTGGTCGCCGCGGTTGGCAAGGCGCACATTGTCAAGGGTGAATGGATCAAACCTGGAGCGATCGTGATTGATGTCGGCATCAACCGCGTCAAGTCCGAATCCGGACGAATGAGACTGGTTGGGGATGTCGATTTTGATGAGGCGCAGAACGTTGCCAGCGCCATCACCCCGGTTCCGGGTGGGGTGGGCCCGATGACCATCGCCAGCCTGTTGCAGAACACCTTGAAAGCGGCCTGCAACCAGCACAGTGTGAGCGTGCCTGACTGATTTCTGCCTGGCGTTGTGACTTAGTTTGCGGTTCGGTTCTACCAGCACACTGCCGCGGCAGGAAACACGTCGCCTTTGGCGCCCCGGGGATCGTATCCGGCTTCGAGCACACCGGTCTGAGGATTTCTCTCGATAGCCAGCAGATAGCCCTCGGTCCAATCTGGCCGCGGTTCGACCAGATGCCCGCGGCTGCGCAGTCCTGTGAGTGCCCGTTCGCCGACCCGCTCCTCGATCGTAACGAGTCCTTTTTGAAATTCATGGGGCGCGAAATACCCGGGGAAGTGATGACTTGAGAATTTCGGCGCCTCAATTGCCTCGGCAATGGTCATGTCAAACACCACCCGGTTGAGCAGGAACTGCAGCATCCACTGGTCCTGTTGATCGCCGCCCATGGAGCCATAGACCATCCATGGCTGGCCATCCCTGTGAACCAGTGTCGGGCTGATCGTGGTGCGGGGTTGCTTCAATGGCATGATGATCGCGGGATGATTGGCAGGCGTAAGATAGAAGGTCATCAGCCGGTTTCCCAACGGTACGCCGAGTGCCGCCACCAGCTCGGAAGACTTCAGCCATCCTCCGCTGGGTGTCGCCGCAATCATGTTCCCCTGCCTGTCGATGGCGTCGACGTGAACGGTGCCCTCACCCCAGGGTTGTCCGCCTACCCGCTCTTCAACCGGCAAGGCTGCGATCTGTCTGACCGGTTCCCCGGGTATGATCTCGGTGGAGGCCTTGGCTGTATCCACCAGCTTGGAACGCAGGCTCCCGTATTCATCACTTAACAGCTCATTGATCGGAACATCGGCGAAATCGGGGTCTGCATACCATTGCTCGCGATCAGCGAATGCGAGTTTCACCGCCTCGATGACCAAATGCAGATATTCAGCGCTGTGGTGACCCAGCTCGCGAAGTGGGAAGTTTTTCAGGATCGATAGCGTTTGCAGCAAAGCCGGACCCTGATTCCAGGGGCCGCATTTGAAAACACGGACATCATCGAACTGGACAGACACCGGCGATTCAATTCGGGTTGCAAATCTTCGCAAATCTTCGCGAGTCAGAAATCCTTCCCGTTGTTCGGCGTGTCTGGCGATTTCAGATGCTATGTCGCCTTCGTAAAATGCCTGTCGGGCTGAAATTATGCCGGTGCTTCGAGTGCCCGTCGAGCTGTCCTCGGCCGCAATCATTGTCGCGAAAACATCCGCCAACGCCGGATTCTGAATCAGTTCACCCGGCTGTGGCAACCTGCCATCTGGGAGGTAAACGGCCGCGGTGTTCGTCCACTCACCGTGAAAGAGATTGAGATTATCGGACACACCGAAATCCGGCATGAACAGCAGACCACGATGGGCCGGAAATCCATCACGTGCAAGCTGCAGAGCCGGGCTGCACACATCAGCAAAACTCATGGTCCCAAACTGCTCAAGCGCAGTTGTGCAGGCACCGATTGCTGCGGGCACGCCTGCAGCCAGAATTCCGGTATCCGGCACGTCAGCGAACCCCCTACTTTGGTAATTCTCGACTGATGCCTGCTGCGGTGCCATGGTGTTGCCATTGACGACTACCGGGCTGGCCATGTCAGCCATTTGAATCAGTATGGGGCACTCGCCACCGATTGTATGCTGATGCGGATTGACCACTCCTTCGACCAGTACCGCAGCGACTGCCGCGTCCACCGCGTTGCCACCGGCTTTGAGCACGTCGGCTCCGGCATTGGCAGCAAGATAGTGTTCGCTGGTTACCGCGCCATTGGTACCGAACAGCCGGGGATGGAATGGGGAAGCGCGAAGTTGCTCGCGGTCAAGGGAACGAATGGCCATGGTACTAATTCCTGTTTCAGAAGGTTAATTCAGTGACATTCGAGATCTTGCGGTTCTGCACAATGGGCAATTGAATCAATGATCTCACACCTGCAAAGAGTGATGTGATCAGAACAACCCCTCAATCTGTCCGTTTTCGCCCAGGTGTATGGCATTGGCTGCCGGCACTCTGGGCAGTCCGGGCATCGTCATGATGTCGCCGCAGATGGCTACGACAAAACCGGCACCGGCCAGGAGGCGGACTTCACGAATCGGAACGATGTGACCTTCGGGAGCACCCATGGCGGTGGGGTCAACAGAAAAACTATACTGGGTCTTGGCCATACATACCGGTAGATGACCGAAACCATCGTTTTCCAGTTGTGCAAGGTAGTTTGCCGCCTTGCTGTCAATGGCTATGTCGGATGCACCATAGATTTCCTGGGCGGTTTTCCGGATTTTCTCCTCCAGCGGAAGCTGATTGTCGTAGAGCAGATTGAACTTTCCTTCATCTGCATCGGCAATTTCCACCACTTTCTGTGCGAGCGCCTGCGTTCCTGCACCACCATCAGACCAATGTGTGCATTCAAACGCCTCCGCGCCCATCTGCTCACAATTCCGGCGGACTGCCTCCACTTCCGCATCGGTATCCGACACAAAGCGATTGATCGCAACAACCGCGGGCAATCCATATTTGGAGATGTTCTCAAGGTGTTTTCTCAAGTTGACGCAGCCGGCTTCCACTGCTTCAACGTTTTCCGATTGAAGATTGTTCCGGGCGACTCCGCCGTGCATCTTCAACGCCCGGATGGTCGCAACCACAACCACTGCAGACGGCTGCAGACCGGAAGTGCGACACTTGATATCCAAAAATTTCTGCGCACCCAGGTCGGCACCGAATCCTGCCTCGGTGATCACGTAATCGGTCAACTTGAGTGCGGTTTTCGTCGCAACAACAGAGTTGCATCCGTGTGCGATATTAGCAAACGGTCCACCGTGCACGAAGGCGGGATTGTTCTCCAATGTCTGCACCAGATTGGGGGCGAATGCATCTTTCAGAAGAACCGTCATCGGACCATTACCCTTCAGCTCGTTCGCCATGACCGCCGAACGGTCTCTTCGGTAACCAACGATGATGTTGCCTAGCCGGGTTTCCAGGTCTTCCAGGTTTTCGGCGAGACAGAATATCGCCATGATCTCACTTGCAACCGTGATGTCGAATCCACTTTCCCGGGCGAATCCGTTTGAAACGCCGCCAAGCGAGCAGACAATCTGACGCAATGCCCGATCGTTCATGTCAACGACCCGGCGCCAGGACACCCGACGACTATCCAATCCGACATCAGACCCCCAGTAGATCGAATTGTCCACCAATGCGGAAAGTAAGTTATGGGCGGTTCCGATGGCGTGGAAATCACCGGTGAAATGAAGATTGATATCCTCCATGGGTACAACCTGGGCGTAACCGCCGCCTGCTGCGCCACCTTTCATTCCAAAACAGGGACCCAGACTCGGTTCGCGCAGGCAAACCATCGCATTCTTTCCGATTCGATTCAAGCCGTCGCCGAGGCCGACGGTCGTTGTGGTTTTTCCCTCGCCTGCTGGAGTCGGCGTAATTGCGGTTACCAGAATCAGCTTTGCATCATTTTGAGATTGCAGCGAGTTGATGTATTGCAAATCAACCTTGGCCTTGGTGTGTCCATAAGGAATCAGGGAATCGCCCGGAATGCTCAATCGGTCAGCTACTGCTCCGATCGATTTCAGGCTCGCTTCCCTGGCGATTTCAATGTCACTTTTGACTTTCAACACGGTATTTCGCTCCGAAAAGGTAAACTCAGTTCAATCCATCAAACCCAACAACCGATATACGCTCGGATTCAGTGAGCACTGAATGCAACATCCAACGATCAGACACACGGATTCGGTCGAGATTCAATCATGAAGGCTTGCACGAAATCGCATTGGACATCGCCCGAGGTGGCAGAATCATGACTTAGGTGTTGGTGGTTTGAAGATATTTTTATGCCGCGAAATAATACTACACACGGAAACCGGCAGAGGGAAATTTAGTTTACGACGAATCGCGTGGTCTTCTCCCCTATACCATCCATTACCGGCATTGCGGGTGCTTGCGTATTGGAATCTACCTGGTCACTTCGTTCACCTGGAGATCCGTGCGCAGGCCTGCGGCACGACCAGCAGCGGTGCGAAAATTCAGTTTCGATCTATCCGCAAGTCGAGGTATTGTTCGATCAATTGTTGAGGCTGGCTTCCGGTCAGTAGCAACCCTAAGCCCCAGTGTCTTCGTACACCTGGGGAGATCCGAATTCCGACCGGTTGCCGCGATGGATACCTGATATTAAGACGGTGCTATGGCGCACCTGTATAGGGCACAATCAGCCATCGCGGCAGGCCGGTCGTTATCAACAACCATTATTGACTTGAAGTAGTATATGACATGACAGTGAAAATCACACAATGTTTAGTGCTGGATTGGGGGAGGAAAGCCACCAAGTCTGCATCATGAATGCTGATGGAAAGATACTCGTCAATCGCAGTTTCAGACATGGCCACGAGGGTATTTTCAGGTGCCGACTGAGCAGATCAGTGTTGTCTTGTGTCCTGATGGCCCCAACTAGCCGGTAATGGAGGATATGGCCAGCCATGAATTCGGGCTGTACCCCAACAAAACATAGATCACTGTCTACATGCTGATTTGAACTTTGAGAAACTTGTTTCGCCACACTCGGTGTCGCATATGAGCAGAGTGCACTGTGCAGGCTAGGTCAAGACTTTGGTGGAAAGTACTGCACAACGTCATCCAACTTCTGACCGTACTCTCTGGCCAGCCGTTGTCTCACCTCCTCATGTGTGAAAGATTTGAATTCCTGATACATCGCCCTGAAATACTTCGGATGGCACCTAATTCCCTTGCTCCAATCAGTATTCGAATCCGGTTTATCGGGGGCGTACCTTTCCGTAATGCTTGTCTTTCTCATTTTCGTTAATCCTGTTTGTAGATTTTCCAGTCTTACCTTACCAATCTGTTACCGATTTGAACCGAATCCAGCCATTTCGAACCGTATTCACAACCATGCACATTACACCAACTGACTGTCCCTGGAACCCTGTACGATTTTTCCGTGCATCATGTTTCTCCCGGAAAGCCGAGTCAGTATCACGACCTGGTGGCCGCATACTTCCAGCAGATCACAAAAATCAAAACCATGCATTTTGATGATTGAGAGTCCTTTACCTTCATCTCGTTCATCTTCCCCGTCGTGATGCAATCCGCAGCATGTTGCCCGTTCAAGCAGAAACAGTCTGAGCCCACACATGACAGACTCCGTTTCCAACAGTCGGTTTCTTGCAGTTTCAGACACCTCCCAGCCGAAAATCATATCCAATTTGCTGCAGAAGGACTTGAAGCGGAAAAGAGCTGGTCTGTAAGCCGGGTTCTGTACAGTCAAACGACCGGTGGCAACCATTCATCTTGAATTCCCATCACTGAGAATCTCGAGCAACCTACCCGAATCCAACGTGGGCGACGTCTTTGGATTTCTATTTGGTCTTGCTCCAGGTGGGGTTTACCCTGCCAATACCGTTACCGGTATCGCGGTGCGCTCTTACCGCACCATTTCACCCTTACCCAAAAGAAAACCATCTCGCGACAGCATCCTCTCGGGCGGTATATTTTCTGTGGCACTTTCCGTCGGTTCACACCGCCCAGGCGTTACCTGGCACCCTGCCCAAGGAGCCCGGACTTTCCTCCCGGATTGACAATAACGCTATCGCAGTTGATTGTCGCTCCGAGCGATTGCCCGACCAACTCTTTTCAACACTGTTCATTTTACATGAAACACCAACATACGGATTCACCGTCAGAACTCCCCTGAAAAGTGCAAGATCCGGCTATTCATCATCAGCGGAGTCCTTGATTTGCAGCGCCCGCTTGTACAGTGCATTGCGACTGGTGCCGCGCATTCGGGCCAGCAATTCAGCCGACTTGCTGGCGGACGTCTCCTCCATCAGAATCTCCAGCATCCGATCGATGCTCTCGTGATCCTCTACATCCTGATACCCGGAATTGTCAATGCCGATCACAAACTCACCCTTGCGGTGTTCCGCGTTCCTGTTCACCAGTTCAAGCAACTGTGCCAGCGATCCGGTACGAACCACCTCATGCAGCTTCGTCATCTCCCGGGCAATACCGGCCCGACAATCATCCCCGAAAGTCTCACACATATCCTTGAGCGACTGAACAATCCGATGCGGCGCCTCAAAAAACAGCAAACTCCCACGATGTGCCGACAATTGCCTGAGTTGAGTCAGACGTTCAGACTGTCTGGAAGGCAGAAATCCGACAAACATCAACTTTTCGGTTGGCAATCCAAAGACAGACAATGCGCACGTCAATGCACTCGCACCCGGAATCGGAACCAACGAAATCTCATGTTCATGGGCGGCATCAACCAGCGCTCTGCCTGGATCCGAAATCAACGGAGTCCCCGCATCGCAGATCATCGCAATATCCTTACCACTCAAAAGAATCCTGATCAGTCGGCCCGATTGCTTGGCTTGGTTATGCTGGTGGAATGGAATCACTGAAGTTGAGATTCCAAACCGCTGCAGGAGCTTTTGGCTGTGGCGCGTGTCCTCGGCCGCAATGACATCGACCTCACCTAGAATCCGGATCGCCCGCAGCGTCATATCCTCAAGGTTGCCAATCGGTGTGGCAACCACATAGAGTGTTCCCGTCGCAGTCATCAGTCTCCGCACACGTTATAATTTCAATCTGAAATCATCAATATTATCCATGTATATCGATACCATCCGAACCCTTTTGACGGATCACATGACGTTCAAACTTCCTGCACGCTCCAATACATTCGCATCTGTGGCTGTTCTGGCATTCACTGTTGGGCTCGCAGGATGCGGTGCTGAGATAGTTGAGAACACTCCGCCCATCATTGTTTTGGATTTGCCAACTCCCAGCAGTACCATTGGCGAGACAACCAGCAGTTCAACCTCGCAACCACTTCCGGCCGCAACGCAGGACTTTGCGCAACCTGTTGAAGTATCCGACACACCTGACCATTCTACCGCACAAGTGCCCGAGCCGGTGTTGGAGGAGGAATCCGAGTGGAACTTGATCACCCAGGTTGAAGTGTTCGATCTCAACCGGGATCTACGCCTGGTCGAGGCAGCCGATCTTCTGCTCGAGCGCAATCAAATCGCACAGGTCCGTTCGATCGTGAATCTGATTTCCGTTGATCAGCTGACTCCATCGGAACGAGTTGACCTGGACCTGATCCAGGTTCGACTGCTCCAAGCAAATGCCCGGCACAAAGCGGCATTGCGGCGGCTTCAGGGAATTGAGAACAATCCCCTGCTGACCGCCGAACAGAGACTGCGGGCAACGCGGTTGAAAGTCTACTCAGCATCCCACCTTGACGAGCCAATGCCTGTCATCCATGAGTTTGTGCGACTGTACGGCCTGTATCCAGCCGGAAGCGAAAGACTGAAAATCGGACATCTACTGTGGGCAGCACTCGGTTCAATGTCGGTCGATGACCTTGCAAAAGCGCTGACCCAGTCAGCGATGCCTGATGCGCAGCCCTGGATTCGCCTTGCCCTGAGCACGAATCTGGTGCGTCATGATCCCAACCTGCTCAATAATGCACTCGACAACTGGATGGACAATCATCCAGACCACCCGGCAATTCAGCTGATCCGGTCGGGCATTTACTCGGAACCAGCTTTTCATTCGAAAGCCATCGCACTGCTTCCCCTGTCTTCCCGGAGCGGCCGCGCGGCTCAGGCCTTTCTGGATGGGTTGACCGCGCAGTACTTCGCCGACACCACACCCGACAAACCGGTCCTCGAATACATCGATATTGGAGACAACCCCAGTCAGGTAACGCAGTACTACTATCAGGCTCTTCTCAATGGTGCCGAGCTCATCATTGGACCACTGGGGATTCAGTTTGTCGAGGAAATCGCCCGCTACGGCGATTTTGTAGTGCCCACGCTGCTTCTCGGCAACGTCGACAGTTCCCAGTTGCCCGGGGATGTCTATCAGTTTTCACTCGCACCCGAACATGATGGAGCCGCAGTTGCAAGAAGGGCCCGCCAGGATGGACATACCACTGCCCTGATTCTGGAATCTTCCTCCAATTGGTCCAAGCGCGCAACCGACGCATTCCGGGAACAATGGGAAGAACTGGGTGGTGAGGTCATTCAGAGCGTGACATTTGACCAGGGTCAAAGTGACTATTCCGAAACCATCAAGGAACTGCTGAACATCAATGAAAGCGTTGCGCGATATCGAAGGCTTCGGGATCTCCTGACCACCTCAATGAAGTACATCCCGCGGCGGCGACAGGATGTGGACATCATTTTTCTCAGCGCAGACCCGATGCAGGGTCGACTGATCAAACCCCATATTGATTTTCTCAATGCCTATGACATTCCTGTTTATTCAACATCACACATCTTCAGCGGCAAGGTTGACAAGATTTCAGACCAGGACCTCAATGGTGTGCGTTTTCTTGACATGAATTGGCTGATCGACGACAGCGGTACAGCCGACAACATAAGGCAGAAGCTGTCACCAGACCTTCCCGTACCAGACGAACTGTCCCGAATCTTCGCGATGGGTGTGGATACGTACAACCTGATTTCCCGTTTGGATTTGATGCGCGACGACCCCGACGCACTCTATCACGGCATCACATCAACGATCAGTATTGATGAAAACAGTCGCGTCGTCCTGAATCGGATATGGGCTGAAATTGCAGACGGGACACCCAGACTGATCACCTCACTGCCCGACCCTGAAATAAGTGCCATCCCAACCAACCTTGTCCCTCCGGCACTACCAGCTCCACTACAAAGATAGGATTCAGTGTAAGCAGATACTGTAAAATACTCTTTAGTGTAAACGCCTAGGTTCAGTTTGGATGCAAGCCCAGTTTTTCACCTCTCCCTCTCGATAAGAAATCAAATGAATATGTCAGATTCCCTAAATTTCAAACGCATGAATGTCATTCGACTATTGGCAGGTTGCCTGATGGTCCTGTTGGCTGGTACCGGTTTTGCTCAATCCGAAAAACCCGTTGAACCGCCTTCTGTTGTGGAAAAGCTTCAAGACAGCAACACAACATTCAGACTCAGTAATCTGATTACCAAGCACAAGGATGAGTTGGGCAAGGATACCCAGGTGAATGTGACAACAGTCAATGGTGTTGTTCTCCTGACCGGTGCCGTTGAATCCGCCAATGCCAAGAATTGGATCGACAATCTCGCGAATCAGCATCCGGATGTCAGAAAGGTTGTCAATGAGCTCCGAGTCGAAAAACTGCGAAATCCATTGGACATCGGCAAGGACAAGCTGCTGCAGATTTCAGTCAAGAACAGAATCTCCAACGCCTTGAAGGACTTGTCCCCTACAGTTCATGTCGTCACCTACCGCAAAACAGTCTACCTGATGGGTGTCGTTTCCAAAGAGACCGCTGAACAAGCCGCAGAAATCGCACAGAATACAAAACGGGCTGAGCGCGTGGTCACGGTTTTTGAGATGAGAACCGACGAATCCGACGAGATCCAGAACTGATCAGGCTGCAATCAGAAAAAGCGTAATCACTGGAGCGGACGATGGGAATCGAACCCACGTAGTCAGCTTGGGAAGCTGAAGTTCTACCATTGAACTACGCCCGCTCGCCATACCCTACGATACACCAATTGGGCGTTCGAACCTACTGAATATCGATGATTCGACTGACCAGGGGTTCAAGTTCGGTAAGCGCCTGACGATAAACCGCCCGTTTGAAGTTGACAACACGGTCCACGGAATCCCAATAATCAATCCACTTCCAGTCATCGAATTCCGGGTGCGGGGTGCAATCGAGACAGAAGTCAGAATTGTCCCCGGTAAACTCAAACAGAAACCACTTCTGTCGTTGTCCGCGCAGTCCCTGCCGATAACGGTTTCGAAGAAATTGCTCGGGGATGTCGTAGGTAAACCACTCCTTGGTTGAACCGATCAGCCGGACGTGTTGGCGTTTCAGGCCCAGTTCCTCTTCCAGTTCGCGATACGCCGCCTCATGCGAAGTCTCGTTTGGCGCAACCCCGCCCTGGGGAAACTGCCAGCCATCATGACGCATTCTGCGCGCCCAAAGCACCTGTGCGTGCTTGTTGCAAAGAACAATTGCAACATTGGGCCTGTATTCCGTCAATTCTTTCCAAGTTTCCATCAAGGCAATCGGCAGTCAGGGAATCGTCCAATAATATATTTGTAATATACGATTTTAAGTGAATTGTATACAAAGTGCAATATCAGTTTAGCCTAAATCAGATGAATGATGCGCAGATTCGCGGACTCGGTTTCAGAATCCGCGCAATGACAGGGTTTCAGTCAGGCAGCGATTGGAATCCGAAAAGACGGGTTGCCTGAACCAATGTCTTTTCGCCGATGAGGATTGTCGGACTTCAGCAGCGCGTCCTGTCAGCTGCGCCTCGCATAGTCCTTCAGCTTCCGATACAGAACGATCGACAGGGGTACGCCTTCGCGATTGGCACGTATGCGATGCTCATGGCGGCGGTCTCCAGGCAATCGCACACCAGGCTGAGTACACATTTCCTTGAGCATTTGTTCTGACCGTTCGCTGAAAGTCGAATTGAAGACCCGGGGTTCGATCCCGATGAAAAACTGTCCGACTCCGGGCGGACCACCGACGTTGTCTCCAAACGAGGGTGCATTGAACGACATGTTCGGACCGCCCAGACCACCGGCAAGCAGATCGACGATCATGGCGAGCGCCACGCCCTTGTAGCCACCAGCCGGTGCCATCGAACCCTCAAGTCCCGCCTTGGCATCGGTTGTGGGCTGGCCATCCCTGTCGAGCGCCCAGCTGTCCGGAATCGGTTCTCCAGACTGTGCCGCGTGTACGACATTGACCTTGGCAGTCACGCTTGAGGACTGATCAATGATCAGCGCCGGCCCGTCGCTTCTTGGAAATGCAAACGCCAGGGGATTGGTGCCGAAAAATGCCCCGGTACCGCCCCATGGCGCAATGGCGGCCGGTGAGTTCGCAAACGCCAAAGCAACCAGACCCTGGTCCGCGAGTTTTTCCACATACCAACCGATCACGCCGGCCGCATAGGAATTGTTGATGGCGAGTGAGCTGATTCCATTCGACCTGGCCGAGTCAACAAATTCAGGCAACACCGCGGTAAACGCACTGTGAGCGAAGCCGTTCGCGGCGTAAGCCACAATAACCGCCGGTGCCGTCCGGTCCCAGGTTGGCTCGGCCTGTCCATCGACTTTCCCGCAGCGCAAATGCTCACAATAGTGCGAGAGATAATTCAGACCAACGTTCCTGATGCCATCGGCTTCGGCGTCCCGAATCGACTCCGCCACCGGCAGTGCGTTTTTCTCCGACGCGCCTGACCCAACCAGCGCATTGAGACTTAGTTCCAATACCTCATCAAGACTGAGTCGAACGTCTGACATGTCTAGACTCCAGCGTGCGCGCTGTCAGCCTGCGGTGCGTAACAGACACCCGTACCGCCAAGACCGCAGTATCCATGTGGATTCTTTGCCAGGTACTGTTGGTGTTCAGCCTCGGCGAAATAAAACTCCGACGCCTCAACAATCTCTGTTGTTATCCGGCCGAATCCCTTCTTTCCCACCGCTTGTGAGTACACGGCATGGGACATCCGCGCCAGTCGCATCTGATCGTCTCCGTAGACATAGATGCCCGAACGATACTGCGTTCCAACATCATTTCCCTGACGCATGCCCTGGGTCGGGTCATGACACTCCCAGAAGACCTGCAACAGGGATTCATAGGTAATCTGATCTGGATAGAAAACGACGCGGACCACCTCATTGTGTCCGGTCATTCCCGTGCAGACTTCGCGATAGGTCGGATTGCGGGTATAGCCACCGGAATATCCTGCCGCAGTCAGATACACGCCATCCTTGTGCCAGAATTTTCTCTCGACCCCCCAGAAGCAACCCGCGCCGAACATTGCCAATTCAGTGTTTTCCGGGTAGGGTTCAAACAGCGACCTGCCATTGACGAAATGCGCACTTGCTGTTGGAATGGAGGCGGCGCGCCCAACCAATGCCTCCTCTTTTGCGGGCATGGTGATATTGCGATTGAAATTGAACAACATTCTAAACTCCCTATGTAATGATCAGGGTGACTCCCCGCGATTGACTCTTCATGCAGGGAATATCAGTGATACATGCGACTTGATTCCGAGAAATTATCGTAAATGATCGTATTGAACTCAAAACGGGCGGAGAAGGTCACGTCATGTTCGTGGAGAATCTCGCGGTCCAGAATATGATACAACCTGAAACCCTCGGTCAGATACAGGTAATCTGCCAGGAGTTTCCTGTGACACACCTCGAAGTTTTTTGGGTCATTGACCAGCACCAGGCGTCGGGATTTGCTGAGACTGATCAGCCTTGCTATCCCTTTTCTGAATTCCTGCGTGGACATGTAGTCGGCAAAACCGCGCATTCTGCGTTCCAGGGCGATATTGAGTGAGTCGTCCGACTCGGTGCGCGGCGCGCCGAACTGATGTCCCGCGCTGTGATATTCGATGCCATCTGCATTCAAGGACTCCCTCAGCGCATCCTTGCGGAAATGCCGATGGCGTCCCGCTGCCGGAAACAGGCGGATATCAACCACTGTATTGATCTTGAAACGATTCAGCAGATCAATGAACTCAGCCAGCGATCTTTCACCAAATCCCAGGGTCCAGACCGTACGATCGAAATCAGGCATAGCAGTGCTCGGGAGCAGGAAAATCCTGATTCTGGACTGAATTCACATAGTCGCGAATCGCAGACTGGATGCTCTCGCTGCCGGTGAGAAAATTCTTGACGAATTTGGCCGGGCGGCCGGGATACAGTCCGAGCAGATCATGCAGGACCATGATCTGACCATCGGTATCGGGTCCTGCGCCAATCCCGATCACCGGTATTTCGAGACTCTCCGCAATCGACTTCCCCAGTGTTGTGGGGATGCACTCCAGCAGAATGAAGCTTGCCCCTGAATCCTGCAAGAGTTTCGCCTCATCGATCATGGCCTGGGCCTTCACCGGATCGCGCCCCTGCACCCGGTAGCCACCAAGATGGTTGACTGACTGCGGCGTCAATCCCATGTGCGCGCAGACCGGTACACCGCGTTCCACCAACAGCCGGGTGGATTCAGCCAGCCATGCACCGCCTTCCAACTTGACGATCTGCGCGCCCTCGCGCATCAGGATCGCTGCATTCTCCAGCGTGGCATTCTCACTGTGGTAACTCATGAACGGCAAATCAGCCATCAGCAGCGCATCGCCACTGCCGCGCCGGACACACCGTACATGGTAGGCAACCTCTTCGACTTTCACCGGCAGGCTGCTGTCATGACCCTGTACAACCATGCCCAGGGAGTCGCCAACCAGCAGGAGTTCGACACCAGCCTCACTGGCAGCAACCGCCTCGCAATAGCCGTAGGAAGTCAGACAGGCGAATTTCCGGCCCTGTCGCTTGTGCTCAAGAAAGGTATTGACGGTCGCTTTCATGGATTGAGTTGCATTCTCAATTCCGGATCAACGATGATGATCATCGACCCATTGCTGATATTGCGTCCAGTCTCCACCTTGCGGGTGCTGGTCGAACACCTCGACCAGCATGTGATGCTCTTCAGAGGATTGTCTGACAATGTCCTCAATGCTCATCCCCTTGACCCTGTACCACATCCACAGCAGGATGAGTGCCATGATCGGATACAGCAGAAAACCTGAAAATTCCATTACTGATGCCTGATATCGATATCCGGATGTTCAGCCGACCTTGTACCCGCAATCGGGCGGTTGGCGAATGTATGATAGGTGAAAACAACCGAGTACTTGACGGAATCGGTACGATTCTGACCGGCAGAATGCAACAGTCTGCAGTGAAAAAAGAGCACATCGCCCGCATTCAGCTCGATTGATTGGGCTGACTCCATCAAGGAACGGTTCTTCTTGACGTCCGACCTGAAGAACAAGGCTGCGTCAAACTGCCCGCGATCAAAGTCCATTCGGTGAGAGCCCGGAATAACGGAAAGACTGCCGTTTACCTGATGTTCGCGGCCCAGCGCAAGCCACGCGGTCACCAGCTCTGGGCGGTCAAAACTCCAGTATCGAATATCCTGATGCCAGCCGGTTTCACTGCCGTAACCCGGATGTTTGGTCATGACGCAGTTGTGGTGATTCTGGCTGACCTGGATGTGTGTGGTTCGAAGCAGATTCATCACATGCTCCGACACCCGGTTCGATACAGCCCACTTTCTGAATACATCATCGCGGGAAATGGCGTTGAGCAGTCGGCGCGGCGTGTCACCACCGGGGGACTCTCTTGAATCCGGTGCACCCGGATAGTGCACATCGGCTTCGTATTCCACCGGTGCCAATGCCGGTTGCAGGGAGGAGCTGATTTTCTCGATCATCTTCCGATACCGCGAAGCGGAACACAGATTCCGCACAATCAGATACCCATCCCGATTGAACTTCGCAAAATCGGTATTGTCCCCAAGGTAATTCTCTTCCTGAATGCTTTGCGATTTCATCACTCTTGCAACTGAATGGTCGAAACTAAAACTTCTGTCGGACGATATGGATCGCATCAAAGACCAGTGTCTACATCTGGACACGGTCTGTCTAGAAGCGTATTTTATCGGTAATCCCGGATTTATCACAAACTTGAGGCAGCTGTGGCTGAGTTGTCAAAGACGCCGGCACGAAACCCCACACGGCAAGGATTCTCACTGATCCAGTATGACCGCGTCCCCGACAATCTGATGCAGGCTGACGATCATGTCGGTTCCCAAATCGTAATGCGGCAAAATCGCCTTGAACTGGCTTTTGCAGATGGCACAGATTGCAGCCATGTGCGTCACCTGATGCTCTGAAATCACCCTCTCCAGGGCCTGCACCCTCGGTGAGGCACCGCTGACCCGCACATCAATCAATTCATCGGTCAGCAGTCCGCCACCGCCGCCACAACAGTAGGTGTTCTCGCAGATCGTTTCGGGCGCCATGTCAACAAATCGGTTGCAGGCCGCCTTCAACAGATCCCGGGGCATCCGATACACGTCTCTCGGATGGCTTCCCATTTTCGAACCGCGGGCCACATTGCAGGAGTCGTGAAACGTAATGACCTTGTCGTCGTGTACTGACCGGTCCAGCTTCAATCGGCCTTGCCTGTTCAGGGTATGGGTCAGCTCACAGACGTGAATGGGGTCGTTAAGAGACGAGTGTTGAAACTGTTCATCCCCAAACAGTTTCTGCCAGTAACTGCTGGCAACCCGCCAGGCGTGACCGCACTCTCCGATGACGATCTTCGAGACATCCAACTCCACCGCAGTATTGAGGATACGCGCGGCAATCTCCCTCATATCTGTATCGCTTCCAACAAACAATCCGAAGTTGGCGGCCTCCGACGCTTCGGTGGCCAGCGTCCAGTGAACCCCGGCCTGGTGAAAGATTTTCGCACAGCCGATCAAACCGTCTACGTGAGGTTCGGCATAAAGATCAGCCGACGGAACGACCAGCAAAACCTCTGCATCCGGATCATCCAGCGGAAATCGGACCGGGACGCCTGTATCCTCCTCGACATCTTCTTCCAGACCTTCGAGTGTGTCGGCGATCGCGGGACCGATCATCCCAAGGTTGTTGCCGACACTCTGGACATTCCCGATGACCGTGTGGATGTACTTCTGTTTCAGACCAATCGCATCGAGAATCGTCCGGCCCGCCATCGTGATCTCCGCGGTATCAATTCCAAATGGGCAGTAGACCGAGCAACGCCGGCATTCCGAGCATTGATAATAGTAGGCACTCCAGTCCTCGATGAGTTCCTCGGTGAGGTCGAGCGCGCCGACAAAACCTGGGAACAATCTGCCGGCAAGGGTGTGATAGCGCCGATACACGCCCCGGATCAGGTCCTGTCGTGCAACCGGCATGTTCAACGGGTCGCCTGTGCCCAGAAAATAGTGGCATTTGTCGGTACAGGCGCCACATTTCACGCAACTGTCCAGAAACACCCGGACTGCTCGATTGGAATCTGCAATTTCCCCAAGCTTCTCGATCGCAATGTCCTTCCAACCATCAACCAATCCACCCGACTCTGACTCTCCAGTCTCGAAAAATGGCCGGCCGTGCGACATCGCACCGGTTCGCAGTTTCGGCACCTCGGTCTTTTTCATCAGTCACTTTCCGGAAAATGAGTGGTCCCAGTGTTGTCATATCTCTGATTATGACTCGGACTGAAGAAGTATCCCGGGAAATGAATCAGCTTGCTGAATGGAAAGACAAGCGCCAAAACCACCACACCGGCGAGATGAAGATACAGCGTCAGACTCTCCGGCAACGCTTGGGGTGCGAACGCCATCCATCCCAGCATGAACTCGCGCACACCGGCGATGTTGACATGAAATTCATACCTCAGCAGCAGTCCAGTCAAACCGATCAGGAGAAACAGCAACAGCATGGCATAGTCAGATGGCACAGAAACATACCGCACCCGGTCAACCACCACCCTTCTTCCCAGCAGTCCGAGCAGTCCGCCCACCATCAACCAGGCCGCATAGTCACCGGGGACGAACAGGGATACCATCCACGGAGAGACCGGATCACTGACAAAATAAACATGTCGCAACAATACGAGCGCCAACGCATAATGGAATATCCACCCGAAAAACCAGGTCCACCTGCTGGCGCGAAACAGACTCTCAAACAGCAGGGTCTCCCTGAGCATGCGCGCCACCACACCCAGGCGCGTTCTTGGAACCGGTGCGATGGCAATCATGTGGGGAACAGGCGTTGTGGCATATCTGAATATCCGCCACAATATCCCCGTCATCAGAACGGTTGCAGCGGCATACAGGAGGATCGCAGCGATCAGGCTGATGACCATGGTCCTGTTCCCGTCAGGGCGTTTCCACCGGATCCGGCGGCCGGTCTAGATGCAACCGGTCGGCTTGGGCAGACCGGCGTAACGGCAGGCTTGTCGGGCGGGCCCATAAGGAAACAATTCATAAAGATAGGGGCTGTTGGCTTTTTCCCTGCCCAGTTTCTTTCCCATGTGGCGAATCAGAATTCGAATCGGCGGAGCGATTGCATACTGGGCATAGTACTCTCTGAGTATCTGAATCGCAATCCAGTGGTCGGGGCCGAGTTCGCAGTTGTCGTCAGCCGCCATCTTTCGTGCCAGATCTTCCGACCACTGTGTCGGGTCCAGCAGAAAACCCTCCTCATCGGTTGGATATTCCGTTCCATCAAATACCAATGTCATCGTCAGCACCCCTGTTTCAAAGCCAGGAATGAACCGTGTCATTGCTGACTGCCAATTCCACAAATCCCGAGTAATCGACGGTCCGGACACCGCGAATCATTTTCGACTTCTCAAGACCGCGACATTCAAGGTCAGGCCCGAGTGCATAAATCCGATGCCTGGACAACGCATTCTCAATCACGGTCTCATGAACGGTTCCCGTCATCGCGGCGTAGACCGCGTCCTCGATCAGCAGAATATCACTGCCCTCCACCGCCAGACGCAGACAGCTCATCAGGCTTGATTTTTCCGATGGTGACTTATTGACCGTATGCAGCATGGGTCACATTCAGAATTGCAATACCAGATCCTGTTGGACCATCAGTTCAGACAATGCTATCGTGGTGACTGGCATCACCGCATTGGTGTCATCATCGCGCGGCACCTTGATCAGGTCCTCAAACACCATCCCCCGCTGACGAAGGGATTCGTCCTCGACATACAGATTCATCACATCAAAGTCCGGCAACGCGCCGAACGTCCTGGAGAAATCCTTCATCTGCAGGACTGAGGGCGTCTGGCCCCGTTTGAGCTGATAGACACCGTCATCAATGAATGCCACACTGACTTCCTGCTCAAACACCGCGCCCGCCAGCATCACATCCAGAGCCTCCTGAGCATAACCCGTACCATAAGGTGCGCGCCGACACACATACATGATCCGCTTGCCCATGGACAAAACCGCTCAGTCACCGAAAACAACCGTACGGTCGGCAAGAATACTGCCTTCAATGAAATAGCCGACCCCAGCGATTTTGAATTCGTCACTGATATTGCCCGCAAGTTCACCGTCCTGCGGTGCTGACTGCGAACCGATCATGCCTCTTTTCAACGATGCGGTCACGCAGACCGCCAGCTCGATCTGATGGTCCCGCGCCAGCCGGATCCAACGATTCGTCACATCCCGCTCGTCGACCTGAACCTTGCTGAGACGCGTTGCGTTGTACACACCATCATGGTAGAAGAACACCCGGATGACTTCATGACCACTCTCAAGTGCCGCCTGCGCGAATTGAAATGCCGTATCGGATGCCTGATGGGTGAACGGCCCCTCATTGATTAGAATGCTGAACTTCATGAATTGGCCTGAACGGTGATTGCAAACGGCTTTGGTGTTTCGCTACTATCGAATAATCTCCCCAATGGATTTCATTGTACTGAATTCGATGTCCTTAAAATCGGAGAACACGGAAATCCGAACGGGTTCAACGTTCCGGAACCGAACCTGCACCCACGGGCCCGAAAGATTCTACGAGCACACCGACCATACTGATAAAATGTAATTCAACACCTCAAAAATCACGACAATTGCGGTTATCGTTTCATATCCACCATCGGGATTATCCCGGAGGAACTCGTCATCAAACTCAAACTCTCCAAACTGGCCATCATGATGACGATAGTCGGTGTCTGTTGGATTTACGCTCATCATTTCACCGAATCGAACCTGGCCCAGGCGAAAATTTCATTCAATGCCCGGCAGATCGAGCAACAGGCGAGACACTTCCTGTACCTCATCCGCAAGTCAGTGGACCTGTCGACGGACACCCAGATCAATGAGTACGTTTACGGCCTGGCAAGAAAGCTGGCCAGCAACTCAAAGATGGATGTCGACCCCCTGAGCTACCATGTCGTGGCGGACCCTGCCATCAATGCGTTCGCAGGTCCCGGTGCAACCTTCTTCATCAATACCGGCATCATTGAGGCCGCCGAGAACGAAGGCCAGCTCGCTTCTGTCATCGCCCACGAACTCGCCCACCACAAACAAAAACATCTGCGAAGGCTGTTTGAGGACTACCAGTCGACGATGATCCCCTCGGCCCTGCTGATTCTCGCAGGAATTGCAGCCGGCGGTGACGCGGGCATCGCCGCGCTCGCAGGCGCCCAGGCTGTACAGACCGAAGCCATGATCGACCACACATTGATCTACGAGCGCGAAGCCGATGCAGTCGGCATCCAGATTCTGACCGCGTCGGGCTACAGCCCACTTGATGCGAGAGACTTCATGGTGACTCTGGAAGAGCGGATTCGGGAAAAAGGGTTGTTCCAATCGAACATTCACAATACCCATCCCATCACACCGGAACGCATCGCCAGCTTCCAGGCCAGGGTCAAGCGCTTCGAAGACATGGACAAGACTCCGCAATCCATGGATTTTCACTTCGTCAAGGCACGAACCCGGCTGCTGTTTGACTGGGAGTCGAACAATACGTTCAAGCATTTCAAAAAACAGATCACAAACGATGACGACATGCAGCAACTGGCTGCCCGATACGGTTATGCGCTGTCTTTGTCCAAGGATGGCAAGACCGATTCGGCCCGCAAGGCCGTGGCTGAACTGCGGAATCAGCACCCGGACAACCCGTGGTTTCTGCTGGCCGCAGCCGAAGTCGAAATGGATGCGAATGCCTTTGATGCAGCGAAACAGTTGCTGAGTGAATCCGCGCTCGCCGCAAACCCGGAATTGGCGGTCATTGAGATGTACACCAGGGCGCTGATTCACACCGGCGAATTGGACCTTGCAAACGCATACATGCGCGATCACCTCGCCGATCATCCGGATAAGCCACCCCTGTACAAATTGCAGGCCGAAACAGCCTTGAAGACCGGTGACACCCTGAACGGGTACCTGGCGGAAGTGGAATACCTGTTTCGCTTTGGAGAACTCGAGGCTGCCTTGAATCTGTTGACTGTCGCTGAGAGGAAACTGGATGACCATTACTCCACAGAAGTGCTCAAGGAGAAAAAACGTGTCCTTCAAGAGGAATTGGACCAGCGCAGTTGATGTTCCGGATGCCTGCCGAAGCAGCATGATCAGCGGCGATTGACCATGGTGCGTCGATACGAAACCGAACGCCTTGCCTGGGCCCTGACCGGTTCCGGGCACGATCTGAAAGAATGCCTTGAGTTCCTCATGGACCTCGGGCAGGTGGATGTGTTTCTCAGCAAAGCGGTCGAGGAGGTGCTGGTGATGTACAAATACATCGACCGCCTGCGTACCGCCGGCATCCGCATGTTTCACGACTCAACCGCCAGCGCTGTTCCGGTGGGTCAGTTCTATGAAGGCAACTATCACACGCTGGTCATCGCGCCGGCCACCTCGAACACCGTCGCCAAGTGTGTCGCCGGCATTTCCGATACGCTGGTCACCAATGTGTTCGCCCAGGCAGGGAAGTGCCAGCTGCCCATCATCGTCTATGCCTGTGATACCAAGCCGGTGGTCATCACACCGGCTCCGGGAAAGATGGTGTCGGTGTATCCCAGGGCCATCGATCTTGAGTGCTCGCGGAAGATCGGAGAGTTTGAGAACACCACCCTGACGACCAGTCTGGAGGAGCTGCAGCAAGCCGTACTGCATCGAGTCGAATGCCTGAGCGAATCCTGTTCCTGACCGGAAAACTGGCGCTGAACAGCCTGCAGCGCACCCTTGAATCATTGAATCAGCAGGAATTCTCCTACGAAATCCGCGAGATCGGTGTCAGTGTGGCTGCCCTGATCTCGGAAGACATGCTCAAGCGCAGACTCAACAACGTCGACGCATTCGATACGATCATGCTGCCGGGACTGTGTGCAGGCAACACTGAACGACTTTCAGAACATTTCGGTGTCCGCGTCACCAAGGGACCGAAAGACTTGAAGGATCTGCCTGAGTATTATGGAGCGCCGTCGCGAGATCATGAGCTTGACGACTATTCGGTGTCGATTTTTGCGGAGATCGTCGAGGCACCGAATATGTCCATCGGGGAGATCATGACGGCAGCGCACTACTATCGAAGCTGTGGGGCGAATGTCATCGACCTCGGCTGCCTTCCCGGACAGGACTTTCCACATCTCGAAGAGGCGGTTACCGAACTCAAGGCTAACGGATTCCAGGTCAGCGTGGATTCACTCGAAGACCGCGAACTGGTTCGCGGCGGACAGGCCGGTGCCGACTACCTGCTGAGTCTGTCAAGAAAAACGCTGTGGATCGCCGATGAGGTTGACAGCACTCCGATCCTCATCCCTGACGGAGAATCGGGAATCGAATCACTGTACGAAGCCATGGATCTGATGACAGCCAATGGACGACGTTTCCTTGCCGACTCCATTCTCAGTCCCATCCACTTTGGATTCACCCAGTCAATCGTGAGGTATCAGGAGCTTCGGGAACGATATCCAGAGGTGCCGATCATGATGGGCATCGGCAATATCACCGAGCTGACCGAGGCGGATACGCTGGGACAGACGGCGGTCCTCATGGGCATCGCGTCGGAGCTTGGTGTGAGTGCGATTCTGACCACCGAAGTCAGCGAACATGCCCGAAGCGCGGTTCGGGAAGCCGACCAGGCACGCAGGATCATGTACGCGGCGAAGCGTGACTCGAGTCTGCCGCAAAAATACGGCGGCCAGCTGCTGGCACTGCATGAGAAAAAACCATTTCCCTCTACCGTGAGCGAAATTCGCGAGCTGGCGCACATGATCAGGGATCCCAGCTTCCGAATCCAGGTGAGCGAAGCCGGCGTCCATGTCTTCAATCGGGACGGACTGCTCGAGGCGACCGACCCTTACGAATTTTTTCCAGACCTGAAGGTGGAGCAGGATGGGTCTCATGCGTTCTATCTTGGTGCCGAGCTGACCAAGGCGCAGATCGCCTGGCAGCTGGGCAAGCGCTATGTTCAGGACCGGCCGCTGAACTGGGGTTGCCTCACGACGGCTGAGGAGCAAGAGGATGAATACAAGAAACCCTGCTCGACGCTGCAACAGAAACTTCGAGGCACGAAGAAATCATGATTTATGAAGTTGTCGTTACGACCGTCAGTCCCGATGATCAGATTCACATTGCCCCCATGGGAATCAGGTACGAGGATGGGTTTACCGTTGTTGCGCCGTTCAAGCCTTCCCAGACACTGTCAAATATCGAAGCCACCGGTGTTGCCGTTGTGAACATCACCACTGATGTCAGGGTATATGCAGGTTGTCTCACCGGACGCACCGACTGGCCGACCTACCCTGCGACCATGGTCAACGGATACGTGCTGGATTCGGCGATCGCACACCATGAGCTCAAGGCGGTCAAAACCGCGGACGATCCGGTCCGCCCCCGGATCTACATGATCGAGGTATGCAATGCGATGATCCAATCGTTTCGCGGCTATAACCGCGCACAAGCTGCCGTCATCGAGGCTGCCATCTTGGTCAGCAGGCTGCACATGCTGCCCGCCGACAAAATCGACGCCGAAATGGAATATCTGTCCATCGCCATCGAAAAGACCGCCGGCGACAAGGAACTTGAGGCATGGCAGTGGCTGGTGGAGGCGATCGCGCAATTCCGCGAGCAGAACAGCTGATCTATCCAACCATCATCTAGGCGCCTACTCAATATTGCGCAAAAGGTGCGCCCAACTCAGGTATGCACGGGTATGCGCGGCGATGTCATGAACGCGGATGATGTCTGTGGACTGTGAGCACAGCTGGAGCGAGGCGCCGACTGTTTCATGGTCCAGTTCCCTGCTTTCCCGGGTGGTCATGGTCTTTAGAAAACTCTTTCTGGAGTGTCCGATCAGCAGTCGATGGCCCAATGTTCTCAAGCGGCCCGCCGAACGCATGAGTTGAAGTGACTGCAGGCTGCTTTTGCCGAACCCAATGCCGGGATCAACAATGATCCTGCTCAAATCCAACCCGGCCGCATCCCAGATTCGCCTTTGTTGATGCACCCAGTCTTCAAAAATGACACAGGCATCCGACTTTGGATCGAGACTGTCTTTGGGGTCAACAGGAACCGTCACACTGTGCATGGCGACAAAATCCCTGCCACTGGACCTGGCGATGGCCAGCATCTTCCCGTCACCCAGACCACCAACATCGTTGATGATTTCGGCCCCCTCAAGTATGGCCAACTCAGCGGTTTCCGGGTGATACGTATCCACACTGATCTTCGGGGCGGTCAATTCTGAACCGACCGTCTCGCGCACTGCCTTGAGAGCCGGAAGCAGACGTTCCCATTCCTCGGCGGCGGAAAGCGGCGTCGCCCTTGGGCGAGTCGACTCCGCGCCAATATCAACGATGTTCACACCGTGCTCGATCATGTTCTGCACACTTGCCTGGATTGATTCCAGATCAGTGTGCGTTCCACCATCTGAGAACGAATCAGGAGTGACGTTGATGATGCCCATCCACAGGGGAACATGGAAGTCATTCGGTCCGGCGCAACTGAGCTCGAGCACGGTCTTGGAATCGGCATCGGGAAAGACCAGGTCAGGACTGAGGTGAACCAACGGGGACAGCACGTAGGGCTTCAGGTAAACCGCCGGATCGGGAATGGTCTTGCCATTGACATGGACTGTCTCACAGTCCCACATGACCACGTCAATGTCAAGGTCACGCGGTGCCCATTTGCTTTCGACGGGATCGCGACCCAGTTCAGATTGAATCTGCTTGCTGAGTCTGAAAAAGGTCTGGATATCCAACGCGGTGCGACCGCGTGCGACCAGGTTCAGGTAGGGCCGATTCCAACGGGAAGGCGACCCGGGCGGCAACTGGGCAGGTGACTCGACAACCGCAGACACATTCTCCAAGGAGAATCCGGATTCCCGCAAGCGCACGAGGCCGCTTTCGAGATTTTGCCTGCGGTCGCCGCGGTTGGCGCCCAGGCTGAGAATGACATCCGATGTCGCAGCCATGCCGAAAGAGCCTGTTTGCTTCGAATCCTATGTTTCAGTCATACCGAATGTAGCGAAACCTCTGGTCGGTTGGCGTACCTTCAAGCGAGCCGCCCTCCGATCCGGGCTGCCAGTGGACGAACTCCTCGATTTTCTTGGCCAGCTCGAAGTCCTTTTCGGTGATACCTTTGGCCGCGTGATTCATCAGCTTCACGATGACGAATGCATAGGAAGCGGAAATATCAGGATGATGCCAGGCGGCTTCTGCCAGATGACCCACCGCATTGATCACCATCAGGGTTCCCTTCCATCCCATGGTTTTGTACTTCCGCCTGATCCAGCCGTTTTCGTAGTACCAGTGAGGCAGTTCCTCAGCCAGCCTTTTCTCAATGGTTTGCTGATCAAACGTTTCCTCCTGTCTTCGGTCAGTTGTTTCGTCGGACATCTTGTTTCTCCCATTGTTTTTCAAATTCAACTCTATGGACTTACCTGTTGGAATCAGATGAGTCACCTCTGCTGGATACACTGCCTTGCTGTCTCAACCTTGTTGTCGGTTGGATGCTCCGGTTCAGGTTATCCACAATTCTCGGCTTGGTCTGATGATTCTCTCGCAGACCATCAAACTCAACTCACTCCAATCCTGAATTTTACGACAATGGACACAATCGGATTCCGCAGATGTTCGGTATCAAGCTCGCGCACTAAAATCGGTATTCGGTCATGTCGAAACCGGACCCAGCACCACCGTCTCACATTCGTGCGAATTCTTAATTCAATCAGTTCAATGATTTTTTCATACAATAGTTTGTCGATTATTTTCAAGTAGATTGAGGAGGAAATCAACAAAATGAAAAGTGTAAAACTTCTTGCCATCGGTCTGGCCCTAGTCGTCGGCGGTGTCATCGGTATCGGTGATGACGTCGTCAGCCAGATGAATTCCTGGCAATCCGGTAAAAACCACAACCGAATCATACAGATTCAGAATGAAGGTGGAACAAGGGATTCAACCGGTTCGGTTGAAATCTCTTACTACAGCAACTCATCGTTCGGAGTGACATCGCCTCGCGGCATCACCATGATTGTTGATCCATGGCGCAATGACCCTTCCGGCGCGTGGGGACTTTGGTACAGGACTGAGTTTCCAATGACCGACGTTGACATCGGCATGTCAACACACGCGCATTTTGACCATGACGCGCTGGACCGCCTGGATGCCAACATGCTGCTGGACCGGATGGGCGGCTCCTTTGAGCTCGGTGATGTGAAAATCACCGGCATTGCAGACAAGCACCAATGTGTGGCTCCCGGCACCGTTGCCTGGACCGAAGCGGTCAAGCAATTTGAAGGGCGCGATGACCCATGCCCCCCGACGAACTTCCGTCATATGGACAACAGTCTGTATCTGATCGAAACAGGCGGGTTGCGTCTGCTGATGTGGGGTGACAATCGACCCAACCCACCGCAGGAAGTGGTCGACCAAATCGGCAATATTGATGTTGTGTTCGTACCGGTCGACGGCTCCAAACACATTCTTGATTATGAGCAGGCAGATGCTGTGATGGCGATGACAGGTGCCAAGGTTGCGATTCCACACCACTACCTGGTGCCGGAAACAACCTTCTATACCTCAACGCTGGAAGATGCGGTTGAGTGGACGCAAAGGCATCCGCACACCATGCTCGACAGCCCAACCATTCAGATCAGTCCGGCTGACATTGCTGACATGAACGGTCATGTCATGTATTTCGGATCAAACTACATCGCTGGAGAAAGCGACGGCTGATCAAGACACCAAGACCGCTTGGAGTGCAGGCATTCCAAGCGGTCTGCTTTTGTGTGTGTTCAATGCCTGTGTGCCGATGTCGAACTCGCGGTCTCCTGAATGAAGCAACTGGTTCACAGCCCGGCATTCCAAGTCCATCAGATCTCGTTGCGCCAGATATATCGGCTACAGATAGTTTATATAGAGCCAAGTTGATGTTTGTTCATATCAGGAAAACCCTGCTGACGCTCGCAATCTGTATCGCGATCGTACCAACTGTGATCTGGTGCACGTCGGCAAGTGCTCATTTCAACCTGGAAATGAACATTCGTACCATTCATGTGCTGCATACAAACAATGGTCTTGACGTCTACGTTCGGATTCCAACACCCTACTTCCTGGCCGGACTGGTCTCTGATCCCCTGGAGGATGGAACAGTCATCCCGGCGCCTTTTACCTTCAACCAGGTTGAGCAGGAAGTTCTTTTGCATTTCCTCAACACCGATGAAATCAGGAACTCTCCGCGTGGTTTTGCGAGACTGGCGGCCGACGGACTTCGCATCGAAACCGATGGTGAGATACTGAACCCGCAGATCATTTCAATGCGCGTCCATCATGCGTTCTGGCAGCCACCGTTTGCATCTTTGGATGAAGCGAAGGCTGCGCTGACGGAAGATACCTTTGAAGTCCTGACAGATAACGTGTACGTCGGCGAAACAGTGACCGATCTGCTGTTGCGATATCAATACGACGATCCCATCAACACATACAAACTGTCATTCACATTCAATCCCGGACTTGAGCTGCAGGAGTTGACCGCGAATCTATTGCTGGATCATTTTCCCGGAGAAACGCGTATATTCCGATTCACGGGAATCCTGAATGATCCCGTGGAGATCTCAAATTCAAGTCTGTCAGCCTTTGCGACCTTCACATATCAGGGCATCATTCACATCATCGAAGGCTTGGACCACCTTCTTTTCGTCATCTGCCTGGCAATCGGGGCCGCCTCGCTGACCGGACTGCTATGGCGAGTCACCGGATTCACCATTGGGCATACGGTCACTCTGATCGCGGGATTCTGGGGCTTCGTTCCAACCGGTCCCTGGTTCATTCCGACTGTCGAACTGGGAATCGCGATTTCAATCATTGCGGTGGCTATCGCTGCGATCAGTCGATCAAGCCGACAATCAGACAGTTTCAATACGTTCATCATCACGACGTTGATCGGGTTGCTTCATGGTCTCGGATTTTCGTTTGTGCTGCACGAGCTGTTGCTGCCGGACGCAGCACATCTTTGGAAGTCGCTGCTGGCGTTCAATGTCGGTGTTGAAATCGGCCAGGTGGCAATCGTCACCTGCGTGTGGGTTGTATTGCTTGCGATCAATCGCATTGGCAATTCATTGCTCATTTTTACCCGATGGGCGGTTGCGTTGCCCTGTATCGTGATCAGCGCGATCTGGGCAACTGAACGCTTCATGGGATTGCTGGGCGTACTCCAATTGGTGTAGGAACGTACTCCACGAATATCGCGATTTGTTCGCTCCTTTTTTACAATTTGTTCGTACTCTTATCGCTACATGTACGCATCAACCAGCGTGGCGAATCTATCGCAGACTATCGCGACCACTCCTGTTGGTCCAGGTACTAAACCCTCAGCCAGGTACTAGGGTTTTTCTGATGCAGCGATCCTTGAATATCCGTCCCGAGTCTGTGGCGACCGGATGTCCAGCAGTCTGCTTCCAACCTGGGTTTTCAGAATCTGCGCAGTGCCACCTCCAATGGTAAACATCCTCACATCCCTGTACATTCTCTCCAAGGGTTCCTGATCACCGTATCCCCGGGCACCAAACATCTGCAACGCATCACTGACAACCTTGATCGCAGTTTCCGATGCAAACAGTTTCGCCCGGGCTGCAGCAAGAATGTCTGGAAACGGACTGTTGTCGGGACCGTTTGATTGCGCTGCCTCATAGAGCAGCAATCGGGAGGCGTGCACTGCCGTATCCATCTCGGCAATCATCCACTGAAGTCCCTGAAACTCTGCCAGTGGCCGCCCGAACTGATGCCGTTCCTTGAGATACCGTTTGGCGTGCTCCAAGGCACCGGCCGCAACACCCATGGCGATGGTACCGGCGCCGACGCGCTGACTGTTGTATGCATTCATCAGGTCAGCGAATCCCCGGCGAAGTCCGGAGGGTGTTCGCAGCATGAACCTCTCATCGACTTCCAAGTCCTTGAACTGCAGTTCCGCCTCCGGCATGCCGCGCAGCCCCAGTGTGTTCTCGCGTCTCGCAACATGAAAACCGTCCGGCACAATGTTCCGCCCGGCGTCGACATGGACAATGAATGCACCGATACCCAGGAACTCGCCCTCCCCGTCCAGCACCTTGGCAAAGATCAGATGCAGCTTGGACACGCCACCACCGGTTATCCAGTGCTTGACACCATTGAGCACATAGCGGTCACCGTGTTTGACGGCAGTGGTCTGCATCTCGGATGCGGCACTGCCGGCTTCCGGCTCCGTAATGCAGATCGCAGGTTTATCGCCCGCCAATACAATCGGAGCACAGTAGTTTTTCTGAAAATCATCACCGTAAGCCATGATCGCACTGATGCCACCCATGTTGGACTCGACAACGATGCGGGCAGTCAGTGTGCAGGCCCGGGCAATCTCTTCCACCACCCGAACCGTGTCAAAAAAAGACGCAGACCGGCCGCCGTATTCCTTCGGAATGGTCATTCCCATCAAGCCGGCCTTGACCAGATCATCAATATTGTCCCAACAATAGGTGCGTGTCTCATCCCACTTTTTGGCCCTGGCAGCAAACTTCGGCGACAGCTCTCTGGCGGCTTTGTGGAAACGCCCTGATTGATTCATTTCACTCATCCTATCATCCCGTGACTCTCAAGTACATCTGAAGTTGAGGGAATTATGCCACTGAATACACGGCATGCGGCGATGGAATCCAAGCAGCATCTCGAAAAGGGTAAAATACCGGTCAATGAGATCGATTCGATTCTTGAGGTGCTCTACCCGGTTGATGGAATCAACCGGCGGGACTACGTCAAACCGATCGGATCACATCCCAACAAAATAACGCGGCAATCCGCCTTGCCAATTCATTGGTATTGATCATTTCGCCAAAACAACAAACATGACACGACACATCTTCAGAGTCAGTGACGCGGTGGAGTTTTACGACCGTAATGACCGGCTCACCTACGGCTACATCGCATCCATCCGCGGCATGCGCACCGAAGTCATTACCGAGAGTGGAGAAGAGTACCGCACATTTCTGTATGCACTCAAACCCAGAAAGGGAGTCAAGCCGAAACGGGTTTACACACAAAACCAACTGAAAAAGTCGGAATTCAGTCTCGGCAGCCAGGTCGCATTTACCGATTCGGAAAACAGGAGACTTCAAGGTTCAATCATCCGCATGAACCCGAAGCGTGCCAGAATCCAAACCAGCGACCAATTCTGGGATGTACCCTATACATTGCTCGAAAAATGTGATTCAGACGAAGCGGGCGGGCAAACCATAGACAAGCTCGATGCAATCGCCGAACTTGCCGAACAGCTGCTCACCGAGCATCACCTGTCGGACTGGAGATTCAGCTTTGATTTCGCAGCACAGCGCGGCGGAAGCTGTTCCTACACACACCGACTGATCACACTGTCCGAGCAGTTCTGCCTGCATGCCGATCATAACGACGTTGTCGATGCGATATTGCATGAGATCGCGCATGCACTGGTCGGCCCGCATCATGGACATGACTCGGTCTGGCTCGAGAAGGCGCTTGAAATCGGCTGCAGTGGCAACCTCCGCCACAACATCTGCTTCACGCCACCAAATTACATCATGTCCTGCAAAAACTGCGGTTGGGTCACTGAGCGCCAGAAACGTCGCAATCTGGCCTGTTCAACATGCGGGAATCCTGTGACCTACGAGCGGTTCACGAATGAGCACAGGAAATTGTTCCAGCACAACTCGGATGCCGACCGCCCTCACTGGGAGAATTCATTGGACAAGCCTGTCTGATCAATCGGCCCGCCATGAATGGGAAAACGCCAGGTGCACAAGGCACCCGGCGTTTTCAGCTTTGTGGATTTGGATGTTTACTCGTGGGCTGCGAACGGATGTGCAGTTCCCTTCTGCGCAATCACTTCCTGGGCATCCGGTTTACCGGTGACGGCACGGCGAATGGCCTCGCGCGTCGCTTCGTAGTTGTAATCCTGGATTTTCGCATCATCCTCGGCTTCCCAGTGAATGAATACACCGACGCAGATGAACAGGTCATCGGCCTGATCTGCGGGAATTGTTCCGTCTTCCACGCTGTCAATCACAGCCATTGCAACCGCACGCTGGGCCGGACCGAACATCTGCACCGCCTGCTTGGCACCTTTCATGGTCACCTTGTTGAACATCACAGTGTTCGGCTTTGCGGGAACATTCGGTGAAGCAACAGCCAACAGGCTGGTGAATCCATCCTTGTTGTTGCAAAGTGCGTTACAGAACGCGGTCTCGACAGCGGAGCCCCGGGGGCCCAGCAACAGGTCAATGTGGGCAACCTCATTGCCATCACCGACCAGGGATTCTCCAACTCTCACATCATTAATCGTCATCTTATTACCTCCAAATTGGTAAATCTATTTCAAATCCTTCAACTAGTGATTTTCGGGACAGTAACAAACCATCGCCCCTAATTTACTTTATTTTCAATACCATTTGCAAAAAGAGTTGCAACGGTCAGGTCTGCACTGGTTCCAGGATTGATGTTGCGCCGCTTCCAGCTTGCATCACAGCGAAAAAACTCATCGATCACCGGTACCATGACATCGGGTTTCAAAAAAAAGCCAAGGAGAATAATCGCCTCCTGTTGTATCGTACCGGCAGTCCAGATGCCGTGTTGGCGCAGAATATGCGAATCGGCATACGCGTTCATGAAAGCCAGATACAGCGCTGTCACCCGATCCGACTCATTCGTCAGTTTTTCGGAAAAATCGCGCAGATTCGGAATGCCAAATTCGAAGATTTCCCTGTAACCTCCTGCATACTGTCGGGCAATCAGATCCCGATGCTCCGCATACGCCATCATCTTCCTGATCGGTGCGCGGGCGGTCTCGCGCACATCAAACCGGGTAGATTCTCCCAAGCCAGACGGGTTTGCCAGTCGAATCGCCTCTAGAATCAACTCTGACTCCTGTTTGTTCAACACATCGATTTCATGGACGATGGCGCGCCGAAGGGTTTTGTGCGGGAGCGACAGACAGGCCTGGGCAATCGGCATGCACAGCAGGATGATGCCGAGGTTGGTGTTTTTTGAGACAGCCGCCTGTGTCGCCATGACCGACAGTTTGATTTTTTCCGCCAATCCATATTCGGGATTGGCCATCACACCCGATACCGCATGGGCGCTCATGAGAAAGTCCTCGACAGTCATGCCGTGTCCATCCGCATAACAATGAACATTGCCAGGTTTGAATGCCATCAATTCATCGACGCAGGCTTTCCAGAAAAGATGAGTGACCGAACAACTGATTTCCGTGGCAACCCTGGCATTCCAATGATCAACTGCAGCAAGCGTCGATTCCGGGATTCTGTCTTGAATGTCTTCGTTCACATCGGTTTGCCTGGCAGTCACTGACCTTGTGATTCAACAGCCGCGACTGGCAGTACATCTGGTTGTTCAGCAACCGCAGGGAATGGTCCCAACACCACTTTCAGACCGGGTTCGTCTTCGCCCGGATACAGTTCGTCAAACTCAACTCGGACGCGGTGCAATTGCGCGACATCTGAAACGATATTCAATCCCATCCCGGCTCCGGGCTGCTCATCGTTGGTATCGTCGAGACGGAAAAACGCCTCACAGACCCTGGACCGATACTCTGGCGGTATGCCCCTCCCGGAATTGACAACGACCAGATTGATGCCTGCATCCACCGTCTGGGCTGAGATGCCGATCAAGCCATGATCCGGTGTGTATTTGACGGCATTGGCGAACAGATTCCTGACCGCCGCCTTCAGATGCAGTTTCGATGCCCGAATCCTGATGTCTTCGAATGATGCCATGTCAATGTCAATCCTGAGTTGCTTTTCACCGGCCATGCGCACAGATTCGGACTCGGCACGATTGAAATCGCATTCATGGATCAGTTCAGCCAGCCTGATCACGTGTGTTGCAATCGGGGCGTTCTTGATGCGCAGGAGTTCGAACAGACCCTTGAGTTTTGTTCTCAACTCACCACTTGCCTCAAGCGCCAGATTGACCCTTTCGATGATTGCCTCCTGATCATCCAAATTCGCAATCATGGACTTGGCCTCGACGATATTGCTCTCAACGTTCCACAGGTTGCGCGTCATCTGATGTGCGATCTCCTTGGTCGTCAGTTTGCTGTTCTCGACGTTCAGCTGGATTCGCTCGAGCATTTCGTTGAACATGACCGCTGTTCGCTCAATATGATCCTCGCTGCGGCCAATCTTCACCCTCCGGCTCAGGTCAGTCCCCGCGATGACTTCCTGAATGGTCGCATTGAATCTGCGCATTCGTTTGGCCAGAAACCTTGAGAACAGCCACGAGCCCAGAATCGCCAGTAGGGCCATGACGAGCATGACGGAAACCTGGAAGTAGAAATTGCTCAGCACCGCAAAGTTGAGCACCTTGCGGCCGACCAGCAGTACATAGGTGTCGAACACCCGTACCGCCCTTCCATAGTACGCGTAGATGGTGCCTTGGTACACAACACGAAACCGTCCCCGGCCTTCTGCGTCGTATTCGAAATCCGGCAATTGTTGCAGATTGCCTGCCACCACCCTTTGGTTGCCCCGTTCAGCGTTCCAAAGCAGGTACACGTACGGGCCGGTGGGGATTTGGCTCATACTGCGACGCTCGACGATGTCAATCAAGAGTTCCTCCTGAAAAATCCGGTCGCCGTCAATCAGGGAAGAGCCGATAATCTCGCGCATCTCATCATCCAATAAATCGTACTGATACTGGACGCTGAAATAGCTGACAAACCCCACCAGGGCGATGGTCGACAGCAGCAGCAATAAAGCGAAAATCACTGCGAGCACGAAATTCGTGTTTCTCAGCCTGGGAGTCAGGAATACTCTACGTACAGCCATTGATGGAGTCAGAAATGTGGTTGGTGATCATCAGTGCGGCAAGCGCCGACCCGGGTCAGTGCCGTCTGACGCTAATCTTCAACTCCCAGTTCTTCAAGTCGCAACCGGTAACCTCTCGAAACAACGGAATCAATGCATCTGACCTTCTCATCACTCTCATTCGCCATGGCCTCGTTATACTTGGTGTTGATGTGCGAGATGTGTACATTGATGGTGTTGTTGCTGTCAGCCGGCTCAATCCTAGAGGCGTCGTTCAGCCACACCTCCTCATACAGTTGCTCGCGGGAGACGACGCTCTTGGGGTCTTTCAAGAACACGTCCATGATGCTGACCTCCAGGTCAGTCAGCGGAATCTGCCGGTCCCGTACACTGAGAATCTTGTCCACCTTGTGCAGGCGGAAGTGTCCGGCTGATGTCACTGGCAACTTCGCAAATTCAGATTGCTCCACCAAATGGTTGATCTTCGCCGCCAACAGACTTTCCATCTGATCCGACCTGGCCGGGCTGAGATGGATTTTCTCCAGATAATCGTTGATTCCGATTTCCCTGGACTTGACGATGTCGTCCTCGTCGTTGATATACGCGCTCAGCCCCAGTATCGGCACGCCATAGCCCTCTCTGCGCAGTTTCTCAGCCAGCTCAAATCCGTTGCCCTTCACGCCATACGGATCCAGGTCATCCAGCTTGCGATCAAGAATGACGACATCATACAGGTGGGTGGTGGCGAGTTCGTATCCTTCCAATCCATCACACGCGGTGTCTACGTTGTGTGACAGGCTCTTGAGAACCCGAACAATGTCCTCGCGGACTCTCGGTTCATCCTCAATCAGCAAGATGTTGTATCCCATGGGCTGTCCTCGTTGTGTCGATTGATTGGCCTTGCCTTTTAGTCTATCAAAAGCCGGTGCGTTTTCAAAAAAAAATCCCGCCAAGAAATCGGGTCTCGGCGGGAAGCTCATCAAGGAGTAAAGTTAGGAGGATGAAATCATGAAAGATCAATGACTGTGAAACGCTTCGATCCATTGCGCTCAACGTGAACCAGTGCCTGCTCCGAATCTGATTCCGACAGCGACTCGATGTGGTCCCGGAAATGCGCAGTGGAGTTCACACTGTTGCGATCAATGGAACGAATGATGTCGCCAGGCTGCAAGCCCGCCGCTTCGGCCGGACTGTCCGGTCGCACCTCAAGCACAATGACGCCTTCGACATCGTCTTTGATATTGAATTGTCTTCGCAGATCAGAGTCGAGCTCGGCCAATGCCAACCCAACGGAAGGACTGCTTTGCCTGGAGGTGTCGTTGCTGTCCTGTTGCGTCAACGATGCCGTCTGCTCGTAACTCATTTCACCGATGGTGGCGGTGAGTGTCAGGGGCTCACCATCCCGGATCACCACGATGCTGACCTGATCGCCTGGTTGCGTCTGTCGCACCAGTGGCGGCAGGCTTTGAACTGAATCAACGCTCTTCCCGTCATATTCGACGACAACATCGCCCGACCTGATACCAGCCTGGTCCGCTGCACTGTCTGCGGTGACATCCGCGACCAGAGCGCCCCACCGGCCCTGCGATTCACTGTCCAAATCCAGCGCATCGGCCATGTCTTCGGTGATGTTCTGGATCATGATGCCGAGCTGACCGCGCGACACCCTGCCCTGACTCATCAGTGAATAGGACACCTTTTCCAATTCCGCCGACGGTACGGCAAATCCAACACCGACATTGTTCCCGGTTGGTGAGAAGATCAGGGTATTGAGACCGATCACCTGTCCCTGTGTATTGAAAAGCGGACCTCCGGAATTGCCTTTGTTGATCGCAGCATCGATCTGGAACAGCGGCACCTGGGGTGAACCACTGGACAAGGATCTCGACTTGGCTGAGAGCACACCCAGCGTTACGGAACCCGACAATCCGAACGGATCTCCGATTGCGACCACCCAGTCACCGACTCTGGACTCGTCGGAATCACCGAATTCCGCGTACGGAAAGCCACCGTCGCCCTCGATCTTGAGCACCGCGAGATCTGCAAACTGATCGGTGCCGACCAATTCCGCGGACAGTTCCCGACCATCCGACATCTTGACACGGATGTTGTCAGCATCAGCAATCACGTGATAGTTCGTGATGATGTAACCATCGGTGTCGATGATCACACCGGAACCACCCTGGGTCTGCTGGCGCCACCGCTTGTTGCGATCAGGGCCTCGGAAATCGAAATCCCTGAACTGTTCGTTGTCCGGGTCACCGAAGAAGGGCCAGTTTCTCTGGCCCCAACGTTTCTGGAAATCCGGAAACTGTTCAAAAAAGTACTGTCTCATGTCTGAGTTGGCTTCGGTGACGGCGCGTTGCCCATAGATGGAGACAACCGCCGGGGCCACCGCATCCACCAGATCAGCAAATCCAGGGTGCGCTATGCCGGCGCCCAGGTTTGAGTTGACCGGCGCATTGACAGTTGCAAGCACCGGGGATTCCGGACGCAGCAAAACAAACCCGACGAAGAGCACACCAACCAGAAGCCATATCTTCCACGATTTAATTGACTCTATAATTTCTTTTCGCATTTTTCCATTCCTCATTGATATCAGAATTTCAAGTTGCTTCGGAATGCCGAACCACTCAATCTGCAGCCCGGCAAAACCTTGCATTCAAAGATGCAAATATCATAATCATCCACGCGCGTTCACAGATTAATTCGTAATTAAGATTGATTTTCCCAATGCAACTGAATTCCAGATCAATCGTGACCCATGAACAGTGACATCGTTATCGTTGGCGGCGGCGTCATCGGAAGCTCGATCGCCTACTTCCTCGCAACGAATCCGGATCATTCCGGATCCATCACCGTAGTCGAAAAGGACCCGACCTACGTGAACTGCTCGACCACGCGTTCACTCGGATCCATCCGCCAGCAGTTTTCCACACCGGAAAATGTGATGATTTCAACATTCGGCTTCGAGTTTCTCGTAAATTCCGGGGAACTGCTTGAAATTGAGGGTGAAAGACCAGACGTCAACCTTGTTCAATCATCCTACCTGATTCTGGCAAATCCCGAAAGAGTCGACCGGCTCCGGTCAGCGCATCACACCCAGATTGAATGTGGCGCACGGGTGCGGTTCATGGACTCGACTGAACTTTCCGAAAGATTCGCCTGGCTGAACACCGACGGGATTGCCGCCGGCTGCCAGGGCATTCACCGCGAAGGCTGGTTTGATCCCTACAGCCTGTTGATGGCGTTTCGAAAAAAATCCATTGCACTAGGTGTTCGCTATCTTGAGGATGAGGTGGTCGATGTCCGAATCGAAAACGACCGGGTCCGGGAAGTGACACTGCTATCCAAGATGAGAATCTCCTGCGATTCAATGGTCAATGCGGCCGGACCCGCGGCCGGGGCTTTCGCTTCCAAGTCCGGCGTGGATTTACCGGTGTCTCCAAGAAAACGGTGTGTTTTTTCATTCAAGGCGGCTGCACCAGTTGAGAACCTGCCCTTAATTGCCGACCCAGCCGGTGTTTATGTTCGACCCGAAGGCGACGGCTATCTTTGCGGCTGGACGCCCTCAGAAAATGATCCGGACCCGGTTGATGATTCCCTGGATGTCGATTACGACATTTTTGAGGAGAAGATTTGGCCGGTGCTGGCCCATCGCATCCCACAGTTCGACACGCTTCGTCTGCAGCAGGCATGGGCCGGTCATTATGACTTCAACTCATTTGATCACAATGCGATCCTGGGAGCACATCCTGTCATCACAAACTACTTCATGGCTACAGGCTTCACCGGGCATGGCATCCAGCAGTCGCCAGCCGTCGGGCGGGCTATGTCAGAACTGATCACCTACGGCGACTACCAGTCACTGGATCTGAGTCGGTTGAACTACGCCAGGATCCCCAATCAAACAAAATTTGTTGAAATCAACGTGATCTGAGCACTGATCAAAGCCGGATCAGTCAGGCCGAAATGCCCAGTTTCTCAAGCAGGCTCTGGGGAACCGGACGTATCCTGCCTGAATTGCCTGGAACCAGACTGCGCAGGTCGGCAAGTGCCCGATCGAAGTCATCATTCAGAATCAGATGATCGTAACCGACACACTGCTTCATGTCATCCAGCGCCAGTGCCAGCCGCTCTTCAATGCTGCCTTGGGAATCCCGGCCGCGATTCGTCAGCCGGCTTCTCAACGAGTCAACGGAAGGCGGCAGCAGAAACACCCTTATCGCACTCGGATACTTGCTGATCACCTGCTCAGCACCCTGCCATTCAATTTCCAGTATGACGTTGCTGCCAGAATCCAGTTGTTGCATGACAGACTTGCGGGCCGTGCCGTAGTAGTTGCCATACACCTGCGCATACTCAAGAAACTCGCCTTGATCAATCATCTGCCTGAATACGCTTTCGGTCACGAAGTGATAGTCGCGCCCGTCCACCTCGCCGGTCCTGATTTCGCGTGATGTGTGAGAGATTGACAGTACCGTGTGGTCATCTGAATCCACCAGCGCGCGTGCCAGCGTGGACTTCCCGGTTCCGGAAGCCGCCGAGATGATCATCACAATTGCATCATCGGTCATTCAATCATGCGATGTTCTGAATCTGTTCCCGAATCTGCTCCAAGACAACTTTGAGGTCAACCAGCAGTGAGTTAAGCGGGTAAAAGGCGGATTTTGCGGAGAGTGTGTTCACCTCCCGACTGAGTTCCTGAATCAGAAATCCAAGACGCTTGCCAGCAATATCCTCTTCCAGGAGCACGCGTTCGAGTTCAACGACATGCAGATGAAAACGGTCGACCTCTTCGCTAACGTCCATTTTCATCAGCGCAATGACAATCTCCTGATCCAGACGGTCCGCATCCACTTCGGTTTCCAATTCGCTCAGCTTGCGGCTGAACCGGGCGCGCGCATCCGCCTTGGCATCCGCGACCAGCTCGTGCAGCTGATTCTCATATTCTTTCATCTCGTTGATTTTTTCGAGAATCAAATCCTGTAACTGCTGACCTTCCCGCAAACGGTCCTGCTCCAAGTCCTCCAACAGAGTCTGAAAGCTATCCATAACCACCTCGTCGAGTTTGCTGTCATCCGTCGCGGAGGGTACCAGGACACCCGGCCATTTCAGAATATCCGCAACTGAAAGCGGGGGTGACTGCGGTGAGCGCAGCAGAACGGAGTTTTCGTGCTTCATCAATCCACTGACCGCGGCAACATCGAGCGTACGGTTGTTGGAATCGTCTGCATAGCGGGAAAGCGTCAATGTCACGTCGATTCTTCCCCGATTGAATTTCGCTGACAGCATACGGCGACTGTACGCTTCGATAGAACTCAGGGAATCCGGAAAGCGAAGAGCCAGATCCAAACCGCGGTGATTCAGCGAACGTGCCTCCCAGCGAATCTCTCCCCATTGGGTTTCCAGGGTCAGCTTCGTGAACCCGGTCATACTAGATATCATTGTTTGCGTGATTACCTCAAAATAAGAACAAAAACCGTTCCAGAAGCGATTGTATTGGAAAATTCCAACATCACCTGGAAATTCCCCGAAACCCACTCAGCCGCCGCCTCAAGCAGCAACCAAGTGATACACGTTGCCGACTCGGTAGGGATGCAACAAGCAAAAAACTCGCCAATTGGCGAGAGCAAACTCATCCCAGTGAACAGGTGCAACGGTTGACCCTCATGCAAACCAGAGTCGAATCCACCAGCAATCCAGACCAGCCAACTTCGAGACCCGGTACATATTATCTTGAAAATCTCACCCGAATGGGTAGCATGAATTCGCAACAACGATTTATTCGACCGCGCTTGCGATAAAATTCATCCTGAACTGATTGTGGATATTACGTGGAAAGCGGGATTTACGCCGGGAAAACCATCATGAACGATTCAGCCAGGTTGACAGACACTGTGTGCTCAAGAAGACATTTTTTCGGTGTCGCGATACACGGTTACCCTTGATTCGGCAGATTCGATGAGACAGATGAACAGACACCGAACCTGCAACTGGCTTGTCTCGTTGTTCTCACTGGTATTGACGACGCAGTTGTCAATCAACCACGTTCATGCGAGCGAATATGCATCCTCTCAGGAATTGGAATCAATCCGCACGCTCGCTGGAAAGGGTGACGCTTCAGCCCAATACAAACTTGGGGCTTTGTATTATGATGGTGAAGGCTTGGAAGCAAATTACCGTGAAGCTGCGATATGGTTCCGCAAAGCTGCGGAACAGGGATATCCTCCTGCCCAATACAAACTGGGTTTACGGTATCGGGGTGGTCAAGGTGTAGAGCAAGACGAGCGTGAAGGTTTGATGTGGGTCCGCAAGGCCGCCGAACAAGGGTATGCTCCCGCCCAGACCTACTTGGGTTCGGTGTACGCAAGCGAATTTTATCGTGGCGGCGTACAGGATCCATCTGAATCACTGTACTGGTATCACAAGGCCGCCGAACAGGGCTATACCGAAAGCCAATACATACTGGGAATTTTTTACGAGATTGGTGAAGGTGAATTTGTCGGTCAGGATTTCTCTGAAGCGGTGAACTGGTATCGCAAGGCCGCCGAACAGGGACACGATAGCGCCCAATGGAAACTAGGAAATCTATACCGGGACGGCCAGGGTGTAAAACAAGATTTCCAGTTGGCGGCAACGTGGTATTGCAAAGCGGCCAAACAGGGAAAGCTAGCTGCCCAATTCAATCTGGGAGTTCTATACGCCGATGGTGACGGCGTTGGTCAAGATTATTCTGAAGCGCTGTACTGGTTCGGCAAGGCCGCCGAACTTGGAACTTATTCTCGTGCCCAATTCAATGTGGCGACTTTGTATTACCATGGTGCCGGTGTAAAGCGAGATCCTGTCAAAGCATGGGCGTGGTATTCGTTGGCAGCTGACAATGGGTTGGAAGACGCGATTACAGCGCGAGATTCAATCCATTCGGAACTGACGGAAGAAGAAACCGAACAAGCACTGAATCTGGTGATGAATTTGAAACTCACGTCCACCTTTGCGTTAATGGGAAGTATCCTCGATCTCCCCCATCTCGATCAACTCACACCCGCAAAGAAGTGCACACAAACGTTGCAGACACAGCGAACTCCCGAGTCCTCGGGGCAGAGCAAGGAATCACCAAATCCCTCGCCAGACGAGATCAATTTGATAAGATGAATCCAAAAATTGTGAAAGACCACACAAGCCAGGTATCCTGTTCAGTGTTGTTACACCTGGTACTCTGGTTAGATTAATCCCATTAACCGAATGAAATACCGCAGACTCTGCCAACTGACTGTCACGTTATTCTTGCCGGCGTTGATGATGCTGTTGTCAACCAACCTTGCTCACGCAAGCGAATCATCATCCGCCCAGGATTTGGAATCAATCCGCACTCTCGCTGAACAGGGCGACGCCGCAGCCCAATACCAACTGGGGGTTCGATATGATTACGGTGAAGGTGTAGAGCGAAACAGCCGTAAAGCCGTGAAGTGGTTCCGCAAGGCGGCCGAGCAGGGGCACCCTCCGGCCCAATACAAACTGGGAATCCTGTATCAGAGTGCGCGGGGTGTGGAATATGACAGCACTGAGGCTTTGAAGTGGTTCCGCAGGGCCGCGGTACAGGGATATGCTTCTGCCCAACTTAGCCTGGGTCTGGCGTATAGCATCGGACTGGATGCCGACTTCGGCAAGTCCGAAGCAGTGTACTGGTACCGCAAGGCTGCCGAGCAAGGCATTGCCAGGGCGCAAAGCCTTCTTGGTGCTGCATACACCGATGGTAAAGGTGTGGAGCAAGACTTCGTTGAGGCAGCGCACTGGTTTCGCAAAGCCGCCGAGCAGGGAGATGCTCATGCCCAATTGAATCTGGCAGATCTCTACCGTGAAGGCTATGGCCTAAAGCAGGATATTCCAGAAGCCGTGAGCTGGTATCGCAAAGCGGCCGAACAGAAATTGGCTCCTGCACAATTCAATCTGGGCGTTCTCTACGCCACCGGTGAGGGCGTCAAGCAGGATTATTCTGAAGCGCTGTCCTGGTTCAAAATGGCCGCCGAATGGGGATATGAATATGCACAATTCAATCTGGCAAAGTTGTATGAGCATGGTGCCGGTGCGCGGCGTAACCCTGCCAGGGCGTGGGCGTGGTATTCCCTCGCAGCGAATCACGGGTACAGGGACGCAATTTCGGCACGCGATGCTGTCCGTTCCGAATTGTCCAGAAAGCAATACATACAGGCTTTGGCACTGTTGCAGCAGCTGAAAGCAAAGCACTTTCCGTATCTGTTGCAGAATTGACTCCAGCAACCAGACTGAAACATCGCGCAACAACCTTTCTGTCCAATGGGACGTCGACGATTTGATGGTCGCAACCAAATTATCCTGCCTGGTTGCACAGTTATTTATAATTCCTGCTTTTTACGAAACCTTCGCTGAAGGTGGCAGGGCTTTTGCCTGTTTGCCACCACGCACAAACAACATTGGAAGAAACTGAAATGGCCAACTCTCATTTTGCAGTCGATTTGTCTGAATTGGAAGACCGAGAACCCTATCCAGTCGATATCAAGGGTGAGGAAATCGCCTTGGTGCTGATGGATGATGAAGTGTTTGCAGTCAGCAATATCTGCACACATGAATACGCCTGTCTTTCAGACGGGCATGTTGAGGAAGACCGCCTCGTCTGTCCGCTTCATCTGGCCGAATTTGACATCCGTACCGGTTCCGTTGTCGAGGACCCGGCTGAGGAGAACCTGTCAACCTATCCGGTTACCATTGAAAATGGCAAGGTATTCGTCGAAGTCTGAACGGAAAGGTTGAACCCAAGCTCACGTCGTGCATTCAGTCACGTTGCGAGCAAGTCATCAATGATTTGTGCGGCTTTCTGACGACCGTCGGCTGCCTTCATATGGTCACTGGTCGCTGACAGTCTCGCACGCATCTCGGAATCGGTGAGCAGCGTTTCCAGGGCGGCGATAAATTCATCGTCAGTCCAGTTTGCACGGTGCATCTTCAGCCCGTGACCTGTTTCCTGCACTCGCGTGGCGTTATCGTGCCCATCCCAGACATAGGGCATGATCAGGGCTGGCTTGCCGAAATACAGGCATTCCGTGAAACTGTTGTTGCCGCCATGATGGATGACGGCATCAGACTGGGCAATGACCGACGGCTGCGGATACCAGGACTCAATGTGGACATTGTCGGGCAGGTCACCATAGGCGTCCATGTAGTCCCCAACATTCGCCAGCACACGGTAATCCTGTCTGCCGAGTACCTCAATCATCCGTTTCAGCAAGTCCGTGTCTCCGGAGCCCAGACTGCCGAAACTGAGGTAGATCAAAGGGCAATGGTTCTTGCTGCCAAAGTCCGGCACCTCATAGTCCTCTTCAGACCGAACGCATCCCTCAAGATACTGGAACCGACCCGGGTTCAGCAGATTTTTTCTGGTGTATTGCAGCGGTTCCGGATACAGAAGCAGATTCATGTATGGGGAAACCTCAAAGAACTCACCGATCGGATAGGGTGATTCGCCACAGGATTCGAGGAAGCTGTTAAAGTCATCGTGAATGGGCTTGATCACGTCGTTGAAATGATCCTGATAGGCCTTGAAGCCCTCCCGGTCGTTTTCGCCACATCCAGATAGATGCGGTGGAATCCACGGATCCGGGATCTCATTCTCGCTGCAGGAGATGATCCGGATCCAGGGTACTCCGAATCGTTTGGTCGCCGGAAACAACACAACATTGTCAATACAGATCAAATCCGGTTTCAACTCATCAAGTACCGTGGGAAGGTCCTTTTCCGCCCATTTCGACGTATCAACAATCGCCTCCCAGCACTCCTTGACATAGTTGCCGATCTGCTCATAGGGCGACAGGTTGAAATTCGGAATGTGTCCGTCAATGAAATTCGACCAATATTTGGCCATCTCCTCGGCGGACATCGGCTCGGAGAGATTCACAATCCGATGCTCGAAGCCGTAGCCTTCGTAAACCTCGGCAAAACCAGGGTCGGTGAGAAACACGCAGCGATGCCCGCGATCTCTGCAGGCTTGTGCGATTCCAACGGAATTCAAGGCCGGGCCAAATGCGCCCTCAGGAAAAAATGCAATCGTCTTTTGGCTGTTCATTGTGCGTAGAGTTGGGTTGTAACGTTGACTCAGTGTCTTCAGGCATGGATTTTACCTTATCAACATTGAATAAATCCGTTCGTGTTCAATCGCCTGTGGGATAGTCAGATTCAATCCTTTGATATTGATGGATGACAGCCAATCAAAACATCAGATTGCGGGTGCAAGTTCATCATCTCCACCTATCTCGCAAAACTATAATGTGCCCGTAAGCAATACCTGTTTGCTTCACCTAGACTCGAATAACCAGCCTTCGTTTTGAATTTTCGCAGATTAATCATTCAAATCCTGTTGCCGATCGGGATCATCGCCACCGGCATCATTGGATTTGTACTGATGGGAACCGAAGAGGTGCAGGAAGCACCGCGAGCGCAGCCTGAGCGCACTTGGCTTGTGAACACACAAACGGTTCAAAAGCAGACACTTCATCCGTCAGTACGTTTGTACGGTCGAATTGAAAGCCCTTCGTTCTCCACACTGAGCGCCATCGTGGACGGTGAGGTGATCGAAGTGAACGTTCTGGCAGGTGAAACCGTTGAAGCCGGCGATGTGCTGATTCGCCTGGACTCACGAAACCTGCAAACCCAGCTGCGCCAGACCAATGCGGACCTGGACCGAATCCGGGCATCTTTGACCCGGGAAGGCCAAAGACTCACGACCGACCAGGAGATCCTGTTCCATGAGAAAAGGCTGCTGGAGCTGGCAACCGAATCCTTGGGACGAGCGCGCACCCTCAAAAGCCGCAACCTGATTTCCCAGGCCGAGTTCGACACATTTGAGCGTACCGAACAACAGGCGCATCTTTCGGTCACCGCACGGGAGGCATCCATTCGTGAATATGACAGCCGGGTCGATGTACTGCAGGCGGAATTCAAGCGCATGGAAGCCCTGCTTGACAGAATTGAGCTGGACATTGAGGACACCGTCATCGTTGCACCCTATGCGGGACGTGTGACACAGGTGCATGTGGCCCTGGGAAACCAGGTGAGAAACTCAAGCCCGCTGGTGTCCATGTATGATCACAACCGGCTCGAAGTCAAAACCCTGATTCCCAACCGCCACATCGGTCAGTTGAGACAGGCCATTGCCGATGACTACAGACTCGAAGCCCGGGCGCAGCTGGATGACCATCTGCTGACGTTGACGTTCGACCGCCTGGCATCCATTGTTGATCAGGGACGCGGCGGTGTGGACGCCTACTTCAGAGTCGCGTCCAACCCGATCCAGCCGGAACTGTCCCGGTCGGTTGATCTGGTACTGACACTGACACCGGTCCACGATGCAATCGCCATCCCCTACCAGGCCATCTATGGCTCAAACCAGGTATTCAAGATTGAGTCGGGTTCACTCAAGTCACTGTCCATCAGGCGTCACGGGCAGATTTTTCTCAACGAACAGACGTTCCTGGTTGCCACCAGCGACGATCTGGATGATGGCGATACACTGGTCACCACACAGTTGACCAATGCGGTTGACGGGCTGAAAGTCCAACCCTGGAACAAAGATTAGACATCATCGTTGAAATCCGCGATGCAGCATAACAACCTGCTGAAAATACTCACAGAACATCCCGTCGCGATGAACATCCTGATGGTGGTTGTCCTGGCGCTGGGCGCATTCGCCATTTCCAGAATCAATGTTCAATTCTTTCCGGAATTCGACCTCAACTACGTTCATGTGACAACCAACTGGCCCGGTGCCGCAGCAGAGGACGTCGAACGCTCCATCACCAATCGATTGGAACTGGATCTGAAGAGTATCGACAACCTCAAGCAAATCACTTCCACGTCACGCCTTGGCCGTTCCAGTGTTTTGCTTGAATTCCATCCCAACACAAACATGGCCTCGGCGAAAGACGATGTATCGCAAATCGTGGAGCAGCTCATCGTTGAACTGCCAGACGATGCCAAACGCCCCAATGTCATTGACATACAGCGTTCCGAGGACGTGGCAAGGCTGATCGTTTCCAGTGCCTCGCGCGATCAATTGAGAATTCTTGCCAACGAATACCGGGATGAGCTGATTGATCGGGGCATCGAGAAAATCACGATTCTGGGATTGCCCAATGAAGAGATTGCGATTCAGATACCCGGACAGGACCTGCGTGATCTTGGACTGTCACTGAACCAGATCGGTCAGATCATTCAATCACACTCCCGGGATGCATCCATTGGAATCTCAGGACGCGACGATGCCGCACGGCAACTGCGCGTGCTGGATCAGCGACGCAACCAGATTGAATTCGAGCAACTACCCATTGCAGCGGACGCAAACGGACGGCTGATCACGCTCGGTGACATCGCGACGATCGAGCAACGACCCAAGAATGACCAATTGCTGGCGACCTTCAACGGCCAGCCAGCAGTGGAACTGCAAATCAGACGACTGGAATCAGGTGATACCCTCGAGAGTGCCGCAATACTCTATGACTGGGTTGCCGAGAAGGAGCAGAGCCTGCCACCGGGTGTGGGTCTTTCGATCTACTATGATCAGTCTCTTTCGCTTCGCGATCGACTGGATACACTGGTCAACAACGGCTTGATGGGGTTGCTGCTGGTGTTGGTGGTTCTCTACCTGTTTTTGAATTCAAGACTGGCATTCTGGGTGGCGGTCGGTATTCCTGTCTCGCTTTTGGGAGCAGTCGCCCTGCTCCATGTATTTGGCGGCACGCTAAACATGATCACCATGTTCGGATTCATCCTGACCATCGGCATCATCGTCGATGACGCCATCGTCGTCGGTGAGGAGGCCTTGAGCAGATTTACCGAAGACCCCAATCCCGTGGAAGCAGCCTATCAGGCCGCACGACGCTTGCTGATACCGATTCTCGCCGCGTCGCTCACAACCATTCTGGCGTTTCTGCCGGTCATCATCGTTGAAGGCATAGTCGGAACCGTACTCGGCTTCATTGCTTTGGTTGTCATCTGCGTTGTCTTCACCTCCCTCGTTGAGGCATTCGTGATCCTGCCCGGACATTTGAGAGCGTCCTTTCAAGGTATCCGCAAACGCTCCGGTGGCATCAAACCTTCATTCATCGACAGGCATCTGGCTGTCGTCAGGGATCAATGGTATCGAAAACTGCTTGATATCTCGATCAAGAATCCGTTCGCAGTCATCGCCCTCGGCATCGCACTTTTGATTTTCTCACTTGGCCTATTCTCATCGGGTCGGCTGGGTTACAGCTTCTTCCCCACCCCTGAGCTGAATCTGCTTTTCGCCAATATCAGTTTCAATGCCGGCACACCTGACAAGACTGTGCAGGATTACCTTGAGTTCGCACAGGAAACCCTTGAGGACACCGAATCGGAACTCGGCGGCAACCTGATCTCATCGGCGATTGTCTTCCACGGCGGCAATTTTCAGCTGAACAGCGAATCGCTCCTGGGCGGGGCCAACAACGGGACAGTCATGGTTGAACTGGTTGAGTCGGACCAAAGACGGGTTCGAACCACGGAATTCATTCGATTGTGGGAGAGTAAACTCGAATCCGTTCCAGGATTGGAAAATGTGGTTGTGGTGACACCGACAGCCGGTCCGCCCGGGCGGGATATTGAGGTCAAGTTCAGCGGTGCCGACGCAACCAATATCAAGAACGCCGCATTGGAGTTGATTGAAAACCTAAGAGACATACCCGGAGTCTATGCCATTGAGGACGACACGAGCTTTGGCAGGCAACAGCAGATTCTGACGTTGACCCCCTTGGGCGAATCGCTCGGGTTGTCGGTTGCCGAAGTCAGCCGCCAGCTTCGCGCCTCAATCGAGGGACTGCTGCTGCAATCGTTCACAACACAATACCAGGAAGTCGAAGTCAACCTGATGCTGCCTGACAGTGAGAAGCGTCAACTGAGCGAACTTGATCATGTCCATATCATCCTTCCATCCGGAGAGTCCATACCTCTGCTGGATGTTGTTGAGGTGCGCACCAGCCGGGGATTCGATACCCTGAGACATTCAGGCGGAGAATTTGCCATTGAGGTCAGCGCCAGCGTTGATGCTTCAATTGTGAACCTCAACGAGGTACTGGAAATCCTCGACAGCGAGTTACGACCTCAAATCACTCTCAATCATGGTGTGCAGTGGAGCGTAGGTGCACGCCAGACTGACCAGGAGAAGACCGAGCAGTCCATGAAAGTCGGAGCGCTGATCGCGTTGGTACTGATCTACCTGACGCTGGCGCTGACTTTTGGCTCGTATGTCTGGCCCTTCATCGTCATGCTCACAATCCCATTTGGCATTGTGGGCGCTGCGTGGGGGCACGTCATTCTGGGATTGGATGTCACAATCCTGACCATCCTGGGTCTGATCGGACTCGCCGGAATCGTCGTCAACAACGCGATCGTGCTGGTAGTCTACTACAAGCAGAATCGGGAAGCCGGCAAGGATTTCAATACCGCCATGCTGGATGCGGGCTGTCAGCGACTGCGTCCGATTGTGCTGTCCAGTCTGACGACCGTTGTAGGGCTTATGCCGCTACTGTTTGAAACATCGACCCAAGCCCAGTTCCTGATTCCGATGGCGGCGACCATGGTATTCGGGCTCGCATTCTCGACGGTCCTGGTCCTGTTCTTCATACCGTCGGTTCTGGCGTTGTCAGAGAAGATTACCGAGTTTTTCGTCAAGGCTGAAAACCGCTACACTAAAGTCGACTACTCCACCGATAAAGCATGATCTCCTGTCTGACTGGTTGCGACAAAGCCGTTTCGATCACAGATCCATTTCCACTGTAATCGGCTTGTGGTCTGATCCGATGGCGGCCGAATCGATATGGGATGAGCGGATTCGATCACTGAGTGAGGTACGCACGAAGCAGTAGTCCATCCGGACGTCCTCGCCATGTCTTTCCGCAGTCACACCGGACATCTCATCGTATCCGCAATGGACCCATGCATCCACAAATCCATCCGGATTCACCAGCCGACCCCCATAGTCGGAATACGGACCGACAACGACACTGTATTCAGAGGCATCCGGGGTGAAATTGAAGTCGCCCATGAGAATGGATTCCCGCGGCAGATCAGAGAAATTCACCTCCTCGTCAAAGTCCGTTACCGATACATCACCCGAAATCGGACCACCCTCGCGAACCGCATCCCGGTCAATCTGCAACAGTCTGTCGAGTTGTCGCAATCTGACCTCTGCGCTCAGATGGGTCAGGTGAATTGAATAGACACGAACACGGCGGGAGCCGAATGCGATCACCCCTTCGAGTGCGCTTCGCTGAATGCTCAGCGGCCCGGACGACGCGTATTTGGGCAGCAGGTGGTTTCTGGACGTCTCAATCGGATACTTGGACAGCAGCATGTTCCCGAACTGGCTGCGCCGATGCCTGACCCCGCCATTTTCGGTCTGGTCCGCATGGATATCCACACCGGCACCATAGACCCAGTGATAGCCACTCAATCGACTTGCGATCTCCCCCACCTGATCCACATATCCTGTGCGGGGAAAGTACCGTTCGACTTCCTGCAGTGCGATTACGTCGGCATCTGAAATAGAGTCCGTGATTCGGTCAAGATCTATGCGGTCGTCCAATCCGCGACCGTATTGAATGTTGTAGGATGTAAATCTGATCATGTCATATTACCTGTCTGATACTCGATTCAAGTGGAATACTCAGCGATTCCGAACATGTGCTGTTCAGCATCGGCTACGATCGCATAGGCTCCGATTCCGGGTTCGGTTTTGGGGCCAAACAATACACTGCCTCTGCGCTTCTTGCAGGTCCGCAAACTGTTCTTTAGGTTTTCGGTCAGAAAGTACGGTGTCCATACTGCATAGTCTGCAGTTTCATGCGTCCGGGTATACACGCCGCCAACCGAATGTCCTCGATATTTGAAGACCCAACGAGGATCATCGTTCGACTCACTTGTCTGCTCTGCCTCCCAACCGAACACCGCGCTGTAGAAGTCGATTGACTTGCGCGGCTCCTGAGTCGTCAGTTCGAACCAGCAGACACTGCCTGGAAGACTGTCGATTCTGGCCCCGGAATGATGATTCGGCTGCCAGAGATTGAACGTGACACCTTCAGAGTCTGTACAGATCGCCATCGTCCCGGCTTCCATTACGATCGTCGGAGGCAGGGCAATGGTTCCACCTGCACAACGCACCTTGTCCAGCGTTGCTGTCAGGTCTTTCACCATGATGTAAATCTGCCAGATCCGTAGTTTACCCTCAGAATTGGACCCATGATGTCTGCCCATGCCTGCCACACTGGTACTTTCAGGTGGCTGGGCATTCCTGTCCAGGCACGCCAAACTGTAGACGACGCGTCCATTATGGACTTGATCCAGAAACTGCCAGTCGAACAGATTGCTATAGAACTTCTTTGAGGACGACCAGTTCGACACAAAGACATCCGCCCATTTGATCAAGTTGTAGTGCATTCAACAGTGCCCATTCAAAACTTCATACAAACAGTCACGGCAGAATTCCGCCTGATCTTGAAGCAACGATCAACGAGGACGCTACTGCCCTGCGGGTGGAGCCACCAGTTCAATCCAGTGCTTCACCGGCACGCTTGAACGTGTATTGAGATGCATCAGGCAACCGATATTGGCCGTGGCAATCACCTCCGGCACACCGCGTTCAAGAGATTCGATCTTGTTCTCCAACAGACGATCTGCAATGTCCGGCATCAACATGGAATAGACACCGGCAGAACCGCAGCACAGGTGTGGGTTTTCGACATGCGTCAGTTTGAATCCATGCTGGACAAGAATTTTCTCAACCGAGTTTACGATCTTCTGACCGTGCTGCAGGCTGCAGGGAGAATGAAAGGCAACCAGCTGTGATTTCCCGGTGTTTTCGGTTGGCGGTGTGGACAGGTCCACTTCAGAAATATCAATCGCCAATGATGCCACCTTTTCCGCTCTCTCCGAGTACTCGATGTCATCGGCGAGCAACTGCCCATAGTCCTTGATGGTAACACCGCATCCACTGGCAGTTGAGATTATCGCTTCGGCTCCGGCTTCAATATGAGGCATCCACGCATCAATGTTTTTGCGGGCATTGCGCACCAGATAGTCGCGATCACCCAGATGCAGGCCGAGCGCGCCGCAACAGGCATCGGCTGTGCGGATTGCGGTGATGGAGTGCTGATCGAGCAGTCGGGCCGCAGCCGCGTTGATCGCAGGCTTCACCGATTTTTGAATACAACCCTGATGGATGATCATCTTACGGGAATGTTGATTGTCCGGCCAGTTTTCGGACTTCTCCCTGGCTGGAATTTTCCTTGCGAGTTTCTTCGGCAATGCAAACGCAACCAATCGGGCCATCCCCAACATTGCTGATACCAGATTTCTGCGTGGCACAACCACTGTAAATGCCCTGCGGAACAACCGATCCCGACGGGTGCGAACAACTTTTTCATCCACAAGTTCACGGCCAATATCCAAAAGCTGTCCGTAATTCACTCCGGAAGGGCATGTTGTCTCACAGGAACGACAGGTCAGACATCGGTCCAGGTGAAGCTGGGTACGAGCCGTCGGAGCGGCACCCTCGAGCATCTGCTTGATCAGATAGATCCGACCTCTGGGGCTGTCGAGCTCATTGCCGAGCAATTGGTAGGTTGGACAAGTCGCGGCACAGAATCCACAATGCACGCATTTTCTCAAGATGGATTCCGCGGTTTGGCCTTGGGCGGTGTCGCGGATGAAATCAGCAAGCTGGGTCTGCATCAGATTGACTCTTTAAGGGCTGTAGTAATCAATTCAAATGTCCGGATACATGGTTCCGGCATTAAGGATTCCAGCAGGATCAAAAGACGACTTCAACCGGTTGTGAATGCCGGCAACGACACTGGACAAGGGACTGAATCGCTCTCCCTGATAATGTGGTTCGGTTCTGAACATCGTTGCATGACCCCGCAAACTGCTTGCTGTTTCAAATATCTCTTGCGCGTTTCGGTCCGTGTAGACCCACCGTAAGGCACCGCCCCAGTCGATCAGGCAGTCATTTCCCAATCCCATCGCAGGACTTGTTGCCGGTACAGACAAGCGCCAAAGCGTCTGGTTTCTGTTGAAGAAACGCAATTTGTGCTCGCGCAGATGATGCCAGTATTCCACGCCTTCCTCGTCTTCGTTCCCACCAATCTGTGCGATTGCAGCGCGAACGCCGTTCTCGGTGCCGGACAGCCGAATCCGCAATTGTCCTTCCAGGAAGCTCATTGCCGAGAGGGGGATGGGCAATCTCGACAACCGCAGCATCTCGTCAAGCGCCGACTCTTCATTCACTTCAAGAATCCGGGTTGCCTCGCACTCGAAGCCAGGCAGCACGCGTAATGAAATCTCGTGCAGAACACCCAGCGTTCCCAACGCACCGACCATCAGTCTGGATACATCATAACCGGCAACATTCTTGATCACCCTGCCACCGAATGACATCAGTTCTCCGGTGCCGATGATGCATTTGACACCCAGAACGAAATCGCGTACGGAACCGAAAAACGGTCTCATCGGCCCGGACAGTCCACAGGCAACAGTCCCACCCAGCGTCGCACGCTCATCAAAAAATGGGGGTTCAAACCCCAGTATCTGTCCCGAATCGGCGAGAACCTCAGTGATCTCGCTGAGTGCGGTTCCCGCTCTCGCAGATAAGACAAGTTCCGAGGGTTCGTATGACACGATTCCAGTATGCCGGCTGATATCCAGCACACTGCCAACGATGGGGCGACCGTAAAAAAACTTGCTGCCTGATCCGCGGATTCTTAAGGGTTCGGAATTCCGATAGGCGGCTTTGACAGATTCAACCAGACGGTCAGTATCATCCATAACAGGCAATTCAGAATCGCTCCAAATCACTGAATGGCAGATTTCCGTGATGCACATGCATTGCGCCGAACTCCGCACATCGTGCCAATGTCGGAACCGCCTTGCCTGGATTCAGCAGATTTTCAGGATCCCAAACCGCCTTGACCGCGTGAAACTGCTCAATTACCGGATCGGCAAACTGAAGGCACATTGGTCTTAGTTTCTCGACGCCCACGCCATGCTCTCCGGTCACTGTACCGCCGACTTCCACACAAAGCTCAAGAATCCTGTTTCCGAGTTCCTCGGTCTTCTCGAGCTGACCTTCCTCGTTTGCATCGTACAGGATCAACGGATGCAGATTTCCGTCGCCCGCATGAAACACATTTGCAACCTGCAATCCGAACTGCTCTGACAGTTGTGTGATGGTCTTGAGAACAGTGCCGAGCTCGCGACGCGGAATTGTTCCATCAATGCAATAGTAATCCGGTGATATCCGGCCAACAGCCGGAAAGGCGGATTTACGACCGGACCAAAACCGCTGCCTGGTCTGCTCATCGGTTGCAACCTGTGTATCGCTCGCACCCTGACTGCGAAGGATTGTTTCAACCCGCCGGATCTGATCGTCCACCTCTTCCTGCGTGCCATCCAGCTCGCACAATAGAATCGCAGCCGCATCGACCGGATATCCCGCGTGTACAAAATCTTCCGCCGCGACAATGGCAGGGTTATCCATCATTTCCAATCCAGCCGGCAAAATTCCACCACCAATGATCGCCGCAACCGCGTCTCCCGCCTTTTGCACCTCATCGAATGACGCCATCACAACCTGTGCCACCGGTGGGATGGCAAGCAGTTTGACCACAACCTCGACAACAACACCCAGCATGCCTTCCGACCCGGTCATCAGGGCAAGCAAATCATAGCCTGGCGCGTCCAGTGCCTCACTGCCGACGGTGATCAATTCGCCATCGACCGTCACGACCTTCAACTGCTGGATATTGTGCACTGTCAATCCGTATTTCAGACAGTGGACGCCACCGGAGTTTTCCGCGACATTGCCACCGATGGAGCAGGCGATCTGGGAAGACGGATCCGGCGCATAGTAAAGCCCCAAATGCGCAACAGCTTCGGATATCGCGAGGTTGCGAACACCGGGTTGAACGCGCGCGGTTTTCGCCTTTTCATTGATCTCCAGTATCTGATTCATGCGTGTCAAACTCAGCAAAACGCCATCTGCAAGTGGCAATGCCCCGCCGGAAAGCCCCGTTCCGGCACCACGGGTTACAACCGGGACAGAATGCTGGGCGCACACTTTGACGACTTGCTGAACCTCTTCGACAGTCAATGGCAACACAACCATCAATGGGAGTTCTCGATACGCTGTCAAACCGTCGCACTCAAACGGTTTCTTCGCTTCCACTTCGGTGATGACCGCGTCCGCACCAACAATCTCGCGCAACGACTGCGCTAAAGAAGAGTAATCTGGTTTTGATTGCGGATCCATGATGCGACTTGACTGGAGGAAAAGTTGATTTTCATTATAACGGACACTAACCTATCATATAGCGACCTCAACAAGGAAAACTCCCCCAATGAACCGAAGATATACACTGTCTGACCACCTGATCGGTCATGCTGACAACATGCTGCGCACCTTGTTTGCGTCCCCGACTGCAGCTCGAAAATCGCCAGCTGAAGACGTTGAGAACGGGCAACTTGAGCGTTGGGAAGTCGATGAGTCCAGACGCCTGATGCGAGTCAACCACACGGGTGAGGTGTGTGCCCAGGCACTGTATCAAGGTCAATCCCTGACCGCCCGCGATACCCGGTTGCGCGATGTTTTTCAGCACGCCGCGGATGAGGAAATTGACCATCTTGCATGGTGCGAGGAGCGGATCAAGTCATTGAATGGACAAACAAGCCGACTGAACCCCCTGTTCTATGTCGGATCCTACCTGATCGGAGCTGGCACAGGCTTGCTCGGCGATCGAACCAGCTCAGCCTTTCTGGCGGAAACAGAGTACCAGGTAGCCGACCATCTGGACCGTCATCTGCAACGGATGCCCGCTGCCGACCGAAAAAGTCGCAGCGTGATCAGCAAGATGCGCGAGGAGGAACTGAAACACGCAAGATCCGCAGAGCAATCTGGAAGTGCTGAGCTACCGGAGCCGGCTAAAGGCATCATGCGCCTGATGTCCAAAGTCATGACCGGAACCAGTTATTGGATTTGATGACCGGTCAAAGTGCCACCTGGACGCTGGTCATAGAAGCCAATCACCCGGCTGACTGCGTTTCACAAGACGCCGGAACGTGGAGCGTATGGTCAACGCCCCATCGCCAACGCAATGCGATCTGGTTTCGATTTGTGCCAGCAGCCCAATGCAACCGACGGGTTCGTCATCATTCAGCAGGGATGCTGTGCATATCACCATCCAACCCAAAGAATTTCTCACCGCAGTCACTATAGAATCGGTCCGAACCGCTCGAATCGAGCAATGCCAGCATATTGGGGATGCTTCGCCCTTCAGACTGCAATCGATCAATGACCGCCTTCGGACCCAATTCATCCAGCAGTTCAAAGGGGCCTTTTTTCCAATTAAATCCCCATCTCATTGCACGGTCGACGTTCACAATGTCATTAGAGATTTCCGGAATCAGATCCGCTGCATAGCAAAGCGTTTCTGAAACCAGACCCCACACGAATTCACCCTCATCGCCAGTTTCGAACGCAAGTGTTCGCACATCGCCGTCAACCTGGACACCTGAAGCATTGACCCAGGAATTTGAGGCGGGTTCATACATCTGCTTCTGCCGACTGCCGTCTTCGTTCTTCAGCATCCGATAAAACCCTCCACCGGTCTTTCGCCCCAACTGTCCTGAATCCAGCATACCCTGTTCCACAGCCGGCAACTTGAGGTATGTGCGGCCAGCATCATCGGCCGGTAGATTGCTGTCAAGATTGGCTGCAACCAGTCCCATCACATCCAATCCGACCAGATCAATCAGGCCGTAGAGTCCAGTTGACGGAATTCCCATTGCAGCGCTCATCAGCGCGTCGGCCTTTTCGATGGAGACGCCTTTTTGTTGTGCCTCACCACCTTTGTGAAGACCGGCAAGCATCCAGAAGCATCCGATTCTGTTGCCAATGAAATTGACCGTATCCTTGGCATAAACCACTCCCTTACCGAGTCGGTTTCTGGCAAATGAAGCCAGGGAATCGATCACATCAGCCTGTGTATCCTCACCAGGAACAACCTCCAGCAGCCTCATCACTTTCACCGGGTTGAAAAAATGTGTGACCGCAACATCCTTTCTGAACTGCTCCGGCATACCCTCACAAATCGAGCGAAGTGGAATACCGGAAGTGTTGGTTGACACAATCGAGCCGGGCTTTCGGATCTGCTCCAAGCGCGAAAACATTTTGCGTTTGGCTTCAAGATCCTCCACGATCGCCTCACAGATCCAATCAGATCCGGAGGCAAGATCAAGTGAATCATCGAATCCACCAGTCGAAACCAGGTTGGCGGAATCAGGATCATCCAGCATCGGCGCACGCCCAGCCAACATGCTCTCCTTGCCGCGTTGTGCCAATTCATCAGATACATCCAGCAATACCGTCTTGCAGCCAGCCGCTGCACAGGCAGCTGCGATCCCTGTTCCCATCGTGCCGGCACCCAGCACCGTGACCGAACTAATTTCCCGTTTACTCACCATTCACCTCAAAAATACAATCAAAAATCCAAAAATAAAGCTCAACAATGTCACGCCGACTCGCGAGCGACTTCAGCAGTATGCCTTTTTATGGGTTGCTCGTTGATCGGCCAATGCAACACGGCGGCGATCACGCCCAGCGCAGCGCAAATCCACCAGACCACTTCGTACGATTGGGTGGAATCAAAGAGCAATCCACCCAGCCAGACCCCAAGAAAACTTCCCAGCTGGTGGCTTAGGAATACGAATCCGAATAACGTACCCATGTAACGTGGTCCGAAAATCTGCCCGACAATGCCTGAAGTCAGAGGAACCGTCGCAAGCCACAGAATACCCATGGAACATGCGAACAGCAAGGCACTGACCACCGACGGCGGTGTCAGCACAAAAATCGCAATCGCCACGGCCCGTCCGAAATAGATGAAACTCAATATATTCTTTTTGGGCATGCGATTACCCAGATGCCCGGCCAGTAGAGTGCCAAACAGATTGAACAGGCCGACCAGCGACAGGGCCCAGGCCCCGACATTACTCGACAATCCGACATCGGTCAAATACGCGGGCAGATGAATTCCAATGAACGTCACCTGGAATCCACATACAAAGAAGCCGGTTGTCAGATACACATAGCCCGAGTGCCTGGCAGCTTCAGACAACGCCGCTTTCAGGGTCTGCTCCGGACCGGAAACCTCAACCTTTCCAGACATTAAATACGAAAATGGAATCACCAACGCCATCAGGCAGGCCAGCAGGATAATCGTGCTCGACCAGCCGAACTGGGTAACCCAGAAGTTGCCAATCGGAACCAGGACGAACTGACCCAGGGAACCTGCGGCCGCACCGATTCCCAATGCCATGGAACGATGCCGCTCGGGTACCGACCTGGCAATGACCGCGAGGATGATGGCGAATGTCGTGCCCGACAGACCAAATCCAATCAGCGCACCGTTGGCGATATAGAAACCAAGCGGCGTCGATGCGACAATCATCAACGCCAGACCCGCGATATAGCACAATCCGCCGAATAGAATGACCCGACCGGAACCATAGCGGTCGGCAATCGCACCGAAAATTGGTTGCGAAAATCCCCAGAACAGGTTTTGTATTGCAGCGGCAAATGCGAATATGCTGCGTCCCCATTCGTATTCTTCCGTGATCGGGACAAGAAAAATCCCCATTGTGGCTCTTGTCCCGAATCCGATGAAGATGATCAGGCAACCACATACAACGATCACGATTGGATGAACCCAATTGAATCGAGGCTGATTTGAGTCTGGTGACATAAATTAAGTTGAAATGTATTTTTTGGTGCTAGAAACTTCGCAATTGAAACCCGGATCTGATAACTGTAAAGCAGTATGGACAGGCAATCAGAACCAGCAGACTGCAGATCAGGGTCTGAAATTCAAAAAATGCCAGTTGTTCCGAAAAAATCAATCGTCGGGCGTCTGAGTGTTCTGCAGACTGTTCAGACACCTCATCACATTGTCGGTGTGACCCTATCGGTCTTTATTGTCCGGTTTGATCGGGCGTTTGTATTTGAGTGTTGGATTCTGATTCACAGACCTCGGAAGATCAAATTCAGTGAGTGGGTTCGCAACAGGCTGCACTCTCCGCATTGGTTACCGTGTCGCAACCATCGGAGCCATTGAGCAATGTGTCATCAGCATCATCAGCAACCTCTTCGGACAGACTGGCTGAATAGACCTTGGCATCGTTCATCGTCATGTAGGTTTCCCAGGCTACACCGGCAGGATCCTCGACCCATGACTTGTCGGAATTCGAATAACAGCAGACAACTTCTCCCTCGTCAAACAGGGTCAGGTTGGCGCCACCCAGACGAAGCCGAATATCCTCCAGCTCCTCAGCGTTTTCCACCTGAATACCCAAGTGGTCCACTCCCTTTCCGCTGACGCGTGTCGAAATCGCAAAATTGACGTTGGGATCATCCAACAGCCACTTTGCATAGTCTTCTTTCAGTTTTGTAGGTTCTGAATCGAACAGGGTGCTGTAAAACTCGATGCTTTTCTCAAGATTCTCAACACCGATGTGAATGTGGAAGCGTTTCATAACTATCTCTCTCCGCTAGGCAGTCTGCAAGTGAGTGGCTCTGGCCTGTCGGCAAAGGCAAACCAGACGGCATGTGAATTCTTTATGAACCCGAACAAACGCAGGATTATACCAACCTCCCCAGACCTGTATACGCCGCGAGTGAGTTGATGATCGACTTCGCTCGCGGGCTCAAATCAATCGGACAATGCCGACACTGCCCGCGCTGACGGAGTCGGTCGCCTTTCACGGATCAATTTACCAGCCCTGCAAATTTCACTATCGGTTAGAATATCGGTTTTGTCACTTTTCAGCGTTATTCCCTTCTATCCAGATCAACACATGGCCAACTCCAGGTTTATGAAATTTGACACGTTGTCGCTGCACGCAGGGCAGCATCCTGACTCGGCGACCCGAGCGCGCGCGACGCCGATCTACCAGACAGCATCGTATGTGTTCCGGGATGTCGACCACGCAGCGTCGGTATTCAACATCGAGCGCACCGGGCATGTCTACTCAAGAATATCCAACCCCACAAACGCCGTTTTCGAGGAGCGGATTTCCGCACTGGAAGGCGCGGTTGGTGCCATTGCCACCGCCAGCGGCCAGGCCGCCCTGCACCTTGCCATCACAACCATACTCGGTGCCGGCGATCACATCGTATCATCGCAGTCCATCTATGGCGGTTCACATAATCTTCTATCCTACACCCTGCCCCGCTTCGGCATCGAGACCACCTTTGTCCATCCGCGCGATCACGACGCCATCGAAAATGCCATCCGTCCCAATACCAAGCTCGTTTTCGGCGAGGTGATCGGCAATCCAAACTGCGAAATCCTGGACATCGGAAAAGTGGCGAACATCGCGCACAACCACAAGATCCCCCTGCTGATTGACTCAACGTTCACCACACCTTATCTTTGCAGGCCTTTCGATCTCGGCGCCGATATCGTTTTTCACTCCGCCACGAAATTCCTGAGCGGACACGGTGTCGTCATAGGCGGCGTCCTGGTTGATGGCGGGAAATTCGACTGGCTTGAGTCTGGAAGGTTTCCAACCCTGACCGAGCCCTATGAGGGGTTCCATGGCCTTAATTTTGCCGAGGAATTCGGACCGGCAGCCTACATCACCCGTGCACGCAAGGAAGGCGCGAGAGATTTCGGTGCCTGCATGAGTCCAACCACTGCCTTTCACATTCTGCAGGGCCTGGAAACCTTGCCTCTGAGAATGGAACGCCATGTCTCAAATACCCGCAAACTGGTCGATTTCCTGTCCAGTCACAGCGCCGTGGAATGGGTCAGCTATCCTGAACTGCCGGATCACCCGGATCATGAGCTGGCCAGCCAACAACTACCCAGGGGTGCGGGTGCGGTTTTTTCCTTTGGCATCAAAGGCGGGCGCGAGGCCGGACACAAGCTCATCGACCGACTCAACCTGTTCTCACATCTGGCGAATGTCGGCGACGCAAAGTCGCTGGTCATTCATCCTGCATCCACAACCCATCACCGCATGGATGCCGACGCGCTGAAAGCGGCCGGAATTTCTGAAGGACTCGTACGATTGTCGGTTGGCCTGGAAGATGCCGATGATCTGATGGCGGATCTCGACACCGGTTTGAAGTCCTCCCAACGCTCACGGTAACCTGATTCGGTGAAACCACCCCGCACTGGACAATCATGAAGATTTTGGTTGATGGTCACCAGACCTATGTATTTACCGGCGGCCGTGATATAGACGAGGACAAACCGTCGATACTGTTCGTACACGGTGCATCGCTGGACCACACGGTCTGGACCCTGCCGGCGCGACACTTCGCCCGACATGGCTGGAATGTCCTGGCTGCCGACCTGCCGGGACACGGCATGTCGGATGGCGAACCGCTGCCCTCGATCCCGGACTACGCAGACTGGCTGTGCAGGCTGCTTGACGCACTCGGGATCCGGGAAACAGCCTTGGTGGGTCACAGCATGGGATCACTGGTTGCGCTGGACTGTACCGCCCGTCACGCCGACCGTGTCCGGGCACTCGTCCTGGTCGGTACCGCAGTACCGATGCCGGTAACCGACCATCTGCTGAATGCCGCATTTGAGAACGACCATTCCGCGATCGATATGCTGACCGCGTGGGGGCACAGCCCGGCTGCGCATTTCGGCGGCAACGAAACCCCCGGCATGTGGATGATCGGCGGCTTGATGCGTCTTTTCGAACGTGCCAAACCCGGTACGCTTTACAATGACCTCAAAGCCTGCAACAACTACGAGGAAGGCATCGAGATGGCAAAGGCCGTCCAATGTTCGACCATGCTGATCCTGGGCGAACATGATATGCTGACACCGAAACGGGTAGCGCTGGAACTCGCCAAACACATCTCGGACTCCACAACGGTCGTTCTGCCGAAAACCGGGCATACAATCATGTCCGAGCGACCCGACGCTCTGCTTGATGCCCTGGTTCAAATTGTTTGACTGAAGTCGGATAGCCAAGTTATGAAATCACTGATCAGCGAAGCAGGTCACTTTATCCTGACTCACGCCTGGATCTATCAGGTCATTGCGGTTGTGATCATCACCATCATCGCCAGCCGCGTCCGCCACTTCGTCCTCAATCGAATCGAATCAAGACTCAAGTCCATCGACCTGGTATGGAGTCGCTCCACCATCCGGGCGATCCGCAAACCCGCCGCACTGCTGATCTGGATTGTCGGCATCCTGTACTCGATTGAGATCCTGCGTGTCGAATTTGAAATCACGGTTCTGGATGCCCTGCCCTCCATTCGCAATGTCGCAATCATCACTGTTCTGGCCTGGTTTGTCTACCGATTCATCGGGGTCTACGAAACAAACTACCTGCAGGCCAAGAGCCAGTCAGAATCACCTGTCGATGTCACATCAGTTCAAATCGCCACGAAGATTCTGCGCGTGATCACAGTCGTGCTCGGTGTGTTGGTTGTCATGCAGACGCTGGGGCTGAATATCGCGGGAATACTCGCCTTTGGCGGGATCGGCGGGATCGCCATCGGTTTCGCCGCGCGGGAAATGATTTCGAATTACTTCGGAGCCTTGATGATCTTCATGGACCGACCGTTCAAGGTTGGTGAAACCATTACCTCATCAGACCGGGATATCGAAGGTACCGTCATCGAAATCGGCTGGCGCCAGACGGTCATCCAACGATTCGATTCGAGAACACTGTATGTGCCCAACTCGGTTTTCTCAACGGTTGTCGTTCGCAACCTCACCCACCAGACCAACCGGCGCATCTACGAATACGTCGGAATTCGCTACGATGACGCAAAACAACTCACCAAAATCGTCGAGGACACCCGGGACATGCTCAGCAATCATCCTGACATTGACCAGGACAACCTGCTGATCGTGAACTTCGACCGCTTCGCCGCGTCATCCCTGGACTTTTTCATCTACTGCTTCACCCGCACCGTGGTGTGGGCTGAGTATCATGAGGTCAAGCAGGATGTTCTGGTGAAAACGATGGACATCATTGAGAAACACGGCGCCCAGATCGCATTTCCAACATCCACGATTCATCTGATCGGCGACCAAGATGAGTCCGGACCGCCCGCAGCGTCAAACAACTCTGATTAGAATTCAGTGGGTTGCGATTTGCGATGCGAGATTTCCCGATAGGTGATGTACAGCATGCTCAGCATGATGACACAGGCACCGGTCAGCGCTGACCACGTAGGCACCTGCGAAAAAAAGATGTAACCGGCGATGATCATGAAAATCATTCGCGTGTACAGAAACGGTGCTACGAAATGGGCTTCACCCAGCGCGTATCCCCGAACGTCCATGTAATTGCGAAGTGATGACATGGCAGCAACCAGGATCAGCAATCCCCACTCTTTCAGTGTCGGATTCTCCCAGATCAGCAACGCAGGCGGCAGACTTCCAACCGCCAGGATCAACGCGAAATACAGCACAATGGTGCCGGGTTGCTCGGTGGTCGAGAGTTTCTTTCCGAGAATCAGCGTCACCGCAAACGCCGCAGAGGCAAAAATCGGTGCGAACCAGCGGATACTGAAAGGTTCGGGCAGATAGCCAATGACGAACAACGCCCCCAGAAAGCCAACGACCGATGCGAGTGCCCTGCGGATGCCGACGCGCTCACCCAGCAATGGAATGCTCAAGGCGGTGACAAAAAGCGGTGTCGTAAAGAACAGGGCGGTGACGGTCGCCAGTGGCAGGATCATGATCGAGTAAAACCCGAAATTGATGGCGACCACTCCAATGATGCCGCGTAACAGATGCAGCTTGAAGCGCTTGGTACGAATTCTGAATTCCGACCCGGGGATCACAAAAGCGATGATCATCAGAGATCCGACTGCACCGCGAACGAACACCGTCTGTGCCGAATGAATGGACCCGGCCAACTCATGGACACCGGTACTCATGATGGTGGCGACCACCGCCGCGCCGACCACCCAGAAGGCGCCGCGAATATTGTTGGCCGTCATATCCAATTGAATTTCTCAACCACTTCAATCACGACAAGGGAGGACACTCAGAATGGAATTGGGCCTTAAGGGAAAAAATGCATTGGTTTGCGCATCCAGCAAGGGTTTGGGCAAAGGTTGTGCACGAGCACTCGCAAAAGAAGGTGCAAACGTCTGGCTGAATGGCCGGGATGTAGGCACCCTCTGCGACACAGCCTTGGAGATCTCAGAAGTCGCGCAAGGCAACGTGAATGCCATCAATTGCGACATCACGACCGAAGAGGGTCGGAGAATGGCACTTGGACAGATCCCGTATATCGACATTTTGGTCAATAATGCCGGCGGCCCTCCCGTTGGCGACTTCCGCAACTGGACCATGCAGGACTGGCACTCGGCCGTCAACAACAACATGCTGACCCCCATTGACCTGTTCAACCAGGTCATCGAAGGCATGATCGAACGGCGATTCGGTCGCATCATCAACATTACTTCATCCTCGGTCAAGGCGCCCATTCAGAATCTCGATCTGTCCAATGCGGCACGCTCCGGCCTGACCGGCTTCTTTGCCGGCGCCTCCCGGCAGGTGGCCCCATACAATGTCACCGTCAATTCCATCCTTCCGGGTCGATTCGATACTGACCGGTTGCGCTCCAGCATGCAGCTGTCTTCCGAAAAGACCGGCAAGTCCGTTGACCAGCTGCTTGAGTCCGGAAAACAGCAGATCCCTGTGAGGCGATACGGCTCACCCGACGAATTCGGCGCGCTTTGCGCATTTTTGTGCAGTGAACACGCGGGTTATATCACCGGGCAGAACATACTGATCGACGGCGGACTGGTCTCACTCAACCTTTGAAGGCGCCCATCGGGATTTCAAGTTCGAGTGTTTCCGGCAGCAGGCACAGTTTATCGTCGCAGGCCTGCAACCGTACGCTGATGACGGGACCGAAATCAAAGCCAGTGTCCTGACTGCGGGTCAGTTCTGCAAAGATTTGGACTTTACCGGAGAAAACTGAAATCGGCTCGGACTGAAATGTCGCTGTGAATGATTCCGCGGGCGGATAAACTACATTCTCCAACCGCCAATCATCACCGACCACATTGACTTTGGTTCGGATCAGGTTCTCGCTCAATGGGCGGTCAGACTGGATGTGCCATCCATCAGCCAGGTCGATTTCGATCACCGCAGCCGCTTTCGAACCTGAAGCGGATGGAATCGACACGCTGACCCGGGCCTGTCCCGACGCCGCATAATCCGATGTGCCGACGGAACCGTTGTTGTGCTCTTCCAAACCATTCAGCGCATAGGTCCAGCTGGTGGGATTTCTCGTCAGATCTAGTCCAATGGCCTGAAAAACCTGTTGTGCCCGGCTCGAATAGGTTTGATTTCCGGTGCGTCGGTAGAGTCGGGCCAGAGACTGCGCCGCAACCGAATTACCCGACGGCAGCGCCCGATCAAACATGTCTTTCGGCCGAACAATCAATCCAGCCGTGTCCTGCACTGATGTGGAATAAAATCCACCCTGCCTGATGTCCCAGAACCGGTTGAGCAGCATCGAGGCGATCTTCTCGCCGCGCTCGAGCCACAGATCATCTCCCGTCTCATCGTAAAGATCCAGCAATGCCTGAAGAAAGTATGCGTAGTCACGCAGCTTGCCAAGGCCGCTCAGTTTTCCCTCGAACTCAATGCGACTGAGTCCGTCGCCACTCAGGTGCCGGTCCCAGATATGGCGGGCTGCCCGCTCAGCTGCGCCCAGATAGCTTTTGTCGCCGGTGATTCGCGCAGCGTCAGTCAATGCTGTGATCATCAACGCATTCCAGGCGGTAATGATCTTTCTGTCCAGAAAGGGTTTGACTCGGTTTTCCCGATAGGTTCTCAGGCGCTCAACGGCGACCGCCAGCGTCCCGAGATAATCGTCGACAGTCTGACCGGCAAGCGACGCGCGTTGTTCGGGGCGCGTCGGCACGTGCAGTATGTTGACGCCCTCGAAATTCCCGTCCTGCGTTGCACCGTAGTGCGCAATCAGAAAGTCCGCATACTCACCGGCTGCCTGCGTTAGCTCCTCAAGCGTCCACAGGTAGAATGTTCCCTCCTCACCTTCGCTATCGGCATCCATCGCAGAATAAAACACACCATCAGAATTGGTCATGTCTCTTAGCACATAGCGAAGAATCTGCCGGGCCACGCGTTCATAGAGGGGCTCGCCGGTCAGGTCATAGGCATACAGATAAACCCGGGCAAGCTGTGCCTGGTTGTACAGCATCTTCTCAAAGTGCGGAATCATCCATTCACTGTCCACGGTATAGCGATGAAAGCCGCCACCGACATGATCCCGAATGCCACCAAGTGCCATCTCGGTCAATCGTGTTTCCGCGAGTCTGAGTGCATCGCTGTGCTGGTAGCGCAGCGCGGTGTTGAGAAACAGCAAAATCTCCGATTCCGATGGGAACCTCGCCGATTGTGCGCTGAACTCATCCCGGAGGGCCTCCTCTTCGAGAAATATCTCGATCACCTGCTCAATCTGCTTTCTGCCGATGTCAACCGGCGCCACAGATCCAATGAAATAGCCCTGAAGAGCACGCGCCACCTCTTGTGCCACGTTGTTGATCGTCGCACGATCCTGCTCCCACACCTCCTGGACGCGATTGAGAATCAGCTCAAATTCGTCTGGCGGCAGATAGGTCATTCCAAGAAATGGATTGCGGTCCGGTGTCAGGAAGACATGCAGTGGCCATCCGCCACTGCCACCCATGATCTGCAACGCCAGCAGATGGATCTCATCCACCTCGGGATTGGCTTCCCGATCAACCTTCACCGCAACAAAATTCCGGTTGATCAGCTGTGCCATATCCAGGTCGTCATAACTTTCCTCTTCGATCACATGGCACCAGTGGCACGACGAATATCCAACGGACAGCAACACCGGGACGTCGCGTCGTCGCGCCTCGGCAAAGGCTTCATCACCCCAGGGGAACCAGTTGACGGGATTATGCGCGTGCTGAACCAGGTAGGGCGATGTCTCAAGCAGCAGTCGATTCGCAAATACCGGGCTTCCATCCGGTTGGCGGTGCTTGGACCTGATGTCATGATCCGGACCCATCTGACTCCAGACTTCCTGAATTTCACCACGGACAGATGACGGAATCTCATCGGCTCCCGGGAGCGCCTCAAAATCTTGTGTCACAGCCACACTGTACTGGCTGATGCAGACAACAACCAGCGACAAGAGCAATCTGGCGGCAACTGGCAGGTATTTTGGTCTCGTCATTTCTCTCAAATCAAATGAAACGGGCAGATTTGCGGGAATGCAGCCAGCCCCAGACAACGCCGACGATTAATCCCGCTGTATGTGCAAAGTTGGCAATGCCACCGATCAGACCGGTCCAGCAGATCGCGAACCAGATCAGCATGAAGTAAATCAGTGCCGGCGGAAACAACCGTCCATATACCTGCGGGTTGTATCGCGACTGCATCCAGATATAGCCGACGAATGCATAGACCACTCCCGACATTCCACCGAAAAACGGCCCTGAAGCGTAGAATTCAGCCAGATTGGACGCGATCGCAGACACCGCAAACATCGCAACGATCAGCAGCACACCACCGATTCGCTCAATCGCACCGCCCAGGATCAACACCCAAAGCAGATTGAACACGAGGTGATAGATGTTGAAGTGCACGAACGCCGGTGTCAGCAACCGCCACACCTCACCTGCCGTCACCGCATCAAGCGAACCCGGCTGCGTCGAGATCAGGACCAGGGCCAGCATCGTGGTGTTGGAACCGAAATTCGTCAGCAGGGTCAGCAACAGCGAAATCCCAATGAGGCTGAACGCGACGGGCATCTTCCCCGCCATCGGCTGCAATCGATTGTCGAATCTAATGTTCAAGGATCTCAATCCTGTCGGAATCGCCCAGTGTCACCTGTCGCCCATCCAGCGTGATGAAGGTTCTGCCCTTGATGTCTTTTTGCAGGGCCTTGTAGACCGCCGGTTTCTCCTGCTCGACGGCGATGACATGGATGGTGATGATCTGATTATCGGCGCGCCACTTGAAAAAATACACGACACCGGATGCAACAGCGAGAACGCCGACAACGCTGTAGATCACCCATTTGGACGGTTTGAGGAACGTCGCATCACCGGGCTTGACTTTCTGGACGGTACGGGCGACCGGTTTAAATCTGGATTGGTAGACCAGCAAAACGACCACGATGACGATTACGGTAAAGAGAATTTTTGTCAGCATCGGCTGATTCGCGCTTGATTCCCCGGAAGTTCTTAAGGACAGACAGGATGGTTGCTGTCTATTGTACGACAATTGAACTGATTCAGTGTCCAGCCTCGTCGCATCCAGCGTCAACCCATCAGTGGCTGCCAGCCCCGGGGTTTATGGTTTAATGCCTAACTTCAATTCTGTCTGACACTTCCAAGGGGAATGCGAAAACTCTATCTGACAATCTCGGTCATCTGTGCGACGCACATCCTTGGCATGATTCCATTCGCCATGTATCCAACCCTGATTCCCGTACTGCAGGGTGAGTGGGGTGCCAGCAACACCGAAATCGGATGGGTGGCCGGCATCTACTTCGGTGGCTACCTGATCGCGGTCACCTTCCTGGTACCACTGACAGACCGGATCGACGCGCGCAAGGTGTATCTTGCCTCCATGGCGCTGACAGCGGTTGTACCGGTCGCGTTTGCGATTGGCACCCAGGGGGTCGCCACCGCGAGCCTGTGGCGCTTCCTGCAGGGAGTCGGGCTCGCCGGAACCTACATGCCCGGGCTGAAAGCGTTGGTGGATGCGGTGCCTGATCGCATCCAGAGCCGTACGGTTGCGGTCTACACCATGTGTTTTGGACTGGGCGTTGCGGTGTCGTTTCTGATTGCAGGTGTCCTGGTTGACAACATGACGTGGCCCTGGGTGTTCGCGGTGTCCTCAATCGGACCGCTTGTTGCGTTGGCACTTGCGTTTGTCTTCCTTCCAACCGCGCAGGTCAAGGCATCCGAAGGCAGATTCAAACTGCTTCCGGACTTCAGGCCGGTTCTGAAGAACCGCAAGACACTGGCGTTCAGCATCGCTTACGGTGTGCACAATGTCGAGTTGTTTGTTTTCCGGTCCTGGGCGGTTGCATTCCTGGTGTTTGCCATGGCGCATAAGTCCCCCAACTCATTCGGCGGGAACTGGAGTCCCGCATTCATCGTGGCCTGTGCGACACTGATCGCACAACCTTTCAGTGTCATCACCAATGAATTCGCCCAGCGAATCAATCGGGAGAAAGTGATTATCAGCGTCATGGTGCTGTCGGCGGCGACCGGCATCGTAATGGGATTTTCCAGCCAGGCGACAATGATCTTCATCGTGGCGGTCGTTGCCTTATATGCCATTTTGACCATCGCAGATTCGGCGTCGATTACCTCGGCAGTGGTTCGAAATGCACACCACGCTGTGCGCGGTACCACGATGGCGCTGCACACCTTGATTGGATTTTTCGGCGCATTCGCGGGTCCCATTGTCTTTGGTGCGGTGCTTGACCTGGCTGGTGGCGATCAGACATCCCAGGCCTGGGGATTCGCATTCATTGCAGTCGCGATCATGACGGCAGTCGGACCGCTGGCCATCCTGCGTACAGCAAGGCCACGATAAGGGTTTGGCTTGTGCAAATTCGGGCATTGCTCCGTGAGAATCGGATGGAAACAGTTACAATTAGCCTGAACCGACAATACCATTGGTTGAATAGACAATGCTGACGATACCCAATCCGACCCTGACCCGATACCTTCCCGCCATCTTCATAGCGTTGGCCATTGGAATCCAGATTGCGCCGGTTTCCGTCGAGGCACAATTTCTACCACACGCCAGGGAGTGGCCGAATACCGATTTCAATAACAGTGTCATCGATATTTCCGAAGTCATCTCCGGGGGCGTACCCAAAGACGGCATCCCATCCATCGATGATCCTGAATTTGTCTTGGCCGATTCCGCCGCGCGCTGGCTGGATCCCCTGGAACCGGTCATTGTGCTGGATATCTTGGGTGAGGCGCGCGCCTATCCGCTTCAGATCCTGATCTGGCATGAGATTGTCAACGACGTTCTCAATGGCAGACATGTCGCAGTCACATTCTGCCCGCTATGCAATGCCTCAATCGTATTCGACCGCAACCTGAATGGCACCATTTTGGATTTCGGAACCACCGGGCGTCTGCGACACAGCGATCTGGTCATGTATGACCGACAGACCGAATCCTGGTGGCAGCAGATTACAGGGCGCGGTGTGGTCGGTGATTATGCTGGCGTGAAGCTCGCAAAACTTCCGGCGCAGATTGTCTCATTCGGCGAGTTTCTCATCTCCTATCCTGATGGAGAGGTATTGTCGAGAGACACGGGATACACACGCGATTACGGCAACAATCCTTATCGCGGTTACGATGACATCAACAATCTGCCTTTTCTGATGAAAGACCCGGCAGATCCCAGGCTGCCGGCCATGGAAAGAGTAGTCAACATCTCAGTCGGTGACCGTCACCGTGTCTACCCTTTTTCGATATTTGACAACGAGCCCGTCATCAATGACAAGATCAACGGCATTGCGGTCGTCATATTCAGCAAGCAGGATACCGCGTCCCCACTCGACGGGCGTAAAATCGCAAATTCAAGAATCATTCCATCCGCAACAGCCTTTCGACGACAGGTCGATGATCGAGTCCTGACCTTCGAACTAGTGGATGGTAATTTTTTCGATCAGGAAACCGGCTCGCAATGGAATATGTTCGGCCAGGCCATCAGTGGAGAACTGACCGGACAGCAACTCAGCGACATCGACAATGGCCAGCATTTCGCCTTCGCCTGGCTGGTCTTTCATCCGGACTCGGAAATCTACAGTACGCCTTGATTGCGGTGCAGATCGTATGATCCATTCCGTTTGAGTATTGAGCCGGAAATCAGTCCTGTTTCCGATTTTTCCACGGGGCCTTCAACGCGGCCTCTTCAGTAACGAGTTTGTATTCGACATGCAAAGACAGTCAGTTGAACTTATCCTGCTTGGGTCAGAACTGAGCGCGCCTCGACGACCGGTCAGTGTGGTTCCATGAATCTCAGGGAAATCTCGGCGATTCTGAAACTGTCCGGCCCGGTCATGGCGGGACGGGTTGGCGCAATCCTGATCATCACCGTCGATGTGGCCATGTGCGGCTACGCTGGCACCAAGGAGCTGGCCTATTACGGTCTGGCCAATGGACCGCACGTCACAGTACTGTTGATCGGAATCGGTTCGATTCTGCCGATCGCCATTCTCACTGCCAGCTCAGATGGGGCAGGCAACACCCGGAATTGTGGAAAGATTTGGCGTGTCGGACTGATTCATGCCCTGGTGCTAGGCATCACGCTCGGATTTCTGCTGCAGTTCGGCGAGGAGTTTTTCCGGTTGGTGGGCCAGAGTGCGGATCTGTCCGAGGGCGGCGGGCGCGTACTGGCCATGCATGGACTGGGACTCGCAGGGTTGCTTTGCATGATTGCAACCTCACTTTTCATGGAAGGTCTGCAACGTCCGGTTCCTGCAATGGTTATCTCGATCGGTTCGAACTTCGTCAATCTCTACCTGAACTGGGTGTTCATATTCGGCAATCACGGCGCCCCAGCGATGGGTGCCGAGGGTGCGGCACTGGCGACCTCCATTGTCCGATGGCTGTCGTTCGCAGTACTCGCCGGCTATATCCTGCTCACTTTTGATCAGGTGCGGTATGGCATCAGGGACAAGATTTCCCAGTTCAAAGCCATCTCGAAAAACCTTCGCCAGCTCGGCTATCCGACCGCCATTGCCCATGGCATGGAATCCGCCTCATTCCTGATCATGACGCTGTTCGCAGGTTACATGGGCGTCATCGAGACTGCGGTCTGGACGGTCGGCATGAATCTTCTCACGATTGCCTTCATGATCGGATTGGGCTTCGCGATGGCGGCGAGCGTCCGGGTGGCGAACAATCTGGGACAGAGAAAACCCCTTGACGCCTCCAAGTCCGGGTGGACCGCGATGGGTCTTGGCGCGATCATCCTGATATTCATCTCACTTGTTTTTCTGGGATTTCCGGAATATCTGGTCAGAATATACAGTCAGGAGCCGCAGGTGATTTTGATGGCGGTTCCCATGGTATTGATCGGATCGATCGTGGTGGCGATGGACGGCTTGCAGGCGGTCGGTGTCGGCGTGTTGCGCGGCTATCAGGACATGTGGTACATCACCATGACGATGATCAGTTCGTTCTGGGTGGTGATGCTGCCGCTGGCGTGGTTTTTTGGCATCCAGTTGGGCTACGGCCCTTCGGCGTTGATGGGATCGGTCTTCTTCGCCTGCATCACCGCGCTGATACTGCTGTTGGTTCGGTTTCGGATCCTGGTCCGACGCAGCATGATGGTGTGACCCAACCCAAGCGTCACGAAACCACGCAAGCAGCGCTAGTGCCGGTCATTCCCTTGTCAGGGCATCCAACACGTATCACCCTGATTGAGAAGGTCGCGTCAGCCCTTCTTGCCGCCCCACAATCCCAACCAACCTGCAGGTCGGTCCTTGCGGACCTCAAGTCGCTGGAAATCCCTTTTTTTCGGCCCGATATATAGTTGGCGGGGCCGGCCGATGCGCTGGGATTCGTCGCCTGAGTACATCTCCTTCCAGTGCGCAACCCATCCGACAGTACGGGCGATTGCGAACATGACCGTGAACATGGGGACCGGGAAACCGATTGCGCGCAATATGATGCCCGAATAGAAGTCCACATTCGGATACAGCTTCTTTTCGACGAAGTATTCATCCTTCAATGCGATCTTCTCGAGCTCAAGCGCGATCGGGAGCATCGGATCAGACACGCCAAGCGCGTCGAGAACCTCGTGACAGGATTGTCTCAGCACGGTCGCCCGCGGGTCAAAATTCTTGTACACCCGGTGACCGAAACCCATCAATCGAAAACTGTCATCCTTGTCTTTCGCACGCTTGATGAACTTGGGAATGTTGCTCACAGATCCAATTTCCTCAAGCATTTTCAATACCGCCTCGTTCGCGCCACCATGTGCCGGCCCCCACAGGGACGCAATGCCTGACGCAATGCACGCAAAGGGGTTGGCACCTGAAGAACCCGCCAACCGTACGGTTGAGGTGGACGCGTTCTGCTCATGGTCGGCATGCAGGATCAGAATCCGGTCGATCGCCTTGGCTACGACAGGATTGATCTCATAATCCTCAGTGGGCACTGAAAACATCATACGCAGGAAGTTTTCCGAGTAAGACAGGGCATTCTTCGGATACACGAACGGCTGGCCCATGGAATACTTATAGGCGTAGGAACCGATCGTCGGCATCTTGGCGATCAATCGATGGGCAGCCACCATTCGCTGGTACGGGTCATGGACGTCAGTATCGCTGTGGTAGAATGCGGACAACGCGCCGACCACGCCGACCATGATGGCCATCGGATGGGCGGAACGCTTGAAGCCGCGGTAGAACGCCACCAGCTGCTCATGCAACATGGTGTGGTTGGTGATTGATTCATCAAAGGCACTGCGTTCTTCCTTTGATGGAAGCTCACCATGCAACAGGAGATAACACACATCAAGGTAATCTGCCTCATCGACCAGTTGCTCGATGGGATAACCGCGATGCAGGAGTATGCCCTTTTCACCGTCGATGAAGGTGATGGCAGACCTGCAGGACCCGGTAGACGTGAAACCCGGATCATAGGTGAACATACCAGTTTGACCATACAACTTCGAGATATCGATCAGACTCGGACCCTCGGTACCGTCGACAATTGGAAACTCGTAGGACTGGCCGGTCCTATTGTTGGTCAGGGTCACACTGTCCTTGTTCAGCGACTGTCTCGCTTTGGCAAAAGCTTTTGGCCTCGTTTTCGCAACCATTTTCTCTCCTTGACCATACGCAGATGTCTTGAGACACTCTGACTTTGTGTCTGATTTCGACCTTCAACTGCGATTTGGATGATTAATCGGTTTGGTGAATGTTTGGCTCACCCTGTGAAATGACGTGAACTGATTATCCAATATATTGCAAAATCTCGAAAGTATCGAGAAAAATTTCAAGAAAATCGAATTCAAGTCCGCTCAGATCGACAGATTTAACAATCATTTCATAGGGTTGGAGAATTGTGGAGAATTTCCCTTATTCGTTGGATAGATCGTCTCTCCTCCCCGTCGTGGTCAATTCGAGCCAGGAGTTTTTTCCGGAAACAGCCCTGGCAACCAACGCGTTGCAACAGTTACCGGAATATTCAGTGTAAAAGGAGCACGAGCGTTTTTCGATTCAAGGAATCCACGCTCTACCAGTGCAGAAGTCACACGGCGCGACTGTCGTTCGCTGGTGCTCACGATCCTGGGAATTTCACTACGCGGCAAACTTCCAACAGCCAATGCCTCCTTGAGAACGAGGTCTGATCTTCGCGGTAACGATCCAGCATCCATTTCCATGTTGGCCCAATTCAAGACTCGACTGCGCAAAGTTCTTGGATTCAATATCTGCTCCATGAATTGGACCTGATCGATACAGACTTCTAGTAAGAATCGACTGAACTCATACAAGGCCTCTTCACTCAAATTGCCTCGACCATCCAAATCATTGCGCCGCGGCATATCGCAATTCGCCAACAATGCCTTGTATTCACTTTCATGACGGGCGAGCCCACGTGTAATTGACCAAATCCCTTCGGTTTGCAACGAAATTAGAATCATGGTGTGTGACATCAATCGCGCGACCCGCCCGTTTCCATCTCCAAAGGGGTGAATCCACTGCAAACGATGATGAGCAGCGGCGGCGTTCAAGAGCATCTCACCTTTTCCGAGAAACTGATATACCGACTCGAAACGCTGAAGAAATCTCAGAACCGCCCCGGGGCTGATCGGGACATGTCGTCCAACTTCAACAAAGTGACTTCTCAATTCACCGGGGCTTACTGTCGTCTGTTGGTGTTGATACCCATCCGCAATCATCAGACGATGCTGTTCAGGGATTGCCTGGAGAAAGCGACGGTGAATCCCGCATAGGCTGTCAACAGACGTGGGAGGTGCCGGCAATCCACCTTCATCAATCCATTTTTCAACCTCAACATGGGCTTTCGCTTCATGCAGCAATCCAACTTGGGAGTCATCACCACTGAAATCCTTTCTCAATGCACGTTCGATATCAATCGGATGAGTTATGTGTCCTTCAATCAGGTTGCTGTAGTAGCTATTCATAATTCTCGTCAGACCGACGAGCGAAGTTCGAATTCCGGCGGGCAGGCTGCTGATGAGGGATGTCGACTCTTTGGTTAACTGAAAAACTAGTTCACCCAGTTCCACACGAAATCTGGACTTCTCATTGAAAATGAGTGGCTCCATTCGACTGATCGGCTCACCCTGGTCAACCAGCTGATCAGCCGATTGGACATTCTTCAGCATAGACTTGTGTCCGCATGTTAGTCCGTAATTTATTCAATTATTTCTTTTTATAAACAGTAAGATATACATAAAATACTTGTAGTAGTGTCCGTTAATTTGTCCGTTTGAACTGCACAACTTCATGTCTTGTTGGGTGGAGCGAATTGATCAAGCAGCTGATTCGCCACAGTTCAAATCAATGCAACACAACTCCCACCATGCAAAATCTTGATCAGGTCACAAAAATTCAACCCGAACCAAGATGGCTGGGCATCCATTCCACGCACAAATCAACCCGTACCAGCAACAAACAAATCACGACACATCTCAGAAAAAACCGAAGCCAGCTCGGGCAATTCCCCATGTTTCCGCTGAGCCAACACCATCCGGCTCTTTGAGACCTGCCCGGTCAGCGGTCGGCTCACCAATGTCTTACCATCATAAGTCATCGCCGACGCAGGCTTTGTCACCAACAAGGTGTAACCCAGACCATGCCCGACCATGCCGCGTACCATCTCGAATGAGCGAGAGCGAAAGCGAATATTGGGCTCGTAACCGGCTTCTGTGATGAGTGATTGAAAATATTCGGCACTGGGCGGCGCGTCCAGCAGAATCATCGGCTCATCCTTCAGGTTTTCCACTGTAAGTTTTGAATGGCCCGCAAGCGGTGAGGTTTCAGCCAGCAACACATAAGGTTCGAGTTCAACCAGTGTTGTCGCCTGAATCTGGTCACCCAGATCAAAATTGTACACAAGGGCAATGTCAATCTCACCTGCAATCAGACTCTCACAGATTCTGCGCTGGTCTCCTTCGACAAGATGAAGGTTCAATGACTCGGATTCCGGAAATCGCTGCAGCAGTCTGGGAAGCACGTAGGGGCCAAAAGTGTGAAAGCAACCGACTCTCAATACTTGCGCCGCGGCATTCCTGTTTGGCGTCGCGGCAACCGCGTCAACACGGGTCGGCGTTCCGTAGGCACGATTCGCGTAAATCAGCGGCGAACCGCGGTCAGCCATGAAAATATCCTCAACTTCTCCGAAAAATACATGGTGCGTCCCAACCAACTCACTGCTGACAACCCGACAGTCAAAGGCAACCAGTGGGTCAATCACGCGGGGCGAGCCGGTAATCTGAGTCGTCCAACTGGCACAGGCAAACTTGTCGTCAACCATCTCTTTCATCCGGCCCGCAAACGTATCTGAAATGTAAGTCTGATCATCCCGAAGCACATTCACACAGAACACCCCATTGTCCAGGACTTTCGATGCAGTCGGACTCCTGTGGTGAATGCATACAAGCAAGGTTGGTTTTGGAGTGTCCGCGGAAACAGATGACATTGCAGAGACTGTCACGCCGGACCGGCCGGCCGGGCCATCTGTCGTTACGATATTCACCGTACAGGCAGCATGACTCATTCCGCTCAGGAATTTCTGCCGCATTTCTGATTCAGGATTTTCAGCCATTGCCAGGTCAACCATGGTAGTCGGATCGATCCACTGCTATCCATGCTCCGCATCCGGCCTTCCTACCGAAGGACCAAGTGGAGCAATGGCTGCAGATCTGACGTTCATCATCTTGTACCAGCGTAACGGTAACAATCACTTCTGATTATCCATGATAGTGTATGTTGAGCGAGGTGTGCTTGTCGTTGGAACATGGCCTGCAATCAAACCTGGATTCCGTCCGTTTCAATCCAAATTGAAACTGTGGGGAAACTCCCACTCTCCAAATCACTCTTTTTTGTATTATTGCAATTTTCCAAAATACCGTCATTGGAGTCAGACTCGTTGAAAGAATTCTCGATACAGACAAGAAACCTCGAATTGTCCGGAATCGAATGGGGTGAAGCGGATTGCCCTGCCGTCCTCGCCCTGCATGGCTGGCTCGACAATGCTGCCAGTTTCATTCCAATCGCCAGTCACTTGCACGGTTTGCGACTGATCGCCCTGGATATGCCCGGACACGGGAAGTCCCAGCATCGAAACGGTGTGAACGCCTACCACTTCATCGACTACGCCGCGGACATCATTCTTGCTGCAGATGCGCTGCGACTGAAACGTTTCAGTTTGCTCGGACACTCACTCGGCGCGGCTGTCAGCGGTGTCATCGCCGCAATATTGCCCCAACGGGTTGACCGCCTCGCAATGATCGAGGGACTTGCTCCCTTGACTGCTACAGCCGATAAGTTCATGGATCAGTTGCGTTCGCATGTGGAAAAGACCACCGCATCTGCGGCAACACCAAGCGTCTACAGCAACCTTGATGACGCCGCCCGGGTACGACAGAAGGCAGGACCGATGTCGCTGTCATCAGCAAGACTGATCGTGGAAAGAAACCTGGTTCACTCCAATGGCGGATTCAGATGGCGCACTGACCGTTGCCTGCGTCAACCCTCACCCATCTACCTTACCGAAGACCAGGTGATCCACTATCTTCGCAACATCAAAAGTGCTGCCATGCTGATCCGGTCTTCCAACGGCATCATCAAGAGTTGGGAACGCATGCAGGGGCGGGAACAGTATCTTGAGAACCTCACAGTCATCGACATTGATGGCGAACATCACTGCCACATGGATCAGCCAGGTGACGTCGCGCAACACGTCCTACCCTTTCTTCAGTCTTCAAATCAACTAGATCTGGTTGAATGTCCAAGAGCATGATGGGTTAACTGGCAACTATATTCAGGCATTGTATCTGTGATGAGGGGATTGGGTTTTCTATCCAATGAGAAATTCCGCAAGCGCATCAGGCAATTGGGTGTGATCGGATTCCTGTTCTTTTTCATCAAGGGATTGCTGTGGTTGATCATACCGGCTCTGCTGGTTTATTTCGGTGTCGGACTCAACTGGTAGGCCCCGAGCAGACCGCACCCACTATATACCTGTCACCGGGAAGTAACATATAATTTATAGAAGCGAAGCACTTTCAAGGAGGAGGGGAAGGAAAAATCAATGGTAAAACAAACCAACTCCGCAACGAGTGTATACCAATTGATGCAACAATGCCCTAACGCAATTTCAGCACAGGAATACTTAGAAAAAAGAAGGTGGAATGGTTTTTTGCGTTCGAACTGGCACGTGTTGTTTTTCACTTTAATATGACGTAATACACTGTATTTGTCCCACAATAAACGGTTTGGTCGGTCAGGATAATGTGCGACCAGACCGTTTTTTTTATGGTATTGCGAGAATCACATGAAACGGATGTCGGTGTCGGGGTAACATGGGACTGAAAGGACCCGGTGCCGGCTCATTGAGTCGGCACCGGGTCACAACGATAACCCATCCGGCAGTTGCACCAAGGTCAGAATCCGAGCGCGCTGCCGGTTGGCTGACACAGAGGCGGCAACACGCAACAATTCATGCAGATACGGTACGAGTGCGGCCTCGATGCCGAGCAATATGTTAACACAGAGGCGTGGCGTTCGATCACACTTTCTCGCTGTCCGGTCCATCCGAAGGGTGGTTGCGGCATGACCCGGCACGGCACTTACACACGATATACGGATTTGGGGACTGAGGCACCGATACCGCGTTGGTATTGCCCCAAGGCGCAGTGCACCTTCAGTCTGCTGGCGGACTGTTTTGCGGCCGGTCGGCCGGGCACGCTGGATCACATCGAACAGGCGGTGACGGCCTACGAGGCGGGTCGGCCATCGGTAGGGCCACCGGTGCTGTCGCGGTGCAGTGAGGTGGCGGTACAGCGTCAGTGGCTGCGCCGTCAGGTACGGTGTCTGACGACAGTTCTGACAGTGTTGATCGGACTTTATCCGCAACAGCTGGCCGGCTGTGAGCCGACGCTGTCATCGTTTCGTCAGCGCATGGCGCAGGATCGGTTGCTGGTGGCACTCAGGGGACTGGGTGCCGGGCACTTGGATCAGTTGCCGGGGCCGCTGGGATTCGCTCGAAACAATCTGCAACGACAGCCGCTCAGCGGGCACCAACAGTGCGTGAGCGCGATCCGGGCGCCGCCGCGGCTCTAATGGTGGCTTTTCACTGTAATTTCCGTTGTTGCGGAAGGAGGAATCACATGTCGGAGCAGGATTTGGACCGACAGGCCAAGCAGATTGCGCTGTTTCGTTACGGCGTCATCGTTGAGTTGCTGCGCATGCCGGCGGGTTCGCCACAACTCAGAGCGGCGCTCACCGAGTGTTCGGAACGCGAACACCAGATACCGGGCAGTCACCGCACCCGGGTGTCGGTGTCGACGCTTCGCGAGTGGATGCGCAGTTACCGCCAGGGCGGATTTGATGCGTTGTGCCCGAAGCGCCGCGCCGATCGCGGCCGGTCGCGGCGTCTGAGCACCAACATGATCGAGGCCCTGCTGGCGACCAAGCGCAATGCCATGCACCTCAGCGTGGATGATGTGATCGCCCGGGTGCGCAAGGAGCAACCCGACGACCGGGTCGAACTGCCGCGCTCGACCGTGCATCGGTTGCTGAGCCGCGAGGGACTGATGCGCCCGGCCGACAACACCGTCACGCAGGACCGACGCCGTTTCGCCTATGAGCACGCCGGTGAGTTGTGGATGAGCGATGTGATGTATGGCCCGACGGTCAGGGATGACTCACAGCGCCTGCGGCGCACGTATCTGATCGCATTCATCGATGATGCCACCCGGGTGGTGCCCTATGCGGCGTTTGCGTTCTCCGAGAACCTGGTGAACTTCCAGCAGGTGTTCAAGCAGGCGCTGATGCGCCGCGGCCTGCCGGACCGGCTGTATGTCGACAACGGCGCCAGCTACCGGTCACAGCAGTTGGCGCTGGTGTGCGCACGGCTGGATATCGTGCTGATCCATGCGCGCCCCTACACGCCGGCCGGCAAGGGCAAGATCGAGCGGTTTTTCCGAACCTGTCGGATGCGCTTTCTCGAACAGCTGCCCGACACCGCACGCACCTCGATCGGGGAACTCAACAGCCGTTTCAGGGCCTGGCTCGAGGGCGAGTATCATCGCACACCGCACCGCGGACTCGACGGTCTGACGCCGCTGGACAAGTGGGCGCAGGCCGGCTCGAAGGTGCGCCTGGTCGATGCCGCGACCGATCTGGAGCAGATGTTTCTGTTCGAGGCAATGCGGCGGGTGCGCAACGACCGTACGGTACAACTCAACAACCATCTTTACGAGGTTGATGCGCAACTGATCGGACAGCGCGTGACGCTGCGCTATGATCCGACAGCACAGCCGCAGGCACCGTTGCTGGTCTACCGGGATCAGACCGCGGCCGGTGAGGCGCAACCGCTGAACCTGCACGCCAACGCCCGCGTGCGCCGCCAGCGACCGCCGATCGAACTGCGCAAACTGGCCAATCGCCGGGAGCAACGCTGATGTATCTGCAACACTTCTCACTGACCGGCTTTCCGTTCGAGGCCTCAGTGCCGGTGACACAACTGTTCGAAAGCGCCGCCCAGGCCGAGGCCGAGGCGCGCATCAAACTGCTGGTCGATGTCGGCGGCATCGGTATGATCACCGGTGAGGCCGGCAGCGGCAAGTCGACCGTGTGCCGGGCGGTGGCACACAGCCTGCACGACGGACTGTACCGGGTGATGCACGTGTCACTCACCACCGGCAGCGTGCTCGACACGCTGAACATGATCGGTACCGAACTGGGCCTGCCGCCGGTGCGCCGCCGAGCGGATGTCTGGCGCATCATCCGTCAGGAACTCGAACGCATGGTGACCGAGAAGAAACTGACCCCGGTGCTGGTCGTCGATGAGGCGCACCACCTGCAAAACGCCGCACTCGAGGAACTTCGCCTGGTCAGCAGTTTCGACTTCGACTCCACACAGCACCTGCGGTTGTTGCTGGTGGGATTGACACCGTTGCGGCGGCGTATCGCCATGGCCGCCCATGAGTCGCTGTGCCAGCGCCTGGTGGTGCAGCATCACTTCAGCGCACTGACCATGAATGAGACCGCGGCCTATGTGCAACACCGCATGCAGGTCGCCGGCGGTGCCGATATCCCCTACTTCAGGGACAACGCCATCGAACTGATGCACCGCCACGCCAACGGCATGCCGCGGTTGGTCAACCGACTGGCACACCATGCCCTCACCGCCGCCGCGACGGACAACCAGCATCAGGTCGAACTGCGACACATGCAACAGGCCTATGAGGAACTGCAGATCTGAGCCGGTCAGCAAACCGATGCGTCCCATGACCGGCAAACAGCACCAGGACGCATCGGCCGCACTGCGGCAACTCGCCAGGCGACTCGGCTACCGTCGCGATCCCGCCGAGCCGACGCGGCTGCGAAAAGACGAGTCGGTCATCTCCATCAACGGTGATCGCTTCTACGACTACACACGGCGCCGCGGCGGCATCGGTGAGCTCGCCCTCGTCATGCATGCCAACAACTGCGGTTGCCTGGAGGCGCTGGAATATCTCGACCCGCAATACCGCCAACAGGTGCTGCCGAGCGCCGTGCCCCAAGCCTGGAGCACAGTCGAACATCACCTGTGCCGGCGCCGCGCCCTGCACCGCCGGCTGATCGACCAGTGCCGCCAACACAAACTGCTCTATGCCGGCATCATGCAAAGCGCCGTATTCGTCCGCGCCGACCTCAACGGCAACCCTATCGGTGCCGAATTGTTCGGCACCGCACCGCATCGACTGTTCCATTCACTGACACCGCCAGACTCCAAACGCAACGCCGGTGGCTTCTGGATCCAAACCGGCGCACCGCCACCGGTCTCCGCCATCCTGGTCGACAACGCCATTGAAGCCCTGTCAATGCTGCAACTGTACCATCCGTTCCCCAAATCCGTCCTGATCAGTGCCACCAACCACCACCACAGCCTGCCCGAATGGCTCGAATCACAGCGGGAAATGCCCACCGTCATCGCCTTCGCCAACACCCGAAACGCCAGCGCACGAAGCTCCAGGCTGTCGCGCAACATGCCCAATGCCAGAATCATGAAACCCAGTGCTGAAACCTGGAACCAAATGCTCATCCAACGCCGCGGACAGCCGATCATGCACCGCGACCGAGGCCATGACCCGTCAACCTGTCCCGAAATCTTCCGCTGATGACACCGCAAATACCACATTGGCCCGACCCGGCTGAATACACTCTTCGGTACAATCCGACACAAACCGCTCCCTTGGCGACAATTTAATCCGGGATAAGTCGTTCGAATTAAAGTGAAAAACAACAGCACGATGTTCAAACGTTCTAAAATTCTTTCGAATCACTGGATTTACGCAATCTAATCCCTCATGGCTTCCCGTAATGATAAAACAGTATGCAACTCTCAAAAGAGACTGATGTAATTCAGAAAAGTGCTTGGTTTATGCTACAACGTAGTCGAGAGGCTTGCGGCGCCGATTGTGATAGACTGACAGGTGAATTTGAGGTTGGCGAAACTCATGTGGGCCGCAACGAGTTCAACCAAAACTGAATACTATCTGTGGAGATATAGACAAGCAAACAGTCTAAGACATGCGTGAACCCGGCCGAATAAGGGAAAATGAAAATCCACACTATAGATTCGGCCAATAGTGTTATAAGTGGCTATACTGACAATAGACTAATCCAATTGGAATTTAATGAGTCGTAAGAACGATGACTTCTCAAGAATTAGGTCTGCCGTACGAAAGCCGGCAAATCGCTAATCACCTCATTGACATCGCAGATCGGCATGGGGATTCCATGTCAATAATGCGTCTGTTGAAACTCACTTATATGACGCATGGTTGGACATTGGCAATATTCGATGAGCCATTAGTTAATGATTATGTCCAAGCATGGAAATATGGGCCCGTGATTCCAACTATTTATTACGCGTTCAGACCTAATGGAGTCTATAACCTTTCGAAAGTTCCCATACTGAAAGAGCAACTGATAAATGAAGAAATTAGCCGGTTTATGGAAACTGTATATAAATTGTATGAACATTTGAGCGACCGTCAACTAACGCAGCTAACGCATATTCCTGGCGGACCATGGGATCAAGTCTATAGACCTAACGTGTTGGGCATAGTGATTTCAAATGAACTGATCTTAGAGCATTTCAAAAGTAAACTTGAACGATCAAAATCCAAAAACTGACATTTCTGACCCAGATGTTGAGTTTCTTGACAGAGAGGGAATCAAACTACTGGATCCGTTAGACAGACACCATATGAGAGTAAGGTGGTTTGTTTTGATTGTCGCGGTTGCAATCATAATTTCAGTTGGCATTTTCGAAGTAGTGATACTTTCTTTATTGGTAGATTTGAAAGAAATTGGAAATCTAGTTGTCCTCTTAGGCATTACACCAATAGTATCAGTAACTATCATTGTGGCTTTTATTCTCATTGGTGCATTCAAATCACCTGGAGATGCTGAAATTAAACTACCGAAAGCAGAAATTCTACAATATATAAAATCTTTTAAAAGCGAGGAATACTAGCTAATTTAGTAGAGGCAATTTTTGTATGAAATCAAGATATTGCCAAAAGTAGTGCGCAACATCGGATGACTCAAGCAGCGTCCCGATTCAGATTGTCCGATGCAACGTCCTCGCAGACTTTGTCTTGCTCCTTCATGGAGTCAGCCTTATTCGCTTTCAAGTCAAGTTCGTATTAATAATTGACACCAACTTCGATTGAATTTGCTACGATAGCAAAAATCCAGCATATCTCCCCATAAAGACATCCGGACAGGAACGATATAAGCAAGCAGACATTGAGGTAATGGAATTGCCCCAGGTTTACTGAAATACTGAACGCTATCTATTCGTTTTAACAGAGGAATATAAATGCGCGCTCTAAAATTCAGGATGAGGAGCTGTTTGGACTTTCAGACTGTATGCGAGCAGACTCGCCAGAATTAAATGGTCTTGTCAATCGTTTGAAGAAAAGAAAGTCTTCAATCGCTGAACCGATCACACCAATTCAAGGTAATCCGGTACCAAATTGATAATACCTAAGATAACTCAGTTCGGCGCTTGCCAACTAGGAATGCAGCAGTTTTGTGATGGATGGATCGGTCCAGAAAACGGAGCAATTCAGATCAAGGGCGTGTCCAGCCGCTATGGCAACCGAGCCACCGCATTCAACACCAGACGCTTGCTGCGCAACGTCATTGACCCGATGCCGTTTCCAGTGCGCTCGTCCAGGTCGAAGGCGGCAGTGAGTTCAAAGCAGAATTCGAGGACGAATGCGAGAAGCTCGGCATCGAACAATTTACGCTGCAACCCAGACTCCCGCAATACAACGGCGCGGTGGAGCGCTCAAACGCCACTTTGAGAACCGAATTCTGGAACTTCTACGGCGACGAGACAACTGATAGATGTTTGAACCACGAACTTGATGAACTCCTGCCTTGCAACCACTTTGAACACCCGCATCGGTCTCTGACAATCGGACGCCGAGTGAGCATATTGAATCAATTGATTTGGCAGCCTGATTCTCAAGGGTAGTGAACCAACTTATGTCACTCAGCGCAAAGATGATAAAATCTAAAATTCGATTCCACTGACCAAAAATATACAGTTCCGATTTGCATTCATGGCAACAAAACGCAAAAAAATGTACCGCGTCATTTTCCACAACCAGTCGAAAGTGTACGAACTGTATGCCCGGCATGTCGGGCAGAGCGATATTTTCGCGTTTCTCGAGGTGCAGGACATTGTGTTCGGAGAGCAGTCCAAGCTGGTCGTCAACCCTGGTGAGGAACAGCTGAAAAGCCAGTTCGGAGGTGTGAATCGAACCTACATTCCCATCCATTCCGTGATCAGGATCGATGAGGTTGAAAAGGAAGGGTCGGCAAGAATACACGCTGTAGGTGAGAAAGGCGTCGTTACACCTTTCCCGCTAGCCTACTCCGCTCCGCCCGAAGGCGTTTCAAGCGAGTAATCTGATTCTGTCATGTCGCGCGGCCAGCGCGACCGAGGAGTTGCGAGTGCCTTACTCGTTGTGATGCCGATCGTCGGAATCATCCAGTTGACGAAGTGACAGCACACTCTGCTCAAGCAGATAATCATCGTCGTCACCCTCTGACTTGCACAGATCGACCACGCCTTGAGCGACTGCCTGATGCAGTTGCTTCTGGCGTTGATCGATCTGACTCAGCAAGGATACGGTATCAATGAAATGTGAACGTACATTCGCCTTGTACTCATCCATTTCGGATTGCAGTTTCTCCAGTTGATTTTTTGTCTCGCTTTCCCGACTTCGGAGTTTGGCGATCAGAAAACCAACGATCCCACCTGCAATTCCACCAATGATCAATGGCAACAAGATACTTTGAACGACGTCCACCTTAACAATGAGTGATTATCGATTTTACCTGCCCAGGTTACATCTGCAAACTGAGACGATGTCAAACCGGACAACCCTGACGGGACAGCCCGACAGGCTCTTCATCGCTGTATTTGACCAGCTGGACATAGGGTGATTTCCAAAGCGTCCATTCACCCGTTTCCCGATCAAATTTCGAGTTGACGAAGCACTTCCAGTTGTCATCATCAATGTTCTGATAATCCATTCGATAGTAGTAACCGGGATATCGGGTTTCCTCGCGAAACTGAATATGCTTCATGTGTGCGAACGCCGCAATCAACCGATGATAGTTCTCCCACGCCCGCAACAGTTCGTGCAAATCCTTGGCTCTCATCTTCAGTGAGTCCTCGCGGAGCATTTCAAGTTTCTTTTCCGCAATCTCCAGCATCGCGCTGTTGGTTTGATACCAAGTGCTGACGCCGGCCACATACTCATCCATGACTTTCTGCAGGCGGAACTGAAACATCTTCGGTGTGATGTAGTGCGGGTTCACATCAATCGCGGTCGTGTAGTCCTTGTGCTCAAGAAACGTTTTAACCGGTCGATAAATCTCCTCGACAATATCATCAACAGAGCGGCTCAGTTCGGGTTTCCAGTCCTTGTTGTCCAGTGCAAACCGAACCATGGACTTGGCGGCGATTCTGCCTTCCGCATGCGAACCCGAAGAGAACTTGTGCCCGGAGGCACCCACACCATCACCTGCGGTGAACAAACCCTGAACAGTGGTCATTCGGTTGTAACCCCAGTGATAGTGATCCGGTGTGCCCGGGATGTCATCCGGTCCGGAGCACCAGATTCCGGCGCATCCGGCATGGGAACCCAGCAGGTAGGGCTCGGTCGGCATCAACTCCGACATCTCCTTGTCGGGCTCAATGTTCTCACCTGCCCAGACACCGCACTGACCGATGGTCATGTCCAGGAAATCCTCCCAGGCCTCGGCCTCGAGATGCTTGATTTCCTTGGGTGTCATTGACTCCGCCAGTTTTGCCATCGCGGTCGGTGTATCCATGAATATGGGGCCGCGCCCTTCGCGCATCTCCTTCATCATCAGGTGGTTGCGCAGGCAGGTGCCCATTTTGGGACCGTTCGCGTAACTGTCGTAACCATGGATTTCGAGAATATCGGCGTTCTTGACCTGATAGTCCTCGCCGAACGCATTCATCGCCTGGGCCTTGAACAGCAGGAACCAGGCACCAACCGGACCGTAGCCGTCCTTGAACCGGGCGGGTACGAAACGGTTTTCCATCAGGGTCAGATGGGCACCGCATTCTGCTGCCATGGAGTAGGTCGAGCCGGCATTCCAGACTGGATACCAGGCGCGCCCGGTACCCTCACCAACAGATCGTGGACGGAACACATTGACCGCTCCACCGGCCACCAGCAGACAAGCCTTGAACTTGTAGATGTAGACCTTGTGATCACGCACGCTGAATCCCGCAGCACCAGCAACCCGGTTGGGATCATTGGCGTCAGTAATCAGCCGGACGATGAAGACCCGTTCGGTGATGTTCTCCACACCCAGGGCTTTCTTGGCGGCCTCAGCGACAATCCACTTGTAGGATTCACCGTTGATCATGATCTGCCATCGCCCTGATCGGACCGGCTTGCCGCCTTCAGTCAGCTTCTTGCCCTCGTCACCGGACTGCTTCCAGATCGGCAATCCCCACTCTTCGAAGTTGTGCACCGAATCATCCACATGACGACCGACATCGTAGACCAGGTCCTCGCGGATGATGCCCATCAGGTCACCGCGGACATAGCGTACGTAATCGGATGGGTCGTTCTCGCCCATATAGGTGTTGATTGCGGAAAGACCCTGGGCAACCGCACCGGAGCGGTCCATTGCCGCCTTGTCCACCAGTTTGATGTTCAGGTCCTTGCCTTCGGCCCAGCGCATGATCTCAAACGCACAGCCACAGGCGGCCATGCCGCCCCCGATGATGAGGATATCGACTTCCTCTTCGACGATTTCGGGATTTCCGAATTCGAACTCTGCCATTAGTAATTTCCTCCCTGAGGTTTAAGCATTCACAAACTGTGACATGTCACAGGAGTGCGTGCCTTTGGTGAAGAGCACCGTATGGTCCTTGATCTCATCAAAGTTCGCATCGGGTTTGCCCAGATAGGGCTCAGCAGACCCCTCAGGCGTTGTTCGAATGGGAAACTTGAACCGCTTGCGGGTACCGTTTCGAAATTTGATGGTCCACATGATGGAGTCTGTTCCACGCAACGGCTGCACTGATGCGCCTAGTGGTACGACATCCGCATAATGGCGGACCTCGATTGCCTGCTGGGGGCAGATCTTGACACAGGAATAACATTCCCAGCACTGCTCAGGTTCCTGGTTGTATGCTTTCATCGCATGCCCGGTCTCCGAACCGTCCTTGTCCAACATCATGAGGTCGTGTGGACAAATGTACATGCAGGCGGTCTTGTCCTGACCCTTGCATCCGTCACATTTGTCTGTTCTTACATAAGTAGGCATCGTAGATTAACTCTCCCAATATTCTTACAAAAATCATGCCTCACGGCAAAAAAGTACAATACCAAACGCTCCGTCAAAATAACGGACCGCATTGAACCCAACACGCATGGAAGTAAATCTGTCTTTTCAACTGCCGGTGATTTGAGGCATACGCATTCAATTCTGCGAGGTATTATAGTCAAGATTTTTATCGGTACTGATTATTCGTCGCCCGCGACAACAGTGCCGACTGAAAGACCATTCCGGAATGCGGATTCGGGAATTGAAACTGCATCATGTCCAACCCGGACGAGTGCAATGTCGAGCGCCGCGCATACAGTTTTCCTTTGGACAACAAGCCTGAAATTCTGCGGTTTGCACTAGCTTCCCTGCTCGTAAAACGAATGGAATCGGTGTGACCGATGCATACCTCAGGAACTGTCTTTCATTTCCCGCAGATAACCTGACAAATAACTTGATGCCTCGAGATTGGGAATGGCTTGGTTGTGCAACATTTTTCGGAGTTGCACACGACCAGCAGCCATTTTGTCCGAAATCTCAGGATTGCATGCTGCAGCCTGTTGCCGTGCCCCCTGACTGTGCTTTGATATTCGCTGCAACTCATGGCCGATTGCCCTGACATGACCGGAGTTACTGGGCCGGTCACGCAAACCTTCCATCAGTACTGCGAAATATCTGCCTGCCGAGCCGTCGGCTTCACAGTCGGCGATCTGATCAAGTTGGATTGCGAGTTTTTCACTTCGCGCCATTGCGTGTGCTCGGACTTGTTCATGAAACAGTTTCAGCGTGGATTGCGTCGCGATACCATGATCGTGCCAGAGCTGATAAACCGTTGCGCGTTCCAGAAAATGATGGACATCCTCAAGCTTCTTAAGATTCGTTTCATCCACTACCGGCAACGAAGACAGGTTTCGACAGATTTGATGTGCGTACAAGCCATTTGCTTTTCGCACCACACCGCCCGTTTGGGCATCCAGAACAGGGACATCTGATATCCCGCAACTCGGAGATCTCGATTTGAACACATACCCGCTGATTCCCTTCAACCGTGCGCCGAGTGTCTTCGCCGCAAAATGTCGCATTCGATCAGTAAAATCAACATCCCTTCGCCCGACTACCTGCATGCGGGTTTTACCCGATTCATCGCAAACCAGATGCACCGGCGGTCTCGGAACGCCCATACCGGTCTCGACTTCAGGACAGACAGGAATCAACTCCACATTTGAAGACAGGTAAGCGGCGACCACCGCGCTTCGTTTGTGGTTGCCATCATAACGGACCGGCTCACCGACCAGACAGCTGCTGACACCGATTTTCAACATGGAATCCATTGCCTCTTTTGCAGCGATAACGACTGATTTTACCCGCCGTTATAATACCTTATGGACAGTATATGAATTTCCCAAGATCTCAGGTTCCATCATGCTCAAGACCAGGTTCAGCGCCGCCATAATCGGTATCGCGCTACTCGTTGCAATCGCACCGCCCTCACATGCCAATGACAAGGACACGCTGGTCATTGGAATGTCTCAATTCCCGGCATCGTTCCATCCCAACTTTGAGTCCATGCTGGCGAAATACTACGCCTTGAATCTCACCATGCGTCCGATCACCACCTACGACAAGGACTGGAACCTGATCTGCCTCCTGTGTACGTCTCTGCCCACCATCGAAAATGGTGGTGCCAAGGTGATTGAACTGGATGACGGCAAGCAGGGAATGGCAGTCACCTATACACTGCAGCCGAACGCAACCTGGGGTGATGGCACACCGGTTACAACCCGGGATGTCGAATACACCATCGAAGTTGGCAAAAATCCACAAAGCGGTGTGCTGGGAGCGGAGTTTTATCGACGGGTTGTCGCGGTCGAGGTTGTGGATGACAAGACATTCACACTCAAGATGGACCGGGTTGAGTTCAAGTACAACGATCTTGGGCTCTACCTTCTGCCCGAGCACGTGGACCGTACGGCATTCGCTGAACCGAGCGAGTACCGAAACCGCAACACCTATGACAACGACACGCTCAATCCGGGACTCTACTTCGGCCCCTACCGCATCTCCAAAGTCGACCCAGGCGCCTACATCGAATTCGTCCGAAACGAATCCTGGTGGGGCCAAACACCGCATTTTTCAAAGATCATCATCCGGATCATCGAGAACACCGCCGCGCTTGAGGCAAACCTGCTGTCAGGATCCATCGACTACATATCGGGCACACTGGGTGTCACGGTGGATCAGGCACTGGCCATCCAAAAGCGTTATCCGGATGACTACGACTTCATCTTTCATCCCGGTCTGATATACGAACACATCGACCTCAATCTGGACAATCCGATACTGGCGAATCTTCGGGTACGGCGCGCACTGATCCATGCCATCGACCGACAGGCCATCAGCGATCATCTGTTCAGCGGCAAGCAGCCGGTCGCCGACGTGTTTGTAAATCCGCTTGATCCCACCTACAACACCAACATTCGCAGATATGCGTACGATCCGGAGCTGGCGGCGTCCCTGTTGGACGAAGCCGGCTGGAGCAAAATCATCAAGGACGTCCGATACAATGCCGACAATGAACCCCTGCGCCTGGAATTCGGCACCACGGCCGGCTCGCGGGTCCGGGAAGCCGTACAGCAGGTCTTGCAGAGTCAGTGGCAGCAGGTCGGTGTGGACGTACGGATCCGAAACCAGCCGCCCCGAGTGTTTTTTGGAGAGACGGTATCGAAGCGGCTGTTTTCGGGACTCGCGATGTTCGCATGGATCAGCAATCCGGAGAGTTCGCCGCGGACCACCCTGCACTCCAGTGAAATCCCAACCGAGGAGAACAAATGGGTGGGATCAAACTATACCGGCTATCAAAATCCTGAGATGGACCGGCTGATCGACGAGGTTGAAATCACCTTGAACAAGGAGGAGCGCAAACAGATCTTTGATCGGATTCAGAATCTGTACGTCGAGGAGCTGCCGGTGCTGCCGCTTTATTTCCGATCGGACTCGTTCATCATCCCGAAGTGGCTCAAGGGGATTGAACCTACAGGCAACATCTCTTCAACCACCCTGTGGGTGGAGAACTGGTCGGTGGAACAATAACAAACATTTGTATAATATATTTACCATCACCAATAATTGAACACGGAATTATGGGATAATTTTGCTATTCAATGAATTGTTCTACAACGAGAAAGGTTGGTTCTGTAAATCAGTCTGGTAGAAAAATTCGCAAATCTATAAATTCCCAAATCAAATTGTTCACATAAGTGAACAGGTATGAAAAATGGCTCAACCCAGAATATTCTTGTTCCGACGTCAAAAATTAGTTCTAGCCTTGCTACAAGCTTTTGGAGGACGTTTGTCGAACATAGATCTGCAGAAGTATTTGTTTTTGCTTACACAAACTTATGACCTTGGAAAAAGTTATGAGTTTGTTCCGTATAAATTCGGATGTTTTTCATTCCAATCTTACGCGGATCGACGGCGTCTAATCGGCATTGGAGCAATTGTGGATGAAGAAGGTTACTGGAGATTAACATCTGTTGATGCTGACTATATCTCACAAATCGATACGTCTGATCAAGAAAAGATCATTTCGTTTGTCAATAAATTCAGAAGATTAAAGGGAGACTCTTTAGTTCGCCACGTGTATAGAAATTTTCCGTACTTTGCGATAAACAGTGAGAAAGCCGCATATTTGATGAATCGTGAAGAACTAGCCAAAATAGACAACGCAAGGCCAAAAAGTGATGGATACAGACTATTCACTATTGGTTATGAAGGAAATTCCTTTGAGAACTACTTGAATCGATTGATTCAGAATAATGTAAGAATCCTGTGCGATGTCAGGCGAAATCCGTTTAGTCGAAGTTATGGTTTTTCTCAATCAACCTTATCGGATACATTGAACAAACTAAATATTGAGTATTTACATTTTCCAGAATTGGGAATTGACTCGAAGAAACGAAAAAACTTACGTTCAATGCAAGACTATGAGCATTTATTCGATGACTACGAAGCAACAACGCTTAAGCAGAATTCTCATGCAATTGATATGCTGAATCAAGTGTTCCGGAGCTATAAGCGAATTGCCATTACATGCTTTGAAGCTGATGCAACTATGTGTCACCGTAGTTGTGTCGCTACAGCACTTTCAAAGCTTCCCGATTGGCAGTATGAGATAAAACACATTTGAGAAATTCTGAATGAACAAAGAACGCATTCTTGTTGCCGTCAAAACTTACCCCACGCTTTCTGCAAAGCATATTGAACTCACTTGCATAGCTGGGTTTAAAGAAGATGGTTCATGGATTCGACTGTACCCAACCCCATTTAGATTTTTGGATTTTGACCAACGCTTCAAAAAATACCAATGGATAGAGTTGGAAATTGAAAAGAACTCAAAAGACTCCAGACCAGAAAGCTTTCGTCCACGTGATATTAGCAATATTAGCCTAAGTCAATTCATACCAACCGATCAAAATTGGGAGCTGCGCAGAAATCTAATCCTATTGAAGAATACAGTACATACCAATCTCAACACCATAATTGGCGCAGCAAAAAGGAATGAATATTCGTTGGTAATTTTCAAACCGAGCGAGGTGAAAGATTTTCTATTTGAAGAGGTAGAAAGGGAATGGTCTTTCAGCAAAAGAGAAGCGGCGGAAGCGGCGCTGAAACAGGGTTCACTCTTTGACGACATGGACCGAAGTGATTTTAAATTGATGCCAAAATTGCCATACAAGTTTTCTTATCGCTTTGCTGATAACGAAGGCAAAGAGAGCACTTTGATGATTATCGACTGGGAAATTGGTCAACTCTATTGGAATTGTCTGAAAAAAGAAGGAGACGAACAAGCCGCAATTGCAAAGGTAAAACAAAAATACTTTTATGATTTTACTCGAACCAAGGATCTTCACCTATTTCTTGGAACCACAAAAGAGTGGCATAAACGAGCTCCAAATCCATACGTCATTATTGGCACATTTCACCCGCCATTTAATTCGCAACCATCTCTTTTCTAGAACGTTTGGGATCATATTGCTGCCAAGACAACCCACTCAAATTATTTCTTAGATTCATCGATACAGAGTGTTTACGATAGCGTAACCGAAATTTCTTTGTGGACGTAGATAGCTGCAAATCAAATTAATTTTTAAGACTCAACCAAGCGAAAAGCAGATTTGAATCAAAAAAATCGAGAAGTTCAGTTACAATGCTTAAATTCTTTGAAAATCCAAAATGGAGTTGTAGTTATGAAAAAATCGATTATTGCAATTGCCGCCTCACTGTTCATGACATTGACCGCAGGCATCATTCCCGCACAAAGTCAGCAACAGTTCATCAGTATTGGAACTGGTGGTGTGACCGGAGTGTATTATCCGACGGGCGGCGCGATCTGTAGATTGGTAAACAAGGACCGCAAAGAGCACGGCATTCGCTGCTCGGCAGAGTCTACCGGTGGATCAATCTACAATATCAACACCATCCGTGCGGGTGAGTTGGAATTTGGAGTCGCCCAGTCAGACTGGCAATACCATGCCTACCACGGCACATCCAAGTTTGAAGACCAAGGCAAGTTCGAATCACTGAGAGCCGTGTTTTCGGTACATCCGGAACCCGTTACGATCATCGCCCACGCTGATTCCGGAATCCAGAACATCACGGACCTGAAAGGCAATCGCGTCAACATCGGCAATCCAGGTTCCGGTACGCGCGGCACCTGGGAAGTCATCGAGGAAGCCCTTGGATGGAGCCGCAGTGATCTGAAACTGGCAGCCGAGATGAAATCAGCCGAAACAGGTCAGGCAGTCTGCGATCGAAAAATCGACGCCTACTTCTGGCTGGTGGGACATCCTTCAGCGCTGACCCAGGAATCACTTTCAACCTGCCCGAGTCACCTTGTCAATGCAACAGGTGATGCGATCGATAAGCTGGTTGCGGATAATTCCTACTATCGGACTGCCACCATTCCAGCCGGCATGTACAACAACGAATCCGACATCACCACTTTCGGTGTGGGTGCGACATTCGTGACCAGTGCCGATGTGCCTGCTGATGTTGTCTATATCGTTGTCAAGGCGGTTTTCGACAACTTCGATGCATTCAAGAAACTGCATCCGGCATTTGCCAATCTCAAACCCGAGGAGATGATTTCCGATTCTCTGTCCGCTCCTTTGCATGAAGGCGCAATGAGATACTACAAGGAAAGAGGCTGGATGTAACATTCAGAACTTACAGCCGGGGGAGATCAAATCTCCCCCGGCTTCATTCTGTAACCTGACTCCCACAATCTGAATTTTCCCATGTCAAACGATACGAAACCCGATACATCGGCTGCGGAGATTCTTGCCAGCGCCGATACCGGGTCTCGTGCCGCTACCGGCTGGCAGGGCCGTCTGATCCTGATCATTGCCTTCGTCTGGGCACTGTTTCAAATCTACATCTCTTCGAATTTTCCGTTTTTCCTGACCGAACTCACAGGTATTTCGCTGGTTGTCACCAGCGCGAATGCCCGACTCATTCACCTTGCCTTCGCTTTCGTGCTGGCAACAATGTCATTTCCATTGTTGAAGTCCAGTCCGAAGTCACATATTCCCTGGTATGACTGGATCCTGATCGTACTCGGCGTAGTGTCGTGCCTCTACATCGTCGTGCTTCGCAATGAGATCGCAGTGCGTGCAGGACTCCCGACTACCGGCGACCTTGTCATCTCGACCATCGGGATGATCGTACTCGCCATTACGGTGTATCGTGCACTGGGGCTACCATTGCTGATCGTGGCATCGGTGTTCGTGCTGTATGTATTTTTTGGCCATTCCGATTTTCTGCCTGAGACCGTTCAGTGGAAAGGCGCGTCGTTTGGCAAGGCCATGTGGCATTACTGGATGCAGAATGAGGGGGTGTTTGGCGTTGCGCTCGGGGTTTCCGCGTCCTTGATCTTTCTATTCGTGCTGTTCGGTTCGATTCTCGAAAAATCCGGTGCGGGGAATTTCTTCATCAAGGTCGCGTTCGCGCTTTTGGGCCATCTGCGCGGCGGACCTGCAAAGGCCGCTGTACTCGCATCCGCCATGAGCGGCTTGTATTCCGGCTCGTCAATTGCCAATACCGTCACTACGGGAACATTCACCATCCCGTTGATGAAAAGAACCGGCCTCTCGCCCGAAAAAGCCGGAGCCGTGGAGGTTGCATCCTCCACCAATGGACAGCTGACTCCGCCGGTGATGGGTGCTGCCGCATTCCTTATCGCCGAGTTCACCGGAATCAGTTATACCGAGATCATCAAGCATGCATTGGTTCCCGCGCTGGTTTCCTATATCGCGCTGGTTTACATTGTTCATCTCGAAGCACTCAAGCTGAATCTCAAGGGTTTGCCCAAACCACCATCGTCACTGACGTTGATGACCAAACTCATCGGATTCCTGGGCGGCTTCATTGCAATCGCCCTGCTTGGCTTGGCGGTTTACTTTGGAATGGGCTGGATCAAGGTCGTCTTCCCATCAGCCGCCTTCACCATCGTCGTGGTTTTGTGTACGATTGCTTATCTTGCGCTGATCTGGCTTTCCGCAAGACGACCCGACCTCGTAGTTGACGAACCAGACGCACCGATTACAGAATTGCCCCGGGCAGGCGAAACCGCAATCGTCGGACTCTACTATGTGTTGCCGATCGTGATCCTGATCTGGTGCATTGTGATTGAACGTCTCTCACCGTCTTTCTCGGCATTCTGGGCGATGATCGCCATTACAACCGTAGCGGTCACCCAGCACCCACTCAAGGCAATATTCCGGAAAACAGGAAATCTGTCCGCAGAATTCAGAAAAGGCGTGACTGAATGGAAAGATGGCATGATCGCCGGATCCTCCAACATGGTCGCCATCGCAGTTGCCACGGGTGCCGCGGGCATCATCGTGGGCACCATATCGCTGACCGGCGCACATCAGGTCGTTGGTGAGTTTGTTGAGTTTCTGTCAGGCGGCAGCCTGATCGCCATGCTGTTGCTGGTTGCGGTGATGAGTCTGATTCTCGGCATGGGGCTGCCAACTACTGCGAACTACATTGTTGTCTCATCACTCATGGCGCCGGTCATCTTGCTGCTTGGCGCCCAGAACGGCCTGGTCGTACCGGTCATCGCCGTGCATCTTTTTGTCTTTTACTTTGGCATACTTGCAGATGACACACCTCCGGTCGGACTCGCCGCCTTTGCGGCGGCTGCCATCTCGAAAGGCGATCCAATCAAGACCGGTATCCAGGGATTTGCATACGACATCAGGACCGCGCTGCTGCCGTTCCTTTTCATCTTCAACACCGACTTGCTGCTGATCGACGTGTCACCGCTGAAGGCTGTATTTGTTTTCATTGTCGCCGTGATTGCCATGATGCTGTTTGCATCGGCGACACAGCGCTACATGATCACCCGCAACAGGTTGTGGGAATCTGCGGTGCTGCTGCTGGTCGCTTTCACACTGTTCAGACCAGGTTACTGGCTTGACCAGTTTCAGCCACCGCATCTGCAGGTGGAACCGACTAAGGTGTATGAGATCGTTCGCGACATACCGCAAAACGGCGTGATGTCGATTGTTGTTTCCGGGCCCGACTTTGATACCGGAGAAATCAAGAGTACCACTGTCCTGGTGCCACTCGGTGACCTCGCTGAAGCGGAAAGGCGACTCAGCGGGGCAGGATTGACGGTGACCAATGAAGACGGACAAATGAGAATTGAGGAGCCATTTGTCGGAACCGATCTTTTCATCAAGATCGGTGATCTGTTTGATTTTTATTCCGACACACCCGTTGTCATCGACCACATTCAGCAACCCAGTGAGCGGATGCCCAAGGAAATCTTCTACATCCCGGCGTTGATTGTGCTTGCCGGTGTTGTTCTGGTGCAGTCAAGACGCAAAAAACGCGAATTGGCGACTGCCTGATCTGACTGCAGATTTCAAGGAAGAATCCCTGCCGGAGCAGCATTTGAACCAATCCAGATGAGCAGTGCACTGAATCCATCGGAATTGGACCGGTTGATCAGATTTCCGCGTGAGGTTGTGTATGACGAAGTCACACCTCTTCATGCACTGCCGAATCTTTCACGTCTCTCACAGGGAACACAGCTGTATGTGAAACGCGATGACTGCAACCTGCTGGCCTTTGGTGGAAACAAGGTCAGGCAACTCGAATATTATTTCGGTGATGCAGTCGCCAAGGGTGCCGATACCGTTCTGATTACCGGTGCGGTGCAATCGAACTTCGCCCGCATCACAGCCGCATTTGCCGCAAGATTGGGAATGGAGTGCCACATCCAACTCGAATCCAGGGTGGACACAACGTCGGAATCCTATCATGCTTCCGGCAATGTCCTGTTGAACCGTCTGTTTGGTGCCCATCTTCACTATTTTCCCGAAGGTGAGAACGAACACGGCGCTGACCGACGTCTGCGTGAGATCGCAGACCGGCTGCAAGCCGGCGGCCGTTCACCCTATGTCATCCCCCTTGCACCCGGGCATACCCCGCTCGGGGCGCTGGGCTATGTCAGAGCCGCAGCGGAACTGCTTGAGCAATGCAGTCAGATGAACCAGTCGTTTGACGAGATTTATGTGGCATCAGGCAGCGGAAACACCCATGCGGGGTTGCTTTACGGGCTCAGGGCATTCGGCCATACGAGCAGACTCGTCGGTGTCTGTGTGCGTCGAAACAAAGCCGATCAGTTGGAGCGAATCCGATCCCGCTGCAAGGAGATTGGGAGGTTACTCAAGCACGAGGTCAATCTGAGCGATGAGGATGTCATTCTCACAGATGAATTCCTCGAGCCTGGTTACGGCAAGGCAAGTGATCAAGTCTGGAAAGGCATCATTGACAGTGCCCGCCATGAAGGTCTGGTACTGGATCCCACCTACACCGGAAAGGTCATGGCTGCATTCCTGGCAGGTGCGCAATCAGCATCGCTGGATTCCCGACTTTTATTCTTCCACACCGGCGGGACTCCGGGCATCTTTGCCTATCAGGATGAACTGGGAGAACTGTTGAAATCTGCTCACACAGAAGGCGCTGCGAGTTCAGTCCGGTAATTCCCGAGCGTATTTCGAATCATCCGAATCCAGTCAGTACATATCCGACGCATCAGATCCGACTGGCCTGCTTTCGGGTAACTCAACCGCGTCGAAACAAGATTTTTATTCGAAAAATCTCCATTGCGACGAGTACGGCACCCAATGTAATGGCACTGTCTGCAACATTGAATGTACTGTAGTGCCAGGCACCAAGGTGAAAGTCAAAGAAATCCACCACGTGACCGTGCAAGACCCGATCAATCAGATTGCCGACTGCGCCACCGAGAATCAACCATATGCCGGTAGCCGCCTGCGTGCGTCCAGGTCGCAGCGTCCACAGCGCATATCCCAACAGCGCCAGTATGCCGAGATTGGCATACAGAAACACCCGATTGACGTCGAAATCGGCACCGGACAGAAATCCAAACGCCGCCCCTTCATTGAACACCAAAAACAGGTTGAGAAACCCCGTTACCCGGACTGATTCAAATGGCTCCAGGTTGAAAAGAATCAGTGCCTTGGTCAATTGATCGACAATGATCACTCCCAAAGCAATACCGCTGTGTATCCTGAGAACTTTTTGGTTGCTCAGCTGGGGTCGAAGATAAGACATGTGCTGTGCTTTGAGCCGGGTGCTCCGAATCAGTCCCGCATTCGGAATCAGGCGTATCGTCTCAGTTCACCATCGCCTGAGATGTTGGACACACATCGAAGACAGATTTCCGGATGATCCGGATCTGCACCCACATCCGGAGTCTGATGCCAGCAGCGCACGCATTTGGTGTTCTCGGACTTGGCGACGTGGATGTACAAGCCCTCGATCTCGGATTGCTCTGCAGAGTTCTCCATTGACTCAATCGACTCGACCGAAGCGTTGGACGTGATGGTGACAAACTTGAGCTCACTGCCGATCTGGTCAAGCAGGCTTCGCAATTCGTCCGAGCAATACAGCGATACCTCAGCGGCCAAGGGCGATCCGATCCTGCCGTCGTTGCGGCTTTTTTCCAGTTGCTGATTGACTGCTTCGCGAACATCAATCACCTTTGACCAGAACTCCATATCCGCCGCACCATCAAGCCTCGCCTCCGGTGGCCACTTTTCGTACCAGTGTGCAAGCATGACCGACTGTTCCCGTTCGCCGGGAACATACCGCCAAATCTCCTCGGCGGTAAAACTCAAGATCGGTGCCAGCCATCGAACGAACGCCTCCAGAATGTGGTACATTGCGGTCTGTGCAGAACGTCTGGCCGTGCTCTGTCTCGGCATTGTATAGAGGCGGTCTTTCAGGACATCCAGGTAAAACCCGCCCATGTCAACGATGCAGAAACGATGAATCTTCTGACAGATCAGGTGAAATCGATAGTTGTCGTAGGCTTGCACGATCTCATCATTCAGCCGCATCGCCGTTCGTACCGCCCAACGGTCCAACTCAAGCATGTCATCCCATGCCACGCAGTCTGCCACATCAAATCCATTCAGGTTGCCGACCAGGAATCTGGCCGTGTTGCGGATACGACGATACGAATCGGTTGTGCGGGTCAGAATCTCCTGGGAAATCCCCATTTCGGCCTCATATTCAGTGGATGCCACCCAAAGCCGAAGCACGTCGGCCCCCAACTCGCCAATGATTTCCTGCGGGCTGATGATATTGCCAACAGACTTTGACATCTTGCGCCCTTCACCATCAACCGTAAACCCGTGTGTCAGTACCGACTGGTAAGGTGCCTGTCCGGTAATGGCGGCACTGACCAGCAAGCTGGACTGAAACCAGCCACGGTGCTGGTCCGACCCTTCCAGGTACATTCCGGCAGGATTGGTCAGTTCATCACGATGATTCAACACACTGTAGTGGGTCGCCCCGGAATCAAACCAGACATCCAGGACATCGGTAACCTTGTCATATTCCGAACTGGCATCACCGATGAAAACCGAATCATCCAGATCAAACCACGCATCGATTCCAGCCTTTTCGACTTCCTTCGCCACCCGCTCAAAAATCTCCAACGAGTCGGGATGCAATTCCCCGGTTTCCTTGTGCACATACAGCGTCAACGGCGTTCCCCAGACCCGCTGACGCGAAAGACACCAATCCGGCCTGTTCCGCACCATTCCATCGATTCTCGCCTCACCCCATTCGGGTACCCATTGAACCTTGCGAATCGCCTCCAAAGCGGTGTCACGCAAGTCGGCGCGTACCATGCTGACGAACCACTGCGGTGTCGCCCGGAAAATGATCGGCGTCTTGTGTCGCCAACAGTGGGCGTAACTGTGCTCGATCTCGTCACTGCACACCAATGCACCCGTTGTGCGAAGCAGTTCAGTCAACACCTGGCCACCCTCGTCAACACGCAATCCGCCGACATGTGGGACCTGCTGCAGGAATCGACCTTCCGGTCCGACTGGATTGTAGATTTCCAGGTCATTTCGCTTGCCAAGATCGAAATCCTCCTGTCCGTGTCCCGGCGCGGTGTGGACTAATCCGGTACCGGCATCCAATGTCACATGCTCACTTGCAATCACCGGCACCACCCTGTCCTCACATTCGACCGGATGACCAAAGCCCAGTCCAATCAGACTGCTTCCAACCACTGTCGCAGCAACCCGGTGTTCGTCAACGCCATACCTCGACATGCATGACTCAACCAATTCCTCGGCAAGAATCAGGAATTCAGTGGTCTTTCCGTCAACGGCGCACTCCACCAGGCTGTATTGAAAATCAGGATGCACAGCAATGGCTCGGTTTGCCGGCAGGGTCCATGGTGTGGTGGTCCAAATCACGGCACTGACAGACTCACCCACAGCGTCGGGCGACAGCCCGAATGCACGGGCGATCCCATCCAAATCCCGTGCGGCCATTCGAACATCCACCGTGGTGGACTTCTTGTCCAGATACTCCACCTCGGCCTCAGCCAGTGCGGATGCGCAGTCCGAACACCAGTACACCGTCATCAAATCATGCATGACATGGCCGTTTTCGAATATTCGGCCCAGTGCCCGGATGCCGTTCGCCTCGGTGTGGAAATTCATGGTCAGGTACGGATTGAACCAATCACCGATCACGCCCATGCGAATGAATCCGTTGCGCTGAATATCAATCTGTTCCGTGGCAAATTGACGGCAGGCCTTGCGGAAGGCTGACGGATCGTTGCGATAAAGATCCCGTCCGATTTTCTTTTCGACCTCATGCTCGATTGGCAACCCATGACAGTCCCAGCCGGGCACATAGGGCGAATCAAAACCCGCCATGGTTTTGGATTTGACGATCACGTCCTTGAGTATCTTGTTGACTGCATGGCCGATGTGCAGTGCACCGTTGGCGTAGGGAGGGCCATCATGCAGCACCCACTTCTCACGTCCCCGGCCTGCTTCCCGAAGACAGGCGTACAGGTCAATCTGTTCCCAGAATGCCAGTATGTCGGGCTCCCTCTTGGCCAGATTCGCACGCATTGGAAAGTCAGTCTTGGGGAGATTGATCGTATCTTTGTAATTCATCTTGAATGGTCTGTCAAATTACGGAAAAAAAAGCCGAATCCAGGAAAAGCAAGATACCTGCAATCGGGCGTAAGAATTCAATTCATGGATCAGCCGGCGAAGTGCAACCTATTGTATTCAATTCGCATGGGGATTGCCGTCACAGCATCTATCAGGAGACGCGGCGGGAATGTTCCTGCCCAAAAAATTCACGGGTCCTGAGTATGTCACACTGAATCTGCTCACACATCGTCTCAATCGAGGTGAATCTCACCTCATCGCGCAGTTTCTGCAAGAAGTTCACCTGCATGCGCTGACCATAAATGTCCTCATCAAAATCCAGCAGATGTACCTCAAGCACAAACCGGGTGCCGTCGACAGTCGGACGCGTACCGAGACTGGCCACTGCCGGCAGCAGCGCACCGCCGTTCAATTGTGCTTTCACAACAAAAATTCCCGTCAGCGCAGGTTTTTGATTGCGCAGCCGCAGATTGGCTGTGGCAAATCCCCACTTGCGGCCATTTCCATCTCCGCGCACAATCTTGCCGGACATCGAGTAATCCCGACCCAGCAACTTGGCCGCATGAATCAGATTGCCGGAAGCCAGGCACTCGCGAATCCGGGTCGAACTCACGCGCTCGCTGCCCACCATGAATGATTCAGTCCGTATGACTTCCATCCCGTGTCTCTTGCCGATACTGCGGAGCATCTCAAAATCACCGCGCCTGTTTCGTCCAAATCGAAAGTCATCGCCGACAACAATGTACCGCACACCGAGTCTTTCAACCAGCAATTCCTGAATGAATGCTTCCGGCTCGGTATTGGCGAGCTGGTGGTTGAATCGAAGACAACAAAAGCGGTCCACCTCAAGCCGACTCAGCCCTTCCAATTTCTCGCGTACAGTCATCAAACGGGCCGGTGCGGCATCGGGTACGAAAAACTCCAACGGATGAGGCTCAAAACTGACGATTGTCACCGGCAGGCTCAACTCCTGACCTTTGCTTGCCAGGGACTGAATCACCTGCATGTGGCCGGGATGCAGTCCGTCGTAATTGCCGACCGACGCGACGCACCCATGATGCCGAGGCTTGATATTGTGCAGACCGCGGATAAATTCCATTCACTCATGCCCGGAATTCGGTTGCCGGGATGGATAAACCAATCCCGTCATGCCCAGTCTGGACGAACTTCCTCAATGATCTCGGAAACCGGCCGGCGCGCAGCAAATCCGCCCGTATAACTGTGATAGTGCGAAACCTCCAACTCGGGATACTTCCAGCATAGATATCCGTCACCGGTATCGAAATCAACCAGCCACAAACCCTTGACCACAAGTCCCAGACGCTCCATCTTGGAAATCCATCGCTTGACGGTCTGCTCGTATTCCTGTTCGACAAACACCACCCTCGGGTCGCTCGGCACGAAATTGCGCAATCGTTTCTTGATGACTTTGAGTTCATCGTAGGAATCCCGGGTAATCTGCTTGACCAGGGGCAACGCCTCATTTGCCTCTTCCAAAGTGAAATATCTCGGCGAATCGGGAGAGCCGATTTGAACAAGTCTTGATTCCGCCAAACTCATCGTTTCATCAATTGATGGATTCTCAATCCAACTGCCATGCCTGAGGCAACATACACGATTGCTCCGGCAACAACAATACCGAGCAATCGAAATACCCTCCCGGCAACACTGTATTCAAGCCAAATGTCAAGGCCCGGTGTAAGCCACCACAAGGCCAAACCCATTATAAGGGACGCTGTTGACACTTGGCAGATAAACCACAGCCAACCCTTTCCGGGGGCGTAGACGCGGTCTCGAACCAGCCAGTAGAACAGCAGGCCGGCATTGACGTAGGCAGCAACCGAAATCGCCGCAGCCAGGCCAACATGCTGCCAGTTGAGCGCGAACACCACGGCAAGGATTCCATTCACCACCATCGCGATTGCGCCGGCACGAACCGGTGTCTTCGTATCGTTGCGCGCAAAGAAACCAGGCGAGAGCACACGCACCGCAATCAACGCGGCAAGGCCGATGCTGAACGCAACCAATGCCCTTGCCGACATAACCACATCATGCTCGGTAAAGGCGCCGTGATAGAACAATGCACCGACGATCTCGTCTGACAGGACACTTAAACCCACCGTGGATGGAATTGCGATCAGCAGACACCACCGCATCCCCCAGTCCAGCAACCGTGAAAACTCCCCTTGCGCCGTCTGGACATGCTCTTCGGACAGCCTCGGCAGAATCACCGAGCCCAGCGCAACACCGAAAACGCCAAGGGGGAATTCCATCAAGCGGTCCGAGTAATACAGCCACGAGACACTTCCGGTGACCAGAAAAGACGCAATGAATGTATTGACGATCAGGTTGACCTGGGCAACCGATGCCCCGAAAATCGCCGGCAGCATGAGTCGATAGACCTCCTTTGCCCCTTTTTCCGCCTCACCCTGGTCTTTGCGCGTCAGCCGCGGTCTGGGAACCGTCCGGTTTCTGACCAGAAACGGAAGCTGGAACAGCAATTGAACGACGCCAGCACCCAGTACTCCGATGGACAATGCAATGGCCGCGTTGCCGGTGACACCGGTCAGCCACAACGCAGACGCGATCAACGAGATGTTCAGCAGGATCGGCGTTGCGGCAGGTGCGGCAAACCGTCCATGGGTATTGAGGATTCCGGCACTGAGGGCTACCAGGCAGACAAACAGCACATAGGGAAATGTGATTCTCAGGCAGTCCACGGTGAGTTGGAACTTATCGGCTTCCGCACGGAATCCGGGGGCAAGGACTGAAATCACCAAGGGAGCGAATATCACACCAACAGCCGACAGAATGACCAATGCCAGGGTCAGTCTGCCCGTCACCAGGTCCAGAAACCCCTGCACTTCAGATGGCTGGGAACCAACTCGTTGCTGGGTGTAGACGGGAACGAACGCCGCTGAAAACGCACCTTCCCCAAAGATTCTCCTGAAGAAGTTCGGAATCCGGAACGCCACAAAGAAAGCATCGGCTACAAATGTGCTGCCGACCAGCTGTGCGAAAACAATATCCCGAATCAGGCCGGTGAATCTCGAGAGCACGGTCATCGAGCCGAACGCCGCGGTCGACTTGAGCAGCTTGACCGTGCCTTTGGGTTCTGTCAGCTCTTTGTCGGCGTCGTCGGGATTCATGACGATGACTGCAGGTTGTTCGTTTCAGTGTTCACTGACTCTGGTTCTCGATGATCGATCAGTCCGTACGCGACACCACACGGACTCAGGTTAAATCATACAGGCGTGTCATCCCCGCAACAAACTGTTTCTGTCCGCCGTGACTTGGATGTCGAACTGGAAATACTTCGTGTTCACCGCCGACCGCGCGCAGTACTTTTGCCGCGTCGGCGCCAATCGGAACCAAACGCCCGGGTTTGAGCAGTTCGATCAGCTCCATCAAAAGCCCCATGCCTGTCTCGCGCTCCCGTGCATCATGCGCACGATTGGTCAATGGCTGACCGGCCAGATGGGGATGCAATGGAAATACATTCCACAAGAATATTGTCCTGTCAGTCTGGTTGAGAACCCTCCACACCACTGATGCGGTGTTTTCGCGAATCTGCCGACCGATTGTGGGTGTGTTGACTGAAATCCTCCAGCGCTCGCCGTGAGTTTGAAGATTCGCATCGTCCGTGAACGCCAAACCGGTACGCCGCCCGCCGCGATGACCCAAATCTCGTCCCACCCACAGTGAATCCAGTTCGGTTTCCACAGCCCGTTCAAGCATATTGCGCAATAAGTGGGATCGAATCTTTGGCGCGTCGCGGCGGTCGTATCGTGCGCAGCAATCCCGGTAGGGATTGAATACATTGCAAAAACTCAAAACCTGAAGCTCATTGACGAACTCTGTCACGCTCATTTGACCGTGTCCATTAACTTATCTCAAGGTATCCAAATCAAAAATCCCTGTCAATCCATTCGCGCCGACACCGTATAATCACCGAAATCTGATGATAAATGCATTGGCGGCAGGATAATTCGCCTGTTGCTATTGACAAGTGAAGCAAAAAATAGCATATTTTGCGCTTTACCATTTCGACTTCAACAAAAGGATTGAACTACTTTGGCTAATTCTCCGCAGGCTCGCAAGCGAGCCAGACAGAATGTAAAGCGACGTGCACGCAACGTGAGTGAGCGTGCAGCAGTCCGCACTTACATCAAGAAATTTTACAAGTCACTCGAATCAAACGATACCGAAGCTGCCGTGGAAGCATTCAAACTCGCCTGTTCGAAAATTGACAGCAGCGCCCGCAAGGGTCTTCAGCACAAGAACAAGGCTGCACGTCTGAAAAGCCGGATGAATGCACGCCTCAAGGAACTTGCAACAGCCTCCGACTGACTGTATCCAGCACTGATTTGGGAGTGCCGCCGCACTTGGCGGCCGAACCTAGTTGCCGCCGCCGTAAATGAGTTGCGGCAGCCAAAGTACAAGTTGTGGGAAGACAATGATCAGCGTCAGTCCGATCAGTTGCAGCCCCATGAACTGCATCATGCCGAAATAGATATCCTTGAGGTCCCATTGGGGTACAACGCCCTTTAAAAAGTACGCGGATAAAGCCACCGGTGGTGATAACCACGCGGTCTGCAGGTTCACCGCCACCAGGATCGCAAACCAGGTCAGATTGAAATCCAGTTGAATGACCAGCGGGATCAGAATCGGCACAATGATCAACACGATCGGCACCCACTCCAACGGCCAGCCCAGCAGGAAAATCAGCGCCATGATGATCAACAGAATCACATAGCGATTGACTTCGAGATCCAGCAGGAACCCGGTCAGCATGGTGGGTGTTCCGAGTCTCGAAAAGACAGCCCCGAAGAAGTTTGAGGCTGCAACGAGCAACATGATCAGTGCGGTGATCTCAAGTGTCTTGATCAGCGCATTGAAAAGTTTCGACCAGGTGAGACGTCGATAGGCAAGTGTCAGCAGCAATGCACCAAACGCACCACAGGCCGCACCTTCCGTCGGTGTGGCAAGACCAAACATGATGCTTCCCAGCGCAGCGAACACCAGCGCTGAAGGAGGCACCAGACCTAAAAGGAACTCGCGCCAGACATGCGCCATGCTCTTGGGTCGCTCTGATTCCGGTAGAACCGGACCCAAAGCGGGATTGATCCAGCAGCGAATCAGTGAATAACCGGTGTAGATCAAAGCCAGCATGATGCCAGGGACCACTGCCGCAGCAAAAAGATCCGTAACCGGAATCTCCATCACCGGTCCCATGACCACCAGCATGATGCTCGGCGGAATCAGGATACCCAGCGTTCCACCAGCGGTAATCGTTCCCGATGCCAGCCGGACATCGTAGTTCGAGCGGTTCATGGTCTTCGCCGCCATGATGCCCAAAATGGTGACTGAGGCACCGACAATACCGGTTGCGGCAGCGAAAATCGTGGACACAAACAACACAGCCACAAACAACGCGCCGCGTACGCGCGACAGCATCAGCTGTACCGACGAGAACAGCCGCTCCATCAGTCCGGCCTGTTCCATCATAATCCCCATGAATACAAACAGGGGTACAGCCGCAAGCGTCTGCTCCATCATGACCGAATAGAACTGGAAGGTCATCAGGTAAAAGACCGTCTGACCAAATCCAAGGTAACCGAATACAAAACCCAGAAAAATCAGGGTGAATGAAATGGGGAATCCTACAAAGATTGCGACCAACATGACCGCAATCAGTATCAATCCAAGAATTTCAGGTGCCATCAGACCGGCCACCGGCCGCGGGTTGCGGCATAAATGCTCTTAAGAAATTCAGAAACGCCCTGAACCAGCAGGAAAAACACGCCAATCGGAAGCGCAGACTTGATCGGTGCCACGTAGGGCATCCAAGCCGTATCCATGCCTTTTTCCAATCGGAACCAGGCCACACCGGCAAAGTCCATGGACGTCCATAGAAACACCAGCATGCCGGGAAAATAGAACAGCAGATACAAGGCGGCGTCGACCGAACCCTGTACCTTAACCGGAAAATTCCTGTAGATGAAATCCGCCCGGATGTGAATGCCTTTTGAAAGCGCATAACCAGCACCCAGCATGAACAGCGCACCGTACGTCATTCGGCTCAGATCATAGGCCCACATGGTTGGTGCAATGAACACATAGCGCATGAACACCTCATAGACCATGATCATGAACAAGGGCACGGTAAACACGCAGACAATCCGACCAATCCACAAACTGATGGTGTCGATCCATCGGATCAGGAACGCCATCCATCCAGGCATATCGTCCGGCATGTTTGACAAACTGCCGGACGAGCGCCGCTCGGCGATCATCTCATCGGTTATATCCGTGATTTCCGGTGCTTCTTCCGGCACAGCTTCACTCTCTCCCTTCGACTGTCATCTCTCGTAGATGATGACTTTATTGTAATGTGTGAAAAGATACGCAGTAGTCCCGTTTGGGATTCTGCGTATCTTATATCACTTCTTTACGTGTCAATGACTGTTATTGCTTCTGCTTGGCGTAAGCCTGTCCCAGATTGGCATTGGTGGTTTGCGCGCCAGCCCAGAAGGGTACCGCAATATCAGCAAACTCCTTCATGGAAGTCCAGACTTCGTTGAAGAACTCGTTCTCAGACTTATGCTTGTCCATGCTGTTCAACACCGCATTCATATACTCGGAAAAGTAATCCACGGGTGTGTCATGCAGGATCACGCCATGATTCTCGGTGAGATCCTTCAATGCCTTGCCATTTTCGTAGATTCGATAGGCCATGGACGCCATCAGCGAAGCATCTGCGGACACTTCCATGGCTTTTTGCTGGTGGGGTGTCAGGCTGTCCCAGACATCGCCATTGATGTAAAGGTCAGCGTTCACGACCACCTGGTGCAGGCCCTGCAGGTAATAATGCTTGAGAACCTTTTGGAAACCAAAAACCGAATCTGGTTTCGGGCAGCACCACTCAGCAGCATCGATCGTGCCTTTCTCCAGCGCAGGAAGGATATCTCCACCACCCATGGCGACCGCGGCAACACCGATGTCGTTATAGGTCTGTCCTGGAATTCCAGGAGGAGCTCTGAATCGGTATTTTCGGAAATCATCCATGCTTTCGATCGGCTCCTTGAACCAACCCAGTGCTTCCGGGCCGACGGGTTGCAGCATGAGTCCCTTGACGTTCATGCCCATCTCATCCCAAAGCCGTTCGTAGAGGGCCTTGCCTCCACCTTCCATATACCAGGAAATCCAGGCGATGTTGTCAATTCCCAGACCCGCACCTGCGGTTGGTGAGCCGAACAGCATGGCTGCCGGATGATAGCCGGACCAATAGTGTGTCCAGGCGAACCCGCCTTCGATCAGGCCTTGATTGACTGCTTCCAGCGTTTCACTCACGCCAACAACCGCACCTGCCGGAAGAACCTCAATCTGAACTTCTCCGCCGGTCAGCGCGGACACGTTGTCGCCGAAACGACGCAGCATTACAATTTCATCTCCGGTGATCGGAATGACGGATTGAATGCGGATCACAGTCTGCGCATTGGACAATCCCGGAATCATAAGTACCGACAGCAAAACTGCGATACCAATCATTCTCTTAAATAATGTCATAACTCAAATTACTCCAAATTTGGTAGAAAATCGCCGAGGAGCGAAACCGTCCCTCAGCCTCGAAATTAAATTGTTTGTGCAATATACACGAATATTGACAAAATTATTTCAGTTAATTTCGATTTTACATTAAAACCATATTGTCGCGATGTATCAGTTCGTTGTCGCGGACATAGCCCAGAATTGATTCGATACGCCCCGTACGGCGTCCCTTGATGTCGTCGACCTCTTCGGAATCGTAATTGATCAAGCCCCGGGCAACCTCCCTCGCGTGCGTATCCATGCAGACCACCAAGTCGCCTCTTTTGAATGTTCCCTCGACCCGTCGAACGCCAACCGGAAGCAGGCTTCGACCCTGTTCCACCAAGGCGGTAACCGCACCGGCATCCAGGTGCAGCTGTCCGGCTACCCGCAGCCGACCGGCCAGCCACTGCTTGTGCGCTGTCATGCGCCCGGTGCGTGACTTAAGGAGTGTTCCGTTCATCTGATTGGCATGAATGTTCTGCAATTGATCCGGTTCCAGTCCCGAAGCGATGATGGTTGCCGCGCCGGAACGCGCCGCCTTGCGCGCCGCCTCGAGTTTGGTTTTCATCCCGCCGCGGCCAAACTTGCTGCTGGGACCGACCACCCCGGTCAGAAACTGATCGTCCACCCAGGCCTCGCGGATCAGCGAGGCTTCGGGATTGCTGCGGGGGTCTGCATCGAAGATTCCCTGCTGGTCGGTGAGGATGACCAGAAGATCGGCATCGACGATATTGGTCACCAATCCAGCCAGATTGTCGTTGTCGCCGAACTTGATATCATCGGTGGTTACGGTGTCGTTTTCATTGACGACGGGTATGACTTTCATTTCCAGCAGCGCGCGCAGGGTGTTGCGAACGTTCAGATAGCGCGTGCGGTTGGCAAGGTCGGCATTGGTCAGAAGAATCTGTGCGGTGTGGTAGTCGTATTTCTCAAACTCGGTTTCGTAGGTGCGCACCAGCCCCATCTGGCCGACCGCGGCCGCCACCTGCAGCAGATGCACCTCATGGGGGCGTTCCTTCCAGCCGAGGCGTTTCATCCCCTCCACTATGGACCCGGATGAGACCAGCGTCACCTCCACACCCTGGTTTTTCAAAGTGGCAATCTGTTCCGCCCACGACCGGATGCGGTCAAAATTGATTCCGGACTCGACATTGGTGATCAGTGAACTGCCGACCTTGACCACCCAACGCCGCGCCTGGCTGCTGTCAAACTGTGCCGTCACGCCGGTATCTCGGAGTCCAACTCAAGCGGGTCTGATTCCGTGACCGGATTCTCTTCGAGCCAGACCATGGCCGAGCCGGTCAGTTTTCTGCAGCCGGAACCGGTGATTGCGGACACGGCGAACGACTCACCCTCGTAGGAAATTTGCTTGATCACATCGCGGATTCGACGTTCGGCTTCGTTTTCGGGCAGCAAGTCAATCTTGTTGAATACCAACCACTTCGGTTTTGCGCCGAGCACTGGGTCGAACTCACCCAGTTCTCGCTCAATCGAGGTGATGTGTCTGACCAGTGTATCCACATCGTCGGATTCGGCAATATCGACAAGATGAAACAGCAAACGGGTGTGCCCGAGGTGCTTGAGAAACTGAATTCCCAGTCCGCTGCCGGACGAAGCACCCTCAATCAGTCCCGGGACATCAGCGATCGTATAGCTGCGTCCACGGTCCATTGAGACCACGCCCAGCGCCGGTTTCAGAGTGGTGAATGGATAGGGCGCCGTTTTCGGCGTGGCATTCGTGACCTTTCGGATGAGCGAGGACTTGCCGGCATTGGGCAATCCCACCAGTCCGACATCGGCCAGCAACCGTAGTTCCAGCTTCAGCTGTCTGACTTCGCCGGCCTTGCCGGCTGTGGTTTTCCGCGGTGTCCGGTTGGTGCCTGACTTGAAACAGGCGTTGCCCAGGCCACGGGCACCACCCTGTGCGACGAGTACGCTCTGATCGGGTTTCAGCACCTCTGCGATCAGCTCTTCGGTTTCGGCATCATGGATCAAGGTGCCCAGCGGCACCGGAATTTCGAGGTCGCTTCCGTCTCTTCCGGTACAGTCTCGGCCGGCACCCGGTCTGCCATTCTGTGCGCGATGCAACCGCTCGAACTGAAAATCTATCAGGGTATTCAGATGGGGATCTGCGGTCAGGTAGACACTGCCGCCGCGGCCGCCATTGCCGCCATCAGGACCGCCTCTGGGGGTATGTTTCTCACGACGGAAGGAAAGGCATCCGGATCCGCCCTTCCCGGCTTCCACCCTGATATGTGCCTCGTCAACAAACACCCTTATTCACTCTAGAAAGGGACGCACACAATGGAACAATTTGGAATTGAACGACCAAAGCGGAGCGGCCGCTCAAAGTGAGGTCAAGCGGTCACAACGGTGACGGTTTTCTTCCGCATCGGTCCCTTGGTCTCAAACTTGACATGACCGTCGGCAGTCGCAAACAACGTATAGTCGCGACCCATCCCGACGTTCGGACCGGGATGAAACGTGCTGCCGCGCTGACGCACGATGATGTTGCCCGCCTCGACCAGTTCGCCGCCATATCGTTTGACGCCCAACCGTTTGGAGATCGAGTCGCGTCCGTTTCTTGAGCTTCCGCCTGCTTTCTTGTGTGCCATGAATCGACTACCTCTTCAATGAATGTTGACAGTTTGACAGCAGTATCAATCAGAATCCGATGTTGCTTCCGGTGCTTCTTCGGGCACTTCAGCCGGCAACTCGGTCTGCGGCTCCTCACCGATGCTCAGAATCTCGAGTTCGGTGTAGTTTTGCCGGTGACCCTGGGTGCGTCGGTAGTTTTTCCGACGCTTCATCTTGACGACCTTGATCTTTTCGCCCCGCCCGTGGTCCAGCACCTTGGCAAACACCGGCATATTCTCGACGTGTGGCGTTCCGATCAGCGTCTCTGTCTCGTTGACGACCAGCAACACGTTTTCGAATTGAACATTTTCTCCGACCGGAGTAGGGAGCCGCTCAACGCGGATTTTCTCACCGGGCTCGACCCGGAACTGCTTACCGCCGGTTTCAACTATTGCGTACATAGGATTGAATGTGAAAGTTTGATTGACTTGAGTGATTTTCCGAAACTACTGGTCTGCCTTACCGCATCACAACGCTCAGCATAACGGAATCATCAAGCAAAATGAAAAGGCAAAATATACCTTTTCGTTGTCATTTCGTCAACAAAAATCGTCATTTTTTCGACTTTCAAAATCGGGATCAATGTCGGTCAGTGAACACGCTTTCACCTAGCATAATCGGGTTCAGCCGAGCGGAAGATCACGACCTGACAGAGCCATGCTCGCGCAGCAAACAACTTGAGGGCAACTCAAGAGGGAATTGCGATTGGGAACTTCAGTAGGATCGGGTTCTGTAGCCGCGTTCTCTGCTTATACGCTTTTGCTCCCGCTTTACGGCTGCCGCAGCCTTTCTCTTTCTGGCAGTCGTTGGTTTCTCGTAATACTCGCGTTTTCTCACTTCGCTGAATACACCAGCCTTCTCACACGAACGGCGAAACCTGCGGACAATTACGTCGAACGGTTCGTCATTCTTGACACGAACACTTGGCATCGATCAATCACACCTCCGGGGGTACGAACAAATATGGGTAATCAGATGAATCCAACCTGATGACTCTCAAGTCGGACGGTTGATTATATATCAGTTCGAAAGCCTGTTTTTCGTCAACAGCGAATTATCGTGACAGAAGTTGAAGCTCCTCGTTTGACAAAGATCAATTCGCAGGCAGTGATATTGAATCAGTCCTGGATTCCGGCGTCACAAACCATTGACCACCCGGCAGCCCGGAGTTGGAAATGATCCTACAAATTCTTATTGCGAGTTGCGAAGTTTTTGGTTATTATTTGCAGGAAACCATAAAAATGGAGGATATTTTTACTATGGACAAAATTGATCTTGAAATTTTAGATTGTATTCAGCAGGATGCCGACATGTCCGCCAGCCAGATCGCGGAAACAGTCAATCTGAGCACCACACCATGCTGGAGGCGGATCCGAAAACTCGAACAGGAGCGCGTGATTCTCTCAAAAGTCGGACTGTTGAATCGTGACAAGCTCAATCTGGGTGTCGATGTATTCGTCGCCATCCGCACGAATCAGCACAACGCCGCCTGGTTGGAAAAATTCGCGCAGGCGGTGATTGAGTTTCCCGAGGTGGTGGAGTTTTACCGCATGAGCGGTCAGATTGACTACCTGATGCGGGTTGTCGTGCCTGACATCAACGAGTTTGACAAATTCTACAAACGACTGATTTCGTCGGCGGACATTCATGACGTCAGTTCCAGTTTCGCGATGGAAAGACTCAAGTACACCACTGCCCTGCCCTTGCAATATGCGAAGTTCGACTGATGGAATTCTGAGACTTGATCCACCTGCCGGCTGGCATTCACATCGTTGGGAATGATGCCGGTGTATTTTGGACGTGGAGGTGACAGCCATGAACAAGCCACTGTGGGAACCTACTCCTGAAAGAATCAATCAGGCTAATCTGACTGAGTTCATCCGTTTTGCCAATCGCCAATGGAATGTTGAGCTCAGCGATTTTGATTCACTGCACAGATGGTCTGTTGAGCATCCGGAAAACTTCTGGAAAACAATCTGGTGGTACTGCGATGTCCGCACCTCGGATACCGGCGCCCAGATAGTCGAAAACATTGATCGAATGCCTGGTGCGAGTTGGTTCGCGGATGCCCGGCTGAACTTTACCGAAAACCTGTTGCGCCGAAGTGACGACACACCCGCAATCATCTCCCGGGGAGAGGGCAAGCCGGACCGGATCATCACTTACGCACAACTGAACCAGCAGGTCAATCGTCTCGTAAGAGCCTATCAGGCGGCAGGCATAGAAGCCGGCGACCGGATCGTTGCCTACATGCCGAACATTCCTGAGACTGTCATCTGCATGCTGGCCGCCGCCTCGTGCGGTGCAACCTGGTCATCGTGCTCGCCGGATTTCGGGGCACAGGGTGTGATCGATCGATTCGGGCAGATCGCACCCAAACTGCTGATCTCGGTCGACGGTTACATGTATGGGGGCAAGCAATTCGACATCACCGGAAAGTTGGCCCAGATCGTTCAGAGTCTGCCATCGTTGGAAAACACCCTGCTTGTACCCTATCTAGATGGTCCAACGGCCGAACACGTCGAGAACTCCGTATTGTTGGACGACTTTATGGCAGGATTTTCGAGCGATCCTATCGATCACACACAACTGCCATTCAATCACCCTCTTTTCATCCTGTTCTCATCGGGTACCACAGGCAAGCCCAAATGCATTGTCCACGGTGCAGGCGGCACTTTGCTGCAACACCTCAAGGAACATCGTCTGCATGTCGATCTCAAACCCGAAGAGCGGTTATTCTTTTTTACGACCTGCGGCTGGATGATGTGGAATTGGCTGGTCTCCGCGTTGGCTTCGGAGGCGACGATTGTGTTGTATGAGGGTTCTCCCTTCATGCCGGCTGAGACCGCCTTTTTTGACTACATTTCCGAGCATTCAATTGACTATTTCGGCATATCGGCTAAGTACATCGATTTCATTGCCAAGGCCGGCGTTCGTCCAGGAAGCACACATGATCTGTCGTCGCTGAAAACCATCATGTCAACCGGTTCGCCCCTGAATCCGGAAGGCTTTGACTATGTCTACGACGCCATCAAACAGGATGTGTGCCTGTCATCCATTTCCGGCGGGACAGATTTGATCTCGTGCTTCGTTCTGGGCAATCCCACCTTGCCGGTCTGGCGCGGTGAGATCCAGTGCAAGGGGCTTGGCATGGATGTTGCGGTTTTTGATGATCGCGGCAATGAAGTAAAGGCGGGTACCAAGGGTGAATTGGTTTGCCGCAAGGCCTTCCCTTCAATGCCGATTGGATTCTGGAATGATGAGAACGATGAAAAGTACCGTTCAGCCTACTTCGAGAGGTTTCCAGGTGTCTGGCATCATGGTGACTACGTTGAACTGACCGAACACGGGGGGATGATTGTCTATGGCCGCTCTGATGCCGTGCTCAATCCAAGTGGTGTACGAATCGGTACTGCAGAGATCTATCGGCAGGCGGAACAGGTCGATGAAGTTGTTGAAAGCCTGGTCATCGGTCAAAGATGGGAAGGCGACACACGGGTCGTTCTTTTTGTCCGGTTGCGCGATGGCGTTTCACTTGACAGCGCACTGACGGACAGGATCAAGAAGATCATTCGGATTAATGCTTCGCCGAGGCATGTACCGGCGAAAATCATTCAGGTTGCTGATATCCCGCGGACCAAAAATGGAAAGATCACTGAAGTCGCAGTGCGCAAGATCGTTCATGGGGAGGCCATTGACAATATTGAGGCGCTGGACAATCCTGAGGCTCTGGAGCTTTACCGAGACTTGCCTGAATTGCAAACGAATTAGAGCGGATTGTGAGTTGCCTCACTGAACTTGATTCCATGTCATGTGCGGGTTCAATTTTTGTTGAGCATACGCGGAATCCGCAAGTGCTGACACCACCATACCCTACGATTCGAGCGGGTCACGCTAATACAGGTTGCCACCCTCAGGCATTGGCTTAGCCATCAGGCTTTGACGGATGAGTATCGATGAGTGGTCAAGATTGCAGTGTTTGTGTCTTGCTCAATAAATACTGGACACGAAAGCACCCATTTCATGTTGACTGTTGACAGCATTTTGCCAACCGCAGTTGTCACAGTCCCACCCTCCGAAGACGGATTTCCTAGAAATCGAAATCGGTGCCCGATACTGGATGTGCACATGCTCGAAATGCCGCTCGCTATACGCTTGGATTCGCCGTAAGATCAACGCTGGTCAATTGTCGGTCACTAGATGCACCCGGTTGACGGTCTCACCGTTCGGCCGGGGTGCATCCTCACGCGCCCCGTCCAACTAAGCGTACTTTGATTCTTGCAAGATAGAAATCTTATTTTTGTAATATAGATTTATTTTTCTTGCATAATAGAATAATAATGATTGCAGAATAGATTTAAAAGACTTGTTAAATTGATATATTGTTTTTGCAAGATAGAATCATTTTCCGGCATTCTGATTAAAATGACTGACCCAAATAAAATAGCGTATCCTCGTATTGCGACCAAACTCATCAAAAAATACTTGGAACAATACCCTTCCGTCGCATTGGTTGGTCCGCGTCAATCAGGAAAAACCACATTGGCTGAAACAATTTCAGATCACTATTTCGACTTGGAAAAACCCGAAGACAGAATTGCACTCGATTTGGATTGGGATCATGTAATTAATTCTGAGGGGTTGGTCGTAATTGACGAAGCTCAAACTTGGCCTGAACTATTCAACCGGCTTCGAGGCGACATCGACAAAGATCGCAAACGAAACGGACGATTCTTACTACTGAGTTCCATATCACCGTCTCTGATGACGCAGGTTTCACAATCACTTGCTGGAAGAATGGCGATTGTCGAACTCAGTACATTCCTTAAGTCTGAACTCGAAACGGAAAACCAACACATTCAACTTTGGTTATCCGGTGGTTACCCTGATGGTGGTGCTCTCAACGACTCCGAATTTCCAACTTGGCAAATCAATTATCTTCAGCTACTCGCAAAGCGAGATCTTCCAAAGTGGGGAATGCCATGTAGTGGGCACACAACACTAAAACTTCTGTCATTGCTCGCGACGCGTCAAGGTCAACTTTGGAATGCAAGTCAATTCGGGAAAAGTCTTGGACTGTCCTATCACACGATCAATCGCTACCTCGAATTTCTGGAAGGTTCCTTTCTCGTTTTGCGACTTCCCGCATTCCAAACAACCACTCGAAAGCGTCTGGTAAAAAGCAAAAAATTCTATTTTCGTGACACTGGCTTGCTGCATGCCCTGCTGGACATCAAAAATCAAGATGAATTGCTGCGTCACCCATCTGTCGGCGCGAGTTGGGAAGGATTTGTGATCAATCAGATTCTGGCAACCATGCGTGCCACAGGCCGATATTTCAATGCTTATCACTTCCGCACCAGCGATCAGTATGAATTGGATTTGGTAATCAAATCTAATTTCGGCCTGTGGGCTATTGAAGTCAAGTTGACCTCCAGACCTGGTCATAGCGACCTGGCAAGATTGAATTCTGTGGCTGATCTTATCGACGCTGACCGCCGTATACTGATTTGCAATTCCACCAAGCCTGCCGGCAATGATTCCCAGATGGTTTGTAATCTCGATCATTTGCTGAAAGAGTTAATTCATTGATTGAATTGGACTGCCGCTGCCCCGAACTGGTCGAAGCGACTACGGTGAGTAGAGAGTCTGGGGAAGGTTTGATTAATCCTGAAACTACTCAAATTCCTTTTCGAAAACCCAAAGCAATTCACTTCCCCAAAACGTCCAACACAGCAGGTCCAAGGAACAGCAAATTCAGGTAGATTAGACACAACGAATGACTTGATCAATCTGACTTTCTCTCGTTATCAATCAATTCCATGGAGTTCAGCACAAAACGCAACTCATTGATGTCCGACACTTTTTACTGAGTACAATACTCACCCTAGTCTCCAGTTTGGAATTCATCACTCGTAAGGCGTAACAAAGATGAACAATACAGCATCGCAAGTGCTCAACAGCGTATGTCCACTTGATTGTCCCGATACTTGCAGCTTGGAAGTAACGGTTGCAGATAACAAAATCACCAAAATACGCGGATCAGACGCAAACCCCTACACCGCCGGCGTCATTTGCAACAAAGTCGCCCGCTATTACCCGGAAATGATCCATGGGGACAAACGACTGAGAGTCCCGCTGAAACGAACAGGCAAACGCGGATCAGGACAGTTTGAGCAAATTTCCTGGGACGCAGCCCTTGATCACGTGTATCAAGGATTCTCACGCGCGATTGAACAATTCGGACCGCAGTCGATCATGCCTTTCAACTACGCAGGCCCGCATGGCGAACTCGCAGACGCTTCCATGGACCGACGATTTTTCTACAAGTTGGGGGCAACCCTACTTGATCGCGGCCCTTTGTGCGGAGCAGTCCGAGGAACATCGTACACGAGTCTGTTCGGCGCCGCACCGGGCATGGCACCGGAACAAGCAATCCATTCCGACCTGATCGTGGTGTGGGGCAACAACGCCACGGTTTCGAATCTCCATTTGGCGCGTGTCATCAAAAACGCGCGTGAGAAAGGTGCCAAGCTCATCACCATTGACCCGAAGCGAATTCGAATCGCCGAGCAAAGCGACCTTCACCTTCACATCATGCCCGGTACGGATGTTGTATTCGCCATGGCGGTGGCAGCTGAACTCGAACGCCAAAACAGACTGGACCTGGCATTCATCAAAGAGTGGACGATCGGATTTGACCAGTACATGACGCAGGCGCGGCAGTACTCAGTCGAGGATGTCGTTGACATCTGTGGTCTCAGCGCCGAACAGTTTCATCGGTTTGTTGATCTGTACACTGAAGCAGAAAGAGTCGCAGTATCAATCGGAAACGGCATGGAACGCGGTCACAGCGGCGGTTCTGGATTACGTGCCGCGATGGCACTGCAAGCACTGACCGGCAATCATGGCCGACTCGGTGCGGGAGTAATCGCCAAACCCGCATTGTCAGTTCCCATGACACATGACCGACTGCAACGTCCCGACCTGATTCCCGAGGGGACCCGAACCTTCAATATCGTTGATGTACCGCAGCTGTTGCTTGATGATGCGCTGGATCCACCCGTCAAGGCGATAATGATATACAACCATAATCCAGTCGCCACCCATCCCGACCAGACGAACACCATCAAGGCGCTGGAACGCGAAGACCTGTTTATCGTCGGATCAGATATCGTGATGACTGACAGCATGGCGTATGCGGATATCATATTGCCGGCTGCCAGCCACTTTGAGTACGACGACATCTATGGTTCTTACGGTCAGAACTATGTGCAACGCGCCGCGCCGGTGATTCCGCATGTCGGTGAGTCACTGCCCAACACAGAAATCTTTCGCCGGCTTGCTGCACGATTCGGCTTCACTGATCCGCTTTTTTCGGACAGTGACGAGCAACTGATGGATGCCGCTCTGGGTGATGATGTTCGGTTTGAGGGGCGTCGGCCCAGCGAGATTTCGGTTGAGTCTGCGATTCGTTTCGATTCTCCGGATGGTGAACCGACCATCATGTGCAAGAATGTGTCGCCGGCAACTGAATCCGGCAAAATCGAGCTCTACTCGGCAGACCTTGAACAGCGATTCGGATTTGGAGTCCCTCGTTATCGAACCGTTGAGAAGAATCTGCCATTCACCCTCATATCGCCGTCATCCAGCAAAAGGACGAACGCGACTTTTGGTGGCTGCGATGCATCGGGCGGAATCGAAATCGTCGAGATGAATCCGGCAGACGCTGAGGCACGTGGATTGACTGACGGCGATACCGTAGTCATTTGGAATGAGCGTGGCAAAGTCACGCTGAAGGTTGTCCTATCCGACGCAACACGCGAGGGTGTGCTCTACTCTCCCAAAGGAACCTGGCGCAACACCAGCGAAACAGGCCTGACGGTCAACGCGCTGATCCCGTCTGATATCAGAGCGGACCTTGACCGGGGCGCCTGCTACAACGAAACATTTGTCGATGTGGCACTGCGCGCCTGAAACGCCCGCGACGGCATTTCCAGAATTGAATCAGCATAATTGCCGAAGTTCAACCGAACGGAATCTGCACTACCACTTCATTTCGGCACCAAGGAAAAACGTTCGGCCGATGTGCGAGTAGGCTGGAGATGCAGCTGAGAAGACATTCGAATCGAAAGCATTTACCGAGGGCATCTCGTCAGTCACGTTCAGAATACCACCGCGAAGATTCAGTCCTTCCATGTTGAAAGCATTTTTCCAACCTGCTGTAAGGTCATGACCCACCCATGACTTGAAACTGTAATTGAGTCTCGCTTCTTCGTAACCTGAGACGAATCCAATACTCCATGTCGCTGTCACATCGCCCCGAGTCCCGGACACTTCCATATGTATACGATTGCGAGGAACATCACCTGGTTGCAGTTGACCACTGACTTTCGGTCGAAATCTGCTGATGTGCATTGCATTCAACCCCACTTCCAACTCACCCCATTGCATTTGATTTTTGAATCTTGAACGCAGGCTCAACCCGGAAATCTCACTCTCGATGTTGTCAGTGATTGGAATATTGATTCTAACGATTTCATTGGAATTCTGCGCTCTTTCAACGCTCGCCATACTTGGAAGATTTCCCGCACTTTCCAAATTGACGATTTCCTGAGCCGAGAATGTAACGCCCGCAATCCGTTCCCTATCGATTATGAAGTAATCTCCCTGCAATGATAACGAAGCGATCTGGGTCTCCATTCCGATGTTGAAGGTCTTGGATTTTTCCGATCTCAATGCAGTATTTCCCGATGTGACCGTCTGATATTGCTGAGTGGCGGATTGAACATCATTGGGATTGGAAGAATTACACAGCGTCGCAGATGTAACCACATCACACACTCTCTCGTAACTGGCGAAACTATCCAGGTACAGGGCATCAAATCCAGGTGGTGTTTCTCCTTGCCCGATTGACGCTCGAAGCAACAGGGAATCTGTTATCGGCATGCGGGCCGCAAGTTGACTGGAAAATGTCTCGGCAACATCACTGTGATGCTCGTAGCGACCTGCGACAGAAAGGTCCAGACGATTGTTGTGTGGATACACAAGCATTCCGTAAATCGAGGAGGTTTTACGATCGCCAGAATAGGTTTGACCGCCTGAACCAAGCACATCAGTCAGTGCATAGGAATTGCCATCCGAGTCGCGATGATCAAGTTCATGATCCCGACTCGTCTTACTGATTTCCGCACCTAGTTTCCATGCAAGATTCCGGTCTCTTGCCGTGGCGATATCCCCATCAAGCAAAGTATTGATTGCAGTTGATTTGAACTTGATGCGCTCAGTAAGGGTCAGGCTTGACTTTCTGATCGCTTCCAGATGTGTTGCGTCCTGGGACAGTGGGTTGACAAAATCATACTCGTTCTTGCTGATCAGGTCCTCAAGTACTGATCCACTGACAAAGGTATTGCCGGTCTCATCAACATTATGAGCAAAAGACTGTACCGACACATCATAATCGAAACCTTTCTCAGTTCGATTTCTGAATCCGACCGCGGTACCGATGATCTCCGTATCCGTATACCAGTCGCGGTTGCCATGACCGACCAGACGATGAGACAGTCGAAGGGTATTGGTTGAGCCGGCGACATAAAAATCGTGAGTCGACGGCAAACTCGATTCTTGGACGTTGACCGTTCCAACCGACGGTGCGAAACGATTGTGCGTTCTCGAATCGTTCAGGAGAACCTCTGAGTAAACCGAAGTTCCCTCATTCAACTGACTTTCGATGTCGAAAAAGAAATGGGTCCGATCCTGTCCTTGTGTGTGGAATGAATATTCAGCGTACGGAAACCCACAGACGTTTCCCCTTCCAGGTATGGTCAACACGCCCGTATAGGTATCATTGCTGCAATCTCCAACTGCCCTGAATTCTGTGCCCTTGACCACTGTGTTTCCAGCAACCGACACGCCTTGTGTTTCGCCAAATGTCCCCCCTTCAGTCCAAATCGCCTTGGTGTAATCGCGGTCGGCTGCGCGAATCTCTTCTCGTTGCCAGTACTCAACACCCGCAACCACGTTCGTCTGCCCCGAATCCGCGAACCACAGCGCTCCCGCGGACTCCGAATCGGCACCGCGTTGCGAGGGGCGTTCCAAGTCTGACCAGGCTTCAATTCCATCATCGCGTCCCTTGCGCATCACTACATTGATTGCTCCGCCAATGGCGTGTCCCCCATGAAATGACGCGGAGTTGTCATTGATGATCTCGATTCGTTCAATTGCTGATAGCGGCAATAAGTTTACGATGGATGACAGAGATGGTTTGCCGTTGACAAGGAATGCAACATTCGCGATACCAAGAACGAATGGCCTGTTCATGCCATAGGCATTGAAATCAACCCCAGTTCCAAACAGCAGATCCGAAATTGTTGATACTCCGGAACGTTCGATCTCTTCCCTGGTGATCACATTGGTGGGAAGTATTGCGTCGGAGTGGATGCTTGTGTCGACTGAATTGTTCTCAGCAGTATCTTCCGAGGCGTGGGAGAATTGCGGCAACACCAGCCACACAATCAGACCCGTCATTATCGCCAACCACTCTCCAAGTCCATTCCTCATCAATGGAAGCGAGAACTCATTCAGACTTTTAAACATTCTCTGATTCATTACTTCATCACTCAGTATTGTTTGTGCACGCCGAACAATTCCGTTCGACTATGGGTAATCAACATTCATTCGCATTTTAGTTGAAACTACAAACTTACATGACGCGCGTTCGCGCCAGTATCTCCTCATTCAACTCAAAGCCCAATCCTGGCTTCGTTCCAAGATCAATATGTCCCGCTCCATCGTGCATAACGGTTTCCGTCAGCATGAAGTCTCTCTCCTCCAGAGTCCACTCAGGGGGATCAACCGCGTACTCAAGATAGGGTGGTGCCCCGGTACCGGCTGCAAGTTGCGCATTCGCCAAGAATCCGATGCCGTTACCCCAGGTGTGCGGACTGAATGTGACACCGAAGTCCAGCGACTCCCTGGCAATTTTCGCAAGTCCGGTTATCCCGCCATAATAGACACAATCAGTCTGCAGGACATCCACACATCCGGTTGCCATTAGATGTCTTAACTCATGGTATTCCGTATTCATCTCTCCACTGGCGATACGCGGTGCATTCGGTATCGAACGAAGTTTTCGCAAACCCTCGAAATCTCCCCGATGCAGGGGCTCTTCGAGCCAGTACAGATTCAACTCCCGGGTTTTCTCGATCACGGAGCGGGCATCATCGTAGGTCCACCAAGGTGAGATATCCCACGGCATCCGCCACGCCTGGTTGGCATCGACCATGATTTCAACCTCGTCACCCAAAGCCATGCGAACCGCACGCAACGCTTCAACATCCTCATCAGGCGCACGCCGGGCGATTCTGAACTTGATCGCCTCGAACCCCATCTGCCTGATACGGCAGGCCTGTTCGGCGAGTGCCTGCGGCGAGCGAACAACACCGGTTGAGGCATACAGGGGCAGCACACCGGATTCACCGCCAAGCAGTTCATAGACTGGTTTGTTTTCAACCTTCCCGCGCAAATCCCAAAGCGCCAGATCCAGCGGCCAGCATCGTGCCGCAAACAGCGAAATGCTCTCCAATACCCGATTATGCCGCTCGAAATTGAAAGCACTCTCACCAATGAACAGATGCTTGTATCGCTCGAAACCGATCATCGCATCCCCAGAGGCGATACCGACCGTTCCGTTTTCCGCGGTGACCCGCACCAATGTAATCTCAAACGTGCTGAGCGCAATCGGGTCCCACGACGAAGGAAAAGGCGGATTCACCGGCAGTCGGTGGCGCGTGATTTCAATATCCTTGATCAGCATGGCTCTTCATGATGTGTATGTTTGAAAATAATTCTCAACCATCCGACAATCACATTCCTGATTTGAAATATCATTAATGGATGGAGCAAAAAATTGTACATGGAACAGTTGGCAAAAGCCGAGTGAAAACGCAAGAACTCAAGTCATCCACTTTATTTTCAGGGTATTCCTGCCGCCATCGTTATGAGCAGTAATCCTTTGCTCGTAGAAATCTGGCGCGGTAGGAAGTCAGGGTCATTTAGCACCTACCAGGTACCGCGATCTGAAAATCAGACCATTCTGGATGTGGTGACTTACGTCCAGCGCGAGCTGGATCATACGCTGTCCTATCGATTTGCCTGCCGTGTGGGGATGTGCGGCACCTGCGCCATGACCGTCAATGGCGTCGCGCGGTGGACCTGTCGCACCCAGACATCCGCACTTGGCAATACCGAACGCATAAAAATAGCCCCTTTGAGAAACTTTTCAGTGATCAAGGATCTGGTCGTCGACATGGACGAGTTCTTCAGCAAATGGGACAAGGCGTCGAAACAGCCTGAGTCAGACGCCCAGCAATCAACATCGTTTGCCAAAGTCAAACCGAGCAGTCCGAAACGACAAGCTGCCGACAGCGCCATTGAGTGCATCGGTTGCGGAGTCTGTTATTCGGCGTGCGACGTGGTGAAGTGGAATCCCGAATATTGGGGACCGGCTGCACTCAACCGCGCCTGGTCACTGGTGAACGATGAGCGGGTTTCCAATGCAGATCAACTGCTTCGCAATGCCGCATCAGGATCCGGATGCCTGTCGTGCCATACCACACGATCATGTACCCAACTCTGCCCGAAAGAACTCGACCCATCGGGCTCAATCGCGGGACTCAAGCAACAGCTTGTGCGCTCAATGATCTGATCAGGGGGACACACCGGAAGGCAGAACCTTCCCGGGGTTCATGATATTGTGCGGATCCAATGCAGACTTGATGGAACGCATGATGTCGAGTTCAACTGAAGACTTGTAGTGCGCCATGTCCCGGAGCTTCAAAAGTCCAATCCCGTGCTCCGCACTGAATGAACCACCCAGGCTGTCAGCGATTTCGTGTACCGCATCCGTAACCGGGTACCATTGGGCAAAAAATTCATCGCCATCCATGTCAGTGGGCTGACTCAGGTTGAAGTGGATGTTGCCATCACCGATGTGCCCATAGGCAAAACACCGAACTCCCGGAATCATGGACTCACTGGTGGCGATAGTCCGCTCGATGAACTCGGCAATTCCCGACAACGGAACGCTGACATCGTTCTTGATGCTCTTGCCCTCATAGAGCTGTGCCTCCACAATCGCCTCCCTCAGTCTCCACATCTCGATCGACTGCTTCTCATTCTGTGCCAGTACAGCATCCACAATAATGCCATCCTCGAACGCGCGCTCAAGAAACCTTTCATTCAACTGCTGGCTGATGCCCTCGTTGGTGCTGTCACCGAGTTCCATCAATACATACCATGGATGAGCCTCAGGAAAAAAGTCACTGCACTCTGGAATTCGTCTGAACGCGGCTTCAACACAGACTCTGGACATCAACTCAAACGATGAGGCAAAATCCGAAGTCTCCTTGCGCGTCCGTGCAAAGAGTTCCAACGCATCCTCAACGGAATTGATTGCAATCAGGACAGTTGACCGATGGACCGGGCGTGGAAAAAGTTTGAGTACAGCCGCGGTAATGATGCCCAGGGTGCCCTCCGCTCCAATGAACATGTTTTTCAGGTCGTAGCCGGTATTGTTCTTTCGCAGTGCATTGAGACCGTTCCAGATCTCACCGTTGGGCAAAACCACTTCCAAGCCCAGTACCAGATCACGGGCATTGCCATATCGAAGGACATTGACGCCACCTGCATTGGTCGAGAGATTGCCACCGATCTGACAGGTTCCCTCCGCACCGAGACTCAGGGGCAGATACCGGTCATGGTCGGCAGCGACGGACTGCAGATCGGCCAGGATGCATCCGGACTCCACTTCCATCGTATACCCAGCCGCATCAACGCCGCGAACCCGGTTCAGTCTCTGCAGGTTGACTATGATGGATTCCGAATCAGACACCGCACCGCCACAGACACCGGTATTACCACCTTGCGGGACGATTGTCTGATGCCTCTTACCGCACAGCCGGACCACCGCAGCAACCTCTTCGGTGCTGCCCGGTAATACGATGCACTTGGTCTCACTGCTGAATCGACCGCGCCGCTCCTTGAGGTACGACTCGATAGTCTCGTATTCAGAAATCACATGCGACTCACCCACGATTGAGGCGAGTTCCGAACGTATGGACGAATTTGGCTTTTTCATTAACCTTGATACTTTACTGATGTTTTCATTGAGTTGTCCGATGCCGTCTTTATGCGAAAATCAACTCGATTCCCGCTACGGCAATTTAGCCGCAACAACATTCAAATTATGTTTCAACACCAATTTGAATGCTGTATATTTCAGATACACGATAAATATACAAGATAGAGGAGTAACAGTAATGAAATCAAAATCCATTCTAATTGCCGCCTTGACGGCGGTGTTCATGATGCTGACGACAGTCGGCCATGCCGCTCCGGTCCTCAAGATGAGCAGTCAGTGGACCGAGAATACACCGGGAGGACAGGTTGACCTGTGGTGGGCGAATGAAATCAAGGAACGTACCAACGGTGAGGTTGACATCAAGATCTTCTGGGAAGGTGCGCTGGGCAAGGGCAAGGAAAATCTGGGGCTGATCCAAAGCGGCGCGATCGAACTCGCCGCCATGTCGCCGGGATATTTCCCTGCCGAACTGCCGTTTCATGCAGCACCCAATTCAATCCCGATGGCGATGTCAGAGGTGCCGCAGGCAACTGAACTGATGGAGCGATTGCTGGTGGAGGTGCCAGAGTTTGAGGCGGAAGCCGCACGCAACGGCATGAAGGCACTTTTCTTCCATCACCTGAATCCCTACAAACTGGTGTGCAAAGAGCAAATCACAAGTGTGGCGGACATGCAGGGCAAGAAGGTGCGAACCTGGGGCAAGGACATGCCGCGGATGGTTGAAGCCGCGGGCGCAATCCCGATCACACTCGGTCTGCATGAACTCTATGAGGGTTTGTCCCGAGGCACAGTGGACTGCATCCCGTTTTCAGTGGACCTGATGGTCAGTTACAAGATCTATGAGGTTGCCAAGCACATCCATCACATTACCCTGTGGGAAGGACCGACGAACGCGGTTTGGATCTCAAGCGACATCTGGAATGGTTTCACCGATGAGCAGCGTGCAATCGTTCAGGAAATCTCGTTCGAGGCGGCGCGTCGAGATCGCGACCAGGTGCTTGCAGCCGGTGAGGCAGCCATTGATGAGCTCAAGGCGCAAGGCGTGCAGTTCCATGATTTTCCGGCAGAAGAGGCCGAAAAGTGGCGCAACGCCAATCCGGACTTCTTCGGAGACTTCATCAAGGATATGACTGAGCTCGGACGCGGCGCCGATGCCGAGAAAACCATCCAGATCTGGAGGGAAGTTGTCGCCAACTGACCCTCACCCGTAAACCATCATTGAACGCGAATCCCGGGAGATCAATCGCTCGGGATTCGCATTTTCAAAACCCATCGTCTGCATCAGATGACTCCAGCCAGAATCCTGCTCAGGCTCACACGCGCGTGCGCCATCCTTTCGGGCGTTGCGATATTGCTGATGATGATTGCCGGTGCAGCCGATGTCTTCGGCACCAATCTTGACGTCGTAGGGCTCAAGAGCCGGCCCATCCCCGCAACCTTTGAGTTCATGGGCGCCATGATGGTGGTCACGGTCTTTCTCGCGGTGTCCTATGCCCAGCATGAACGGCAACACATCCGCGTCGAGCTGCTGGTGCGACGGCTACCGCTCCCCCTGCAGAAAGTTGCAGACATCGTGCAATTCGCCTTGGCGATGATCCTGTTCGGCCTGATCGCCCGCTTTGCATGGCCGGTGGCGATCCATGCTTTCAACGTCGGTGAGTACGCTACAGGATTGATCAACTTTCCACTGTGGCCTGCGCGTTTCGTCCTGGCAATCGGCGTTACGCTGATGACCGCACAATGCCTTTTCGACATGCTCGGCGTCATGTTTGCGCCATTTCGAATCGAGCGCGCCGATCCCGACCCTTCAACGGACACACCCGAGGACTGACATGGATCCCATTCTGGTCGGTTATCTGGGCGCTGGCCTCCTTTTTGTGTTCCTGGCGATTGGCATACCGGTCGGTGTCGCAATGGGTGTCATCGGCGTCACCGGAATGATCCTCGGTGCCGGAGAACTCTTCGCCTGGGGACAGTTGAAGAATCTTCCTTTCTGGGTAGTCAACAATTACGCGTTCGCAGTGTTGCCCATGTTTGTACTGATGGGTGTACTGGCTGAATCCTCCGGAGTAACGCGTGATGTGTTCTACTCCTCAGATCTGTGGCTGCGGCGCTTTCGAGGGGGTCTGTATCAGGCGGTCATTGTCGGTTCAGCGGTGTTTGCAGCAATTTCGGGATCGACCATCGTCAATGCCGTGGTGTTTACGCGCATTGCATTCCCGCAAATGATCAAGTTCGGCTATTCCCGCAGCCTGTCCATCGGTGCCATTGCCGGATCAGGCAGTTTCGCTGCCATGATCCCTCCGTCCATCACCATGGTCATCTACGCCATCATCACCGAACAGTCGGTGGGACAACTCCTGATGGCCGGCGTCATCCCGGGTCTGATCACGGCCTTTGTCTATCTGGCCGGCGTCTACACACTGGTCAGAATCCGACCGTCACTGGCACCTCCCATCAAGGAACGTGTCCTCTTGGCTGAGAAATTCAGATCGATGATCTATGTCTGGCCGGTACTGTTCCTCATGGCAATCGTACTCGGCGGAATCTACACGGGGCTGTTTCCACCCTCCGCGGCCGGTGCCGCCGGCGCGTTCGGTGCATTCTGCCTTGCAATCGCCAAGAAGAAGACCCTGAAAGGTTGGCTTCCACCGGCACTGTATGATGCGGCAACCATCAGCTGTGTGATCTTTATCATCCTGATTGGCGGTTTGCTGTTGTCCAGAATGCTGGTAGTCGTGGGTGTCATCGATGGACTGGTGGAGTTCATCACCTCGATCGCTGACACACCGTTGAAGTTCATGATTTTTGTGTCCATTCTCTATATCCTGCTTGGATGCTTTCTGGACACGACCTCGATGATGGTCGTCACCCTGCCCTTCCTGTTCCCGGTCGTTGTCGAGCTCAACATTGATCCGATCTGGTTTGGCATCGTGATTGTGAAACTGATTGAGATTTCTGTGATCACGCCGCCTGTGGGGATTAATCTGTTTGCGGTCTTGAGTGCGCTGGGAGGCAAGGCAGAATTCCACGATGTCGTCAAAGGTGTGATTCCCTTCATCCTGTTTGATATTCTTGTTCTTGCATTGCTGATTATCTTTCCAGAACTGGCAACTTGGCTGCCACAGAAAATGATATCGGGATAACCAAGATGGCGAGTAACCGCCGCCCCTACATCACCGGTGCGTCCATGATTCCGTTCCGGCGTTATCAGGACGGCTCGACTTTCCGCGACTGGATTCGACAGGTCGGTCGCCAGGCGCTCGAGGAGGCGCAACTCGAATCTTCCGAAGTGGACTCCATCGTCGTTGCCAGTGAGAGCGACATGCTGTCACTGCAGGTCAGTCCGTCTGCCTTGGTTGCGGACGAACTCGGTCTGGTTGGCGCTGCAGCCGTACATGTTGAGGCGGGAGGTGCGAGCGGTGCTGCTGCGTTGCGCGAGGGATTCCTCCAGGTCTGCTCGGGACTCGTCGACAACGTTCTGGTGATTGGTTTTGACCAGACTGCCAGTCGATTATCCCGGACCGGTGTGCAAAAGGTCTACAGTCTCTCGTTTGATGCTGACATCGAAGGCTGGATGGGAGTGAGCACAGCAAACTTGTACGCGCTGTCCTACAAACTGTACTGCCGGCAGTTCGATGTCGATCCAACCGGGGCTGCAATGGTGTCCGTCAAGAATCATGGCAATGCCATGCACAATCCATTTGCTCACAAGCCAATGGACATTTCCATTGACGATGTATTGAACTCCAAGATGGTCAGCGACCCCTATCGCCTGCTGGACTGCTCGATGGTCAGCGATGGCGCGGCAGCAGTCGTGTTGTCGAGTGGCAATTCTGTTCAACCAAAGAACTCCGCGGTTCGGATTACAGGAAGCGGTGCGAGTACCGATTCCGTTCGACTGGGGGACCGGGAGGCTCCACACGTCTTCTCAGCAAAAGTCCGAGCCTCCAAGCAGGCCTATTCGCTCGCTGGAATCTCGGATCCGGCTTCGCAGATTGATGTCGCCGAGGTCTATGATGCGTTCACCGGCGCCGAACTGCAGGGTATCGAAGCGCTTGGCCTGTGCGCACCGGGCGAAGCAGGAGCGCACATGGCACGCGGTGACTTTCTCAGCGATGGCCGGCTGCCCGTCAATCTGTCTGGCGGCCTGATTGGACAAGGCGGCGCACCGGGCGCCACCGGCATCGCACAGGCCGTGACCTTGAATCGTCTCTTGAAAGGTTGTTTCGAATCGAAACTTCAACCTGACAGAGTTCTGCGCCGCGGTGTGGTCGATGCACACTCAGGCATCTGCACCGCAAACGTCGTTCATGTTCTGGAGACTGTCGGTCTCAACCGATAATCCGCGCAAAGCAACTGAAAACCACGCCTACCTTCAAGTCGCCTTGAGACTTCTCAGAGCGCCGATTCCGGGCACATACCAATAACTGCCTGACACCGGCGTGGAAAACTCCGTAAGACGATCATGCAACCCGTCGCCACTGACGCCGTACATCCGTTCCAGTTGCACCTGTATGCGATCAAGGTGGCACGCGAACGCGACGAAATGCAGACCCCGGGTATCCAGATCGCCATAAGGGACGCTGCGACGAACGATTTTCTGCTTGACGCCATCAACCGTTGCATCGGTTCGGCTGACATGGGAGTCATCGGGCATGGATTCCTCATCCAATTCCACACTGTCTGACTTGGTCCGGCCGATCACCTTCTCCTGGGCTGGAACACTCAGCGAATTGAAGGCATTCAGGTTGTGTTCCCAGGTCTGGGTCAGCGCAAAACTTCCACCCTGTCCGTCCGGAATGAGCGCCGCGTCCAGCGCGGCGTCATCAACAGGATTCTCAGTGCCGTCGATGAACCCCGTGTAGTCGCGGTTCTCATGGCGTGTATAGCCATGAATCTCATGAATTCGGACAGCACCGGATTTTCGCAGACAGCTGTCCAACACCAAGGCGGAGTCCAGGTTCCATGAATGCGAGACGCCTTGATACCACACCCACAGATCACCCTGGGTGGAAGGCACTGTCGTCTGGCTTGCCTTGATTTGAGAAAATGGCCGATAGTCTCCGGGTATCGGTTGCTGCGATAGCGCATTCCACAATTTGTCACTGAACCCAAAGAGCACTTTGCGATTCCGGATGGTCGCAGACTCGAGTTCAGATTGAATGATCCCGGTTAGATACGCACGGTCCAGATCGTCTCCGTACCGGTATTCGATGTGGATGTGGTAGGGTTCGGGTGTCGATAGAATGCCTGTTTGCTCGCTCATGTCTTGTTCCGATGGATTGACGCAACTGTTCGATGGTAACTGACTCTCAATATAGCAACTGAATGCCTGAAATCAAGCACCAATCGACTTGAATGCGATTCTGACCGGTCAGTTCCGACAAACAGCCGCCGGAACCTGATTCTGGCAGTATGAACAGCGGGATTTCGATTACAAGATAAGAATTGAAATCAGTCTTTATTTGAGTTCCCAAACAACTAAAATTACGCTGATTTTAGTTGATGTACAACATTTGGATTTTGGAAGACTTCGAGTGTTATCAATTTTGCCAAGTCAAGGTTTTCGCGATCAGTTTCGAGCTCTGATTCCAGCCGCAGCATCTTTATTGAATGATGAACCTGGTCACGGCATCAGCTGGATATCCACACTCCGATTTTTCATAAGCGACAACGCCGCACGTCCAACCTGAAGGATTCTTGCAAATGAACGAAGACAAGGGCCACCAACACGGTGCAATGGAGTTCACCGAACCACCGGTTGATCTTGATGCAGTGCGGATGTACCGGCTCAACCGGGTACGCCAGCAATTGCGTGAAAGGGACTTGGCAGGCGCTTTGCTGTTCGATCCTCTGAACATCCGCTACGCCACCGATGCCACCAACATGCAGATTTTCTGCTCGCGCTACGAGGGCCGGTCTGCTTTCGTTGCAACCGAAGGACCGGTTGTGTTGTGGGATTTTGGCGACTGGCCGTTTCTGGTCGAAGGATTGCCCACCATTGATGATTACCGGGCCATGCCACCGTTTTACTTCTTTTGGGGCGGTGGAAGCTGCTCGGATAATGCGAAAAAGTTTGTCAGTGAAGTTCGTGATGTGGTCCATTCCAGCGCTGGGCAAAATCGTCGAATTGCGGTTGACCGTTGCGGACTGCTGGCGACGCGGACACTTGAGGACGCAGGATTGGAACTGGTTGAGGGCCAGGGGCTGATGGAACTCGCCCGCTCCTTGAAGTCTGAGGCAGAAATCGCGCTGATCGAGCATTCGATTCATGTCGGCGAGACCGCCATCGCCAATATGCGTCATCTGATGGAGCCAGGGATCACAGAGAACGCACTATGGGCGAAACTGCATGAAACCAATATCGCCCTGGGGGGTGAATGGATTGAAACCCGGTTGCTTGCATCCGGGCCGAGAACCAACCCCTGGTTTCATGAATGCTCCATGAGACCAATTGAAAAAGGAGACATGGTCAGTTTTGATACCGACATGATCGGACCTTATGGCTACATTTGCGATATGTCGAGGTCTTGGATTTGTGGTGAGGTCAAACCCACAGCGGCACAGGCACGGTTATACCAACTCTCCAACGAACAGATTCACTTCAACATCGACTTGCTCAAACCCGGTCTGAGCTTCCACGAGTTTGCCCAAAAGGCCTGGCCGATGCCGGATGAGTTCAAGAAGGGGCGCTATGGCGTAACCATTCATGGCACAGGATTGTCTGACGAGTACCCGGCTATCAAGTATATTTTTGATTTTGAGGAGAACGAATTTGACGGGATATTTCAACCCGGTATGACGCTCAGTGTTGAATCCTATATCGGTTCGGTTCACGGTGGCGAAGGTGTCAAACTCGAAGAGCAGGTTTTGATTACAGAGACTGGATGCAGAAAACTGACGTCCTATCCCCTGGAAGATTGGTAACTTACCGATACCACTCCTTTTAGGACAGTCCTTCACAAATCATCCTTTTTTCGAACGAGGAATAGAAAACTAGAAACCCGATACTACAAAATCAGACTGACCGGGATTACTGAAAGTAACGGTCAAATCAGTATCGATTCGCTACGACTCATACTCGACGCATTAGTCAACTCTGCAAAGCGGTCGTTGCGTCTACTCGCAACAGGACGGGGAGTTCGAAGAGGTTATGATCCGAAGTGGCTGAATGACTTGACGGACTTCACGATTACAGAACTAACTGCGACAGAAATAGAAGTCACAGCACCCGCCCTGCGCGGGATTGACAACGACTTGTTTCGCCAGCAGGATTTCTGGCTGATTGAACCTGACTTGGATCATACGGCTTTGGATATATTATCTTTGGCGGTTGACGACATTTGCTCGGAAGGCTCTTCTGGAGAACGATTCGATGAATCAGTACTTCAAGCCATCGCGTCTTTCAAGAGGTTTGTGAAGCAACCAATCATTAAATTGACGATTCATCAATTGGAAGAAAAATGTCGCCTCATAGAATTGGACTTCGAAGTCATTAACCGAGCACATCAGCGATTGCAAAATTTCGCAGCCGCGCAAGCACATCTAGTCTCAGGGATATTAGACCGCATCGAACACAAGTACAAAAAGTTTCGTTTGTTGGTTGGTGATCAACAAACACTGTTGGGAAGCATGAACTCCAAGCAACTGGATGTCGAATCTCTGAGACCGTTATGGGGTAAACGCACTACCGTTTCGGGAATTGTATATTTCAAAGCGGATGGTCAGCCTCGCATAATCGAAGCCAATCGAATCTGTAAGGCTTCCAATACTGATGTTCTGTTCGAAAAACTACCCACAGATGAAACGGGGGATTGGGAAGAATTGATCAAAGCAGCAAAGTTCAATCCAATGACACTGTGGGGTAATTGGCCCGGTGACGAGACATTTGAAGAACTGATGCAAATGCTGAATGAAATGAATAATCCTAAATCCTCGACGAAACCCTCAGAAAAGTCCAAAGTTTAGGTATAGTCCAGCAAAAGCACGACACTACAAAATTCAATTGACCAGGCTCAATGAAAATGGGCAATTCGGAGTCAGCCCTCTCCAACTTCTACTGGACTCATTAGTAAATTTCGCGGAAACGTCAATTCGTGTACTCGTTACCGGGCACGGTGCACGCAAGGGTCGCAAACCCAAGTGGTTAAGTGATTCAACCAATTTCACTGTTGTAGGAATATCTCAAGATTCTACTGAAATCGAAATCTCAGCCCCCACACTACGTGAAGCAGTTTACGAATTTCAACACCAGGATTTCTGGTTGATCAAACCTGAATTTGACGATACTGCACTGGACATTATGTCCCTGGCTGTACATGAAATCCAACAGAGTTATCCCCCTGGAAATCGTATTGATGAATCAGTAGTTCAAGCCATCGCGTCCTTCAAAAGAGTTGTGAATCAACCAACCATTAATTTGACGATTCATCCATTAGAAGGAAAAGGTCGCCCAATAGAATTGGATTTCGAAGTCATTGACCGAGCACATCAGCGATTGCGCGAATCTATAGCCCCACAAAATAAGGCAGCAAAATTCAACCCAGAGACTATTGTGGGCAAATGGCCCGGAGACGAGACGATAGAAGAATTGATGGAAATGCTAGACGAATTGGATAACAAGAGCAGGTAATTTCGTCAATCAGCGCGCTTGCCAGCTACAGAGAAAATGGAGTCAAAACTTGTGACACCAGAAAAACTTGCTGCCGACTTGGCCTTCGCCATCCGACAATAATCGGGAGGGTCAGTTGTATTCGATCGATAGTCTCCAATCCGGATGCTGGTGCTTTTCCCAATACAAATCTGAAATCTGCCTGGTAATCGGTCCGACCTTTCCAGTCCCAACCGAACCACCATCGACACGGGTAACCGGCATGATCCCACCTGCGGTTGATGTGATGAATACCTCATCCGAACCCAGCAAGGTCTCCCTTGAGACATCACTTTCAACTACCATAAGACCGAGTTCCTCGCTCAAATCAAATACGGTTCGGCGAGTGATCCCTGGCAAAACACCTGTTCGCGGTGTGACCAGTCTGCCATTGTTCACAACAAAAACGTTAAAACCCGGCCCCTCGGTGATGTTTCCATTCATATCGACCAACAGCACAGTTTCTCCAGCCTTGGCATATCCATCCATGAGTCCGAGCACGAGATCAATCCAGTGATAGTTCTTGATTGAAGAATCAACAGACTGGGTCGGAATCCGCACTATGTCACTGATGGCAACATGCAGACCCCGTTCCATCTGTTCAGGGTTGGCGATGAAGCCGAGAGGAATCGCAAAGGCCAGGAATCGGTTGACGGCATCTCTCGGATCTCTGCTGAATGTCGGTGACGCTCCTCTCGTGCAGACCATTTCCACGTAGGCATTCCTCAATCCAGACAACGCCACGCAGTTGGTGAGAATCTCGATCAGATTCTCACGGGAATAAGGGATGCTCAGATGGAGCTTTTCCATACTCGCAAAGAAACGGTCAAGATGCAGGTCAAGTCGGAAAAACGCGCCCTGCCAGACATGAACGGTGTCGTAAGTGGCATCAGAGTGGAGAAACCCATAGTCCAAGACGGAGATCTTTGCTTCGGATACGGGAATGTACTGCTCATCCTGAAACGCAACACCCGCAGGATATGGATGTGGGTCTCGATAGCGTTTGCTCAGTTGGATGTCGGCGTCCATCAGTCTGGGTTTCTGTGGTGGTTTCGTCGATGAAAGCTTCGAATTCTTGAGAATCAGTAATATCCGATTACGTCTCCTTCGGTTGTCACACCCAATCCATTGAGCAGTCGGTTCACATAACAGAAATACCCTACAACCTGATTCAATTCCAGAATTTCAGCGTCCTCACATCCAGCGTCGATCAGGGGATCGAAATCATCCTTGGTTAATTCTCCCACATGCAGCGTCAATTTCTCGACGTATTCAAGCATCGCCAACTCCTTTCCGTCGAACGCCCGTTGCGGCTGTCGGTCATTGAGTGCGTCAAGCACGACCTTGGATCGGTCATCATCCGCAATGAGGCGCCGGAGGTTCAGACTATGATGGGTGACACTGTACGCACAGTTGTTCAGTATGCTGGTATAGGTACCGGCTGTCTCTAAAAACCAAAGCGGAATCGAATTGTCCTCATGATGCAACACGCTTCGATAAAGCGTGATATGCCCATGCATGGTGTGAGGCCGCAAACCATGGACTCGTAGAACGTTGTCAACGGTCCCGTGCGGTGTCCTGGCAGCATCCAGAGCCTGTTTGGTCTTTCCGGCGGCTTCCGCATCGGAAATCATTCGAATCCAGGCACTCATATCTGGCACTTCTCGAAAATGCTGAGAATCAGTTCCGATAGGCGAACGATCGATCAAACCGACGCGTAATGTAGGTGTCGCAGTCTATCGGCTCATAGTTTGCAGTCTCACCCTGCGTGAGTATAGGGTCAATCACTGTCTGGGTATCCGGATCGACGAAAACCACCACCGAATACCGGGCATCTGTGTTTTCGTTTACGACACAGTGCGACACCGAACTGAATCTGTCATTCGTCCATCGCGAGAGAAGATCTCCAACATTGACGACAAAGGTTCCTGAAATCGGGTCTGCGCGATGCCACTCACCGTCTTTCGACTTGACCCGCAGTCCTGAACTGCGTTGTGCCAGTATCGAAAGACACCCGAAATCCGTATGTGGCGAGACTCCGTACTCACCTTTGGACTCTGAATCCGGTGGATAATAAATCATGGATCCTCTCGACGTGGGTCGATTGAAATTCCTGGAAAAGAAGTCTCGGTCCTGCCCGAGAAATTCCGCAGCGGCTTCCAGTATCCGAAAAGCGCAATTGTGAACTGAATGGAAATATTCATTCAGCACAGCCGGCATCTCCGGCATGGAGTTGGGCCAGCGATTCTCAGCCAACAGTTTCTTGGCGTCTTGCGTGTGTGATTCGTCCGGCTCAACATCCAATCCCCAGATGTAGCTCTCCTTGCGGTCAGCTTCGCTGTACCCTTCCATGGTTGATGCGCCGATTCCCAGAAATCCGCGATGAAATTTCGAAATCGTGACTTCCGACTTCTCATGCACGGGCAGTGAGAAAAACTTCTGCGCCGTATCAAAAACAGACTCGAGCAACTCTTCTGAAACACCGTGGTTTTTCACGTAGAAAAAGCCGTAGGAATGCGCGGCGTCGCAAATCTGCTCGCCAATGGAGAGATTCGAATTCGAGTCGCGCCCATTCAGGCCGGACAAGTCAATGACTGGAAAATATTGCACAGGGATAGTGAATTGATTTGGTGAATGAAATTGACGCAACAAGTATACGACAGTAATTCTGACTATCAACTATTGAATATCTGCTGATCTACAAATTATTCCAACTCGTTCGCAATCATGTGGAATGTTCTGGTTTTTGAAATGCCAAGCATCCGGAAAGCATCACGATGTAGCGTATAGCCCTCTAGTGTGCTTGCCACAAGGGCTCGTGTAAATCGGTTACTTGACCGAACAAACACCGTTTTATAAAAATCACCACCTCCTGTGCCATCGCTACGTGCTCTGGATTGGAGATTCGCTAATCGTGTTTTCCATTCCTTGTCGAAAATGGTTCGGTCGACATAGCCAACATCAAGGAGGCGACGAAGTATTACGAGTGAACTAACCTTGTAGATATTACCCAAGCGCTGCAGGGTTTCAGACAAGGGTTCCTCGTCTTTCAGTTCCAGTTGAATACTGGAAAGAGGCACCAACATTTCAGCTGCGACAGCGTTACACCAGATCTCTTGTTGCCGGGTGCAAGACTGCGGAAATGCTCCTATACTGGAAAGCGCTGAGTCGCCGAGCCAGAGATGGGCTAGTTCGTGGGCAAGAGTGAAAATCTGCGCGGCTTTGGCATCGGCACCATTGACAAATATCAGTGGTGCCAATTCGTCAGACAGAGCGAAGCCACGAAATTCCTCAGGGTTTAGGCGTCGGTGAGTATTGTTGCCCACAACACCGTTTACCATTACAAGAACACCAGCGGCATCAGCCTGCCGTACAAACAAGCGCAGAGAATCTTCCCAGTTTGAGCATGAACTACGTGCTTCAAGGGTAAAGCCAACAAATTCACATATCTTGCTTGCTGCAACATCTGGAGGCACGTCGGTCGTCAAACTACCAACAAAACTCAGTGCGGGTTGTTTCTCCAACTCGGCATATTCACGATACCAACTCTGTCGCGCTTGGCATGCGTAGACAGTATCCAACAGGTTTGGGCTCGGGCGAGTCACTGCTTGATTTCCAACCGTACGAAAGTCAGGAATCGGTACGGTTTCCTGTGGCGGTTCTGGTAAAAACAGATAGCCTATAGGAACATGAACAGCGCGCGCAAACAACCTCAATTGCTTGAGCGTGGGTTGGGTCACGCCCTCTTCCCAATCCAAAATTTTGGGAAATCTGACAATAAATTTTTCACGGTTAACATCGGCTCTGTCCAATGCCCAGCTAACCAGAGTTGGATTGACAGGTGCGCGTACCATAATTTTCATTCAGCTGTGGCTGTTGGGTTAACGGTGTGAAAATCGATTGGACCAGTTGCAAGAGCGTGCAAAATATTTCTCTTCGCCTGTGCTTTATTTGATTATATTGCGTTCAATAGAACCGTTTTTCCCTCCATCGGAATGGAAAAACTATCTCGTAACACATATCCGCTAGCAGACAGTGTCTGTATTTGCGAAGATGGAAACGCTGATTGCAACCAAAGAAAGAGCAATGCCGGTCACAGTAGCAGGTAAATCATCAGTATGCTTGCAGTTCCCTAACTTACCCTTGTCTTACCATATTGATCCACACCGTAGTGTTGGGAAAAATCTCGATTACTGTCAGCAAACGATTCCCTCTCTGCCAGAGCGGAGAATCATCGTTTGGATGTTGGAATGATTTTGATAACGAGATGAAAGACCCAATATCAATTTGCTGCCAAAATTCACCGACCAACTTCCAATTACCAGCACCGTCACAACACACTGTGGTCATGTTACGTCTATAATCACAGTAGGGAATTGATTAATCAGGAGGTTATTGATATGGGTGAGAAAAGGATTATTGATTACTCGAATCCACTTCAAGAAGCCTATCGGCAAGCATGCGAAGAACTTCAAGTCGTAACTGACGAACTAAATCGGCTCTACAGAGAAAGAATCGCCAAAGGTTGGGTTCCTGATGAAACGAGTCCTCTTAATCAAGCCTATCAACAAGCATCGGAAGAACTCCGACCGGTAACCGACGAATTGAACCGACTTTATCGAAAAAGAATCGCTAAAGCCAAGAAAGAAGCACAGAGACAAAAGGAAGAATCAGATAACCAATAGGTAATCCTCGCGCCAGCAAATGATCAAGTCTCAGATTATCCAATTTCAATCGAATAAATTGTTGGATTGAAATGTTCAGCGGATAATTTGACTTCAAGTTTACTCATGACGGCAGAAAGTCTTTAGTTTTCGAGAACAAGATACATGATCCGATGTCAATGTTCGCCAAGATTCACCAGTTACCTTCTAAATTCCTGTGAACCAGCACCTGCCCTGTGGCTCTGTTCCGTCTATAATCATCGTAGAAAATCAGTAAATCTGGAAGGTGGCAGATATGGGTGAAAAAAGGATCATTGACTACTCCGATCCACTTCAAGAGGCCTACCGACAAGCATCGGAGGAACTTAAAGTTGTAACAGACGAGTTAGATAGGCTTTATGCCATAGAAGTCCGCAAGGCCCGAGAAGAAGCAGAACAAAAAAGCAAGCAAGTAAAACAGTAGACATCCACCTTCGTATAAATCATTCCGCGAAGTAGATTCGTTACATTGTTTTATCAAGATTCAGATTGGTCGCGTCGCTCGGAACTTCTGCCTTCGACGATAGACAAAACCGATTTTGAAAAAAGTTGATACTCCATAAAAATATTCAGAACCGAAGCTTCTTATGACAAATTCAGCAAGACCCAGCAAGACCGCAGATGTGGTAACAGCAGCACGCGCAGTTCATCTAATACGCAACAAGCCGCCCATTCTCGTCGACGAGCTAGCCTACACAATGTGCAGCAGAACCTGGAAGACCATTATCTCATCCAAACTGCTCTCATGGATCGTCATCGATGTGCTGCTAAAGCCGGTGACACCGCTGTCCATGGCCATATTCACAAGGGCAAGATTCTTCGAGGACCGGATTCGGATGGTGGCTGACAGTGGTCTTGAACAGATTGTCATTCTGGGTGCCGGCTACGACACCTTCGCATTGAGGCATCAGGATCTCGACGGTAAAACCCGAATATTTGAGCTGGACCAACCCGCAACCCAGAACGAAAAAAGAAAACGTATCAAGAACAACGGACTGAACGAACCCGACAATGTCGTTTATATTTCGTCGGACCTGAACGAGGAAGATCTGTTCGAGGTTCTTATCCAAAATGGATTCGACCCTGAGAAGCCAACTGTTTTTTCCTGGTTTGGAGTCACCTACTACCTGCCGTCCGAGACCGTTGAGGCAACGCTTCGAGATATTGCAGAAAAGTCCGCACCAGGATCCGAGGTGCTGTTTGATTACATTTTCTGTGAATCAGCTGTTGCGCCCCAATGGCGAAAACTCTACGACGACTGTGCCGCATTCGTCGCAAGAAAAGGCGAGCGGTGGATCAGCGATTTTGACCCGAATTCGATTCAGGACGTTCTTCATGGATGCGGCTACCCAGAAGTTGAGCACATTCCGCCCGAGGACATCAATAGGCGCTACTTCTCCGAACGCGAGGATGGACTCGTGTATCCGGAACTCATCGGCTTTTGCCGCGCCAACAACAGTTGACTCATCATTGGTTCGAGAAAGTCGATTGGCAGTAGCATAGTGCCATTATTCCGAGAGCTATGGACAGCGCCGAATCCTCGACACCAGTCAGCGAGGTGCTGTTCAAACATGATCAGCGATACTCTCACCGTCGTGTAGATTCCGATTCGGATAAACTACTCGCATCATTTGATCCAGCAACCAAGTAAAACACATTGAATAGCCAATCCATGCCATACAGGGGAATCCTGAGTCCTGATGACCCCATACCGGTTGAAGTGATTCCATCCAGTATTGATTCACAGGTACTTTTGGTTTGTGATCACGCGGGTGACGCCATACCGCGTTCGTTGCACGACCAAAATCTTTCCCGCGAGGAACTATCCCGGCATATCGCGGTCGACGTCAATGCTTATCGCGTCGCGCTAACGGTTGCAAATGAACTCAATTCCACGTTGGTGAGTCAACGCTACTCAAGGCTGGTGGTCGATATGAACCGCCCGCCGGAATCAGAGGAGAGCATGCCGCAATTCAGCGATGGCACATCGATCCCCTTCAACCAGAATCTCGACAACTCCGAGCGCGCCGCACGCTTGGCGGAAATATTCACACCCTACCACGACACGATTACAGGACTGCTCGACGACATGAGCCCGCCTTGTGCATTGATTGCCATTCACAGCTTCACACCGAAACTGAAGGACGCAAAGCCCAGGCCCTGGCAAGTGGATCTGATGTCCAGAACTCATGGCGATTTCTCACTCAGGCTTGAGCAGCACCTGAAAGCGGAAAATCCAGATCTGAAAATCGGACAGAGCCAGGTATTCCAGATGATGGATCATCGGGACTTCACGATTCCGTTTCATGCCGAATCAAGAGACATCCTCAATGTTTCAGTGGAAATCAGAAACGATATGATCAGCAACAAGGAGCAGATTCACGCCTGGGGCGGCATGCTGGCTCGCTGTATCAAGGCTTCCCTGCCCTTTGAAATTCATTCCTCCACATCTGATTGTGTCGCTGACTGAAGTGAAGCATGATTGATTCGACCTACGAACCGCTGACTCGGATAACCAATCTGTACCCTGACGCCGACCGCGACAGTTACAGGATCGGAATGCCGCTGAACGCAAACATTGCCGCGGACACCGTGGCGCGATTCGCCCATAACGAAAAGGCCAACCACACAGCACTGATTCATGAACACCGTGACGGCACCCTCGATACCTACACTTTTGCCGAACTTGATGACCTCGCCTGCCGGTTTGCCGTCTTCTTGGCAGGCTTGGGAGTACAGCGGGGAGAACCTGTCGCCATACATACCAGCCAAAGCCCGCAAACTGCAATCGCCCATCTGGCAATCTACAAACTCGGCGCTGTCGCGCTGACCATCTCCCACTTGTACGGACCCGAAGCGGTCGCGCATGTAATCCAAGACTCGAAGGTCAGGACGATCATCACAAAATCCGAGTTCTGGTCAACAATCCGCGAACGTTGCCGCGCACTGAACATCCTTGAGAACTGCATCGTGCATGGCGAATCCGAACAGGACGAGATCAGTTTTGATGATTGCCTTTCAATGAGCACAGAGGGCTTTGAGCCCGTTCTGACCGCAACCGAAGATCCCGCCTTGCTGATGTACACCTCCGGTTCAACCGGCATGCCGAAAGGCTTGCTCCACGCCCACCGGATCATTCACGCCTATCTGCCGACGCTGACGCTGATTTATGAACTTGAGCTGGATTATCCGAATGCCGTGTTCTGGAGTCCTGCTGACTGGGCCTGGGTCGGCGGCTTGCTGGACCTGGTTCTCCCGGCCTGGCAGCATGGGCAGACCGTCATCTCAACCCATCAGCGATTTTCCGCAAGGTGGGCGTTCGAATTCATGGAACGCCACCAGGTCACCCACTCGTTCATGACACCGACCGCACTGAAAAGGCTGGCAGAGATCAAACAGCCTAAAGACCAGTGGAATCTCGCTGTACGGGTTGTCTGTACCGGCGGTGAAAGTCTCCCGGGCGAGGTGATGCGCTGGGCCGAGGATGAGTTCGGAATCGTCTGCAATGAATTCTACGGACTGACAGAGTTCAATCACATGGTGGGTTGTTGCAAGAAACTGTTTCCAACCATTCCGGGTTCGATGGGCCGGGCATTTCCCGGCCGCAGGGTTGCGATCATTGATGACCAGGGCAACGAACTGCCGGACGATGTCGTAGGTGAGGTGGCGTCCTGGAGACCCGCCGACCCAAGCCTGTTCCTCGGCTACTGGGGCAATCCGGGCGTGCCTGAAAAAATGCGACTGGGCAATTGGCTGCGCTCCGGTGACCTGGCACTGCGCGATGAGAACGGATACTTCTGGTACCAGGGACGCAACGACGATCTGATCAAAAGCGCAGGGTATCGAATCGGGCCGAACGAGGTCGAGGATGCACTGGTTGCCCATCCGGATGTGGCAGAAGCCGCCGTTGTCGGCAAACCCGACCGCGACCGCGGTTCCATCGTGATGGCCTATGTGCGACTGATGGCTGGTGTGCCGGAAGATGATCACACCCGCGAACGGCTCCAATCGCACGTCAAGACCACGCTCGCGGTATACAAGTATCCAAGAGAAATTGAATTCGTGGATTCATTTCCACTCACCAGTTCCGGGAAGATCAGACGAAATGTTCTGCGCCAGCAGGCCGCAGAAGGTGCAAAGTGAATTTGACATCGCGAACCAACCAACTCGACCTGATCCTGTTTGTGGTGCAAAGGGCAACCGGGGCGATACTCGCCATCCTGTTGCTGGTGCATCTGATCACCATCATGTTCGCCGTTCAGGGAGAATTGACGGTGGCGGAGATTCTGTCCAGGGTGCAGTCGAATATCGCGTGGATCGCATTTTACGGCCTGTTCATCATCACCGCAGTTGTCCATTCCATGATCGGATTGCGAAACATCATCGCTGAAATGACGGGACTCAGCAAACGGGCGGTTGATCTTGTCGTAACCTTCTATGCAGTCTTCGGCCTCGTATTGGGATATGAGGCACTCAAGGCCATCTGGTAGGGTTCACATGAATCGGTTCAATAATCCCAATCATCTGGCATTCATCATTCACAGAATCTCAGGGCTGTGTCTGGCTGCCTTCCTGCCTGTTCATCTGTACATCCTCTCACTGCTGCTCAAGAACCCACAGCAACTCGATGCCTTTCTGGATTGGACCTCGTATCCGCTGGTCAAGTTGTCAGAAACCGTGCTGATCATGGTCGCCGGCATCCACCTTGCCGGTGGCATACGCATACTTGTCGTTGAATTCTTTTCGGTCAGCGGTGTGCAAAGCCGCTGGATTGCGTTTGCAGCGGGTTTTTCCATCATCTGTGGTGTGCTTTTCCTGACAGCCTCATCGCTATGAGCGCCAATTCATCCGACACATCCGTCCGCAAGTTGCAAACCGATGTGCTGATCATCGGAAGCGGTGGTGCCGGATTGCTCGGCGCCATTCATGCACATGATGCAAATCCCAATCTTCGAATCACCGTCGCCACCAAGGGGCTGGCCGGCAAGTCCGGCTGCACCCGAATGGTTCAGGGCGGTTACAACGTCGCCCTCAGTGAAGGCGACTCCATTGAAAAGCATTTCCGCGACACCATTGAGGGTGGCAAATGGATCAATCACCAGGAACTTGCCTGGACGCTGGTCTCGGTCGCGCCTGAGCGCGTCCTGGAACTTGAGAACCGTCACGGCTGTTTCTTTGATCGCAACAGCGACGGCACACTGCACCAGAAGGCATTCGCCGGACAGACGTTCGACCGCACGGTACACAAAGGCGATCTCACCGGCATCGAAATCATGAACCGGCTGTCCGAACAGACCCGTCGCCGCCCGATCCAGATTCTTGAGGAGCACCGGGCCATTGAACTGATCCCCGGCAGGGATTCGAATCAAATTGCCGCGGTCTTGCTGATCGACATCCGAAGTGGGGAATTCGTACTGATCCAGACCCGGGCTGTCATCATTGCGACCGGTGCCGGTCCCACGATGTACAAGTTCCATACGCCATCGGCTGACAAGTCCTGTGATGGATTGGCGTTGGCCATGCGCTACGGCCTGCAACTGCGCGATATGGAAATGGTCCAGTTCCACCCGACCGGATTGCTGGCCGGAACAGATACCCGGATCACCGGTACGATCATCGAAGAAGGCTTGCGCGGCGCCGGCGGCTTTCTGCTCGACAACGCCGGCAAACGATTCATGCTGGACTATGACGACCGCGGCGAGCGCGCCACCCGGGATATTGTCAGTCGGGCGATGTTTGAACAGATGCGTTCGGGCGCGACCGGACCCAATGGCGGTGTCTTCATCAGCATGAATCATCTGCAACCGGACCTGGTTCGCAAGCAGTTCAAGGGCATGGTCAAACGATGCCGGGATATCGGATTCGACCTGGTTGGGGAACCGGTAGAGGTCACACCGACGGCGCACTACATCATGGGCGGGGTTGAGATCGACATCAACTGCGCCACCTCCTGTGCCGGTATCTTTGCGGCCGGTGAGGATACCGGCGGCGTGCATGGCGCAAACCGGCTCGGCGGCAACGGTGTCGGCAATTCCACTGTTTTCGGCGGCATTGCCGGAGACCGGGTTGCGGCCTGGACGGACGAGGTCGACGGGCATCTGGACCCCGACACAGAATCAATTCAAACGGCAGTGGATCGCGCCCTGCATCCATTTCAGAACAACAATGGAAACCTGAATGAAATCCGCGAATCCCTCTACACAACCATGTGGGAGCATGCAGGCATTGTGCGCTCAGCCGACAGTCTCGAACTCGCGCAATCGCACCTGGATGATCTTGAGAATCAACTGGCTACAAGCGGCCTTGGTCCCATGGACCGTCCATTCAATATGAGTTGGCACGAATATCTGAATCTCAACAATCAGGTTCTGGTCAGTCAGGCCATCGTCGCGGCGGCAAAGACAAGACTGGATTCCCGAGGCGCGCACTTTCGCTCGGATCACCCGCACATGAGTGCATTGCATGAATCCGAATTCACACGAATCGTGTTGCAAGATAATAAAATAAGTTCTCGAACGGTGAGTGTCGAGTTTACCCGTCTCAAGCCACCGACCGACAACACGTAACAGTCTGACAGACCAACATTCAAAATGATTTCCGAAACCGCCATCCAGGAAGCCGCGCTTGAGATCACACGGCAGGCAGCGATCCGAATACCCGAAGACTATCGAGGCGGCATTCGCGAGATTCGCGAATCCGAAGCCAACACGCTCAGTTGCTTTGTCCTCGACACCATGATCGACAACTGGGACACCGCAGTCGCCGATCAGCGGCCGATGTGTGCCGACACCGGTCTCCCCCGCTACTATGTGAAATTCGGCAATGAGGCCGCCATTGAGGGTGGTTTTGTCGCGCTGGAACGCGCCTTGCGACGCGCAACCGCACAGGCGACGCAATCGATTCCGCTTCGCCCGAACAGGGTTCATCCGCTCACCCGAGAGGACTTCAATAACAATGTCGGCGCGCGGGCACCGGAAATCGAGTATTCCGTCGAGCCGGAAGCCGATTGGCTGGATATCACAACGGTCCACAAAGGCGGACTGTTCGGGACAGATTATCGAATGCTGTTTCCCGGCGACGGCTGGGATGGCATCAAGAAAATGTTTCTGGACACCATGATTCAGTTCGGCCGTCGCGGACTCGCCTGTCAGCCGGCTATTGTTGGTGTCGGCATCGGCGGAAGCAAGGATACCTGCATGGTACTGGGTAAGCAGGCAGCCTGTCTCAGGGTGGTTGGTGATCGCCATCCGGACCCTGAAATCGCCCGTCTGGAAGATGAGTTGAAAGAACTCGGCAATCAGATCGGCATGGGCCCCATGGGCTTTGTGGGTAGTTCCATGGTGGTTGACTGTCACATTGAAGTCGCACACACCCATACCGGTGGAATGCCTGTGAGCATCCACAGTTTCTGCCTGTCTTCAAGACGCGCGGTGGCTCGAATCTCGGCGGATGGTGAAACCAGTTTCCGTACCGATCCCAAGTGGTTCACCCCCTACCACCGAAGGGAAGAGGTCGAATAGTGGACGCGCTCGGCAAAACCGTCAAACTGCAGACGCCGGTCTCAGATGCGGCCCTGAAAGAGTTGAACATCGGTGACATCGTGTACCTCGAGGGTGTGATCTACACCGGGCGCGAGGGCGTCTATCGCCGAGTGGTCGACGAACAGATTCCCGCACCGATTGACTTCGCCAAGACGTCGAATGTCAACTTTCACTGCTCACCGGCTGCTTCAGTTGAGTCCGATGGCTCACTGACAGTCAGTGCTGTCACTGCGACCGCCAGTTTCCGATTTTCCAAGTGGATGGAAAAGTGGTTCGAGCTGTCTGACTGCAAGGTGGTGGTCGGCAAAGGCGGCATGCCGCAAGAAGACTACCAGCGTTACTTCGCACCAATCGGAGCGGTCTATCTGACGACGGTCGGTTACGGCACCGGCGCACTGTTGGGACGTGGGATCCGCGAGGTGGTCAACGCCTACTGGCTGGAGGAATTGGGCATCGCCCAGGCCATCTGGGTTCTGAAAGTCGATGACTTTGGTCCCTTTCTGGTGGAAAGCGACACCAGCGGAAACAGTCTGTTCGAGCAGTCAAAAATCGAAATCGACAAGAACATCGATTCCCTGTACTCGGGATTGAAGAAACCGGCGTTGCGCCGTTATGGGGAAACGACGCAACGCACCGATGAGATTATCTGAACGGGTTACGGCCGTTCGCCGCGGGCCAGTCTCTCGTTCACATCCGCGATCACACCAAGGAGTTCCGGAAACTCGTTGATGACATAATGCGCGCCACTCCTTTCGAGCAGGTCTCTTGACTTCGCGAGCCGAGGCGCGATCTCCTCATCTGTGATGGATTCCGCCTCTTCCAGGCTGTTGATGTTCATGTAGTTGCTGTAGCGGGCGATCCCCACTGTCCAGCAACCGGCCTCTAAACCCTCACCAACACCACTGACCGTGTCATCAACCTTGATGACGGACTGAATCGGATGAAGGTCCAGAAGATCCAGATTCCGGTAAATCATGAATGGTTTCGGGCGGGCACCATTGACAACCTCGTCGCCTGCCACCGTCACATCGGGATGAAACCCCTGCTTGGCCGCATCGGACGCCAGGATATCGACCATGCTTCGAACAAACCCGGTCGTACTTCCGATCTTGATGCCATCCGCCTTGATCTTCTCTGTGGTTTCAGCCACACCAGGCAACAGGCGTGTATAACGGCGCAGACAGTCGAGCTGCATTGGTACAAAATCACTGAACATCTCGTCCACGTCGTCCTGCGTGGGATAGTCGTCTTTTACTTTTCGCCAGCGCTCCCTGATATCAGGGTCCTGGGTCAGCATGGCGATGTGCAGGTCTTTTCGCAGTCCCATCGGCCCCCGCGCCTCTTCCATGGAAATCTCAACGCCGTGCTTCGCAAAAACATCAACGAAAACGACTGCAGGGGCAATCACATAGGCGTCAGCCACAGTGCCACTCCAGTCCAGTATGAGACCTCTCACTTTCCCTTGATAGGTTCTCTTAAAAACAAAATCAGGTCGCATTATGTTCCTCTCATGAGTCAATCAATTGATATCGGTAAAATTCAGGATGCGGGCGGGCAATACGCCCAACCAAGCATGGTTCTTCACTCTGTTCACGGATTACCCTTCGGTTAAGCGTTTTACAGTCCGAATCGCGAAATTATGAACAAAATTGCCCTTTCTAGCAAGAAAAATCTTTTCGCCGCGGCTTCCACACACACAAACTTGGTCGTTTGCTTGATGTGGGCTTGGAATACGTCGTGTTGGCAACCGCATTGAGCAATCCTGGTCTGTAAAAAATGTCTACAATGGTCAAAAGTCATAAAAAAAAGACTTGGATTTGTCGTTTAGTTAAAATGAATGAAACGCCATCAACGCTGCTGAGGTGTTGTTTGGCGCAGAAAGGTGGTTTCGAACATACCAAATCGAATCATTGTCGAACCAAAATCAACTATGAGGATAGTTTCATGAGAATTTCAAAATCCCTAAAGGTAGTGGTACTCTCCACACTGGCGCTTCTTGTATCAATGGCGTCTTTCGCAAAAGAGGAGCTGATCGTCTATACCGCAATCGAAGCAGATGAACTAGCCATGTTCAAGAAGGAAATCGAGGCTGATTATCCCGATCTGGATATCAAGTGGGTGCGTGACTCGACCGGTATCATGACTGCGAAGTTGCTGGCGGAAAAAGACAACCCACAGGCGCATATTGTCTGGGGCCTTGCCGCAACCAGCCTCGTATTCCTGGCCAATGAAGGTTACTTTGAGGGATATACTCCAAAAGGCATGGAAATGCTGGATTCCAAATACGTCGATCCAACCATGGATCCACCACTTTGGGTTGGTCAGCGTGCCTGGATCGCCTCGGTCTGTTTCAATACCGTTGAGGCCGAAAAGCATGGGCTGCCAATGCCCGAGACCTGGCAGGACCTGACCAAGCCAGTCTATAACGGCCATGTCGTCATGCCCAATCCGAATTCGTCCGGCACCGGATTTCTCGATGTCTCGAGCTGGTTGCAGCTTTGGGGCGAGGAAGATGGCTGGAAGTTCATGGACGCACTGCATGAGAACATTGCCTGGTATACACACTCTGGCTCAAAACCCTGTAAACAGGCAGCCGCCGGTGAGATTCCGGTCGGCGTGTCGTTTGCCTATCGCGGCGCCAAGCTGAAAAGTGCAGGTGCACCCGTGGAAGTGATCGCTCCAGCCGAAGGCGTTGGATGGGACCTGGAGGCATTCGGGATCGTCAAGAATTCCAAGAATCGCGCAGGTGCGCAGGCACTGGCTGACTGGTCCGTCACCCGCAGGGCGAACGAGATCTACAACCAGGAGTATGCCGTTGTTGCGATGCCCGGTGTCGCGCAGGATGTGGAGAACTTTCCGGAAGGCATATCGGACAAGATGATCAACAACGACTTCGCATGGGCCGCGGCCAACCGGCAGAGGATTCTTGCCGAGTGGCAGAAGCGATACGGTGCCAAATCGGAGCCAAAGTCGTAACGCATCCGTCCAAACAAAGTTCAGGCGGATCGAGCTGAAACGCCTGATTCAACCATGAACTGACGTATCCGGGAGTTGTGCGTTCTCACGGCTCCCGGATATTTCGTTGATAGGACCGTCATCAATCATGTCGCAAGCCAGCCCCTATCTTCAGGTTCGCAGCCTGACCAAGAAGTTCGGTATATTTGAGGCTCTGAAGGACATCAACCTTGAGGTCAGACAGAGCGAACTGATCTGCCTGCTGGGACCTTCAGGTTGCGGGAAGACCACTGTCCTGCGCTGTATTGCCGGTCTGGAAACACCAACGACCGGAGAAATCATCCAAAATGGGGTGGACGTGGCCGCCCTGCCGCCGGATCAACGGGACTTCGGGATTGTCTTTCAGTCCTACGCGCTGTTTCCCAACCTGACGGTGGATGAGAATCTCGCATTTGGCTTGAAAAACCGGAAAGAATCAAAGTCTGCGATTGCAGAGCGAATCGGGGAACTCACCCGCACCGTCGGCCTGGAAGGGCACGGTGACAAGTTCCCGGGGCAATTGTCAGGTGGACAGCAACAGCGCGTGGCACTGGCCCGGGCACTCGCGCCCTCACCGAGTCTGCTGCTTTTGGATGAACCGTTGTCTGCCCTTGATGCGAAAGTGCGCCAGCACCTTCGGCGCGAGATTCTGGACCTGCAGCGAAAGATCGGCATTACCACGATACTGGTCACACACGATCAGGAAGAGGCACTCACGATGGGAGACCGGATTGTCGTAATGGATCACGGATCAATCGCGCAAACCGGAACGCCGCAGGAAATCTATGGTCTGCCGGACTCTCCATTTGTCGCTGATTTCATCGGGGAAATGAATTTTCTTCGAGGACAGGCACTGGGAAATCAGTCAATCCGGATTGGTGATCAGACCTTCGCTTACGAACACTCGGCTGACCATCTGGACAAGGGTGACAATGTTTACCTTTGCATTCGTCCGGAGGATATCGTGCTGCAAAACGCCGGCCAACCGTTCAGCGACGTCAACATCGCCAATGCTGTTGTCCGCCAGACTGAATTTCTGGGTTCCATCTACAGAATCAGAATGGCTTTCGAGCAGGATGGCGACGCTGACTTTGTTGCGCAAATCTCGCCGAAGAACATGCGCACCCTGACTTTGGAACGGGGCTCACGGGTCCAGATCTGCCTGCCGGCAGACTGTCTGAGAGTCTATCGCCGTGACCGCTGACAGGTAACCACCCATGCAATTGACGACTGCGGTGGACATGGTCCGGACCAGGTACAGTCGGGACGACAAACTTCAGGGTGTCATGCTGTGGGTAATCGTCGCCGTCATTGCGGTGACCGTCCTGTTACCGTTGCTGACCATCTTCATCAAGAGCGTTCAGGACCGAGACGGTGTTTTCATCGGTGCCGCAAATTATCTTGAATACTTCCAGACCCCGGCACTTGTTGATTCGATCACCAACACCCTGTTTGTCGGCGTCGTCACCACAGTCATTGTCATCGCGATGGCCTTCGTCTATGCGTACGCCCTGACTCGCAGCTGCATGCCAATGAAAGGGTTGTTTCGCTCGATTGCGTTGATCCCCCTGCTTGCACCGTCACTGCTGCCGGCGATCGCACTGATTTACATGTTCGGCAACCAGGGTTTCATGAGGTGGGCGTTGTTCGGCTACGAGATCCGCGGTCCGATCGGCATTGTCATTTCGCTGACCTTTTGGATCTTTCCGCACGTGGTCATGATTCTCACCACCGCGCTTTCCACTGCGGACGGCCGTCTGTACGAAGCCGCGAAAGTGTTGCGTACCGGTCGCCTGCGCACCTTTTTCAGGATCACCATGCCGGCCGCAAAATACGGTGTGATGAGCGCGTGTTTTGTTGCATTCATCTACACGATTACCGATTTTGGTGCCTGCAAGGTCATCGGCGGCTGGTTCAACGTGCTGTCGCTGGACATCTACAAACAGGTGGTCGGTCAGCAGAATTTTCAGCTCGGCGCGGTCGTCAGCGTCATGATGCTGTTGCCGGTTGTAATCACGTTCGCTGCCCAGCAACTTGTTCAGCGCAAACAGACCGCCCAGATCACGCCGGGCTCGGTACCCTACAGCCCGAAACCGAACACCCGGTTCGATCTGTTGATGCTGATCTACTGCATCGGTGTCAGCATCATTCTGATTGGTATTCTGGCAACAGCCGCCTATGCCTCGTTCGTTACATTCTGGCCGTACAACTTAAGTCTCTCACTCAAAAACTACCAATTCAGCCTGATGGATGGCGGCAGTTGGCTGTCCTACCGCAACAGTGTCGTGATGTCCGTCTATACCGCCTTCATCGGTACCGCGGTGATTTTCAGTGCGGCTTACTTTATCGAGAAGTCAAGGCGATTTACGGGCATCCGCTCGGTGCTGAATATCTTTTCGATTGTCCCGCTGGCAACACCTGGCATGGTGCTTGGACTGGGTTATCTGTTTTTCTTCAATGCACCATCCAATCCTTTAAATTTCATCTACCACACGATGGCCATTCTGGTGCTGGCAAACATTGTGCACTACTACACGGTACCGCATCTGACCGCGACCACCGCCCTGAAACAACTGGATGTTGAATTTGAGTCAGTGGCTGCATCCTTGAAAGTACCGTTTTACCGGTCTTTCTGGAGGGTGACGCTGCCGATCTGTCTGCCGGCCATTGTCAATATCTGGATCTATCTTTTCGTCACGGCCATCACCACGGTGTCAGCGATCGTATTCCTGTATGGACACGACACCGTCATCGCGGCTGTTGCGGTATTGAACATGGATGATGCAGGCGATATTGCACCCGCCGCGGCGATGGGAATGATGATTGTCTATACTGCCGCTGCTGTACGAGTACTACACTGGTTCATCTCCAACCTCATAGAGAAGCGAACCCAGAAGTGGCGCCTTACACGGGAGTACGGGCTCTAGGGTAGGTCATGGGAAGGGTTTTCGGGGCTCAGAATCATTTCTCCTTACCGGCCTTGAATTCATTCCAGCGCATGAGACATCTGGCACCGATCGATGCAAAAGGCTCGGGAGGCAGTCGTTGTGGCTGGGGCTGCAGTTTCAGAAACTCGGCGGACGCAGAACCGTGGCCACTGATCATTTCGGCAATCGCTTTTCCCGATGACGTTCCATTGGTCGTACCCAATCCATTCTGACAGCACGCTGAGTAGAGATTCGAATCCAATTCGCCAAATGCCGGTGCCGAGTTCCTACTCAGACACAGAAGACCACCCCAACTGTATTCCATCGTCACTTTGTCGAGTTGAGGGAACCGCTGTCGTAGTGTACGGACATGGATCTCACCGTAGCGTTTCAATCGCTTTTCAGCCGTTTTCGTATAGCCCCGCCAATACATGCAGTTTCTTATCACAATCCTGTCACCACCGATATCCGAAATTCGCCTGACCGTGGTTCCATAAGGATGTGAAGGTGTCAACCCCCAACGAGGATGCCCACCAAGCGTTTGCACCTCCTCATGGCTGAGTTGACGGGTCATGGAAGCATACAGGTAGATGTGCATGAGTCGACGCTTGAAGAATCCGAAGTGCTCCACCAGTCCGTTGTTTGCGAAAACAACCGTACCGGCCGATACCGAAGCGTCTGCCGTGGTTAGTCTCCAGGAATCTCCCTCCTGTTTCAGATCGAGAACCGGTGTCAACTCAAAAATTCTGACTCCGCTTGAGTGAATCCCCTTTGCGAGTTCGGAAACATACAATGCCGGCTGAATCATTGCGGTCCCGGGATTGGCAACGCCCGACAGGTAATGGCTCGATCCCGTAATCTTGTGCATGTCATTCTCGTCGAGCATTTGATAACGCTCTCCAAGTCTATCCAGGTGTCTGGCAAAAGACTGATTATTACAGTGACCAGCATCGGTGGCGGCACCGTTGATCTTTCCTGATAGTTCAAAAGTCCCTTGCGGCATGGAAAACTCATCGACTGCCTGTTTTGCAAAATCAATTGCTTCCCGATTCATTTCAATCCGAAACTTGTCGTCCTCAATTGAACCTGTATAGTCCTCGGAGCCAAGATGGTGCGGAACATCGATCATGAATCCAGAATTACGACCGGCCGGACCCTCGGCGACCTTTCGTGACTCAAAGACAGCGATGCGCACCTTCGGGTCAAGCTGCTTCAAGCGCCTTGCTGTTGACAGACCGGCAAATCCAGCACCGACAATCGCGACGTCAACTGTCAAGGCATCTTCCAAAGCGGGATACCTCATCCGTTCAGGCAGAATATCGAGCCAACCTGAGACACCAGGGTCTATGCAAGAGAGGGAAGTCGGGTAACTCACTTTATGATTCATCGTGCACAACCGCTGATGAGATGGACTGCCTGGTTATGATTGCGAGACTGCAACCCGGACTGATGGTCAGTATTGTTGATTGAGTTCACTCATGGCAGGAATCTCACGCTCGCGACGCGCAATGAAATCCAGCAGCGCCTCATCCACTGATGGTTCGAGTTCGGGTTCCTCGTAGGCATCGAGCATCTCGCGCGCCATTTTCAGTGCACGGGCTGTGACCTCTTCGGCACCACCGGCCTCCCACTGCTCGAATGTTGCGTTGTCAAACAGCTTGGGCATGAAGAATGCTTCCTGAAATCGTTCCAAGGTGTGGGGATGTCCAAGATAGTGACCACCCGGGCCAATGTCCGACACAGCGTCGATCGCCTCCTCAAAATCACTCCAGTCAATACCCTGCGCCATGCGATAGCCCATTTCACATTGCTCCACATCCACGATGAATTTTGCCAGGGAACATTGCATTGCAGCCTCGTTCCAACCCGCCGAATGCCAGACGTAGTTCGCACCGGACAGCAACACCGCCATCATGGTCGAGGCACTCTCATAGCCAGCCTGTGCATCAAAGGTTTTGGCGCCGCCAAGCAGATTCGAACTGCGCCACGGTACGTTGTAGTGCCGGGCGAGTTGTCCGATTGCGAAGTTCATCAGACTGATTTCGGGTGTGCCGGCCATTGGTGCACCGGTCTGCATGGAGACCGTCGAAAGGTAGTGTCCATAAATGGCCGGACAACCCTTGCGCACTACCTGTGTGTAGGCCAACGCGGACAGTGCCTCAGCATTCAGCTGCGCAATGGCCGCCGCGGTTGAAGCAGGCGTGTTGGCACCTCCAAGAACGAAGGGAGAACACAGGATCGGCTGGTTGCGACGGTTGAATTCACGCATCGCCCCCAGCATCGTCTCGTCCCACAGCAACGGTGAGTTGCCGTTGCAGTTTCCCGTGACTACAGCGTTTGTCTCCATGAATTCCTCGCCGAACAAAATCGCACACATGTCCAGAACATCCTCTGCGTTTTTTGCAGATGTGGTCATGCCCATGAAGGTCTTATCCGAGTACTTCATCGAGGAGTACGTGATTCTCAGATGTCGGTGGGCGACCACATGGTCCATCGGTTCCACAATGTGATGCGAGGTCGAATGCAGTGCCGGCGCCATGTGAGCCAATTTGTGAAACATCGCGAGATCGTCCAGCGTCGCAGTACGGCGCCGATCTTCCAAATCCCTCAGGTAAGGTGCGCCGGCCATCGGAATAAACATGGCATTGCGGTCACCGATTCTCACATTCTTTTCAGGGTCGCGGGCATGGTAGGTAATCTCGGATGGAATGGTGGAGATCAGTTCACTCACCATTTCGCGGTCAAGATGAATTCGGTCACCATCCCGAATATCGGCCCCGACGCGCTTCCAATCGGCGATGGCCTGGGGGTCTCGGAATACCACACCGACATTTTCAAGAATATCCATGGAGGTCGTGTGTATTCGCTCAATCTGATCGGCCGATAACGGTTCAACCCGGGGCAGTCCATATCTGAGCCCGGGAAGCATGGGCACATGCAGGTCACGCCGGTCCGCCTGCCGTCTGGACCGGCCGGTTCTTCGAGGTGTATCTTGTGTTGGTTCAGACTTCATTGTCACTCAAGAGTCGCTTGTGGATGACACCAAACGCGATGGCTTGGAATCAATGGATTAACGTGTACGGACAACACTGATCTCGATTACAGAATTGAAAACCGAAAACAGCCCGACATTCCAAACTTGAACGATGACGAGTTTAATGGAAAGTTTTGTAGATCAACTGGTGTGACAGACCGTGGTTTTTCAGGCCAATTGTGCCACTTCCTCATTCATCAATCGAACAACTTCGGAGAGCTCGTCTTTTTCCTGATCACTCAGCGGATGCAATGGTTTTCGGGGCGGACCGCAGTCAATGTCGCGCAGTGTCATCCCATGCTTGATGCACTGGATGAACTTGCCACCCTGTTCAAGAACCCTCATCAACGGCATCATCGCTGACATGATGCGACGCCCCAGATCAAAGTTTCCGTCCAACGCACAAGTCTTGTAAAGGGCAATATGTACCTCGGGTGCAAAGTTGGAACCCGCGCACACCCAAGAGCGCGCACCCCAGGCAAAGAATTCAAGTGCCTGGTCATCCATGCCGCAGGAAATCTGGATCGTGGGATAATCTCTCGCCAGCATGTGCAGTCGGTTCGGATCTCCGGAACTTTCCTTGATGGCGCAGAAGTTCGGATGCTTAGACAATACGTTCAGCGTATCCTCATCCATGTTCACCGACATGCGGCCTGGGTAGTTGTACAGCATGACTGGAAGTCCCACCACCTGGTCAACCGCCAGGGCGTGCGAGGCAATTTCCTCTCCGGTGGGCAGGGCGTATGGCGGTGTCGCAATCAGCAGTCCATCAGCACCAGCAGACTTCGCCTGCTGGGCGAAGTAGACGCTGTCTTCGGTGCGAATCGCACCCGTACCGACGATCAACGGCAGGCGGTTACCGATGACATCCTTGGCGAGTTTCATCAGTTCGACTCGCTCCTCAGCGGTTTGCACGTAGTACTCACCTGTCGTACCGGCCACAATCAAGCCGTGTACGCCAGCCTCGATCAGGAATTCCAGTGTTTCAGCGAATCGGTCTTTGTTGACTGAATAATCCTGATTGAACGCCGTGACAACGGGCGTGTAGATTCCATCAAACCTCATTTCAATGCACCTGCCTGCAGATAAAACTAAATCTCGGCTGAGGGGAACTCTTCTGGGTTCCCCTCATGACCGATCAATTGATCAGGATCCTGCTTCGCGTGCAGCAGCGACCCAGCTGTCAAACTCTGCCTGATTGGCTGCGATCCATTCATCAGTGTGTCGAAGGATGTCCTCAATTGAATCCTCACCGTCGCGCATCTTCTTGTTTTGCGCGGAAACATCATTGATGTCCAGTTTCGCAACCTCGAACAGTTTTGCCGCGGCTGGATTGGCATTGAGAAAATCGTTGTTGGCAACAACCCGCAGACTGTTCACCTCGAATCCAAGATTCTTGCCACCGAACTCGGTGTTGGCGACACGGCCATCTGGCAGGGATGAGTACGGCACTGAAATCCACTCAACGTTCTCACCTGGAACCAGCACGCCGGAAACCCAGTAAGGTGTCCAGGTGTAATAGATGATGGGCTTGCCCGCCTGTTCCAACGCCACGGTTTCCGCAATGATCGCATTGTATGCGCCCTGATTGTGAGTAACGGTATCACGCAGCTCGAATTCAGTCAGATGATGCTCGATCACCCGCTCGCAACCCCAGCCAGGAACGCAACCGGCAAGGTCTGCGGTTCCATTGCCATCTGCGTCAAAGCGTTTGGCAACTTCCGGATCCTTCAGATCACCCAGATTGGTGACACCGGCGTCATAGGACGCCTTGTCAACCAGATAGCCTTGCAGTGCGCCTGCAATATACTCTCCGACCTTGGTCATTTTCTCCTCACCACCGGATTCGTTGAAGAAAACCAGGTGCAACGGATCCCAATGCACAGCCGTGAAGTCACCGTCACCGGTACCGAGTGCAAGATGGATGGTCTGGTATTCGACCTCCTGTGCCTCGGCGATCTCGTAACCCAGCTGTTCAAGTGCCCGATAAATGATTTCGTGCTGGAACTTCTCTTCCAGGTTGGTTCCTTCCACCGGCTGAATCGTCACGCCTTTGCCAGGCATGGACTGCGCCAGGGCTGAATTCAGCCCCAGTACGAGCACAAAAGCCGCAAGCAGACTTGATACTAATCCTCGAAAATAAGACATTTCTAATTTCTCCTTCAATTCCCGAAACTACTGTTTGATGAATTCGCCGTCGGGAATTTTCGACAAATCCATGAATCAAAATTGTAATCAGTTGCCTTTCAGCTCATCCGGTTTTTTCATGTTGCTGATCATGCGGATCACCAGTCCAACAGGACCGCCCTGCCACCAGTGCCGATGTCCTCGTTCGCGCCCGGTTCGACCGAGGCCCTGTGTGATCCGGTCCAAAACGATGGCCAGAATGACGATGCCGAATCCACCGACGATTGCCTTGCCGGCATCCAATCGTCCCATTGCGCGCAAAACCTCGTTCCCCAGCCCTTTGACTGCAATCAGCGAGGCAATCACCACCACCGACAACGCCATCATGATGGTCTGGTTCAAGCCAGCCATGATCGACGGCGTGGCCAAAGGCAACTCGACCTTCAGCAGAATCTGTCTTGGAGACGCACCGAATGCACGGGCGGCTTCCACCACGCTGGCGTTGACCTGCCTTATGCCCAGCGAAGTCAGACGAATGATTGGAGGCAATGCGAATACGATTGTCACAATGACGCCGGACACATTACCGATTCCGATCAGCATGACGACCGGGACCAGGTAGACAAATGCAGGGATCGTCTGCATGGTGTCCAGAACCGGCCGGATTGCGATTTCAAAGCGATCACTCTTGCCGGCCAAGAGTCCCAACGGCAATCCGAATAGCGCACAGAGAAACACTGATGTCGCCACGATCGCCAACGTCGTCATGGCCAGACTCCAGGCATTTGGGTCGCTCAGTCCGAGCAGCACGAGACAGATGGAAATGAAAATGGCGACGCGTGACCCCGCTGCCTGCCAAGCCAGCAACCCGATGATGATCAGCATTAAAACAGGAGGTGTCGCCTGCATGATCCCCTCAATGGTCACGATGAGATCATTGACAAACCACTTGATGGGCTGAACCATGTCACGGTTGGCGGATGCCCAGGCCTTGATGCCATCGGCCCAATCGGCAATTCCAAGGTCAACACTGCGAAATGGGTTCAGAATCTCAAAGGTGTCTTTCTCTGCCATCTTTCAATCCCTTAATGCGACTTCAGAAGTGGAGACGTCTTCATGGAGCCGTCCCTGAATACCGCGCAACAAGGCGCGCTTTGTCACGATTCCGACAATCTTGCCGTCAGAGTAGACCACAATCGGATGATCGGTATCCATGGACAGGTTCACCAGTGAGTCAAGATTGTCATCCAACTGTGCAGTCGGACAGCTGTCCAGTTCAACGGGGCTGTCTGATTTATTGAATTCCGCCACCGGTTGCATGACTTTCTGTGCAGTGACCAGTTCCAACTTTGAAATTCCGGCAACGAAATCCTGGACGTACTCGTCGGCCGGTTCAGTCACAATCTCCTCAGGCGTGCCGATCTGAACCAGTGCCCCATCTTTCATGATCGCGATCCGATCGCCGATACGGATTGCCTCATCCAGATCATGGGTGATGAACAACGTGGTTTTCTGCATCTCTGCAGCGAGTTCCATGAACTGATCCTGCAACTGCCGGCGAATCAAGGGGTCCAGTGCTGAGAAAGGTTCATCCATCAAGAGGATGTGGGGGTCTGCGGCAATTGCTCTTGCCAAACCAACACGCTGCTGCATGCCGCCCGATAATTCGTCGGGATAGCGTTCCTCCCAACCTTCGAGTTCAACGGTGGCGATCGCCCGGTCTGCTGTGGCATACCGATCGTCTTTATTGACACCCCGGACTTCCTGCGCGAAGGCAACATTGTCGCGAACGGTTCGATGCGGCATCAACGCCATGTTCTGAAACACCATGCCGATCTTGGTCGAGCGCAATGATCGAAGCTCGGCCTCGTTCAGTGTGTTGATATCCTGTCCTTCGATCAGTACCTCACCGGACGTGGGTTCGATCAAACGATTGACGTGTCGGATCAGCGTGGACTTACCGGAACCGGACAAGCCCATGATGCAGAAGATCTCGCCTTGCTGAACAGAAAATGTGGCATCCTGAACGCCAACCACACTATCGAACTGATCGCGAATGTCGTTTTTGGAAAGACCCTGATCGGTGATGGCCTGCATGGCTTCGGCAGCGCGGGCGCCAAAGATTTTCCACAGACCGCGGCATTCAATCACCACATCGTTGGTGTTCACTTTATCCATATCCTTTGAAAGAAAAACAATCAAAAAATTAATTATACGTATTCAGTATTTTACAAATACCAAACTTGCGATTTTCTTCTTCTCAATTTGTCGGTATGCAAATACAGAAATCGAGAGGTTAAACAGTGACTGAACTCCTGAATTTTCGCGCTGAATTCCAATTCAGTTTCTATTTTATTTTCCAGTCTCTCGATTCTTCCCACATGACAATTTACTCTCTCCATTGAGTATTTTTACTCAAGGTATTGAGTAAAATCTAACTATGCGAAATCGAATGTCATACATCCGACCCGTTGCAGATGTGCTTTTGGGGCGAATATCCAAGCGTCGCCGATGTATTCAAGCGGTCATTGGTGCACGCCAAGTCGGCAAAACGACAATAGCCCTTCAAGTAGCAAACCAATCCGGTTTGCCTTATCACTATGCGAATGCTGATGAACCGACGTTACGCAGCATTGATTGGATTGCCCTGCAATGGGATCATGCCCGACAACTCACAGAAGACTCCACCAGCCGCGAATCACTGCTGATCCTTGATGAGATTCAAAAAGTGCGAGAGTGGTCGGACGTGATCAAGTATCACTGGGATAAGGACACCCATGATGAAGTAGCCGTGAAAGTCATCGTTTTAGGATCAGCACCGCTACTGATTGATCGCAGTCTGACCGAAAGTCTGATGGGAAGATTTGAGCTCATACATCTGCCACATTGGAGCCTGTCTGAAATGGTTGATGCCTTTGGTTGGAATCTGGAACAGTATCTGTATTTTGGTGCCTATCCGGGTGCAGCTTCGTTCATTGATGATCAGAATAGGTGGTCGAACTACATCCGAAACTCTCTGATCGAGCCGACAATTGCCCGGGATGTCCTGTTGCTGACGCGAGTCGACAAACCTGCTCTATTACGCCGATTGTTCGAGTTGGGATGTTTGTACTCCGGACAAATTCTCTCCTATAACAAGATGCTGGGGCAGCTTCAAGATGCAGGCAACACCACAACGCTCGCAAACTATCTTGATTTGCTGGCAAAGGCGGGAATGCTGGTCGGGTTGCCGAAATTTGCGGGACAAGCGATTCGCCGAAGAGGCTCAAGCCCGAAATTACAGGTGATGAATACTGCATTGATGACTGCGTTTTCAGGTCGGACGATGCGTCAGGCAATGGACGACTCCGAATTCAAGGGGAGACTCGTTGAGTCTGCCATCGGAGCGCATTTGGCGAATGCTGCAGCCAAGGGCGAGATCGAACTGTACTATTGGCGCGAGAATAACAGGGACGTCGATTTTGTTGTGCGTTCAGGTTCGAAATTGACAGCGATTGAAGTCAAAAGCGGGCGTACTCGCAATTCGCGTTCCGGATTGGGAGAATTTCAAAAGGCATTTTCTCCAACCCGGTTGCTCCTTGTCGGAACTGGCGGTATCAGCGTCCGTGAATTTTTGATGAAACCCGTTGAGCACTGGGTCGGCTGATCAGGAGCAGCCTCAAACGCTCACGAGCAGTTCAATGTCAATATGGAACTATGCGGGCTTGAAGTTCGATGGATTCCAAATCTCGAATTCGGTATCAAAATCAATTGCCCTGCCGCTTCGAGTGCAATCGAATACGGCTTCCTGAATTCGTGTAATATTTTCGTATATCGATGAACTTGATATATAGAATGACAGTGAAATTCAACTAAATGTCGCGCGTAAATCGACGAAAAACCGCCTTTGATGAAGATAGAATTACGATCCCCGCCAACTGTGTCACAGTCGCAACCAACAGCATTATGAATTCTATAAATTCATCACTCCAGCGTTGTGCAATGCGAAGGACACGCGACTTCCCAATCGATTTCAAAGCAAACCGAGTACGGGGACCAACTGATTCAACTACATTTGCGAGAAGTCTTGCTTCTTGTACATTGTCGATGTATGGCAACATCTCCAACATTCCTTTGATGGACTTGCCGGATCCGACGTAAATGCGATTGATATTTGAACTGATGTCGGTGAGACGTGCCAACGCGGTTGGATTTACAATCTGCTTTGCTACACCACTCTCTCCGCGAATCGCCGGCAATATGTTTTTCCAGCGTATATCATCAAACAGCAGATTAACATTATTAAATATGGTTGTTCTCATTGGCTTGGTTAGTTTGCCAGTCTTTAGTGTAACTCTTAACATTGAAGCTACAGCCTTCGCGGGGGCGGACACGGGGGTGGATGCTCCTCCGGAAACTGCAATTGCGCCCGTTGCAATCAACCCGATTACTGCGAGATTGGTCTCCAACTCATCAATGGGTTCGCCATTTTGTGACTTTATGTAGTTCTGCGTTAGTGTTTGGATATCTCCGATCGGTGTCAGTTGCAGGGGCAAATTACAAGATACAATCATCTGCGTGTCGAGACATTTTCCACTATCGTAAGCGCACTCCAAGCACGCGAACATTGAACTTGTTAGACTTTCACTTGCAGCTCGACTCTCGTCGATTTTTGCCATAACTTCCGGATGCACCTCAAATTTCTCTTCTTCCGCAATCTGTAGCAAATAGTCGATATAGTCCCAATCGTAGGGAGTCAGTTCAAGTTCCGATTCAATTTCTGTGTTTACCCTACTCTGGTCAAATTCTGCCGCTACAACGGAGTTCAACTCTTTTTTAATATCCTCGGATTTCCGCTCAATCCACATCGAAGCAAAGGGATTTTGAAAGAGTGAAATCACCAGAAAAACTCCTGTCAATATGCTGCCAGCGCTCAACACCAACCGAGCAATTCGAAGAATCTTCTTTTTTATCACCACTGTCAAACTCCACAATTCCAAACTATTTGATTACCAATCACCGCTGTCTCAATGTTTATATCAGAATGTCATGTAATATGTTGATATTGATCACATAAATGACCAGATTACGGTGTCAGAGGTTTGAACACTCCGGAACGTTGTCTTACCTCCAATAATTTTGGGAGGCTCTCCAACAAAATCAGGCATGATTGGCTTGAATGTTGGCAAAATCGTGTTGAGTAGGTTACTGGTTGAATTGCTCCTAAAATGGAATACACAGCATTTACGGACCAAGCCGTAATATGGCAAAATGAAAATTCAGTAGGAATAGTTGGAATTCAGTTGCGTTCGGAACTCAGTCATTACGCAATTTGTGCAAGCTTTAAACCCGACTTTATTCGAGAGAAATCCGCTGACTCGGCCACTTAGCAAAACAGATTACACAAGCGAAGTGTGTGATCTGCTGCGTTGACTTCACTAATCACATGAAAACCCTCATTTCGGAATTCAGGCCGGTGAAAAATCAGGTACTCCTCACCATTCAAGTGTGAGTAGACTGCCTCGATTTTCATCAATGCCCGCCATTTGGTAAAGTTGGGTCATAGATGGGCTTATTCATTGGTCGCGTTCTCAGAGTTCCATTTCCTAACTCATTGACTCGCTCTCGAGCGATTTCTACATATTCCTGAACAATATCAAAGCCATATGCATTTCGACCGTGCATCAACGCAACGACAACAGTTGATCCAACTCCCATGTACGGGTCGAACACACAATCATTTTTGTTGGTCATCGATAACACAAGTCTTTCTACGAGTTCCACAGGAAATTGGCAAGGATGAATGGTTTTTTCCGGATGATTACTCTTAACATTCGGAAACATCCAAAAATCACTTGGATTCTTACCTTTGGGATTTCCGGACAGTTTTCCCCTGTTCGGACCCTTGAAATGACGTTTACCAGGATACTTCGCAGGCACGCGGATGGCGTCCAGATTCCAAGTATATTGATCAGATTTAGTCCACCAATTAATCGTCTCGTAACGTCCTGACAGTCTATGGGTGCAGTGTAAGCCGTGTCCAAAGTGCCAGACTATCCTGTTGCGAAGTTTGAGTCCGTGCTCTTGGAATATCGGAAAGAGAAGAACGTCAAGCGGCGTTATTTCACCACCATCAACGTAGTTGCCAACCTGCCAGCATATAGAACCTTCTGAATGCAGCAATCTTACACATTCCTTGATGACCTGCTCTTGGCTTTGTACATAGTCACGAATTGTTGATTTACTCTCGTAGGATTTACCTAGGTTGTAAGGCGGTGAGGTAACAATCAATTTGAATTTTTCATTCGAAATCGATCGCATGAATTCTAGATTGTCCTTACATTCCAGACTGGCTGTTTTGAATTGGGTCACGTTAGCTGCTTGAACTCACCGAAAGCGGTAGTACTGTGTATTATGAAATCACCGAAATGTGAGTATTCCTGAAATTCCATAGACAAAAGAACCAATACATTCTGAGATGAAATCCGTTTCAATAAAACCCGAATGGGCTTCCTGTTGTCGAATCAAATTTAGCGAAACAAACCGCTTGAGTAACCGACAATTGTCTTGCCTTCAGACGAACTAGAATCATTCGACTAAACCAATTCTCCATGTACTGTTGCTTCTGAGGGCTTTCAAATGCGTTAGCAACGGTTCCAGTGATAAACCGAGTGCTGAAATGTATTGTCGGTCGATTTTTTCAATAACTTCTGCAGCACACTCATGGAAATTCAAATTCTGGACTATTCTACCCTGTGGTCCGGCTACTCTCTCATTTATATTCTGCTGATTGATGCGCCCAATTAGTTCATTTCCAAGTTCGACTATTTCCATACGCAATCGATAATCGTCAATCCACTTTTGCGGAATTGCAATATGTTCAATTGCGAATTGGTTTACGTGAAATGCATCATCGTAGACTTTCCACCATGCGTAAGCGATGTGGCTGTTGGCAACTGCCATCCCAAACCCCAGATTGTTTAGACTGCCCACGCGCATGATCCATTCACTTCGTTTCAATTTCCCGGCTGGAACGGCAGTAATATATTCATAGGCGGTATTAGGAAATCCGATCGAATTGTGATTTTCAGAATCAGACTCCAACTCCACCATGAATTCGGCTAATAATTGACGCTTTAACCCATTTTCGGGTAAGTTGTCGTATTTCATTTTCGTTTCAATGTCTTTAAATTTGTACTGGGTCTCTTTCATAGCCAAAATCAAATCCTTTATGTCCTCACTCGAAATCCGTTCCCACTGATTCCTAATTCTATTGTCAACGTTTGCCTTACTGACAGACCGTAGGTTGTAATTCCTCAATTCGAGGAATTTGTTCCTTTCACTTCTTCTCCATTTGTTGATTCCTGTTACAAGGATTTTCGGATCAGATTGATCGACCTGTGATTTTGTTATCGCCGTAAGTATCGTCGTTCTTTGGCGATTCTCTTGGTTCGCCACGGGGCTAGCGTGGAACGTAGTACCCGGTCTATTGTCTTGACTGCGCAATCGTATTTCTCCGGTGTTTTCCTCCAATAAAGTTCGAACGCAACTTTTATTTTGCCCAAAGCAAATACTAAAGGGAACAACGAACGTCAAAACTCCATTTTCGCGCTTAATTAGGGATAACCCAGCCTCCAAGATAAAAGCATATAGGTCACCTGCTGGTTCAGTTTGATAGCCTCTTTGTATTAGTTCATTGCGAATCGGATCATGTCTGGGAATTCTCTGATATGGAGGGTTACCAATTACTACGTCGAATCCCAACCAATCTTTACGATAAAAAAGCAAGCGCGGGTCAGTTTTCGCGGGTGGAGCATCAGGTTCAAGTAAAGCATATTCAGCGAAAGCGATCGTTTCCGTTCCAGACATCCCAACAGATGCCGCATCCCGGAGCTTAGCACGGACTCGTTCATCTCTCTTTCGAAGATCTGACTTGGCGGCTTCCTCGTGAGCATTCTGCCATTGGGAAAATATATCTGCACGTTCCATCAAAGCGTTTACTACACGCGGGTCTGTATCTTGAAATTCACCAGTTTTCGTTGGTCTCCAGGCATGATCGGGAACAGTATTGAGAGTATCAGCACAAACGATTTTTGCTTCCAGATTTGGAAGCTGTTGAGGCGACGATATTTCTGATTTAATGATCGCGATATACAACCTCAGGCGGGTAATTTGAACCGACATCGGATTGATATCTTGACCATGAATCTGATTACTAATAATTCTTCGAATTGACACTCCGTTGACATCACTCCCAAGCAGCTTGGATTTTGCACAATTAATTGCATTAACGATATTCAATAGAAAGACTCCTGATCCTACTGCTGGGTCGAATATGGTTAATTCATTGATCCTCTCTACTAGTCGTTTGCGTTCGTTCAAGCTGATTTCAGGCAGCCTAGTATCGGAATCTTCGAAGAGTACAAGTAACTCAGGCTCTTTCCAGGCACGTGGAGCGACCTTTCGAACTGCCATCATCAGTGCATCTTTACACATTTCTCCAGCCACATCTACCGGAGTATAGTAAGTACCGCCAGGCATTCGATCAAGGACTTGATCTGTTTCTGTAACTGCAATCAGATTCTCGAACAAATTACTTAATACCTCTGGATCAATGGTCTGGTCACTGATCGTGGAAGTGTGTTCGAGTGCGCTCCAATCGTATGCCGAAAGAATCGAAAACAATCCGGAGTCATTCAAGTCATCAGAGTGTATAAAATATTCCTCATTGGGAATTTGAAGCAATCCGTCGTGTTGGTGGCGGGCAAATATTGATCCGTTAAGAAATCGAATGTCTTCCATAGCACGGTGAATTTTCTCGCTCTTCTTATGTCTTATTCGATTTGTCTCCGGTTCGTTTAATCTCTCGTGGAACAAAAAAGACAACACTTCTTCGTGATAGTTGTCCGGGGCATTCACACTTGCAAATGTTTCGTCAAATATTTCCTGTGGTAATACTCCCTCTTCCTTTAGAATCCAAACGAATAGCGTCCGAATCAAATGTCGCAGCACAGCAGATTTATACTGGTACATCCGTTTGGAATCGCCACTTGCATTCTGGTACTGACGTAGTGTCCATCCATTTGCAACTGCCTCGAAGAACTCTGTTCGCAATTGCTGAGCACTAACGATCTCTGCGAAATCACTCACACCAACTGATTCTTCTGCTAGCTTGTTGCATATTCTTTGAATCGTACTAAGAATCATCGGCTGCGGAGTGTATGGATCAAATTCCGTAGTCATACCAGTGTGTCTTTGGTGATGTACTGCAATTCTAGCGTTTACCGCGTGGTTATCTTCGTCTGGCTGAATCACCACAACGACAGACAATTTCTGAGGCACTACCTTTGCAAATGTTGAGGCAACCGTTGCTACATCCTCGCGATAGATTGATCTATCGTTTTCTGACTCCGATCGTTTCATCTTTACAATAGCCACGCAAATTTCATCCAAGTCAGGGACAATTATTTCCGTTCGGATATTTTTTACGATGGTATATGCATAGTCGACCCAATAACTCTCCTCGGCGTATTTTGCTTTACCCTGGAGGTTTAGTGATTTAGGAAGGGGCGAACGCGGTGTACAGTCTCTAACCAAATAATCGAGCAATGACTCAGAACTTTCGTTATTTGAAATTGCATTCGTAAATTCACGGGCTCGTCTGGTTCGACTTCTTTCTTGCCTAAAACCCGGCGTAGATGCGTAATTGTTGATTATCGTCTGTAAGTTATCCAGATTGCATGCTGCCTGTCGCTCGGTATTTTCAAGAAGACAAAACTCATCCAACTTTTTAACGCCACGTCGATTCTCTACCGGAACAACCAAATGCCAAATGTTCCCGTCAGTCAAAACGCCAACTGTACTCGAATCTGCATTTTCATAGCCTGTGACATATCGAGCAATTTGCTCTTTGGGCCGTTCCTGTCTTGCCAACCCGTTGTCATTTAGATTAGTGTCGAGTGACTTAACCTCGATGATTGCAGTCGCTGGTTCACCTCTATCCATCCTATGTGGGTCATCCCAAATTACGATATCGGGTCGATTGGATCTAATTTGGCCATCTCGTCTCTGGTTTTCGGGGGGATAACCCAGATACTCTAATACGGGATTGATCAAATTTGCGATAGTATCTGATTCACTACAATTACGTGCCCTCAACCTAACCGCCCTTTTGCGGATTTCGCGGATTACTTTCAGAGACGACATCTGTAAACGACGATCAGTTAGCTTTCAAAAATTTTTAGAGGCGAATATGAAGAAACTCTTCAAATCAAATTCAAGAAATTCTCTCTACGCAGCAAATACACTCGAACAAAGTCGCTCGCCCGCAAGAAAAGTATTAAACTTGTTATGGTTCTCGAAACCGACAAAACTGGATTTTCTATTGAATCAAATTCGCAGCTTTTCGTTTCGAGGATCGTATGGGGCATCGGCCAATACCGTTGCCTTCCTGGAAACTCCCAAAACAGGAATCTGAAAAGAGGAGCCCGCTTCAGCAAATTGCGGCTCCACATAGACATAGGCCAAGCTCAATCCTGTGCGATGTCCAAACGCGCCGCTGCACACGATACCCATCGGTCGGTCACCATCCAACGCCGGTTCATTGCCGAGACAATCGGCGTCGCCCGCTTCTACCGACACCAAAACCAGTTTCGTCTCGATGCCTTCGGATTTTCGGGCAAGCACCCGATCGCGGCCGATGAAGGAACTCTCATAATCAACAAAGCGTTCAATATCCGCCTCAACTGGTGTGATTTCAGTAGTCAGCTCACTGCCCCAACCTTTGTAACCTTTTTCAAGGCGCATGCTGTTCACCGCATAAGAGCCGAACCAACCCAATTCAAACTCCTCTCCAGCCTGCTCGAGCTGATCGCACAGCGTATCCATCGAACTCAGCGGATGATAAAGCTCCCAACCCAGTTCTCCAACATAGGAAACTCTAAGCGCAATCACATCAATACCACCGACCTGGATTTCCTGCCCTGTCAACCACGGGAAACTATCGTTATCCAGGCCAGCTTCGGTCAGTTTGGCGAGCAAATCTCGCGATCTTGGACCTGCAATCGCGAGCATTGCGTAATCGTCAGTTACATCCTCAACGCGAACATCCTCTCCATCTTCGACGTGCTGCACCATCCAGTCCAGGTCGTGCTGTTGTGCAACAATCGCTGAAGTCAGGAAATACCGATCATCGGCCAAACGGGTAATCGCAATCTCGCATTCAATTCCGCCGAGATCCGTCAGCATGTGAGTCAATGAGATTCCGCCACTTCTTCGGGCAACCCGGTTGGCACCAACCCGATTCAGAAACTGCTCGGCATCACTGCCGGAAACAAGGTACTTGGAAAACGCAGTCAGGTCTGCAATGCCGACCCGCTCCTGGACACACTTGCACTCCGCAGCGACCGCATCAAACACGTTGGTTCTTCGAAACCCATACTGTTCTTCGCTTCCATCCAGTGAAAACCACTTCGGCCGCTCCCAACCGTAAACCTCGGCATAGACGGCACCCCTTTCCTTCAGTCTCTCATAAATGGGAGTGGTCTTAACCGGCCGGCCCGCCTCGCGAAATTCACCCGGTAAATGCACCTGATACATTTCCTGGTATTCGTCAATCGACTTGTCAACCACATACTTACCCGGAACATTGGCGAATTCCCCATAGCGTCTGGGATCCATCTCCCGCACATTAATTTCTGTCTGGCCATGCACCATCCACTGCGCAAGGTACTTACCGGCGCCGGGCCCCTGGGTGATCCCGATCGAAGCCCCGCAACACAGCCAGTAGTTCTCCAGTCCTCCGGCAGGTCCCAGCAGATATCCACCATCCGGTGTATGGGTGATGGGACCGTTCACCACGCGCTTGATTCCGGCAGTACCGAAAACCGGAACCCTTTCTGCCGCAAGCATCAGACTCTGATCCAGTCGGTCAATGTTCTCTGGCAAAAGTTCCATGTCAAACCCCCAGTCAATACCGTCAACACCCCAGGCTACAGCACCCGACGTCTCATACGGCCCAACCAGAATCCCCTGCTGCTCCTGCCTGATGTAACACGAAGCGACCGGATCACGAACAACAGGTGGTTCCTTTTCGAGCGCCTCAACTTCTGCCAGATTCTCAGTCACCAGATATTGATGCTCCATGTTCACAATCGGCAAACGGAACCCCGACATCTGCGCAATCTGATCGGAAAAACTGCCGGCAGCATTGACCACGTGCTCACACACAATGGTGCCCTGCTCGGTTATCACCCGCCACTCGCCACCACGGGTTCGCTCGACACCGGTCACGCGATTCCTGCGCACGATCTCAACACCCCGGTTGCGAGCACCCACAGCCATCGAGTTGGTGCTGCTTGCTGGATCCGTGTGTCCGTCATTCGGTGTATAGAATCCCAATTTGACGTCATCAACAACCAGCAACGGATGAACTTCTTTCATCTGCTCATGACCGATCAGGTGCGACTCAGCCCCGATGTAATCCAGAATTCCCTTGACGTAGTGAAACCAGTCAACCTCATCATCCGTCATTGCCAGGCGCAGGGCACCGCACCCATGCCAGCCGGTAGCCTGACCGGTCTCCTCCTCGAGTCGGGCATAAAGATCAACGCCATAGGCATGCACCTTCGCCATGTTCAGACTGCCGATGAAGTTCGGAATCAAACCGGCTGCATGCCAGGTTGAGCCTGAAGTCAACTCACCCTTGTCGATCAGAACGACGTCGTCCCAGCCCTCAAGCGGCAAATGATAGGCAAGGCCGACACCCATCGCCCCGCCGCCGATGATGACGACTCTGGCATGTTCTCTCATCATATCCTCCGACTACCTGATCTGATCGAAATTGACGATCGAATCCGTCATGTCTTCCACCGTCGCAAGTCCGGACGGCATCGTGATGTACTTGCGGTAATTGGCGATCGCCTGCTCCGAAAAATCCGAATCCGGCACCTCCTCCTGTTCGAAATTCCGGAAATAATCAACACCCCTCACCAGCATGGCAGTATCGCGACCCTCATTCTTCAACTGGATCACGTCCGTTGAAATGTAGTTGATCGAGAGTCCAATCCGCGGACGATCCGAATTGTTCGCACCCGACCCGTGCAACAGCATGCTGTGGTGCATTGAGAATTGTCCGGGTCGCAACTCGACCGTTCTTCGATTGCGTTCATCCTCCGGAGTCAACTGCGCATTCTGATCACTCATCAGCATATTGGCCTCATCGCAACTGTTACTGTGAGAACGAAAGCCGTCGACATGGCTGCCGGCAATCACCTGCATGGCACCGTTGTCTTCCAATGCGTCAGTCAGCGCCAGCCAGACCGTCAGCACGCCGTCCGGCGGCTGCAGACCCCAATACAGCAAATCCTGATGCCAGCCCACATGGGAGGAGTGATCCGGGTTCTTGGCGAAGAAAGTCGCACCCCACATCAGGATGTTCGGCCCCAGGATTGTCTCGACAGCATCCAGGATCCGGGGTGTTCTCACCACTTCATTGACCCAGGTGGACACCAGATGGGACTTGAGCAGCTGCTTGGCCTCGGTCCAACCCGCCATCCGATCGCGTACCTCATTAAACTTCGGAACCATGGCCAAGGCCTGATCCTCGTCAAACGCGGTCAACGGGGCGACAAACCCGTCCGTCCAATAACTATCGGCCTGCTCGGATGTCAGGCCCGTCTTTGAAGTGTTCAATTGTGCCGACATGTCACCCTCCAACACAAAACTGATTCAGTCGCGATACGATGGATCAATGCTGTCAAGCTGTCGAATCAGCGCCGGCCATTCGTAGGTGCCGGCAGGTGCCGACTTCTGATACTGGCGGGCTGCGTGCTCGCACACCTCCTCGGAGGGCAAATGGATTTCCCGACCCATCGAAAACGCATCCAACTGGGCCTGGCAGGCCAACTCCAAGTAGAACATCCGAACATAGGCTTCGGCCACGGTGGATCCGGTTGTCAAAAGACCGTGGTTGCGCATGATCATGACCGGATTGCTGCCCAGACTCGCCGCCAGCCTCTCGCGCTCGTCCAGGTCAAGGGACAATCCCTCATACTCATGGTAGGACACCCGGTTGTAGAACTGGAACGCATCCTGCACCACGGGAACGAAACCTTCTTTCAGCGTCGAGATTGCAAGCCCCGCCCGGCTGTGAGAATGCATGACACAGTTGACATCGTCGCGCTCATTGTAGATCGCACTGTGGATGACGAAGCCGGTGAAGTTGCTGTTGCCGGTGTCGATGACCTCACCGTCCGGTGATCTTGGCGCCACCGCAACCTCGCCGTTCTCATCCAGCGTCACCAGATTGGAGGCGGTCACCTCATCGAACCGCAATCCAAACAGATTGATCAGGAACCGATTCGGCTGACCGGGCACACGCGCACTGATGTGATTCCATACGATATCGCTGAAACCATTCAAATCTGCAAGTCGGTGACATGCCGCCAGATCAACGCGTGTCTGCCATTCCTCACTGGTGACACGGGTCCACTCGCCGCGCAAAACGTTATCTGAAATCTTGTGACTCCTCATGGATACTTACCTCTTCTCACACCATCAAAAGTAACTGGAATTGACCGAAAATCAGTATACGGTCATTCTGGTTTGATTGCCTCTCTTTTGTGCAGGATCGCACTGTAAATCTCACTTTCATCAACCACACCGACGATCTTCCGGTCCGAATCGAACAGCAATACCGGATATTTACTGACGTGGCAGATCTCAATCGTGTTCTTCATCGATATCTCGGTGCTGGCACAATAGATTGAACCTGGCTCAACCGCGTCATCGGACGACCACTCCCGGACCGCAATCGAACCGGAATCCCCCGCCGCGTCCTTTACGCTGCCATCATCTGCAAGTGTGAGTCTGACATCCGTGTCCTGCAATACACAGCCACCCTTGTCATTGATGAACTTGCTGATCGGACTCATGATCGAGCTCGCCCGCAATACACCGACGGGATTCATGTGGGCGACAAAATCCGCAACGTATTGGTTTACCGGATTGAGCACAATCTCCTCGGGCGTCGCAAATTGCACGATCCGCCCGCTTTCCATGATCGCAATGTTGTTGCCGAGCTTCAGCGCCTCGTCGAGGTCATGGCTGACAAACAAAATGGTCTTGTGCAGTTTGTCCTGCAGTTCAAGCATCTCGTCTTGCAGTCGCGATCTGATCAGAGGATCAAGCGCTGAAAACGGCTCATCCATCAGCAGGACGTCTGCATCCGTGGCGAATGCTCGTGCCAGACCCACGCGCTGCTGCATGCCTCCGGACAACTCATGCGCATACTTATCGCGCCACTGGATCAGGCCGACCATCTCGAGCTTCTCATCGATAATCGCTGTGCGGTCCGCCTTTGCAATCCCCTTGAGTTCGAGTCCGAATGCCACGTTTTCCGCCACGGTGCGCCATGGCAGCAGCGCAAACTGCTGGAACACCATCGACACCCGGTTCATCCGAATCTGCCGAAGCTGGTCGAATCCAATACTGGCGACATCTACCTGGCTGCCCTCGTGATGCAGCCAGACCTGACCGCGCGTCACCTTGTTCAATCCGTTGATCGCCCGCAGCAAGGTGGATTTTCCGGAGCCGGACAGTCCCATCAGCACGCAGATCTCCCCTTTCTCAACGGTCAAGGTCGCATCGCAAACGCCAATCACATTACCGGTTTTTTCCAGGATCTCCTCGCGGGTGGCACCACCGTCCAGCATCGCCACCGCCTCATCCTGACGGTCGCCGAAGATGATGTCAACCTCGCGCAGCTCGATCTCTGGATGGCTGGAATTGTTGCTCATGATTCAAGTCCCGGCTGCTTAGTTCTGTGTGCGTTGCTTGCAGATACGATCAAGCAGGATGGCAATGATGACAATGGCCAGTCCCGCCTCAAATCCCTTCGCGATATTGACCGTATTCAGTGCCCTGAGTACCGGAATCCCCAATCCCGGCGCACCCACCATGGATGCGATCACCACCATCGAAAGCGACAGCATGATGGACTGCGTGACGCCGGCCATGATGGTTGGCAGCGCATAGGGCAGCTCGACCTTCCACAGCAACTGCCGCTTGGTCGCACCGAATGACTCACCGGCCTCAATCAACATCTTCGGCACGCCGGTCACGCCGAGATAGGTCAGCCGGATGGGCGCAGGGATGGCGAAGATCACAGTCGAAATCAATCCGGGCACAAGTCCCAGTCCGAACATGATCATGGTCGGTATCAGGTAGACAAAGGCTGGAACCGTCTGCATCAGATCGAGTATCGGGCGCAGGAATGTGTAAAGATTGGCCCGGTGTGCAGCAGCAATGCCGACCGGCACCCCGATCACCACGCAAGCCAGGGCGGAGGCGATCATCAATCCAAGGGTCTGAACGGTTTCCGTCCAGTATCCCAGGTTGATCACCAGCAGCAGCGAGGCTGCGATCAGCACCACCAGTTTCCAGGACCGGTGCAGGAACCAGCCAATCAGTGTGAAGATCAACACCAGCAGCAGCGGCGGCACCCACAGCATGACATCGATCAGACTGCTGACCATGAAATTGATCGCTTCGGAAAAAAGGTCGAATACCAGGATCAGATTGTCCTGCAGGACATCAACGAAAGACTTGATCCATTTACCCAGTGGGATTTTGTTCGCGGTCAACCACTCCATCATGTCGGAACCCTATAAAAAAATAAAGGGCGCCACAACGAATCATGGCGCCCGGACTTTATGATTGCATCAATGTGTGTCTGATGGAATCTGACTACATCATCATGCCGGAGACAGCAGCCATTGCATCACCGCCATCGAATGTTGTCACACCGTCGACCCAGCCTTTCGCCACATCAGGATTGGCTTTCAGCCATGCTGCCGCGGCTTCATTCGGATCCATGCCGTCGTTGAGGATGGCACCCATGATCTCATTTTCCATCGCCAGTGAGAACGTCAGATTCTTCAGGAACGCGCCCATGTTCGGACACTCTGCACTGTAGCCTGCGCGGGTATTGGTGAACACTTCGGCACCACCGAAATTCGGGCCGAAATAATCATCTCCGCCACTCAGATAGGTGAGCTCGAAATTCGCATTCATCGGATGCGGCTCCCAACCCAGAAACACCACGGGCTCGCCGCGACGGTCGGCACGGGCGACCTGCGCCAGCATGCCCTGCTCGCTGGATTCCACAACCGTGAATCCCTCAAGCCCGAACGCATTCGAGTCGATCATCGACTGGATCAGACGATTGCCGTCATTGCCGGGTTCGATTCCATAAATCTCACCGTTAACCGCATCGCGAATGTTCTGGATGTGCGAAAAGTCGGTAACGCCCATATCAGCCGCCACCTTGTTGACGGCGAGCGTGTATTTTGCACCGGTCAGGTTCATGTGAACGGTCTCAACCGAACCTTCTTCCCGATATGGTGCGATATCCGCTTCCATGGTCGGCATCCAGTTGCCCAGAAAGACATCAATGTCACCGTTTTTCAGGCTCACGTAGGTGACCGGAACAGACAGCACGACCGCTTCAGGCTCATAACCGAGCGCCTCGAGCACCACCGATGTCGCCGCCGTCGTCGCCGTGATGTCAGTCCAACCGACATCCGAGAAACGAACAGACTTGCAACTGTCGGGATCGGCCGACCAGGCTGTCGTTGATACGCCAAGCACCAGTGCACTTGCAACGGTTACTGTTCTAAAGATCTTCTTCATTACATTTCCTCTATCAGTAATTTCATGCCCCTATGGGCGATTGTCAAATAATTTGAAGATTTTAACATGAAAAATTTTTGCGTTTTTCGATGAATTATTGCCCTGAATGAAATAATCCATACCAAGTTGCCAAAATCAGCAAGGATTCGGTTGTTGCCATCCATGGTATGGGAGCCAGGCAATGTTGAATCGCCCAAACAAATAATCCCGGTACTCTGATAAAATTTGCAGACTACAATAACCGAACGACTCAAGATTGGGTTGAACCATCGCAAGTGCTGCAAGAGGAGAGAACTGCGCAATGTACAAGTCACTGCTGATTGATCCAGCCAAGTGCACCAGTTGCCTACAGTGTGAACTGGCGTGTTCATTCGAAAATGAGGGGATTTTCAACCCCGCCAAATCACGAATCAAGATTTTTGAGTTTGAGCACGGACTCAAGGCAATCCCGTACACCTGCACACAGTGCGAGGAAGCCTGGTGTCTGCATGCCTGTCCGGTTGAGGCCATCACCATCAACGCTGAGACCGGTGCGAAGGAAGTCAATGATTCGATCTGTGTGGGCTGCAAGGTGTGCACCATTGCCTGCCCCTTCGGTACCGTCAACTACAATTCCGATTCCGGCAAGGTGATCAAGTGCGACCTGTGCGGCGGTGACCCGCAATGTGCCGAGGCCTGCCCCACCGGGGCGATCGTCTACGTCGATTCCGACTGGACCGGGTATTCCAAGATGCGCGACTCCGCAGTTGAAGCGCACGGTCTGAGCTGAGCCCACAGCATTCCTCAAACATAAACTGGGAAGTAACACAGTGCAACACGTCATTGTCGGTGCCGGGCCAGCCGGTGTGATTGCAGCGGAGAATCTGCGAAAAAGATCGCGCAGCGACTCCATTGTCATCATCGGAAACGAACCCTATCCGGCTTACTCGCGAATGGCCATTCCCTATCTGTTGGCCGGTGACGTCGGCGAGGACGGCACCTACCTGCGCCACGATCCCGATCATTACGAGAAGCTGGAAATAGAAATCCGCCACGATACAGTTACAGGCATCAACCCCGGTGACAAATCCGTCTCACTTGAAAGCGGTGCAGGCGTGAACTATGACCGGCTTCTTTTAGCAACCGGTTCAAGCGCGATTCGACCACCGATCAGCGGCATGGACTCTCCGCGTGTGCACAACTGCTGGACACTGAATGATGCCCACCGGATCCTGAAAGATGTGCGAGCGGGTGACAAGGTGGTGCTGCTTGGAGCAGGTTTCATCGGATGCATCGTGCTGCAGGCACTGGTATCCATGAAACTGTACCTGACGGTCATTGAACTGGCGGATCACATGCTGGCCAGAATGATGGATACCGAGGGCGGTGAGATGATCAAGCGCTGGTGTGAAGGCCAGGGCGTCGCGGTGAGAACCGGTGCCGAAGCGACCGGTGTCAGTGAAGTCGGCGGGCAGCTTGAAATCCAGCTGGCCGATGGTTCAGCCATCACCGCAGACCATATCGTCTGTGCAGCCGGTGTGCGCCCAAACATCCAGATGCTTGACGGCAGCGGCATCGAAGTCGACAGCGGGATTTTAGTCAACCATCAGTTGCAAACCAGCGTTCCGGATATCTATGCGGCGGGTGATGTCGCGCAGGGACCGGATCGCAGTACCGGCGAGCAGCAGGTGCACGCCATTCAACCGACGGCAAGTGAACACGGCCGTGTTGCCGCACAGCAGATGACCGGTGATGAATCACCATACGGGGGCAGCCTGTCCATGAATGTCCTCAACACGCTGGGACTGATTACCAGTTCGTTCGGGCTGTGGGATGGAATCGAAGGCGGTGACCAGGCCGCGGTGTGTGACCCGGACGGTAATCGCTATCTGCGATTGGAGTTTCAGGATGACCTGCTGGTTGGCGCGCTCGCGATCGGATTGACACAGCACGTGGGCGTGCTTCGGGGTTTGATCCAAACCAAGGTCCGACTGGGTAAGTGGAAAGACTTGCTGCTTCAAGACCCTTCCCTTGTCATGAACGCCTACCTGGATTGTGTCCAGGGTACGCGAGGTTGAACAGAACTTTTTTCACCTGAACCTTCCGACTCTCCGCTCCGGAAAATGTGATATCAAGATAACGGAGTTTGTCGAAATGCAATCTCTGCATCCCCGATTGAAATCTGCAGTCATCTGCACTGTAGCTTCTCTGTTCTATCCTATTCGTCTCAGGTTGTGCTCCAACCGGAATGGGGACCCAAAGCCTGCGCGATGCGGAACTGTCAAGGCAACAGGCACTGACCGAACAGCGGATCGACTCCGGACTGGACCGACTGCGCGATGTCAGTTGGCCGATACTGCGAGTCAGTGCCGACCGGTGCCCGGAAACGAAAAAGAGATTGGGGTTTTGGACCAATAGAACCAAGTATGACTCATTTGATCTGGCGCGAAGCGCGATTCTGGATTCGGACATTTCCGAGATACCGACTATCGTAATTGTCGCAAAAGACTCACCGGCAGACCAGGCTGATCTGCGGGTAGGAGATCAACTTGTCGCCATCGGTGGACACCAGACCGCAGGCAATTGGAACTTCAGGAATCAGGTTGAGAGAACGGTCGAAAAATGGCCTGCTGAAGGAGAAGGTCTTCAAGTGGTCGTAACAAGAGATTCCGACGCACGGATCATCACCACCAACATCGCGCCTCAAAGTGTGTGTGATGTCGGCATCCGAATCATTGATGAAGACTCAATCAATGCCTTTACAGATGGCAAAGACATCGTCTTCACTCTCGGAATGATTCGATTCGTCGAAAGTGATTGGGAACTGCAGTGGGTCTTCGCGCACGAATTGGCGCATATCATTGAGGGTCACGTCAGCAAGATTGAGCGCGACGCTCAAGTCGGAGAGTTCATTGATGACCTGATTGGCGATTACACCGGGCGACGCACCGATATGTTCAAGTATGTAGCGGCCTTGGCATTCCGTCAGGACTATGAGACCGAAGCGGACTATGTCGCGATGTACATCATGGCCAATGCGGGTTTGGATACATCTGCAGTCACAGATTTCGCGCGAAGACTTTCTGCCGTACAACCACTTTCGAGATACCGCCTGCCGAGTTTCTACCCTAAAACCCACCCATCTGAGGATATCCGGTTGACCAATATCGAACTGACACATCTGGAAATCCAGGAAAAACTTAGAAAGGCTTTGCCATTAATTCCGGACAATTACTGATTTCTGAATACAATAAGCCTCTCGAACCGAACACTCATGTACTCTTTTTAACCTGAACTTATCATAAAAATGGGATTGATGAAATGAAAACGCTAAACATTCGATTGAACACCGCAATCGTTTCCATTGCAATCTTGGCTTCGGCCCTATTGATCTCAGGTTGTGCACCAACCACAACCGTTGCAAGGGGTAGCCAGAGCGAGGTTGCCGAGGAACTGTCGAAGCAGGAGGCGATTGCCGTAAATCTGATCCTCTCCCGACAGAATCGCATGCACAGTGTCAGTTGGCCGCTGTTCAGGACCAGCGCTGATCTGTGCCCGACAACAAAAAACAGCCTGGGTTTCTGGGTTGCCAAACGCAACGATGTGCCAAGGGGGTTGAAGGATGCCTGGACAAAGGAACTGAACCTTGCCGATAAGCCGACAATCGTGAGCGTCGCAAGCGGTTCACCTGCTGACCAGGCCGGACTGAAGAAAGGAGATCAACTGGTCTCGGTCGGTGGACAGGATGTTACCGGCAAATGGGACTACAGCAAACAGCTTGAGAAACTGATCGCTGAATTGTCTGACGACGGAAATGATATTCAAATCGTCGCAACCCGAAACAATGACACACAAACCATCACCACCTTTGTAACCCCTGAAGTTGTTTGTGACGTCGATGTCAATATCGTAAATGAAGACTCGTTCAATGCATATACGAATGGTGAAGACATGTGGTTCCACGTGGGATTAATCAGATTTGCGGAAAATGACTGGGAACTGCAGTTGGTGGTCGCACACGAATTGGCGCATATCACTGAATTACACGTCGAGAAAAAGAAGAAAAACAGTCTGCTCGGATCGTTGGCCGACATTCTGATTGCCGGTGCCACTGGAACCTACACGGATACCTTTGCGCAGGTTGGGGCCATGGCATACAGTCAGGAATTCGAACGTGAAGCGGACTATATTTCGCTATACATCATGGCAGATGCGGGATTGGATACGGCAGAGGTCGCAAACTTCTGGCGACGACTGGCCGCTGAGAGTCCATCCTCAAATTCATCTTTAAGAAATTCCCACTATTCAACCCACCCATCCGCTGCGGAACGCTACACCAATATCGAAGCGACGCATCTGGAGATTCAGGAGAAACTGGCAAATGGGCTGGCGTTGACTCCGGAACGCAAAGAGGAATAGAACACATCGGTCATGGCAAGCGCATCTGGCCGGAAGTGCCAATATGTGATTGAAGGCGACTCGCCTCAGGTACGCTCAAACCGATGTGATCGGATTGTCCAGTCGTCGTGGTGGATATCCACTATCAGCAACGACGGACCGCCTTGGGTGCGGACACGACCGGCAGCCCCGGGATTGATCACCCACGGATCCTGATCCTGATCGATCACCTTGCGGTGGGTATGACCATAGACGATGAGCTTGCTCGCCCGGTGGCGAGCTCGCAGTTCCTCGTGATAGCGCCTTGAATCCCTGACCCGGTCTCCATGCTCTACGGTGAGAACTCCACCGGGAAGCTCAATGTGTTGAATGACCGGCAAGGTGGCAAGCAGGTCGGACTCGCTTGGATCCCACTTCGACTCGGTATCGTTGTTTCCGCGCACCGCCATCACCAGCCCTGACTTCGGAGCCAGTACGCTCAGCACCGACGCTGATCCTATATCTCCGCCATGAACCGCCAAGGTACACTCAGCGACCTTGTTGACGATGCGGGGATCAACCGCTCCGTGCGTGTCGGACACCACCGCAATTGAAATCTGCTGCGAATTCAGGTCCGTCAGATCGACTGTGTTGGTTTCCAAAATGACGTCGGCTCCTAACTGGCTTCGGTTCTCGCCCGCATCCGTTGAATCCGTTTCTCGCGGGCGTCGGGTTTCATTGGAATCGTCATGATCCCAAACAGGATCTGCTTCAGAAATCGCATGGCAAACCGCAACAATTCGTCCTCATTGTCCAAGAGCACCGCAACCTCATCGGACTTCAGGTCATAGATTTCATTGAATCCCGGTGTCTGGATGAACTCCCTGAAACTATCGATGTCATAGCTGCACATGTCAAACAGCTGCTTGCTGCGATCGCTTGGACGACCGACCGTCGGGCCGCTTGAGCGCTTCTTCAATACGATATCGCGCCATTCCCGGTTCATGTCGTCATACTCCTCAACGCCCTGGTCCTTGCGATATTCCGCCACAGTCAGTTGGCGCGGCTCCTCATGCCCCCTACAGTGGTCCTCCTTGACGATGAAGTAGATATCCTCGACAGCCGGCGCATCCTTCTTGCGCACACCCATGCTTCCAAGCGCATAGTAACGACACGCCGCAGGGCGGTCCTCATAGACCGTGCAACCCTCTTCTGACAGAAACACGCACTCGGTGGTCCCGGGCTTTGTGTTCATCTTGAGACCCGGGAGATCATGGTGGTCCATCGGATACGGTGTGGTGTAGTTGCCGACGAACTCCCTGGAGTCAAGCCCCAACCGCCGTTTAAGGCGCAGAATATCGTACGGGGTGATCACGATATCAATGTTCTTGCAACATGCATTGAAACAGCTGACGCCCTTGTGGCAGTCAAACTGAATCACCGAGTCCAGGGACAGCTCAATCGGTTGAATCGGGCTTTCGTAGGGCGGTTTTCCTATCGGGTCTTTATCCATTCAATCAGCACTCGCAAGTCAATCAGATGTGTTCAAAGGCGAATTCGGGTCAGAAATATTCGCTGAGTTCGTAAATTATAGGGGAGTCGCAAATTGAATATCGTTGACTGCACCTGACAGTTGAATGGACAATGATTGGCATTGATGGTGCTAAACTAATAAGCGATTACGCCAACCAATCAGACAATAAATCCATGCCGGCGATATTGGAAATCCAGAATGTGACAAAGCGATTCGGTGCTGTATTGGCTGTAAGGGACTGCAGTTTCAACCTGGAATCCGGTCTGATCACCGGTCTGATCGGCCCGAATGGCGCTGGAAAATCGACGCTATTCAATATCGTGGCCGGTGTGCACACTCCAGACTCAGGCGAGGTGCGGCTCAATGGTTTGAACATAACCGGACTGCCCGCCCATGAGCTGTTTGCCCGCGGCCTGTTGCGCACATTTCAGATTCCACATGAATTCTCCAACATGACCGCCTTGGAAAATCTGTTGATGGTTCCCGCCGCACAGCGCGGGGAGAATCTCTCGACCGCCTTGTTTTTCCGCTCCAGATTTCTCCCACAGGAAAAGGAACTCCTCCACAAGGCGCTCACGGTCATCGATTTTCTGGGATTGGGACATGTCCGAAATGAACTCGCGGGCAATCTCTCCGGCGGACAGAAGAAACTGCTCGAGTTGGGGCGTACACTGATGGTTGATGCGAAAGTCGTGCTGCTCGACGAGATCGGTGCCGGTGTCAACCGGACCCTGCTCAACACCCTGTCAGACCACATCGAAAAACTGAACCGGGAATTGGCCAAGACATTCTTCATCATCGAACACAACATGGAATTCATCTCGCGCCTGTGTCACAGAGTGACCGTCATGGTTGAGGGCGAGATCGTCACCGAAGGCGAACCCGAACAGGTGATCAACGACCCGCGGGTGGTTGACGCCTATTTTGGCGGTGGCAAACGTACCTGAGATACATTTCAAAACATCAGATGCTGATCAGTGCCAGGAATATGATTGCCGGTTACGGGGGCGAACCCGTACTCAACGGCATCGACCTTGATCTCGATGCGGGACATATCGGCGTCATCGTCGGTCCGAATGGTGCCGGCAAGTCCACTGCACTCAAGAGTCTGTTTGGACTGATTGAACTCGATCAGGGTACGGTCGAGTTCAACGGGGAGAATATCACGACTGTTGCGCCCGATCGCCGTGTTGGTCTCGGTATCGCATACGTGCCCCAGGAGATGAATATTTTTCAATCGCTGACCGTACAGGAAAATCTCGAGATGGGCGCATTCATCCGGCGGGACGACTTCAGCCATTCACTGGAGCGGATGTTCGAGCTGTTCCCACCGCTGAAGCAGAAAAGACACGCGATAGCAGGACAGTTGTCGGGTGGACAACGGCAGATGGTGGCAATCGGTCGGGCGTTGATGGTGGACCCCCGCCTGCTCCTGCTTGACGAGCCAACAGTGGGCCTGTCACCTGCTTTTGTTCACGACATCATCGAGCGGATCATTGCCATCGCCCAATCCGACGTCGGCGTACTGGTTGTCGAGCAAAACGCCCGACGCGCCCTTGAGATCGCCGACACAGGCTTCGTTCTTGCCGGCGGGCGCAACCTTTATACCGACAGCGGTGAGAATCTCCTGAACGACCCTGCTGTTGCCAAGAGTTTTCTCGGAAGTTGAGTTTGCCGTGAACGAACTGGTCTTTTTCTTCAACAAGGTGGTGATCTCGGGCAGCATCATCGGCTGTATCTATGCGCTCGGTGCGGTCGGCGTCACACTGATTTTCGGCATTCTTCGCTTTGCCCATTTCGCTCATGCTGATTTGATGACGACAGGGGCATTTTTTGCACTGATCCTGACTTCACTGCTATCCGGTGTCGGGCCCGTAATGGGTCTGCCGACAGGCTTCGTGGTGCTGCCACTGGCCGCGGCCGCCACCGCCCTTTTGGCTGTCGGCCTGGATCGGATGTTCTACCGACCGCTCAGGGAGCGCAATGTCAAACCGATTCTGCTGCTGGTGGCTTCGCTGGGTGTGACGTTGATGCTTCAGGGTGTGGTTCGCCTGTTTGCGGGCACTTCAATCCGTACTTTCTTCACCACCGAGACCAAGGACATCTATCGAATTGACATCCCCTTTGAACTGGCATCTCGTGACATTGTGATCACCGAGCCCCAGGTGTTGCTGATCCTGACGACGATCATCAGCATCGTCGGCCTGCATCAGTTCCTGACCCGCACCCGACTGGGCAAGGCCATGCGCGCCATGTCCGACAACGCAGATCTCGCACTGATCTCAGGCATCAACACCGATACCGTAGTCCGGGTCACCTGGATCATCGCGGGCATACTGGCGGCGGCTGGCGGCGTGATGCTTGCGCTTGATGTCGCACTCAAGCCGGATCTCAGTTTCAACATCCTGCTGCCGATTTTTGCCGCCGCAATCGTAGGTGGCGTCGGGCGTCCTTTCGGCGCCATTGCCGGTGGATTGCTGGTCGGCTTCTCCGAGTCTCTTGCCGTGTTCAATTGGTCGATTCTACTGCGTCCGTTCGCCGGTGTGCTGCCCGACTGGGTCGAGATACCGGTTCGATTGAGCATCATCCCCACAGAATACAAGCTGGTTGTGCCGTTTGTGATTCTGATCGCGGTGCTGATCTGGCGACCGACGGGGATATTCCGGGGGCAGATCAATTGATCAGGGTTTGCAAGTCATGACGGCCTATCGACGGGAAGCCGTCCTGTTCGGCCTGCTCGCCTGTGCGGTGCTGGTTATCCTGTTTAATTTCGGTCAAGCCTACACCCTGCGCATGCTTGCAGAAGCGGCCTGCTACGCGATTCTTGCCCTGGGGCTGACCATTCAGTGGGGTTATGCGGGACTGTTCAACGCCGGCATCATGGGATTTATTGCGGTCGGTGGATTCATCACAATGTTCGTGAGTTTTCCGGTCAATGACAGTTTCTGGCAGTCCGAGGCACCGAAAATGCTTGGGATTTTCACACTGTTGGTTGCTGTTATGGTGCTGGTTCTGGTAGGCTTGACGCAGATTCATCGGATCGGCATCGGCGAGCGCGTCAAAACCGCGCTGCTGGTCGTCGGATTGATCAGTGCATTCTTCATCTTCAACAACAGTCTGGATCCGATCGCACTCAAGATCGAACAGGAGTCCGGATTTATCGGTGGGCTCGGTCTGCCGGTTATTGTCGGCTGGATTGCGGGTGGTGTGGCTGCCGCATTCGTCGCCTACTGGATCGGAAAAGCGTGCCTGGGGCTCAGAAGCGATTATCTGGCGATCGCAACGCTGGGGTTCGCAGAAATCATCAAACACGTTCTGAAAAACGCGGACTGGCTGACGCGGGGCACTCTGACCGTGTCTCCACTGCCTTGGCCGGTGCCCACGCCAAATGATCTGGGATTTGTCACCGCTAGGGCCGCTTACCTGAGCGTTACCGCGCTGTTGGTCGGTGTGATTTTCATACTGCTGCAACGCGCCTATCACGCGCCATGGGGACGTATGATGCGGGCCATCCGCGACAACGATGTTGCAGCTGCCGCCATGGGCAAGAATATCAATTTCAGGAGATTGGAAATCTTTGTGCTCGGCTCCGGCCTGATCGGGTTGGGCGGTGCCGCACTTGTGACTTTTTCAAGGATTTTCGATCCTTCGGGCTTCACACCCCTGAAGCATACGTTTGTGGTGTGGGTGATGGTACTGGTGGGCGGTGCCGGAAACAATACAGGGGCGATCTTCGGCGCGATCGCGGTCTATATCATCTGGGTGATGTCAGAGCCGATTACACTGTTCGTTTTCGAATACGCAGCACACTATGGCGCCCTATGGTTTAGTTGGGAGCCACCGTCAGACCTGACAACCCGTGCCCTTCAGGCCAGAGTGTTTGTGATCGGTTTGACCATCACCCTCTCGCTTCGATTCATTCCGCATGGCCTGCTTCCGGAGCGGGTGACCAAAGTAGCCAGTCATTGATCTGGGCATCAAAGGCAACAACGTTCTGAAACCCAAGTACAAGAGAGGAATGGCCGCAACCTCCCTCTAACCCTGATGCGTTTCGGGTTTGTTGAAGAATCCAATTGCTAACGGAATCCGCGAACGTAGTTCGACAGGAACGTTTCTTACCGATATATTGCAGCCAACAAATCCTCCGGTATGGCCGGCGATTGAAAATCAAACACTTCCGAGGCGTCAAAATCCAATCCACATGACCGGATCAGGACCAGTATGTGCAGATAACCATCGCCATAGATGCTGACATCGATAAATTTGTTGCGATCCTCATCGCTGTCCCAGTAAAAGTCGATCTCACCATCACCACCAATTGAGACTTGAGGGAGTTGACCGTCAATTGGCAACAGCTTCAGGAAATTGGAAGCAACCCCAAACGCCTGCTCCGTGGGCAGGACTGTTTCAGGACCATCCCAGTATGGTTCGAGGTTGCGGAATGAGAGTAAAGTTTCCTTCAGTTTATTTTTCTCTGCTTCAGCCTTTTCAAGATTCATCGTTCAACACTCTCCTCCACCCGTTGCGGATGATTGTTGCAAGGTCGTAATCACTCATATGGAGTCTTTTTCTCAAAAGACAACCGCGCTTGAATGCCGTAACACACTGACGGGAACAGATCATCGGGGGAAACTCAGTAAGTTAATGCCTCCTGTTTACAGATATTGGACAAAATCACCGGTCAAACTGCATAAAAAAATCGGGATGATGCCAAAGCATCACCCCGATTGATCTGAAACGAAGACTTGCAGATCGTTACATGATCTCGCCGATCGTAACAATCTGTCCGCCTTGAACGGCCAGTTCAACGATCAGACCGGATACATCACCGTTCTCGTTGAAGTCATGACTGCCACCGGCGCCTTCGTAATTGATTTCCTGACCGGCACTCAGCGCATTCACGGCCTTGCCCCACTCGCCGGGATGAATCGCCATCCCCGGAGGGCTGGAAACCGCACGCAGTGCCGCAGACAACCCGTCCCGGGTGGCTGAGCCTTTCTGCTCCATCGCCAACGCCAGCAGGAACAACGCATCATATGCCTGGGGATCATATACGCCGGACTCATTGCCCGCCGCCTCGCGCATCGTGTCATAACGCTCCGATCCCTCACCTGCAGGAGAGCCAGGACGCGTGATGATCATACCCTCGAGATTCGCAGCACCAACCGCACTGATCAGGGTGTCACTCGCCATTCCGTCACCACCGATGAAGCTGCTGAAATCGCCGCTTTCAAGAGCCTGTCTGATGATTGTCTGGCCGGCGCCATCGACATAGCCCAGCACCGCCAGATGCTCCGCACCGGTTGCCGCCAACGCGCCTATCTCCGGGCGATAGTCGGCTTTTCCGTCTTCATGCGGCTCGCTGGCTGCGACCGTTCCGCCCATTCCGCTATAGGAACTGGACAAGGCTTCCGCAAAGCCCTTGCCATAGTCGTTGTTGATGTAGGTGATCGCGATGGTGTTGATGCCTTTGGCCAGCAACAGCTTCGCCAGCGACTCACCCTGAAACGCATCCGATGGCACAGTTCTGAAGATCAGGTCGTTGTCATCCAGGGTGCTGACGGCCGGACTGGTTGATGCCGGTGAAATCATCACCACGCCACCGGGAATGGCGACATTGTTGGCAGCTGCGATCGTTGATCCGGAGCACAGCGCACCGACTATTGCCACAACCCCGTCTGAATTGACCATTCGGTCGGCGGAATCAGTCGCCGCATTGGCATCGACACAACCCGTGTCGCCCGAGACCACCTCAATTGACATTCCACCCAGCAGTCCGCCTTGATCTGCAATGGACTTTGCTGCCAGGCCCGCCCCACCTTGAATCTTCGGGGTCAGCGACTCGATCGGTCCGGTAAAACCACCCAGAAATCCAATCTTGACTGAATCCTGGCTGTTTGCGACCAGCGCAAATGACGACAGGCATACAGCCAAGGCCGCTGTCATCAACACTTTCGAATGTTTGATTAGTTCCATTCTTCACCTCCATTTAAATATTCGATTGAGAATTAGTATCCTGCCAATTATATATAGGCGCAAATGCTGGATTGGCGAATTTGACGGACGCCCCACACTGAACTCGGCCAGCATTTCGCAGGCATCCTGTCATTCGCCGAAAACCTTTCTACTCGAACTGCTCTTCCCGCCATCGGGTGGCAGCCCGCAATCCATCCCGCTGCGCAACTTGGATGAATTTCTTGTAACTGATGGTTTCGGTTGCTTCCACGACGGCGCCGTTTTCGACACCGTACTTCAGACACTGCTCAAATCCCGCATTCTCCGCGGTGAAGTTCATGCAGGCCTTCATCAACTGCACAGCCTCAGGGTCAACAGCAGCAACCCGACGCGCATAGCGCAACGTCTCCGCCTCGAGCTCCTCATCCGCAAACACCCGGTTGACCAGGCCGATTCGAAGCGCCTCTGCTGCGTCGATGATATCGCCTGAATACAGCAGCTCCCTTGCATGCCGCAAGCCGGTCACCCAGGGCATGACAATAGCCGGCGGCACCGCCGAAAATCGTATTTCCGGCTCACCGAATCTTGCGGTTTCCGAGGCATAGCTGATACAGCACATCATCGCCAGTTCACAGCTGCCCGCCAGGCAATACCCCCGGATCATCGCAATGACCGGTTTGGAACACTTCCACGGTGTCATCTCGAATTCCAGGCATTCGGCAAGCATGCGCCGCACACCAACTGGATTTTTCTCGCCATGCAGGTTGCGCCAGTCAACCTTGAGATCATAGCCGGCACCGAAATGCTCGCCCACTCCACTTAACACAATCACCCTTACGTCAGGATCGGAATCCGCCTCGCTGAGCGCATCCGACAACTTGCGCATCAGTTCCAGACTGATGGCATTTCTCACTTGAGGCCGATTGATCCGAAGCTGCAATACATGCCCGGTCAGTTCACTCAGGACGATCTCGGTCATGGCGTTTTCGACTGGGCCATCCGGTCGAGCAGATTGTCAATAAACTGCTCACATTTCTCAATCTGGGCGACGTCAATGAACTCGTTCGGTTTGTGCGCCTGGTCGATGTGTCCGGGACCGCAGACGACGGACGGGATGCCGATATTCTCAAACAATCCGCCTTCCGTACCGAAACTGACGCATCCGGAACCCGCGGTATCTGAAAGATCCTGCGCCAGCGTGATCAGATCCTGCTCGCTTGTCAGCAACGCCGGAATGGTCGACAGCACTTCCCAGTCAATGCTCGCCTCAGGATAGACCGCCTGCATCTCGGGCAGGATCTCATTGTCAATATACTCTTGCAATTTCGCCCACACCTGATCCGGGTCATCTTGCGGCAGATGCCGGATTTCCGCATCGAATGCACAGAACTTCGGTACGATATTCAGCGCGGTGCCGCCTTGAACAGTGCCCGTGTGGACCGTCGTATAAGGTGGACCGAACGCCAGATCAAAAGGACCCTGGTCACGAAATTTCCGCGCTTGTCGTTTCAAGAAGGCGATGAGTTCCGCCGCTGCCTCCACCGCATTGACACCGGTATGTGCAAGTCCCGAATGCGCCTCGAGTCCATGGATCGTGCAACGCTTGGATATCTTGCCCTTGTGGGAACGGATGACATGCATGCCAGTCGGTTCACCGATGATGCAGCATCGAGGCTTGTTCGGCCTCTGCTCAAGCTCGCGCAGCAGCGTCTGAACACCGACACAGCCGATTTCCTCATCGTAAGAGAACGCGAAATGAATGGGCATGTTGAAGTTGCGATCGACAATCTCGGGCACCTTCGCCAGGCACACTGCGATGAAACTCTTCATGTCAGAGGTGCCCCGACCGAACAATCGATCCTGCTTGCGCTCAATCCGATAAGGATCGGTATCCCAGTCCTGCCCATCGACCGGAACCACATCCGTATGTCCGGACAGCGCGATGCCACCAGTGTCGTCGGGCCCGATCGTGGCATACAGATTCGCCTTTCTTCGCTCATTGTCGAAAACCAACTCGGACGATATCCCGAAACCCTCCAGGTAACCCTTGATGAATTCGATCAGTTCCAGGTTGGAATTCCTGCTGGTGGTGTCAAATCCAACCAGGTCCGTGATCAGTTCCAGTGTGCTTTTGCCATGTGACATTATTCAGTATCCTCAATCTCGATTCGGTTTAATCTCATCGCACGGATTACCATATTACAATAAAACGAAACGACTGAGACCATCCGATCAGGTACACCTCACCTTGCAGCCCTCAAATACCAGCGCTACGCTCAATGCCATGTTGATTCTGGCGGCCTTCATCATCATCGTTGCCGGTATGAAAGTCGCAAGTCCGTTGATCGTGCCGGTACTGCTGTCCGTATTCATTGCGACGATCAGCGCGCCACCGCTGCTGTGGCTTGAACGGAAAGGGCTTCCGACAATCCTGGCACTGCTGGTTGTCATTGGATTCTTACTCGGTTTTGGATTGCTGCTGGTCACCCTGGTCGGTGCATCACTGGCCGAATTCCAAAACCAGATTCCGGTCTATGAGCAACGCCTGGCCGGGCTGTTCGTCAAGGTCAACGCCCTGGCGTCGAATTTTGAGATTTCACTGAATTTTGCCGATATTGCCAGTGTCGTCAATCCGGCGTCCGTCGCCGCTGCCGTCGGCCGGCTGGTCAACGAGATCGGTGGCCTGGTTGCCAATGCATTCCTGATATTCCTGCTGGTCGTGTTCATGCTGTTCGAGGTGTCTACGCTGAAAGGCAAGCTTCAGGCCATCCTCACCCGCCCGGTGGACTCGATCGAGAAACTGTCAAGATTCAAAGGCAGCCTGCAACGCTACCTGGTGATCAAGACGGTAACCAGTCTCGCCACATCGGTACTGGTCTGGATTCTGCTGGCAATCCTTGGTGTTGACTTTGCGATCCTGTGGGCACTGCTGGCATTCTTTCTGAACTTCGTCCCCAACATCGGCTCATTCATCGCCGCGGTTCCCGCCGTCCTGATTGCATTGCTGCAGATCGATCTGCTGACTGCATTGTGGGTTGCGGTGGGGTATGTCATCATCAATACCCTGATCGGCACCATCATCGAGCCGCGAATCGCCGGACGTCACCTGGGACTGTCACCGCTGATTGTGTTCCTGTCCTTGATTTTCTGGGGTTGGATTCTCGGACCGGTCGGCATGTTTTTATCCGTTCCGCTGACCATGGTGGTCCGACTGGTTGCCGAAAGCAGCGAGGACACACGCTGGATTTCGATCATTCTCAGCGAACGGGTGCATGAGACCGAGTCAGACTGACTTAAGTCGGGACCTATACAGACAAGCATGACCAAATCCATTCAGCCTCCCGTTGCCGCAAGAAAACCCGAGTTGCTGGAAACCCATGGCGACAGCAGGGAGGATCCGTATTACTGGCTGGGCGAAAAGGACAACCCGGATGTCATCGAGTATCTTGAAGCCGAAAACCGATATGCCGACCACATCCTGTCCGAATCCGAAGTGCTTCAGGAAACGCTCTATCAGGAAATGAAGGGTCGGATTGTCGAATCCGATGAGTCCGCACCCGTACGCTACGGACCATACGAATACTACTACCGCGAAAGTCGCGAGAACAATTACGTCACCCACTTTCGCCGATCTCCCGGTCTGTCAGAATCAGAAGAGTTGCTGCTTGATGAGAATGCGCTCGCCGAGGGACATCGCTACTTTCGTCTGCGCACCATGGAGATGAGGCCGGAGCACCAGGTCGTCGGCTACGCAACCGATACCACCGGCAATGAGCAGTACACAATTGAATTTCTCCGACTTGCAGACCGCCAACCTCTTCCAGACATTCTGGAAAACACCTCGGGCGATCTGGAATGGGACAATTCCGGTGAGTACGTCTATTACACCACGCTCAATGACGCCCATCGGCCCTACCGGCTGTACCGACACCGGATAGGGACGGGGACTGATGATGACCAGTTGTTATTGGAGGAACCCGACGAAGCGTTCTACATGGGCTTGTCGAAAACCAGCAGTACAGCTTACGTGTTGATCGAGCTGCATAGCGCGGTCACCACCGAAGTTCACCTGCTTGATGCAAACGACCCTAATGCCAATCCGCAACTCGTATTCGCCCGCAGCCAGGATATTGAGTATTCCGTCGAGCATCGCGGCGATGCACTCTACATCCTCACCAATGAGGATGCGGTCAATTTTCGATTGATGAAAACGCCGGTCAATAATCCGGATAAATCCAGCTGGGAAACCATTGTTGCACACCGCGACAATGCCACACTGACCGGATTCGAGGTCTTCGAAGATTTCATTGTAGTCGCCGAGCGGCGCGCGGGTCTGCCAGAGGTTTTCTACCTCAAGGACGACTCGACTGAAATGCGACCAATCCAGAAGCCTGAAAAAATCCAGGAACTGCACATCGGATTCAACCGGGAATTTACCAGCTCGCAATGCCGGCTCAACGGTAACTCTCTGGACATGCCGCTGACGCAGTTTGACTGTGAGCTGAAAACCGGCGAGTGCACAACCGTCAAGGTCAAACCTGTCGGCGGCGAATTTGATGCCTCCGACTATGCGACCGAACATCATCAGGTCCGCTCACATGACGGTGTCGAGATTCCGCTTTATCTCGTCTATCGAAAAGACTGCGGCAACAACCGTCCGGCACCACTGCTGCTCTACGGCTATGGCGCCTATGGCATCAGCTATCCGCTGTATTTCTCTTCGGCACGCCTGAGCCTGCTGGACCGGGGCATAGTTTTCGCAGTCGCCCACGTACGTGGTGGTGGAGAGATGGGAGAGCAATGGCATCACACCGGCAAACTCGCCCATAAGACCAATACCTTCACGGACTTTGCCACCTGTGCGCAGTACCTGATCGACCACGGTATCACCAGCCCTGAACAGCTGGCCATTTCCGGCGGCAGCGCCGGTGGGCTGGTCGTCGGTCACTTCCTGAACAACCATCCCGGCAGCTGCAAGGCCGCAGTCGCACACGTGCCGTTTGTTGATATCCTGACCACCATCCTGGACGATTCGCTGCCGCTGTCGATCATCGAGCGCGAGGAGTGGGGAGACCCAAATGCCGAAGAGATGTATGACTACATCAAATCCTATTCACCCTACGACAATGTTCGAGAGGGAGACTACCCGGCACTATTCATCACCGCCGGTCTGAATGACCCGCGGGTGGGATACTGGGAGCCTGCCAAGTGGGCGGCGAAAATCCGCACCTGCAAGACCGACCGCAACCCGCTGCTGTTGAAAACCGAAATGCATTCAGGACACGGCGGCAAGTCCGGCCGACACGACGCGCTTCGGGAAACCGCCGAGGAATTCGCCTTTGTGATCACCCAGTTGCTGACGGAGACCCAATCATGACCTGCAGTGAGCAGGAACTGAACGTCGGCGACGCACCCGCAAGCGTTCGCCTTCACAAAATCTCCATCGCGAACATCCTGCCGGAAACCGATGATCCCCGGCTGGCAGACCCGACACTGCGTTCCGTCAACCTGCAACCCTGTCAGGCAGTGCAGATCACACTCAAACCGAATGGAAGCGGCAATCGCCGGGCGCTGTATGTGTGCGCGTCAATTCTGTCTTTCTCGATTTTTCTCATAGGTATAATATCCGCCGTATTTGGAGCATGGATGGTCCTGCCGTTTGCAGGCTTGGAAATCCTGGTGCTCGCAGTTGGTACGTTGGCCGTCAGGGCCCACGCCGACGATGTTGATGTACTGACCATCAGCAAAAATCATGTACATCTGACTACAAGGCGGCCGTCTGGCATCAAGGTCAAGACGATTGCTCGACAATGGACTCAGATCAGGGTCGAACCGGGACTGACCCGGCATGCGCAATCCCGACTGCTGGTCGGTGCCCATGGACAGTATGTTGAGATCGGACAGTTTCTGGTCGATCACATGAAACACCGGCAATGCCAACTATTGGAAAATTTGATTCGCAATGAGATATAAAGCACAGCACACCACAGCCCTGCAGGGAGACAGTTGATGCCAAAAGTAAGATTTAGATTGAGAAGGTTGTTGCAATACGCTGCGGCGGCGGCCTTGTTCGTACCGCTCGGCGCATATTCAGAATGGGGATTGAATCTGCCGCCACCCTCAACACCGGTGGCCAGTCGAATCCTGGATCTGCACAACGCGATCATGATCGTCTGCCTGGTCATATTCGTGGTTGTGTTCGGCGTCATGTTCTACTCACTTTATGCGCATCGCAAAAGCCGCGGACACCAGGCCCATCAGTTCAGTCACAACTCCAAGCTGGAGGTCGTGTGGACGGTCATCCCGTTCCTGATTCTGGTTGGCATGGCTGTACCCTCAACCGCAACACTGCTGTTCATGGAGGATACAACCGACTCCGACCTGACGGTGAAGATCACCGCCTATCAATGGAAATGGGAATACGAATATCTCGACAGCGACGTCAGCTTCTTCAGCAACCTGTCCACACCGCGTGCACAGATTGAGAACCGAGAACCCAAAGGCGAAAACTACCTGCTTGAAGTCGATAATCCCGTCGTGCTCCCGGCCAACCGGAAAATCAGGTTTCTGATGACATCCAACGATGTGATCCACGCCTGGTGGATCCCGAAGTTCGGCGTCAAGAAGGATGCCATACCCGGCTACATCAATGAGTTCTGGGCGACCATCGATGAACCCGGTGAATATCGGGGACAGTGCGCCGAGCTGTGCGGCAAGGATCACGGATTCATGCCGATCGTCGCCGACGTGCGATCACCGGAGGAATTCGACAACTGGCTGGCCGAACAGCAGTCCATGAAGGTGGCCGCGGCCGGTGAGGCCGACCGCACCTGGAGCATGGATGAGTTGATGGCGCACGGCCAGGAAGTCTATTTCCAATGCATTGCCTGTCACGGCGACCAGGGTCAGGGCGTACCGCCGACCTTTCCACCCCTGACCGGCAGTGAAATCTCCACCGGACCGATCCAGGATCACATTGATGTCGTGATGAACGGACGTCCCAATACAACCATGGTGGCATTCAGGGAACAACTCAGCGATGCCGATATCGCAGCGGTGATCACCTACGAACGCAATGCGCTCGGCAACAGCGTGGGCGATCTGGTGCAACCCGCCGAGATCAAGGCGCTGCGCTGATTTCACCGAGTCACCGATCCGACAAACCATCAAACAGACACATACTTAGGAATTCCAACTATGTCAGCTGCACACACTGAAGCACACGATCACCATCACGACCATCGCCCGACCGGCATCATGCGCTGGTTGACAACAACCAACCACAAGGATATCGGTACGATGTACCTGATATTCTCGCTGACAATGTTCTTTGTCGGTGGCATCATGGCGCTCGCCATACGCGCCGAACTGTTTCAACCGGGCTTGCAGGTGGTCGATCCGGAACTGTTCAACTCCCTGACCACCATGCACGCGCTGATCATGATCTTCGGCGCGGTCATGCCCGGATTCGTTGGCTTCGCAAACTGGCTAATCCCGATGATGATCGGCGCGCCGGACATGGCCCTGCCGAGGATGAACAACTGGAGTTTCTGGATTCTGCCGTTTGCTTTCGCCTTGTTGATTGGCAGCATGTTCACCGCGGGCGGTGGGCCGGCTTCCGGCTGGACACTCTACGCCCCCTTGTCGATTCAAGGCGGTGTCGGTGTGGACATGACGATTCTGTCCATACACATGATGGGTATCTCCTCGGTCCTCGGCGCGATCAACATCATCGTGACGATCATGAACATGCGCGCACCCGGCATGCATCTGATGAAAATGCCGCTTTTTGTGTGGACCTGGCTGATCACCGCATTCCTGCTGATCGCAGCAATGCCGGTGCTGGCCGGTGCCGTCACCATGCTGCTGACCGACCGGCACTTCGGTACCGCGTTCTTTGATCCGGCCGGTGGTGGTGACCCGGTGCTGTTTCAGCATATTTTCTGGTTTTTCGGGCATCCGGAAGTCTACATCCTGATCCTTCCCGCCTTCGGCGTTGTCTCGCAGATCATTCCAACCTTCTCGAGAAAGCCGCTGTTCGGATATGACTCGATGGTTTTCGCAACCGCGGGAATCGCATTCCTGTCGTTCATCGTGTGGGCGCATCACATGTTCACCGTCGGCATGCCGCTGGCCGGAGAACTGTATTTCATGTACGCCACCATGCTGATTGCGGTACCCACCGGTGTCAAGGTGTTCAACTGGGTGGCGACCATGTGGCGCGGCTCGATTTCATTCGAGACGCCGATGCTGTTTGCGATTTCGGTGGTATTCCTGTTTACAATCGGTGGATTGTCGGGATTGATGCTGGCCATCGTGCCTGCCGACTTCCAGTATCACGATACCTATTTTGTGGTCGCACACTTCCACTATGTGCTGTTCTCAGGATCCATCATGGCAATGATGGCGGCAACCTACTATTGGCTGCCCAAGTGGACCGGGCGCATGTATTCCGAAAAACTCGGCAAGACACATTTCTGGCTGACTGCGATCTTTTTCAACGTTACCTTTTTCCCGCAGCATTTTCTCGGATTGGCGGGAATGCCCCGACGAATACCAGATTACTCAGTACAGTTTACTGAGTTCAACCTGGTCTCGTCCATCGGTGCATTCGGCCTTGGCATCGCACAACTGCTAATGGTTTGGGCCATCATCCAGTGCGTCCGGGGCAAGGCCGAGAAAGCAACCGACCAGGTCTGGGAAGGTGCGCAGGGACTTGAGTGGACTGTTGCGTCCCCACCGCCCTACCACACATTCTCGACACCACCGACCGTCAAGTAAAAGGGTTGATACGGGCAGATGTCGAAGAACGCAAAACTGGCCATCATTCTGGGCACGATTGCACTGGTATTTTTTGTGGCAATCATTGTCGTTCAGCATTCACATGGATGAAGTGAAATGGAAAAAGGCAAAGTGAAACGCTCGAACAAGCGGATTATCCTGGGACTGACAGCAACCGTATTCCTGATGTTCGGATTCGGCTATGCACTGGTGCCGTTGTATGACCTTTTCTGTGAGGTGACCGGAATCGGTGGGAAACCCACCGTCGCAGCATCGCTGGAGACCGACCCGGACATCGAAATCGTTTCTGATCGCGACGTCTGGGTGGAATTCACCGGAAACTCGGCAAACGACCTCCCGTGGAGCATTGATCCGGAGGTGACACGGACCAAGGTTCGTCCGGGTGAGATTCACATCGTCAACTACCTGGTCAAAAACTCGTCGTCCCGCGATCTGACCGGACAGGCGATTCCCAGTGTCACACCGATGCAGGCCGCGCGGCATGTGGTCAAGTTGGAATGTTTCTGTTTCAACCACCAGGAGCTGGCGGCCGGTGAGGCGCGGTTGATGCCCGTGCGATTCTATATTGATCCGAAACTGCAACAGGACACCCGCACCGTCACCCTGTCCTACAGTTTCTTTGAGGTCAAGACTCCTGAAGAATCATCCGGGTAACCGAACAACATCACATTCAATCGAAATTTTAAAGAACCAATACGAGGATAACCCATGAGCGCTACAAACAGCGATTATTATCTGCCTGACCCCAGTCCATGGCCGCTGGTCGCATCAGTCGGACTATTCACCCTGGCCGGCGGATTCGTCATGTTCCTGAACGATGTCAACATGGCACCCTGGGTGATGCTGGTCGGCGGACTGATCATCGGATTCATGATGTTTGGCTGGTTCGGCGTCGTCGTCAAGGAAAGCGAGCGCGGACAATACAACACCGAGGTTGACGTCTCGTTCCGCATGGGCATGCTGTGGTTCATTTTCTCCGAAGTGATGTTTTTCGCCGGGTTTTTCGGCGCGCTGTTCTATCTTCGTAACTTTGCGGTACCGTGGCTGGCCGAAACCGATCTGCTGTGGATGGGATTCGAAAGCGGTTGGCCGACGGCCGGACCGATGGGGCCTGAGCTCATTGCTGCCGACACACCGGCGTCGGCCGGGCAGTTCTCAACCATCGGCGCGTGGGGCATCCCGCTGTGGAACACCCTGATCCTGCTCAGCTCCAGTGTCACGGTGACGTTCGCACACTGGGCGCTGAAGAAGAACCAGAGGATGGCCTTGATTTTCTGGATGGTCGTCACAGTCGCACTCGGATTCCTGTTTCTTTATTTCCAAGGCTATGAATACATCCATGCCTATCAGGACCTTGGACTGACGCTGGGTACCGGCGTCTATGGCGCAACGTTCTTCATGCTGACCGGATTTCACGGGTTTCATGTCACGATCGGTGCCATCATCCTGGCGGTCATCACCATTCGCTGCATTCGGGGGCACTTCAAGCCCGACCACCATTTTGGTTTTGAGGCGGCGGCCTGGTACTGGCACTTTGTTGACACCGTATGGGTGGGGCTCTTTATATTCGTCTACGTTGTGTAGACAATCTCCCAGCCATCTTCGCTGATTCGCCGGTCATCTGGGTGGCTTTTCATCTGGGTGGAATCGGAACTGTATTGCTCGGGGTGATCCATCCGAAGTATATGCCGCCGACAATGATTGCGAAAAGGATGAACCAGATCGCAATCCGTGCGGTAAGTGCCTTGACGGTCCGCGTGCCGGCACCCCGGTCCTTGAGCATATACCAGAATGCGGAGCCCAGACTGCCCACCATGAGCAGCATCAATACGGCGATGATCAGTTTGTCAAATGGCATGAACGTCCTCTGTCGTTGATGATTCTGGTGTCCATTTTATCAGTGGTGAGCGTTCCAGATTGAGTGCAGACGTCATGAAAGTCTCATTTCGACCGAAGTGGCTTCCGACACTTGCAACAATCATCCTGGCACCGATGCTGGCCGGGCTTGGATTCTGGCAATTGGACCGGTCAGAGCAAAAATCCACCTCACTTCAGCTATACCAGACGCGTGCGCAATCACCCGCCGTTACGATTGGCGCAGCACTGGAAGCACCCGGGGAAATCGAATACCGTCAGGTGAGAACCGATGGCGTCTGGGATCAGAGCCGGGAGTTTTTTCTGGACAACCAGATCCTGGACGGCCGGCCGGGATACCATGTCATCACACCGATTCTGTTGAAAGGCAGCAACACCGCGGTCTTGGTTAACAGAGGCTGGATACCCGCAGCAGCCGACCGCAGCATCCTGCCTGAGACTGCTGACCTCGCCGGAGAATCTGAACTCAGCGGCATCGCAGTCATCCCCCCTCAGGACACGTTCATGTTGAAAGACGAGGAACCACTGGTAGACCGCTGGCTCCCCATCTGGCAAACACTGGATCTTGCCCGATTTTCAGACAACGCCCCCTACCCGGTTCAGGCGTTCGTGATTCTGCTTGATCCGGCGCACACCGATGGCTATGAGCGACAGTGGAAACCGCCCACTGACGAGTGGATATACCGACACCAGGCTTATGCGTTCCAGTGGTTTGCGCTGTGCGCAGCCTTGCTTGTGATATACTTCCTTTTTGCTTTTCGCCCGCGTCAAGCGTCCTGATTCCCAAGACCCTGAAACCATTGCTCACTTTGTTTCGCATGTTTCAAACCGACTCGAAGTTGCCGGTATTTTGACTGAATCCCTAACCCAAAAAACTTGATCTCCTGTTGTTCGCAGCCACTCCATGACCTCTGAAGCTTCCGCCCGTACCGCACAGTCTCATCGTCTTACAACACGCGGTTTGATTCGGGAATACTACCGAATCACCAAGCCTCGCGTGGTCGGACTGATCGTATTCACTGCGATTGTCGGCATGTTCCTGGCCACCCCATCGCTGCCTGATCTGGCCTTGCTGTTTATCGCAACGCTCGGCATCGGACTCGCAGCGGCGGCCGGTGCGGCCGTCAATCACATCTTGGATGAGGACCGGGATTCGCTGATGAAGCGTACACGCAATCGCCCGCTTCCAACCGGCACACTCGACACCGGACCCGCGATGATTTTCGCTTGCACGCTGGCCGCGCTGTCCATGCTCATCCTGGTCGTCGGTGTCAACCTGTTGACCGCGGTACTAACCTTCGCGTCGCTGATTGGCTATGCTGTGATCTATACGATTTTCCTGAAGTACGCGACACCGCAGAACATTGTCATCGGCGGTGCTGCCGGGGCGATGCCGCCGGTGCTGGGCTGGACTGCGGTCACCGGTGCGATCAGTCCGGATGCCATCATCCTGTTCCTGATCATCTTCTGCTGGACACCGCCTCATTTCTGGGCGCTTGCGCTGTATCGGGCGCAGGACTACCAGAATGCTGATATACCGATGCTGCCGGTGACGCATGGCGAGAAGCTGACCCGGCTTCATGTCCTGCTGTATACGGTGCTGCTGACAGCCGTTACGGTGATGCCGTTTGCGTCCGGGATGTTCGGTTACCTGTATCTGTCGGCCACACTGGTCCTCAACGCGATATTCCTCGCATTGACTGTCAGGCTGTATGTCAATTACAGCGATGAGCTGTCGCGACGCGTCTTCAAGTACTCGATCCAGTATCTGGCGGCTCTGTTCACAGTGATGCTGCTTGATCACTACCTGACCCCACTGTTCGCCTGATTTTCTGAGTCTTCTTTACGGTAGGTTGGCCGGCAAGAGTTGACTGACACCAAAGACAACATGGCGATTACCGCACTGTCTCCACTGGATGGGCGGTATTCGGACAAGGTCGAACCGCTGCGGGAGATCTTCAGCGAATTTGGATTGATCCGCTATCGGTTGCACGTAGAGGTCGAATGGCTGATCACCCTGGCCGGATACGTAGAGGTTCGCGAGTTGACAGCGTTCTCACCCGATACGGTTGAGCGGCTGCGAGACATTGTGTGGGCGTTTTCTGTTGAGGACGGCAACCGCGTCAAGGCAATCGAGCGCGAGACCAATCATGATGTCAAGGCAATGGAGTATTTCCTCAAGGACAGGTTGCGGGACATGCCCGAGGTCGCGCATTCCCTGGAGTTCATTCATTTTGGCTGCACCTCCTACGACATCAATGACAACTGCTTCGGACTGATGCTGAAACAGGCCCGGGACGACCATCTGGTACCGGGTATTGCGGGAATGATTCGCACTGTCTCGGCGATGGCCAAAGACCATGCTGATGTGCCCATGCTGGCACGTACCCATGGTCAGCCTGCCTCACCGACCACAGTGGGCAAGGAACTGCGTGTCTTTGCCCATCGACTTCAGGTTCAGCTTGAATCACTGAAATCGGTTTCCATCAACGGAAAACTCAATGGCGCCGTCGGAAACTACAATGCCCTGTATGCCGCCTATCCCCAAATCGATTGGCCGTCGGTTTCGAAAGACTTCGTTGAATCTCTGGGCTTGAACTGCAATCCGATCACCACCCAGACCGAACCCCACGACTACATTGCCGAGTACAGTCACTGCGTACACCGCATCAATACAATACTGCTGGATCTTTGCAGGGATATCTGGAGCTACATCTCAATTGGCTATTTTTCTCAAAAAACAGTAGCAACCGAAGTAGGTTCCTCGGCGATGCCACACAAGGTCAATCCCATTGACTTTGAGAACGCCGAAGGAAATCTCGGTATTGCCAACGCCTTATTCGGTCACCTTTCCGACAAGCTGCCGATCAGCCGCTGGCAAAGAGATCTCAGCGATTCCACGGTGCTGAGAAATCTCGGTGTGCCGATTGGCCATAGCCTGATCGCCTATCAGTCCATTGAACGAGGACTGGGCAAGTTGTCTGTCAATGTTCAGAGGCTGTCCGAAGATCTGGACCAATCCTGGGAAGTGCTGAGTGAGGCGATCCAGACTGTTCTTCGCAAACATGGCAGCGAGCTCCCTTATGAGCAGCTCAAGCAACTGACGCGCGGCGTCACCGTTTCAGGGCAGGACATTCGATCGTTCATCAACGAACTCGACCTATCCGATGAGGAGAAACAGGAACTGCTCGAACTGACTCCGGCGAAATACACCGGTATCGCCGAACAGTTGGCCAAGGACAGCGAGTGATGCTTCCTGCGAATTTCGGTCAGTCGGTATCCGGCAACGAGATGACGTCATCACCTGATCTGACCGTTTGCTAACAACTTGAGGCGATTCGACTCAGCAGTTGTCGATCCGCGTAGGTCAAGCGGAATTCGCCGGCAGTGGCGCCGTCACCAATCGTGAATGTGAACCCGCTCGATTCGGATTCAAGCAGATGACCAATGAATCTGAGCATCGATGCGAATTCGGAATTTTGGGTCCCGTCATAAAAGACCAGTACTGCGGACTGCGTTGCCGATACTGCAAGCCATTGTTGCGTGAGACTTCGCTTTGCCGTGGTCAACACCACCTGCCGGCCTGACGTGCTCTCGGGTAATTCTGCATGGGTGATCACAAAGAAAATACCCGGATTGCAGTTGATCGCGACGGTCGGCGTTATGACCGAGTCCGGTTTCAGCTGATGGCCATTGCAGACAATCGATCGCTGCGGTGTGATGATCAGGCAGTTGTCTGATTGGATCGGGTCGGGTCCGATGTGATCAGCAGTCGAAGCGAATGCAGCCTCGCAGAAAAAGATCAATCCAAGTGCAACGCCTGCCAACACCCGCGTGATCATAGTCTGATCCCAGACGCTTTAAAGTGTCTTGCCCGAGCACAAGTCAGCGTACGCATTCACCACCTGAAATTCCTCACCGGTCAAGGCAATCGATCCTTCCACACCACCGGGATCGATGAGGAACTTGAAGTGCTTTGAATCGGGATTGCTGAACCCTTTCAGCAGATTGAAGTAGCCTTCGTTGGGTGCACTGACATTGTTGGACATGAATGACTCTTTCGGGTCGGTGGCGATCCAGATGTCAGAGTAGCTCAGGCCACCGAAATCAGAATTGACGGTTCGCACATCCGAATCCATGGGTGAATCCGGGTGAAAAAACAAAACCGCCTGATAATGCTTGAAGCAGACAAATGACAGGAAAGGACCGGGGTTGTCTTCATCGTAGGGATGGCGCTCACCGCAGTACAGAAATCCATTTTCGGAAAACCAGCAGTTTCCGGATCGTATCCAACCTGAAGGCTCTGGGTAAACCTGTGCAGCTGCGACTGGAACACTGAGTGAAAAAATCAGAGCCATTACCAATCCTGTGATTCTCAACATACCTATCCCCTTTTGTCTAGTGTGGTCAATTTATCGATACTGTATCATCTCGGTAAGTATGTGATTTTACAGCACGAACAAGATCTGACATCGAAAAACCGTCAAATCATTCAACCTGAAACACCCAAACAGAAGAGCATTGGGTTATCCCTTTGTTTTTGCTGTCTTATGTTTGCAAAATGAATAAGATCAGAACTTTCGCTACGCAAGACATTTCACCGTCAACTTGATATAGTAGAGAGTCTGTTTCGAATGGATTCACGAGATTCTCTTCACGTCCAATTGTATTGAGTAAAAATCGGATGCTTCGAGAATGAAAATGAGTTCGAATTCTAAAAGTGAGAGAAAACCAACCTTCGCTGATGAAAAGTATGAATGAATGTTTCAGAAAGCCATTAACCGTCCCGGTGACCGGGAGGTAATTAGCGTCTACGAAAATTGGAACCAAGAGCATACAAAACGCCTTTTATTTCCTGTAAAACTGTAGAACGCAACACAAAGTGTTGCCAAAGTTGAGAATGAGGTGATACTGTTACAATACTAGTCGTTCAAGCAAGGTTTAATTTGCAGTTTCAAGACACAGGATTTGATGCCCACTAATCTGACTACAATCGTTCGTTTGGTTACTGACTCTGAATGGAAAATTGAATCCACGTCCAGCAGGACAAGCCCACAACCTGTATGCTTGTAGCCTCACTCCATCAGTTGAATAATCACTTAAGAATCGAAAATCCGATCAATCGACCCAAGATTCGATCGCTTCGATGATGAGACTCACCAAATATCTGTCACAACAAGGAATCTGCTCGCGCCGCGAGGCCGAATCATTCATTCGCAGAGGCTGGTTGGAAGTCGATGGAGAGGTCGTCCAAAGACTCGGAACAACAATCACAGAAACCAGTCAGATCAAGCTGCATCCGGAAATCCAGAAGTTTCAGGATAGTCTCGTCACAATCCTGATGAATAAACCAATCGGCTATGTGTCCGGCCAGCCGGAAAAAGGCTATAAGCCTGCTTTATCTTTGGTGACCAAGGATCGGATGATTCAATCACCTGGTCAGAAATCCAAAATCAAGTGGCCCATCAAGGGTCTTGCACCTGCCGGCAGACTGGATATTGACTCGAGCGGCCTGATGGTATTCACCCAGGATGGACGGATCGCCCAGCAGTTGATTGCTCCTGACTCAACTGTTGAAAAAGAATACCTGGTCCGGGTTGACCGGAAGATTACCAACCGGCAGCAACGTAAGCTCCAACACGGACTGGTGCTCGACAATGTGACATTGAAGCAGGCAATCGTTGAACTGCTTGATGAAGCCTACATGCGGATGGTGCTGACAGAGGGGCGCAAAAGACAGATCCGGCGAATGTGCGCCCTAGTCGGACTCGAAGTGACGGGCCTCAAACGCGTGCGTATCGGAAACGTTCGTCTGGGTGCACTGCCATCCGGCCGATGGCGGGCGCTTGAGCCTGGTGAGCGATTTTAGGATGAACGGCTACGACTTCCTGCGTCCCGCACTGATGTGTATCGACCCCGAGACGGTACACGACCAAACTATCTTTTTCTTAAAAGTCGCCTCCCGCTGCAGAATACTAACCGCATTAGAATATGATGTAATCGGGAGCAATGTGCCAAAACTTCCCGTAAAAATATTCAACAGGACGATCGACAACCCTGTCGGACTTGCCGCAGGATTTGACAAGAATGCAGTGGCCTGCAAATCATTATCCGCATGGGGGTTCGGATTTATAGAACTGGGAACCGTGACTCCTGAACCGCAGCCCGGCAATCCCAAAAAACGAATGTTCCGAATCCGGTCCGACGAGGCGATCATCAATCGCCTGGGATTCAACAGTTTGGGTCTGGAAGCGTTCAAACGTAATCTGAAACGCCCAAAGCCATCGGATCGGCGTATGCTGGTCGGCATAAATATCGGAAAAAACACCGCCACTCCCAACGATCGCGCCATTGCCGACTACATTCGCTGTCTCGATGGTGTATACGATTTTGCCGACTATGTGACAATCAACATCTCCTCGCCAAACTCACCTCAACTCAGGGAACTTCAGCAGGCAGACATCCTGGCGGAGCTGCTCGAGGCGGTCATGCAGAAAAAAGAACAGCTGGCTTCAGCAAATGACGGACGTCAAGTGCCTTTCGCATTGAAGATCTCTCCCGACCTTGAAACCAGTCAGATCGAATCGATTGCGCAATCCGCAATGCGTCACAGAGTCGACGCCATCATTGCAACCAATACAACCATCACCCGACCGGAATCGCGCAGCCACCCAGCCTATCAGAATTCAGGCGGACTCAGTGGCAGACCACTCAATGATCTGTCTACGCGGGTGATTCGCATCCTCGCAGAAGCATCCAACCACTCCATCCCAATCATCGGTGTGGGCGGAATCTCCACCGCAGCCGATGCCTGGAACAAACTGATGGCCGGGGCGTGCCTGGTTCAGATCTATTCGGCCCTGGTCTACCGAGGGCCCACCGTCGTTCGGGACATCGTTGTCGGATTGAAGAAAATTGCTGAAGACTACGATCGCGAGGACTTCAATTCAGCAGTGGAACAGGCACGAAAACAACAAACGGCAGCCAGCCGGCCGATTTGATCAGGCGACCTTCAAGCCGGCATCCTCATCGAACTCAAGCATCAAATTCATGTTCTGAACCGCCGCACCGCCGGCACCCTTACCCAGATTGTCCAGGATTCCAACGAGCAGCACGTGCCCCGAAGGATGGGCACTGACCGACAGATCAATCCGATTGGTATCGTTGCACGAGCAAGGGTCAAATGCAAACTCATCAACCGCATCGACGTACAGAGGGCGCAGATTGACAAAGGGCTCGTACTGATAGCGCTCATCGAGCGTTGACCAAACCTGTTCAGCGCTACTCGCTGATTCGGCAAGCCACGACATGTGCAGGGGAATCTCGACGCGCATGCCTTGGGCGAATGGCCCGACTCTCGGCAGAAACTGTGGTTCAAGGTCCAAGCCCGAATACTTCATCATTTCCGCAACATGTTTGTGCACTCGCTCAAGTGCATAAGGCGCGGAATACGCAACCGACTGCATGCCCGACTCACTTGATTCCCAATGCTCGATCAACTTGCGACCGCCACCGGAATAGCCCGACAGCGCATGAACAATGAGCGGACAATCCGGTTGGATGATCCCCTGCTCGATCAGGGGACGCGTCAGCAGTATCACAGAAGTCGGATAACAGCCCGGATTCGCCACCCGGTCAGAACCTGAGATGGTCTGCCTGGCATCGCCGTAGACTTCGGGCAAGCCGTAAACCCAGCCGTCTTCAACACGATGGGCAGTGCTCGCATCAATGATCTTGGTGTTCGCTGAGCCTGCCCACTCAACCGCCTGTCTGGCGGCATCGTCCGGCAGACAAAGAATAGTCAGGTCTGACTGGTGGATGGCATCCTGTCTGGCGGCTGCATCCTTTCTTTTGGAATCAGGTAGCTTGAGTATCTCAATGTCATTGCGGCCGGCCAAAATCTCATGGATTTTCAGTGCAGTCGTACCCGCCTGGCCATCGATGTAAATCGTTGGTGGGGACTCGCAACTCATTCGTTGGCAGACAGCATGACGCAGGCATCGTCGGCCCACGACAACCAGACTTCGCGGTCTGTCTCCCGGATCAGTTCGAGCGAACCGGACAGATTCTGAAGGGCGACCGAGATCGGATCCTTGCGGCCATCCAGATAGATGTAAAAGTGGCTTCGATCCCCAAGGTATGCAGACGGACCCATCCTGCCCTTTACGAAATTCGAATCCCCTTCGACCGGCTCGAACGACAATGCGAACTTCTCCGGACGAATCGCCAGTGTGAAATTCTCCCCTGCACGTGAAACCGGTTGCGAACACGCAATGCGTACCGCTCCCAGTTCCTTTGACTCACCAACGGCAACGCCATCCGAAAAATCCTTGAGTTGGCACCGGAAAAAATTCATGGTACCGATAAAGTCTGCAACAAATCGGGATTGTGGATTTTCATACAGGTCACCGGGTGTGGACACCTCCATGATGTCGCCCTGACTCATCACCGCGATCCGGTCCGACAGTGTCAGCGCCTCTTCCTGGTCGTGTGTGACAAAGACAAAGGTGATCCCTACGTGCTGCTGCAGTTGTCGAAGCTCAATCTGCATCTGTTCCCTGAGTTTCTTGTCCAAGGCTCCCAGCGGCTCGTCGAGCAATAGGACCTTGGGTTGCTTGATCAGTGCTCTCGCCAGCGCAACCCGCTGTCTTTGACCACCGGACAACTCATCGGCTTTTCGGTCGCCGTACCCTTCCAGTTTGATCAGCTCCAGCATCTGTTCGATCTTGCCATCCAGCTCCTGCTTGGACAAACCGGACTTTCGCATCCCGAAGGCAATATTCGACGCAACATTCAGATGTGGAAAGATCGCATAGTTTTGAAACACCATGTTGACCGGACGGTGATTGGGCGGAGTCAGCGTGACATCCTGATCATCGATTTCAATGACTCCGGATGTCGGCAGCTCGAATCCAGCCAGCATTCTGAGCAATGTTGTCTTGCCGCAGCCGGAAGGTCCGAGCAACGAAAAGAACTCTCCTTTCACGATATCGATATTGGCATTGTTCACCGCACGCACAGTGCCGAATTCCTTGACTACATTCTTGATTGAAATTATGACTTGAGACATCAATCTACACTTTTGACTGTTTGTTGAGTTGAACGCCACCGCGCCGAATCAGCTCCGCAAGAAAGATCACAACGGTCGACACAACGACGATGATGGCTCCCAGCGCCAGAACCGATGGGAGTTTTTCCGGAAATCGCAACTGACTCCATATGTGGACCGGCAAGGTCGCATCCGTACCCGACAGAAAGAAGGCCAGCACGAACTCATCGAACGAAATAGTAAACGTCAGAAGAAAACTCGCCACCACACCTGGCAGGATAATCGGGAACGTCACCCGCCAGAACGTCCACCAAGCGTTTTCGCCCAGATCCTGGGCTGCCTCCTCAAGACTCTTGTCGAAGCCCTCCATCCTGGAAATCAGCACCAGCATCGAAAACGGGATACACAGCATGAGATGACCGATTGAAACCGTAACTAGGGACAGGTCCACACCGCCGATGCTGAACGTCATCAAAAGTGCAATACCCAGGATGATTTCCGGAATGACAAGTGGAACCATGATGAATCCCACAACCAATCCACTTCTCCTCATTCGATACCGGGTGACAGCCTTGGCCGCAAAGATGCCCAGAAGCGTACTGAAGAATGCAACCGAGATGCCGACTTTGAGGCTGTTGACCAAGGCGTTTTGAAGTCCATGACTATCTGCAAGCTGGTGATACCATTTCAGAGTGAACCCAACCAGTGGAAACGTCACATACTGCGAGTCATTGAATGAGAACAGCGGCAGAACCGCGACCGGCAGATAAAGAAACGTCAGGTATGCAACCGCATACACCGCCAAACTGTTCACGCGCCGCTTCTTCATGATCGGCTAACCCACCTTCTTTTTGAACAGTTGCGTGGCACCCAGCAACAGACACACCACCGCGGTGACTGTTATCATCGAGATGATGGACAATGCCGCACCCAAAGGCCAGTTCAGTGCCTTGCCAAACATGGATTGAATGATATTTCCGATCATGATGCCGCGAGTACCCCCGACCAGCGCCGGCGTGACGTAATCACCCACCGTTGGAATGAACACCAAGAGGCTGGCTGCGATGACACCGGGCAGTGACAGCGGCAGCGTCACCCTGATGAAGGTCATCACCGCGCTCTCACCCAGATCGCGCGATGCCTCGATCAGCGACCGGTCGATTTTTTCCAACGACACATAAATCGGCAGGATCGCCACAGCCGCCCACGCATGGGCCAGCGTGATGACCACCGCAAAAGGGTTGTACAGGAGAAACTCAAGCGGCTCGGTCAAAAATCCCAGTGACATCAGACTGGAGTTGATCACACCGTTGTAACCGAGAATGACTTTCCATGAGAACACTCTCAGCAGGTAACTGGTCCAAAAAGGAATGGTGACAAGAATGATCCAGATCATCTTGTTTTTCTGAACATGGAAGGCGATGAAGTATGCCAAAGGGTACGCCAGCAAAACTGTCACCACCATGACAAATGCGGAGATGCGAATCGAGCGATACAGAATCAGATAGTAGATCTTTTTCTGGAAGAAATCAGCATAGTTTTTCAGGGTGAACGTCTGGATCAGGTCAACGTACTCCTGCTTCCAGAAACTGAGCGTGAAAAGAATGATCAGCGGAAACAGCAGTCCGAGCAGAACAATCAAGAGCGTCGGCGATAAAAGTGTGTAGCCCCTCGCAGATTCGCTACGGTTGAATCCGATGCGAATTCTCTTGAAGATCGCACGTTCGGGAGTTGATGTGGTCGTGGTCACAAGCCAGGGAATCAATCAGGGAGATGAACTGGAGCGTTCACTTGGGAAATCATCAGATTACTTGTTGGAAGGTGGCAACGCGTGGAACCGGAATCCAACATTCCATCGAATTCCGGTTCCACTGATTTGCACTTTGAATTAAGGTGTTTCAGTCGATCTTCAGATCAAAGACCAGCCTTGACTTCCTCAAACATTGCCTGCAGCACCGCCTCATTCTTGATCGGCACCTGGAAGATACCGGAATTCAGCAGCGCGTCAGCATCCCGGGTGAGACCTCTTTGGGCAAGATCCTCATCAGAGACAAGATCAAACGCCTTCATGTTGGCATGACCGTAGCCTTCTTCCAGAATCTCATACTCTCCGGAACTCGGTGCCAGGAATGCATCGATGGCATCATAGGATTTCTCCAACTTGTCCGGGTCCGCGTCGGTCATCAGACAGAACCCGCAAACCCACGTCATCGCACCTTCTTTCGGCTGCATGTATCGCACGTCGTAGCCTGCATTCTTCAATGCAGTAAACGCGTCGTTCCAGGCACTGGTCGCAACCAGTTCACCAGCGGCCATCGCATTTTCGATATCCGTCGGACTGGTCCAGTAGTAACGCAGCAAGGGCAGCTGCTTGCGCAGCAGTTCCCGGGTTGTTGCGACCTCATCATCAGTCATGTTGAAGGGATCCTTGGCACCCGCGACAATTGCGGCAACCATGACACCATCAATCAGACTGTCCGACATCGAAAGCCGGCCCCGGTAACGCTCATCCCACAGGATTTCCCAGGTTTCATTCTCAACATAACTCGCATCAACCAAATCGGGGCGATACATCACCGAAGTCTGACCCCAGTCAGCCGGCACAAAATAACGCTTTCCTTCATGAACCATGCCGGGTATGTTCTTCAACGTAGGAATCACGTCATCCCAATGGCTCAGTCGGCTGGTATCAATCGGTTGAATGATTCCGGCATCCCGCCAAATCTCCACCTTGTATGAACATGGATGAGTGACGTCGAACTGCGCACCTGCCTTGATTTTCGCAAATGCCTCCTCTTCATCACCAAAGATGGCAAAATTCGGCAACTCACCGTATTTTTCCATGTACTCCACATGATGCTCGGGCGCATCCCAGCCTTCCCAAGTGAATATATTGGGATGATCTTCCGGTGCGGCATGTGCCGAACCTGAAAAAACAGGAAACGCAACGGCTACCGCACCCAGCGAAGCCATGTAGGCGTTGAACTGGCGTCTGGACATCTGTCCGGTCGCTCGCATTTCAACGATGTCTTCCTTCTTGTATTTCATAGTTATTACCTACTCCATAAATACTCAATGATTTCGAATTAACTTTCTCGATTGTACAAGTTCATTCCTTGGCTTCTTACCAATGAATCACTCAATGATGGTGATTTTATAGGAATTTCACTTGAAAATTACAGTTTTGATTGGGAGGAATTCCATAACGGTGACAGTCGATTGGTTTCGGCGTGTAGAATTCGGTAGAAAGATGATGCACCGATTCACTGCACTTACAGTCAGTGCATGATTATGCGAAGGGATGGAGTCCCGCGACCTGGAGTGCAAGACTTGGGAAAACGTCCGGCCAGACTGTCACCTTCTGCGCGTTCAGCCTCCAATCCCCCGCAAACCCGGCTTCGACACTGCCCTTGCTCGGGTCACATCACTTGAAATCGGAACATTGTCGCAGGAAGCCGGGCTGATGCGAGAAATACGTTCAAAACCAATGCGGTTTTGCGGTCATCGCAGTTCACAGTAAGCATTCCGGGCGAACTGTGCACACAGACTGTGATTCGATGTTGTCATAGTTGTTGGACTTGATTTGAAAATTTCCGTCAACACAATGTACTGCTCTGTAACCTACAAACTGACTGCCGCATTGGTTTTGCTGGCGTGGATGACGCAGTTGAATCAACGTCCTCTGGGGATTTTGAATCCTTTCGGAATCTCGCTGAACAGGGAGACGCCGCAGCCCAATACGAACTGGGTAATGCGTACTACTATAGTGACAACGTCGAAGCGAACTATTCTGAAGCTTTGAACTGGTACCGCGAAGCCGCTGAACAGGCACTTGTTGATACCCAATACTTTCTGGGATATCCTGCGAGGAGGGTGAATTCGTTGATCAGGATTTTTCTGAAGCGGCGTACTGGTTCCACAAAGTCGCCGAACAAGAACATGTTGATAACCACTTCAGTCTCGAAGCCCAATTCATTCTCGTAGTTCGCTACTACTATTGTGACGGCGTTGATCAGAACTACTCTGAAGCAGTGAACTGGTACCGAAACGCCGCCGAACAGGGACATGATCTTGCCCAGTTCAATCTGGCAGGGAGCTACCACAATGGTGAGGGTGTACCGCGTGATGCTGTCAAAGCGTGGGCGTGGGATTACCTTACAGGGCATCAGGGGCTTGAAGTCGCCATTTCGAAGCGGAATTCGGTCTACTCAGAATTGTCAAAGAAACAATTCGTACAAGCACTGGAATTGGTGCAGGAATTGAAAGCAACATTCTTTCCACACCTGTTGCAGAATTGAGTCTTGCAACATAACGCTCACGCCTCTCGCAGCAACCATCGAACACGGTCTGTTGCTGGTACCTGGCGCTGCTTCTTACCGTGAATTGACGCCACACGAAGTTTTTGCTCGCAACAAGCGACCTGGCCGATCAGAAACTCGAGCGACATGATTCGGAGGTTGCCCCAGTCCGTACCACCACTCGCTGCCTGACCCGGCACCCACCTGCTCGGTTCTGCATCCGCGGGGAGCCAGGCCAGCGCCCCAGGTGGCGGACAATTCCATACAGCAACACCTGCACCCACCAATCCTGGCGAAATCCCGGCGACGACACTGCCCCTGCCGGATTCACATCACTTGAATTCGGAATTTCATCGTTGGAATCCGGCAAGAAGCGGTGACAACGCTCAAAACAGATGTTCTTTTACCTCATCTCGGTTCCAGTGAGGATTCAGGGCAAATGTGCTCACGGACACCTTGCCTGATGTTGGTATACTTTGTTATCCTTGATTCGAAAATCTCATGAAACAATGATCTGCTCTGGGACATACAAACCGACTGCCGTATCGATTTTGCTGGCGTTGATGATGCTGTTGCCAACCAACAATGTTCACACAAGTGAATCAACGCCCTCTGTAGATTTAGAATCCACTCGAACTCTCGCGAAACACGGCGACGCCGCAGCCCAATACGAATTGGGTGAAGCGTACTACCATGGTGACGGCGTCGAACTGAACTACTCTGAGGCAGCAGAATGGTTTCGTAAAGCCGCCGAACAGGGATTTATACCAGCCCAACACTTCTTGAGTCATTTATACTACTTTGGTCGGGGTGTAGAGAAGGATCCCGGTAAATCAACGTACTGGATTCGCAAGGCCGCTGAAAATGGAGACGCTGATGCCCAATATACTCTGGGAGGTCGCCATAATGTTGGTCACGGTGTTGAACAGGATGATTCTCAAGTAGCATACTGGTATCACAAGGCCGCTGAACAGGGGCATCTTGACGCCCAATACTCTCTGGGACTTCTCTACAAATATGTTGGGTTCGTTGATTACGATTTATCTAAAGCACTTCACTGGATTCGCAAGGCCGCTGAACAGGAACATGCTGATGCCCAAGTCGCTCTGGGAAATTTCTACGAGCACGGTGAAGGCGTTGATCAGGATTATTCTGAAGCAGTGTACTGGTACCGCAAGGCAGGCGAACAAGGAGATGATATTGCCCTATTAATTTTGATAAGTATCTACAAGTATGGTGATATAGGCGTTGATCAGGATTATTCGGAAGTAGCGTACTGGTACCGCAAGGGCGCCGAACAGGGAAATTCTAAATGGCAATTCAAGCTGGCACAGCTCTATGCCAATGGTAAAGGCGTTGATCAGAATTACTCGGAAGCAGCGTACTGGTATCGCAAAGCTGCCGAGCAGGGTGATCATCGTGCCCAATTCGAGCTGGGACTACTCTACGCAAATGGTAGTGGCGTTGATCGGAACTACTCGGAAGCAGCGTACTGGTATCACAAGGCCGCTGAACAGGGGCATCTTGACGCCCAAAACTTTTTGGGACTTCTTTATCATTATGGTAACGGTGTTGATCAGGATTCTTCTGAAGCAGCCTACTGGTTCCGTAAGGCTGCTGAAAAGGGAGAAATTTCCGCTCAATTGAATCTGGGAGCTCTCTACGCCGATGGTGAAGGTGTCGGTAAGGATTCTTCTGAAGCAGCCTACTGGTTCCGTAAGGCTGCAGAAGAGTTTTCTGAGTTTCCCGATAGGCGGAGTTTGGTAAATCGCTACAATCGTGGTGAAATCGTCTATCAGAACTTTTCTGAAGTAATGCACTGGTTTCGAAAGGTCGCCGAACAGGGAAGTCGTTCTGTCCAGTTCCAGCTGGGACGGCTCTATGCCGATGGTGACGGCGTTGATCAGAACTACTCGGAAGCAACGTATTGGTACCGAAAGGCCGCCGAACAGGGGAGTTTGTGGGCTCTAAAAAATCTGATATCTCTCCACAAGTCGGGTAGAGTCACCGATCAGGACTTTTCTGAAGCTGTGTACTTGTTCCGCAAGGCCGCTGAACAGGAAAGTGCCTATACCCAATTCGAACTGGGACAGCTCTATGCCAATGGTGACGGCGTTGATCAGAACTACTCGGAAGCAGCCCACTGGTTCCGCAAGGCCGCTGAACAGGAACATTCTTTCGCCCAGTTCGAGCTGGGGCTTCTCTATGCCAATGGTGACGGCGTTGATCAGAACTACTCGGAAGCAGCCCATTGGTTCCTCAAGGCCGCTGAACAGGAACATGTTGATGCCCAATACAATCTGGCAACGATCTACTACAATGGCGACGGTGTAGAGCGTGATCCCCTCATGGCGTTGGCGTGGTATTACCTGGCAGCTCAACGTGGGCATGAAGACGCAGCTTCGAAGCGGGATTCAGTCTTCTCCGAATTATCAAAGGAACAAACAAATCAAGCAGCAAGAATGCTGTTTTTATTGGGAATAAGGTATTATTGAAAGTAAGATTCTTTCCACATCTGTTACAGGATTGAATCCAGTAACTCAGATCTCGCGCCGCTTGCAGCAATAATCGTTCACTGTCTGTTGTTGTCACCTTGAGTTGCTTCGTGCCTTGAATTGACATAACACGAAAGTTTTAACTTACAACATCTGGTCTGGCCGACCTGAATGTCGAGCAACATTAGTCGGAGGCTGCTCAGATCACGACCACAAATTGCTGTCTGATGCGGCACAAACCTGGTCGGTTCCGAATCCCTCGGCTGCCCCGTTAAGGGCTGGGCTGTAGGTCCAACGCCGAGCAACTCCCTATCAATACGCCTACAACAACCAATCCTGTCGCAAATCCAGCTTCGACAGTGCCCTTGCTCGGTTCACCCGAATGAAATCGGAACATCATCGTCGTTAGCCGGCAAGACGCGATTGAAACGCCCAAAACCAATGCTGTTTTGACTTTATCGCTGTTCCAGTGGAATTCAAGGCGAATAGTGCACGCAGACTTTGATACGATGTTGGTATACTTGAAATCCTTGATTCGAAAAATCCAACAAAACAATGAACTGCTCTGGAACAATCAAACTGACTGCCGCGTTAATTTTACTGGCGTTGATGACGCTGTTGCCGAGCAGCGATTCTCACACAAGTGAATCAACGAACTCTGGGGATTTTGAATCCACTCGCATTCTCGCAGAACAGGGCGACGCCTCAGCCCAATTCGAACTGGGTGAAGCGTACTACCATGGTGACGGCGTTGGTCAGAACTACTCTGAGGCAGTGAACTGGTACCGCAAGGCGGCAGAGCAGGGGCATCCTATTGCCCAATTCAGTCTCGGATTTCTCTACTACGATGGTTTGGGCGTTGATCAAAACTCCTCTGAAGCAATTTACTGGTTGCGCGATGCCGCAGAACAGGGCAACGTCTCAGCCCAATTCGAACTGGGTACTGCTTACTATCTTGGTGAGGATTTCGAACAAAACTTCTCTGAATCTGTGTACTGGTTCCGCAAAGCGGCCGAACAGGGAGATATTGAATCGCAAATCAATCTGGGAGCTTTCTACGAGTATGGTGAAGGCGTTGATCAGGATTATTCCGAAGCAATGTACTGGTACCGCAAAGCCGCGGAACAGGGAGATGCGCATGCCCAGTTCAATCTGGGAAGTCTCTACAAGGATGGTGAAATCGTCGATCAGAATTACGCGGAAGCAGCAAACTGGTTTCGCGAGGCCGCCGAACAGGGGCATGCTCGTGCCCAGTACAATCTGGCAGCGAGCTATCACAATGGTGACGGTGTACCGCGTGATGCTGTAAAAGCGTGGGCGTGGTATTACCTTGCGGAGCGTCAGGGGCTTGAAGACGCTGTTTCGATGCGAAATTCAGTCTACTCGGAATTATCACCGAAACAATTCGTACAGGCACTGGAATTGGTGAAGGAGTTGAGAACAACATTCTTTCCTTATCTGTTGCGCAATTAAATCCATTAACTCAAATCTCACACCTCTTGGAGCAACAATCCATCTCTGTCTGCTGTTGGCAGACTTGTGTTGTTTCTTGCCTTGAAAATGAACGTGACACTCCGCTTTAGTTCCACAAATATCGGTTTGGTCGTTCAGAAAATCGCGCAACTTTGATCGGAGACCACACAAATCGTCGCTTGCTGCCTGGTACGGCACCCACGTAATCGGTTCTGAATCCACCGAAAGCCGGTCATGATGCAGTTGAATACGCTCAAAGATGATGCTGTTGTGAACTCATCGCGGTGCTCATCAGGGTCTGGAGCGGGATGTCTATGTAACCCAAAGAAAAAAGACGGACTGCCCCTTTCCAGACCTGCAGAAGACAAAATCAATGCAAAGTCCGAAATCTCAGAAGGACTCAATCCAAACAACATAAAGATTTGGTATATGGTATACAATCTATAAATACAGGACGATCCACCAGACTGTCCGAAGCCAATACAACCAACTATAGGTAACGAAACATGGAACCAACAGTTGTACAGAAATCCACAAGCACCGAGGCTGACGCCGGTAAAGAATCAGCAACCATTTCCGGTGGTCACTTGGTTGCCAAAGCCCTGCGCAATGAAGGCATTGATACCATCTTCACCCTGTGCGGAGGGCACATCATCGACATTTACGATGGTTGCATTGATGAGGGTATCCGAATCATCGACGTGCGCCACGAGCAGATCGCAGCGCACGCGGCGGATGGCTATGCAAGACAAACCGGAAAAACCGGCTGTGTCGTCACCACCGCAGGACCCGGCTGTACCAATGCAGTCACTGGCATCGCCAACGCGTTCCGGGCTGAAAGTCCGGTTCTTCACATCGGTGGGCAAGGTGCACTGACCCAGCATAAAATGGGTTCGCTGCAGGATCTCCCTCATGTTGATCTGATGACACCCATCACAAAGTTCTCAGCCGGTGTACGCAGCACCGAACGCATCGCCGACATGGTCTCGATGGCTTGCAGAGAGTGCTACAACGGCGCTCCCGGACCATCCTACCTTGAGATACCACGCGATATTCTCGACGCCAGGATTGATCTGGACAAGGCCAGAATCCCTGCCGCAGGTGCCTATCGCGCGTCAACCAACCTGCTAGGAGATCCTCAGGACATTGAAAAACTGGCGCATCTTCTGTCAAACGCCAAGCGGCCGTGTGCGCTTTTCGGCACCCAGGTCTGGACTTCCGATTCCACTGATGACGTGATTGACTTCATCCGCGCCTTCAACCTGCCCGCTTACTTCAACGGCTCAGCACGCGGAACGTTTCCACCCGGCGATCCCAATCACTTCGGACGAACGAGAAGAATGGCATTCGACAACGCAGATGTGATTCTGATTGTCGGAACACCGTTTGATTTCAGGATGGGATACGGTCGACGACTCAGTACCGAAGCCACAGTGGTGCAGATTGACATGGATTATCGGACAGTCGGCAAAAACCGCGACATCTCACTTGGGCTGACCGGACATCCGGGCACCATTCTCAAAGCGGTCGTCGAAGCGGCAGGTTCTGACAACGGTGGCAGTTCAAACGCGCGCAAACAGTGGCTGAGTGAACTTCAGGTCGAAGAGATCAATCGCACCGAGAAACTCATGAAGCTGTTTCTCTCGGACCGAAAACCCATTCACCCCTACCGGGTGGCATGGGAAATCAATAATTTCCTCACCGACGACACCATCTACATCGGCGATGGCGGCGATGTGGTCACCATATCCGCACAGGCCGTTCAGCCGAGAACGCCCGGTCATTGGATGGATCCCGGTCCGCTCGGTACGCTCGGCGTTGGCACCGCGTTTTCGATGGCTTCCAAGCTTGCGCATCCGCAAAAGGAAGTACTCTGTTACTACGGCGATGGCTCGTTTGGCATGACCGCGTTCGACATGGAAACCGCCAATCGGTTCAATGCACCCTATATTGCCGTCATCGGCAACAACAGCGCCATGAATCAGATACGCTATGGCCAGATTGCAAAATACGGCAAGGAGCGTGGCGATATCGGTAATCTGCTGGGCGATGTACCGTTCTCACGCTTCGGTGAAATGCTCGGAGGCTATGGTGAGGAAGTACATGATCCCGAACAGATCCAACCGGCCCTGCAACGGGCCCGCGAGCAGGTTGCCGCATCAGGAAAATCTGCCGTGATCAACATCTGGGTGGACCCATCCGAGTATGCACCGGGAACCAAAGCCCAAACCATGTACAAGTAAAATGACGCAGTTTTGAACTGAATAGGAGATAAAAGATGAGCAAGGCACTTGAAGGTGTTCGTATTCTGGATATGACGCACGTGCAATCCGGACCAACCTGCACACAGTTGCTGGCCTGGTTCGGCGCGGATGTGCTCAAGGTCGAGCGTGCCGGTGTGGGCGATGCGACGCGCGGGCAGTTGCGCGACATCCCGGATGTGGACAGCCTTTATTTCACCATGCTGAACCACAACAAACGCTCCATGACCCTGGACACCAAGAACGAAAAGGGCAAGGAAGTCTTCGAGCGGTTGATTCGCACATGCGATGTGCTCGTTGAGAATTTTGCCCCGGGTGCCCTGGATCGCATGGGCTTTTCCTGGGAACGGATCCAGCAGATCAATCCCAAGCTCATCTATGCTTCCGTCAAGGGATTCGGTCGCGGACCCTATCAGGACTGCAAGGTGTATGAAAATGTTGCCCAGTGTACGGGCGGTTCAGCCAGTACAACCGGATTTGACGACGGCCCGCCAACTGTCACCGGTGCCCAGATCGGTGACAGCGGTACCGGCCTGCATCTTGCCATCGGCATTCTTGCAGCACTGGTCCAACGCCAATCCACCGGCGTCGGACAGCGCGTCGAATGCGCCATGCAGGACGCCGTCATGAATCTTTGCCGGGTGAAGTTTCGGGATCAGCAACGCCTCGCACACGGCCCGCTGACCGAATATCCCCAGTATCCGAACGGCGAGTTCGGCTCATCGGTTCCGCGCAGCGGCAACGCGTCCGGCGGCGGACAGCCCGGATGGGCGGTGCGAACCGCACCCGGCGGACCGAATGATTACGTCTACGTCATCATCCAACCACCCGGATGGGCGCACCTGATGCGGGTGATCGGTCGCGAAGAACTGATCGACGATCCGGAATGGTCGACGCCACAGGTCCGATTGCCAAAACTCGACAAGTGCTTTGAGATGATCGAACAATGGACCATGACCAAGACCAAGTTCGAGGTGATGGCAACCCTGAATCCATTGAATGTACCCTGCGGCCCCATCCTTTCGATTGAGGAACTCATCAATGAGGAGGCACTGGTCAAGACCGGAACCGTGGTTGAGGTAGATCATCCCGAACGCGGACCCTACCGCACTGTCGGCAATCCAATCAAGCTCTCCGCATCACCGTCGCATGTCACACGCTCTCCACTGCTTGGAGAACACACCGATGAGATTCTCGAGGATGTGCTTGGCTATGACAGCGATGAAATTGAGCAGTTGCGCGAGGCCGGTGCGATCTAGGGAGATTCTGCGATGAGATTGATCGTTCATGGCCAGCAGGCCTTCGGCGAGGCGGTTCTTAAGCGATTGCTGGAACGCGGTGAGAACGTTGTCGCAGTCTACTGCGCACCGGATCGAGGCACCCGCCCGGACGTACTCAAGCAAGCCGCGGAGAATGCAGGCATTGAGGTGTTTCAGCCTGCATCCTACAAGACACCGGATGTTGCTGCGCAAATGGATCAACTGAACGCCGATCTTTGCCTGATGGCCTATGTCACGCTGTTCGTGCCATCGACCGTACTCAACACCCCGAAATTAGGTTCCATTCAATATCACCCTTCCCTGCTGCCCGACCACAAGGGGCCGAGCTCGATCAACTGGCCGATCATTCAGGGTAAAACAAAGACTGGACTCAGCATCTTCTGGCCGGACGACGGTCTGGACACCGGTCCGATCCTGTTGCAGAAAACAGTAGACATCGCTCCGGACGATACGCTCGGCAGCCTTTATTTCAACCATCTGTTCCCCATGGGTGTGGACGCCATGCTGGAGTCACTGGACATGGTTCGAAACGGCACCGCACCCCGGATGCCGCAGGACCCCGATGCCGGAAGCTACGAGAGCTGGTGCGGAAAGAAGGAAGCCGAGATTGACTGGAACCACCACGTTGACGATGTCTACAACCTTATTCGCGGTACCAACCCGCAACCGGGGGCATGGACAACACTGGATGGCGAGACGGTCCAGATTTTCGATTGCGAGAAGCATCCGTCAACCACTGACCACCCACCTGGCCACATCACCGAGATCGGCGAATCAGCATTCTGTATCGCCGCACAGGGTGGTGAGATTCACGTCCAGAGGGTTCGTGCCGGTGGCCAGAAAGTCAGCGCAACGCAGTTTGCGCAGGATTCAAGTCTCAAGGCCGGAATCCGATTCGGATCCTGACTGAATCCAAGCCGGTTGTTACAGTACCGGAAGTCGCTCCACACGCGCTGCGCAGTATTTGAACTCCGGAATCTTTCCCATCGGGTCGAGCGCGGGATTCGTCAGCAGATTCGCGGCCGCTTCGGCATAGCAGAAGGGAACAAAGACCATCCCTTCGGGAACCGCCATGTCCTGGCGCGTCCTGATGGCAATCTGTCCTCTTCGGGTGACAATGCTCACCATCTCCCCGGCCTGGATGCCCAGCTTCTTGAGCTCGTCCGGTGAAAAGCTCGCAACAGCCTCGGGTTCGATCTGGTCAAGCACTCGTGTCCGTCGGGTCATCGCACCGGTGTGCCAGTGCTCCAACTGCCTGCCCGTTGACAGAATCAGCGGGAACTCATCATTGGGTTCCTCATCCGGTCGGATGATACCGGCCGGTACAAGTTTCGCCCGGCCCGTCTCGGTGGGAAAACCATCTCCGAACACGATTTCATTTCCGGGTTGATCAGGGGCAGCACACGGATACGTCACCGAACTCTCGTCATCAACCCGCTCCCAGGAAATGTTGTTGAGTGAGGGCATGACGCCGGCCATCTCTGCGTACACTTCGGCGGGCCCGGAATAATTCCAGTTCAGTCCGAGCCGTCTGGCCAGTTCCTGGATGATCCACCAATCCTGCCTGGCATCACCCGGCAGTTTCAGTGCGGCGCGGCCCATTTGAATCTGACGGTTGGTATTGGTCACCGTCCCGTTTTTCTCCGGCCATGCCGATGCCGGTAACACAACATCAGCATGAAACGCGGTTTCGGTCATGAACAAATCCTGCACAACCAGGTGGTCCAGCTTTGCCAGCGCCTGCCTTGCATGATGCACATCCGGATCCGACATCGCCGGATTCTCACCCATGACGTACATGCCGTGAATCTGTCCGGCGTGAACCGCGTCCATGATCTCGACCACTGTCAATCCTTTTTGCGGGTCCAGCGAGGTGCCCCACGCGTCCTCGAAGCGACCGCGGATGTTCTCCTCATCGACCGCCTGATAGTCGGGAAACACCATCGGGATCAGACCCGCATCCGATGCGCCCTGCACATTGTTCTGGCCGCGCAGTGGATGCAATCCCGTACCCGGACGACCAACCTGACCGGTTACGGTCGCCAATGCAATCAGACAGCGTGCGTTGTCGGTTCCGTGGGTGTGTTGCGATATGCCCATTCCCCAGAAAATGATCGCGCGGCGTGCGGTTGCATACCGGCGGGCGACAACGCGCAGCTTCTCTGCGTCGATGCCGCAGATTTTCGCCATCTCCTCAGGCGGAAACTGATGGATATGGCGTTTCAGATTCTCGAATCCCTCGGTAAACCGGGCAACGTAGTCGCGGTCGTACAACTCTTCGTCGATGATGACATGCAACAGTGCATTCAAAAGCGCCACATCGGTTCCAGGTTTGAACTGAAGCATGTGGGTTGCATGCCGGGCCAATGCTGTTCCCCTTGGATCCATGACGATCAGATCCTTGCCCTGTTTTTTAGCCTGCTTGAAGAACGTTGCAGCGACAGGATGGTTTTCTGTTGGATTGGCACCGATCACGATGACGACATCGGAGTCCGCGCACGCGGTGAAAGGTGCCGTTACCGCACCTGAACCGATTCCTTCCAGCAATGCAGCCACACTGGAGGCGTGGCACAGTCGGGTACAGTGATCAACGTTATTGGTACCGAAACCTGTTCGGATGAGTTTCTGCACCAGGTATGCCTCCTCATTGGAGCCCTTGGCGGATCCGAATCCCGCCAGCGCCCGGGAGCCCGACTGCTCAAGTATCTTCCTGAATCCGGTAGCGGCAACATCAAGTGCCTCATCCCATTGCGCCTCGCGGAAATGGGTATATGGATTGGCCGGGTCAATTTCCATGTCAGCGCTCTTGCCGACATCACTGCGGCGGATCAGCGGTTTGGTCAATCGATGCTCGTGATTGACGTAATCAAATCCGAATCGGCCTTTCACGCAAAGCCGGTTGCTGTTTGCGGGACCATTGCGGCCTTCCACAGCGACCACCCGGTTGTCACTGACCTTGTAGGTGATCTGACAGCCCACACCGCAATACGGACAGACACTGTCCACCTCATCGACGCTAATCCCCCGATTGATTCCGCGGCTGTCCACCAGGGTCTCTTCAATCAGGGCGCCGGTCGGGCATGCCTGAACACATTCACCGCAGGCGACACAGGTGCTGTTGCCCATGGGATCATCAAAATCAAATACAACCTTGGACTCATTGCCGCGATATGCCATTCCAATCACATCATTGACCTGAACCTCGCGACAGGCACGCACACACAGGTTGCAGTGGATGCAGGCGTCGAGAAAAACCCGCATGGCCGCATGACTGGGGTCAGGGGCGGGTGGTTTGCGGGCGGGCATGCGGTCGGTATCCGGTTGCACAACATCGGTCCACTGCCAAAAACGCGAGTCCGGATCATGCGCCCGGCTGCGGTCGGGTTGGTCCGCCTCCAGCATCTCAAAGACAAGGCGGCGGGCAAATACCGCCCGGTCGCTCGCCGTATGCACCTTCATGCCCGGCGTCGGCTTGCGTATGCATGATGCGGCCAGCACCCGCTCACCCTCGATTTCAACCATGCAGGCCCGACAGTTGCCATCCGCACGATAGCCGGGTTCAGGCAGATAGCAAAGGTGCGGCAGTTCGTTGTCTTCACGATGGGCAATCTGCCAGATTGTCTCATCGGGTCCGGCACTCACCTGCCGCCCGTCCAGCTCAAATGTTATTGTTGCGTCTTCTTGCATTTGAAGTCGTCCTGAAAAAACCTTAGAACAGAAAACAGTGGATTGGCGGCCGCCTGCCCCAGCCCGCAAATGGAGGCATCGGTCATCGCCCGTCCAATATCAGTCAGCAGGGCTTCATCCCACTGGTCATTTGACATCAGCTTGACAGCCTTCTCCGTACCCACACGGCACGGCGTACATTGGCCGCAGCTCTCATCCTCAAAAAATCGCATCAGGTTCAATGCGACATCCCGGGTGTCATCCTGGTCACTCAATATGACAACCGCATGCGAACCGACGAAGCATCCGAATTCATCCAGTTTGCCAAAATCAAGTGGCAGACTGTCCAGCGAGGCTGGCAGGATGCCTCCGGAGGCACCACCGGGCAGATAGGCCTTGAATTCATGTCCGGGCAGCATTCCTCCGCTGAACTCATCGATCAGTTCGCGTACCGTCACGCCGGCCGGTGCCAGCTTGACGCCCGGTTCCCGAACGCGTCCCGACACCGAATAGCTGCGAAGCCCTTTCGAACCGTTGCGGCCTTGGCTGGCAAACCAATCCGGTCCCTTTTGCACAATATCCCGCACCCAGTACAGTGTCTCCACATTCTGCACCAGTGTCGGGCGGTTGAATATCCCGCTTTCTGCGACGTACGGCGGGCGGTGCCGCGGCAAGCCGCGCTTTCCCTCGATCGACTCGATCATCGATGACTCCTCGCCGCAGATGTAGGCACCCGCGCCGCGGCGCAGTTCAATCTTCCGGTCTGCAAACAGTCCGGCTCGCTGGACACGGTTGAGCTCGCTGATCAGAATCTCGCGAACAGCCGGATATTCATCGCGCAGATAGATGTAGACGATTTCCGCTTCCACCACCCAGGCCGCAATGAGAACGCCCTCAAGAAACCGGTGCGGCTCGCGTTCAAGATAGTATCGGTCCTTGAAGGTGCCCGGCTCTCCCTCATCCGCGTTGACAGCCATCAGCCTCGGTGCATCGTAGCCGCGCACGATTTCCCATTTCATGCCAGTCGGAAATCCGGCGCCACCCAGACCGCGCAAGGGCGATTCCTTGAGTATTGCAACCAATTCCGCCGGCGTGCGCCGACCTTCGTAGCAGTCCAGCAACAGTTGATAACCACCGCCATCCCGATAGGTACTGAAACTCTCGTACGCGGGAATCAACGGTTTCACATTGCGGGCCTCGACGGCATTGATCACTGATGATGCAGTCGCACAATCAACATGATTGTGACCCACCTCAACGACCGGTGCGGTGTCGCAACGTCCCATGCAGGGCGCTCTTAAGATTCTGACCCGCGGTCCCATCTGGCTGCGCAGGTCTGCAAGCAGTTGCTGGGCACCGAACATTTCGCACGTCAGGCTGTCGCAGACCCGAACCGTAACGGGGGGTGGTGGATTCTCATCCTCTGCAATGATGTTGAAGTGGGCATAGAATGTCGCTGTTTCGTAGACTTCCGCCATCGGCAGTCGCATCAGGTGTGCCAACGCGCCCAGAGCCTCAACGTGCAGGTGGCCATAGTGGTCCTGTATGGCATGCATGTACTCGATCAGCAAATCACGCCGATAGGGAAGCTGGCCGAGGATGTCTCTCAGCTCGTCAACGCAGATCTGATTGAGTTGCCGCCCTTTTGGGGAACTCGAATGGCGTGCCAAGCCCCGACCCGGATGTCTGGGACGACTGATTTCACCTAGATCAACTGTCACGGCTCCAATCTACCAGCCGAAGCTGCTGGCCTCGTTTTTTGACGAACTGTCCAAACCGCTTGCTCCACCCACAATCACACTTGCAGAACAAAATTCTGAATGCATATAGAAAAAATTCACACTCCCACTTGAATCAGGGTGTATTGATGTAAGGCGACTGGTTTGGGATCGGGTACCTGTCGCGATCCAGCGGTTTGGTAATTTGGTATTGTTCAATTCAGTATCTGGCGGCTTCACCACCCTTCAACAGCATGAATTTCAGTTATGCAAAGGAAAGCAAGTTATATCTCAATAGTCTGCGTAATTATGCACAAATCAAGGTAACGATCACCATGAGATAGTGAAATCAATCCTGGATGTGTTCAGTATTGGCTGATTACGGATGAAGTCTACTGGTGATGCCTGCTGGTCGCAAACTACGAACACTTGGATTCGCCGCAGTTCAGACACGTCATGCAGCCATCGAGAAACACCATCGCCCGGGTACTGCAGACGTAGCACAATTCAGCGCCTGCTGGAAAGTCGCCGTCGGATGCGGGTGTGGACTGGCTGCCCTGAAGCTCGAAATCCCTTCGTTTCTCATCGAGAATCTGCCGGGTATGCTCCGGCATCGGCTTGTCGATGATCAGGCCGATTTTCTTCATGTGGGTTTCAATCACAGAACCGATCTCGGCGACCAGGGATGGCATGAATTTGCCTCCTTTCTTGAAGTAGCCTCCGCGCGGATCAAAAACCGCCTGCAACTCCTCAACCAGAAACACGGCGTCGCCGCCTTTTCGGAACACCGCGGAAATGATTCTTGTGAGTGCGACCGTCCACTGGAAATGATCCATGTTCTTTGAGTTGATAAAAATTTCGTACGGCAGTTGTCTCACATACGGGGAGCCGGGATTGAGAATGATATCGTTGATCGTGACGTACAGAGCATGTTCGGACAACGGCGTCTTGATCTTGTAGGTGCTGCCCTTCAACGTCTCCGGCCGTTCTATGCGCTCGTGCAGCTCGATGATGTTGGATCCATCGTAACTGCTGCGGTTGAGCAGGTCATTGTTGCCGCCCTGTTCAGGCTGTGCATCCTCCGGCTCAAACAGCGGGCCGGGTGAATTCGATTTTGCCGCCACCCGGTAACTGATGATCGGCTGATTGATTCGAATTGTCATATTGCTGAATCCTTAGAACTTTCCGTAGTAGCCTTCTTTCAGGGCATCAAACAGATTGGCTGCGGTGTGCAACTCGCCATCGTACTCGACCTCATCATTGCCTTGCAGTTCAACGACACTCCCGTCCTCGAGTGTGAATTCGTAAGTCGTCTCCTCGAGATCCTTGTCCCTGACCAGAACACCCTGAAAGGCTTCGGGATTGAAGCGAAATGTCGTACAGCCCTTCAGTCCACTCTCATAGGCGGTCATGTAGATCTCCTTGAAGTCCTCAAACGGATAATCGGTCGGCACGTTCGCGGTTTTGGAGATGGAGGAATCCACCCACTTCTGGGCCGCTGCCTGCACTGCGACGTGTTCCGCCGGAGTGATGTCGTCGGATTTTACGAAATAATCGGGTAGCTCGGGATCGTCCGCCGTCGCCTCGGGATCAATGTATTCGCGGTAAGCCAGCAACTCATAGGAGTACACCTTGACGTTCTCCTTGGACTTCTTGCCCTCGCGGATGACGTTGCGGGTGTATTCATGGGCAAACGAGGGTTCAATGCCGTTGCTGACGTTGTTGCCCAGCGACAGGCTGATGGTTCCCGTCGGTGCAATCGAACTGTGATGGGTGAAACGCGCCCCGCTTTCCGCGATCCGGTCGGTCAGCTCCACGGGCAGGTTTTGCATGTATCTGCTGTATTTGGCCAGCAGCACCGATCCTTTCAGTTTCTGCCCGACGGTGATGCCGTCTTCGGCCATCTCCGGGCGCATGCGCAGCATCTTGGGTGTGACCTCAAATTCCTCATCAAAAATGGGGGCAGCGCCCTTTTCGGCAGCCAGGTCAGCCCCGGTCTCCCAGCCGGTGACTGCCATTTCCCGGGCAATCTGCCCGGTGAATTCAAGCGACTCCTTGGAGCCGTATCTCATCCTCATCATGGCCAGCGTGGAACCCAATCCCAGAAAACCCATTCCATGTCGGCGTTTCCGGAAGATCTCCTTTTCCTGCGCATCCAGCGGCAGTCCGTTGATCTCCACCACATTGTCAAGCATTCTGGTGAAGATCGCAACCACCTCGCGATAGCGCACCCAGTCGAATTCTACCTTGTCGGTAAATGGATTCTCAACAAACTTGGTCAGGTTGACTGATCCGAGCAGGCAGGCGCCGTAGGGGGGCAGCGGTTGCTCACCGCAGGGATTGGTCGCGCGGATATCCTCGCAGAACCAGTTGTTGTTCATCTCATTGACGCGATCAATCAGAATGAATCCGGGCTCCGCATAATCGTAGGTGAGTTCCATGATTGAATCCCACAGGCGTCTGGCTTTGACTGTCTTGTAGATGCGGACCGCCACCTGGTCGTATTCGTCCCGAATGTAGGATTGCGAACTTGAACCCTGCGGCCAGTACCGCCAGACAATCGGAAACTCATCACTTTCCATTTCCTGCGAAGTGGCCGGAAACCCAAGTTGCCAGTCACCGTCTTCTTTGACTGCCTGAATGAAGTCATCGGTGATCAGACAGGACAGATTGAACTGCCGCAGACAGCCGTCGCTGCGTTTGGCGCGGATGAAGTCCATGATGTCCGGGTGCGATACGTCAAATACTCCCATCTGCGCACCTCGCCGACCACCGGCCGACGATACGGTGAAGCACATCGCATCGAAGATATCCATGAAGGAAAGCGGACCGGATGTGTAGGCACCGGCACCACTGACGAATGCGCCTTTCGGCCTGAGGGTTGAAAACTCATAACCGATTCCGCAACCTGCCTTCAGCGTCAAACCCGCTTCATAGACGGCATGCAGTATGCCTTTCATCGAATCGGGAATGGTGCTCGATACGGTGCAATTTATGGTGCTGGTGGAGGGTTTGTGTTCGGTTGCGCCGGCATTGGATACGATACGACCAGCTGGAATGGCGCCATTTTGAAGAGCCCAGAAAAAATCGTCACGCCACTTGCGGCGCACGGACGGGGCTTCCACATCGGACAGGGCTTTGGCGACTCGTTCGTAGGTATCTTCAATGGTTTTGTCGATGTTCTCGCCGGCATTTGACTTCAGGCGATATTTTCTATCCCAGGTATCCAGTGAGGCATCTTGAAATTCGATTGTTTCTGAGGTGTTTGAAACCAGTTTGAGATTACTCTGCGCGCCCGCCATGTAGAATTGACCACTCCCCGATATTCCGCCTGATCCTTCAGGCGTCGCTACGAATTTAAGTTGGTAATTTTGTGTTTTTTCGTGATTACTGGAGTCAATGATTCAAATCAGACTCCTAGAGGAATTATAGTGGAATTCCTTCTTTAAATGTGCCGGCATTTCTTCAGCCAGACATTGACAAGGCAGATTCAGGACTTAAGGTACAGATCTGTTTTTGGTAATATTATACTTTATTATCATATATTTATAAATCACATAACACAAGTGATTCAATCGGTCAGGTTGTCAGTTTCCGATAGATGTCAGAGACTTTGAGAGGCAGTCCGCGAACATCGCTCACCAAGGTGTAATTCACGTGTCCATACATGTGGGGTAAGTAGTCGTGGGCCTGAGAATCGATGGTGATGCAGAACGGATGAATCCCCGCATGCTTGGCCTCCATCAGTGCCTGTCGGGTATCCTCGATGCCGTATTCTCCCCTGTATCCGTCGTAGTCATCAGGCTTGCCATCCGAAATCGTGATCAATACCCGCGTACGGGCATCCACCTCAATGAGCTTGCGGGTGAGATGCCTGATGATCACACCCATACGGGTGTAGTCCTGCGGCTTGATCCCCGCAATACGCGCCTTGACGGTACTGTCATACGGGTCATCAAATGTCTTGATCCGATACAGTTCACAGCGCTTGCGGGTCATCCCGGAAAACCCGTAGATCGCGTATCGGTCACCCAGGGTCTGCAGCGCCTCACTGAGCAGAACCAGGCTCTCGCGCTCGGCATCGTTGATCCAACCCTTGGTTGACCCGCTCACATCCACCATGAACACCACCGCCAGGTTGCGTTCAAGCCGGCCTGACTTGATGAACAGCCGGTCCGTCATTTCATTGCCTTCGTGAACATCAGCATAACCTTCCACGACCGCATCGATATCGATGTCATCGCCATTGGTCTGACGTCGAAGCATCTTGTTATCGCCGCGCAGGGCCTCGAAGGACTTGCGGATTTCGCGAACCAGGTGTGCGTATTTTTCCAGAATCTGATCGACTGTCTTCTCGTTTGATGGATGCATGTCCAACTCTTTCAGCTCACACCAGTTTTTCCGATAGTGGCGGCGTCTATAGTCCCACTCATCGTAGTAGAGCACCTGATCGTTTTTCTGCGTCTCATTGTCGGGGGAGTCCTCTTCCTCGGAACTGTCTTTGCGGTATTGGCCATCGCCGGCGGGAACCAGATACTCCTCGGGAATCTCACCAAAGTCCTGGATGATGCTCTTGGCGGTTTGCATCATATTGTCAGGCGGCGCCACCGGTTGACCGTCGACGGTCAACTGCATGTCCCAGTCGCCAGGGTCTTCCCTGCTTGCCTCGTAATCCAGACTTAGTTGTCTTTGTGCATCTTCGCTCTCGGTTCCAGGAGTCGCAAACTCATCGGCCAGCAAGGCAAGGTCTGCACGAAAGCTCTCCCGCTCCCGCTCGACACGCTGCTTGGTGACAAGGCGCACCTTTTCCAGATCGATAACACCCTGATAACGTCTGGTTTCAGGCAGTTTCAGGCCGCTCGAATAGAGCTCGTCCAGAATGTCGATTGAGTCCATGACATCAGAGTCCGGCCGGCGAATCCGGTCGAGCGAATCGATCATATCCTCCAACTGCGATTCATCCTCAGACTGCTCATCAAACTCGGACATCCGCTTGACCAGGCCCGGTAGTTCCGCTCGCATGCAATTCAGCAAGCGAATCCGTTCAACCGCCTCAAAGATGCGAAGCGCCCTGCTCTGGTCCGGATACTTCGAAATGGCGGTACAGATGAAGGGAACGCCTGTTTTCTGATCAACACGGAAGGTCCCATAGCGTGTCTGCGCCAGCAGAAATGAACCGGTTACCTTGTACAGCTGAAAGTTTTGCTGCTGCGACTCAAAGTCCTTGATCGTCTCGGGCAGAAAAATGGTCTCGGTGTCAGTCCAGGCCTGAGCGTCGCTTTGGATCTGCAACTCCCTGCCTGAAACACCCCGGACATACTTGTTCAAAATGCCGATCACGTCTTCAAGGGGTACCGAATAGCGTGTATCGCTGAGATTTGAGGCATAGGATTCCACCTCGCGCAGTGACGCGCTGCCCGGGTACAGACCCTGGCGGTCATAGACGTCCATGGCCTCAATGATCCACTTGGTCACGCCATCTGCATCCATCAGACGAAATGCCTCACTGACATGTGCAACAAACTGAAACGCCATTTCAGAGTTGGATCTGGAAATCACACTCGCCCAGTGCAAGGCGAAGTCCTGCTGATCCCGATTGAGTCCGGACAACTTCCAGGCAGGATCAGTGGCGGTGCGACGTGACGAGAGTACAGCGCCCAAGAGCTCATCCAACCGCTCCTCGATCTGAATTGCGCGCATGAGTCTGTTCATGTTATTGATTCCAACCAGATTGAACTGTCAAGGACTTTTCGTTGTTCAGAACAGCGAGGATGCCATCTCCTGAACTGCCGTCAGGATTTCCGGGTCATCAGTCAGGGTCTGGGTGATTGATGCATTGCAAGCCTCAAGCGGTGGGATTCCGAAAGCGATGAGTTTAGCAGAATGTACCAGGAGCCGGGTGCTCGCACCTTCTTCCAGTCCGCTGCCCTTGAGATTCCGGGTCATGGTACCGAATCGGACCAGCAGATCGGCTGTCTCCGCATCAATGTTGGATTCGTGCATCACGATTGATCGCTCCAGCTCTTTTTCCGGGTAGCTGAATTCCAGTGACAGAAAACGCTGCCGGGTACTCTGTTTCAAATCCTTGAGTACGCTTTGATAGCCTGGATTGTAGGAAATACTTAAGTTGAAGGATGCAGGAGCCTGGAGCAACTCGCCTGTTTTCTCAACCGGCAGCACGCGTCGATTGTCTGCGAGCGGATGGATGACAACCGTAGTATCCTTGCGTGCCTCGACAATCTCATCCAGATAGCAGATGCCACCCACACGTACCGCACGCGCCAGCGGACCATCGACCCAGGTGGTTTCTCCGCCGACGATCAGATACCGACCTACGAGGTCCGAAGCCGTCAAATCATCATGGCAGGCGACGGTGACCAAGGGAAGACCCAGCTTCCAGGCCATATACTCCATGAAACGCGTCTTGCCACAGCCGGTCGGCCCCTTCAGCAGAACCGGGATACCATTGCTGTGGGCACTCTCGAACAACTGAATTTCAGAGCCCTGCGGCGCGTAGTATGGTTCGTCCTTTATGGAGTAGTCTTCGTTGTCAATTCTGTACATCGGCTCATTTGTTCCATCAGTCACCAGCGAATATGGGTTTGGGTATGAGAGTATATTAGTACTGATTCCAAGAATTTACCCGGATTCCTGACCGATGCCTGCAACTACTCAGCCGATGCCGGATCACAGCATCCCGCTTGATGACTCACTGAAAGCGACAGTGTGTCAGCGTCTATCTGAATTCGAGCGATTGGCTTGTGATGACAACGAATTCAACCGGGCGGCGGTGGCGTTTACGCTGTTGAATGTAGAGCCAACTGATGAGGCGGCATTTCTTCTGACACGAAGACCCAAACACCTCAAACGTCATGGTGGACAATACGCCCTCCCGGGTGGCAGGATTGATGGTAAGGAATCCATTGTCGAAGCCGCCCTTCGAGAACTGCACGAGGAGATCGGATTGGATCTCGGGATGGACAGCGTACTGGGACTGCTGGATGACTACCAGACCCGGTCGGGATTCGTCATCTCCCCGGTCGTTGTCTGGGCGGGTGCAAACATGACGCTCGAACCTGACCCGGGTGAGGTGGCAGCCATGTTTCGAATTCCGCTGACCGATTTGAAATCGTCGAGCATCCCCGTACTGGAACAATCTGAGGAGAAAGACCGGATGGTGCTATCCACACCGCTTGCGACCATGGGACATCGGGTATTTGCGCCGACCGCTGCCTTCATCTATCAGTTCCGGGAGGTGATTTTGTTTGACCGCCCCACGCGCGTCGCGCATTTCGATCAGCCAAAATTTGCGTGGAAGTGATTCTGGCGTCGTCAGACCAGAGTTGCTTGTAGGGAGTGGCAATTCAACGCCCACTGGGTGTTGAATTCAATTCAGTTGCAAGTGGTTTTGATGTGCGCAGTGGCGAGAAGACTGAGTGGGACAAAAACAACACCCAGTGGGCGTTGAATTCATAAACAGTTCTGATCAGCACTCAAATCCGCACATCAGTGTCCGTCAACATATTCGACCTCGAAACCAAAACCTACTCGCTATGAAATGTAAAACTCGTCGGTAATCCTTCAACCTTGGCTGCTCACTTTTTCAGTTTCTCATTCAGGGCGGCGTTGACTGCAGGGTGCACAAACTGAGACACGTTCCCACCCAATTGTGCGATTTCCTTGACCAGCGAAGCCGCAACAAACGCGTAGTCTTCTGCAGGAGCAAAAAACAGCGTCTCAATATCCCTGTCCAACTGACGGTTCATCCAAGACAGCTGAAACTCGTACTCGAAATCAGATACGGCTCTCAGTCCCCTGATCACAATTTTGGAATTCACCTCCTTGGCCAGATCAATGAGCAATCCTTCGAACCCGATCACACTGATACCATCAAGATGACTTGTTGTTTCCTGGATCAAGTCTATTCTCTCCTGTAGGGAAAACAGCGTATTCTTGCCCTTGCTGTCAGCTACCGCGACAACCAATTCATCAAACAGACCCAAGGCCCGTTCGATCAAATCGATATGACCTCTAGTCACCGGGTCAAAACTTCCCGGATAAATTGCGCGCGTTACACGATGTGCCTTACCCATAATTCAGAATTTCCTTTCAGTCGTTTCACTCCAATATCACTGGTGGATTGTACTTCGGATTTCTCGCTTTCGTTCTGGCATTGACGCCGTGAGCATAGCGAATCTGCATGGTTTTCGAGCCCGGTCTCACTCGCAGATAGCGTCCGACTTCATCCGCAAACAAGTTGTACTTCAGATCGCGGAGTATCTCCCGGGCATCACCAAAAGGTGCAACGAAGTCAATGATCCAAGCGTGCTCACCCGACTTCCAATCCTCCAGCCGAAAGCTTGGTGTGTCCAAAACATAACGTTGCTCAACGTCTTTCGACATCCACGCCCACGACACATAACCTCTCGGCCTGCCATCTCGACGATACAACCGAAACTGATTGTGATGCAATGCCGGAATCACCCACTGCCGGATCGATCCGATCGGCCAACTCTGATGAAGATCTGAATAACCAAGAAGCCAGATAATCTCGCCCAATAGCGTGGCGTTCGGTATCGACGGTGCGTCTATTCGCGCACCACTGTTCAGACTACCTGAATCTACGTGGTCTGCCACGCAGAGTTCTCCTCCAAATGCACGCTTTCTGGCAGACAAGTTTTGTTCACGCCATAGGTTGTAAATTCATCATTTGGAGTAGATTCCGTCTTTGCAGACACCATGTCCGCTTTACTCAGCAACTTCATTCATTGCCACTCACTCATTTTCAATTTTTTCGCCATATCACACCTGTTTCAGACTTGACGAAATTATCACATAACTCCGTATCCGATGAATTATGACGCCAAAACAGATAAGAAATACAGTTTCAGACAACTGCGAAAAATCCGATGCTGACGGCCAAGAGCCCTATAGCGATGCAACCCATCGTAGACACTACAATCATCCGCAGTCTCAGAACATTTATTGTCTCAGACCCTGATGGCATAATTTCCACCCAGAGTGGTCAGACCCATCCTGCGAAAGAACTTATCGGTTGACGACATCCTGATACCAGACGTCACATAAAAAGTCACCAGATACGCGCCCTGTGCCTTCGCCCAGCGGGCCACCGACCGCACCAGCAAGGCGGCAACCTTGCCACCCAGCAGGCTCTTTCTCAACTCTTCAGTACAGTAGATCACATTGACACTTGCGATCACACCTTCGTCCGCGATGTAGTACTCACCCAGATTGCAATACAGAAACCCCGCAATCTCCCCCTTCACCTCGGCTTTGAGCCCGAGACAGCGCCCGGGCAGACTCACGCATCGGTCAAACAGCGCCGAGTACTTCTTCTCCGAAAAAGGCAGATCCCGAAAGATGCTCTCCTCGTGTGCGCGACGCGCCAGTTCCATCACCGCCTGCTGATCTGCCTTCTCCACACGGGCGATTCGGATTGATCCTTTTTGTTTGCTTTCTTTTTGTTTGCTGTCCTGTGCCATCACTCACCTCCGTTCCTGTCTGACCAGATTTGCATAGATTCCCTCGCGACCCACCAACTCCTCATGTGTACCCTGATCAGCAAGCCGACCCTTGTCCATCACCAGAATCTGGTCACAATCACGCACCGTCGAGAGACGGTGGGCAATAATGATCACCGTGAGATTCTCGGTGACCCGTCGAAGATTGTCCTGGAAGATCCGCTCGCTCTCATAGTCCAACGCCGCAGTCGCCTCGTCCAGAATGAGAATCCTCGGATTGGTGGCAAGCGCCCGGGCAATGGCGATGCGCTGTCGCTGTCCGCCCGAGAGGTTCTGGCCGCGTTCCTCCAACTCGGTGTCGTAGCCGTGCGGTTGCTCGCTGATGAATTCATGCGCATCGGCCAGTTCGGCAACCGCGTAGATCTGATCCTGCGGCATGGTCGAGTTGCCAAGCGCGATGTTCTCTCCGATCTTGCGCTTGAACAGGTCGTTCTCCTGCGAGACAACACCCAGCTGTCTCCTGAGCCAGGTGATGTCAAGCAGCGCAACATTGTTGCCGTCGATGAGTATCTGGCCCGTGTCCGGTACATAAAAGCGTTGCAGCATGCCGGCGAGCGTCGACTTGCCGGAGCCGGAACGGCCGACGATCCCAACCGTCTGCCCGGCCAGGATTTCAAACGACACATCCTTCAACACGGTCGGTGAGTCCTGATCATAACTGAACGAGACATTCTCAAACTTCACATGCCCCTTGATGGTCGAGAGATTCTCCGGGCTGGAACGGGACTGGCGTTCGGTCTTGGTGTTGAGAATATCGCCGAGACGCTGGATTGATATGCGGAACTGCTGGAAGTTCTGCCATAGCTGGGCTAGGCGCAGAATCGGCTGACTGACCTGGTTCGCGATCATGTTGAATGCCACCAACTGTCCGACTGTCAGCTCACCACCCATCACCTTCAGCGCACCGAACCACAGGATCAGTGCCATCGTGATCCGGTTGACCAGACTCACCACTTGTGACCCGGTGGCACCGAGCAGGGTGGCCCGCAACGAGGTCCGGACATAGGCGGCAAGATTCTCATCCCATCGGGCCCGCATGTGCGGCTCGACCGCCATCGCCTTGAGCGTCTGGATGCCGGCCACGCTTTCCACCATGAACGACTGGTTGATGGCGCTTCGCTGGAAGCGTTCCTCGGCGCGCCGTCTCAGTGGCGGCGTGATGATGATCGAAATGGCCACGTAAAACGGAATCGAGGCGAGTACGATGATCGTCAAGGTCGGTGAAAGCCACCACAGAACAGCGAAAAAGATCACCGTGAAGACCGCGTCGATGGCAACCGTCAGGGCCGACGAGGTCAGAAACTCCCTTACGCTGTCGAGTTCCCGCACGCGGGCGACAGTCTGCCCGGTCGGACGTTTCTCAAAGTAGGAAAGGGGCAGGTTCAGCATGTGCCCGTACAGCTGGCTGCCCAGATGCACGTCGATCCGACTGGTGGTGTGGGTGAAGATGTAGGTGCGCGCCAAGCCCAGGATCGCCTCGAAAATGATGATCGTAACCAGACCGAATATCAGCACATCCAGCGTCAGTAGACCGCGATGCACGAGAACCTTGTCGATGATCACCATGAAGATCAGCGGCGTGACCAGTGCGAAAACCTGAAGCATGAACGATGCCGTGAGCACCTCGGCAAACAGGCCCTTGTACTTGGCCATCGCCGGCACAAACCAGCGCAGACCGAATTTCACGTCACTCATCACGTCGTGCGCCTTTCGCATCACCAATACGACATGCCCGTTCCATTCAGCCTCGAACTCGGCCAGGCTGAGATCCCGTCCCTGTCCCTGCGCTCCCTGCACCAGTATCCGGTCGTCAACCAATTTGGCAATGATGACAAAGCTGCCATCCTTCATCTCCGCAATGAATGGCAGCGGCAATTTCGTAATATTTCTGATCTTGGCCTTGATCGCCTTGGCCTTCACGCCATAAAAACGGGCCGCCCGAACCATGGAGTCCAGGCCGAATCTGCCTTCGGCATCCGCGAATTCGCGAAAGATTCGATCCAGCGATGCGCGAATCTCATGAAATGACAATAAGAGATGCAGAATCACGACTCCGCTCGGGAAACGGGGCTGACCGCTTTCTTCCCTGTAGTTGCGCAAATTCTTGTTTTGATCATCCATTTCAGCACACCTCGCAATCTGGTTTTCTTATAAAATCATCAAAATAAGTCAGGTTGATGGATACTCCGAATAGTGTACGGCATTCCTGCCTGTCAGGTTGAACAAGAATATACAGGAAAAATGAAAACCGCAGACTTGCAGCTTCAGGATGACCGTCGTGCCCGTTATGAGTTCCTGGCACCCGTACTGGAAGTTCAGGATACGCCGCCGGTTCGTTACAGCCGTGTCATCGCACTGACCATTTCGGCCTTTTTTGTAATTGCCGTCGCCTGGGCCTGGATCGGCTCGATTGATGTGGTGGCGGTCTCGCAGGGAAGAACCATTCCGGCGGGCAATGTCAAGATCATCCAGCCCTTGGAGACCGGCGTGGTGCGCGCCATTCATGTCCGGGACGGCGATAGTGTCCGCAAAGGTGATCTGCTGCTTGAACTCGACGCCACCGAATCAGCCGCCAATCTGGATGCACTGCTGATTCAGATGGATCAGGCCCGAATTGATGCGGCAATGAGTCTGGCACTGATGGGCGAGGACCCCGTCAAGAGCTTTGTACCCCCCCCCGAAATCGCTGACGACCATGCGATTAAGGTGGCCAGGGACAAGATCATAAGCATCCATGCCAAGCATGAATCCGACCTGAACGTGATCCGAAATGAGATCAGGACCGTGGAGGCGTCGAAGCACTCATTGGCCATTCAGCAGGAGAAACTGAAGGAGCTGCTGCCCATCGTTGAACACCGGGTGCGGGCACAGCGACGACTGATGAGTTCGGATGACATGCCCCTTGCATCCTACCAGCAGTATCAGCAGGACCTCATTGAGCTCAAGGCCGACCTGTCGATCGCAAAACAATCCATCGTCGAGGCGGATGCATCGATCGCCTCGCATCAGGCCAGAATCCGCAACCTCACGGCGAATCTCGTCGCCCAGGCAACCGAGCAATACCAGGAAGCCATGAGACGAATCGCCCTGCTTGAGCAAAGCATCCGCAAAGAACAGCAACGGCTCAGCTATCTTGAACTGAGAGCGCCGGTCAGTGGCTTTGTGCAGCAACTCAACGTCCACACCATCGGTGCGGTGGTCAACACCGCCCAACAACTGCTGGTCATTGTTCCAGAGGATATCCCGTTGGAAATCGAATCGATGATACTCAACAAGGACATCGGTTTCGTCCAAACCGGACAGGAAGTCGAGATCAAGTTCGAGACCTTTCCCTTCACCCGTTATGGCACCATCACCGGCGAACTGGTCTCGATCAGCAACGATGCCATCATTCATGAGCAACTCGGACCTGTCTACATGGCCAGGGTCAGCATGGACAGCCAGCAGATCGAGATCAAAGGAACACCCGTCGACCTCACACCCGGAATGACAGCCTCGGTCGAAGTCAAGACCGGTACCCGCCGCATCATTGAGTTCTTCCTGGCACCCTTGCTTCGCTACAAGGATGAGGCAATCAGGGAACGGTAACGAGCAAAAGAAGGGAATGCAGCTCAGATAGGGTATACCGGATAACAGTCTTTCCCTGCTATCTTGCAATTCACACTCGCTGTTTCGATTTGTTCGGGAAGGTCTCGCTATTGACCGCAGCTGCATAGCAAACAGAATGTACATCGACGGAAGCCAAACAATAACGGAACCCATCGTGATTCGATTTCAATCCAATTATGATGTGAACTGCTTTCCGGATGAGCACACTTACATGACTTGCTCAGGGTCTGTTCTCAGTTTCTACCGAATAGAGACAATGAATCCGGGACTTGGCCTTGATAGTTCGAAGCAGTGTCCAATCAGGAGGAATTGCCTCAGTGTCCAGCTCGCTTTCGGCCTCAACATAAATCAAAGCACCGGGATTCACACAGTTGGTTGATGCGAGCAGCTCAATTGTGCGCAGCGCCAAACCCTGACGATACGGCGGGTCGACAAACACAATGTCAAAGCGCTGAACGTTTTCCAACAGAAATTTCTCTGCGCGCTTTCTCAGAATGGTACAGTCCGCTACCGCCAGTTCTGCGGCTGTCTGGCGCAACTGCCTGACGCATCGTTGCTCTGAATCAACAAAGACCACATGGGCAGCACCGCGCGAAAGTGCCTCAAAACCGAGCGCACCCGAACCAGCGTAGAGGTCGAGACAGTGCGCGCCCAGGACATTGGACTGCAGCCAGTTGAACAGCGTCTCGCGAACTGAATCGGTTGTCGGACGAATGTCGAGCGAGGAGTCAAAACGGATCTCCCTGCTTTTGAACTGTCCTGAAATGATTCTGAGCCGACCGCGCAATTTATCCCTGCCACCGAACACCACCAATGCACCATAATATAATTCGAATTGCGACCAAGAGCGGTACGGCGTCTTGCCGCTCTTGTCCACATTCATTGATGTAAATTTGCAACCAGGTTGAATCTTCGCAGACTCACAAGTCCATACATGGACTTGCCTGACTGGACATATCTGCAGTCACACACAACTTGAACAATTGATGGCCGACAACACTCAAGGGAAATCCGGTTTCTTTAAGGTACTCTCCAAGACCCGAAAATCACTGACAGATCGGATCGCCGGAGTGTTCTCCCGCTCCACCGCCATCAATGAGTCTGAGATCGAGGAACTCGAGGATGCCCTGATTCTGAGTGACATCGGAATCGAGGCAAGTGAACGCATAGTTGAATCAGTCAGACGCTCCATGAAACGCGCCGCGCTGTCCGGCCAACAGGCTGCGGATCTCGTCTGGCAGGAACTGGTTGATATCCTCACTGCCGCAGAAAAGGACCTGGACCTGCAACGCCATTCCCCACCCGTGGCAATCATGATGGTCGGTGTCAACGGTGTCGGCAAGACTACAACAACGGCAAAAATCGCACACCACTACCAGCAACAGGGACACTCAGTGATGCTGGCCGCCTGCGACACCTTCCGGCCTGCGGCGATCGAACAGCTTCAGACCTGGGGCGAGCGCCTGCAGATGCCGGTCATCGCACAGTCTGCGGGCGCCGACCCGGCCGCGGTGGCCCACGACGCACTGCACGCGGCGGTAGCCCGCAAATGTTCAATCCTGCTGGCCGATACCGGCGGGCGGCAACAGACACGGGAGGACCTGATGCGGCAGCTGGGTAAGATCCGGCGCGTTCTCGCCAGGATCGAACCAGCAGCACCGCACGAAACGCTTATCACAATTGATGCCGGAACCGGTCAAAATGCAGCTTCCCAGGTCGAGCACTTTCATCAGCACGCGGCGTTAACCGGAATCTGTGTCACCAAACTGGACGGTACCGCAAAAGGCGGCATCATAGTGGCACTCACACAATCGTTTGCCCTACCGATTCCCTTCGTCGGTATGGGAGAGGGAATCGAGGACCTCGCACCATTCAACGCACGCGAATACGCCCGCTCCCTGCTGGGATTGGAAACCATGCCTTCCCCCTCGTAATCAATGATCCGGTTTTCCAACGTTTCAAAGCAGTATCCCAAGGGGCAGATTGCCCTCAGGGGCATCAGCTTTGCCATTGAATCGAATCAATTGGTTTTTCTCACCGGACATTCAGGCGCAGGCAAGTCAACGCTGATCAAACTGATCACCTTGCAGGAATTGCCCACGCACGGTCATGTTTTTGTCAACGACAGAAACCTCTCCTCGCTTTCCGGCAATCAGATCGCCTACTACAGAAGATCACTCGGTGTCGTGCATCAGGATCACAAGCTCCTCTACGACCGCACCGTCAGCGAGAATGTCGCTTTGCCGCTTGCCGTACAGCACATTGAGCCAAGAAAGATCGAACGTCGAATCTCCGTCGCCTTGGAAATGGTCGGATTGCTGGGCAAGGAGAAATCCTACCCGATCCACCTCTCAGGCGGAGAACAGCAGCGGGTCGGCATTGCGAGGGCAATCGTCGCACGTCCGCAACTGATCATCGCCGACGAGCCAACCGGCAACCTGGATGAGGAGCTCGGACATGAAATCATGGATATCTTCAAGCGACTGGTACAGTACGGGACGACGGTCATGGTGGCAACACATGACCGAAATCACTTCGTCGGACAGAACTACTTCGTGCTCGAACTGAGAAACGGCTTGCTCATACCCAACTGATTCGACACCAACGGCATGTTCAGATACTTCAAGTTGAATCTGCAAACCCTGGTCGCATGCATCGGGCGAATGTGGAAAACGCCACTCGCCACGCTGTTCACGATCGTCTGTGTGGGTATCATCCTGTCGCTGCCCAGCGGTCTATACATGCTCCATGTCAATCTCTCCTCAGTTGCAGCACTGGTGAACAGTACCCCGGAAATCACGGTTTTTGTCGCGCAAGAGGCCACCGAGGATTCGATCGATCAACTGAGCGGGCAGATCCGAAACCTGCCACAAGTCCGCCAGGCAGATGTCATCACAGCCGATGAGGCGCTTGAGGAGTTCAAGCAGACAACCGGCCTGGAATCAATTGTTGAATATGTTCAGGATAACCCCCTGCCCTCGATCCTAGTTGTGCAACCAGCCGAGTCACACTACGAACCTGTCCAGTTGCAGCAATTAGTCGACGATATACGGGCGTACGAGATCGTCGACGCAGTGGAAGTGGACCTGGAGTGGGTGAGAAGACTGCATTCGATTCTGGGCTTGGTTCAGACGTTGTCCGTCGTTGTGTCTGCGTTGCTGTTGATGACCGCCATTCTCGTGGTGTGCAATACCACCAGACTGTCGATTTCCAGCCGGTTGGACGAGATCATGGTGATCGAACAGATCGGAGCAACTCGGGCATTCATTCGCAGACCGTTCGTTTACACAGCCGTTTTACACAGTCTCATGAGTGTCGCGTTTGCGGCCGCGATCATGGAAGGCTGCCGGGCAATTTTCGCGGATCAGATCCGCGACCTTGCATCTCTCTACAGCAGCGGCTTTCAACTGATCGGGATCTCCTGGCAGGCATGGCTGATCATTGCTGTTTTAGTCTCACTTGTCAGCTGGATCGCCGCCAGAATAACCATCCGTATTTGCCTGCGTTCGCTCGCCGCGAGCCGAAATTGAAACATTCCACTTGAAAAAAATCCAACCATCCCCATATCCTCTCATAACTGAGGGAAACTTAATCAATTTTGTTAGCACTCTCTTGTGTCGAGTGCTAAATTGTGATATATAGGGGTCAGTGAAACTATGGAAACAGCAAAAGTCATGAATCAAAATCATCTGGTATCAACGAATTTCCAGGGCAACGAGTTGGCGTCATACCTGGCATCCGTGAATGCCCAACCCATCCTGACTGCCGAAGAGGAGCAGGAGTTGGCCGTGCGATACTATGAGGAGAATGATCTCGACGCGGCGCGTCAACTGGTTCTCTCGCACTTGAGATTCGTGGTGCGGGTCGCGCGTGGATTCACAGGATATGGATTGCCCCTGAGTGACCTGATTCAGGAAGGCAATGTTGGTCTGATGAAAGCCGTCAAACGCTATGAGCCGGACCGCAACGTTCGGTTGGTGTCATTTGCCGTGCACTGGATCAAGGCCGAGATCTACGATTTCATCCTGAAGAACTGGAAAATCGTGCGGATTGCCACGACCAAGGCGCACAGAAAACTGTTCTTCAACCTGCGAAAGCATCGCGCCACCCTTGAGGCCATGAGTGAGAAGGAAATCCATAAGATTTCCAACGATCTCGACATTCCGGTAAAGACGGTCAGGGAAATGGAAACCCGAATGAATGGCGCCGCTGTCTCATTCGATGGACATTCTGATGATGTTGAAGATGAGGATGCCTACACGGCACCGTCCACCTATCTCGGTGACATGCGTTTCAATCCGGAGCGGGTCTACGAGAACAGTTGGGAGGAGTCCCGGCGCGATCATCAGCTGCAGCAGGCACTCGATGTGCTCAGCAAACGAAGCCGGGATATCATCGAAAGACGCTGGCTCGGCGATAAGAAGGAAACGCTTCAGCAGCTCGCTGATAAATATGGTGTGAGCATCGAACGGATCCGGCAGATTGAGGAAAACGCGATGCTGAAGATGCGCAAGCACATCACCAGTGCCGAAGCAGTCAGCTGAACGAGACTCAAGGCCGCCTTTCATCGGACCCGTTTCCGCGGACAACATCAGGGGTGTTGAACATCGCCCCTGAGTTGCACGTTCTAGAACGTCAGCAGCATCTCCATGAGGGCTTTTTGCGCGTGCAGCCGGTTCTCGGCTTCCTGCCATACCACGCTTTGAGGTCCATCAATGACCTCAGCCTCTACTTCCAGTCCCCGGTATGCCGGCAGGCAATGCATGAATATCGCCTGCTCATCGGCCTGCGCCATCAGCGACTGCGTTACCTGATAGGACTCGAAATGCGCGACTTTCTCCTCCCTGTCAGTATCTTGGCCCATACTCATCCATGTGTCAGTAACAACCACATCAGCACCTTGTACAGCATCAACCGGAGAACCGAAAAATTGGATACGATTGGAATCGCAGTGTGCGATCAACTCCGGGTCGGGTGGGTATTCGCCGGGTGTCGCAATCCGCAAATCGAATTCCAGCATTGATGCTGCGATCGCCCACGTGACGCACATGTTGTTTCCATCCCCTATCCAGGCCACCGAACAACCCTTGATTCCACCCTTGATTTCCGCAATGGTCTGTAGGTCTGCAAGCAGCTGACAGGGATGGTACGCGTCGCTGAGTCCATTGATCACCGGAACCGTCGAGTATTGCGCGTAGTCTTGTGCAGTGCTGTGCGAGCCGGTGCGGGTTACGATCAAATCAGCCATGGATGACAGCACGCGGGCGGTATCTGCATTGGATTCTCCCCGCTTCAACTGGGTGTCGCCCGGTGCGAGAAAAATTGATCTTCCACCCATCTGATGCGCTGCCACCTCAAACGAAATTCTGGTTCTGGTTGAGGATTTTTCGAAAATCAGCACCATGGTCCTGCCCTTCATGGCCTGCGGACACGCCCGATAACGATTCCATTGTGCCTTGAGTTCAATCGCCCGGTCGATCAATGAGAGAATTTCCCAGGGCTGAAAGTCACTTAGTGTGAGAAAGTGCCTTGCCATGACTGTGTGGATATTGGCTCAAGCAACTAAAAAACACAGACCGGACTTGGCCGGTCTGTGTGTAATTTGATACAGTCGTTGCTGCTAAGGAGTTTTAGAACATTCCGATATGCGAAATGGACCCGGTAACCATGAAAAACAGCATGGGGATCGACAGCATGGTATTCGTCCTTGAAGCCAGCAATGCCACCCGGGCTGCTTTGGCTTTCTGCTCATCCGTCGCTTCCACAATACCAAGCACCTTTTTCTGATTCGGCCAGATCAGTACCCACACATTGAACAGCATGATCGTGCCAAGCCAGGCACCAATTCCGAGATATGCGTGCGGGCCTTGCAATATGAATGCGTCCGTAAACGTTCCCGAGCGGGCAAGATAGTAGGCTCCGGTGAGCCAGGTTATAACTGCCGCCCAGCGAAACCACAGTAGTGCCCGCGGTGCGATGTGTTTGGTAATTCCGGCAGCAGTTCCATCTGCCTTCGCAGCTGCAAGTCCAGGCACCTGTACAAAATTGAAATAGTAAAGCAGTCCTACCCAGGTGACACCTGCAAGGATATGCAACCATCGATCAATCAATAATTCCATCTTCTTTCACCTATTGATTCAGATCTTCAGATTCGGATTCGATTGCATCAGCCGCCCGGGGAAATGAATCCACTGGCGAACAAATACAAAATGACAGTCAGCACAAATCCTGCAATGATTGTGCCCCAAATAGAATCGAGAGGGTTTTTCATACCTGTCCTCCAAATGACGATAAAGAGACCGTTTTAGGTCTTTGATTCAGGTTCTTATGATAATCCACTGAATAAGTAAATTTCAATCTGTTGTGCCTCCCAACTCATCAGACATAAGTATTGAAAATATCCTTGGCTTATACAAATTGACAATTCTGTAAAAATTCAAGTTCGTTTACGCAAGTAAATGAATTGTGTTAGAATTTCAGACGCCAACTTGAAACGATAAACTTGAAACAAGAAACATATTTTTTTGGCAAACTACCTGAGTTTGCCGCGTAAAAGCAAATTAATTTTACGGTGGAGGAATGATGTTCGTATCCAACTTGAAACCGGTTTTGATAACCAACCTTCGACCTGCGTACCTGGTCTGTCTTTTGGCCTTGAGCCTGCTGTTGTTCAGTTTCGCTTCACACGCAAAGGAACTCATCTCATCAGATGAAACCACTGTAAGTCTGGACTCCACGTTTTCGACGGGTCTGGCGGTTCGAATGTCCAATCGAGATACCGATCAGATTGCAGACCCCAATTTTGGAGGTACCGATCAGACCAAGATGAATGATGACAATGGAAACCTCAACTACGATCAGGGCGACATTGTCTCAGCCAACGCCAAGGTTACCCACGAATTGTTTGTTGACAGTGGAGATATTCGACTCTTCGCAAGGGGTTTCTACTTCTACGATGAAGCCGTCGTAGGTGGCAACACCAAGCGGACACCGTTACCCGACCGAGCCAAGACTGTTTCCGGCAGAAACGTCCAGTTGCTCGATCTTTACATGGATACCGACTTTGAAATCGCCGGTCGTCCGGCAACACTGCGCATTGGCAACCAGGTCATGAACTGGGGCGAAAGCCTGTTCATCCGAAATGGACTGAACTCGATCAATCCAGTCGATGTTTCCAAGATTCGAATCGCCGGTGCGGAAGTCCGTGATGCACTCCAGCCATTGCCGGCATTCAACATCAAGATGGACATCAACGACGAATGGTCAGCCGAGGGGTTTTATCTTGCTGATTTCAGAAATACCGAGATCGAACCGAGTGGGACATTCTTTTCCACAAACGATTATGTCAGCCCGGGTGGGTCAGTTGTTCACTTGACGGCCTTTGCTGGTACAGACACGAACTTTGACGACTGTAATTTGAGCCCAAGTTTGGATCTGTTTAGAAATTTGCCATTGGCAAGTGCAGTGGCTACCACAACATCCGGCATCCCTGTAAATGACCCTAGGTTTAACGCTGCAGTTGTAGCAGCGGTAACCGGATGGTCATTGGCTGGAATCTGCTCAAATATAACGCGTTCTCCTGACCGGGAACCTGACAATCAGAACCAGTTTGGATTCGCACTGCGGGGTTTTTTGCCCCAATTGAATTATGCTGAACTGGGTGTCTATTTCGCAAACATACATAGCCGACTACCCCTTATTTCTGCAGTCACAGGCACACAAGATTCCATCACATTTTCAGGATCAGATCCATATGTATTAAGTCAAGGTCAACCTGTTTTAAATCCTCGTTCGACCGGAGTACTGACTGGAAGTTACGCAGGTTCAACAAGATATTTTCGGGAGTTTCCTGAAAATATCAAAATGTTCGGAATGAGCATCAATTCTAATTTCGGATCAACGGGATGGTCATTGCAGGGTGAATTGGTTTACCGAATTGATCAACCTTTGCAATTGGATGATGATCAGATTTTAACTTACGGTCTATCGCCTCTCGAAAGACTGAGAACTGGTTCGGGTGCCCCTACCAGTTTCATATTCGTTCCTGGCACATTTTCCAGTAACAACAACATCTCAACCACACCAGCTGATTTTGGCCAGACCATCACTGGCTGGCGCAGAAAGAACGTCATACAGGCGCAGCTTGCGGCGGTCAAGTCTTTCGGTCCATCCACTTTTGGAGACTCTTCCGTCTTTCTCATCGAGTTTGGCACCACCCAGGTCATGAGCTTGGAGGATAAAAACACCTTGAGATACGAAGGTGTCGGAAATACCGGCGCAGACAAGAGCTCATGGGGCTATCGCCTGATCGCACAGACAACCCGGAACAATGCACTCGGAGCGATTTCCCTGACACCGAGAATCGCGTTGTCTCATGATGTGGAAGGTACCGCACCGGCACCTGTCCAGAATTTCAAGGAAGGGAGAAAAATCATCACGCTGTCAGTCAACGGCAGTTATCTGGATAAGTGGAGAGGGAGTCTATCCTACACGAACTCATTCGGTAACAACCACAATGAAAATGACAGGGACTTTCTGTCGTTTTCGATTTCCCGTTCATTCTGAGCACCTTCGGAAGCATAAGGTTATAGGAGAAAAACAATGACTTCTATTCGACTGATTTCAGTAAAACTAATATCTGCGATATTTTTTCTCACAGCCAGCGCATCCGTGTCCGCGGCGGTCTCCGGCGCAGACGCCGCAGCCCTCGGCATTTCGCTGACGCCACTGGGCGCAGAGACTGCGGGTAACGAAGCCGGAACCATTCCAGCCTGGGATGGAGGCATGACACAGCCGCCCGCCGGTTATGAGCCCGGAACGCGGCATCTCGACCCGTTTGACGGTGAGCAGCCGCTGTTTGTGATCACCGCAGAGAATGCCGCTCAGTACTCGGACAACCTCTCGACCGGACAAATGGCAATGTTCCAGCGATATCCGGATACTTTCCGAATGCAGGTCTATCCGACGCATCGCACCGCATCCTATCCACAGTGGATTTACGATGCAACCGTGGAAAACGCAACCAATGCCACATTGGATGAGGCCGGAAATGGTGTACTCAATGCCGCCCAGGGCTTTCCCTTTCCCATCCCGCAGAACGGATTGGAAGCGATCTGGAATCACCTGCTGCGGTATCGCGGTGAGGCAGTGCAACGCATGGTCGGACAGGTGGTACCGGCTGTCAATGGTGAGTACATAGAGGCAACCCTGCTGGAAAGCGTCCTTTTCGCCTACAATCAGCCGGATGCCACACCGGAGTCCATCAACAACAAACTCGCCTACTTTCTGCAGGAGCTGATTGCACCGCCGGTCGCAGCGGGCAACGCGGTTTTGGTACATGAGACCCTGAACCAGACAGCGGAACTGCGAAAGGTCTGGACCTACAATCCTGGTCAGCGTCGCGTTCGACGAGCACCACATGTCGGTTATGACACCCCCGGCACCGCGACTGACGGTCAGCGCGTGGCGGATCAACTGGACATGTTCAACGGTGCACCGGACCGCTATGACTGGCAACTGGTCGGCAAGAAGGAACTCTACATCCCCTACAACAGTTACAGACTGCACAGTGGCGATGTGACGGTTGGTGACATCGTCAGGCCAGGCCACATCAATCCGGACCTGGTGCGCTATGAACTTCACCGAGTCTGGGTGGTTGAAGCCACACTCAAGGAAGGAACGAGCCACATCTACGCCAGACGGACCTTCTATCTGGATGAGGATAGCTGGCAGATTTCAGTGGTCGACCAGTACGATGGCAGTGGTGCCATCTGGCGCGTCAGTGAAGCCTATCCAATCAACTACTATGAGGTTCCAGTGCAATGGCTCACGCTTGAATCCGTGTATGACGTCCAGAATGGTCGTTATGTCACTCGCGGATTTGACAATCAGGACAAGCCTTACGACTTCAGCGTCAATCTGAGAATAGGAGATTTCAAGCCGGACCGGCTGCGCCGCAAAGGCCGGTGACACCTTTGCTCAATGAAATTCATCCGCTTCCTGTCGGTCGCAGTTGTTCTTGCAGCACTTGCGACCGCACAGGAGAGGGCATACACCGCTGACCCGCTGGATGAACCGCCACCGACACTGGTTCATCCGCATCTTCACACATTCTTTTCCGCTGTATCCACTCGCTCGGGCGTCGTCGCCGTCGGCGAGCGCGGTGTCGTTGTTCGGGAGATTGATGATCACGAGGAGCAGTGGGAGCAGATCGAAATCCCCTTTAGGCGCACGCTGACTGCCATTACGGAATCAGAATCCGGTCGACTGTATGCAGTCGGACATGATGCACTGATTGCAACCGCACCCAAGTCCGGTGACGATTGGAAACTCGTCTATTCCGATGTTGAATTCGATGCCCCGCTGCTTGATATCTGGGTTGGAGCAGACGGCTTCGGCATTGGGGTTGGCGCCTATGGCCTGGCACTGGCAACCGATGACCACGGCGAATCCTGGCGTCGATTGGAGTTGGACCCCGACGAACCCCATTTCAATGCCATTCGACGATCAGCTGACGGTACGCTGTTCATTGTCGGGGAGTTCTCAACCGCCTTGCGATCTCGCGATAACGGTCAGAGTTGGGAGCGACTGGCTGTAGACTTTGATTCGACGTTCTACGGACTGCGAACGGACCGAAACGGACGGGTACTGCTATACGGTTTCGATGGCTGGATCGCGGAAAGTTTGGATGCCGGGGACAGTTGGACGGTATTGGACAGCGGCACCAGTAATTCGCTGTATGACGCGGTGTTTCTCGATGATGGGCGCGCGGTAATTGTCGGATCATTCGGCACGGTTTTGGTGGAATCGCTCGCCGAACAGGGCCGTTTTCACAATCTGACATCTGGAACCGGGTCGATCACTTCGGTACTCATAGATGATGACGGCATGCTGTTGGTTTTTGGAACCGACGGCATCGGGAAGCGGGTCATTCCATCCGGGGACTGAATATGAAACGCTATCTTCAGTCCTCGGAATCCGTGATTTTCCAGCATCGCCGCATCGTGATTCTGATTTTCCTGATGCTGAGTGTCGCACTTGGTTGGTCAGCAGTCAATACCCGGATTGATGCCGGATTCGACAAGACGCTCCCACAGAATCACCCCTACATGAAGGTCTTCAAGGAACACCGGGATGAATTTGGCGGCGCAAACCGAATTCTTGTGGCGGTTGTATCCAAACAGGATGGAGAGAACATATTCAATGCCCCGTTCCTGGAAACCCTGAAAGGCGTGACCGACGCCGTGTTTTTTCTGCCCGGGGTGAACAAGGCGACCGTGCGCTCGATATTCACCCCGAACGTACGATTCTCCCAGCTCACCAAGGAAGGTTTTGTTCGAGGCAACGTCGTTCCGCCGACGTACAGCGGAACCGACGAGGATGTCGCCACCGTCTACAACAACGTCCTCAACGCAGGCATCATTGGACGCCTGGTGTCCAATGACCTGACCGCAGCGATTGTCAGCGCAGACCTGATTGAAATCGACCCGCAGACCCGGACTAAACTCGACTACATCAAGGTCGCCCACCTGCTTGAGACCCACGTCAGGCAACCTTTCGACAATGAATACGCATCGGTTCATATCGTCGGCTTCGCCAAGGCGATCGGTGACATTGCCGATGGTGCGGCCGGTGTGTTTGTGTTTTTTGGGATTGCATTCATTCTGACCGCCTTGTTGGTTTATGTGTTCACCCATTCTGTGCGCTACACCGGTCTGCTGCTTGCTTGCTCGGTGCTGGCGGTTGTTTGGACACTGGGCCTGCTGGCACTGACCGGAGCCGGCATCGATCCGGTATCCATCCTGGTACCCTTTCTGGTATTTTCCATCGGTGTCTCGCACGGTGTACAGGTGGTCAACCTGGCTGGAACTGAAGTGCGCGGCGGTGCAACAGCCATGGACGCCGCCAGAACCGCGTTCCAGCGACTGATTCTCCCGGGTTCAGTGGCGCTCGCCAGTGACTGTGTCGGGTTTCTGTCCATTTTACTGATCGATGTGCAAATCATCAGAGACCTGGCGATCACTGCAAGCCTCGGCATGGCTGCCATCCTGTTTACCAACCTGTTCCTGTTGCCGGTTCTGATTTCATACATCAACCTCGGCCCAAAATTCAGCCAACGGGCCCAGGCTTCTGCGCAGCGAAGGCAGTGGATTTGGAAAAAACTGTCGAGTATCACTTATGCCCCGGTTGCGACTACAGTACTTGCTGCAACACTCTTGCTGGCTGGCGGCGCCTATTATGTGTCGCAGGGTCTGATCGTCGGTGACAGCATGGAAGGCGTACCGGAACTGCGCGAGGATTCCCGTTACAATCGCGACAGCGCGGCCATCTCCAGCCTCTTCTCCATCGGACTGGATGTGCTGACCGTCATTGTGGAATCGGAATCCTACGCCTGCATTGACTTTCCGGTCGTTGACCGAATTGATGATTTCAGCAAACACATGGAGCAGGTCCAAGGCGTCTCCGCCGTCGCCTCGCTGCCCCTGGTTGCCCGCAAGATCAACGTGATGTTCAACGAGGGTAACCCCAAATGGGGCGAGTTGCAGCGAATCAGCCAGACCCTGGCACAGTCTGCCGGCTCAGTCAAAACGTGGACCGGTCTGGTCAACTTTGACTGTTCGGTCATGCCGGTACTGATATTCACCGACAACCATCGGGCTGAAACCATCGATCACATTGTCAGTGAGATCAACGCCTACACCACACGCTACGAAACCGATAACATGAAATTCAAACTCGCTACCGGAAATGTCGGTGTGATGGCAGCCTCCAACGACCTGATTCGTGACACCCGCGTGACCATGCTGATCTGGGTCTATGCCGCGGTGCTGATCCTGTGCCTGATCGCCTTTCGCTCATTCAAGGGCGCGATCAGTGTCACCATCCCGCTGGCGGTGGTATCCCTGCTCACATTCGCATTCATGTCGGTGATGGAAATCGGACTTAAGATTTCCACGCTGCCCATGGCAGCCCTCGGTGTCGGCATCGGTGTCGATTACGGAATCTACATCTTCACCTACGTCAAACGCGCGCTTGACCAGGGCGCAAGCCTCATCGACGCGTTCGAGGGCGCGTACAAAGTCACCGGAAATGCGGTCATGGTCACCGGCCTGACGCTGGCGTGCGGCGTATCAACCTGGATCCTGAGCGATCTTCAGTTTCAGGCCGACATGGGAATGCTGCTGACTTTCATGTTTCTCGCGAACATGCTCGGTGCCATGGTTGTGCTGCCGGCAATCGCCCGTGTGCTGTTTGGAGCCAGAACCTAACCGATCGATGTTCACCTGAAAAGACTACGCACTGTGGACGGTCGTGCGCGATCGTGATCGACATCGTTTTCCAGCCTGTTTCACCGGACGGTTTTATGGCATAATTCCGTCGCACAAGCACCCTTGATTTCCAAAATTCTGTTTCAGACTTCGAAAGGAAATATGACCAAGAAAATCGTACTCGCCTACTCAGGTGGCCTCGACACCTCTGTGATTCTGCGCTGGCTTCAAACCGAGCATGGCTATGACGTGGTGCCGTTTACCGCTGACATCGGCCAGAACGAAGACCTCGACGCAGTCGCCGACAAGGCCACACAACTAGGCTGTTCCGAGATTTTCGTCGAAAACCTGATCGAGGAGTTCGCCCGGGACTATGTTTATCCGATGTTTCGCATGAATGCACTCTACGAAGGCGAATATCTGCTCGGCACCTCGATCGCCCGGCCCCTGATCGCAGCCCACCTGGTCACAATCGCAAAAAAGACCGGTGCCGATGCCATCTCACACGGAGCCACCGGAAAAGGCAACGATCAGATCAGATTCGAGCTCGGAGCCTATGCCCTGATGCCGGATATCAAGATTGTCTCACCATGGCGCGAGTGGAGTTTCCAATCCAGGGAAGACCTGCTGGCCTATGCGGAGCAACACGGCATTGCCGTCGACCGGCGCGCCAGCGGCAAGGCCGACTATTCGATGGACGCGAACCTGCTGCACATTTCCTACGAAGGCGGCGAGCTGGAAGATCCCTGGGCCGAACCCCCGCCTAACATGTGGCGATGGACCAATGATCCGGCCGACGCACCGGACGAGCCGCTGGACATCGAGATCGAGTTCGATTCTGGTGATGCGGTTGCGGTAGACGAATTCACCGGCACTCCGGCCGCCATCCTGTCCCGACTCAACGAACTGGGCGCGCGACACGGTATCGGCCGGATCGATATGGTGGAAAATCGCTATATCGGCATGAAATCCAGGGGCTGTTACGAAACCCCCGGTGGCACCATCCTGCTCAAGGCCCACCGCGCCATGGAATCCATCACCTTGGACCGCGAGGTTGCCCACCTGATGCACGACCTGATGCCTCGATATTCGCGACTGGTCTACAACGGTCTTTGGTGGAGCCCGGAACGCATCGCATTGCAGAACATCATTGACAAGAATCAAGAGCACGTCACCGGCATCGTCAGAGTCCGCCTTTACAAGGGCAACGTGATCATCACCGGCCGGATGTCGGACGCCCACTCCATGTACGATGAGGCCATCGTCTCCTTCGACGATGAAAGCGGCGCCTACGACCAATCCGACGCAGCCGGATTCATCCGACTCAATGCCCTGCGCCTGCGCGTGGCGGCAGCTCGGGGACGGGAGTTTTAGCGTCACAGAAGGCTGCTTGCTGTCTTGGCCAATTTCGCTGAATCCGCTCACCAGCCAAGTATTTCAGTCATCATTCCTGTATGCAACGAACCACCTGAAATACTCAACAATATCAATGCACTCATTGAGTTGGACGGTATTGCGGAGGTGATCGTTGTCGACGCCAGTCAAGACCATCTGCGCGCCAGCGCAAGAAAAATCCTTCAGCCTACCATCCAGCTGATCCACACAAATCAACCTGGACGCGCCAGCCAGATGAATCTCGGGGCACAGTCCGCCAGCGGCGACATCGTGTGGTTCCTCCACGCCGACACATCCCCGCCAGCGGATGCGGCAAGCCTGATTCGACGGTCAGTCTCCCCGGCAAGCCCTTGGGGACGATTCGACGTCTGCTTCGACAGCACTGCACAGCGAATGAAGCTCATCGCCTTTGCGATGAACCTGCGTTCATCGCTGAGCAGGATCTGCACCGGTGACCAGGCCATATTCGTCGAGCAAGGAGTCTTTCGCGAGCTGGGCGGTTACCCAGACATCGCGATCATGGAAGACATTGCCCTGTCCAAGTCCCTTAAACGAGTCGGGCGCATGAACCGCATTCGCACACCGGTCACCACATCGGCCAGGCGATGGGAGCATCACGGCTATGTTCGGACCATCGTCCTCATGTGGCTGATGCGATTACTGTACTGGTTGGGCGTATCACCGGCGAAGCTGGCCAGACTCTACAGACAGGCCAGGTGATGGACGCGCCGACTCTGATTCTGTTTGCAAAAACACCGCGGTCCGGCGAGGTCAAGACCCGGTTCGTTCCCGCCACCACTGCGGACAATGCAGCCGCGATCGCCTTGGAGATGATCGACGACACGGTGTCCAAGGCAACCGCCTGTTGGCGAGGTCCGCTGAAGCTGATGGTCAGTCCGGATGTCAGCCACCCGGAGTTGAAGCGAATCGCCGTCAGATATAATATATCTGTCATGCCGCAGGCCCCGGGTGACCTGGGAATGAAGATGGAATCCGCGCTCTGCGAGGCGTTGAAGACCTCGAATGGTGCGGCAGTCATGGGATGCGATATACCATCTGTCAGCGCAGACGTTTTGGACGTTGCGTTCGACAGACTGAATGCAGGTTCCAACCTGATCGGACCGAGTGCCGATGGTGGATTTTATCTGATAGGCACACAGCAGTGCATTCCAGGTATGTTCGGTCAGATTGAGTGGGGCATGCACACGGTGCTGGAGTCAGTTTTGTCAAGAACCGCACAAAAGGGAATCAGATTCGACGTCATGCTTCCCTGCTTGATGGACATTGACACCTGGGAGAATTTTGTTCACTTGGCCAACACAAATACCCGATATCAGAAATTCCTGCCATCGCATTAATGTCCTTTAAGAGTCCACAAATGAAATTCAATCAACCATGGTCTTCTGGAATCACCTGAGACGATTCTCGCTGAGCGTCCCCGAATCATTCGTCGGCGTGAAAAGAAAAATCCGCAAGTCTACAACCCGGTTCAGAATGTCCGCGGCCTGGATTCCAGTGATGATACTGAAGCTGATCGGCCACCTGCCGAGAAAGCCAGTCCTGCTACTCGGCGCGGTTGCCGGTTGGCTGTACTACGCAAGCAACCGCAAGCGCCGGGTGATCGCCCGCAAGAATCTGGAAATCTGTTTTCCCCACTGGCCAATGGAAAAGCGCAAACACATGATGCGACAGCACTTCCGGCACTTTGCACAGGCCATCCTCGATCTTGGCATGATCTGGTCTGCCAGTGAGCAAAGACTGGAACGCTGGGTACGCATCGACGGGATCGAACACTGCGCCCGTGCACAAAGACAGGGCAAGCCGGTGATACTGATCACGCCGCACGTCGTCTCGGTTGACATGAGCGCAGTGATGATTTCGCGGCACTTCGCGATGTGCACGATGATGAAAGACCTGCGCAATCCAATCGTCAATGACCATGTCATTGCCGGCCGCAGCCGCTTCGGCCTCAAGATCTACAAGCGCAAGGGCGGAATCGGCAGAATGATCCGTGAACTCAAGCGAAAATCCGTATGCTACTACATTCCCGATCAGGACCTGGGCGCCAAGAACTCGGTGTTCGTGCCATTTTTCGGTGTGCAGGCGGCGACCCTCTCTACGCTGGACCGCATGGTCGATCTGACCGGTGCCGTGGTGATGCCGGTGCACTCCCATCTGGATCCGGTCAGTGGACGATACCACGTCACCATCTCAGAGCCGCTGTCTGGTTTTCCCACGGATGACGGACGAGTCAATGCCCGGTTGATGAATTCCGTGTTCGAGGAGGTCATCAACGCGGCACCGGAACAATACATGTGGACCCTTCGCTGGTTCAAGACCAGGCCTGACAATGACCCACCCCTCTACTGAACCTGGCCTGCAGGACCACATCTTCGGCTTTGTCGGTTCGGTTTTCTGGTACTGCACCTCGAAACTGCCGGCCAGAATGCGCTGGCATCTTGGCGGTCTGCTGGGGACCGCCCTGTACGCACTTCACGCAGGCCGAAAGGCAATCGTCAAACGTAACCTTGAGCTGTGTTTTCCCGAAGTGCCCGAGGAAAACCGCGATCTGATCGCACTGGAAGCGTTTCGCTATGCAGGACGCGGGGTGCTGAGTTGGGGATTCGCCCTGTTTGCCCGGGAAAGGAGAATCCGAAAAGAGGTGGTATGGCACGGACGCGACACGCTGAAAGCGTATCTTGAGACCAAACAGCCACTGATCCTGCTGTGCCCCCATTTTGTCACGCCCATGCTCACGTTGCGGGTGGTCGGGCAACTCTCGTCGGTTGTGGCCATGTACGAACCGCCGCGCAATCCGATCTTTGACTTGGGCTATCACTGCGCCCTGACAGGAATCAAGAGCAGATTTCGCTGGCTGAACAGAATCTACCGCAAACGCGGTGACCATTCAATCCGCATGCAGTCCTCCAAGGGTAGCATGCGTCCGTTCTACAACGCCATGAAAGAGGGGATCCCTTTCTTCTTCCTCCCCGACCAGAATGCGAAACGCCCCGATCACACGGTGTTCGTGCCGTTCTTTGGCGTGACAGCAGCAACCTATACTTCGCTGACCCGATTCGTCAAATACCGCAATGCGCGCGTGTTCCTGTGCTTTTCGGTGATGAAGACCGACGGTCGCGGCTACGAACTGCACACCGAGCAGCTGCCAAGGGATTTTGTGGTCGGTGACGAGATTGAGGACGCAATCAAACTGAATGCAACGGTCGAGAAACTGATCCGGCGCGCGCCCGAGCAGTATTTCTGGATGCACCGCAGATTCAAGACCCGCCCCAAAGGCGAACCCCCGATCTACTGAATCACGTTCAATCCTGCCAGTATCGCGGCGTCAGCAGAATCAGCAGTGTGAGCAGTTCCAGTCGGCCAAGCAGCATGGTGAACGCCAGCACCCACTTTGAGGATGACGCAAGTCCGGCATAGTTCTGTGCCGCATCTCCGAGCGCCGGACCCAGATTGTTGAGACACGCGGTGACGGTCGAATAGGCGGTCACCAGGTCCAGTCCGGTGGCAAGAAGTATCAGGGAAAGCACGACAAAGCTGACGACATAGAGTACGAAAAATCCCCAGATCGAGTTGATCACCCGATCATGAACCGGTGCCTGATTCAATCGGATCGGAAAGACCGCATCCGGGTGGATCAATTGCAGAATCTCGCGCCGCCCCTGCTTGAATAGCAGGATGATCCGCACCACCTTGATGCCACCGGCCGTCGAGCCGGTACAACCCCCGATGATGCTGGCCGCCAGCAGCAATGCCGGAATGAACAGCGGCCACGATGACCAGTCACTGGTCGTGAATCCCGACGTGGTGGCAATCGATACGGCCTGGAACAGACCATGCTTGATGGTTGCCGCAACGCTCTCATACCGATCATAGGTTGCCACCAGCACAACAGTCACCACGAGTGCCGTCACCAGCAGAATCCAGAAATAGGTGTGAAATTCGGTATCCTCGAGGTAGAGTCTGGCGTTCGACAGTGCACTCGAACGTCTGCCAGCGTTGTAACTCGCGGTCCGCCTTCGCTCCTTGAAATGGGCCAGAAACTTACTGACCACCCTAAAATGGAGCGCAAAGTTGATGGTCGAGAGAATCATGAACACCATGGCGACATACAACACCATATCGCTCTCGAAGAATGCAAAACTCTGATCATGAGTGGAAAAACCGCCAATTGCGATGGTCGAAAAGCTGTGTGTGATCGCATCAAATACCGACATCCCGGCAAGCCAGTATGCCAGTGCGCACACCGCAGTCAATCCAAGGTAGATGTACCACAGGGCTTTGGCCGTCTCCTTGATCCTCGGTGTCAGTTTCGTGTTCTTCATCGCACCGGGCATTTCCGCTCGATACAACTGCATCCCGCCAATGCCCAGCATCGGGATCACGGCAACCGCCAACACGATGATTCCCATCCCGCCCAGCCACTGCAACTGCTGTCTGTAATACAGCACGGACTTGGGCAGATCATCCAAACCGGTCAGTACCGTCGCCCCGGTTGTAGTCAACCCAGACATGGATTCAAAGAATGCATCGGTGAATCCAACGTGCAGGTCCTGCGAGAGCAGGAACGGCAAGGTCCCGGCAGTGGCCAGTGAAACCCAGTATGCCGCGACCGTGAGAAACCCCTCGCGCGGCCCCAGTTGCGCCCGGTTGTGCCGCACCGGAAACCAGATCAGCACACCTGTCACCAGAATCACAACAAATGAGATCAGAAAAGCCGCAAATGACCCATCGTTGTAGAAAAATGAGATGCCAAGTGGCGGGATCAGCGAGACACTGAACATGGCAAACAGGATGCCGACAACTTTCAGAACCGCCTTGTAGTGCATGGAATGCCTGTAAGGTGCCGGTTACCCGCTCAGGCCAGCCACAACGGGTCTGGCTCAAACAGTTTCTGCACCTGCTCGATTTTCTTTCCGCCCTTGTCCACCACAAAGATGATGACGTGGTCCTGATCCTCAATGACAATATTGCGATGGGCGATCAGCACCTCGTCGTTTCGCAGGATGGCACCCACGGTGATGCCCTCGGGCAGCTTGAGCTCACCGATTGTGCGACCAACCACTTTTGAACTGCTTTTCGATCCATGTACAACGGTTTCAATGGCCTCGGCTGCACCGCGTCGCAGCGAGTGCACGGCAACCGTCCCGCCTCGGCGAATGTCGCGCAGCAACGCACTGACGGTGGACAGACTCGGTGAGATGACGATATCGATCCCGGTGTTCTCCAACAGCTCAGCGTAGGCGGTATTATTGATCAGGGCCATCGTGCGCCTGGCACCCAGTTTCTTCGCCATCATCGCCGACAGGATGTTGACCTCATCATCGTTGGTGATCGAGCAGAACACCTCGGCGGTGTCGATATTCTCCCGCAGCATCAGATCCTGGTCAGCGGCGTTTCCGAAAATGACAATGGTATTGGACAGTTCGTTTGATGCCTCCCTGGCCCGTTTCTGGTTGTGCTCGATCAGCTTGACGCGCCACTCACCGTGTTCCATCTCGCGCGCCAGCTGCATGCCGATGTTACCCGCACCCACCAGCATCACCCGTTTTCCAAAAGTCGCCTCAACCGAGCGCAGTTCGGTCATGATGTTGATGATGTGTTCAGGTGCCGCAATGAAAAACACCTCATCATCGGGTTCGATGACGGTCTCGCCCTTCGGAATGATCGGACGGTCTCCGCGATAGATTGCGGCCACCCGCGAATCGATGCTGGGCAGATGCTGTCGAAGTTCCTCGATACGATGTCCGACCAGCTTTCCGCCCTGGTCCGCACGGATGGCGACCAGCTGGATCTTGCCATCGGCAAACTCAACAATCTGCAGCGCACCGGGTTGTCGGATCAGTCGCATGATCTGCTCGGTCACCAACTGTTCGGGGCTGAAGATCGAGTCAATGGGAATCTTGCGGGAATTGGGTTCGCGGCCAAACAGGTCTTGCTTGCGCCGGTGGAATTCCGGATTGCGCAACCGTGCGATGACGTTCGGTGTGTTGGCCAGCATGCACGCCAACAGGCAGACCAGGATATTGGTATCGTCCTGGTTGGTCACCGCCAGCACCATTTCCGCATCCTCAATATTCGCCTCATCCAAAACCCGGGGATCACAGGCGTCGCCGCGTATGGTGCGAATATCCAGATTCTGCAGTTTCTGGCCGAGCGCAGACTCCTCGCGGTCGATGATTGTGACGTCGTTGTCTTCGTATGACAGCGCTTCCGCCACACTCGAGCCGACGGCCCCTGCACCGAAGATAACGATTTTTGTCATGACTGCCCGTTGTTGTTGGTTTCACCGACTTCAGCACCCGGTGCCACCTCGATACCGTGTTCCTTGAGTTTGCGGAACAAACTGGTTCGATGAAGCCCGGTCAGCTTCGCAAGTTCGGTGTAACTCTTGCACTTTTTGAGATTGCGCAACAGATACTTGTGTTCGAACTGCTCCTTCGCCTCCTTGAATGGCAAGGTGTAGTAATGTTCATCCTTCTGGGGAAATGCCAGTACCTGCTGGGTGGGGATGACCACTTCCTTGAGCAATGGCGCGAGGTCCATGTCGGTAATCACCTCATTGACACCGCTGGCAAGAGCCTGCCTGAGCACACTGATCAACTCGGACAGATTGCCACCCCATGAGTGGTTGCGCAACCGATTCAATGCCGAGGTGGAAAATCGCTTGTAGCGCAGGTTCTCGGACTGGTGCAGCAGATCGGTGAAATAGCCGACCAGCTCCGGGATATCCTCAAGATATTGATTCAGCGAGGGGATTTCCACGGAAATCTCACTGAGTCGGGTCACGATTTCCGGTTTGAACCATCCACTTTCCAACGCCGTCCTGATCGCAGGCGCAGTCGTTGTGATCACGCGCGGTGCCTCGTTGGCTTTTCCCTGCTCACACAGTTTGGAAATGGTGTGAAGCAGGCCCAGCAACCGGTTTTGATGGTAGCCATCATAGGTGTGCAGATCCGGAATCAGAAGTGTACCGTTGCGACTCTGGTCAATCACGTCGGCGACTGCCTGTTCACTTGCCTCAGATGCCAGCCAGTCCAGCACCACGAACTCGCCCTGCGCATCCTTGCGGGAATCATGTATGATTCTTGCGACGGTGCGCTTGCCGCTCCCCGGCGCACCGATAATCAGGACGTTCGCGGGAACATCAGACACTTCCTTGATCTGCTGACGCAGCGACTGCATGACCCTGCTTGACCCGACCAGTTTCTGTTCCAACCGAGGCGGTATCAGACTGCCGGAGGTGGCAACCACCTGGGATTGAATGGCATTGCGAATCGTAATCTCAAGCCGACCGGCGGAAACCGGTTTTTCCAGAAAATCGTAGGCGCCCAGACGAACCGCCTCCACTGCGGTATCGATCCTGCCATGCGCGGAAATCATGATGACAGGGGTTTTGAAGTCGTCGCGCTCACTCCACTCTCTCAGCAGGGTGATCCCATCGGTTCCCGGCAGCCAGATGTCAAGCAGGATGGCATCGAACTGATCATGCCGAACAGCCGCCCTGGCCGATGCCGCATCATGCGCGGCCGTAACAACGTAGTCGAAATCCTCAAGAATATCGGCGATCAGATGACGGATATCCGGTTCATCATCGACAACCAGGATATGACTGTTTCTCAATGTCATCGCTCACCACCCAATCCTGCATTTGAAAAACATTGATCCATGACCACTACACTGTCCCGGTATTGAATCTGATCGAAATCTCAGCCCCGCCTTCAGGCCGATTCACCGCAGTGATCTGGGCACCATGCGCGTCGACTATTTTCTTGACGATGCTCAAACCGAGACCCTTGCCCTTGTCCTGCTTGGACGTCTCGAATGGCTCGAAGGCCTTTTCGAGCATTTGCGGACTGAATCCAGGACCGTTGTCGGCAAACCTCAACGCAATCTCATCGGGTTCAATATATTTTGTTTCAATCGCAAGCATGAGATTTTCGGTTTCCCTGCCGGCATCCTTTGTGTTGATGAGGATATTGTTGAACACCTGGGTCAACTGCTCCGGGTCGGCGTAGACATCAGGAAGATGCTCGTCGAGATGCTTGACGATGTCCATCTGCTTGTCTCCTCCCGCATGCAGCAGACTCACCTCATCAATAAGCTTGTTCAGATTGATTCTCTCCGGAAATGTAGTGGATGTCAGATTCTCGTAATCGCGCAAACCCTTGACTATCCGGGTCATGGCATCCAGCTGCCGGTCAATCGCGCTGAACGACAGGCTCAACGACTCGCTGTCCTGCGTGGACAGTTTTCGGGTGGTCTTCAACCGGATGCGGTCGACCGCAAGCCGAATTGGCTGCAGTGGATTGAGAATCTCATGAGAGGCCCGTTTGGCGACCTGGCGCCAGGCTTCCACCCGCTGTGCGCTGATCAGATTCGTGATGTCCTCAACCACCACGACGTAACTGGTGTGCCCGGTCAGCTCGGTTGAAATCCTGGTTGTACTGTAGGTGACAACCTGCACGCCCTGCCTGGTTTTCAATTCCACCGTATCCTTCCACCGGTCCTTGCCGGCGACAATGCCGTCCCGAAGCGGGGTCAGCAACGGCGCGAGCTTGTGGTTATCCGCAATCAGATCATCGAGAACATGATCGGTGAACTGGTTTTCGCTGATGTCGAGAATGGATTCGGCGGCCAGGTTGATACTCGTCACCGACAGGTCCTGGTCAACAAAAAACACCCCGGAAGTCAGGTCCTGCAGCACGATTTCCAGGTAGGAGCGCTGCTCCTCGATCTCCTCCTGCGATGTCTTGATCTTCTGCGTCATGTCGTTGAATGATTCGATGAGAACACCGAGATCGTCGTTGGTGGTCACCGGCAATGACTGGTCATAGTCGCCCGCAGCCACTTTCCGGGTACCCTCCGACAGTGCCTGTATCGGCTGGACCAGGCGGCTTGTCAGCTTGATGGCCGCCCAAGTCGCCAGCAGCAGCACCACCAGCGTGACCAGCGTCAGGGTCAGAACAAAATTGATCTGAATGGGTTTCCGTAAAAAAACCAACCGCTCGTACCTGGAATTCAGAGAGCGGATCTCTTCAGCCAGACGGACAGAACTCTGACTGAGTTTCATGACCACCTGAACGTAGTGATACAGCTTCTGGTCATTTTTCAACACCGGAACCAGCAACCTCAGCATCGGGCCCTCTTCCGGGTAATTGAAAATCTCACCCACCGGCACCTTGTCCAGCTTGTTCTCACTGGAGACAATCTCCTCGATCAACCGCCCGGTCGGATTGATGGGCGCCAGCGACAGAACCCTGGTGGGCTTCGCACTGGTCGCCACGATACCAGTCGGGCTGCCGGGATCAACGAAATAGGTGATCTCCTCATAGTCCCCCGCACTTCGTGCGTTGAACAGTATTGATGTGATTTCACCGGGGTTGTCGGTTTTCTCGAGTTGTGCCACATCATCGCGCAGATCCAACACCACCTTGTCCTTGATGGACTCGACAAACAGCTCGCTGAGCTGACTGGCCTCCGCAACCGTCGCACTGACCTGTTGCTCAACCCAGCCTGAGATCAGGCCCCGGATCGAGAAAAACGTAAAGCAGTAGACAAAGCTCAAGGACAGGAGTGTCACAACAGCAAAGATTCTCAGGAATCGGATCGCCATCTGCGTGCCGGCGACGCCCCTTCGAAACTGCTTCCAGAAACCGTGAACGTAGAACACGATCACGCAGGTGAGCACGACAATGCTGACCGCGTTTAGCAGGTAGACGAACGCAACATTGCTTTCAAAATATTCGAGTGAGAATGTGCTGACGGTTGAAACCACCAGCGTCACAATCACCGTTGCCGTACACGCCAGCGTCAGTGCACGGGGCACAAACAACTCCAGTTTCGAGGTCAGCTGGCTCATTGCAGTTCCAACTCAACCCAGCCGCTGTCCTGCCTCCAGGCCTTCTTGAAGTAAACAGTGGTCTGCAACAATGACGGCAGTCTGGTACGGTCCAGAAAGATCCTGATTTTTCCGCGATATTCCGCTCCTGTACGATCCGAGCCATCTCCAATCAGGGTGATTTTGTATCGCTTTGCGCGACCGATGGCGTCGAGTGCTTTGCTCAGGCTGTCGTATTCGACTTCCGGACTCCCGTCCGATGAGCGGACCGAATATCCACTGTAGGAATTTTCGGTACTGATCACGTAGATCGTCTTTGAGTCTGCTACCAGGTCATCGATCAGGTAGTCGCGAATGCGATAGATCTTCGTTTGAACCGTGATCACAATATCGATGTGGGCATCAAGGGCCTCGATCACCTCTGTCGGCAATTCAAGATCAGCGGCAGCGGAAATCCTGAATTCATCGCCATGATGTTCAGCATCAAGCAAAGTCAGCGAAAATCCATGCGAGGGTACTGCGTACAGCAAGCCAACCAGTACCAATGCGGTCAGGGCAGTTGTCTTATTTCGGATGAACATCGAAATTCATTAATGACGGAATCGCGGATTCAGTGTCGAACCAATGCGGCATAGAAAAATCCATCACCTGAGTCCACGCCCTGCAGGCGTTGCCTGCCATGTCCGGTCCATCTGCCAAGATACGATGGCAGTGGCTCGGCCGCGAATTCAGGATGTCGCTGCAAGGCTGACACGACCTGTTGCTCGTTTTCCTGCGCCAGCACCGAACAGGTGGTGTACACGAGTTTTCCGTTCTCACCCAGCAGGCCCAGCATGGCATCAATCAGTTTTTGCTGCACATCCATCATGTGCTCGACATCCTCAGGCTTCCTGTGATGCTTGATGTCCGGATGCTTGCTGATGATCCCGGTGGCGGAACACGGCACGTCAAGCACAATCCGGTCAAAAGGCCTGCCATCCCACCATGACTCCGGCTGTGTCGCATCGGCCGCCAGCACCGTTGCCGACCGGTCCACCCTTTGCAGGTTCTCCCTGATCTCAGAACACCTTGACTCATCAATATCGACCGCCGTGAAATCAACTGTCTGCGGAACCATGTCCAGCATGTGCATCAGCTTGCCTCCCGGTGCCGAACAGGCATCAAGCACACGGTGACCGGATTCGATATCCATCAGCGGTGCGACGAGTTGGGAAGCTGAATTCTGCACGGATACCACACCTTCGCCGAACCCTGGCAGTTTACCGACCGGGATGCGTGCGCCAAGTCGAACGCCGACAGGAGAGACATGATCAGCGACCGCCTCGATACCGTGGGCCGCCAGCGTGTCCAGGTAATCTGCAACGCTGCATTGTTTGTCGTTGACACGCAGAATCATTTCTGGCTTGGAATTATTCGCATCCAGTATTTTACTCCAATGACCGGGCCACTGCATTTTCAGCCGCTCCACCAGCCAGGACGGATGCGAATAGCGGACCGCATCGTCAAACTCTCCGTGATGTCGATGCTGATCGCGATTCTTGATAAACTCGCGCATCACTGCGTTGAGAAAAGGGCCAGTCCACGATTTGCCCATGCCTTTCACGGCCTGTACCGTTTCGTTGACGCAGGCGTAGACGGGAACCCGCGTAAACTCCAGTTGATACAACCCGGTCAGCAGCAGACAGTGGACATCGCGGTGTTTTCTCTTCAGCGGGCGCTCAACCAACAAGCCCGCATAGCCGTCCAACAGCCAGAACCAGCGCACGACTCCGTTCACCAGCTCGGCCAGAAACCGCTGGTCCGCTGGCTTGTGGTCGGGGAGCACCCTGTCAAGCGTCCGATTCAACTGCTGACCGCGATAGACGATGCGCTCGACCGCCTGTGCGGCGCAGATTCTGGGATCTTTCATCGTGCGACGGTGCTTTGCTGTGATGCGTGATCCGGGTGCCCAAATCTGGCCCCGGCAGATATCCGATGACCGGCAAGAAAGTTTCTGACCGGCATGCGGTTTCGGCCGTCGAGCTGTACGGATTGGAGGCTGACCGCACCTTCCCCCGACATGACGGTCAATGCATGCCTGTCATCCGAGACAACGGTGCCGGGCATCCCATCCGCCGGACTGCGGTCACTCACGCGTGCCTCCCAGATGCGCAAGCGCTGGCCCTGCAACCAGGTTCGGGCAACCGGCCAGGGATTGCAGGCACGGACCTGACAGACTATTTCAGTGGCGGCATCCGCCCAGTTGATGATCGCGTCGTCCGCACTCATTTTTGTTGCATAGGTGGCAAAACGCTCATCCTGCACAACCGGTTGCAGATCGTCGCTGACAAGAGCCGGTAAAACCCGCAACAACTCCGTTGCGCCCGCGTCGGCAAGGCGCTGCTCCAGCGACGCGGTTGTGTCCTCCTCACCGATGGGAACAACCACCTGTGACAGGATGTCACCGGTATCCAGGCCCGCGTCCATCTGCATGATGGTGACACCGGTCTGGGTGTCGCCGGCCTCAATTGCCCGCGCGACCGGTGCGGCACCGCGCCATCGGGGCAGCAAGGACGCATGAACATTGACGCAGCCCCACCGGGGTGCGGATAACAGCTGCTTGGGGATGATCAGGCCAAACGCCACCACGATCATGATGTCGGGCTGATAACGCAGCAACTCTTTCACCACATCATCGGTCAACCGGTCCGCCTGCACAACCGGCAATCCTCGTTCCAACGCGAATGACTTGACCGGAGGGGGAGAGAGCTTCCTGCCGCGACCCTTTTTTCGGTCAGGCTGGGTGAGTACCGCGACAACATCCTGACCGGCGTCCACAAGTGCGCGCAGACTGGGAATCGCGAACATCGGTGTACCGGCAAAAATCACTCGTAACGTCATTTTGGAATTCCGGGGGTGGCCGCGGAACCTATTGCAATGCAAATTGCAGACTAATCCCGGTCAGTCACGCCCGAACCAGGCTCTCACGCCGACGTGCCTTGGCTGCTTTCTCGAAGTGCTTTTTGATACGTTGATTCTTCAAGCGCGACAGGTAATCGGTAAACAGTTTACCGGTCAGATGGTCGATCTCGTGCTGCACGCAAACCGCAAACAAGCCCTCGGCCTCCATCTCATAGGGTTCTCCATCCGCCTGCTGTGCGCGGAACCGAATCCACTGACTGCGCTTGACCGTGTCAAAGTAACCCGGAAACGACAGACAGCCCTCCTCGATCAATTGCTCGCCTTCCCGCCCGATGATTTCCGGATTGATGAGCACCTTGAGATCATTGCGGTTCTCAGACGTGTCAATCACTACAATGCTGTGCGGTATCCCAACCTGGATGGATGCCAGTCCAATCCCAGGTGCCTCATACATGGTCTCGGCCATATCGCTGACGTTCTTGCGAATGCCATCGTCGAAGTCAACGACCGGGCGCGCGACTTTTCTCAGCCGGGAGTCAGGATAAATTAGAATTTTAAGAGCAGTCATTTCAGCAGCGAATTGTCTCTTGTACCGCATTGAGGAACAACAGATACACGTGTAATTATGCCAGAATCAGCCGGAATTCAGATGAATTGTTGGTTGACGCAGGTTGATTTCAGTCCGACTTAACTGAATCTTAAGCAAATATTCAATGGGTAGATGCATAATTCTCTCGACAACATCCTAAAATAATGTACATTAACGGCATTTTCAAGATACACCACACTCAAACGAATTATCCCTGTCAGACTTTCGGTCACTTTCTTAAGATTACATACATGCGCAATCTCGTAGTAGTTGAATCACCCGCAAAATCCAAGACCGTCGCCCGCTATCTCAACACGGCGTCCAAAGGTGCCGGTAAGGACAAGGAGGAATATCAAATCCTGGCGACCGGTGGACATATCTATCAATCCGACAAGGTTGATGTGAATAAAGACTTTGAGATCCACTATGATTTGATTCCTCAAAAGAAAAAGAACGTAGATCAAATTGTCAGTGCCATGCGTAAGGCGGAGCGATTGTATCTGGCCACTGACCCTGACCGCGAGGGAGAAGCCATTTCTGCCCATGTTCTGGAAGTTCTATCCAAAAGAGGCGCACTGAAGTCAAAACCGGTACATCGAATCGTTTTTCATGAAGTGACAGGGGATGCCGTGCGCAACGCAATCGCCAATCCCGGCGAGGTTTCGTATGACTTAGTCCAAGCCCAGAAATCCCGCGATGCGCTCGATATGCTTGTCGGCTTCAACCTCTCTCCGCTGCTGATCCGAAAACTCAGTACCCCCCACCTTTCCGCTGGACGGGTGCAAAGCCCGGCCCTTCGACTGATCGTCGAAAGACAAAGGGAAATCGCCAAGTTCGAGGCCAGGGAGTTCTGGACAATCAAGGCCGAAGTCAATCCCGAACCCGAAAACGGTAAGACCAAGCAGTTCGATGCCGATCTCACCCACCTGAATGGCAAAAAACTCGGAAAATTCGATCTCAGTGACGAACGCGCCGCCCGTGAAGCGGTCACGGCCATCCAATCAGACTTGCCTGGAACCGGATCAGAGCTGGAGGCTGAGGTTCTGTCAATCGAAAACAAGAAACGGATCAGAAGGCCACTGCCGCCGTTTACGACTTCGACGCTGATTCAGGAAGCATCAAGAAAACTCGGCATGAATGCGAGACTCGCCGCATCGGTTGCCCAAAGACTCTATGAGGGACTGACTGTCAACGGCACACAGACAGGATTGATCACCTATACGAGGACCGATTCGGTCACACTCTCCGGTCAGGCGATCGGTCAGATCAGGGCCTATGCCGTCAAGCAACTGGGTGCAGACTCGATACCAAAAACAGCGCGACAATACCGCACCAAGTCAAAAAATGCCCAGGAGGCGCACGAAGCGATTCGGCCGACCGATGTCTTCCTGACACCTGAGAAGGTCGCCGCATCCCTGACCAAGGATCAATTGAAGCTCTACAGTCTGATCTGGAGAAGAGCGGTTGCCTGCCAGATGAACGATGCGATCTACGATGATGTGATCGTGACGATTGGATCCGAGCAGCATCAATTTCGGGCCAATGGCACGACACTCAGGATTCCCGGCTGGCTGGCAGTCTATCAGACTGAGCCGACCGACAAGAATGCCCAAAAGACGCTTCCACCATTGTCACAGAACGACAGGGTACGAATCACCAAACTGGTGCCCGAACAGCACTTCACCCAACCGCCACCCCGATACAACACCGGCAGTCTCATCAAGCAATTGGAAGAATATGGCATTGGGCGTCCATCGACGTGGCCGACCATCATCACGAAGCTCCAAGAACGCAACTATGTCGAGATGTCCAAGCAGGCCTTCGTTGCCCGAAGCCTGGGCTGTGTGGTGGTTGACTACCTGATGGAGCATTTCAACAAATATGTGGACTATCAGTTCACCAGTCAACTCGAAGACCGACTGGATGCGGTGGCCCGGGGCGAGCAGAAGCGGACTGAACTGCTTGGTACATTCTGGACCGAGCTGAATGCGCAGGTTGAGGAGAAAACATCGGCACCACGCTTTGAGAAAGTGCTCGGTGTCCATCCCGACAGCAAACGTGATCTTCTGGTGCGGGTGAGAACCGGAGGCTCGTTCATCCAGCTTGGCCGCATGGATGACGAGGAAGGCAAACCGCTGTTCAAGGCCCTCCCGCCGGGTACCGATCCGGGATTGGTGACATTGGAGGATGCGATCAATGAGTTCAACAAGCCTCCACTGCCACGGGCGCTCGGTCCGACTGCCGGCGGTTTGAGCATTGAGGTTCGTGATGGACGATATGGCCCTTACTTTTGCGCTGAATCAGCGGATGGCAAGGTTGAAAAGATTAGTCTGGACGAAGGTCAGGACCCTCATACGGTGACGATTGAGGAGATTGAACTGATTCTCGCCCGGCCAAAACTGCCCCGGACGGTCGGGATGACTGAAGAAGGCGAGGAGATTACCGCACGCAAAGGCAGGTTCGGACCCTATCTCTCGGTTGTGTTCAAGGATGGGACGAAAAGAAGTGTCAGTATTCCGAAGGGTGAGAGTCCGTCGACTATTTCTCTTGAGCGAGCCCTTGAGTTGGTTGCTGAAGCCAAGAAAAACCCATACAAGAGTTCAAAAACGGTGATCAAGAAGTTCGATGATTCGGCTATTCAGGTACTCGAAGGGCGCTATGGGCCTTATGTTTCAGACGGCAAAATCAATGCAACCGTGCCCAGGGATCTGATCCCAGCCGATCTGGATATTGAAACCTGCAAGGAACTGATCGCCAAAAAAGCGGCTTCGAAGCCAGCCAAACGAAAAAAGCTTCCCCGAAAGGCAGTGAGCCGGGCGCGGACTTGATTGTTTTGCACCGGGCAGGTGCACAAAATCGGTCTTCGAATCACTCGGCGAGCAAGCGTCTGACCTTCTTGAGCGAGCCCCATTTGACCGGCTTGCCATTGATTCGACTCAAGGGCGGGTAGGGATCTCCAGGCAGATAAGCGATGAGCTCGACATTCACCTCGTCGAACTGAAACTCAAATCCAGTCACCGTGCGAAATCCCTCACGCTGAAATCGCAACCGCTTCTCAAAGAGATCAAACCACACACCCCTGGCTTCAAGCAGCGCACCGACCTCCTCAAAGGTATCGGGAAAAACCTGCAGCTCAACCGGCCGTGACGATGTGATCGTACCGGTCAGCGCCGCGCCGACCAAACGCGGTGAGTCATTTTCAAACCACTGCATGATGGTGTACGCGGTTTCAAGATATCGAAGATGCTCCTCAAGCACCGCCTCACCTGAGAAAATCGACAACTGCTCCTCCAGCGAATCCTCAACTTCCAGGTTGGTTGGAACCGAATGGTCCGCCGATACACCGATGCGCGTGCAGGCTTTGTCTTTTGCCTTGCGAAAATCCCGAACGCCATCCTCAGCCATGATTCGCGCAGCCTCATAGCGGATGGTACGCCGAAGCCGGCCGTTGTTTTTCTTCATTTTTTAAGATTTGCGGTGACTCTCGTCAGAATAAATCGTCAATCGATGACTGACCGACTGTCGCAGCCCCGGAGCCACTCGAGCCCGTGACCGCAATGCTCGGAATTTGCGGTTCCGAACCGATGACAAACACCTCGCGCAGGCCGTTTTCGCTTTCCTGATCAATGGCCTTGCCGGTCTCACCGTCGATTCTCACGGCAACCACATTGTCGGGCATCGGTACTTCCTTCTCAGGCAGGCCATCCAGCGCCTCCCTCATGAAATCAATCCACACCGGCAATGCAGCCTTGGATCCGGCCTCATGCCTGCCAAGATCCGCTGGCTGATCAAAACCCACCCACACCGTCGCGGCAATCTGGGAGTTGAATCCAGAGAACCATGCATCCTCAAAATCGTTGGTGGTACCGGTCTTTCCGCCCAGGTCAGTCCGATTGAGCGCCTTCGCCCGTCTCGCCGTGCCTGAGCGCACAACCTCGCGCAGCATGTCATTGAGAATGTAGGCGTTGGAACTGGAAATTACGCGCTCGGCCGGCCTCACCGGCTGAAACAAACCGGAATATTCCTGCTCGTCTGCCGCTGACTCATCACCCAGACAGGTGTGACAGACCTCGGAGATCTTGCCGTGCATGATAACCTTGCCTTCCTTGTCCTTTACCACATCGATCAGGTAAGGATCAACCTCATAACCACCGTTGGCGAACACGGCGTATCCGGTCACGACATCAAGTGGTGTCGCCTGGGCCGAGCCCAAGGCCAGCGACAATCCTTCCGGCAGTGTCTCCCTGTCAAATCCGAAACGACTGATGTGATCAATCGCGAATTCCGGTCCCATGCCCCGTATCAAACGAACCGAAACCAGATTCAGCGACAGCCCCAGAGCCTTTCGCAGTCGCACTTGGCCAAAGAACTTTCCACTGTAGTTTTCAGGCCGCCACACGATCTGTGTGGACTTGTTCTCGACTACCACGGGTGCGCCACTGACGAAACTGGCCGCGGTGAATCCGGATTCCAGCGCAGCCGAGTAGACAAATGGCTTGATGTTTGATCCCATCTGACGCTCGGCCTGCGTCGCGCGGTTGAATTTGCCCAGATAGTAATCGAATCCGCCGACCATGGCCTTGATGGCACCGTCCACCGGACTGATGGCGATCAAGGCACCCTCAACTGCAGGGATCTGCGACAGCATCCACTCGCCATCGTTCACCGGCCGTGCAAAGACGATGTCCCCGGGTTGCACAACGTCCGACGGTTGCTTGGGTTCCGGGCCCAGTTTGCGCGCGGTCTCATAACGCCTTGCCCACTTCATCTGTTCCCATGGAATCGTGATGATCTGCGCGGATCTTGTGAACGCCTGCACTCGATCATCCATCACCTCAATAACCAGTACAGGGATGATGTCCTGGCTGGGCTCAATCCGCTTCAATGCGTCGATTTTCTTCTGGTCGGTATCCAGCCGGTCGATATCCCAGTTCCTCAGCGCACCTCGGAATCCATGACGCATGTCGTAACTGATCAGACCGTTTCGCAGCGCGACCACCGCGGCGTTCTGGTCACGCGAACTGATCGTGGCATAGGCACTGTAGCCTGCTTCATAGGCGGATTCACCAAATACCTCATAGACACTCTGACGAACGGCTTCCGCAACATAAGGCGCCTTGAGTTGCACCTCTGCAAGATGGAGCTTGGCGGTCAGCGGTTGCGCCAAAGCAGCTTGGTACTCGTCGCTGGAAATGTAATCCAGATCACTCATTCTCTTGAGTATGTAGTCGCGGCGAATGCGCGCATTGTCTGGATTCGTGATCGGATTGACCCGCGACGGTGCCTTGGGCAATGCCGCCAGCATCGCATACTGGGCAACATTGAGTTCCGACAGCGGTTGACCGTAATAAGCCATCGCAGCCGCACCGAAACCGTAGGTGCGGTGCCCGAGAAAGATCTTGTTCAGATACAGCTCGAGAATCTCATCCTTGGTCAGCAATTGTTCCAATCGCAGCGCAAGCAGGATTTCCTTGGCTTTGCGAATATAGGTTCTTTCCTTGGTCAGGAAGTAATTCCGGGCAACCTGCATGGTGATGGTGCTGGCCCCCTGCGCCTTGGCACCGGACTGGATGTTCACATACAGCGCACGCAATAGACCCTGATAGTCGATGCCGACATGTTCGTAATAACGATCATCCTCGGCAGCCAGTATCGCCGCGATCAGCTCAGTCGGCGCATCGTCAATTGTTACCGGAATCCGTCTTTCAGAGCCGTACTCACCCATCAGCAACCCGTCGTTCGAGTACACCCGCAAGGGAACTTTCAGTTCAAGCTCCTGAACTGAGTCAATATCCGGCAGGTCCGGCAGAAGAAGCAGAATCGCGATGACAGCCACGGCGAATCCCGCGATCGCCAAATTACTCAGCAGTCGGATTATCCGGATGATGAAGGTCTTTTTCAAGATGAATACTGAAATCTTAATTTAGATTGCAATGCCATTATATTTGACCTTGCGTCGCGAACAATCAGATGAATTTTCACTTTCAAATCCTTATATTACAATGTACTCATGACTTCCGAGTAGTGGTTCGACGCGAGCACTCGCCACCTTGAATGGAGTTTTTATGATCCAACTCAGACCAAGTTACCGGCTTTCGGATCCGATGATTGTACTGGTTGGCCCCATGGGTGCCGGCAAGAGCACCATTGGCAAGGCACTATCGCGACGATTGGGGTTGGGATTCGTTGATCTGGATGATGAGATTGAAGAGCAAACGGGAATGAAAATATCTGAAATATTTGAGTTGGAAGGCGAGGAGGGGTTTCGACAGCGAGAGACAGAGATGTTGGATCGCCATTGCTGCACCAACGGTACCGTCATTGCCACCGGCGGCGGGGCGATTCTGTCTGAACAAAACAGAACAATGATGCGCAATGGTTTTGTCGTCTACCTTCATGCAACCCCCAACCAACAATATGAACGAATCAAAAACCGCACGCATCGCCCGAATCTGGACCGAAGCAGACCGCTGGCGGGTCTTGCTGAAATGATGGAGATTCGAGACCCGCTATATCGGGCCGAGGCTGACATCATTGTCCGAACCGATGGACAGACCATACCCAAGATCACCGAAGACATCGAATACGAGTTGCTGAATCAGTGACAACAATCAACGTCATCCTGCCAGAGCGTTCATATCCCATTCATATCGGCCCGGGAATTCTGGATCATCCGCAGCTGTACAGCCCCCATATCCGGGGCAGCACCGTTGTGGTGATTACCAACACCACCATTGAACCGCTGTATGCAGACCAACTCAAGAGCGCCATCAGCTCCATTGCTGAGGTGAAAACCTTTGTACTTCCAGACGGCGAAACCCACAAGCACCTAAACACCGTCAACTCCATCTTCGATTTCATGCTTGCCATTCCCTGCGACAGGCAAACAACCGTTGTCGCACTGGGGGGCGGCGTTGTCGGAGACATCGCGGGCTTTGCGGCATCCTGCTACCAGCGCGGCGTTGCTTATCTTCAGGTCCCGACCACGCTGCTGGCTCAGGTGGATTCCTCCGTCGGCGGAAAAACCGGCGTCAATCATCCACTTGGCAAGAACATGATCGGAGCGTTCCACCAACCACAGTGCGTGATCGCGGACACCAATACACTGAACACCCTTCCCGACCGGGAATTGAAGGCGGGATTGGCCGAGGTGATCAAGTACGGCGCAATCTGTGATGCTGATTTTTTTTCCTGGCTGGAGTTGAACATTGATTCGGTCCTGAATCGAGATGCGGAAAAACTGGCTTATGTCATTGAGCGTTCCTGTCAAAACAAGTCGAGAGTTGTCGAGGAGGATGAGCGGGAGTCAGGGATTCGGGCCATCCTCAATTTCGGACACACATTCGGACACGCAATCGAAGCCTGGCTGAATTACGAGCAATGGTTGCATGGCGAAGCCGTTGCAGTAGGCATGTTGATCGGCGCTGGCTTTTCAGCACGATTGAAAATGATCGACACATCCCAAGCCGAACGGATCAGTGCGCTGATTGAACGAACAGGATTGCCGACACGCCCTCCCACAGGGATGTCAACTGATGATTTTCTCGAGTTGATGAAGCTCGATAAAAAGGTACAATCCAACACAATTCGATTGATCCTGCTGAAACAGATCGGCGAAGCTGTGATTACAAGCGATTATCCTGAGAATGAATTGAGAAGCGCACTCGACGCTGAATTATCAAACCCTTAGCCAAATTGAACGAGGAGGCAATAATGGACGTAGCAACACTGATTAAACCGCTTTACCGATCCAAGAAATGGGTCACATTCATTGGTGTCATGCTGGTTATCTACGCGCTTGCCCTGGCAGCAACTGGGGAAGGAATCATCGTCGCATGGGTGCCAGTCTGGGTGGCCGTATTGTGTTTTCAACTCTCAAAGCGAATCGATGAGGCCTATACCAGCGAGGAAGAGTCGGAATTGCTGAGGGTCACCACGAAGCTATCGTCGCTGTTCACTCTGATTGGCGTAGTCATGCTGGTCAGCCTGACATTCATCATATTCTTTCTCTTTTTCTTTCCGGGAGGTCCCATGTCGATTCGGTGAATGGTCGTTGGAACCATTTCCAGTCAGTGAGTGTGAGATACCATCCAGCATCGTTGCGCATTGAAAAAGTGTTGTGGATGTATAAATCAGGTCATTGCCTGAAACAAAATTTTGGAAGCAAAATAATTCCTGATACAAATTGGTATAGGCACAGTGCGCAGTCGGTTAATGATCGGGGCGATTAGGTTCCTCCATCACAAAATCGAGCAACCTATCCCAACATATTTCTCCGTTTGGGTTGGCAATGCCTTGAATCCTCAAATAAGAAACTAATTTGACTCTCGCATTATCACGAGCTTCGCTCAATCCATTGCCAGCGTGGATTCCTATGACGTTCAAAACTGCCTGCGCTGAACCACGCCAACCAGAGATTTCCTTCCAAAAATCATTCCCTACAATTTTGAAGTGAGTGTCCAGGTTCTTGGTCTGGCTGGGGCCGTAACAGATACCTTCAACACATCTCACCTCTAGCGCTTACTCACCTCGAATGAAATTGGTATTCTGCCACACAACTTTTCTAGCAGAACTGAAATCAGTCAGCAATCTTTTTCGTTGACTGGAATTACCCCAATTCATACCCGATTTGATTTGTATGAGTGTTCGAACATTATTTTCGTCGTACTCCAAATCAATACCTTGCGTACTGGATTTCCGCCCCTCCTTTGCCGCTTGGCAAACCAATATCGCAATCTCTTCAAGAATATCGCCAAATTTCGTTTCCTCGCTTGACGACAGGTAAGCCTCAATTAACCGATTCGCCAGTTTGTCAGCACTATTGTCGAATGACCGGGCTCAATATAGAAAAGGATTTTTTCGAATCAACTGCTGCGGGTCTTTGTTCTCTATCCTGCCTCGAGTCCAGTCAACAAAGCCCGCAACCGTAGCGTGAATATCCGACTCGACGCTCCCCCACCAATTAGGAACAGCATTCACGAATCGCTCCTTCCATGGATTCACAATATTCCGAGCAAAGTTCAATCCCGATCGCATTTCGTTGTAATTCCAAGGCGGACACCAGCGTAGTTCCACTGCCCGCGAACGGGTCCATAACGGTATCTCCGGTGTCTGTGAACAATTTAATGAACCAATCTGGTAAGGATTTTGGAAACGTGGCAGGATGTCCTTTGAAACCACATTCTGTAGCCAAATGAAGCACGTTTGTTGGGTAAGCCATATCTCGGTTTACCCAATTCACTACTTTCTTTCCAAATCCATTTCCATTGCGAGACAGGTCTCTCGTCCGGTCGGTGTCAGATAGATTCTTCAATCGGTCTTCTCGCCAACTTCCCATGGGAACCATTACCGATTCCTGTCGCATCTTGAACTTTTTGTTTTTCGTAAAGTGAAAAATCCGCTCCCAGGAATCACGAAACCGATTCGGCCATTTTCCTGGATAGCAGTTTTTCTTATGCCAGCAATATTCATCGACCAAACGCCATCCTTGTTCTCGGCGAAGTTTTAGCACCAAGTCATACACATAGGGATGCTTCTCGCCATCAACAGCCTTTTCCTTGATATTCAAGATGAATGAACCTTCATCAGACAAAGAGCGCTTTAGCACCTCGGCTTTTGGCATGAACCAATCAACGTATTTGTCAGGATGCACGCCGCCATATAAGTTCCCACGCTGGTCTGCGTATGGCGGTGAAGTAACTATAAGGTCTATTGAACTATCGGAAATATGTTGCGAAATGACATCCTCACAATCTCCTTGATAGACTGACGCGGAACAATGCTTTGATTGCTTTAGACTGAAGTGTCGAAATCCATCCTCGGATCCACTAACTGACTGTTCCCTGACTTGCATTTTCGATTTTCCTAATCTGCTTGCCTTTGCTACGCAATCATCTGGTTATTATGGAAAGCAAAATAAGTCTGACCCAGTTGTGACTCGATAAGAATTGATGGAATTCGGTTATCGTTGCTGGCCCTTGAATGTGGTTTGGTTGGTCAGTTTTACCTTCGGTGAACTAACTTCCTTAATGGTAATTTTACTACAATTCTTGCTTCTTTATGTCCGCTCCCCGGCTTGCAAACTCTGCGGTCAAACCGTCTGACGAGAGGTTTGACACCATCCGAACAACACCACAGAAATCACCAATTTTTGTCGATTCATGGAAGAACATCGACATCGCGTCTCTCTAGGCTTCTCTTGGCAAAATTATTTTGATGCACCAATTGATGTTGCAATATAACCACTCTTCACTATGGAAAGAAATTCAGAAAGAAAAGTTGCACTCATAACCGGCAGCAGCCAGCGGATCGGTGCCGGTATAGTTCGAAGCCTGCATCAAGAAGGTATGGACGTTGCAATCCATTTCAACAATTCAGAATCCCCGGCCAAACAACTACGACGCCAATTGAACAATCAGCGCCCTGATTCTGCTGAAATTTTCCAGGCAGACCTGCAGGACCCAGGCGCAGCGGAAAAACTCGCCCCGAGTGTGGTCAATCACTTCGGTCGGCTGGACGTACTGGTCAACAACGCATCAATACTGGACTTTGAAGATGGGCGCGCTCTTGCACAAAATCGCTATCAGGACATGATCGGCATTCATATCGGAGCACCTTACTATCTGACCTGGTCGGCGGCAAATGCGCTGAGGGAAACAAAAGGATGCGTCATCAACATTGTCGATATCTACGCACAGCACCCAAAAAATACGCTGGTTCTCTACAGCGCAACCAAGGCCGCCCTGGAATCCCTGACCAAGTCATTCGCGATGGAATTTGCACCCGATATACGGGTCAACGCGATTGCACCCGGCGCCATCCTATGGCCGGATCAGCCAACGGGAACAGACTCGATCCTGGAAAATACTCCCCTTGGTCGTCTCGGCACTGTCGACGAGATTGCCGATGCAGTCAGGTTCCTGGTATTTGACGCGACATTTACTACGGGACAGACCATCACAATTGATGGCGGGCGTTCAGTCACACCCATCTGAAGGATTCCAATTCGATTTCACTGTTGCCGCTCTCCCCGCTCGATGATGATTGCGACATTTCGACTGTTCTCAACCGCACGCGGCTTGCTCACCTTAACCCGACACCAGGTAACTGGAAACTCGGTGAGAATGATCTGTGCAATGTTTTCTGCGACGGTTTCGATCAGCCGATGACTGGTCCCTGTGACATACTCGGTGATTCTTTTCGACACATCCTTGTAACTGACAGCATTTTCCAGATCATCGGTTTCGGCAGCCTTTCGGATATCCGTTCCAAGTTCGAGATCGATTGTCAGGTTCTGCTTTATACGCTGTTCCCATTCCCACACACCAATGCTTGCGGTGACTTTTAGATGTTCTACCGTAACGAAATCCATACACTCCCTCTTGCGTTCAATCAGATGACCATGCGAAAACTTCCGTGACAATGAATGATGCCGCCCATCATCAACGTTCCATTATTCATGAATTCCTTCCAACTTTCTCGACAATTGATCAACCCACTCAGTCGATTCGAAGTATTCGAATTGGATGGTACCTGGCAGGTGATCCTCAACCACATCTGTTTTCATCAATTTGAACCAATGCCACTGTTCCGTTAAAATCTCCCTACAAAAAAATTTAATTCGCCAGGCTGTTCGTATTTCCCAGTAAATCCATTTCTTTGCCAAACCACTCCAAGACCTCAAATTGTATTCCTTGACAACCTCTATCATGGCGTCCTGAATGTCGATTGTTCTCTCAGCAGTGATTGCATACCTGATCGGGTCAATTTCCAGCGCAATCGTCGTCTCAAAACTGCTCGGACTACCCGACCCACGCACATCGGGCTCCAAAAACCCCGGTGCAACCAACGTGTTGCGACTCGGCGGCAAGAAGGCCGCTGCCCTGACGTTGCTTGGAGATGTCCTGAAAGGCACGATTCCGGTTGCAATCGCCGTACTCCTGCTTGAACCGGCAGCCGTCGCAGCTGCCTTGCTTGGTGCCTTTCTCGGGCACCTGTATCCGCTGTATTTTGGATTCGTCGGCGGCAAAGGAGTCGCGACCGCAATTGGTGCCTATCTTGGTCTCAACATCCTCGTGTTTGTCGGTGTGGGCATTATTTGGCTGTTGGTCGCAGCCGTCAGTCGATACTCCTCTCTTTCCTCGATGCTCGCCATGCTTTCAGCACCGGTGTTTGCATGGCTGTTTGTTGGCGAACCTATTGTGGTTGCTGCCGCGGCTGTCATTTTTGTGTTTGTCGTAATACGTCATCGAACCAACATCGAACGGCTGCTTGCCGGAAACGAAAACAAGATCAAGCTGACAAAGTCCTGACTGCCACATCCTGAAGGGCAAACCGTCATGGACACATATTGAATTCAGTCAACGGCACCGTTTCTGATTGGACCCAGATCTTCCAGCGACCAACGAGGCTGAACATAATAGCCAAGATGCTCGGTCGCGCCTGACCGAAGACGAAGACTCCCTGCATAGGCGATCATCGCGCCATTATCGGTGCACAACTCCAACGATGGGAAATACACCCGTGAATGACGCCGCTCACCCAGCTCCTTGAGTCTGTTGCGAAGCAACTGATTCGCACCGACACCCCCGGCAACAATCAGACTTTTGTAACCTGTACGTTCAAGCGCATGTTCACACTTGCTGACCAAGGCCCCGATCGCCGCTTCCTGAAAGGCATGGGCAAGGTCGCAGCGAATCTGCTCATCCAACTCCAACTTGGACACCTCCAGCATCGCATGAGTCTTCAATCCGGAAAAACTGAATTCCAGCGTCGGATGTCCGGTCATTGGCTGTGGAAACTGAAACCGCCCCGGTCTGCCGTTCCGAGCACACCGTTCAATGCTGGGGCCGCCCGGATACGGTAATCCGAGTACCTTGGCGAACTTGTCAAATGCCTCACCAACTGCATCATCCCGGGTCTGGCCAAGAATCCTGTACTCACCCGGCGAGCACACATCAACCAGCATGGAATGCCCACCTGATACCAGCAGGGATAAAAACGGGTATTCAGGCACTTCATGCTCAAGCAAGGGTGAAAGCAGATGCCCCTCCATGTGGTGCACACCGATCGCAGGAATATCCAGCGAGAAAGCCAGGCTTCTTCCAACCGTCGCACCCACCAATAGCGCTCCTGCGAGTCCCGGTCCCGCGGTGTAAGCCACCGCATCCAGGTCCTTGCGGTCCAACCCGGTCTCTTCAAGCACAGCCATGATCAAAGGCAGCACCTTGCGAATGTGGTCCCTGGCAGCCAGCTCAGGCACTACACCGCCGTAGATCCTGTGGATGTCAACCTGTGAGGAAAACCGGTTGATCAGCAAGCCATCCCGTGTGTCATAGATGGCAACGCCTGTGTCATCACAGGACGTCTCGATTCCCAGGACCCTCATGCGCCGAAAACCCTTCGGCCGGTGCATGACACAGAAACAATCATTCCTCTTTGCGACCAGATGGCGATTCCTGACCCTGCTGGGCACGAATCGCCCGTTCCACCTTCTCCAGCATGCGCCTGGACTCCTTGATTTCGTACAGAATCTCTCCGTGCAGATTCTCATCCTGCACAATTTCCATCTCATGCTGGGATTTGTGCAGATTATTGATCACCACCGCAATGAACATGTTGATCACAATGAACGCAGCGACAACCACAAAACTCACGAAGTAAATCCAGGCAAATGGATAGAGTTCCATTGCCGCATACATCACGTCCGTCCAATCCTCAAGGGTCAGTATCCTGAACAGCGTGATCAGGGAGATGCCCAGGGAGTTCCAGTGGAATGGATCGTGCTCATGGAACATGTGATAACCCGCGATGGCGTAGACGTAGAACACAATGGACAAAAGCAAGATCACATTGCCCAGTCCGGGCAGCGACCTGATCAGCGTGGCAATGATCAGCCTCAGTTCCGGCACAACGGTGACCAACCGCAGAATCCGAAGCACCCGTACCACTCTGGCAATCAGCGCAAACTCTCCAGTCTGCGGAATCAGCGAGAAGACAACAACGGTAAAGTCAAACAGGTTCCATCCATCCCCGAAGTATCGCTTGAACACCGGTGCCGACGCGGTGATCTTCAACGCAGCCTCAACTACGAATACGATCAGGATGAACTTGTTGATACCGAGAAGAAGCGACTCGTAGGGGACCGCCACAGCCGGATAGGTTTCAACCCCCAGCACAATCGCGTTGAAGATGATCAACCCGACAATCGTCCGATCGAACCAGGGCCATTCCGTAATTTTTCGACATATCTTTATCAATGTACCTACTCCGGCAGTTCCGCTATCGCCACAGCCCGCAGCAATGCCCGGGCCTTGTGCATGGTCTCTTTCCACTCGGTCTCGGGTACGGAGTCGGCAACGAGTCCGGCTCCGGCCTGGACATGAACCTGGTCACCGATCAGCACCGCGGTCCTGATCGCAATCGCGGTATCAAGGTTTCCGTTCCAGCTGATGTAACCCACCGCACCGGAATAGATGCCCCGCTTGTGCGGCTCAAGCTCATCGATGATTTCCATGGCGCGGACCTTGGGCGCACCGGTTACGGTACCGGCCGGCAAAGTCGCCCGTAAGACATCAATGGCATGCATGCCTTCATCCAGCTCACCGGTCACGTTGGAAACGATGTGCATCACGTGGGAGTAGCGCTCAACCTGCATGATGTCACTGACCTCAACCGAGCCGAGCTTGGAAACCCGTCCCACATCGTTGCGCCCGAGATCCACCAGCATCACATGCTCCGCGCACTCCTTCTCATCGGCCAGCAGATCCGCGATCAGTTTCTCGTCCTCTTGCTCATTGGCCCCTCGGGGACGCGTACCGGCGAGCGGCCGAACCGTCACGGTCCCATCTTCGGAACGGACCAGGATTTCCGGCGACGCCCCCACGATGTGGTAGGAGTCGAAATTCAGATAATACATGTAGGGTGAGGGGTTCAAGGTCCGCAATGCACGGTAAAGATCCACCGGATCGCCGTGATACCTGGCGGAAAGGCGCTGCGAGATCACAACCTGGAAAACATCGCCTGCCAGAATGTATTCGCGCGATTTCTCCACGGCTCTTTCGTAGGCTTGCTGCCCGAGCGACGATTCAAACTCACCTTCATTCGCTTTTTGATGCAGGGACAGTGCAGGCCTTGATTCGATCGGCGCGCGGAGTTTTTCGGCCAATGCCTCCAAGCGCGCCACGCCCGAATCCCAATCACCTCCCCTTGCGACATCCACGTAGATGACGATAAACAGACGCCCGGAGAGGTTGTCGAACACGACGACCTCATCTGATACCATCAGGCAGATATCGGGGATATCCATGTCCTTGGGTTTGCGCCCGGATTCGAGTGTCGGTTCGATATAGCGAATCGTATCGTAACCGAAAAATCCAACCAGGCCACCGGTGAACTTGGGCAGTCCCTCAATCTCAGGCATCCTGAAACGCTCGTGGAATGCCTTGATATCCGAAAGCGGGTCGATACTGGTCCACTGATCGACGATCGTGTCTGCCTCGCGCAGACTGACTGTATTGTCGTGCACCTCAAGGCGGGTCCGGGTCGGCAAACCGATGATGGAGAATCGCCCCCACTTCTCTCCGCCCTGGACCGATTCCAGCAGATAGGTATAGGGCTCGCGTGCAAGGCGGAAGTAGGTGCTCAAAGGTGTGTCAAAATCCGCCAGAATCTCTTTTTCCAACGGGATGTGGGTGTATCCCTGTTGAACCAGATCCTCGAACTGTGTTTTTGTCAGCATCAGCCGCTCGGTATTCCTGTTGTCGATTCATCCGGACCGCAAATGAAAAGGTTCGATCCGGACCTGATTGTGTAAATAGCCAACGTCACCGCCGGCGTTTTTGTTACGGGTTCAGCATGTCAATGCTGTTGGTTGATTCGATCCCGCATCGCTTCGACTGTTCTTGCATAGTCAGCCGAGCCGAATATCGCGGACCCTGCAACAAAGGTGTCCGCACCCGCCCGGGCCACTTCACCGATATTATCCACTGTAATGCCACCATCAACCTCCAGACGGATGTTCGCTGAATGGCTGTTCAACCTGTCCTTCGCCTGCGTAATCTTGTCCATGACATACGGAATGAAGCGCTGCCCACCGAATCCCGGATTCACCGACATCAGCAACAGCAGGTCAATGCCGTCCAGCACATGATCAAGCCAGCTGAGCGGTGTCGCCGGGTTGAGGGCGATTCCAGCCTTGCAGCCACTGTCACGGATCAGGTTGATGGTACGGTCAACATGCTCGGACGCTTCGGGATGAAAGGTAATCGTCGTGGCACCGGCCTCCACAAAATCACCGACAATGCGGTCAACCGGGCGCACCATCAGGTGCACGTCAAGCGGCGCGGTGACGCCGTAATCGCGCAGTGCCTTGCACACCAGGGGACCCACTGTGAGATTCGGCACGAACTGATTGTCCATGACATCGAAATGAATCCAGTCGGCGCCGGCGGCGAGCACGCGGTCCACCTCCTGCCCAAGGCGCGCGAAATCCGCCGCCAGAATGGAAGGTGCGATGACCGCATCCATGATTCTCAACTGGATCGCGCTAACCGACGACGACAAACATGTAGTTGCCGCTTCGCAGAATTTCCAGCATCAACTGACTGTCGCGGTTCTCAATCAGATCCTTGAACTGCTCAATCGTCTCAACCGGTTGACGGTCGACCCGAACGATGACGTCCCCCTCGCGCAATCCCAACTCCCAGGCTTCGCTATCCTCGGTGACCGAGGAGATGACGACAATACGCTCCAGACCATGCGAAAAGAGTCTCTGATCTCCCTGAAACTGCGCACCTGCAAACTGACGATTCAAATCCTCGCCCAGCACAATCTGCAGACTGGTGTCCTGAATGATGCCCGAACCGGTCAGCGTCTGGCCATCACGCATGAAACCGACATCGATCTGTTCGCCAACCCGGATCAGCGCAACCAGGGTTCGCAGCTGCGACCCGTCATAGACCTTGACATCATTGAAGTGCGTCAGGATATCGCCTTCCTGCAATCCCGCCTGCGCGGCCGCGGAGTTCGCCAGCACCTTGCTGATCAGCACACCGTCCATGCCGGCATAGTTGAAGCCCTTGGCCAGGTCCTCGGTCAGTTCCTGGAAATGAATGCCCAGCATGCCGCGCTTGACCCGGCCATAGGTCTGGATCTGCCTGGCGATGCTGGCAGCCGTGTTCATCGGAATGGCAAACCCGATACCCACGCTGCCCCCTCCAGGTGAGAAGATGGCGGTGTTGATGCCGATCACCTCGCCTCGGAGGTTGATCAGCGCGCCACCTGAACTGCCGGGATTGATGGCGGCATCGGTCTGGATGAATTCCTGATACTGGTCCATGCCCAGTCCACTGCGGCCAAGCGCACTGACAATGCCCGAGGTGACGGTCGCGGACAGACCGTAGTTGTTTCCGATGGCCAGTACAAAGTCACCCACGCGCAACGCATCGGAATCTCCGAAACTGACTTCGGAAAGATTGTCGGCATCGATTTTCAGCAAGGCCAGATCCATATCCGGGTCCTGCCCGATAAGCGTCGCATCAAAATTCCGGCCATCGGACAGTGTAACCTTGGTTTGTGAGCCGTCAACCAGCAAATGTTGGTTGGTCAGGATATGGCCTCGTTCAGCATCAATGATCACACCGGAGCCCTGATTCATGCGCGGCCTTGATCTGATCGGACGGTCATCGAACTGAAAGAAAGGCCCGAACATGTTGTCTTCCTGAAAGAATCGCTCGAAGCGTTCCCTGGTCGAAAACCTGGAACCTGCGAAACTATCGGTTTCAATGGCGATATTGACAATGCCAGCCTCGACCTTCGATACGACATCCGCAAGTGTCGGCAATGGTTGTCCGTCGACCTCGGAGATTGGAAACTGCGCCACGTTGACCTGGGCTACCGCACTGGCAACCGCAACGACGGACGCCAGCGCCGGAATCAGCAAATATTGAATGATTTTGCGGTTCATTTCAGATGAGAAACACCGAGATGGAAGCATCTTCTGTGAATCGAATATGGAAGTTTCAGGAATATTAATATGACGGTCTGTTCGGCCAACCTGTTGCGAAAGGACGTTCAACTTGATCTTTCTTTGGTATCACAAGCCCACAACATTCAATTTTACAAGTAACACATAAGCCTGTTCATGAATTTTTTCAAGCCCGGGACTGCATCATTCAACCTCCCGCCACGCCGGAAACATGGGAAAGTAAAGCCCCAGTCGAATGGGTCTTCGCTCAAAACCCGACACCACCTGCCTGTAGCCCATCAACTGCTCGCGGTAGCGCTGCGTCTCATTCTCCAGAAAGTTCTCGACATTGCCGCCGGTGGTGCCGGTCTTGTAGTCCACAATCCAGCGGACATCGTGTTCGTCCACGAAGGTCCGATCCAGGATCACATTCCGAAACTGACCGTTGAAGTGTCCGGTCAGCCGGAACTCTGCCTGGGCATCGGTATGGCGGGTGTCGAGCAGCCAGCGACCGGTCGGATCCGAGAAGACATTCATCAGCGCCTTCTCGATGCTCCCGACAGCCGCATCCAGCTCATCCCCATCTGAACTCATGCCCATGGAGAGCAGCGCGGTTCTCCACTTGGGCCTTTCATTTTTCAATCGGCTCTCATCCCAGTTGTCCGAACCACTCTGGACGATGCGGTTCAGCCAACGGTGAACGATTGTTCCGATCCAGACTGCCACACTGCCGGCCCAGTCAAAGTCAATGGAATGCTGATCACCCGGTGCCTCGGGTGTTCGGTCCGGCAACGACAGCGGGGCCGGCGGTGGCGGCAGTTGCCAGTCCCCGGGCAGTCTCGAAATGATCGGTCCGGTGAACTCTTGCGCAGCTGGGGGGAACAGCCGATCCAATCCATACTTTGCGGACGACCAATGGACATTCCGAAAATCACTGCCACACAGTCCCGGCCAAAACGCCCCCAGCAGAGTCGACTTGCCCGGTTGCGTGGCAATCTCCATCTCCTGAACATCATGCCTGATCGCGCCGTAAATGTGCAGTTCCTGCTTGGCCCGGGTACAGGCGACATACGCAAGCCGGGTAATCTCCATCAAGTTCTTTTGTGTGTTCCAGTCATTCAGGAACTGGAATTTTGGGTCCGATTCGGTGGAACCGATGTCGTGAATGGGTGAGATCAGCAACTGCGCGCCTGAGTCTTTCAACAGCACTTCCGACCAGGCAAGCAAAGGCGATGTCGAACGATTTGGTGGTCGATGGAAGCCGGGGATGAAAACTGCGTCGAACTCCAGTCCTTTGGCACTGTGCATGGTCATGACATGAACCGACGCCTGATCCGGCGTGCATTCCGGTACGGCAAACAGGCTTTTCATCTGCTTCTCAAAGTCATCGAGATGCTCGACCTCACCACCCCTGGCATATCCTTCGAGGAAGTCCAGAAACAGCCTAGCGTTCTCATCATCGCTGCGACCCACGCAGGCCGGTCCCCCCAGCAACACCCACGTATCCTCGATCCACTGCCTGATCGCCAGCCGACCGCGAATCGAAAGCGCATCACGCAGAACCTGAACCACCCGATCCGCACGACGACGGCCATCATCACTAAGCGACTCGATCACATCTGCCTGATTGAGACGGCTCCAGATGGTTGCATGGGCATCACCACCGATCAACAGCAGGTCATCAAGCGTCAAACCGCACCACGGCGCTCTCAGGATGGCGAGCCACGAGGTCCGATCCGCGAAGTTGAGCAGTGCGCGTGCAAGCGAGAGAATATCCTGCACCACCGGTCGCTCGGACAGCGGAAAGATTTCCGCAGCGTAGTAGCGAATCTGCTCCTGGTCGAGCAGTGGCAGCAGGTGTGCGACGTGGGAACGGCTGCGGACCAATACCGCAACCGTCACATCCAATCCAGCATTGCGGTCGAGATACGCGCGAAGGTCACGGACGACTTTGAGTGCCTCTGCGGGTCTTTGTTCTTCTGCCGACAAGCTGCCGCTGCCGTCTTCGGTCCGGGTGTTCTGCAGCCAGATGTGGACCGGGTCGGCCGCGCCGGCTTGGATATCCGATACACAGGGAGAATAACTGACGCGGCTGCTGACCACATCGTCGTCCTCGGGAAAGGCATGTTTGAATACATCATTGAACCATTCGACCAGGCCTGCCGAAGAGCGGAAATTCTGATTGAGCTGAAGCGGAATGGGATGCAGATTGCCCAGTCCGCGTTCAGCCACCGACAGGTAGATGCCGACTTCCGCCTCCCGGAAACGGTAGATGGACTGCATGGGATCACCCACCAGGAAGATGGTGCGCCCGTCTTCTTCCTGCCAGCCGCTGGTGAGCGACTTGAGCAGGTTGTGCTGGTTGAATGAGGAATCCTGGAATTCGTCAACCAGGATGTGCCGGTAGCGATAATCGAGAATCAGTGCCAAATCGGTCGGAGACTCAGCCGAACCCAGCGCCTCGCTGGCGCGCTGTGCGATTTCGATGTAGTCCACCTCGCCGCGCTTTCGAAATTCCAGCTTCAACTGGGCAACCGCCTGCTGCAGGATGACGGAAGCGGCTCGAAGCACAGCCCATTGCCGCTCATCGTAGATGGGATCGGGTGCGCTTGCGCCGATTCGATGCAACTTCTCACATAACTTGGGGACCAAGGTACACTCGCGCACCACCTCCTTGAATGCTTCCTTGCCGATCGAGAGAAGCAAAGCTGTTTTCGGCGTCATGCTGCGCCATTTTCCGGCTTTTGTCAGAAGCGTATCGGTCACCTCGCGCCAGTATTCCAAGGCACTGGGCTGGGAGTTGTCCAGTGAATCCAGCGCAAGGATTTGTCTCGCGTTCCGCGGAAACAGTGCCCTGATCTCATCCAATTCAGATTTGATCAGCATGCGCCAGGAATCTTCCATCTTCAGCTTGTCGTCATCGGTGAACGCGTTGCTGAAAAGAATCCGCAACCACTGGTCACGGCTCGACAGCATCGACACAATCAGTTCCTGCAATCGGTCTGACTTGTTATCGAGCTGCGCGTGCAGAACCTTGATGGCGTTGCCCAATTCGTCGTTGCCTGAATCCGCCGATTCGATGGTATTGGCGGCAGCGGCCGCATAGACACTGTCCTGATCCTGCACAATGCCGGGCACAGAACCAAACCTCGAAGACCACGGCATGCAACGGATCAGCGCGGTAGCCAGCGCATCGAAGGTCATGATCTGAAGCCGTGAAGGCTGAAGATGCAGATTCCAACCCAGTTCCGCCGAGCGCCGGCGTACCCGCTCAACCGCCTCATTGGCCGACTCCTGGGGCAGTTTCTTGCCGGAATCCGGATCCAGCACCTCGAGAATCCGTTCGCGCATCTCCGCGGTTGCCTTGCGGGTGAACGTCATCGCCAGGATCTCCTCGGGTTGGTCCACTGTTTCCAACAGCCGGATGAAACGGCTGGTCAGCAGCGTGGTCTTGCCGGAGCCGGCAGGCGCCTGGACGATGAACGACTGCGTCGTATCCAGTGCCTGGTCTCTCGTGCGCCTATCGTTCATTGGTGCGTGGGCTCCGTTTCAAGCAGGTGGTCGGAACGATCGTCCTTTCGACACAACGGGGATAGATGACAGTAATCGCAGATGTACCTGTCAATCGGATCAACCCGCGCTGTTCCTTCAAGAAATTCCCGTGCAATCGTGTTCAACGTAATCTGCCACTCCTTGACCAAAATACCTGAATTCTCCTTGAGCGAAGCACGGGACAGAAAGCCCATGTCCCCGCGCTTGACCCTGGCAAAGGCGATGTCCACAACATGCTCGCCCTGCCCGGCCAGTGCACAGGCATACATCAGCAGCTGAGGTTCCTTGATCCTCGGTCCGACAGTGTCATTCATGTAGCAGTTTCCGGTCTTGTAGTCAATGACGATCAGGCGCGAACCTGGAATCTCGTCGATCCGATCAATTTTCAACCGCACGGGCAGGCCTGCGAATTCAATACTGAGCTCCCGCTCCGTGTCCCAGACGGCAAACGGTTCCCGTTTCAGCTCCTCAGCCAGCCACTGTCTTGCCAGATCAACCATGCGCTCGATCTCGGTTTCAGCAAGCAGGCCGCTGATGGGTTTGATCTGGTTGTCCACATACTCGGTCACCACCTGTTCAGCCTGCTCGCGCGCGGCATCAAGATAGACTTGCTGACCGGACGCGTCAGAAAACTCTTCGAGAGACCTGACTTTCTGGTACAAGCGCTCAAACATGCCGTGGACCAGCGACCCCCGATCCAGTGCGGATATCCCGAGGTCGGATTGTTCCGGCTGGCGGGCGTGCAGCCGATGGGTGGCGAAGGCACTGAATGGGCAGCGCGACTGATTCTTGAGAATGGATGTTCCGCCCCTGATTGTCTCGGTGTCCTCAACCGGTCCCGCATGCCAATCGGTGAAACGCCGGCAAAGGTGGCGATCCTCGCAGATACTTTGCCAGTAATCCGGATAGGGTGCAATGCCTGCGAGCAAATCCGGTTCGGCTTTTTTAAGGTTCCGCAGCAACCCGCTGGGCTGATGGTAGGAACTGCCATCGGTTACGGCATAACTCAATACGACATGCACCGCGCTGCCCAGCGTTCGCTCCATCCGCTGCGAGACGCTTTGCTCAACCAGTGATGCTGAACTGTCTGGAATCCCCTTGTCCTTCTGGACCGAGATGGGGATGAATGGATTCGGACGCGGCGACCCGGGCAGCACCTCATTGTTCATGCCCAGCATCCACAAGTGGGTGAACGACTGACCAGCCATGGTGACCATCTCCCCCACCTGAACGGGCACATCAATCGCCCGGGGCTGTACGCTGACTTCGGTGATCATCCGTCTCAGCTTGCCAATCGCCGTGTCCACCCGGACCGGCGACGAGACATACCCCAGTTCGGCCAATGCGCCGACCAGCTCGGACCAGGATTCGTGCGCCTGTTTCTCGGTCGCGCCGAATTGCCGGTTCTCGCGTTTTTCAGATTGGAAGTTTTTCATCCAATCCATGAAGAAATTCCCCCAGTAGGTATAGTCCGCATACTGCGGCAGCTTGGCGATCATCTCACCGGCATTGCGCAAAATTTTCAACAATTGATCGCAGCGCAGATTCCTGCGCAAGATCACTTTCTCCACGTCTGCCAGTGAGAGCTGGCCCGGTCCGAGGCTGACCATGGCCTGCCTCAGTGCCGCACGGGCTGAATATTCCTCCTCCCAGCCGCGGATCCGATCCGACTGAATCACTGAGCACAGCACGGACAGCTCGATCTCGGGCCGAATCAACTCGATCAGATTCAGTGCATCGACGATGAGCGGAGTTTCGCCGAGTGCATTCCCCAGCGTGACATGAAAGGACAGATGCTGCAGTTCGCGCTTGCCCATGACCTGATCCGGATTTAGCACACCCGAGAACTTCTGCATGATCCGGCCATACAGTCGGTCGAGACGCGGGGCGACGATACCCACGCGGTGATTCTTGGAATCCGCCTCGATCACCGCCCTCGCCCAATGTGCGCATGCACTGATCTCGTCATCGACTCTCTCAAACTCCAACTGCAGATGCTGATCGGGAGAACCTGTTGTCGTCTGTGTGAGTCGCTCAGCTTCTCCAAACTCGCCGAGCACCTTGAGCAGTTGCTGCTGCTGCGGTGTCCACTGATCAAACTCCGCAAACACAATGCCGGCTGGATTCATGTCGAATATCGCCTTGGCGCAGCCGCTGAGCATTGTTGGCAGGGATTCAAGATCGATCCAATTCTGGGATTCAAGCCGTTGCTGGTAACTGGTCAGCCAGCGCAGAAAATGCTCGACATCCCGACTGAGCGGGCCTGCAAAATCAGCCGGGTCAATCTGATAGCCCTGCATCAGCCCATAGGCACTGCGGGCGCGACCCGCAGTTGCCGTGATGTGCCACAGCAGATACTCAAACTGCTCTGAATATTCCTCCTGCACGTCCTGCGCAATCGCGCGCTCCCAGACCTGCATGGATTGCGGTGTACTGAGCAGTTGCGCCGTATCATGCTCGGACCGATCATCCAAATCCAACCACAGCTGTCTCAACCAGACATTCCAGACGTAGACCTCAGCGCTCGGCCAGCTGCGCTTGCCCCGTGCCAGCATGGCACGGTTGTAGCCGTCTTCGATCAGGTGCTTGAGACGCTGGGTCTCGGTGACGACAACCCAGCCCGCCTGCAAGCGGGCGATACACTCATCGATGGAATTGGGTGGAGATGATTCGACAGATTCGACGTCCAGCATTGCGGATGGTTCCCGATCAGCCATCGATCCAGTCGTTTGCCATTTCGGTGATCATCCCAGCCATCATTTCAATGTGTCTGGGCTGATCATTCAGGCAGGGGATGTAGTGGAAGCTCTCTCCACCAGACTCAAGGAACAGCTCCCGATACCCCATGTTCACCTCTTCGAGGGTTTCCAGGCAATCAACGGAAAATCCCGGGCACATCATCTCGATACTCTTGACACCTTCGCCGGGCAGGCTGGACAACACATCATCCGCGTACGGCTGCAACCATGGCTGGCGTCCAACCCGGGACTGAAAGCACACCGTCCACTCGTCTTGAGCCAGTCCAAGTCGGGTGGCCAGCAGGTCGGCAGTCACCATGCATTGCCGGTAGTAGGGATCTCCCTGGTCGCAGAACGCCTGGGGCAATCCATGGAACGACATCACCAGCTTGTCCGCCCGCTCATGGCGCAGCCAATGGGCGTTGACAGACTCGGCGAGTGCCGCGATGTAATCATCATTGTCGGCGTAGCCATTCACGAACCGAACGGATGGCACCCGTCGCAATTTTGACATGCTTGCACCGAGGTCGTCGAAAACCGAGCCCACCGTTGAGCCGGAATGCTGCGGATACATCGGGATAATGACAATGCGGTCAATGCCGAGACTTCCGAATTCCTCCATTACCCGCATCATGGACGGCTCGCCGTAACGCATGGCACAGCGAACCTCGGCGTTGGTGATGTTGTTCTGCATCAGAAACGCATTGAGTTTTTCCACTTGCGAGCGTGCATTGACCATCAGCGGCGAGCCCTCGGGCGACCAGATTTCGCGATAAGCCTGCGCGCTCTTCGACGGCCGGATGACCAGGATGATCCCGTTGAGGATCAGCCACCAAGGCAGTCTGGGGAACTCAACCACACGCGGGTCGGAGAGAAACTGGCGCAGAAAGCGTCTGACTGAAGAGGTGTCCGGCGCATCCGGCGTGCCAAGATTGGCAAGAATCACACCGAATGACTTGGAGTCGGCTTGGTCCTTGAAATGATCGATAAATCCGGGCATTGTCGAGGCGGTATCTCAGGACTCAGGCAGCATGCAGTCTGCCGAACTCCACCATGCGATGAATGGAGATTTCCGCCCGCTTTCGAATGTCCTCATCGAGCATTACCTCGCCTTTGAAGTCCAGCAGAACCTGGCGAACGCGCTCGAGGTCATTCATTTTCATCCAAGGACAATGGGCACAGCTCTCACAGGTCGCGCCCTCGCCTGCCGTCGGCGCGGTGATGAAGGTCTTGTGTGGTGCCAGCGTGCGCATCTTGTGCAGGATGCCCTCCTCGGTGGCGACGATGAAGGTGTCCTCTGGCATGGTCAGTGCGGCATTGATGATCTGACTGGTCGAGCCCACCACATCGGCCAGTGCGATCACACTCGCCGGCGATTCGGGATGAACCAATACCCTGGCCTCGGGATGCTGATTCTTGACGCCGCGCAGTACCAAAGATTTGAACTCCTCGTGCACGATGCAGGCACCGTTCCACATCACCATGTCGGCGCCGGATTCGCGCTGGATGTAGTCACCGAGATACTTGTCCGGTGCCCACAGGATTTTTTCGCCCTTGGAATGCAGATGCCGAATCAGCTTCAATCCGATCGATGAGGTCACCACCCAGTCGGCCCGGGCTTTGACTTCAGCGGAGGTATTGGCGTAGACAACCACTGTCCGGTCAGGATGCTGATCGCAAAAGATAGAAAACTCCCTGGCCGGACATCCCAGATCAAGCGAGCAGTTGGCTTCGTTCTCAACGGCAAAGATGGTTTTTTCCGGACTGAGGATCTTGGCGGTTTCTGCCATGAACCGCACACCGGCAACGATGATTGTCGACGCCGGATGGTCGAAACCAAAACGCGCCATCTCGAGGGAATCAGCGACACAGCCACCGGTCTGCTCAGCCAGATCCTGGATGTCGCCATCGACATAGTAGTGGGCAACCAGGACCGCGTCGCGTTGCCTGAGAAGATCGGTGATTTCCGCAAAGAGAACCTCCCTGGCGTCGGCATCAAGTTGGACTCCGGGCGTTTGCCGGGCGTGGTGGGCGGCATTGGCAATTTCAGCGAGATTGCCTGAGAATACATGCTCTGAAGCAACAGCCATCAGACATCACCAGCCGTACATTGCGGATTGATTGTCCATACCGCAATTGTATGCTGAACGGCGGATTTACGCAAAACACTCCGCCGACGCGAATCCGCCGCATCGGGATCGCAATCGCTGGTAATATAATCCTTCTGGCTTGGTTGGCGGTAGACCGTTCAACAGGCAACTGGCAAACCGAACATCGAGTCGCAGTGACAACGCATCCGTCTTACTCATCGCATCAGGCAACAACCATGTCGAATCCTCAGCGTCTGCAATCCGGTATCAAACTCAGGGGTGCGCAAAAAATGGAGCGTCTGCCGGTTCGCATCCAACCGACTGAACGCGATGACCGGCTTAAAAAACCCGCCTGGATCCGCGCCAGGTTTCCGGGTACGCCCGAGGTGTTGCGGCTGAAAAAAATCCTGCGCGACAACAATCTGCACACGGTCTGTGAGGAGGCGTCGTGTCCCAACATCGGCGAGTGCTTCGGACACGGCACGGCAACGTTCATGATACTCGGCGACATCTGCACCCGGCGATGCCCGTTCTGTGACGTCGCCCACGGCCGGCCGCTTGCACCGGATCAAGACGAACCCGAGAATCTCGCTGAAACCGTCAGACAGATGAACTTAAGGTATGTGGTGGTCACGTCGGTCGATCGCGATGATCTCAGAGACGGTGGTGCCGCCCACTTCGCCGATTGCATACGCACCATGAGAACCGTCTGCCCGACTACCGCCATCGAGATCCTGACACCGGACTTTCGCAGCCGGATGGACAAGGCGCTCGCACAATTGAAAGCGCATCCACCGGATGTGTTCAGCCACAATCTCGAAACCGTGCCACGCCTGTATCGCGAGGTCCGACCCGGTTCCGATTATCAGCACTCCCTCAAGCTGCTGAAACGGTTCTCCGAACAGCATCCGGATGTTGAGACAAAATCCGGCCTGATGCTCGGCATCGGCGAAACCAAGCAGGAAGTCGCCGAGGTCATGAATGATCTGCGCGAGCACGCTGTCAGTATCCTGACACTGGGGCAGTATCTGCAGCCCAGTCGCCATCACCTGCCCGTCACCCGCTACGTTCCGCTTGAGGAGTTCGAGGAATACAGGGAAATGGGTGAGTCCATGGGATTCTCCCACGTCGCTTCCGGGCCGATGGTGCGATCATCCTATCGGGCCGACCAGCACGCACCCGGTGCGATCGAAAAGCGGATGAGTGCCTGAATTTCGTTAACCGACACATCACCATGCCATACTCGACCTACATGCCTGAACGAATGGGCAGCGCGACGATTGAGCCGACAGGCCGTTTCGAAGCCGGCTCATTCCAAGAGTTCACACTGACCTACACCGCGGGATATTTCGGGATCGATGACTCCGGAACCCTCAAGATTGTCCACCGATTTGCCTCGGATACGGGTCGCCCGCAGTTTGACAATCCCACTGCAGTGAACTACACCACGGTCGAAGCCTCCAACGGTGCGGTGCTTCATGTTGAATACGACACCAACCGCAACATCCGCCCCTGGAGCAAAACACTGTTCATCCGGGTTGTTCGGGGATTTCTGCGCGAGGGAGACCAGATTATCGTGCGCTTCGGCGACCGACGCCAGGGCAGTCCGGGCATCCGCATCCAGACATTCTGCGAAGAGACCTTCGAGTTCCGGGTCCTGGTTGATGCCATCGCAACCTATGACTACGTTGTACTGCCCGAGCAACCCACCATTGCCATCGTCCCCGGTCCGCCTGCCAAGTTCGAAGCGGTACTGCCAACTGCCAGACCGGTGAATCAGCCTTTTCGTCTGTGTCTGAAAGGCGTCGACCGATGGGGCAATCCGTCTGATTGCTGCGATACCGAGTTCCGGCTCAGGGCCAATCTCAAACTTGATGGCCTGCCGGAATCCATCCGCCTCAAGCCTGGAGATTTTTCAGCCATCGTGTCCGATATCAAAGCACTTGAAACCGGAATCCTGAACATAGAATTGCTGGATGACGAGGGGCGGGTTGTTGCCTGCTCCAACCCCTGCAAGATTGTCGATGAACAGCCGCTGTTGCCGTACTGGGGTGATCTTCACGGTCAATCGGAAGAGACCATCGGCACCAACTCGGCCAGGGAGTTTTACGAATTCGCCCGCGACAAGGCGTTTTTGGATATCTGCGTCCATCAGGGCAATGATTTTCAGATTACAACGGAATTCTGGGAGCATCTCAATGAACTGTCGGCGGAGTTCACCGAAAACGATCGATTCATCACCTTCCCGGGATGGGAATGGTCCGGCAACACCGGGCTTGGCGGTGACCGCAACGTGTTGATGATGAATGAGGGGCGGCAGATCCACCGATCCTCACATGCCCTGGTGCATGATCTTTCCGACGTCGAAACCGATGCCAACTCCGCCTCAGACCTGTTTGAGGCACTCAAGGATGAGGATTGCGTTGTGTTTGCCCACATCGGCGGTCGCTATGCGGACATCAAGATGGCCCATGACCAGCGGATTGAGCGCGGCGTTGAGGTTCACTCCGCCTGGGGCACCTTCGAGTGGCTGATCGAGGATGCTCTTGAGCAGGGTTACCGGGTGGGCATCCTGTCGAATTCAGATGGACACAAGGGCCGCCCTGGTGCCTCGCATCCAGGCGCTACAACGTTTGGTGCGTACGGGGGGCTGACCTGTGTGCTGGCGAGTGAGTTCACGCGGCGCGGCGTCATGGATGCCCTGAGAAAGCGTCATCATTACGGAACAACCGGCAATCGGGTTGTGATGGAAACCGAGGCCTTTTTCGAGCGCGAGTCCGATCAGTACTACGACAATCCCGACCTGGGCGGACAGAGTGTCGGCAAGACCCGGGTGGCGATGATGGGTGACATCATCCGATCGGACGCCGATTCGGCGCGTTTCCGAATCGAGGTGCACGCCCACTCGCCGGTTGAGCGAATCGATATCCGAAACGGTACCGAAACACTCGAGGTGTTCAGACCTTATTCTCAACAGGAACTCGGTCAGAGAATCCGCCTGCTCTGGGAAGGTTCGGAATACCGCGGACGCGGGCGCGAGACCATCTGGGACGGGTTTGCCGAACTGACAGACAACGAGTTTAAATCCCTGCACCCAGTCAACCGCTACAACATCGACAAGAAATTCGAGCAGTCCGCTGCAAACCGCGTGGAATGGAGCGCACTGACGACCGGTGGCTTTGGCGGATTTGATGCGGTTTTGAAAGACGCGCACAGCGGTCAGATTCACATCAACACCAACCTGGTCGAGGAAACCGTTGCAATTGACCAGATTGGACGCGATGAGATCACCTTTGCCAACGGCGGCATCGACCGGCGAATCCGGCTGTTTCGCCTGCCCGACACCAATCCGCATTACCACGTCAACATCGACCGGCAGATTCCACTTAGAGCTGACCGCGACAATGCGTTGTACATCAAGGCGACATTCGAGGACGGCCACACCGCATGGTCCAGTCCGATCTATGTCATTCAATGAGTCCGGTGGCTTATCGAATGTTCCGGGCGTTTCAATTCAGTCACGGGTGAATTCGAAAGTCACCAAGTCCCATTCCCGAACCAACAGACCGGTTTACGGCAATCAGTTTTTCCACTTGAAAGCCAACGCCTGGTTTTTTGTCAATGGAAGCGCTTTTGTTGCGTTTATAATCAATTCATCATTATTTCAATAACCCGAACAATCATATCGGAGGCATAAATATGAAGTTCATTAAATCCATCTCTTTGGCGCTGGCTGTAGCCGGATTGACCATGACTGGTATCAGTCAGGCCGGTACGCTGGATGACGTAAGAGCAAAAGGCCATCTGCAATGCGGAATCAATACCGGTCTGGCCGGCTTCGCGTTCACAGATGACCAGGGTAACTGGCAGGGATTCGACGTTGCCATCTGCCAAGCGGTTGCAGCCGCGGTTTTTGGTGACCCATCCATGGTCAAGTACACCAACCTGACCGGAAAGACTCGTTTTGAGGCATTGAAAGCCGGCGAAGTGGACATGCTTTCGAGAAATACGACATGGACTTACAGCCGTGATGTTGACCTGAAACTGACGTTCGTGGGAATCAACTACTACGATGGCCAGGGATTCATCGTTCCAGCATCTTTGGGCGTCTCAAGTGCGACCGAACTGGATGGTGCATCCGTATGCATCCAGACCGGTACCACGACCGAGCTGAACCTGGCGGATTTCTTTCGCAGCAACAACATGAGCTACGAGCCGGTTCCGATCGAAACCAACGCCGAGGCACGCCAGAACTATCTGGCTGGACGCTGTGATGTGTACACCACTGACCGCTCCGGGCTCGCCGCGACACGCGTCAGTCTGGATGATCCGGATGCCCACGTCGTTCTTCCCGAAATCATCTCCAAGGAGCCTCTGGGACCATTGGTTCGACACGGCGATGACGAATGGGGCGATGTCGTACGATGGACCCTGAACGTGCTGATCATTGCTGAGGAAAAAGGTATCACTGCCGCCAACGTGCGCGAAATGGCCGCGGAAGAGCAAAAGGATGCTGAAATGAATCGAATGTTCGGTACCGAAGGCGAATATGGTGCCATGCTGGGATTGGATGCTGACTGGGTAGTCAACGTGATCGCAGCGGTCGGCAACTATGGCGAGATCTTCGAAAGATTCGTAGGTGTCAATACAGACATCGGCCTGGAAAGAGGAGTCAATGCCCTCTGGACCGACGGTGGTCTGATCTACGCACCGCCTTATCGGTAAAGCAATCAGCCTGACGGTGCATGCCAAGTGCATGCACCGTCACCCTCTCTCCGCTTCCTGCAAGTCGTTCAGGCCAGGCACAACCACTCATCCCCGCGGGTTCGGACTCTCACAATGCTGGGTAATCTCTGGACGGACAAAAAATCCCGTCAGATGATCATACAGATTGTCGTCATCGTCGTGGTCCTCTCCCTGATTGGATTCTTTGTTCGAAACACCCTCAACAACCTGGAACTGCTGGGCCGGGAGGCGAGTTACGATTTCCTGTTCACACCTTCCAACTACGACATCAATCAACACCTGATCGAATACAGTTCGCGCAGCACCCATCTGAGGGCAACGGTGGTTGGTGTCATCAACACCGCCCTGGTCGCCGTATTGGGAATCGCACTGGCGACAGTTGTCGGATTCGTTGCCGGTGTCGCACGTTTGTCCTCGAACTTCCTGATCAACCGAATCGCCTACGTTTTTGTTGAGTTCTGCCGCAACGTGCCGGTACTGCTGTGGATCCTGTTGTGGCATGGCATTATCGTGCACAGTCTGCCGCACCCGAGACAGGCGATGTCGATGTTCGATTTCGTATTCCTGTCGAATCGCGGATTCTATGTACCCAAACCCCTGCTGGAACCAGCGTTCTGGGGCGTCGCCCTGGCATTGATCATCGCAATTGCAGGCGCTGTGGTTTTCTCCCGAATTGCTGCCCGCAAGCAGGCAGAAACCGGGGAGAGATATCCGGTCTACTGGATCAATGTCAGTGTCATCGTGTTGCTGCCGTTACTGGCATTCTGGGCGATGGGAACTCCCGCACAACTGGAATTTCCCGAATTTCAGGGATTCAATTTCAAGGGTGGACTGGTTCTAAGCCCTGAATTCATTGCGCTGATGTTTGCACTGGGCGTGTATACCGGCGCCTTCATCGCGGAGATCGTGCGGGCCGGTATACTGGCCGTAAGCCACGGACAGACCGAGGCTGCCTACGCGCTGGGCCTGAAGCCGAACTGGGCGATGCGGCTGGTCATCCTGCCCCAGGCACTTCGAGTCATTGTGCCACCCATGATCAGTCAGTATCTGAATCTCACCAAGAACTCCTCGCTTGCCATTGCGGTAGGCTACATGGACATCGTCGCCACTATCGGCGGCATCTCCCTGAACCAAACCGGCCGGGCACTGGAATGCATGTCAATCGTGCTGGCGATTTATCTTTGCATCTCGTTGTCGATATCCGCATTCATGAACTGGTACAACAAGAGCATCTCGCTGGTTGAGCGTTAAAGTGATGGATCAGAATCCAAAAACAACCCAGCTTCAGCCGGATCTGCCACCACCAAAGATGCAGGTGGGGGTTTTGGGCTGGATGCGCAAGAACCTGTTCTCCAGTCCAACCGATATCATACTGACGATTCTGGCCGTTTATCTGCTGTACAAAATCGTTCCGCCTTTCCTGAACTGGGCGTTTTTCGACGCGGTGTTCACCGATGCCCTGCACCGCAATGAATGCCGGGAAATCGCCTCCGGCGCCTGCTGGACGGTAGTCGGGGCGCGGTTCGATCAATTCATGTACGGGTTTTATCCCGATCATCTCAGGTGGCGGGTGAATCTCACGTTCGTGCTGTTATTCGTCGCCTTGGTGCCTTTACTCTACGACCAGGTTGCCGGGCGCCGATACCTGCTGTGGTTTACCCTTGTCTACCCGTTCCTTGCCTTCCTGATGCTGTGGGGCGGCCTCGGACTTGAAGAGGTCGAGTCCTCGAAGTTCGGTGGATTCATGCTGACCGTTTTGATCGGTGTCACCGGAATCGCCGTGTCACTTCCGCTCGGCATCGCATTGGCACTGGGACGCCATTCCTCGATGCCGGTGGTGCGTCTGCTCAGTATCTGGTATATCGAATTCTTCCGCGGAGTGCCCCTGATCACCCTGTTGTTTGTGGCATCCACACTGTTGAACTATTTCATGCCGCCGGGCACCTATTTCGACCTGCTGTTACGCGTCATCATCATGGTGATCCTGTTTGCTGCCGCCTATATTGCTGAAGTGGTGCGAGGCGGTCTGGCAGCCATCCCGCGCGGACAGTTCGAGGCAGCCGACGCACTGGGGTTGAAATACGCCAACTGCATGCGGCTGATCGTCCTGCCCCAGGCACTGAAGATTTCCATACCCGGTATCGTCAACACATTCATCGGACTGTACAAGGACACCACGCTTGTTGTCATCGTCGGTCTGCTAGACCCGCTGGGTATCAGCCGCGCAACGCTGGCTGATTCCAAGTGGCAGGGGCTTTCCAATGAACTTTACATTTTTATTGCGCTCGGATTCTTCATTTCCTGCTTCGCGATGTCACGCTACTCGCTGTACCTGGAACGCAGACTGGATACCGGCCACAAGGACCAATAGAGGATATTGCAATGAACGAATCAGTTGAAACACAAGCGATGAGTTCGAGTCAGGACCGCGACCACGCCATCGCGATTGAAATCACAGACATGCACAAATGGTTCGGCAAGTTTCATGTGCTGAAGAACATCAATCTCACAGTGGAAAAAGGTGAGCGGATTGTGATCTGCGGACCCTCGGGTTCGGGCAAGTCGACACTGATTCGCTGCATCAACCGTCTTGAGGAGCATCAGCGCGGGGATATCACGGTCGACGGTATCACCCTTATCGACAATCTCAAGAACATCGCCGATATCAGGCGCGAGGTCGGCATGGTGTTTCAGCAGTTCAACCTGTTTCCACATCTGACCGTGCTGGAGAACTGTACGCTGGCTCCCATCTGGGTACGAAAGATGCCCAAGGCGGACGCGGAAGCGATTGCAATGAAGTATCTGGAGCGCGTTCGCATCCCGGAGCAGGCCCAGAAGTACCCCGGTCAATTGTCAGGTGGGCAGCAACAGCGCGTGGCCATTGCACGAAGCCTGTGCATGAATCCCAAGATCATGCTGTTTGATGAGCCGACATCAGCATTGGACCCGGAAATGATCAAGGAGGTATTGGACGTCATGATCCAGCTTGCCGAAAGCGGCATGACCATGCTGGTGGTCACCCATGAGATGGGTTTTGCGAAGACGGTTGCCAACCGGGTCATTTTCATGGACGAGGGGGAGATCATCGAGGAGAACAGCCCGGATGAGTTCTTCGACAATCCGCAAAATGACAGAACCAAGTTGTTTCTGAGTCAGATCCTGTCTCACTGACCCGAAAAGATCGACCGAAACTCCAAACCGGCAATCATTCGTACTGCGTTCGCCAACTGCTTCGCTCGCTGTTGTCAGTATCTGTAGCGAAGCGAAACCTGCAAACCCCACGTCGAATAGTCGGCGCGCGTCTCATCAATCTCAACCTCAAGGTTGTTTCGATTGGGATCGTAGAAATCGATCGTGATCGGACCGCGCTCGGTTCTTACCTCACCGTAGTCGATATGGCGCAGCACCACATCCAGTGTGATGTTCTCGTTGATTGGTGAGGAGATGCCCGCCGCCAGCATCCAAGCGATGTTGAATTTGGTGCCTCCGGGAACAATGGTGTAGTGGGTGGGCAGCGTCATTGTGGTCCTGGCGATTTTCAACTTGGAAACACCCAGACCCATGCCGACAAACGGTACAAAGTAGCCCGATTTTGTGAATGCGGACCGGAATCTATCTTCTGGGCGTTCCCAATACTGACTGAACATCAACAACTGTGATGAACCCTTCGCCCGTACAGGCTGATTGCGTTCTCCGGACCTGGTTTTATAGTTCGAATTCCCGTTGAATCTGAAACTCGGCTGGAACCAGATCGACACTTCCCTTCGCAGATTGGCGCGCGGTTTATAGCCGACACCCAGTTCAATACCACCCGCACTGCCGAAGTCACCGGCACTGGACAATTGATGTCCATCAAATCCATCGTCACAGCCGTACAGTACAGCGGGTTGCCCTCGGCAGTTCCTGTCGTAGAAACGGGTCTGGTCAGAGTGTTCCATGGAGACGCCCCACTTCAGATACCGGCCACTCAATCCCTGATCAACCCGATCAATGGATGACTGCGTGGCTGGCGCTTCATGTTCTTCAGCAACCGCTGATATTGTAAATGTCATTGCCATCAGCGCCATCAGCAACAGCGCTGGAGGGAATTTGGACAAATTCAGGTGTGCCATCATTACTGTGAAACTCGGTTGCCAAGGGTGGTCAATTCCGCCGATTTTAAACCAAGGCCCTGCACAATGACTTTCAAACCAACGCAATTGCGAATGACGTTCGATTCTGGGGCGCCGGCACGATGTATCAGTAAATCCTACTGATTGTTGTATACTCTTTGCATAGAAAACTGCAAATGCGGTGCTCCAAGAGGCGTATTGCATCGGCAGCAATTCGCATGAGTAGTAACTTAATTCCAATCAAGGAGTGAAATATGACAGAGAAAGAACACCGACACATTCCAAAGTTGAAGGAGGAGCTCGCGGAGGGTAGAATTACCCGACGGGATTTCCTGCGATACTCCACCCTGCTTGGATTGTCTGCTGCAGCGGCATACAAGTTTGCCGGTGACCTGACCGGAGTCAAGTTGATTCCGACGGCGTCAGCAGCCGATATGCCCAAGGGTGGTACACTTCGGATTTCGATGAGAATTCCAACCATTGCGGATCCACACATCCATCAATGGGTGTATGACTCCAACATCACCCGACAGGTCGTGGAATACCTGACGCATACCAATCATGACAACGTCACCCATCCGGGCCTGCTTGAAGGCTGGGAAGCCAGTGATGACCTGATGACTTGGGATCTCAAGATTCGTCCGGAACTCAAGTGGCACAGCGGTCGTGACTTTGTCGCTGAGGATGTCGCCTGGAATCTGCAACGGGTTTTGGATCCTGCAACCGGATCATCTGTACTCGGATTGATGAAGGGCTACATGATGAACGATGACGGAACTGAACTGTGGGATGCGAACGCGATCGAGATTATCGATGCAAAGACGGTTCGATTGAACATCAAAGTTCCGCAGATCGCGATTCCAGAGCATCTGTTCCATTATCCGCTTGCGATTCTCGATCCGGAAGAAAACGGTCAATTCGGTGCTGGTTCCAATGGACAGGGTGCCTTTGAACTCGTCGAGTACATTCAAAACGAGAAAGCCATACTGGTCGCCAGAGATGACTACTATGGTGAGGGTCCTTACCTTGATCGTATTGAAATGCTGGACCTCGGTGACGATCCTTCCGCGACACTCGCAGGTCTGTCTTCCGGACAGATCATGGGCATGTACGAGGGAACGATCGCACAGCTCGATATCTATCGGGGCATGCCTGGGGTCGTAGTGCATGAGGCAGTGACTGCAAAAACGGGTGTTGCCCGTGTTCAGGTCGACCGACCGGAATACAGCAATCCGAAGATGCGCAAGGCGCTGCGAGTGGCACTTGATCCGGTTCGATGTCTGGAACTCGGACACAATAATTCAGGCGCGCCAGGTGAGCATCACCATGTGTGCCCGATTCATCCGGACTACGCTCAGTTGCCCATGATGACACGGGATACTGAGATGGCCAAGCAGCTGCTGGCTGAAGCCGGTATGCCGGATGGCATCGACATGGAAATCGCATCGAAGAAAGACCCGCCTTGGGAAATTGCGACCGTACAGACCATGGTTGAGCAATGGAAGGACGCTGGCATACGCGTCAATATCAACCTGCTGCCATCCTCAGATTTCTGGGATGTATGGGACAAGGTACCCTTCGGGTTTACCTCATGGACACACCGTCCACTGGGTTTCATGGTGCTGGGTCTGGCTTACCGAACCGGTGTACCCTGGAATGAGTCAAACTATGCCAATCCGGAATTTGACCGGATCCTGACTCAGGCCGAGGGAACGTTGGATCTCGAGGAGCGCAAGGAACTGATCAGGCAGCTTGAAGTCATCATGCAGGAAGACGGCCCGATCGCGCAACCACTGTGGCGATCAGTCTATTCCGCATGGAGCGACAAGGTTGTCGGATTCCGACATCACCCAACCAGCTATATCTTCGGAAATACTCTGGGTGTGAAATCCTGATCCGAAACCAATTCGGTAACAAAAAAGGGCTTCCCGACGGGAAGCCCTTTTTTTATGATCGCACTTTATGAACCGGGATTTGACGTCGATTCAATTCACCGTGGTCGAAACCTCGGAACTCCCCTTGTTACCCATCTGGATCACAGGGTCGACCTCACGCAACTCTTCAAGCGGGATATGACAGGCGATCTGATGATTGGCCGATACATTCTGTATCGGTGGACGGACGTTCTCACAGATTTCCCCGATCTTTCGCGGACATCGCGTTTCAAACGGACATCCAGGTGGCGGGTTCAAAACGCTTGGCAGATTTCCTTCCAGCACGATCTCGCGCTTGTTCACATCCGGGTCGGCAATCGGCACCGCTGACAGCAATGCCTCTGTATAGGGATGATACGGTGGTTGGAAAACATCCTGTGTCTCTCCCTGCTCCATGACCTGGCCGAGATACATCACCAGGATGCGATCCGACAGGTATCTCACGATGCTCAGATCGTGACTGATGAATAGCAGGGTCATTTTTCTCTCACGCTGCAGATCCATCAGCAATTCCGTAATGGCCGCGGCGACGGACACATCCAGCGCTGATACCGGCTCATCGGCAATGATCATGGACGGTCGTCCGGCAAACGCGCGTGCGATGCCGATTCGCTGTTTCTGACCACCTGACAGCTGGCGCGGACGGCGATAATAGAAATCCCGCGGCAGTTTCACGGTGTCAAGCAGTGACAGCACCATCTCGCGAACCTTGGTGCGATTTTTCTCCACACCAAACTTCTTGATGGCGCGTGCGATCTGCTGCCCGACCGTGTGACTCGGATTGAGTGTGTCGCTTGGATTCTGAAACACCATCTGCATGGCCGACAACTGCGCCGGGCTTCTGTCATTGACCGGTACATCGTCGATCTTCTCTCCGTTGAGAAGGATCTCACCATCGGTCGCGGTTTCCAGACCCAGCAACACCTTGGCCAGCGTGGACTTGCCGCAACCGGACTCTCCCACAATGGCGAGTGTTTCTGATTCGTGCGCCTCAAAATCCAGTTTCTCATTGGCCTTGATCAGCTTGATTCGATCGCCACTCATCATGGCCTTGATTGATCGGTCATGCAGCGTGTAGTATTTCTGCATGTTGTGGACTTCCAATACCCGATGTCCAACTTCAGCTGCCTGCTGATCTGAATCCGCAAGCTTTCTCTCATGTTCGAGTTCCACCCAACGCACACATCTCACGGCGTGACGCGCCTCGGCATCGTCGCCGACATCCTCCATGTGGATGTCCTGCTGGTCACACCGTCCTGCAACAAAGTAATCGCACCGAGGCCCGAAGTTGCAGCCTTGCGGTCTTTCATGCGGCAACGGCAACTGTCCGCGAATCGGTACCAGGGGTGCCGCGTTCTTGTCGGCGGTCGGCAAGGCGATACAGCCGAACAGACCATGCGTGTACGGATGTCTTGGCGACTTGAACAATGGTCTAATCGCGCCTTCTTCCACCACTTCTCCGGAATACATGACAAACACGCGGTCGCAGGTTTCCAGAATCAGTCCCAGATTGTGGGAGATGTAGATCTGTGAGGTACCGAATTTCTTGCTGATATTGGCGATCAGCTTGACGATGCCCGCCTCGACGGTGACATCCAGCGCAGTTGTCGGTTCGTCGAGCAGGAGCAGGTCTGGATTTGACAGCAGTCCCATTGCGATCACCACGCGCTGCTGCTGTCCCCCGGACAGCTGATGCGGATAGGAATCGAGGACCCGATCAGGGTCGGGGATATTGACATCGACCAGAATCTGCCTCGCGCGTGCCCGCGCCTCTTCAACCGAGATGTCCTCATGTGCCAAGGGCACCTCGATCAGCTGATTGACGATCAGCATGCTCGGATTGAGTGCGGAAAACGGCTCCTGATAGATCATGGAGATTTCCTTGCCGCGGATCTGGCGCAACTCCTCCTCGCTGAGCCGGGTCATCTCACGCCCCTTGAACTCAATCGATCCACTCTTGACTGAGCCGTTGTTACCCATGTACTGCATGATCGCCATGGCAACGGTTGATTTTCCGCAGCCGGACTCGCCGACCAGTCCGATGGTCTCCCCGTGTCGAACCTGCAGCGAGAAGTCAACGACCGCCGGGATTTCGCCGGCGCGTGTGTAATAGGAGATATTCAGATCCTGAATATTCAATACAACCTGGTCGTTTGATGTAGCCATCTGCCCTTTTCCGTTATCGTTGCGTGCCAATCAATCCTTCAGGGAGATTTCCCGCATGCCGTCAGCAAGCAGATTGAATCCGAGAACCAAGGTTGATATGGCGATGCACGGTATCACCGTCATATGCGGAAATATCAACGCCATCTGGCGTGTTTCGTTGATCATGCCACCCCAGTCCGGATCAGGTGGCGGCAGTCCGAGACCCAGAAAGCCCAGCACACCGATGTTGATGATCACATAGCCCATTCTGAGGCAACCGTCCACAATCAGCGGACCGCGTGCATTCGGCAGAATTTCCACGATCATGATTCGCCAGGCGGACTCCCCGCGGGTCTGTGCGGCCGCAACGTAGTCGCGATTGCGAAGATCCAGTACCAATCCGCGGACGATTCGCATGATGGCCGGACCGCTTGCGAAAACGATGGCGATCACGATATTCAATCCGGACGCACCAACAGTTGAAATGATGATGATGTAAAGCACCAATACCGGGAATGAGAGAATCATGTCTCCGATTCTCGACAGCACGTCATCAATCCAGCCCCGATAGTAACCCGCCACCAGTCCCATCACGATACCAACGATATATGCGGCGGCTGTGGCAAGCGGTGCGTAATACAAAACCGTCCTGGAGCCCCAAATCAACCGGGAGAGGATGTCCCGCCCGATGTGGTCAGTGCCCAGCCAGAATGTTCCGCCATCGGGCGCGGCGGCCCCTGGTTTCATGAACGGCACCAGAGTCGCGTTGGGCTCATAGGGTGAGATCAGCGGGGCGAAAATCGCCACTAGTACCCAGAAACCGACCAGAAACGCACCCAGCATCCCGACCGGACTCTCGCGCAAAAGCCCCATGATCGAGATCGCCCGTCGCAGTGAACTGTGCGTCTTCTGCGATCCGTTTACGTTTGTTGATGCACTTTCAGCCATCTGTCCGTTGATCAGGTGAATCGAATTCTAGGATTAAGGTAGGTGTACGCGATGTCAGACACCATCTGTGTCATCACGACCACGAACACCGCAACCATGGTACACGCCTCGATCAGGAACACATCCTGCCGCAGGGCGGCATCCAGCAACAAGGCGCCAAACCCCTTGTAGGCATAGAAAAACTCCACCACAATCACGCCGGACATGAGCCAGTTGATCTGCAGCATGAGAACGGTGAAAGGCGCAATCAGCGCATTGCGCAGGGCATGTTTGAGGATGACATGTCGATAGGGCAATCCTTTCAGTACCGCAGTCCTGACGTAGTGTGTGGTCATGACCTCGGCCATTGACGCCCGTGTCATACGTGTCACATAGCCGAAATCGTAGACCAGCAACACCAATACCGGCAACACCAACTGCTTCCAGTCAAAGCCGTCAAACATGCCGCTGGTGCCGGGCAGCCACTGCAGGGTGAACACGAACAGACCGGAGAAGAACACGGTGCTGGCGAATTCCGGGACCGAGGTGGTGAGAATACTGACAACAGATATGGTTCGATCCAGTTTCGAGCCTTCGCGCATGCCAGAGAGTATGCCGAGAACCAGTGAAACCGGTACCAAGAAAACAAACACCCAAAACGCGAGAACCGTGGTGTTCCACAACCGCGGCCATAATATCTCGGAAACCGGAATCTTGTATATCGTTGAAGTGCCAAAGTCACCAACCAGAAAGTTGCCGGCCCATTTGAAATATCGGAAAACAACCGGCTCGTTGTAGCCATTGTTTTCCAACCAGATGAGTCTTTGCTCTTCGGTACTGTAGGGGCCGAGTACCTTGATGGCGACGGTTTCGATGTCGATTTCAAGCAATACAAACAGAATGATCGACACTGCGAACATGGTCAGCAGCATCAACAGGAATCGTTTTACTATCAGTATTGCCATTGTAAATTCTGTAATTTCAGCCGAAAGTCTGTCGCCCGGCTTTCTGCTTTATACCACAACTCCGGGATTCAACTATGCCTCGGCCGTTGCCCGGGACTCCAGCAAACGGTCCAACCAGTCGGGATCCATCTCCGGAACCGAGCTCAATAACAGCTCGGTATACTCGTGATGCGGCGGTGTCAGAACCTCGTCCTTGAGACCGGCTTCCACGATCCGTCCCTGCAGCATGACCACGATCTCATCGGCGATCGCCTTGACTGTCGCCAGGTCATGAGTAATGAAAAGATACGTCATCTCAAGCTCTTTCTGCAGTCTGTCCAGCAGTTTCAGAATCTCCTCAGCCACCAACTGATCCAGGGCCGAGGTGACCTCATCGCAGATGATGACAACCGGCTGTGCGGCCAGTGCCCGGGCAATGCAGACGCGCTGTTTCTGTCCACCGGAGAGTTCCGGTGTGAATCGATCAATGTAGTTGCCCGGCAATTCAATCATTTCGAGTAACTCCCTGACCTTGCGGTCGCGTTCGGAGCCCGACATCCCGAAATAGAATCCAAGCGGGCGTCCGATCACATCCCTGAGTTTCTGCCGGGGATTCAGTGCCACATCCGGCATCTGGTAAATCATCTGAATCTGGCGAAGCTGATCCTTGGATCGGTTCTTGTAGGAGCGCGGCAACACCTCTCCGGAATACTTCACCGTGCCCTGCATTGGTGGCAACAATCCCGTCACGGCCCGGGCCAGCGTACTTTTTCCGCTGCCGGATTCACCGACAATGGCGACGGTCCGACATCGCTCTACAGCAAGATTGATGTCCTCCAACACCTTGATACCGCCACCGTAGGAGGCATGAAGGTCACTGATCTCAATCAACGGCACTTGCGATTCAGTTGCTGGTTCGCTGTCCTTTTTAAACGTTCTGACTGCAAGCAGGTCCTTGGTGTATTGCTGCTTGGGAGTATTCAGGATTTCCCGGGTGGTTGATTCCTCTACCAGGTCACCGTAACGCAATACCATGATGCGGTCGGCCAGTTGTACCACAACCGCTAGATCGTGCGTGATGTAGATCGCGGCTGTATTGAACTGCGTGACCACATCCTTGATGGCCGCCAGCACCTCGATCTGAGTGGTGACGTCCAACGCGGTTGTCGGCTCATCGAAAATGATCAGATCGGGTTCACAGGACATGGCCATGGCAACCATGGCTCGCTGCAGCTGCCCGCCTGAGACCTGGTGCGGAAAGCGCTTGCCGATGTTGTCCGGATCCGGCAGTTCCAGTCTGGCATAGATGGCGCGTGCGTTGTTCGCGGCCTGCTGAAACTTAAGCACACCATGCTGGACTGGTGTTTCGGCATACTGATCAATGAGTCGGTGGGCGGGATTGAACGAGGCGGCCGCACTTTGTGCGACGTAAGACATGCGTACACCCCTGATGTCACGGATCTGATCACTGGTCTGCTCGTGGATTTGGACGCCGTCGAAGTCGATGGTTCCTCCAACAACACGGCAACCGGGCCGACAGTAGCCCATGGCGGCGATTCCGATTGTGGACTTTCCAGCTCCGGACTCCCCGATCAGGCCGAGCACCTCTCCCCGATTCAGGTCCAGGTCGATGCCGTTGACAATCGGTTTCCACTGCTCATCTGCAAATCCCTCGATCTGCAGATTCCGAATGGTCAGTAATCTATCACCCATAACGCCGATGTATTGTCTAAATTGCACGCAAGCCGGACATCAGTATTCCTCGCGCAGTCCGGCGGTTTTCCTGAGGAACCAATCCACCACCAGGTTGACGGCGATGGTCAGAATCGCAATCGCGGCGGCTGGTACCAGTGGTGTGAAAATGCCATAGGTGATTGCGACGCCGTTTTCGCGGACCATGGCGCCCCAGTCTGCAGAGGGTGGCTGAATTCCGATACCGAGAAAACTCAAGGAACTGATGAACAGGAACACGAAACAGAACCGAAGTCCGAATTCCGCCAGCAACGGTGTCAGTGTATTGGGCAGAATCTCACGGCGCATGATCCACCACAGCCCTTCACCGCGAAGCCGCGCCACCTCGACATATTCCATCACGTTGATGTCCATCGCCAGGGCGCGCGCGATCCTGTAGACACGCGTCGCGTCCAACGTGGCGATCACGAGCACCATCACCGGAATCGACGTTCCGAAGATAGACAGTGCAATCAATGCGAAAAACAAGGTGGGAAAGGCCATGATGACATCGACACATCGGCTTAAGAACATATCCACCCAGCGACCGAGCACTGCCGCAAAGAATCCAGCTGTCATGCCCATGAAGAATGCCAGGCAGGTAATGCCGAGTGCCAGCGCGATGGTGTTTCTCGCTCCATACAGGACGCGAGTGTAGAGATCTCGTCCGAGCTGATCCAGTCCCAAGAGCGTTCCGCTCTCCTCGGGAGTGGCCCACGGAATGGGATCCACCACCTCGCTTTCACCATAAGGCGCCAGCCATGGTGCGAAGATAGCAGCAAACGCGAATATCGCAATAACCACCAGCCCGATATGTGCCGGCAGTCCAGCGCGCTTGAGTGAATTCCAGAATCTCACGCCATGTACCTCACTTGGGATGACGCAGTCTGGGGTTGCTGATGATGGACAGGATGTCCGCCAGCATATTCAGTGAGATATAGGTCGCGCCGAAAATCAGGATACAGGCCTGGACAATGGGCAGATCCCTAGACTGCACTGACTCGACCATCAGTGAGCCAAGTCCCGGGTAGATGAATACCACCTCGACAACAACCACGCCCACCACCAGGTAGGCCAGGTTCAGTACGATCACGTTGATGATCGGGGACAGGGCATTGGGCAGAGCGTGGTGGACCACGATCCGGGCGCGGGTGAGTCCTTTCAGGGTGGCCATCTCGATGAAGGGACTTTGCATGAGATTGATGATTGCGGCGCGGGTCATCCGCATCATGTGTGCGACGATGACCAGTGTCAGTGTTGCGATGGGCAACAGTGAGGCATAGATTTTCTCACCCAACAGCATGCTGTCTGATATGTTTGAAATAGCCGGAAACAGTTGCCAGTTGACCGCAAACAGGGCGACGAGCATGTATCCGACAAAGAATTCGGGCAGGGAGATTGCAGCCAGCGTCATGGTCGAGATGATCTTGTCCAGCAGCGTTTCCCGATACAGTGCCGCGAGAATACCCAGAATCAGCGCGAGCGGTACCGCGACAACAGCCGCTGAGGCTGCCAGAAACACCGTATTGCCGAGCCGGGTCGCGAGAAGTTCAGATACAGGCCGGGAATTTGACAGGGAAACCCCCATGTCCCCTTGCAGAAACTTACCCAGCCACTCCAGATAGCGGATGTGGATGGGTTCATTGAGACCCAGTTGGTCGCGGATGGCCGCGATGGTTTCGGGTGTTGCAGACTGACCGAGGCGTTGCTCGGCGAAATCGCCGGGCAACGCCTCAAGAGCCAGTGATATGAGAATCGTGATTACAACGAGTGTAACCAGTCCGAAGGCCAGTCGGTTGAAAATGAGCCTGGTCAGCCCCATTAAGAATTACTGCCGTTGACCTATCAGACTTTCACGTTTCCCGCTTATGCAAAACTCCAACGTTCAGCAGCTCGGTGTCCGTCGAGTTCCCAGTTCGTCCCGATGACTTCCGGCAACGCTATTTTCTCGGACACACCGATCAGGTCAGCGGCAAACAGTGGCACCACGGTTCCGCCTTCTTCCCAATGCAGTCGCTGCATTTCCCAATACATGTCTTTGCGCTTGTTGTAGTCAACCTCAGCCCTGGCATCTATCAGCAACTGCTGGAATCTGTCATTGATCCAGTTGTTGTCGTTCCAGGCGCCTCCGGCCTCATACGCGATGGTCCACATCCAGTCCTGTGTCGGACGTCCGGACCAGTAGCACATGCACCAGGGTTTCTGCTGCCAGACGTTCGACCAGTAACCGTCATTGGACTCGCGAATGACGTTGATATTGATGCCGGCGGCTTTTGCATGCTCGGCATACAGCACCGCTGCGTCGACCGCACCATCAAAGGCCACGTCAGCCGCAGACAGTTCAACCGAAAGACCTTCCATGCCGGCTTCCTTCAACAGGAATGCGGCCTGGTCAGGATCGTACTCACGCTGCGGGAGTTCGGTGTTGTAGAACTCCTGATTGCGTCCGATTGGCAGGTCATTGCCGACCTGGCCGTGTCCGCCGAGGATGGTTTTCAGAAGTGCCTCACGGTCAACAGCCAGCCGCAGCGCCTGTCGAACCTTGACATTGTCCAGTGGCGGTACGTTGACCAGCATTGGAACCGAGTAGTGCTTGGTTCCGACAACCTTGAGTACGTCCACACCCGGTGCACGATCCAGCAGATTGGCGGTTCGCTGACTGACGCGGTTGGTCGCATCAACCTGGCCGGTTTTCAGTGCGTTGTCACGGGCCGCCGCATCATGGACGACTGTGATGGTGGTACCATCAAAGTAAGGCAAGCCTTCCTTGTAGTAGTTGGGATTGCGCTTGACTTCGGCTCGGACTCCAGGCTCATAGGAGACCAGTGAGAACGGACCGGTGCCGACGCCCGACTCCCAACCTTCCGTTGGGAAGATGGATACGTGGTAATCGCTGAGCAGCCATGCAAAGTCAGCATTGCCTTCGCTAAGCGTCATATGGACAACGTGATCGCCATCGGCTTTCAGGTCAACAATCTTGCCCATCTGCCCGGCAACGGCAGATGTTGAGCCTTCGCGGATGTGGTGTTGGATCGAATGCACGACATCGGCTGAGGTCATGGTCTTTCCATTGTGGAATTCCACACCTTTTCTCAGTTCAACCGTCCATTCCTTGGCACCTGGCTTGGTCTCCAGATTTTCGGCCAATCCGCCAACCAGTTCGCCATTTGCCGACACCTCGGTGAGATAACTTCGGATCTGGTGCTCCAGATTGATACCTACGGCATCGGTCAGGGTTCCCGGGTCAAGCGAGTCTGTCGTTGAACCACCGCCCATACCGATGCGAAAGATACCGCCGCGCTTCGGCTTGGCATGCGCCACACCGGAAACCAGGGCTCCCGGGGCTGCTGCTACCGCACCCAATGCCGCGGACTTGCGCAGAAAGTCTCTTCTGCTGATGTGTCCGAGCTTGAATGCCTTTTCTAGTTCATGTATTTTCATTAATTGATTACCTCCTCAATCAGACTATCGCGCCAGATATGGTTTTTTAACAGCCGGCGGATAAAGAAAAATTGCAAAAATACGAAGTCAAATCACGATGATTCAACTAAATCTATGTTGAGTTTATACCACATTGAACGGCATTTGGCATAACACTTGGTCCAACCGGCGCCGGTGAGCATTAAGCAAACCCGGCACGCGCGGGTGTCGATTCAACCTGAAAACGAGTCTGAATGGCTAAACGACCGTGATACTCAACTCACCCACATTCTGAACCGCACCGAAAATCTGATCGCCTTTTTCGATGGGGCCGACACCGGCGGGTGTGCCCGTGAAGATCAGATCTCCGCCACACAATTCAAACATTTCGGACAGTTTTGAGATGATCTCGGGGACTGACCAGATCAGCTGATTCAAATCACCGTCCTGGCGCACTTCTCCGTTGACTTCCAGCCAGATTCGCCCGGAATTCGGATGACCGCAGGTTGAGACGGGCACGAGATCACTCATTGGTGCTGATTTGTCGAAGGATTTACCGGCTTCCCAAGGTCGTCCCATTTTTTTCATGTTCTGTTGCAGATCGCGCCGGGTTATGTCGATACCAACTGCGTAGCCGAAAACGTGGTCGAGTGCGTTTTCGGGGCGAATGTCTTTTCCTCCGGATTTCAGTGCGACGACCATTTCGATTTCGTGATGGACGTTGCTGGACATCGGTGGGTACGGGAAATCGCTGCCGTTGGGCAGTACGGCATCTGAAGGTTTCTGGAAAAAGAAGGGTTCTTCCCGATTTGGGTCGTGTCCCATTTCTCTGGCGTGTTCGGCGTAGTTACGGCCGACAAGATAGATTCGTCTAACTGGAAAGCGCGAGTCGGAGTCTTTTACATCGACACTGGGTTGCTCAAATTCAGGTAATACGCTGATCATTTCTTCTCCTCAAATTAAGACTATACTCTCAATCAATATGAAAGCTCGAACTGGTTCAAAATTTCTTGCTCACTAGCAGTTGCATAGAAAGGCAAAGGGTTTAATTCCAATGTTCGTCGGTAACAAAATTCGAACGATATTGAAAGAATTAACACAAATGAGGAGCAGATGCCCTGGCAACAAGCGTGAATGTCTTCCTAACTCGTTGGGTTGCTTCTCACCTTGGCAGACGATACAGGCACTTCTGTATTTCTCCACTTTCCTTTACCCTTATCTTCTGGAATATGTGGCGTAATGTCGGAATGGTCACGAATATGTAGAATCGGAGGAGTCTGATTCATGTCCCAAATATGGAAAGTGTAAGCCGGACCGGCCATTTCAGCTGTGATCCACTCATGACGAGTCAGAATAAAGCGCAGTGGTGAGAGCATCGTCGACTTCACCTCAATCAATTTGTTAATGATATTTCCATCTGTACCGAACTCGTATGACAACACGTCATAACCAGCATAGTTATCCTCGAGACCTGGCCATTCTGGATCACGCATAATACCGAGCTTTTTTAGACGCGCCCGTTCGAATTCTAAAGACAAAATCTCAGCTTCTCTGCCTCGCTCAAGTTTTTCCTGATCTGTATACAGACGCGCGTATCCCGAGATTGTATCCCACCATGTCACTACGTATCGAGACGGTGAACTCTCCATGAGGCCAGCCGCATGAAAGATATCCTGATCATTGGAATTGAGCTTACCAAGAAAACGTCGGCGGCCCTGAAACATCAACTTTGCCCATATAGGTCGATGTTTGAGTAACACTGCCTTGATACATTCCTGGTAAAATTCACGTCCTTCCAGTGGACAATCCATACCAACAATCTGGGACAGAAAAGCAGACGATTCCATATCTAGGTTATGTGCGTCTGCTTCGACATTCTCGATCAACTCAATCAGATCATCAGTTGGTAGAGTTGGATGCTCCAATTTGTACTTGCGAAAGAGGCGTAGCCCTTCGAAGCTAGGCAAAGAGAAAATCCGCTCAAACGAATTAGGATCGCTCATACTTCCTCAGATGAAGTTTCCGGTACAGCGCCTTCTAGTTCCGCGATTAGATCAATTATGTCATTTAGTTCGACGTCATAATTTAGTGGATCAACAGCTTCTTCCTCATCGAAAGCAATCTCGTGTAGATCAGAATCATCTAACAGAATTTGCATGTTACGAATTTTCTCTGCAAGACGACGACTAACCGACATATCAATGCTCCCTATGACTGGAGGAGCTTTGGATCGATAAATATGAATGTGAGTTTCTACGTTTGGATCAAGACCAAGACGGTGAATGCGGTCTATAGACTGAAGGTAGTGTGTAGATACATAACTTCGGTCTACGTAAATGGCATTATGGCAAACAGTGTGTAAACTGATTCCTTCACCAGCAGCTGCAGGGTTTGCCACGAGCACAGAACATCCAGGGTCTTTGTGAAAACGCCGAATGCGGCCTTCCCGGCTGTCCCAATCATCTTGCAATCCCAATTGCACACCGCCATGAATTGAAACCGGATTTAAGTCTGCTAGTGCTGAAACGAGGCAGTTTATTGTGTCGGTAAAAATTGTCCAGATTACGCATTTCTCTCCCTCGTTTGCAAGGTCATGAGCGTGACGAATCACTTTCCGCATTTTCGCGGAATAGCCCTCGTCAAGAACTTGATCAACGATAGCGGAGCCTACCTTGACATCATCGTTAGCCATGGCAACCAAAGCCAAAGTCGGGTTGACTGATAGTTGAAGGAGACGCATCACCGATCGGCGCGCACGCAGGAACTGAGAGTCACCAAGACCTTGAGAGAATTGACGCGAAAAATTCCGGATAAACTCATTACGAACAATCGAGTAGAGAGCTAGCTGTCCTGGATCCATATCAACATCAATGTAGTGGCGAATAGTTGGAGGGAGGTCCAGTTCCGACTTAGTCGTTCGCACGTATAAATTTCCCAACACGCTGCGAGGTGACTTTCCTTGTGTTATTTCCAATCCATAGCCATGTCCTGGCCACAAGAAATCCAACTGTGACTCAATGTCCGAAGCAGCCTGTGGCATAGGTGTTCCTGTAAGTATGTCACGGCGTATTGGCGCATCGGCTATACGAAGAAAAAACGCGCCGCGCTGGGATTGCCATCCCGCTTTCATTCGATGGGACTCATCAAGTACCAAATGCGTTGGGGTTGTAGCGAAATGGTAACTTAGTACACCTTTTTGGCGAACTGCCAAATCGTAGGAAATAATAAAGCGCGTGCTACCAGAACTCAAAGCATCGCTTGTCTCTCTTTCGCTACCTGTCAAAGGATTAAAGGGTTCTGTTCCATTGAGCGGTGCATTTTCCTCCATACACTCATTTACGATTTCAACCCAAGATTGAAACGCGGACTTGGGAGCGACTACAACGAAGTGCTGTCCTGGTCGTCGAATCAGAGTGTGCAATGCAAATGTGACGGTCGTCTTACCAGCGCCTGGTACAGAAAAGTTTGCACCATTGCTTAAGGCAAGCAGACGAGAGACGTCTCGCAGTTGAAAGTCGCGCAGTGTACGTTTTGTGAAGCCAGCTTCTTTCAGTCGAGAATTGAGCTGATTTGGGGTAAGGGTTTCTGAAATCTGGCGGCGTTGCTCGCGCGTCTTTTGTATTTGTTCTGTGAAAGCCTGCAACTTGATCGCTGCATTCTCGTCTGGCCGGAAGCGAAAATTCAAGTTTTTCTGAGTTGATTTACTTCCTAATTCGCGGACAATACCGAGTGTCTCTGGCCAAGAAAGGCGAATTTCACCGTTAATTAAGGTATGAGCCAGTTTCTTGGTACGGACAGCCAACTTGAGACGCGCCCAGATAGGCGTTTCAACTCCATCCTCAGGTACAGATAATGTTCCTGAATGATCCGAGTTATATTGAACCGTTACGGTTGTAGGAAGGGAATTCATGTCTTAACGTCTCCTGAGTTTGTGTCCGAGTCGCTCTTTATCTGGCGCGTTTGGATGTCTAACTCTATCTTATCAAGCCCCTTCCGAATCGAGGTGACTTGTTTAAGAATAGCTGGAAGCGTCGATGAACCGGCTACATTGATATCAATTCCCGCAACCTTGGAATTTACTCGTGCCAGTGCGGTTAAGGCGGCTTTTTCACTCTGTTGCCCTTTATCCAGTTCGATAGCCGTCTCACAGGCATCAACTAGCGTTTTTGTCGTCTCATCATCGAAAATATCTCTCCGCAAGGCATTGATGATTGACGAATAATCTTTTTCTTCGATATTTACATCTATGTCTACGATAAAGTCGTCTTCATCAATTGATTCTTCACTAGCACTATCCACTTGCCCAAGTTCATCTTCTAGAAGCTCCAACACATTAGGTGCCAATTTTCCGAACGCAGAGTTTAGTCGATAGAGTCGTCCGCTAATTTTGTCTTTGTTTGCATAGATGGACCAAGCAATGGCTCTGCTAGCGTTCTGGAGGCTGATGTCCTTATTTGCTATAGCCTTTGGGAGATCGCCAAATATCTGTTCTCCAGCTTGAACGAGATCATACTCACCCGGCTTTTCAATCCATTCGTTTAGATAGAGGTCAGCTTCATCAAGAGCTTGAAGGACGTTTTCGATGCTAGTTTTGCTTCGCCGCAAACGATCGGCGACTTGCTTGGCGGTTCGACCTTTATCAGTTTGGCGACGGATGAGACGTGCATCACCAATCCAGTCATAATCAAGTTTGGTTTCACGCTTGGCTTGGAGATCCGCTTCGATATCGTCAACCTCATCGCGAGTTACATCACTTGGAAGAACAGCACATTTTACATTAGTAAATCGTTCATCAACAGAGCCATCAGTTTGATAAATTAGTTCGCGCATAGCAGCCAAGCGTCGGTTACCGTTAACCACGACTCCGGCTGATGTGATTAACATCGCTTCACGCTGCCCTTCCTGTTGAAGAACTGTGGTGATCGGTGTCACAGATTCCGTACCTCGATTTGCCAGCTTTACCAAAATTTCGTGCTGTGCCTGTTGAGCATCTGATCGTTCCTGACCCATTTCGAAGAAATTCTTGTCCAATCCCTTTCGTGATATCTCGGTTTGCTGTGCACTAAATGTACGACAGTTCCCCATTCGATAGACAGGAACTTCAACAGGCAATGAGATAACCTTAGGAATGTAGGTTTCACCGCGAAAATCATAAATTTTTTCACCGAATTCATGAGAATTTTCCACGCGTTTTGTGATTAAAGACTCACGTTCCGATCGGGGCTTAATTCTCACTCTGTAGGACATAATTCAACTGCTAGCTATTCGAAAACGACTACAAGAATTGGGACGGTTATCACATTTTCAAAGAGTTTCAACTCTTTGATAACACGATCGGCATTGGCGATGTTGTCTCCGATCAATCCCGCTGCATGTTTGGTTGGTAATGCTAAGGCAGCGGCTTCTATCCGGCCACACTGAAAGAGGTACTGAAACTTAAGCAAATCATAAGGCGCTCGGCTCATATTTCCTGTTTGTAAATGAAAGCTCAACCGATCCAGCATGGAAAAAACTGTGAGACGGTGCTCCTGATTAAGTTGGACGTCTAGCGCCCAACCCTCGCTAAGAAACTCTTGCTCGACATGTTTGCGGATTTTGCTAGTGCAACGTGGTCCAATTCTAACGGTAGGTGCCTCAAATACGCTCAAGAGCCATGTTTTGAATTTATTCTGGCTCCAAATTTTACCTGCATCGTGATGATCTTCGTAGATGTATGCCAACTTCATGGAGTTACTTCACATCGGGCATGTAGACCGGTCTGTTCATAGGTCGCGTTCGGAGTTTTCCGGCTCGAAGTTGAGTTATGCGCTCCTTAGCTATATCAATGTACTTCTTGTCGTGGTCACATCCGTATACACTCCGTCCATTCTTGATTGCAGCGATAGCAGTAGAACCAACACCAATATAAGGGTCAAGTACGCTATCACCTTCATGAGTTAAAGCTAAAATAAGCCGTTCAACCAATCCGACTGGAAACTGACAAGGATGTTTGGTTTTTTCGATATGATTAGACTTGACATTGGGAATATCCCATACATCTGTTGGATTCTTACCTAACGGGTTACAAGAAAGTTCTCCTTTTTTGGGACCTTTGAAGTATCTTTTATTGGGATATTTCGACGGAATTCGAACAGGATCAAGATTAAAAGTGTAATCTTCTGATTTGGTAAACCACAGAATTGTTTCATGACGCCCTGAGAAACGCTTTAGGCAGTGTAGCCCGTGACCGAAAGTCCACACAATTCGATTCCTAAGTTGCAACCCATGACTCTTGAATAGCGGGTATAGCAAAATATCCAATGGGAGAATTTCGCCACAGTCCACGTAGTTTCCGACTTGCCAACATATTGAACCTCTGGAAGCAAGCAATCGTGCAGCTTCTGCAATGCAGGCAGCTTGTGCTTTTACGTAGTTTTCTTGAGAAATTCGTTTTTCGTACTCTTTTCCTAGGTTATAAGGTGGTGAAGTAACAATCAGATTCATGGACTCATCGGGCAACCGACGCATGAACTTCAAATTGTCTTCGCAGCAAATCACCGCGTCAGATTCAAATTGATTTCTTTCTACATAGGTTTGCGGGTAGTGTGTTTCGCTGATTTTGAGGGTCCTAGCCATATTCATTCTACGCTCAATAATCTAGGGTACACACGCAACTCATCTAGTTTTGTATTTAAGTCGAGAACATCCATCGTAGGTAATAAATACCTCGGCATAAACCTAGTTGGAGTCGCGTTCCTTGTCTTCGAAGACTGTATTCCAGATATTACCAGAAGTCACTGAAATCCACACAATAATTCGACATAACTGCGGCTTTCCGCCAACGTGAGTTTGCAGGCATCACTTATCTGGAATGTAATTTAATCACGCGCTCTAATTAGCGATTATATGCCATGTACACTTCACGACTGTTGTGTGTGCTGCCATCATAATTCACTGGGCACCAAGTTATGTCAGGCTTCCGTTTGTTATTCTAATAGAAATTAGAGATGAATTCACTTCTGTCCCAACGTTAATAGTAATATTTCCGTAACATGTTGATAATGAGAACATATTCGCCTGATTTAGGGTTTCAGAGGCTTGAACGCTCCAGAACATGGCTTCGACCTCGCTCAGTACCGAGGTCTGTTTCGACAAACAAAGGTGTTATCGAAATGAACGTTGGCAATCCCGTGTCAAGCTTGTGGCAGATTGAACTGTACTTCAAATGGTTCAATCAGTATTTTCCGATCAAGTCGATTAATGGCAACACACTATCCAATTTAGTTATTTCGATATATCTTTGGAAAATTAGGCATCTATTTTGCGTAACTTTCATGCGCTTCGAAGTGATTATTGAAATTATTGGATCAAAAGGGATACTTCGATTCTGCTTTAATTCTGGCTAATATAATTATCATGGCAACACAATGGATGATATAGATACAACTGGAATTCATAGCACAATTGATCCTTTCTAAGCAAAAAACAAATTTAGTGTGATTATTTTGGACATAAATCGAAAAATAACCCTAACTTCCTATCCTCAAGCAATGCCGGTTGCAGAGAATTGGGAACTTGAAGAAGAAGAAATCAATCCAACACAAGAAGGTAGAGTGCTTGCACGTGCATTGTATCTCTCGGTTGATCCCTATATGCGCGGCCGAATTAGCGCAAAAAAGGGATATGCAAAAGGAGTCGAAATCGGAGAAGTGATGATTGGCGGAGCGGTCGCAGAAGTAGTCGAATCCAAACACCCAGAATGGCAAGTCGGCGACTTGCTGGAAACCTTCAATTTTGGATGGCAAGAATATGCGGTTCTCGACCCAAGCACAGTTACTCGCGTCGACCCGGAAATCGGTCCACCCCACGCTTGGCTGAGTTATCTCGGAATGCCTGGAATCACCGCCTGGTGCGCACTTCACAACATCGGTAAACCCAAGAACGGCGACACAATTCTGGTTTCTGCAGCATCTGGCGCTGTCGGACAGGTAGTCGGTCAATTGGCAAAAGCAGCCGGATGTCGAGCGGTCGCAGTCGCCAGTTCCGAAACCAAATTGGACTGGTGCCGCAATCTGGGATACGACGCAGGAATCAACTACAGAACAGCAAAAGACCTCAAACAGGCAATCGCCGATACCTGTCCAGATGGGATTGATATTTTCTTCGACAACACAGCCGGCCCCATTCACGATGCCGCCATGCAGAATCTTGCTCAAAATGCGAGAGTGATAATCTGCGGAACAATCAGCCTGGCCGATAAATTCGATGAACCGGATATGGGTGAACGATTCCTACGACAAATCTTGGTGAGTCGCGCCCAGGTCAGCGGATTTCTCGTATTCGATCACCTGGACTCCTACCCAACCGCTCGCGCAGAACTCGCAAGACTCGCCAATGAGGGTAAACTCAAATTCAAGACCGACTTCATGGATGGAATAGAAAACATGCCCGCCGCCTTTCTCAAGCTTCTGCACTCAGAGAACATGGGCAAGCAACTCGTGCGAACTGAGTTTGCAAAGGGACTGCCGGAGTAGCTGGAAATTCACAAAGACTTTACAGCAGTCTTTAACCAACAACTAATAGTCGGTAGTCACACCACCCTCTGAAATCCGTCTCTTCCTGAACTCCTCAAGTTCTTCCCTGATCGCAGGGTCAATCGGAGGTTCCTCATATTCAGCAAGCAATGCCTTATAGAGTCGGTTTGCATGCTCCATGGCTTGCGGTGACCCGGCTTCACTCCACGTTTCAAAATTCCGCCAATCCGAAATCATCGGCGTGTAGAACGCGTCCCGATAACGGCTCTGCGTATGATCGGTCCCAAAAAAGTGTCCGCCATGACCCGCCTGTGCCATCGCCTCAAGTCCAACCTCCTCCTCACTGACAGTAATAGGCTGCATATATTCCGCAATCATTTGCAACAAGTCAGCGTCAAGAACAAACTTCTCAAACGATGCCGTCAGTCCACCTTCCATCCAGCCCGCTGCATGTAATATGAAATGCGCATGACCATTGATCGCACCCCACAGCGAGAAAACCGATTCATAAGCGGACTGCGCATCAACCGTGTTGGCAGCATTGGCGTTCGAGGAACGAAAGGGCAGTTTGTAGCGACGGGTCAGTTGTCCGGTTGCCAGTGCCGCTTTCATGTATTCCGGCGTACCAAACGCAGGTGCCCCGGATCGCATATCGACATTGGAAGTGAACCCACCGTAAACAATCGGCGCGCCAGGTCGCGTCAGTTGGGAGATGACCATTCCTGCCAAAAACTCGGCATTCTGTTGAGTCAGCGCACCGCTCAGCGTCACCGGTGCCATCGCGCCCGACAAGGTGAAAGGCGTAAGCACCACAACCTGATTTCGCTTGGACATTTCAATGATCCCGGTCACCATGTTGGCATCCAGGCGCAATGGAGAATTCGAGTTGATCACGGTGATCAGGCTTGGCTCGCGGCTCAGCTGCTCATCGTCTATGCCCCGGGCAATCTTGACAACCTCAAAGGCATCCAGGTTTCTTTGCCGACCCAGAGAATAAGCATGGAACACCTTGTCTGTCAGAGTGGCACAATCAACCAGACACTCAATGTGACGAATGGAAAAATGAAGATCAACCGGCTCAACAGGATAACCACTGATCAGATGGACGATATTCAACTGCTGGGTCAGCCGAAGGAAATCCCGATAGTCCCGATGATTGCCTGCCCGCCGACCGTTATCCAGATCCGACGCGTGAGGCGCACTGCCAACTGTTCCAAAACAGATCTGATCCGTTCCGAACTCAACCGAATTCTCCGGATTCCTGGCATGAATCCTGAAACTGCTCTGGGTGGTTTTCAGACACTCCTCAACCAGCCCACGATCAATCAGTATCTGATCATCAGCCTTGCCGACAGTGGCACCTGCATTCAACAGCAGTTGCCGACCTTCAGGGGACATAATCTCGATTCCAAGTGTCTCCAACACCCTGAGCGAGGATTCGTGAATGAATTCAACTTCATCCTCGGACAGCACACAAAGCGGGGTAAATCGATTCGCCACGCGCCGGCGAGGCAATTGCGTGACTTTCTGCTGGACGGGACTTTGGGATCTGCGTCTCGACTTTCGCTTGCTGTCAACGTCCATGATCAATTGTTTTCACTACGATTCCTTGAACCTAGAATAATTCCCTCAACGACACCATCTTGTGAGGTATGTTGATGTATCATTGTATTTGAACATCGTCGTATGGAGGCGTTCAGACTATATGCTGTTTACACCCACAAAACTGACTGTTCCCGCGTTTGTCCTTCTTCTGTTTTTGGCAGGAGTGGCATCTGCGCAAGAGACATCTACCGGGCAAAATACCGAAGAGTCTCACGGGGCCGCAAGCACAGGCTCCGAACAGACAGCTGTAATTCAGATTACCGATCCTGATATTGCTGCGGCTGATGACGAAGAACCCGATTGCGAATAAGCTCGAATCAGTTGCTTCTTTTTTGAAATCAGCTTGATTTCCTTCCTTCGGTGTTGCTTTCAGTCTTGACGAAGTAAAGCAAAACCGCACCGACAGCAAACAGAATGATCACGGAAAGGATCGAATTCCTCGATCCGAACATCGCGGCTGTCCAACCGACAAGAAACGGTCCGATTACAGCAGCCGTCTTGCTCACCATGTTGAAAAATCCGTAATACTCACCTGCCTCTTCAATCGGTATCATCTGCCCGTAAAGCGATCGGCTGAGCGCCTGGATTCCACCCTGCACCAAACCGATCATCGCAGCCAGGATGAAAAACTCGGTACCGCTCTGGATGAAGTAAGCCCAGATCGTTGCGACTACATAAACAAAGATTCCGAAAAAGATCCCGTGACGCGGGCCGATGCGCTGCCCCAGCTTGCCAAAGATTATGGCTGCCGGAAAACCGATGAACTGCACCATCAGCAAGGCGGAAATCAGATCATTCGAATTCAATCCAATGGATAGCCCATAGTCAACCGACATCCTGAATACCGTATCGACACCATCAATGTAGAACCAATACGCAAACAGAAAGATCAATATCGTTCGCTTGGCGCGGATATCCCGAAATGTATTTCGAAGCTGCCTTAATCCGGCGACTACCGAACCCGCCATACTCATCGAATCCGGTTTGGTCTCCTTGACAAACAACATGATCGGAATCGAGAAAACCGCCCACCAAACCGCCACACTCAGAAAACTGTAGCGTACCGCCTCACCTGAATTCGCCAATCCGAACACCTCGGGCTGAAGCACCATGAACACATTGACCGCAAACAGCACGCCGCCACCGAGATAACCCATGGCGAAACCGAAACCCGAGACCGAGTGGATCCTGTCACTCGTTGGCGCTACTTCCAGCAGCAGTGCGTCATAAAAGACATTGGCACCGGCAAATCCCAGTGACCCCGCTGTGAACAGGATTATTGCTGCAACCCAGAATCCCTGGCTGACCAGGAACAGACCAAACGTGGAAAGAATACCCACGAAGGCAAAGACCAGCAACAGCTTCTTCTTTGCACCGGCCCGATCAGCGATTGCACCCAGGATGGGCGCCAGAAAGACAATGATGAGACTCGAAACCGACGAGGCAACACCAAGCCGAAAAGTCGTCTCAACGCTTTCAGCATCGACCGACCAGTACTCCCGGAAGAATATCGGAAAAAAACCGGCAATGACAGTGGTGGCAAATGCTGAATTTGCCCAGTCATACATTGCCCAGGACAGCGTTTTCTTTTCAAACAGATCTTTCATAACCGAACACAGTATTTATTGTCAGCTCCTCATTGCCGAACCTTCATGATCATAGGGTACTCGATCAAGCACCTTCGCTGCCGTCCTTTTTCCAACCACATCAACTGTGTATTCGTCAGACTGACTGAGTGTAGCACGGTCAACATAAGCCAGACCCAGGCTCTTTTTCACCCAATGTCCATAGCCACCCGAGGTGATGAATCCAACCCGGCGATCACCATGCCAGACGGGCTCAAATCCAGTGACATCCGCTTCCTCGGAAAAGATTTCCAGCAACACCAGTTTTTGCTCAGACTCAGTCTCACGTTGCTTCAGTACTGCTTCCCGACCGATAAACTCTGACTTCTCATAGTCAACGAATCGGTCCAACCCTGACATGGCCGGCGTATAGGCCGAAGTGTATTCGCGCGACCAGGCCCCAAATCCCTTTTCGAGCCGCAGACTGTTCATCGCCCGAAATCCATAAAGTTGCATACCGGCATCCTTGCCCAACTCCATCAGTCTTCGATACAAAAGTTGCTTAGCCTTGTTTGGAACATTGATTTCATATCCCAGCTCACCGGCAACCGACAATCGCCCAATGACTGCTTTGACCCCATCAATGTCAAACTCCCTGCATCGTAGAAACGGAAATTCAGCGTTACTGACATCCACATCCAGTAACCGTTCAAGGACAACTCTGGAATTCGGCCCGGCAATCGACAGACCACAAGTGTCTTCACAAAGATTACGCACCGTGACACCGTGCGATGGCAGATGATCGTGAAACCAACGCATATGCCAGTTCTGCAGGTAATACGATCCCATCAACCAGAATCTGTCCGTGTCAATCCGCATGACTGTCAGATCACCCATCAAACGTCCGCTTGGCGCCAGCATCGGCGCAAGCCGGATTCCACCCACCTTGGGCAGTCGGCAGGCGAGAAGCCAATTCAACCAATCCGCACAACCGGCTCCAGACACCTCGTAGCGGGAAAATCCAGTGATGTCCACCAATCCGACCGCAGTGCGTACCGCAGAGACTTCCCGGTCAACCATGTCGAACGCATTGGAACGCATCAGGGTTGGTGTCTCCTGAAAGTCTGGCTCACCGGGAACAAAAAAAAGCGGAACTTCCAGCCCCCACAGTTCTCCAAACTGTGCACCTTCATTTTCAAGATCAGCATGAATCGGCGAGACATTCAAAGGCCGACCAGCGGGCAGCTCTTCGTTCGGATAAGTCATGACAAAACGTCTGGCATAAAACTGTCGTGTGGTATCGGCCAGATACTGTGCATCGCTCGCAAAGTCCCCATAACGGGCGACATCCATACCGAAGACATCCGCTTCCGGCTCGCCTTCGACCATCCACTGCGCGAGCGAAAGCCCCACGCCCCCACCCTGACTGAACCCAGCCATCACGCCGCAGGCAACCCAGTAGTTTCGAAGTCCGGGTACCGGTCCGACCAGGGGATTGCCATCGGGCGTAAAGGTGAACGCACCATTCACCCAGCGCTTGATTCCGGTTCGTTCAAATACCGGAAAACGGGCGAATCCCTTGCTCAATTCAGGTGCGATTCGATCAATCTCCTCAGGGATCAGCTCCATGCCGTAATCCCATGGCGCGCCTTCAAGATTCCAGATCTTGGGATTCAATTCATACACACCCAGCAGCAACCCTTGTCGCTCCTGACGTAGATAAGTGAAACCATCCAGATCGAGTACAGAAGTGAGAACCTCGTCGCGTTCGACAATCTCCGGAATATCTTCCGTAACCAGATAATGGTGTTGCATGGGTGTCACAGGAAGTTCAACGCCAGCCATTTTTCCGACTTTTCTCGCCCACAGCCCACCCGCGTTGACGACATGCTCGGCGACGATTGTTCCATTCTCCGTCACTACGTCCCACGCACCTTCGGCGCGGTAATTGAGTGCCTTGACCTGGTTTCGAAGAATGATTTGCGCACCGCGGTTCTGCGCAGCCTTGGCATAGGCCATGGTGGTGCTGTGAGGGTCAAGATGCCCTTCCTGCCGGTCAAACAATCCACCATAGAGATCGGATGTTTCGACCAATGGAAACATTTCCCGAATCTGTGCCGGTGTCACCAGTTCCGGTTCAATTCCCATGGTCTGGAAGATCGTTCTCATATACTTGAGATATTCCCAACGCGCCTCGCTTGCCGCCAGAATGATGCTGCCTGTGTTTTCGATGCTGATGTCCTGGCCGCTCTCTTCCTGAATGTCCTTGTACAGATTGATGGTATAGGCTTGAAGGCTCGAGATGTTCAGGTCGTTGTTCAGCGGATGAAATCCACCTGCCGCATGCCAGGTGGAGCCTGCAGTCAGTTCCCGACGCTCAATCAATGCGACATCCGACCAACCCTGCTTTGCGAGGTGATAAAGAACACTGGCACCGACAACGCCACCGCCGATGACCACCACACGATACTGACTATTCATACTGACTGCTATTCCCGAGGAAGACCTTGGCTGATGAGTCGAAATCCTGAACTGAAAACTGTTGGAATGATTTTTTTGCAATATTATTGCATACAGTTGTTTCCAATCGGATTTTATTCGGCAGCATCATGCGAATCGTCACCCTGACCTGTTCCAACACGGAAATTGTCTGTGCGCTCGGTTGTGGCAATCAGATCGTCGCTGTGGACAATCACTCAGACTACCCGGAAGATGTTGTATCCGGATTGCCCCGGGTCGGTCCGGATCTGCAGATTGACATTGAAGCCGTAGCCGCACTGAATCCTGACCTCGTACTGGCTTCGCTGACAGTACCCGGTCACGAACACGTCGTCGAGGGACTCGAAAGGGCTGGCCTTCCATACATCGCGCCGGATCCAGAAAACCTGGAAGATGTCTATGCCAGTATTCACACCATTGGCAATCTGCTAGGTGTTCCAGACCGAGCCGAAAAAGTGGTCAGCGAAATGCGTGAAAAGCTCCAACCGCATGACACACCCCAAACCAAGCCCAGTGTGATTGTGCAGTGGTGGCCGAAGCCTGTCATCGCACCAGGCCGAGATTCCTGGGTACAGCATCTGATGGACGCAGTCGGATTAGTCAATCCACTTGCTGACCGGGCAGTCAAAAGCACTCCGCTGACAGATGAAGAGCTCAGGGAATACAACCCGGATGCTGTTGTCATCTCCTGGTGCGGCGTCAAGTATGACAAGTACCATTCGAAAGTGATCTATCGCAATCCACTTTGGCAGGATACAAAGTTCGTCACAAACCAGAACGTTTTCAAGATTTCCGAGGCTTATCTCGGCCGCCCTTCGCCACGCTTGATGGATGGATTTGTACAATTGAGGAAAATTGCTGAGAAACTGAATGCCCAATTGAAGGAATGATGATTTTCCCAACTTCAAGTGATGCCTTGTTGTCACCTGTGACTGCGACTTAGCATCAAATCCCAACTGTTCAGCAGGCAGCCTCGTATACTGTCACGCAGGGTTTGTAATTGAAAAGCAGTGTTTCCACCAGCACTGCGAAACTCAACTTGGCATTCCACAGTCGCCATTCGGCCAAGAAATCCAAAGAGTCCCCCAGAGTTGGAGGTGAATCTCTCACCACCATGATTTGCGGTCGCTTCGATGCCATTCAGACAGAAGCGACCACAAGCAATTTTCCACTCTCTTCGCGGATGCTGTAACGACTTTAATTGATTGACGGTATCGGTACCGGCCAAACTTTCCGCTATCAAATCAAACGATAATTTTTTTGAATTTGTCAGAAATATAGTATATATTACTGACAATTCATGAAGTGATTTTCTCAACACTGGGGATGAATAGTTATGACTGGAATTGCAGACAAAATCATGCAGAGAGTATCCGTGCACGATCCCGGAACCTGGGTGGCTACGCCTAAGGATTTCGTGGATCTAGGCAACCGTGACGCTGTCGATCAAGCGCTGTGCCGTCTCGTCAAGGCCGAGTATCTGCGCAGAGTGAGTCACGGTCTATATGACGTACCCAGAATATCGGAGTATTTGAATAAAATTATGCCGACCAGCATGGATGCTGTTATCTCGGCATTGCAAAGACGAGACAGTACACGGTTCATGGAGGACGGATTAGTCGCAGCAAATGGATTGGGACTCACCAACGCGGTACCTGCAAGATACATTTATTCAACAGACGGCCACTCCAGAATCTTAAAGATCGGCAGGCAGAATTTACAGCTCGAACACGCAGGCCCAAAAATCATGTTTTGGGCGGGGAGACCCGCAGAACCGGTGGTTCAGGCATTGCGTTGGCTGGGGCCTCACATAGTGACAGACTTGAAAAACAGCAAATTCATAGTCACCCAACTCAGGAATTGCCTGCCCGCCAGCGTAAAGTTCGACCTGTGGAGCAACAGCCGCAATCTGCCTGGATGGGCCTTGCCAGTTGCTCGTGACGTCGCAAGCGATGCGGGAGTTGCGGCATGATCAAAAACTTTCAACGCTTCCTCAATCTGCCGGATCAGGCTAAGTTCGATGTCTACGAATCAACGGCTGGGCAAATTGAGACGTCGCCCGCTCACGTGGAAAAGGACTTTTGGGTCTGTCTGGTTCTCGAAATCCTGTTCAATCACCTCCCTGAGGGACATCCAAAACTGCTCTTCAAGGGTGGAACGTCATTGACCAAGGCTTTCGGACTGATTCGTCGTTTCTCGGAAGACATCGATGTCACAGTTTTTCGTGATAGTCTTGGATTCAGTGGAGACAACGATCCGACCTTGGTAAAAGATTTGTCAAACAACAAGAGAAGGGCGTTGTTCGATAAACTCCAAGCCGAGTGTAGCGAATACATTCAAGGTGAATTGCAGGCGGCTTTAGCCAATAAGTTCGATGAACTCAAAGCTGATTGTCAAATCACTCCTGATCCGAGTGACATCAGTGGACAGACACTCTTTGTGGAGTATCCGACGCTGTATCAGAAAGCTGGCGGATATGTTCAACCGCGCGTGAAGCTTGAGTCGGGAGCGAGGTCCGCACTTGAACCCAACCGAAACGGTACTGTGACTCCGTATATTGCCATGGAGTTTCCGGAATGGTCTTTTGAAGTGGATGGAATCCGTGTGTTCTCACCGGAGCGAACCTATTTGGACAAACTTCTGATACTGCATGGCGCCCACTGTGGTTATCGAGACGCTGGGCGCCTTCCCAAAGAAGGTCACAGAATCTCGCGACATTACTACGATATCGCTGTGATCACATCTACGGAGGTCGGACAATCTGCATTGCTCAACACAACCCTATTGGACGATGTTCGAAAGCATAACCTCATTGCGTTCCGGCAGTCCTGGAAAAAACTTGATGAAGCTGTTCCAGGAACAATGAGGCTGGTCCCACAAAATGAACTCAGCGAATTAGTCGAAGAGGATTATCACCTTATGCGAAACATGATCTTCGGTGATAGACCTGATTTCGGATGGATCATCAATCAGATTAGCCACGCTGAATCCATCGTGAACCGAGTTGAGCACTGACGGACAGATGCTCCAATCTCAAGAAAATTGGTTGGAGCATCTCGCCGAATTTTGTGTTGTTTCCAATTGCGGATTGATCGTGGCGTCTGTAGTCATACCTCGTGAAGGCTTCAATTGAGCCTAGATCGTGACTGAATCGGTTTGCAGAAATCCCATCAACAACTTGATGAATTCAAATCCATCATGGAGACCCGCAATTTCCCGAATCGAATGCATGGCGAATTGCGCAACTCCAATGTCTACAGTCTTTATGCCAATTTCCGAAGCAGTGATGGGGCCGATTGTCGTTCCGCATGGAATATTGTTCCTCGACGAAAACACTTGTACCCACAAATCAAGTTCGTAACAAAGATCGCGAACTACCGCAACTGATTCCCCCGTCGATGCGTAACTCTGATTGGAATTGACCTTGATCACCAGTCCCCCATTGAGTGCCGGCGCATGTTGAGTGTCATGCTTTTCCGGGTAGTTCGGATGAATGCCATGCGCACCATCGGCCGACAACAGCATTGAACGTCGGATTACCTGGGCATCCATCCCTACAGTTCTTTCGAGAACCGATGCGAGAAACGAACCCTTGGCGCCGCTGTCGGAACCACTGCCCACCTCTTCGTGGTCATTGCACACCAAGATACAAAAGTTGTCTGTTTCCGCTTGAGTCATCGCAACCATTCCAGCGTGACAACTCAAGAGATTGTCAATTCTTGCACTGGACAGGAAGTCTTCAGTAACTGTCGGTCCATTCGTGTCATAGAGACTTAAATCGTGCCCCAGCAATTCTCGCCCGATGCAATCATCGCCGATTGAAACAGGCCGATTGAAGATCAAATCCTTGAATGACTCCTCATAATCCATGTCCACACCGACTGTAAGAATCGGATTCAGGTGAACCTGACTGTTGATGTTCTGGTTCTTGTTGGCTTCCCGATCCAGATGAATGGCGATGCTGGGAACAACAGCAACCGGAATTTTCAGGTCAACCAGTTCCTTTTGAATCACACCTGCAGCGTCTCGATAGAACACCCGCCCCGCAACAGATAGATCGCGATCAAACCATGTTCGAAGTAACGGCGATCCATAAACCTCAACATTCAGCTGATCGTAGCGATGAGGATACGGGCTGGAAAAATGGGGCTTGGGTGTGAGTTTCAGACACGGACTATCCAAGTGAGCGCCAATTGCACGAATTCCTTTTGACTTTGGCGAACTTGATCCGTTTCGAAATGCGATCAGCGAGGTATCGTTCCTGGTGACAAAATACCGGCCGTCAGGAACAAGGTTCCAATCGTCGGTTTCTTCAAGGCGCTCAAATCCGGCAGATTCCAGGTAATCCGCCATGGTTTTCGATGCATGGTAGGGGCTGGGGGAATTTCCGATGAAATCAACGATCGACTTTTGGTACTCCAACTTACCTTGCTCGTCCGATAACCAATCATTTTCAAGTTCCAGTTTCCAGTCCATCTAATTCGCCCCCTCGGAATCAGTCTTTTCTTCAGAACCATTGGGATCAATGGACGAAAAATCAAACAGGTTCCGATCCACCAACTGGGAAGGTGAGATGTTCTGCAGACTTCTGAATATATTCTCCACGCGGCCCGGAAACGCTCTTTGCCACTCGTTTAACATTTTCTTGATCCGCACGCGTTCGAGATTCTCCTGCGAACCACACAGATTGCAGGGAATGATCGGAAAGTCTCGTTTTTCCGCATACTTTTCAATATCCGACTCCTTGCAATAGGCAAGCGGCCGGATCACCACATTGCGTCCGTCATCACTTCGCAGCTTGGGCGGCATGGCCTTGATCTTTCCGCCATGAAACATGTTGAGAAACAATGTCTCAATGATGTCATCCCGATGATGTCCAAGTGCGATCTTGTTGAATCCATGCTTGTCCGCAAAGTTATAAAGAACGCCGCGGCGAAGACGCGAGCACAACCCACACATGGTCTTGCCCTCCTCGATCACATCTCGCACAATGCTGTAGGTGTCTGCTTCAATTATGTGATAGGGGATGTCCATGGATTCCAGATACCCTGGCAGCACATGCTCTGGAAATCCAGGCTGCTTCTGATCAAGGTTGACCGCGACCAGCTCAAACCGCACAGGTGCGCGCTTCTGCAATTCCCTGAGAATGTCCAGCAAGGTGTACGAGTCCTTTCCGCCCGACAGACACACCATGATCCGATCACCGTCCTTGATCATGTGGTAGTCCCTGATCGCGTTGCCGACTTCCCGTTGCAGTCTCTTGCGAATCTTGTTGAAGTCATAACGCTCGCGCGCAGATGAAAACCGCGGCGTCTGTATCGGTTCGACAGAATTACTGGATAGAGAATTCACCAATCATTACCTTGGGAAAGCGAAATGACGCAGTATTGTCAGGTTGTTCCTTTCGATTCCTGCACCAGACGAATTCAAACTCATATTGAAGTTATGGCACATGGAACTTACATTTATTGTACGATTAAATGTACTTATCTTATGGTTGGAACACAATTATGCAGTGGGTTGCCCTTGCTGTCGTCTGTACAGCGTTGATTTTTGTCAGTTATTATTCTCCCAAAGTAGGCTTCAGCCTGCTCGGAGGCATAGCGGCGATACTCGGTACACTTTATTTCCTGAATCTGGATGAATCGGCACTCTCTGATTTTCCGATCGACAGGGATTCAGTGGAGCTCAGTGAAGTCAGTGCACAGGTATCCTATGGCGAGAGTTGGGACTATTCCGGACGGATTTCCAATTCATCCAACAAGGTGATTACCGACGCCCGCATCAAGATCACGCTGCGCGATTGTCCAGCCGGCACCGAGACCGTGTCTGACGATTGTCCGGTCATCGGTGAGAAGAACGACTTTGTCGCAATCAACGTACCGCCCCGCCAGGCGAGAGACTTTCTGGACAACATCTCGTTCAAGAATGCTGTGCAAAAAGGTGTCCTGTTCTGGGATTTCGAACTGGTCGGTGTCAGGGTGACCGATTGAGATCAATTGCCACCCCAGAGTCACAGTGTAGAGCGCGTAACCCGAAGCAGGTCAAGCAGGAGATCTGGAAATTAATTCTGAAACGTTAAATCCCTGGGGTAGTGCACCAACACCGCTGCTTCCGAAATCGGTTGTTCAGGTTTTCGGACACTTGCGTGCTCCCCAATCTTCAATCGACTTGATCGGCAGGGAAATCACCCTGGCCGAACTCAACGACGTGATCTGGGATCATACAAAGTGTGTTGACAAACGGATTTTGTCTGACATCGTCAATCAGTTCAGACCCGGCAGCGTCGAACTTAAAGCTCTGAATATCTATCCAGAAGGGCAAGTCCCGGGACTACTCGAAATCCTGCCTTTCTCATCAAGAACGCAACGCGCCGTTCAGAAATATTCAGACTACTTCAAATCACCAAGCCTGACTTTCGGTCAAGTCATGGCGCTGCGCGAGGTGGGACTGCGTTCCGCGCTTGAGTTCGCCAGTGTTGCAGAAGCCGCGGGCCATTATCCTGAATTGACCGAGGTTCAGAGCTCGTTCATAGAGAGATTCGAATTGATTGTTTTTGAATCTGACCTTGAAAAGGATTCTGACACGCCAGGCGATCAACCTGCTGCAGGTCCAGTTCAGGAACTATCTCTCCCAACTTATGATTGGCGACCGAATGATCTCGCAGAGAAATTCTTGAATGCGTTAAGGGAGAATGCAACATCCCATTACTCTCGGTCCGATTTGGAACAATTCGTTTCCGACATGGTCAGAACAACACTATTGTCGATTGATTCGAGAAACTTGCAGATCATGGAGGAACGCTTGTTGTGTATCGGCAAAAAGTCAACCTTGACTGAAATCGGAGCTCAACATGGAGTGACGAGAGAACGTATTCGTCAGATTGAATCCCAAGCCATCGAGAAGCTGAAAATATTCCAAAATTCGATGTTCGCCTTATTTGTTGCAAGGGCAAATCTGGTTCGCAATGAACTTGGAAACGCGCTCGAATACGACAAAGGAAGTCTAGAAGAGAAAATGGAATGGGCACTCGCAGATTTTGAGGATAACCCAAAAATTCAACGAATCGCCAAATATCTGCTGTTGCATCTTGGAGGCCCATACGAACTGGTTGACAATTGGCTTGTCACAGATAGGGACTTACTGAGTCAGACAACGAGCACCATTCGAATTCGCCTTGATTCACGCGGCTCGATTTCACAGCAGCAGATTACCAGAGTGTTGGACCAACAGCGCATCCTGCGTGAGTTCCATGCAGCCTGGATCAGACGGACCACACTATTCCAGATCGAGAGCGGGCAATTTATCTTCCTGGAAGGAAACTTCATCGAGAAGTCAAAGTCAATATTGCGCTATTTCGATCGTCCGATGTCGGCGGAAGCAATCGCTGATTTCTTCGAGCCCAACGAACTGAAAAGTTTGAAGAGTTTGAAAAACCGCCTCCATCAAGACCGTGACATATGGCGTGTCAACATCCAAGGTGAATTCGCCATCGCTGATAGTGAGCGGTATCAAGAGTATTCCAGCATCGTCGACGCAATCACACAGGAAATCGACGCAAATAGCGGTTCCATTCACATACACGAACTCACCGAGATCTTAGAACGCAAATACCGCATTCTTCCAAATTCTGTCATTTCATTCGTCCATACTCCGAGATTCAAGAAAAGCGAAGCAGGTATTGTCTCGATACAGCCTGAATCGGAGGCGCTTGTTGACACACCCACCCTTTCGGATACACCCAATTGCTATCTTGACAGGAACAAGGTCTGGTGTTGGAGAGTGGAAGTCGATAAGAACATCCTTCGCGGCAGTGGCCGAAAACTGCCAAAGGCGTTTGCCAGGGAGTTGGGCTGTGAATTGGGCGATAACATCATGATCCCTTCGAACTACGGAGAGATCCGCGTCGGTTGGCCCTTCACTGCGGTGACTGGTGCATTTATCGGCTCACTGCGCACCGTCGCCTTGGAGTTGGAAGCTGATTTGGGTGATTATCTTTTTGTCTACGCATCCAAGCCTGAAGCCAAAATCGTTTTGCTGCCGCGGAAGAGTCTTCAGTCTGCGCGTTCAAAACTGATTGAGCTCGCGCTGATGCTTGGCAACGTAGATTGCGACTCCGACGAACAGGCACTCGAAACGGTGGCGATGGCGTTTGAGTTGGATTCTGATTCCCGTGATGAGTTGCTGACGCAAGCGCGCAGGCGTGCAATCGAGCGCGGTGATACGAAAATCACGGAATTGATGAAACAGATCAAATAGTGGTTATAACGAGATCGATTACGTTGTTAGTCTGCACAGAAGACCTCTAGGTGATCGAAATTGCCAGGAAAATTCCAGAAGACCCGAAGGAGAATTTCAAAACCGATAAGAAACACTCATTAGCTGGTAGCCGATGTTTGTGTGTTTATTCTTGTGGAAATCATAGGGGTTTAGTCTTCAATCCCAAATAGACTTTTTGTTTCCTTTCTGAAGAACGCTCTATAACTGCCCGGTGCATTGATCATGTTCGCACAGTGGTCAAATTCGATATTGTGAACCGCTACCTTGTCGCCCTCTGGTTCCAGGTAGACTAGTGAAACATCTTCCGCATCAATGTTCTTTCTCATTATTTCAATCCTCAGTCGGTCCAACATATAGTCGCTGTGAGTTTCAATTATGAAATTGTGTTGATACTCCTTCGAGATTTCCATTAGCTGCGTCATCAACCAGGCTTGTCCTTTCGGATGAAGATTCAATTCCGGCTGTTGCATGAGCAGTGTTCTTCCCGGAACATCCAAAGATCCAAGAACCTGTGCCATCGTAGATAAGACTTGGCTGACGCCATAACCGACATCATTCAACTTGACTTGCCGCCCACCTCGGACCTTCAAAGTCATTTCAAATTCTTCGTCTGGCTCTTCAGCATCTGACTTCACAATCAACTGTTCATACATCCCGGAACTCTTTCCAAAATCCTCCAGTATTTTCTGGATGCAAGGCCATTCACAGGGTTTGGTTCGGAACAATTCAGTAAATTGAGTCTGAACATCGACTTTGCTCAGCGCGTCAATGTCTTCAAAAGTGTCACTGACTCGTCCGTATCTGGCGCGGCCAGGTGAAATACTTTCAACATTGAATCCGATGTCTTGCAAAAACAGGGAATCTGACCCGGAGATGATTTCATCATCTGAGACTTCCGCATTCAGCAAACCGTAATCAACTCTCACAATTCTGATTAAATCAATCAGTGCTTTCAGATTCTCCTTCGGTATGTTCGTCCGGTCGTCATCGAGACGCAAGGGATTCGAGAACAGATCCGAAGACTGACTATGGATCATCAGTCTATTGCTCTTCGTATCAGGCTTGATGCCAGCAAACGAATCGTTTTCAGGGTCATGAATAAATTCGACCGCACCCGTTTCGAATTCATAGCACACTTTCTTGACAAAGAGTCGCGACTGGTCGGCCGAACGGCCAAAATCTGAAACAATATGTACCGGCTTGCGATTCCGACCCATCAGAAGTTCCAATCCAACCCGAAAACCATCCTTCCGACCCTGTCCAACAAAGCTCTCAATATTGGACAACAAATCGGGTCGGTCGGGATCCTGATTGAACCCCAAGGAATTCACAGCACCCCTATGAGAACCGGCATCGAGAATATTCGCGAATGCCTGCATGCAGCCGAGTGCAGTAGTCTTTCCTGTGTTGTTTTCCCCGATCAACAAAGTCAGCGGCCGAATTCTGAAATGCCTTTCTCCACGAAAACACCTTGCATTCGACAACCTAAAACCGGTTATCCTGACTTCATTCCTTTCCTGTTCTGAGTCCATTTGACTTAACCTACCTGTCCTGTGAGACTGTCCTGAATTAATTCATCGTTTGTAAAGAATTGAAAATTTTTGTGACACTGTGGCTCGTTCGTTGGTAAAGATCGAAATTCGTTTCAACCGCAATGAGTGAATCCCGTAATGTGGACCTTCGAAAATACGAAACAGGCCACGTCTCATTGAAGCATCCCCAAGTCGAAAAACGATGATCAGCCTTCAACGCAATTTCCTTCATTGGCATCAATACCATTACAATACACACTTCCCTTTTCACTGAATTCAATCTTCAACCGACTTCCCATGGAACGGATCGACCAAAGACAACATGATCAGTTGCGTCCGGTGAAAATCACGCGCAACTTTACCAAGAACGCTGCTGGCTCTGTATTGATGGAAACCGGCAACACCCGCGTGCTTTGTACCGCAAGCATAGATTATCGGGTACCCTTTCACTTGCGGGGAAAAGACAGCGGCTGGATAACCGGTGAATACAGTATGCTGCCCGGATCAACGGTTGAACGCAGCTCCCGGGAAGCCGCACGCGGTCGCCAAGGCGGACGCACTCTGGAGATTCAGCGACTGATTGGGCGCAGTCTGCGCTCATGCATCGACTTGAAAAAACTCGGTGAGCGCTCAATTATAGTTGACTGTGATGTTCTGCAGGCTGACGGTGGAACACGCTGTGCATCCGTTACCGGAGGATTCATTGCGCTGGCTGATGCGGTCAGGGTACTGCTCGCAACCCGGGAAATCCAAACCAATCCGATCCAAACATATGTTGCCGCAGTCTCGGTCGGGATCATCAATGATGAAGCATGCCTCGATATCAATTATGCGGAAGATTCAGGGGCACAGACGGACATGAATTTTGTCATGAACGAACACGGCGGTTTCATTGAGGTCCAAGGTACCGCAGAACGAGACGACTTCTCAATCGAACAGCTGCTCAAGATGGCTGAACTCGCAAAAAAGGGGACAGCCGAGTTGATCCGGTTGCAGAAAGAGGCACTCGGACGATGACGGTTCCATCAAGAATTGTCTTGGCAAGTAATAATCCCGGTAAGATCGATGAGATCAACCGCATGCTCAGCGATACTGGAATCCATGTCATCTCCCAGTCTGAGTTTGGAATCCCAGAGGCTATCGAGGACAAACCCACATTTGTCGAAAACGCGCTGATCAAGGCACGCCACGCCTCTTCGGCAACAGGGCTGCCGGCGATTGCGGATGATTCCGGCCTGGTGGTCGATGCAATCAATGGCGAACCCGGCGTCATCTCCTCGCGCTACTCAGACCCTGGCGCGAACGACGAGCGCAACATCAAAAAACTGCTGGGTAAACTCGACGGGATGGAGGGAGAGGCCAGGCAGTGCCGCTTCCGCTGCCTGATGGTTTACGTCCGTCACGCTGATGACGCTTCCCCGATCATTGCCGACGGAACACTGCATGGACTCGTTCACTACCATGCACAAGGCTCATTTGGATTTGGCTACGACCCGATAGTATGGATTCCCGAAATGGAATGCACTCTCGCTGATCTCAATCCCGAAGAGAAAAACAAGATCAGCCATCGCGGTAAAGCACTGCGTTCACTGGTTGAGCAACTGCGCTCGGAGTATCAGATCAATGACGCATGACCTGGTTCTCTTGCGTCATGGCCAAAGCCAGTGGAACCTTGAGAATCGTTTCACCGGATGGGTTGATGTCGGCCTGTCCGAGCGGGGCGTCCAGGAAGCCCGGAGCGCAGGAAAAGTCCTTAAAGAACGGGGCTACCAATTCGACTTGGCGTTGACATCAGTGCTGAAGCGCTCGATCGACACGCTCAGTGAAGTGTTGCAGGAGCTGGAACTGACCGACATTGAGATTCGTCAGAATTGGCATCTCAATGAACGGCACTATGGTGCACTGCAGGGACTGAACAAGCAGGAAATGACGGAACTTCATGGACCGGAGCAGGTTCACAAGTGGCGGCGCGGTTATTCGATCAGGCCACCCGCGATGACCGAAGCCGACCTGAACGAATTCAGCAAGGATCCGAAGTACACCCAACTTGACACCGTACCGGCAACAGAATCTTTGGAGGATACCTACAAGCGTGTTGTCTGGTACTGGAAGAATGCTATCGTTGCAGATCTGCTTGGTGAACGAAACATCCTGATTGTTGCCCACGGCAACAGCCTCAGGGCATTGGTAAAGTACCTGGACAACGTCTCAGATGACGAAATAACCCAACTCAATATCCCCACCGGCATCCCGCTGGTGTACAGGCTGGACAGTTCTCTCGCGCCCATCGAGCATTTCTATCTTGCAGACGATGCCACCCTCGAGAAGTTCATCACTGAAGTCAAAAATCAAAGTCAGTCTGCCCGCTGACCGTCCCTTTGCAAGACCTGAGGCATCGTCATCCCTTCCCCGTCAACCAAGTCTCATTGTTCCGATTATCCCGACATCGTTGTTGTCGGTGCAGGTGCAGCCGGAATCTCGGCCGCACACTCAATCATTGGAAACGGACAAACCGTCACTGTCGTTGAAGCTGCCGAACGAATAGGCGGACGGGTGTGGACCGACTCTGAAATCTTTGGAGTGAACTGCGACATGGGAGCGCATTGGTTACACTATGGCGACCATAACTTCTACAAACAATACGGGGAACAGCAAGGATTCAGCGTCTATCAGGACCCACGCGAAGTTTTTCTTGACCGCGAAAACATAGGCGTCGAACAGAACATGGACTCACTGACAGAAGCTCTGGATGAACTCGAACAGGCAATTGCGATTGCAGCGGAATCAGGCATTGAGAATTCGCTGGCAGGGGCCACTGCCAACATGTCTCACCTGATGTCCCCAATTGCAAAATTCATCGTCGGACCCTGGAGCATGGGCAAGGAAATGGATGAGTTGTCCTTGCTTGACTACGCGTCTTTGGAAGGGACCACCGATTACTTCTGCAAGGAAGGATTTGGCACCCTGGTCGCACACCATGGTTCGTCGCTTCCAGTCTCCCTCAATACCACTGTCAGTGAAATTGACCACAGCGGAAGTGAGATCATTGTTCACACGAACAACGGCGCGTTACGTACCAAGGCAGTAATAGTTACTGTATCAACGGGTGTGCTCGCGTCCGGCGACATCAGGTTCATACCGGAATTGCCACTGCGCAAAGTCGAGTCTTTCAATTCCATTTCAATGGGAACCTACGAGCACATCTGGCTTCAGTTCAGCAAACCCATTGCAAACGCCAAACCAGATGTGTACCTGCTGACCTTTGATGACAGCCACAACTGCAAGGTGAGTGCGTGTGCCAACGTCTCGGGCAGCTCGCTGACTTACTTTGATGTTGGCGGCAACACTGCCAAGGCATTGACCAAACTGGCCGAAGAGGATAAGGTAAACTTTGCTTTGGACCGGCTGCGCTCGGACTTTGGGAATGACATCAGTCGAACACTTGTAAAGGGAGCAGCTTCCTCTTGGGCAACCAACCCGCTGACCCAGGGCGCTTACGCCAGTGCATCGCCCGGAGCGTATGCCATGCGCAAGGTGTTGCGCGAACCAGTCGATGACAAGGTGTTTTTTGCCGGTGAGGCCTGCCACCCGACGATGTGGGCATCCGTTGCCGGCGCGCATCTGTCCGGACACGATGTCGCCCTGGAGGTTATGGCAACAATAAAGTGAGATGAGGGTACCATGAATTTCATACCAATAAAATCAAACCAAATCAACTGGATTGCGATGATTGTGACTGCAATGGCACTCTTGATCGCAAGTGCATCCAGTGCATCAGAAAAACCCCTTAGGATCGGATTCATTGCCGGCAGTTCCATCGGAAGTCACGGTTGGAGTTTCAGCCATGACTTATGCAGAAAAGCCGTTGAAGAGCATTTTGGTGACCGGGTTGAAACCGCCCTGTTCGCGGACGACCAGGCCGACGAGGCCAAAGCCGAACTCGTCATGCGAACCATGCTTGAATCCGGATACGGCATGATCTTTGTCTGGGCCTATGAATTTGAGGCCCTGGCACACTACTTCGCCAAACAGCATCCGGATGTGTTTTTCGAGATTGCCACCGGCAGGTCAACTGCAAAGAATGTCTCGACCTATTCCGCACGATTCTATGAGGGGCGTTATTCCGCCGGCATTCTTGCCGCGATGAAATCGTCAACCGGTCGAATTGGCTATATCGCGCCTTTTCCGATTCCCGAAGTCGTCCGTGGTGTGAACGCCGTCGCCCTGGGTGCCAGGCGAGTCCGACCGGATGCCGAAGTCCTGACCGTTTGGACCGGCAGCTGGCGTAGTGCGAGAAATGAAACATTCGCGAGTGAATTCCTGATTGCGGCAGGTGTGGATGTACTGGTAACACACACCAGTGGTCATGAACCGCTGATGATTGCAGAGAGCAAGGGTGTATTCGGTTTCGGAAAAGCCTCGGACATGACGCACTTCGCACCGAACGCCCACCTTGCAACCATTGCCAATGACTGGAATCAGTACTGCATTGAACGCGTCGGTGCAGTGCTTGATGGTACATGGACAACCTCGGATGTATGGGGTGGACAAAACGGCCCCTTTGCCCGGCTTACCCACTTCAATCAAAAGCACGTCGATCCGGAAACCAAATCGTCTGTCCTGGAGCTCGAGAGTCAGGTTTTATCGGGAGAGGTTCACCCGTTTACCGGTCCGATCCGTGACGAAGATGGGAACTTGAGAGTACAGGAATCTGAAACGCTTACGGACGCGCAGTTGCTGGGTATGGACTGGTTTGTTGACGGCGTTAGAATTGTTGAATTCGAATGAGCCGCTATATTTCCGCTACAGCAAAGCAGATGACGAATCGGGAGAATAGGTTTCGTAGCAGCCGCAAGTCAGTGTCAGCCTAGCGTCCACCAGTGGTCACTGCCAGCCGCTTTCGGCTGCCTGTAAAACTCGGTCGGCGGCAGATCGAACAACCGCGTCGCGAGGAACTGGTGAAAATCGGTCACGACCCGCTCCAGGTCCACCAGTTTGCCGCCGCGACCCTTGCTGGCGCCCATGCCTCTTTGCACACGCTCGCAAATGAGCCTGTCCTCTTCAAAGAAAGCCTCGGTGAATTGCTCCGCCGCCTGGTCGCTACGCATGCCCGCCTTTGTGCCGACTGCCCCGGAACGAATCGCTGTTTGGTTCGGGCTTATCGGATGAGCGCACAGCCATGCCAGGTTACCGTTCGTGAGAAGACCAACGAATGAAGGTGCCATGGAAAGTAGTATGTAATGACGATCTATACTCTTCCACCCGGTGGTGAGCGTACCGCCAGTGAGCGACCACTCCGAGTTGCCCACCAAATAGTAGGCGTCCCGAGTCGGTGAAATACGCTCAAGCGTGGATTCATGCACCTTGAACAGGTGATAGCTCTCCATTGCGTTTTCCATCACCAGCTTCCAGTTGGCATCCCAGATCTGCGGCTCGCCGCTTGAGGCTGTATCAAACCTCTCCACCTCAAACTCGCTGATGTACTCGGTTATACCGTAAAATCGTTCACCAAGCGGCTTGGGGGCATCGCCCAGATGGACGAAGATCAAACCATTCCAGGTGTCGCAATGAAACTGCGGCAAACTATGGCGATCCCGGTCGACCGCGATGAGCTTGTTGTAGGGGATGGCCTTCAGTGCACCGGTCAGATCGTAAGACCAAGCGTGATACGGGCAGGTGATGTACTTGGCCACCGTTCCAAAGCCCTCATCAAGCAACGGTGTGCCCCGGTGTCGGCAGATGTTCGAGAATACCCGCAATTGGCGGTCCCGGCCGCGGATGACACAAATCGGCTCACCTGCAAGCGTCATGGCAAAACTGTCGCCGGGATTACCGAGTTCGGCTTCCTGACAGGCGAATACCCACTCGTCATGGAAAATCTTCGTGACTTCCTCGGCGTACACCGTTTCATCGGTATAGGCCGCAAACGGCAAAGAGTTGGCCTCCTCCAGCGGTTTGATGGCCTCTTCACGCAACCAGTCCAGTGCGCTCATCCGTTTCTCCTGACGGCAATAGTTCGTGAACAGCTAACAAAGCCCTTCGTTGTGTGTGCTCAACCTTCGACTGAAAATACCGGTTCGCCCAACACCGAGAAGTCGGGGTCGACACCCAATCCCGGTCGACTCGAGGCCTGCATGTAGCCGTCCGCCATCACGGGAGCGCCTTTGGCGATTTCCACATTGGAATATTCATGAAAAGCGGACGACTGGAAGTGATACTCCTGAGGCAGTGTATGTGCCAGATGCGCAATCGCCGCTGTTGCAATCTCCCCACCCCAGGAGTCTTCGACGGTCATGATGATTCCAAGATTCAGGCAAAGATCCCTGAACTGACAGGCTTTCCACAGTCCACCAACCCTGTTGATTTTCAGGTTGATGGCGTCCATCGCGCTATCGTGCCAGCCGCGAATCAGAATCTCAATGCTGTCCATGCATTCATCAAGAATCATGGGCTGGTCACAATGTTGTCTGACCGCGAGGCACTGCTCGTAGGTAAGACATGGCTGTTCGAGATACAGATCAACTTCGCGAATCGCCCTGACAACCCGGATGGCATCGTGCTGGCGCCAGCCGGTATTGGCATCTGCGTTCAGTATGTTCCCGCTTTTGAGCTCGCCGGCAACCTTGAAAATCCGCTCGATGTCCACATCGGCCTCAGCACCGACTTTCATCTGGAACTGCTGGAACCCCTGTTCCTGATAGTCGCGCAGCTTGGCCGCCATCGCGTCGGGTTGCTGGCGACTGACCACCTTGAACAGTTTCACCCGTTCCTGTCGTTGTCCTCCGAGCAGTACGTATGCAGGCTGATCAGTTGCCTTGCCCAGAATGTCCCAGCAAGCCATGTCGACCGCAGACTTGACGTAGGGGTGTCCTTTCAGCAGTGAATCCATCCTGTCATTGACTTGGCCGATGTTCAAGGGGTCTGCACCGATCAGGTCAGGTGCCAATTTCGAGATTCCGGCTCTTGCACCTTCGGCATAGGCCGGCAGATACGATGGGCCTAGCGGACACGTTTCGCCGGCACCGGAAATGCCCTCATCGGTTTCAATTATGACAACGGTACTGTCAAATGCAACAAACGACTGATTGGACCAACTGTAGGCACCTTCCTTCATCGGAAGATCAACCTGATAGACTGAAATTCTTGAAATTCTCATCTCACCAAAAAGTGGTTGTTGATTATCAGATACAAGTCAGCAGAATTCAGTGCTGCTTGAGAAAATTCATCAGTGACCGATCAAAAATCTCGGATTGTTCTATATTTGAGAAATGTGCGGCTCCGGGAATGATTTCCAGACTGGAGTTGGGAATCCGCTCGTGCATCGCCTGGGACTCGCTGACTGGCGTCGCAAAGTCCTGGTCACCGACGATGATGTGGGTCGGTGTGCGAATGCTCTGCAGCTGATCGAGGTAATCGAACTTCATGATCGCATGGCAGCAACCGATATACCCTGCTAGCGGCGTATTGCGGACTTGTTCCTGAACTTGGTAGTACTCAGGTTCCAGCGTGCCACTTCGATAGTTATCGGTAAACCAACGCTCCATGGCAGACGCGACCATCGGCTCCATGCCCTGTTCGGAGCAAATCCTCACTCGTTCCTCCCAGACTGGCAGGAGCGCTTCGGGGACTCTTGACATGGTGTCGCACAAACACAGGCTCAACAGTCTTTCCGGATGAAAGATTCCTAGACCCTGTCCGATCATACCGCCCATGGACAAGCCAACCCAGTGAAACTGATCGATTTCAAGGGTATCAAGCAGGCCAATCACATCGGCTACCAGTTGGTCCATCGTGTATTCGCCGTCGGGTGCCGAGGAACGGCCATGCCCACGCGTATCAATTCGGATCACGCGATAGTCGGGTTCCAACAGTGGCAGTTGTCTGTTCCACATGATCCCGCTTGAACCCAGCGAATGGCTCAACGCGACGATCTGGCCATCCGGATTACCGGACAACTCGTAATTCATCTGAATCTCACCGACCTGAACTCTCATAATTTCCGCCTCAACTGGATGAACTGTTAGTGTCAAGGCGTTTTACTATACTACCTATGCAGACTTCTCAAGCAGTGTTTTCTTGATTCTTCCCTTTCTCGGTTGGAAGAAAATCTGATTCACCCAGATTTTCTGGGGACCGGAGGATTGACGATAGACGTTGAAGTGACAGTTTGCGGATTTTTGGATACACGAAAGATCGGAGGACGGATCAATGAAAGACGACAAAGACAGGGCGGAGGAAATTTTGCAGGTGTTCCGAATGTTTGAACTGGAAACGCAAGAGCAACGCGACTACTTTCTTAACTTGGCAAAACTAGGACAACTCGGACAGAGCCAGGAAGACAAGTTTTACCTGGTTGAGGAAACGACAAACAACTCGGCAGTGCCTTTCGACATTGCCTGACCCGTCTTTACCGTTTTTTCCAGTTTTTAATGATTTTCAGAACTCTTTCAATAATTTATTGATTTTCAAAACAACTGATCAGCCGATCAGACGAAAGTCAACCTCATATCTCAAGAAATTGATGGCATCAACCTGCTGCAGCGCATAGTCGAGTCTCTCGTCTCTCCGTTGTGCGATGATACATCCTGTGACATGCTGCCCATCATCACACAAGTGTTCATCCACCCAACCCATATAGCGCAATGTTTGGCCCACAACCACATCTGAGGCGCGGTCCCGCTTCAACTCCACAACCAAAAAATCGGATTGGTCCCTTCGCTGTGCGAGTATGTCGATTGGTCCGGTATCGGTTCGATATTGCTGGCCGACAACATCGCCATCTTCTCGGAATATTTCGTAATCGTCCGCGAATGGACTGTGTTCCCAATTGGTGACAATGAAGTCTTCAAGATGCTTTTCAAACAGGAACGAGCTTCTTTCTTTCTGTTCAGGCATCTCAACTGCTCGATTGAATTCCGGTTGTGGTTGGATGATGTCGTGTAGATCATTGACACTGACAACGAAGCGGATGTAATTGTTTCTTTGTGGAGTGGGGTAATCGTCATCAAAATGAACAATTGAGCCGGTTCCAAGAAACGTAAATGGTGATCGTTGCACCCACCTTGCAAAGAAATACGGCGTCAATCTACCAGTCAAGAGTAGCTGAAAGAGAGGATGTGTCGAGTGCGCGCCCCGTTTGCTGAACCAGATAAGTGTTTGCGATTCCTGATGATAAAAATTCTCATAATCGTGCCCGGTCCTACCGGTTATACCAATATTCATGAATACAATCAATTTGTTGCCAATACGCGAATACCCCGTTGACCAGTTGCCACGTCTAGGCGGATTATTAGGGCGAACGATTCTTGCGATCTCATCTCTTGTATATGTGACTCCGCGTTTAAACATCTTGCAAGGAATAAATTTCAACTGATTGATATTATGTAACTTATATCATAGGTGAAAAATCGTATTTGAGGTTTTGGGTGACTATGTTCCTTTCGTGTGGGCGCAAACGCCGGCTGGTTGGGAACTACTTATCTACCAAATCATACCACACCGATACAATTCCGATGATTCACGAGTCCTTTCCGTAAAGGGCTTTCTCGATGTCCTTGAGTTTTTCACGAAATTCATCAATATTGAATTCATCTGGGTCGAAGTCCTCGAACATTTCGTCGTATCCCTCATCATCGAACGGCGAATCATCTGCAGAACCGTCGTAGTAACCCATGTAACCGCCGGTATCTTCCAGAGGAGCTTTGAGTTCACCTGCGATCAAATGTGGATAACTGATGTCCGGTTTGGCCGGGCGAATTGCACCCAATCGAATCGAATGCGTCCAATTATCACCAAAGTCATACACGTAAGTCATCTTGTTCAATCCGACATGCAGAAAATCAGCCAGAATGTAGTCTTCGGCATCTTTGACTTCGTCAAAATAAGAGTCTTGTGAAAGTTCACTTGATCCGAATCTGTCGGACCCAACCCGGAACTCCCAATAGTGACAATCATCCCACTCGAATAGCACCTGGATGATTTCATGGAGTTTGAACAGAGAAGTATCTATGGATAAGGCGACACGACGCCAGATCTTTGGTGAGAAGCCGTTCAACTCAATGCGAACAGCTACGACGTGGTCAGGCATTGCATCCTCCTGAAATTGACTTGCAGAATTTCGGTAATCTGTCTCGCATCATGTGTGCAGAACAAATCCATGACAATCATTAACTTAATGAGAACCATTGGATTCTGATTCCATTATCGCATCAGAAAGGAAGAATTACACCAACGGTTGGATTTCGGGATGCACAGTCCATTCAACAGATGAGACAAGGCATTCGGATTGGGTGTGATGTTGGTAGATTGGTTGAAGTCGTATCCGTATGCAAACTCCATCGGATGCCGGTTAACAGGATTGGGGGTTAAGTCTACGGATGAATTTGGAATTGTGATTCGCGAGAATTCGTCCAATCCCGTAAACGAAAACTGCGCAGGTAAGTCCACACTGCATCTGTCAGATATAATTCAGCCAGTGTGTGAACCTCTAAACTACCTCTCGATTGGAAGATTCTCCTTCGCCCAAGCCGAAAATCCACCTTTCAACGTCCGAACATCGGTAAATTGGTGCTTTTTCAATATGTTCGCTGCTTTAGCACTACGGTTTCCGATGCGACATACAACCACCACCGGACGAGATTTGAACTTGTTCAATCGGTTGATGTCGGATTCAATGCGGCTCAGCGGAATATTGCGCGCCTTCGGTATTCGTCCGTTGTCAAACTCCTTGGAATCTGAAACATCAACCACAATGGCCTTTTCGTTTTTCATCACCCGGGGAAGATCGTTCGCAAGTATCGTGGTGACACCGACACTTCGCTTGCGAAGCGGTTCAAATGCAAGCAGTGCAACAATGGCTACCAGTGCAAGAAACAGATGCCAATTGAGTTTGACGAATTCAATGTATTCCATCAGATTTCCAAATGTCGAAGTTATGCTTCAATGTCCGAGTCTTAACCGTGCCAGTGTGACCACGATCACACCAGCCTTGCCATGAGAAACCGGCATCTCCTTCGTTACCCGCGCCTGATCGCCGCAGTAATTACAGCGGTAATCGGCACTGTATTGCCGGTTCATTCGTTCGGTCAGGATTCAAATTATAGTCAAGAGCTCGCGGAAGTACGATCGCAAATCGATCAGATGAAAAAACAGTCAGCGCATTTCAGGGAGGAACGACAAGCCGTTGAAAATGACATCGTCGAACTCGAGGGTCAACTGCGCTCGCTGGAATCCAGACGAAAGGCAACCCGACAGGAAATCAACGAACAAAATCAACAGTTGGCCAAGCTCGAATCCAGGAAGGCTGAGCTGATTGTGGAAATCGAAAAGCAGTCAGCGCATCTTGGCAACCTGATTCGGTCCACCTTTGCCATCTCCCGGATCGACTATGTCAAAGTCGTCCTGACCGAAGACAATCCATTCAGATTCTCACGTTCGATCGCGTATTTCCGTTACCTCGCCAATGCCAGGGCTCGGCAGATCGAAGAGCTGCAGGTCAGAAGCAGGGAACTGGAAACTGTTGAGACGGAACTCCAGCAACGCCAGGCATCACTGGCTGCCCTCGCCTCAGACCTGGTCGGTCAGCGCAGCGAACTTCAGGGACTGAAAGACAAGATGCAGACGACGGTCGCCCATTTCAACGAGCAACTTCGGTCCAATGAGGCGGCACTCAAAACCATGCTCGACGAGGAGAATCGACTCCTTGGACTCATCGAAAGCCTGAAGAGTCGACAGTCCCGCGGTACAAGGCATTCGTTCGCCAGGATGAAGGGTGATCTTGCGTTGCCGGTCGATTCTGTCATTCAGGCCCGATTCGGACAACCCAAGAAGATCAGAGGCGCATATTGGAATGGCTTGCTTTTCTCTGTTTCAGAACAGCTCGATGTCAGGACAATCTTTACCGGTCAGGTTGTATATGCAAGTTTTTTCGACGGCTTCGGAGTTCTCGTCATCGTCGATCACGGCGATGGGTTCATGAGTCTCTACGCCAACAACACCGAGACCAAAGTTCGGGTTGGAGACTGGGTCGAAACCCAGCAAGTCATTTCCCGTGTGCAGCGTCCAACCTCTGCCCAGGACTCGGGCTTGTATTTCGAGCTGAGAAGAAGTGGCAAGCCAATTGATCCATTGCTGTGGTTTCAGACTGGATAAAAGACCAAAAACCATGAATGGATGATTAAGTCTTAATTTGTAAATCTTAATGTATGGATAGTCAGTATTTGCTATTCTATACCCAAAATGGTCAATTGGCGGTTTAGCAGAATAGATTCAATCGCACAACCCGCTTGATCACCAAGTTCATAATTGATGGCATACGGCATTAAATTCAATGATTCATAGATATCCCCTCAAGACGCTGATTGCGTTATTCTTCCTGATCTTTGCTTTTCCAATGGGCGGAGCGGCTCAGGTCTCAGGTTCAAATGGTTCCGCACCCTTACCCTTGGAATCCATTACCACTTTCGCCAGGGTATTCGAAACCATCAAGAACAACTATATCGAGGATGTTTCCGACGAGAAACTCCTAAGAGACGCCATCCATGGCATGATCGCCGGTTTGGATCCACACTCCGCATTGCTGACCGCAAGGGAGATGTCCGACATTCAGATCGAGACAACAGGAAGATATGGCGGACTTGGAATCGAGATCACCAAGGAAAGCGACGGTATACGCGTCATCTCCCCGATTGATGACACACCCGCCTACAACGCGGGCATATTGCCTGGAGATCTGATCATCAGGCTGGACAATCGCCCCATCTCCCGAATGAGCCTGATGGATGCTGTCAATATCATGCGCGGGGAACCGGGAACAGAAATCACACTGACCATCATCCGCCAGGGCAGCAGTGCACCATTGGAGTTCACACTTACGCGCGCAGTCATCAAGGTCACCAGTGTGCGAGGTTTCTTTCTCGAACCCGACTTCGGCTATCTCAGAATCACCCAGTTTCAGACAACAACTCCGGAACTGGCCAGAACACAGATCAAGAGAATGCTTGAGAATTCAACTGATTTCAGTGGCCTGGTGTTGGACCTGCGCAACAATCCAGGCGGCGAGTTGCACAGCGCGATCGGCGTATCGGATATCTTCATCGACCGGGGGCTGATCGTCAGTACCAGAAATCGGGACGGCTCAAGTGTCAATCAATTTCGCTCAACACCCGGCGATATGCTTGACGGCATTCCGGTTGTCGTTCTGGTCAACGAAGGGTCGGCTTCAGCTTCGGAAATTGTCGCCGGCGCCCTTCAGGATCATCAACGCGCCATCATCATGGGACAGAATACGTTCGGCAAGGGCTCGGTTCAGACCATTGTCCGTATCGGGAACAACACCTCCTTGAAACTGACAACGGATCGCTACTACACGCCAAATGACCGGTCGATACAGGCATCAGGAATCATTCCCGATATCATGGTCGAGCGAAGGGAATTCAGCGAGGATGAGCAAGCCGGCATTCAGACATTGCGTGAATCAGATCTGGAAGGGTCATTGGAAAACGAAAATGCCGCTGACCCTGATTTACAGGACGTCACCGACTCCATGCCGCAAGTCAATCCAGCCGTCAGAGGCGACTACCAGTTGCAGGAAGCACTGAATCTGCTGAAAGGGCTTCAGATTACAAGACAGTGGACAGGAACCGGCTGAATTCACAAAAGTTTGCCGGCATCGCGTCGGCAACGACCTCAAGCCATCGCTGAAGTCTGCTGTCTGAGACGGTCTGTCGGCTCAGCACAGCAATACCAGGGCTCCGACATCTGAGGAACCCGCCTGCCTGCCTTGCGCGCAAATTCCGGAACCTCTCCGGCAACAAACTGATGCGATTGTTCCCAGATTCCGGTGAATATATCCAGACGATCCATCTCCTGCTCCTCGGCACGCATAACCCAGTCCTGAATGGACTGTTGAAGCTCATCCACTCTGCTGTCCGCATGACGCCACGAATAGCCCAGTCTCTTCTGGTCAAACGAATCCAACCATTGATCGCGGTCTGCCAACTCCAGCAACCTTGACCCCTGGGGTAACAGAAGACGGATGCTGAGCTGAACGGGTGCGACACTGTTGATCAGTTCCAGCTCGACAACCTGACGCAGCAACGTGAGATACCCTTCCAAGGTGGTCCATGGCGTGAACGGCACGAACGTCGGTAGCATTGTGATGCCGAGATGTCTGAGCAGATTGAGCGCATCTCGAAAGTCTTCCGCAGTGTGACCCTTGTCCAACTTCTCCAGCACATGATTCTCCATGGATTCCACCGCACTGGTGATGAAAAGACAGTTCTGATCGGAAAACCGCTTGATCAGGTCTTCATGTTTGAGCAAATGCTCGATCTTGATCGTTGCATCCCAGGTGACGCCGGGAAACTCCTGCTGGAACCGGTCAATGATTCGCCGGGCATGTCCGGGTCCGTTGAGAAAATCAGGGTCGCCAAACGAAATGTGCTCGGCTCCCGCGTCGATTTGCTGATGAATATCGTCCATCACCACATCAGCGGATATGATCCGAAAGGTCCCAGCATAAACCGGCACGATCGGACAGTGTCGACACAGGTGCTTGCATCCCCGGCTCGCCTCAACAAATCCCGTGGTTTTTTCAGTTCCGTCCTCACAGGTCAGCCTGGAGTACTGATCAAGGCCTGGAAGCAGGGAACGAACCGGCAACTCGAAGTCCAGTTTGTCCATTGAAATCCGCGTCTGACGAAACGCGTCCAATGATTCGCGGTTTCGAATCGCCTGACACAATGCGAGCAGATCTGATTCCGCCTCTCCGCCAAATACGAAGTCACAGCCCAGCGAACGAAAGTATTCGTCATTGACCGGTGCGTACAAACCGTAGACGCAGACGGCCATGTTCGGATGCTGTTCGATGATTGTCGGAATGATGTCCGCTGCCAGACTCGCACCGGTATGCATCGCAAGATGGATTGCAACAACATCTGCCCCGCGAACGGATTTGATCTGGAAAGGCTCAACGGACAGATCGATGCAGTCAACCTCAAAACCATCGCGCAGCAACCATGCCGCGGGCTCAGCCAGTGCAAAGGGCTGTCGTCCAATCTCGTAGGGACTGATCAGGACGACTTTCATCAAATGCAACTGATGTGAATCTACAAAAGACCCAAACTGAGCAAGGCGTCCTCAGACATGCGATCCTTGGTCCAGGGCGGATCCCACACCAGTTCAACCGTCGCATCCTGCACACCGTCGACACACTTGACTGCACACTCCACAGTGGCTGGAAAAGTCTGGGCAACCGGACACCCCGGCGTGGTCAGGGTCATCTGAATGCTGACAACCCTCGCATCGCTGACATCAACATCGTAAATCAAGCCCAAGTCATAGATGTTGACAGGAATCTCCGGGTCATAGACACCGCGAAGCGCATCAATGATCTGCTGCTCGAATACCTCGTCGGAAACTGGCTCAGCCGGCTTCGATGGTTCCTGCGAACCATTCTTGGATTTGGCTTCGGACCCGCTGAAGAAATCCGAAACAAAATCCACTCTCTTCGACATGGTGGTTTGATTGTCCGATTCACTCGCCATGGTCAATTACTCGGTTGTAACCTGTTCTTCCGATCTGTTGATCGCTGCGATGGCGGTATGCCAGGCCAGGGTCGCACACTTGACCCGTGTCGGGAACTCGCGCACACCGCTCAACACTTCGAGTTTGCCAATGTCAACGGAACCATTGTCACCGTCGCCGGTTACCCGGGCATGGAACCCGTCAAACAGCTCCTCCACCTCGGCCTTCGTCTTTCCGCGCATCATCTCGGTCATGATGGATGCCGAAGCCAGGGATATGGCACAGCCATGTCCAAGGAAACGAACATCCTGAACAACATCATTCTCATCAAGCAGGCACTGCAGCGTCAGCTCATCTCCGCACAGCGGATTGACGCCTTCAGCCGAACAGTTCGCAGATTCCAGGGCACCGAAATTGCGCGGATTCCGGCTGTGATCAATGATCACTTCCTGATACAGGGCTCTTAGGTCATCCATCATCGCTTGAAAATACTCCGTACCTGATCCAATGAGGCAAACAGGCTGTCGATGTCAGCTATAGAATTGTAAAGGGCAAACGAGGCGCGTGCGGTGGCCGCCACATTGAAGTGCCGCATCACCGGCATGGCGCAATGATGCCCCACTCGAATCGCAACACCCTCGCGGTCGACGATGGTCCCGATGTCGTGGGCATGCACGCCTTCCATCTCAAAGGCAAACACACCGGATTTTTGTGGTGCGGTTCCGTAGATCCTGAGATCCGGGTATTCCTCAGCCCGGCGATGGCAGTGTTCCATCAATTGGTTCTCGTGGCTGACAATCCGGTCAAAGCCAATCTCCCACATGAATTCCATTGCGGCGCCCAGTCCAACGCTGTCGGCGATGTTCGGGGTGCCGGCCTCGAACTTGTGGGGGATTTCCGCGTATTCGCTTCCGTCGAAGGTGACCTTCGAAATCATCTCACCGCCGCCCTGATAAGGTGGCATGCGCTCGAGCAGACGCTCTTTTCCATACAGGATTCCGATCCCCGTCGGTCCGTACATCTTGTGCCCGGACAGTGCCAGGAAGTCGCATTGCAGATCCTGTACATCAATCGCCAGATGAGGTGCGGCTTGTGCCGCATCCACAACCACCACCGCACCGACCTCATGCGCCTGCTCGGTCATCTGCCTGATCGGATTGATGGTACCCAGTGAATTGGCCACATAGGTAATGGCGACGATCGCGGTCTTCTCATTCAACAGCTTCTGATACTCTTCCTGGATGATCTGCCCGCTGTCATCCATCGGAATCATGCGGACACGGCTTCCGGTCTGCTCTGCGATGAGCTGCCAGGGTACGATGTTTGAGTGATGCTCCATCTCGCTGACCAGGATCTCATCTCCGGCCCGCAACTGCTGTCGCCCGTAGGAGGAGGCAACCAGATTCAAGCCCTCGGTCGTTCCCCTGACGAAAATGATTTCCCGGGAGTGTTCGGCATTGACAAACTGCCGGGCGAGATTGCGTGCATTTTCATATGCCTCGGTCGCCCGGTCGCTCAGTGCGTGAACGCCCCGATGCACATTGGCATGCTGTGACGCATAGTACCGGTCCAATGCCTCGGTGACGGCCAGTGGCTTTTGGGAACTCGCCGCGTTATCCAGATAGACCAGATCCTTGCCATAGACCTGTTGATTCAGGATTGGAAACTGACTGCGGATGTTCTCCATCTCCACCGCACCAGTCGGTTCCGTTTCCAGTTTTTCTGCTGTCTGCATCATGCCGCCTCCTTCATGTCATGTTCAGACCCAAGTTTCTTCTGAACCAGCCGGGACACCTCGTCTAACACTGGTGTCAATTCAATCATGTTCACAATCTCGGCAGCAAACGCGTCGGTCAGCATTGCACGCGCCCGGTCTTCACTCAACCCGCGGGAGCGCAGATAGAACACCGCCTCCTCGTCGAGTTGTCCGACCGTTGCGCCATGTGAACACTTGACGTCATCCGCATAGATCTCAAGCTGCGGCTTGGTGTCCGCCTCCGCATCTCGGGAAAGCAGCAGATTCCGGTTTTGCTGCTGGGCATCCGTATGCTGCGCGCCGGGTGCGACCTTGATTCTCCCGTGAAAAACCGATCGTGCACGGTCGTCAAGCACGCCCTTGTAGAACTCGTCACTGGTGGCATCGGCACTTTCATGGGCAATGGTTGTGTAATTGTCGATGTGCTGGTTGCCCTGTCCGATGTAGAGTCCCTTGAGTTCGCAATGCGCTTTGCTGCCATCAAGTGACTGCCTGACCTCGTGTCGATTCAGCAATGCACCAAACGAAACGGCGAAAATACGGTAGCAACTACCGGCTTGCTGACGGGTACTGGCTGAACCGATGTGAAAGGCCGATTCGCTTTCATTCTGTATCCGGTAGTGGTCGACTTGCGCATCGGCATCCAGACGAAACGACAATGAGGAGTTTGTCAGGTGATTGGTATCCCCCATCGACTGATAGCGTTCAATCAATTCCAATTTTGCACCGCGTTCGACCTGAACGAAACTGTTGATATTGCAAAACCGCACGTTGGCATCCGCACTGCTCAGGAAAAGGATTTCAAGCGGTTTGTCGAGTTCGACACCCTCGCCGACATGAACCACCACACCATCTGCCGCGAATCCAGCACCGATCGCGGCAAAGCCATGTTCGGCATTGACCGCATTCGATTGCAACTCAGCGAGTGCAAACGCATGGGCCGGAGAATCACGATGCTCCGGCGACTCAAGAATTTCAGCAAGGCTGCACGTGCTCACGCCTTCGGGCAAGCCCGCCAATTCCGATAGCTCTTCAGCAAACCAACCGTCGAGCATGACCACCTGATAAGTGTCCGCACCGCTCAGTTGAAACCGATCAAGGTCGCCAGCACCAACGCCATTGCCCAGACCTTTAGAAAAATCAAACTGATGTTTCTCGAGCTGCCGGATATTGGTGTAGCGCCACTGCTCATCGGTCATTCTCGGCAGACCAGTCAGGCCAAGACGCGCCAATGCGTCCTCGCGCACCTGTCCGACCGCCGCGTTCGACGCGCCGGGCAGTTGATGGGCGAGCTGCCTTGCCTGCTCAACCAGGTGATTCAACAATGCACTGTCTTTCATGCGACTTCCTGTGCCTGGTCTTCAATCACCCATGTATACCCATACTTCTCCAGCTCATGCGCCAGGTTCTTGTCGCCTGAACGCACAAACTTTCCACCGACCAGGACATGCACGTAGTCCGGTACGATGTATTCGAGAATACGCGGAAAGTGGGTGACAATGATGGTCGAACGGCCGGCGTCAGCAAGCGAATTCACACCTTTGGAAACGATCTTCAGGGCATCGATGTCCAAACCCGAATCGGTTTCGTCCATCACCGCCAATTGCGGCTCCATCATCGTCATCTGAAGGATTTCGTTGCGTTTTTTCTCACCGCCCGAAAACCCCTCATTGACCGAACGGTACAGAAATGCCTCATCGATTTCCAACAGCCGCATTTTCTCGCGCACGACTTTCAGAAAGTCCATGGCATCGAGTTCCGGCTCTCCGCGATGCTTGCGCAGGGCGTTCACCGCCGCCTTGATCAGGTAGATGTTGTTGACGCCGGGAATTTCAATGGGATGCTGGAACGCAAGAAAAATCCCCTCCCGGGCGCGCTCTTCCGGTTCGAGTTCAAGCAAGTCGATTCCGTTGAAAACGACCTGTCCCTCGACCTCATCACTGATCTTGCCGGTGATGACATTCGCCAGGGTACTCTTGCCTGAGCCATTCGGTCCCATGACCGCATGGACCTCGCCGGCACCAACCTCAAGATTGATACCGTTGAGTATTCTCTTATTCTCAATTTCTACACTGAGATCAACAATTGAAAGCATGTTCCATCTTCCCTATCTGTTCACACTTGGTTTTGGTTGAAAAAAAGCAGCCAGCGTTCAGCCAACCGCACCTTCGAGACTGATGCCCAACAGTTTCTGCGCCTCAACCGCAAACTCCATTGGCAGCTCCTTGAAGACTTCCTTGCAGAAGCCATTCACTATCATCGAAACCGAATCCTCTTCAGACAATCCGCGCTGGCGGCAGTAAAACAGCTGATCCTCACTGATTCGCGAGGTGGTCGCCTCGTGCTCAACCTTGGCGGTTGGATTCTTGACCTCGATGTAGGGAAATGTGTGGGCACCGCAACGATCACCCATCAGCAATGAATCACACTGTGAGTAATTGCGTGCGTTTTCCGCGCCCTTGAGCATCCGCACCAGGCCCCGGTAGGAATTTTGTCCGCGTCCGGCCGAGACACCCTTCGAGATGATCGTGCTTGATGTGTTGCGCCCGACGTGTACCATCTTGGTGCCGGTATCGGCCTGCTGGCAATTGTTGGTCAATGCAACCGAGTAGAATTCCCCGACGGAATTGTCCCCCTCAAGCATCACACTGGGATATTTCCACGTAATGGCCGAGCCTGTCTCGACCTGCGTCCAGGAAATCTTGGCATTTTCGCCGCGGCACGCGCCGCGCTTGGTCACAAAGTTATAGATGCCGCCCCGTCCTTCCTCATCACCGGGATACCAGTTCTGGACGGTCGAATACTTGATCTCGGCGTCTTTCAGCGCAATCAGCTCGACAACAGCAGCATGCAGCTGGTTCTCATCGCGCATCGGTGCCGTACAACCTTCCAGGTAACTCACATAACTGCCTTCATCGGCAACAATCAGTGTTCGCTCGAACTGTCCCGTGTTCATCGCATTGATTCGAAAATACGTTGACAGTTCCATGGGACAGCGAACACCCTTGGGTACATAGACGAAAGACCCGTCACTGAACACCGCGGAGTTCAACGCTGCGAAAAAATTATCACCCGAAGGCACAACAGAACCCAGGTATTTCTGTACGAGTTCCGGATGTTCCTGAACGGCTTCGGAGAATGAACAGAAAATTACGCCGGCATCGGCAAGGGTCTTTTTGAATGTGGTAGCCACCGACACGCTGTCGAATACCGCATCCACGGCAACGCCGGCGAGCATTTTCTGCTCGGACAGCGGGATACCGAGTTTTTCATACGTCTCCAACAGTTTCGGGTCAACCTCATCCAGACTCTTGGGTCGGTCGGCATCGGTTTTGGGTGCTGAGTAATAGCTGATCGACTGATAGTCGATGGGGGTGTAATCAACGTGCGCCCAGACCGGTTCGCTCATTTTCTTCCAACGAGCGAAAGCCTTGAGACGCCATTCAAGCATGAATTCGGGTTCGTTTTTCTTGGCTGACAAGGCAGCCACGACGCTCTCGTCCAGCCCTGGCGGAAAAGTGTCCGACTCGATGTCGGTGACAAATCCTTCCTTGTACTCGCGCTTGACGAAACTGCTGATATCAGCTGCGGCGGATTGGTTCATGATTCAGTCCTTAAATTTGTTGTTTGGGATTCATTCAGCCGAAGGCAACCTGCTGCGTCTGCCGTGACATTTCACAGCGCACTTTCTGACGCTCAGCCACCTCTTGCACAATGGGTGACTGCACGATGTCGCCGAGTTTCAGATCATTCAGGAACAATGCGATCTGTGCACTCAATTCAGTCCATAGTTCATGGGTCAGACAAATTTCTCCATCCTGGCAGTCTTCGCGGCCATGACAACGTGTGACATCAACCGATTCGTCAACCGCGCTGATGATGTCGTAGATGGAAATCTCCTCGGCTGGCTTGGTCAGGCGGTAACCGCCGCCCGGACCACGCACGCCGCGCACAAGCCCCTTGGCCTTCAATCCGGCAAACAGCTGCTCAAGATAGGCGATCGAGATTTCCTGATGTTCGGAGATGCTCTTCAGCGACACTCTCCGACGATCGGTTTGATGGAGTGCCAGATCCATCATCGCGGTGACCGCGTAGCGGCCCTTGGTAGTCAATTTCATTGCAATGCATCGATTCAGAAACAATTACCGAGTAATTTACTTGGTAATGGGATGATTGTCAAGTCTGTTGTGCAGATTCAACACCTTTGGGAGTCAGGCAACCACGATCAGATGATTCGATGAATTCGCTCAGAATTTGGTTTTCTTCATCATTGGATATGACCTGTCAAATCAAGTTATCATCTTTCCCTGACATTAGTCTTTAAAAGACCAGAATTTAATGGTGATGAAGAGTGAACAGCAACCCAGATCAAAATCCTCAACGTGTCTGGACAGTTGCCGAGGCGAAGGCTCGGCTATCCGAGGTACTGCGACTCGCTGAAGAACATGGTTCACAATGCATTGGGAAAAGGCGTCAGTTCATTGTAGTACCTGCGAGCGTTAGGAATGCGCAGATGAAATACAGACAACCCGTGGGGCAATGGCTGGTGGAAAACATGCCTCGCGGTGTGGAACTCAATGAGTTTCCAGATCGGAAGTCACATCGTGAAATCCCATTTTCGGACAACCAGTAGCGGAAACAGCGGCTTCCTTGTCGATACCAACGTAGTGTCGGAGTTGGCCAAACAGAAACCTGACCCCGGTGTTGTCGATTTTCTGAATCGGAATGACGAACTTTGGTTTTCTGTAATCGTGTTGCACGCATTGGAATTTGGCATCAACACTCTTCCAATTGGGAAGCGCCGAGACCGAATCAGTGCGACGATGAACGAATTCGTGAATCAATATAGTGATCGATTACTGCCCATGGGACAATCCGAAGCAACTCAAGCCGCTCATTACCGCATCAGAGTGAAGCGAGAGGGTCGCGTATTGGACTTCGGAGATGCGCTGATCGCAGGCACAGCAAAAGTAAATTCACTGGTGGTTGTGACACAGAATGTTCGAGATTTTATTGACCTCGACCTGCAAGTCGTTAACCCATTTACCCAGTGATGGCTTGATTCAGAAATATGTGGCATGTTACTGAAATCTGATTCTGTTGAATTGTTCCGGACAAGATGGCAACGTGGGAAGGCTTGCGCTGGTTCAACATACAGCCGAGACATCGTAGAGGATGGAAAATTGCTCGCTGGGATCGCCTATACCTTTCATGAACTTATCAGTTGAAAAATCAATTTCACCGAAATTGTGTTGGCGGTTGACCGACATTAGGCAGTCCGCCAAGTTGATCTTCCTGCTTTGGAATTGAAGCTGTTCGACTTCAGCAATCAAACGCAGTCCAACATCATTTTGTGGTAAATTTGTTGAATCGAATGCTCACCGATCGAATCTTCAGTTTGACACGCCCCGATTACATTGCACTGATGGCCTTGCGATTTCGTGCATATCGAAACCTAGATTTTCGCTGACAAAATCATGAACACTACCGAAACCCGCGACCCTGTATGCGGCATGTTCGTCGACCCGGCGACATCGCAGCATAGATTCGATCACGACGGTGAAACCTATTGGTTCTGCTGCAATGGCTGCCTGACCAAGTTTAAGTCAGATCCCGCCAGATTCCTCTCGGACACGTGTCACCACGGCGACTCAGACAAACAGACGTTTGAGGATCTTCCGTCAGATACCCAGTTCACCTGCCCCATGCATCCGGAAGTGGTGCAGGTCGGACCGGGTGACTGCCCTTACTGCGGCATGTCATTGGAACCGATGGACATGCCACTGATCGATGAAGGGCCAAATCCCGAACTTCTGGATCTGACTCGAAGACTCTGGGTTGGATTGGTGCTTGGCATCCCCTTGCTGTTCGTTGCCATGGGCCCGCACCTGGGCATTCCCCTGCATGAATTCATCTCAAAGCAAACCGGCAACTGGATTCAGCTGATCCTCTCCACCCCGATCGTACTGTGGTGCGGACTGCCATTTTTCAAGCGCGGCTGGGCATCCATCGGTCACCGGTCACCGAACATGTTCACCCTGATCGCGCTAGGCACCGGTGTCGCCTACGTCGTCAGTGTTATCTTCACGATTTTTCCGAACGTCTTTTCGCTGTTGGTCGACGGCACCCAGTTTGAGCTGGGTGTGTATTTCGAGGTTTCCGCCGCAATCATCGTCCTGGTGCTGTTCGGTCAGATCATGGAGTTGAGGGGACGGGAGAAAACCGGCAATGCCATCAGGTCGCTGATGCGGTTGATGCCGCCAACCGCCATGAGACTGGGAAGCGACGGACGTATCGAGGAAGTCGAACTGGACGCCGTCATCATCGGCGACCGGCTGCAGATCCGGCCCGGAGACAGCATCCCACTGGATGGGATTGTTCACAGTGGCACGTCAAGCATTGATGAGTCACTACTGACCGGGGAGTCGATTCCGGTTGAAAAGAACGTGGGCGACGCTGTTCGGGCAGGAACCCTGAACGGAACAGGTTCCTTTGTGATGGAGGTTGAACGCACCAGCGGCGACAGTACGCTGTCACAAATTGTGAAGATGGTGGGCAAGGCGCAGCGCAGCCAGGCACCGATCCAGAGACTGGCCGACACGGTAGCCGGCTGGTTCGTTCCAATCGTCATTGTCATCGCTGTGACGTCATTTGTTGTCTGGAGCATCTTCGGACCGGAACCGAAATTCACGTTTGCCCTGATCGCGTTCGTTTCGGTCATGATCATTGCCTGTCCGTGTGCGCTGGGACTTGCAACGCCCATGTCGGTGATGGTCGCCGTTGGTCAGGGAGTGCGCCATGGAGTATTGGTCAAGGAGGCCCGGGCACTGGAAACACTGCCAAAAGTCCGCAAGCTGGTCATCGACAAAACCGGAACACTGACTGCGGGCCAACCAGTGCTGCACAACATCTACATTGGTGAGGGATTTCCAGAGGATACGCTGGCCTGGGTTGCCGCCGTCGCCCGGTCCAGTGAGCACCCGTTGTCCGCAGCAATCGTGGCCGGCGCAGAAAAAAGACACGTTTCAAGTCATGATGTGACAGACTTTCAAGCCTCACCCGGACTGGGTGTTTCGGGAATGGTGGAAGGTGCACGGATTCTGATTGGCAATGCCCGATTTCTTCAGTCCAACGATGTCGAAATCACCGATTCTGTCATCCAGGGAAAACCCGCGTTGGCAAAGGAAAGCACTCCCGTCTACTTTGCCGTTGACGGACAATTTGCCGGCTTGCTGGAAATTTCCGATCCGGTCAAACCAACCAGCGCGGCGGCTGTTCGTGCCCTCCAGCAACAGGGCATTGAAGTGATCATGGCCACCGGAGACAACCAGTCCACCGCTGAGGCGATTGCCGAACAATGCGGCATCCGTGTTGTCCACGCCGGTGTATTACCCGAAGAGAAACAGGACCTGGTCCGAACGCTTCAAGGCGACGGCACAATCGTCGCAATGGCCGGCGATGGAATCAATGATGCGCCGGCTCTGGTTCAGGCAGATGTCGGTATCGCGATGGGCAGTGCCTCGGATGTGTCGCTGGAAAGTGCCGACTTGACCATCCCGAACGGTGATCTTCGATGCATCAGCCGGGCGCTGGCGCTGTCCGAAACCACGATGAAGAACATCAGGCAGAATCTGTTCTTTGCATTCATCTACAACCTTGTGGGAGTCCCGATCGCGGCGGGTGTGTTCTATCCCGTGTTCGGGTGGCTGCTCTCACCCATCTTTGCCGCCGCCGCCATGAGCCTGTCTTCGGTTTCCGTCATCTCAAATTCACTGAGACTTCGAAACTTCAGGCCTTAGTCCGAATTCACCTTCGGCCCTTCGGCCAGGCGGTTCGCAGACACATAACCGACGCAATGCCCAGCAGCAGCGTCAGAAACCCAAAACCATCGCTGCTCCAATCCACAACGGCTGCAACCAGTGCAGCACTGCCGAGCAGGGTGAAGAACAATCCCCGGCTGATGCCGCCCGGACCCGCTGACTGTCCCAGCCCCTGTCCGCGCATCTGGCTTTCACGGACGTGTGACAGTACCGAGTAGGCCAAGCGGGGAATTTCAGGTGCCATCGACAACAGGTAAGGCGACTCGGAGCGGATGCTGTCGCGCAGATTCGCAACACTCACCTGCCTGCGCACCCAATCCTCAAGCACCGGGCGCACGGTCTCGCCGATGTCAAGTTCCGGACACAATGTCTTGACAAAGCCCTCGACATTCAGGTAGGTCTTCTGAAACAGCAGCAACTGGGGTTGAACGACGATACCGAACTCGCGAAACACCCGAAACAGTCTGCCCATCAGACGCCCCGATGACACCTCACCGGCCGGACGATTGATATACTGCTCGCACACCGAGCGAATGCACACCTCAAACTGCTGGGCCGGAATGTCCGCCGGTGCCCATCCCGAACGGATATGCAGATCAACCACCATCTGGTAGTCGCGACGAAGTATCGCCAAGAGGTTTTCAACCAGATACCGGCAATCCACGTCGGTCAGATTACCCATGATTCCGAAATCGACCACCCGCAACTGTCCTGATTCTGAAACGAAAAGATTACCGGGGTGAAGGTCGCCGTGGAAGAATCGATCGTGAAAGGCCTGCGTGAAAAACGATTTCACCAGATTCTCGGAAAAAAGACGAAGATCAATCCCCGCCTCCTTGAGTGCCTCGACATCCTGGATGGACATGCCCTGAACACGTTCAAGCACCATGACATCGGAATGGGTGTGCTTCCAGAAAACACGCGGCACATAGATGAACTCATCGTCCTCGAAACGGTCGCGGAAGCGATTGGCATTGGCCGCCTCCACTGTCAGATCCAGGCTGTTGATCATCACGTTCTCAAAATACCGTACGATCTCCACGGGACGATAGTTCTCAGAGTTTGGCCGCAATAGGTTGAACAGCCTCGCCAGGCTATACATCACCCGTATGTCGAGCGCAATCTGCTCCCTGATTCCCGGACGCAATACCTTGACTACGACCTCCTCACCGGTATTCAAGACTGCGTTGTGCGCCTGGGCGACCGATGCCGACGCAACGGGAATCTGATCAAACTTACTGAAAACCGAATCAATCGGGCTGCCAAACGACTCTTCGACGATCTGGCGCGCCTGCGTGCCGCTGAATGCGGGTACCCGATCCTGCAACAGACTCAGTTCCTGGATGACTTCGTAGGAGAACAGATCCTGCCGGGTGGACATGATCTGACCGAATTTGATGAATATCGGACCCAGTTCCTGCAACGCCTCGCGCAGGCGGACACCAAAAGGCTGATCCTCGCCGACCTCTGCCTTGCCGACAATGCGATTCAACAGCTCAGCAAAGAACGGAATCCTCACCTTGGCCGTGTGCTGTTCGTCCAGTCCGAACCGGCGAACGGTTCGGACAATCTGCCACAGTCGCTTGACATGCTCAACAGTGTTCATCGTCACGATCGCCTTTCCAGTCGCGCAATGCGTTTTTCCAACCGGTCGGCATCCGCCTGCAGTGTGTCCACATCATCCATGAACTCTTCCACGCGTTCGCGGGTCGGCAGAACCTGCTTTTGGTGAACCAGCGTATCGTGCAGCTTCGTCGCGAGGGTGGAATCACTGCCTGCAAGATTGCGCCGGCCCCATCGCAACAGGTTGCCGATATACCGGGCGGGAATGTCGCCTGTCTTCGCGGCTAGCATCTCCTCCCAATCAAATTCAGCCTGACTCAGCAACTGATGCAGGCGCTGCGCTAACTTCACATCACCTGTAAACGCCACACCTTCGATCCGGGTTGGGTTCCGATCACGCGAAAAAACCATCCGCATCACGGCGACAACCGTGCCCTCGATCACCAGATCAGCTTCGTGTTCCCACGAGGGCACTGTGAAAACCGCACCATCCTGTACACACAAATCAATCTGCCTGTCAATATCCGAGAACCTCAGGCGGAATCTCCTGCCTTCCAGTTCATCCAGCAGCTGCCTAAGTTCAGGGTCTGAATCGGCAGCATCATTGATGACCGAAAAAACGCGCTCGGAAAGCGAGGCGGACAGGTAGTTGATATATGGATTCAGCATCACGTACGCGCTAGATTTTCCAGCCGAGATGAATGGCGGCAATGCCACCGGTCAGGTTGCTGAACTCGACCCGCTCAAATCCCGCTTCCGCCATCATTTCCGCCAGCGTGTCCTGATCCGGGTGCTTGCGGATCGACTCGACCAGATACTGATAACTCTCCCGGTCGCCTGCGACCGCCTCACCCAGTCGTGGAATGACATCAAACGAAAATCGGTCATAGACTTTCTCAAGCAATGGAATCACGGGTTTGGAAAACTCAAGAATCACCAATCTGCCACCCGGGCGCGCGACCTGATACATCGATTTCAATGCGTCCTGGATGCGGGTGACATTTCTCAATCCGAATGAGATGATCACGCAATCGAAACTGTCCGCGGCAAAGGAAAGATTTTCAGCATCAGTCTGTACACACTGCACCTCACCGAGAATCCCGTGATCAATCAATCGATCCCGACCAATGCGTAACATGGACTCATTGATGTCCGTCAACACGATGCTGCCTTTGGGTCCGAGTTTTCGGGTCACCGCCAGGGTGATGTCTCCGGTACCGCCTGCGACGTCCAATACACTGCTGTTGGGACGGATTCCGCAATAGGCGACAGCAACCCGCTTCCAGATCCGATGAATGCCGAACGACATCAGGTCGTTCATCAGATCATACCGGTTTGAGACGGAACTGAAGACCTGATGAACCAATGAGTCCTTGTCGGCCTCACTGACCTGGCGAAAGCCGAACTGGGTCGTGGTGCTGCGACGGTCGTCGGTCATGCCATCGGAACTAATCCGGTTCCCTGCGTTGATAACCGGCTGCCTCCAACCTGCCAAGATACGACTGCCAATATCTCTCCTGGTTGATACCCAGTTCATACAAGAGCTCCCAGGAGTAGATGCCGGTATCGTGACCGTCATCGAACTTAAATACGACAGCGTAATTACCAACCGGCTCAATTGCCCAGATATTGACCCGTTCCTTGCCATACTGCAATACCTGCTGTCCGGGGCCATGGCCCTGAACTTCCGCCGACGGCGAATACACCCGCAGATACTCGCAGCTCAGCTCAAAGGTTTTGCCGTCATTGAAACTGACCTCAAGCATGCGGGACTGCTTGTGAAGCTTGAGTTCGGTTGGTACGATGTTGTCAGCCAAAGTTCAACTCTCCGAGTCAACAAACGCCATCACTGAAGCCACTCGGCAACGCGCTCGGAAAAATAACTGAGTACGCCATCGCCACCTGCCCGCTTGAACGCACTCAACGATTCCATGATGACCTTTTTCTCATCCAGCCAACCGTTCTGTATGGCTGCCATCAGCATGGCGTATTCTCCACTCACCTGGTAGGCAAAAGTCGGCACACCGAATTCCTGCTTGACCCGGCGTACGACATCCAGATACGGCATTCCGGGTTTGACGATTACCATGTCCGCGCCTTCGGCAAGGTCCAGCGCCACTTCCCGGATGGCTTCATCAGTATTGGCCGGATCCATCTGATAGGTACGCTTGTCGCGACCGCCGAGTTCCGATGCGGACCCGACTGCATCACGAAAAGGTCCGTAGAACGCTGAGGCATACTTCACCGCGTAAGACAGAATCAGCACGTTGTAAAATCCCTCGCTTTCCAGTGCCTGGCGAATCGCACCGACACGCCCGTCCATCATCTCCGATGGCGCAATGATGTTGACACCGGCATGGGCCTGCGACAGTGCCTGCTTGACGATTACTTCGATGGTGATGTCATTGTCCACGTATCCGTCCTCGTTGGAAATTCCGTCATGACCGTCGATGGTAAAGGGATCAAGGGCGACGTCGGCCATCACCCCGATGTCCGGCACGGACTCACGCACCGCTGAAATCGCACGCTGAGCCAAACCATCGGAATTGAACGACTCTTCGGCACCCTTGGACTTTTTGGATTTTGGAACAACCGGAAAAATCGCAATGGCCGGAATACCCAATTCATGCAGGCGTTTGCTTTTCCCGACCAGAAGATCAATACTCAGGCGCTCGATTCCGGGCATGGACGGCACAGGTTCCCTAACATTGCTTCCCTCGCAGACAAAGATCGGCTGGATCAGGTCGGCAGGTGTCAATGCAGACTCGGACACCATGCGTCGAATAAACTCGCTGCTGCGCAGACGACGCATCCGGGTATCTGGATATCGAATATCAGGCATGAGGACTTGAACTGCTTGCGGGAGCGTTACCTGGCCGGTTTATCAGGACGACTGCTCCAAAACCGCTGTGACTTTTTCGGCGATCTCATTGAGCTCACCCGACGCATCGACGGTTTTGAGCAGACCGGAAGATTCGTAGTAGTCCAGCAGGGGTTTGGTCTCGGTATCATACACAGACAGGCGATGGGCAATGGACTCCTCGTTGTCGTCGGCGCGATGCATCAGTTCACTTGAGTCGCCACAATCATCACACCGGCCTTCGGTCCGGGGTGGATTGAAATAGATATTATAGATTTTTCCGCACCTGTTACAGGTTCTGCGACCGGACAGTCTCTTGATCAACGCGTCATGTGCGACATGAAGATGCAGGACCAGCGTCAAGGGGATGCCTCGTTTCTCAAGCAGGGGATCCAGTTGCTCAGCCTGGGCAATGCTGCGCGGGAATCCGTCGAGCAGAAAGCCCTGAGATACATCCGTTTCATCCAGGTGCTGGACGATTAACTCTATTACCAGCTCATCGGGCACCAAACTGCCCTGCTGCATGATGTCCGCTGCTTTTTTTCCAAGTTCGGTTCCGGCCTTGACAGCTGCGCGGAGCAGGTCTCCGGTCGAAATGTGAGTGACGCCATAGCGATCAACCACAAACTTTGCCTGGGTGCCCTTGCCTGAACCCGGAGGTCCCAAGAATACTGCTCTGATCATATCGTTCCTACCTGAGTACTCGCTTGATAGACTCTGTTAAATTCACTGCTCATTTTGTTCTTCATTCATTGTAAATCCAAACCTGGAATGGCATGGAAATTTCAATTCACCAGACACCAATCTGAAAGCCTTCGAACGCCGAGTTCAAGTCAATGACACCATGCATGTCAAATAACCTGCAGACCGACAAAAGTAGTGACTTAACGAAAAACTTGAAATTTTATGTTATTGATAATATGAGGATAAATTTGTATGAAAATCAAAAAATGGAAAACACTAGTCAACCAACCGAAAGCGCGGCTCTTAAATCCTCATGCTCAAACGCCGTAGTCATGCGATTGATATCGGCCCTCTTCAAACCCAGTCGCGCCGCCTCCGTGCGCCAGGTTCTCACGGCCATTCCAACTTCAGCGGCAATCGCACGCGCGCGATCTTCGCTCAGTTCAAAATATCCTGCCACGCTCATCGCCAAGTCGAGTGAGGCAGTATCGTAATCCAGATCAATGCACGTCGTCAGAATTCGCGGCTTGATATCCGTCGGTACCGGATTGAGGTCATATGCCGGGGATAATCGCCAACCATCCGAACCGGAATAGAGAAACGCGTGATTCCGCAAATGATCATCGGTATTGGAAATCAGTACATTGAAGACAATGCGTCGCCACAGTTCATGCATGTCCTGCACCGGACTGGCACCGTAGCGTCTCAATGTATCAACAAATTCGAGATAACTGCGTGACTCATAGCCTTGATCCTCAATCATGCTCATGGCTGACAAAAACGCAACACGCTTGCCATTGTTCCGGTCGAAACGACGCAACAGCAGAACCGGTTCGTTCAAAACATACTCAATTCGCCAGTCGGGAACCATGATGCCGGACTTCGCTGCGAGACTTAGTGCGACGCCTTCCCAGAGGACCGTATTGAATTGATCATCCCTGTGCGGAAACTTGGCAATCACGAGATGCCCATCGCGGTCTTTGATGGAAACCTTCGGTCGTGCACCACCCAATGATGCCCCAGGCGCCACAAGCAGTTGCAGGTCCGAATCGCTATCTGTATCGTCAACAACATTTGCCGCTGCCGAAAGCAGTTGAGGTAAATCAACCAGGGAGGGTACACGAACATCTTCGTAGCTGGAAAGAAAGAGGCCTCCTTCCTGACCGGCAAATCGCAAGGCGCCTTGACGCGACCTGTCATCGACCCCAAGCAGAAAGTCGAGTTCCTTCACAGTGCGGGATGTCACGCCCGTACGCTCGGCGCGTCGTTGCTCGAACCGACGCATCAGCGTTCGTCCCCAACGATTCGGAGCAGAGTCACCGATCGCACCAAACGGGGAATTTCCCGAAGTGGTTGTCGACGGGCCTGGGTCTGGTGTGAATAGTGGTTTCAAGACTAAATGATCTGCAAATGCAAACCAATCAGGGTCATGTTGGAAAGTCGCGCTCTGCTTGCCATTGCGCACGTGCGACCACATACGGCCCGCCAGACGTGACACACCGCCAATCTCCACATAGACAAGTACTTCCCTATCCATCAGGTCCTGTCCTTGCCGATGGTCCAACGTTTTTTGCGGATGCGTTGCGGCAGGTGTTGCGCTTCGAGTGCCAATCCCACTTCATCCGTACTGACATCTGCAAGGCTGCCCAATCTGTCCACCAAACCCAAAACATAGAGCACATTGGCATAGTTGCCGAGCGACACACCCGAATGACCGTTTTCGATCTTGTTCAGTGTTGTTCGGCTGATCGAAGCCCGCTCGGCCATCATGGCTGTGCTGATACGCCGCCTGAGCCTGGCATCACGGATGTCCCGGCCAAGGTTGCGTAAAGCCCACCGGACCGGGATGGGCAACATCAAGTCAAGTTGAGTCTTACTCATTTTACGACCAATATTATGAATACTATATATATTTTCGTTCATTATATTGGACGTTTGCAACCCTAAACTGAGATTACTCCTCCACAGACTTACGGGCGATGACAAACGCACAACAGGAAGGAATCTTTTTCAAAGGGAAAAAGCACTACGTGCCAGACACGGTTGACAGCCAGCAACCTGCACATTGAAGTGATGCTGATTTGTATAATCTCGGCCAATCGTCGAAACTGGAAAAATGAGAAAGCTCACTGGCATTTTTGAGGATGTTGACTGGTATTGACAGGATTGCCCGAACTACAGCGGTTTACGGGCGGTGATGATCAAGTCAGTCCGGCAGACCCAACTGAGCGACATACATTGAACCCAAATTGATTCGAATTTACTGAACACAGATTTCTGTAGATGATTGACTACACAGATAAGGAAATAAGAGAAGTCGAACAGACTCTGCTGCAACGATACAAGGAAACCGTTGAGGTATATCTCGCGGACTGTGAGGTGCAGCCCGACAAGGAAAAAGACGAGCTTGTTGAACGTCCGGCGCTGTTCTGGCAGGCACTGGGCTGTAATTTCATCATCATCAAGATGGATGAGGAAAGATTCGAAGGCCGTTACTTCTATAACCCTGAAGACCAGTTCGGAAGCGGACAGCAGCAGTACAAGGATGTTGTGAACTGCGCACTGGCACTTCTCAGGGAACAAGCCGATGAAGTACGGGAAGCACAGGGCGTGAGTTCCGGCTCCACAGGTGCTGACCTTAATTGATACTGCATCGGTCCGATCAACCCAATCGACAATGAAAATTTTTGGAAACCTTCTGTATGCCCAGTCGGGCGGTGTAACTTCAGTCATCAATGTCACTGCGGCCGCAGTGATCGAAACCGCGCGCAAACATCCGGACGCAATCGGCAAGGTATTCGCCGCCAAGGACGGCATTCTGGGCGTCCTCAATGAGCAGCTGATCGACGTAAGCGGGGAATCGGCGGAAACTGTGAATGCACTCAAGCACACACCATCGGGTGCATTCGGCTCATGTCGCTACAAACTCCAGGACCCTGAGAAACAGCAACGCGAATTCGAGCGTGTTGTCGATGTCTTCGAACAGCATGATATTCGTCACTTTCTCTACAACGGCGGTAATGACTCAGCGGATACATGCCTGAAGCTTGCTATTCAACTTAAAAAGAGACTGGGTTCCGTCACTGTCAACCACATCCCGAAAACCGTGGATAATGACCTTGCAATCACCGACTGCTGCCCTGGGTTCGGTTCCGTCGCCAAGTACATCGCCGTGTCCACCCGGGAAGCCAGTTTCGATGTCGCGGCCATGGCCAGCTCCTCAACCAAGGTATTCATCATTGAAGTGATGGGACGTCATGCCGGTTGGATCGCAGCGGCTGGAGGCCTCGCTTCCGATTCAGATACGAACATTCCCATCGTCATCCTGTTTCCGGAAATCCCTTTTGACCGTGCACAGTTCATCCGCAAGGTCGATCACTACGTCAAGACACGAGGCTACGTATCCGTTGTCGTCTCGGAAGGCGCCCGTTATGCGGATGGAAAATTCCTGTCAGAGCAAGGCACGCGCGATGCGTTCGGTCACGCCCAACTCGGAGGTGCCGCACAGGTTGTCGCCGAAATCGTAAGGGCTGATCTTGGCTACAAGCATCATTATGCCATTGCCGACTATCTGCAGCGCTCTGCGCGACATATCGCCTCAAAGACTGATGTCGATCAAGCCTATGCACTCGGCAAAGCTGCTGTCGAGTATGCCGCAGCTGGAAAGTCCGGACTGATGCCGGCAGTGCACAGGCTGTCCGATTCGCCGTATCAGTGGGAGATCATTGAAGCCAGTCTGTCAGATGTCGCCAACAAGGAGAAAATGCTGCCCCGGGAGTTCATCACGGAGGATGGATTTGGAATCACTGATGCCGCCCGAGCCTATCTGTCTCCACTCATTGTCGGTGAGGACTATCCCCCTTACGACAATGGCTTGCCGCAGTATGTCCGCTTGAGCAACAAGCTGGTTTCACCGAAGCTGCCATCCAACTGGAATACCGAGGACTGAATGCCATGGCGATGACCATCGACCGAGCACGCGAACTACTCCTGAAACAGGTTGATTTCGGTGGTTACTACAACCGGAATTCAGCACGGATGATTCTGGCTGATGTTCAGCGCGAGCACGGCATTCCAGCCGCCGATGGATTGATTCGGGAGCTTGATTTGGAGACTGTGTTTGGTATCAAACCCGGTGAGAAATTAAGCACACCTGGCAATTAGGATTCGAGATCGATTACTTCCCAGACTTGCGGCCTGAATCGGAGGGAGTGTTCAGTGATCTTCCTTCGTAGAACCCAGCTTCGCCAGATACGCTTTCCCTTCTTGCGTCAAACGATACTTTTGATTTCTGCTGTTCGGCTTATTTGGGATTGTCATTTCCAATAGTCCTTCAGAGATCGCAGGATTCATATAAAACTTCCTAAAATGCTTTACATCCCTCAGTTTGAGTTTTTCTTGAATTTGTCGACGACTCATTTCTCCTTTTATCGTTAAAAGCATTCTGACGACTTCGGGGGCGACTTGGGGGGGCGACTTGGGGGGCGACTTGAGGGGCATCTTGGGGGGCGACTTGGGGGGCGGTTTTTCCGAAGTCTTCCGAAGAAGCCCAGGTGTCCGACGAAACTCGACGCTTAATTGTCACGGTAAACCCATCTCCAACTGAGAACTCCGGTTCCTGCAAGCCAGCTTTCAGGCAACGATTTATCATATCGATTGTTCCGGTTCCCATCCGCTCAATAAACCTGGACAAAAACAAGGATTCCGCAAGCAACGGATTCCGCGGCACTGAATCATGTGCGACACAGAGCTGACCTACAGTCAGATTCATCGGAAGTCGACCGGGATTCCAGATCTCCAGACGGTCCTTGAAAAGCATCACCTGGACGCTACCGTTACTCGTGTAATCACGATGTGCGACTGCATTAACAATCGCTTCAAAAATAACTTCCGCAGGAATCTCATACGATCTGGGAGCTCGAACGCTGTGTTCCCTTGTACCGATAGAGCGATCAATTTTTCCGAGAACAAAATCAACAGCCGAGTCCACTGACTCGGAGATGGTACCCGTGCAGACCCGATAGGCTGGAACCGGCCTCGAAATGTGAAAGCCATGGTATCGGGAACATCTGATTCCAGACGAAACCAGAAACCTTTGAGGGTCTTTGCCAAAAAGCAAGACCGCAGCATTGGTCGGAATCCCATGAACCAACAATCGCAAATACTCCAGCGACTCCAACACTGAAGCATTGTCAGGTAACGGAACCTTACGGGCATCGCGAACGGTGCGAATGAACTTCGTCACCTTCAAATGATCCAAGTCTGAAACTGTTGCGTTTCGACAAGGAGCGGCATCAAACGTCCCGAATTCGGTTGAAACCGAATTCTCTGAACATTCAAACATCGCTGTATCCATCAGCATTCCACCCGTCAGTTCCGTCTCGACTGAAAATTTCTCTCTAACTGTGGTTCACACCCCTGATAGGATTCCCTCGAAAGTACCTGCGCGCCTATTCGACCATTCAACCAGATCAAAGCAGCGGTGCAATGACCAAACTCACGATCGCCATCACATTGATGAGAATGTTCATCGATGGTCCCGACGTATCCTTGAATGGATCGCCCACGGTGTCACCCACCACGGCAGCCTTGTGAACCTCTGATCCCTTGCCACCCAGGTTGCCGCTTTCAACATACTTCTTGGCGTTGTCCCACGCACCGCCGGCGTTGGCCATCGTCAATGCCAGCAGCACACATCCGATCAATGCACCGCCAAGCATGCCGCCCAGTGCTTCAGGACCCAAAGGTGAAAAGCCAACGACAACCGGTGCCGCCACGGCCAGAACGCCCGGTGGCACCATGCGCCGCAGTGCCGCCTTGGTCGCAATATCCACACAACGCTCGGTATCCGGCTCTGCCTTGCCTTCCAGCAATCCGGGAATCTCCTTGAACTGACGGCGAATCTCCTTGATCATGTCAAACGCCGCATCACCCACCGCGGTCATCGTCATGCTGCTGACAAAAAATGGAAAGATGCCTCCGAGAAACATCCCGGCGAGCACGATGGGATCATTGATCTGCAACGAAAATTCCGGGTTGTTGTGCGTCACCGTCTCAATAAAGGCCGTGATGATCGCCAAGGCTGCAAGCGCTGCGGCGCCGATCGCAAAGCCTTTCCCGATGGCCGCCGTTGTATTGCCCAATGCGTCCAGCGAATCGGTAATCTGCCTGGTTTCCTCACCCAGACCAGCCATCTCTGCAATGCCGCCGGCGTTGTCCGCAACCGGTCCGTAGGCATCAATCGCCATCGTCATGCCGACGGTTGCCAGCATGCCAACCGCCGCAATACCCACGCCGTAGAGTCCGGCAAGATAGCTTGACACCACGATGATGGTGCACAGCATCAGCAATGGCACCACGACCGACTGCATGCCAACGGAAAAACCGATGATCATCACGGTCGCCGGACCGGTCTCACCGCCCTTGGCGATTTTCCGGATCGGTGCACCGCTGGTGTAGTAATCCGTCACCATGCCGATGACGATTCCGCCAACCGCGCCGATCAAAACCGATCCCCAAACAGCCATGTCCACACCGACCCAGTTGACTACCAGGGCCGCGGCGACAATGAAAATGACCGATGCGCTGATCGTGCCGATCCGCAACGCGACCTCGGCGGACTTGGATGTGAAAATCCTGACCAGGATGATACCTGCCAGCGAACACAGAATGCCTGCCGAAGACAGCGCAAGCGGCAGAAACATCAGGCTGTTCTGCGCACCAAGATCAGATGCACTCAATGTGGCCGCAATCGCAATGCTGGCAATCATCGCACCACAGTAGGATTCGAAAATATCCGATCCCATGCCAGCCACATCACCGACGTTGTCGCCGACATTGTCTGCAATCACACCAGGATTTCGGGGGTCATCCTCGGGAATTCCTGCCTCAACCTTGCCAACCAGATCCGCACCGACATCCGCGCTCTTGGTGAAGATTCCGCCACCTACACGGGAGAACAGCGCAACCGAAGAGGCACCCATTCCAAAACCGTGAATTGCATGTGCGGCATGCGGGTCAGAGCCAAAAAACAGATACAGCAGACCCAGTCCGAACAATCCCATGGCAGCGATTGTCAAACCCATGATTGATCCGCCAAAAAATGCCACCGTCAAGGCCTCGGACGCGCCTTGTGTGTGGGCAGCGGTTGTTGTTCGCACATTCGACTTGGTTGCGGTGTACATGCCGATGTAACCCGCACTGCCGGAACAGAATGCACCGAGCAGGAATGCATACATGGTGTTCAAGCCAAGATCGGAGAATGCAATCAGTATCGCAACAACGACAACAAACGCAATCAGAATGGTGTATTCGCGACGCATGAACACCATCGCGCCTTTGTGTATCGCATCAGATATCTCAACAACCTTGCCGTCACCCTCAGGGTATCTTTTGACAAAGCCGTATACAACCCATGCAGAAATCAGCCCGAGAATTCCGAGCGTAACCGGTATCCAGCCCCAAGTATCCATGAATATCTCCTTGAATTTATATTAATATTTACCGCGAAAGCAATGACTTTCAATCAACTGCAAGTGAGAATGCCTCTCACAACAACGGTGAAATTGGTGAACCAAACAGTCAGCAAAGCGCAACATCCGCCAGATGAAGACAACGTGGTGTAAACAATGGGTTGCTGCGCGGGTAACCAGATTAAAGCGGGTAATTTTATCTCAAAAATGCTGCTCTGCAAAATCCCGTGACGAGTTGAATTTGCCTGCAGAGCGCATCACAGTTGCAATTGTGTCATACCACTGTTGCTACCCGGATGACATTGTATGCCATGGAATGCCTTGGGGACCCAGACAGCAAAGCGAACCAGGAAATTACGAATCAGACCATTCCGGACACTCAGTCGCCAAGGTCAATCTGGCAACGAAGAGTCTTTGACTGAGCAAACTCAGTACAAGTAAAAACCGTTGCGGACCTGCAGCCCGCAACGGTTGATTCTTTACAAACAGATGTTCCTGAGATGTGTTGGATTCCGTCGCAACCGGACCTCACATCATACCGGTAATGACACCACAGGCCACCCGGCCACCGGCTCCGCCAATCGGCTGCGTTACGTGGTCATCGCCCATGGCATGAACGACAAGGGCCGATCCATCTTGATCCATCAGGTCGGCGGTTCCTTCCGCAGGGTTGTCCATCATGCCGCCGAAATAGACCGCTGTCGTATACATCTCAGCCATGACACTTCCGTCTGAATGCGCATAGATATTGGGCAGGTCGCCATTATCAGGACCATCTGGATTCAGCAGCCCATGTGCGCTTTCAGTCACATTGATATGCCCCTTGGACGCCTTGAAATCAGGCTCACAGGTTCCGACACTGTGAATGTGTATCGCATGTTTGCCTGGTGTCAGACCTGACATGGTAACCATGATCACAACACCTTTCGGTCCCTGCCACAGTTTGGCCTCACCGATAGCCGCACCATCCGGATTGACCATGTCAGCCATGGCTGCAGGTTTCGGCTCATCTGCCATCGCGGAACCAATCACGAAGGCACAAATAAATCCCAAAATACCAAGTATCTTTTTCATTTTTCTTTTCCTCTCTCACGTTTCTAATTCAAATTGAAAAAGTGTTCAACAGACAATTATTGTAAGCAATTGCGCAAATGTCAAAAAAAAAGTGGGACAGCGGCGTTGCTCAGTGCTTCTTTCTCGCCCTTGGATGGGCGCGATCATACTCTTTGGAAAGATGCCCGAAATCAAGGTGGGTATAGATCTGAGTGGTGGACAGATTGGCGTGTCCAAGAAACTCCTGTACAGCCCGAATATCACTGCTTGACTCGAGAACATGGGTTGCAAACGAGTGACGAAGCATGTGCGGATGCACGCGAACCGGCACACCCTGCTCGATTGCCCGGGTCTCAATGCGCTTCTGGATGGCCCGACTGCTGGGGCGTTTGCCCCTGGTCGTCACAAACAATGAGGATTCATCCGGCAATGCCCACTCGTCCCGCATCGACAACCATAGCCTGAGCGCATCTGCGGCGAATGATCCGATCGGTACAACTCTCAACTTTGAGCCCTTGCCCAGCACCCGCACCAGACCGTCACCGAGATTGACGTCGTGTACATCCAAATCAACAAGCTCCTGCAGCCGTATGCCTGAGGAATAGAATAGCTCCAGTATCGCCCGGTCGCGTATGGTGAGCAGGTCATCACCCTTGAGCTCAACCAGACTGACGGCCTGTTCGGCTGTGAGGATGTTCGGCAGCTTGCGGGCGGACTTCGGTGCCGCCACCCCATCAAATGGATTGAATGAAACCCGGTTCTCCCGCATCAGATACCGATAAAAGGATCGCGAGCTCGAAAGCATGCGGCTGATACTCCGGCCGGACAACCCGTTTCGATGACATTCGCCGACAAAGCCGCGTGCCATCGCAGCACTGAATTCGCCCCAGCTGTCAATGTCATGTTTTTTCCTGAACAGGTTCAGTCGCTGCAGGTCCCGGTGATAGTTCGACACAGTATGCGCCGAAAGCCTTCTTTCCACCTTGAGATGATCGATGAAGCGGTTGATTTCTTCAATCTGCGACATCGCCGTTTTCCTCGATCCCCGGAATTCCGCCCATCAATCCAGGGGCAGCTCCCCATGGAATGCAACGGTCGTGGGACCGCTGAGGTAGACCGGTTCCCCGTCACATTTCCACGCGACATTGAGCTGACCGGCCTGGACATTGACTGTGACAGAGGGACTCAGCATCCCAAGTCTTCGCCCTGCAATCACCGCAGCACTCGCGCCGCTGCCACAGGCGTGGGTTTCACCGACGCCGCGCTCAAAGACCCGCAACCTGATCGACTTGGGCGATTCAACCTCCATGAACCCGACGTTGGTACGTTTCGGAAATCTCGGATGACATTCAATCGCACCGCCCAGTGCCCTGACCGGTGCCTTCGCAACGTCCGGCACCACCAGCACCGCATGCGGATTGCCAATGGAGAGTACCGAAACCGAATGCAACTGGCGATTGACCTCCAATTCGTAGACGAATTCAGCGGAATCTGCAACAAAGGGGATCTTGGCCGGCTCAAAACAGGGGACACCCAGAGCAACCGTCACGGTAGTCTCATCATCGATCCGGCATCGGATATCGTCAACCTGCGTGCGCAGGATGATCTCGTCATCGTCTGTCAGCCTGTGGTCGTGCAAGAGTCTTGCGACGCAGCGCGCGCCGTTGCCGCATTGCGCGGACTCAGAACCGTCCTGATTGAAAATCTCAAAGCTGAATGCATTAGTCTGGTTGTGAATGGGTTTCACTAGTAAAATCTGATCACAACCGACGCCGGTATTTCTGTCGGCGATCGATTTCGCTTGTGCCCGGTTCAACGACAATTTCCGATCCATGTCCACAATGACAACGAAATCATTTCCCAGAGAATGCATCTTTGTAAATTGTATTGGCATAAACTAAACGACCAATTCAGTTATTCAACAAGTCATGCGCGGTTCCCGAATCAAGAATTTCATCAGAAAACTTCACTCGTTCCCGCCCATTCCGCGGCAATTAATCGGAATCACGCTGGTTTGCCTGGGACTCGTCGGTTTTCTGCCAATCGTTGGATTCTGGATGATTCCACTCGGACTCATTGTATTGTCTGCCGATTACCGGTTCGCCCGTTATTTGTATGTCAACTCGCGTCTGCTGATCCGACGCTTCAAGAGAAGGAAAAAGTCGACACAGACCTGACTGTGATCCAGTACATTCGCGGTCAGGCGAACTGACTCCAGTCCATATCGCCGCCTCCGCATGCCAGAAGCTTGGGATTTTTCAAATCCGGCTTGTTGTAGGTGACCGTGTTGCCAGCAGTATCAACCACACTGCCGCCTGCACACTCCAGGACACATTGGGCGGCTGCGGTATCCCACTCCCTGGTATCGGTGAAACTCGGAAACACATCCGCCTCGCCCTCCGCCACCCGGCAGAACTTGATTGAGCTCGAGGAGGTTTTGAGGTCAAACTGAATCTCACTGTTGGCAAGATTCTCCATAAATTGCCTGATTTTCCGATGGCCCCGCGATTTAGGGGCAATAATCCGCGCATGGCTGCCGGAAAACTCCCGCACCCGGATTGGCTGGGTTACGCCGTTGCTGCCATTGAGGCAGTGCGCACCGCTTCCCTTGACGCCCCAGTAGGTGCGATTTTCAATCGGACTGTGCACCACGCCCAGGATTGCGTGATGATGCGACACCAACGCAATGTTGACGGTGAACTGGTCTTCTTTCTTGACAAAGGAAAGCGTTCCATCAAGCGGATCGACAAGCCAATAGTGTGACCAGCGCGAACGCTCGGCATACTCCGGTTGTGGGGACTCTTCGGACATGAAGGGGATTGAGGGTGCGAGTTCCCCTAAACCCGCCTCGATGATCTCATTGGCGCGGTGATCGGCAATCGTCACTGGCGAGGAATTCGATTTATACTCGACGCTGAAGCCGGTTCTGTAATGATGCAGAATCTCCCTGCCAGCCTCGATTGTGAGTTGCACGACCTGATCGATCAGAAGGTCAGGATCAGGGTTGTTTGAATTTGGCATGTCGATGATGTGTCTATCGCAATCAGATGCCAAAATTATACAGTGATAACAGATAATTGGATTTCGCAGGAAATTTAATCCATCCATCATCCAAACCACACTTTGAGATTGGGAATGTCCGAGAGCCCGTTGCTTGAGAAATATCTCTCAGACCTGCAAGGTGCCGGTTCACAAGCTGACCCGGCACAATCCAGCGCACTTGAGAGATTTCAGCTGATTTACGACCAACTGAACGACGGCAACCATCGATTGGGCCGAACGTTTCTTGGCAGGATTCTGAAAAGAAAACGGGAACACCTCCAGGGACTTTACATCTGGGGCGGAGTCGGGCGCGGAAAAACCTACCTGATGGATCTTTTCTATGAGGCGGTACACGACACGGCAAAAAAGCGCATTCACTTTCATCGATTCATGCAGTCGGTCCATGGCTCACTGAAAACGATGCGAAATCTGCAAAATCCCCTAGAAAAGATCGGTAAGGACTTTGCCCGTCAGTATCGATTGCTGTGCCTGGATGAGTTCTTTGTGCTGGACATCGGCGATGCGGTCATCCTGTCGGGATTACTGAAGTCATTGACCGACAATGGAGTGATCATCGTGATGACATCAAATACCGCGCCGGATGACCTTTACCTGGGCGGCATCCAAAGAGACCGTTTCGTTCCAGCCATCAAACTGATCAACGAGCGAATGGATGTCCACAAGATTGCAGATGGCCCCGACTACCGATTGATGGCGTTGTCCGGGAAGACGCTGTTTTACCCTGAGCTCGGAACGGAGACTGACCAATCCCTGATCGATGATTTTGAGCGATTCAGTGGCAACGATGAGAAACAGTCCGGAGATCTGGACATCCTGGGGCGGCAGATCAATACCATCGGCTACACGGAACACCTGGTCTGGTTTGATTTTTCTGATATTTGCGACGGCCCGCGATCCAAGGCCGACTACATCGAAATTGCGAATCTTTACCGTACGGTGATGATCTCAAACATCCCCCTGCTGACCTGGGAGTATGAGAATCAGGCGCGCCGATTCATTGAGCTCATTGACGAATTCTATGATCGGGGGGTGCATCTGATCGCTTCTGCAGAGGCTGCGATCAACGAGTTGTACTGCGGCAAGCGACTGGTGCGCGAGTATGAGCGAACGTCCAGCCGGTTGCATGAAATGCAGACTGAACGGTATCTGTCGCGTACCCACTGCGGGTGAACCAGATGCCTTCATTGTAACCAGTCAGGAATATAATTATGCTCATTACAGAGCCGGTGTTCTTGCGTTTCCAACCATGCGCAAGCCGCCTGACTCTCCGTACCTTGGCTGATCGCTCAGGAGTATCGCAAGGATGGCTTCCAAACCCAACATATTGGTACTGATGGCTGATCAGCTGGCGCCGCAATTTACCGGTGCCTATGGTCATCCGCTGGTACAAACCCCGAACATTGACAAACTGGCAGAATCAGGCTGCGTGTTCGACTCCGCCTACACACCGTCGCCACTGTGTGCCCCGGCCCGATTCTCATTCATGTCGGGTCAACTGCCTTTCAAGATCAAGGCGTACGACAATGCTTCCGAATTCCCCTCATCCATTCCCACATTCTGTCATTATCTGAGAAGGGAGGGTTACCATGCCTGTCTGTCCGGCAAGATGCACTTCATCGGACCGGATCAACTGCATGGATTTTCGGAGCGGCTGACCACGGAAATCTATCCCGCCGACTTTTCATTCACCCCAAACTGGCTTGAGCCGGATGAGCGCATTGATGTGTGGTACCACAACATGAGCAGCGTCCATGAAGCCGGCACCGCCGATGTCACCTTTCAACTGGAATACGACGATGAGGTTGCATTTCATGCCATCCGAAAACTCTATGACTATGCCCGGGAGCCGGAACAACTGCCGTTCATCATGGTGGCCTCGTTTACCCACCCCCATGATCCATACGTTGCGCGCCAGCAGTGGTGGAACCTGTACGATCACAACAAGATCGATCTCCCCGCGGTCTCGGCGGACAGTATCGAGCCGGACGCCCACAGCAAACGCATCATGCGCGGTATCCAGGCCGATTCCAATCCACCCGATGAGGAGTCGATACGAAACGCCCGTCATGCGTATTACGCCAATGTCTCCTACTTCGACGATCAGGTCGGCAGGTTTGTTGATACGCTGAAAAGAACCGGCCTGTATGACAACACCGTGATATTCGTCACTGCCGACCATGGCGACATGCTCGGTGAGAGAGGGCTTTGGTACAAGATGCACTTTTATGAACACTCGGCGCGTGTGCCTCTGATTGTCAGTGGTCCTGAAGTCACCCAATCAAGAATCAAGGAGTCTTGTACCCTCACTGGTCTTCTCCCAACCTTCTTGGATTTCGCAACAGCCGGCCGATCGTTGGAACTCGATCTTGGTGATTCCATTGACGGTGGCAGCTTTTTCCGGAGATTGACCGATCGCGGTTCGCGAGTAAGGGATCATGCCGTATCTCACTATGCTGCAGAATGCACCGATCATCCGATTGTGATGTTGCGCTATGGACGTTACAAATACATACACAGCCAATCGGACCCACCTTTGTTGTTTGATCTGGAAGCCGACCCTCAGGAACTATTGAATTTAGCCGATCGCGAGGATGAGCAGCAAAGGGTCGAATTCCGGTCCAGAATGGTCAACTTATTCTGGAAGGGCAGTAAGATTCGTGACGATGTAATCGCCGATCAGCAGGCGCGCCTGATGATTCAGAAAGTGATGAATGAGTCTCAAAGCACACCCTGGGACTTCCAGCCGTTTCGAAATGCAGCCGACGACTATGTCAGGGCACACAAGGAACTTGACAATATGGCTGCGGTTCGTAGATTTCCGAAATTCTAGTTGTTCAGAACGTGTTGAACTTCAGTCGGAAAAACACTCAGTATTATCGCAGCCTTTGTTGCTGGCAGACTTCCATTGCTAACCATTCGCTTAACAAAACTGACCAGCGCGCCACCGAGACAATGTCTCCGAGCTGCGAAATATCCGGAATCTGACGGTTTTACACTTGTTCCAGCCTCGAAGTCCTGATCTTCTCCAGATCGCAGCTTGCCAAAGTATTGGGACACTCGATTGAATTCCAAATCATTGATCAAGCCATGCTGAAGTGCTTTATCCGCAACCATGTAGCTACTCAAATTGCGCTCCTTGGCGAATTCCATAATCCGTGTGGCCATGGTGTCATGATCAGTGTGAAACTCGATACCAAGCTTCTTCAGTTCCGCGCTGGGAAGAAAAAATTTTTCTGCTACATCATGACAGAATTTTTCTACGCTGTTTTCAAAACAATCATTACTCACACCTGTGTCACCCAACAGCAGGTGTACCAATTCATGCAAGAGCATGGATGAAATTGCCGGGTATGAGTTCCGCTGATTGATTACGACAAACGGAGCACATCGGTCCGCGATAGCAAATCCACTGAATTGTTGTAATGCAAATGCCTTATAGCCGCACTCCAACCCGCTTTCCAACAATACAAAGACTCCCGCTTGCTCGATTCTTTTTCGAATCATAAAGAACGCCTCTTCGGGAGACTGCTGTGCATGATAGTGACCATGGTCAATACGAATCAGTTCCTGGATAGACTGGACCAAAACATCCACACCGTCTTTCATGGTTCTGGATCCCACCCAGTCAAGAGACACACTCTTGTCTTCCTCTTCCATCACCGCTCGCACCATGCTCTGACGCGCAATTATGTCTCGTAGAAACAGATTTAGGATGCCTGTTGAACCGGTCTGGATGTTGTCGGGCAGTGTGCGGAAGTCCACCCCTCGGGAGGTTTCCTTTGGCGGCTCAGCCACATAGAAAGTCAGTAACGGCTGATGATATACCCTCGCCATCTCCACCAATAAACTCCTTGGAGGTTTGCACTCGCCACTTTCGAAGTCTTCCAGTCGTTCATCTGCCAAATAATTCTTCAAATTCTGAATTCCAAGTTCTCTTACAGCATCCTGTATTGACAAGTCCGCTTTACTCCTTGCCCAAACCAGAATTTCAGGATTGACGGGAACGATTGATCTAGGGTCTATATTCGGCATGGCAAAGATCGAATCCATCAACTTGAAACGGAGTGTGTAAATTCTTTCGTCCCAGAAACGAGCAAAACGTTCAGAGAGTCAACCGTATACCCTGTATTCAGGTGACGGAACCACGGTGGCGACAACTCTACCAATTATAAACAGTCTCGTTTCTGCACCGACTCACCTAGTGCTGTGTCATGTGGTGAATTAACGCACTCAGTCAGAAACCACTTTGAAAAGTTTTCTGTTTCACTGATACAATCAAAACCGTTGATTGAGAAAATGTCAGAGAGATAGATTCCTTTGGACAACAATGAAATCAAATTGATTCTGAGATTTCAGTTTCACAGCAATTTGCAAAACAGGCAGAAAACTTCGACCTACTTCGATAGACAATGAAAATTAATTCAAATCTCACGGTCTCGATTGAGACTATCGAAAGGTTCTGCAAAGCGAATGAAATCGTGCGCTTTGCGTTTTTTGGTTCGGTTCTGCGCGACGATTTTCGCCCAGACAGTGACATTGATGTTCTCGTTAAGTTTGACGAAAACGCAAGAACGATGCTATTCGATCTGGACAGAATGGAAGAGGAACTCAAGGATATGTTTGGACGAGATGTTGATCTCGTCAGCCAGCTGGGAGTTGAGATGAGCATGAACCACATGCGCAAAAGAGCTGTATTGGATTCAGCGCTTACAATCTATGAATCGTGACTTAGAAACCTTGTTGGACATTCTACAGTCAGCAGAACTCGCCCGTAGTTATGTAGTTGATGTTTCACGGGAGGAGTTCTTGGCTGATCATCGCCTTCAGGACGCTGTAATTTGGCGAATTGGAATTATTGGAGAGGCAATGAATCGCATTTCAATTGAAATGCGTGGTCGCCACCCAAGTATTGAGTGGTCAAAAATCCGGGGTATGCGAAACCGCAAAATTCATGAGTATGAATTCGTTGATATGGAAGTTGTCTGGCTCACGGTGAACGACCACATCCCATACCTAATTGAAGAAGTTAAATCGTTAATTTCGTCAAGGTAATGTTGATCTTCTGCTCTCGTTGAAGTATTGCACTATCTCACGATTATTCTCGCCTCACTGTCAATTGAAACTCAAACATGTTCAGTTGGTATGGCAAAAAGAGATGTCATCTCAACGAACGCTCCTCAAATCGAAAGTAGATTGAAATGATCGCAAATTCTCCTAACAGAGTACTCTTAATCACAGGTGGCAGTCGCGGAATCGGTGCTGCAACTGCAGTTCTAGCCGCCAAGCATGGCTACAGGGTCGGCGTCAACTATTGTGAAAACAAAGATGCGGCACTCCGAATCGTCTCAGATATTGAGCAGTCCGGTGGAATGGCAGTCGCTTTGAAGTGTGATATTTCAGAGGAAAACCAGGTTGTTGAGATGTTTGATCAACTGGATGAAACTCTTGGTCAGGTTACAGCACTTGTCAACAGTGCAGGCATTCTCGCACCTTTGACCCGCGTGGAAAATGTTGATGCTGAGCGAATCAGACGCATCTTTGATGTCAATGTGGTCGGAAGTTTCATTTGTGCCCGTGAGGCGATCAAAAGGATGTTGAAAGAGAACGGTGGAATGGGCGGTTCGATCGTCAACATCACGTCGGGAGCCGCGCGGTTGGGGGCAGCAAACGACTACGTCGACTATGCCGCATCAAAGGCCGCGATTGATACGTTCACCATCGGGTTGGCAAAAGAAGTTGCCGAACAAGGTATCCGGGTCAATGCGGTACGAGCGGGGTTCATTGACACGGACATGCACAAGAGTGTCGGTGGACCGAAAAGATTTGAGCAACTGAAGCACACCATCCCGATGGCAAGAGTCGGCCAACCGGAGGAAATAGCGGAAAGCATTATCTGGTTGCTTTCCGACAAAGCATCGTATTGCACCGGAACGATACTTGACGTCACAGGTGGGCGTTGATATCGTAGGTTACTGCGGAAAATGATTCCATAGTATTTTCTTGACTAATTTGTAAACAGTTGTCTGCGCAGATGTGACTAGTGGATTCTGAGAGGACGTTGTGTCACGCCTTTCTGCATTGTCAATTGCCGTAAAAATTCTTTCGAGCGGAAACTTTCTCATGTCGATAGACTTGTCATACTCTTCATTAAGGTGGATGGCTAAACGGCTGCAACAATCCCGATATGTTCTCACGCCATCACCTTTTTCGAAATGCAAAACCAACCAAAATTCAAAACTGGGATTACTTACGGCGATGTGATATTTTTCACTCTTCGTTGCCCAGCGAAATAACTCACTGAATTCGTCATCTGATCGGTCATCTTTGTCCAAAACTATCCACGCTTCATCAAGCCGTCCTAGTTCAATTTTCTTGAGACGTCTTTTCATATGCTTTAGCAATTGAGGCGGTGCGCTTCTATGGCTATGGTTCATTACATTGACGTAGGAATCTAGATTCATTCTTTTAAAAGCTTCGAAATATAGTTTTTCCGTTTTAGCACCTTCTACAACGATTGTAAATACTCTTTTGTTATTAGGTACCAGCTTATCACTACGATTGAACTTTCGCCTTTTACTCTTTCGGGCTTGTTTCATATTGATAACGGAAACAACTAAGTGAGATATCTAGCCAATAAACCGAGATACTGAAGGAATCCCTCCATATCTGCCTTGCAGGTAATCCTTCCTAATGTCTTTGTCATACCGAATGTCTTTGAAATCGCCGAAGGAAAAAAGATCCGAACATCCGTATTGGTCTCGTTCAGTCAACCACATTTCATCACGCCTAAACAAATCTTGATCCATAAGTAGCAAATCATGTGTCGTAAACAACAACTGCGATCTAGATTCTGAATTACAACTAACGAGGAAATATTCCAACAAGCACCTGATTAACATAGTATGAAGACTGCGGTCAATCTCGTCAAAAATATAAACTACTGCTGACCGTTGATTTATCAAGTCAATGAACGCCGGTAACAAGTCAAGTGCCCGTTGGGTACCATCAGATTCTTCATGCATTTCAAACATTACTTCTTCCCCCTCAAAATTTTGATGGTAGCTAATAAGTTTATTCACAATTAAGGAATCATCCTTTCGAGTCAATACTAAATAGTTGTCGTCATCACCAAAAGGAAATCTTACCGACTTTCCCTCCTTCAATTCTGCTTTGAGTTTCTGTTCCAATGCTGAGTGAATCGAAAAACGATCAAACGGTATTTCCTCAAATCCCAAGCGAGAAATTCCCGTGTCAAGTTCCGACAGGATTTGATTTGCTTCCTTGAGAGGTAGATGATCTTTGTCGAAGGATAACCCATGCGTTCTAAATTGAGTATCTGGACTAATCAACTGTATATTGTTTTTGAACCAGTCATATACGGGTTTAAATTCGTTAATATTTAGATGGACAGAATTTGTAAGAAACAACTGGTTGTTTCGTGTACTTCGAAATACAAATTCAAGGAGTAGACTGTCACGTAGAGATTCAGCGAAATTAAGTTGTTCATCTATTCGATGGAATAAAACCTCTTCACTGCTACTATTGATTCGAACCAATTTTTCCTCGACTACCTTTTCTTTAGTAACTGCAAAACTGAATTCAAAAATGTATTTGTTAACAAGCAACTCGAAATTAAAACGAGTTGGCTGCCTAATCCCACTAGAAGTGAGTTTAAATGATTCGACTGGAATTAGTCGGTCTGGTTTTAAAGGATCCATTACCATGTTTTTGGCAAATTTTATGGAATCAAAAAGGTTAGACTTGCCAGATGCATTCGCACCGAAAATTGCAGCGACAGGTAATATTCGTGTTGAAAATTTCTTCAATTTCGTGACTCTTCTTCCGTGCTGACGCTCTTTACTCGCAATCATAGATAAAGTTACCGGATCGCGAAAAGACTTCCAATTTTCAACTGTGTATTTGATTAGCACAACGGGTTCCCTAATTGTGATATTGCCGTACTGATATAGTAAGTTAACTTGATTCTATCGCGTAGGTTTTGTTCATTACGAGATTATATCTCGTTATTGTCGGGAATTTGAGCGATGTATTGCTGCACAATAACACATAGCGAATTGTAAGATTATGATGCCGTTGATCTGTTTTATAAAGTGCAGTCTCAAATGACTTAACTGGTTAAAACGCCAAATTGAATTTAGTGTAGTCGAACTAATTCTATGTTAGGCTAAGATGTGATTTTTCAGTTTGCCAGCTCCTCCCGAATAATCTGCTGAAACCTTGCGACATGATTCTCCATCAAAGGTGACAAGGGCCCAGGCACATAAGTGCCCGACTGCATGTTTCGAGTGACCTGACTGCAGATTCCAAAGTCCTCCTCGACGATTTGTTTCGCCCAGTCAAACGCATCTCTCTTCTCGGCTTCACTCAACCCTGAATACCAGGCCCAGTTTTTTGAGGTGACTTGATTCAAGTTCTGTGAATCAACCCGTTCAGCTTTGAATATTCTCTCGCCAAGCACCAACTGAAGCCCGGGAAAGTGATAAATCCACATGCCTTTGCGGCCCCGGATCTCCTGCCCGTTTCCGCCTATTCCATGGGTTACATCAAAAACGACTGATCGACCTCTGTTCACCGAGAACAGCTCAGCACCACCGTCCGCCAGCGCCTTGCCAAGACGCGGATGGATCAGATTCAGATGATAGCCTTCCACCGTGTTGTCACAATACGTCTTCCAGTTGAGTTCATCGGTAACGGTAAACTCACCGAAGTATTCAAGATTAGATGGTGATGCAAACGAACTGCACAGTGCATCCACCTCCCCGATCCAGTCTTGGAAATCCACTCCAAATTCCGGATTGATCTTGACGAAGATGAGATCGTTCCAAACGTGCAGTTCAATCTGACGCAAGGAAAGGTTTTCGAGTTCGTCTTTCAACCCGTCACCGAATTTAGGGGCTTTGAGCAGTCTGCCTTGATCATCATAGAGCCAACCATGATAGGGGCAGCGGATCGAAGACGAACAACCCAATCCCTCTTGCAACACGCTTGCACCGCGATGCCGGCAGACATTGAGAAAGGCACGTAGTTGTCCATCCCGGGATCGAATGACAAAAACCGGCCATTCGCAAATTCTGTCACAGATGTAGTCGCCCGCTTCCGGAACCAGATGCACGGGACCCATCAACCACCATGCCGGTTCAAAAATCCGGTCGCGTTCCCTTTGGTAAATCGAAGGGTTGGTGTACCAGTCGGCAGCCAGTGAACTTTGCAGCATTGTGAATAACCTTTCAGACTTCCATCATGGTGGATGACAGCGTACACCAATTCAAGCAATCCGACACACTCGAATTACAGCCCATCCCTACCAGATTACCAAAGATTCGGAACAAACTCTCACCAAAAAACATTCTTACGTTGTCAACGGAGTCATGTCCAACTTCTGGATGAACCCGACAAGGTGAAAGGCGACTTCATGACCAGCCTCCAGCAGAATGGAATGCTTGTACTCAGGCAGGATAACCAGTTCGGAGTTCGGAATCCGGTCCGCGATCAATCTATTCAGTCTGGGGTTGCAACCTCCATCATTTTCGCCGGTCAACACCAACGTTGGATGCCTGATCTCATGCAACCAAGGCAGCATCTCTGTTCCTGCATAGATTCTGAACACGTTCATAAACACCTCTGCATTGGTGTCGATGACCTGCGCTAATCGTGCCTCGACAATCTGCGGATTCCACTCAATGAAATCATCGGTAAACCAGCGCTGGGTAAGCGTTGGGAGGACATTCGCAATTCCCCTTTGCTCCATCGCCTGTACCACACTCCACACCTTGCTACAGTCCTCTTCAGTCCGACCCGCTGCAGTCGACAGCAAACCCAAAGAGAGTACACGATCCGGGTGCTTTCTGGCATACGCAGGGGCGATCATCCCACCCAGAGAATGCCCCACAAAATGAGCAGCCTCAATACCTGTGGCTTTACGGATCAGTTCAAGGTCGTCGACCAGTTCATCCAGTCCAAACCTTGCACCCGGTACCGGCGACTTACCATGACCTCTGAGATCGTACGTCACGACCGTGAAATGCTCCTGGAGCGTCGGCAGCAGGAATCGCCACGCATTACGCGCAGCGCCAATGCCATGGATCAGGAAAAGAGGCGGACCCTTCCCCGATATGCTGTAAAGGTCGCTGATACTCACTGTCTTAACTTCCACGCCCTGTCGGGCATCACATCATAGACTCGATTATTTTGAACAGTCCAACTCAACCGGCAAAATGTGGCATCACCTCTTCGCCCAGCATCTGCACACACTCCAGCTGTTCGGTCTGACCGACACCGAAATTGATGTTGAATATCATCCGATCAATCCCCAGTTCGGCATAGGGTGCCAAACGGTCAACCATCTCCTGTGGTGTACAGATCAGAAGATTCTCCGCCAGCTCCTCCAATGTCTGGTTTCGGGGTAACGGACGGATCATGCCAGCATCGACTATGCCGGGTCCGGTAAATACATTGTCGAACCGACTGTAGTAGGCATCGGCTTTCTCAACATGTTTTCGACGCTGGGATTCGTTCTGACAGACAAATGCAACACGCGACAGTGTCAGTGTGATCGGATCGGTAGTCTCGCCAAGCTGACTCTTGGCTAGGTTGAAGTTCTCAACCTGCCTTTCAAGTAACTCCTGACCGCCTGACAGTGGCGTCGTCTGAATGTGCATTCCCCGACTCGCATAACTGTACACATTGTCAGGATTGACCAGCGCAATCAGTATGGGCGGCCCTCCAGGTGTGATCGGGCGCGGCATGATCGTCAATGGTTCAAACTGATAGTAGTCGCCGTTCCAAGACACTTCCTCATCCGACAACAGTGCCTTCAACACTTCCAGGGATTCATCGAACCGCTGCTGGGTTTCCAGAATCGGCACACCCATGCGTTCCATCTCAAACTTGTACGCACCGCGACCAACACCAAGGAGCAACCTTTGCTCGGTAAAAATGTCGGCGACGACAATCTCACCCGCAAACACACGCATGTCATGCAGCGGTAAAACGACAACCGCGGTGATGATCTTGATGTTCTGAGTATGGGCGGCGATCTTGACGGCGAACTGCAGGGGTGCCGGCATCATCAGACAGTTGATCAGGTGGTGCTCGGTCATGGCGATCGATTCGAATCCCAATCGGTCTGCCAGCACCGCCTGTTCCAGCATATCCGCGTAAACCCGGTTGCCCCCGTACGATTTATCAGGATAATCGGCAGAGAGTTGGATGCAGAAGTCCACTTGATTCAGTCAAGTCGTTGTTTGCAGGCTGGACGTTGGCTGCGAAATATCCTTCTGAAAGTCGGAAAGTCCACCCAAACGCATCGCAACCAAATACAGTGGTGGGTTGAAGTTCCCTCAACTGGTTTCTCTTTCGATACCCAGTGAATCGAAAACATCAACCAGCGCAGCAACCAATTCCTCGATCATCTCGTCGGTGTGCAGAGGGGTTGGCGTGATTCTCAACCTCTCCTCTCCGACTGGCACAGTCGGATGGTTGATGTGCTGAACAAAAATGCCATGCTTGTCCAGCAGCAGACTGCTGGCTTCCCGACACAGATTCGCATCCCGGACCATGACCGGAATGATGTGACTCGGAGTCTCTTTCAAGGGTAATCCGACTTCCCGCAATCGCGACTTGAGTGCATTGACATTGCGATGAAGCGAAATCCGCAGGTTCACGTTCTGCCTGACATGCCGAATGCTGGTCAAAGCACCGGCCGCATTTGCCGGTGTCATCGCGGTCGTGAAAATGAACCCGCTTCCGAAACTTCGAACATAGTCCACCAGCAAACTGCTGGATGCGATATAACCTCCGATCAAACCAAATGCCTTGCCGAGCGTACCCTGGATGACATCAACCCGGTCCGCGAGACCTTCCCTTTCTGCGACACCACCGCCGCTCTCACCATAAAGGCCAACTGCATGGACCTCATCAAGATAGGTCAGCGCGTTGTATTTGTCTGCGAGATCACAGACCTCCCTGATCGGACCGATGTCGCCATCCATCGAATACACCGACTCAAATGCGATCAGTTTGGCGCGGTCTGCATCGACACTGGCCAGCAATTCTTCAAGATGTTCAAGATCATTGTGCCTGAAGATATGCCGCTCGCATTTGCCGAAGCGCACCCCTTCGATCATTGATGCGTGATTCAACGAATCCGAAAATAGAACCATGCCGGGAATCTTTCCCAGCGTGCTGAGCGCGGTTGAATTTGTGACGTATCCGGACGTGAATACAAGTGCCGCTTCCTTGTTGTGCAACGAGGCGAGTTCCGCCTCCAGCTCAACCAGCGGATGACTGGTTCCGGCAATATTGCGGGTGCCTCCTGCACCGGCGCCGAATTCACGTACGGTGTTGCAGATCGCATCCGCAACCTCTGCATTCTGACCCATGCCAAGGTAATCGTTGTTGCACCAGATATTGATCTCGCGGCCAATCGAGTGGTTGGTCGCCAGTGGATACTGGCCCGCGTGCCGCTCCAGGTCGGTGAACTCACGGTAGTTTCCAGCTGCTTTCAGTTTTGCGATGGAATCCGTGAAAATCTGGTCATAGTCCATGAATGGTCAGTCCGTTCGGTTTTGGTAAACATCTGTATTTGGAACAAAGTTGTCAAAACGGATTATAACGAACACAAAATGACAAAAACGGTGATGTGAAGGTAAACGCAACGCAGGCATTCCGATTGTTTTGGTAGGAATCGGAGCATTCAAGGCCTTGTACAGAATCTCCAGCCTGGATAGCGTCTCAACCGAAGTCATGAATCAGATTGAAATTCGGTTGCGCGTAACTCTTGTTTATCGATGTCCGTATAGTATCGACCAATTCCCAATACTTCTGAGGTGCAGGTCAAACTTGTTGTTGTAGGCTTGCGAAACAAGGTCCGTTTGCGAACTCAGGATTCCAGACATGACCAGCCAACCGTCAGGGGAGATCAGGGAGTCGAACAGGTCGGCGAATTCAATCAACAGCTCAAGATGCAGGTTCGCCATCACAACATCGGCGGAAACATCGTCGGGCAGGCTGTCCGTCTGAACAGCCAGAAAGCGATGACTCAACCCGTTGAGTTCGGCATTGCTGGTGCTCTCATCCAAAGCATCATTATCAATATCCACGCCCCAGGCGAACCGTGCGCCCAACTTGACCGCCGCCAGCGCCAGAATACCGCTTCCGCATCCGAAATCCACCACTTCGCAGTCAGACAAAATATGATTGGTGAGAAATTCAAGGCACATGTGGGTTGTCTCATGGTGGCCGGTGCCGAACGACATGCCTGGATTGATGGTCAGAACAGGTTTCGGAGCAACATCCAACTCATGCCAGGGCGCCTTGATCCACAGTGTGTCATTCACCAGAATCGGCTCGAACCGCGACTGAGAATCCAATACCCAATCCCGACCATGCAGGATATTCTGTGTGAATCTGAACCTGTCATCGCCACAGTTGGCAGACTTCAGGCGTTCCTGAAGAAGATCCAAATCCATGTTATCGGAATCGAACAATGCGGTGACATCAGTTCGACCATCACTATCGGGAACAGTCGTCGAAACAGACTGCGCACCAAACCCTTCGAGAATCTCGCTGACTGTTTCGCTTAGATCACTGCTGCAGTTGATTGAAACGCAATTCCAGTCAGGCTCCTTCATGAGTTGGCCTGCTTCTCCAGAATGCGCTCAAGATAGTTGATGTCCGGTGCCCCTCTTCGAAATTTTTTCCTCATCAGAACATTCTGATGCAGTGCGATCGTGGTTTCCACACCGTCGATGACCATTTCCTGAAGTGCACCCCACATTCTGGCAATCGCCTCATCGCGGTCGCTTCCATGGGCGACTACCTTGGCGATCAGCGAATCGTAGTGCGGTGTGATTTCATAGTCGCTGTAGATGTGAGAATCCACCCGAACTCCCGGGCCTCCAGGCGGGTGGTAACGCAGGATTCGGCCGGGGGACGGCATCAGTGTTTCCGGATGTTCCGCGTTGATCCTGCACTCTATGGCGTGACCCTGAATCCGAACATCCTCCTGCTTGATGGAGAGCACCGCAGATCCGGCAATTCGGATCTGTTCCTTGACGATGTCCACTCCGGTCACCATTTCAGTCACTGTGTGCTCAACCTGTACCCGCGTATTCATCTCGATAAAGAAAAACTCCTGGCCATCAAACAGGAACTCGAAAGTGCCTGCTCCAACATAACCCAACTCCTCACAAGCCTTGACGCACTGCTGGCCAAGTCTGTGCCGCATCTCGTCGCTGATATTGAACGCTGGCGCCTCTTCGATCAGTTTCTGTCTGCGGCGTTGAACCGAACAGTCGCGATCTCCGAGATGAATGGCATTTCCATGCTTATCGGCCAGTACCTGGATTTCGATATGCCGCGGATTATGCAGAAACTTTTCCATATACAGCGTCGAGTCACCAAATCCCATGGCGGATTCGTTGACCGACATGGCGAGGGCGTTTTGCAGTTGCGATTCATCCTCAACCAGCCTCAGCCCCTTGCCGCCACCGCCAGCCGCTGCCTTGATCAGCAGTGGAAACCCGATTTTCCTTGCCAGCGCCTTGTTTTCGTCCAGATCATCGCCCAGCGGGCCGCCGGAGCCGGGCACGCATTGCAGGCCGACCCGCTCCATGGTGCGAATCGCCTCGATCTTGTCACCCATTGTTCTGATCGCCTGAGCCGAAGGACCGATAAACGTAAACCCACTTTGCTCAACCCGCTCGGCGAAATCCGAGTTCTCGGCCAGAAATCCATAACCAGGATGGATGGCATTGGCATTGGTGACCTCAGCAGCCGCAATCACTGCCGGAATATTGAGGTAACTCTCGACTGCGGAGGCGGGTCCTATGCAGACCGACTCATCGGCCAACTTGACGTATTTGGCCTCGCGGTCAATCTCAGAATGCAGGGCGACCGTGGAAATGCCCAGGTCGCGGCACGCGCGAAGAATCCGCAGCGCGATCTCGCCGCGATTGGCGATAACGACTTTCTCAATCATCTTTCAACAGAAAAAGCGGCTCACCGTATTCCACCGGATCTCGGTTTTCTTTCAGTACCTTCACGACGGTACCACTTCGCTCCGCCTCAATCTGATTGAAAATCTTCATCGCTTCAATCAGGCACAGCGGCTGCCCGACCTTCACCCGGTCGCCAACGCTGACAAAGGGATCGTCAGACGGTGAGGCCGCGGAAAAAAATGTACCGACCATCGGAGACTCCACTGGAAATGTACCTTCATCCACCTCTTCATCGACTGCGACCTGTTCCAGATGAGGCATCGGAACGGAAATCACCTCAGGTGCCGCGACAGGAACGGCTTGTGGAGCAGCGGCTACAGGGGTGGCAGTCCGAGTCAGCCTGATCGATTCCTCGCCCTCGCGGATTTCGATCTCGCTGAGTTTCGAGGCATTGAATATTTCAATCAACTTTCGAATTTTTCTTAAATCCATGTTTCAATCCTGATTTTCGTCTTTTTCGAGATGGCTGATGGCAGCCGTCAGCGCCAGTTCATAACCCTGGGCTCCAAGCCCGCATACCACGCCCATTGCGACATCGGAGAAATACGAATGATGCCGAAACTCCTCGCGCTGGAAAATATTGGATAGATGAACTTCGATGAACGGAATTCCAGTTGCGAGAATGGCATCCCGGATGGCAACGCTGGTATGCGTGTAGGCAGCCGGATTGAACACAATGAATTCCACACCATCATCGACCGCGTTCTGCAACATGTTCACCAGTTCATGTTCTGCGTTGCTCTGCCTTGCATCCAGTTCATGCCCGGCAACTTGCGCGATCTCAGCGCAGCGCGCATTGATCTGATCAAGTGTGAGGGTTCCGTAATGCTGTGGTTCGCGGCTCCCAAGCAAATTCAAATTGGGACCATGCAATACAAGTATTTTTGCCATGTGGTTTGGTCATTATTTTTGATAATGGCGTGATTATAGTGTTTTTAATTACATTTAATAATAATTTCGATGGAGATAATAGCAAAAAGAAACTGCCGCATCATTCGACCAGGGTCTTGAAGTCCTCTTCTGTCAAGGGACCCGCCCGGCTGAAGTTGCGCCTGCCGGAACGATCAAAAGCCACCGTGAAAGGCAGCACGCGCTGGGTGTTGCCGAGTTTCTCAATGATCTCGTTGGTCAGTTGCATGTCAGCAATGATCGACGGAAACTCAATTTGATTCTCATCAAGGAATGCCCGTGCGTCTTCCTCCCGGTCGACCACTACACCGACCACACGAACGCCGCGTTCACGGTGTTCGTTGTTCATCCGGTCAAGCAATGGCATTTCCTCAACGCATGGCGGACACCAGCTGCCCCAGAAATTCAATACCAGTATCTTATCGCGCCAGCTGTCCACTGTGACTGGATCACTGTTTGTCAGCGTACTCCAGTGACTCTCATACGCCCGAAGATCGTCAATGTCATGAAAAAGCGATGCGGTGTCTTTTACATATTGCTGCAAAGTGAATCCAGCGACCAGCGCGGTCAGGCCGGCAGTGAACACCCCTGCCGCAATCAACAGTTTTCTTCGTTGCATCAGGACAATTGACTCGGATGTCTTGAATCCGTGATTGTCAGGTGCGGGTCGATGGAGCCCGGTACGATGACGTGGTCAGCAGCAGCAAACTGTGCAAGCGGCCTGAGCACATCTCGGTTACCCATGACACCGCCGAGCAGTGACAGCACACCCCAGAGCAAAAGCACCAGACCAACGCCCTTCCACAAGTATCTCCAGCCACCGGCATCCTCGGGCAGCTGCTGCGTGGCACCCAGAAAAACACCAACCACGATGAGCAGAACCGCCCACAGCACCAATACCGGAAAATCAGGGATATTGCCCAGCAGATAAATGGCCACCCCCAGCAACATCACGCCCATGCCCTGCTTGAGTCGATCCATCCACCCACCTGCCTTGGGCAGCACCACACCGATACCGAATCCGATCGCGATCAGGATCGCGCCCATACCCAGTGCCATGGCAGTCATCATGGCAGCACCAAGATACGGATCCCCCTTGGCCATGGCGATGCCCAGTACCGAAATCAGCAATGGCGAGACGCAGGCACTGACGACCAGTGCAGACAGCAGGCCAAGCACAAAGACCGCACCGATTCTGCCCCCGCCCATTTTCATGGAACTTTCCTGTATGCGGGTCTCAAAGGCCGAAGGCATCCTGATCTCATACAGGCCGAACATTGACAAGGCCATGAGGGCGAACAGGGCACTCATGATGCCAAGTGCCCAGGGATTCTGAAAATAAGCCTGCAGCTGATCGCCCGTGGCGCCCGCCACAGCCCCGACAATCGCATACGCCACCACCGTGCCCGATACATAGATGATCGACAAAGTTCCGCCTCGAATGCCTTTCTTGGATTGATCGTTGCCAACAATGATCGAAGACAAGATGGGGATCAACGGCAGAACACAAGGGGTGAATGTCAGCAACAGTCCGGTTCCGAATGCGGTAATCAAAAGCCACCAGATGGTGGTGCTTTCCACCGCACCGGCCAGGCCCGGAGTTGAAGATGGCAGGGTTTGGGCACTTGCAGTCTGAATCAGCGAAGGCAGCCGGATGTCGAAGCTCTTGGTAACAGGTGGATAACAGATCAGGTCCTTGGCACAGCCCTGATATGTTGCTGTCATCTGTATCGTGCTTGCTGAAGGACTCGCCCTCGTCAATGGAATGACTACATCGAAGTTCTCTGGATAGATCGAAGTCGGACCGAAAAACCTGTCATCCATCAGGACACTGTTGTCCGGCAACTCAGGGGTCTGGCCAATGGCATCCCCTGACACCTCAAATTCGAGCTTGTCCCGATAGAGGTAATAGCCCGGTGTGACATCAAACGCGGCAACCAGCCGCTCGCCGTCGGTCTGCCAGACATTGAGGATGAATGCCTGGTCCACATCCAGCAGGTTTTCCGCGGTTACCACCGGCATATCAGAAAACAGCTGATTCAGCATATCAATACTCTTCTTGCCGGACGCAGATGATTCGCCCGTATCGCCGACGTTTTTGTCCTGAGATTCGGATACCTGTGCTGTCTCAGCGGCAGACGCAGCGGGCAAGAATGACAGCAGTGCTGACACCTCATTCTTGACTGGAGGATAACACACTCCGACTGGTTCGTTACAGCCCTGTCCCCAGACTTCGAGTTTGACAGCGCGCACCGAGTCATCCGCAATGAGTGGCGTGCGCACCTCCACCCGCTCCGTGTAGACAATTACCTCGCCGAACAGTGGATCATCCTTCAGCGTGCCTTGCGGCAGGACCAGATCTCCAATTTCGACACCATCGGTCAGGGACGCAACCGCGAACTTGTCCTGATACATGTAATAGTTATCGGCGATGTTCCATACCGCCACCAGCTCATTACCGTCAATCTCGGAACTGAACGCGAACGCTTCCTCTGCCGGAAGCAGTTCCTCGTCATCCTGTGCGTGGGTCACGCACACGGACACCAGGGCCAGCAAGCCTGCAATCAATCTTGTTTTCATACCTGGCATTCGCGCTGCTGTTTCGAAATCAAAAAATTAGGGTGAAGCAGTATTTGATTCATTTTAGCCAACATGATCAACGAAGCGATGGGTGTGGAAACGAAAAACACCAGACAAAATCTCAGTTGCCCGCTCCGTTGAACTCAATACTCAAATCGTTATTGTAAACTCAAATCTTCCATTCCGTACAGGTGTAAATCCGCCGCTTAACCAGTTCTTAATCAAGCGCCATCTGTTGCGAATTCAATTGTTCGACCTACTTGAGCAGGAGTTTTCAGACGACTGCCCCGAAAGAATTGCAATGAAGCGGCATTCTGTGTAATAATAATGATAATGGTTATCATTATTATTAATAGAGATCGAAGGAAATTCATCTCACTTGTATTGGATTGGAGCTGATGTTATGAAACTCAAGACCTTGTTCACCATTGTTCTGGCGGGATTTCTCCCCGCATCGTTGGCGCATGCCGATGACAATGTGTATATGAACTTCCCGGTCACGGTGAAAGGCTATGACGGAGACAAGACAGACTCGACGTCTTATTCCGGGCAGATTGCCAGACACGTTCTGCACAACTCACTGAAGAAGCTCGCCGGAATGGGAAATGGCGAGCCCAACGAATCCCTTCGAATCGAGATGCTGGCTTACTACTCCGGAACTGATGAGGGACGTGCAATACTCGACCCAACATCCAAAGAAGGATTTGCAGTGAAGCAGACTGCAGTCGATGAGATTTCCAAGGGCAAGGAACTCAAGGGCAAAACCTACAAGGGCGCGGTGACCGGGTGGCCGGGATACATGACGGCATCGGAGGTAATCGAATTCATGATCGACAAGGCATCGTCCGCCAACAAGGGGTTCGACCCGGTCACCGGTTATGACTATCCGCAACTGATTTCGAAGTTCGCCATGGGAGCTGTCTTCTACAACCAGGCGGTCGACAATTACCTGGATGAGCGGCTGTCTGCGGACAGGAATCCAAATGACAAGCCTTACAAGGAAGGCAGGCATTATTCCGGCAAGGAGCATGTGTGGGATGAGGCGTTCGGCTACTTCGGTGCGCCGGCTCATGCAATGAGTCTGAATGCAGAGCAGGCCTATGGAATTGCAAAAGGCAAGGCAGACCTGATGAAAGTTGCCGACCTCAACGGTGACGGCATGATTGATCTGAAGTCTGAAATGACCTTTGCGCATGCCTACTACGCGGCAGATGCCGATAAAAGTGGAAAAACCACTTACCTCGCCGACATCACCCGCGACTTCCTGAATGGCCGCAAACTCATCGCATCGGCGAACAGCAACGCGCTGAGCGATGAGCAACGAGCTGAGCTCGTCGCGATTGCCGACTCCATCAAGCGGAACTGGGAGAAAGTGATTGCTGAAGCCACATTCAAGTATGCCGGATCTGTCTACAAGGACCTGCAGAAACTGATGACTATTGTCGAAGCCAATGGCGACGTCAGCAAAGCCTTCCGGGCCTATGCCAAGCACTGGGGCGAACTGAAGGGCTTTGCCATGGCACTTCAGACTTCCGGTCGGGAACTCGGAGAAACTGCGGTCAGACTCAATCGCCTGATCGGGTTCAGTCCGGTGCATCTTGACGGAAACCAGGTGACCGGCATCGACTCCGATGGAAACTACCAGATTTCAAACAAGTCCTCAATGGGTGAGTACATGGTTCACATGGTCAAGGTTCAGCAACTGCTCGGGGATCAGTTCAAGCTCGCCGCCCGCAAAAATGACGTCACCTCAGATCTCGCAGATCTGCTTGGATCTGTGAGCGAGAGCAAAGGGGCGGAGACGGATTGAGCCTTTGTTGGAACGGCTGAAAGTAAATCACCTGTTAGTTGTCTGTCAGCGGGAACGGGTTTTTCGAACAGATGAATCTTGATGACGCAATTCTGAATGCCGTCGAGGAAACGGTGTCTGTATTCACAGACCCGAGCAAACGGGTGTTCTGGGTGTATCTGCTTTCAGCCGCTTCAATTGCGGCTGGCTGGCTCTGCCTTCGCCGAAATCAATCGTTATCTGACGCTTTAAGGAAAGTGTTCTCGCGCGAGAGCTGGTGGACTCGGTCCGCGCGCACGGACTACGTCGTATTTGCAGTAAACGGCGCGGTCATGTCCGTGGTTTCTCCCCGTCTGCTGGGACAGGCAGGGATCGCCTACCTGGTGTTTGAATGGATGCACACGGTTTTCGGAGGCCGGCCGCAGTCTGCAGACTTCCTGTCTGCCTGGGTCGTCATGGCAGGTTTCACTGTCACGTTATTCGTACTGGATGACCTTTCGCGATATGTCGTGCATCGGATGTTGCACCGCGTGCCCGTGCTGTGGGCATTTCACAAAGTGCATCACAGCGCGACATCACTGAATCCGATGACTGTATTCAGAATGCATCCTGTCGAGGGCATCATTTATGCCATACGGGGCGCGTTGGTTCAGGGTGTTGTGATTGCAGGGTTTGTCTTTTTCTTCGGCAGCAAGGTGCAGCTGCTGTCTGTCCTGGGCGCGGGGGCGCTGAACTGGATGTTCAACGCGTTCCTTGCCAATCTTCGACACTCCCACATCCAGATTGGCTTCTGGAAACCGGTTGAGCGGATCTTCATCTCGCCTGCGCAACACCAGATTCATCATTCGGTCGCGGAACATCATCGCGACAAGAATTTCGGGGTAGCACTGGCGGTTTGGGATTGGATATTCGGCACCCTGTGTCATTCAACGCCTAACGAACATATTAGATTCGGATTGTCAGTAATTCCCGATAGCCGTTCCCATAACCTGATTACACTGTATCTCTACCCATTCTCCGAAGCTTTTCGAACAATCAGACATTTGTTTGATCACGTCTGCTGGAATTTCCGGAAAAGTCAGTTCGAAAAATCCGATTGAATTGCTTTTCTTCGGAGCAATGATGGATATTGCTACTTCCAATTAAAGCCTAAAGCCTAGAAACATCCCGCAACCCAAAACCGCTAGACCCATTTTTTACGGATTTGACCCACAATATCTGAAATTTCATTGTCATCAGCATAAGGTGCCTGTGCATAAGTCATCTCGCCGGACAGTCTCGCAATAAGATGGCCTTTGCCCAACAGTTTTTCCGCACCTTCCTCGTCAAGTACAAGTCTTGAATTGGCAGCGTCGGCCATTTTCAATACTAGTCGATTTCCTAAATTTGCTCGCAGTCGCACCGACATCGCATTTTTGTCTGGTCGTTGAGTAACAAGGATCAAATGAATTCCGGCAGCACGTGCTTTATTGCCGAGTCGTATAACAGAAGACTCGACCTTTTCTCGATAATCCTTCGAAATCATCCAATCAGCCAATTCATCATGCACTAACCAAATACGAGGTAATTGATCATCCCAATCAACCATTTCATTGTATTTGGACAACTTGTTCGCGCCTTGTATAGCGAAAAGTTGATATCGCCGTTCCATTTCCTCAACCAAGTTCTCGAAACATTCGATAGCTTGCTCCTGAGTTGTAGCGAGATTACCTAGCAAATGAGGAAGACGTCGAAGCCATGGAAAATCTATTCCGGATTTAGGGTCAATCATCTGAATTCTCGCAGCTATTGGCGAGTTCGTGTAACAAATATCCAGCAGCAATGTTTGCAGCAGTACACCTTTGCCGCTGCCTGTTTCGCCCGCGATGAGCGTATGAGGAGCATGTGTTTCATAGTCTAAAAATATGGGGTTCCCATCGAACTCACTCAAACCAATAACCATTCTCGTACTACATTGCTCATTTGACTCTTCAACTAATGAACTTTTCTCCCAAAGAGTTTGCAACCCCAAAATCTCTCTTTTTGGTCGTTCAATCATTACAACAACTTCTCCAACATCCGGCAGAACATTGATTACTTTAATCGAATGTGTTGTAAGTAGTTCTTGCTGAATTTTACGGACTCCGGCGACAGTCAAATCTTTTCGTCCTTCAATGCGTATATGTACCGCGTTTGGAGTTAATCGTTTTTCAATTACAGCTGAAGACATGTTGAATTGTCCTAACGCTCGTTGTAATTTTGTAACGACGTTAGTCATCCATTCTTCTGCCTCTGGATTGATTGCATCATTCGGGTCTGTGTATTTAACTTGAGTTCGCACACTTCCTCGAATTGATTGCGAATTATCCAAAGCTCCTGCATTCGAAACATTGGAACTAGATACAGTTTGAAGTGTTACGTCATCAGTGTTTGTTGGTTTCGATTCAATTTGGCTAGCGCGGTCTTGAATGTCGTCGGGGCAATCTGAACTTTCTTCCCTACCATTTGAAGTTGTGTCAGGCTCCAACTGTGAACTCATGGACAATCCACCATCAATGGTTGAATCTGCCGATTCATCTTGGCCATCAGAATGAGTTGGGGCTGGGTCAAAAAATTCTTCAATTAACTCTCTAATTTGGTGCTTATTGAAAAAATGCTGGAAACAATCGATCGATTCACCAATTTCATTATTGGAATGATCAATGTCATAGCTTCCATCATCATGAACGAAGATATGTGAAAAACCTTTAATTTCAAAATTAACCTTATCCTGTCTGACTTTATCTGACCAACCGTACAAGTCCCATCCATTCAATTCATCAGCGTTAAATTGCTCAATTCCCTCAATCATAAGGTCGGCGAATCGATGTAGCCACAACTCCCTGTCAATTCTGTCCACACTACTACCCAGAACCCGTCGAAGATGAGCTACAGTGTCATACAGCTGATTTGATGACTTCTTTGCTTCCGATCGATAGTTATCAATATTGACGAACTTTGACTCCGAAATCACCACTTCCAAAAAAGGAGTTCCGCTCTTCATACAAGGTGAGATGACCATAATATCAGCGATTTGCCCTTCTCCTCGACCAAACCATGTATAGTACTCATCCAGAAAATACCTGCCAACGATACGTGACTTACCGTTCAGTTTCCGAATCAATATCGAGGTAGACAGAACAACTCCAAGCAGTTCATTGGCAGATCTTCCGTGTTTAGCAGCTCGCATGGTGATCTTGCCAGAGATGTCATTTGCCTCCTTAATAAATTTTCTTAATAACTGGTCTTTTTTTTCTGAAACCAGTTTTGGAACGATTTTCGTAAGCCGATTACGAAGAAATATGTACAAAAGGCGAAGATTGGTAGTCGTAGATACAACGTATCTGCTGTTATGTTGGCGATCATGATTTTGCCAAATTACGCTCACATCATTATTCTTCAACAACCGGTGGTCTAGTATCCGGTCGAAAAACACAACCCACTCACCCATTTTGTGGGTTTGCTCAATAATCCTTCTAGCATGTTTATCCCGGAAGCTCACTTCCAGTGACGGAATTACATCAGTTGAACGCGCATTTTCACCGTCAATTAACGAATGAACCGAATTGAGATAAACCTGCCCTATCTTCGGTTGAGTCGGACATGCTAAATACACCACAGCTGTCTGGTCAGACTTTCCGATCGGACGAATTCTCGACCAGCGCGATGGAATATGACTACCGAAATTCGGGGGGTTGGAATGCGAGTCCGGTGCTTCTTTCCATGCAGTTTTCGCTACTCTGGAAATTACGTTGTGAAGTGCGACCAAGTCCGCTTCACGATTCTCACTCGCACTCGTCAATTCGTTCTCATCAATAAATCCAACTCGCAATCTCGACAGAAAATTCCGCGCCGCCTCGCTTGCTATTATTGATCCTGTATCATCTTGGTAAGTCGCATTCAATTGCTCATACACTCTTCGAGCTTTAGTCAGGTCGGTATGTGTGAGAAGCAAATTACACTGTAGTTCCCTAGTTTGCTCAACTTTGTAAGACAACTCTTTGGTAAATTTACTCGGTAATGACTTTGATTCAGCATCGTAAAGGACGACAGAAAAATTGCTTTGTTCATGTGGAAGAAGATCTAGAAATCTCTCACCGACTTCAGCGAACGAAGACGCAACACTGTCAATAGTGGAGACAGAATTCGAGTCATTACTTGATTCATTCGCTTGAATCGGCTCGTTCGCGAGACAGTAGTCAAATACTGGAGCCTCCACTGAAAGCAAAAATAATTCATCCCTATTTTCTCCAACACAAATCTCCGGATAGAAATTCGCAGCAAGGTCAGATTTTTGTTGATCTTTCAGCAGATCAATGCTCTTGATGTTGTCCCAGTCAGACTGTAAAACTCGTTCAATAAAGTCCAAGACATGGTTTGACTTTATCGAGACCTCAGCGAGTTTTAGTGGATGCCACGGTGTCACGATTGCGATCGAGTTACCCCCAACATTGACTACACCAATCGACAAGACGTGTCGTAGCAAGTTTTGGCGTCCCTTATCGCTGTTTGCCCTTCGGCGCAGTGTCTCGAGAAGAGCACCGTAAACATTTGCCTGCTCAACTAGAATTGGTGACATGAATCCGTTTCCAGAAACCATGGTGACTTGTTCAATCGCTGAAAAATAGCTTGAACAAAATTGTTCAAAAACTGTTGCGATTGCTGAAATGTCTTCTTCATCCATAAACTCACTACATTCATCCAATCCAGTCTTGAACATGGAGAAGATGTTGTCATCGGATGCGAATGAAACTAAAGACCCATTCTCAGACCGATTTACGTCAAGCATAGAATTTGCGTCCGCTAAGTCAATGTCTTGCTTTTCGCCCTTAACACTGGTGCGCTGCCTCAGAACGTTTACTTTTGCCGGTAAACCGTAGGTCTGTGAACTATTTGCGAGCGCTTCAAAATCATCCCGCATTGATGTCGCAACAGCGTCGACTGGCATCTTCCATTCAAATTGAAGCCTATCATCTACATTTGCAGGGTCTAGAATTACCTCAAATTTGATTCTATTGGCCTCCCTACTTCGAGACACGTTTTCTTGTGGTCCATCATCATCCTCGAGCCGAAAATATTCCCACAACTTACCGAATTCAAAATGAACATTCTTTGATCTAAAGAATTCCCTTAGACCACAGTAGCGGAATGCAAAATACCGGACGATTCTTGTGTTCTTTCGCTCCCAAAAACTTCTCTTTTTTGAGTCACGAATAGTTACCATAACGTTACTATCCTTTACTTCGGTATTTCTGCTCTTTAGGCGTAGGATAGTCTCGACTAGCCCGATGAGAAAATCTGTATACTCAAGTGAGTTCCCGAAAATGTATTTTTCCCATTTGCCTGCCAATGGTCGGTCTTCGAAAATTCGTTCCCGATGTAAGAGAAAAAACTCCTTGAGTTCAGAATTGGAGTCCTTTGGAAATGCTGCTTTCAGCAAATCAATCTCGGTTTCGTCGAGGGTGCCTTCGAATTCCCGTTCAAAATGTCGTAACGTTTGTCCACCGAGGCTTTTGGCAGTTTGGCGACTTATATCGTCAAATATCACTGATATCTCGCGCCAATCGAGAGTAAGAAGTTCCTTTTGGCTATTCACCCATGCTTCCGACTTGATGTCCAAATCCAAAAATTTGGAAATGATTCGCTTTTCCTCTTCACTGAACTTACTTTCGTGCCTCGAAAAATTGAACTTCAGCCGTTCGGAAATATCATCACCTGAAGAGTCTTCCTTGTTTAGAAAAGGCGGTACTGTATTTTGCAACCGTAGAAAATTTTTCTTCCACTCATTCAAATTTGATCGTTTACCGACCGGAATTCCATCAAAATTACCAGCGTATCTTGGTAGATTTATTCCGGGTAAGGCACGTTCTACTGCCTCACTCGGAACAAATCTTTCTTTCAAAATACCTCCTGCAATCCCAAGGACGAAATCTGCAAATGATTCAATCGTTCGAACTACGTTAGTCTCGTTGGCTGCGGTGATGGCGCAAATCAACTCTTCAAAATTGCTCTCACTAACATATGTCTTAGTCAACCCCGACCGTATCAACCAGTCGTTGTAACTATTTCGCAACGTGTCCGTTTCAAGCCTCGAGATTTTTTCAACACTTTTATCATTGACCATCAAATCTTCGGAATCAGCAACAAACAGAATTGCTCGGTAGGGCTGATTCAATTTGTAGTGGCGCCAGTGTGTAATTGACTCGTCACTGAGAACTTCGCATGGCAAGACACGGTGCTCATCGAACCGAGTTGAAACTCGAACCATAATCTGGCCACCGACTGCAGTGCGATTCTGGTCCCAAACCATTTGCGCAATACTTCGAACCAAAGATGGTTCAAACCCGAACATGCAAAATCGCAACACACCCTCGGATTCATCTTGAATCCTTTTCTTGATCCAATCTATCGCGACCGAGGCGATGAGTTCATTCCTTTCCATAACTAACCGTAAAATCGATTGACCACGTATGCACAATCATCAGAAAGACGTTCCAGCAATCCAAGAATTTTCAGACGAGCCTCAAGTCTCTGAATATTTTGATGAAAGATGTTCTGATCAATTGGTAGATTACCATATGCCTCTTCAGTTTCGACAAAGCCGATTACCAAACCGAAACGTTTGTAGAGTACTTCTAAAAACTCATGGAACTCCATTCGTTTTCCTACAACTGTTCCCATAACAAGTGCTTTCAATAGCGAGTCGGAAGGTGAATACCAAGTGCCCAATCCACGACGCGCAGCTGTGAGTCCAATTTGTCTAGACCATTCGCCATGTACTTTTGCCAAGTGCTGTTTATGACGAGCCTTGGCCGTTTCCTGCAATTTCTCTAAAAGCCGATTTGGTGGCAAGTTTCTTGAGTCTTGATCACTCCAATAAAACTTCTCTTTCAGAATCTGTCGCGCTGAATTCGAATCTCCAGATGTAACGGCGGCTAACCATTTTTCTTCACCACTAACTTGAGAAACAAATGAATTTATTGCGGAAGACGTGATATTACTGTTCCCTTTGAAATTTTCGTTGGATAATTCGAAAAGAGAGGACCGACCCGGGGCCGCAATTTCAATGACAAACTTCGGCTTGTCGTTATTACCGATTTCTTCGTTTGCACGATTGATGAGATATATGAGTATATGTAAGGCCGTCAATCTCATTAATGGGTCAATCAAGGATTGGCCTGTCAAATTAAGTTGTAGAATCTGTATCCACGTTTCTGCTAAGTGCTCGTATTCCGGGCGTTGAGCATATGGTAGATACCCAATATTCTCAAAATTGATGTAATCTGGAACATCAGAAATACATGCGATTACGCTATTCCAAGTCTCGCTTTTTTGCAATATTTTGTCTGCAATTACGTTCTTGAGCATCTCTCGTTTCTGACTTCGATTCATCATCAAATACAGAAGTTCTCCTCCTCGAGCAAAAAACCTACGGTCAGCATCAAAAGTGTTTTTCCTAGACCTCATGTCGGAAAATAAACAGTCTGGACCGTAAGGAAATATAAATTTTGAAGTCCAACGTCTATTTCTGTGGGGTTCAACAGCAGACGATTTGAAATAATTCACGATTCTGCAGAGATGCGAAAACTCCGGAACCTTCTTCCGCAACTGCAAATAAAATTGTCGATTCTCAGCATTTATTCGTTCTTCCCACTCATTCCACTTTCGTGTGTTTGTATCGAACTCTTCATCTATTTCCGACAATTCAGGACAATTGAACACCAGTTCCCGAACAGGAGTACTCTTCAAGATTTGATACCCGATCGTTTCATGTGTCCCATCATCGGGCGGACCCGACAATGCAATTCCGCGATTGTGTTGATCGTTGAACACACACAAGAATTCCAGCAACAGCAACCATGGGGTTTGATCGTTATAAAATCGGTGCCCCCAAATTGCCTCGTCAACCCACATATCTGTTCCAAATCGTGAAAAGGGGGCAATCGGAGTTTGAATCATTGAACTATCCATTTATATTGAGTCTCTCTGATTGAATCTTTCCTTTTTTGTTCACTTCTGTAATCATCCGAGGGGCAATTTCTCCTTTCCTAAAATTCAATACCTTACTGAGTGATTCGATCAAACGATTTTTGAAGTCAAAAAATTCCTCATTACACTGGCGGGAGAAAGTCGATGGCAACGCTCCATCAGCCACACGAATCAGGAATTCGAAATTTGTAAGCATCAATTTCATTGACTCAACAATCCTATCGCATGACTTACTGGTAGGATCAATAATTTGTAAGTTCGGCGCAGATTGATCTTCCTGAATATTCAATTCCAAATACGGAATTGGCAGGTATTGCTCGGATTCAATTTCGAACTTTAGTTCAGATGAGACTCTTCCCACACTGGTTCCACCAGAAGATGCTATGAAAACCTTGTAATCTTCATCAGTCATCATTCCACAAAAAGTGCGATTCAATCCGGTAATCAATTTTCTTTTGATTTCGGAATGTTGCTCATCGTTTCTGAGACAGTCAATGAGTTCGAGATACCTTCCTCCCGTTTGAAATACTGTTAGCCTCCAAGGATTCAAATATGAACTCTCCACTGCGTATTCAAGCGAAAAAAACAGCCGGCGGCGTTGGCTTTTCAATAGAGTCATAAATTCAGATAAATTTTTTCGGATATCTTCAAGATAAGATTCGATCTTCTCTGAATCTCTATGGGTGCCGTAATATTCATCATCAGGCAATTCTTGATTATTCTTTGACTTATCGTAAGTTCCGTAAATGATCATATTGTCGAACCGGTTATCCGTTTCTCGCCCTACACCAAATGATTCAAGAATGTTGAATATCTGATATTGCTGTCTTTCGCGCTCATCTAAATTCGACCCAAACACATTGTCATACGGATTGGTGGATGGATAATCACCAGAACTGACTATTTCTTTGGCAACACTACAAGTCATTAAATTTTCGTTCCGATTCTGAACTCCCAGCAAAATGTTTGTGATTAACAAAAGCAGGTCACGAATCGGGATGCGAAACTGATTCGCACCAGCTAAAACCATCAACTGACCAAGTCTCTGCCTAAAGAGTGAGCTTTCAGCTCCTATTCTTGAGCGATTAACCCTTATCGGGCACCTCGTTGTGCCATCAGTCTCAAAAAGCTCGCAACCTTCGCAGCTGCTCCACATTTCGTGACCGACAACCGCATCCGTCAATTGTTGGAAGCGCTCGGAAACATCCTGTTCGCTTAGGTTATACAGATCAAGGCTATACTTACTGTCATGGACGTGTCCTTCGACGAGCAGGTCTTCGATCGTCGAGAAAACTCGTTCAGCTTGCTCGGTGGCTTCTCGTTGCTTCCATTGTCTCCACGTTGCTATCAACTGACCGTCATTCGCGGCGATAAGAAATATGTCATTTTCGCTTTCGGAACAAATTGAATGACTGACTCTCGGAATTAGGTCTTCTTTTTCTTCGATTGTGAGTTCACTCAAATCCTTTACGATGGTCAGTTTCTTGTTTGACTCAGGTAGGATTAATGAGAACACTTTCTTTCCCGAGCTCCAGTCCTTAGGTGCGCCTCCGTACTTCTCCCAAACGCATCGACAATGGTAGGTTTTCCCATCTCCAGCGGTTCCCGTGAGTATTACATTTGTAGGTGACTTACTTTCGAAGTTCTCCAATAATTCATCGAGTCTGGATGGTTTGATCTCAATTGGTGGGGACACATGAAAACGATCGATTTCATCCGAAATCAACTCATCGTACATCGCGTCGCTTGCCGCACTGGGACCGTAACTACGAAGAAATGAAACAAATTGGTTTCGATGTGACATTTAATGTTTTTCCCAAAATTCGAATGAAATTTGTTACAAATCAGAGGCTGCAGATCGCGCAACCTTCCAAGTCCTCGCCCTTTGGAATCTCATATCGTTCTGTAATCTTTTCCAACTCCTCCAAGGTTCGTCCTTCCACCCACGAAAAATTCCTATCCCCTTCACTTTTCTCATATCCTTGCGCTTTCTTAAAGAGGTCAGGGTGATGTTCTTTCAAACCCTGCCATTCACCAATCTGTTGGTAAAAGCAGAAATAGCATCCAGACCTGCTTCGCCATTTGTAATAAGGGGGCAAACCTAAACCCGAATCGTTCAATATTGCTTTCACGTCCTCTAGACCGAGCCCGAACTCCTTGAACGGGTAAACCGGGAAAATGTTCTGTGCCTCAGACAGGACTACATTCTTGTTCTGGTGATAACCGCCCCTGTTTTCATCCGCTCGAATTCCAATGTAGCTGTAAGTTTTATCTGTTCCAATTTCTCTTTCAAAAGGTTGAATCTTCAACACCCTCGTGCACCATCGAGCCTTTGGACTCGGCAAAAATCCTCCGTAAATCTCTTTCAGATAGACTTCGAAAGGAGAGCGATTTTCCTTTTTCTCAATTCCAAGAAAATCAAGAGCGTTCAAAAACTTGACCTGAACACCAAAAATGACTTCAAACCTCTTGATGTACTCGTAGGTTTCGTTTAGTTCGGATCCGGTATCGCAGAATATGAACTCAAGGGGAATTTGAGGATATTCCTGAAGCAGATAGATCCCCAACGCAGTCGAATCCTTTCCACCAGAAAATGAAACAACATGCCTTGCCCCATCATCCTTGATCACATCCGACATCGAAATCATCCCAAATACCTATTCACTTCTGGTTCACAATCAGAAATTCAGTTTAGCTCGTTTGTTGCTGCGAGTTTTTTCAGCAAACCCTCAGCATGTTCTGCACTGGTCGCTTCTTTCAATTTTGTAAACATTGAACCAATGCGACGCTCGACCAAAGGCACCGCGGCGGCGTTTAAGTGAATGTCATCAAGAACTGATTGCTCCATTCGATTGACTGTCTCTCTCAAGGATCGCTCAAATTGCAATACGCTGTAGTCATTCCATTGGTCTAAGCCTTTCCCTAGCAAAATTGTGCTGAGTGCCCAGGAAAATGATGCTTCTGTGTATCGTCCGTTGTGGGCATCCGAAGATCTTGCCAGAACAGCTCGCTCCACCGGACCAATGGATGAACTCTCGCGACAGTTCGCAAAACACTCTGACCATTGATGGGCTGAGACCAGCGTGTCGCATTCGTCTGAGTCGCTGATTGAGAGATTGGACCGGACAATCTGTATAGCCTTCCGAGTGTAACTGTCAATGATGTTTTCAAGTTCTTGACGCGCCCGGCTGACTTGTTGCATCGCTGTCGTAAAACACCGCTTGCTGTTATTGTCAAACTGCAAGAACATCTCGAACGCAATGACATCTGGTTCATTGAATTCCCTCAAAACAGCTTGAAACTCTTGCGTACTTTTCGATACACTCCGAGTTGTAAGTGCTGAATCAGGCAGTCTCGACTTCCAAGCGTTGAGCACATCATAAAATTGTCTGAGCAATTCATTTTTGTTGGAAGCAGTCGAATCGCCTCCGAACTGTTCGACTAGATTCCCAAGATAGGCAACCACCTCTTTGTTGGAATCCAAGACATCGAAGGTGAATTCATGAGGTCGCTCGCACAGTTCCTCAATTTCACTGGCTAAAATATCTGAAACGTATTTCCCGTGTCTGCGAAACGAAATGACACGGCTGAACCTGCGCAATCCAGCAGATATGAGTATTGGAATTACGCCTTGTCGTACTCCGTAAGGCGGAGATTTGAGACTTTCAATTAGAGTGGCTGGAGTCTTTCCAACCCCAGGGTCGAGAAAAAAAGATTGAATTTGGGACCAGACCGCGGCTAGTGCGCGATCATTCAATTCTTCAGGTGTTGCCCAGTCCCAATTGGCGTCATTCTGCCTATAGAGGCCAGTCTTGAAAACGACTGTTCTATACAGTGCGGCATCCGCGGTCGTCGCAGAGTAATTGAAGCCTAGGTGTTGCTGTCCAGTCCGCTCAAGAATTCCAAGGATAAGCTTCTTCCGAGCGTTGAGCATCGGCCGAGAAAGCTGTTCACGCACCACAAGTTCATTGTTGATTCTCGGTGTTTTTGGAAACCGCTGATCGGCAGCTTCAGACAGTTCTTCAAAAAGCCGTTCGCCCCCCCCCGTGAAATTTTCGACCCGAGGTCGCTGCCTCTTGAACACCAATGTGCATCGCTGCTCGGCGTAATGACACGCCTCAAGGAGCGGGTGAGGACCTCCTGCGCAGATTTAATCATCTGCTCAATTTCCGGGAGCAAGAATGGGTCACTCGCGAGTAAATCGAAATTTGTACTGATGTTTCTCAAGGCTACGACTTCTAAAACAAGTTGGCGTAATTTTACTGGTTTCTTCGGAATGGAAAAGAGAATTCCAGGTTGAATCCTTGTGAATTCGAGAGCAAATTCAAGTAATCGAGGTATCTGACTTTCGGATTCGGCTATGCAGTAGATAATACGACCGTCTTCTCCAGGACTTAACTCCAACGCGCTATGTGTGAATTCTTCACCGAGTATATCTTCCGCAAATACATATCGACCTGCAAAAAATCTTCGAATTGAGTTGCGAACATTGTGCATGACGGGTCTGTATGCAGGAACAGGGTGCTCCTTGATGAGCTCTTCGATAAAGTCTGTATGTTCGCGAATTCTTGTCACTTCCTGATCCAAGTGCTGTCGAATATCTACATCGGTTCCATGCCAAACGGAAATATCATCAGTTCGTTGCCGGTGGATGAGAAGTTTTCGCTCTATCAGACTGTCGGCTACAGCCTCTAGATTCCGCAATATCGGACTAACGAATCCACTGACTGCGAACAGCAATGTCTGTTTTCGCACGCGCTTGCGTTCACCGGAATGACCAATCCCCAGTAACGCAGTGGCACAAATCAATTCCTTTTCGACGTTAGTCGAAACTTTTGACAGCGCACTTTCAGTCTCCAGCCACTTGCGATGACTTCCACCGATGCCTACATCGGATGCCATGAATTCCGAAAAAAATTTGTACAAGTCTTGAAATGTTTTTTCGTTGTCAATTTCAGTACTCAATACGTACGATATTGCGGTTCGTTCATTCTGAGCCAATATTGAAGCAAGCAACGGTAACAGACTAAAGACAACAGGCTGAATTGGATAAGCATCCTCAATGAGTTTCTCAACATCTCCCCGATCACCGATTTCCGAAAAAAATCCGTTTTCGAGTGCTTCCTCGGCAATAGTCTGAATATTCTCTCGACTCGGAATACCGCTGACTTGTCTGCGTTTGGCTACAGTTGAAGCCAACAGCTGATAAAACTCCTTACTGTTTTCAATGAATCGAATTGAATTGAACCGCCCTTCGATTTTCCTCCAGTTCTGCCGTGCTATCTGATCTAGGTTTCCAGCGTAATGAGAAAAATTTCGATGAAGCATGACTACAAAGGTCGACGATGGTGCAGACTGCCGAACCGACCATTCGGCTATCTGCTGCACATCGGATAGCGACTCGGCTCTTCCTGTAACGGTAAGTGTTTCGAGATGCCGACCAAATTCATCCCAGACCAGTGTAATTCGATCAAACCCTTGAAGCCTTGCTTTGTCGTGAATCGACCGGAGCAATTGAATCAGATCTTCTTTCTGTTGTCTTGGACCTCTAAATCTTTGCAATTTGCTCTTCGCTTGATGCAGTATCGATGCATACAAATTGGGCTGATAGCCTTCCATCACAATTGCGATACCGCGTGACCCGTTCACAAGTCTTCGATTGATCTGCGAACCGATGTCTTTATCAATTCCAAGGATAATCTTCTGCAGGTTTGTCAGCAATTCTCGCGATTCAGGCAAATTCTCGGTGATCATTGATGCAATTCCCGCAGCGAGAGACTTACCCGAACCATAGGCTGCAACAATCATTGCCGCAGAAGTTGGCTGCGGATCAAGCACAGCTCGGATTACATGCATGCTCTTTCCGGTGGGATGGTAATGAGCGAATCGACTGGGTTCGGAAATATCCAGTTGGAGGTTGACTGACTTGAAAACAGGCGTACTCATAATAATTCCAACTACCGACACTAGTTGCGGTATCCGAGTTTCAACCACTCGACTCGGGACAGTTGCTTTATGCGAACAATTCTTTCACCTCCGGAACTATCTATACGAATCAATTCTGGCCCTAAAGCCGACTGTGCCATTTCAACCGTTTCCGCAAATGATTCAGGATTCAGAACCAACATTCTGCCTGGACTGCCAGGTTTCATCAATGCGTCCGAAAAACTGATGTATGCGTGACTGTCATTCGAGTCTCCGGCAGGACAACCACTTAGTGCATAACCAAACATCGCGGGGGAGACATCCTTGCAGTATCGATTTAGTTGATACGAATCTGATTCTCGATAATGCATAACCAAGTCCAAATTACGAAAAGGACTCTCGATGCCTTCTTCAGGATCCGTTGAGACCGGCGGAACCGGTGTCGAATAGCTGGATGTAAGGCATAGAAGATCGCGTGTCAAAGTCGTTGGTGACGGTATAACCATACCAGCCAGTTTCAGATACTGGTGCAGTTCATTTAGACAACGAGTTCGATCGAATCGGTCATGAGCAAATCGATTGAAAAACCAATTCCACGAGATCGCGAACTTCTTGTTGGAAATGAGATTAAGATGCAGCGCCCACCACGTAGTAAGCCGTGCGAAGTAAGGGTCTTTGTCGAGTATCGTTTTACCAATCGAAGTAATTCCAAAATTTCCAGTCGATTTTTCAGGTTCCGTCACTCCAGTAACCCGCAACCAAAACCGGATTGACTTTGCCATATTTCTTCCGACACCCAAATGATCGGACACAAACGGGTCACTGAATGCACCGGGGTCTGCTTTGAGTAACGAAAGACCTTTTGGCAACCAGTCTTCTCTTAGCACAAATGTTTCGTGTCCGGAAAATCGCATGAAATTGATCAGTACGTAAATTGCAGTGAACGCAAGGCATTGTATGATTCACAGACATGGTGTGCGCCAGTTTCGGCATCAGTCTTGGAATTCAGCATGGAAAAGGAAAACCGCAGACTTCCAAATGCTTCATCTTCACTTAACCCCATTGCTTTGAGAACATGTGAAGGTTCCGGTCTGTGGCTTGTACAAGCAGAAGTCTGTGAACAGACGACTCCGGCTGCATCCAAGCGCGCCATCATAGCGGTTCCATCAACCTCGGGAAAATAAAGATTGGTAGTATTGACAACGCGGTTGTCGATGTCTCCGTTGATCACAACATTGGGTAACGCGGAGACAATTTGATTTTCAAATCGATTCCTCATTCTCTCCATCTGCGAGATGGTTGAATTGAGACTCCTTTCCCGAATTTGTGCAGCCACTCCAAAGCCCGCTATACCTGGTAGATTTTCAGTGCCCGCACGAATGCCAAACTCTTGGTCTCCGCCAAACATGATCGGATGCAGGGTCTTTCGATTTCGGGAAACGCAAACTGCACCGACTCCTTGAGGACCGTGAATCTTATGCGCTGAGAACGTCAAAAAGTCTATTGGCAAATCTTCAAGAACAATTGGAATTCTTCCTATTGCCTGTGCAGCGTCTACGTGAAACAGTACTCCAAACTTGCGGCAGATTTCTCCGATTTCGAATACTGGTTGTATCACACCGGTCTCGCTGTTTGCCCACTGAACCGAGACCATACCGGTCGTCACAGCGAGAGCTTTTTCAATGTCCCCAAGCGAAACACGACCATTAGAGTCAACAGGGATGATAGACACTGAAGTACTCCTTTCCTTTAACGCACAAGCCGTGTTCAGTACTGATGAATGTTCAGTCGATATAGTGATTAGGCGGTTATGGATCGGACCTTTCAATGCGCCTTGGAGAACAAGATTGTTTGCTTCCGTTCCGCCTGAAGTAAAGATTAATTGCGAAATTCGGGCACCGACCAATTGCTCAATGCTTGACCTGGATTCAGTGAGTAGTTTTCTTGCAACGTTACCGCGTCGATTTGGACTGGAAGGATTCCCGAAAACATCGGACATCGCTTCGGACATCGCGCTGATGACTTCTGGTAAGGGAGGGGTTGTGGCGTTGTTGTCAAGGTAAATCTCTTTCATCCAGCAACATTATGTGTCATTTCATTTTCTATGAATGAAAAAGGTTCACTTCATATCACATAAGATGCCTGCACAAGAATACTTTGCAAAAACAGTAATTATTAATGATTATGATTATCAATTAGAGTATTATTTGGAGTCGATTTTTGTGCTGAAACTACAAGTCACTAGAATCCATTTATCGTAATGTACAACAACAGACTATTCAGGGCATCCAAGAGATTCCTGCCCTTTGGATTTATTTTTCCAACGGTGGCCCTGCTTTTCTCCAGTCAGGCCGCAATGGCCGAGAATCCCTGCCCCTCAGTCCCGGCAACAGTGCTGGAGACTGAACCAGTTGTGAATATCTACTCAGCAAGAAAAGAAGAGCTGATCCTGCCGCTGCTGGAGCGATTCGAGGCTTCATTTGAGAATTTCCAAGGCTCCGACCTCCAGATCAATCTCATCACCGGCAAGGCGGATGGATTGCTGAAACGGCTCGAGCTCGAAGGAACGGCAACGCCGGCCGACTTGTTCATCACAGCCGATGCAGGACGCCTGCATCGAGCAAAGAAAGCCAACGTTCTTCAACCCATACCCGAGGAAATCGCAGACAAGGTGCCAACCCATCTGCAAGACGAACGTGATCACGAAGCCGACACTCCGGGACACTGGGTTGGACTATCACAGCGCGCAAGACCCATTTACTACTCAAAAAAACGCGCCGACCCGTCAGAGCTGACCTCGTATGAAGATCTGGCTGACCCAAAATTTGAAGGCAGACTATGTATCAGGTCATCCGAGAGTATCTACAATCAGTCACTGGTCGCCTCCATGATCGCCGCGATGGACCGGCAGACCGGCACACCGGATTGGGCTGAGCAGGAAACCCTTAAGTGGGCACGCAATGTACTTGCTTCTCAAGCACAAAACGGTACAGCCAACGCTGAAGCCAAAGTCTTGACCCTGGCATGGACAAGGCAACTTGTTGACAACTTCGCACGTCCGCCAACCGGTGGCGACACCGACCAGATCAGGGCACTGGCTGCAGGGCAGTGCGATTTTGCGCTTGCAAACAGCTATTACTTCGGTCGGTTGATTGCAAAAAACGAACGGATTACCAACGACGTGGGAGTCATCTGGCCAAATCAAGATGACCGGGGTGCCCACGTCAATGTAAGCGGAGCGGGGATTACAGCACACGCCAGGCATCCCGGAAACGCCATGTGCCTGCTGGAATACATGCTGAATCCCGAGTCACAGAAGTGGTACGCTGAAATCAACTTCGAATACCCCGTCTTGCCCGATGTCCCATGGTCAGAAGTCTTGAAAGATTTCGGCACGTTCAAGGCCGACAGTCTGGAAATGGGAAATCTGGGTGAATTCAACTCGGAAGCAGTCAAGATCATGGACCAAGCCGGCTGGCGATGAGCTAAGCGGCGGTATTCATTCCTTAAAGTCCTTCGTTCCCGACAAGCATTCCAAACTGTTCCTGTTCGCTTCAATGTTCCGCACACAGAACATCAGCTTGCTTGCTGTTTCAGTGCCAGTCATCACACTGATTGTGCTGTCTCCGATTGTCGCTATCTTCGCCTTGATCTTCGCAACTGACAGTATCGAATTGTTAAGACATCTTTACAATACCGTGCTCGGTACCTACGTACTCAACTCATTGATCCTCATGTTCGGTGTGGGCGCATTGACATTGATCATCGGCGTACCGACAGCGTGGCTGACAAGCGTCTGTGAATTTCCAGGACGCAGGTTCTTTGTCTGGTCGCTTCTGCTGCCGCTGGCATTTCCCGCCTACATCATTGCCTACACCTACACCGGCATTCTTGACTATTACGGTCCCGTATTCAGTCTGGTTCGCGAGATCGTCGGCGAAGAGATTTTCCCACAGTTGTACTTTTCCATCCGATCTCTCCCCGGGGCGATCATTCTGATGTCCCTTGTCCTGTATCCCTATGTCTATCTTTTGACGAGGGCATCATTTCTCGAGCAGTCCGTTGGATTCATCGAAATCAGCCGAACCCTGGGATACAGTGTCCGCGAGAGTTTCTTCAAGCTCGCCATACCACTCGCCAGACCAGCCATTGTCGCCGGTGTCTCACTGGCTCTGATGGAAACGCTGGCTGACTACGGTACGGTGCAGTTTTTCGGTGTCAGCACCTTCACCACCGGAATCATCCGCACTTTCAACAGTTTCGGCGACGCGACCACTGCCGCCCAGCTATCGACAATGCTGCTGGGATTTGTTGGCTTGGTGATATTCTTTGAATGGTTCTCTCGGCGCAAGGTTCGTTACCATGCAGTCAAAGGCAAATCAATCCACCAGAGTAAAATTCACCTCAAAGGCAAAAGCGCTGCACTTGCGTGGCTGGTTTGTTTTCTACCAGTCTTCCTGGGCTTCCTGCTACCTGCCCTGATCCTGCTCAAATGGACTTTGTTCGTTGCGGAATTCGACGCCTCAAAATACCTGAATCTTGTCTGGCATTCCATTTATCTGGCCGCCTTGGCCGCCTTGATCGCAGTTTCGCTGTCACTCGTTCTCGGTTACGCCAAACGAACAGTGAGAGCCCGTGCCGTGCAGGGGCTGGTCTCGGTGTCAGGTCTGGGTTATGCCATTCCGGGCGCGATCATCGCAGTAGGCATCATTTCGCCTCTGGTTTGGCTCGATGTCAAACTCATCGAGCTGTTCAAGGCCGGCTTCAATGCGGATATCGGATTGATCCTATCCGGCTCAATATTCGCATTGCTTTTTGCTTACACTGTCAGGTTTCTCGCCATCTCACTCAATACGGTTAACACCGGACTGCAAAGAATAAAGCCGAGTATGGATTACTCAGCCCGCACACTGGGGTGTCGACCTTTTGGCGTTCTGAACCGTGTCCATCTACCGCTGATGCGAGCGTCGATCCTGACCGCATTCATCATTGTCTTTGTCGATGTGTTGAAAGAACTCCCCGCCACCCTGATTCTTCGCCCATTCAACTTCAACACACTGGCAGTCCGAGCCTACGAGCTGGCGTCGGATGAGAGGCTTGTCGATGCAGCATTACCGTCACTGACAATTATTCTTACCGGTATCATTCCGGTGATACTGCTGAGCAAGACCATGACGATTCGGAGACAACGGGAAGAATGAACTCGCAAAACAGCACCATGAAATCGACCGAGCCGCAACAGCCCCGGGTGCTTCTCGAGGTTCAGGGGGTTTCGTTTGCCTACGGCAATGGGCGTTCAGCAGTTGACAACGTCAGTTTTGACCTGGTCGAGGGAGAGATCGGTTCGGTTATCGGACCGAGCGGCTGCGGAAAATCCACACTGCTCAGGGGAATTGCCGGATTCGAACAGCCGAAAAGCGGCAGTATCCGAATGAATGGCGATCTGCTTTCGAACTCAGCACATTCAATTGCGCCCGAGCAGCGGTGCATCGGCATGGTTTTCCAGGATTATGCGCTGTTTCCGCATCTCAGTGTTGCAGAGAACATCGAATTTGGACTCAGAAACTGGCGCAACAGTGAGAGGAAAAACCGAGTCGCTGAACTGCTGAACCTGATAGGAATGGAGGATTTTGGTGAGCGGAGTCCACACTCACTGTCCGGTGGGGAACAGCAGCGAATCGCCCTTGCCCGCGCCATTGCACCAAAACCCAGGCTGTTGTTGATGGACGAGGCATTCTCCAGTCTAGATGTTGAGATTTGCCGTATCCTGTTGCCCGAAGTCAAGCAGATTCTCCTTCAGGAGGGAATCACTTCCATTCTGGTCACGCACGATCACGACATCGCATTTGCCATCGCCGACAAGATCGGCGTGATGGAACGAGGACGGGTGCACCAGTGGGATGTCCCGTTCAATGTGTATCACCAACCGATCAATCGATTCACTGCCAGGTTTATCGGAGAGGGTGAATTCATCCCGGCTGTTGTTGTCGGCGAGCAAATGCTTCAGACTGTCCTGGGGCTTCACTCTTTCGATAACGAGATGGAACTGAAAAAAGATGATCAGGTTGAAATTTTGCTGCGACCCGATGACATACTACATGACGACAACAGTCCGTTGACAGGTCAGGTGATGCGCAAGTCCTTTCGCGGTTCCCATTATCTGTATACCGTCAAGCTGACAGACGGACAGTCTGTTTATTGTCTTGCCGACTCACACCACAATCATCGAATCGGTGAGCAGATCGGCATCCGGCTGAACATTGAACATGTCGTGATTTTTGAAAAGGATAAATTGGAGTCCAGCGGGATCAGCGGTTGAATTGACATCTCATCGGCATGGTTCAACACAGCCATGTTCTTCAAGTCAATTTGAAACTCAGTGCACCTCGGTCGTTTGTTCAGTCACTGACTTCAATTGCTTCCAAGTCACAATCTGCTTGGTGTTACCATTGACATTTGGACGGCACACCCTACATTGATATTGAGGCACAGTTGAATGGAATTGAAAGAAGAGGCATTCTCCATCGCTGCATCTGACGGGCAGATGATCCGGGGACGGTATCGGGATACCGGTGAAGGCCCCGTCGGGGTGTTTCTGCATGGATTGCTGTCCGACGCCGAAGGCACAAAATCAATGCACCTTTGGAACTACGCCGAGACATTCAATCGGTCATGGCTGCGATTCGACATGCGGGCGCATGGACAGTCTGACGGAACGTTCGATGAGTTCACCATTTCCCGCGCAATTGAGGACTCAACGCTAGCAATGGGGCTGTTCAAGGATCGGCAGAAAGTCCTGGTTGGTTCGAGCATGGGTGGCTGGGTCGCAGCGCAACTTGCCCTGGACCCGAGCCTGAATATCTGTGGATTGGTCCTGATTGCGCCAGCATTCAACTTCATGAACAAGATCTATCTCGACCTGTCACCCGAAGAGCAAAGCCAATGGCAGGAAACCGGTTACCGCCTTATCGAAAGCCCCTATCCCGACAGCGACTTCAGACTGTCTTACGCAGCGGTCGTCGATTCCCGTCAGTACGATCTTTTCTCCCATCCGGTCAAGTATGAACATCGGGTTCATATCCTGCACGGGATACTTGATGACGTTGTACCCGCAACTCAAAGCGACGAATTCCGAAAACATATCGATACCGACAGCGCAGTCGATTTTTTTCCGGACGGTGATCACCGATTGAGTGAGCATTTGGACAATATTGAGGCAGCAGCCGACGCGTTCTGGCCCGACCCCGCCCACGATATCCTGGACGCCCTGCTATGAAAGCCGTCTCCATACTGTTTCTGTGTTTTCTGATCATTCCAATCGCGGAGATCTACCTTCTGATCGAGATCGGACAGGTCATCGGTGCACCCTGGACCATTGTCGGCGTGGTATCCACCGCGTTGATCGGTGCCTGGCTGGTCAAGCTGCAGGGTATTCTGACCTTGCACCGAGCATCAATTAGTCTGAAAAACGGTGAATTGCCGGCAATCGAGCTGGTTGAGGGACTGTTTCTGCTGGTCGCCGGCGCCTTGCTGATCACACCAGGATTTGTCACCGATGGGATCGGATTCCTCTGCTTGACCCCACCCCTTCGAAGATCACTCGCAGCTATGCTGCTGAGTCGCATGGTCATTCATCTGAAACGCCGCGAAGCGTCTCCAGGTACGCAGACCTACGATGTGAAGTACCGGGAAATCGACACCAAGTAACCGGAACCACCCATTACAGAGCCGCGCCACTGCGGTCTGCCCCAATTCAGCGTGCGTCATTCCGAGCACGCGAATTGCCCCAATAAATATTTATTCTGATGCTTGACATTCTCGAAAATTAATAGATAATGATAACCATTATCATTTACATTAATACTGAAGTGAAGGTTACCGGAAATGAGCGTCAAGATTTTATTTCAAGAGATAGGTCGGTTATTTACACCATACGCCTTGCATGCCTGTGGGAACTGCAATGCAGACTGTCCTTCAAGATACATTGATTTAAAAGAATCGGCCGAAAATCCCAGCGGCCGGAGCCGCACCGAATAAACGAATTCAACAGTTTTTTTAGCTCTTCTCTCCTCTTGCAGCTAAGGCGGTAGCGTCGGCTTGAACTGAAATCTTCAACGGGCGACAAGTTCCGATTGATGATTTCAAATCGAGTGCGCTACTGCCAGTTTTTTCTCCGCATCCATCGTCGATGTCGGCTTATCGTGTTCGAAGTCGGTAATCAAACTCGTCCCACCCGCAAATCAAATTCGAATACTGACTGATGCTCTATGGTTGGCATTGATCAGACTTTGGATTACAACACAATTGCACCGCGGCTGATTGCCATCGTCCGAGACTTTCGGCGGAACTCTTGCAGCAATTTGCATGGCTCTGTATTGGATCGGAGGAAATCTGGTTACAATTGCTCCAATCTGAGCCAGCGTCGCCCCAACCTTGTCTGAACAACATTAGTGACCAACCCAGTCAACATTGATGGAAACAAAAACGAAAAAAGTCTGGATTGTAATTTCATCAATTCTAGCGACAGTTTTGTTGTCAGGTTGCGATTTCAGAGTCACTGCGCAACTGGATGTAGGAGAAATTCGCGAAGCCGTTGCGAACGAACATTCCAATGTGTTGGCATCGGTCACTTTGGCGGTCCAAACACCCTTGCAGTACAAATGCAATGACAGCATTCAGGAAATGACTGAGATGATGAAAGACCTTGTTTTGAATCTCTCGCCGCGGGGTTGTGTGGAAGGGGGGTTTACCGACTATCTATTGGCAGATATTGAAATTCCAGTTGTCCACGGTTACAACAATTGGGAGCAAGCGAACACCTTGCTGGGATTGATGGTAGAAGAAACGAATGGGTGGATATCGGTTTACATGATGAATAATGTGAGGATGTTTGAGATGCTGAATCAGCGAATTCGCTACAAGCATTTGCAAAAACTGGAAGTTTCCAGATCCGTAATCAAGCTCATATTGAAAAATAACCGGCAATTTGAAAAAATAGCCACTGATGGCGTTTTTCTGGATGGCAATCCAATTGATGATCAACAGGAGATTGAATTCGAGCGCGGAAAGGAGTTTGAAATCACATTGTCGGAGGTCGGAGCTACACATCTAGGCAGTGAAGGCTCTGCATTTGCCTTTGCACTGAAACGCTAACGCGACTAAAAAATAATTGACGAGTGACCACTTCCGTTATTTCTACGGAAATGAATCAACCAGAAAAAATATGAGATGGACAATTACGTACATCGACGGGATCTGATCGATTCCAATCGCCTGCTCCAGCTCAGCAGTAAATCGAATATTGCAGGTATCACGCGACTGGCTATTCACCTGGCATTGTTGACTGCAGGTGGATTTTGGGTTTGGAGCACCTATGGGTCCTGGTGGGTAGTGCCGGCATGGGTCGTCTACGGAATCCTGATGGCATTTCTCTTTGCGCCTCTGCATGAATCCATCCATCGAACCGCTTTTCGATGCAGGTACATGAATGCGGCTGTCTCCTCAGCTGCGGGATTCATCCTGCTGCTTCCAGCAAACTACTTTCGCCACTTTCACTTTGCGCACCACAGATACACCAACGATGTTGAGAACGATCCGGAACTACAGGTAAGCAAGCCCGCCGGTGTCCCAAGCTACCTTTGGGCGATGAGCGGGCTCGGTTCCTATTGGTGGCCGCAGATTCGTCTGATCGCCAAGCACTGCGCCGGCAATGTGGATTCGAAGTTCATTCCGCAATCAGAACATGCCAGGATCAAGTTGGAGGCAAGAATTCACGTAATCGGTTACGTTGGCATTGCTTTGGTTTCAATTTACTTCGAAAACACGCTGGCTCTCGTTTGCTGGGTCGTTCCGGTACTGATGGGTATGGTTGCATTGAGATTTTTCCTGCTGGCAGAACACGCGGGTTGTAAGATTTCCGACAACATGCTCGTCAATACCCGTACAACCCTCACGAATCCATTGATCAGGCTGGTTGCCTGGAACATGTCATATCACTGCGAACATCATCTATTCCCATCGGTTCCCTTTCACAGGCTGCCGGCATTGCATTCCGAGGTGCGCGACCGGCTGGGTGTGGTTTCCAATGGATATTCCAACTTTCACAGTGAATATCTGCGTTCCTTCCGACAATGAGGCAGCGATGAATTCGCAACCAAAAAATGATGCCTATGTGCTCACACCCGACTAAGCCGGTGTGGTTTCAAATTGAACAACATCTGCCGACCTGAAGTTGACTTCCTATCGGATTTCGTAGCCACAATCAGAAATGAAAACTGATCTGATTTAGACAGGTCTGCCAGTCCGGTTCAGAATCAATACTCCTCCCAGCGATTCGAAATTCATTTATACTGTTCCACAGCGATGGTTCCCCAACTCAGGGGAAGCAATATGGAACAAGGTCGGGAGATGTCGAATCTCTGAAGCCTTGGCTGCCCCCGCAACTGTATGCGGCTAGCAACTGCTGTAAGACGCCACTGGGAAACTGGGAAGGCACAGCAGGCGTGATTGACCCGCAAGCCAGGAAACCTGCCATTGCCAGCGTTACCCAACCGCGACACGGGGTGTGATTGCGGAGCGGACACCCGTTGGTGGTGACGCGCCTATTTGTGAAACAGCATAGGGTCACCACGAAAATGGGAAGCAATATCCTCTCATTGAAAACCACGAGGAAAAACTTCGGTTCTTCCGGTGTAAATCCAGATTTCATCATGATCTGGCTTGCGTGTTCTGATGCCCATGCCAACAAGCTGACTCATTGCACATTGAGGCCGTCAATTGATGAAAATCCACTCTCAATCAAACATCATTGCTGATCCATTCCGCGCCCTGATTCTCGTCGTTGCACTGACTCTTGCAGGCCTGCCCCTGCATGGACAGGCCCAATCAGATACGGACGGCGATCAGGACAAAAAAGAGACTACCCTGGAAGAAGTCGTTGTTTCAGCGAGTCGAATTCCGGTTCCGGCTGAACACGTCGGAAGCAGTGTATCCGTATTCGATCAGGACGATTTCGATAAACGACAAGTCAGGTACGTCCACGAGATGTTGCGGGAATCACCGGGTATGGCAGTCAATCAGTACTCGGATACCGGACAAACACAAATCCGGATGCGAGGCGGTGAGGGTAATCACACACTCATTCTGTTTGATGGCATTGAAATGAACGATCCCGCCATCGCGGACGAGTTCTATCTGAATAATCTTCCGGTTTTCTCATCCGGGAGAATCGAGGTGCTCCGGGGACCGCAAAGCTCGGTGTACGGGAGCGAAGCAATCGGTGGCGTGGTCAATATTGTAAGTCCCACACCAAGTGAAGGCACCACCGCCGCGGCGCAGGTCGAATATGGCTCACTGAACACGACGAATGCAAAGTCCTACCTTGGCGTTGCCAGAGAGGGCAACTTCTTCTCTGTGACGGCAAATCACATCAAGTCAAAAGGAATTTCGGCGCGTGCCAACAATACCGAGCACGACGGAATCAAACAGACCGGTGCGCACCTTAAATTCGGCTATCAGATTACCGATCATCTCGATGTTTCGACCACAGCATTGCTGGTCAACAATGACAGCGACTATGACAACTGTGGTTGGCCCAGCTCCGACAACTGCCAGGCTGAAGATCGGAAAAGAGCATTTGGCATCACCTTTGCGCTGGCTCAATTGGACGGTGAGCTGGATCACCAATTCAGGATGTCGAGCACCAGACACCGCAGAACAGACTACATCAACGGCGTACTCGATCCACCCAGAATCGGCAAGAAATCAAAATTCGACTATCAGGTTGCATGGCAATTTGCCGTCGGCACCATCGACCAGACCGTGATTTTTGCCGTAGAGAAGGAAAGAAACGAAGCGGTTGGACGATGGATCGGTTCCGGACAGGGCGGGAACTTCAAAACCACAAGTTACAGTTTTGAAAAACAGCTGGACTTCGAAAACGATGTGTTCGTAACCGTGAGCGCCCGTCACGACGACAACAAGGGCGGGCAGTTCAAGGATCGAAATACATATCGGGGAGCCCTGGCGTGGCTGATCAATGAGCGTGTACGTCTGCATATGAGTTCAGGAACGGGAGCCAAGAATCCGACGGTTTCCGAACTGTACGGATCAACCGGCGAATGGGAGGAAAATCCAAACCTCCTGCCAGAGACAAGCAAAGGCTGGGATCTGGGGGCTGAGTTCCAATTGCGCTCAATGAATCTGACCATGGATGTCACCTATTTCAACAACAGAATTACGAATCTGATCGATCGGGAGTGCGTCAGAAACTGCACCGACAACGACTACACCAACGACGTCTATCGTTCAATCAATTTACGCGGGGTCAGTACCACGAAGGGTTGGGAGTTTTCCGCACACGGAACCGTGGCAAACCACTATGAAGTCACTGCTGCGGCAACCTTTCTCTCGGCCTTTGACTCAACAGGGCTTGAACTGACGCGTCGGCCCTCGCAGATCGCCAGCATCAATGTCAGCCGTGATCTCACATTATTCGACCGGTCCGGCTCTGTAAACGTCAATGTCCGACACAGCGGGAAACAGGTAGACTTGGTGCCCTGGCCGACCCGGGGTGATCTGGCGAAGTTCACCCTGGTCAGTGTGGGCACAGATCTCCAATTGAATCCAAATCTCGATCTGACAGCCAATGTTGAAAACCTGTTTGATGAGGATTATCAGGAAGTCTTTGGCTACAACAAGCCGGGACGGACCATCAGTGTCGGCCTGCGTTACACCTTCTGAAAAATGATGAATCATCGGTTTCAGACCAGACCTGCGACAGTCAGATTCTTGAATCGACTGACATCATGCCTTGCTGTTCTGCTGCTGTGCTACCTGACGCCGATAGCAGCCGATGTTGACTTCGCTGATCAGACAACTGAAAAGCCAACGCGGATTGTCTCCACCCATCTGTGTACAGATCAACTCGTGATGTTGCTGTCAGACCACGACAGAATAGCATCACTGAGTTACTTCTCCCACGATCCGGGCATGTCGGCGATGTACGACGTTGCCGAGAACTTCCCGGTTAATCATGGGTTTGCAGAGGAAATCGTCGGTCTCAATCCGGACCTGATACTGACGAGCACCTTTGGTCATGCCAGTATTCTGTTGCTGAAGAAACTCGGCTACCAGGTGGTGGTCGTACCGGTGGCCTCCAATCTCGATGACATCGAGGCCAATGTCCGACTGGTTGCCGGCGCCATAGGTGAGGACCACCGTGGCAACGAATTGGCTGACCGTTTTCGTGATCGAATGAAGGCACTCTCGCAACAGGATGTTCAATCGAGACCGTTGCTTGCCATCTACAACCGAAACGGCATCACGTTTGGCAGGCAGGCGCTGATCACCGAATTGGTTGAACTCGCGGGATTCCGTAATCTCGGCGCAGAACTCGGACTTGCAACAGCACAGCATCTGCCGCTTGAGAATCTGCTGCTGCACCAACCCGATGCCCTGATGCTTGATGATCAGTTTACGTCCGCAGCCATGGCCAATGAACTGCCCAATCACCCGGCCCTTCACCGCAGGTACACCGATGTGCCCAGAGTCGATTTGCATGGCAACCTTTGGATTTGCGGCACGCCCCTGGTCGCTGATGCATTGGATATTCTGATTGAGCAACGCGAACAGATTTCCGGGAACCAGCCATAAATCAGACCGCATCAACCGGCAACCTCGGTTTCATTGCCTTGATTCTGTGCCTTTCAATCGCAGTCGGTATAGGCTTTCTGGCCTCACTTTCAGTGGGACCCGTCGGAATCGGAACATGGACAGTCCTGTCCGCTATTATTTCCGGTGGTTCCGACGTCACCGCGGTCATCGCACAGGAAATACGTCTGCCAAGAGCGTTGCTGGGCGCTGCCATCGGAGCAACACTCGGTATCTCGGGTGCGGCTATGCAGGGTTACGTTCGCAACCCTCTGGCTGAGCCGGGATTGATTGGTGTATCCGCATCCGCCGCCCTGGGTGCTGTACTGACCATCTACTTCGGTCTTTCCACGCTCTATGTGTGGACACTGCCTCTGGGCGGAATGCTCGGCGCGGCCGTGGGCGTGGCGGTCATGGTATTCATCGCCGGACGAGGCAGTTCAACCCTGACACTCATCCTGGCGGGCGTTGCGGTTTCAACCCTGGCAGGCGCATTGACTTCCCTGGCCTTGAATCTTGCCCCGAATCCCTTTGCGGCGGTGGAGATCATATTCTGGCTGCTTGGCTCTCTGGCGAATCGAAGCATGGAACACGTGTGGCTGGCAATCCCATTCATGTTGCTTGGCATAGTCTTGGTACTGACTGTGGGCCGGGCGCTGGACGCCCTGTCGCTGGGTGAGGACACAGCCTCAACACTCGGCGTCAATGTTCGCACGGTCCGCCTGCGAGTCATCTTTGGTGTGACCACCGCGGTCGGCGCCGCAACTGCTGTCGCCGGAGCCATCGGATTTGTCGGGCTGGTCGTTCCACACCTGCTGCGTCCGCTCGTTGGACATCGGCCTAGCCTGCTGCTGCCGACCAGCGCACTCGGCGGCGCGGCACTGCTGCTGTTTTCGGATGTGGCGGTACGACTGCTCTCCTTCGGGCCCGAACTCAAACTCGGCGTATTCACTGCACTCGTTGGCTCGCCGTTTTTTCTCTGGCTGGTATTGAAGATGAGGTTCCAGTACACATGACTCTTCTTCGCGCAGACCAACTGAGTGTCTCAATCGCAGGTAACACAATCGTTTCCAGCACATCGTTTGCTGTTGGCAAAGGGGAACTTGTCGCGCTGATCGGACCGAACGGTGCCGGGAAAACCACATTGCTCAAAGCGATGGTGGGACTTGTGAAAACCGAAAGCGGCAAGGTCTATTACGACGATGTCGAAATCGGGTTCAATCAGCAGCATCGACTTGCCAGGTCTATCGCATATCTTGAACAAAACAGCAGAAGCTACTGGTCGCTGACCGTTGAGAATATCGTCATGCTGGGCAGACTGCCACATCTTGGGCGCTGGCAGAAGCCATCGGCAACCGACCGGGAACATGTCACCCATGCGATGGAAGTCTGCGATGTCTCGCAGTTCTCGAAACGAGTTGTGACGACGCTCTCCGGCGGTGAGCAAGCCCGTGTCATGCTCGCCCGGGCGTTTGCAACCAACCCGAGGATCCTGCTTGCCGATGAACCCGTCGCCGGCCTCGACCCGGCCCACCAACTCGATGTGATGGAAAGGCTGCGCGAGCTGGCTGATGGTGGTACCGGAATTGTTGTCGTCATGCACGACCTTACGCTTGCGTCGCGCTATTGCGACCGGATGACGCTGCTGTTTGAGGGACGTGTGGCTGCGGAAGGTCCGTCAGAGACTGTGCTGTCAGAGCAGCACCTGGCAAAGGTGTATGGCATCGAGGCGATTTACCAGCAGTCCGATCATGGACAGTTTGTCATTCCAGTCAAACGGTTGAAACGATGATCAGGCGCTATCCAATCCGATTTCTGATCTCGGTGGTGTGCTCGATAGGAGTGCACGTTGCAGCCGCCTATGCCATGCTGATGGTGATACCGGCCAACCCGCCAGCCGAGTTGATTCGCACAATCAGTGTCACCCTCGTTCCAGAATCGAGTATTCCGGGAACAGGCGTTCAACTTGATGAGCAAACCTCGGATACCGGTTCGCAGTTAACCGCACCAATGCCTGTGCCAGTCATTCCCGATGACCAGTCAGATGCATCAAGTGCAATAGAAACCGCAAGCGTTGACCTGGATCATGCCCCTCAAACTGAAATTACCGCAGATCCTTACCTCGTGCCAATTCAACAGCAATCCGAAGACGACAGCACGTCCGCTCAGAGGGTTCCAAAGGACACTTCCTCGCCCACAAATTTCCTGGTAATACAATCGGACACAGATGTTGATTCCCTGTTAGACACAACCGATGCAAAATCCGATTTGACCCAACAGTATTTCACGAACGAGACCATGGACAGTTCAGGGCATGACGCAGTCATGACGAGTCAGCACACGGAAACTGATGTTCAGGAAATCCTCTCTGAAGGGGTGACAACGACGGCTTTCAGTGAGTTGCCGCAACTGCCAGCTGGCGACACTGCCGATGAGTTCGAAGTCAGGCTGGCTTATATGGAAGTGAATGCATCACAGACAAATGCTGTTTCATCGGTCGACTCGCCACCTGCCATTCGGGAGGATTTGAAGGTCGCATCAGTCGCCAAAACCGATCTACCACAAACCCCGCCGGAACAGGAGATTCGGAATCAGGCACAGACCACGATACCGAACCCAATCCCTCAAGCTCATTTGGAACTCAGCGAATCCGTCAACCCGACAACGAAGCAATCCGCGCGGAGCATGGTCGCGAGCAAGCCTGCAAATTCCTCATCGGATAACAGGACACACTCAACCCAACCCGATGAATTCGAACTGGCATCAGTCCAACCGCCATCTCAAACCAGTTCCTTGAAAGAGGAAACCTATGTCGCTCCTCGGTTTGGCGTCACGGGATTGTCCAATCCAGCACCCCGATATCCTTACCGCGCGCGGGCCAACAACGAGGAAGGCAAAGTCGTACTTCGGGTTCATGTTGATTTGCATGGCAACCCATCACGAGTTGAGACACACACCTCGAGCGGCTATCGGCGATTGGACAATGCAGCCAAAAAAGCCGTTCAGAAGTGGAAGTTCCAACCCGCACAAGCGGCCGGAGTCGTAACCGAGGGCGTTGCGCTGGTTCCCGTCACCTTCGTACTGACTCAATGACACACGGTTGAACAGAATCCAACTGCCATCTTCCATCAAGTGCCGGCATCCTTCATCAGTGCGTCAATATCCAATGCCTTCTCCAGGCCATCGGCAACACCATCGAGAAACAGTTCCACCTGCAGCTCGTAGTTGAATTCAACTGCGCTCCCCGGGCGAATTCGATCCAGCCATTTCTGCCTGAATGCATCACTGGAGAATATTCCATGCAGATAGCACCCGGCAACCTTTCCATTGAGACTGACCGCACCGTCAACTGACTGATTGATTTGAACAAAGGGTCTGGCGGTATCGCTGCCGGTTGTTCTCCCCACATGAATCTCGTAACCCTTGACCGGCGTGTCGGTGACTGGACAGTATGCGGTAACCGGACGAACTGACTTCTCCCCAAGCATCTCGGTTTCGACATCAAGCAAGCCCAGGCCGGCTTCCTGTCCGGCCACACCATCAAATCCTTGCGGATCCCGGATCGTCTTCCCCAGCAACTGATAACCACCACAGAGCCCCAGCACCCAGCCACCGTTTCGCGCATGGGCGATGATGTCGTGGTCCCAACCCTGTGCCCGAATAAACTCCAGGTCACCCAGTGTGGATTTTGTTCCGGGCAGAATGATGACATCGGCATCAAGCGGTATGGGTGTGCCGGGTGGTATGAACTTGAACTCGACACCAGGTTCGAATCTCAGCGGATCGAAGTCATCCGAATTCGCTATTCTGGACAGCATCGGCACAACAATTTTCACTGGCTTGTCCTTTCCTGTTCGTTTGTCGATGTGGTCCAAAATAACGGTATCTTCCTGTGGAAGTCTGCGCGCGGCATCAAGCCAGGGGATGACACCCCGGCATGGCCACTGGGTACGCCGTTCAATCTCCGCGACACCGTCATCAAACAGTCGAATGTCACCGCGAAACCGGTTGATGAAGAAACTGCGGATCATGGCGGCGTCTTCCGGCTCCAGAACCATTTTGGTACCGACGATGGAAGCGATTACGCCACCGCGATCAATATCTGCCAGCAACGACACTGGAACACCTGCGTGCCTCGCAAAACCCATGTTCGCGATGTCGCGCGCTCTCAGATTGGTCTCGGCCGCACTGCCCGCACCCTCAACAATGACAAAGTCGTAGGCACATTGCAGTCTCTCGAAACTTTCCATCACCGGTGTCAGCAACTGATTGCGGCTTCGCATGTACTCAGCCGCCTCAACGGTCGAAATCGCACGGCCTTGGACCACAACCTGTGATGTACAGTCGGACTGCGGCTTGAGAAGCACGGGATTCATGTCTACTGTTGGCGTCACACCTGCCGCCCGAGCCTGAATCGCCTGGGCGCGACCGATTTCTCCGCCATCCGGGCACGCAGCCGCGTTGTTTGACATATTCTGGGGTTTGAAGGGTGCAACTGAAATGCCCCGACGACGCATCACCCGGCACAGGCCCGAGACAATGATCGACTTGCCGACATCCGACCCGGTGCCTTGAATCATCAAGGAGCGTTTGGCCATTGAATTGCTGTCTCCGTATGGGAATCGGGTCCCGTTGATGGACCACTCATGATGGTAATTTGAGACTCGGAACGATCAAACCAGCGACAATCCTAGTGCAATCGCTTTAATCGACACCGCTCAGTCAGCCGCACCAGACTCGGTGTCGCGGGCTTCGGTCAACCAAACGAATAAATCAAATCTGAATCAGGAAATCCAAAGACGAATGGTCTGGTCAGCAAGCAATGCCTGACCCACCATCAACCTGGTGAATGCTTTCCGAGTGTTTTTTCTTCATCGAGCACACGCCCTTGGTTTCCATGCCCGTGCATACGCCATACAGCTGAAGCGAATGGTCCTGAAGTACAAAACCGAGTGAGTTCGCGACAACCTTTTGGCGCATTTCGATTTTGTCATCGATGAACTCGTAAACCTCACCACACTCCACACAAACCATGTGGTCGTGATGCTCTTCATTGTTCAGTTCATAGTAAGCTTTGCTGTCTTCACCAAACCGGTGCTTCAAGACGATGCCATTTTGCTCGAACTGCGTGAGTACCCGGTAAACCGTGGCCAATCCAACTTCCTCCTTGGCCTCGCGGACAGCATCATAAATCTCTTCCGCACCCATGTGACGGGTATCCGACTTTTCAAGAATCTCCAAGATGAGTAATCTTGGATGTGTCGTACGCAACCCTGTCTTTGCCAAACTTGTTTCTTTAGGGGTTTTCAAACTGTCCCTCCTCACTTACGTGCCCCTTGCAGTTGATATTGTAGACTATCGCAAAAATCCATTCGACACGGATGAAATCCGAGACATATTCATCAAAATAATACTTGACTTATAATATTATATTATGTTATAGTAATTTTCGAAAAATTGTGACCTTTGTTGCTTTGAAAGTTAAACGAGAAAAATTTCATTAAGCGCAGAGTCACAAGGATTGTCCATTTGGGAGTGTCTAGAGACACCTTCGAATCGACGTTTGCTTCACCTCCAGCGCCGTAATGGGGAGTAACGAATATGCCAGCAACACCAGAACGAGTTGTAAAGAGATTTCTCAGGGACAATGTTGACGAAATCCGTCTTCTCGCTGACCGCTACGAATATCTCAGCTTCCTCCAGGAGACAGAAGACCTGTTCGCCAGATGGCTCAAAACCACATCCTATGGCATCCAGTCTCCCGGTTACTATTACCAGAATCTGGATGTCAGGCTGATGTACATCTATCCGAACTATCACTATCCAATCCACGAGGACATGTCATTTCACAAATCCAGTTACCACCGGTTGATGCACGGTTGGGCGACAAGCGACGTTGCGTGTTTTACGACTTATCGCTGGGACAAGCCCGTCTCTGAAAACAAGTCTTGGTTGGACGTGGCCGAGGACGCTATGCTGGCCAATAATTTCAAGGTCTCAAGAATACAAGGTTCCTACCATGTCAACAGGTACACAAAGCGAAGCCTTCCGAGGTCGCAGTGGAAGCTACTCGTTGATGTGACCCATGAACGAGACGAGACTTCCTACGCGCGCGATCCACTGCCGAAAAACAAGGCTGTGACCCGCAAGTTCGGGGTGAAGAAATCATATCAGGCAGAAAGAGGACGATTTGCCAGGCTCGAAGAGGATGGACCGAAACAATTGTGCATTGATGAGGAATATCTATTCGTGAGTGGAAATCAGACCGGTAAGGCATCTCGTTACCGTCATGTATTCGAACTCGCGATTGAGATAGGCCATGAGTTTGACCAGGACAGCATCCTGTTCAAGAGATACGGTGACCCGCAATGGTATCTGATCGGAACAACAAAGAGACAATTGGCGGTGGAAGAGGATGCGGACGATGAGCCTTTGTGGCCCGCCTACAATGAAGTGGGAACGGTCAGTCAATATGTCAAAAAGGTACAAGATCTTGAACTGAGCCATTACAAAACCCTTTATCCACAAATCGGGAAACGGGACTTTCAGTTTCCACCAGAGCCGGAGGTTGATTGAAATGGTGACAGGAATTGCATGCATGGGGCTGCGCAAGTATCCCGCAATGGCTAACGCCGAAGAGGTTGCGTGGTCAAAAAGACTGTACAGGGCACGGTTCGGCAAACAGCAAATGAGAGAGACGAAAGCGTCGATGGACGCTCTGCGTAACTACTTCGGCGATGATTTCAACAGCAAGGGAGTGGTTCACCTGTTCGTCAATTTTGAAAAATTCTCGTTGTCAGACCAGCGATTCGAGAGAAGTGAAAGTGACTGCATCGGGCAGGATGAGAAGGCGGATATGCAGGAATTGATTGAAGAGGCAATTGTGACTGTCGTGCCAAGAGAGTATCTGAATGGATGGTTGGGATTGGACTGAAAAACCTGAGGTGACGGAGTATTTAATCGAACGTGCTTCCTGCCCGAGTTTCAGTAGGAATGAAGTCAAAGTCAATCCATCTAGACAGTGTTCACCTCTCGGATCAACCCAGTCATGCACGCCGAGCGCAGTCTGGCAGGTCTCCTGTAATTCCGCAGGCGAAACGCATGATGTTCGCTTTCACCGGTCGGGTGTGATTGGTCAGGCTGAATCCCAGACCCAACAGTGACTGGCGTTTTTCAGATGCGGCACGAAATCCCCAGTCAAACCCATCCATCAGGCTGATGACCGGAGAGTTGACGGACTTTCGCCAGCGTTCATACTTTCGCAGTTGCGAATGGCTCCAGGGATCCTTTCCTTCACCCGATACCGCAGATAAAACCTCGAACAACGCCGCCGCATCCATCAGACCCAGATTCGCCCCCATTCCGGCAAGTGGGTGAATGACGTGTGCTGAATCCCCGATCAAGACTGTTCGACCTCTGAAATACGCGGCTGTCCGCAACTTCTTCAATTCGAAGGATACGCGCCGACTCAGCAGGCGCATCTCTCCTAGCCGATAGTCCAGTGCCTGGGCCAGTTCTTGTTCGAAAGCCTCATCACTCATGCCTTCGAGTTCCTCGGCCCGCTCAACAACGCAGCTCCAGACAATCGAAAAACTGCCATCCGACAACGGGAGAAAGGCCAAAGGACCAGTCGGCAGGAACTTCTGATAGGATATGCCAACCGTCGATTCACTGGCCCGCACCTGTGCCACGATTGCGCGCTGCCCATAGCCCTTCTGCTGCGCTATCTCGATGCCAGCCATCTCGCGCACCATGGAATTCCCACCATCGGCACCCACCAGCAGATAGCAGCTGACTGTTTCCTTCCTTTCCAGTCGGACTTGAACATGATCAACACCATCAACAACCGCTCCCAATCTCGCACCGGTTCGCAGATCAACACCTGATGCGTTGCCGAAACTCTCCAGCAATGAAGTGATCAATACCGAGTTTTCCACTATGTGTCCGAGCTCGTCCTCATCAATATCATCGGCGCAGAATTCCACCCTGCTGCCGCCAGAGTCCCAGACCCGAATCTCCCTAAAAGGTGCCGCACGCAGAGCGATTACGGCATCCCACACTCCGAGTGACTCCAGAAAAGCCTGGGAAGCCAGATTGATCGAATTGACCCGAATATCAAATGTCTCGTCAGGCCGCGGCGGAAATTCTCCGGATTCCAATACAAGAATCCGCCGTCCGGACTGTCTCATTGCACTCGCGAAAGCAAGACCCACAACACCGCCACCGACCACAATCACATCATAATCCGGCCTGTTCATCATCTCTCACCCTACACCGGCTCGGACACCTGCCGGCGTCCAGACATTTGACGCAAGCCCATCGTTCGCAGAAGCAGAAATCGCTTAACCGGCGGGATCGCCTGAATGAAGTCTAGGCCAATATTCCTGAAAAGGGACCGCATCGGATAGTCGTTTGCAAACATTCGGATCAACCCGTCGGTAAAGCCGGCAACCGCCTGGCTTTCCCGTTGCCTTCGACGCTGATAGTCTGCAAGCACATCATAGCTACCGATGTCCCAGCCCAATTTCCGATGCTGCGAGAGAACCTCCACCAACTCAGCTGATTCCCGTAATGCCAGATTGAAACTCTGCCCGGCAACCGGATGAAATGTGTGCATGGCATTTCCAATGACCACAACCCTTGGTCGCACAAAGTCTCTCATCACACTGAATCTGAGCGGGTACGACATTCGTTCGGTCGCGAGACTCACAAACCGTCCAACCCGATCAGAAAACACATCCTGAAGTTCAAACAGAAACTGCTGCGGTTCAATCGTTCTCAAATATTCAACCTGCTTGTGTTCCAGCGTCCACACCACCGAATACCCGCGTTCACCGGAGGGCAGCAAGGCCAACGGTCCGGACCGGGTGAAATGTTCATATGCGTTATGTCTGTTCGGCCGGTCAGTTTCAACCCTGCACACCAATGCACGCTGTTCATACTCTTTGAGCCGGCTTTTGAAACCCAGCTTTCCAGCCATTGTCGACTCGCCCCCGTCAGCGATGATCAGCGCCCGCGCTTTCAGTGAACTGGACGCGCTGCCATCTCTCATTACTATCTGGGTGCTGACGCCGTCGGTGTTGATGTTCGATTCTGTAATTTGCGCCGGACTGAAAATCGAGATGGAATCCAATTCAACAAGACTGCGATATAGTTCAGCTTGAATCTCCTGTGATTCCACATTCCAACCCAGCGCATCGACGCCAGCATCGCAAGCCCGCAACCAGACCTGACCACGCAGACTGGTGTCTGTCACCTCAATCTGTCGAATTGCCGAGACAGCCTGGGACTGCAATCGGTCCCATAACTTCAGTCTGCGGAAAATCATGCCGCTGCTGTACGTCAATGCGATTGCACGGGGGTTCGCCGCCGATTCCGTTGCAGGATCAATCTTCCTGATATCAACCAGGGCGACACTGAACCCAGCCAACGCTGAGTCCAACGCGAGACTGGCCCCAGCCAGACCACCGCCGCTGATGACCAGATCAAACTGCGACTCAACATTCATTGGAATTCGCGCCCGGACCCGCCCTGACTGCTTATTCGGCCATCAGTGCCTCGATGTCGGCAACCGACTTGGGTACACCTTCGGTCATCACCCGATGTCCATCTTCGGTTACCAGCACATCGTCCTCGATTCGGACACCGATGCCATGCCACTTCTCATCCAGGTCTTCCGAGGGTGCAAGATAGATTCCGGGTTCGACGGTCATGTAGATTCCAGGTTCCAGCTGGCGTGCTCCACCCTCATCCTGGTATTCCCCGACATCGTGTACGTCGAGCCCCAGCCAATGTCCGATCTTGTGCATGTAATACGGCTTGTAGGCTTCGGTCTCCAGTGCCTCGTCGGCATCACATTGCAGGATTTTCAGATCAATCAAACCATCAATGATCGTCAGTTTTGCTGCATCATCAACGTCGCTGTAGCGATTTCGGCTGCGCACCGCGTCAATGGCTCTTCTCTGTGCTTCGAGAACCACTTCATAAACCGCTTTCTGCGGCGCGCTGAACTTCCCATTGACTGGAAAGGTCCGGGTAATGTCTGCCGCGTAACAGTCATATTCCGCACCGGCATCAATCAACAGCAGATCACCGTCTTTCATTTCACAGGAGTTGTCAACGTAGTGCAGAACACAGGCATTCGCACCGGAGGCAACAATGCTGGGATAGGCCGTTGTGCAATTGTGTTTTTGGAACCAATACTCGATTTCAGCCTGTATCTCATACTCCATCATGCCCGGCTGACATGTCTTCATGGCGCGACGATGAGCCGCCGCCGACACCTTTGAGGCTATTTCGATGTTTGACATCTCTTCAGAGTGCTTGAAAAGACGCATTTGATGCAGTACCGTGCTGATGTCAACAATGCCACCAGGCGTCTTGATACCCGAACGGGTTTTAAGACGGGCCTTGCTCCGCCATTCAATGACCTGTTTATCGAAATCAGGATAACGTCCCAGGCAGCAATGAATGGAATCCCGACCCTCCAGCAACTTGGGAATCCTCTCGTCCAACTCCTCAATTGGAAATGCACAGTCTGCACCGAATGACTCCACTGCACCTTCAGGTCCGTAGCGATAGCCTTCCCAGCGTTCCCGGTCCGGGTCCTTGGGCCGGCAAAACAGAATGTACTCCCCTTCATCGCAACCCGGTGCCAACACCGCGATCGACTCAGGTTCCGGGAAGTTCGTCAGGTAATAGAAATCACTATCCGGGCGATATGGATAATGAACATCGGCATTTCGGCGTTGTTGCGGCGCATTGGGAACAATGGCAATCCCATTGCCGATCTTCGACATCAGCTCCGCGCGTCGGCGCTGGCAACTCATGGATACATCCCGCTTCCGACTTCGCTGTCGGAAGATTGATTCAGATTCATTTGCTCGTAGACCAGCTGAACACCCACCCGGAGGTGTTCACCCAGTGTCATGAACGATGCTTCCAACTCCTCATCGTCTGGGTCCTGTTCGTGCTCGAGCTCTGAAATCTGCTGCACGTCATCTAAGAATTCGATGCAATCTTCAGGCAGTTGCTCAATTGAGATTTCGCAGTAGCCGATCATCGCCTTGAGATACCCTCTGCACCAGGTGGTCATCGCCCCGACCCGCGTCGTCAGTGAATCCGCGTCTTCGGGAAGCAGGAGATTGAATCCCACTCCGAAACTTTCCAATCCTTTCAGTACTTCAAGATAGGCGCTTCGCACATTGTCCTCGAACGGCTTGTACTCATCGTCGGAGAGATACTGATTCTCGAAACACAGGATTGGCAACCAGTTCTCGATGTCGTCCTCTCCGACGCCGGCACAGATCAATCCTGACAGCATACCGTGAAATTCAGACGCGGTGACCTGTGTTCGATGGCGAACGAGTATCTCTTCGACTTCTGCAAATACAAGATTCATGGCATAAATTCTCCGTTTGCGCTATTTTCGCACAAGCGGGTAATCTGCTACTGTGATATTTGTGAAGTGAGTATTGGTCAGAACAGAATGACAACCTGCAAAGGATGTCAGATTCAATAGCGGTTCCTATGCCCCGACTCGTGTAAATCACCTGAATGATATCAGGAAGCGCGCGCCAAGATTCTCAAAAGCAGCGAATCAGCACACATTGATTTGACCAAGCCTCTCGCCGCCCGCAGGGAAAGAATGATGAATGACTGTGATTCAATCACCCAAGAGGTGCGGTGAGAATGAAGATGCCAATTCTATAGCCAAAGAATATGCCTCTTCCAATTGCTTTTCATTCATTTCCGACGCAATTACGTCTAGTGCTGCTCTAGCACTATCCACGTCTTGTGCAGCAGCCAGTGCCATCCACGCCCACGCTTTCTCTAAATCTGGTAAAACTCCGCGACCGAAAAAATAACTTAACCCAAGGCTGAACTGAGCATCGTCATATCCCAATTCAGCGGCCTTTCGGAACCAGTGCACGGCTTTAACGTGATCTTGATCAACTCCCTCGCCGTTGAAATGCATTAGCGCCAAGCTGTACTGAGCGACGGCGTACCCCTGATCGGCCGCCTTCTGATACCAATGTGCCGCTTTGATATGATCCTGATCAACTCCCTTGCCTTCGGAATACATATCCGCCAATCCGCTCTGGGCAAACGCGTTCCCCTGATCGGCCGCCTTACTGAGCCACTGGGCGACTTCGATATAGTCCTGTCCAACTCCCTCGCTTTTGTAATACATTATCGCCAACATGGTCTGAGCGTCGGCGAACCCCTGATCGGCCGCCTTCCGAAACCAGTGCACAGCTTTGATATGATCCTGTACAACTCCCTTGCCTTCGTAATGCACATACGCCAAATTGTACTGAGCGATGGCGAGCCCCTGATCAGCTGCCTTTCGAAACCATTTTGCAGCCTTGACGTGATCCTGTACAACTCCCTTGCCTTCGTAATGCATATTCGCCAAATTGTACTGAGCGATGGTGTGCCCCTGATCAGCTGCCTTTCGAAACCACTTTGCAGCCTTGACGTGATCTTGTACAACCCCATCTCCATCGTAGTACGAAATCGCCAGATTGAACTGGGCATCAGCGACTCCTTGTTCGGCGAGATTTCGATAAACTTCAATATCAATACTTGAGGCATCAGTAGAATTCTGTTCATTCGCTGAAGTGCTTTCTATGGGTGTCAGCAACACCGCCAACAGTGCGAAAAGTTTGCAAAAGCTGTAAAAAATCAAATAATTTCTACGATTCATGAATTTACCCAAGAATATCATGGAATCAATATTTTACGTTCACAGGATGGAAAAATTCTGTGTCAGAGTGGCTTCAATTATGTTGTGCAAGAACTCAAAAGTCAACACACGCACATACAATTCCTAGACGACTTTCGGAATTACCGCATTACACGGTCCATCAATGCTTGAGTTGACATCGATTCCATCGATATTTGACTGACCAACATCTCCGCACAGTACCGTTTCAGTTGGATTATCACATTCAGCGCAACGATGACAATCCAGTCATGCTAATGCGAAACATTTTGTCACTGGTCTTGGCCGAACCCAACCTCAATTCTTCCAAATCTGTGTCGAATTGGAACCAATTGACCGAACTGGCACAGTCGATTCGAATTGTTGGCGTAACAACTAGGTTCGGATACACAGCCACACGCATTTTCGACTGGCCGATGCTGTAACGAGTGACAACCTTCATGAATAAAGCAACGTCAGTTCGCAATCCGCCTGTAAATGATTCGGTCACGAACAACTCTATGTAAAATATCGCAAAGCATCTGAATCAATTCCAGAGGATTGAGACCATGACCGAAGCGACACTGAATGTCGAGACCAAATCCGAACGAGGCCGTATCCGGCGTCGCAACCAACCGAACACAGGCGCACCGGTGATCATTGCGGGATTGCGACGCGAAATCCCCACCTACGAAATTGCCACCGAAGAAGGTCTGGACATCATCGAGGAGAAGACCGACGAGATCCTGCAGGAAGTCGGTGTCGACTTCAGGGGGGATGACGCCGCACTCGAAATTTGGAAGGAAGCCGGCGCGGATGTCAAAGGCCAGCGTGTCCGATTCGACAAGGGCCATATCCGAAGTCTGCTCAAGACCGTGCCCAGTTCCTTTGTGATGCATGGGCGAAATCCCAAAAGATCTACCCGCGTCGGCAGAAACGACCTGGTTTTCGTACCGGCTTACGGGTCTCCATTCGTATCGGATATCGAGCAAGGCAGACGATACGGAACAATCAAGGACTTCGAGAATTTCATCAAACTCGCCTACTCGTCGCCGTGGATCCATCATTCTGGCGGAACCGTCTGTGAACCCGTTGATCAACCGGTCAACAAGCGTCATCTGGACATGGTCTACGCCCACATGAACTATTCTGATCTCCCATTCATGGGATCGGTAACCACCCGCGACCGGGCACTGGACTCAATCGAGATGGCGCGGATCCTGTTCGGTGAGAAATTCGTGGACGAAAACTGCGTCATCAGCGGCAATATCAACATGAACTCACCGCTGGTCTATGACGGCGCCATGTCGGGTGCCCTGCGCGCCTATGCCGAGGCCAATCAGTGTCCGGTGGTTGTGCCCTTCGTACTCAGCGGTGCAACCGGCCCGGTAACCATCGCCGGCGCGATCGCACAGGGGTTGGCTGAGGTCATGGTCGGTGTCGCACTCGGACAACTGGTTCGACCGGGCTCACCGGCGATATTCGGCAACTTCACAACCACCGTCAATCTGCGCGCAGGTTCACCCTCGTTCGGTACCGCAGAATCGGTTGCGGCGTCCTATGTTGTGGGACAGATCGCAAGACGATTTGATGTTCCTCTTCGCTGTAGCGGCGGATTCACCAGTTCACAGTCCGTGGATGCCCAGTCCACCAACGAAAGTGTGAACTCACTGAACGCGGCTGTGCTTTGTGGTGCCCACTTCATCTTGCATGCAGCGGGATGGATGGAAAGTGCTCTGACCATGAGTTATGAGAAGTTTGTAATCGACGCGGATTACCTCGGATCACTGCATAAGTTCGTCAAAGGCGTGAACCTGGATGAGGGACAGTTCGCAACAGACGCCTTTGAGGAAGTCGGACCGGGAAATCACTTCTTCGGCTGCGCGCATACACTTGCAAACTACGAAAACGCCTTTTACGAATCAGAACTCTTCAGCACCATGCCGTATGAGCAGTGGGAAGAGGAGGGGCGCCAGGATATTGCGCAGCGCGCACACACCAAGTGGAAGCAGATGCTCGATGAATACGAAAAGCCCGAACTTGATCCCGCGAAAGATGAGGAGCTGAAAGCCTTCATTCAGCGAAGAAAAGGGGAAATGCCGGACATCTGGCACTAACCTGCGCGCTTTCCAATCGACATCGGATCGGGCAGACCTGATTTTCAGTCACCCTGCCCGGGCGGAACTGCTATGCGCCAATCATCTTCTTGACCAGATCGCCGATTCCTGCTGGATTTTCAGTCACCTCGACACCACATTCCCGCAGCACCGAAATCTTCTCCGCCGCGGTACCCTTGCCACCCGCGATGATCGCACCCGCATGACCCATGCGCTTGCCAGGCGGCGCGGTCACACCGGCGATGAAGGCCGCCACCGGCTTGGTGCAGTGCTCCTGGATCCAATAGCCACAATCCTCTTCATCGGTTCCACCGATCTCACCGCACATCACGATCGCCTCGGTCTCGGGATCCTCATTGAACCACCGCACTGCATCGACGTGCTTGGTTCCATTGACCGGATCCCCGCCAATGCCCACACAGGTGGACTGGCCAAGACCCAGTTTCGTCAGCTGATCCACCACCTCATAGGTGAGCGTGCCGGATCTTGAAACCACGCCAATCGGACCTTTTTTATGAATGTAGCCGGGCATGATTCCGATCTTGATCTCATCCGGCGTGATCACACCCGGACAGTTGGGACCGACCAGGATCGTTTTGGAACCCTCCATCTTGCGTCGGGTTTCGATCATATCCCGCACCGGTATGCCTTCCGTGATGCAGATCACCAGCTCCAATTCAGCCTCAACGGCCTCGTTGATTGCAGCCGCGGCAAAAGGCGGGGGAACATAGATCACCGAAACGGTTGCACCCGTTTGCTGCTTCGCCTCCGCAACTGTATCGTAAACAGGAATGCCCTCGAGCACCTGTCCACCCTTGCCCGGTGTCACACCAGCAACGAACGTCTGTTTTCCATTGGCATAATCCAGGCAGTTACGCGTATGGAACAAGCCGGTCTTACCGGTCATTCCCTGCGTCATGACCCGTGAATCACGATTGATTAGAATTGACATCCCTAATTCCCCCTGACAGCATCGACGACTTTCCGGGCGGCGTCATCCATCGTATCGGCCAGGATCAGCGTCAATCCCGAATCACTCAGGATCTGCATGCCCCGCTCGACATTCGTGCCCTCCAGCCGAACCACAACCGGAACCTTGAGCTCAATCTGACTGAATGCAGCCACCAATCCCTCGGCAATCACATCACAGCGCATGATGCCACCGAATATGTTGACCAGTACCGCACCGATTCGATCATTGCCCAACATGATCTTGAAGGCTGCGATGACCTGCTCGGTCGTGGCCCCGCCACCGACATCCAGAAAATTGGCCGGTTCCTCACCATACAGCTTGATGATATCCATCGTCGCCATTGCCAGCCCCGCTCCGTTGACCAGACAGCCGATGTTGCCATCCAGCGAGATGTAGGACAGTCCGGCATCCGTGGCCTCGATCTCAGCCGCGGATTCCTCATCAAGGTCGCGATACTGCGCAAGCTCCGAATGCCGATACAGCGCGCTGTCATCAAACGTCATCTTTGCATCCAGCGCGATCACCTGACCATCTTCGGTGACCACCAGCGGATTGATCTCGGCAAGTGAGGCATCACTGTCCCAGAAAGCCTGATAAAGCGATGTCAGGAATCGAGCGGCATCCTCAACCAGCTCGTCGGGTATGCCGGCAAAGCGCGCAGCTGATACCGCATCCTCATCACTCAGTCCAACTTGCGGGTCTACAAAAGTCTTGTGAATCTTCTCAGGTGTCTCAGCTGCAACCTCCTCGATCTCCATGCCCCCTTCCGGGCTGACCATCAGCACCACACGCTGGGTACCCCGGTCGACGACGAGTCCGGCATAAATTTCCGATTGAATTCGAATGCCCTCCTCGATCAGGAGGCGATTCACAATCTGTCCCTCACTGCCGGTCTGCGGTGTGATCAGCGCCTTGCCCAGAATGTCGCCGGCGGCTTCCAGCGCCGCGGATTCGGATTGCACAACCCGCACGCCACCGCCCTTGCCGCGTCCACCTGCATGAATCTGTGCCTTGACAACCCAGACGCTGCCTCCCAATTCAGCCAACGCGTCCGGTACTTCATCGATACTGCGGCAAACCATCCCGCGCGGTGTTACCACACCGTAGTTGCGCAGGATCTCCTTTGCCTGATGTTCGTGTACTTTCACTGTCTCTCTCTTTTGGTTGATAAATTCACGATAGGTTGCGAACAGCCCGGCGCACCGTGCGTCCGATCTCAATCGGAGACTCAATCATGGTGACGCCGGCGGCCCTCAGCATCTCAATTTTCTGCTCGGTGCCGCCAAGCCCCGAAGCGATGATCGCACCCGAGTGCCCCATCCTGCGGTCCGGCGGTGCGTGACGTCCCGCCACGTAGCCCAGCACGGGTTTTGGATACTGCACCGAGGTCAGGTATCGGGCCGCATCCTCTTCGGCCGCGCCACCAATCTCACCGATCATCAACACCGCATCCGTGTCCGGATCCTCACCAAACAGTTCCAGGCAATCCGTAAACTGCATCCCCTGGATGACATCGGCACCAATGCCGATTCCGGTGGATTGGCCAAGTCCGTCGTTGCACAACTGCGCAACCGCCTCATAAAACAGTGTCCCCGAACGCGACACCACGCCGATCCTTCCGGGCTGATAGACCGATGTCGGTATGATACCGATATTGCACTCACCCGGTACGATGATGCCGGGGCAGTTGGGACCGATCATCCGCGACCCGGAATCAAGCAGTCTTTCCTTGATTCGGAGCATGTCAAGAATCGGAATCCCCTCGGTGATGCAGACGATCAGCTCGATTCCGGCCTCAATCGCTTCCATCACCGCGTCTTTCGCGGCCTGCGGTGGCACGAACAGTACAGACGCGGTCGCCTCGGTTGCCTCCCGGGCTTCGGCAACAGTGTCGAACACAGGCAGGTTCAGGTGCTTCTGTCCGCCGCGGCCAGGGACCACGCCACCGACCATTTTGGTACCGTATTCGATCGCGCGATGAGAGAAGAAACTGCCTCGATAACCGGTAATGCCCTGACACAGCACCCGCGTTTTGGAATCAACCAATATGCCCATGACCAATCCGTTCAGCGTATCTTCGACAATTCCGCCACCGCGTCGCCCAGGCTGGCCGCCAGCTGAAATGGCATTCTGGAGTTGCGAAGCAAGGTGATGCCATGCTCTTTCTTGGTACCGGCGAAACGCACAATGATCGGACAGGTGATGCGTGACTTCTTGTGTGCCGTGATCAGGCCTTCCGCAGCCGTATCGCAATGCGTCAGCCCACCACCCACAAAATTGACAAAAAGCGCTTCTACAGCACTGTCCTCCAATACCGTCTGACAGGCATCAGACACGTCCGAGCGGGACGCGACCGGCGGTAGGTCCAGGAAATTCGCCGGCTCCATGCCATGCAGCTTGAGCAGATCCATGGTGGCCAGCGCCAGACCGGCGCCGCCAACCAGCAATCCAATGTTTCCGTTCAACCTGACGTAGTTGTAGCCGCTCTGCGCCCGCAGTCTGCGGTCCGACTCCCGATTGAGGTCGGTGTAATCGCTGAAATCCTCATGTCGGAAAATCGCATTGTCATCCAGTTCCATCTTGACATCCAGGCAGACCAGATCGCCGTCCGCGGTCACCGCAAGCGGGTTGAGCTCAATAGACAGTGCGTCCAATTCCACCACAGCCCGATACAGTTCATTGCAGATATCGACAAATCCGGTTGCCGCAGTGCCCTCCAAATTCATCTTTTGTGCCAATGCTGCCAGTTGCTCTGCATCCGGAGGTGAGTTGATTGAGAGTGAAATGCGCTGCATGGCGTGCGGGGCGTCATCCACCGCGCTTTCGATTCCGGTACCGCCGGTCGCAGAGGCGAGCAGAATCAGTTCCCTCTGATAGCGGTCAAGCAGGATCGCCAGGTACATTTCCCGCTCGGTATCGCATCCCTGCTCGACATAGACGGATTCGACAGGCAGGCCTGAGGCACCGGTCTGCGGCGTCACCAGCCGACTGCCCAGCAGCGTATTGGCCAGCGTACTCACTTCCGATCGCGTACGGGCAATCTTGATGCCACCAAATCGCCCCCGGTCACCGGCCAGAATCTGCGCCTTGATCGCCCAGTAACCTGCCACAACACGCTCGGCCGCCTGCGCGGCCTCATCCGCCGAAAAAGCCACCTCACCCGACGGAAATGGCAGCGCATACCGGCTCAGAAGGCGCTTTGCCTGGTACTCATGGACAAACATCTGCTCGTATTTTTATGGATTCGTGGTGGCGCTCAATCAACTTCATTTTAACCGAACCCGGTACAGTCAGGCGTTGACTTTGTGCGAATGCCGTTCATTGACAAACATGTGCATTGATTTCGTTGTATATTTGATTTTTTGCAAATTTTCGATTAACCTAAATATTCTGTATCATTAATTTGCAAATCGGTGTTTTGTATACAATATACCATTGAGCATCTTGATGCTAAATCAATAATTTCAGGAGACAGTAATCATGAAATCCATAAAAAAGACACTGCTGACAGGTCTGGGTTTTCTGGTCTTATCGGTGTTCTCGATCGCGCAGATTCAGGTTGCGGTCGCGGAATTTGAGCCGAAAAAGCCGGTTGACTTCGTGATCATGGCAGGAAAGGGGGGAGGCGCTGACAAGATGGCGCGGCTGATGCAATCGATCATCGAGAAGCACGAGCTTTCCAGCAAGCCTTTTGTTCCAATCAACAAACCCGGCGGTTCGGGTGCGGAAGCCCTGGTACACATGAACAACACCTCCGGTGCGGCCAAAGACCACACCGTCATGGTGACGTTGAACAGCTTCTACACCACACCGTTGCGCCAGCCCAACCTGGGCATCGACATTTCCACGTTCACACCGGTAGGACGCATGGCCGAGGACACCTTCCTGCTGTGGGTCAACGTCGATAGCGGCATCAATAACGTCGATGATTTTGTCGCGGCCGCGAAAGCAGCCGGTGACGGCTGGATCATGGCCGGAACCGGAAAGGCACAGGAAGACCAGTTGCTGACCGACTTCCTGAACCGTTCCTACGGACTGAACATGACCTATGTGCCCTTCAAGGGCGGTGGCCGTGTGGCGAAGGAACTGGCCGGCAACAACGCCAATTCAACCGTCAACAACCCATCCGAGCAACTCGGCTTCTACGAAGCGGGCAATACCCGCGCGCTGGCCGCGTTCACGGATAACCGTCTGGAGCTGTTTCCGGATGCACCGACCTTCGGTGAGCTCGGCAACGAATTTGTCTACTACATGCAACGAAGTGTGGTCGGCCCTCCGGGAATGTCTGACGAAGCCGCAGCCTACTATCAGGACCTGTTCTCCAAGGTGTTCCAGACCGAAGAATGGCAGGAATACCGCCGGGCGAAAAGCCTGTATGGCGACTTCCTGTCCGGACAGGCGCTCAAGGACTACTGGATGAAGGAACGCGACATTCATCGAGAGATGCTCTCGGAGATCGGTGAGATCTGATCTGGAATAAGCAGCGTTAAACTCGCATCAGAGCGCATTTCATCATGCGTAAAGCGGAACTTGTAATGGCCGTCGTCATGGCCATCGCTTCCGCCGGTCTGATGTGGAAAAGCATGGAACTCCCCATCGGCTGGATTCCCGGCGAGGGTCCAGGCGGTGGGGCGTTTCCTTTCTGGCTCTCTGCAGGCATGCTCGCCTGCTGCATCTGGATCATTGTGCGATGGTTCAAGGGCTACTTCGACAGCCATGGCGACACACCCTACATGGACCGTGATACGGTCCGGGTGTTTCTGACCGGTGCCATCTCATTGACGGTCACCATCGGCTCAATCTATCTGATCGGTGTCTACGGCGCGATACCGATGCTGCTGATCTTCTACATGAAATTCATCGGCCGCCATACCTGGTTGCTGACGGTTGCATTGGCAGTCGCATTCCCGGTGGTGACATTCTTCTTCTTTGAAATCGCACTGACCATCACCCTGCCCAAAGGACTGACAGAGCCCCTGTTCTATCCTTTGTACGATATCTTCCTCTGATCCCTGGTCGGGACCCCAAATGGAAATTCTCACATCCTTATCCGGTGGCTTCGTCACCGCCCTGGAACCTCTGAATCTGATCCTGATCATCGTCGGCGTCACGGTGGGACTGTTCATCGGCGCCATGCCAGGGCTCGGTTCGGTCAATGGCGTCGCCATCCTGCTGCCGATGACGTTCCTGGTGCCACCCACCTCGGCCGTGATCTTTCTAGGTGCCATCTACTACGGTGCCATGTACGGGGGCGCGATCAGTTCGATCATGCTCGGTATTCCAGGCGCCTCGACAGCGGTGGCAACCACCTTCGACGGCCGTCCCATGGCCAGATCCGGTCTGGCCGATCAGGCCCTCATCGCGGCCGCCACCGCGTCGTTCGTCGGTGGAACGATTTCCGTCATCCTGTTTACCATGTTTGCGCCGCCGCTGGCCGAAGTGGCCCTGAGATTCGGCGCACCGGAAGAGTTCGCACTGATGCTGCTGGCCTTTGCGACATTCATTGGTCTCGGTGGCGATGACATCCCGAAAACCTTCTTTTCCATCTTCATCGGACTTGTGCTCAGCGCGGTCGGTCTGGATATTGTCAGTGGCGAACCGCGGCTGATCTTCTTCGACATTCCCGGATTCTTCCATGGCGTCAATTTCCTGGTGCTTGCGATCGGCATCTACGGGATCGGTGAGATTCTCTGGACGCTGGAAACCAACAAGGGCAATGTCGAGATCTCAACCCTTGAGCTGACGGTGAAGAGGTTTGTTTCCGGGTTGATCCGACTAAAAAATTCCATCAGTACGATGCTGATGGGGTCATTCCTCGGCTTCTTTGTCGGCATCCTGCCGGCTGCGGGTGCCACACCGGGCTCCCTGATGGCCTATGGCGTCGCCAAAACCATGGACAAGAAACCGGAAACTTTCGGCAAGGGCAATGTCAAGGGGGTGGCGGCACCCGAAGCCGCGAACAATGCCGCCAGTACCGGATCAATGCTGCCGATGCTGACGCTCGGCATTCCCGGCTCCCCGACCACCGCAATCCTGCTGGGCGGCATGGTGATCTGGGGACTGGAACCGGGGCCGAGACTGTTTACCGACCAGGCAGAATTTGTCTGGGGTCTGATTGCCAGTCTTTATGCGGCCAACTTTCTCGCCCTGATCATCAACCTGGCATTCATCCCGGTGTTCATCTGGGTGCTGAGAGTTCCATTCACAATCCTCGCGCCAGTCATTTTCATATTGTGCATTGTCGGTGGTTATGCACCCACGCTGGACATGCACGATGTGTGGCTGATGCTGCTGTTTGGCGTGGTGGGTTACCTGATGCGGAAACTGGACTACCCGATGGCGCCCGCGGTGCTCGCGATCGTGCTCGGACCGCTTGCCGAAACCTCCATGCGCCAGTCGCTGATCATCGGCAAGGGCTCACCGGCAATCTTCTTTGAGCGGCCGATCGCGGCAGCGATCATGATCTGTGCGGTCATCCTGTTCATTCTGCCCCTGCTGAAAATCATTTCCGAGCGCAGGAAAAGATCTTCTTCAGCCACCTGAGACGCAATCGTGAATGCCAAGCAAACTGACACGCCGCGGTTCAAACACCTGTTCAGCCCGCTGACTCTCGGGCACAAGACGCTCAAGCACCGTCTGAACTTCGGCGCACATACCGCGAACATGGCGGTGGAAGGCCTGCCCACGGAACGTCATCACGGCTATTATCTGGAACGGGCAATCGGTGGCGCGGCGATGATTGTTGTCGAACCAATCCCCATTCACCAGACTGCCATACTCACCCGGGGCAACTTCCGAACGGACGATGACAGCGTGATCGAACACTTCCGCAAAATCACAGACAGCTGTCACGAGCACGGCACGGTGATGATCCAGCAGTTCTATCACGTCGGCGCACATGGTGACTGGGATAACTCCTTTGCAGCCAACTGGTCACCATCCGGACTGCCGTCGATGCATGACCACGACGGCAGCGTCGAGATGTCACAACACCAGATCGATGAGATCATCGGCTCGTTTGCTCGGGCTGCGGTGCGGGCGCAACAGGCCGGATTTGATGGGTGCGAGCTGATGGCCGCCTACAATGCGCTGATCGAACAGTTCTGGTCACCGTTTACCAACCGAAGAGACGATGCCTACGGCAGTTCATTCGAAGGCCGGATGAAATTCTCAACCGAGTTGCTGGCTGCCATCCGCGACGCGGTCGGACCCGACTTCATCATCGGCGTCTGTACCAGTTTTGACCCGCTCGTTCCCGAGGTCCTGCCACTTGAAATGATGCAGGACATCGTCCAATATCACGATGAACGGGGTCTTTTTGACTACGTCACGATTGGCACCGGTGGTTATTACAACCACACCATGATCATCCCCACCGCATTGCACGAGGACCAGCTGGGCGTGCCGTACGCAGCCAAGATCAGGGAATCGGTCAAGCATGCCCGGGTACAGGCGGAAAGCCACATCCGGACACCCGAGGTTGCAGACTATGTGATCGCATCGGGCAGCGCGGACATGGTCAGCATCGTACGCGGCCAGATCGCGGACCCGCATCTGGCAAACAAGGCCATGCAGGACCGTGTCGATGACATCCGACCCTGCCTCTCATGCAATCAGATGTGCTGGGGACGACGTTATCGGGACTACTGGATCAGCTGCCTGGTGAATCCGTCGGCAGGCCGGGAATTTGAGGTGGGTGGTGACCGCTTCACCAAAGCGGATACGCCCCGCAAGGTGTTGGTGGTGGGTGGCGGACCGGCAGGTTGTGAAACCGCGCGGGTTGCCGCCGAGCGGGGTCACAACGTGACTCTGGTCGAGGCCTCTCCTGAAATCGGCGGGCAGTTTCGTCTGGCCGGCATGCAGCCGCGGCGGACCCAGATACTGGACTACCTGGCGTGGATGGAAAGACAGTTGATCAGGCTCGGTGTTGACCTGCGACTCAACACGCCGTTTTTTGCCGATGATGTCATCGGTTTCGGGGCAGATGCCGTTGTACTCGCAACGGGTTCCATGCCGTCGGGTACCGGCTATCAGCGCGGCATTCCGACTTGCGATGTGTTGCCGGGTGTGGACCGGGAGAACGTTTGGCACGCCGAAGATGTGATGAGCCGTTCAGCCAGGCTTGGTGAACGGATACTGCTGCTCGATGACGTCGGCACCTGGAAAGCCGGCGGCACCGCGCTGTATCTGGTCGAACGCGGACACAAGCTCTCAATCGTCACACCGTATCCCATCGTCGGGCGGGAAATCACCCGGACCAGTGCCGACCTTGCACTGCGCGAACGGCTTCGAAAGGCTGGAACTGAATTTTTCTGTGAATCGGTGGTTGCACAGTGGTTTGGCGACCGCGCCCGGATCATGGACCTGCTTGATGGGTCTGAGTTCGAGAAGGACTTTGACAGTCTTGTGCTCGCAACCGTCAATGTCGCGGTCAACGATTTACAGATGGAACTTGGAGAACGCAAGGACTTTGCGTTACACGTCATTGGTGATTGTCTGTCGCCCCGCCAGACACCGGCTGCCACCTACGAAGGCAGGATGACTGGATTGCAACTGTAGCGGTTGGGTGTGCCAACCGGCTCATAAAATCCCCCGAAACGACATCGAAAACGTCGCCTCGGGGGCTTGGAGAGAAATTTGTTGCCTGCTTATTCGACTGGCAGTACGTAAATCTTGATCGGTATCGTCGAGCCTGGCCGTTGCGCCATCTTCCAGGTGAAGAGTTTGTCAGCATACTCAAAAGTGACGTCGTAGCCATCTACCCGCTGTACCTGAACCTCCTTGTACACGGTGTCGCAACGGATTTCGGTAGAGGTTTTTCCACTCGCCTGGGCGTTCTGCTTCTCGATATCGCTGGCGATGGAAGCACCCAGAATCGCTCCGATGGTCGCGCCTGTGCTGCTGTCACCATCACTGTCATCGAATTCCTTGCCGATCGCCCCACCGACCAACAAACCAATCAGTTCGGGTGTGTCCGAGTTGGTCGATTTGGACTTGCGTACGGTGACCTTGCGGCATTCCTCCACAGGTCGCTGTTCGATCACATTGACAATGCGGTCAACGACTCGAATCACCCGGGCCTCACCGTTCAGCGACGGGGCAGTCTCATTACTTGCTGACCATACCGAAAAACCAGTCAAGCTCAAGGAACCGAGTAAAAATGCAGTAAGAAATAACTTGAATCTGTTCATGACTGTTTCCCTATTGTCATTTGGTCATATAGGTTGTGCGTATTCTCCGTTCATTTTCTTGAAAAACAGTGAAATCGCTGACATTAATGATACAGTATCGGGAGATTGACGATTCTGACAATTTCCTTAAGAACAGGTTAAGAGTCCTGATCGGTGGAATTCACCATCCGGGTGATCTCGAAGCGTATACTACGGCACCTGCCTGGTGATACTCACCTCAATTTCAGGCTGGCTGGCAGGGCGTACAGGCCCCACTTCCCCGAAATAGTCACCACTTGCCGCAATTGGATTTCCGGTGCGGGATATTCTTGCGACGACCGAAACCTCCTCGAACGCAGACAGCTTCAGATTCTCCATCATGGCAAGACTGTCATCAAGCTCGACCACGAACGGTGCGTCGCTCACCTGCTTTCTGACGACAGCCAAAGGCATCGGCGGACCTTCAACCGCACGGGCGAGCACATACAACACGTCCTGCGGGTTGACCTGCTCGAGTATGCCAGGTTCGATAGATACACTCACCCGGACCGACGGCGCCTCGGTGTCGGTACCCGTGTCCGATTGCATCGCAGAACCCCCGGCGTTGGCGAGTTCAGCCTCGGCGCCTGCGATCAGTCGCCTGATTTCGAGGCGAAACTCCTCATTTGGAATGACAGCTTCCGCCTGTCGCCAATATTCCAGTGCGGGTGCGTAATCCGCGCGGGCAGCGGACGCAATGCCCGCGAGCCACAGACCACTCGGATGCTGTGGGTCAAGTTGCAGTGCCTTGAGCACCAGCGATTCGGGTTCGCCTGCGAGCTCTCCATTGTTCGCCATTGCCATTGCATCGGCCTCGCGCACCAACAGGTCAGCACTGTCACCCGACAGTTCGCGAACCTTTCGGTAGGCCGAAGCTGCCTCGGCGAATTTCTGCTGGGCGACAAATACCGTCGCCAGCGTCGACCAACCTTCAACATCCTCGGGATTTTCCGCCAGAAACGTCAGCAGCCTTTCAGTCATCTGATCGAACGAGATGTTTTCGCCATCCACCTCGATGCCCGACTGCCCACCGTCCGGATTCTGAGCCTGTGTGCTGGTCGGTGTGGACTGCGTGATCGCAACCGGCTCACCGACCGCCAGGTAAAGCAAGCCGGCGGATACTGGAATCAGCAATGCCACCGCGACAGCAGTCCATTGGCGTGCCCTGACGCCACCTGTTCCAAGTTCCTCGGTTTCGATCTCACCTTGCCCTCGGAGATCATCAAGCAGACCCCGCTCAATCTCCACCTGCATCGCTTCCACCTCAGCGGAATCCGCACCACCCAGTGCTTCGGATCTTTCCATCTCCGCCAGGCGCTGGCGTGCGACCTCGATATTTTTCTGCCGACGATCGATTCGCTCAGCCGACTCGGTGTCCCGCAGAATGATGGGCACGACAAACGCAACAGCAATGCAGACCAGCGCGATTGCGCACAGAAAAAATACGATGACCATGAGGGAGTTGTTCAGTCTTTGAGCAGTTGCTGGGCTTGGCGCCGCGCGTCCGGGTCCAACTTCAGATCGGGCGCCTTGCGTATACGACGGGAATAAACCATAAAAGTCACCGCAGCGATCAAAAGAAAGATCGCGGGGCCGGCCCACAACAGCAGTGTCGTGGCTTTCAATGGTGGGCGATACAGTACGAAGTCTCCATACCGTTCGACCATGTAGCCGATGATCTCCTCATCAGACTTGCCGCTGAGTACCATGTCGTAAGTCCGATCGCGCAGATCCTGCGCCAAGGCCGCGTTGGAGTCAGCCAGGTTCTGATTCTGACACACCATGCAACGCAACTCCTCAATCAGCTCCAGATAACGGGACTCCTGCTGAGGCGTCTCAAACTCAAGCAACGCTTCCGTCGCAATCGCCGCCGGCACTGCCAGAAACAAAAACAGCAATGGCAAACCGCGCCACCTCAACCTGCCGGCTCCTGAAACAATGGCAGAATTTCCTCGCGGGCGGTCTGGTTGGTTATCGGACCGATGTGCTTGTAGACGATGACGCCTGAACTGTCGATGACAAACGTTTCCGGAACACCGTACACCCCCCAGTCAATGGCGGCATTGCCCTCATAGTCCACGGCCGTGGCAACGTAGGGGTTGCCCCAATCGCGCAGCCATCTTCTGGCGTCTTTCAGCTCGTCTTTGTAATTCAATCCGACGATGGGTATGCCCAAGGTGGCCAGATCCACCAGCAACTGGTGTTCGTCCCGACATGCCACACACCAACTCGCCCACACGTTGAGCACCCACGGCTGTCCCAGCATTCGCTCGGGATTGAAGGAATCATCATCTGAATTCAGCCGGGGAAGTTCGAAAGCAGGCGCCTGCTTGCCGATCAATGCTGAAGGAACCAGTGATGAGTCCAACCGCAGACCTGCTAAGAAAAAACCGGCAACCACCAGAAAAATGACCAGTGGAATCCAAAACCTCGGTCGAACAACTACACTGCGCATCTTCGTCAGATCTCAAGAGGTTGCAGCAGCTTCGGAAACAGCCACTCTACGTCGTTTTGTGACCCTGAATCGCTGATCAGTCAGTGCCAGCATGCCACCCAGCGCCATGAACACAGCACCTCCCCAAATCCAGCGAACAAATGGCTTGACATGAATTCTCAAACTCCATGCACCGCTGTCATCCAGGGGTTCACCCAATGAGACATAAAGATCCCTTAAAAATCCCGGACGAATCCCAGCCTCTGTCAATGGATCAGACTGAATCGGGTAGAATCGCTTCTCGGGATGCAGTGTTGCAATCACTTGATCCCCGCGACTCGCGGTCACCGTACCCATCGACGAGATGTAATTGGCAATCGGTATCTGCCTGACGCCCTCAAACTCGAAGGTGAATCCACCCAGCGTGTACGAATCACCGGGCACCATCTTCAAATCCTTTTCCTGCTCGTACAGACTCACCATGGTCACGCCGGTAATGAAGACCGCGATACCCAAATGGGCGATTGTCATGCCCCAGATTCCGCGGGGCTGCCTGAACAGTGCCTGTATCTTGTTGCGCTGATGCTGGACGCGCACCAGCAATCCGTACAGGGTGATCAATGCAGTCCAAATCGCCAGTGAAAGTCCGACTGCAGCAAGCCACTGATAAGGCCCGCTGCTGAAAAATGGCAGTCCGATTCCAAGCACCAGGCTCAATCCCATCAATGGCCAGATTCCACCCATCAGACGGGCAAATCGATCCTTTTTCCACCTGGCCATCGCACCGACTCCGGCAAGCGCGGCAATCGGCAAGGTCAGTGGAATGAATACGGAGTTGAAATATGGCGGTCCGACTGACACCTTGCCCAGTCCCAGTGCATCCAGAAATAGCGGGTACAACGTACCGAGAAGAATGGTCGCAGCCGCCGTTACCAGGAAGATGTTGTTGACCAGAATCCCGGCTTCCCGGGAGACCATCGAATAACTGCCGCTGGACCGTATGCTCGGCGCCCTGTACGCATAGATGGCCAAAGACCCGCCAATTACCAGGCAGATCAGAATCAGCAGAAAGACGCCCCGGGAAGGATCAGTCGCAAACGAATGCACAGACGTCAACACACCGGAGCGAACCAGAAACGCTCCAATCAAGCTGAGTGAGAACGCCAGCATTGCAAGCAATACAGTCCAGGACTTGAACAGTCCCCGCTTCTCGGTTGCGGAAAGTGAGTGAATCAGTGCGGTGCCTACCAACCATGGCATGAAGGAGGCATTTTCAACCGGGTCCCAGAACCACCAGCCTCCCCAGCCGAGTTCGTAATAGGCCCACCAGCTGCCCAGCGCAATGCCAAGCGTCAGAAACACCCAGGCCATGTTGGTCCAGGGCTTCGACCATCGTGCCCATGCCGCATCCAGCCGGCCACTGATCAGTGCCGCCACAGCAAAGGCAAAGGCCACCGAAAACCCGACATAACCCATGTAGAGCATCGGCGGATGGAAGACAAGTCCGGGATCCTGCAACAACGGATTGAGGTCCCTGCCTTCCACGGCAGCAGGGATGATTCGGGTGAATGGATTGGAAGTCAGAATAAGAAACAACAGAAAACCCACGCTCACCACACCCAGCACCGCAAGCACCCTGGCCAGGAAACTGTCCGGCACTTCCCGACTGAACCAGGACACCGCTGCTGTCCAACCGGCAAGCATCAATACCCAAAGCAGCAGGGAACCCTCGTGTGCACCCCAGACACCGGAGATCCGATACATCAATGGCAACGCGGAATTGGAGTTCTGAACGACGTAGGTGACAGAAAAATCATATGAGATGAATGCATATGTCAGGCACAGAAACGAAACAACCAGAAACAACAGCTGGGCACTGGCGGCATAGCGCGCACTGGCGAGCAGGGACGGCGTTTTCAAGACAACTCCCGTGATGGGTAGCGCGGTCTGGGCTATTGCCATGCAAAGGGCGAGAATGAGAGTGAACTGACCGATTTCCGGAATCATCTGATCGACCTCGACTATTCTTGTTTCAGTGTTTGCGCCGCTTTCAGTGCATCGGCAACTTCCGGTGGCATGTAGTTTTCATCATGCTTCGCCAGCACTTCCTTCGCCACGAATACACCTTCGGAATCGAGACTGCCCTTGGCAACGATCCCCTGCCCGTCCCGAAACAGGTCCGGCAGTATTCCGGAAAAGTGTACGGGTACGGATTCGACCGTGTCGGTCACCTCGAAGACGACCAGCATGTCGTTGCCGGGTCGGTCAACGCTGCCTTCGACAACAAGTCCACCGATTCGGAAGTCCTTGCCGATGGGAGCATTTCCAGCGATGACCTCACTGGGGCTGATGAAATAGAGTAGATTGCTTTGGAATGCATTGAGTGTCAACGCGATTGCAGCTGAAACGCCAACTACAATCAGCCCTGCCATTCCCAAGCGTCTTGCTCTGCGTGGTGTCATGTGTATACCTATGAAATGCTTAAACTAAAAGAGATTTGCAAAATGTTTCACTAAGGCACGCAATCATTATTGTCGAATTGACAAACTAAAATAACTTGCTTTTGTGTTATCAAACTTTAAACCACATATGGTGAAGTGGGGCGATAAATTACCTTAACCAACAACCGAATGCAAAACTCCAAAATTGACAGTAATAATCGCGAATTCTCGGTTCTCTTGGTTGAAGGAACAAATTGACTTTTTTGAAATTCAGTCATTCAAAATCGCATCGAATACAATAATCCCATCAACAGAATTTTTTTGTCCAAGTTGAATTTTACCAAAATGAACGGATACTCCAATTGATACTTGTAGAAGTTGTATCGAGTCCGAGATTATCCATACTCAATACGAGTGAATAATTTCATCAGAATCGGAGGAGATATTGATGAGTATTTTCCAACATTTATTCGGTGAAAAGGAAAGAAAGCCAGATAAAGTGACTGAAGATGGAATCAGAATCTACGTTTCTGATAATGGAAGCTTTGAAGTTGATGCTGACAACCTAATGAAAAGTAAAAAAGTACAAGAAGACCTGAAGCAATGGGAGAAAGTCTTCAACAGAACACATCCGAAGGTTGTGGAGTAACCGGCTAATAAAAAATTACGATTTGTAAGTCCCCGGCCCCGACGGGTGACTGCGGCAACCAACACCAAAGGAACGTGTTGGTCGCCTGAAAATACATTGAATCAGTCGGTTACGTGACGATTCAAGTTCACGATCGGGTATTGTTCCTTGAAAGAACAACCAATTGGATTGCAACTGTTCAACTTAAGCGAAGCGTTTCAGCAGAATTGGAGGATGGAGGAGAAATTGATGAACGTTTTTCAAAAGTTATTTTCTGAAAAAGAAAGAAAGCCAGCCAAAATTACTGAAGACGGAATTAGGATTTACGTTTCACCCAATGGCAGTTTGGAGGCAAACACCGAGGACCTAATGAACAGCCAGAAAGTGAGGAGTCGGCTTGAGCGATTGGAGGAAATCTTCAACGAAAGGCGTTTGAGGGTAAAGGAACCATCAGAGAGTCAAAAATTCGATTCGTAGATACTTGTGAATTTTGGACAAATATTGATACCAAATTAACCTTTACAATTAAGACGTTCAAAATCACATCAAATACAAAAGACCCGATCGGCAAACAGATCTATTTTCCAAGTTGATTTTTACCAAAATGAACCAATACTCCAATTGATGCCTTTAGAAGCCGTGTCAAATCCGAGACAATGGCTTTTCGGTTCAAGCAAAATATTTCAGCAAAATCGGAGGAGAAATTAATGAATAATTTCCAACATTTTTCGGTGAAGGGTAAAGAAAACCGGATGGAGTTACTGAAAACGGCATTAGAAACTACGTTTCTGATAATGGAAGTTTTGAGGTTGATGCTGACAACCTCATGAAAGATGAGAAAGTGCAGAGCGAACTAAAACGGACGGAACAGATATTTAAAAAGTTTGAGGAATAGAAGTCATGTCACTATCAACTTTCAAGGGAAAATCGCTGTCAATTATTCGGAAGTTATTTGCCGAAAAGGAAAGAAAACCGGCAAAGATCACTGAAAATGGAGTCAGAATCTACGTCTCGCCCAATGGCAGTTTTGAGGCAAATCTTGACGATTTAATGAATAGTGAGAAAGTGCAAAAAGAACTAGTGAGAATTGAGGAAATCTTCAATAAGATGAAGGCCACGAAGAATCTTAATCGTCGGAATTGATCTTCAAGAGGTTTGGTGAATATTGGTCCAATCTGAAAACTATCGAACGTAGTGCGCAACACCAGTTGGCTCAAACAGTCTCCCAATTTGTATTATCCGACTCAACATCCTTACACACTTCCTCCATATTGGAGAGTTTCACACCTTCAATCATCTGGTCCAAGCTTCCATCACCGCGCATCCGCCTTGCGCAATTCGCGCCGCCAGTTTGAACAACCTCGACATTGACGGCACACTGGCACATCGTAGCTACAGTCGATTCTATCAGATTGGTGGTACACGGGCTCACCCGGTGATGAGATGAAAAGCTTGGAGCGCCATTGATCCTCCAGATTCCCAATCAAAGTCTCCGCCACTTTGGGATACTTCGCCTCATAGCAGGCTACAAACCGACCAAACGCCATTTGATGCTTTTATAAACCGACATTTTGTCACGGTGATGGATTAATCTGAAATTTATCGAGGAATACTCGTCTACTGCAATGGCTGTTAATCAATTCGGATACAATAACCCCAATGGTTAACCAATTGGTTTGTAAGTCTAGTTGAATTTTCCAAAATTAATCCATACCCAACTCTAGTGAATCCTTTCAGCAGAATTGAAGGAGAAATCGATGAATGTTTTTCAAAAGCTATTCGCTGAAAAAGAAAGAAAGCCAGCGAAAATTACTGAAGACGGAATCAGAATCTACATTTCGGAGAATGGTATTTTGGAGGCGGATACTGAAGACCTGATGAATAGTAAGAAGTTGAAGAATCAACTCGAGCGAATGGAGGAAGTATTCAACAAAAGGCTTTGGAAAGCAAAGGAACGGTCACAGGGTTAATTTTTCAATTCGTAGATTATCGCGTTTGTTGGACTAATATTGATACCAGTAATCTCTGGATATTGGTATTTTTCTCGAAAGTCCCCAGCCCCGGCGGGTGCCGGTGGCAGCCAACACCAAAGGAACATATCGGACACCTGATAATACATTGAATCAGTCAGTTGCGTGACGACTCAGGTTCACGATCGGGTTTTGTTCCTTGTAAGAATTGTGCAAAATTCAAGGCAAAATGCCTTTCAGCTTACGTATGTTTTCCCATACCGTTGCATATTCAACAGGATATCTTCTGCGGTACCGTCCTTACAGAGAGATGAGAATTTGCAAGACTCAATTCAAGGTTCCGTTCTGATCAACGCCATGGCAGATCCGGATTGTTTGATGCAACATTCTCGCAGTTGGCTAGTTTTGGCCTCTGCTTGAAGGCTCACATCATACCAATTGTGGAGTAGAATACCTGAATGTTTGTTGGGATAACGACCACAGAATTTAGGAGCGATTCATTTGACAAAGCGTAATTTTGTCCGCGCTGGTTCCAGCACATGTCATAGTGATTGATTCATCTAGCACAAATTCAGGATAATCAAACCACTTCAATGGCCCATGCTCACTTCGGATAAAATGGCGACGCAAAATAGCCAATTGGACCGACTTTGAGTGAAGCCTTTCAGCAGAATCGCAGGAAAAAACGATGAATTTCATTAAAAGATTATTTGCCGAAAAGGAAAGAAAACCGGCAAAGATCACTGAAAATGGAGTCAGAATCTATGTTTTGCCCAATGGTAGTTTTGAGGCAAATCTTGACGATCTAATGAATAGTAAGAGAGTGCAGGAGCAACTGGTGAGAAGTGAGGAAATTTTTAATAAGATGAAGGCTATGGAAAATCCTAATATTCGGAATCGAGCTTCGTAAGGACAGGTGAATATTGGATTAATCTTGGTACCCATCATTGCCGGTTACTGGTACTTTATCCGGAGTAATCGTACGAAGTATACGGCAAAACGCCTTTCCGGCTACGACCTATTCTTTCATTCCGCTGTATATGGATTTGTATTTTTCTTGGCGGGATCACTGCTATTCCTGCTATGTAGTTCGCTATCGAGTTCACTCATCCCCTCAATACTCCATATACTGCAACAATCAACCAAAGATTTTGAAATTGAGATAACTGCTTCATCGTTAACCATTTCTGGTGTATTCCTAGTTACCTTAGCTTTGGCGCACGTGCTTCCGATACTCGGTAATTTAGTTTTCGACGAAATACTCTATGCGAAAAAAGCAGCGTATCAGAATAATGACTACGTTGAGTGGCTCCTTCAAGATTGCATGGAAAATGATGTATTTTCCGAAATTTCGACACGGAGTAGCAAATTCTACATTGGGCTAGCGCTTAGGAGCGGTATAACGTCCACAGAAGATTCAGACATAATGCTGATTCCTTTCTGGAGTGGTTACAGAGACAAAGACACACGCGAACTAGTCATTACGACAAGTTATTCATCGGTGTTGCGGAAAGCATTCCAAAACGAGTTCAAAAACGTGAATTACGGCGATTTCAGAATCTGTCTACCAATGTCCGAAATTGTTTCAGTGCGAAAGTTCGACTTCGACGTGTTCGACTACTTCCAGATGAAACACGCGGAAAGTCAGACCAGTAGAGTTTCTGAGTAGTCTATTCGGTGCGCTTGTAGCCTGCGGATGGATAATCTTCGGTTATCTCGAATCGCTACCGAGAGAATGAAGGTTTCGTCTGACTCCAGATATTACTGTTTGTTTGTACCTCTACATTGCGTTGTTCATGCAACAGAAATCCCCAAGTCAGAATTTAATTTGTTATTGTTTGCAGTGACGGACGAAATCAAACAATAAATCAATCTTCAGGCAATCAGATTCCAAACAGAAAGTGCATCATCAAGATGACAATGGTGAGGAAAATCACCGTCATCCCCGAACCGGCGCGCAGGAAATCAACCACCCGATACCCACCCGGTGCCTGGATCAGGGCATTCACCTGATGCGTCGGAATCAGGAATGAATTGGATGTCGCAAGCGCAACCGTCAGTGCAAAGACAGACGGATTGGCACCGATTTGTACGGCAATATTGATCGCGATCGGTACCAAAAGCACCGTCGCACCGACATTCGACATGATCAACGTAAACACCGTCGCCAGGATTGCAATGGCCAGCAGCATGATCAGCACCGGTACGCCTTCAAGCAACAGCACGAATTGCTGGGCAATCCAAAGCGCGGTCCCGGTAGTCTCCACAGCAATCCCCAAAGGAATCAGACTCGCCAGCAGAAACACACTCTGCCATCCGATCGACCGGTAGGCCTCTTCAATCTTGATCACCCCGGTCAGGATCATCAACACCGCTCCCGTCAGCAGCGCTGCAGACAGCCGCAACTCCGAAAACAGCACCAACCCAAGCGTTGCCAGAAAAATCAGACCGGCAGGCAGGAACTTTTCCGGCCTGAAGTCCTCCCGCGGGTAATCCGTTACAACAACAACGTCATGAGACTCCGCAAAGCGTTGCAGGTCACGCCACAGACTGTGTACGATCAAAGTATCCCCAGCCCGAAAACTGACATCGATCAGATTCTCCCGAATCGGTTTCTCATCCCGGTAAATCGCCAGCAGCGTGACATGAAACTTTCTTCGAAATCCAATCTCGCCCATGGTCTTGCCGGATACCGACGACGATGGCGCAATGACAAGCTCGGCAATGCCCGAAGAGGACGGGTTGAATGCTTCCTGAAAGACACTGATTTCGTTTTTCAGCTTAAGATCATACGACTTGGCAAATTCAGCGATCTGCTCGTATCGTCCCATGATCGCGATATCACAATTCGCCACGATCTCCGTACTCCTTTCCGGTTCCACAACCAGCTGTCCGCTTCGGTAGATCGCAATGACGCGCTCCTCATAGCCTCGCTCGTCCTCGAGCTCACCAATGGTTCGGCCGATGATCTCGCTGTTCCCATTCACGAACAGCTCATACACCTGACCGGTGATGCCATAGATATCCTGAACGTAGGTCATCACCGCGCCGGTTTCCAGTGCCTTTTGCGTACCGAGCGGCAAGACGTATTTGCCCAGAAAGAAAAAATAGCATCCACCCGCGATCAGCAGGGCAATGCCGATGGGCGTAACCGAAAACAGGGAAAAAGCCTCCATCTGGGGAACGTTTGATGGCAGTTGAGGATTGGCGACAGCCAGCAGGTCGTTGAGCATGATCAACGGACTCGAACCCACCATGGTCAGCGTGCCACCGAGAATCGCACAATACCCCATCGGCATCAGCAGCCGAGTGGTCGATACACCACTTCGTTTCGAGATCCGGTCGACCACCGGAAGAAACAGTGCCGCCGCGCCGATGTTCTGCATGAAACCCGAAATCACACCCACCGTACTGGACACCAGCCCCATGACACGCCGCTCCGCGTTGCCGGCTATCCGAAGGATGCGGGACGCCAGACGGTTCAGCGCGCCGGTCTTGTCCAAACCCGCACCCAGCACCATCACGGCAATGATCGAAATCACCGCATTGCTGGAGAATCCGTCAAACAACTGGTCCGCCGGAACCAGCCCCTGAAAATTTGGAATCAGACTGGTCAGCCCAAGAACGACCATGACCAGAATGGCTACAACGTCAACTCGGACCAGATCGGATATGAAAAGAATGATGGCACAGCACAGAATCGCCAGGACTCCGATCATCTGTGCATCTAATGCAACCGGCTCAGCCAATCCAAACCACCCATCCAGGTAAGATCATCTCGTCATGAGCAGATCGCATTGACTGTTGAATGAACCCGTACAATCTGACAGCACGCCGGGCTCATGCAAGCGATGCCTGTTTTACAGTATTGACCTTTAGATTCAGATACATCCCTGTATTAGTGATGTCCACGAAATTGAGACCGCAGGGGAAGTTAACTTATTGTCTTGATTATATGCGATTTTGCTAATGTATTCGCTGAAATTGGGCGGTTAGTCTGCTGTATCGACAGTCCCAACACAAAATTCAACCGTTGCCACTTCCATGCGGCAACGGCTGAACCGCCGTATCACAATCCGCCCGAATGACCCGTGTTGAGCCAATCGGGGCACCCAGTCCGGCGATTCGGGTCGGATCAGTTGAATTTTCCGTATCCGGCTAACAGGGAACCTTGGCGTTCTTGCGGGTATAGCACCACCAGGTCACTGCAACACATGATGCGTAGAACACAATGAAACACATCAGTGCCGCGTCCGGTTTTCCGGTGATTTCAATCGCGGTTCCATAACTCTTCGGAATGAAGAAGGCACCATAGGCCGCAATGGCCGATGTGAACCCGATGATCGCGCCGGACTCGCGGTCAGCCTCGAGCGTCAACTTGTCTTCTGACAGCTCCGGCATCAACCGTCTGACTTCCTGCTTGAAGATGACCGGAATCATCTGGAAGGTCGACGCATTGCCAATTCCCGTTGCCATGAACAGGATCATGAACATGGCAAAGAATCCCCAGAATGCGCCGGGCTCCTCCTTGATGCTGAGAAAGTACAGGACGCCGGCAACCGCCGCGATCATCAGCAGAAAGACCCAGAACGTCACCCGGCCGCCACCATAGCGATCAGAAACCCAGCCGGTTGCCGCACGGCTCAGCGCGCCGATCAACGGACCCAAAAAAACAAACTGCAGCACATTGACTTCTGGAAACTGTGTCTTGGCAAGCAACGGAAATCCAGCCGAATAGCCAATGAATGACCCGAACGTACCCGTGTACAGCCAACACATGATCCAGTTGTGCCTGCGTCTGAATATGATGGACTGCTCGCTGAATGAAGACCTGGCATGGGCGATGTTGTGCATGCCGAACCACGCCGCAATCGTCGCAATGACCAAAAAGGGAACCCAGATGAAGCCGGCATTCTGCAGCCAGATCTGACTGCCATCGTTCAGGGTCTGCGGTGCACCGCCGAGCGCACCGAACACACCGACGGTGATCACCAGCGGAACCACAAACTGCATCACACTGACGCCGGCGTTGCCAAGCCCGGCATTCAGCGCCAGGGCATTGCCCTTTGACTTGGCCGGAAAGAAGTAAGAGATATTCGCCATCGACGAAGCGAAATTTCCACCTCCAAATCCACACAGCAGCGCCAGGATCATCAGTACGTAGTACGGTGTGGTCGGATCCTGAACCGCAAATCCGATTCCGATCGCCGGAATCAGCAGTGAGGCCGTGGACAACGTGGTCCACAACCTGCCACCAAACATCGGCGGCGCGAAACTGTAGAAAATCCTCAGCGTCGCACCGGAGAGTCCGGGCAGCGCGGCCAGCCAGAACAGCTGGTTGGTCGAAAAGTCGAAACCCATCAATCGCATCTTCGCCACAACAACCGACCACACCAGCCAGACGCTGAATGCAAGAAGCAGGGCGAAGACCGATATCCACAGATTCAGATTGGCGATTTTCCGCCCTCGCTCATTCCAGAACTGCTCGTCATCCGGACGCCAGTCCGTCAGTGTTCTACCAGTACTCATTATTTTTCCTCACTTGTTACAACAGGTTCATCAGGTACGTCACTCAGGTAACGCTCGCCAGCCAATCCAGGATGCCGACGGCGCTCCATTCTTCGGATCGCAACATGCATCCATACGGTGCTGACAAAAACGATCACAAACAAAAGCATGAACGAAGACGTCCATACCTTCACGTAGTCATTGAGAATGCCGAAAGCGATGGGCAGTACGAAACCACCCAGACCACCGATCATGCCGACCAGACCGCCAACCGACCCGACATGATCCGGATAGTAAACCGGAATATGCTTGTAGACTGCAGCCTTGCCGAGTGACATCATGAAACCCAGTATGACGGTGATCGTGACAAACAAACCGAGACCGATCGTGATGGTAAACTCAATCGGACCCTCTGTGCCCTCAACGGTGTAGCTGGTTTCCGGATAACTCATCACAAACAGGCAGGCCAGCGAAATGATGAAGGTTGCATACATCACTGCACGTGCGCCCCATACGTCGGACATCCAGCCGCCAATCGCCCGGAATATCGAACCCGGAAGCGAATAGGCTGCCGCCAGCGTCCCCGCCAGCACCAGTTCGACACCGTACGCTCCGACGTAGAACCTGGGCAGATAGGATGCCAAGGCGACAAATCCGCCGAATACAAAAAAGTAATAGGTCGCAAACCGCCAGACCTGCATGTTTTTCAAGGGCTGCAACTGCATCATTGCACTGGGTGCCTTGACTTTGTGGCGGCGCCGTTCCACCAGCGCCGGATCATCCTTGGCCAGGATGTAGAACAGGATCGCAGTGATCGCAAGAATAACCGCATAAACCTGTGCGGTTTGCTGCCAGCCCAGGGCAACGACAAGAAACGGGGCTGCGAAGTTCGTGACCGCCGCACCGACATTCCCCGCGCCGAAGATGCCCAGTGCCGTTCCCTGACGCTTCGCATCAAACCAACGGGAGGTATAGGCGACACCGACGATGAACGACCCGCCGGCGAATCCAACACCGAGAGCGGCAATCAGGAACACCTCATAGGTCTGTGCAAACGCCAGCAGCCAGGTGCAAACCGCCGTGAGCAGCATCTGCAAAGTGTAGATCAACCGGCCACCCAGCTGCTCGGTCCATACACCCAGGAAGATTCTGGAGATTGACCCGGTCAGTACCGGAGTGGCAACGAGAATGCCGAATTGAGTCTCTGACAGTCCGAGCTCCTGCTGGATCTTCACGCCGATGATGGAGAATATCGTCCACACCGCAAAGCAAACCGTGAATGCGAAAGTGCTTAATCCCAGCGCCCAGTAACTCTGTCTGTTTGTTACGCCCTCTACCATGTTTATTACCTCCTGCATGAGTGAATGGTTGGGAAACCAGACTTGCGTCCCATATCATGCAGCAGGTGATCCCCACTTGCAGATACGCATGACGGAAACTGGTTTCGTCCGGTTTTTGAATCCAAACCGGTTATGGGGATTTCAATTGATATTATTACACAAATCATATTGTTTTAGAATAATATTTTACAAATATAAATATATTAGGAATATATTGTGTATATGTTATTTTTTTTAATATTATTTTACTAATTAGTATATTTTTATTATTGTTTTTGCTATACTGCCTGCTATGTCATTTATATTATCCAAGGCGTGATCAAAAACTAAACCCGAATGGATGAGGATACCCGTTGATATGAGCCACTTTACAGACCGATTGACCTTCTTCAGGAAACGTAGCGAAACCTTTGCCGGTGCACACGGCGTGACAACCGATGAGAACCGGGATTGGGAAGACGCCTACCGCAACCGCTGGCAGCATGACAAGGTGGTGCGCTCCACACATGGCGTCAACTGCACCGGCTCGTGCAGTTGGAAAATCTATGTCAAGGGTGGCATTGTCACCTGGGAAACGCAGTATACCGATTACCCGCGCACCCGCCCCGAAATGCCCGACCACGAACCACGCGGATGCTCGCGCGGTGCCAGTTACAGCTGGTATCTGTACAGCGGAAATCGCCTGAAGTACCCGATGGTCAGGAAACGGCTCCTTCGGATCTGGCGCCAGGCCAGAAGCGAAATGAAGCCGGTTGATGCCTGGGCCTCCATTGTCGAGAATCCGGACGCCGCAAACAGCTACAAGCAGGTGCGCGGCCTGGGCGGATTTGTCCGCAGCACCTGGGATGAGGTCAACGAAATCATCGCCGCAGCCAATGTCTACACCATCCGGCGCTGGGGACCGGACCGCGTGGTCGGCTTCTCACCGATTCCGGCCATGTCCATGGTGTCCTATGCCGCCGGCACGCGCTACCTGTCCCTGATCGGCGGTGTGTGCATGTCGTTCTATGACTGGTATTGCGACCTGCCGCCATCGAGCCCGCAGACCTGGGGCGAGCAGACCGATGTACCCGAGAGCGCGGATTGGTACAACTCCGGATTCCTGATTCTATGGGGATCAAACGTGCCGCAGACGCGGACGCCGGATGCGCATTTCTATACCGAGGCGAGATACCGCGGTGCGAAGTCCGTGGTCATCTCACCGGATTATTCCGAAGCGGCGAAGTTCTCCGACCTGTGGATCAATCCCAAACAGGGTACCGACGCCGCCATTGCGATGGCCATCGGACATGTGATCCTCAAGGAGTTCTATCTCGACAATCCCTCCACCTATTTCCTCAATTATGCGCGTCAGTACACCGACATGCCCATGCTGGTCAAGCTGGTGAAAAAAGACGATGCCTGGATTCCCGACCGGTTCGTCCGGGCCGGCGACTTTGCAGACGACCTGGCGGAACAGAACAATCCCGAATGGAAAACCGTGGCCATTGATGCCGACCGCAATCACGTGGTGGTACCCAAGGGATCCATCGGATTTCGCTGGGGCGAGCAAGGCAAGTGGAACCTTGAGGAGGAGGACTCTCAGGGAGAGAGCACACAGCTTCAGCTGTCCGTGATTGATGAGGGTGAGACGCTGCCTGTGATGTTCCCCTATTTTGGCGGTCAGAGTCCCGAGCAGTTCACATCGACCTCGCATTCCGACATTCTGACCCGCAACGTACCGGTGAGAACGCTTTCACTGCAAGAGGGTGAGGTCGCGGTCACCACCGTATTTGACCTGCTATGTGCAAACTATGGCATCGATCGCGGACTCGGCGGAGAGAATGTCACCACAGACTACAATGCAGACGTGCCCTACACCCCGGCCTGGCAGCAGACCATTACCGGTGTGGACGCCCGCCAGATCATACACATCGCCCGGGGGTTTGCCCGCAACGCAGACCAGACCCAGGGGCGGTCCATGGTCATCCTGGGGGCCGGCATCAATCACTGGTATCACACCGACATGATCTACCGCGGCATTATCAATATCCTGGTGTTCTGCGGCTGCGTCGGACAATCCGGCGGTGGATGGTCGCACTATGTTGGCCAGGAAAAGCTGCGCCCGCAGACCGGCTGGCTGCCGCTTGCGTTCGCACTCGACTGGCACCGGCCACCGCGACAGATGAATTCGACGTCATTTTGGTATGCGCACACCGATCAGTGGCGCTATGAAAAGTTGACGATACCCGAGATACTGTCCCCGACTGCCCGCGACGGCGACTGGAATGGTTCACTGATCGACTACAACGTACGCGCAGAGCGCATGGGCTGGCTTCCGTCGGCGCCGCAATTGAACCGCAACCCGATTGAGATCAGTCAGGAAGCGGCCGAGGCCGGCGCGGATGTGAAGGAACACGTTGTCGATCAGATCAGGTCCGGCGCGCTCAGATTTGCCAGTGAGACACCGGATGATCCGGCCTGCTTTCCGCGCAACCTGTTTGTCTGGCGTGCAAACCTGCTCGGTTCAAGCGGCAAGGGGCATGAGTATTTCCTGAAACACCTGATCGGCACCAAGCACGGTGTCCAGTGTGATGATCTGGGCGATGCGGGAAAGACCGTTCACCGCGAGGTCGATTGGGTCGATGAGGCCCCGCGCGGCAAACTGGATCTTCTTTGCACACTGGATTTCAGGATGTCCACCACCTGCCTTTATTCGGACATTGTGCTGCCCACCGCGACCTGGTATGAGAAAAATGATCTCAACACCTCGGACATGCACCCATTCATTCATCCGCTGTCAACGGCTGTGGACCCGGTTTGGGAATCGCGAAGTGACTGGGAAATCTACAAGGGCATCGCCCGCAAGTTCGCCGAAATCGGCGGTGAGGAGCTCGGCAAACAGACCGACATCGTCACCGTTCCGATCCTGCACGATACACCGGGCGAGCTGGCCCAGCCGCTGGATGTCAAGGACTGGAAGCGCGGCGAGTGCGATCCGGTGCCCGGCAAAACCATGCCACAGATCGTGCCGGTCGAACGCGATTACGGTGCCGTCTATGAACGATTCACCTCGCTCGGCCCGCTGATGGAGAAACTGGGCAATGCCGGCAAGGGCATGAGTTGGGATACCGCCCATGAAGTCGAATTTCTCAAGTCGCTCAACGGCGAAAACGAGGAATCCCGAGCCCGGATCGAAAGCGACATCGACGCAACCGAGGTCATACTCTCACTGGCACCGGAAACCAACGGTGAGGTTGCGGTCAAGGCGTGGCAATCGCTGTCCAAGACGACCGGACGCTCCCACGAGCATCTGGCCATGCCGCGCAAGGATGAGAAGATCCGGTTTCGCGACCTCTTGTCTCAGCCGCGCAAGATCATCTCGTCCCCGATCTGGTCGGGGCTGGAGTCGGAACATGTCAGCTACAACGCAGGCTACACCAACGTGCACGAGCTGATCCCTTGGCGGACACTCACGGGCAGGCAGCAACTGTTTCTGGATCATGCCTGGATGCAGGCGTTCGGTGAGCAGTTGTGCGTCTACAAGCCACCGGTCGATCTGAAGACGATCGCACCAAGCGGTGAGCGCCCTGACAACGGCAACCCCGAAGTGGTGCTGAACTTCATCACCCCGCATCAGAAGTGGGGCATCCACAGCACCTTCACCGACAATCTCCTGATGCTGACGCTGTCCAGGGGCGGTACGATCGTCTGGATCAGCGAGGAGGACGCGGCCTCGGCGCAGATCGAGGACAACGACTGGGTCGAGGTCTACAACATCAACGGCGCCATCACCACCCGGGCGGTGGTGTCACAGCGCATCAAGCCAGGCACGGCGTTCATGTATCACGCACAGGAGAAGCTGATCAACATTCCCGGCTCCGAAATCACCGGAACCCGGGGCGGCATCCATAATTCGGTCACGCGCACGGTGGTCAAGCCAACCCACATGATTGGCGGCTACGCGCAATTCAGTTATGGATTCAACTACTACGGAACAATCGGATCGAATCGAGACGAGTTTGTCATTGTCAGGAAAATGGCCAAGGTCGACTGGCTCGAAGACGAATCCGTCAAAACCGCACAGGCACAGATTTGACCGGCAAGCAACCCAAGGAGATAAATCTATGAAAATTCGCGCACAGGTTGGAATGGTATTGAACCTTGACAAGTGTATCGGCTGTCACACCTGCTCGGTCACCTGCAAGAACGTCTGGACCAATCGCCAGGGTATGGAATACGCCTGGTTCAACAACGTGGAGACCAAGCCCGGAGTCGGATACCCAAAGGAATGGGAGAACCAGAAGCGCTGGAATGGCGGATGGGTGCGAACCTCATCAGGCAAGATCCGACCGCGGATCGGCGGCAAGTGGCGGGTGCTCGCCAAGATCTTCGCCAATCCCGACCTGCCGGAAATCGACGATTACTACGAACCGTTCTCCTTTGATTATGAGAATCTGCATCACGCTGCGGAAGGTGAGCATCCCCCGACTGCGCGACCGACGTCACTGATCACCGGTGAGCGGATGGAGAAAATCGAGTGGGGGCCGAACTGGGAGGAGATTCTGGGCGGGGAGTTTTCCAAGCGCTCCAAGGACATCAACTTCCAGGACATCGAGAAGGACATCTACGGACAGTTCGAGAACACGTTCATGATGTACCTGCCGCGGCTGTGTGAGCACTGCCTCAACCCCAGTTGCGTGGCCTCATGTCCGTCCGGCGCAATCTACAAGCGCGAAGAGGACGGAATCGTGCTGATTGACCAAGACAAGTGCCGCGGCTGGCGCATGTGCATCTCAGGCTGCCCCTACAAGAAGGTCTACTACAACTGGCAAAGCGGGAAATCCGAGAAGTGCATTCTGTGCTACCCCAGAATCGAGGCTGGACAACCCACGGTGTGTTCGGAAACCTGTGTCGGGCGGATCCGCTATATCGGTGTGATCCTGTATGACGCCGATCGGATTGCCGAGGCTGCCAGCGTGGAAAGCGACAAGGATATTTACGCAGCGCAGTTGGATGTGTTTCTTGATCCAAACGACACGAAAGTGCAGGAACAGGCTTTGCGCGATGGTGTTCCGAGTGCCTGGCTGGAGTCTGCAAAAAACTCACCGATCTGGAAGATGGCCATGGATTGGAAGGTGGCATTCCCCCTGCATCCGGAATACCGCACACTGCCCATGGTCTGGTATGTGCCACCGCTGTCGCCGATCCAGTCGGCCATCGAGGCCGGACACCTCGACAGTGACAATGGGATCGCGGATGTGGATCAGTTGCGCATCCCGGTGCGCTATCTGTCGAACATGCTGACCGCCGGTGACGATGAGCCGATCGTGCTGGGGCTTCGCCGCATGCTCGCCATGCGTGCCTACATGCGGTCAAAATCGGTCCTGGGTGTCGTTGATCACAACATCCCGGAACAGGTCGGGCTGAGCAGCGCACACCTCGAGCAGATGTACCATCTGATGGCAATCGCCAACTATGAGGATCGGTTTGTCATTCCCACCGCCCATCGCGAGACCGATGAGAACGCCTATCACTTAAGAGGCAGCTGTGGCTTTACCTTCGGTGATGGCTGCGCGCCGCCACAAAAGGTGAATCCCTTTGCGATCAGTCCGGACACCTCCCAGCCTGTGTCCGTCAAGTTTACCGGAGCGGTCAGTTGAAAACCTTCCGGGCACTGGCGGCGGTCCTGAACTACCCGGACGGGGCGCTGCAGCGGGCGGTTCCGGAACTCAGGCAGATTCTGACTGGGGAGGGACTGATCGAAGCTCGCGAGATCAAGGCATTGGATGTGCTCCTGAATCGGATTGCAACCGAGGACCTGCTCGATCTCCAGGAGCAGTATGTACTGCTGTTTGACCGCACCCGCAGCCTTTCGCTGCACTTGTTCGAGCATGTGCACGGGCAGTCGCGCGACCGCGGACAGGCACTTGTTGATTTGCGTCAGCAATATCTGGATTCCGGTGTTGACATTGTTTCCGACGAATTACCTGATTTTCTCCCGATGTTTCTTGAATATCTTTCGTTTCTCCCGTTGCCGGAGGCAAGACAGCAGCTGGAGCTGTGTCTGCCCATTGTCGCGGCATTGCGCGAGCGGCTTCGCCAACGCAAGAGCGCCTATGCTGCGGCACTCGCCGCGCTGGTTGCCATGGCCGATGGCAAACCGGACCCAAGGATACTCAAGATGCTCCTCGCCCAGAAAATGGATGATCCACAGGATCATGCAACCATCGACCGGGCGTGGGAGGAGTCTGCAGTCAGTTTCAGGCTGGACACAGACAATCCGGACAACCTTTCGGGCCTGAACGAAATCCCGATTCGAATCTCAACCGACACACGAGGCAGTCAATAGAAATCATGTACGAGTATGTTAATTTCCTGCTGTTCGGCATCTACCCCTACATTGCCATTGCAGTGTTCGTTATCGTCAGCATCTATCGTTTCAACCGCGATCAGTACAGCTGGAGAAGCGGCTCCAGTCAGTTGCTGCGCAAGCGCCAGTTCACCTGGGGCAGCAACCTGTTTCACATCGGTATCCTGGTCATTTTCCTCGGCCACTTCTTCGGACTGCTGATTCCAATCCAGTTGTTCGACGCACTGGGTATCTCCCACTCATTCAAACAGATGATGGCCATCGTCGTCGGTGGCGTGGCAGGCGTTGTCTGCCTGATCGGCCTGCTGATGTTGATTCATCGGCGGCTGTTCGATTCCCGTATCCGGTCGAACAGCTCGACTGCCGACATCTTCGTTTTGCTGTTGTTGCTCGCCCAGCTGCTGCTCGGACTGATCACCATCCTGGTCTCCATGCAGCATCTTGACGGCGAGGAGATGGTGAAGTTCATGACCTGGGCACAAATGATCGTCACCTTGCAAGGCGGTGCGGCAAGTTTGGTGCTCGACGCACACGTGCTGTTCAAACTGCACCTGTTCCTGGGTCTGACGGTTTTCCTGGTGTTTCCGTTCACCCGCCTGGTTCATGTCTTCAGTGCGCCGGTGTGGTATCTGGGTCGCCGGGGATACCAGGTGGTCAGGGCCCGGGGAAATCAATCGTTTTATCGCTGAACCGCGACGAGCCGGTCATCGGGACATGTCGTCTGGAATTTCAGTCAACGGGGAACACATCTCCGAGGAGTCGATCCTTAAGGAGATGCAGTACCACCGTGCCGGTGAGATGCCCTGGCAACAGGCTGCCGATGCGCTGGTGGTTCGTTGCCTGCTGCTGCAGGAAGCCAATCGCCTGCAAATTGAATGCACCCCGGAACAGGTCGGTCCGGGCAGGTTCGAGGTTGAAGACGAGGCGTTGATCCGAGGCCTCTTCGAACAGGAGGTTTCGGTGACCGAACCTGACCTTGAGGCCTGTCGGGATTACTATGACGAAAATCCGTCTGAATTCCGCTCACCTGAGCTGTTTGAACCCCGACATATCCTGTATGCCGCCGCTTTGGATGATGCCGATGCAGGCAGGGTTGCGTTGGAAAAGGCCCATCGGGCAATTCAGATTCTGCAACAGGAGCCGGAACTTTTTGACGAAATCGCCCGCACTGAGTCTGATTGCACATCGCGAAGTTCCGGCGGTCATCTCGGCCAGTTGAGCCTGGGACAGACGGTACCGGAATTCGAAAAGGCGATGCTTGAACTCCAATCGGGCGAACTCTACCAACAACCGGTACAGACGCGATATGGGGTGCATGTGGTGAGAATGGAGTTTCGGGACGATGGTCGGCAGCTGCCATTTGAGAGTGTACATCAGAAAATCAGTGACCGTCTCGCCGAACGGCAATGGCGCAAGGCGGTTCAAAACTACATCCGGGAACTGACCACCCGCGCATGCATCACCGGCTGGACTTTCCGGCCGGATTTTTCCTGATTGCCGCTTATTTGCTAAAATATTCCAACTTGTTTGGAATTTGAGGCAGTAGACGATGAAGTTCAAAGTCGCATGCGTACAGAATTGTGCGACCAACAACCTTGATGAGACCATCAGTGACGCATTGGATCTGTCGGTCGAAGCGAGCAACGCCGGCGCTGACCTGATCTGCCTGCCGGAATTCTTTTCGTTCCTTGATATTGATGAGAACGGGTTGAGTGTCGCACCATATCCGGAAAGTGAACACCCAACACTGTCCGCCTTTCAGGAATTCTCCCGAACTCACAAAACCTGGGTTTTGCTCGGTTCAATCGCTGTCTACGACGAGCACAATCGAAAACGCAACCGCTCCATCCTGCTTGATTCAACCGGTGACATTGTGGCAAGATACGACAAGATTCACATGTTCGATGTGAACCTGCCCAATGGGGAAATCTATCGGGAGTCTGACATCTTCGCGCCCGGCAAAGCGGCAGTCACCGCGCAACTGCCCTGGTGTACGATGGGCTTGACGGTCTGCTATGATCTTCGCTTCCCGCATCTATTCCGTACCCTGGCCAAGGCCGGTGCGGGGCTTATCTCGATGCCGGCGGCGTTCACCCGAACCACCGGACAGGTCCACTGGCATGTGATGCTGCGAAGCAGGGCGATTGAAACAGGCGCCTACATTGTCGCACCGTGCCAGTTTGGTGATCACGGCAAGGCACGAACCTACGGTCATTCCCTGATTGTGGATCCCTGGGGCCGCGTTCTCGAGGATGCCGGCGAGGACAGGCGTTATATAATTAGCGAGTTGGATACAGAAGAGGTGGAAAAGGCTCGTAGGATGATTCCGGCATTGCGCAATGACCGTAACTACACTGAGCCGGCACAGAACGCCCCACAACTTCTCCGGCAGGCGTCGTAAACCGCGAGCGGTTTTCCGACGCAGGCTGCATGACTTGGACTGGACTGGAAAGGACCATGAGTGAAACTGTACTGAACGCGCTGATCGTTTTGCCGATCATCATCACGATCGTTATCCTGTTTGGGTTTCGAGGAAAAGGACCCTCGACACTGGATGATGACTGAAGTCAGTGAGCTGACATTAGCTTGATGCTGTTCGGAGTCAAATCTCCTGCAGCACTCAAGTGTCAGCAATACCTCACAAAAATTCCCGCCCGGAGTTTGGGATCAAACCATGTAGACTTGGGCGGCATGGCCTGGCCGGCGTCTGCGACGTCGACAACCTCCTGGATGGTGGTGTCAACGCAGGCGAAGCCAAGACTCCAACCCTTTCTGCAGCGGTCAATCAACCCCGACACACCCTCGACACCGGGCGTGTAGCTGAGTCGCCCGTCTGAGCGGGCATCCGCAATTCCCAATACAGGTGCCAGCACCTGTTCCTGCAAGATCGATACATCAAGTGAACCGGCCGGGTCATCTTGAGGCACCAGTTCCTGGGGAATGTTCAGACGATATGCACTGTCGTCGACAATCATGGTGATTTCCCTTGGTTTTCGAGGCAGCAGCCGCTCCATGTCATCCATTGGCTGAGATTCAACCCGAATGCCGGTGGATTCAATTGCGCGGATCAGCGCGGAGACATCCAATCCGTTGAGATCCCGTACGCACCGAAAATAGGAGAAGATCCTGAGCTGACTCTCTGGGAACAGGGCGACCAGGAGACGGTCGGCATTTGAAGCCGAATTCGCATCTTGACGGTTTTGTGCGATCTGGGCGAATCTCGCACCCGACGCACAGCGGTGATGGCCATCGGTCAGATAGGTGTACGTGATCTGTTCAAATCCGGCCTGCAACTGGGCTTCAACAGCAGCGTCATTCACTCTCCAGATGGTCTGGCCAACGTCGTCCCATGCGGAAAAGTCCAAAAGCGGCTCTTCTTTCATCGTCGCTGCAACCGCATCGGTGATGTCATCCCGGTCTGCATAGGCAACGCAGACTGGACTCGAGGTGACACCGACGGTTTCCTGATAGCGAGTCAGCATATTTTCCTTTTCGATCTGGGTATCCTCGTGCTTTTTGAGTCTCCCCTCTGTGTAGTCGCTGACCGGAATATCCGCGATCAGTCCGGTTTGCTCGTGACCGCCTGACTGAAGTCGGTAGAGATAAAATGCTGGAGACCGGGTTCGGGCAAATGCACCATCCTCCAGCATCTTGTTGAAATGTGACTGGTTGTGATCGAGAATCTCATCCAGAGTCGGGCCCGAATCGCTGAACTCTTCCAGCGTTCTCATCACATTGACATAGTTTCCCGGATACTCTTCAGCAAACGCCCTTCGCTCAGACGGAAGCATCGCATCGTATGCCGGTGTCACCACCTTTTGTACATGATCAGGGCGAACGACGTAGCCGTCGAATTTCGTGATCTTCGGCATGTCAGTGAATTCGAGACAGGCCCGGAAGCCGACTGTTATCGCTTGGACGAACGAAACTCATCCATGAAATTGGCCAGTCGCTCAGCACCTTCCATGGGCATCGAATTGTAGATGCTGGCGCGGATTCCTCCGACACTGCGATGCCCCTTGAGGTTGACCAACCCGACGGATTCCGCCTGCGACAGGAAATCGGACTCCAGCTGCTTGTCAGGCAGGGTGAACACCACATTCATCCTTGATCGGTTTTCGCCCTTGACCGGGCAGGTGTAGAAACCATCGCTGCCATCAATCGCATCGTATACGTGACCGGACTTGACCTTGGAGACCTCATTGAACGCATCCACGCCGCCTTGCTGCTTGTACCACTTGAGCACCTTGCCGGAAACATAGATCGAGAACACCGCAGGTGTGTTGAAGAGCGAGTTGCTCTCACTGTGTTTGCGGTAATCCAGATAGGCTGGAAGTTCTCTCGGGGCGGATTCCAGCACCGATTTTCGCACAATGACCAATGCCACACCCGAGGGTCCCAGATTTTTCTGGGCGCCGCCATAGGCAACGTCGATCAGGTTCCAGGGAATGCGTCTGGAAAAGTAGTCCGAGGACATATCGGCGACCAGCGGCACACCCAGGTCCGGCCACTCGTGCAACCTGACACCGCCAATCGTCTCATTGGTGGTGACGTGCAGATAGCGGCTGTCCGGCTGCAGCTCGATCTCACCGGACTTTGGTGTCCGGGTGAAGTGACCGTCCGTACCGTCCCATGCCAGATAGGTATTTCCATAGATCTGAGCATCGTTTCTTGCCAGTTTCGCCCAATGTCCGGAATGAATGAAGCCTGCCTTGTCGGAAGGTCCGAGCAGATTCATGGCGCTCATGGCAAACTGAAGAGTCGCACCGCCCTGGATCAACAGGATGGTGAATTCATCCGGAACCATCAACAGTTCTTTTGTGAGCCCGACTACGCCATTGTGTACCTCATCGTAGTGCTCACCGCGATGACTGTGTTCGACAATCGACATGCCGGTGTCCTTGTAATTGACCAGCTCGGACTGGGTTTCCTCAAGCACCTCCACGGGCAGCGTACAAGGCCCGGGGCAGAAATTGAAAACTCGATTACTCAATCGAAATACCTCCTTTACAGAATGTTTTTTTGGATTACGGGTTGACTTGGTTGATGACCGTGCCTTTGAGATAGGCATCTATTATTTCAATCACACCGTTCGCGACCGCATCCTGTGCCTGACTGGTCGATGCACCGATGTGATGCGTTCCATAGACATTCGGATGTTTGGCCAATGCGGAATCGAAATCTCCTGCCGACACTGAGGGTTCATCCGGATAGACATCCAGCCCTGCCCGAATCGACTTCTCGTCCATGGCCTTGATCAGGGCTGTTGCGTCCACCACATCACCGCGGGAGGTGTTCAGCAGGATTGCACCGTCTTGCATCCGGCTGAGAAAATCCTCATTGATCAGGTTGCGGGTGCTGTCTGCCGCGGGCACATGCACCGAGATGATGTCGCTGTCGGCGGCGAGCTGCTCGAGGTTCTTGACCAATTCGATTCCAATATCGGCCATGCGTTTGAGCATTTCGGGTGATCGCCCGGGCTTCTCAATCATGAGAACCCTCAAACCAAAGGCATGGGCACGTTCTGCAACCGCCATTCCGATTGCCCCGGCTCCAATGATGCCGATGGTGCGGCCCATCAGTCCCTGCGCGGCCGAAAAGGTCTTCTTGTTCCACTTCCCTTCTTTCAGTTCGCGCACGTTATCCGGAATTTTGCGATCAATGGACAGCAGCAGACCCATGGCAAGTTCCGCAACTGCGACGGCATTCTTGCCGGGTACGTTGCACACGGGTATCCCTTTTTCCGAGACGGCAGCCTTATCGATGGTGTTTGTCCCAGCCCCGGCACGGATGATCAGTTTCAACTCATCGGCTGCATCAAGGGTTGGTTGTTGCACTTTTGTGCTGCGCACCACCAATACCTCCTGACCTGCGATGGCATCCGGCAATTCATCCGGCTGCAGGTCGGGTTGATAACTGGTGACATGTCCACTGGCCTCGAGCTGCTCCAGCTGCTGGCTCGGGAATTTGTCAGCAAAAAGAATTTTCATGTCCGTTCCAAGACTTGGTAATCCGAATCAATAACAAAAAGAGACACTTCAAGCGTCTCGGCGTGCGTCCAGCCGACCTGTTTCAACGTTTTTCCAATCGCAATCAAGGTCGGAATATGCCTGAAAGACTCGAACAAATCAACACGCAGTCAATCAGGCACAGAAAAATCCGATTATACAGACTATAACACTGAGTCGATTTAATTTTTCGGGTTAATTTGCGAAGCCGTATTCGGGCGGGATTGGACCGTTTGCTTGAATGCAAACTGGCAAGTCAGACCCGTCCCATCCAATCCGGACCGAGGCGTCGGTCACGCGCGGAACAATCCGCGAAGAATGCACAGTGAAACACAATTGCCCGGGAACCAGCCGCTCAGTGTGGACTCTCGGTATGAGTGTTTCTGCTCATGATTGCAGTCAGCGATAGCAGTAAAGATCACCAATGTCACTGAAAGTCATTTGAGTGACATATTTTGCAAAATTTGTCACTCAAAACCCGTCGTGTGACAAACGTGTCACACAAAACACACATTAAAACACCGCAAACAAGAACAAGAGCGGGTCAGTGAGGACCATGAACTTGCCACGCGAACCGTTCGGGCGGCGACTTATACTTAACCGGATAACGGTTTTACAGCACGAAATATCGTCGGTCTGAGTTCGCCTGCGTCGACCACCTTCTTTTTCAATTCTGAACTGGTCAACCGCTTGTCCGCCAGTTCCTCACCAACGAGCTTGATGTACTCCAGTCGGTTGTCGCCACTGATTCTGTCAATCTCCGCTCGCACCGCTTTGCGATACCAGTCGTTTCTATCGCGGATTTCGACGGCATCGAAGCCAATCTCCCCGAGTTGGTGGCGCATTTGCGATCCGGTCCAGAAATGAAAGTCGAGTTTCGAGAAATCAAGCCAGTCGCGAACCAGTTCGGACTGCTGCGATGTATCACCACCCAGCCAGTCACTACCCACCAGCAGGCCGCCCGAGCGCAGTACGCGATAGATTTCCTGATAGATTGCGCGCTTGTCCTGAATATGGATGATGGCATCCTTGGTGAAGACCACATCAAATGCCGCATCCTCGAAGTCCAACCCGCCCGGCTCAGCCAACCGATACTCGATCTGCCCGGACAGCCCAGCTTCATCGGTATCGTCTCTCGCCCGCTCAATCAGCAGTTCAACGACATCGATCCCGATGACTTTTTTCGCACCGTGCTCTACAACCATCAACCGGTCTATTCCGCCTATGCCGCAGCCAATGTCCAGTACAGTCTTGTCCTGGATGCTGACGTTGCGCAAAATCTCCGCCAACTCCTCTCCACCACCGGGTGAGAGGAACCCTTTTCCCCAGAGCCACTCGAGCCCTGTCACAAACTTCTCATCGTAAACCATGGCGATTTTTCAAAATTCGAATGCAATTTCCAAACACCTATACTATAAACTACGATTTCCGTTCTTGAAGAGTCTTTGTCCACCAAGGGAGATCAGGTATTGTGGCATCCAGCAAATTGAAACAGGCGATTGACCGCGGTGACTTCGTTGTCACATGCGAACTCACACCCCCCAAGGGAATCGACTTGTCGGCATTGTTCGACAAGGCAGACAAGCTGAAAGATCGGGTGACGGCTTTCAACCTGACCGAGTCCCACGCTGCCCGGATGTCCATGGACCCGACTGCCGCCGCTCATCTCATGATGGACCGCGGCATTGAGCCGATCGTGCAGATGACGTCGAGAGACAAAAACAGAATCGCCATTCAGGCCTGCATGCTCGGCGCCGCCGCACTGGGTATTCCCAACCTGGTCTTCATGGGCGGCGACCCACCCAAGATCGGCGACCATCCGGACGCGAAACCCGTCTTTGATCTTTTCGCCTCGCAACTGCTCGATGCGGTCAGTGCGCTGCAGTCCGGTACCGACTACACGGGCAACAAACTCAGCGGAACGCCCAAGTTCTGCGTTGGGGCGGTGGTCAATCCCGGTTCCCCGAATCCAGAGGCTGAAATCGAGAACATGCATCGCAAGATCGAATCGGGCGCCTCATTCCTGCAGTCGCAGGCGGTCTACGATGTCGGACAGTTTCAGGAGTTTCTGGACAAGGCGGGCGATGTCAGCGTACCCATACTGGCCGGCGTCATTCCAATCAAGTCCGTCAAGATGGCCCAGTACATGAACGAACGGGTGCCGGGAATCACCGTACCTGACCCACTGATCAGTCGCATTGCAGACCAGGGTGAGGACCGGGAGGCTATCGCGCGGACCAGTATCGGGATCGCCGCCGAGCTCGTCAGGGAACTGCGACCGGTTGCGGGCGGGCTGCACATCATGGCCATCGGCTGGGAGGACAAGGTTCCGCACATCCTTGAGTCTGGCGGAATCAGCGGTTAGACCGGGTGAAACTCACTCTCCTGACCGGCATCAAGCAGCCAATGCCACAGGTAGTCGGCGAAACTTCGGCGAACAATCACATCAATGGTCGGCTCGTTCGCTGACTGGCACAGCATGGTAACGGCCGTTCGGGCCAGGATCGTCTGAACACAGCTGCCCGCAGTGAAGTTGCCGGGATGCAGATCATACGCCACGCCCCTGCCCAGCAAATCCAGTGCCTGGGGACCTGCCACCCTGATCATGGTCTGCGCCGCACTGATGTTGACGCAAGCTGCAAAACTGTCGGCGGTGACATCGCGTAATGTCTGCTCGAGAAATTCCGTACGATGAACGGGGGCGACGATCAGCCACTCGTCCGGCCCCAGCCAGGCACACAGTGTCTCATCATGCAACACAAAGGTGTTCGCATTCAGGGGCAACCCAAATCCCAGCATGCGCTGAAACCGTTGATGCACCTGCCCGTCATCGGGCTGGATGCGGACATTGAAGTGTCGCAGGAACGCCAGCTCATTCAGCGTGACGCCATGCAGCTCAAGCTTCATTCCCTCCTCACCCTGGACGGAGCCGAGAGGTGAGCGCATTGGCATTCGATCAGACATTCTGCTGATTGCCCTCGCGGTCGTAAAACACCGGATTGCAGATCATGACTGGAACCGATTCGCCCGTCATCGGCACCGCATGGATCCGCGCGCCCATGCGCGAGCGGCCACCCCTGACCACTGCAAGTGCGATGGAACGCCCCAGATTCGCACTCCAATAGCTGGACGTGACATGACCGATCATCGGTGTCGGACGGGCTTCGGATGGCAGTTCAACCAGTTGCGCACCTTCCGGCAACACCTTGTCCGGTTCCTCGGTCAGCAATCCGACGAATTGTTTGCGGTCCTCGCGCAGGCAGTCAGAGCGTTGGAGCGATCGTTTCCCCAGGCAGTCCTTGTGTTTTGAGACAATCCAGTTCATGCCCATGTCAACCGGCGTCATGGACCCGTCGGTGTCCTGTCCGACGATGATGAAACCCTTTTCGGCGCGCAGCACATGCATTGATTCGGTTCCATAAGGCGTGATTCCGAACTCCTCGCCGACTGCGAACACGCGCTCCCAGACATACCGGCCATAGTCTGCGGGCACGTTGATTTCGTAAGACAGCTCACCGCTGAAACTCACCCGAAAAACTCTTGCATCGACACCCGCAACCTCGGCGTGCTGGAATGTCATGAATGGAAAACGCTCATTGCTTGCATCGAGTGCGGGCGCGACGCGTTCGAGCACCGCGCGTGCCTTGGGACCGGCTACTGCAATGACCGCCCATTGGTCGGTCACCGAGGTGAAATACACCTTCATCCACGGCCATTCAGTCTGACGCCACCGTTCCATCCACGACAGCACCGAAGCCGCACCACCGGTGGTGGTCGTCATATAGAAGTGATCGTCTGCGAGTTTCGCGGATACGCCGTCATCCATGACCATCCCGTCCTCACCCAGCATCAGTCCGTAACGACAGGACCCGACCGTCAGCTTGGTCCATGAATTGGTGTAGATGTAATTGAGAAACTGGGTTGCATCGGGGCCGTACACCTCGATCTTGCCCAGTGTTGACGCATCCAGCACACCCACCTGCTTTCTGACTGCCAGACACTCCCTGTCGACTGCCTGGCGCATCGATTCGCCATTGACAGGATAGTACCATGGCCGCTTCCACTGCCCGACGTTCTCGAACCGGGCACCATGTTCGACATGCCATTCGTGCATCGCGGTCTTGCGTATCGGATCGAAAAGCGTCGGCCCGATCTCGCGCCCGGCAATCGCTCCGAAACTGACGGGGGTGTACAACGGTCTGAATGTTGTGGTTCCGGTCACGTTGATGTCCTGGCCGAGTTCCTGCGACAGGATGGCCATGCCGTTGATGTTTCCGAGCTTGCCCTGGTCGGTGCCGAATCCCAACAGGGTATATCGTTTCAGATGCTCGATGGACTGATAGCCTTCCTGTACCGCAAGCTTGATGTCCTTGACGGTGGTGTCATTCTGAAAGTCCACAAACCGCTTGAGCCGGTCCGCAGATTTTTTTCCGGGCACCCACCACAAGGGCCGGATGTTGAAACCGGCCGGGTCAGAGTCGGACAGTTCCTGAATCTGTGCAACTTCCTGAATCGTGCATCCAGCATTTCGGGCGGCCGCGATGCCGGCTTCGTAACCGTCGCGGATGGCATGCTGTGCGGAAAAATCTCCGCTCGCCGCGCCGACCGACTGTTCGTCCTGAACAGACGCTGCAGGTACGAAACAAGCCCGGTCAGGATCAAAAACCGGTTTGCCTCCGGACTGCGCATGCAGATGGACCGCCGGACTCCAGCCCCCGGATACAGCCAGCAGATCACAACTGAGCTTCTCAATCTCGCCTTCAACCGACAGGCCATCAGTACCGAGTCGCATCACCTCGACGCCGTTGACGTGTTTTTTACCCCTGGCGCAGACCACCGCGGATTCCTTGATCATTCTGACACCGCGCTCGGCGAGTTCTCCAACGCAATTATTGGCAACGTCGCTTCGGGCATCAACCAACGCGACCACCTCGACGCCATTGCTGATCATATCCAGGGCGGTCTGATAGGCACTGTCGTTGTTGGTGAATACGACCGCTTTTTTTCCGGGCAGCACGGCATACCGATTGATGTATTGCGAAACGGCCGATGCGAGCATGATGCCTGGCAGATCGTTGTTGGCGAAAACCAGGGGTCTTTCGATCGCACCGGTGGCCAGAATCACCTGCTTTGCACGCACCCGCCAGATCTTCTCACGGGCACTGCGATCGGAGGGATCCGCAAGATGATCCGTCCGCCGTTCATTCAGGATCAGGAAGTTGTTATCGTAAAATCCGGCAGCCGTTGTACGCCTGAACAGCCGTACCTCGGGCATCTGTTCGAGCTCTGTCAGCGCCGTCTCAACCCACTTCAGTTTCTCTTTTGACCCCGAACGCAGAAATCCGCCACCGAACTCGGGGCTCTCATCTGCGATCATGACCCGTGCGCCGGCACGGGCCGCGCCCAGTGCCGCTGCCAGGCCCGCGGGTCCGCCGCCAACCACCAGCACATCACACCACGCGTTGATCTTGTCGTATCGATCCGGATCCGGCTCGGTACCGGCCTTGCCGAATCCAGCCGCACGCCGGATCACCTGCTCATAGAACAGCCACCGGTTGCGGGGAAACATGAAAGTCTTGTAATAGAACCCAGCCTGCAGGAAAGGTGAAAACCAACCTATGAATGAACCCAGGTCGAGCGACACGCTCGGCCAGCAGTTCACACTCTTGACATTCATTCCATTGTGGATTTCAGTCTGGGTGGCGCGGTGGTTGGGAATCGAGCGCGCGCCTTTTTCGATCTGGATCAGTGTGCTTGGATCTTCCGCACCGCTGCCCATGATGCCGCGCGGCCGGTGGTACTTGATACTGCGTGCGACCAGTGAAACACCGTTCGCCAGCAATGCAGACGCGACGGTGTCTCCGGCACATCCCTCGTAGGTTCGGTTGTTGAACCTGAACCGGACCGGATTGGTGCGATCAATTAATCCACCTTCGGCGAGGCGGTTTTGCTGTTTCATCCGCTGTCCCCGGGTTTGGGATCGGTGTGCTTGTAGGTCGCACCGAATTTATAGGTGACCGTGTCGCGCTCAGCATTGAACCAGCGACGGCAGCCACCGCTGTGGACCCACTGCTCGCGCTGCATGCCGCGGGTGTTCTCGCGCATGAATAGATAATCCGCCCACTGCTCATCGGATAGCTCATCGGGCGACGTCGGGCGCACGATGTGCGCCTCACCACCGTAACTGAACTCGGCTTCCTCGCGAAGCCCGCACCACGGACATCGGATCAACAGCATCAGTGAGCCACTCCCGCAGCGCCGTGCTCATCGATCAGCGCACCGGAAACAAACCGGTCGATGCCAAAGGCTGCATTCAGGCTGTGCGGTTCATTGCGGGCGATGGTATGGGCGAACACCCATCCGGAACCCGGCGTTGCCTTGAATCCTCCGGTTCCCCAGCCGCAGTTGAAGAACAGCCCCCCGACCGAGGTCTTGCCGATGATCGGACAAGCATCCGGACAGACATCGACGATGCCGCCCCAGTGCCTGAGCATCCGTACCCGGCTGAAGATCGGGAACAGTTCCACGATCGCCGCGATATTGCCCTCGATCGTTGAGAAGCTGCCTCGCTGGCCATAGCCCAGATACGCATCCACACCGGCACCGATGACCAGCTCGCCCTTGGCTGACTGGCTGATGTAGCCGTGTACCGCGTTCGACATCACAACTGTATTGAGGACGGGTTTGATGGGTTCGGACACCAGTGCCTGCAGCGGATGGCTCTCAATCGGCATCCGGATGCCCGCCATCTCGGCGAGCACACTGGAATGGCCGGCGGCGACGACACCGATTTTCTTGGCCCGGATGAAGCCGCGGGAGGTTTCCACGCCCTCGACGTGTCCGTTCGTTCTGCGGATGCCGGTGACCTCGCAGTTCTGGAGGATGTCCACACCGCGACTGTCTGCGGCACGGGCAAACCCCCAGGCCACCGCATCGTGTCGGGCGATGCCGCCCCGGGGCTGAAACGACGCACCGAGTATCGGGTAGCGTGCATAAGGGGATGTATTGATGATCGGTACGATCTTGCTGATCTGCTGCGGGGTCAGTATCTCACTGTCGATTCCGTTGAGCATGTTGGCATTGGAGCGGCGGTAGATGTCGCGCATATCCTGCAGGTTGTGACCGAGATTCATCACCCCGCGCTGGGAGAACATGACATTGAAGTTCAGTTCCTGTGACAGCGACTCCCACAGGACCAGTGATTTCTCATACAGGTGTGCGGCTTCGTCCCACAGATAATTGGAACGCACAATGGTGGTGTTGCGTCCGGTATTGCCGCCGCCGATCCAGCCTCGTTCGACCACGGCGACATTGGTGATTCCGTGTTCGGATGCGAGATAGTAAGCGGTGGCCAAACCGTGTCCACCGCCGCCTACGATCACGACATCGTATTCGGTTTTCGGTTCCGGGTCGCGCCACGCCCGCGGCCAACTCCTGCGCCGGTCGATAGCGTGCCGGACCAAAGTGAAGAACGAGTACCTCTTCACATCCGACCTCCGCGGTCAGTTCGGTTCAGGTTATAGACTTCTATTGATACACCGGATAGCGGCCGCAGAGCTCAAGCACCTTGCCCTTGACCTGCTCGATGACCGACTCGTCACCCATGTTGTCGAGAATGTCGCACATCCAGTGGGTCAGGGTTGTCATCTCCTCGACCTTGAAACCGCGGGTGGTGGACGCCGGCGAGCCGATTCGCAAACCGCTGGTGACAAACGGTGATTTCGGGTCATTCGGAACAGTGTTCTTGTTGACGGTGATGTTCGCGTCGCCAAGCGCTGCCGAAGCGTCCTTGCCGGTAATATCCTTGTCGATCAGATCCAACAGGAACAGATGATCATCGGTGCCGCCGGATACCACCTTGTAGCCGCGTTCGATGAACGTCGACGCCATGGCCCTGGCATTGTCGAGCACCTGTTGCTGATAGGCCTTGAAGTCCGGCTCAAGCGCTTCCTTGAAGGCCACGGCCTTGCCGGCAATCACGTGCATCATCGGTCCGCCCTGACCACCTGGGAAGACGGCAGAGGCAAGTTTTTTCTGAACCGCCTCGTTCTTGCGCGCGAGAATCAGTCCACCTCTCGGTCCCCGGAGCGTCTTGTGCGTAGTTGTTGTCGTCACATCCGCGATGGGCACCGGATTCGGATAAAGCCCCGCCGCGACCAAACCGGCAACGTGGGCCATGTCCACAAAAAGGTACGCACCGTTGGCATCGGCGATCTCACGGAAGCGCTGCCAGTCCATCACACGGGAGTACGCAGAGAACCCGGCAATGATCATCTTGGGCTTGTGTTCGGCAGCGAGCGCGGCAACCTGTTCGTAGTCAACGATGCCCTCGTCATCAACGCCGTAGGGGATTGCGTTATAGACCCGGCCGGAGAAATTGACTTTTGAACCGTGCGTGAGATGTCCGCCGTGGTCCAGACTCATGCCGAGAATGGTGTCGTGCGGCTCAAGCAGTGCCAGAAACACCGCAGAGTTCGCCTGTGAGCCCGAATGCGGCTGGACGTTGACGTAGTCCGCGTCAAACAGCTGCTTGGCCCGTTCGATTGCGAGCTCCTCGGCGACATCCACGAACTCGCAACCGCCATAGTAGCGTTTGCGAGGATAGCCTTCGGCGTATTTGTTGGTCAGTACCGAGCCCTGTGCCTGCAGCACCCGGGGGCTCGTATAGTTTTCGGAAGCGATCAGCTCGATGTGTTCCTCCTGACGGGTTTCCTCGTTCTGAATCGCCTCCCAAAGCACCGCATCGTAATTTTCGATAGTATCAGTCTTCCTGAACATTCATATCTCCCGGATAGATTTGGAGTTGTATAGCAAGTGGTTTTCTTTCAGTTAAGTTAACCGTTACATTGTATTTTATCTTTTGACCAATCAACTCAAATTCGCCCTGATCCAACTCACGAATCACGTGGACTGAAGTTCAACAGCCTCGTGTTCAGTTATAATCTGCGATCATGATTGTTGAAAATCAAATCAGGCAGAAACTCGCCGACGCACTTGAACCGGTTCATCTTGAGGTGATCAACGAAAGCGGGATGCACAGCGTGCCGCCCGGGTCTGAGTCGCACTTCAAGGTGGTTGCGGTATCGGACAAGTTTCAGGAGCAGTCGCTTGTCTCGCGCCACCGCATGGTCAATCAGCTGCTGGCTGATGAGATCTCCGGTCCGATCCATGCGCTGTCCATTCATCCAATGACGCCTGCCGAATGGGATGACCAGGGCAAGGTCACTGCCGATTCCCCCTTGTGTCTGGGAGGATCAAAACGAGAAAGCGGGTAAAGCGATTTCGCCCCGCTCCCTTCATCCGCCTGGCTTTGGTGGATTAGATCTCAATCACGGCTGAGCCGTAGACCCGGCCTGAACGAAGATCATTCAACGCGTCGTTGACCTCGTCGAGTGGATAGATCGCGACCTGGGTTTCAATCTGGATTTCAGACGCGAGTTTGAGAAACTGCTCACCGTCGTTGCGCGTCAGGTTTGCGACGGATTTGACTGAGCGCTCTCCCCACAGCAATTCATACGGGAAAGAAGGGATGTCACTCATATGTATGCCGGCACAGACAACCACACCACCCTTGCGAACCGCTTGCAGGGCCTTGGGTACCAGATTCCCTGCCGGCGCAAAAATGATTGCGGCATCCAACTCAGTTGGAACCTCAGTATCGGAACCGCCACCCCAGATCGCACCGAGGTTGGTGGCAAACATCTGTGTCTCATCATCATGCGGTCGAGTCACGGCATAAACCTCTCTTCTTTCGTGACGGGCGACCTGCAACAGAATGTGGGCGGCTGACCCAAAGCCGTAAAATCCCAGCTTTCCTGCGTCACCTGCCATTCGCAGCGCGCGGTAGCCGATCAAGCCCGCGCACAGCAAGGGGGCAACCTGAAGATCCGACAAGTTGGGATTCAGCGGAAAACAGTAACGGGCATCCGCAACGCAGTACTCGGCGAATCCCCCGTTGATGTGATAGCCGGTAAAACGGGCTGTATCACAAAGATTTTCCTGACTTGCGAGACAGAACCCACAGTGACCACAGGTCCAACCCAACCAAGGGACTCCGACCCGCTGTCCCTGATGGAATTGGGGAACTGTCGATTCCACCACCTGACCGACGATCTGATGACCGGGGATGAGTGGGGATTGGGTAGCCGGCAGATCACCGTCGACGATGTGAAGATCAGTTCGACACACGCCACAGGCACTGACCCTGATCAGGAGCTCTCGTTCTTTCGGCGTCGGTACGTCCACCTCGCTGATCGTCAGCGGACGTCCGATTTCTGTCAACAGCGCGGCGCGCATCACGATCTGATTCCGGTTGTGTGATCTCCTCGGGGTATGGCTGTCTTTCAGTCAGCAGTCATCTGGGTCTCTCAAGACTCCCTACGCCTAATGATCTGGGTGACGCGGACCGTCATCACTGTCTCGTCATTCTGATTGACCATCGTGCATAGCAAGTCAACATAGCCGCGGTCGGTTCTTGAGGAAGATGTTTTGGTGCCCAATACTTCCGCAACCATGTGCAGGGTGTCGCCGGGGCGGACGGGCTTGAGCCAGCGCAGTTCATCCATGCCGGGTGATCCCATGCCCTGCTTGAGAAACCCTTCCTGGATATACATTCGAAAGGTAAGAGCCAGGGTCTGAAATCCACTGGCGATCAAACCCTTGAAATGCGTCTGTTTTGCCGCCTCAACGTCAACATGGAACGGTTGGGGATCGTACTGGAGGGCGAATCTGATAATTTCGCTCTCGGTGAACGTGACGCCGGCACCTTTGTATTTTTCGCCAACCTTGAACTCTTCGAAATACATGAAAAATCAATTCCTCCCTGTTTCATTGACCTTGCGTGCGATAGTAATGCGCGATCGTCGATCTTGATCGTTGATAATGATATTTCATCTGCTGCGGTACATACTGATATTCAGTTCCAACCGGACAGCTGATTCTGGACAGGCAACGGTAAGCGCAGGGGGACGAATCTCCAAGACGAAAGTGCGCACTTTTGTCGAGGTCGAACGATCCGATTTCTCCGACTGCGCTGACCGGGCAGGCTGAGATGCAGGGTTTGTCCTCGCAGGTTTCGCATGGATGATCGGTTTCCTGTGCTTCCGAGGCTGGTAATCGTTCCTTGACGAGAAACAGGGCTCTGAATGCATACCAGGTCCCGAATTCAGGATGAATGGTCAGTCCCAGCGGTGATGGATGGCACCAACCGGTCCGTGAGCCAATCGCCCGCAGAGAAATCGGGAGGTTAGATGGATAGAGAATCTGAAAGTCTGTTTTCAAGTAATCCTTGGCATAGGTCGAAGCCAGATGAATGCTGAACTCATCGACTGGATCATCACTGCATGTTCCGAATGCCTGCATGGCGTGCCAGAGGTCAGAGCCTGCGTTTGCAATCAATACTGTGCTTGGATAGTCATTCAGATTCGCCTCACTGACTGCCGGTTGCAACAGGTCTGCAAGAGATGCGGTATCGAATACATGAAACAGATTGATTCCATTCGTTCCAAGATATTTTCGACCTTCTTCAGGATTCATTTTGTCGGTTAGCCTGTGTTCGTAATTTCGTTTTGTTCATCAGCCTTGTGTGGCTTTTGAGTCTGTCTGGTAAAATTTTGCCGCCGGTTGCCTTATCGCGCGCTGCATTGTACTTTGATTGAGAACTAATCAACCTTGTAAACGGATTCCCATGCATCAATACCACCATGACGGTTGAAATCATCGGACACCGCGGAGCGACTGGTCTTTACCCTGAACTGAGTCTTGCTGGTTTTGCCAAGGCGCTTCAGCTCGGCGTCGATGGGCTGGAAATGGATGTTGCGGTCACTGCTGACCGTGAGGTCGTCGCCTATCACGACCACACTCTCAATCCTGAAATCACCCGCGGACCCGATGGAAATTGGCTGGTGGATAGAGGTGCCCGGGTGAGTGACCTAACGCTCGCTGAACTGAAACGCTACGACATCGGTTGTGTCAAGCCCGGTTCCAACTATGCGAAGAGATTTCCAACGCAAGCGGCAACTGACAACAATCGTATTCCAACTCTCGAAGAAATCGTTGAATTGGCCCGTGAAGGTGGATGCAGACCAGCCTATTTCATCGAAGTGAAAGTGTATTCCGCCCATCCCTACTCTGACATCGGGCTTGAAGAATGTGTTCGGACCATTGTCGATGAAATTGAAAGGCTCGGGATTTCTGAATCAGCAAGAATACACTCATTCGATTGGCACATGCTGCATCAGTTCCGCAAGTATGCTCCTCATCTACATTACGCACACCTGACCTGTGAACTAGATGTCTATAACACGGTCTCTAGCGGCGATCAACTGAACGATGCTTCAAGAGTCATCAATGAGGCACTCCGACATAAACCAGGTTGGACTGACGGATTGTCGCTGTCAGATTATGGGGATTCGATCCCCAAAATGATCGAAGCTGCGGGTGGTACTGACTGGCATGCAAATCACCAGGCGCTGACGGAGGAGAGAATATTTGAAGCGCACAATCTAGGCATTCAGGTCTACGCGTGGACCGCAAATGAAATTGATGAATGCAAACGTCTCCTTGAGGCGGGCATTGACGGCATCATTACTGACTATCCCAATCGATTGATTGAGTTCATCCGAACAGCCTGACCTAGTCGGTATCGATTACTTCGCAGCAATATTTATCAAATCAACTGGGATAGAAAAGTCTTTGCGGGAACAATGATTGGCGTTTCGGTCTGTAAGCAGTCCCTTTCGACAAACTCCAAGTCCATAGCAACTTGAAACGCGTGCTTGGCTCCTGTCTGTCTTTGACTACCTGGCGACGAAGCAGGTCCGCCAAAGATTGAATGTGATCGATTTCCTGAATTCCTGTCAGTTCCCGAATATCCTCGCGCAAAAACTTTTGCCGACGTGGTAACCACCAACGATCGTGCAATCGTTTCTCGTAAGAGAAAAAAGTCCCGGAAACCCTCCGAATCAACAAAGTGAATCCAAATACTCGGAATCTGGTTTCCGAGGTTCATAGATTATCAGACTTTCCATACTGACTGACCGGGCGTTGATTCTTGTGTTGTACACTCAGCGACGGCGATTGGGGTAGTGAATTAGGAAAATATCTTCCGACCAAACTCTCTCCTCGCCAGCTGAACACGCGCTGTTAGCTCAATTGCAGTACATCAACAACCCGCAATCAGATTGTCAAGTTATCAACATTCGTAATTCGTCCACATCGAGCGCTGGGCTTTCGACCTTCCGAAGAGTGATGCATGTGCACCAGCACATGCAAATGTCGTCTACTTGTATAATTCTTAAACTGACAGAGTGAAGAAGAATAGGAAAGGAACGTTTAAGGATTTGTCCCGTGTATTAGCTAATTGGAAGAACATATACAAGAAAATACAAGTGATCTATTGTTTCATAATATTTTCCTAGAGTATTGATTCCTATCTTCCAGACGCACAAACTAGTTTGTCAGGGAATAGGAGTCGAGTTACAGTTTCTAAATATTTCGTTCAACCGCTGTCCATGCTTGATCCAATCGAGTCTGTAGAAGTGATAGTACTCCGCTAGCATACAGTAGTCGAATAAAGTTCTGTCGACACCACGATACATACTCTCATTCCGCTGCTATGCAGTATGCAGGAAATAACAAGAGATGGAGCAAATTACTATGCCAGCAATTTGGAATTGGGCCGGCGCAAGGTGGTGGAAGTTCGACTTTCACTGTCACACGCCAGCATCAGATGATTATGGAAAAGGTCCGAATCAGCCCCAACTCAAGCAAATTACATACAAGGACTGGCTTCTCAATTTTATGCTAAATGGCATTGATTGTGTTGCAGTGACAGACCACAATTCAGGTGCTTGGATCGACCCGCTCAAACATGCACTCCAAGAATTGGAATCTGAAAGTCATCCGAGTTATCGACCACTTTATTTGTTCCCAGGGGTTGAAATCACTGTTCAGGGGAATATTCACATTCTAGCTATTTTCGACATTGATAAAACCACTTCTGATATTGATTCACTTCTGGGTGCTGTGAAATACCGAGCTACAAAGGGAAAGAGTGACGGCTGCTCTGAATACTCAGTAGTTCAGGTGATTGATGAAATCGCCGCGTCAAACGGACTTGTCATTCCCGCTCACGTTGACCAGAACAATGGTCTATTCACTCTTTGTGCTGGAAACACGCTCAAGCAAGTTCTCGACAACAATAATGTGTTTGCGATGGAGGTTATAGATTCAAATTACGTTAAGCCAGCTCTATACACCGACAAGGAGTTGGAATGGGCAGAGGTTCTTGGAACAGATAGCCATCATCCTTCGGGAATCGTTGGCCAACGTTTTCCCGGAAGCCATTTTACCTGGGTAAAGATGTCGGAGCCCTCCTATAACGGACTAAGACTAGCTCTCATCGACGGTGCACTTTCCATAAAGCGCTCGGACATTGTTTCAGGTGATCCTAATTCCTTTGGAGACCTAGCTATCGAAAATATTGTGGTTAGTGATGCGAAGTATCTTGGAAGAAGGCAGCCATTCACGTGTCAACTAAACCCTTGGCTTAATACGATCATTGGAGGACGAGGCACCGGTAAGTCAACAGCGTTGGAGTTCATGAGAATTGCTCTTAAACGGCAAGAAGAGATACCCGACAGTTTAAATGGAGAGTTGCTCAAATACAGCTGTACATCAAATGAACGTAAAGGTGAAGGCCTAATGACGGATTCAACGAAGATCATAGTCAACTTTCTAAAAGATGGCAGCCGCTTTCGCATTGTCTGGTTAAACAGAGATAACACATACGAAATAGAGAACGAACTCGCAACCGGTGAATGGAGTGCAACTCAGGGTGACATCGCACAAAGATTCCCAATCAGAATTTATAGTCAAAAACAGATATTCGAGCTGGCAAAACACCCCGATGCGTTGTTACGAGTCGTTGATGACTCTCTGGATGTAAATTACCGTGATTGGGAACTTGAATTTCACGAACTGGTTTCGAAGTATCTCTCGCATTGCGCCCAAATACGAGAAGTTCAATCTGGCCTTCGAGAAGAAGCAGTAATTCATGGTGAACTCGAGGATGTAAATCGTAAGCTCGGAGTATTTGAGCAGGCTGGGCATACTGACATTCTTAAAGATTACCAGTTAAGACAAAACCAGCATAAAGCTGTCAATTCTTGGGAAGAAAGTTGGGGCGATACTGCCAATAAGGTGCGGGAAGTATCAAGAGATTTAATTCCACCGCAATTGGACTCTCAACTTTTTCAAATTGAGAATCCTGACGATAAGGAACTTATTGATACTGTAAACGGCATCCGCAAGAATTTCGAGAATCTTCAGAATGAAATGAACGCTTTAGCACAGCAAGTTGATGATGAGAAAAACAAATGGGCTCAAGAAAGACGAATTCTGGGAATTTCCAAAAAAATTGAATCAGCAAATCAAAATTACAACAATCTCCTTGATCAACTCAAATTAAAAGATGCTGGAAGTCCTGCTGAGTATAGCGGACTGGTAATTCGGAAACAGCAACTTGAGGACAGGCTTGATGGTTTGGTTGAGAAGAGAGTAATTCTGGCTGAGCATAGAAACAGTGCGGAAGAATGCTTGTCTAGAATTCACGAGTGTAGGACCAGAATAACCCGATTGCGCAAGGACTTTCTCGAAAAGGTCCTTAGCGAAAATTCGTATGTACAAATTAACGTCATTCCGTATGGAAATAAAGTCTCAGTAGAAGAGGAGATTCGAAAACTCATCGATAGGAGTCATGGCGGTTTTGAACGTGATATTGGTTCAATTGACGGAAACGAAGGCCTTCTTGCTACTTTGACGCAAAATGCCGATAAGAAAATGGAAGATAGGATCGCAGCAATGAAGTCAATGCTACTTGCTATTTACAATGATGAAGCGAAAGCAGTGAATAATGCTAAGGATCGACGATTTGTTTCTCACATCCAAAGTTTAACTCCAGAGCAAATAGACCGAATCCAATGCTGGTTCCCAGCTGACTCTCTAGATGTGAGATACAGCCTCACAGGCAGCAATAAATTCAAGCCGGTAGAACGAGGTTCACCTGGTCAAAAAACTGCCGCACTTCTCGCCTTCATCCTTTCTTATGGTGAAGAGCCTCTCTTGCTCGACCAACCAGAGGATGATCTCGACAATCATTTAATTTATGACTTAATCGTTTCTCAACTGCGCGAGATTAAGAAGAAGCGGCAAGTAATTGTCGTCACACATAACGCCAATATTGTTGTAAATGGTGACGCAGAAAATGTTATAGCACTTGATGTGATATCCGGACAAACTTCTATCGTTACTCAAGGTGGGCTTCAAGAGTATTCGGTTAGAGATGAAATTTGCAAAGTAATGGAGGGTGGTCAAGAAGCATTTAATCAGAGATACAAGCGAATCAACGCAGGGCGATAAGAAGCTCAACTGAGATTCCTAAATTCAATCCCTACATCGTAAATTCTGATGGGCGCGCTTGCCTGCTAGATTACTGGATTGTTGTCAGGGCATCCTCTTCAATTCTTCTGATTATGAACTCAGCAATACTGGAAGGATCATCAAGGTCGAGGATTTCCTTATCCAACCCGGCGAGTTCAGATACGTCAGTTGCGACGGCGATAACATGTTCATCCTTGCACGCCAGCAACGGTCGTTTCAGTCCGGAACGGTAAACCTCGATCTTTGTGAATGGCTCGTGTTTGAATCCCTCGACAATGATGAGATCCAGTTCCTGGTCAGCAAAGTTTTGCAGCAATTCAAACAGGCTCGGCTCGTTGTCCGACTGATTCTCGATTACCCAAGCAATTCGCTGTTTTGATGCAACAATCACCTGCTGCGCACCTGCGTTTCGCAGCTCGTAACTATCCTTGCCAGGAGTGTCAATGACGAAACTGTGGTGTGCATGCTTGAGTACGCCCAATCGCAAGCCCTTCTCCTTCAGGATGGGAATCACCTTGGTGACCAGGGTGGTCTTGCCGGTTCCGCTGAAAGCCGCAAACCCGATGATTGGAATTTTTTTCTCAGGCACTTTGATTCATCCGCAACTGGGCATTGTCGCGGTCCTGCTCTGTATTGATATTGAGGAAACAGTCCGGCGAATCAGAGAAATCTGCCTCCGACCAATTGTGTTTGACAAACCAGCGATCGATTTTTCGTTCCCCTGATTGCAGAAAATCCTCAAGGTCATCCATCAACCGTGTTTTTGACAATATGAATGTCGGTTGCAAACGCCGCTCATCCCGGGCAACAACTATATCGACGTCATCGCTTGCCATCATCATCCTTTTGACGTAGTCTGTGTTTAGGAACGGACCGTCACATGGAACTGTCACAACCCATGGTGTTGTTGCCACACTCATCGCACTGAAAAGTCCCGCAAGAGGGCCTAGAAATCCCTGCATCTGATCCTGTACTACCCGCACACCAAATCCCTCATAGACCTCGATGTTTCTGTTTGCGTTGACCAGCACCTCAGCCACTTGTGGGTCAAGCTGGTCAATCACAACCTTGCACATGGGAATTCCGTTGAGTTCAACCAATCCCTTGTCAATACCACCCATTCTGGTTGCTTTGCCGCCCGCGAGCACTACACCGGTAATCTGTGAGTTTTCTATATTGCTCTTCCTGTTCATAAGTCTCACACCAATCTGCCGTGAGCCATTTCAATGACGCGGTCAGGTTCGTAGAATTCATATGACTCATGCGTTGCAATATACACAGTACTTCCGCCGTCTGCCAGATCACGGATCAATTTGAAGGTTTGTTCTCTCGACTCTTTGTCCATTGCCGACGTCGGTTCGTCCAGCAGCAACAGCCTGGGCTCCAGTATCCTTGCCCTGGTTAGTGCAACGCGCTGTTTCTCACCACCTGAAAGATCCCGAGCGTTCCGATCAACAAGGTGCGATAGTCCGGCCCACTCCAATGCACTATGGACTTTTACTTTAATCGACTCGTTTCCGAGGGCGCGTACTCGAAGACCATAAGACACGTTATCTGCGACAGTTCGATCGAACAGATAGGGTGACTGATGCAAATACACTACATCCTTGCGGAAGTAGCGATAGGCTTGTCGCCAGGTCATCTCATTCCCATCAATGGTAACCACACAACTATCGGGAGCAGTTAATCCGGCCATGATCTTCATGAGCGTTGATTTACCGGATCCATTGTCACCATGGAGGACTGCACACTCACCCTCATAAACAGTGACTTCCCCGATATCCAGTACACTGCGCTTCAGCAGTGATTTGCGCACGTTCCTAAGAGCGATCAGTTCATCGCGATTAACCATGACACGAAACCCGTTCAATACCTCGCCATGTCGCGGCCGCGAAAAATGGCAACTGCAAAGTTCAGGGCCAATGCCAATGTAATTAGAACCACTCCCAACGCGATACCTTGTTCGAAGTTTCCCTTCGACGTCTCGAGAGCGATTGCAGTGGGAATGTTTCTCGTCTCATGAAGGATATTCCCACCAACCATGATTGAACAACCTACCTCGGAAACTACACGTCCGAATGCGGTCACCGTGGCGGCGATCAGACCGAATCGCACCTCGCGCATGATCGTGAACATCGCCCTGACGACGCCGGCACCCAATGTACGGGCAGTCTGCCAAGCACTTAGGTCCACACCCTGCAATGCGACATGCATCATGGCAACCAGCAAAGGAAAGGCAAGAATCATCTGACCGATGATCATCGCACTCTGGGTAAAGAGCAATCTCCAGCCACCGAACGGACCTGAGTTATGAAGCATCATGTACAGCAACAGCCCCACTACTACTGCTGGTATCGCAATCATGGAATTGAACACTGTGATCAGCGTACGCCTGCCTGGGAAATTTCCGTAAGCAAGCGCGAAAGCGACTACCAGTGCTACTGGCACAATAAACAGAATTGCGCGGAAGGAAACCAGAAACGAAATACCGACGATCTCCCAGGTATCCCGGTCGCCGGTAAATAGAAGCCCTAGAGCCTCAATGCTTGCTTGGATCAGGCTGTCCATAGTTGAAGATCACGTCTATAAGACGCCATCATTGGGAAGAGAACTGCTGGGCTCCGAAGTTGAAAGTCAAAGAGAAATTTTACAATGATCAGTCAATGACGAAGAACAGCTGCTCGCCATTCACCTTGTAGCTCGAAATGATTTCCCTTGCTTCCTCGGACCCCAACCAGTCAATCAATCGTTTCGCATCATCGTAATTGACGTGTGGATGCTTTTCCGGATTGACTGCGATGACACCATAGACATTTCTCCCGTCCATGGCTGACTCCACCTTGATTTTGAGCGACAATCGATCGCGCATGAATAGGAAGGTTCCCTTGTCTGTGAGGGTATATGCATCCAGTTGGTCGGCGATCTGCAGCGTTCTACCCATGCCGAGACCGACATCCTTGTACCATTTGCCACGCGAATCAACACCTGCTTCTGACCAGAGCCTGAGTTCTTTTTTGTGAGTACCTGAATCATCGCCCCTTGAAACAAAGAATGACTCACTTTCGGCAATCTTGGCCAATGCCTCGCTCAGATCAGTCAGACCGGAAACTTCTGCGGAATCAGTTTCCGGTCCCACAATGACGAATTCATTGAACATGATTTCCTTTCTGTCTACTCCAAACCCGGATTCAACGAAATCCAATTCAGAATTTTTTGCATGAACCAGGATCGCATCTACATCGCCGTTTCTTGCGTGATTGAGTGCTCGGCCGGTACCAGTTACGATCGTATGAACCCGAACGTTGAATGCTTCTTCGAAAACAGGTATGAGTTGTCTTGTCAGACCGGAATTGTCGGTGCTTGTTGTTGTCGCCAATCGAAGTATTTCCTGTGCTGAACAGACTCCTACAGTTGCTGCGAACAAAACTGCAGCAATCGCAAGTTTACGAACTACCAAGGTTGTGTAGAAAATCATTGAGTGTTTTCGTGTTAGGTGAATTTGCAAGGGCGAATACAACAGAAACCAGTGACAGACTGTTGCTTTCATATTTGTCTTGATTCAATTTCAGTCCCAAATTTTACATTTAGTTGAGCGTTCATTGATAAAGTAACCGATCAGACAAATTCCTTCTTTGACTTAATCTCCTGCCAACCCAAGTGAATTGAGCATTCTCCCTGCAAAGTATAATGGTGTGCGCAACAGGTAACCTTGCCATGCGTAGTCTCAGCATTACTCATTACCTGATGACCATAGACTCAAGCATAGTCGGTTGAATCGTAAACTTCAGCGAACATCGTGAAATTTGCAGCACGCTTCAACAGGTAATCTATGAAGATTCAACGTGGTGGCTTGGACAATCTTCAAGTTCAAGAATTACTTGAAACCCACCTTAGTCAAGCCAGGTCAGAAACGGCACCTGGAAGCGATCACGCTTTAGACCTGCAGGGGTTGAAGAGTCCCGAAGTGGAGTTCTGGTCGATGTGGGCGAACGATGAGCCAGTAGCAATTGGTGCAATTCGTAAAATCTCGGCTGATCATTACGAAGTCAAATCGATGCATACCATCAGTAGCAAGAGGCGATCTGGTATCGGCAGCGAAATGCTACTTCATTTGATTCGAGTCGCGAGAACTCGTGGGGTGAAGCGATTGAGTCTTGAAACAGGTTCGTGGGAGTATTTTCGACCAGCACGAGCGCTGTATTCAAAGTTCGGTTTCATTGAAAGTCAGCCATTTGCTGATTACGTATTGGACCCGAACAGCGTGTTTATGACTTTGGACTTGACCGAATAGCTACCGGCAACATTTCAAAAAACGTCACAACGAATTCCGTCCGCCATCCAACTACTGTCAACTCTCCATTACCCGTTCGTGTCACCGCCGCTTATCCCGATTGTACCGAGCAATTCCATGCTTGTCACCGAGACCAGAATGGTAATTCATATACAGCATGCTAACCACGAAAACTCCAGCAAAAGGATTTAGGGATTCTGTCATTCAAAACACCACTTTTTCGTTAGTGGTACAATCTTTTGAGTGACAGGCGATCACGCATGAACAGTTGTCCCAGCACCACTTTTTCCCTAGTGGTACAATCGGAATTGAAGTGGGGTACAAAGACTAAATGGTTGTCCCAGCACCACTTTTTCCCTAGTGGTACAATCGGTCCAACCGCACCCTGATCTTCGGTGTCAGTTGTCCCAGCACCACTTTTTCCCTAGTGGTACAATCGTCTGGCGCAAACAGCGGGTTTGTGGCGTCGTTGTCCCAGCACCACTTTTTCCCTAGTGGTACAATCACAGTGGTTGGGTGCGGTTGTAAGTATGTTGTTGTCCCAGCACCACTTTTTCCCTAGTGGTACAATCGCGCCTGCTATTTCGTCTATGACGAAGAAGGTTGTCCCAGCACCACTTTTTCCCTAGTGGTACAATCCGCTTCAAATGCCAACAGCCCGGAGTCAGCGTTGTCCCAGCACAACTTTTTCCCTAGTGGTACAATCGATCTGTCGTTTGTGCCGACAAATCATCGAGTTGTCCCAGCACCACTTTTTCCCTAGTGGTACAATCGGCATGAGATCACCACCAAGCGTGTCTTTTGTTGTCCCAGCACCACTTTTTCCCTAGTGGTACAATCAGTGCCTGGCATATTCAGAAGCGTATTCGCGTTGTCCCAGCACCACTTTTTCCCTAGTGGTACAATCGACAGCCTATTCGCACTGATCGCTGGGAGTGTTGTCCCAGCACCACTTTTTCCCTAGTGGTACAATCTTTCATTGACCCGTTGAGATGGCATTTTTAGTTGTCCCAGCACCACTTTTTCCCTAGTGGTACAATCGTCTGCGGGAGGCGTATGACGCAAGAATCCGTTGTCCCAGCACCACTTTTTCCCTAGTGGTACAATCTGAAACGCGCTTTTCCGGGTACGAATCCTTGTTGTCCCAGCACCACTTTTTCCCTAGTGGTACAATCGATTCTGGAAGCGCTGCAGCAGGCCGACCAGTTGTCCCAGCACCACTTTTTCCCTAGTGGTACAATCTAACCCGCAATCCCACAACGCATTGCTGTCGTTGTCCCAGCACCACTTTTTCCCTAGTGGTACAATCTCATAACGCGGAAACTCAAACCCGACATCGGTTGTCCCAGCACCACTTTTTCCCTAGTGGTACAATCTGTCACTGACAGCAACCGCTCTGAGCTGAGGTTGTCCCAGCACCACTTTTTCCCTAGTGGTACAATCATGTCTCGCTCGATATGCGGCGCTATTTCGGTTGTCCCAGCACCACTTTTTCCCTAGTGGTACAATCGAAACTGAACGTGACGAAGAATCCCCAGACGTTGTCCCAGCACCACTTTTTCCCTAGTGGTACAATCGCATACCAGACGTGTGCCAGGATCAGGAACGTTGTCCCAGCACCACTTTTTCCCTAGTGGTACAATCAGGAGACCCGTTTATGACTTGGCAGATTGAGTTGTCCCAGCACCACTTTTTCCCTAGTGGTACAATCAAACACATTACAATCCCGTTTGGAATATTCAGTTGTCCCAGCACCACTTTTTCCCTAGTGGTACAATCCCCATCCCCATTTGCGCATACCGATTTTGTTGTTGTCCCAGCACCACTTTTTCCCTAGTGGTACAATCGGACTTCATATTCGCCCGCAAGGTGAAGGAGTTGTCCCAGCACCACTTTTTCCCTAGTGGTACAATCATGGAGGAGGAACATGAGGACATTCAGGTCGTTGTCCCAGCACCACTTTTTCCCTAGTGGTACAATCAGGCAGGGTGAATGCTATCAACTACTATGCGTTGTCCCAGCACCACTTTTTCCCTAGTGGTACAATCTTGACGCCTGGCTGTATTGTCCTACATTCCCCTAAATCCTCGATAGGACCGTCAGAAATAAGAAAAGCCCCGCCAGTATAATGGGTTTGAACAAAAACCAGGTTCACCCGTTGGGTGAAACCGTAAACTCACTATACAGGAGAAGCAGGGCTGATGCAGATTTTACCATACGAACTCAAACCCACCGACGAAAAACTGACTTCCCGCGCAGGATTGTCCTGTGTTCTGGTCGTATTGGAGCGGCTGGGACTGGAAAAGATGGCGGATGCGCTGTTTGCCAAGCCGCGCAGCAACCGCGGCTACCGAGCCGGTGAGTTTGTGAAAACGTTCCTGCTGACGTTTTTTGAGGGCGGGCGCAGTCTTGAGGATGTTCAGTTGGTTCACAACGAGCGCACATTGCTGGGTGAGCATGGCATCAAGCGGATTCCCGGTCCGGATGCGATGGCACGGTGGCTTCGTCGGTTTGGCAGTGGCAATGGCGGTGGACTGGTGGCGGTTGGCGAGCTCAACCGTGTGGTGCTGGGCTGGGGGCTGCAACAGCAGCGCTGGGTGACGCTGGACATTGATGCAACTGCATTCAAGGCGAAAAAGAGTACAGCCAACCGCAACTATTGCGGCGATCGCGGCTACACGCCGATGGTGGGCACGGTGAACCGGAGCGGTCAGGTGGTGTTGACGGAGTTTCGAGAGGGCAAGTGTCCGCCGAGCAAAGACAATATAGGATTCTTGAAGCGATGCATTGAGGGATTGCCGCATGGGGTTCGCGTGAAGTGGTTGCGCATTGATGCGGCCGGCTATCAAAAGTCGGTCATCGAGTATTGCGAGCAGAATGACATTGGCTACGTGATCCGGGCGCGGATGTGCGCGGAGATCCGCGAACTCATCAAGGACACCCGCGAGAGTGACTGGAAGCCGTTGCGCCAGCGCGATGGCAGCGAGTCGCCGTCCGAAAGCGTTTTTCGCTGTCTGCATGTGATGGATGACATGGATCAGGCGTTCACGCTGGTCATCCAGCGCCAGCGCCGCAACAATACTGAACGCGGTGTCGAAGACGGTCCCCGGCAGCCGGAGTTTCCGTTTCTGTGCATTGTGGATGATGAGCGCATTGAAAGCGACAAGTATGTGTTCCGGGCGATTGCCACCAACATGGACGAGGACATGGATGACAGTGAGATCATTCACTTTTACAACCAGCGCGGTGAGCACAGTGAGAACCGCATCAAGGAGCTGTGCAGTGATTTTGCGGCACGACGTGTGCCGTGTGACGACATTGACGCCAATGCGCTGTACTTCGCGCTCAGTGCGCTGGCGTTCAATGTGTTGGCGCTGATGCGCCAGGTGTTGCCGGTGAGGTTTGAGTGTTCGCGGGCGCCGACGGTACGCAAGCAGGTATTCGCCATGGCGGGGCGTTTTACCCGACATGCCCGCAAGGTGACGTTGAGTGTGAGCCGAGAGCACTACGAAGTGCTGACCGAGGTGTTGTCCAGCATTGATCAGCTGCTGCGCGACATTGAGCGGATACTGCCCGAGCCCGAACCGCCGCCCACTGCCTGACGCGCCTCCCACTCATCGGTTCTGAATCCGCCGGCTGTCCTGCCGGGCGCCGGCCTATGGGCCGGATTGTGGGTAAATCCATGCCGCAACGTTTTCAACCACCCATCGCATCGCAAATTCTGCTTCGACACTCTCCTTGATCAGTTCCCTTTACCGAATTGGATACAAGTTCGCCCGTTTGGGGCATAATGAGGCAGAATATGCTCAAATACAATGCGAAATTGCATTCAACTCGGTTCTAACGAGGATTTAGGGCATTCTGTTGTCCCAGCACCACTTTTTCCCTAGTGGTACAATCAATTGATCGGCTACGCCGAATGACGAATGAGTTGTCCCAGCACCACTTTTTCCCTAGTGGTACAATCCGCAATTCCACGAAAACCACGATTCCAAACCGTTGTCCCAGCACCACTTTTTCCCTAGTGGTACAATCATCCGTCACCCGCTACCATGAACAAACGCTGTTGTCCCAGCACCACTTTTTCCCTAGTGGTACAATCGCATCCGATATAGCGTATGAAAGGGCTACTGTTGTCCCAGCACCACTTTTTCCCTAGTGGTACAATCCCTGTGCAACAACAACCGGTGCGGAAACCAGTTGTCCCAGCACCACTTTTTCCCTAGTGGTACAATCGACATTGACTCGTTTACCGAAGCGACTTGGGTTGTCCCAGCACCACTTTTTCCCTAGTGGTACAATCGTTTGAACGGTCGAACACCGCCGCAAGAATGTTGTCCCAGCACCACTTTTTCCCTAGTGGTACAATCAACGGACGATGATCACAAGGTAACAGTTACGTTGTCCCAGCACCACTTTTTCCCTAGTGGTACAATCTAATGCAGATTGTCGACCGCTCGGTCGACTTGTTGTCCCAGCACCACTTTTTCCCTAGTGGTACAATCAGCGGGATGCAACACCGGATCGTCTGCTTGGTTGTCCCAGCACCACTTTTTCCCTAGTGGTACAATCGGAAGGATGGTGAGAAGGTGTCCATCTATCTGTTGTCCCAGCACCACTTTTTCCCTAGTGGTACAATCTGTGTTCGGGTTGCTTTACACGCTCGACCCGTTGTCCCAGCACCACTTTTTCCCTAGTGGTACAATCGGAGAGAGTGCGTGTGCCGCCGCCAGAGAGGTTGTCCCAGCACCACTTTTTCCCTAGTGGTACAATCTGAACTCGCCACCAATGCGGAAACCCAGACGTTGTCCCAGCACCACTTTTTCCCTAGTGGTACAATCGAGGGACTCATAGAGGGTTCTGTCGCCAAGGTTGTCCCAGCACCACTTTTTCCCTAGTGGTACAATCCGATCAGGATTTCCTCAGACACATCATTCAGTTGTCCCAGCACCACTTTTTCCCTAGTGGTACAATCCTGTGCGATCGATCTGTCGGTGAACATCGGCGGTTGTCCCAGCACCACTTTTTCCCTAGTGGTACAATCTCACTACACGACAAGTGCACCGTCAGAGCCGTTGTCCCAGCACCACTTTTTCCCTAGTGGTACAATCTTGGGTGTTTCGTTGTATGAACGTTATCTGGTTGTCCCAGCACCACTTTTTCCCTAGTGGTACAATCGATGAGTATTTTAATTACAATCATTCAACGGGTTGTCCCAGCACCACTTTTTCCCTAGTGGTACAATCGATTTTGAATACACCAAGGGTGCCATTACCGTTGTCCCAGCACCACTTTTTCCCTAGTGGTACAATCTGACATCCCTGACGTCCGCCATGTTGGGATGTTGTCCCAGCACCACTTTTTCCCTAGTGGTACAATCTCCCTCTCGATACTCGCCGGATCAATCATCGTTGTCCCAGCACCACTTTTTCCCTAGTGGTACAATCGCTGTTCAAACACCGCTGGACCATCATCCAGTTGTCCCAGCACCACTTTTTCCCTAGTGGTACAATCTTATGGACAATTTGGGAGTTCCGCGTTACCGTTGTCCCAGCACCACTTTTTCCCTAGTGGTACAATCTGCGGAGTCCCCGACGATGAACTGCATAAGGTTGTCCCAGCACCACTTTTTCCCTAGTGGTACAATCGCTTTTCTGAAACACTGGCACATTGCGCTGGTTGTCCCAGCACCACTTTTTCCCTAGTGGTACAATCGCTTTTCTGAAACACTGGCACATTGCGCTGGTTGTCCCAGCACCACTTTTTCCCTAGTGGTACAATCTGCCTCCGGCGGGCGTTGCACGCAGCAGCGGTTGTCCCAGCACCACTTTTTCCCTAGTGGTACAATCGCACATACCCAAACACCGCCATAGATCAGGTGTTGTCCCAGCACCACTTTTTCCCTAGTGGTACAATCGACGGCGTGCCGCGGCTGATGCTGACGGTCGTTGTCCCAGCACCACTTTTTCCCTAGTGGTACAATCTCCAATCATCAGTTGTCAGCGTAACATTCTGTTGTCCCAGCACCACTTTTTCCCTAGTGGTACAATCGTGGCTTTCGCTGTTACAGGTTTCGCGACAGTTGTCCCAGCACCACTTTTTCCCTAGTGGTACAATCAGTGCCTGGCATATTCAGAAGCGTTTTTGCGTTGTCCCAGCACCACTTTTTCCCTAGTGGTACAATCCATCAGGAGCGATAGTGTGACGTTTTGCAAGTTGTCCCAGCACCACTTTTTCCCTAGTGGTACAATCTTTTGCGCCATTTGATTCCGAAATACAATAGTTGTCCCAGCACCACTTTTTCCCTAGTGGTACAATCATATTTGACAATCGACCATGCCGGGCGTTTGTTGTCCCAGCACCACTTTTTCCCTAGTGGTACAATCGAACTTTCGGATACTATGATTAAGCAGATGGTTGTCCCAGCACCACTTTTTCCCTAGTGGTACAATCCCACGAACAAACATATTCAACGCCAGTTCAGTTGTCCCAGCACCACTTTTTCCCTAGTGGTACAATCATCGCAACTGGCAAGGGATGCGGCGGAAAGGTTGTCCCAGCACCACTTTTTCCCTAGTGGTACAATCTTGCCAAGTTTCCAAGCGCACCGGCAAGCGGTTGTCCCAGCACCACTTTTTCCCTAGTGGTACAATCTGATTACAAACCCTCCGTTCAGTTTATTTAGTTGTCCCAGCACCACTTTTTCCCTAGTGGTACAATCTGCAGCCGTACGCGTTGCGCGGAACGGTCTGTTGTCCCAGCACCACTTTTTCCCTAGTGGTACAATCTCAGGGGGCGCTGGTGGTATCACACTTTCAGTTGTCCCAGCACCACTTTTTCCCTAGTGGTACAATCCGCTGTTCGGCTATCGCAAGACGCGGGGGCGTTGTCCCAGCACCACTTTTTCCCTAGTGGTACAATCCGACTCTGATTTCGGCGGTGTCGCGTTGGAGTTGTCCCAGCACCACTTTTTCCCTAGTGGTACAATCGCCCGGCATTCCGCAATTACAAGATGAACAGTTGTCCCAGCACCACTTTTTCCCTAGTGGTACAATCTTTTATTTTAGGTTGCCGTAAAGGTGAACAGTTGTCCCAGCACCACTTTTTCCCTAGTGGTACAATCGAAGAGTTCAGAAAGTCGCTTGAAGCGACAAGTTGTCCCAGCACCACTTTTTCCCTAGTGGTACAATCAGACTAGCGGTAGGTTGTTGATATGATAGGGTTATTTCCTGTTTTGGTTAGGAAATAACCCTTAAAATAGGTGAAGTTGCCGAGGTTTTTCATCTGTTTTTAATTCTTCGCGAGCATAAAATCTTTTCATATTTGCGAACTGTTTGTCTGAAATAACTAAAATATCTACCTTTCCCCCTCGCGGAATATCCTTTTGTACCACGACTCCAATCGACTCGGCCTTTTCGATTGATGGGCAGTATTTCAGGTAAACTGAATACTGTGACATCTCAAATCCTCTATCCAAAAGCTTCTTTCGAAAGACTGTAGCCTCCTTTCTCTCGCGCTTTGTCCTTACCGGTAAGTCAAACATGACATAAACCCACATGATTCGATAAGGGCTAAGGTGCCTGCGTCTGGCCATCAGGCTTGAGCGCTAAAGTCTATGGGATTCGGCATTCCCGGAAATAAAAGATGACTTTCTTTTCCTTGACAGTAATCGGCAAATGATTTGCAGAATTTCAATGACGCAAGAGAAAGTGGTGAGTCTTCTACAAAATTTTTATTTTCGAACAACGGAACTGCAACAGAAGTTATCGATGCGATTCTTGTCTTTATTTCTGGTTTTAGTTCATCGACGATTTCTTGACCTAGGCTCCAAACAAGATAGTCTCCAATTGGTCGAAATGGCTCCATCAGATCATCAACTAGATTAAATGGATTTTTAGGATTCCTGTGATGAACACTGAATGTCGGGTGTAATCCCGCTCCAACGACCCCTCGAGCAACACATGATCGTATGATTGTGTAAACATAGTTCAAAGCGGAATTCAACCCGACATTTTTTTTATCACGACGAAAATCAGAACCAAACAAAATTGGCCAATAAATTCTCGCTGCTTGTGCTTCATTGTTAGATGGGTCGCCGGATCGTACGGTTGCGCTTAATCGTTCCAACTGCTTATTGTTACTACCAGTGACCGATAAAATTACTTGCGCTTGATTGCTAATTTTGACTTTGACTACATTCTGCCAAGCTCTTTTCCGGCGCGGTAGAGTCAGTGCCGTTTGTGCCTTCATAATTTGGAACTGTCTTCCTTGCCCCATTACCGGAAGAATGTACGAAGATGGAAGGAAGTTAGTTCCGCAAATGACTACAGGAATATTTCTCTGACACAAATGGTCTACTAATGATGTTGATATCGAGCATCCAGGATTTGCAATAATTACACTTGAAATGTCATCCAAAGGTACTTGACCAATCGTTCTTTTGTTTTCGCTGACTCTAAGAAATCCATGCGATTTGTTCAATGAACAACCTGGTTTTGTTATCTCAACTATCTGTCCGGCCATCATTTAATCCCCTGACCGATAATATCGGAACCTATCTTGATATATAGCTCAGTTGCCCCGTAACACTGATGTTTACCTTCTTTGCACCGAACTTTTGTAGTGACCCAACTGATTTCACCCAATACTTGAATGAATTTTCTTTTTCTTTGTTGCGAGCGTGCACGTTAGCTTCATTGTGTAAAGCAAAAGTTAGGTTCCCATTTGTACTGAATTTTTGGAGCCGCATAATTTTTTGAACTCCATTGTCGTGAATCTCCACACAATCATTTGTTTGCAAACGCATAACCAATTTTGCTGCAGGATGCGGCCTGAATGAACAACCAGATTGGAAAGTAGACTGATTCGCTTCAAATGTAGGAATAACAACACCAACCCACTTTCCAGAATTCTTATGACCGTTAGGCCATTCATATATCTCGACTCCCCAATTCGAGTCACCCTTAAAAGCTTTGTACACTTTTCCGTTCCTATCTTTGATGGGAATCACCTTTAGATTTTCGGTTCGTCTCAAGCTACGAATTCCTAGTCTCTTGGCCAATGAATTAATTCCCTCCTTTCCATGTGAATTGAAGGCAGTCAAAAACTTTCCTCTCAATTGTTCGTCTCGAATCGACTCCAATTGTTTCAGCTCCTTGAACCTTTCGATTGGCCATCGCGCCACAACTTTCGAAGCAGTATGTGATTCTGTACCAGAAATAATCCCATAAGCAGTTGCATTGTGTAACTGACCGTCGGTAACTCCTGTATTCGGTTCCTTTGCTCGGGATTTATGGGAAACAAATATAGTACCTACAGCATTCACAACTTCACCACGGAATCCATCCCACGGCTGACTGATCTTAACCTCATATTGGTTGAATTCGAACTCTCGTCGACTAAAATCAGTTGCAATTTTTTGGATTGTCGACCTGTTAGTCATACATACAACAATAGCATCAATCGCGTGATGCCGATGGTCGTCCCGATTCTTAACCCCAAATTTCTTTTTCTGCCCAGTAATATCATCTAGAACACTATTTAACCCCCAACGATGGCGAAGCATTGCAGTCAATTGACCTGTAACTACATCTATTCTTTGAAATTCGCAAATGTTCTCCAAATATTCCTTCGCCAGGCGCCCGATATATCGTGTATCGTTCAAATGACGAGCAATGAAGTCATCGTTGCCACGCTTCCAGATTTCCATGGCATCCGTCTCAAAACGTAACTGCTTTGAATGTGGTAATACACTAATCCTTTGACGAATCTCGTACCAGTCATAGCCAACTGGGTTATGTCCAAAAGCCTCAAATGGTGAACGTTGGCCTTTATCCTGATTCGCTTGAACTGTACAAACTACTTTATTGGCCATACTATCGTCTAAAGTCCGACTATATGGAAGCAGGTGCTCAACTTGAACACTATTGTCAAATAACTCGGTAAATCCAATGATCCTTCCACTAAATACACATTGTTCTTTCTGTTCTTCCCACAGCTGAACAAGTTGGCGATTAGCGCGGTTTTCCTTGAGCTTAAATTCCCGAAGCTTCTGATTGATTCTTTCGTTTTTCTTTTGATTTTCAGTCTGCATATCATTGATTTTCGACCGACCTTGCACGCCTGCAGGTAGATCTCGAGCCAATTCTATTCCGATTGAATACGGATGTCCGTAACGCCCTAGGAGTTCATTCACCAAATAACGGAGCTGGTTCATTGCTATATGAACTGTTGGATTGGAGATCATGCCAAATCGCGACTGATAATCTTGCTCTTGTCCTGTACCCGGAATAATGTGTCCAGAAACCGCCTTGCCGTAATAGGGTAACTTGTCGAGTAATTCGCCATCACGTTTTCTAGTGAATGGATTGATGAAATCTTCGATTTCCTCCGCACAGCTGATTACGGCGTCTGATTGAATGAGTAGGTCATCGTACATCTTGTCTGCCAGAACTTGCGCCGCCCGAAGCGAAATATTAGCCGTGCCGTCGACCAGCGGGGCATTCATGCAATTTTCTGCTGCGTATTCCGATAATCCGAAGTCATGCACAAGTTGAGTAAAAACTTCTTCATCGTCAATCTCGCCATTTAAAATCAAAGAGATGAATCTATCCTGCTTTTCCAACGGCCAAGAGTGCCACTTTTGACCTACGTAATCCTCATGTTGCATGACATTGGCAGTTTGATCGCCATCAAGACCCTTTCGTTTCTCGGTTTCGAGATTGAAAGCGGGAAAACCTTCCAAAATTCCCAATTTCGCTAGTTGCTTCCGGATACGGTCAAAACTAACCTCTGATTTTTTTCCTGTAGGATTCTTTTTTGTCGAAGGACACTCCAGCAGTTCTATGACTCGATTTCTGATGTCCGGTTCATCGATTATTTTTGTTCGGGCACGACCGCCTTCTCTCCATTCAAGATTGTTTACCTCTTGCACTATTCTGTAACGTTGGAAGGTCGGCATTGCGCGGTAAGTACGTTCCTCTTCTGGAAAATAAGTGCAATAACCCAGTGGTTGTGGCTTCAATTTTCTTTGAAAAAAGATGATTTCTCTGAGTTTTATACCTAGTTCTTCCGTCAGCACCTGTGGATGATGGCCCGACTGCGCATCCCAAATTTTGTCGTACTCGTCTTCCAATAATTCACGAGATGGAAAAATCTCGAACAGCTTGCCGTCTACATGTCGCCGGGCACGGGTAGTTTGACCGCGCATTTGGCGTTCTCGTAAAAAAGAACCAAATGTCAATTCTCGTTTGCTCTTAAGGAGTGCGAGTGCATTTCTGCGATCATCTGCCTCTTGCTGACGTACTAACTTTTGTTGATCTTTGGATAATTTTGAGTAAATTTCCTTGTCGATTTCGGGCTCGATTAAACCCATGTCTTCAAGCAGATTTCTGACAGAGTCGGATACAACCCCACGGCTTTCATCACTTCTGTCTTTTCGATTACTCTTGAAACCTCGCCGCTGATTCAGGTGAAACAGTGCACGTCCAATTTCATGAAGTGACAATTTTTCAGTTAAAGCACGCGAACGTAGTTCCAGCGGATTCAAATTCTGGAGATTCAGTCGTTCCTCTCGGTTTTCTGGAAACAACCCTGCTTTAGTCATTTCATCGAGTAGGTATGTTCTTCTCTGAATGAATCTATCTCGTCTGCGACGAGCTGATCTTGCTACTCGCCTGGTGGCTTTAAGGGTGCTCTTTGATTTTGGCTCTCGACCATCCGCAAAAATACGAACACCAGTATCTTCGATACGAAATGTTTCGTTGTTTTCGTCCAACTCAATCACAGCCCATCCAATCGAGTTCGTTCCAATATCCAAGCCTAATCGATACTTCACCTTACCACCTCGGAGTAATAACATAATAATTCTTAATCATTGAAAAGAGTATAGAAATTTAGTGGTACGATTTCAATAACATTCTGATGTCCATCAGACATTATTGCGACTTTGTGGATACGTCGCTATTAAAGACAAAAAAAGTGGCCCGCAGGCCACTTTTCTGAATTTTGCGAATTCTCACTTGTTAATCCCAGCGAGATTTGAGAACCCACTTTTTCCCTAGGTGCATAATGTTAAATTAACAAGCACAGTTACGTCAACATAAAATTGCTGAATCCAACTATATTTCAGTGAAACGATGGAAAACTTTGAAATGAAATCCAAATTGACACGAAGCGAGTTGGTGAAATACTTCCTCGATTTTGGGGAAGACAGGGCTAGCAGGGATTTACGAAATCCACTATTTGTCGGACGTGATCAGGAGATTAATCATGTTCTCCGTTTGGTTGAGAAATCCAAGTCACAGAATCACGACCTTACCATTCTGTTTCATGGGTCCCCGGGAGCAGGAAAAAGCGAGTTGATGTACGAAATTGTCGAAAGGCTGCGCCGCGCTGATGAATTTCCAAATGTTGTCCCGATCATCCTGACGAAGGAGCACCTTCAAGAACCACTGACTTTGGCCGATTCAATTTTCGGCCACTTGCCAGAAACATCGCAACGAAAGATCAGATTGTTAGGTTCGAAAAACCAGATCAAGAGAGCTTTGCAAATTTCGAACGTCAAACCTGGTGCACAAAATGGCAACTTAGGTCTTGGGTTTGATCAATCAATTGATTGGTTCAAACGATGGGTGGTAGTAGTCAAGGAGTACTTGGCTGACACGATATTTGTCATGTGCGTGGATGAAATCCAAAACCTTGTCCAGCCATCTCGCAGTTTGATACCGACACTGAATCAAGGTGTCGACGGATTGAACCTCATACCAGTATATTTTGGCATTAATAATGCGGTCGACAGGCTTGAGGAGGCTGGATTGTCGGAACTATCGGAAGGGAACAGGATATTGGTCGGTCGGCTATCAGACGAAAATGCAGAGCTGATTTTTCGCACGTTCTCTGACTTGATGGACTTCGACATTGCGCGTGGAGTCAGTGAACCATGGTGGCATAGCATATTCATAAAGAGTGGCGGCTAGCCTCACCATATCTCAAACTTCCTGAATTCCGTACTTAAGGTAAGCTCAGGTAGTGGATCGAATAGGTTGGACAAGTCTGCTGTTCTTGAGATCGAGAAGATCGGAGATGAGATCAGGAGGGAATACTACTTTGACTTGATTCGCCGCATTCCAATGCTGTTCACCAACACATCCATACAAGCAAAATTTGGAAGACTCTTTCTCGACAATCAAAACGAAGGAATTGACACATCTGATATCTCCACCGGTCTCGGACCTGAATTTGCGAGGACAAAAGAAAACCCCGATTTATTCATCCAACAATCTGTTCACGCAGGCTTGTTGAATCGCACTGCAGATGGAAAGCTGATTGTTCCGACCACCAGCATGGCAGTCGAATTGTCTCGTATGGAAAAGCCCATACTTGAGATTCGAACTCGCAAAGGTTGATCCACTCCTTCTCTTATCGGTCTGCGGACTAAGGATTGCTTGACCGAGTTGAATCAGATTCAAATCCAAGTAACTTTGCTGTCAATCCCGCAAGATTAGATTCCTTTCCGATGTAGAATAACTTCAACATCAACTCACTTGGATCAATTTCTTGAATACGCACGAGCGAGATACCGTCGCAGTTGCAGTCATCGGCGGCGGTTCCTGGGGTACGGCAATCAGCGCATGGCTTGCGCGCAACGGGCACGATGTCAGACTGTGGGATATTGACAAAAAGGTCATCGCTGACATAAACAAGACGCGATGCAATAGCCGCTATCTCCCTGATGTCGAGCTTCCTCCTAATGTCCGGGGGTTTGAACGGATTGATTCCGCCATGAATTTTTGCACGGTGGTGGTCGTTGCGGTTCCGAGCCGCGTATTCGAGGAAGCACTGTCTGGCATCTACAACAATCTGCATCAGATGGATGATGCAAGGAACCCAATTATTGTTTGGGGGACGAAAGGATTTTCCGCAAAATCAGCCGAATTGCTCAGTGATGTCGCAAATCGCATACTTGGACAGTCTGCGGTGACCGCCATGATTTCCGGACCCAGTTTCGCTTTTGAGGTCGTTCGAGGCTTGCCATCCGGTTTCAATTTGGGATCAACACATGCGGACCATCTGGAATCAATCGCTGACATTTTCAGAAATGAAACGACCTTGGTGTACACGACAGACGACATTATTGGCGTTCAAGTCGGCGGAGCAACAAAAAATGTCATTGCCATTGCAGCGGGAATTTCCGATGGACTGGGATTCGGCATAAACGCCCGCTCGATGCTCATCACTCGCGGACTCGCAGAAATGAACCGTCTAAATGTTGCCCTCGGAGGCAGAACCGAGACCATGATGGGGCTATCCGGACTCGGTGATTTGGTTCTAACCTGCTCCGGTGATCTGTCTCGCAACCGTCGATTGGGACTTGGACTGGGACAGGGACGGGGATTGAAAGAGGTGTTGGATGAGATTGGCCAGGAAGTCGAAGGTATGCAATCAACCAAAGAAGCGTTTACCATCGGACAGAGACTGGATGTCTTCATGCCCACGACTGAGCGAGTCTACAAAATTCTCTACGAGGGGCTCTCACCTTTACAGGCAGCACGTGAGTTAATGGCAATTGGACCAAGTCTGAAGTAGCCCCATTTGCCGAAGAAATCAGCGAATTTCATTCGTTGATTGCGCGAAAAAACGCGCCAAGCACAAATTTTATATTATCATTGTTTGTTGCTATTTTATATGGTCTTGAGAGTCGGTTCCGATAGCCGGCTTTGGCTTTATATAAACACAATTCAAATGGCAGAATACGTCGACAAAATACATATGACACGCTTACCGTTTGAGTCGGGGACCGGTCGGATTCTCGTGACCCAAGTTGTCGTTACGTTGATCGGTACATTAGCCTTCGCGTTTGCGGGAATTGTTTCTGCGTACTCTGCCTTACTCGGCGGAATCGCGTGTTTGATTCCCAGTGCATACTCAATTTGGCGCATATTCGGCAAAGATCGAAGACTCAGCCCGTATGATTCCAGAACGTTCGGCATCATGTTGCGAACCGAGCTTGTCAAAATCACTATTACTGCAATTGTTTTTGTCGCGATTTTTTGGCTGGTCGACACCGTAGACCCAGTAGCGATGTTCTCTGTTTTCGCTGCAGCTTTGTTCATCGGTTGGATCGAAGCCGGACTTCGCATCCGATGAACCTACAAACTAACTGATATAGCAAGTATTAAAGAACATGGCGATCGAAGGCGACCTGACAGCATCGGGCTATATCAAGCACCATCTCCAGAATCTGACATTCGGCAACCATCCGGAAAATGGCTGGTCGATCGCGCATAGCGCCCAAGAAGCCAGTGAGATGGGTTTCATGGCGATTCATCTGGACAGTATGTTCTGGTCAATCGCACTAGGCATTCTCTTCTTGATCGTGTTCGGGTTTGCGGCATCAAAGGTCACCGCTGATACACCCGGGAAGTTCCAGAATTTCATAGAGTGGATTGTCGATTTCATCGAAGACAATGTACGCGGATCATTTTCAGGTAAGAATGATTTGATCGCGCCCATGGCACTGACCCTGTTTGTCTGGGTCCTGCTGATGAATCTGATGGATCTCGTACCCGTTGACTGGATTCCGGAAGCCGCAAAACTTGTTGGCATCGAATACATGAAAGTCGTTCCAACAACCGACCCCAATATTACGTTTGGCTTATCTCTGTCGGTGTTCGTGCTGATGATTTACTTCAGTATCGTCAACAAAGGAGTCGGCGGTTTCGTCGGTGAACTGACATTGCAGCCCTTCGGAAAATGGATGATCCCGGTAAATCTATTTCTGGAAGGCATCGCCCTGCTCGCCAAGCCGCTATCGCACTCTCTGCGACTTTTCGGTAACCTCTATGCCGGGGAGATGATCTTCATCCTGATCGCCCTGCTCTTCAGCTCAGGGATCGTATTGGCATTGGTGGGCGGCGTACTGCAGTGGGCATGGGCAGTATTCCATGTCCTGATTGTCCTGTTGCAGGCATTTATCTTCATGGTGCTGACCATCGTCTATATGGACATGGCACATCACAAACATTAATATTTATTATCATGGTTTGTTGCTAGATCGGAGAAAACATTATGGAAGCAGCATTGTATTTTATCGCTGGTGCCGTACTGCTCGGCATGGGCGCAGTCGGAGCCGCAGTTGGAATTGGTATTCTGGCCGCACGCTTTATCGAGGCAATAGCAAGACAACCGGAACTGCTGCCAATGCTTCGCGTACAGTTCTTCATCATGATGGGACTTGTTGACGCGGTTCCCATGATTGGTGTCGGCATCGCATTCTATATCTTGTTTGCTGTCGCCTGACGCAAACCGGCTGCAGTCAAACCAGTAAACAGCTGGTGGTAGCAAAAATATGAATATCAATCTGACACTGATTGGACAGACGATTACGTTCATCATATTCGTCTGGTTCTGCATGAAGTTCATCTGGCCGCCGATCATGAACGCGCTCAACGAACGACGCAAGACTATCTCTGATGGCCTCGCGGCCGCCGAAGAGGGTCAACGCGAACGCGAACGGGGCAAGCACGATGCGGATGAGTTGATTGAGAACGCAAAGTCACAGGCGCAGGAGATTATCGCCAAAGCCGAAAAGCGCGGTGCTGAAGTCGTTGCTGAAGCAAAGAATGACGCCCGGGCCGAAGGTGAGCGAATCCTGACTGCCGCCCGTGGAGAAATCGAGATGGAAGCCAACCGGGCACGGGAACAACTCAGAGTTCAGGTAGCGCAATTGGCCATGTCCGGCGCTGAGCAGATTCTCTCAAGGGAAATCGATGAGAAAGCACACGAGCAGATGCTCACTGACCTGGCTCAGAAACTCTAACCTGGAATACTGAATCCTGTGAGTGAATCATCAAACATCGCACGTCCCTACGCACAGGCCGTTTTTGAACTGGCGCGGGATTCTGGTCGATTCGATGAGTGGTCTGACAGCCTCAACACGCTGTGTGAGATTGTCGGTCATCCTGATGTTGCAGCGCTGATCAACGATCCCCGGATCACACGCGAACAGGTTCTGGGCATCATGCTGGATGTGGGTGGCGACGAATTGGATGAGCAGACTCGAAATCTGGTACGCATTTTGGGGCACTACCGGCGCCTTGCGTCTATCCCGTCGATAGCCAGACAGTACGAATCACTGCGGGCACAGGAGGAAGGGATTATTGAAGCCGAGCTCGAAACCGCATTTGAAATAGACGAAGACCACAAGTCCAGTCTGATCAGCGCCCTGCAGGACCGATTGGGACAGAAAGTCCGACTGTCAAGCAGTACTAATCCGGACTTGCTTGGCGGTGTGGTGATCCGGGCTGGAGACTGGGTGATCGACGGATCAGTCCGCGCAAGACTGGAAAAACTATCCAGTTCACTGGGTGTTTGAGATTACTGACAGAAATTATTGATACAAGCGTAACAGCCATTATTGGAAACAGAGGAAAAAGCAGATGGCAATGCAATTAAACCCGTCCGAAATCAGCGAGCTGATCAAGGCTCGGATTGCGGACTTTGACGCAACAGCACAAGCACGAAGTGAAGGTACGGTCGTGTTGCTCACGGACGGCATCGTCCGTATTCACGGACTTGCCGACGCACTGCAGGGTGAGATGCTGGAGTTCCCCGGAGATACCTATGGCCTCGCCCTGAATCTGGAACACGATTCAGTCGGTGCGGTCATTCTGGGTGACTACGAACACATCACCGAAGGCGACACGGTTCGCTGTACCGGACGAATCCTAGAGGTGCCGATCGGACCCGGTTTGCTGGGACGCGTGGTCGACTCACTGGGACGCCCACTGGACGGCAAGGGACCGATTGATGCGCAAGGCACCGCCCCGATCGAAAAGGTCGCACCTGGTGTCATCACCCGGCAGTCGGTATCCGAACCGGTTCAGACCGGATTGAAAGCCATTGACTCCATGGTGCCGATCGGCCGCGGACAGCGTGAGCTGATCATCGGTGACCGGCAGACCGGCAAGACAGCCGTCGCCATCGACACCATCATCAATCAGAAAGGCACCAACATCAAGTGCATCTATGTCGCCATCGGTCAGAAAATCTCAAGTATCGCCAACGTGGTGAGAAAACTTGAGGAGCATGGCGCCATGGAGCACACGGTTGTGGTGTCCGCCTCAGCGGCAGAAAGCGCCGCCATGCAATACATCGCACCCTATTCAGGTTGCACCATGGGTGAGTACTTCAGGGACAACGGTGAGGATGCGCTGATCATCTACGACGATCTCACCAAACAGGCATGGGCATACCGTCAGGTATCGCTTCTGCTGCGCCGCCCGCCGGGACGCGAAGCCTATCCGGGCGATGTGTTCTATCTGCATTCACGGCTGCTTGAACGAGCATCCAGGATCAATCCCGACTATGTCGAATCCCTCACCGACGGCAAGGTCAAGGGCAAAACAGGATCACTGACTGCGCTGCCGATCATCGAAACCCAGGCAGGTGACGTCTCCGCGTTCGTTCCGACCAATGTGATCTCGATCACGGACGGTCAGATTTACCTGGAAAGTGATCTGTTCAATGCGAACATCAGACCCGCAATCAACGCCGGTCTCTCAGTCTCCCGTGTCGGCGGTGCCGCCCAAACGCCCATCATCAAGAAACTCGGTGGTGGAATCAGACTGGCACTCGCACAATATCGGGAACTCGCCGCATTCTCGCAGTTTGCGTCCGACCTCGACGAGGCGACAAGAAAGCAACTCGAGCGAGGTCAGCGGGTGACCGAGGTGATGAAACAGCCGCAATACGAACCGCAGTCGGTCGCGGAGATGGCATTCGCATTGTTCGCAGCCAACGAAGGCTATCTGGATGATCTCGAAATCGCCCAGGTCGTCGGATTTGAGCATGCAATGCAATCCTATCTCGGATCGAACTATTCGGATCTTCTGGCATCCATCAACGAGAATCCGGAATACAACGACGATGTCGCCGGCAAGATGAAGGATGCGTTGGATGACTTCGTCAAGAACGGAACCTGGTAACAGTTCAATCCACGATTCACAAATCAGCTGAACAGTCATGCCTGCTGCCAAGGAAATTCGAACCAAGATCCGCAGTATCGAGAATACGCAGAAGATCACTTCCGCGATGGAAATGGTTGCTGCGAGCAAGATGCGCCGCGCGCAGGAGCGCATGCGTGCCGCACGTCCCTATGCGCAATCCATCCGCAAAGTCGTCAGTAACCTGTGGCACGCAAATCTCGAATACCAGCATCCGTATGCTGTGGAACGGGAAGTCTCGGCTGTCGGTTACATCGTGGTCAGTTCGGATCGCGGTCTTTGCGGCGGTCTCAACATCAACCTGTTCCGCAATGCACTCGAATCGATTTCCGAGTGGGACAGTCAGAACATTCCGACCAAGTTCGGCATCATCGGCAACAAGGGACTGGGTTTCTTCCGTAGACTCGGCGCCAATATCCTCTGCCAGGCAACCCACCTGGGTGACGCACCGCAGATTGTCGAATTGATCGGAGCCGTAAAGGTCATGCTGACTGCGTATGAGGAAGGTGAAATCGACCGTCTCTACCTCGTCAGCAACGAGTTTGTGAACACCATGACACAGGGGCCGACCGTTGATCAGATTCTGCCCATCAGTGTAACTGAACCGGACGATTCGCTCACACATCACTGGGACTACCTCTACGAACCCGAATCCCGGGAAATCGTGGACACCCTGATGACGCGATATATCGAATCAATTGTTTACCGCGCGGTGGTTGAGAACATCGCCTGTGAACAATCCGCCAGAATGGTGGCGATGAAAGCAGCATCCGACAACGCCGGAAATCTGATTGATGAACTCAATCTGATTTACAACAAGGCGAGACAGGCTGCAATCACGCAGGAGATTTCAGAAATCGTCGGTGGCGCCGCCGCGGTGTAGCACCGATCACAGATTATTCAACATATAGACAGAATCAGTACCAGTAAACACGAGGCTATCATGGCACAAGGGAAAATTGTCGAAATTATCGGAGCAGTTGTGGACGTGGAGTTTCCACGCTCGGATGTTCCAAAAGTATATGACGCACTCAAGGTCGACGAGACAGGACTCACGCTTGAGGTGCAACAGCAGATGGGCGATGGCGTTGTCCGTACAATTGCCATGGGATCCAGTGACGGACTCCAGCGTGGACTGCCCGTCACCAATACCGGCGAACCGATCACGGTACCGGTCGGTGAACCGACGCTCGGACGCATCATGAATGTTCTCGGTGAACCGGTTGACGAAGCCGGCCCGGTGGAGTCGGACAATCACTGGCCGATTCATCGCAAGGCACCCGGGTTTACCGATCAGGCCACCGCAGTCGAGATCCTCGAAACCGGCATCAAGGTCATTGACCTGATCATGCCGATCGCAAAAGGCGGCAAGATCGGACTGTTCGGCGGCGCCGGAGTCGGCAAGACCGTCACCCTGATGGAACTGATCCGAAACATCGCAATCGAGCACGCCGGTTACTCGGTGTTCGCCGGAGTCGGTGAGCGAACCCGTGAGGGCAATGACTTCTACCATGAGATGCGTGAAGCCGACGTGCTGAACAAAGTCTCTCTGGTATATGGTCAGATGAATGAGCCACCTGGCAACCGGCTCCGGGTCGCACTGGCAGGTCTCACGATTTCCGAGTTCTTCCGCGATGAGGGCCGGGACGTGTTGCTGTTCATCGACAACATCTATCGATACACGCTGGCAGGAGTCGAGGTATCCGCCCTGCTCGGACGCATGCCTTCTGCTGTCGGATATCAACCAACACTCGCAGCCGAGATGGGTATTCTCCAGGAGCGAATCACCTCTACCAGAACCGGCTCGATCACCTCGTTCCAGGCCGTGTATGTGCCTGCCGATGACCTGACTGATCCGTCACCGGCAACAACGTTTGCCCATTTGGATGCAACGCTCGTGCTTTCGAGACAGATCGCCGAACTGGGCATCTACCCATCAGTGGATCCATTGGATTCAACCAGTCGCCAGCTCGATCCCCTGGTAGTCGGGCAGGAGCACTATGAAACCGCACGGTCGGTGCAGGGCACGCTGCAGCGATACAAGGAATTGCGCGACATCATCGCCATTCTGGGTATGGATGAGCTTTCGGAAGATGACAAACTCACCGTCTCAAGAGCAAGAAAGATCCAGCGCTTCCTGTCACAACCCTTCTTCGTTGCTGAGACGTTTACCGGCAGTCCCGGAAAGTATGTGCCATTGGCCGATACGATCAAGGGCTTTCAGGGTATTGTCAACGGCGACTATGACCATATTCCGGAGCAATCGTTCTACATGGTCGGAACAATTGATGAAGTTGTCGAGGCACACAAAAAAGCTGCCTGATCTGATTTGAGTTTGATGCGACATGTCTGAAATTCGAGTAGAAATCGTCAGCGCTGAGGAAGCCATCTGGTCCGGCAGTGGTTCGATGGTCTTCGCCCCGGCGGAAATGGGTGAGGTGGGCATTGCTCCTCAGCATGCACCGATGATCACCCGGCTTAAGCCCGGTGAGGTACGCGTTCAGCAGGAAAACGGAGAAGAGCAGTTCTTCTTCGTTTCCGGCGGATTGCTTGAGGTTCAACCACACCTGGTCACGGTACTCTCGGATACCGCGGTCCGGGCTGCTGACCTCGATGAGGCACAAGCCTTGGAAGCACAGCAACAAGCTGAGCGGGATCTGCAGAACAAGACTTCGACAATGGACCTCGCCAAGGCCAAAGCCGAACTTGTCCAGGCAACCGCACAGCTGCGCGCACTTCAGAAACTCAAAAAGAAACGTCGTTAAACCCGATCAATCAGTCTGCCAGGCAGGCACATGCAGGAGTCGTGATTGACACAGACTGAAGTCATCATACTCGCTGGCGGTCAGGGTGTGCGGATGAACTCCGGCAAACCCAAGTCATTGCAGGAAATCGGCGGAAAGCCCATGCTGGCTCATCTGCTGGACAGTGTCAATTCCATGCGTCCAAAACGGGTACACGTTGTCTATGGCAGCAACGGCGCAGAAATTCTCGACCGCTTCGCCCACGAGAATGTGAACTGGGTTCTACAGTCGGCACCGCTGGGAACCGGACACGCTGTGTTGCAGGCAATCCCACACGTTGATGCCGGTTCCACTGTGTGCGTCCTCTACGGAGACAATCCGTTTGTATCAGACAAGACGATCTCGCAATTGGTTGAACTGGCATCGGCTGGCAAACTGGCTCTGCTCACCGCTGAGTTGGAGGACCCAACCGGTTACGGAAGAATAAAACGAACAACTGATGGTAAACTGGAAAGGATCGTCGAACACAAGGATGCGACCGACAAGGAGCGACAGATCAGGGAAGTAAACGCTGGTCCGATTGCGGCACCGGCATCACTGCTTGAGGACTGGCTGGGCCGGCTTGGAAATGACAATCAGCAACAAGAATACTATCTGACGGAAATAGTGGATTTTGCTGTCTCAGACGGCATTGAGGTCGCGACCTGTCAGCCGTCAAAGCAAAACGAAATATCGGGTGTCAACAGTCGAATCGAACAGGCACAGCTGGAAAGAGAATACCAGATGAAAAATGCAGAAGATCTAATGCGCAGCGGCGTGGAGATTGTTGACCCGGCCCGGTTTGATTTACGCGGCAAATGTGAGGCGGGACGGGACTGCCGAATCGACGTCAACGCCATCATCGAGGGTCACGTTCGGTTGGGGGACAACGTCAGGATTGAAGCCAACAACTCGATCAAGGAATCGGATCTGGGTGCAAACGTCACCATCCGCGAGAATTGTGTGATCGACGGTGCCCGAATCGAATCCGGAGCAACCATCGGTCCTTATGCCCGCGTGCGGCCTGGTACGGTAATCGGCAAAAACTGTCAGGTCGGGAACTTTGTCGAGATCAAGAATTCCAATCTGGGAGAAGGCACCAAGGTGAACCATCTGGCCTATGTCGGTGACGCTGACGTTGGGCGCAACGTCAACATCGGTGCAGGCACCATTACCTGCAATTACGATGGCAAGCGCAAGCATCGAACCATCATCGGCGACAATGCATTCATTGGTTCCAATGTCTCCCTGGTTGCACCTGTCCAGATCGGTGACAACGCGGTAATCGGTGCCGGTTCAACCATAACCAAGAATGTCGGACCCGCTCAGCTTGCCGTTGAGCGCGCCAAGGTGAAAACCATACAGCGAAAGCGGTCGGTTTGATTTCAGGCAATGGAATCGACACAGATTGGACCGCGAGTCCACAATCCATTGTTAATATAATGAAACTCTCTTTCCACTAATCTCAATCCCGATCAAACTATGTGTGGAATCATCGGAGCCGTTTCCTATCGCGACATCGTTCCAGTTCTTGTGGACAGTCTGGGTGTGCTGGAATATCGAGGATACGACTCATCCGGTATTGCGGTAATAAACTCTGAAGGCGGCCTCGACCGGGAACGCAAGGTCGGAAAAGTCAAACAACTCGCCAACAGCCTCAGCAATGGGAGTGCAATGTCCGGTACAACCGGTATCGGTCACACACGATGGGCGACGCATGGCGCAGTGACCGAAGCCAACGCGCATCCGATCACAAGCAAGGAACAGATTGCCGTCGTCTGCAACGGAATCATCGAAAACCACGAAGACCTTCGGGCAGAACACCTGAGCCATGGCTACGAATACAGCTCTGATACCGATACGGAAGTGATCATTCACGAGATATTGAGATTTCAGGAATCCGGGCTCGGCTTGCTGGAATCTGCGAGAGAGACGGTCAAGCGCCTGGATGGTTCATTCGCGTTTGCGGTATTGTCGGTCACCCAGCCAGACAAGATCATCGTCGCCAACGGCGGACGCTCACTGCTGATTGGATTGGCTGACAATGAGACCTTCATCGCCTCGGACATTCTGGCACTCGCGAAGGTTGCAGACTCCATGATCATACTTGAGGATGGCGATCTCGCAGAGATCTCCGACCAGAATGGTATAAGGATTTTTGACAAGTCGGGAGCGAGTGTGCATCGTGCAGATGAGATCATCCCTGTCAATCATAAGAGCGCAGAACTGGGACCGTATTCCTACTTCATGGAGAAGGAAATCTTTGAGCAACCCGCAGCCATCGCCCAGACATTGCAAGACCGCGTCACAAGCGAAACGGTGGTGGAAGAGGAAGTCCTGACCGAGGGTGCGTCCACAATACTTGATCAAGTGAATTCAGTTCGAATCGTCGCTTGCGGTACGAGTTTCTACGCAGGCATGATCGCGAAAATCTGGTTTGAGTCTTTCGGTATTCCCTGTGAGACTGAAATCGCCAGCGAGTTCAGATACCGAAAACCGGTCATCGCGGACAAAACCCTCCTGATCGCAATCTCCCAATCCGGCGAGACCGCCGACACGCTGGCCGCGTTGGAACACGCACAGAAACTGGGATGCGAATTCACCATGGCGATCTGCAATTCCCCGGTCAGCAAGATCACACGAATGGTCGATCTGGTACTCCACACCCGGGCCGGGCCCGAAATTTCTGTGGCTTCAACAAAAGCCTTTACCACTCAACTGGTTTCACTGCTCTTGCTCATGGTCCTGCTCGCTCGCCGCCAGGGACTGACAGCTGAAGAGGAGTCAAAGATTGTTCAGGAAATTCGCTCGATCCCCTCCCGGGTCGATACGGCTCTGCAGATGGACCGGAAGATTCGCGATCTGGCAGAGTATTTTGTGGACAAGGAGCACACGCTGATGCTCGGCAGAGGCACACACTTTCCGATTGCCCTGGAAGGTGCCCTTAAAATGAAAGAGATTTCATACATCCATGCGGACGCCTACCCAGCCGGAGAATTGAAGCACGGTCCATTGGCACTTGTCGAATCTAGAGTTCCGACGGTGGCAGTCGCACCGAACAATCACCTGCTGTCAAAACTTAAAAGCAATATCGAGGAAGTCAAAGCCCGTGGCGGGAAACTGTTTGTGTTTACCGATGCCGGCACCTCCATCAAGAGTGATGACCTGATTGAAGTCATTGATGTTGTCCAATCCGGTCCTTTCACCTCTCCCCTGATCCATGTCATTCCCCTGCAATTACTTGCTTTTCATGTTTCGGTCATGCGAGGCGTGGACGTGGATAATCCGAGGAACCTCGCAAAGTCTGTTACGGTAGAGTAGATGGGATTGGTAACTGCCTTTCGGAAAACGAGCATGTGAGCTGATTGTTTTTCGAGAAGTCCAAACAACCCAATTGCCGGTTCCCTGAACAAAATTCCACACTTTGCTCACAATATCAACTTGGGGCACATTCAAACTGATCCAATCACTTCACGATAGTGGTTTGGATTATCGAAGAATTGCTCCGATTATTATCGAGCAGGGACACTAAAAACTGGAGAAACTGAGACGATTAATCTGGATGATTGAAGTCGGAGTCAATTTGACCTGTTATTTGATCCAATCAACTTATGCGGTGGTAAGAAGAACGAGTAGTGGATTGAGAAATTGTCATAATTTATGAACGTCAGAATATTTGAGGACAGAGATTCCAATGCGGTAATACAGGTTGTTGAGTCCGCATTTCCAATAGAGGAACGTGCGATTATTGCATCTGTTGCGAAACAACTGATGGTTGTGCAGACAAAACCACCAGTGATTTCGTTGGTTGCTGAAAGAAATAATGAGGTAGTGGGGTATGTATCCTACAGTCCACTCTTCACCAGTGATGGTCATCAACCACCTGGATACATTCTTGCGCCTCTTGCGGTTTCACCGAACCACCAGAAAATGGGTATCGGGCGCAAGTTGATCACAATTGGTAAAGAGATACTGGTTCAAAACGGTGTTGATGCATTATTGGTTTGTGGAGACCCAGACTACTACGGTAGGTTTGGTTTCAACAGGGAAACTGCGAAGAATTTCGTTCCACCATATCAATTGGAATACCCTGATGGATGGTTGGGAATTTGGCTGGACGACAACAAAAAAACTCAAAATGAGATCAGATTTACCCCTGTAGAACCCTTATCATCACCAGAGTTATGGTAAGATTTCGAGTACTCCACTTTTGGCATGAGATACTGTGTATATTTCTGACCCTATTACTAGACACCCGTCATCGATCGATTTCTCCTCAACACTTGGCGAGTTTTCTCAATATTTTGCGATGGGTTTAGATTTCAAACCAAGAACCGCATCTGAGGAAGTAAAATCGTATAACCAAAAAAGAATCAATGACAATGGGTATTCGGCCTGAATGAAACAAGAACCTCACAGCAGACTAAGGAACAAAGGCGAGCATGCAAAACTTTGAAAATCTTCCGGACAACCTCCCGGTACCCATTGATGATGGCGCCTGCGATCATCTGGTTGGTATGACATTGCCCAACCTGGCGCTGAAAACCACAAATGGAGACACAATCAATCTTTCGGAATTGCAGGGTACGACGGTTGTCTACTGTTATCCGATGACCGGACAACCTGGAGTTGCACTACCCGAAGGTTGGGACAACATCCCGGGTGCAAGAGGATGTACACCCCAATCGTGTGCATTCAGAGACCATCACGCTGAACTTGCTGAACTGAATGCCCACCTTTTTGGTATGAGTACCCAGACCACCGAATATCAACAGGAAATGGCACAACGCCTGCATCTGCCCTTCCCAGTCATCAGCGACTGCGATCTCGAATTCTGCTCGGCGATGAACCTGCCAACATTCGAAGTGGAAGGCAAAATCCTGATGAAACGGGTGACCTTGATCATTGACGACGCAACCATTGTGGCCACGCACTACCCGATCTTTCCAAGTGATTCCGACCCGGCCTGGGTCATTGAATTTTTATCTTCCGAATGGGACAAAAAATAAACCCCACCGGCTGAAGATACCTTCAACCGGCAGGGTCGATCTGTCATCTCGCAACCGGGAACGAACAGGTCGAATCCCAGTTGCGTTCAGGTCTGAGGTTAGCCGTTCTTTGACCTGTGATGCTCGTCTTCCTTTCGGAGTTTGGCATTTTCACCAATCAATTGGAAAATATGCCACGCCAGCCAGAAGACAACACCCGCCACGACGAGTAACATTTCAGTTCCTACAAACGGATATATCGGACCGATTTCTGCAATGTTGCCGGCCCAATCCGTAAATGATCCTGTCATCATTTTCATGTACCTCCAATACTATCGTCAGCTGCTGCTTTTGGCAGCGTTTTCTGCATCAATGATCGCCTGTTCCACAGCAGTCACCTGCTCCTGGACATAACTGTCCAAACCGGCAATCTCAACCGATCTCGGTATACGCAATATGCCGAAGACATTCAATATCTTCGCGATCACATAACCCGGGATGAAGCCCAGAACACCGAACATGATGATGGCACCGATGAACTGTCCGACCGGATTGATGGTTGCGAAACTCGTGTCCGGCGATGAAGGATAACCCCAAAGCATGAATCCGGCAACCACAACACCAAAGAATCCGGCATAGCCATGAACGGCTACCGCACCGACTGCGTCATCAATCTTGAACCGTCGCTCCATGTAGTAATGCATCTTGTACATGAAGATCACACCGACGATGGCGATGAACATCGCCTGAATCGGATGGTAAAGATCGTTACCTGCAGATGCCGCAATAATACCTGCAAGTCCGGACGAATACGTCCAGAAGGCATCACCCTTGGAAATCCAGTATCCCGCAAGCAGACCACCAGACAATGACATCAGGAAATTGAAGGTGATAGCACTCAGGGTAGTCGGACCCAGGTAGATGTTGGTCGCCGAGAAGAACTCACCATCGCCTGCCTGAATATCCCAGATCGGAATGTTGCAGGCAACATAGAATCCCCAGAAACCGGTATAGATCAGAAACAGTCCGATCGTGACCAACCAGGGATTTCTCGGACCGATATTGCGCGGTGTGCCATCGGCTGCGAATTTCCCGATTCGCGGGCCGAGAACAACCAGGATACCCAGTGCAAAACCACCGGCTATACCGTGGATGACACCGGATGCATACGCATCATGGTAACCAAGCAGTTGAACCATCCAGCCTGCAGAGTGCCAACCCCAGGCAGCGTCGATGATCCAGAACACTGAACCGATCGCAACTGCAAGAATCCAGAATGCACCCGACTGGATACGCTCGATGACCGAACCGGAAACAATTGATGCGGCTGTCCATGAGAACAATAGGAAAGCAGCCCAGAAAACACCATTGATACGCTCCCATCCATCAGCGCCGGCACCCATATGCGCGCCCATTAACTGACTCCAAGGCTCGGCCCATGGTGCTGACTCGATACCGCCGATTATTCCAGGACCATTTGGAAAGGCGAAATAAATCCACCACCCAAAAAAGAAAAACGTAATTGTTACCAAAGGAATCAACATCGTGTTCTTCATCAGTGTATGCAGATGGTTCTTTCTTCGGGAAGCCCCAACCTCATACATGCAGAACCCAACGTGGATCAGGAACATGATAACAACTGTAAGCCAATAGTAGAACTCGGTAAAAATTATTACGAGCGCCGTTAATTGGTCGTCCATTTGCTAACTCCTCACGCTTGTGAATACTTTTAATTTCGATTGCACCGCTTATCGCGTCAGTGCTGAAACTCTGATACAACAACGGTAATTTATTATTCGGAGGCATTTTACCGTAATTCGACCGATGAATTTCAATCAAGTTGTCAGCGGTCAGAATCAACGAAGTGCCAAGGTGAATCCCGGCTTGCTCCATCCACGCACCGATTTATGTGTGGAGTGCCCTATCTGTATGCGGTTATTCGGGGAGTGAAAGCCGCGAAATCACGCGCAGCAGCTCAGCGGGCGCAACCGCGATGCTTCACTGGGAGTGAGCTGCGATCAATCCGCTACCCAATCAGCCTGGTCTGTACTGAGTTCCAAATCCACCGCAGCGGCAATCAAGGCCTGGGTGTAGGGATCGTGTGGGTTGGAGTAAATCTGTTCAGTGCTGCCCTGCTCGACCACCACCCCGTCTCTGAGCACAATGACCGAGTTGGCCACGGCACGGACGACGGCAAGGTCGTGACTGATGAACATGTACGCCAGCGAATGATTGCGCTGAAGTTGCCGCAACAGTTCGATGATCTGCGACTGCACTGAACGATCCAGTGCCGACGTCGGCTCATCAAGCACAATGAACCTGGGCTTGAGGATGACAGCACGCGCAATGGAGATGCGCTGGCGCTGACCGCCGGAAAATTCGTGCGGGTAACGGTGTCGTGTTCTGGGATCGAGCTCCACTTCATTCATCACCTCGACCACCCGGTCTTCGCGTTCAGCCTTCGACATGTCTCGCTCATGCACACGCAGCCCTTCCGCAATGATCTCGGACACGGTCATCCTGGGGCTCAGACTGCCGTAGGGATCTTGAAAGACAATCTGCATCCCGCGGCGAAGGTCGCGAAGTTCCTTGGACTTGCGGTCCTGAATCTCCTGACCTTGAAACCGAATGCTGCCGCGGCTCGAAATCAACCTCAGCAGCGCTAGCGCCAACGAGGTCTTGCCTGAACCGGATTCGCCAACCACACCGACGGTCTCTCCCTCGCGAACCGTGACGCTGACGTCATCGACTGCCTTGATGTGTCCGACCGTTCGACGCAGCACACCGCGCCGGACCGGAAACCAAACCCGCAACGATTCCGAATCCATGACAACCGGCGCGTCGGTTCGAGGCTGATCTGAACGGCCCGAGGGTTCCGCATCCAGCAGCATCCGCGTGTAGGCATGACGCGGTTTGCCAAACACCTGCTGACTAGCGCCGGTCTCGACAAATTCACCCTCGCGCATCACGCAGATTCGATCAGCCAGCTTTCGCACCACGTGCAGGTCATGACTGATCAGCAGCATCGACATGCCAAGTTCCTGCTGCAGATCGCGTAGCAGCTTCAGGATTTCAGCCTGAATCGTCACATCAAGTGCAGTGGTTGGCTCATCGGCGATCAAAAGACCCGGCTCGTTGGCAATCGCCATCGCGATCATCACTCGCTGTCTTTGCCCGCCCGACAGTTGATGGGGATAGGCGTTCATGCGCTCCGGTGCATCGCGGATCTGAACCAGCTCCAGCAGTTCCAGCGAGCGGTCCGCCGCCTCGGACTTGGTCAGGCCGCGATGAATGATCAACGATTCACTGATCTGCTTGGAAATCGTGTGCAGCGGATTGAGTGAGGTCTGTGGCTCCTGAAAAATCATGCCGATGCGGTCGCCCCGATACTGCTGCAGCACATCCTGGGAGGCGCCGAGCAGCTCCTCATCCCGATAGCGGATGCTTCCGCTGGGATGATAGGCATTCGGATACGGCAGCAACTGCATGATCGAGAGTGCAGTGACGGTTTTGCCGGAACCGCTCTCACCGACGATTGCCACGGTTTCACCGGGATGAATGTCAAACGAGACATTCCTCACTGCGTCGGAACTTTCCGCAACCGTCCTGAACGAAACCGACAGGTCACGGACTTCCAACAACGCGGACTGTGCGGCTACAGCGTTCATTGTTCGGTCTTCCTCGGGTCAAACGCGGCTCTGACTGCATCACCGATGAACATCAGCAGACTGAGCATGATCATGATCACGAAAAAACCTGTGATGCCAAGCCACGGCGCCTGCAGGTTCGCCTTGCCCTGGGCCAGCAGCTCACCCAGAGAAGCCGACCCCGGCGGCAGGCCGATGCCTAGAAAATCAAGCGAAGTCAGAACGGTCACCGAACCCGCCAGCGTAAACGGCATGAAAGTCATCGTCGCCACCATTGCATTCGGCAGCACATGCTGAAACATGATCCGGGAGTTTTTCGCACCCAGTGCGCGTGCCGCACGGACGTAATCAAAATTCCTCGCACGTAGAAACTCCGCCCGAACCACACCGACAAATCCCATCCATGAGAACAGCAGCAACAGCCCCAGCAACCACCAGAAATTCGGCTCGACCACGCTCGCCAGTATGATCAGCAGGTACAGTGTCGGCAATCCGGACCACACCTCGATGAAACGCTGGAACAGCAAGTCCAGCCAGCCACCGAAAAATCCCTGCACCGCGCCGGCAACCACACCGATGATGGCGCTGATCACCGTCAGTGTGAATCCAAAAAGAACCGAAATACGGAAACCGTACAGCAGCCTCGCCACCACGTCCCGGGCCTGATCATCCGTACCCAGCCAATGCTCGAGGTCGGGTGATGACGGCGCCGGCGACTGCAGATTCCAGGCCACCGTCTGGTGATTGTAGCGAATCAGCGGCCAGATCATCCATCCGTCCGCCTTGATCAGTTCCTGGACGTAGGGATCGCGGTAATCAGCCTCGGCCTCGAACAGACCACCAAATTCAGTTTCCGAATAGGAATTGAAAATCGGGTAGTACATCTCGCCCTTGAAACCAATCAGCAACGGTTTGTCATTTGCGATGAGTTCCGAGAAAAGAGAGATTCCAAACAGCACCAGGAATACCCACATCGACCAGTAACCGATTCTGTGCGCACGGAAACTGTCCAGCCTGCGTCGAGTCAGCGGCGAGATTTCCATCCCCATGAAGCGGGAACTGTCAGGTTGGAGCGAATCCGACACCGGTCAGATCTCCCGTGTCTCAAAGTCAATGCGCGGGTCAATGATCATGTACATCAGGTCTCCGACCAGGTTCATGAGCAGTCCCAGCAGCGAGAAGAAATACAGCGTGGCAAACATCACCGGATAATCGCGCTCGAACGCCGCCTCAAATCCCAAAAGACCCAGGCCCTCAAGCGAAAAGATGATCTCAATCAACAACGAACCCGTAAACAGTATCGAGATGAACGCACCTGGAAATCCGGCAATGACAATCAGCATGGCGTTGCGAAAGACATGACCATAAAGCACACGGCGTTTAGTCAGTCCTTTCGCTTGCGCGGTCAATACATACTGTTGGCTGATCTGATCCAGAAACGAATTCTTGGTCAGGATCGCAAGTCCGGCGAACCCACCGATGACCATGGCAATGACCGGCAACGTGATATGCCAGAAGTAGTCAAGAATCCGATGCGGCCACGACAGGCTGTCCCAGTTTTCCGACACCAGGCCACCCAATGGAAACCAATCGAGATAACTGCCCCCGGCAAAAACGACAAGCAACAGGACTGCAAAAAGAAACCCGGGAATGGCGGTACCCATGATCAGGGCAACAGTGGTCCATGCATCGAATCTGCTGCCATCGCGGGTCGCCTTCATCACCCCCAGCGGAATCGAGATCAGGTAAACCAAGAGCGTGGTCCAAAGGCCAAGTGAAATCGAGACCGGCATGCGGTCCAGCACCAGTTCGGTCACCTGACGGTCCTTGAAATAGCTCTCACCAAAATCAAAGAAGATGTAATTTTTCATCATCTGGAAAAATCGGATGTGCAGAGGCTTGTCAAATCCGAATCGCTGCTCAAGCTCGGCGATGAATTCCGGGTCCAGTCCCTGTGCGCCGCGGTATTTGGAGGTTGTGGACTGCACGGCAAAAGCGGCATCCTGGGCACTGGTCTGCTCAAGGGTCTCGCCGGTACCGGTTCGGGTGGCGCGCTCAATGATGTCACCACCGACGCCGGTCAATTCCGCGATAACCTGCTCGACCGGCCCGCCCGGTGCGACATGAATCACCACAAAGTTGATGACCATGATTGCGAACAGCGTCGGAATCATCAGCAGAATACGTCTTATGATGTAGGCAGTCATTACCGATTACCGTCGACGACGTTTTTCACTTGCACCAAGATGATCTGACCATTACTGGAAGGCATATAAAACCAGTCGGGAGATGATCTGGATCATCTCCCGACTTTTCATTAAGATCAGGAATCTGAATCACTGTCGCAACATTTTAGTTTATGCGAGAATGGTGAATTCACCCATTCATTTTCCTGCCACCGTCGACCGACTGAAGCCCGAATCCGATTTCGATCCGGGACCGCCCGGCAAATCGCAGTTACTGACCTTCCATGTTCTTTTCAAGCTGTTGAGCCTTGTCCTCGTCATACCACCAGCGCGAGGTCAATGCACCTTGCATCACCGGCGCACTCGGTCTGGAGAACCGGTCCCAGTAAAGCACCCGGTCGCCACGGATATGCCAGTTCGGAATGACATAGTGCCCGGACAGCAACACCCGGTCGAGTGCGCGTGTGCGATGGATCAGGGACTCGCGATCAGGGGCCTGGATCAACAACTCGATCAATTCATCAATGACCGGACTCTTGATGCCGGCGAAGTTGCGCGAGCCGAACTGATCAGCCGCGTAGGAGCCCCAGTAGCTGCGCTGCTCGTTTCCCGGCGACAGCGACTGCCCCCAACCCTGTACGATCATGTCAAAATCCTTCTCCCGGATACGATTGATGTACTGGCTCTGGTCGACCAGACGGACATTCGCCTCGATGCCCAGCCTCTTCAGATTCTGTGTGAACGGCAACACGATTCTCTCGAACGCCTGGCTGTTCAGCAGAATCTCGAACTCGAACACCTCACCGGTGGCCTGGTGAACCAGTTTGAGGTCCTGGATCTTCCAGCCTGCTGATTCCAGCATCTTGCGCGCGGTCAGCAGATTCTGCCTGGAATTGCCGGAGCCATCGGTTTTGGGTGCCCGATAGGTTTTCTCAAACACTTCCGGGGGCAGTTGATCGCGGTATCTTTCCAGGATTTCAAGTTCCTCGCCTTGCGGCAGTCCTCGTGAAGCCAATTCAGAGTTGGAGAAATAACTCTCGGTTCGGGAGTATTGCCCGTGAAACAGGGTTTTGTTGGTCCACTCAAAATCAAAAGCATAGGCGAGTGCCTCCCGGACCACCGGGTCGGCGAAAACGCTGCGGCGGGTGTTCATGATGAATCCTTGCATCCCGGTGGACAGCTGATGTGGGATCAATTCCATTTTCAGCCAACCATTCCGGACCGCCGGTATGTCGTAATCCGAAGCCCAGGCTTTTGCCTGGTTCTCAAATCGAAAGTCAATGTCACCGGACTTCAACGCCAGTCTGATCGCGGTGTCATCCCGATAGTAATCGGTTCGGATCTCGTCGAAATTATTCAGTCCGCGATTGACCGGCAGGTCCTTCCCCCAGTAGTCCTCGACACGCTCCAGAACCACGTAGCGCCCGGCCTCGAATTTCTTGACCCGATACGGACCACTGCCGAGAGGCGGTTCCAAAGTGGTCTTCTCAAAATCCCGACTCTCCCAGTAGTGCTTGGGGAGAATGGGCAGCTGTCCCACAATCAGCGGCAGTTCCCGGTTTTCCGATTCCGAAAATGAGAACTTGACGCGTCGCTCGCCGAGCATTTCAACGGACTTCACGTCCTTGTAGTACTGACCCATTGTCGGGAGGCCCTTGGTGGTGATGGTCTCAAACGACCAGATCACGTCGTCTGCCGTAATCGGCACGCCATCGTGCCAGCGCGCCTCAGGTCGCAGATTGAAGATCACCCATGATCGGTCTTCAGGGACTTCCATTGACTCGGCAATCAGCCCGTATTCGGTGAATGCCTCGTCACTGCTTGAAGTCAGCAGCGTTTCCATCGATCCGGTGCCGGTTGGGTTGCCCTTGGGAATCAGTGTGTTGAAACTGTCGAATGTACCACGGGCGCCCTGTCTCAGCGTACCGCCTTTTTTTGCGTACGGATTGACATAGTCGAAATGCTTGAAGTCCTTGTCGTATTTCGGCTCACCATGCATGGCGATGGCGTGAACAGGCTTGACCTGCTGACTGTCCTGTGCAAGCGCCTGGTTGGCTATCAAGGTGCAAACCAATGTAACAGCCAAAAAGGCTTTGCCGAATCCGGAAAAGGACCCAAGGGAGCCACTGGAGCAGCCCGAATACGCAAGAGGATCGTTGAACATCTGCTCCTGAAGGTGCATGAATTCCTTCAGCGACATGTCCTGCTCGGACTCCGGGGGGACATACTGAAAGGTGTCTCGGTCGGTGCGAAGCGCCGTGGCGAGCACCTGCGCATCGCTCCCGCTCTTGTTGGCTGTTGACGGTGGGAATCGCTCTCGGAACTGATCCAACTGCTCGGAGTTGATGACAAACAACGACCATCCCTGTCCTCTGAGATTCTCAAACACCGGCCATCGCGGGAACTTGAAGGCGACACCCACCTGCGCGAGCGGCACCTGACAATGCTGCAGCACCCACTTTCGGAGCTGCACGATGACGTCTTTGTTTTTCTTGAAACTGCGCTGGTCCAGAACCGTACCAAGCGTGTCTGTGATGCAGGCCTGATAACGATTGTTTTCCCTGTGGATTCCGAGATGATGTGTGATTGGTATTGTCATGTTGCGTTCTCTCCTTGGTGTTGTTGTCGTGCTGTTCAATGTAATCCGACCGGCTGACCACCAAACCTCGCTGCGGCGTCGTATTCGATGTGCTGTGGCACAGACCTGACCATGGGGCCTGATGGGCGCTTGATGCCATCAGGGATTGCACGCTGCTCCCGGTCTCCTTCAAACTTCACCCATCAAGGGCTCTATCGACTGCAAGGCTCTCATGTCCACGCTCACCTGGACTTGGCCGTGACGGAACTCATTAAATTGTAATGTGGATTGTCCGCGACCGAATTAATTTTGGATTAAGCGAATTGCTGGCCTTGCCCGATCTTCTCTCGATTGCAGAACCCGATCAATCACAGCACGCGCCTGGCCGATAGTTTCACTGGTTCTTGGATCTTGATTGCCACTGCGAGACGAAAGTTCCACCGGTAGGCGCAGGAAAGTCTCTTTCCTCGGTCCAGCCGCCGCCCATCGGAAGCTTCTGAAACGATCCCTTGTTTCCGCCCAGTCTGGCCAGCACCAAGGACGCGGTATTCATCGTCAGTCGGTACAAGGGGGAATACATGGACATGAGCTTCCATGCTTTCAGTCCCACGCGCGACGGCCAATCCACCAGTCCGCGCTCGAAAATCTGGCTTCTCAAGGTCCGCAGCAAGCCAGGCAGCGGAATCTTGACCGGACAGACCTCTCCACAGCGCCCGTTGAGCGTGCAGGCGTTGGGTAGGTTTGCGGCATTCTTCAATCCCACCAGCAGTGGTGTCCAGACCGAGCCCATGGGCCCGGGATAGACCCAGCCATAGGCGTGACCGCCAATGGATTGGTACACCGGACAGTGATTCATGCAGGCACCGCAGCGGATGCAGCGAAGCATCTCCCAGAACTCCCCTTGCAGCATGTTTGAGCGGCCATTGTCGAGCATGACCACGTGGTACTCCCGGGGCACATCCATGCTCTCAGCGCCCGCTGCCGAGCCGCCGTAGATACTGGTATACGAAGACATCTCCTGCCCGGTCGCACTGCGCCCGAGCAACCTTAAGAATACCGACAGATCCTGAATCGATGGAATCAGTTTTTCGATTGAGGCGGTGACAATGTGTACACGGGGCAAGGTGCTGGTCAGATCGCCGTTTCCCTCGTTGGTGACCAATACCGACGAACCTGAGTCGGCGAGCAGGAAGTTGGCACCGGTGATACCGACGTCTGCCTTCACAAACTGCTCGCGCAGCACGGTTCGGGCCTCGTTGACGATGGTCGCCACCTCTTCCACCCGCTCGGTCAGTCCGTACTTCGCGTGATGCTCATGGAACAGCTCGGTGATCTGGTCGCGCGTCTTGTGGATTGCCGGCGCGATGATATGACTCGGTCGTTCCCTGGCCAGCTGAATGATGTATTCGCCCAGGTCGGTTTCGACCACTTCGATCCCCTGTTTCTCCAAGGCATCGTTCAGGTCCATCTCCTCGCCGATCATCGACTTGCCCTTGGTCACACAGCGGGCCTGGGTTCGCCGACAGATTTCCAGGATGATCTCGACACCCTGTTGCGGTGTGCTGGCCCAGTGGACCTGGCCGCCGGATTCCGTCACACTTGCTTCGTACTGCTCAAGATAACCGTCCAGGTTCGCCAGCACGTGATTCTTGATTGCGACTGCCCGCTCGCGCAATTCCTCAAAGTCCTTGAGATCATCGACCGCGAGCTGGCGCTTGTCGACGAATCCACCCCTGGATTTTCGCAATGCGGACTGCAGGCCCTCATTCAGCAATGCGTCCTTGGAGCGACTCTTGAATTGTGGGGAATGGACTTCCATGCAGCCTCCTAGCGACGGCTCTGTCCGATCGCCGGTTGCTCGGCCTGACCGGCCAACACTTCCGCCACATGAAACACCCGTACCGAACTGCCGCGGCGCCGAAGCGTACCGGCAATGTTCAAAAGACAACCAAGATCGCCACCGAGTAAGGTGTCGGCATCGGTTGCCTCAATATTCTGTGCCTTCTCATTGGCGATGTTTGCGGAAATCTGTGGGTATTTGACACAGAACGTACCACCGAAACCGCAACAGGCCGCCGATTCCCGACATTCAACCAGTGTCAATCCATCTACCTGTCCAAGCAGTTCGCGGGGCTGAGACCTGACTCCGAGTTCCCGGTAGCCCGAACAGGAATCATGGTAGGTGCATCGGGTGGTGAGTTGTGCATTCAACTCAATATCCGCAATCTCGGTCAGAAACTGCGTGAGTTCATAGGTCCTTGAAGCCACGGTCTGTGCCCGTTGATTGAAATCGGGATCCCGGGCAAGCAGCTCCGGATAATGGATCCGGACCATGGCCGCGCATGAGCCGGACGGCGCAACGACATAATCGAACTTCTCAAATATTTTTACGAAGCGACGGGCAAATTGCATGGCATCCCGCGAGGCACCGTTGTTGTAGTGTGGTTGCCCGCAGCAGGTCTGGCTGGCAGGCACTTCGAGGTGGAAACCGGCCTGCTCGATCAGGTGTGCTGCTGCAAATCCGACTTCAGGTCTTGCAAAATCCACCAGGCAGGTGGCAAAGAGTCCAACTGTTTCCGCCCTGCTTGCCATGGGCCTAGATCTTCAGCCGCGAGACGTCAGTCGAGCAGCTTGTTCGGCAGCCACATCGCGATGTCCGGGAATGCCATCACCAGCGACAGACCGATCAGCTGCAGCATCACGAAAGGCACAATACCCTTGTAGATCTGCTGAATCTTGATTTCAGGCGGAGCTGCCCCTTTCATATAGAACAACGCGAAACCGAACGGCGGTGTCAGGAAACTCGTCTGCAGATTGACCGCAACCAGAATGGCGAACCAGTACACAAGGTCGATTTTCGCAATGTGATCACCGAAATCCAGCAATTCGATAATCGGTGCAAACACCGGCAGCACAATCAGCGTAATCTCAATCCAGTCAAAGAAGAATCCCAGCAGGAACACAATCGCCATCAGTGTGAACAGGATGCCCCAGGATCCAAAACCGGTATTCTCGACGAATTCGATCACGATATCATCGCCGCCCAGCGATCGGAAAACATAAGAGAACGCAGTCGCACCGATGAATATGAAAAACAGCATGGCCCCGGTCAGGGCGGAACGTTCCACGACCTCGCGCATCATCTTGAAATTCAACCTGCGATTGATCAGTGCCAGCAACACCGCACCTGCCGCGCCGACTCCCGAGGCTTCAGTCGGTGTGGCCCACCCGGCAACAATCGAACCCAGAACCAGAAAAATCAGCAATACGGGTGGAACCAATCCCTTGAAGATCATGATCAAGAATTCCTTCGTCGACTTCGGACCGAGATCTTTGGGCAAGGGCGGTGCCAGTTCCGGCTTGATGGCTGTCAAAGTGAGGATGTACAGTGCATAGATCGAGGCGAGCATCAGACCGGGAAACACGGCTGCCACAAACAGGTTGCCAACCGACCGGCCGAGCAGGTCGGCCATGATCACCAGCATGATGCTGGGTGGAATCAGAATTCCCAGTGTTCCAGACGCGGCGATGGTTCCCGTTGCCAGCGGAACGTTGTAGTTTCGATGCAGCATCACCGGCAATGCCATCAGGGTCATCATCACAACCGAGGCCCCGATGATTCCGGTAGTCGCCGCCATGATCGTACCCATCACGGTGACTGACAGTGCCAGTCCGCCGGGCACCCTTCTCAGCAAAACCTGAAGGCAGTACAGAAGATCCCTGGCGACGCCACTTTTTTCCAGCATGGTGCCCATGAATATGAACATGGGTATCGCCACCAATACCAGATTGTCTGCAATGCCGCTCCAAATCCGCCCGACAATATTGAAGAACTCGATCGGAACGAATACATCCAGGTATACACCCAGATATCCAAATCCCAATGCGATGCCGCCAAGCACCGCAGCCACCGGATATCCCGAAAACAGCAGGATCGCCAATGCCAGGAACATGAATAGAGGCATGTAGTCAATAAATAGATCCAGCATCGCTATGCCCCTCAGTCGCGACCAAACTCGGTGATGTCCACTTCGTCAAGATGGATGGTTTCCACCTTTTCGCGCTCATTGACGATTGCCTTCAAATCATCCGGAGCGAACAGCTGCACGAGCTTGCGAAACGCCATGCTCACGCCACTGGCCAGTAAGACTACGAATCCGATGGGCAGGGCTGCCTTGATGATCCATCGAAACGGCAGGCCGGTCGCGGATTCAGCCATCTCATTTTGCAGGAATGAACGGTGCCACCAGTCGACACCGTAATAAATCACAATGACCGTGTAGGGAATCAGAAACAGCAGACAGCCGATCAGTTCGATCCACAGTTTGGTGCGCTCGCTCATGCGCTCCCTGACCAGATCAATCCGAACGTGCGCATCCTTGAGGTAAGCGTAGCCCAGGCAGAATAGAAACAGGATCGCGTGAATGTGCCACTCCAGATCCTGCAACTTGGTGGAACCCAGTACAAAAAACCGGCGTGTAATCACGTCAAACACAATGACGATCATCAGCAGGACGGCAACCCAGGCCGCAACCCGGCCAATGCCGATAATTATCGATTCAGCGATTTCATCCAGTCGGAGCAACAGTCTCATCGGGATGCTCCTGTTTCAAGTTGATTGAAAAAATTGGAAAAACCTGCTGCGGGGTATGGCCCGACACCCCGCAACAGGCAATCTTCAAATTGTTGGTTAAATGTTCAGTCTATCCTGACTTACAGATAACCGAGTTCACGCCAGACTGTATACTGCTCGCGAAACGCGCTGTAGTGATCCCAGACTCTCTTGAAATCCGGATTGGCAGCGCTCTCTTCGGCAACCACCTCGTTCCATGCACCTTCAAGTGCATCCAGAATCTCTTGCGGCCATCGGTGGATGGTCACACCCTTTTCCTGCAGCTCCTGCAGGGCCGGTGCCTGAATCGCCTCACCCTCAAGCAGTCCATAACGGAAGTTATCGCCACATGACAGTTCGAACAGTGCGCGCTGATGGTCGGTCAGGCCTTCCCATTTTTCCTTGTTCATGAGAACTTCAAACAAGGTGGATTGCTGATGCCAGCCTGGGAAGTAGTAATGTTTTGCGATCTGGTAGAATCCAAGATTCAGGTCGATCGCCGGCATGGAGTATTCGGTTGCATCAATTGATCCGAGCTCGAGAGCCGGGAAGATGTCACCGCCTGGAATCAACTGGGTTGAAACACCCATTTTCTCCATGACTTTCGCGCCGAGTCCGAAAAATCTCATTTTCAGTCCCTTCAGATCATCAACCGAATTGATCTCGTTGCGGAACCATCCCGAAGCCTCAGGCGCGATCACGCCACAGATCAATGAATACAATCCATGCTCGGCATAGATCTCATTCATCAACTCCTGTCCGCCTCCAAAATAGATCCAGGCACCATATTCAGCTGCCTGCGGACCGAATGGAACAGCGGCGAACATGGCCAGCGCTGAGTTTTTTCCATACCAGTAACCGGGGGTTGACCAGCAGGCATCCACTGCACCTGTTGCAACGGAATCAAAACATTCACGCGGTGGCACCAGGGCACCAGGCTCGAAATACTTCAGTTCGATCTGGCCATCGGAAACGCGGTCAAGGGTTTCGGTGACGTGAAGTCCCAGGGTACCCAACTGAGTCAGGTTCTTGGGAAACCAGCTTGCCATTTTCCAACGGACCTTGTCAGCAGATACTGGTGCTGAGGCCAGTCCGGCAAATGCAAAGAACATTGCCAGAATTACTGCAATCAATTTTTTTGATTTCATCTTTCTTGAAACCTCCCAACAAGTTAAATTTCTCTCCGCATTTCTGTTTACAAAGCGGAAACGTCTACAAGTTATATTAGAAAGATTGAATATCATACTTGTTTACAGTGCTTCAAGTTTGACTAATTTCAGACTGGCTTCGGGTTGTGCTGGTTTGCGGTGCATTTGCAAGTGAGACTTGGCGAGGTACATTCGTTTGGATCACAAGGACGTCGATAGCGCAAACTACTCATTTGAATTCAAGCATTCCAGAACACTTTGTCGGTAAACTCATTCTCCGGGAATGACCACTCGTTCATAAATCAGACAGTCATTCCGCTCACTTGGATCAATTGAAAAAAAATGACAGCGCGGGCAGAAAACATCAATCCAGAGATTCTCACCTGGGCGCGCGAGATTGCGGGTTTGACAGTTGATTCCGCTGCGAAGAAGCTGCAACTGACTTCAACAAGCAGGTCTACAGCGAGTGAGAAGCTTGAAGCGTTTGAACGTGGTGATGTGAAACCAACGCGTAACCAATTGGTGAAGATCTCGGAAATCTACAGATGTCCTCTGACTGTTTTCTATCTGAACAGTCCTCCGAAGATCAGGTTACTCGGTACAGATTTTCGAACTGTATACAAGGTTACTTCGGTATCCCTTGAGGAAGCAGCGACACTAAACGCCATTTTGCGGGACGTTCACGTTAGACAAGAGATGGTGAAGTCCATTCTGGAGGACGATGAAGATCACGAGCCACTTGACTTTGTTGAGTCAGTTTCTCCAGGTAACAATGTCAAAAACACTGTGAGTTCAATCAAGAAACTTCTCGGAGTTGACAACTTGGGTCTGATTGGAAAAGGCTTCAAATCTCCAAAAAAACTCTTTGCATTTCTCAGGGAGAAAATCGAAAACACGGGAGTGTTCGTCCTTCTGATTGGGGATCTTGGCTCCCATCATTCCGCAATCTGCGAACAGGCTTTCCGTGGATTTACCATCGCTGACAAAATCGCTCCCTTCATTGTCATCAATCATCAAGATGCCTTGTCTGCACGTTCGTTTACATTGATGCATGAATTTACGCCCCTGATGCTGGGTTCCGCAGGCATCAGTGGTGCACCGAGGTCAGAGCGAGCAAATTCCAAGGAGGCACAAATTGAGCGGTTCTGTAACGACGTTGCCGCCGAGTTCCTGATTCCTGAAGAGGTGGTTTACAAGCTGAAGCCAACAACCGATAAAAAACATGTCGCCAAAGTGGTTGCCGCGCTCGCCACCGAAGCAAACGTTAGTGAATCCACGATCTTATATCGTCTTTGGCGGTCTGACAGGATAAGCGCTGAAACCTATCGCACACTGTCGAACAGTTACGAAAGGCGTTGGCAGCACGAGAAAGAAAAACGCCGTAACAGGTTACCAAAACAGGAATCTTCAGGTTCGAATCATTACACCATTCGACGGCACAGGCTCGGCAAACCGCTACTTGAATTGGTTCATCGTAGCTTGAGGGAGAATGAACTGACCCATACCAAGGCAGGAAGAATTCTTAGCGTAAGTCCAACCAGTGTCGAACGCTTGCTCGAAATGAACTGAACCATTAATCGTTCAGAAAAAATTACCCAAGATACGGATAACGCAGAGCAAGAATCGGTTATCCCATCCCGGTCCAGTGAAGCAGTCAATCTATTTTGGACATCACGCCACCAACCCAGCTTCACCATTGCTTTGACGCAAATCCGTATTCACTCGATGTCTGCTGACGGATTGGCAAGATCAACATCCGGTTGCTGCAGGAGCACATCTGCCGGAATACCGAGGTGTTCATGCAGTTTGCGCGCCATCGCCTCGGTGATTGATCGCTTGCCGGCGAGAACCTCGGAGACCTTTGCGCGGCTTCCTATGAAGGGTACGAGGTCCTCGGGGCACAGACCCGCCTGCTCCATGCGAAATTCAATCGCACCAATGGGACTTGGCATACCCATCGGTACGTATTTGCTTTCGTAGCGTTCCACCAGATCGACCAGGACGTCGAGCTCGTCGCCCTCGGGGCTGTCGGTTTTCGCGTCCATGAACTCGGCAATCCGCACCAAAGCCGCCTCATAATCCCTTTCGGACCGGATGGGCTTGATGTCAGTCATGTCGAATCTCCCTTACGTTTACTAGTTCATACTCTGCATGTGTGCCCACGATGCGTATGCAGACCACGCGGTACTGGTATTCAATCTATTCCCAAAGGTAAGTGAACCAGCACAGTCATATTTTATTGCTATTGCTAAACCGAATTCACATCTCAAATAGGTTAATTTGGTTGAACATATAATCTTCCCTGAAATCAGGTTGCATAATCGATTCGCTCGAATGCGCAGAATTTGTGGTGAATTACGTCAATTCTCCATTTCTAGTTGATTGTGACTTAAGCGGATTGACCAGTTCAGCTTTGACGTTAACCGACATGTGATTGGAGGGTATTTGCCTACATCCAAGCATGGGTATAACCATCAACTCAAGTTGTCCATTGTTGGTCAGGTGATACATTGACGCAATTGATACACAGAACAATGATTTGTCAGATCGACACATTTCAACACCAATGACTTCGGTTACGATTTCCTCAATCAGTGACTGCATTGCCGCACACAACCCGGAACTCATTCCAAACAGCGGATCCGGTGAAGCCGCAGTCAGTCTCATCCTGACTGACGGTGACAGCGGTGCCGAAATACTGTTTATCGAGCGTTCCACCCGCAAGGATGATCCCTGGTCGGGTCAGATGGCGCTGCCCGGCGGAAAACGCGAGCCCGAGGACAAGAACCTGATGCTGACCGCTCAGCGGGAAACGTTTGAAGAGATCGGACTGCATATCGGCGCCGAACATCATATCGGACGGCTGGACGACATCACCGCACCCAAGGGCAGTCCCGCGCACGGCCTGATTGTTTCGTGCCATGTCTTTCAATTGCCATCACCGAAACTGACATCACCCAATCAGGAGGTCAAGGACACGGTCTGGATTCCCGTCGGTACTCTGGTCGACTCCGGTCACTTCATTCCAGACTTTCGCCCCGCAAACTATCGGGGGCAATTCCCTGGAATTCGGGTGTCGAAGACTGACCCGAGAGTGATCTGGGGTCTGACTTATCGTATTCTGTGTGGTTTCTTTTCGGTCTGCAGGTTGAACAATCCGGCATAGCCCAAGGCAGTCACCGATCTGGAAAATGGCACGCTGAACCGTCTTTGATTGGTTGTTTGGGTACCATAAAGGCATCCACACGCCAAAAAAGTTAAAATATTCGGCAAGCCTTGATTTTCCGGCCACTGAAAGCCTAATGGAAACGATACCAGTCCAAGCTGTTACAGACACGTTGAATCGCCCGATCAGGGATATTCGCGTATCCATTACCGATCGTTGCAACTTTCGGTGTGTCTACTGCATGCCAAAGGAATTCTTTGGCTCCAATCATGCTTTTCTGCCGCGGGCGGACCTCCTCACCTTTGAAGAGATCGAAAGGTCGGTTCGGGCATTTGTTGCCAATGGTGTCAAGAAAGTCCGAATCACCGGTGGTGAGCCCATGGTTCGCAAGGACCTGCCGGATCTGATTTCAGTGCTGTCCACGATTTCCGGGGTTGAGGACCTGAGCATGACGACCAACGCGTCGCTCCTCACGCTCGCCGCGGCTCAGGAACTGCACAGTGCGGGCTTGCAACGAATCACCATCAGCCTGGATGCCATCGACAACGAAATCTTCCATTCCATCAACGATGTGAAGTTTCCGGTCAAACGCGTTCTGCAGGGAATCGAGAATGCGAGAGCCGCCGGCATGTCACCGATCAAGGTCAACATGGTGGTCGCACGGGGCATGAACGAAAACGAAATCCTGCCCATGGTTCGGGAATTTCATGGTACTGATGTCATTTTGCGCTTCATTGAGTTCATGGATGTCGGCAATACCAACGACTGGCAGATGGACAAGGTCATCCCGGCCAAGGAGATTCTAGCTGCGGTCAATCAGGAATTCCCGATTGAACCGGTGTCACCCACGTATCGGGGAGAGGTTGCCAAGCGCTGGAAATTCAAGGATGGCCCGGGCGAGATCGGCGTCATCACCTCGGTTACCGAACCTTTCTGTGGCTCGTGCAACCGCGCCCGACTCACCGCCGAAGGGAAAATCTACACCTGTCTTTTTGCGACAAGCGGATTTGATCTTCGCGAGCACCTTCGTAGAGGCGCTGACGCTGAACAGCTGGCACAGGTCATCCGCGAACTATGGAGCGTCAGAAACGACCGCTATTCTGAACTTCGCGCCAGCAAACCGGCCACAGATCCCAAGATTGAGATGTCTTATGTCGGCGGTTGACGCTGCCTGCCTGATCTGAATCGCTTCCACGCGGATTTGTAAAGGATTGTCACTCAGCGTCTGACCGGATAAACCGTATTTGGTACGACCGCACAGATGATGTCGGCCAATCGCTCCAACAGGATCCGATTGGGATAGGATTTTCGCAAGACGAGCACAACTGATCGGGACGCAGTACCAGACTTCTCCTTTCTCAGCGTAATACCAAAATCAGTCACCCAGGGGCCGACGAGACTCATTGCGGGAACCAAAGTGACTCCGGCACCGGCGCTGACCAGCGCCAGTATCGTTGTCAGACTGGTCTGTTGCGTACGGAAACGTGCTTCGCTGTCCAGCACTGCTGTGCAGAATGAAATGACCTGGTCACGGAAGCAGTGGCCATCCTCAAGCAGCAGAAAATCCTCCAGGTGAATGTCCCTGACGTCAACGGCATCCTGCCCAGCCATCGGATGTCCACTTGGCAGCGCCACCCAGAACGGTTCCTCATAAAGCGCAATGTCCTCGAGACGCGTGTCCTGAACCGGCGTCGCGAGGATTGCCGCATCAATTTCCCCGTCGTTCAGTTTCTGCTCAAGCGTTGCAGTTTGTCCCTCATACAATCGAATGTCCAGATTCGGTAGAGAACGCGCTGCGGCAGGCAGGAATTTCGGTGTGAGATAGGGTGCAATGGTGGGAATCATTCCGATATGCAGCGTGCCCGCCAGTGGGTCCGTCAACGTCCTGGCGATCCCCTCAATCTGATCAATCTGATCTAGAATCGCCCTGGCGCGTTCGACGATCCGCTCTCCGGCACCCGTCAGCCTGACCGAGCGCTTGGTTCGTTCGAACAACCTGACTCCAAGTTGCTCCTCGACTTTCCGAATCTGTCCACTCAATGCAGGCTGACTGACGTGGCAGGCAGCGGCAGCCTTGCCGAAATGTTCCAGTTCAGCAACTGCAACGATGTATTTGAGGTCGCGTATGTTCATTACCCGTCTAATATGTATTACCTATCAATATCATAATAATAATGTATTTCACCTATTATTGGGCAATCGCTATCCTATCTGCATTCAATTGGCAAAACTAGGAGATTGCAATGAAACAACTAACCACCACCGCCGGCGCACCTGTCGCCGACAATCAAAACAGTCAGACTGCCGGACCACGGGGACCGGTATTGCTGCAGGACTATCAACTGATCGAAAAACTCGCCCATCAGAATCGCGAGCGGATACCCGAAAGGGTTGTGCACGCCAAGGGCTGGGGCGCTTACGGTACCCTGACTGTCACCAAGGACATTTCGAATTACACGCGAGCGGCTGTTTTCTCCAATGTTGGAAAGAAAACGCCACTGCTGATTCGATTCTCCACGGTTGCCGGGGAACTGGGCGCGGCGGATGCCGAACGGGACGTGCGTGGTTTCGCCGTCAAGTTCTACACTGAAGAGGGAAACTGGGACTTGGTTGGCAACAACACACCGGTGTTCTTCATTCGCGATCCATTGAAGTTTCCAGACTTCATCCGTACCCAGAAGCGTCATCCAAAAACCAATCTTCGCTCGCCGACCGCGATGTGGGATTTTTGGTCGCTGTCGCCGGAGTCCCTGCATCAGGTCACCATCCTGATGTCGGATCGCGGGCTGCCGACCGCACCGATGTACATGAATGGCTACGGCTCACACACATTCAGTTTCTGGAACGAGGACGGCAAGCGGTTCTGGGTGAAGTTTCACTTCAAGACTCGGCAAGGTCACCGTCACTACACCAATGCCAAGGCGTCAGAAGTGATCGGTGCCTCGAGAGAGAGCTACCAGGAAGAGCTGTTCGGTGCGATTGAACGGGGCGCATTTCCGCGTTGGACCATGTATGTGCAGGTGATGCCGGAGGATGATGCGGAAAAGACAAACTACAATCCGTTTGATCTGACCAAGGTCTGGCCACATGCGGAATATCCTCTGATCGAAGTCGGAACCGTTGAGCTGAATCGAAATCCAGACAACTATTTCGCCGAGGTCGAACAGGCTGCATTCAGCCCATCCAATGTGGTTCCGGGAATTGCATTCAGTCCGGACAAGGTGTTGCAGGCGCGTATCTTCGCCTATGCGGACGCCCATCGGTATCGGCTTGGCACTCACTACGAGCATCTGCCGGTCAACGCGCCGCGATGTCCGGTCCATCACTATCATAAGGATGGTGCGATGCGTTTCTTCCCCAATGACTCGGGTAATCAGGATGCCTACTATGAACCCAATTCGGTTGGGGGACCGGCTGAAAACAGCTCGTATCGGGAGCCACCGTTGAAGATTTCAGGTGATGCGGACCGCTATGACCACCGGGACGGAAACGACGACTACGTGCAACCGCGGGCACTGTTTGAATTGTTCGATGACGGCCAACGCCAGCGGCTGTATTCGAACATCGCGGAGGCGATGAACGGTGTTCCCGTTGAAATTGTTCAACGGCAACTCGAACACTTTCGAAGAGTTCACCCGGACTACGCTGATGGCGTTGCGGCGGCCCTGGGAATTTCAGGAGAAATGGCTTCGGCAGCATAACGTTTCACACCTCAACAGACTGATTGGCCTAAAACCCAGGCAGGATAAACGGATTACACAATTCCGTTTATCCTGCCTGGAACACGTAATTTCGACACGGAGTTCGGTCTGTCTGCAGTTCACAGCCATTCCGGGAGGTGGCATCGTGACACAGTCAATCTCAACAAATAGTTGCAGGTGACGCCTGTTGCGAAAAAGACTGAATACTTATTTCCTACAATTTGTAGTGTATTTCCTGTATATTCTGCATTGACAGAGCAACAGCGATAGCAAAAAGGTCTATTCATTACACATTGCTGTTGCAACCACAATACACAACAAATTGGAGGGAATCTAAATGTCTGTTGTAAAGCTTCGTAATTTCACCCGACTCATTCTTGGCATCCCGGTCGCATTGGCTGTCGCGCTTGTACCGCTTACTGCAAATTCGGAAGGAGATGTCGCATTGGCTCAGGAAATGAGCCATCTGCAAGGTTTCATGCATAAGACCGGGCTTTCACTGCGTGCCGGAAACATGGAGGCCGCTGACTTCTACGTTCACGAAATTGAGGAAACACTTGATGTCGTGATGACCGTTGAGGAGTATGATGGGTATCCCATCGGCGAACTCGTAAAGACAATGCTGGTTCCAAGTTTTGAGAGTTTTGAAGATGCCTTGAGGTCTGGCGATTCAACAGCATCACTCGAAGCGTATTTGACGGTCATCGAAACCTGCAATGCCTGTCATACAGTGACTGCGCACGGTTTCATCAAGATCGAGGACCGAAGCCATACCAACCCATTCATGCAGTCATTCTAGACTCACGAATAGCTGAAATATTCGACTCGCGCGCGTCCGCTTGACGGTGTAATCCGCTGGCGGACGTGCTGTATTTCCAGCTGATTCACCGACTGTGGTCAATCAGCAAGTCTGAAGTTCAGATTGTGCAGCGAGGTCATCAATTCGCTCTCGTCTGCAGATGAAAGGCCGGTCAACGGCGGACGGACGTTCTTCCATGTCCAGTCATCACTGAATCGCGCGTGGACAGTTTTCAATGCCGCTGCAAGTGGGTAACGAAACACGACCTCGCGAATACGCTCGGCGGCCTCCTGGGCGTCTTGCGCACTTTCTCCGCTGAACCATAGATCATAGACTTGTCGAATTCCTGCGGGATTGATATCGGCTGTCGCGGTGATGGTGCCTGCCCCACCGATTTGCAATGCCTTGAGCAGCAGCACATCAGTTCCCGGAAAGATCTGAAGCCCCGGAAAACGCTGGATGTAACCCTCGACACTCGCCCACTCTCCGGAAGAGTCTTTCAACCCCGCAATCAGTTCACCATGCGAACCAATCAGCGCGTCAATCAACTCATGCGGGATGGGCACCGCACTCATTCGTGGAAAGTGATAGAGAATGACCCTGATGTCTTCGGAGTTCACCTGATCCAAAACATACTGATAACTCCGACTGAGTCCTTCCACGGATGGATTCTTGAAATAAAACGGTGGCAGCATCAGCACCTTGGTGCAACCCGCTTCGAGGGCGTGCCGTGTGACAGTGATGGTGTCTGTCACGGCCGGGAAGCCGTTGCCAATCATCAGTTTGCCGGTATCAATTCCCGATTCGATCACCTTTTCAAGTGCGGTCATTCGTTCGACGACTGAAAACGAGGGTGCCTCGCCCGTCGTACCGAACAAGGCCACTCCGTGACATCCATTGGCCAACAGCCAGTTGATATGATTGCACAGCTTCGCATGATCGATGGAACCATCCGTGTGAATGGGTGTCAGGCATGGCGCCCAGACACCAAACAAATCTGAATTCAAACCTTGTCTTTCCGCGGCAGGTTTTGAGTCTGCCACAGCGGAAGCACTTCCATCAGATACCAGTGTATTGGTTTTCATAACTTTCGTCCTTTGCGATGAATTGATATTTTGCTGGTCACTTGCTGACAAGATGCTCGAGCAGTCTTGGCATCAGTTCAACCAGGTTGCACGGGCGGCTCCGATAGTCCAACTGATGCTCGATCAGCATGTCCCATGCATCCGCACAGGCACCAGACGACCCGGGCAGACAAAAGATATACGTCGCATTCGCAACACCGGCGAATGCCCTGGATTGCAGGGTGGACGTCTTGATTTTTTCGTACGACAGGACTCTGAACATCTCACCAAAGCCAACGATTTCCTTGTCAAGTATGGGCCGGATCGCCTCCGGTGTGCCGTCTCTTCCGGTGACGCCGGTGCCGCCGGTGGTCAGTACAACCTGAACCTTCGAGTCAACAATCCACTGACAGACCTGCGCCCTGACTTGGTGGATGTCATCTTTGACAATTTGCCTGTCTGTGCAGATGTGACCGGCTCGTTCAACCCGCCCGACCAGCAGCGAACCGGACTTGTCGTTGTCCTCGGTCCGGGAATCGGAAATGGTCAGAACCGCGATTGATACCGGTATGAACTGTCTGGATTGATCTTTCTCTACCATTTGAGATTGCGAGTTGGAGGGTGGACAATAATGTGTGGTCTCTTCCTGCGCCAGGTCAATACTGGACGGCCAAAGCGTTATCATTTTACCAGTTGAATCTGAACAAGTGGCTGATGTGTGTTGGAATTTTCCCAGGGCTTGCGACCGATTGAATTGGTAAAACGCCTTGAATCCTTTCGCAATCCTGTCAATGTTGTAGAATTATCCAATCGGGGGTGCCAGCCTGGTTCGGTGACGCCTACGCAGGCATCATCAATGCAAGGTTGGAATGAAAACTGCCAGTCCGGTAGTGATCGGTTTTTTCCCTGTCTCAATAGCAAACATAAATGGAGTAACAATCATGGCTGATCCCCATATTGCACAGAAAGAACCCTATGAACTCGAACTCAAGCCGGGCGACTACTGGTGGTGTCGATGCGGACTGTCGAAAAAGCAACCATTCTGCGATGGCTCCCATAAGGTCACTGAGTACGAACCCATGCAGGTCAGTATTTCCCGAGCCGGGAAATATTGGTTCTGTGGCTGCAAGCACACCGGAAAACAACCGTTTTGCGATGGCACCCACACCTCACTTGAATGAAGTTGATGGGCTTGATTGTCCATAAACAGTAAAACGTGATCAGCGCTGGGTAAGCACTGTGAGGCGTCGCTGTACCATCGCATTGACTCCGGGCGACCCGGCTGGAATCGGACCGGATCTTGTCATTCTCGCTGCGAATCAGTTGTCCGACCATAGAGTTGTTGTGATTGCCGATCAAACCGTACTCGAGGAACGGGCTGATCAGCTGACTCACGACATTGCATTGCGCAGCTATGGTGCAGATTCCGAACCGACCGGAGAGATTGAGATCGTGCATGTTGAATGTGGTGCCGAAGTCGATCCTGGAGTCGGCAATCCCGACCACACTGACTACATACTCGAGACACTTGATCGCGCAGTCTCCGGCTGTCAGTCGGGGACATTTGACGCAATGGTCACCGGTCCGGTCAACAAGGCAACCATCCAACGGCCGGGCCTCAAGTTCACTGGACACACCGAGTATCTGGCAAAAGCTGCCAAAGCCCGGTGTCCGGTCATGCTGTTGACCGACGGCAGGATGCGGGTGGCATTGGTGACCACGCACATCCCACTTAAAAGTGTGCCCCAATCGATCACAGAAACGAGAATTCTCGATGTTGCGCGGGTTTTGCATGAGGACCTGAACGCACGCTTCGGGATCAGTTCGCCGCGAATCGGTGTCTGTGGGCTGAATCCACATGCCGGCGAAAGCGGTCAACTGGGCAGGGAGGAGATCGACACAATCATCCCGGCCATCCGGAAACTCCAGGATGAGGGCTTGCGGGTTTCCGGACCATTTCCGGCGGATACGCTGTTTACCCCGAATCGGCTCGAGAATTTTGATGTCATCCTGTCGATGTATCACGACCAGGGACTTCCGGTCATCAAGTCCGGTGGGTTCGGTGAAATTGTCAATGTCACCTTGGGGCTCCCGATCATCAGAACCTCTGTTGACCATGGCACCGCCTACGACATTGCAGGGACCGGCAAGGCTGATGTCGGCAGTCTTTTGTGCGCGATATCGATGGCGGGTGAGATCGCCATGCATGCCGGGTTATGACTGCAAAGGGAAAGCGAAAGCGCCTTGGCCAGCACTTTCTGACCGACTCCCAGGTCATCGATCAGATCGTTCGCTTGATCAATCCAGCAGCCGATGACATCATGGTTGAAATCGGCCCGGGAAAAGGTGCACTGACGGAGAGGCTGATCGGCAGGACGCGCGTCCTGCATGCGATTGAAGTTGACCCACAACTGGCACAGGGACTGCAAAAACACACCTCTTCAGACCGATTTACCGTGCATCATGCGGATGCGCTGAATTGTGACTTTCGCTCATTCCAGACCGATGACAGCAAGATTCGTGTTGTCGGCAACCTTCCCTACTCGATCTCCACCGCGCTGATCATACGACTGCTCGATTTTTCTGACTGCATTCAGGACTTGTGTTTCATGCTTCAGCGCGAGGTCGCCGAGCGTCTGAGCGCAGCGTGCGGTACCCGGCAATACGGCAGACTCACAGTCTGTGTTGCAAGGTCAATGGAAGTCGAGACTGTATTTGACGTGCCACCAGGTGCATTCTCACCACCGCCCGAAGTACAATCTACCGTGGTTTACATGAGACCCAGACCCATGCAGGACGCCGATTCATCCATCACCCGGGAGTTCGAGGAACTGGTTCGTCTGGCATTCTGCAATCGGAGAAAGACTTTGAGAAATTCACTACAAGGCGTGGTTGACCGCGACATCTTTCAAGAATGCGGTGTGGATTCAGGCCTCAGGGCACAGGAGCTCGATGTCGGCCATTACTGGCGGCTTGCCGAGTGCCTGACATCCCGACATTACAATAAGATCGAGACAATCTGAAGAAGCAAAATGCGAATACTGTCAAACCTGATGACTGCTATAGCACTGATGCTGTGCATCGCTGTCTTGCCGGCGCGGGCAAATTATTTTGATTGCAGTGTCGTCTACGATGAATTCGACCAACTCATGCTGGCAAATTTCCTGGTTGACCCGGAGCGATACGTCGACACCCTGGTCAATCAAATCACCCGCAAGGAACATGTCGATTATCAGATTGGAGAATTCAAACTGCGCGACGGACGCGACATGTCAGGGATTGGTGTTTTTGTCACCAATCAGAACATCCGCGGGAAAATGCTGTATGTCTGGCAGGATAATGCCTGGGAGTTGCGAACACCCCTGGTGATTGACGAGATGATCATATTCGGACGCGTTCGGGATGGTTATGCGCCGGTCCGGAACAGGTCTGTCTACGTGACACCGAACCTTGCCATTGATCTGGATACTGCGTCGGTGGTTGATGCGGATGATGAGACAGCCGATCTCGTCTACGAGTTTGAGCGGGGCATTTACTCACTGCGGGCGATAGAGCCAGCCCAGATATTCTTTCCGATCGAGTCCATGTGCCACAAACTCTGATATCGGGTATCCGAAACGCTTACAGCGTCGCTATAGATTGCACTGCTCGGATTCAGTCGTTGGCGGCTGATTCGCGCGCATAGGCCTGGCTGATCTCAGGCATCGTCTTGCGTATCCAGTTCTCCGCAACAAGGTTCATTTCCTTGGGTTTCATATTTTCGGGATAGATGGGTTCGCCGACCCGAACCCGGATTACACCTGGTGTTTTTGTGAATTCCCGCCTGCGCCAGTAGTCTCCGGCGTTGTGGGCGACCGGAACCAGTGGAACACCGGCCTTGATCGCAAGCAATGACGCACTGGCATGGTAGGTGCCATGCTCACCGGGTGCGATTCTGGTGCCCTCTGGAAAGAGTACAACCCATCGCCCCTCAGCCAACACCGCCTTTCCTTGTTCCAAAACCTGTGCCAGCGCTTTTCGAATGGCGCCCCGGTCGATCTTGATCGGATGGGTGGCAGCCAAACCCCAGCCGAAAAAGGGGATGTACAGCAACGAGCGCTTCAAGACCCAGGCCTGGGGTGGAAAGATGGTCTGATAGGCAATGGTTTCCCACGCGGACTGGTGCTTTGAGAAAATCACCGCAGGTGTAGACGGCAGATTCTCCAATCCCTCGACTTCATGGCGCAGGCCACATGTGACTTTGAGAAGCCAGATGACAAAATGCGCCCACAAGCCAATGACGCGCGAACGGATACCGGGTTTGCAGAACCAGACAGCCAAGGCGACTGGCCAATAGACGAGTGCGGCCAATACCATGCCGGCCATGAAGACCGAAGATCGAAGCACACCGATCATTGTGATACTTCCGATTCGACTGCCTTATCCAATGAGTAACATTTGCAGGTCATGACTCAAAGTCCGACACCCGCAAGGTGCCATCAATGATCCTTCCTTTTCGATCCTGGATTTTTGCCATCTTTGACCAGAATGCGCTGTTGAGATCAAACTCCGCGGCGATTGACGTTCCAAGCAACAGGATCAGCAAATCGGCACACTCTTCGGCCAGCTGCTCTCGGCTCTTGCCCTTGGTGACCGCCGCGGATATCTCTCCGAGCTCCTCAGCCATCAGGGCTACCCGAAATCGAAGTTCGTGTCCGCCGGTATTTTTGAAGTCATGCTTCTCATGGAATTTGTTCACCGTGTCGAGCATCTGTGTGTAGGAATCCTTGTTCATCAATTCACCCTGATTGGCTTGAGTAAGGAGAGTTCGGCAACCTCGCGGAAAAGATCACTCACAAATCGGACCAGTGCGACTCGATTCTGGCGCACCTGGAGGTCCTCATCCATCACCATCACGTCATCGAAGAATCGATCAATCGGGTCGCGCAGCACCGCCAGCTTGCGCAGGATCACATCGTGCTGTGACTCGCCGATCAAGGGAACAATCTGCGAACTCAGCGCCAGCGACTGTTCGTACAGACTGCGTTCGGACTGCTCGGTCAGCAGTTCGGGATTGACCTCGGTGATGTCGGATCCACTGCTTTGTCGAAGAATATTGCTGATTCTCTTGTTGGCGGCGATCAGATCATCATACTCAGCGACTTCCCGGAACTGACGCACGGCCCGAAGCCGCCGGTCGAATTCCAGCGGGCGGGTTGGCTTGAGTTCGTAGACCGAGGCGAATTCGTCCGCTGAGTATCCCTGATCGAGATAATACGCCCGCAGTCGCTCCAGCATGAATTCGAATACGTGTCCGACCAGGTCGGCATCCGGGTTGACACTGAGTGTTTTGCTATTGTTTCGTTGCTGGGCACCATAAATGTCAGCGGATCTTTCCAGCAGATGTTTCAGGTCCAGTTCAAGGTGGCACTCAATGATGATTCTCAGTACTGCAATGGCCATTCGCCGCAGGGAATAAGGATCACGGTCACCCTTGACCGTCTCACCGGCAGCTATCAGACCGATCAGGGAATCAATGCGGTCCGCAATTGCGATTACCCTTCCTGCGTCGGATGATGGCAGGGTGTCCGCCGCCCCTCTCGGGAGATAGTGTTCTGAAATCGCCTCAGCCACCGGCCCGGGCTCGCGGTCACGCAACGCATAATAACGTCCCATGATGCCCTGCAGGTCCGGAAACTCGCCCACCATCTCAGTGACCAGATCGATCTTTGCCAGTTGGGCGGCTCTTGCAACATCTTTTTCGTTTACGCCGATTGATTCGGCAATGTGAACTACCAGCGTCTGCATCCGCTCGACTTTCAGGGTCATTGAACCCAGTGCATTGTGAAAGACAAGATCATCAAGCATGTGAGCCTTGTGCTGGAGGCTCTCGCGGCAGTCCTGATCCCAGAAAAACCTGGCATCAGACAACCGCGCCTGCAGGACGCGCTCATTACCCTTGGTAATCCGCTGCCGGATGGACTCATTTTCGGGTTCTATATTTGCAACTCCGATGAATCGATTGACCAGCTTGTCATTTTCGTCAAACATCGGGAAAAACTTCTGATGATGACGCATGGATGTGATCAGCACCTCGGGTGGAAGCGCCAGAAATCCTTCATCGAATGTTCCGCAAAAGGCAGATGGCCACTCGACCAGGTTGGTGACCTGATCAAGCAACGCCTCGTCGCGCAGTGCCTTGGCATCGAATTGCTGTTCCAGTTCGTGAATCTGATACTGGATGGCCTGCTTTCGGTGCTGCCAATTCGACACCAGGCGACCTCCGTCCAACAGCACCTGCGCGTAGTCGGACGCCGATGGAACGTCAATAGCATCTGGGCGATGGAAGCGATGTCCGCGGGTGGTGTTACCTGACTCGACGGAAAAAATCTCGCATGGAACAACCTGGTCACCGTGCAGCAGCACCAGCCAGTGGACCGGACGGACAAATTCACTCTCTAGACTCCCCCAACGCATTCTTTTGGGAATGGGGAGTTTTGATACGGCGTTGCGTACGCAATCCGGAATCAGTTCATGCGCATCGCGTCCCTGTTCTGTGACCACGCACGAGACAAAACTGCCTTTTTGGGTTTCCGTAATCGAAAGATCCTCAACGGCAACACCGCATGAAGCCGCGAATCCGATGGCTGCCTGTGTCGGTTCACCCTGATCGTCATAAGCTCTGGATACAGGCGGTCCCCGCCGCTCTTTGCTCGAATCCTCTCGACGCCCTTTTACGTCCCTGACGATCACGGCCAGACGCCGCGGTGTCGCGTGCCACTCTGATTCAGCATCCAGTGAATCAATCAGACCCACTCCGAGCAACTCGTTCTTGAGTTCCTGTTCCAACGTGGTTCCCAGTCGATGAATGGCATCTGGCGGCAGTTCTTCCGTACCGATTTCAAGCAGCAGGGGAAGAACACCATCGACTGACTCGGCAAACTGATTTTTTTCAGGTGAGACGGTCGACTCTACGGCTTGATTGTTCGAGTGTACGAGATTGGGAAACTGCTTGGCTTCCCGGCTTTCGTAGTAGGTCATCGCCACCTGCCGGGCGAGTGTCCGCACCCTGCCGATATACCGGGCACGCTCGGTGACACCGATCACACGTCTTGCATCCAACAGGTTGAATGTATGAGACGCCTGCAGTACCTGCTCATACGCCGGTAGTGACAGTTTCTGTTGGATCAGCTCACCGCACTGTTTTTCGCAAGCCTGGAAACGCTGGAACAGTTCGTCGGTGTCGGCTTTCTCAAAGTTGTAGGTTGACTGCTCCTGTTCATTTTGCAGGTAGAGATCGCCATAACTGAACGTATCATTCCATTTCAGATCAAAGACACTGTCAACTTCCTGAACATACATGGCAATACGTTCGAGTCCGTAGGTGATCTCTCCGGTCACCGGTCGGCATTCGAGTCCACCGACTTGCTGGAAGTACGTCACCTGCGTGATTTCCATGCCGTTGAGCCAGACTTCCCAGCCCAGTCCCCATGCACCCAGCGTCGGTGATTCCCAGTCATCCTCGACAAATCGGATATCGTCCTGCAGCGGGTCGATACCGAGCCGCCTGAGAGACTCGATGTAGAGGTCTTGAAAATCCGGAGGCGACGGCTTGAGTATCACCTGATATTGGAAATAGTGTTGCAACCGGTTGGGGTTTTCGCCGTAACGACCGTCGGTTGGGCGCCTGGACGGCTGGACATAGGCAGATCTGGATGGCTCGGGACCGATGGCCGCGAGAAAGGTTGCGGGATGAAAAGTCCCTGCCCCCACCTCCATATCGTAGGGTTGCAGAACGACACATCCTCGTTCCGCCCAATACTCATTGAGGGAGAATATGATCTGCTGAAAATTCAAGGGGATCCTCTACAAAGCCTGAATGAATTGGTTTCCAAATGCCGCGTTCACAAGTTGCACGGGTTGATCTCAAGTTCCTCTGAACGCGCACACGGACACCCGCCGCTTGGACTGCAAACATTATAACGACACAGGGTAATCCGAACTTTCCTGTTGAATGCCCTTAAGACCTCACAGGAAGATAACCAGGCTATTGCGAATCGTTCGTTTATGGTCGGCAGCGATCACCAACCGGTACAGGGAGACAATCGACTTCCTGTAAAATGAGAGCGCTTCCGACAGGTTTGCATTTCTGATAATCGACTACCGTAAAGCACCCGATGATTCCCACATTCAACTCGAATTCGGCTACTAAAGGCAAGCGAGCTTTCCTGTGATTGAAAACTGGAATTCTCTCAATGCAGAGTGCTGCCTGTGAGCAATTCCTGCGCTGATATCAATTAGTGACTCTTTAACTCATCAGTCCATTCCTCCTTCTGTTTTCGGAATAAGATCAGAATGAATCGCCAAATTCTGCGACACCCCTTCATCGTTCGCAGTGTTCTCCCGGTGTTGTGTCTGTTGCTGCTGGGAATAATGTGGGGTGGCAGCATCAATGGCGCGAAATATGTCGCGCTCCAAGGAATCTCACCGTTCAATTATTCTTTCTGGGTGATGACGGTGGCCAGCGTGATCCTGATTTCCATCAATCTGGTACGGTCGATTCACCCGCCGTTGAAGCACTCGGGATTTTATTTTCTGTGCGGTCTTTTTGGTCTGACACTACCGCAGACATTCATGTTCTCGGCTGTCAGAACCATTCCAGCCGGCTTGATGACCCTGTTTATCGCACTCACTCCGATTGCCACCTACCTTTTTGCCATGACCATTCGCAGCGAAAAGCCGCATCAGTTGAAAGCAATCGGTGTGATTCTTGGATTCTGCGGTACCTGTTTCATCGTTGTTCCCAATGCGTTCAGCAGTGCGCCGATTTCCTTTCTCGGCATCGTGCTGGGGCTTCTGGCTCCAACGACCTATGCAATGTTCATCGCGGGCAGCGGACGGTTTCAACCGACTGGACTGGAAGTCGTGCAGCTGTCCACCGGCATGACTGTCACCAGTTCCGCCACACTGTTCGTGATCGTCAGCACCGTCGATTCGATCTATCCCCTGTGGCGAAGTTTCGATTTGGTTGGGTTGATGATCGTCTATCACGGTATCGTCACAGCCATCGCCTACACGGCCTTGTTCGCGCTGGTGAAGTTTTCAGGTCCGCTGTTCGCCAGCCAGTCGACTTATTTTGTCACGGTATCTGGAATCGCGATTGGAGCTTATGTGTACAAGGAGGTTCTTCCACTCACAATCTGGGTGGCGGCGATACTGATTTTCGTCGGATTGGGTTTCATACAAAAAGCGAACCGATAAGCCAAGTTTCAAGATTAGTTGATGATGAATGTTCAGTTTAGTGGTGGATTCACGCCTTGATGTGCGAGAGTTTTGTTCGGGAAGTCAGATGATGTTGTGAATTTAGTCAACTCACGGTTTTGTCTGAACACATGGTGTCAGTTCCTGTCTTTCATTTGACTCCTGAAGAATGTTTGCCATTCCCTTGCTGGGATTCCACGAATAAGGGTATCGCGCACCTCTCTAAGGTATTCATCCATCACACCATAACGAGCCAGTCTACCAAAATTGCTACCGCTGTCTTCTGTAGCCTTATCGCTGATTCTGTCGGTTTTCAATGGATAAGGGCTAACATTCTCAGGCTCGATAATTTCTCCCCGGTCTGCAACTGATTCCCTCTCGTGTATCCAATAGTAGTTGCGTCTTTTCGCACAGAAAAGAGAGCTCTGTACAAAAGGCTTGTAAAGAACTGGTGTACCAGCCAGGACATTGGACAATGTCCACGGAACAACTACGAGCAAATCCCAAGGATTGCAGGCGGACTCAGTTACTGTAAATCGAAATGTCGGCACTTCTTCCTTGGCAAGCAGATACCAACCTTTCAACTCGATTCCGAGAAGAATTGCACTGCCATTGACAGTCTCTCGCAGAATCACATCGGGAAACGTCTCAGTCTGCCTGACAAAAGAATAAGTTTGATAGTTCCCCAACGGATCCCATACAGCTCTCATACCATTCAGTGTCTTTACAACTGACTCTTCGATCGTCGCACCTAAAGAGGTATTAAGTGTAAAAATGTCTGTTGCCAATAATCCTTCAATGTTTGTCGAGGTGACAAAGTGATCAGGGCAGGAGTACAGTGCTTGACGGACACTTTTCCAAAGAGGAAAGTGTTCCCAATCGTAGGGAATAATTGAATTAGTTTCGTTTTGAGGCACTTGCAAGTCTGCGTACAGCAGCATCGTAGAATTCTTCGACAATTTCAGCGCTGTAGCAACTTCTTCCAAGCTTCAAAGATGCCACGGCGGACGGACACAGTCCACCGAATGGTTCCCATACAACGTCATCTGGGTCTGTCGTTGCGTCAATACACAAGCTGATCAGATCAAGAGGCTTTTGACTGCCGTGAAGGCTTCGGTACTTCCAGCGCATCCGCTGCCGCTCGCCATTGATTCGTTCACTCCCGCTAACGTGCGGCATTCGCCAGACATTGGTAATTCCTATCTGGCACTTGAACTTGGCACGCATTTTGCTCCACTCCAATTCCGATATCGGTCGTTGACCGTCAACACTGAAATAAGGCCTACCTTGTGGATGACCATGTGTGTTCGCATAGTCTGAAAGCAAAGCAAAAGCTTTTGGTGGAGGGAAATACCACATATGGTCGGCTGTAAGGTATTTTCGAGTAGCTGCGTTTGCAGTTCCACAAGCATCATTCGCAACACGAAACGTCAGTCCCGACCGCTTCCATTCGCTACGCAGCCATTGCTGCATCGTGATGGACTCACCATCACTAGAAATGAAATCCGGTCTTCTCACGTACTGAACACACACCTCTGTAGTAACCGGATACTTCCTAAGTGTGGCTGTGTTTGAATTTCCAGCAACGTGAGCTAGTCCCTTGTCCCAGATGTGACAGCTTCGATATTCCCAGCCGCTTTCTGATATCAATGGATGAACTGTAGCCCATCCTAGTTCGCTGTTCCAAAACCAAAGGGTGGTCTGAGTGCTTGCTCTTTCAGACCACTTTGCAACATGCGGTTTATACCACTCTGCCAATTCAGTTACGGAATGCAGATCTCCAGGGTATCCTGAAACACCATATGGGCCGTCAGACACGATACAAATTGGAGTAGGCCAAACGTTGTAAAACGACTCAGCTTTACCAAAATGGATTGTTGAGTTTTCGAACCTTTCGAAACTGCGTGAAATTTCAGAACACGTATTGCCCGAGGAATTCCCAATTGATTCGGATCCCTTGGCGTCGATGCGTAGTTCGATTTCCGACATACTCTAGGTTGGTAAAGTCTAGGTTACCATCATCAAATGCAAAATTTGGATTATGCGTACCTGATCTGGCTAAAAATCTCTTTTAGTCCTCAATTTGGTGCCACACCATAAGGGAGGCGTTCAAAGTAATCTATTACAATTGATTTTACTACATTAATGAACTCGGTCGATTCCATGAACTGCCTCTATCAGTAGGATTGTCAGTAAAGTTGAGACGCCGTAAACGCTGGCCGATTCAATTGATCCGACTAAACCGAAGTCTTCCCAATTAAAGCCTAATGACATCTGAATTGATAAAATACTAGCAATTGTCCTGTTCTCGCGTAGCCATGAAAACCCAAAGAAAAGCAGTAGCACTGATCTCCGGTGGTCTCGACTCCATGCTGGCTGCGCGCGTCTTGCAGGAACAGGGAATTCACGTTGAAGGTCTCAATATCTTCACCGGTTTCTGCGTAGAGGGACACACCCACGCCATCAGAAACAAGGATCGCAAGAAACAAAAGCGTAACAACGCACTGTGGGCGGCAGAGCACATCGGAATCAAGCTCCACATCATCGACGCCATTGAACCATATAAGAACATTGTCCTTAATCCAAGCCATGGCTATGGCGCCAATCTCAACCCATGTCTTGACTGCAAGGGATTCATGGTCGGCCGCGCAAGACAGTGGATGGAAGCAAACGGTTTTGACTTCATTGTCACCGGTGAGGTGTTGGGGCAGCGCCCCAAATCCCAACGTCGCTCCACATTTCCGATTGTCGCCCGCGAGTCCGGCGCGTTCGATCGCCTGTTGCGACCGCTGAGTGCCAAACTGCTGGCACCGACCCTGCCGGAACGCGCAGGATGGGTTGACCGGGAACAGCTGTTTGACTTTTGCGGCAGGGGGCGCAGAAGACAAATCGATCTCGCGACCCAGTTGGGGATCGAGGGATTCGCACAACCGGCCGGTGGCTGTTGCTTCCTGACCGATGAGTCGTATTCGAGGAAACTTAAGGACTTCTGGAATCATCGGTCCGAACGGAATTATGAACTCGACGACATCATGCTGCTTAAAGTCGGTCGTCATCTTCGTCCCAAGAGTGAGTGGAAGCTGATTATCGCCAGGGACTCAGGAGAAACCCAATACTTAAGCGGATATCGGTCTCATTTTGCGCACTTTGCCATTACCAGTCACAGCGGTCCGCTGACACTGGTCGATGGCGACATTCCGGATGCCGATCTGGAGATGGCAGCGCGTCTGGTCGCCCGCTTCGGCAGTTCCCGCGATGCAGACCAGGTCGATGTCTGTTTCACCCGTCAGGACGGCACGCAGCAGGCACTCACCGTGTCTCCCATGCATCCAACCGAGATACCCAAACCATGGTACGTGTAGACCAGACACTGGATGCAACCAATCTGATCTGCCCGATGCCCGTCATCCGTACCCAGGAAAACGTAGCATTGCTGGATCACGGTCAGGTACTCGAAGTGGTGTGTACCGACCCCGGCGCACTGGTCGATATTCCCGCCTGGTGCAGAATCCACGGCCACAAACTGCTTGGGACTGAATCGCGCGGCAACCAATCCATCGTTCGCTTGCAGGTGTGCCGCTAGATTAAAACGGGCATTGCGCCGAACAGTCAGCACAATTCAACTGGACAGATTTCGGGAATGACACAGTTGAAAACCACGTCCGGCAAATGATCTCCGACATTTTCGACCTGGTCCAACCCTGCACTGCAACCGTACTGCTATAAAATGGTGCATATTTTTATCGAATGCACCATTTTTGCGCGTAAAATAGTATCCAATCTGTATATTTTGGACAGAAATAGTTGGCATGAATATTGCTGTTAAATAGGTTGATGTATCAACCTATAGTACTTGTGGAGGTCAAGAGTAATGTCAGTTGAAAGTGTTATGCAGATGATCAAGGATATTGATGCCAAGTTCGTCAGTCTGCGATTTACGGATACGCGGGGTACAGTCCAGCACCTGGATTTACCCATATCCGCATTCTCCGAGGAGATGTTCGACGAGAATGTGATGTTCGATGGCTCGTCCATCGCCGGATGGCAGCCGATCAATCAGTCGGACATGGCCATGCGGCTGGACCCGACCGCGGCAATCGTCGATCCCTTTACGCAGGAACCGACGGTCGTGATTCGGTGCAGCATCTACAACCCGACCACGGATGAGTGGTACGACAAGGACCCAAGAAGCATCGGACAGAAGGCCGAGGATCACCTCGTTGCGTCCGGTATTGCCGACACCGCCTACTTCGGTCCGGAACCTGAGTTTTTCGTGTTTGACGGTGTTCGCTGGAACACTTCCATGGAAAGCGCGTTCTATGAAATCAACTCCTATGAGGGGGCATGGAACAGCGCCCATGACTTCGATGAAGGACCCAACCTGGGGCACCGGCCATCCGTCAAGGGGGGCTATTTTCCGGTTCCGCCCATTGACTCGATGAGCGATATCCGGGCGGCCATGTGCCAGGCCATGATCTCGATGGGCGTCGATGTTGAGAAACACCATCACGAGGTGGCAACCGCCGGCCAGGGTGAGATCGGTGTCAAGTACAACAGTCTTGTCAAGATGGCAGACCGGACACAGATCTACAAGTTCTGCGTCAAGAACGTTGCGGCTGCGCACGGCATGACGGCGACATTCATGCCCAAACCGCTGGTCGGGGACAATGGCTCGGGCATGCATACCCATCAGTCACTGTTCAAGGATGGCAAGAACCTGTTTGCTGGCGATGATCATTGCGGACTCAGTGAGATGGCACTGCACTACATTGGCGGCATATTCAAGCACGCCCGGGCATTGAATGCCTTCACGAACCCCTCAACCAACAGCTACAAGCGCCTGGTACCGGGTTTTGAGGCACCGAATCTGCTGCAGTACTCAGCCTACAACCGGTCCGCATCGGTGCGTATTCCCTACTCACCGGCAGGCGGGCGTCGGGTTGAGGTGCGATTTCCGGATCCGCTGGCAAATCCCTATCTGGCCTTCTCGGCCATGCTGATGGCTGGCTTGGATGGCATCAAGAACAAGATCGATCCGGGCCTGCCCGTCGAGGTCGATCTGTATGAGCTGTCCCGGGAAGAAGAGAGAAAAATCCCGCACGTTGCGGCATCGCTGCGCCAGGCGCTGGAAGCCCTGGACTCCGATCGGGACTTTCTCAAAGAGGGCGGTGTCTTCACCGACAACGCCATCGACTCCTATATCGGACTGTTGTCCGAGGATGTCGATGCCATGCAGTTGGTGACGCATCCGCTGGAATTTGAAATGTACTATAGTGGTTGATCAGACAGGAGATCTCAATTTTCAGATTTGGTTTTGAAATGACTCCTGCTGGCTGACACGCTTGACCGCAACCCGAAATCCGGCAATCCATCGCAATTGCCGGATTTCGGGTTCCCCCGTCATCTTCCAACACATGCGATGACGGAACATTGGATATTGAAATGACTGTTCGAACGGACACGACACCCAACCCGGTCGATAATGTTCTCGGATCATCAGCAGTGCTGGATGAACTGGGGACCGCCATTGTAGTCTGTGACGATCGGTTGGACATCGTACTGCTGAACCCCGCCGCCCAGACCCTCCTCGACGTCAGCGAAAATCAGGTGCTGGGGAAAACCGTCCTCGCTTTTTTCAAACAGAATGACAGTCAGGCCTTCCTTAGTCGATGTCTGAAGGAATCTCAATCCAGTACCCTGCGCCACGCTGAGTTTCTGGATTCCTCGCGCCGGGTGAGACTGGTGGACTGCATGCTGACGCCCACATCCATCGCGGGCTCGACCCACCTGATCCTGGAATTCAATGAAGTCAACGAGGTGGTGAAACGGTTGCTGGAGAACTCAGCCGCCACCGGTCAGACAGCCAACTCAGAAGTGTTGCGCGCCGTTGCCCACGAAATCAAAAACCCCCTGGGCGGGTTGCGAGGGGCAGCCCAGCTGCTTGAAGCCGAGCTGGATGATCATCCCGAACTGACAGAATACACCCGTGTCATCGTCAGGGAAACTGACCGACTGTGCAGTCTTGTCGATGAGATGTCCGGACCGCAGACTCCGCTTGACATGACCAGTTTCAACATACACAGAATTCTCGAGCATGTCTGCAAGCTCGCTCATGCGGAGAATCCGCACGATCTCAAGATCGTTCGGGACTATGACCCGAGCCTGCCCGAGGTGCTGGGCGACCAGGAGCAGCTGATCCAGGTGTTCATCAACATCGTGCGCAATGCGGTCGAGGCTTTTGAGCGTGCAGGACGGATTGTCATCCGCACCCGGGTCGAACGGCAAGTCACTCTGGGCAGGAATCGCTTCCAGAGCGCGGCGAGAATTGATGTTGAGGATAATGGGCCTGGCATTCCGCAAGGACTCGCCGAGCAGATATTCTTCCCCCTGATCACCAGCAAACCCAAAGGAGAGGGCTTGGGACTTGCCATCGTCCGACAGATCATCACGCGTCATGACGGGTCGGTCACCTGTGACAGTGTGCCTGGACGAACGCGTTTCACGGTGTTGCTCAAGTTTGCGAATCAGGCAACCATCCAATCTCTGGAACCGGTCGAACAGAACGGGGCTGCGCTATGACAGGCCCGGCCGAACCGGTTTGGATCATCGACGATGATCAGTCAATCCGCTGGGTGCTGACCAAGGCACTCAAGAAGGAAGGCATCCTGGCGCGCAGTTTCGTCAGCGCCGATGATGCGTTGAGTCATTTCGATCACGAGCTGCCCGAAGTCATCGTCACCGACATTCGCATGGAAGGAATTGACGGACTGACATTTCTGGAGAGAGTCCATCAACGCAATCCGGAACTGCCGGTTATCGTGATGACCGCCTACTCGGATCTTGACACCACCGTGGAGTCGTTTCAGCGCGGCGCCCGGGAGCATCTGCCCAAACCGTTTGACATTGACGTCGCGGTCACCCTGATCAGGCAGGTCATGGATGAGATTGCAAGCGACGAGGTTGTGGTGGAACACCCGAGTCCGACTTTGATGATCGGAGAATCCGCAGCCATGCAGGAGGTGTTTCGGGCAATCGGCCGACTGTCCAGGTCAGACCTTAATGTACTCATCACCGGAGAGTCGGGAACCGGCAAGGAACTGGTGGCCCGGGCGCTGTACGAAAACAGCCGGAGAAAAAATCATCCTTTCATCGCCATCAACGCAGCGGCGATTCCGACCGATCTTCTGGAATCGGAGCTTTTCGGGCATGAGAAAGGCGCGTTTACCGGCGCCAACTACCGACGCGTGGGACGATTCGAGCAGGCGAACACCGGCACGCTTTTTTTGGATGAGATCGGCGACATGCCGCGTGATCTTCAGAGCCGATTATTGCGGGTGATGTCAGAGGGAAAGTTCTACCGCGTCGGGGGTGTCAACGAAATCAGCGTCGATGTGCGCATCATTGCCGCAACCAATCAGGACCTTGAAGAACAGGTTGAGAAAAAGGCGTTTCGTACCGATCTTTTTCACAGACTCAACGTCGTGCGTATCGCGCTGGCTCCGGTACGCAACCGAGGCAACGATGTGCCGTTGCTGATCCGCCACTTCATGCAGCAGGCCGCGATACAGTTGGACGTTGAGGAGAAATCGTTTGCGGACGATGCCCTGGATATCCTTTGCGCGTACCCATGGCCAGGCAATGTCCGCGAGATAGAGAATTTCTGCCGCTCGGTCACTGTGATGAGTCCCTCGCGATTGATCATGTCACACGACCTCCCTGACTATATCGAGCAAATCCGTTACAGGCTTGACAGTCTAAGCACCCAGCCGGAGTGGGAGCAGTTCCTGCGCCGGGCGATCGGAAATATGCTGGAATTGGATCACTTCACACAGGACGGCATGATCAGGAACGAGATCGAGCGAATCCTGCTGGAGTGCGCATTGGAAAGCACGGATGGCTCGAAACAGAAAACCGGGGAGATCCTGGGATGGAGTAGAAACACAGTCGCCCGGAAGACCAGGGAACGCTAGACGCAAAAGCTGACGATGACTGGATTTAGTCGGCCTGGGATTCCAGGTCCTTGAAGTTCGTCGCGCCGGTGAAATTCAACTCCAACCACACCTGCTGCACATCTCAAATGAGATAATCACAAAATGCCATGGGGTTGACCGATCATCGTTCAATTCGTCTATCAACCCGGCGAAAATGAGTAAAATACCACTTTTGATCGTTCACCTCCCCAACCCATAAGAAAATGCCCGGAAATTTCATATTTACCTCTGAGTCTGTGTCTGAAGGACATCCAGACAAAATGGCGGACCAGATATCGGACGCTGTGCTCGATGCCCTGATCGCCCAGGATGCCAACAGCCGCGTTGCCTGTGAGACATTGGTCAAGTCAACCAGTACTGCTGATGACAATGCCAGTATCCGCCACCACGCCATCATTGCAGGCGAAGTCACAACCGGCGCGGAAAATGCAGACTACGAGGCCATCGTACGCAATACCATCAGGGAAATCGGGTATGACTCCGACGCCAGGGGATTTGACTGGCAGACGGTACGGGTAGAGAATCTGCTGAACAAGCAGTCTCCTGACATCGCACAGGGTGTCAACGAGGGTGAGGGAGAGGATGTTGAACAGGGTGCAGGCGATCAGGGTCTGATGTTTGGCTATGCGTGTGACGAGACGGATGTATTGATGCCCTGGCCGATCACCTATGCCCATCGCCTGGTTCGCCAGCAGGCCGAGGTGAGAAAGAGCGGTCGTCTCGACTGGCTCGGTCCCGATGCCAAATCCCAGGTCAGCGTGGTCTACGACGACAACAGACCCTCGGCAATCAACACCGTGGTGCTGTCGACGCAGCATGATGTGGATGTGTCCGCCAAGCAGGTGCGCGAAGGTGTGATCGAGGAGATCATCGTACCGGTCATTCCAGAGTCGATGATGCCTGCATCAGACCGGATCCTGATCAATCCAACCGGAAGATTCATTGATGGCGGTCCGAAAGCCGACTGCGGACTGACCGGACGCAAGATTATTGTTGACACCTATGGCGGGTCTGCCCGCCACGGTGGTGGTGCGTTTTCGGGCAAGGACCCGTCCAAGGTTGACCGTTCCGCCGCCTATGCAACCCGATACGTTGCCAAGAATATCGTCGCTGCAGAGCTTGCAAGCCGCTGCGAGGTGCAGGTCGCTTATGCAATCGGTGTTGCCCAGCCGGTATCACTGATGGTCAATACATTCGGAACCGGCCGTCCCGGATTGGACGACGACCGATTGTCCGCCATTGTCAGGGAGGTCTTTGACCTGCGACCGAAGCAGATCATCAGCGGTCTGAACCTGTTGCGACCGATCTACAGAAACACCGCCGCTTATGGGCATTTTGGCCGAACCGAATCCGAGTTCTCATGGGAGCAGACCGATCAGGCGGATGCCCTGAGACAGGCGGCGGGCTAGTCCGCCTCAATCACTGAACAATTCCATTTTTAGGAGGAAGCATACATGTCCGCAGTGCTGAAATCGATATCAGATGACTACAAGGTTGCAGACCTTGGTCTGTCACAATGGGGACGCAAGGAAATCGCAATCGCCGAGACCGAGATGCCAGGACTGATGGCGATCCGGGACAAGTTCTCGGAAGAACGTCCTCTTCAAGGTGCGCGAATCGCCGGCTGTCTGCATATGACCATTCAGACTGCCGTGCTGATTGAGACGCTTCAGCATCTGGGTGCCGAGGTGCGATGGTCATCGTGCAACATATTCTCAACGCAGGACCATGCTGCCGCTGCGATTGCCGCCACTGGAACACCGGTATTTGCCTGGAAAGGTGAGACCGAGGAGGAATACTGGTGGTGTGTGGATCAAACCATATTCGGACCGGACAACTGGACTCCGAACATGCTGCTGGATGACGGTGGAGATTTGACTGTAGTGATGCATGAGAAGTATCCGGAGTTGATGGCCAACGTCCGCGGACTGACCGAGGAGACCACCACCGGAGTTCACCGCCTGCATGAGATGGTCAAGGATCAATCGCTGAAATGCCCGGCATTCAACGTCAATGACTCGGTGACGAAAAGCAAGTTCGACAATCTGTATGGTTGCCGGGAGTCACTGCTTGACGGCATCAAGCGGGCGACTGACGTGATGATTGCAGGCAAGGTGGCCGTGGTTTGCGGATATGGCGATGTCGGCAAGGGATGTGCACAGTCGCTGCGCGGACAGGGTGCCAACGTCCTGGTCACCGAAGTCGATCCGATCTGCGCACTGCAGGCGGCGATGGAGGGTTACCGGGTGGTGACCATGGAAGAAGCCGCCGCTGTTGCGGATATCTTCGTGACCGCGACCGGCAACTGGCATGTGATCACGATGGATCACATGCGGCAGATGAAGGATCAGGCGATCGTTTGCAACATCGGTCACTTCGACGGCGAGATTGATGTCGCCTCACTGCGAGAACTGGAATGGGAAAACATCAAGCCACAGGTTGATCACATCATCTTTCCTGATGGTAAGCGTCTGATCCTGTTAGCGGAAGGGCGGCTGGTGAATCTCGGTTGTGCCACCGGCCATCCGAGTTTTGTGATGTCAAATTCGTTCACCAACCAGGTGCTGGCGCAAATCGAGCTGTGGAAGAATGCCGATGACTATCACAATGAGGTGTATGTGCTGCCCAAGCATCTGGATGAGGAGGTCGCCCGACTTCACCTGGATAAAATCGGTGCAACCCTGACTCGCCTGACGGACGAGCAGGCTGATTACATCGGCGTTCCGGCTGAAGGGCCTTTCAAACCGGAATACTACCGCTACTAGGAACGCCCGGGGCGTTCCTGCCTGGCTTATTTCCTTGCGGATACGTCAGGCATCAACTGGCTTTCCAGCATCATTATGGTGTCCTTGAGCTGCAGTTTGCGTTTTTTCATTCTTCTGATCTGCAGTTCATCGACATTGAGATCTTCTGACAGCCTGTTCAGCACGTCGTCGAGATCCCGGTGTTCAGTTTTAAGTTTCTCAATTCTTGTTTGGATTTCCTCGGAAGTATTCTCAAGCATTTAAGTCTGATCCCCAGAACGGTTTAGGTAGATTTAATTCCTTCAATCCTTCTACCGATACGATATCAGCAGAGAATGAATTTCGCTGCAGGCACTCCTGCCATGGTTTGGACAATTGTAAGTCAACATCCTCACGATGCAGTAAATAATACTATCTTTTCCAAGATTTTCAATGAATGAAAACCGATTGACTGTCAGCGAAATCATATTCACTTGACATTTCAAATAACTGTGCCGCTTCAAGTCAATGCGCTGTGGTGCGTGTGAGACTACAAGATTTCACATGACCTGTTGGACTTCGAACTTGGCGATCGACTGAACTGAAGTCGCACCAACACTGGTGTCGGGTCGACCAATCGAAAACTGACTTCAACAATTGATCTGACTTTTTGAATCTGGCAGTGAAAGTTGTTGTGTGCGAGGAGAATGTCACTTTGAAATACATGCATATCCGAATACACTCATTTTGCAATCAAGTCAACGTCTTTAATTCTTTCACTGTGAATTCCAATGCAGCGACAAATCTGTGTATTCATGTTTCAAGCGACTACCGAGAACCACTGTACTTGCAGGCTACAACACATGGGAAAACTCTGACTGACTGAGTTCTTGATCCACCAAAGGACCGGGCCAGCGCGACTCAATAGAAGCGGACAAGATTTTTGGGGAAATGTCCGAGGAAGCCAATAAGGAATCGATGTTCAGCCTTGAAGCTTCAGAAGGCTTTTTGCACCGAATGGACAGCTGCGTGAGTTTCAGCAAACGCCAACAAAATTCCGTTGAAATATTGAGTGTCCGCTAGAATCGGATTCCACCCTGCAACCTGATTGAACGCCGCGTATCGCTTATCGAATCTTCGGTCTCGCCATACAGATTCAACTCGAAGCCGGAACCATTATTGAATCGGGTTCCAACGCGATAAGTCTTATCGTCCTCTTTAACTGATGCTTCGCCGTAAGGTGTCAACAATCCTCTGTTTCCAATAATAGGTATTCCAAAACCAAGATTTGCGTCGAGTCGAGGACGATATACTTCATCATCCACCTCGTCACCAATCGTTCGGCTGGACTCCCAAATCCGATCAACGCCTCGTACCGTTGCGCCGTAGGAAGGTTGCAGACTGAATGACAAGCCACGCTCCCTTGCTCCCGGCAACATTCGAATACCAGCCTCAACTCCCCACTCGCTGTAATTGTTCCGTTCCACCAGACTATAGGATGACAGTGACATCGATATCCGTTGCGAAGGCGACAGATAGTACATACCGGCTCCAATCTCCAGTCGGCTACCGGTAGAACCGTCTCCGCTGTCGTGTGCCACGCCAAACTCGAACTTCGGCTCCACATAGCCGCCCCGGTCCATCTGATAGCGCTGACTGGCGGACAGAATCATGCGACTGCGATTGGCTCCGACCTTCACTGCATCGATCGTGTCCGAACCATCCACACTCAACTCGGTTACCGTAATCTCACCCGTAAGGTGCAATGTTGTTCTTGCACTGCGCCACACTTCACCACTTGCACCAACACCCAGCGTATTCAAAGACAGGTCACTGGTGCTGACACCGCTCACGAAGTCCTGCTCCACCTCCAATTCACCCGAACCAGCGCCAACAAAAGACCACACTGAATACTCCGATTTCTTCAAACCGAAATAGGGATTGACACTTGTCACATTGATCTGTTGACGTCCAGAAGCGCCTTCGCGCTCATAATCCGTCTTACCGGTGAACCTCGACATTGTGAAACCACCCAGCGTGTTCTCGCCAAGCCTGGTGTCCAGTCCGAAACTGTAGCTGGACATCTCACCATCGTATTGCAAAGCACCTCCGTCGTCTTTGAACCGCTTTAGCGCAGCTCCGGTCCAAATCGAAACCGGCGATGCATGCCGGCCATCAGCCGACTGACCAAGTGAATTCACCAGCGTCTCAAACCGACCATCAAACAGGAACCCTTGCTCATCCAACTGTACCGGTTCATTCCATTTTTCTGATGAGAACAATTCGTTGTGCCTCGCATTGAAACGCACTCCACCGGAACCCGAAGTCGTATCGAAACCCTGGATACGAGTCCTTATGCCGGATACGATCTCGCTACCCATAATGGCTGCCACTTCTGGAAGAGTTTCCCTGGTACTCTCTTCGATCAACGACCCTCTCAGAACCGGTGTCGCATCAATCGATGCTGCACTACCGTTACCAACAGAGTTGACCGCCCTGACCTCAAATGTGTTTACTACACCTATGGCTAGTCCAGTCGAAACTGTGTAAGATGTCGCATCTGCCGGCAGCATCGTCCAAACGCTCCAGTCTGACGTCGCAGCTTCCTTGTGGCGAACCTCCACACCGGTGATTTCATTCACATTGGTCGGCAGTACCCAGCTAAGACTCACTACAGCGTCACCCAGCTCTGCTTTCAACCCCGTCGGCTTGTCCGGCACCGTCAGGCGAAGTCGCTCTTCCTTCGTTGCCGCTTCTCCTGAGCCTGTTGAATTCACTGCGCGGACCTCAAAGATATAGGTCTCTCCGTTCACCAGACCGGTCACCGTATACTCGGTCGTTGTCGCAGAAAGCCGAACCCAGTCACTCCAGTCCGACGCGCCCTTAACCTGATGGCGAACCTCAATTCTCGAAATCGAAGTCGTATTAGTCGGTATAGACCACCTGAGAGTTGCCCGGTTGTCACCAACCTGCACTGTGAATCCTGTCGGTACCGCCGGTATTGGTGGCTGCGGTATCGCTGATTTTTCAACTGACTCAGCTCCATCACCGGACACATTCGCCGCGCGGATCTTGAACACATATTGAACTCCATTGGTCAGGTTCGCCACCGTGTGACTTACAGTTGACGCCGTACTGTTTTCGATGTCCATCCAGGCACCGTAGGGTCCGCTGCCGGACTTGTACTGGAATTCATAGCCCGTGATTGAACGATTACCCGGATCAGTCCAGGTCAGTATCACCTGTTCATCGCCGCCCGTCGCCGTCAGACCTGTCGGCGCCGCCGGTACCGCGATCGGCGTCTGTGTCACCTCGGCCGACACTGCACCCGCTCCACTGATATTCAACGCCCGAATCCGGAAAGCATAGGCCGTGTCGTTGACCAGCCCCGTCACCAGGTGACTGGTGGTTGTCGCGGTGCTGCCCGTCATCGGCATCCAGGCTCCGTAGGTGCCGCTGCCGGACTTGTACTGGTACTGATAGCCCGTGATCGTGCTGTTGCCCGGATCTGTCCAGTTCAACACCAACCGCGCGTCGCCTACCGCCACCGTCAATCCCACCGGCGCCGCCGGCACCGCGATCGGCGTCTGCGTCACCTCGGCTGACACCGCACCCGCTCCACTGATATTCAACGCCCGAATCCGCAAGGTGTAGGCCGTGTCGTTGACGAGCCCTGTCACCGTGTGACTGGTGGTTGTCGCGGTGCTGCCCGTAATCGCCGTCCAGGCACCATAGGCACCATTGCCGGACTTGTACTGATACTGATAGCCTGAAATCGTGCTGTTGCCTGGATCCGTCCAGCTCAACAACAACTCCGCATCGCCTACCGCAGCCGTCAGGCCCGTCGGCGCTGCCGGCACCGCGATCGGCGTCTGCGTCACCTCGGCCGACACCGCACCCGCTCCGCTGATATTCAGCGCCCGGATCCGTATCGTGTAGGCCGTGTCGTTGACCAAACTTCTCAATGTGTGACTGGTGGTGGTCGAGTTGCTGCCCGTCATCGACATCCAGGCACCGTAGGCGCCGTTGCCGGACTTGTACTGATACTGATAGTCCGTAATCGTGCTGTTTCTTGGATCCGTCCAGCTCAACTCCAACTTTGCATCACCTACCGCAGCCGTCAGACCTGTCGGTGCCGCTGGTACCGCAATCGGTGTCTGCGTCACCTCAGCCGACGCAGCACCCGCTCCACTGACATTCATCGCCCGAATCCGCAACGTATAGGCTGTGTCGTTGACCAGACCCATCACCGTGTGACTGGTGGTGGTCGCGGTGCTCGGCGTCATCGCCGTCCAGGCACCATAGGCACCATTGCCGGACTTGTATTGATACTGATAGCCCGTGATCGTATTGTTACCAGGATTCGTCCAACTCAACTCCAACTCCGCATCGCCTACCGCAGCCGTCAGACCCGTCGGCGCCGCCGGCACCGCGATCGGTGTCTGCGTCACCTCGGCCGACGCCGCACCCGCTCCACTGACGTTCAACGCCCGAATCCGCAACGTATAGGCCGTGTCGTTGACCAGACCTGTCACCGTATGACTGGTGGTGGTTGCGGTGCTCGGCGTCATCGCCGTCCAGGCACCATAGGCACCATTGCCGGACTTGTACTGATACTGATAGCCTGAGATCGTGCTGTTGCCTGAATCCGTCCAGCTCAACGACAACTGCGCATCGCCAACCGCAGCCATCAGACCCGTCGGCGCCGCCGGCACCGCGATCGGTGTCTGTGTCACCTCGGCCGACACCGCACCCGCTCCACTGACGTTCAACGCCCGGATCCGCAACGTATAGGCCGTGTCGTTGACCAGACCCGTCACCGTATGACTGGTGGTGGTCGCAGTGCTCGGCGTCATCGCCGTCCAGGCACCATAGGCACCATTGCCGGACTTGTATTGATACTGATAGCCTGAGATCGTGCTGTTGCCCGGATCCGTCCAGCTCAACAACAACTTCGCATCACCTACTGCAGCCGTCAGACCCGTCGGCGCCGCCGGCACCGCAATCGGTGTCTGCGTCACCTCGGCCGACGCCGCACCCGCTCCACTGACGTTCAACGCCCGGATCCGCAACGTATAGGCCGTGTCGTTCACCAAACCCGTCACCGTATGACTGGTGGTGGTCGCGGTGCTGCCCGTCATCGCCGTCCAAGCACCGTAGGTACCATTGCCGGACTTGTACTGAAATTCATAACCCGTGATCGTGCTGTTGCCCGGATCCGTCCAGCTCAACGACAACTCCGCGTCGCCCACCGCAGCCGTCAGACCCGTCGGCGCCGCCGGTACCGCAATCGGTGTCTGTGTCACCTCGGCCGATGCCGCACCCGCTCCACTGATATTTAACGCCCGTATCCGGATCGTATAGGCTGTGCCGTTGACGAGACTAGTCACTGTAAAACTGGTGGTGGTCGCGGTGCTCGGCATCATCGCCGTCCAGGCACCGTAGGCACCGTTGCCGGACTTGTACTGATACTGATAACCTGAGATCGTGCTGTTGCCTGGATCCGTCCAGCTCAACGACAACTGCGCATCGCCTACCGCAGCCGTCAGACCCGCCGGCGCCGCCGGTACTGCAATCGGTGTCTGCGTCACCTCGGCCGACGCCGCACCCGCTCCACTGACGTTCAACGCCCGAATCCGCAACGTATAGGCCGTGTCGTTGACCAGACCCGTCACCGTGTGACTGGTGGTGGTCGCGGTGCTCGGCGTCATCGCCGTCCAGGCACTGTAGGCATTGTTGCCGGACTTGTACTGATACTGATAACCTGTGATCGTGCTGTTGCCCGGATCCGTCCAGCTCAACGACAACTGCGCATCGCCTACCGCCGCCGTCAGACCCGTCGGCGCCGCAGGCACCGCAATCGGTGTCTGTGTCACCTCGGCCGACGCCGTCCCTGCTCCACTGACATTCATCGCCCGAATCCGAAGAGTGTAGGCCGTATTGTTGACCAGCCCCGTCACCATGTGACTGGTGGTGATCGCGGTACTACCCGTCATCGCTGTCCAAGCGCCGTAGGCACCGCCGCCGGACTTGTACTGATATTCATAACCCGTGATCGTGCTGTTGCCCGGATCCGTCCAGCTCAACGACAACTCCGCATCGCCTACCGCAGCCGTCAATCCCACCGGTACCGCCGGCACCGCAATCGGTGTCTGTGTCACCTCGGCCGACGCCGCACCCTCTCCACTGACGTTCAACGCCCGAATCCGGATCGTGTAGGCCGTACCGTTAACCAAACCTGTCACCGTGTGACTAGTGGTGGTCGCGGTGCTGTCCGTCATCGCCATCCAGGCACCATAAGCACCATTGCCAGACTTGTACTGATACTGATATCCTGTGATCGAGCCATTTCCTGGATCCGTCCAATTCAACACCAACTCCGTGTCACCTACCGCAGCCATCAGACCCGTCGGCGCCGCTGGTACCACAATCGGCGTCTGCGTCACCTCGGCCGACACCGCTCCCGCTCCACTGACGTTCAACGCCCGGATCCGCAATGTGTAGGCCGTACCGTTAACCAAACCCGACACCGTGTGACTGGTGGTGGTCGCGGTGCTGTCCGTCATCGCCATCCAGGCGCCGTAAACACCGTTACCGGACTTGTACTGATATTCATAACCCGTAATCGTGCTGTTGCCCGGATCCGTCCAGCTCAACTCCAACTCCGCATCGCCTACCGCAGCCGTCAGTCCCGTCGGCGCCGCTGGTACCGCGATCGGCGTCTGCGTCACCTCGGCCGACACCGCACCGTCTCCACTGACATTCAATGCGCGAATCCGGAACGTGTAGGCTGTGCCGTTGATCAACCCCATGACCGTATGACTCGTGGTGGTCGCAGTGCTGCCTGTCATGGGTAGCCAGGCACCGTAGGTACCACTGCCGGATTTGGACTGATACTGATAGCCCGTGATCGTGCTGTTGCCCGGATCCGTCCAGCTCAACACCAACTCCGAGTCTCCTACCGCAGCCGTCAGTCCCGTCGGCGCCGCCGGCACCGCAATCGGCGTCTGCGTCACCTCAGCCGACGCCGTACTCTCTCCATTCGCATTCAACGCCCGAATCCGGATCGTGTAGGCCGTACCGTTGACCAACCCCGTCACCGTGTGACTGGTGGTGGTCGCGGTACTGTCCGTCATCGCCATCCAGGCACCGTAAGCACTGTTGCCGGACTTGTACTGATACTGATAACCCGTGATCGTGCTGTTGCCCGGATCCGTCCAACTCAACACCAACTCCGTGTCGCCAACCGCTGCCGTCAGACCCGTCGGTGCCGCCGGCACCGCGATCGGCGTCTGTGTTACTTCGGCCGACACTGCACCCTCTCCACTCGCATTCAGCGCCCGAATCCGCAGAGTGTAGGCCGTATTATTGGTCAGCCCCGTCACCGTGTGAGTGGTGGTGGTCGCGGTGCTCGGCGTCATCGCCATCCAGGCACCGTAGGCATTACCGCTGGACTTGTACTGATACTGATAACCCGTGATCGTGCTGTTGCCTGGATCCGTCCAGCTCAACACCAACTCCGTGTTGCCTACCGCCACCGTCAATCCCGTCGGCGCCGCCGGCACCGCAATCGGTGTCTGCGTCACCTCAGCCGAAACCGCTCCCGCTCCACTCGCATTCAACGCGCGAATCCGGAACGTGTAGGCCGTTTCGTTGACCAACCCCGTCACCGGGTGACTGGTGGTGGTCGCAGTGCTGTTCGCCATCGCCGTCCAGGCACCGTAGGTACCGGTGCCGGATTTGTATTGATACTCATAGCCCGTGATCGTGCTGTTCTGAGGATCGGTCCAACCCAGCGTCAACTGCGCATCGCCCACCGCAGCCGTCAATCCCGTCGGCGCCGCCGGCACCGCAATCGGTGTCTGCGTCACCTCAGCCGAAACCGCTCCCGCTCCACTCGCATTCAACGCGCGAATCCGGAACGTGTAGGCCGTTTCGTTGACCAACCCTGTCACCAGGTGGCTGATGGTGGTCGCGGTACTGGGCGTCATCGCCGTCCAGGCACCGTAGGTACTGCTATCGGATTTGTATTGATACTCATAGCCCGTGATCGTGCTGTTTTGAGGATCAGTCCAGCCCAGCGTCACCTGCGCATCGCCCACCGCAGCCGTCAATCCCGTCGGCGCCGCCGGCACCGCAATCGGTGTCTGCGTCACCTCAGCCGAAACCGCTCCCGCTCCACTCGCATTCAACGCGCGAATCCGGAACGTGTAGGCCGTTTCGTTGACCAACCCTGTCACCAGGTGGCTGGTGGTGGTCGCGGTGCTGCCCATCATCGCAGTCCATGCACTGTAATCATCGCTGCCCGACTTGTACTGATACTGATAACCAGTGATTGTGCTGTTCTGAGGATCTGTCCAGCCCAGTGTCAACTGCGCATCGCCCTTCGCGATCGTCAACCCAGTCGGCACCAATGGCACTGCAATCGGCGTCTGCGTCACCTCAGCTGATGCCGCTCCTTCTCCACTGGCATTCACCGCCCGAATCCGGAACGTGTAGGCCGTGTCGTTGACCAACCCTGTCACCAGGTGACTGGTGGTGGTCGCGGTGCTGCCCATCATCGCAGTCCATGCACCGTAATCATCGCTGCCTGACTTGTACTGATACTGATAGTCCGTGATCGTGCTGTTTTGAGGATCCGTCCAGCCCAGCGTCACCTGCGCATCACCCACTGTCGCCGTCAGCCCCGTCGGTGCCGCCGGCAACGCGATTGGCGTCGCCGTCACCTCAGCCGATTCCGGACTCTCGCCGGTGTCGTTCACCGCTCGGATGCGGAAGGTATACGCGGTGTCGTTGACCAGTCCCGTCACCTTGTAACTGACGGTCGCGGCGCCGCTGTCCATCATGTCCGTCCATGCACCGTAGCCATCACTGCCGGACTTGGACTGGTACTGATAGTTGTTGATGCTGGCGTTGCCCGGATCCGTCCAACCCAGCGTCACCTGCGCATCGCCTGCCACCGCCGTCAAACCCGTCGGCGCCGCTGGTATCGTCACCGGTGTCTCCAACACCTCCTGTGACGCGGCACCCTCGCCGGAGGCATTCACCGCACGAACCCTGAATCCATACACTGTGTTGTTGGTCAAACCCGTCACCGTGTGCTCAGTGGTGGTCGCCGTGCTGTCTTCAATGTCATTCCACGCGCCGTAGGCGTCATCACCTGACTTTTGCTGAACCTGATAGCCCGTGATCGTACTGTTGTCGGGATCCGCCCAGCTCAGCGTCACCTGTGTATCACCCGCCTTGGCTTTGAATTCCGTCGGCGCCGCCGGTACCGCAATCGGTGTCGCCGTCACCGCAGCCGACGCCTCTCCTCCTCCAGCGGCATTCACCGCCCGGATTCGGAAGGTATACGCCGTATCGTTGTCCAGCCCCGTCACCGTGTGGCTGGTGGTGGTCGCCGTGCTGTTCGCAATGGCGCTCCATTCACCGTAGTCATCGCTGCCCGACTTTTGCTGAACCTGATAGCCTGTGATCGAACTGTCGCCCGGATCCGTCCAGTCCAGCGTCACCTGTGCATCACCCGCGGTCGCCACCAAACCCGTCGGTGCCGCCGGTATCGCAATCGGCGTCGCCGCCGCCTCAACTGACGCTGCACCGACACCACCGGCGTTCACCGCCCGGATGCGGAAGGTATACGTCGTATTGTTGTCCAGCCCGGTCAATATGTGGCTGGTGGTGGCCGCCGTGCTGCCTTCAATGTCGCCCCACTCACCGTAGGCATCAGTGCCGGATTTTTGCTGAACCTGATAACGCGTAATCGTACTGTTGCCCGGATCCGTCCACTCCAGCGTCACCTGTGCATCACCCGCGGTCGCCGTCAAACCCGTCGGCGCCGCCGGCGCCGGCACATCGGAAATGCTCACCGTGATGTCCGAAGCACTCAGGTCAACATTGTTGTAACCCGCATCCGTTGAAGCCACGGTATGACTCAGCGTCACGCTGTCATCGGTTGAGTTGCCATCGACAGGACTGCGTACCGTCACCGTCTGTGCGCTCGACCAGTTCGAATTCGTGAACGTCAGATCAGCACTGCCGGAGAATGTTTTGGTGGATCCGGTGTCGGACGACACCTGCGCAAGCGTTGAATCGCCACTGGTCACCGTCAGTGTCACATCGGCTGTCGGCTGGGTCGTCAGTGAAATGGTGTAGCTGGCATCATCACCTGCCTCGATCATCGCCAGGGTATTGGTGAACACCACCAGTCCGGGACTGTCATTGTCGATCACGTCCACCGTTACCGATGACAGCGTCAATGCCGCATACTCGGCCGCACCGGTGAGACTGCGCGTCAGCACCGCTGATGTGGCAGTCGCATCATCCACCGCGGTGATTGTCAATGTCTGCGGTGTTGCCCAGTTGCCTGGTGTGAAGGTCACTGAACCGCCAGTCACCGCATTGGTGTTGCTGCTGCCGACCGACAGCGTCACCGCTGCCGATGGTTTGGTCTGCAATACAACCGAATACCCATAACTGCTGCCTTCGCGCAGATTGAATCTGGCGGGTAACGGTGCTGTAATACCGGCCGTGTCATCATCGCTTACCGCCGCTGTCACCTGATACGCAGTGCCGTCCAACGAACTGTATTCCGCCGGACCGCTGAGTCCATGCGTGATCAGCACATCATTTGCAACTGCATCATCGTCCTGTGCACCGGTCACTGTGACTGTCTGTGCCGTCTGCCAGTTGCTGGAATCAAAACTCAGACTGGCCGGTGACAGCGTCACAGACGAACTCCCTGTCAGCGGCGTCACGGTCAACGTCGAAGCCGGCGCGGTCGTCGGTTTGACCGTGTAAGTCCTTGACTGCGTTCCTGCCTCATCCAGACCGGTAAGACTGGTCACCGACAGCGTCAGATCGGGAGTGTCATCATCGCTCACCGTGACCGAGACACTCGGCAATGCCAAAGCAGCCAATCCCGCATAATCCGTATCCGTGCTGCTCAAACTGTGCGTCACGGTCGCTGTTCCACCCACACCATCATCGTCCACCACACCGGTGACCGTCACCGTCTGTGATGTCGCCCAGTTGGACGCTGTGAAGGTCAGACTGGACGGAGACACACTCGCAAGAGCCGCAACACTGCTTGAAGGTGTGATCGTCACATCCGCAGTCGGCTGCTTGCCCAGCGACACCGTGTAGGTCACCGAAGCACCCTCTGTCACCGCAAGCGACGGGATATTGACCAACACGGCCGCCACCCCTTCACCCGGAGTGAACGACTCGCTGGTGGTTGCCGCCGAGCCTTCCAAGACGATGTCCGCGGTCGGGTCGTCCGGTCGGATCAGGTTGTCGATTCGGGCCGCGTCGATCACCGCCCGCACTGCGAAATCATAGGACTTGCTGTCGTCGAGACCGGTGACAAGATGACTGCGGGTTGCCCCGGAGCTGCCAGCCACCCGTTTCCAGTCCGCCGTATAGTCTGTGGCTGTCGATTCCTTGGATCGGTATTCCCAGTAACTGATCGCATTGCGTATCGGCTCGTGCGTTGTTGAGGGTAAATCACCCCAGCTCAGCAATGCACGGCCACTGCCGGCGGCTGCCGCAGACAGTGAAGTCGGGGCATCAGGAGGCACAAGCCAGCTGAAATAAAAATTCACTGAACCTCTTTGAGACCCACCCGCACGGACTGACGCCGTTCCAGCCAGCGGATTCGTCGTGGCACCGTTGTGTGTACCCGAGAACGTGTGCGCCTGACGATGAAGGTCCGCACTATGACTAGGTATCCATCCGTCTACCTGTGGTTTGAACGTATGTGTGATGGTTACGGGTTCCACCCTGATAGTCATACTAGGATTGGCTTCCGTTGTATGCAGGTTAATGATTGACGGATAGGTGTAGGTGGTATGCTGTCCGGAAATGATCGTGAAGCGTTGGGGTTGTTCAGAATAACCCGGTCCGAAAAGACCCGTTTCGAGGACCGGCCGCGCCTGAACCTCATCGGACGCCGGACCCATCCCCAATGAATTCCTTCCACGAACCTGGAACCGATACCAGCCTTCCTCGCCGCTTCCCAGATTGACGCCGGTCTCCAACCCGGTGACCTGAACCGTACGGGTGGTCGCAGTGCTGTTGGTCACCGCAGTCCAGTTTTCATAGCTGTCCTGCCGTACCAGTGTCCCGTCGCTGCCTCGCCTGACCTCGAACCGTTTGCGGTATTCCCAACTGGTCGCACTCGCATCAACCGCAACCCAGTGCAAGTCAACCGAACCTGTCGCCGGCACGGATGCATGCAACCGCGTCGGCTTTGCCGGCTGCATCAACCGGGGTGTTGCGGTGACCACATCCGACTCGACTCCGTTGACCTGGGAAATCACCGCCCGGATCCTGAAACCGTAGCCGGTGCCGTTGGTCAGTCCGGTCACCGTATGGCTGGTGGTATTCGCATCACTGTCCGACATGTCCTCCCAGGCACCAAAATTCCCGCTGCCGGCTCGTTGACGGTACTGGTATTTCGTGATCAGACTGTTGCGCGGATTGACCCAGCGCAGGCTCACTTGTCCATTGTTTCCAACCGCACTCAAACCAGACGGCTTGTCCGGTACCGGCACCACCGAAATCTTGAACGTCAGTGTTGCGGTGTCCTCCTCGTCATCGCTCGCAGTGTAGGTGTACTCAGTCCCCGCCTGATCTGTTGTCGGTGTGCCCGTCAACTTGCGGCTCACATCATCAAACGACAGTCCTGCGGGCAGGGCCGGGCTTATCGAATAGCTCAGCGTGCCATCACCACCGGTCGCCGCCGGCAGCAGGAGCTCGCTGATCGCCTCATCTTTCACGTAAGTCTGATCGGCAACTGTCGCAACACCGAAATCCGGCGTCTTGTTGGGCGTCGTCGTGTATATGATCTTCTGGTGACCGATCGCAAGCTCGATGTGGAAGTCATTGTCAGTGAGGGTGCTCAGCAACGTGCCCGTGAACGTCACCTTCTTGCCCGAGGGATTGTAGATATCTCCAGTCAGGCTCGCCTTGTCAACTTCCAGCCACTTGGCATGGGTGTGGAACCGGATGGTGAACTCGTCGGAGTAGTTTGGAAGATTTTCGACTTGATCGAGGCCCGTGTAGCTGTCGCTACCGGTGGTCACGAAGCCCGGAAGATCCTTATAGCGGCGCAGTGGAATATTGATGCCAACCACAGTCGATGGGTAAATCGCCCAGCGATCCGTATTGGCAATACTGAGAAACCTATCGTTAGTCGGCTGCTTATCCGTATCGAATGTGAAGCCCGAAACATCCAGGCTGCCCGCAGCGGCAATGGTCGTGGTTGTGCCGTCATCGGAAAACGTGAACCTCAGCGTACGCGGCTGCAACACCGTGATCTCGAACGTCAGCGTCGCAGTGTCGCCGTCCGAATCCGTCGCTGTGTAGGTGTACTCGGTGGCTGCCTGCACCGCAGTCGGGGTACCCGTCAACTTGCGGCTCGCAGCATTGAATGACAACCCGGCAGGCAAATCCGGGCTGATCGAATAAGATACCGTCTGATCGTCGCTGCTGCGCGCCTGAGGCAGCTCAAAATCACTGATCGCCTTACCCTTGGTGTATGTCTTATTGCCAATCGTCGCATTGCCGAAATAAACCGGCGTCGTGAAAATGATCTTGTGAATCCCAATCGCATGCTCGATGTGAAAGTCATTGTCTTTGAGGGTACTCAGCAACGTACCCGTGAACGTCGCCGATTCGCCCGTAAGATCGTAGATACCACCGGTCAGGTTCGCCTTGTCGATTTCCAGATACCTACCCGAAGGACTGAACCTGATGGCGAAGTCATGCTGGGTATAGTTGCTGAGATTCTGGACTTCAGTACTGCCCGTATAGGTATCCCCGCCGGTGGTCACAAAGGCCGGAAGATCCTTATAGCGACTCTTCGAAACATTGATGATGTTCTGGTGCTGTGGATGAATCACCCAGATACCCGTATCGTCGATCTTGAGATTCAAAGTTGTCCGCTGTTCCAGATCCCGGTCAAAAGTGAAACCCGAAACATCCAGACTGCCCGAGGCCGCAATGGTCGAGGTCGTGCCATTGTCAGAGAACGTGAATGTCAGCGTGTGCGGCCGCTGCACCACCGTGATCATGAACTTCAGCAACGCGATGTCGCCGTCGGTGTCAGTCACAGAATAGGTGTACTCGGTCGCCGCCTGTGCAGCAGTCGGTGTGCCTGTTATCTTGCGGCTCGCTGCATCAAACGACAACCCTGTGGGTAATGCCGGAATGACCGAGTAGGTCAGCGTGCCATCGCCACCGCTCGCCGCCGGCAACTGCAACTCACTGATCGCCTGGTTCTGCATGTAACTCTTATCAGCCACCGTCGCGGTGCCGAAACTCGGTGTCAGGCTGGTCCGGGTTGTGAAAATGATCTTCTGACTGCCAATCGCATGCACGATGTGGAAGTCATTGTCTCCGAGTTGTTTGATTGTGGTATCAGTGTCATACAACTTTCCCGTGAACGTCGTCACTCCGTCCGAAATCTGGTAGATGTTTCCCGTCAGACGCCCGTTGTCCAGCTCCAGATACTTGAGCCAGGTATTGAACCGAATGTGGTAATTGGAATCGTAGGCGTAGTTGCTCAACCCGTCCAACTCGGATGTGCCACCGTAGGTATCCTTACCGGTAGTCACAAAATCAGGAAGTCCGTCGTAGCGTCTGGCCTGGGTGGTGGGCTGCGACGGCGGATGAATCCCCCAGATCCCTGTGTCGTCGAATTTGATTCGTGAATAGTCCCCCGGGACGCCATCCCGAACAAAAGTGAAATTCGTGACATCCAGCCTGCCCGTGGCAGCGATGGTCACGGTCGTGCCGTCATCAGAGAAGGTGTACTTCAGCGTGTGCGGCTGTTGCACCACCGTGATCATGAACTTCAGCAACGCGATGTCGCCGTCGGTGTCAATAACAGAATAGGTGTACTCGGTCGCCGCCTGTGCGGCAGTCGGTGTGCCTGTTATCTTGCGGCTCGCTGCATCAAACGACAACCCTGCCGGCAATGCCGGAATGACCGAGTAGCTCAGCGTGCCATCGCCACCGCTCGCCGCCGGCAACTGGAGGTCACTGATGGCCCGGCCTTGCATGTAACTCTGATCAGCCACCGTCGCAGTACCGAAACTCGGTGTCAGGCTGGTCTGGGTTGTGAATATGATCTTCTGACTGCCAATCGCATTCACGATGTGGAAATCATTGTCTCCGAGTTGTTTGATTGTGGTATCGGTGTCATACAACCTTCCCGTGAACGTCGTCACTCCGTCCGAAATCTGGTAGATGTTCCCCGTCAAACGTTCCGTGTCCAACTCCAACCGCTTGGACCATGTGCTGAACTCAATCTGGTAATTGGAGCTGTAGTTGCTTAAAGTGTCGAGCTCGTTCGTACCATCGTAGGTATCCCTGCCGGTAGTCACGAAATCAGGAAGTCCGCTGTAGCGTCTGATCGGGGTGGCGGGCTGCTGAAGCGGCGGATGAATCCCCCAGATCTGTGTGTCGTCGATCCTGATTCGCGCATAATCCGACGGGATGGTATCCAGAACAAAATTGAAGTCCGTGACATCCAGCCTGCCCGTGGCAGTGATGGTCACGGTCGTACCATCATCAGAGAAGGTGTACTTCAGTACATTTCCCGATGCCACTGTGGGATACGCAGTAACCGAAAAGCACAGCAAGCACCCGATGAATGCGAATAATCGCGATATTTTCGATTTCAAAATTATCGAACCGCCCCAACCGATGACGCATCGCCCTGCGTATGAGTGGATGCCGAATACAAATTCCAGCGTATGGTGATGACATCCTGCATCTTGCACTCGGAGTATGATTCCTGACCCACTTGGTAGGTTTCTTCTGCGCGCCGGCGCTCGTATCCAGACGCGAACGATATCCGTGATTGCCGGATGTTCAACCTAGACGTGTCAACCATCGACAATCCCTCACAGTGCAGATTGTGCTTAAGGTTACCCATCATTAATCGAAACCTGCCAAACGCTCGCTATATGAAACTTCACTCAGCTCCAATGTTCCGATTTGCATCAAACAGCAATGGATTCGAAAGGTAGCCACCATCGATACACCCTGATGCTGGTAACTGGTATTTCGGAATAGAATACAAATAGAGGTTGAGTTCCGGTCGCAACTGTTTCTTGACGATCGCACACAATGCATAGATCGAAATCACATTCCACAACTCGCTGCTGGCAATATTTTCTGAGTTGCCATAAGACGACTTGCTCGTCAAATCCCGCTTGATCCATTTGAAGAATAGTGCGACCTGCGACCGGCTCTGCATGAGAGTACCAATACTCATGTCGATAAGGCCTGTGCTTGTTGAAGAGGAACCGGGTACAGAAAGAGGTCTGGACCATGGCCCGGATCGCTTTAACCTTCTACATCCCGTCTTGGGTCTATGTTCCTTCATTATTAATAGGACTAACTCAAATTAAGGGGCTTATATAGTTAAGTGGACGAACAAAATATCTTGGAAATATTCATCATTCCGATCGAGATTTTTCGAATGATATTTCAATTATTGTCATTTTACTCGGATTATTAGAATGAATTCCTAACTGTCAACTTAAATATATAAGTGCCCAAATTAAGGTCTGGATGGCAGTGTAAATGATTTTTACATTTACCAACCGCATGCCAGCATCCTGCTCGTCGAGAGTCAACTCATACTAATTGAACTCTCTGACAACCAAATGCCATTAACCGTTGTTTGTCTTCTTCAAACCAGTTCAATGCCTCAGCAACTCAATGGGTCGGGACAATTCCGACTTCCAAAGAACTTTTACTGCAGGACGAGGTGCATTTTAACACAAACAACATTACTTGTTAGTCTTCGGGCTTTGGTTTTATTGAAAATATTCAATGATCTGCATGTGATTTCTCGAATCAGACTTCAGTCGCGAACAACGCCCACAACTGCCATTCCATGGAACGAGCACTCCGTTTATCGATGTGGAAATTCGGCATCGGGTGATTTTCAAAGACTCATCGAGTTGTCCTGCGACAATGTCAATGCATTCAGCTTTGAATGACGGATGGACAAAGTTTCCGTCTTGTCGAGACTACGTGCACTTCGCAGTCCTCAGAAGACTCGCATCGAGACGAGAGAGAATCAAGGACAATATACATCCCAGCGAGCAGGTGAATGGTTGCCTGTATCAAGTGATCCCGTCAATTTGCCGGCGATATGATGCACCATTCGAAGCAGTTGCCGTTTGTGTTGGCAGATCACCCTTCGCAGCCACTGAACCTCTACAGATGGCATTGACAGGTCTGCCTGCCCGCTAGAACCGAATTCCACCTTGAAGCTTGATTGATCGGTCGGTGTCGTCTAGCGAATCCGCGCTTTCACCAACCAGATTCAACTCAAATCTGGCGCCATACCTGAATCGGGTTCCAACTCGATAGGTTCTATCCTCCCCTTCAAGTGACACCTCACTGTACGGAGTCAGCAATCCCCGATCTCCGATGATCCGGAATCCATAACCAAGATTCGCATCCAGTCGAGGCTGGTATTGCCGCTCATCGGCAACCTCGCCGGCCAGCTTACCGGTCTCCCAGATTCGCTCAACACCGCGCACCGTGGCGCCATACGAGGGTTGCAGACTGAATGACAAGCCGCGATCCCTCACGCCCGGCAACATCCGTATGCTGCCTTGGACACCCCATTCGCCGTAGTCGTTGCGTTCCATCAAACCGTAAGAAGACAGTGACATCGTCATCCGATGCGAAGGCGACAGGTAATGCATCCCAGCACCAACCTCCACCCGACTGCCAGTGGCGCCGTCACCGCTGTCGTAGGCTACGCCAAACTCAATTTTCGGTTCCACATAGCCACCCTGAATCATCTCATGGCGCCGACTGGCGGCTATCAGCATGCGGCTGCGCATGACGCCGACCTTGACTGCGTCAATGGTATCTGAACCGTCCACGTCCATTTCCGTCCGGGTGAATTCACCCGTCACGTGAAACGTTGTCCTCTTGCCGTACCACACTGCGCCACTCGCACCGACGCCCATCGAATTCATCGAGAGGTCACTGGTATTGATGCCACCCACATTTTCCTGCGTCACCTCCAGGTCACCGGAACCCATTCCGACAAATGACCAAACCGAGTACTCAGGTGACTTGAGCCCGAAATACGGATTCACGCTGTTCACCTCCACCTTTTGGTGCCCCGACGTGGAGTCGCGTTTGTAATCTGTCTTGGTGGTGTAATTCGAAAAAGTGACTCCGCCAACCATGTCCTCGCCCAGCCTGGTATCAATCCCAAAACTGAATCCCGTCAACTCACCATCGTATTGCAGCTCGCCGCCACTGTCATTGAACCGCTTGATGGTCGCACCGGTCCATATTGAGAATGATGGCGCGCGGCGGCCATTATTCGACACGCCAAGTGAATTCACCAGCGTCGCAAACTGACCATCGTACAAGAATCGTTGCTCATCCACTGGAACCGGCGCCCGCCAACTCCCAGGTGAGAACAGTCCATCGTTTGTCAGGTTGAACCGTACGCCACCTGCACGCGTTGTCATCTCATAATTTTGGATACGGTCTCTGATTCCAGTTACAGTCTGATCGCCCATGATGACCGCCACGTTCGGCAGAATCTCCTCGACGGACTGCTGAATCAGTAAATTCTTCTCAACCACTGTCGCATTGATCGATGCCGCATCACCTTCGCCAACGGCGTTGACCGCCCGAACCTGAAACGTGTACTCCTCGCCAATGATCAACCCGGTCGATACCGTGTACGTAGTGGCATCTGACGAAAGCGAGACCCATCTGTCCGCATTCGTCCAATTCGCCGATGCTGCCTTATGACGCACCTGCACTGCGGTAAGATCGTTTACATTGGTCGGCAGCTTCCAATTGACGACGATCCTGGCGTCACCTTCCGCCGCTGTCAGTCCCGTCGGCTTACCCGGTCTTGTCGGCGCCAATGTCGCCTCGGCCGACACCGCGTCTGCGGCACCCTTCGAGTTCCTCGCCCGAACCTCGAACACGTAAGTCTCCCCGTTGAACAATCCCGTCACCTTATGTGTGTTCGCCGACAACGAGAGCGCTGTCCAACCACTCCATTGCGTATCCGGCGCCGATTTCACCTTGTGGCGCACCTCAACACTGGTGATTTTCGCATTGGTCGGCAACGTCCAACCAAGGTCTGCCTCAGTATCACCGGCGACCGCTGCAAACCCTGTCACGACTCCCGGTACCGTCAACTCCACCATCAAATCCACTGATGCAAGGTCACCGTCACCTACTGAGTTCGACGCCCGTACTTCGAACGTGTAGGTTTCTCCGTTCACCAGTCCTGTGACCTTGTGCGTGGTCGCCGTCGCCGATGCGAGATCTGTCCAAGCACTCCACTGTGTATCCGGTTCCGATTTGACCTTGTGACGCACCTGGACCAGGGTAATCGAATTCACATTGGTCGGCAGGGTCCAACTGAGATCTGCCTCGTTGATTCCACTTGTCGCCGAAAGGTCAGTTGGCTGGCCCGGTTTTGTCAGCGCAAGTGTTGCTTCTGCCGATGCAATTCCTTCGCCGGCTGTGTTCACCGCGCGTACCTCAAACGAGTACGTCTCCCCGTTCACCAATCCATCGACGATATATGAGGTCAAATTCGATGCAAGGATTGTCCAATCGGACCATTCTGTCGCCGTTTTCAGCTTGTGGCGCACATCAATACTTGAAATCAGATTCACATTGGTTGGCAACGTCCAACTCAAAGTCGCCCGGGTATCGCCACCCGTAGCATTAAAATCCGTCGGCGCCTCTGGTGCCGTCAATGCCAGCAACACTTCTTTCGTTGCTGCCGCGCCGATGCCGGCTGCGTTCTCCAAACGGACCTGAAACACATACCTCGCCCCGTTCACCAGACCTGTCAGCGAATGTGAAGTGGTCGTAGACGCTTGTACCCACTCATTCCAGCCCGCGTCTGTTTGGATTTTGTAACGCACTTGCGCTTTATCGATCGAACTCGTATTGGTCGGCAGGGTCCAGGTAAGTGTCACCTGACCGTTGCCCGCTGTCACGTCCAAATCGTTCGGCGCTGCTGGAATCGGGAGCACCGGCGTCGCTGTCGTGCTGGCCGCCGCGCCGTTCCCGGCACTATTCACCGCACTGACCTCAAAGGCGTATTGCTCACTGTTCTCCAGCCCCGTCACCGTATGGGTCGTGGCGTTCGCGCCGTTTGCAACGTCCGTCCACGCCGTATTCGACGGCACCGAAGTTCCCTTGGCGTAGCGCACCTGGTACTTGGTGATCCCCGGGCCCGATGCTGCTGTCCAGGTGAGCGTCACCTGTTGGTCACCCGCCGTCGCTCTCAGATTGCGCGGCGCGCCCGGCACCACATCGTCATCGGTCACCGTCACTGAAACGGTTGCCGACACTTCGGTCGATGTCAGGCTCACCATCGTCGTTTCCTGCACCGCGTCGACGTCATCCACGCCGGTCACCGTCACCGTCTGTGTCGTCTCCCAGTCCGCATACGTGAATGTCAGTTCCGCCGGAGATACGGTCACGGCCAACGGGTCGGCACTCGTAACCGACAACGTGATGCTTCCGGGAATCTCGACCGATGGCTTCACATCGAACGTTGCTGTCCCGTTCTCGTCCACCGTCAAGTCGTCGGAAGACAAGTCAAGCTCCAACTCCACATCATCATCCACTATCCGCACATGCGCCGATGGCAATTCCAGCGTCGTCGGATAGTCGTTCGGTGAATTCGTCTCACTGATGCTGTGCGCGAGCTCCACGGGACGGGTGCCTGTGACCACGTCATCGTCCACGCCGAAGACGAAGATGATGTGTGAGCTGGCCCTCCAGTTGTCGGGCGTGAACGTCACAGTCGATGGCAATACCGTCGCCGCACTCGTATCGCTGCTGGTCACCGTCACCGTCACATTGCCGGCCGGTTGCGTGATCAACCGCACACGATAGCTTTCGAAGAGTCCTCTTATGCCATCGCCTGTCTCGTACAGACGCATGTCGGTGGCCGGTGGCGTTCTCGCGGCAAGCTCCAGCCCCGGGCCCGGGTGATCGGGCGTCGTCACCCGGATGCGGCCGGTGCTCTGCCCCGGCACGCCATTTCTCACAAAGCGAACCTCATACTCATAGGTCGTGCTCCACTCGGCGGACTCCAGCCAGAAAGGATGTTCGAGTTCGAAACAGAGCTCTGGAAGAGCCGTCCAGGGGGAAACCACCCACCATCCGGAATTGACCTGTTTCTTTCGCTTGAATTGCCCTCCCACAATTCCTTCCGCCTTGGTCCACGCCAGACGGATGAATGGCTTGTAGTCGAAGTTTTTATCGCGCTGAAACTCCACCGTGACTGTGAAATCCTGTGGCACCGGTATCGGCTCCGCCACCGGTATCTCTGTCGTACTTGCTGCCAAGCTGTTTCCGTAATTGTTCACTGCCCGCAACTCGAACGCGTATTCCGTATCGTTGATCAGACCTGTCACCGTGTGGGTGGTGGTACTGGCGCCGCTACCGATGATGTCGGTCCAGGCCATGTTGACCGGCACCGAAGTACCCTTGGCGTGTCGCACCTGGTACTTGGTGATGGTACTGTCAGATGGGTCGGACCAACTCAGCGTCACCTCGGTGTTACCCCGCGACGCCTTGAGATCCGTCGGCTTGGCTGGTACCGGTAATTCAGTGATGCTCACCGTCACATTTGCAGCACTGAAGTCAGCACTGTTGTAGTTGGTATCCGTTGATGCCGCTGTATGCGTCAGCGTCACGTTGTCGTCGGTTGAGTTGTCATCAATGGGACTGCGTACCGTCACTGTCTGCGCGCTCGACCAGTTCGAATTCGTGAACGTGAGCACTGCACTGCCGGAAAAGGTCTTGGTACTGCCCGTATCGGCCGACACCTGCGCCAGCGTCGAATCGCCACTGGTCACGGTTAGGGTCACATTGGCTGTCGGCTGGGTTGCGAGCGCAACGGTATAGCTGGCATCATCACCCGCTTCGCTCATCGCCAAAGCATTCGTGAGCACCACCAGGCCGGCGCTGTCATTGTCGATCACATTCACAGTTACCGATGACAGCGTCAGCGCCGCATACTCGGCCGCACCGGTGAAACTGGGCGTCAGCTCCGCTTCTGTGGAAGTCGCATCATCCACTGCGGTGATCGTCAACGTCTGTGGTGTTGCCCAGTTGCTCGGTGTGAAGGTCACCGAATTGGCAGTCACCGCATTGCTGTCGCTGCTGACCGACAGTGTCACCGCTGCCGATGGTCGGGTCTGCAAAACAACCGAATATTCATATTCGCTCCCTTCGCGTAGATTGAAGCTGGTGGGTAACGGCGCTGCAATTCCGGGCGTGTCATCATCACTTACCGCCGCTGTTACCTGATATGCAGTACCGTCCAACGAGCCATATTCCGCCGGACCACTGAGTCCATGCGTAATCAGCACATCATTTGCAACTGCATCATCGTCCTGTGCACCGGTCACCGTGACTGTCTGCGCCGTCTGCCAGTTGGTGGAATCAAAACTCAGATTGGCCGGTGACAGCGTGACAGACGAACTCCCTGCCAGCGGTGTCACGGTCAACGTCGAAGCCGGCGCGGTTGTCGGTTTGACCGTGTATGTCTTTGACTGCGTTCCCGCCTCATCCAGACCGGTAAGACTGGTTGGCAAAAGCGTCAGACTGGGAGTATCGTCATCGGTTACTGTCACCGAGACACTCGGCAATGCCGAAGCAGCCAATCCCGCATAATCCGTATCAGTGCTGCTCAAACTGTGCGTCACGGTCGCTGTTCCACCGACACCATCATCGTCCGTCACACCGGTGACCGTCACCGTCTGTGATGTCGCCCAGTTGGACGCTGTGAAAGTCAGACTGGACGGAGACACACTCGCCAGCGCTGCGGCACTGCTTGAAGGCGTGATCGTCACATTTGCACTCGGCTGCTTGCCCAGCGACACCGTGTAGGTCGTAGTGCTGCCCTCGGTCACGGCAAGTGTCGAGGGCGTGGCAAACACCGCCGCCGCACCTGTACCCGGAGTGAACGATGCGCTGGTGGTTGCCGCCGCACCTTCCAGTACGAGGTCCGCAGTCGGATCGTCCGGTCGGATCAGGTTGTCGATGCGGGCCGCATCGATTACCGCCCGCACCGAGAAATCATAGGACTTGCTGTCGAGCAAACCGGTGACAAGATGACTGCGGGTTGTTCGGGTACTGCCGGGTACCTGTTTCCAGTCGGCCGTATAGTCTGTGGCTGTCGACTCCTTGGAGCGGTATTCCCAGTAACTGATCGCATTGCGTATCGGCTCATGCGCTGAGGCTGAATCGCCCCAGCTCAGCAACGCACGTCCACTGCCAGCGGCCGCCGCAGACAGTGAAGTCGGTGCATCAGGAGGTGCAAGCCAGCTGAATTCAAAACTCACGCTATTTCCCAATTGCTGACCCAAACGGAGCGATCCCTGCACTTCCAGCGGGTTTGCTGTGTCACCGTGATGCGTGCAGCAGAATGTGTGTACCTGGCGAAGAATTTCCTTACTCTGACCCAACATCCATTCAGTTGCCTGTGGCTCAAAGGTCTCTTTGACGGCAGAGGGCTTGTTTCTTACCAGCATGGTTACTCTGGCACCAGACGTCGTTGTATTCGGGTTGATAATTGAAGGATAGGTGTAGGTGGTGTACTGCCCGGATACTATCGTGAATTTTTGGGTTTGTGTGGTATTGCCAGGCCCCTGAAGTATAGTCTCGTCGATCTGAACCGGTCGCACCTCAACCTCATCGGAAGCCGGACCCATCCCCAGTGAATTCCTTCCACGAACCTGGAATCGATACCAGCCCTGCTCGTCGGAGCCCAGATTGGCTCCAGTTTCCAACCCGGTTATCTGAGCCGAACGTGTAGTCACGGTGCTGTCAGTCACCGCAGTCCAGTTCCCGTAATCTTCCTGCCGTACCAGTGTCCCGTTGCTACGTCGCACCTCGAACCGTTTTCGATACTCCCAACTGGTCGAGCTCGCATCAACGGTAACCCAGTGCAAATCGACAGTCCCGGTCACCGGAACGACTGCGTGCAATCGCTTCGGCTTTGCCGGCTGTAATATCTCGGGTTGCGCAGTCACTACATCGGACTCGGCTCCACCTCCACTGGCATTGACTGCCCGGATCTTGAAACTGAAACGATTGTAATTGGGCAGTCCGGTAAACAGATACTCAGTGGTCTGCGCATTGCTGCCCGTCATGTCAACCCACTCCACAGAATATGGACCATTGCCTAATCTGCGCTTGTACTGATATTTTGTTATGCTACTGTCCTGCGGGTGGTTCCAGATCAGTTTCACCTGCATGCTATTCACAATGGTGCTGAGGCCAGACGGCTTCTTCGGTACCGCAATTGGTGTTGCCGTCGCAGCTGCGGTTTCAGCACCCGCAACGCCGGACCTCACCGCCCGAATCTGGAACACATACTTCGTATCGTTGTCCAAATTCATCACGATGTGCTCTGTGGTCTCACTATCACTTTCCGGAATGTCAGCCCACAGGTCATCATCGGCAGTGGTATTGTCAAACGACTCGCCTTGCTTGTGGCGCACCTGGTATTTCGTGATGCTGCTGTCGGATGGATCAGACCACGTCAGCGTCACCTTCGCATCACCCGCCTTCGCTGCAAAGTCGGTTGGTGCAGGCGGAGGTGTCTGAGGTGCCGTGGTCAATGCATCTGACGCGATTCCACTTCCACCAGCATTCACCGCCCGAATCTGAAACACGTACTGCGTGCCATTGGTGAGACCGGTCAACTTATACGCGGTGGTATCAGCGTTGCTTCCTGTAATGTCTGTCCACAGGGCGTCATCTGTGGCGGTGTCATCAAACGACGAGCCAGCCTTGTGTCGCACCTGGTATTTCGTGATGGTGTCGTTGGATGGATCAGACCAGCTCAGCGTCACCTCGGTGTTACCCGGTTTCGCCTTGAAATCCGTGGGTTTGGCTGGTGCCGGCACATCTGTAATGCTCACCGTTACATTCGCTGCACTGAAGTCTGCTGCGTTGTAATCTGAATCCGTTGACACCGCGGTGTGGGTCAGCGTCACGCTGTCATCGGTTGAGTTTTCATCAACAGGACTGCGTACCGTCACTGTCTGTGCGCTCGACCAATTCGAATTCGTGAACGTCAGATCAGCGCTGCCGGAGAAGGTTTTGGTGGATCCGGTGTCGGACGACACCTGCGCAAGCGTTGAATCGCCACTGGTCACCGTCAGTGTCACGTCGGCTGTCGGCTGGGTCGCCAGTGAAACGGTATAGCTGGCATCATCACCTGCCTCGATCATCGCCAGGGTATTGGTGAACACCACCAGTCCGGGGCTGTCATTGTCGATCACGTCCACCGTTACCGATGACAGCGTCAATGCCGCATACTCGGCCGCACCGCTGAGACTGCGCGTCAGCACCGCTGATGTGGCAGTCGCATCATCCACCGCGGTGATCGTCAATGTCTGCGGTGTTGACCAGTTGCCTGGTGTGAAGGTCACTGAACCGCCAGTCACCGCATTGGTGTTGCTGCTGCCGACCGACAGTGTCACCGCTGCCGATGGTTTGGTCTGCAACTTAACCGAATACCCATAACTGCTGCCTTCGCGCAGATTGAATCTGGCGGGTAACGGCGCTGTAATACCGGCCGTGTCATCATCACTTACCGCCGCTGTCACCTGATACGCAGTGCCATCCAACGAACTGTATTCCGCCGGACCGCTGAGTCCATGCGTGATCAGCACATCATTTGCAACTGCATCATCGTCCTGTGCACCGGTCACCGTGACTGTCTGCGCCGTCTCCCAGTTGCTGGAATCAAAACTCAGACTGGCCGGTGACAGTGTCACAGACGAACTCCCTGCCAGCGGCGTCACGGTCAACGTCGAAGCCGGCGCGGTCGTCGGTTTGACCGTGTAAGTCCTTGACTGCGTTCCTGCCTCATCCAGACCGGTAAGACTGGTCACCGACAGCGTCAGATCGGGAGTGTCATCATCGCTCACCGTGACCGAGACACTCGGCAATGCCAAAGCAGCCAGTCCCGCATAATCCGTATCCGTGCTGCTCAAACTGTGCGTCACAGTCGCTGTTCCACCCACACCATCATCGTCCACCACACCGGTGACCGTCACCGTCTGTGAGGTCGCCCAGTTGGACGATGTGAAGGTCAGACTGGACGGAGACACACTCGCAAGTGCAGCGACACTGCTTGAAGGTGTGATCGTCACATCCGCAGTCGGCTGCTTGCCCAGCGACACCGTGTAGGTCACCGAAGCACCCTCTGTCACCGCAAGCGACGGGATATTGACCAACACGGCCGCCACCCCTTCACCCGGAGTGAACGACTCACTGGTGGTTGCCGCCGAGCCTTCCAAGACGATGTCCGCGGTCGGGTCGTCCGGTCGGATCAGGTTGTCGACGCGGGCCGCGTCGATCACCGCCCGCACTGCGAAATCATAGGACTTGCTGTCGTCGAGACCGGTGACAAGATGACTGCGGGTTGCCCCGGAGCTGCCAGCCACCCGTTTCCAGTCAGCCGTATAGTCTGTGGCTGTCGATTCCTTGGAGCGGTATTCCCAGTAACTGATCGCATTGCGTATCGGCTCGTGCGTTGTTGAGGGTAAATCACCCCAGCTCAGCAATGCACGGCCACTGCCGGCGGCTGCCACAGACACTGAAGTCGGTGCATCAGGAGGCACAAGCCAGCTGAAATAAAAATTCACTGAACCTCTTTGAAACCCACCCGCACGGACTGACGCCGTTCCAGCCAGCGGATTCGTCGTGGCACCGTTGTGTGTACCCGAGAACGTGTGTGCCTGGCGATGAAGGTCCGCACTATGACTAGGTATCCATCCGTCAACCTGTGGTTTGAACGTATGTGTGATGGTTACGGGTTCCACCCTGATAGTCATACTAGGATTGGCTTCCGTCGTATGCAGGTTAATGATTGACGGATGGATGTAGGTGGTATGCTGTCCGGAAATAATCGTGAAGCGTTGGGGTTGTTCAGAATAACCCGGTCCGAAAAGATCCGTCTCAATGACCGGCCGCGCCTGAACCTCATCGGACGCCGATCCCACCCCCTGTGAATTCTTTCCACGGACCTGGAACCGATACCAGCCTTCCTCACCGCTTCCCAGATTGACACCGGTCTCCAACCCGGTGACCTGAACCATACGGGTGGTTGAAGTGCTGTTGGTCACCGCAGTCCAGTTCTCATAGTCATCCTGCCGTACCAGTGTCCCGTCGGTTCCTCGCCTGACCTCGAACCGTTTACGGTATTCCCAACTGGTCGCACTCGCATCAACCGCAACCCAGTGCAAGTCAACCGAACCTGTCGCCGGCACGGATGCATACAACCGCGTCGGTTTTGCCGGCTGCATCAATTGGGGTGTTGCGGTGACCACATCCGACTCGACTCCGTTGACCTGGGAAATCACCGCCCGGATCCTGAAACTGTAGCCGGTGCCGTTGGTCAGTCCGGTCACCGTGTGACTGGTGGTATTCGCATCACTGTCCGACATGTCCTCCCAGGCACCAAAATTCCCGCTGCCGACTCGTTGCCGGTACTGGTATTTCGTGATCAGGCTGTTGCGCGGATTGACCCAGCGCAGGCTCACCTGTCCGTTGTTTCCAACCGCACTGAAACCAGACGGCTTGTCCGGTACCGGCACCACCGAAATCTTGAACGTCAGTGTCGCAGTGTCCTCCTCGTCATCGCTCGCAGTGTAGGTGTACTCAGTCGCCGCCTGATCTGTTGTCGGTGTGCCTGTCAACTTGCGGCTCACATCATCAAACGACAGTCCTGCGGGCAGGGCCGGGCTTATCGAATAGCTCAGCGTGCCATCACCACCGGTCGCCGCCGGCAGCAGGAGTTCGCTGATCGCCTCATCTTTCACGTAAGCCTGATCGGCAACTGTCGCAACACCAAAGTCCGGCGTATTGTTGGGCCTCGTCGTGTAGATGATCTTCTGGTGACCGATCGCAAACTCGATGTGGAAGTCATTGTCATCGAGAGTGTTCAGCAACGTGCCGGTGAATGTCACCTTCTTGCCCGAGGGATTGTAGATATCTCCAGTCAGGCTCGCCTTGTCAACTTCCATCCACTTGAGATGGGTGTGGAATCGGATGGTAAACTCGTTGGAGTAGTTTGGCATACTACGGGCTTCATCATGGCCTGTATAGCTGCTCCTGCCGGTGGTCGCGAAGTTCGGAAGATCCTTATAGCGCCTCAGCGGAACATTGTAGTTGGTAATCGGCGGATAAATCGCCCAGCGGTCGGTATCGGCTATTTTGAGATAATCATCGTCAGCCGGCTGCGTATCCTCCTTATCGATTTTGAAGCCCGAAACATCCAGGCTGCCCGCAGCGGCAATCGTCGTGGTTGTGCCGTCATCGGAGAAGGTGAACCTCAACGTACGCGGCTGCAACACCGTGATCTCGAACGTCAGCGTCGCAGTGTCGCCGTCCGAATCCATCGCTGTGTAGGTGTACTCGGTGGCTGCCTGCACCACAGTCGGGGTGCCCGTCAACTTGCGGCTCGCAGCATTGAATGACAACCCGGCAGGCAAATCCGGGCTGATCGAATAAGATACCGTCTGATCGTCGCTGCTGCGCGCCTGAGGCAGCTCAAAATCACTGATCGCCTTACCCTTGGTGTATGTCTTATTGCCAATCGTCGCATTGCCGAAATAAACCGGCGTCGTGAAAATGATCTTGTGAATCCCAATCGCATGCTCGATGTGAAAGTCATTGTCTTTGAGGGTACTCAGCAACGTACCCGTGAACGTCGCCGATTCGCCCGTAAGATCGTAGATACCACCGGTCAGGTTCGCCTTGTCGATTTCCAGATACCTACCCGAAGGACTGAACCTGATGGCGAAGTCATGCTGGGTATAGTTGCTGAGATTCTGGACTTCAGTACTGCCCGTATAGGTATCCCCGCCGGTGGTCACAAAGGCCGGAAGATCCTTATAGCGACTCTTCGAAACATTGATGATGTTCTGGTGCTGTGGATGAATCACCCAGATACCCGTATCGTCGATCTTGAGATTCAAAGTTGTCCGCTGTTCCAGATCCCGGTCAAAAGTGAAACCCGAAACATCCAGACTGCCCGAGGCCGCAATGGTCGAGGTCGTGCCATTGTCAGAGAACGTGAATGTCAGCGTGTGCGGCCGCTGCACCACCGTGATCATGAACTTCAGCAACGCGATGTCGCCGTCGGTGTCAGTCACAGAATAGGTGTACTCGGTCGCCGCCTGTGCAGCAGTCGGTGTGCCTGTTATCTTGCGGCTCGCTGCATCAAACGACAACCCTGTGGGTAATGCCGGAATGACCGAGTAGGTCAGCGTGCCATCGCCACCGCTCGCCGCCGGCAACTGCAACTCACTGATCGCCTGGTTCTGCATGTAACTCTGATCAGCCACCGTCGCGGTGCCGAAACTCGGTGTCAGACTGGTCCGGGTTGTGAAAATGATCTTCTGACTGCCAATCGCATGCTCGATGTGGAAGTCATTGTCTCCGAGTTGTTTGATTGTGGTATCAGTGTCATACAACTTTCCCGTGAACGTCGTCACTCCGTCCGAAATCTGGTAGATGTTTCCCGTCAGACGCCCGTTGTCCAGCTCCAGATACTTGAGCCAGGTATTGAACCGAATGTGGTAATTGGAATCGTAGGCGTAGTTGCTCAACCCGTCCAACTCGGATGTACCACCGTAGGTATCCTCACCGGTAGTCACAAAATCAGGAAGTCCGTCGTAGCGTCTGGCCTGGGTGGTGGGCTGCGACGGCGGATGAATCCCCCAGATCCCTGTGTCGTCGAATTTGATTCGTGAATAGTCCCCCGGGACGCCATCCCGAACAAAAGTGAAATTCGTGACATCCAGCCTGCCCGTGGCAGCGATGGTCACGGTCGTGCCGTCATCAGAGAAGGTGTACTTCAGCGTGTGCGGCTGTTGCACCACCGTGATCATGAACTTCAGCAACGCGATGTCGCCGTCGGTATCAATCACGGAATAGGTGTACTCGGTCGCCGCCTGTGCGGCAGTCGGTGTGCCTGTAATCTTGCGACTCGTTGCATCAAACGACAACCCTGCCGGCAATGCCGGAATAACCGAATAGCTCAGCGTGCCATCGCCACCGCTCGCCGCCGGCAACTGGAGGTCACTGATGGCCCGGCCTTGCGTGTAACTCTGATCAGCCACCGTCGCGGTGCCGAAACTCGGGGTCAGGCTGGTCCGGGTTGTGAAAATGATCTTCTGACTGCCAATCGCATTCTCGATATGGAAATCATTGTCTCCGAGTTGTTTGATTGTGGTATCGGTGTCATACAACCTTCCCGTGAACGTCGTCACTCCGTCCGAAATCTGGTAGATGTTCCCCGTCAGATGGTCGCTGTCCAACTCCAACCGCTCTGACCAGGTGCTGAACTGAATATGGTAATTGGAATCGTAGGCGTAGTTGCTCAACCCGTCCAACTCGGGTGTACCATCGTACGAATCCCTGCCGGTAGTCACAAAATCAGGACGTACTCTGTAGCGACTGATCGGGGTCTCGGGCTCGGGCTGCAGTGACGGCGGAAAAATCCCCCAGATCTGTGTGTCGGCGATCCTGATTCTTTCAAAATCCGACGGGATGGAATCCAGAGCAACAATATCGAAATCCGTGACATCCAGCCTGCCCGTGGCAGTGATGGTCACGGTCGTACCATCATCAGAGAAGGTGTACTTCAGTACATTTCCCGATACCGCTGTGGGATACGCAGTAACCGAAACACACAGCAAGCACCCGATGAATGCGAATAATCGCAGTATTTTCGATTTGAAAATCAACGAATCACCCCAACTGATGACGCTTGGCCTTGCATATGAGAGGATGCCGAAAACAATATTTAAGGTAAAGAGATGACATCTTGCATTCGGTATTGGACTTCTGAGTGATATAGCTGGCCTTTACTGTGAATTGACTCAGTTTCCTGTGTCGGAACAGTGTTCGCAGCCGCATGCCCGGCAATCTGAATAGATCAACAACCGACAGTCCGGCATGAAATTGTCTTCGTTCGCGCCTAATAATCTGCTTCCGCAGTTTGGTGGCCCTGCAATGGATGGCATCCCACTTGGCACCAATAGTCTCAAACAGTAAAGAAACACCGCCACCTTCGCTGCTGCTCAAGCAAATCGCGTCAAACCACTTCAGCGGCAACACCATTTGGCAACCAGAACTGTTACCAACCTCCAGTGACACTTGGCGGCGAAAGCCGACACATCGCGGAAATACACGGAATTTCATTAACCCGACCTGATCATGCTTGAACGATAGGCAGTTGCATCCGTTACCCGATCGGGTAACGCCCCCTTTCAGCCCTTGGCAATATTCCATACCAAGTCTACAGTTCCGGTCAATGTAGTCCCTATATTGCGGTTTCATTTCAATTATTCCGTCGGAATTTCGAAACAATTGGGAAATTAACTAAATGATCAACCCAACCATATGCAAAGGATCAAGGGCAAGTTACCGTGTGCAAACGGTTACAGGATTAACTGGAAGTTCAATTCGGTGATGCATGATTTTTTTTGTATTCCCTTAATTTAGTGGTGATGGGATGAATCCTAACTCTACTCTCTTCAATCCGGCATCCAATGCCGCGAGAAAAGACTCTCAAAAATATTGATTGATCCGAATGCCGAGAAATACTGAATTGTCGGTTTGAGATATTCGTATTATTGAAAAACCTTGTCATTTCAATGAATCTGACCGGGAACATTTCCAAGAAAAGAATTCACTGAAAAGACTATCGCATTTTAACACATTCACTTCAACTGAAAAGTCGGCATTGGCATCGAATTTTGAAAAAACCAACACAGCAATTTATACTGGAATCGCGATTGATCCTGGCAGCATGGTAATGCCCGCAACTACTCTTCCGCGGATAAAGCTGATACTGGCACTTTATGCGTTTTCCAAGTACAGTTTTACCCGGCAATGACACGCTGACAGAATACTGGGAATTTATGATTTTCAATGCGAACTGAAAAGGCCGCATTCACACTGAAAACCAACAGGAGAATTCTGTCAACAAAAGCACAGGGTATGAGTTGCAAACCGTAACCTTTCACCTTTCGCAACCAGCACACCATGAGGGATTCAACTGTTGCAGGATGCTGTTCCATTGAGTACCAAATTCTCGATGTCAGGAAGTCACGAAATTGAGAATTACACCAACTACCATGCTATTATTTACCGCATTATGCGTAATCTTCAAGACTACAAGATACATTCGATTGACAGCGCACCGGTAATCCAACGGGGGTTGCGATTGAGGACTGGATTCAGGAGCGGATGATGAGAGGGATTGCGTTGGCTCTGGCAATACTGATGAGCACGTCTCTTGTCGGTTGCCAAACAGTGAAAAGCACCTACGACAAGATGAAATTCTGGGATAGGAATGGCAATTCGGATTCCATCGAAGTGACGATAACCAACATCACCCCCGGCATGTACCTGACCCCGATACTTGCAGTCGGTCACGGTGATGAACAAGGCAGGATGTTCGAATTTGAAAGCGCCGCCTCTGAACCATTGCAGATCGTGGCGGAAGGTGGCAATCTGGAACCGATTTCACAGATGTTTGATGCAAATTCCGATCACGTTGTGAAAGACCCCCATGGCGGCTTGCTGGGGCCGGGCGAGTCAACGACTTTCACAATCAACCGCAACCATACCAGACTCTCCCTGATCGCCAAGATCCTGCCCACAAATGACGGTTTCATCGCCGCCAATGACATGCTGATTCGGGAAGGCTCACAGGAACTGTATGCCATTGACGCAGGTACCGAAGCGAACAATGAACAGATCACCGGTGGCGCACAACCGAACACACCCGGCATCCCCGCCGACCCTGGCGGCCTAGCCGACAGGAACGCACCGGGAATCGCATCAGCGAAGGCTGAGGGCAAGGTCAACCGGCATCCAGGCATATCCGGTGCTGAGGGCTCCGCCCTGAATCCCGATATCCATGGCTGGAACGGGCCGGTTGCGATCATGACCATCGAAATGCGAAATTGATTTACACCATAATTACACATAATTACAACACCAAAAATTCGACTGACTGGAGGAGTCAATAATGGGAAACAGTTCTGAAATGCTTGCACTGGACAAGAACCACCTAATCCACCCATTGCAGGTGCAGGGCGGACACGATAATGCCAGAATCTGGGTGGAAGGGCGCGGCTCGACACTCATTGACTCGGAGGGCAAGGAGTACATAGACGGGCTGGCCGGACTTTGGAACAACACTGCCGGACACGGTGCCCGGGAACTCATTGATGCCGCCACCTCGCAGTACAACACCCTGCCCTATGCGTCCGGCTATGTCGGCAGCTCAAACGACAAGGCGATTGAACTCGCAGGCAAGCTGGCTTCGATCTTCTACCCGAACATCAATCGTTTCTACCTGACTTCAGGCGGCGGAGAGGCAACCGACTCCTCGATAAAGATGTCGAGGTTTTACTGGAAACTCAAGGGTAAGCCTGACAAGACCAAGGTGATATCGCGGATGCTTGGATACCACGGTGTGACGTTCGCAGCCATGTGCGCCACTGGAATCCCCCCTTACTGGCCGATGTTTGAGCCCAGGATTCCGGGATTCTCCTTCATTCCCTCACCCTATCCATATCGCTATGAATCCACTGATTCGAGCGTCAGCCAGGGCGTTGCAGCAGCGAACGAGCTGGAGAACCGAATCCTCGAGGAAGGCCCCGATACCGTTGCCATGTTCATCGCCGAACCCGTTCAGGGATCCGGCGGTGTCATTCCGCCTCAGGATGACTACTTCCCCAGAATCCGCGAGATCTGCGACAAGTACGAGGTCCTGCTGGTTGCCGATGAGGTGATCACCGGATTCGGCCGAACCGGCAAACTGTTCGCGCTGGACCACTGGGGCGTACAACCCGACATCGTTCAATTCGCCAAGGCAGTCACATCCGGTTACTTTCCGTTTGGCGGAATCGGTGTCAGTGATGCCATCGCTGATGCGATGGAGGCCAGCGCCGAGCCGTTCATGCACGCCTACACCTACAGCGCCCACCCGACCGGCAGCGCCATCGCCTGCGCGATGATTGATCTGATCCAAAGGGAGGATTTCCCTGCGCAGGCGGCGGCAAAAGGCCAACGCCTGATGGACAATTTGCAAAGCGCGCTGGGCGACCATCCGCATGTCGGTGATATTCGCGGACTTGGATTGCTGGCCGGTGTTGAGTTCGTCAAGGATAAATCCACCAAGGAAGCGTTCGCGCCGGCAGACAAGGTCGGCGACAAGATACTGAACGCCGCAATGCAGCGCGGATTGTTCAGCCGGGTCCGGGGAGACGTGTATTGTCTGGCACCTCCGATCGTCATCGAGGAGTCCGAGATCGACCGACTCACCGCCATCTTGCGCGCGGCAACGATTGATGTGCTTGGGACATAGCGTCCGAAAACTTAAGGGAACAGGTTTGACGCCGGATCGGATTGTGATCCGGTGAGTGTCCGAATCGTGCGGATTTCCGATTTCAGTGTTCAGCAATGGACCTGAAGTCCTGCATTCGTACCATTCCCGACTATCCAGAGGCCGGAGTCAGGTTTCGCGATATCACACCGTTGCTGAAAGACCCGAACGCGTTTCGGTTCTGCATCGATCGGCTCTACCAAAGGTATCAGAGTACCGAACTTGATGCCATTGCCGCACTGGATGCCCGGGGATTTCTCTTTGGCTCAATCCTGGCCTACCTGTTGGGCGTTGCGCTGATTCCGATCCGCAAGCAAAACAAGCTTCCCGCCGATACCGTCAGTACGGAATATGAACTCGAATACGGCACCAGCAGTCTCGAGATGCACGTCGACTCCATCGGACCCAGCGAGCGGATTGTCCTGATTGACGATTTGATCGCAACCGGTGGAACGGTGTGTGCAGCCATCGACCTGCTGGACCGAATCGGCGGTGAGCTGATTGAATGTGCCGTCGTTGTTGAACTGATTGAACTCGGTGGGCGCTCAAGAATGTCACCGGTACCGCTGCACAGTCTTGTCACATTTACCGAAGATGAGATTTAGCGCGACACGGTTGTTTCTCCTCAAAGAGCAAACATTCCGAAGTATGACGTAGCAGGAGTCTCCAACGAGACATCGCGCCAAGACCGCAGTTGCCGATATCGCGCATCGCGCCCGCCAAAGCTGTTCGCATCAGTCTCCCAGAGCGATTGGCTGCCGGCGAAATGCCTGTGCGGATTCACCTGCCTTTGTGAGACACACAGGACGCCGTCAGAACCGGGCGTCCAATCCTCCCGCTGGCCTGCGCGAGACATCACCCGCCAGCAGATGAAAAAGTAAGTCGATCACGACTTGATAACATACTTTTGTATGCTATTATGTCAGTGTGTTTCACTGACCGGAGCAAATCATGGCTTATACAAAACCCGGAGCAACCCGCAACAAGGTCTATCAATTCATGCGCGAACGGCTGCTCGAAGGCCAGCCGCCAACCGTACGCGAGGTGCAAAACGCATTCGGAATGCGTTCCGTTCAGTCCGCCAAGAACCAGTTGGATATCCTGGTTCGCGAAGGACGGCTGATCAAGCAAACCGGCAAGGCACGCGGCTATCGGCTGCCGCAACGATTCCAGCCAGGCAGTCTGGCACCGGTTGCCGGAACCGTATCGGCAGGCCCCTTCAATGTCGCAGTCGAGGACATCGAAGGCTACATCCATGTTCAGTCGCGCTCCGACACCGGCACCGTGTTTGCCCTTCGCGTCAAGGGCGACAGCATGATCGACGCCGGTATCCTGCCAGACGACATCGTAGTGGTCCGACATCAGAGCGAATTCAAAAACGGCGAGGTCGTGGTCGCAATGGTGGACGATGAGGCAACAGTAAAGGTATTTCACAGCGACCAGGGAGGCATTGAGCTGCACCCCCGCAACCGCAACTATCCCATTCTCTCACCCGAGCCGGACCGTCTCGTCATGCTCGGCAAGGTCATCGAGGTGCGCCGTCACCTGGAATCCGGTCAGCTGGTCGCAGGAGGCGTCGATGCCTGAACCCGCACTGCAACCCCTGTCAAGACTCACCCAACCACTCTCAGGCAAGGCGCCCGGCTGGAATATCAGGGAAATGCAGGGTCGGCTGGTCGAGATTTCTGAACCACATCCGATTGCCGCGCTCAGCCTGTCATTCCTGCTGCTCCGCGAGGTGCAGACGACCGGCGGCAACGCCGCCTGGATTGGCTGCAATGACAGCACCTTCTACCCACCGGACGCACAACGGTTCGGAATCGACCTGCGCAATCTGCCTGTATTGCGCATGCCCGACATTCAGGGACTGGGCAGGGCCGCCGAACTGCTGCTTCGCTCAGCCTCATTTCAACTGGTACTGCTTGATCTCGGCCACCAACACCAGAGCCTGCCGGTTGCGCGCCTGGCACAGCTCCATGGACTGGTCCGCAGACACAGTGCCTGTGCGGTGTTCCTGACCTGCAAGCCGCACGACAGGCCATCCGTCGGCCCCCTGATTTCACTGCACGCGCACACCGCCCGTCAGCACATAGACACCAATGCATTTGCCTGTGAGGCCCGCATCCAGCGCGACAAGCGCCGCGGCGGAAAATGGACCTGGCAGACCCGCCTGTCGGGCATTGACGGATACCATTGACCGCAACCGCAATGAGCACCACCTCACCGGATATCCCCATTGCCTGCGTCTGCATTCCCGACTTTTCACTGCAGCTGTCCACTCGCGCGCTGCCGGCGGATTTTCAACTGCCCATCGCGCTGATTGACCGCAACGACAGCCGCGCAACGGTCATGGCCGCTGACCCGCCGGCATCCAAACGCGGAATCCACCCGGGCATGTCCTATGCCACCGCCATCGCAGTGTGTCCTGAACTGCATGCGGTCTGCCCCCACGCCGAACAGATCAACCAGGCCCATCAGCGGCTGATCCATCATCTGAATGCCGCCAGTCCGTCCGTTGAACCGGTACCGGAAGTTCCAGGCGCCTACTATCTTGATATCCGCGGAATGCATCAACTCGAACCCGATCTGCCGGCCTGGGGCGCTCGCATCCAGCAGACCCTGTACGAACGCGAACAGCTGCGCGCCGGCGTTGTCTTCGGCTTCACCCGCTTCGGGGTGCGCGCCGCCGCACGCTCGACCGATTCCGTGATGGTGTTTGAGTCCGCGGCAGAGGAATTCAAGGCCGTACTGTCGATACCGCTTGCGAAGCTGAATCTCTCCAAACGGCCACTCAGGGAGTTGCAGAAACTAGGCATTCATACCGTCGGTGATCTGCGCGCACTGCCCGAATGGGAGGTGCGGTCGCGATTTGCAGAAGAACTGTTTGACCTGGTGCGCAAGGCAAAATCAGATGACGCAACCGTGCGCGGCGTTCAGCCGCCAAAACCCTACCGCGTGACGAAAGACCTCGAGTACGTGGAATCCGACGCAAGCCGCCTCCTTGCGCTCATCGGCAATCTCTGTCGCCCCATGCTGGAAAAGATGCGCGAGCACTCCCAAGGCGTACGCGAAATCCGCATGTGGCTGACCAAGGACCTGGGCGGCACCCATTATGAACGACTCAAAACCGCCGAACCGACCCTGGATGAACCCACACTGCTTGATCTTGTGCGGTTGCGGCTGCACGCCATCAACCTCGATGACGGCATCACCGCCGTGCTCATCGAAATCCTCTCCGCACCGTTGCCCAGTGCCCAACTCGGTCTTTATCAGGAATTCACAAAATCCGACAGCGATCTGCTGTCAGCAAATCGGGCGCTCGCCCGCGTGCGCGCGGAATTCGGACCCGATCGCGTATTGCAGGCGCATTGCCTGGACTCGCATCTGCCGCAGGAATCGTTTGCATGGCAGTTGTTTGATCAGATCAGACAACCCACACCGGCACAACAACGCACCGCCTGTGTGATCCGCCGGATTCTGGATCAGCCCAAACGGGTCTCGGCCCCGCGTCGCGCCGGACTGCGTCGTGTTTTCGGCCCCTACGTCACCAACGGATTGTGGTGGCGTCAGTCCGAGGTCCATCAAAGCGATTACTTCGCGGAACACCCGGACGGCACCACCCAGTGGATTTTTTATGACGCGGTCAGGCGCAAGTGGTATGAGCGGGGATTTGTCCAATAACCATGTCGACCGTCTTTCCCTATGTCCCCTTGTGGTGCAAGAGCAACTACTCATTCCTGGAAGGCGCCAGTTCTCCCGAGCAGTATGTCAGCAAGGCGGCACAGCTGGGCATCGAATCAATCGCCCTGACCGACCGGGATGGGGTCTATGGCATTGTCAAGGCACACCTGGCCGCCCTTGAGCACAATGTCCATCTGATCGTCGGCTCCCAAGTCACCGTCAGCAATCCCGGCCTGCCGGGTTTCAGTATCCTGCTGCTGGTACGCAATCCACGCGGATACGCCAACCTTTGCAGCCTGATCAGCACCGGGCGCCGACGCTGTGAGAAAGGTAAAAGCGAGGTCACCCTTGAAGAATGCTGTCAGCATGCCGGGGGGCTCTACGCCATCTGGCTGCCGCAAGCGGTCGAATGGCTGCACAGTCAGCCATCAACCAACGCGCTCGACATCATGAAACAGGCGTTCGGTGAGTATTTTTTCATGATGATCAGCCGCCACAGGCGAACGCACGATGCCATGACTGAAATCCAGACAAGGGCCCATGCAGCAAAATACAACGTTCGGACGGTCGCGGCACAGGAGATCCTGTATCACAGCTGTGACCTGCGCCCGATTCAGGATGTGCTGACGTGTATCAAAGAGCACCGGACACTCAGCAACTGTGCCCGTGCGCTGAAACCGAATTCAATGCATGAACTGATTGATGCGGACCGGTTCCAGACGATTTTCAAAGACGACCCTGGGTCGGTGGAGGCGACCGTGGAGATTGCCCGCAACTGCAATTTCCGACTTGACGAGCTGCACTACACCTATCCGGATGAACAGGGGCCGGATGGAATGACCGTCGCCCAACGGTTGCGACACCTCACCGAACGCGGGGCGCTGCAGCGTTATTCGAACAACCCGCCACAGTCCGTACACGACCAGATTGAAAAGGAACTCGAGCTCATCGGGGAACTCGGTTACAGTAGTTACTTTCTCACCATGCACCGGATCGTTGAGTGGTGCAACGAGCAGAACATCTTATGCCAGGGCCGGGGATCCGCCGCCAACTCGGCTGTGTGCTACTGCCTCGGCATCACACACATTGATCCGATTGACATGGATCTGCTGTTTGAGCGATTCATGTCTCGGGAACGCAGTGAGCCACCGGACATTGACCTTGATATCGAACATGAGCGGCGCGAAGAGGTCATCCAGCATGTCTACAGCACCTATGGACGCAAGCACGCAGCCATGGTTGCCGTCGTCATCCGCTATCGGAGCCGGTCGGCCCTGCGCGATATCGGAACGGTACTGAGCCTCCCCGAGCCGGCACTGCAAAGGCTCTCGAAACAGGTCAATTCCCATGGCTCGGTTGAGTCCGAGGATTTTGTCCGGGCCGGACTGGATCCCGCACTGCATGCACACCGCCTGCTGATGACACTGGCCAACGCCATCATCGACTATCCCCGGCATCTTTCCATCCATCCCGGCGGGTTTGTATTTGCCACCGGCCCCATCCATGAGATGGTGCCAGTGGAAAACGCGACCATGCCGGGACGAACCGTCATCCAGTGGGAGAAAGACGACATCGAGGCCATGAGAATATTCAAGGTTGATCTTCTCGGTCTGGGTGCGCTGACCCAGTTGCATCGATGCTTTGACATGATTGCCCGTCATCGCAAGATCACCCTTGACATGCGCAGCATTCCCAATGATGACCCGCAGGTCTTCAGGATGCTGCGCAAGGCCGACACCACGGGTGTCTTCCAGATTGAAAGCCGGGCGCAGATGAGCATGCTTCCCCGCCTGAAACCCAGGCAGTGGTACGATCTTGTCGTGCAGATCGCAATTGTCCGCCCCGGCCCGATATCAGGCGGCATGGTGCATCCCTATCTTCGAAGACGCGCGGGTGAGGAACCCGTCACCTATCCACATCCGTGCCTGGTTCCGGTACTGGCCAAGACACTTGGCATTCCGATCTTCCAGGAGCAGGTGATCAAGCTGGCGATGGTGGCGGCGGACTATCAGCCCGGTGAGGCGGACCAGTTGCGACGCGATATGGCTGCCTGGCGCAGAGTCGACCGACTCGAGCAGCATCGCGAAAAACTGATCTCGCGCATGATTGCCAAGGGGATCACGCAGAAATTTGCCGAACAGGTGTTTGACCAGATCCGCGGGTTTGGTGAATATGGCTTTCCGGAATCACACTCAGCCAGCTTTGCGCTGATTGCGTATGCCGCCGCTTATCTCAAATGTCACTTCCCCGCTGAGTTCGCCTGCTCACTGCTCAATTCACAGCCCATGGGATTTTATGCCCCGGCCACCATTGTCGAGGATGCCCGAAGACACGGTGTCCGCATTCTACCGATTGACGTTGCACGCAGCAAGCGCGACTGCATTATCGAAGACTGCCCCGAGAGTAGCGGAGGATTTGCCCTGCGGATCGGGTTGCGCTACGTCAAGGGGATCAGGGACAGCGACCTTGAGGCACTGTCTTCGGTGTCATCAGACATTGAGTCCATCGAGGAACTGGTGCATGCAACCGGCATATCGAAGTCCACCGTTCAGAAACTCGCTGAAGCCGGTGCACTGGGTGGGTTGACCGTCAACCGCAGAACCGCCTTGTGGGCCGCACACGGTGTTCACACACAAAGGGACCTTGTTCCCGATGTCGGGAGTGTCGTCGAGTTTGATGCCCTGACGCCGCATGAATCGACCACCTGGGACTATCAGAGTACCGGCGTCAGCAGCACTGGACACATGCTCAGACACTACCGGCAGCAGATGCAGTTGCAGGGACTGCCGGATGCGCTGACGGTCAGCCGCATGTCAGATGGATGCCGGGTACGTTATGTCGGCGTGGTCATCTGCCGTCAGCGTCCGGCCAGCGCATCCAGCGTGGTTTTCATGACCCTGGAAGATGAGACAGGGTTTGTGAATGCGGTGTTCTGGCCTCGTTGCTTTGAACGGTATTCAGTACTGGCGAAATCGCTTTCGCTGATGGGTGTTGAGGGCACCTTGCAGGTTGCTGAAAACGTTGTCCACCTGATTGTTGATCATGTCTGGGAGCCGGTTGACCTGGTGATGTGGAAGGATTTCAAATCCCGGAATTTTCACTGATGGCATAAGGAGAAGGTCACCAGATGTTGCGGTTTCCAGCTGAGGCGGTTGTCAAGGATTCCTTGACACCTGCATGCATTGAGTCCTGGACACAAAACCTTGTTGTTTCATGATTGAAAACAACAGCTTCATGTAATCGACAAGCTGATTCTCATCCATTGGGCAAACCATTTTTCCCACTTGGGAAAAATGGTTTGTATCCCACCGTAGCCGCAGCATAGAGCACTTGGTCTGCACAGCAGGCTGTAAATCTCGCGTGCGCCGACTGGGGCTTCAACCTCGATGTACAGTGGTAGCACAGATGACGCATGCACACCGGCACCATGAAGCAGACCGCCACATATGCGCGGCCGAGCAGCTTGGTACAGTGTGCTTAAGTCCTATCGATTTCGCGCTGAAGCCTGTGAACAGCGTTGCGGTTGAGTTGAGTCAACTGGACAACCTTCTTCAAGTCCATGCCATCTCGGAGCATATTCGCTGCGATTTCCTCACGGCCTTTTTGCAGGCCTTTTTGCAAGCCTTCCTGCAGACCTTTCTGCAGACCTTCGTCGCGGCCTTCCTGACGAAGGTATTCCGTAGCTGCCTGAATCATCTCTTGTTCCTCCGGTGTCTTACCTTTCAGTTTCAATAAGTCTTCCTTTTTGATCTGCGTTGGATTCGAAACAGAAACATATTCCATCACCCATTGTAACACTTCCCCCTTTTCTTGCGCGCAACCGCCATCATCCGCCCACTAACATCCTCAATCAGAGACATGCCCGCACCGCGAACCTTCGACATCGCGCGGATCACACCATCAATGTTGGTGCCCCGTGCAAGGCCCTGCCGATCGATCTCATTGATATCAATCAGCACGCACTGGAAGTTGATCGAAAACTTCGAGAGTACTTCCCGATGTTCGTCCGAAAGTTTCTTGAACAAGTCGATGAACTCCACTGGAGTGGCCGTGCGCGAGTCGCTGTCGCTGGACGGTTCGCCCTGAAACACCACGATCGGAATGATGGGTGTCTTGAATCCGTTCTGCAGGTGCATATAGAATTGGTAACTGCTAATCTGCTTAATCAGCTTGCGGAAGCGGTAACGGCCGCTTTTGTGCTCGAAAAGCAAGTAGACATGTGCCTGCTCACCGCTGCCTTTGAGTTTCACGGAAAACACCAGGTCAGCGATCTTCTCGGTCATTATCGAGGTTGTAATCACGGAGGACTCCTGTTTCAGCGTCGACAGGTCGATGACGTTGCGCAGTTCTTCAGGGACGACTGTCTCAATCAGACTGGCGAGGTATTCAGCGTTTCGAAAGATAGTCTTGAAGAACCAGTCATGCGATTTTGGATGTATCTTGCCAGATTCGACGGATTGAACGGATTTTGCCATGAGTCAACTCCTGTTTTGTGTGTGGCTGCTTGCCTGGGGTCGCATTGACGGTCAGACGCGAACAAGGTCATTGCCACCACCGTCGAGAGCAGGATTTGCAACCGGATTCAATTATCAATCAGCAAGGTCGTGAACAGACCCGCGTTCTGTAGATCGAAAGCACCGGTAACCCGGGAACTCAAGTTGGAATGACCGGCCATATTTCAGGGATCCGGACCATGGGACGAACTTTTCGCTGACTCTCAATCTGCATCGGATTGTATCTGATTTGCGACAAGATTTTGCACCTGATTTTTTGCTGTAGTGCTGCGCGACCGAGCGAAGGCGAACGATGATGGCAGCGTATTCGACTTCCATTTTTCCGCATTAAATCTCGAATAAAACTTCATTGTCCAGTCTCTGATGGCCTTCTGTTTTCGTTTCGGCGCGTCTGATTTCTGAGGTTGTTGTATTAGCCGACTTTTCGATCATCAGATCTCACCTGCGTGCTGATGGATATGGGTAAATACTCGTTGGAATCATGGCATCAGTGCACCGTACTGAGGGCGTGGCTGCAGGTTGCTGAAACCCTGGTTCACCTGATTGCTGATCATCCCTGTGAGCCGGCTGATCTGGTCATTCGGAAGAATTTCAAGCCCCGGAATGTTAATGGATCGCATGTGGAGACAATCACCAGGCGATGCGGTTATCGACTGATCAGCTGTCAAGGATTCCTTGACAGCTGAAACACTGATGCCCGGTTGAGTAGATTCCTGAAACTGCACTTCCCGCAGGTCCTTTCATAGACTTAACCCGAAACCGGAATTCAAAGTAGAAGGCGGGGGTTCCGAACAGGCCCGAACGGATCTCCCCCACCATCTGCAGTGATTGGCAGTGCAATGTCAATATTGCTCGCCAATGATCCCCAAGATCGCCGCGTTCAGATTAATCCTCCCTTGGACATCTCCCGTTAGCTTGCGGCTGGTGGTAGTCCTTCATCTTGGGTATTCAGCACCAGTCCAATCCCTGGAACCGGCTCCGAATCCTATCCTCCCCTGAACACGGTGTTCGGCAGCCACAGCGCGATCTCCGGAATGAATGTGATGAGCAGCAGCACGATGATCAAGGGAACGAGAAAAGGCATCGTCGCCTTGACGCACTTTTCGAAACTCACACTGGACACTTCGGACAGCACATACAGAACCATGCCGATCGGTGGCGTCAGCAACCCCAGCATAAGGTTCAGAATGACAATGATCCCCAGATGAACAGGATCAATGCCAACCGTCAGGGCAATCGGCATCAGCACCGGAACCAAAATGGTGATCGCGGCAATCGTTTCCATGAATAGCCCGATCGCCAAGACAATCGCCATGATCATGAGCAGGATCAACTCCTTGTTCTCGGTCAGACCCAGAAGCGCATCGCCCAGCATTGTGGCCACCTGGTTTGCGGTCAGTATCCAAGCGAATATCGTTGCCGCAGACACAATCAGCAGGATTGCCGCGGAGGTTTCGATGGTGTCCATCGAAACCCGCACAATATGCCTCCAGGTCAGTGTTCGATAGACCACCATCCCCAGGAACATGGCATAGATCACAGCTGCGATGGCCGCTTCAGTGGGTGTGAACACACCAGTAGCGATACCGCCGATGATGATGGCCGGCGTCAGCAGTGGAAAAAAAGCCGCCTTGAATGTGTGCCACAGAAAACAAAGATTGAACTTGGCATCACGCGGATAGCCCCTGACCTTGGAGAACCACGCCACCATGACCATCAGCGACACCGCCATCAGCAGTCCGGGGACCAATCCAGCCGCAAACAGCTCACCGATTGAAACCGAAGCCATGACACCGAAAATCACCAGTGGCAGTGACGGAGGGATGATCGGACCGATGGTCGAGGAGGCCGCCGTCACGCCAACCGCGAAATCCGTGTCGTAGCCTGCGTCGCGCATCGCCTTGATCTCAACATTGCCCAGCCCACCGGCGTCTGCCACCGCAGCACCCGACATCCCGGCAAAAATGACGCTGGCGCCGACATTGACATGGCCGAGACCACCCGGTGTCCAACCCATCAAAGCACGGGCAAATGTGAAGATCTTGGTCGTAATCCCCCCGGTGTTCATCAGGTGACCGGCCAGGATGAAGAAGGGGATTGCCAGCAGTGGAAAACTATCCACCCCGGTAATCATGTTGTGTATCAGCACGACTTCGGGAAGACCCGAAGTCAGGATGTACGCCAGGGAGGCAAGTGCCAGGGAAACAGCAACAGGCACCCCCAGGATCAGGCAAACTGCCAGTACGATAAATAATAGCCAAAGTCCCATGACGTTCCTCCTATTCCAGATTGCTCAGCTTCTCTTGCGCAACATCGCCTGCGGACATTTTGAGAAGTCTTGCGATTCGATAGGCTGCAAAAATCGCCATTGCGATACAGGCAGCCACAACAATGTAGTAAATGATGCTCTTCGGAAGATCAATGGAAACCATTCGCTGTGCCTGGGTCTTTTGCGCCAACTCAACCCCAAGCCATGCCATGTAGCCAAACATGCCACACACAGCCAGCTCGACTACTGTTGCAACGGGCTTGATCAAACCCTCCGGCAGATACCGGTAGAAGAATTCAAGATAAATGTGCTTGCCCTTGCGCACGCAGGTCACTGACCCGACGAAAGTGAGCAAAATCAGCAGATATCTTGCGATCTCCTCGGTCCAACCCAAACTGTCGTTCAACACATAGCGGGTGAAAAACTGCAACGCTACGATAAAAAACAACAGTACAAAAATTAAGAGAACTGGAATTTCGACCGCTCCCACGTCTGAAATGTCATCGGTGACTTCCTCGATCTCGCTGAAGATGTCCTCGTTTTCCGGAGTATTCTGGTTATTCATAAAGCGACGGCTCCTCCCGTAATTTGTTTTGTGTTTGCTTCTGTCTGAACTCAGATTGAATTGATGGTCGCCATTACATGGAGTGAACCTGCCGCTTCCACCAGGATGCGGCAGGTTTTACCAGGTTTCAGCCGGCGTCCGGTATGGCTTGCAACCGCTCGTAGGTTTCATTGCTGAATGGCAAATCGTCACCCAGCAACGCCGGTTTGACAATATCCATGAAAGGTTTACGGTCAACTTCGTTGACGTTCACACCCTCTCCCCTGAACCAGTCTACAAGCTCGGCCTCGGATTGTACGATCTGCTCGGAAATCCATTCAGCAGAATCCCGCAACGCTTTTTCCACCGCCGCCCGGTCAGCATCACTCATCGAGGCCAGACGAAAGCCGGAAGCCAGCGTCAGTGTCGAGTTCGTGATGTGACCTGTGAGATTGATGTCTGACTGCACTTCGTGGAACCTCTTGGCCTGGATGGTCGGCAAAGGATTTTCCTGGGCATCGACCACACCTTGCTGCAGGGCAAGATAGACTTCGGAAAAAGCCATCGGCGTCGGATTTGCCCCGGCAGCCTTGGGAAACAGGACATACGCCGGTGCATTGGGTACACGGATCTTGACGTCTTTGATATCCGCCGGAGTCAAGATCGGTTTGTTCGAAGTGACGTGACGGGTACCGTAGTAACTGATCGCGACCACAACACTCCCACCTGAGGCCTTTTCAAATCCCTCGGAGATTTCCTTGAACAGATCACTTTTCCCATACGCTTTCCAGTGGTCCAGACTTCGCAGCGTAAATGGGAAATCAGTGATGGATATGGGGCCATAGATGGACCCGGCGAACCCCGCACCCGTATAGATGATATCGACGGTACCGAGAGCCAGACCCTCATTGAGTCCCGCCTCTTTGCCCAAGGAAGATGCCGGATACACCTCAACCTCATAGCGACCTTCGGTGGCCTTGTTGATTTCCTCCGCAGCCATCAATGCCCCCTGATGCAGCGGATGCCCGACTTCGTAGACATGGGCGAACCTGAGCTTCTGCGCGGCCTGCGCATTGCCCATTGGCAGCGCCAACAGGCAGAGTGCGGCTGCTCCGAAAAGGGTATTCAGGAATATCTTTCGTTGAATTGATTTCATGTTAACCTCGTATTCAATATCTGGTAGTCGTTAAACTGCCAATAAAATTGACAGACTCTACTATATAACATATAAAATAATATATTACAAATAAAAAATATTTTATATTAATTTCATGGGATTTGTGATATATATGGAAGTCTCCGAATCCAACTCTGATGACTGAATGAAATCGAACAAATTACACCTGGTCAGGGAAACCCTGACCCAACAGGTCTGCAGTCTCCTAAAGTCAAAGATCATCAACGGTGAGCTGGTTGCCGGCGACCGGATATGGGCGGATGCATTGGCACAGGATCTGGGTGTGAGCATCGCGCCGGTCAAGGAGGCATTGCTGATTCTTTCCGGTGAGGGACTGATCAACAACATTCCCCGTCGGGGATCGGTTGTTCGCAGCTTTTCCTATAAGGAAATGTGCGAACTCTATGACGTCAGAAAGCTGCTGGAGCTGGAAGCGGTGGACATCATGTTCACCAAGTCACTGGTGTCTGATGACTTTGTTGAGGAGTTGGAGACCATCAACAATGCCATCGGGCAGTTGCGCAGGGATGGGGAGTTCACCGACCGCAGTGCGGCATTTGAACTGGATTGGAAATTCCACGAGCGCTTCATCCTGAACTGTGACCACGGCCTGCTGATGGAACTCTATTCCAGGTTGAACACCCAGGCCCAGATCATCCGCTACTCCAGCTGGAACATCGGTCCGCGCGGTGACAAAACCTATTTTGAGCACGATGCCATCGTCAGGGCGCTGAAGACCCGAAATGCCGAAGACGCCAAGGTTGCAATTGGCGGCCACCTTGGATCAATCTTGCAGGACTTTGCCAAGTTTGTGGAAAACAACGAGTCTCGCAGACTGGCCATGGAAGATGTCAGTCTGAACAAGGCCGGTTGAGTACATCATCGGTTTTTGTTTTTCAACGGATTGGGAGTATGATGAATTCATCAGCGATCAGCGCCGTAGACAATCAACTGTTCAAGATTCCGCTTGCAGAAATCTTAAGCGATGCAAAGCATGGCGACCACTCCCACTTCGAGCTGATAACGACCACCATCACGCTGGCGAACGGTCTGTCCGGTGTCGGATACACCTATACCGGCGGGCGTGGCGGCCAGGCCATCCTTGCCATGCTCGAACAGGATATGAAACCCTTCCTGCTGGGCAAGAGCGGTGATGACATCGAAACCATCCATGATGAGATGTTCTGGCACATCCATTATGTCGGACGCGGCGGAATCTCCTCATTCGCGATTTCTGCTGTAGACATAGCCTTATGGGACATCAGGGGCAAGAGTCAGCAGCGATCATTGTGGCAGTTGGCCGGCGGTGCAAACAACACCACTGCAGCCTATTGTGGCGGAATCGATCTTAATTTCTCTTTGGAAAAACTCAAGCAGAATATTTCAGGATACCTTGACCAAGGGTTTCGTGCCGTCAAGATCAAGGTTGGCCGTGAGAATCTGGATGAGGATGTCGAGAGAGTTGCCGCAATAAGAGAACTCGTCGGACCGGATGTCACCTTCATGGTCGACGCAAACTACTCGATGTCGGTCGACAAGGCGATCAAAGCCGCGCGGGAATTCTCGAAACACGACATCTACTGGTTTGAGGAGCCCATTGATCCCGACAACTACCGGGGCTTTGCCGAGATTGCCCGTGCAACCAATGTGCCGCTCGCCATGGGAGAAAATCTCCATACCATCTACGAGTTTGAATTCGCCCTTGAACAGTCAAGCCTCTCGTTCATACAACCCGATGCGTCGAATTGCGGCGGTATTACGGGCTGGCTGCAAGTGGCGAACCTGTCGCGTGCCAGGAACATTCCCGTGTGCAGTCACGGCATGCAGGAATTGCACGTCAGCCTGGTATCCGCCCAGCAAAACGCAGGCTGGATCGAGGTTCACAGCTTTCCAATCGACCAATACACCAAGCGGCCGCTGCAAGTTGAGAATCATCGCGCAGTCGCGCCGGACACACCGGGAACCGGCGTCGAGTTCGACTGGAACAAGTTGGCACCATACAGACAACCTTAGTCGCCCACCCGCTTGCAACATCGTTGGCTTGATGCGCTTTTCACGCAATCCGTTTTCCATTCTCACGACCCGTCCCAAACCAACGACCGGAGTACATTGAATGAGAGCTTCTTATTACAACTGTGATAAGACCTTCACGTTGGGGAAATCCCGCCTGGTGGAACCGAGATCCGGCGAAGTACGCCTGCGCGTCGCCTACTGCGGTTTGTGCGGCACCGACCTGCATGTCTATCACGGCAACATGGATGCAAGGGTTGGTTGTGAGCGAATCATCGGACATGAGATGTCAGGCACTGTGGAGGCTGTGGCACCCAATGTGCCCGAACTCGCAATCGGCGACAAGGTGGTAGTGCGCCCGTTGCAGCATTGCAATGACTGTCCCGCCTGCCACCAGGGCCACACCCATATCTGCCACAACCTGAAGTTTTTCGGACTGGATGCCGATGGCGCGCTGCAGCAAAACTGGACCGTACCCGGTCACATGGTACACAAACTGCCCGAAGGGGTGTCGCTCAGACACGCCGCTCTGGCCGAACCGGCAGCAGTTGCATGCCACGATGTCAATCGCAGTCGACTGGTTGCCGGTGAGGACGTTCTCGTGATCGGCGGCGGTCCGATCGGCATCCTGATCGCGATGGTCGCAAAACAAAAAGGCGGTAATGTTGTCATCGCCGAAATCAACAAACAACGTTTGAACATTGCCAACGAACTGGGGTTCGACACGATCGACCCTTCCGGGGCTGACGTCGGAGCATACATGTACGAATCGACCGGTGAGAAAGGTGCCGATGTGATTTTTGAGACGTCAGGCAGCCAGGCCGGAGTCGATTGCATGACAGCCGCCGCCGCAGCCCGCGCACGCATCGTCATGGTTGCGATTCACGCACGGCACTCCAAAATCGACCTGTTCCAGTTTTTCTGGCGGGAGATTGAACTGTTGGGCGCGCGGGTTTACACGGCAGATGATTTCGACACGGCAATCCAGTTGATTGCATCCGGCTCGATCGATTGCGAGTCAATCATCACAAATGTTCAGGGACTCGACAAGGTGGGCGAGGTGCTGGCGGATTTGAGCGGAAATCCGAGTGCACTGAAAAGCCTGATTCATGTTGATGAGGCGATGACCTGATGAGCGTGCTTGACCGATTTTCCCTGGCCGGGAAGACAGCCCTGGTGACAGGCTGCAAGCGAGGCATCGGTAAAACCATGGCCTGCGCTCTCGCCGGTGCGGGTGCTGACATTGTCGGTGTGAGTGCCTCGCTGGAATCAGAAAACAGCCAGGTCTCCAAAGAAGTGAATGCCCTGGGGCGAGATTTCACGGGATATTCTTGTGATTTCAGTGACCGGGCAGCATTGCATCATTTTCTTGACGTTCTCGATCGGAATCATCCGACCATTGATATTCTGGTCAACAATGCAGGCACCATCAAGCGGGCACCCGCAGCCGAGCACTCCGAAGACGACTGGGACCAAGTGATTGAAGTCAATCTGAATGCCCAGTTCATCCTGTCAAGGTCGGTCGGTCAGAAAATGCTGGCGCGTAAATCCGGCAAGATCATCTTTACCGCGTCACTGCTCACCTTTCAAGGTGGCATCACGGTCCCGGGTTATGCAGCCAGCAAAGGCGCCATCGGGCAACTGACGAAGGCACTCGCCAACGAATGGGCTGCTCATGGTGTCAACGTCAATGCCATTGCGCCGGGATACATCAGAACAGACAATACCCGGGCGCTGCAGGAAGACAAAATCAGAAGCCAATCCATTCTCGAGCGGATTCCGGCTGGTCGCTGGGGCGAGACCGAGGACTTCGCCGGACCGGTCGTCTTTCTGGCGTCGCGCGCTTCAGACTACATGCATGGTTCCATCCTCACGGTCGATGGCGGCTGGATGGGCAGGTAGTTACCATAGCGAACTCGATCGCACCGGCATTACCGCTGCGTACAGCAATCATGGAACAGACTCAGTGAATCCTTTCGATCAGGTTCGCAGGCACCGCCTCATTCCTGTGCTGGAAATCAATTCCGCAAGCAACGCACTGCCGCTTGCCGAGGCGATTTTACGAGGAGGCATTGCCATCATGGAGGTCACGCTGAGAACGCCGGACGCAGTCAAGGCACTGACTGCCGTCCGCAAAACCTTACCCGAAATGCTGGTTGGCGCCGGTACCGTGATCACACCTGAACAGGCGGTCATGGCACAGGATGCCGGCGCGCAGTTCGGAGTCAGTCCGGGTTTTGATTCGGACATTGTCAAGAGTTTTCGGGATCAGGGCATTCCATTCATCCCGGGCGTCGTCACACCTTCCGAGCTTCAAGCTGCGATCAGGCAGCAGTGCAATTTGCTGAAATTCTTTCCCGCTGATGCCGCGGGAGGTCCCCATTACCTGCGCGCGTTGACTGGTCCATTTTCTTCGTACGACATTCAGTTTTGCGCTACTGGCGGAGTCAGTCTGGACAACATGCATGAGTACTATGGAATCCCCTCTGTATGGTCAATTGGCGGCTCCTGGCTCGCAACCCGACAGCAGATCAACGATCAGGATTGGAAGAGCATCACACAACAGGTTGCATCGGCGCTCGAACTCATTTCACCGAACAGGGAATCATAGAAAACAGTGGACATTGTTTGTTTGGGTGAACCACTCCTTGAGTTCAACCAGAAGGAGCCAGGGGTGATGCGCCAGGGGTTTGGAGGAGACACATCAAACTGTGCGGTCTCAGCGGCCCGCCAAGGCGCTGATGTGGGCTATATCACCCGTGTCGGCGAGGACCGATTCGGGGAGGAGCTTCTGGCCCTCTGGCGCGCGGAGGGTATCGACGTATCGCAAGTTGCCAAGGATCCATATGCCCCAACCGGAATCTACTTCGTCACGCACGATCAATCAGGGCATCACTTTTCATACTATCGAAAACACTCAGCCGCGTCCAAGCTGGAGCCGATTGATCTATCGATTCCCTACATTGCGAATGCAAAATTCCTGCATGTTTCCGCAATCAGCCAGGCGATCAGTTCCACCGCAGCCGACACCGTATTTGAGGCCATCGACATCGCCAACAGCAATGGAACGCAGGTATCGTATGACACCAACTTGAGATTGAATCTGTGGTCGCTCAAGCGGGCCCGTGCGATTGTTCATGAAGCAATGAGATACTGTCACATCGCACTCCCGAGCATTGATGATGCCCGGGCATTATCAGAACTGGATTGCCCCGATGCGATTGTCGACTTCTACCATGACCTCGGCGCTGAGATCGTGGTATTGAAGCTCGATAAGGATGGTGCTGTTGTCTCAAACCGGCAAGAACGCAGAAAAATTGCGGGAATCAGCGTCAAAAGCATGGATTCAAATGCAGCTGGTGATACTTTTGCCGGAGCGATCCTGGCTGAACTGGCAAGAGGCCAGGATCCCTTCAAGGCCGCAGAATATGCAAATGTTGCCGCGGCATGGTCCACCCAGTTTGATGGCGCAGTGAATTCGATTCCGAATCGAGAGCAAATTAAAAACTTTCTTCAGTCTGAACGCACCGATTCAACGTCCATTTGACCCGCGGTAATTGCCTCATCTGTAAGGTGTTTCATACTATCAGATGAGGTGATTCAGTTGTTGAATCTGCGAATTCATTTTAGCTATCTGCGACTTTGACGTAACGACATCCATTTGCGATGGGGGTTCGTTACGCAGTGCAACCGCAAGAAAATGATCTACGGTTGCCTCGGAATTTTCGGATTGCTAGACTTGTGCGGTCACCTGCCAGACAACAGCAGTCAGACTACCGCGCCGGAATCGCCGGCGGATCGCCTGTCATGGTGAATTGTTCCCATTAACAGGTACAATAGCCATCCAAATCCATATCACTGAATGACAAGGTAGATTGATGAACGAAGCCCTGGCCACCTGGGAATTGATTGCACTCGGCGCGATCGGATTGGTCGTCATCCTTCTTTTCTTTCCCGGGCTCAAGCGGTTGAATGAAGAGAGCAGGAAAGCGGAAAAGGATTGGCCCGGTGTGCTGTTGCCGATCGGGGCGGTGATTCTATTCGTTCTATTGCTCATCATTGTGGTTTGACCCACCGGTAACAATCCAGACCCAAGGAAGCAGATCCATGCCAAAGAAAGCCATTGTCCTGCGACATATGCAGGAAAGAAGAGATGACCATGTCGCCCAGTTTCTCAACCGGGAACAGGTGGAGCAATTGCATGTCAATCCAGCGTATGGCGTTCCCCTGCCCACAGATTCCAGCGACTATGACATCCTGGTCATCTATGGCGGAGTCCAAAGTGCCAATGATGGCAACGACAAACCCTATATCGCGGATGAGCTCGACTGGATCTCCAACTGGCTCGACTCAGGACGCCCGGCGCTCGGCATCTGCCTGGGTGCCCAGCTGATTGCCAAGTGCCTCGGTGCCCGGGTCGCACCGCATCCGGATGGCATCAAGGAAATCGGCTTTCACAGACTTGAGCCCGCCGCCACTTCGAATGGCTTCCTGGAAAGACCCGCGTATTTCTATCAGTGGCATGGTGAGGGATTCACAGTGCCCGACCATTGCGAACTGCTCGTGGAGGGAGAACAGTTCCCCAATCAGGCGTTTCGCTACCGCTCCAATACCTATGGTCTGCAGTTTCATCCGGAAGTGTCCCGGGCAGTAATGGAAAGCTGGCATGCCAACAGCAACGGAAACCCACCGGAACCCGGTGCACACTCCGAACAGCGTCAGCTCGAGGACGAATCCAGGTACGGCGAATTCATGGGGCAATGGTGCTGGAATTTCATGCACAATTGGTCAAAGACCTGGTAATCCGTATCGTCCGTCCAGCATCCACCCGTCATGCACCCCTACGCTTCAGCCCAGGTCGAGCGTACCTACCTGGCACACTACCAACCGCCTGCCTTTCATGTTCCAAAAATCAATCTGGAATTTGAGCTCCACCCGACCAATACCGTGGTCCGCTCCACCCTGACGGTAACCCGCAACCATCATGCAGACGACAGTTCCTCTTTCTTCCTGAATGGAAAGAACCTGACGCTGGTGTCCATCTCACTGGATGGACAGGAGCTGTCTGACAACGACTATAAACAGGACGAATCCGGCCTGACCCTGTACAAGGTGTCGGATGAGTTCGAGCTGGGCATCGTCAACGCCATCAACCCAAAAGACAACAAGGAACTGTCGGGATTGTATGTCTCGCGCGACATGTTGTGCACGCAATGCGAAGCCGAGGGATTTCGCAGCATCACCTATTTCCCCGACCGGCCTGATATCTTAAGCTCGTATTCGGTCTCGATCACCGCCTCGCGATCGGACTATCCGGTGCTGCTCTCCAACGGCGAATTGATCAAGAGCGTTGAACTGCCGGACAACCGACACCGCGTTCACTGGATCGATCCTTTTCCCAAGCCAAGTTATCTGTTTGCCCTGGTCGCAGGCGATCTGGCAGTCCTGGACGATGAGTTCATCACCCGCTCCGGCAACCCGGTACGGCTTGAGTTCTACACGCCAAAGGAAAATCTGGATAAATGCGCGCATGCCATGAACTGCCTGAAACGCGCCATGCGCTGGGATGAGGACAAGTACGGACGCGAGTACGATCTGAATCGCTACATGATTGTCGCAGTCGATCACTTCAACATGGGCGCGATGGAAAACAAGGGTCTGAACATCTTCAACTCCAAGTACGTCTACGCAAAGCCGGACACCGCCACCGATCAGGATTTTCATGCCGTCGAGGCGGTCATCGCACATGAGTACTTCCACAACTGGTCGGGCAACCGGGTCACCCTGCGAGACTGGTTTCAACTGAGCCTGAAGGAAGGCTTCACCATTTTCCGAGAGCAGCAGTTCTGCGCCGACATGGGCTCTGACGACGTGCAAAGAGTCCGCGACATCAACATGGTGAAGCTCCACCAGTTCCGCGAGGATTCCAGCCCTGCAAGTCATGCCGTGCAACCGGATTCGTACCTGACGATTGACAACTTCTACACCATCACCGTCTACAACAAGGGCGCCGAACTGATCCGGATGCTCCATCTGCTGATCGGCGAGCAGGCCTACCGCAAGGCGACGGACCTTTACTTCGAGCGTTACGACGGCATGGCGGCAACCGTCGAGGATTTCATCTGTGCCATGGAACAGGCGAGCGGCAGGGATCTCGGGCAGTTCCGACTCTGGTACCAGACCGCCGGCACACCGAAGTTGTCGGTTGCCAGGGCGTATGACAAGTCGGCCCAGACCTATACGCTGACGTTTGAGCAACATGCCCCCAACTCGCAAGGCAACGGCCGATTCGCCCCGCTGCATATCCCGATTCAAGTGGCGCTTTTAGACGACGGTGGCAATCGCATCCCACTGACAATTGATGACCGCGGTACCGATCCGGTCGACGAGACGGTGTTGGAACTGACACAGCAGACCCAGTCCTTTACATTCCACAACATCACCGCCCAGCCACTACCGTCGATACTTCGCGGTTTCAGCGCACCGGTGATCCTGGAAGACGCCGAGGCTGACAGTGAGATCTATCTCACCATGGCCAGCGACGATGACGCGTACTGTCAGTGGAACGCCACCCAGCAAGCCTCGAAAAATCAGGTGCAAAGCCTCATCGAAGACCTGCTAGGCGGCAGACCGCCAGCGTTCGACGATCAGTTTCTTGACGCTTTCAGTACCGTATTGGACAAGGCACCCGCCAATCCTCAGTTCAACGCCATGTTGCTCGAGACACCGTCGGAAATCGCCATTGCCCAGACCATGAAAGTCATTGACCCCATCGTCATTCACGATGCGAGAAAGTTGATTTTGGGGAAAATTGCCAGTCACTGTCACCCGCGGCTATTGGATCTGTATCAGCAGCTTCAGGGCGACCATGACGATTGCGCACAGGCGGTTGGGCAAAGGGCGTTGCGAAATCTATGCCTGTCGTATCTGATCGAGATCGGCGACACCACAACCTACGAACTTGCCTACCAACAGTTCGAATCCGCCGGCAATATGACCGACCTGTCCGCCGCGCTCACGGCACTTGTGAACTCAGACAGTCCACACCGACAAACCGCCCTTGATGCGTTCTACGAAAAATGGCGAAGCGATCCGGGCGTGATCGACAAGTGGTTTCGGATCCAGGCGACCGCCGCCAGGCCCGACACCTATGACCGTGTCGTGAACCTGTCGCGCCATCCCGCATTCAGCATCTCCACACCGAATCGGGTATATTCCCTGATCGGGGCATTTTGCAGTTCAAATCCCTACTGCTTCCACGCCAAGGACGGCAGCGGCTATGACCTGCTGACCGATTATGTCCTCAAGATCGACCGGGACAACCCACAGGCGGCGGCTCAGATTGCGGGTGCTTTTTCCGAGGTGCGAAGATATGACGAGAGACGGCAACGTGCAATGCGCCATCGGCTGGAGACCATTGCGTCCACCAAGATTCTTTCTGTCAATGTCTTCGAGGTGGTGGAGCGGATATTGAAAACCTTCGAGCAGTGACGCATCATCGCCATTGACGACGCACAATACAAAGACGCGGATCAACCATGCCCAGACAGAAAAACACTGAGCTCACTCCATCATCGAACAAGGATATCGATGATTTTCTGCGCAAGGTTGAACTGACGCCGCGCCCGGTGCCGAGCTCAAGGCGCGGCCGGCTGATCTTCGGTATGGACGCGACCGCCAGTCGGGAGCCCATGTGGGACCAAGCCTGCCATATACAGTCCGAAATGTTCACCGAGACCGCGGCCCATGGCGGACTCGATGTGCAACTTTGCTTTTACCGGGGCTTTCGTGAATTCTATGCCAGCAAATGGGTGGGTGCCGCGGCTGAACTGCAGCGCCTGATGAGCAGTACGCGCTGCGCCGGAGGCCTGACGCAAATCTCCAGGCTGCTCGACCATACCATCCGTGAAACCCAAAAAAGCCGGGTCAACGCATTGGTTTTTGTCGGTGACGCCATGGAGGAGGACGTCGACCGGTTGTCAGACAAGGCTGGTCAGCTGGGACTGAACGGGGTGCCGGCATTCATGTTTCATGAGGGATACAATCCAATTGCGGAGCGGGCGTTTCGCGAGATCGCGACACTCAGCGGCGGCGCCTACTGCCGATTTGATGCATCAAGCGCCCAGCAACTGAAAGATCTGCTCGCCGCAGTCGCCATGTACGCGGTCGGTGGGCGCAGAGCCTTGGAGAATTTCTCCAGCAAGCGCCGCGGTATCGTCGGGCAGCTGACGCACCAGGTCAAACGAAACTAGTCACGATGTCGCGTTTAATCCTTATCCTGGTCGCAGTCGTCGGTCTCATGTGGTTTTTCGGCCGCTTGGGACGGGTGTCGCCGCAGGACCGGGCAAAGTTCCTGAAACTTGCAGCCCTGTATGGTGCCGCGGGCATTCTGCTGGTGCTGGTCTTCACCGGACGGCTGCCGGCTATTGTGGCCATCCTCGCAGCGGCCATACCGTGGATCCAGCGGGGCATCATGCTGCGAAGCGCCTACAACACGTTCAAGGCCTGGCAGGGCCCGGTTCAGGGCTCCAAACCCGGACAGACGTCGGATGTCCGTACCCGGTTCTTTGAGATGAAACTCGACCATGACACCGGCAACATCACCGGCACCGTCATCGCCGGAGCCTACAAGGGGCGCGAACTCGCCGACCTGGAAATCAGCGAACTCGCCGACCTGCTCTCGACCTGCCGAAGCAAGGACCGTCAATCCGCATCGGTACTCGAAACCTACCTTGACCGAATGCGGCCCGATGAGTGGGGCGCCTATGCCGACGAGCATGAGGAGCGACAAGCCACATCCGGAACCGATGAGATGAGCCGGGAGGAGGCGTTGAAAATCCTTGGACTTGAAGAGGGGGCCAGTCGCGAGGAGATCATCGAGGCGCATCGGGTGCTGATGCAGCGAAACCATCCGGATCGCGGCGGCTCGACATGGCTCGCCTCACAAATCAACCGGGCCAAGGACCTGCTGCTGTCATGAAAACCAAACCCGTTGTTTCCGCATGGATTGCGTTGCTGCTCGCCATGAGCACCCTGGTGTCCGCCCAGGACTCACTGACGCTGACCGAGCAGGTTCTCGACGACCCGATAATCGGAACGGTCCGGGTGATGGTACCGGAAGGATACCGACTTGAGCTGCTCGATGCGGAACTGAGCCGTCCGCGCATGATCACCTTCGCACCGAATGGCGACATGTTTGTCGGCTCAGGCTCGCGAGTCTATCTGCTCAAACCACCATACGACAACGCGTCCACCTATCTATTCTCGGACAACTATCCCCACAGCGTCGCCATTCGCGATGATGAGATGTTCATTGCGACGACACCGGGATTACTCAAAACCCGCTATGATCCGGCAACGAGCCGAATCACCATGCGCGACGTCGAACTGGTCTCGAGACTGCCGGCAGGTTTCGGTCACAGTTCGAGAACGGTCGGTGTCAGTCCTGACAATGAAATCATTGTCAGCATCGGAATCAGTGGCAACTGCTCTGATGAGATGATCTCAGATCAGTACCGGTTCAAGGACCGTCGCGGGGGCTTTCTGCGGTTGGATGAAACCACCGGGCAGCTGATCCCCTATGCCTCCGGGCTTAGAAACCCTGTGGGCTTCGACTGGCATCCAACCTCAAACGTGATGTACGCGAGCAATAACGGTCCCGACCATCTCGGATTTGATCAGCCGCCCGAATATTTTTCCAAGGTCACACCCGGTTCATTCCATGGCATGCCATGGTATCAGTTCGATGGGCAAAGAGTCGCCAGAGACCCCTGCATCGAATCACAGCCGCCATTCCCCATCGGCGAGGTCAGCATTCCGGTTGCATTGCTTCCATCGCGCAGTGCACCGCTGGGCATGACCTTTGTACCGCCCGGCACCATGGACTCGCGTTTCGAGAGCAATGCCGTCGTCGCCGTGCATGGTTCCTGGGGAACACAACCGGATGGACTGTTCACAGGACCGGCAGCCAGTCGACGCCCACCGGCAGTTGTCATGATTCGTTTTGAAAACGAAGAGGCGGTTGCTGTCGAATCCATCATCAGCGGCTTCCAGAATGAGGACGGGCGGCGATGGGCGCGACCGGCCGGTGTTGCGGTCGGGCCGGACGGTGCCCTGTACATCAGCAGCGACGGCGGAGATTTCCAGGGACTGCTGCGCCTTAAGAAGCATTGAGCTGACAAGACAGCCGCCATTCATCACGATCATCCCCAGTACGAACCAGCATAGGAGACTTCAACCATGCCAGATCAGGTCACACTCAACTTCTCCATCGAGGAATACCGACAGAGAATCGCAAAGACGCGTGCGACGATGGAGTCTGGCGGTGTTGAATTGCTGATTACCGTAGACCCGTCCAACATGGCCTGGCTGACCGGTTACGACGGGTGGTCGTTCTATACGCCCCAGTGCGTGCTGATGACGCTGGCGGACGGTCCGATCTGGTATGGCAGGGCCATGGATGCCAAGGGCGCGCTGCTGACGGTTCACATGCCGGAATCCGACATCTGGTTCTATTCAGATGACTATGTCATGACGCCCGAGCGACATGCGATGGACCTGCTGTCACAGAAAATCATCGATCAGGGCTGGGGGTCCTCGCGCATCGGTGTCGAGATGGACAACTACTATTTCTCAGCCGCGACCCTGGCATCCCTGCAACGAGGCCTTCCAGATGCAACCTTTGTCGATGCCAATCTGCTGGTCAACTGGCAACGCGCAGTGAAGTCCGAGCAGGAACTCATCTACATGAAACGGGCTGGAAGAATCGTCGAGAAGATGCACGAGCACATTTTCGAGGTCATCGAACCCGGCATGAGAAAAAATGACCTGATTGCGGATATCTACCACACCGCAATCACCGGTGCAGATGGGCATGGTGGCGACTATCCGGCGATCGTACCCATGGTACCGTCGGGCATTGACGCATCGGCTGCACATCTGACGTGGAACGATCTTCCGCTTCGGGCCGATGAAGGGACGTTTTTTGAGATCGCGGGATGTCATCGCCGCTATCACTGCCCGCTTTGCCGGACGATTTATCTCGGTGAGCCACCGCTGAAGTTCCGCAACGCGGAACAGGCGGTTGTCGAGGGCATGGCTGCCGGACTGGAAGCCGCACGTGCCGGCAATCGGGCTGAGGACATCATCATCGCGTTCAACAAGGCGCTGAATCGGTTCGGGATCACCAAGGACGGGCGCTCGGGTTATCCAATCGGGCTGAGCTACCCACCAGATTGGGGTGAGCGCACCATCAGTCTGCGACTGGGTGACAGCACCGTACTCGAGGAGAACATGACCTTTCATTTCATGACAGCCTTGTGGTCGGATGACTGGGGCTTTGAGATCACTGAAAGCCTGATCATCAAGGACAACGGTCCGGAACTTCTCGCCAACTATCCCCGAAAACTCCTGGTCAAGAAGTGAGCATCCATGAACACGAACCAATCCAATAGCGCCTCAAACATCCAGCTGTACACCTGGGGCACACCCAATGGCAGAAAGATTTCGATCGCCCTGGAAGAGATGGATGCTGACTATGACGTCCATCCCATCGACATCCTCAAAGGCGAGCAGTTCAGCGATTCATTCATCGCCATCAGCCCAGGCAACAAGATTCCGGCACTCGTTGATCCGGCAGGTGTCGATGGCAAACCGGTTTCGATCTTTGAGTCGGGTGCGATCCTGCTCTACCTGGCACGGAAGTATGGCAGATTTGGCGGCACCGGCACGGGGAACGAGCTTGAGGTATTGCAGTGGCTGATGTGGCAGATGGGCGGCGTCGGTCCGATGTTCGGACAGCTGCACCATTTTCGAAAGTTTGCGAAATCCAAGGTGACTTACGCAATTGACCGTTATGATGCGATCGCCGATCAGCTCTATCGGGTACTGGACACCCGGCTTGAATCCAGGGAGTTTGTGGCGGATGACTACTCCATTGCAGACATGGCGATCTACCCGTGGGCGGCGCGGTTTGAGTGGCAAAACGTAGACCTGGCAACCTACCCAAATGTCAAAAGATGGTTCGATTCAATATCCGAACGGCCCGCTGTCAAGCGGGGGATGCAGGTGCCGTTTCTGAATTGAGGGTGGGCGTTTGAGGGAACCAGCCTCATGCCAGATTATCATCCTTCAATCACACTGTTTGGCGGATTCAGCAACTTCACCCTGACCGCCCTGAAGCAGCTGATCGAAAGAAACTTGCGCCTCAAGCGGGTGGTTCTGTCGGCTTTCGGCCCATCGGACACCGAATCTGGATTACTTCCACAATCACTGTTTCATTCCCGCAGCTCGCACATTATTGAGATCTGCCGGGAGCGGAATCTACCGATCACCTACAGTCTGAACCCTGCGGAGTCGCTGGAAAGCACGCTGTCAGACGACGCCTCAGACGTCTTTCTGCTGGCCTGCTACCCAAGGTTCATGCCAGAGTCGGTCTACGGGATTGCCAATTGGGCATCCATCAATCTGCATCCATCACTGCTGCCGCGCTACAAGGGATCCAATCCCATTTTCTGGCAACTGCGAAATGGAGAATCCGACACCGGCGTCACCTTGCACCATGTAACCCCGGACATTGACGCAGGAGACATTGTCGCGAGCCGCCGGGTTGCCTATCCGGCAGGGAGCAGATTCCACCAGATTGAACAGTTGCTGATCGAAGCCGGTATACAGGAACTGTGCACACTCGTTACTCGACATGCTTCCGATTGGACAACAACCGAGAGCGATCCCAATCTTGCCTCGTGGCAACCGCCACCGTGTCACGAGGACTTCACAATTCATACGTCCATGCGGGCTGAAACCGTTTACAATTTCACTCGCGCCTATGCGACCGCGAGCCAACCAATTCAGCTGGTGGATCAGTCAACAGTCATCCAGGTGACAGATGCAGTTGAACACGGAGTCCGCCGCAAGATATCACACGCAACACCAGATAGCAGATTCATTGAATGTGACTTTGTTGACGGCTATGTTAAATTTCTCGTTGAAAATATTCAGGCAATTATTTAAAATTTAGTCTCAATGCTTTGACTTCAATAGATTTTCTAGTCAATCGAGTTGATGAGACAACACAGAACCAGTCGCAAGCCGATTGTTCACGGCTACCGAAAATCGGAATTAGCCGCCATAAACAAGATGCCTGACACGCGTCCGTCTGCTGTTCAATCGGGTAAATCCATGCGCGCGATCAGTCGGATAGTGGGCTTTGCCTGCAAGTTTGCCATGTTGCTGACGATCTCTGCCGGTATCCTTCTATATCCCCCGATTCCCGCAGAAACCGACCATATCAAGCGTGCGAGCCATTGGCATCTGAATCAGGATCACGTCGCCCGGTCCGTCTCGCCGCTGGTTCTCGAAAACGCCTACCCTGAGAGCGTCTATCTGCATACCGGGGACATGTCGGTTGAGGCCGTTGTGGACTACAGCCTGCAACCGGAATTCAAGCAGTACGTTGACAACCTCCTATTGCACTACCGTCCCGATTTTGCGGCTGTTGTCGTTCTTGACCCAGAAACAGGTGACATCCTGTCCTTGTCGAGTCACGTCCGGGATGGTGAACCTGTAGGCAATCTCACAATCCACTCTGGATTTCCAGCCGCATCCATATTCAAGATCGTCACAGCCAGTGCCGCGCTGGACGGAGGCGCAACTCCAACCACCAAGTACGAGTACAACGGCAAAGACACCTCGCTTTACAAGAAAGATGTGCTTCGACACAAGCGAAACAAGTGGACCCGAAGCGTGTCCTTTTCACGTGCCTTCGGCCGATCAATCAATACGGTTTTCGGACGCTTGGGGGTTTTTGAGGTGGGTGGCGACAGCCTCATCGAATATGCCGGACAATTTGGCTTCAATCAGTCGCTTCCGGTTGATCTTAAGATTGAACCGAGTGTGTCTGAGATTGACCCAGAGGATGAGTGGTCGGTTGCGGAAGCTGCTTCAGGATACACCAATGCCATTACAATGAGCCCGATTCACGCGGCGATGATGGCCGGCGCGATTGTCAACGATGGTGTCGCCATTGAGCCGCGGTTGGTCGAATCAGCGCGTCACCTGAATGGTCCGGAACTGTACCGTGCTTCGCGCAATTCCCAGCGGATCTTGGATTCCACCACCGCGCAGGACCTGAGAGAGCTGATGCGCTACACCGTGACAAAGGGTTCCGCCAGAAAGTCTTTTCGCGGATTTTTCAAGGGGCAATACGCCGATCTTGACATTGGCGGCAAGACCGGTTCCCTGACCGGCTACAATCCCAAGGGACGAACCGAGTGGTTTGTTGGATATGGTGATTCCGGCAGCGACCAGATCGCTGTGGCCGCAGTCGTGGTAAACAAGGAGAAATGGCGCGTCAAACCCTCCTATCTCGCCCGGAAAATTTTTGAGGAGTACTACCGAACACCAAACTCCAGCGGCTGATCACCGCCAACTCCTGCGTATCCGAACGTCTTTGAGGTGCAACAGGCAGGAACTCCAAATTGACCGATCGCGGCTGGAAATTCACTCCAACACCAAGTCTACCAAATTGATAAAATCCACCTAGTTGCTGATTCAGTTTCAGGTGCCTGGATCCAAGAGTATCTGTATTGGTGTCTGAGAGGTGGCAGGTCAACGGAGTGTGGAGTACCAGATCGACTCCCTGCCGGTGCAAGTTCCAACGGTGTCTCACCGAAGCGATCGCCCAAATCAGCGATAGTAAAACAACGGAGACTATTCGAGGAATGGTGCGAGAGGATTTCAGTATCTGAACGCACACCAATTGATACACTTGGCATGCGGCAGTATCTTGACATCGCGCGACATGTGCTTGCCAATGGGCAGCGAAAGGAAAACCGTACCGGCGTCGATACACTCTCCACCTTCAATTACAACTACTCAATTGATTTGCGCGAGGGGTTTCCGCTGCTCACCACCAAGGAAATCTCCTGGAAGAACATCGTAGTTGAGAACTTGTGGTTTCTGTCCGGCAGCAGGGAGATCAGTCTGCTTCGCCGACACAACTGCAAGTTCTGGGACCCCTGGGCCGACGAGGATGGATATGTTCCAAGCGCCTATGGCAACTTCTGGCGCGCATTTCCCTCGGCCAATGGCTCAGGCAGCGAATCGAACGACCAGATTGCCTGGGTGATTGACAGCATCAGGAACAATCCCATGAGTCGACGCCATGTCGTGTCCGCTTGGTATCCGTGCAACGCACAGACCAGCGAGCTACCGCCCTGCCATGCCTTCTGGGTGATGAATGTGCAGATGACCGAAGACAATGAGCCGTTGCTGTGCCTGCATCTGACACAGCGAAGTGCGGACGTCGCACTCGGCGTTCCCTACAACATCGCCGGCTATTCGCTGATTCTTGAACTGATCGCCCATCTGACCGGCATCAGGGCGGGATATTTTGCCCATACGCTGGTCGACGCACACATCTACACCGCCAAACCCGACGGCTCCGACGCCGAGTATGACCATGTTCCCGGGCTACGGGAACAACTCAAGCGCAGCCCGAGAAAACTCCCCAGGCTTTCAATCGACTCCTCGGTTAAATCACTTGACGACATCAACAACATTCTTGATGCGGACCTGGACACCATTCTCGACACCTTCCAATTGAACGACTACAACCCTTACGAAGCGATCAATTTCCGAGTTGCAGTCTGATAGCAGATATGCCGCGCGACTGCAGAATCATAGCCTCGATGAGCGTTGACGGTGTCATCGGTCAGGGCGGTACCCTGCCATGGCATTATCCTGCAGACTTGAAACGATTCAAGAGAGTCACATTGCACTCCACAATCATCATGGGGCGGAAAACCTGGGATTCACTGCCCAACAAACCCCTTCCCTCGCGCCAGAACATTGTGATTACCCGTAACAACTTACCCGGTGTCGAGCATTACAACACACTGCATGCGGCCATGGAAAACGCGCGCTACGACACAATCTGGGTGATTGGAGGTTCGTCGATCTACCGCCTCGCGATTCAATTCTGCACCAGGATGGATATCACCTACGTTCCAGACCATGTTCACGGTAATGATTGTGTCTACTTTCCCGATATCAATTGGGATGAGTGGTTGGCACTGGGTAAAAATCCGTTTGAGGACGACGATCGATTGGCCCATCAGCAATTCACACGCGTCACATAGCGCGATACACTTGAGGATTGGATTGGCTGATATCAAGGTCAACTACCGGTTGGAAGGTAACACCAGTGCTCCAGTTGTGATGATGAGTCACTCGCTCGGAACCAATTTGGAGATTTGGAATCTGCAGCGCCGGGCACTGGCAGCGGATTATTGCCTACTGCGCTATGACATCCGGGGACATGGCAGTACTTCTGCACCTGTCGGACCCTACTCCATGGAACTGCTGGTCGAAGATGCCCTGAAATTGCTTGACCTTCTGAACATCGATCAGGTTCACTGGGTCGGGATTTCGATGGGCGGTATGGTCGGGCAGGGCGTTGCCCTTGACTCTCCGCAACGTCTGCAGAGCCTCACGCTTTGCAGTACCGCATCACAGGTAACCGAGTCATCCAGGCAGCTGTGGAAGGTCAGAGTTGAATCCGGATCGCGTTTCAGTATGCATGATGTTGTCGACCACACCATGAAACTCAGTTTCACGGAACACTATCGAAAATCCCAGAAGGCTGCCTGTGAAGAGTTTCGACAACGGTATCTGTCCAATTCCCTGACAGGTTATCTTGGATGTACCAGCGCCATTCTGGATTGCAACTTCACCGAGCGACTGAAGGAAATACAGACACCGACACTGGTGCTGGGTGGCGATCAGGATTTGGCAGTACCCTTGTCGAATTCAGAGCAACTGCATCAGGACATTGCCAACTCAAAGTTGAAAATCATCGCTGGCTCAGCGCATTACCCGAACATCGAGCAACCCGACCAATTCAACCAGTTTCTGCTGAACTTTCTCAATTCAAACTGAATTGTCCAGGAAATACCAGTCGGTCTCATTGTGCATCCCAACTTGGCTGTGAATGTGGAAACCGCAAGGTCAGGTTGCACGGACCAGTTCTACCCTGTTTGGCCATACCAAACAGGAGATCCGATTTCTGATCATATTCTGAAAACGGTGATTGCAGAACCTATCTCGCTCACGCATTATCTTTCGAGAAACCATACGAACAATGAGAACCGAAAATTAGGCGCATTGCGGCAACGTTTATCGTATGGTAACCGCAACCGAATTCGATGCAACTCACAACAACCAATCAGGTGGTCAATGAATCTTGCAACCGACAACCAGGCATCTGATACCAACCTGATTCCTATGCGCCAAGAGGTAAATGACAGTGAGCACTGACAACACCCAATCCAACACTACAGGTTTCACTCAACCGTTTACAGCAAAGGAGTACGCTGAGCGTTTGGCGCGGGTACGCTCAGCGCTGACCGAGCGTGGATTGGATGGATTGCTTGTTTCAAGTCCGGAAAACATCTGTTATCTGACCGGACTCAGTTATCACGGATATTTCGCCTACCAGATGCTGGTTGTGTCGCTGACTGATACGCCTTGCCTGGTTACACGGGCGATGGAAGGGCCGACGATTCGCGATGAGGTGCCCGGTGTACGCCATTGCCCCTATCCAGACAGTGCCGTGTTGGGTGGAGAGATCTCGGCGCAATATATTGAACCCGTACGTGCAACAGTGGACGCAATGTCCTCGGTCGGGCTCGCGTCCGCACGCATAGGCTTTGAAGCCAACAGTTCCTTTCTGGCTTATGGCATTGCCCAGGGCATTCAGGATGAACTGCCGCAGGCAGTTTTTCAAGACGCTTCGGACATAATCGGTGAATGCAGACTGGTCAAGTCAGCGCAGGAAATCGAATATGTGCGCCAAGCTGCGGTGGTGACTGATGCAATGATGATGGCCGGAATTGCAACCGCGGGCCCTGGGGTACATCAACAGGACGTGATGGCGGCAATCTATCAGGCCATGTTTCACCGTGGGGGAACCTACCCTGCATTCGTACCGCTTGTTCGAACGTCCGAAAACATCGATCATGAACACTCCACGTGGGAGAATAAGCCGCTGAAGTACGGCGAAATGCTGTTCATGGAAATGAGTGGATGTGTCAAGCGTTACCACGCACCAGCCGGGCGCTTGATTTTCATAGGCGAAGCACCACGGGAAGCGCAGGACGTCCAGCCCATCTGCGATGCTGCATTTCACGCCACTGTTGATGCGCTTAAACCGGGTGTTGTCGCCCGCGATGTCTATGCTGCCTGGCAACGAGTTGTGGATGATGCCGGACTTGCCGGATACAGCCGTCAACATTGCGGCTATTCAGTCGGGATCGGGTTTCCTCCCAGTTGGAGTGGCAGCGGTGTACCCAAGGGGCTGCGTCATGATTCGAATATGGAGATCAAGGCGGGTATGGTTTTTCACTTGATGTCAGCAATGTTCCATACCCGCAAAGGCAGCTACTTCATCTCCAACGGCGTTGTTGTAACTGAATACGGATGTGAGGTATTGATCAAAACACCACACACGGTTACAGTGAGATAGAAGTCTGGTTTGACACACTTCCGGGAACTTTTTGCGCTGATTTTGGATAGGGCAGCAGAGGCAACCCATGCAGATATTCATATCCGACTTCCGCGCTGCCTTGGTTTGCACAGCGCTCATTAGTGTTGATTCATCTTGAGAAATCACAGAAAACTTCGCCCCTAGTGCAAACACTGACATCCCCTTCAAGGCAATGACACCACCTGTTGGTTAAGTCATTCCAATCGCGAAACCGATAAGTGCAACCATTGGTGAGCTTGGTCTGAACCTTCAGTCAACGGGTCAGCAAACTTGATCCGATTCACGGGTCGGCACCAGTTGTCTTGTTCCGGCAATTGATCGGTGTTTTCGATCGATATCGGCAACTACCGCGCGCTCACCTGCAATCGTTATTCGTTGCTCCAATCAATGGAAATGGCTGACCAGTTGCACAATCATGCATCATTATTGGTACTTTCGCTCCATTATGGTGCGTGAATACAGATAATCTCTGTCCAGACCAGCTGTTTTTGCTGGCATGAATATTGCTGTAATACTGTTGTGAATTAATTTCAGGAGGTACGAAATGAAACTCGTGACTGCCATTATCAAACCATTCAAATTGGACGACGTGCGCGAAGCCCTGTCAGAGATCGGTGTTCAGGGCATGACCGTTTCCGAAGTCAAGGGATTCGGACGACAGAAGGGACATACGGAGCTGTACCGCGGTGCAGAGTATGTCGTCGACTTCGTTCCGAAAATCAAGTTGGACGTTGCAGTATCGGCCGATCAGGTCGATGATGCAATTGACACCATCCGACGGGTCGCACTGACCGGACAGATCGGCGACGGCAAGATCTTTGTCTCCGAACTGGAAAGCGTCATTCGAATCCGCACGGGTGAAATGGATGACAGCGCAATCTGATTGACACATTAAAAGAGGTACGGCAATGAAACGACTAAGATCAGCTTTCCCACTCATATTACTGCTGTCAGCAGTGTCCACCAGTGTCCAGGCACAGGATACTCTCGACGCCGGTAATACATCCTGGCTTCTGACATCAACGGCACTGGTGCTGATGATGACAATTCCGGGGCTTTCCCTTTTCTATGCCGGACTGGTCCGCAGCAAGAACGTCTTGTCGATCCTCATGCAATGTTTCACGATTACCTGCGTGGTCAGCATCGTATGGCTGGTAATCGGCTACTCGCTTGCCTTTGATGACCTTGGAAATGGGATCATTGGCGGCCTGGGCAAGTTCCTGTTCGCCGGGGTACTGGAGGAGAGCATGGCCGGAGACGTTCCCGAATCCGCATTCGCCCTGTTCCAGGTGACCTTCGCGATCATCACCGTCGCACTCATTGTGGGTGGATTCGCAGAGCGGATCAAGTTCGGTGCCGTCGTCGTATTCTCGATCCTCTGGATCATCTCGGTCTATGCCCCGATCGCACACTGGGTGTGGGGTGGTGGCTGGCTGGGCTCACTCGGTGTGCTCGACTTTGCAGGCGGCAATGTTGTCCACATCACCGCAGGCGTATCGGCACTCGTTGGCGCCTGCGTGCTCGGAAATCGAAAAGGCTTTCCAAGCGGCTCCATGCTGCCTCACAACATGACACTGACCATGATCGGGGCCGGTCTGCTCTGGGTTGGCTGGTTCGGCTTCAATGGCGGCAGCGCGGTGGCTGCGAACCAGGATGCTGCGATGGCCATGCTGGTCACACACATCTGTGCCGCATCCGCAGCCATGTCATTTGTCGCAACCGAGTACTTTATACGAAAATCCGCAACCGCGCTGGCAGCCGCAACCGGCATGGTCGCAGGACTGGTTGCCATCACACCGGCCTCGGGTTTCGTCGGTCCGGCGGGTGCCCTGGTCATCGGTATCGTAACGGGACCGATCTCCTACTTCGCGGTACAGATCATCAAGCAGCGTCTGAAACTGGACGATTCACTCGATGTTTTTCCGGTGCATGGCGTGGCCGGAATTATCGGCACCATCCTGACGGGTATTTTCGCCTCGGCAGAGCTGGGTGTCTTCAGCGGACAGGGACTGGACAACCCGATTCCAACGCAGATCCTGATCCAATTGGTTGCGGTCGCGGCAACAGTGGTCTACACCGTGATCGTCACCTATATCGTTTTCAAGGTGACCGGATTGCTGGTGGGTGGACTGCGGGTTGAAGCAGACGACGAGACACAGGGACTGGATGTATCGACACACGACGAACGAGGTTACCACTTCTAAACCGTACGATATTCGAACAAGAACGGCTTGATATCGGGTCTGGTGGGAGTGAACGCATCCATCAGACCTGATTTTTTGTACCCTCTCAACCGCCCTCAATGAAATATCATAGGCATTCGCGACCAAACCATGGATAACTCTTAAATGACTGCGAATCTGCTCGCCTTTGCAGGCAGCACACGATCTTCCTCCTTCAACAAGATGCTGGTGGTACAAGCTGCAGAAATAGCGCGCGAGCGTGGCGCAAGTGTTGAGTATCTTGACTTGAGGGATTTTCCGCTTCCGCTGTACGACGGAGACCTGGAAAGTGACTTAGGTGTTCCTGACAATGCGCTGAAGATTCGCTCCATGATGACGCAATCCGATGGGATTCTTCTGGCGTGTCCGGAATACAACAGCGCCATCAGCGCGGTACTGAAAAACACCATCGACTGGGTTTCAAGGCCCGTACCAGATCAGCCGGCGTTGGCAGCGTTCACCGGCAAGACAGCTGGCCTGCTGGCGGCCTCGCCCGGTGCCCTGGGCGGACTGCGAGGTTTGGTGGGCGTTCGCGCGATCCTCGCGAATCTGGGCATGATCGTCATTCCAAGGCAATTCGCGTTGTCGCATGCGGGCAGTGAATTCGACGACAACAGCCGACTGACCAGCGAGGCGGCACTCAAGGGTGTGACCGGTGTGGTAGAACAGCTGGTTCATGTCACAAGCAGTCTGAAAACAACACATCAGTGACTCGGTATGATTCTGACATCATTCGCTGACTCCTATCCTGCGCGAAAAGATCAGCTTTCGCAACAGATGAAAGAGACTTCAGGCGGCGTGCGTCTGGACAAGAACACCTCAAACCTGTTCCGGGACCGGGAGGCGGACAATGTCGGGCGTCTTTCCGCCCGAGACTTCAATCATCTTTTGTCACTGGACAAGGATTGGCGGACGCTGACAACAGAGGGAATGATCACCTACGCGGATCTGGTTGACGCCACACTCGAGTACGGCTTCATGCCCACAGTGGTGCCGCAGCTCAAATCCATCACCATTGGTGGCGCGGTTGCCGGAATCGGTATTGAGTCCACCTCGTTTCGCCATGGTCTGCCACATGAGACCGTCCTTGAGATGGATGTGTTGCTGGCAGACGGCTCCGTCGTTACCTGCACCGCAGACAATGAATACTCTGACCTGTATTACGGTCTCCCCAACTCCTATGGTACCCTTGGCTATGTGCTGAGGTTGCAGACGCCCGCCTTGCCGGTCAAGCCATACGTTCGGGTTGACCACACACGCTACAGTGACATGGGCGAATACTTCGCCGCCATTGAACGCGCGGGAAAATCGGATATCGACTTCTTGGACGGCAGTGTTTTTCGTTCCGGTGAATACTATCTGACCACTGGCCAATTCTGTGATTCAGCGCCATCGGTCAGCGACTACACGTATCTTGACATCTACTATCGCTCAATCCCTGAGAAACAGACCGACTATCTCACCGTCAAGGACTACATCTGGAGATGGGACACGGACTGGTTCTGGTGCTCGAAGAACCTGTACGTACAGAATGGACTGATGCGCAGAATTGTCGGCAGAAAGCGGCTCAATTCGGTCACCTACACCAAGGTCATGCGCTGGAACTCGAAGTGGGGACTGACAAGAACCTTGAATCGCCTCGCCGGATATCACAGTGAATCCGTCATTCAGGACATCGACATTCCAATCAACCGGGCACCGGAGTTTCTGGAGTTTCTGATCAGCGAAATCGGTGTGCTTCCGATTTGGATCTGTCCGATCGGCACCACAAAAAAATCAACACGCTTCCCCCTGTTCTCTCTGGACTCCACGACCATGTATGTCAATTTTGGGTTTTGGGATTCGGTAAAATCGAGAACGCGGACGGAACCCGGGCATCTGAACCGAATGATTGAACGCAAGGTCGCCGAACTCGGAGGAATCAAGTCCCTGTACTCAGACTCATATTTCGATCAGGAGGAATTCTGGCAAATGTACAACAGTGAGGAATACTGGCAATTGAAGAAGAAATACGACGCACAAGGCAAGTTTCTCGACTTGTACGAAAAATGCGTACTGCGAAAGTAAGATCCCCTCGACTGGCAGCTGCAGCCTTATTATTGACGGTACTGGTCAATTCAACCGCACATTCGGATATGTTTGAAACCTCAACCGACGAACTTTTGAAACTGACTGAGGATAATGTCTCAGTCGTTGACGTTCGAACGCCTGAAGAGTGGCGCAAGACCGGCGTGATTCCGAACAGTCACCTGCTGACTTTTTTCGACATTCGAGGCAACTACAATCTCAATGACTGGCTGTCGAAGTTCACCGCGATCGCCAAACCCGAGGATCAGGTTGTCATCATCTGCGCAGTTGGAAACCGCTCACAGATGATCAGCAGGTTCCTGAGCTCCAAGCTCGGCTACCAGAGGGTACACAACGCCACCCAGGGAATCGACCACTGGATTGCCCAAGGCAACGCGGTCGACCGCTGGCCGTGAGTGAGCCGCTTGATGGTGTCTAGGTGTTTCCGATCCGGTCAACCTGGGCGACATCTTCTGCCGACAATTCGACATTGACTGCATTGGCGCTGCTGACTGCGCTGGAGATCCGGCTGGCACCTGGAATCGGCAGAATATTTCCGCTCTTTGCAAGCAGCCATGCGAGAACAATCTGATACGCAGTCACCTCGTGTTTTTCTGCCAGTTCCGATAGGATAGGTTCTTCCCGCAAGGTGATGTGGCTGCCGCCGCCACCCATCGGACTATAGGCGATGTAGGTGATAGACTGCGCATTGCAGAAGTCAACAAATCCGTTTTGCAGATCTTTCTGATGGTAGATTCCGCAACGGTTTTGAATTGACGCAATCTCGGCAATCGACAGGGCTTCATCCAGCAGGGTTCGGTCAACGTTTGACAATCCGATATTGAGAATCTTGCCTTCCGACTTCAGCCGGGCAAGCTCGCCAACCGAGTCGGCGAATGGAATGAGTGGATCCGGTGCATGCAGCTGATACAAAGTGATCGCTTCCACATTGAGGTCCTGCAGGCTCTTTTCACAGGCACCTCGCAGGTCCTGCGGCGAGCCCCTTCGTTCCCAGCGGCCCTGGGGGCGAATCAATCCACCCTTGGTCGCCACAATCACCCCGCTTGCATCGATGGATTCGAGCGCGGTTGCGATGGTTCGCTCATTCAGTCCGATGTCCTGATTGTCCGTACAGTACACATTTGCGGTGTCAATGAAATTCATGCCCGCGTCGATCGCGGCATGGATAACGTCTGCCGCGTCTTTCAGCGGCAGGCTGCCGCGAATACCAAGCGGCATGGCCCCCAATCCAATCGGAAATACTTGCAAATTCGTCTTGCCTAACTGTCGTCTCATTACCTGGTTTCCAATGTCAAAATAACTGCGCTAATGTTACTCAATTTGCGTTCGTGTTTCCGAACAGAATAGGCCGAAAGTGCACAAATCCGGCATGAGCGCTGCTGCAAGAACACCAAGCGCAAATCACCCGAAGTTGTCGGGAGTTTTCAGGTGGTAGTTCTTCTGTCTGTGACCACGGTAACCCGATGCATGATCCGGCGATGTGGCAGATAGTCCGCCATCGCGTAGTGCATGGTGCACCGGTTGTCCCAGATCGCCAAGGTGTTTTCGCTCCAGCGGAACCTGACCTGAAATTCCGGCTGAACAACATGGTCGCTGAGGTAGTTCAGCAGCCTTCTTGATCTGATTGTTGACTCACCCTCGACATGAACCACGAAAGCCGGGTTGAAGTACAGGATTGGCTCACCGGTCGCCGGATGGCGCTTGACCAGGGGATGAATCGCACTGCCGAACCGTTGGTGTGCCGCGACCAGCGCCGGGGCATCACCATCCGGGAAGCCTACGGTAAAGTCATTGCGAAAATCGCCCATATCGTGAACCGCGCGCCTTCCGTCCACCTCCCTCTTCAAGTCTTCCGGAAGTGCCTTGTAGGCCGCGGTCAGCGAGGCCCAGAGCGTATCGCCACCATACGGGGGAACCAGTCTGCTGTACAGAATCGACGCAAAGGGAGAACTCTCGCGGAACGTGATGTCGGTATGCCAGGTATCCACGTCGGGCCGGTGATCCGGGCCGAAATCGAGAATGGTAATGGCAGGATGGTTGTCGAGGGATGGATAGACCGGATGCGCTGCATCCAGCTGCCCGAAGCTTTCCGCAAGCGCGACCTGCACATCGGGCGTCATTTCCTGGTCACGAAAGAAGATGACCTGGTGCGCCATCAGCAACTGATAAATCCGGTCGCAGAGTTCTGTTGTCGGAGGGGAGGAGAGATCCACACCTTCGATTTCCGCTCCGATCACCGGAGTGAGCTTGGTGACTTTCACTACTCTATGGAATGCTCAAGATCAAATTCAGTAAAACGGTGCAAATTCTTGATGAACACCACAATGGATGAAATCTTTATTTTAGAGCATTCACCACGATGGGCATGGCCGCTTTACACTATCGTTTTGCCAGCAGGTTTTCAGTTGCTTAAAAGAAACCGGGGTACACCTCCCAATCTTCCCTGCAGATAGCTCTTGCGGACTTCCTTGTCGTATCGCACATCCTTGAAATCGCTGAACGAATAAAGCGTACTGCTGCCTTCTTGGTCTCGCTCAGTCACCCACATTTCATCCCGCCGAAATATACCCTGATCCATCAATAGAAGATCCTGGGTGCTCATCAGCAGTTGCGCGCGGCTTTTCCTGCTGCAGTTCACCAAGTACCCTGCAATCAATTTCCTGGTTAGCAAAGAATGAAGACAACGATCGATCTCGTCTACGACAATTACTTTTCTGGAGTCGGTCGCCATCACTCCAAGAAATGCAGGCAATAGATCAATTGCCCTTTGAATACCTTCAGACTCCTGTCTCAGGTTAAACTCGGCATAAGTCCCATCACTTCGCATGTGAAAAGCGATCAGTTTCTTCGCAACCAATTCCCGGGATTTTCGTGTAATGATGTACCGCTCATTCGTCAATGGATCATACAAGCGCAGGTTCGCGCCTTCCTTGACGTTTTCCTGAAGATCGACAATGAATTTCTCCGGATACCCAAGACGATTCAGCGGAATCTCCATTTCTCCCAACCGGGAAATTCCAGTATCGAGGTGCGAGAGCATCTCACCCATGTTGTTGTACAACGGATCAATCTCATCAAGAACATGTTCAAACAACCCGAATCTTCCATCAGGGGCAATCATATCAAGAACATCCTTGAACCAGTCATGGACCGGCCGGAACAATTCAATGTTCTGAGACACTGAATTTGTCAGAAACAACTGGTTATCCCTTGTCCCGCTAAACGCGTAATGCAGGAATTGGTTCCTTTCGAGGCTGGGATGAACCTTCAGTCGGTTATCCTGACGGTGGTACAGAGTCTTCTCATTCGAGCTTGTGACTCGAATCAGCTTTTCCTCAACTACTGCGCTTGGAGTTACAGCAAAGCTGAATTCATGGATCGTCTCATCGATCAGCAATTCCAACTTAAAGCGGGAGGGTTTATCAACACTCGCACGGTCTAGTTGATAGGGCTCAACGCAGATCCGACCATCCTGCACCGTACCTCTGACAACCAGCAATCTGACAAAATTCAGTGCCTTGAAAAAGTTGGTTTTACCGGAACCATTCGCGCCGTAAATCGCGGTGACAGGCAATAACCCGACCTGATACTTGGGAACTCTTGGTACTCGCTCACCGTGCTGTCTTTCCCTGCTGGCGACCATCGAAAAGGAGACGGAATCACGAAAGGACATCCAGTTTTCAAACGAGAAACTGACTAACATTTTGTGCTTTTTGAGAGTTGTTTGCTGATGTATTTCTACGAATTGTACGATATGCGCAAGTAACCAAATATTGAAAGTGAATATTTCTCATATCAAAGCTATTTCTATTTATTGACTTGGACGAGGCATTCAAGATCTCCTTACCGATGAGAAAATTCAACCCATCCCCTTGAATCATGCCTGAGTTTCAACAATACACAGCACTCCAACCTACTTCAAAGCGCGCTCTGTTCAATTGCAGATTCGCACATATTTGAACAACTATAATCCCTGACTTCAATACTCAGCCATGAACGAATGATTCGCTGGAACCACATCATGCATTACACCTCCGACTATCAGAACAGTCCCTACTGGTGGCAAGCGGCACCAAGAGAACCGTTGCCCGCGATCCCTGATTCCGACCTGCCCTCAACGGTCGACGTCATCATTATCGGTTCGGGCTACACCGGCTTGAATGCGGCGCTGCAGACTGCACGCGGGGGACGCTCGACGCTGGTACTGGAGAAAGATCTGGTTGGTTATGGATGCAGCAGTCGAAACGGTGGGCAGGCCGGAACAAGTTTCAAGCCAAGCCTCCCGAGTCTCGAGAGAAAATTCGGTCGTGAGACCGCCATCAAGATGTCACTCGAAGGTCATCGTGCCCTGGATTACCTCAAGCACCTGATCAAATCAGAAAACATTGACTGTGACTGGGATCAGACCGGCAGACTGGTAGGCATACACAACCGGCGCTCCTATGATCGACTCGCACGGAATTACGCAGGAGTGCCCGAGGAGTTGAAGTTTGAGTTTCACATGGTTCCCAAGTCCGAACTCAAACAGGAAATCGATTCGGATTTTTTCTTTGGTGGCTGCGTGCTTCCCGCACACGGCGGAATTCATCCGGGAAAATACCATTCCGAACTGCTCAACCGGGTCATTCAATCCGGCGCAATCGTTGTCGATCAGTGCAATGTCACCCAACTGGAGAAAACCCCGACAGGATTCCAGGTTCACACCGGCAGGGGCACCTTCAACTGCGCCGACGTCATTCTCGCAACCAATGGATATACACAGCATCAGTTCCATTGGCACAACAAGAGAATCCTGCCCATCGGCAGCTTTCAGATCGCCACTGAAATACTGCCGGAAGATCTGCCAGCAAAATTGATTCCGCACGCGCGCGTGATATCCGACACACAGCTGATCGGGAATTATTTTCGCCTGTCACCCGACCGTAAAAGACTGCTGTTCGGCGGGCGCGTCACGTTCACCGAAGCAAATTCCGAATCCGGCACCAATATTCTCTACCAGCAGATGCTCAAGGTGTTTCCGCAACTCGCCGGCACCAAGGTTGCGCACGCATGGGTGGGTTACGTTGCCTACACAACCGACATCAGTCCGCACATCGGAGTCCAGGACGGAGTGCACTATGCGATGGGTTACTGCGGTTCCGGTATCACCCTTTCAAGTTACTTCGGCATGCGGATTGGACAGAAAGTCCTCGGCACCAGTGAGGGACAGACTGAATTGGACCGCCTTGGATTTCGTCCCTGGCCCGCACTGTTCCAGAAAAAGCCGTTCATGGCGCTCGCCACACAGCTGACCAGGGTGGCAGAGAATATCGTCTGATGATGGTGGCTGAATCGAATTGGATGCTACTGCTTGAGTTTCTCGCCCAGATTAGCGGTAACCGCATCAATGCCTGATTTCTTGATCTCAGAATTCAGGATCGTACGGTAGTTGATTGCAAAACTCACACCCTCAAACGATACATCATAGACCTTCCAACCATCACCGTCCTCGTTGGTCATGCGAAAGTCAATCTTCTTCTCGCTTGTTCCCGGATACTTGACCAGCATGGTCACAATCGCCCGCCCATCCCTGCGTCCGGGTTTGGCATCCTTGATTGTGATGCTGTCCAGATAGACGTCGATCTTGTCCTGATTGCTGACAATGGCCGTCACAAACGATCGCAGAAGAAATTCCGTCAGGATGCGTGTGAATTCAGCGCGCTGCTCGTCCGAGGCCTTCTTCCAGTGTGCGGCAAGAATCAGTTTGGAAAACTTGTCCACATGCAACCTGGGCAGTAACTCCCGCTTCACCACCTCAGTCGCAACAGGCATCAAAGACGCGTCATCATGGGAGTTGGCAATGATTTCCTCATAGATGGTGTGGATTGTACTCACCACGGTTTCCCTGGCACCTTCGACACTGCTGTGGGCTGACTCCGACACCAGCAAGCCTGACACAACAGCAATGGCCAAAAACAAATTGAAAGATTTCAGTCTGTACAGCATGAAAACGCATTATATTCGTACTGTGTAAGACATTACCCACCAACCCGGGGATCAATCCGAACATGTACCAGAAATACCTGGAACTGCTGCAACTGGTCTACGAAATGCAGGCCACCGAGCTTGGCGTCACCTACCAACAGATCGAAAGTCAGTTCAAGGTCTCGCGCCGAACTGCCGAACGGATGATCAAAGCCATCTCCGAGTCATTTCTTGAAGTGGAGCTGACCACCAGGCGACCCAAGCGGTGGCGTCTCAAACGCGTCATTCCAACTCCGAATCTGACACTTGAGCAGATCGCGACGCTGCAGACTGCCTCGCGTATGTTTCAGGAGAATCGAATGCACGCCTATTCGCTTCAGACTGATAACCTGATCAAGGTGCTGCGGGCGAACATGGACTCCGACGCCAGGCAGCTGGTGGATCGGGATTCAGAGATTCTGTATGAATCAGAGGGATTTGTCGCAAGACCCGGCCCGCGCGAACACTTCGAGGAAGGGCTCCTGCAGAATCTGCGCTTCGCCATCCTGGCCTGTCAGACGATCAGCTTCGAGTACGCCGCGGTCGATGATGCGGAACCGAAACTGCGGACAGTCCAACCCTATGGCTTCCTGCACGGTACACGCCAGTATCTTGTCGCGTTCAATCCGGACGAATCAGTCAATGGATTCCGCACCTACATTCTGGCCAAAATCAGGAATCTTGAGGTTCACGAACGCCAGTTCTTTGAACGTCAGGAAGACTTCAGTTTCCCGGACTTCCTTGGAGAGAATTTCGGCGTGTTCCACGAACGACCCTACAATGTGGTGTGGCGATTTGATCCGGAGGTGGCACAATCCGCGTCGGAGTGGACGTTTCACGCATCACAGCAAAGCCGCATCATGCGTGACGGTCGCCTCGAGGTATCGTTCCGTGCCGGCGGACTCAACGAGATGGCCTATCACCTCATCACCTGGGGCGACAAGGTCGAGGTGCTCAAACCAAAGAAACTCATCAACCGGCTGCAGGAACTGAAAGACAGCATCCGTTTGCCGGATTGATGCCAAAAGCGCTCAGGCGTACTTGTCCTTGGACTCCCGCCGGCGTGCATGCAGTATCGGCTCGGTGTATCCGTTCGCTGATTCAACTCCCTTGAACACCAGATCAAGCGCGGCCTGGAATCCAACGCTGGCGTCATAGTCTGGCGCCATCTGCCGATAACCGTCCACACCCTCGTTCTGACGGTCCACCATCACGGCAACCCGCTTGAAGATGTCCAGTACCTGTTCCCGTGTCGTCAAACCGTGCTTGAGCCAGCTCGCAATCAACTGACTGGAAATCCTGAGCGTGGCCCGATCCTCCATGAGATTGATCTCATTCATATCCGGAATCTTGGAACATCCGATCCCCTCTTCCACCCAGTGCACCACGTAACCCAGAATGCTCTGGGCGTTGTTTTCCAGTTCCTTCTCGATGTCCTCGGCCGACAGTTCCTCGCGCAGAACCGGTTGTTCAAGGAGATCCTCAAGTGTTGCCTTGGTGCGGGTCTGAACGGATCGCTGCACTTCGGCCACATCGACCTCATGATAGTGAAGAGCATGCAGGACAGCCAAAGTCGGTGACGGCACCCACGCCGTATTCGCACCGGCCTCCGGATGCATCCTCTTGGTCACATACATCGCCTTCATCAGATCCGGCATGGTCCACATGCCCTTGCCGATCTGTCCGACACTGTAGACACCGGTGTCCACACCCACCTCGACATTCCAGTTCTCATACGCCTGAAGCCAATGCGCCTGCTTCATCTGATCCTTGGTAATGGTCGGACCCAGCGTCATCATCGTGTGGATCTCATCTCCCGTGCGATCCAAAAATCCGGTGTTGATGAAAATCACGCGATTCCGGGCTTCCCGGATGCACTCCTTGAGATTGATCGTGGTGCGTCGCTCCTCATCCATGATGCCGATCTTGAGTGTGTTTCTTCGCAGTTTCAGCACATCCTCAACACGCGCAAACAGCTCCACGGTTGCAGCCACCTCCTCGGGTCCGTGCAGTTTGGGTTTGACCACGTAGACACTTCCGCAACGGCTGTTCGGAAAGGCCTTGGCACCCTCTCCTGCAAGGTTGTGCTTGGCGCACAGGCTGATCACCATGGCATCGAGAAATCCCTCGGGAATCTGCTCACCTGATTTGGTCGTGACCGCATCCGTATACATATGGATTCCTACGTGTCGCACCAGCATCAGGCTTCGGGCTGATACCGTGACCGACATTCCATAGGGATTGGTGAACTCCATGTCCCGATTGAGCGAGCGCTTGATCGGTTTTCCGTTCTTCTCGAATTCCGCGGTCAGCGTACCCTTCATCAGGCACAGCCAGTTTCTGTAGGCAACAGTCTTGTCTTCGGCATCCACCGTTGATACGGCATCCTCAAAATCCTGAATCGTGGTGACCGCAGCCTCCATTGCGACATCACTGACGCCCGCCGTGTCACTGCCCCCAATCATGGTGCTTCGGTCAATCAGCAACCGGAAGAAAAGTCCGTTGTTGTAGAGCAGGATCTCAGACGGGTCATACATCAGCCCCAGAAAACCCGCAAACTGGCCGGGCGATTTCAACGAGGTGAAGCTGCCGTCTTTCAGCGACACCTTGAGCTCGAGCGTTCTCAGGCCGGCCGGTGCGATGAAGTACCGCTTGGCATCCGAGTGACTGCCAAACTGAAGGGGAATCACACGGTCCAGAAAATCCTTCGTCCACTGAATGACCCGGGCACCGCGCTGCGCATCGTAGCGTGCGGGAGGATCAGCAGGCTCATCCTCCTCTTCGGCGATTCCCGAGGTATACAGGGCATCATACAGACTCCCCCAGCGGGCATTCGCCGCGTTCAGCGCATAGCGGGCGTTGTCGACCGGAACCACAAGCTGGGGGGCGCTGACATCGGAAACCTCCCGGTCCACATTCTCGACCTCGACCTTGAATGGCTGACCCTCATCAACGAGATATCCGATCTGCGAAAGAAATTCCCGGTTTTGCTGAACGCTGAAGTCCACCGCCTGATCCGATGAGTTCCAGTCATCGATCCGTGCCTGCAACTCATCTCGCTTTTTGAGCAGGTATCGGTTCTTGAGTCCAAAATCGGATACGATTCGCTCAAGTTCGCCCCAGAACTGATCAGGGTCGACACCGGTTCCGGGTGCGATCTCGTCAGCAACGAGATCATGGAGGCACTTGCTGATATTCAGGTCTCCACAGGAGACATATTGGTTGTTACTGTCCGACATAGTGCGCATATTTATACTTCAAGTTAAGACTGTGCTCGAATTGGATTTGACGGGTAGTTCGATAATCTCGAAAACAAAATGATTTGGAATAAATTTGTTACATAGAAAGTATATTCGATATGATATTCCTAAACTTTCATAATATTTACTGAAAAAAGAACTATTATTACGGAAATTCTATGCTATTCTGTTTCACATTGACTAACTTGTTTTATTCGAGGATAAAAGATGAGCCGTTTAACCAGACACCTACAGGAAGCGAACGAATCCTACACCGAACACTTTTGTCACGCGATCTCATTCGCCGGGCATCTGTTTGTCGCCGCATTGGCCTGTGCCGCACATGCGATTCTTCCATTTCTCTTTGAACGTTCGGGCAGCTCGCGCGTAACCCTGCTGTATGACCGGATGGTCGTCAACCGATTCAAGAACAAGGATCAGAATCAAGTGCCAGATGGTGACTTGCATCACACAGGCAGCGTTGGTTCCTGAACGAACCCGAGCGTCTCGCAGCTGCAATCCAACCGTTGCCATCCCATCCGTTGGCTGGTGGGATCGGATGGATTATTCGCTTGACGGGGTTGGCGCGTTCAAAAAAGGCGTCGGCTCAACGTAGGGAAACCGTGCCTTGGCCTTGGTGCCTACCGCACTGGCATTCCTGACAAACCGTTCCCCATCGTCGGCGCGTACACGATACGCCCAGGACGGCTCTCCATCTGTCGCCTTCTGAATGACCCGCCGCTGCCGTTGGCTTTCCAGACACGACTGATGAATTGAATCCGGATTCCAGTCCTCCATCAATTCTTGGAGGAGGCTTTCGGCTTCTCGTGCATGAGCCGGGTGGGCGAACAGGTTCTCAAGTTCATCCGGATCCCGGTCAAGATCAAACAGCATGGATGGATGACCGTGTGTATAGATCAGTTTGAGGTTGTCGCGTCGAATCATCCTGCACGGTGAATTGACACCCTCACCGGTGTATTCGGATATGACCCGGTTGTCCCACTGCCCGGACCCGGTCATGATCGGCAGCAGACTGTGTCCATCCACCAGCGGTTCGATTGATCGGGCACTGTCCTCACCGCTAGCCAATTCCATGAATGTCGGAAACAGATCCACCAGTGAAACCAGTTCGGAAACCCGTGCCCTGGTCTGCACACCCGGTATCCTGATAATGAGTGGCACCGTGACTGACCACTCGAAGAAAGCCTGCTTGAACCACATGCCCCGCTCGCCGAGCATTTCTCCGTGGTCGGAGGTGAACACCACCACCGTCTCTGAATCAAGTTCGAGTTGCTCAAGCGTATCCAGGATCCGTCCCACCTTGTCATCGATGTAGGAACACATTCCAAAATAGGCGTGCCGTGCGGTCCTGATGTGCTCGTCGGTTACCTCATGCAGGTCACCGCCATGGGCGTAGTACAACCACCGACTCATGACATCCATCTCCGCGACACTCATCGCCGCCACCGTGGGCATTGGAATGTCATCGTGTGAATAAAGGTCCCAATGCTGCCTGAGCGTGACATACGGTGAATGCGGATGGGTGAATGAAATCCAAAGCAAGAACGGTTGCTTGCGATGGTATCGCGCCAGGTCAAAGAGTTTCTGCACGCCGGCGAACTCAACCTCCTCGTCATAGTCAATCTGCAGGCTTCGGGTGCAGATGCCGGCATCGACGACAGCCCGCATGTTGATGCCGGTCGGGCGATAGCGCTCGCCCTCGACCCAGTCCGGTGTCCAGGCAAAATTGGAGGGATAGATATCGGTCGTTACGCGCTCGTTGAAGCCGTGCAGCTGATCGGGACCGATAAAATGCATCTTGCCCGACAGTACGGTGAAGTAACCGCACCCGCGCAACCCGTGCGCCAGCGTCGGAATGGATGCCGGCATCTCCGTTGCGTTGTCCCAGACACCGATGGCATTCGCATGCCGACCCGCCAGCATCGAGGCACGCGACGGAACACACAGCGGAAAATTGCAGTAGGCGTTTTCAAAAACCGTGCCGCGTTCGGCCAGGCGGTCAATATTCGGTGTCCGAACCATCGGGTGGCCATACACTGACAGCACCTGTGCGCTCATCTGGTCGACCTGAATGACGAGGATGTTTGGTTGTCTCACAACGCCCCAAACGTCTCAATTCATTGACTTGTTCGAAAAAAAGAAGTGCGGAGCAATTGTTCCTCCGCACTTATAAAACGGAAAAACTATTGAATGGTCATACCGAGCTTTTCGGTCAGCGTCTTGAACGCGAGATACTGATTCTCAACAAACGCTTTTGTCTCGGCCGGGGGAAGTACCTGCGGTACTGAACCCAAACCCTTGGTGAGCTTCAGCCAGGCCCTATCTTCGGATATCTTTGCCAACACGTCCACCCACTTGCTGACCACTTCATCGGACAGCCCGGGCGGGCCCCAGACACCGCTCCAGCCAATAACGGATTGCAGGCCCGGATAGCCGGCTTCACTGACTGTCGGTACATCCTTGATCGAAAGAATCCTATCCGGCGTGGTGACGGCAAGCGCCTTGAGCTTTCCAGCCTGGATATTGCTGATCACCCCGGACAGATTCTGAAACAGCATGTCAACATGACCGCCGACCACTGCTGCGGCTGCCTTTCCACCGCCCTTATAGGGGACGTGTTTCATTGCATCGGCACCCATTCCGAATTGGTCAAGTGTCATGACCATGGCCACGTGGAGCAACGTTCCGACACCGGCGGATGAATAACTGAGGTCGGCACCACCCTCGATTGCCGCCTTGACATCATCCAGTGAGTTGTAGGGCGAGTCGGCAGACACCACAAGCACGAACGGATTGAGTTCAAGCAGGCCCAGAAACGTAAACTCATCCCAGGCATAGGGTATGGTTCGATTCATGGCCGGTACTGCCGCCTGGGAACCGACCCGTGCCAACAACAGTGTATAGCCATCCGCCTTGCCTTTGGCGACCGTGGTGGAGCCCGACACACCTGCGGCTCCTGTTCGATTGACGACCAGGATTCCATTGCCGAGGTAGCCCGGTGCGGTGGCAGACAGCGTACGTGCGGCAAGGTCTGCGGCACCGCCCGGTCCATAGGGCGATACTAGGGTAACGGGTTTGGTCGGGTATTCGGCTACAGCGACCCCGGCTGCAATCGCCATCACCATTCCCATCAAACTGGAAATGATTCTGCGAAGTAAAACTTGCATGTGAACCTTCTCCTCCAAGAGTATTGAATCAGTGATTATTGTTAATTGTTGGAATTTGGTAAAGTATAATTTATTTACTTACAGAAAGTAAATAAATGTTTTCTGATCATTTCAACAATTTCCCTGAACTCCGTTACCAGCAGTCAGAGCGGAATAACAAACTCGTTCTGTCAGAAATTCTGCTCCGAGGCCCTCTGTCACGAACAGAAATCGCACAACGGGTCGGCATCACACAAGCCTCGGTCTCCAGAATCACCCGCAATTTTCTTGACTCGGGGCTGATTGAGGAGACCGGTCAGTACGGTGATGAGACCAAGCCCGGTCGAAGATCAATCGGTGTCCAGATCAAGGCGAACGGTGCATACGTCGCCGGAGTCGCAATCAATGCGTTTCAGCAGGATGTTGTCATCTCCAATCTGGGGAACAACACTATTGCCGCCAGACGACTTCAGTTCTCCAACCTTGAGAACGCCGATCCGGTGCTTGGCGCCTGCAGTCAGACGCTGAATCAACTGATCCTTGAATCAGGTATCGACCGCAACCTCCTGATCGGTTGCGGCGTGACGATTTCCGGTGCGATCGACCCGGTTCAGGGCCGATTGAATCACGCAACCACACTCGGCTGGCAGGACCTTGAAGTCAGGCAGGTGTTCGAGTCCAATCTCAAGATCCCTGTTGTCGTTGAAAACATTCCGAACTCAAAAAATCTGGCGGCCCGGTATTTCGGTCCCGCAAAGCACATCAACAACGTCATTCTGTTCAACTGCTCGCTCGCAATCGGCGCCAGCCTGTTGATCGACGGAAACATCCTTCGAGGAGCGAAATCCGAGGTCGGCCTGATTGATTCCCTGCTGATTCCGGATCCCGAGGAGTCCGGTCGTTACCGACCACTGGATCAGCTGGCGGGAGGTTTCGGCATCCTCGGAGAATCCATGCTGAATACCTCAGTGAAGTGTTTCAAGATGGCAAAAAGGCTGACCCGGGTGATTGAACTCGATGCCACCGAACTTGGCAAAACCAACCGCTCATTGGAACAAGCCGGTAGTTCCATGGCGAATGCCGTCATGTGTGCCAACGCCTTTCTGCATCCACAAAAAATCCTGCTGTCGGGTCCCTTGATTGAGAACTCGGTCTACCGTCGCGCACTGGTTGAGGCCGCAACGCAGATGATTGGCAGCACGTTTGTGAACCAGAGTCTGAAGCCTTACCTCATTAGCAGTGTGGAGGCTGCACGATCCCTCGCCATTCACCATTTCCTTCTTGGATCGGGATTCGCCAGGATTTTCTCTTCCAACAGCGAAAGGTACGCAACTTGAAAGAGTCGAGACTGGTCGGACTGGCTGTGGCGGTTCTGGGATCATTCGCACTGACAGTTCTGATTCCCTATGGCATCGCATCGCCATCAGAGGTCCCCTCGCTGGCACTGGCGCCTGAATTCTGGCCGGTCGTCATCGCGTCGGTGTTTACCCTGATGGGTGTCGTGCTTGCGATCGCACCGACTGACACCGACGAAGCCAGCCGGTTTGACCTGTCGATGCTTCGCCCGAGAGCACTGCGTCTTGCGATCATTCTGGCCGCATTGTTCGGCTACTACCTCGCCGTGCCATGGTTGGGCATGGTGACACCCGCCATCGTTCTCCTGTTCGGCCTGTCCTGGTTCGCCGGCGAAAGACGCCTGAAACTGCTCATTCCCATCTCCATCGTCGTGCCCGTGGTTCTGACCGGATTTTTCCTGTTCATCGCCAACATCCCCATCCCACTGGGCCTGTTCGAATTCATCTACAGCTGAACGTGAATCATGCTGGCACATCTGGCCGAAGCCGCCGCGTTATTCTTCACCATCGAGAATGTTCTGATCGTCTTGCTCGGGGTGCTGGTCGGCGCCTTTATCGGCGCGATACCCGGCATGACCACACCCATGGGCGTGGCACTCGCTCTGCCTTTCACATTTACCCTGCAGCCGGTGACCGGTATTTTGCTCTTGCTCGGGATCTACAAAGGAGGATTATATGGCGGTTCAATAACCGCGATACTGATCAAGGCGCCCGGCACACCGGCTGCTTCTTGCACGGTACTGGATGGATATCCGCTGACCCAGAAAGGTGAGGCGCGCAAGGCCCTGGACATTGCCCTGTATGCATCGTGCTTTGCGGACTTCGTATCCAATCTCTCGCTGATTCTGCTGGCTGGACTGCTGGCGGGATTCGCGCTGAGATTCGGGCCGCCTGAGTTTTTCACCCTGATTCTGTTCTCCTTGACGATCATCGCCGGTGTGTCCGGCGACAACCTGGTCAAGGGCATCGCCTCCGCCTGCCTGGGCCTGATGTTTGCGGTAGTCGGCCTCGACATGGTGTTCGGTACCAATCGTTTTCTTTTCGGGAACTGGAACCTGATGGGCGGGCTGTCATTCATTCCAGTTCTCATCGGGCTGTTCGCACTGCCTGAAATCATCCAATTCTTCACGCGAAAGGCGACGGAACAGATCAAATCGGCGAAGATGTCCGGCATCGGTGCCGGACTTACGGATTTCAAACGCTGCTTCAAATCGATCTTTCGCGGCAGTGTGATCGGTGTCATTCTCGGAGCGATTCCAGGAATCGGTGGCGCACCGTCGGCATTTTTGTCCTACAGCGAGGCGAGACGGACTTCGCCAAACCGGGACAATTTCGGCAAAGGAGAGCTCGAAGGCGTTGCTGCCGCGGAAGCCGGCAACAACGGCGTCGCGGGCGCCACCATGATTCCCCTGCTCGCACTCGGCGTGCCCGGTGATGTCATCACAGCCGTGATACTGGGTGCGTTCATGATCCATGGATTGCGGCCCGGGCCGCTGCTGTTTGTCGAAAATCTGTCTTTGATCTACGCGCTGTTCATCGGTATCATGCTCAGCAGCGTGTATCTTTTCATTGTGGGCAAATTCACCATCCGTGCAATCAGCCGGATCTCGGAAGTCCCCAACAGAATTCTCTACCCGATTGTGCTGGTATTCTGTCTTTTCGGCGCATTTGCGATCAACAACAACCTTTTCGATGTGATCGTGATGCTGCTCATGGGATGCGTCGGGTACCTGATGATGCTGTTCAGGTTTCCGGCACCGCCATTTCTGATTGCATTTATCCTGGGACCTCTGCTTGAGGACAATTTCCGACAATCCCTGATTCTTTCGGATGGCAGTCTGGGTATACTGGTTCGAAGTCCGATCTGCTGGGTGTTCTGGATTCTGACCCTGCTGTCGATTTTCTACCTGATCAAAAGCCGAAAGAAAGTCAAGCTCATTCCGAGCGGCTAGACTTCAAGGGGATATTCTTGACTGTACAACCTGATCATCAAACCACCTTCTCATTTGCGGTCATCTCAGATACACATCTGAACCAGAATGACTTCGAATCGAACTCACCGTTCGATGTCAACCGTCTGGCGAACCGCAGGCTGCGATACGTCATCGACGACCTCAACTCGCGAGACATCGATCACGTCATTCACCTGGGCGACGTTGTCCACCCCGTTCCCGCAAACGCTGCCTTGTATGAATCTGCTGCACAACAGTTTTTCGAGCAGATCAAACATCTCGAGCATCCCATCCATCTGATTCCTGGAAATCACGATGTTGGAGACAAGTTGATGGCCTGGAGTCCCGCCGGCGGTATCCGTGAGCACTACCTCGAGTGCTGGTCACAGCAATTCGGGGCCGATCGGTTCAGCTTCGAGCACAAAGGCATCGCGTTCATCGGAATCAATGCGCAACTGCTCGGTTCAGGTCTTGCCGGGGAGCAGGTTCAGCGAACCTGGCTTGAGCAGGAGCTGGAAAGGTTTTCAGCCGAACGCAAGTTTCTTTTCAGTCACTATCCGCCTTTCCTGCTCAACCCCGAGGAGGATGAGCATTACGACAATCTCAGCAGTGCCACCCGCAGCGAACTGCTGGAACTGATTGAGACGCATGAGGTTGAAGCGCTGTTTACCGGGCACGTGCACCACTTTTGGTACAACACCTACTCGGACTGTGACATGTACCTGTTACCCTCCACAGCATTCACCCGGCAGGACTACAGCGAAATGTTCCGCGTTTCGCCGGATCAGGATTTCGGGCGCAATGACCGTGCCAAACTGGGGTATCTCATCGTCAATGTCCACGACACAGGACACGATATTGAATTCGTCAGATGCCATGGCCATGAAGCCGGTTCCGATGCCGGCAATCAATCGGGCCGTCAGCGAATCGTACCGGTGAATCCAGCCACCAATCAATATCCGTTATTGGGATTTGACCTGCGCCAGGATTGGCTTGATCATGCACAGATACCGCCGACTGGTGGTTTGGATGAATTCGACCGCAAGACGGTGCGCAACGACTACCCATTGCTTGCACTTTGGGAGATGGGCGCGAAGAACCTCAGAATTCCGCTGTCTGACCTCACCGACGAGGTCCGCAGTAAACGCTTGCGGGAATTGAAACGGCTTGGGTTCAGTTTCACCCTGTTCTCTTACCTTCCACCGAATCTGGAAGCTCCCGAAGTTGTGCTGGACAATGCAGACATTATTGATTGCTGGGAAATTGCGGGTGACAGGGTGGACGCTGCGGTGCTTTGCAAATCAGTCTCAGAGCGGTTGATGCACGAACAGCAAAATATCGAGTATTTCTACTCTCCCATCAAGAGCAAACAGGACATCATTCAGTCCGGACAAACCTACTATCACGTTGTCAATCACGGGTTCACGTTATCGGACTTCGAAGGCCACAGCGAAGACCTGAAAGACAGATTTGAGTGGTTGGATATCTTCACGGGTGTTGTTCTGCGCTGCAGTGTTCATGATTCCGTCGAATCGACCATCAGTCTGGCACAGCGGATTCGGCAGGATTTCGGGTTCATAGCCTCGGTTCATCTTCGCCTCAGCAGTGACAATCCGGCCGATTTTCAAGATAGCGAAGAGTTCAATTGCACTCGTCTGGTCGAAGCCATATTCCATTCGTGGCGACTGGGCGTCGAACCGGTTTTCTGTGATACGCTCGCGGACAATGATCGTGGCTATTTCCCCCGAATCGGATTGCTTGACCGTGAGTTCAACCCTCGTTCAGGTGCGATGCTGGTGCGGAATCTGCATGCGCTGATGTCGAAACTGGGTTTCGCATACCATTCCACGATCACTCGGGATGAATACGGGACCCGGCGATACACCGCATACAGCCTGCTCGGCGATTTGACGCTTCTTTTGCCCGGACCAGGCAATCAGGACTCAACTGAAACGGTTATCCGGGAGCTTTCCCGGACCGGCTCATGGCTGAACTGGAAAAAGAATTGTCTGGAAAAGAAAGCCCCGACTTTCGATGGATTCCCGATGATCCACTACGAATTCATGGACCGGCGAAGATAGAGGATCAGTCTCGATATTGGATTTCGCGGCTCGCTATCGATCAACCAAGCCCGATAACACAACCGGCTCTGCGAAGGATCAGGCGGTAACTACCACTTTCGTTTTCTGATTCGCCTTGTGGCATCCTCGGTGCCATCGTGATAGGAGCCGAACCACTTGTCCCAAGGCATCTCGACCGTCCCGTAGTTGCATTTGTAATGTTTGTGATGCAACTGATGGAAATACACACCAAGTTCCAATCGCTTCCTGCCCTTGACTTGCAAAGCCTCGTATCCACAATGTGATACGGCTGGATTGAGTCCCTGAAAGAACGCATGAAACAGCATGTGGATTGGATGGGAGGCGATGACAAAGTGTATCGCAACGCTTGAGAAATACAGGACATGCTCGATCGGATGCATGGAAATGCCGGACCAGGGACCGATATTGACATTGCGGTGATGCAGCGAGTGGGCAACCCTGTATAACGGTGGCCAATGCAGCAATCGATGGATGAAGTAAAAGTGCAGCGAAGACCACATCGGAACCAGCAGGAATATCAGCACGAACCATACCGGGTTGTCTGAAATGGTGACCGCAGGGACAAATCCGTTGGCACTGGCCCAGTAGTAGAGCACCTCGTATGCAGTCCAGATTGTGACGCCGCTTGCCAGGGTCCAGAACATGTTGTCCAATACCTGGTTGTTGAAATCAAACAGCCTGCTGTTTTTCTCCTGGCCCTTTCGTTCGAACTTCAGTTCATCCTTTTGTTTTCGGAGAATGTAGAAGTAATAGTGCAGGCTTCCTGCAACCAGTGTCATCAGAAACAGGTTGCGCACCCAGATCTGGGCGATCCAGCCGAATGCGAACGTCCGCATGGTCTCTGCGGCTGGCATGAAGTAGAAATAGACAATCAGGGTTATGGTAAGCGTGATGCAGTAAAGACCAGCGGGCTTCCATATCTCTGCGAACCAGCGCAGTGCACCGGCTGGGTTCGGAGGCCATTCGAAAAGTGGATTCAGCTTGACCGGCAATTCCGGCACGTAGTTCCACAGTTTGCTGTTTGCAATGGATGATTGTGCGTCTTTCATTGGACTGACTCAACTGTTGCGAGCTGATGTGTTTCGCAAAGGATTATAGTGTAGCAACCGAAAATTTTGATGATCGCACAAGTAACTGCCAGGGTATCTGAACAGTAAAGTAAAATATTTTGCTTTAGGCACGCAGTTTTTGGAGATTCTCAACTTGAGTGCTGGTCCGTTTTGCACAGGCTAATTATTTGACGTCGAAACTTAGCAAAAATCTTTACCAATCTTGATTAGGTTAAGGTGCGCTGCAACCGATAATCTATCTGATTATTTTTCTAAATTGAGCGACATGGAATCACATCAGACAACGAAGTTAGAGTTCGCCCACGATCTTCGCGCAAGCAGCGAGCGTCTTCAGTAGTAACGCCTTACGTCAGGAATAATCACGAAGATCGTCCATCATCTCACTTTGATGTCTCGTATGACTCACTACCACCCAAGAGTTCAAGCATCTGCAAAAGTCATCGACCTATTCTGTGGGATTGGTGGTTTGACGCACGGTCTAGTTCTCGAAAATTTTGATGTTGTTGCGGGAATTGATAACGATGAATCCTGTCGATACGGTTATGAATATAACAACGAGACCGCAAGGTTCATAAATCGGGACGTTTTGGAAGTTAGCTCTGAAGAAGTTGGACGCCTATTTGGCTCTGACAATGGCCTCGTGCGAGTTCTCGTTGGTTGTGCACCCTGTCAGCAATATTCGAAATTGAATCCAAATCGCTTAGCTAGAGAGAGTGTACAACCATTACAAAAATTCGCGTCGATAATTAGAGACGTAAAGCCTGAAGTTGTTTCAATGGAAAATGTTCCTGAATTGACAAATACAGAAAAATTTCCAATATTTACGGAGTTCATTTCATCATTGAGTCCGGATTATTTTGTCACGTTTGAAGTTGTTGACGTATCAGAATATGGTGTTCCTCAAGCGCGAAGAAGGTTAGTATTACTTGCTTCCCGGCTTGGTCCAATCAACTTGATTGATCGGACTCATAAGGACGAAAAAGTCAACGTGAGGAAAGCTATTGAACACCTTAGTCCTATCAAGGCAGGCGAAATTAGTGAAAGTGACAGCCTTCATCGTGCTAGAAAACTGAGTCCGTTAAATATGGCGCGCATTCGCGCTACACCACACGATGGCGGTACCATGGAAAACTGGAGCGAAGATCTGCTACTGGAATGTCATAAGAGAAAGTCCGGGCGCAGTTATCGTTCTGTATACGGGCGAATGTTCTGGGACCAGCCAGCACCAACGATGACAACCCATTGTATTGGTTATGGCAATGGCCGCTTCGGTCATCCAGAGCAAAATCGTGGCATAAGTCTTCGGGAGGCAGCAATTTTTCAGTCATTTCCTTGGAGTTACCGATTTATGGACCCCACTCAGCCGCTGGTGGTCAATCGGGTAGCGAAGTTTATCGGCAATGCCGTGCCCGTTGACCTAGCTAGAGTGATTGGAATAAGTATCAATAATCATCTTGAGAATTATGCAAAACTTTAACTTTAATTTTGAAATCTCATTAAGTGTGTTGAATCATTTGGGAAGAAATCTTTATCGAAGTTTCAATACAGTGCTTGGTGAGGCAATCTCAAACTCATGGGATGCTGATGCTGCGAGTGTCCGTATTTGTATTAATAGGGAGAATAACAGATTCACCATAATGGACGATGGAATTGGAATGTCCAGAGAAGATTTTCAGGAAAAATTTCTTCGAATCGGTTATTCGAAGCGGCGTGACGGGGTCTATTTCACTGAGAGTGGAAGACGATTTATTGGGCAGAAAGGCATCGGTAAGCTTGCGCTGCTTTCATGCGCCGAGAAGATTACGGTTATATCCAAGGCTAAAGACAAAGACCCAGTGGGGGGAGTGATTGTCAATTCAAGTCTTGATAACGCGATTGCAAGTGACCGGAAACCCAGCGAGTATCCGTTAGAATTGCCACCTGTTGAGTTAGTTGAGTGGGTGAACCGCGAATTACAACACGGAACTTTGATTCAATTTGATGACCTTCGCGCAGGGGTGAGAAACCGTGTGCGATATTTGGAGCGATTAATTGCGTTACACTACCGTTTCTCTCTATTTGATGATTCATTCCAAATTTTTCTAAATGACTCAGAGATCACAATTAGTTCGCTAAAGGATATCGCCACCAATACCGAATTTGCTTGGCAAATAAATCAAATTTCCGACCCATATATTGACACTATGTTGTGCAATTTAAAAAAACCTATAGTTAAATTGCAGATGAAAAACATTCAAGCGAAGGGTTTTGTCGCTTCTGTGATTAAACCAAGTCAATTGAAAATTCTTGGAGATGCTGAGAAAGCTGGGATAGACTTGTTTGTGAATGGAAGATTGCGTGAAAGAGATATTCTACGGCACATATCAGACAATCGATTGCCAGAAAAGTATCTATACGGACAGATTCATTTTGATGAGTTGGATGATAACAAAGACAACAAAGACAGATTTACGAGTAATCGCGATGGGATTGTTGACAGTGACCCTCTATTTGAGTCTCTTTTGCAAGAATTCCAATCAATCGTAAGGCAAATTTACAACTATTGGGATAGTTATAGAATTGACACTCGACAAAGTGGAGATAACGAAAATACTCAAATGACTGAGATTCAAAGGTCGTCGCGAGAAGTGTACAACAAATCCGTGAAAGAGTATGAGCTTGCGGCTCCTTGGTTGAATGAATGGACGAGTGAAATTGAGAAAGATGCTGAATTCAATATCCAATCGTACTGTAACTGCTTCATCGCAGAAAATCTCATTCGGAAGTATGCGAGAGAAACATCAAAAATTATTAAAGATCAAAGTGCTGCAGAACGTCGTCGAAAAGAGGAGGAAGAGAGTAAGGCGAAAGGTAATATTAACTTCAAGATTCGAGAACAGGATGATGATCTCAATTACCTTGGTTTTGAGAAATTAGCGAAACTATGCGACAAATCCGGAACAACAAACTCATTAGTGGTAGATGCAAAATTATATAAACCCATAAGAGATGCCCTCATGCATACAGCTATTCTGACGTGTTCTGCCAAAGATCAGCTGAGTATTACCCTCACGAACATTAAAAATCGAATCAAAAAATTAGCGGAAGAAGCTAATTTCGACGGAAAATCGTGAGTCTATATTGGTCTCGGCGCCTTCTATATTCATCGTACTACTCCACTACCATTTCAATCAGGAAGCCAAATCAAATTACTCGTTAAACTTCGCTTGATGCCCAGTCAGCGATAGACTAGTGCGGGTGTGATAACCCGTGGCCTCGTCTCAGTTTTCGAGTTCCGAGCGTAACAGGCGCAGTCCGGAAAAACGAATGAAAGCGCATAGCAGATCAATGGGGTCGGCACTGCTGATCTCGCGGGCGACTTCTGATGCAATCTGAGCATCCCGACTGGCGTTGACCAAAAGACCCGTTCTGGAAACAGAAAGGGACGGACGCTTCATCAAGACCGTATCTCCAAGTCTCGGAAGCTCAACCGCCCCAAGCAGCAGTTGTGCTGCCGTCGCAACCCGCTCTTCGGCATCGATACCGTAATCCTGAAGCACATCCACCAGCTGGTTGACTAGTGCGATTTGAGCAGAGGTATTTTTCTCACCATCACCCGGTATGCCATCAAGTGCCCGTCGTAAAAGAAAATAGACGTGACGGGCGAGAAACTCAGCCAGTGTGCCGGCATCGATCTGGTCGAGCTCCAAATGCCATCCCTGTGCGGTTCTTGTCTCGACCTCCGCTTCGATTGCCGCAGTCAGCAAATCTTCGTACAGCCCAGGGAATCGGAGACGTTTCACGATCTTTTCAGCAGATTGAAAAGGGAATAAGCATCAGTAGCCTGTGCCGCGCATCACCTACCGATTGGCTCCGACAACCAATGCGAACGCCGGCTGATCGTTTGTATGGCAGTGCGCGCCGCCACCCGAAGCCCAGGAATCGAGCATCTCCACAACGTGAACATCGCGACCCGGAAAGTACGATTCTACGCGTGCCTTGGCAGCATGATCGGTCTCGGGATTGTCAAATCCCACCAGCAGCACAAACCCGTTGCCAACGATCCAGTTCATGTAGTTGGTATCAAACTCCCTGCCCTTGTAGCGGACGGTTGCCTCCATCGGATCGCGTATGACCTTGAAACCCGCAGCCTCGATATCCCTTGCCGCATTCTCATAGACAGCATCATCGCGGCCATCGCCAGGTTTGCACTTCGACGCCTCGGTACACTGACCAACGACCACGGTATCCTCGTTGATGAATCTAGAAATCCCGTCAACATGCCCCTTGGTCAGGTCGCCTTCCGGAATGCCCTCGATCAGCACCACCCGGTAAACACCAAAATGACGCTTCATGTCGGCGATCACCTGTTGTTTCGTGTATCCGGGATTTCGATCGGGGTCTCCCAGTACACTCCAGTTCGCAATCACCGTGTCCTTGCCGTTGAATTCGAGATTGCCTCTTTCATGAACAATATCGATTCGGTCAACGGGAATATCCAGAAACTCACCCACCCGGTCTGGCACGGCATTGTCCAGCGCATATGGAATTTCAGCGCCGAAAGCACCGCCCCAGGCGTTGAATTCCCAGTTCTGGATCCGCATCCCGTCATCGGTGATCACATACACCGGGCCGTTGTCCCGCATCCAGGCGCTGTCGTTGGGAGTGATGTGCCAGACGATGTTCGGGTGGTCAGGGCTTGTGCCGGCCCGTCTGATCGCGGTCTCGGCCCGCGCCCTGATCCGCTCATTGTCACACAGGATGTGAAGTTTCTGATATTGGACAATGACACCGGTCATTTTGGCAAATGCAGTCTCGAAGACCTGCTCATAAGGCCCCGGCCACTGCAGCCAGATCGCCTCCTGTTGCTCCCACTCCGCCGGGACCCGAACGTTCACGTTATTCATATTTGTTACAGCACATTGTGTTGCGATGAGTGCGACCATCATGGCGACAAAGAAGATGACCGCCTTGCGAATCTGGTCAATCACTCTGTACTGCCAACTCACGCGGTCAACACCCAACCCAGTCAACCCGGCGGCAGACTGTCATTTCGAACGCCATGATTAATCTTGTTTCGTCACCAGTCACTCAGCAAGTGTTTTCGAACCGATTGGTCATGCCAACATTTTAGACGCAGTTAAAGATCGGGATGTGCTGATGTTGGAGCCACTGTCGGCTACGACAGTCAGGCTACCCGACCGATCGCGAATTACAGTGAATGATCCTGAAGGAGAGTTGTTGCGGGAAGTGTACAAGTCAATGCCCGGCAGTACCTACTTTCACACGGAATTCCTCCGCACTATCATCGGCGCTAAACGTTTTCACTACTGAGTTCGAGATGGATTCAGGTGGTACCCATTTGCTATGGCCGCCGGGCAAATCGTCAGGTCCAGCTTCGTTTAGAAACACTGAACCAAAATAAAATTGGTAGTCAAAGCGCTTGATATGCACTTGTCAATGAACATATAACCACTCGAACAGCTCGAGCGTTATATGGTCAAGCCTCACGGGCAATTAGTACGGGTTAGCTTAATACATTACTGCACTTCCACATCCCGCCTATCAACGTTGTAGTCTTCAACGGCCCTTCAGGGATCTCATGGATCCAGGGAGACCTAATCTTGAGGGAGGCTTCCCGCTTAGATGCTTTCAGCGGTTATCCCGTCCATACATAGCTACCCAGCAATGCCACTGGCGTGACAACTGGAACACCAGAGGTATGTCCACTCCGGTCCTTTCGTACTAGGAGCAGCTCCTCTCAAGTCTCCAGCGCCCACAGCAGATAGGGACCAAACTGTCTCACGACGTTCTAAACCCAGCTCGCGTACCTCTTTAAATGGCGAACAGCCATACCCTTGGGACCAGCTCCAGCCCCAGGATGAGATGAGCCGACATCGAGGTGCCAAACACCCCCGTCGATATGGACTCTTGGGGGGTATCAGCCTGTTATCCCCGGAGTACCTTTTGTCCGATTAGCGATGGCCTTTCCATACAGAACCACCGGATCACTAAGACCTGCTTTCGCACCTGCTCGACGTGTCTGTCTCGCAGTCAAGCATCCTTGTGCCTTTACACTATCCGCACGATTTCCGACCGTACTTAGGATACCTTTGCGCTCCTCCGTTACTCTTTGGGAGGAAACCGCCCCAGTTAAACTACCCACCACACACTGTTCCGGATCCGGATAACGGACCTCGGTTAGAACCCCAAACATATCAGGGTGGTATTCCTCTTTTTGGCTCCGCCAGAACTTGCGTCCTGGTTTCTCCGCCTCCCACCTATTCAGTACAGGTATGTTCAAAATCCAGTATGAAGCTGTAGTAAAGGTTCACGGGGTCTTTCCGTCTTGCTGCGGGTACGCTGCATCTTCACAGCGAGTTCAATTTCGCTGAGTCCCGGGTGGAGACAGTGTGGCCATCGTTACGCCATTCGTGCAGGTCGGAACTTACCCGACAAGGAATTTCGCTACCTTAGGACCGTTATAGTTACGGCCGCCGTTCACCGGGGCTTCAATTGGAAGCTTCGCCCTAGAGCTAACCTCCGCATTTAACCTTCCGGCACCGGGCAGGCGTCACACCCTATACGTCCTCTTGCGAGTTTGCAGAGTGCTATGTTTTTAATAAACAGTCGCAGCCACCTCTTTGTTGCAACCCCCTTCCGCTCCGATCGCAAGGATCTTCACGTAACAGGGGCACACCTTCTCCCGAAGTTACGGTGTCATTTTGCCGAGTTCCTTCACCCGAGTTCTCTCAAGCGCCTTGGGCTTCTCGCCCCGCCCACCTGTGTCGGTTTGGGGTACGGTCACGTATAACCTGAAGTTTAGAGGCTTTTCCTGGAAGCATGGCATCAATCACTTCGCATCGCAATGTGCTCGTCATCACGCCTCAGAATATGCACCCCCGGATTGTCCTGGGAATGCTCCCTACACGCTTAAACCGGGATATCCAACACCCGGCTGACCTAGCCTTCTTCGTCCCCCCGTCACAGTTATACGCGGTTCAGGAATATTAACCTGATTTCCATCGACTACGCCTTTCGGCCTCGCCTTAGGAGCCGACTCACCCTGCGCCGATTAACGTGGCGCAGGAAACCTTGGGCTTCCGGCGAGGGGGTTTTTCACCCCCTTTATCGCTACTCATGTCAGCATTCGCACTTCTGATACCTCCAGCATGCCTTACAGCACACCTTCGACAGCTTACAGAACGCTCCCCTACCATGCGTGTAAACACGCATCCGCAGCTTCGGTACATTGCTTGAGCCCCGTTGAATCTTCCGCGCAGGCCGACTTGACCAGTGAGCTGTTACGCTTTCTTTAAAGGATGGCTGCTTCTAAGCCAACCTCCTGGCTGTCTGGGCCTTCCCACATCGTTTCCCACTGAGCAATGATTTAAGGACCTTAGCTGGCGGTCTGGGCTGTTTCCCTCTCGACCACGGAACTTATCTCCCGTAGTCTGTCTCCCGTGATTGCACTTCTCGGTATTCGGAGTTTGCAATGGGTTGGTACCGCTGGACGCAGCCCTAGCCATAACAGTGCTCTACCCCCGAGAGTGAGACACGAGGCGCTACCTAAATAGCTTTCGGGGAGAACCAGCTATCTCCGAACTTGATTAGCCTTTCACTCCTACCCACAGCTCATCCACTGATTTTTCAACATCAGTTGGTTCGGTCCTCCAGCGCGTGTTACCGCGCCTTCAACCTGGCCATGGGTAGATCGTCCGGTTTCGGGTCTACTCCCAGCGACTGATTCGCCCTATTCAGACTCGGTTTCCCTACGGCTCCCCTATACGGTTAACCTTGCCACTGAGAAGTAAGTCGCTGACCCATTATACAAAAGGTACGCCGTCACCCTGTCTGACGACAGAGCTCCGACTGCTTGTACGCACACGGTTTCAGGTTCTATTTCACTCCCCTAACAGGGGTTCTTTTCGCCTTTCCCTCACGGTACTGGTTCACTATCGGTCGGTAGGGAGTATTTAGCCTTGGAGGATGGTCCCCCCATCTTCAGACAGGATTTCACGTGTCCCGCCCTACTTGTTGCACACCTGGTTCCACACACGACCTTTCGTATACGGGGCTATCACCCACTATGGCCGGACTTTCCAGACCGTTCTACTAGGTCATGTGCTAAAGAGTGCTGGCTGTTCCCGTTTCGCTCGCCACTACTCAGGGAATATCGGTTGATTTCTATTCCTCCGGTTACTTAGATGTTTCAGTTCACCGGGTTCGCCTCCATACCCTATGTATTCAGGTAAGGATACCGCTTAAAAAAGCGGTGGGTTCCCCCATTCGGAAATCCCCGGATCAAAGCCAGTTTGCCGGCTCCCCGAGGCTTATCGCAGACTACCACGTCCTTCATCGCCTCCTACCGCCAAGGCATCCACCGTATGCGCTTACTCGCTTGACCATATAACCTCGAGATGTCCGCAAGGACTTCCCGTGGCAATGATCGCCTTTGAATGCTGCATACCCAATGCGTCATGCATGATGACTCATGCATGCGCATTCGCGCCTTTGACTACCAAATTTTAAAAGAACAATCAATCGTGTTGCTGCGTGATTACGCATCTGCCACACCGAAAACTGGTGGAGCTGATCGGGTTCGAACCGACGACCTCCGGCTTGCAAAGCCGGCGCTCTCCCGGCTGAGCTACAGCCCCTTCATGTTTCGCATCGCCTGCGGTCCGGCCGGTTGAAGTGCACCGCCCGCCGCATT
>OZ244840.1:0-1340000 GCA_965220725.1 Arenicellales bacterium | reverse complement strand
ACCCTGAGCACTTCGGGAATCTCGATGCCGTTCGGACAGGCCTCAAGACAGATCCCGCAACCGTGCTGACAGTATTGTTCAGCCTGATTGAATGCATAGCGCGCCAGCAGCCTGAAGTCGGCATCCGCAACTTGACGGCCACCGGAAGCACCGAGATACTCGTCGATCTCGGCATAACCGGTCATCGAGATCACAGCCGCATCCACCAGATCGCTGGCCAGCACCCACCTCAGCGCCGACTGCGCAAACGTCGTGTCAGCGGTCTCATACGGTCGCATGTCGTGCAGCCGAGCACCCATGAGGACTTTCATCGCCAGCACACCCACACCCTTGCCGCGGGCTTTTTTCAAGACCCGGACCAGATCCGGCTGCAGTGCCACGTAGTGGAATAGATAGCGAATCTCCTCCTCGAACGACGGATCCTGCGCAAAGTTGAAGGCCACCAGAATCACATCAGCCAGATCGTGATCGAGGGTGTAGTCCAGGCACTCGACCAGACGTGCGCCGTGCCCTGAAACACCGCGGTAGCGGATCTTGCCCTGTTCGATCGCACGTTCGGTGAAAATCGCCCATTCGGGATTTTTCAACCGGTCCGGGTCATTGACCGCATGATTGTAGTACAGGTCGATGTAGTCGGTGCGCAACCGCCTGAGGCTCTGCTCAAGCGCACGCATCATCCCGGCGCTGGACTCGCGCGCCGACGCCCGGACCTTGGATGCGATCACCACCTGGTCGCGCACACCCGACAGTGCAGCACCGACAGCTGTTTCGGAGACACCGCCGCGATAACTCTCCGCGGTGTCAAAATAGGTGACACCCCGGTCATAGGCATAACGGACAAGATCGGCATCGGACAGGCGGCTGCAGCCAAAGGTGATGTCGGAAACCTCAAGCCCGGTCGCGCCCAGGGGTACGTACCGTCGAATCTTCGGTGGGGCAGCGGGCTCGGCCCCAACCGACGCGCCGGCGGCGGCCACTGAGACAGTGGCTGCGGTTCCGTACTTCAGGAATGTTCGTCTTTGCATGTCCAAACTGAAACCAGGGGATGTTCAATATCACCGATACCGATATGAATAATACACGATTGCCCATCCATGCATCAGTGCATTCGAGCCGGGAAGGTGATCAGGCACCGACAACGCAAGGGACATGACGGTCTGAACCTGGGGCTGGAGGAATTTAGCCGTGAAGCAATCGGCATTGTCGTATAAAATTTATCGCACAACAACAATATTGATGCCCTTGCTGGACAAAGCCGTGCATCGAGGGTTCCTGTTTCCATTTTCCAGTACCAGATCTTTACCAGATGGGGTGTAGCCAAGCGGTAAGGCACCGGATTTTGATTCCGGCATACCCAGGTTCGAATCCTGGCACCCCAGTCATACAGAGTGCAGTCCATACCATTGACCGTAACCACCCGTTGAGCGGTATCACAGCAGTTTCAGAGGTCCAGACATGTTGATCGAAAATATGATGCTTCTGGCCGGCAACTCCAATCGGCAGCTCGCCCAGGCGATCGCGGACTATCTTGCGGTTCCTCTCGGCAACGCCACCGTCGGGCGTTTCAGTGATGGCGAGATTTCGGTTGAGATCAGTGAAAACATCCGCAACATGGATGTTTTCATCGTCCAGTCAACCTGCGCACCGACCAATGACAACCTGATGGAAATGCTGGTCATGATCGACGCAGTCAAGCGCTCCTCAGCCGGGCGCATCACCTCGGTCATCCCCTATCTCGGCTATGCCCGCCAGGACCGCCGTCCACGCAACTCGCGGGTGCCGATCACCGCGAAACTGGTCGCCTCGCTGATCGACACGGCCGGAGCCGACCGGGTGCTCACCATGGATCTTCACGCCGATCAGATCCAGGGGTTTTTCGACATCCCGACGGACAATGTGTATGCCCGACCGGTCATCATCGGCGATTTGTGGAAACATCGCCCGGAAAACCTGACCATCGTCTCACCGGATGTGGGGGCGGTGGTTCGTGCGCGCTCGATCGCAGAGCAGCTCGAGGCGCAGTTCGCGATCGTCGACAAGCGCCGACCCCGACCCAATGTCGCGGAAGTGATGAACGTCATCGGTGATGTTGAGGGACGCACCTGTGTATTCATCGATGACATTGTGGATACGGCCAACACCCTGTGCCAGGCCGCCGAGGCGCTGTCGAAACGCGGTGCCAAGGCCGTCAAGGCTTATTGCACCCATCCGGTGCTGTCCGGCAGCGCGGTCGAGCGCATTACCGACTCGGTGATGGACGAACTGGTCGTGTGCAATTCGATAAATCTTTCAGATCAGGCGGAAAAATGCAATAAAATTCGCAGACTTGATGTTTCGCAGTTGATCGGAGAGGCCATCCGCCGAATCTCCATCGGTGATTCCGTCAGTTCAATCTTTGTCGATTGATTATCCTGATCGCTGCAAGTTCACCTAAAGGTAATATTCAAATGAGCACAAATTACACTTTGAGTCTGACACCGCGAGTAGACTTTGGTTCCAGCGCCAGCCGCAGACTGCGCCGGGCTGGACAGGTTCCGGTGGTGGTCTATGGTGCCGGCAAGAAAAACGCCCACTTTGTCACCGACCACAACGCACTCATCCACAGCCTTGAGACCGAGGCGTTCCACTCTGCCATCATTGATATCAAGGAAGGCAGCAGGAAGCAGGGCGCCATCCTGCGCGAGGTGCAGATGCATCCCTACAAGCCGCAGATCATGCATATCGATCTGCAACGGGTCAAGGCCACGGAAATGATTTCGCTGCGGGTGCCGCTGCATTTCATCGGTGATGATGTGGCACCGGGTGTCAAGATGTCCGGTGGCATCTTCTCGCGCCTGATTCTGGATGTTGAGATCCAGTGCCTGCCGAAAGACCTTCCCGAGTATCTCGAGATCGACGTCAGCGAGCTTGAACTGAACCAGGCGGTTCATATTTCCGACATCACACTGCCTGAGGGCGTGGAACTCTCCTCAGCCTATCAGGACAGCGATGATTACGCCGTGGCGTCGGTCACGCCGCCGCGAATCACTGCTGAAGAAGTTGAAGAGGATGAGGAGGAGCTGGGCATCGAGGCCGAGATTGGCGCGGAAACTGAACCGGCCGAGAGTTCCGAAGAATAAGGCCTTCGATCACCTGATCCGGGCGTTGAATCGGTCTATCCCGACAACGCCATGGTTGACGGCTGCCCCAGGCAGCAAGGCAGGATGCAGACACGAGCGATAATCGGACTTGGCAATCCGGGCCGCCAGTATGAGAACACGCGCCACAACTGTGGGTTTCGATTTGTTGATCGGCTGGCCGCCGGTTGCCAGGCTGAGCTCAAGCTGAATCCACGCCTGCAATCCCATCTGGTTCGGACCCGAATCGGCGATGTGGTGGTGTGGCTGGTCAAGCCCGTCACCTTCATGAATCGCAGTGGTGCGGCCTTCCACCTGATCACCCGTTACTACGACATTGAACCGCGCAACACGATTGTGGTTCACGATGAACTTGACCTGCCGGCCGGCACGGTGCGCCTGAAGCGCAAAGGCGGCGCCGGCGGGCACAATGGCGTTGCGGACATCATCCGTCACAGCAGTTCCCCGGACTTTTTGAGAATCCGAATCGGCGTCGGCCGCCCGCCGGTTGGTACCGCAACCACACCTTATGTACTGAGTGTGCCCTCCGAATCGGATCAAACGCTGGTTGACCAGGCCATCTCAGACACGCTTGAGACGCTGCCTGACATCCTGGGCGGCAACCTTGAGATCGCCATGCATCGACTGCACAGCCGTCCCCGGGATCCAGACAACGACCCGCACCGGCAAGCCGCGCCGTAAGAGAACTTGATGGATGGGATTTCGCTGCGGAATCATCGGCATGCCGAATGCAGGCAAGTCCACCCTGTTCAACGCGCTGACGCTCGCCGGCGTACCGGCGGAGAGTTTTCCGTTCTGTACGATTGAGCCGAATGTCGGTACGGCGGTCGTCCCCGATACCCGGCTGCAGGCGATCGCCGAGACTGTTGGTGTCGCCAACACCATTCCCGCCGTCATCGACTTTGTTGACATCGCGGGACTCGTCAAGGGGGCGTCCCAAGGTGAGGGTCTGGGCAACCGATTCCTCGCGCATATCCGGGAAATGGATCTGATCGCCCACGTCGTCGGCGCCTTCGGCAAGGATTCGGATCCGCGCTCTGATGCCGACGTTGTGAATCTGGAACTGATCCTGGCAGATCTGGAGACTGTTGTGAAAGCATCCGACAAGGCGACCCGCCGTGCCAGAACCGGTGACCGTGACCAGGCCGGATATGCGGCGGTCCTGGCCCGGGTGCAAGGTGGACTGGAACAGGGCGTTGCGGTGCGGGATCAGTCGCTCGACCTCAAGGACAAGGCCAGTCTCGGGCAACTGCACCTGATCACCGACAAACCGGTCTTCTACGTTGTGAATGTTGACGAGGATGAGGCGGCAGACAGTTCGATCTTATCCGAATTTGAACTGGATGCACCGGCGGTCCAAGTCTGTGCCGAACTTGAGTCCGAGCTGGCACAGCTGACGCCCGAAGATCAGCATTCATTTCGCAAGGAACTCGGCATCGACGATTCCGCGCTGGGCGAGATCGTGCGTTGCGGTTATCGGATGCTGGGGCTTCGGACTTTCTTCACCTTCAACGAGAGTGAAGTCCGGGCCTGGGTGATTCCGAAAGGCACAACCGCACAGCAGGCTGCCGGACGGGTGCATACGGACATGGAACAAGGATTTATTCGCGCCGAGGTGATGTCGTGGGAAGACCTTGTCTCCTGCGGCAGTGAAAGCGCGGTTAAAATGGCAGGCAAGGTACGGTTTGAAGGCAAATCGTACGAACCGGGAGAGGGTGAAATCATTCGGATTCGATTCAACAGTTGAACCAGCCCAGTCAACAATCCACTCAATTCGATGCGTTGCGCAATGCCATCAGTGACGCAGAGCATTGCAGCGAACACACTGCCGTCCGACATCTGATCGACCGACAGTTCCAATCAACCGACCAGCGCGTGCGCGCCGGCCAGGAGGCGAAGGAACTGGTTGAATCGATCCGTTCCGGGCGGAACTTCAGCGTCATGTCGTCTTTCCTGACCGAGTACGGACTGAATTCCGAAGAGGGCATCCAGCTGATGTCACTGGCCGAGGCGCTGTTTCGGGTACCCGACCGGCACACCATCGACCTGCTGATCCAGGACAAGATCGGTGTTGCGAACTGGCATCAACATCTCGGACAGTCTGATTCACTTGCGGTCAACGCGGCCACCCGGCTCTTGGGACTCACCTCGGGCATTCTGGGCATCCGTGAACGGAATTGGCTTCCCACACCCATCGGGGCTTTGGTTCAGCACATCGCGAGGCCCGTGATCCGAACGGCTGTCACCCAGACCATCCGCTACAGCGCGAGTCAGTTCGTGCTGGGAACCACCATTCAGTCAGCCTGGAACCGGGGGCGCAAGTGGATGGGACGCGGCTACCGCTACTCGTTTGACATGCTCGGTGAAGCTGCACTGACGCAACACGATGCGGATCGATACATGAACGCCTACCGCCAGGCCATCAAATTTTTGGCAACCCGGTGTGAGTCCGAAGACATCCGCAAGAATCCCGGCATTTCCGTCAAGTTGTCCGCACTCACCCCGCGACTACAGTATTCACAAAGCCGCTTGGTACTGGATTCACTGGTTGAATCGGTTCTGCAGCTGACCGACCTCGCCCGCAGTGCGAACATCGGACTCAACATCGATGCGGAAGAGGCTGACAAGCTGGACCTGACACTGGATGTCATTGAACGCGTCATGTCGGATGACTCGCTGAAAAGCTGGGACGGATTCGGTGTGGTGGTGCAAGCCTACCGCCTCAACGCGGTGGCGGTCATTGACTGTCTGTATGGAATGGCCCAGGCACTTGACCGAAAAATCATGGTGAGGCTGGTGAAAGGCGCGTACTGGGATACGGAAATCAAGCACGCACAGGTCCTGGGGCTATCTGCGTTCCCGGTGTTTACCCGCAAGTGCTCAACGGATGTGTCGTATCTTGCCTGCGCCCGGCGGCTGCTCGAGCTGAATGATCGGATTTATCCACAGTTTGCGACTCACAATGCGCAATCGATCTGCGCCATCATGTCGATGATCGATGAGCATCATCGGTATGAATTTCAAAGACTGCACGGCATGGGCGAGGAGGTTCACCAAGTCGGACACGACCGTTACCGCTATCCGTTGAGAATCTATGCACCGGTTGGTGCACACGAGGACCTGCTGGCTTATCTTGTCCGCAGGATACTCGAGAACGGCGCCAACAGCTCATTCGTCCACCAGATTGCAGACAGCAGGGTTCCGGTCGCCGAGATAGTATCCGACCCGCTCGAGGTTGTTGGGAAACTGGGAGATTCGATCGCCCATCCATCGGTGTTGCCGCCCAAACAAATTTTCGGCCTGATACGTTCGAATTCAAGCGGCATCGATCTTGAAAACCGTTTCGAGCTGAAGCGGCTGTGTTCGAGACTCGCGGACTACAAGTCTGCGACATGGCAGGCTACCTCAACTGCCGATACCGTTGCCGCAGGCCGACAACAGGACCCGGTTCACAACCCCGCGAATCTGGATGAACTTGTGGGACATGTCATCCAGACGCCGGTCGATGCCGTCGACCGCATCATCCAGAACGCCGAGTGCGGATTTGAGACGTGGCGGCAAACGTCCGTGGAACATCGCGCACGTGCGATCAAACAACTTGCTGACGCTTACGAATCGAACACACCGGAACTGATCGCGCTGATGATCAGGGAGACCGGCAAGACCATTGCCGACGCCGTCTCGGAGGTCCGGGAAGCAGTGGACTTCTGTCGGTATTATGCGGATGAGGCGATTCGACTGGAATCCAGGCGGGAAGGCAAGGCGCGTGGCATCTTTGCCTGCATCTCGCCTTGGAATTTTCCACTCGCCATATTCACCGGACAGATCACCGCGGCACTCGCTGCCGGGAACGCGGTCATTGCCAAACCCGCTGAGCAGTCTGCACTCACCGCGGCGCTCGCGATCGGCTTGATGCACCAGGCAGGCATACCTGAAGACTCGGTCCAGCTGCTGCCCGGTTACGGCGAGACTGTTGGCTCGGCACTGGTGGCGGACCACCGCATCGCCGGAATCTGCTTTACCGGTTCCACTGAAACCGCCCAACGGATTCACCGTGCAATGGCGAAGACCGGCAATCCAATGGCGCCCCTGATTGCTGAAACCGGAGGCATCAACGCGATGATCGTGGATTCCACCGCGCTGCCGGAACAGACGGTGCGCGATATCACCGCCTCGGCGTTTCAAAGTTGCGGCCAAAGATGTTCGGCATTGCGGGTTCTCTACATCCAAAAGGATATCGAAACCCGCTTCCTTGACATGCTGTTCGGAGCCATGGACGAATTGAGAATCGGTGATCCGTGGCATGTCTCCACCGATGTGGGACCGGCCATCGACGACCAGGCCAAACTGCACCTATCAGGCTACTGCGAAGACATGACCAGTGCCGGCCGTTTGCTTCATCAATCACCTGTTCCAAGTGGCATCAAGGGTTATTTTGTCGCGCCATCGGCTTTCCGTGTTGCGGGCATTGAGGACATTTCCCGGGAGGTGTTCGGTCCGATTCTTCACATTGCGACCTACCATGGACGAGATCTTGACCGCACGATCGAATCAATCAACGCCAGCGGTTACGGACTCACATTTGGACTTCATTCCCGATTGAATGGGCGGGTGGAGCAGGTTTCACAGAAGGTGAATGTGGGGAATGTCTATGTCAACAGGAACCAGATTGGTGCGGTGGTCGAATCCCAGCCTTTTGGTGGCAGAGGGCTGTCGGGTACCGGCCCCAAAGCGGGCGGGCCGCATTACGTTGCCAGAATGATGAGTTTTGGCAAGGTGCAAGAAAAAGAGTTGATCGGAACCGAAATTCAGCGGACCGATCTGCAATCGGACTTAAAGCAACTCGCCGACTGGCAGGTTGCATGGCGCTCCACCCGGGACCGGATCGATCAGCTCAGGACAGCACTATCAGGACATCCGACGTTGCTTGAGCATGTCGACCGGTATGATGCTGCCATTCAAACCCTGAGAATCCTGAAAGGACCAACCGGCGAAAGCAACCAACTCCATCTGGAACCCAGGGGTGTTTTCATCTGCGTTGGTTCCCCGAAACATGTCATCGATGCACTGGCCGCGGGGAATGCCGTGCTCTTTGTGCATCCGGACAGGGAATTCGCTGCCGAATTGAAGTCGAGGGGGATACCGGTTATCTGTACCGATCATCTGCCGGACACCCAGACACTTGAGCTGTCAGAACATCTAAGCGGCATGGCTTTTGAGAATTGCCCAGAGGAGTTGATGAGAATTTTCCGCATTGAACTTGCCGGACGTCCGGGCACTATTGTGAGCTTCATCACCGATCAGAACGCACCCTGGCAGTTCAGTGTTGAAAAGTCCATTTGCATCGATACGACTGCAGCGGGTGGCAATGCCGGACTGTTGCTCGAAACCGCACCCGACATCCCATAAACAAACCATAATCCCAACTAACAACCCAACCGTAATTGTGAACATCTCGACGGAGCAGGTATGGACAAGAAATTTGACATGATCGTTATCGGAGCCGGCAGCGGCGGTATTGCAGCCGCAAGGCGGGCCAGTGAGTACGGGGCCACGTGTGCCGTCATCGAGTCCGCAAAACTCGGCGGAACCTGCGTCAACGTCGGATGCGTACCGAAAAAGGTGATGTGGACGACCTCAAGAATCGCCGAGATGCTTGAAGATGCCCCGGACTACGGATTCTCAATCGGCCATCATGATTTTGATTGGGCGAAAATCAAGCAATCCCGAGACGATTACATTGCGCGCCTCAACCAGATCTACGCCAACAATCTGGACAATGCCGGTGTCGAGACGATACTCGGCTCCGCCCGATTCGAATCCGAACGCACCATCGAGGTGGGTGGGAAAACCTACGAGGCACCTCATATCCTGATTGCGACCGGAACCCGTCCGATGGTACCGGACATTGCGGGGTCGGAACTCGGTATCACGAGTGATGGTTTTTTCGAAATGCAGCGGCTGCCGAAGAAGGTTGTGATTACCGGAGCCGGTTATATCGCCACAGAGTTTGCCGGCATGCTGCATGGCCTCGGCAGTGAGGTGATCATGGTGTTGCGCAAGGATCAGCTGCTGCGCGGATTCGATTCATCGCTGACCTCCATCGTGATGTCTGAGATGGAACGCAGCGGCGTTAAGTTTCTGACCAACACGTCGGTGACCGCGTTGGAGAAGACCGACTCGGGCCTGACAGTCAAGTTGAACGATGAATCACAGATTGATGATGTTGACGATTTCATCTTTGCCATCGGCCGTATTCCAAATACGCACAGACTCAGTCTTGAAAACACCCAGATCAATCAGAACGCCCGCGGATTCATCGACACCGACAAGTTTCAGAATACCTCCCAGCAGGGCGTCTATGCCATCGGCGATGTCACCGGCCGCGCGCCACTGACGCCGGTCGCAATCGCAGCCGGACGAAAACTGTCTGATCGGCTGTTTGGCGGAAAGACCGACAGCCACCTGGACTACGGGAACATACCAACCGTCATCTTCAGCCATCCACCGATTGGAACTGTCGGATTGAGTGAGGAAGCCGCACGTACCGAGTTCGGAGAACAAATCAAGGTCTACACCAGTGAGTTCAAGAACATGTACTATCAGGTCACAAGTCGCAGTTCTCCCACCTTGATGAAGCTGGTGACCAAGGGCGCCGAGGAGCAGATTGTCGGATGTCACGTCATCGGGGACTTTGCCGACGAGATCATCCAGGGTTTTTCGGTCGCGGTGAAGATGGGGGCGCGCAAGCAGGATTTCGACAACACGGTCGCCATTCATCCGACCGTATCCGAAGAGTTTGTGACGATGAGATAAGTCGCTTCATGCGTCCGCGGACTTGAAAGTACAATAGGGGAAACAGTGATGATTTCTTGTAGGTGATACCATGGAACCAACAGGCAATACCCAAAGACCAAGTCACGATGTGGTGTTGGCAAAAGCCGTTCTCAGGGCCTCTGTGCAACTTGGTTTGAAGCCGGCGAATCTGGCAAAGGTCATCGGCGTTCATCGAACGACCATCTATCGTCTGAAACAAAAAACCTCATTGGACCCGAAATCCAAACAGGGGGAACTGGCAGCACTGCTGATTCGCGTCGCCAGCGCATTATCCACACTGATGGGAGAGGATGAAGTCTGGATTCAGCGCTTCATGCACTCACCCAATGGCATGACAAACGGCGTTCCGGCAAAGCAGATGGAAAGCGTCCAGGGTTTGGATGCAGTGTTCAGATATGCCGATGGAATGAAGAACAGGTGACGACAACCTGCAGTTGGCGTCTTGGCTCAGACCATCCCGAACCTGACGGGGATGCCCTGACCGTTAGCGGTTGAACCCCGAACGATGTGCCCAGCCGGTCATCTTCTGTTCCAGACCGGCCATCAATGCATACATGCCAATCCCCTCGATGGCCAGGGCGATCAGGCACGCGAACACCAGCGGCACCTCGAAGTTCGCCTGCGCAGTGAGCATCATATGACCGATTCCTGAGTTGGCGGCGATGGTTTCAGACAGCACCGACCCAATGAATGCCAGCGTAATCGCAACTTTCAGCGCACCGAAAAAGTAAGGCAGCGAGCGCGGAATACCCACCTTGGTCATGATGTCGAGCTTCTTGGCACCCAGTGCCCGCAACACATCTTCCATCTCCGGCTCGATCGTGGCCAGTCCGGTCGCAACATTCACCACGATCGGAAAAAATGAGATGAGAAACGCGGTCAGGACCGCAGGCAGCCAACCAGCACCAAACCACAACACCAGAATCGGCACAACCGCAATCTTCGGAATTGAGTTGAATCCAATCATCAACGGATACAGTCCGGCATAGATCCGCTTGTCCCAGCCGATGAACAACCCCAGCATCAGCCCGAATACGATCGCCAGTGCAAAACCGGCCAGTGTGGTCCACAGGGTCTGAATGGAATTCGACCACAGGGCACCCCAGAACTCGTACATCGCAAATGCAATGTGGGAAGGCGCAGGCAGGATGTAGTAGGGGATGCCAAACAGCCGAACGACGAGTTCCCAGATCGCGAAAAGACCGATGGTGCAAAGCCATGGTGACAATTTCACCCAGTCCAGCTGGATGGTTCCGGATTTTGTATCGTTCATTGTTAAAATCTAACCGCGTGCTTCGGCGATGTGACCCCGCAATTCCTGTGTGAGCTCGGCAAATTCCTGTTCATAGGTCACCTCGATCGGTCGCGGCCTGGGAATGGGAATCTCCCTCGATACAATCACCCTGCCAGGACGCGCACTCATGACATAAACCGTATCGGCGAGGAACACCGCCTCGCGCAGATCGTGGGTGACCAGGATGGTCGTGAACTGCTTTTGCAGATGCAGATCGCGGATGACACACCATAACTCCTCGCGGGTGAATGCGTCCAACGCGGCAAACGGCTCGTCCAGCATCAGCAACTGCGGATCATGGATCAGGGCCCGGCACAAAGATGCCCGTTGCTGCATGCCACCGGACAACTGCCACGGATACTGCCCGCCGGCACCTTCCAGGCCAACAGAGGCCAGAAGCTCGTCGGCCTGCTGGCGGTAACCGCTACGGTTTCTTCTGATTCGTTGCCGATGCGGACTCACGACCTCCATCGGCAGCAGCACATTGTCTCGGGTCAGCCGCCACGGCAGCATTACCGGATTCTGGAACGCCATGCCTGCGATGGAAACAGGACCATCGACCTGCTCGCCATCCAGGCGAACGGATCCCTCGGTCGGAAAATGCAATCCCGTCGCGAGCTTCATCAGGGTGGACTTGCCACAGCCTGACGGGCCGACTACGGCAACAAAATCTCCCTGATTGACCTGTAGATTGAGATGCTCGACTGCGAGTGTGCTCTCATTGCCATGCTGAGCCCGGTACCGCAGCGAGACATCCTCAATCTCAACGAACGCGTTCAAGTTGTTTACTGAACCATTCTGTCAGCCGCATCGGGCAGAAAGCTTGCATCGAATATATCCGCTGCAACGGGTCGGGCGGTGAATTCATAGGTATCGGCAATCTGATCCATCGACCGCTCAAGGCGGGCCATGTCAACAGCGCCGAAACCATTCTGACGCACCTCATCAGTCACGATGTTCTGATCGATAGCCATCTGCAGTCTTTCCAGCTCAACCTCCTCGCGTGCAACGTCATTGTGTGCAATGACATGCTTCACTGCGGTGGCCGGGTCTGCGACAGCAGCCTGGAATCCCTTGACTGTCGCTCGGAGGAACCCCTTCACCGCATCAGGGTTTGACTTGGCGAATTCGGGATTGACAATGATCACATTGCCATACAGGTCCAGGCCGTGATCGCGCATCAGCAACACTGTAATATCCTCTTCGGGTACCGCATTGGCCTTCAGGTTGATGAATGACGAGAACGAATAACCTGTAATTGCATGCACATTGCCTTGGGCAAGCATCGGTTCACGTACCGGAAATCCAACATTTTCAATGGTGACCTTGTCGGCATCAATATCATTCGCCTTGACGAAGGCCTTCCATTGCGCATAGGCGCCGTCCGGTGCCGGTGCGCCGAGGATCTTGCCTTCAAGGTCCTTCGGTGAATTCACACCCAGTGACTTGCGTCCAACGATAGAGAAAGGCGGTGCGTTGTAAATCATGAACACGGCCATCACGGGGAGGTCCGGATTCTTGTCCCTGAACTTGATCAGCGAGTTGATGTCCGCGTTGCCCATTTCATAGGTGCCTGATGCCACTCGTGGAATCGCATCAAGTGAGCCCTTGCCGGTGTCCATCTGTACATCCAGCCCCTCGGCTTTGTACAATCCGGTATCCCATGCCATCAGCAATGGCGCGGCTGGTCCTTCCCACTTCCAGTCATTGGCAAACTTGATCGATGTCTGCGCCAATGCCGTACCGCCAAGAAAAAGCAAGAGTATTGGAGTCAATAAATATTTTTTCATGCTACTGTTACCTGCATTGATGTGTTACAGATATCCTCTTTCGAATATCAATCAATTGTTAGTTTGTGAATTTTACCTAAATTCCAATGAAAATATCTGTTTCCAACCGATTGACGTCAGACTGACGGAAAAGGTCTCGATTATCCTGAGTTGCTGTTCGGACGGAAACAGAATCTACAGTTGCTCGCGAACGGCCTGGATGACAGAAGCGGTTTCGGGTTGCTTCTGATGCCAGATGTTGAAAGACGCGGCCGCCTGTTCCACCAGCATGCCTAGTCCATCACAGATCCTGGCCACACCGCTTTGCTCGGCCAGCCGTAAAAATCCGGTTTGCTCGCGCCCGTACATCATGTCATATGCCAGTTCGGTGTTGGAAAAGACAGATTCAGGCAGGTCAGGCATCTCACCGGTCAGTCCGGTCGACGTGGCGTTGATGACAATGTCGTATTGCCGGGCGCGGATCTCATCCAACCCGCCACCTGCAACCGGGCCAAGCGTGGCAAAGCGATCCGCCAGCGCGATCGCCTTGTCCTTGGTTCGGTTGGCGATGTATGTGAATTCAGGTCGGGCATTGAGCAGTTCTCCAATCACCCCGCGCACCGCGCCGCCGGCGCCGATCAGCAACAGTCTTGCGGACTCGATGCTGACCCCGAGGTTGTGCTCGATATCCGTCACAAGTCCGATCCCATCCGTATTGTCACCACAGATCTCGCTGCCCAGGGTCAGCGTATTGACCGCCTCAGCCAACAGCGCCCGATCACTGAGCCGGTCTGACAGCTTCCATGCATTCAGTTTGAAAGGAACTGTGACGTTGAGACCGTGTCCGCCGCCGGCCTGAAATCCGCTGACAGCCTGCTCAAACCCGCCAATGTCCACATGTTCCGCCCGGTACTCCAGTTCAATGTTGAATTGCCGGGCAAACAGTGCATGCACCAGGGGCGACTTGCTATGCGAAATGGGATTTCCAAACACCGCATAGAGCAACCTACGACGCTCAAAATCAAAAATGTCACTCATCGACGGTTATTCGGAAACGCACGACTGACCCGGATACAGACAGGAAGTGGAACGATTCACACACCAACTCCCCAGACTCCCCAAAACAACAGAATCGCTCAACCGGAAGTTTCTCAGCCGCCAAAAAAGAATTCGCCGATCATCCGGCCCGGCAGCAACGTGAACGCACCGGCAACGATGACACCGATGAAACATCCGATCATCGCCGAAAGATGTGCGCGGCGATTACCGCGCCGGATCATGACAATCGCATAAACCATGGCAACCAGTGTGAAAATGGACAACCCATGAATCCAACTCATCGCACCGTCGTCCTCAATCATCCTGATACTGAACGAGCCGACCGTGACAACCAACATCATCACCACCCACGAGCGCCCCATCAGCTTGTGCTGCGGCGTGCCCTTGGGCATCGCCAATACCACCGTACCAAGCACCAGTGCGCCGAGGGCACTTGCGATGTGAATTCCAATGACTGCTTCCTGCATGACCTGGAATTTTACTTCAAGTACGCGAGCACCAATCCGCCAAACACCATGGCGCCAAACCAGCTGTTGCCGAGAAACGCCGCGAAGAACTTGTCCCGGTCATCCTCCCTGCACGAATACTGATGCCAGACCGCGACCAGCGCGGCTCCGACCAGTCCAAGATAGTAATAGCCATTGAGCTGTTCCATGCCGCCCACGATGACCAAAATGACCAGCGTTGCAGCCTGGCACAAACCGATGATCAGCCTGTCATGCGTGCCAGCCAAAACGGCAAGTGACTTCACACCGATTCGAAGGTCGTCGTTGCGGTCCACCATCGCATAGAACGTATCGTAAGCACCCGCCCACACCACATTGGCGACAAGCAGCAGCCATCCCACCAGCGGCACCGTCTCCTGGTGCGCGGCAAAGGCAATGGGAATGCCCCAGCCGAACGCAATACCCAGATAAAACTGGGGCAGGTTGGTGAATCGCTTGAGCAGTGGATAGGACGCCGCAAGAAACAGGCCGACCGCGGCCAGAATGATCGACAAGGTGTTCAGGAACAACACCAGAATCAGGCTGATCAGGGCCAGCACGCCGATCAGCGCCAGCGCCTCGCGCACGGACACCTCGCCGGTGGCCAGGGGCCGTTCGCGCGTGCGCTCGACATGGGAGTCGAACTTCCGGTCGGCAAGATCGTTGAGCACACAGCCACACGAGCGCATGACAAAGACGCCGATCACCAGGATCAGCACAATGTGCGGCTCGGGCGAACCGTCACCCGCAACCCAGGCCGCCCACAGTGTCGGCCACAGCAACAACAGACTGCCAATCGGCTTGTCCAGCCGCATCAGGCGGGCATAGGCGCCCAACCGCTCAGACAGCACTGTACTCACCCTCTTTCGGCGCCCAGCGCCGGATCAGCTGCTGCGCGTGCTGCGGATACTTGTCCAGGATCAGCTGCGCTGCCTGATTGACATCATGGATCATCCCGATATCGCGCGGCAGTTCGGCAATCCGAAACAGCTGTGATCCGGTCTGCCGGGTGCCCATCAGTTCCCCGGCCCCGCGCAACTCCAGGTCGGTTTCCGAAATCTTGAATCCGTCAGTGGTGTCGCGCATCACATTGAGACGCCGCTTGGCGGAATCCGCCAGCGGCGATTTGAACAGGAGCACGCACCGCGCCTGCGCGGCGCCGCGTCCGACACGCCCGCGCAACTGATGCAGCTGCGACAGCCCCAGCCGGTCGGCGCTCTCAATCACCATCAAGCTGGCGTTGGGCACATCGACGCCCACCTCGATCACCGTGGTCGCCACCAATACGTCAATGTCACCATCTCGAAAGGATTTCATGATGGTGTCGCGCTGCGCGCTTTTCAGTCGCCCGTGCACCAGCGCGACCTTGTGGTCGGGCAGGGACTTCTTGACGTACTTTTCCGCCTCCACGGCGGATTCAACGTCCAGCAGTTCGGATTTCTCAATGATCGGACACACCCAGTAGGCCTGTTGTCCGGTGCTGCACAGTTTTCTGATCAGATCAATCACATCGCGCCGCCGGCTTGACGGCATGATCCGGGTCTCGACCGGAACCCGGCCGGGTGGCAGTTCGGTGATGCTGGAAACATCCAGATCCACATAGAATGTCATGGCCAGGGTGCGCGGAATCGGAGTTGCCGTCATCACCAATTGATGAGGGACCGACTCGCCGCTGACGCCCTTCTGACGGAACGCGTAGCGCTGTCCGACGCCAAAACGGTGCTGCTCGTCGGTGATTACCAGTCCCAGCTTGCTGAACTCCACCTTGTCCTGAAACAGTGCATGGGTACCGATGATGATCCTGGCCTGGCCATAGCGCATCGCATCCTCCACACTTCGACGCTCCTTGGCGGGCAGCTTTCCGGTCAGCAGCCGCACGTCAACGCCAAGCGGGGAAAACCAGTCCGAAAATGATTTCAGGTGCTGTTCCGCAAGCAGTTCGGTTGGTGCCATGATTGCGATCTGATAGCCGGAGTCGACCACCCACGCGGCGGCAGCCGCAGCCACCAGGGTTTTGCCCGACCCGACATCCCCCTGAACCAGGCGCAGCATGGGGATGGTCTTTTTCAGATCCCCGATAATCTCATAGATCACCTTGCGCTGTGATTCGGTCGGCTCGAATGTGAGGGATTCCTTGAGTCGCCGCGACAGATCGCCTGTCGGTACCAGCTCAGGCGCGCGGGCGGCCTGGCGCAGCGCCTTGTGTGTCCGGCTGGCTGTCTGGAACGCCACCAGCTCCTCGAAAATCAATCGGCGCATGGCCGGTTGCTCATGCTCTTCGGTTTCCAGCTCGAATTCGCCAACAGGTGGCTGATGCACCAGCTGCAGGGCCTCCCTGAGACTGATCAGATCGTTTGATTCCATTACAGCTTCCGGCAGCGGGTCCTCGAACTCCTGTTTCAGAAACAGGTCAAGCGCATTGCCAACCAGGGAGCGCATCATGTTCTGTCCAATCCCTTCGGTGAGACGATATACCGGTGTGTAGCTGTCGGTGCTGACTTCCGGTGGCGGATAGCTGTAGGTCGAGTATTCAGGATGGATCATCTCATAGGAATTCTGCACCAATCGAACCTCGCCGAAACAGCGAAGCCAGATCGCATCCTCGAGCCGTTGCCGCTGGCCGTGATTGAAATGAAACAAGCGCATGCGCATGGACCCGGATTCATCGGCGAGGCGTACCATGAGGCTGCGACGCCTTCCGGGCTTGACCTGCACATCAACAATCCGCCCGGTCACAATCGCCGTCTGACCAACCATGACCTGCCCGATTGGAATCGACCGGGAGCGATCCTGATAGCGATAGGGCAGGTGAAACAGCAGGTCCCTGACCTGGGTCACACCGATTTTTTCAAGCAGTGAAGCGAGTTTGGTGGTGACGCGCGGCAGTTGCGTGACCGGCGCCTCGTCTGCAAATGACGGATGGGGTGAGTCCACCGGGATCAAAGCATCATTACGGCATCCATTTCCACGCATACCCCCTTGGGCAGGGATGCCACACCGATTGCGGCACGCGCCGGATACGGCTCATCAAAGTACTCGGCCATGACCTCGTTGACGACAGGAAAGTCGCCAAGGTCGGTCAGGTACACAGTCAGTTTCACAACATCGGCCAAAGTGCCGCCGGCCGCCTGGGCTACCGCCTGCAGGTTCTGAAATACACGGTCGATGTGTGCACGGGTGTCGCCCTCGACAACAGCCTGCGTTGCAGGATCCAGGGGGATCTGCCCGGAAATGTAAACTGTATCTGCGTGTCTGACGGCCTGCGAGTAAGCGCCAATCGCCTGCGGCGCGTTATCGGTGCTGATGATCTGTCTGTTTGCCATTCAAGTACTCCTCCTGTCCCCGGCACTCCCGAATGAACGCCGGTCATGGTCTGATTGAAATCGGACGCCTGGCGCCCGCTGAGAAATTGTAGTCAAAGCCGGGTCGGTCTTTCACACCAACCTGTGTCTTTGGATATGAAAAACCGAATTGACATCCCTGACCCTGCGGATGATGTCCGCGAGATGCTTGCGGTCGGTCACGTCAAGGTCAAATTCCAGTGTCACTGTCGAGGCTTCCGAACTGACCAGCCGGCAATCGCCGATGTTCGCATTCACCGATGCGATCTTGGTTGCGATTTCAGCCAGCAGACCGCTTCGGTCCTCGGACTCGACGCGAATGGTGACGCGGAACACACCCTCGGGCTTGCTGGTCCAAAACAGTTTCTGCCAGCGCTCGGGCGGAAACCGGGAGTTGCGCACATTGTTGCAGTCGGCAACATGGATCACAATGCCTCCGGCAGTACTCCAGAACCCAACGATGGAGTCATTGGGGATGGGATGACAGCACTTTGCGTACTGCACCACCGTGCCTTCGGTGCCATCAATCGACACGGACATATCACCGCCGGGGAGTTTCTCGGTACCCGGCGACTCATCGGACAGCAGCTGGCTGACAATCACCGGCGCGAAACGCCGCCCGGCGCCGATCTCGTGAAGAATTGTGCGCCAGCCGTCCAGGTGCAGCTTTCTTGCCAGATTCTGCTTCAACTCGTCGGTGATGGCGGACGACTTGACTCTCTGCCTTTTCAGGGCATTCTTGAACAACCGTTCCCCCATCCTCACGTAATCCTTGGCTGTCTTGTCCTTCATGGCACGGCGGATCGCCATTTTGGCCTTGCCGGTGACCACGAATTTCTCCCACTGCGGATCCGGCTTGCCGAATTTTCTTTTCTTGATTTCGACCAGATCACCATCTTCGAGTACCGTGTGCAAGGGTACCGGCGTACCGCCGATGGTGGCGGACTTCACCTGATCGCCGAGCTCGGTGTGCACCGCGTAGGCAAAATCGATGACGGTGGCACCTTTTTTCAGCCGCTTGATGTCGCCTTGCGGTGTCATGACAAACACGCTGTCATAAAACAGGTTGCGCTTGAGGTTCTCCAGGTACTCGCTGGACACCTCATGTTTCTCAAACGAGTGGCTCAGCTCATCCTTCAACCACGGAATGTCATCCAGGGTGAAGATCTGTTCGGGTCGGACGCCGTTCTTGTAGCTCAGATGCGAGGCGATTCCGTGTTCTGCGATATCGTTCATCCTGCGGGTCCTGATCTGAATCTCCATGATTCGTCCGGACTCGTCGTAGACGCTGGTGTGCAGGGAGCGATAGCCATTGATTTTCGGGATTGCGATGTAGTCGTCGAATTCGTGGGAGATCGGCGTGAACTGGCGGTGAATGATGCCAAGTGAACGATAACAGTCGTCCTCGCTTTCGAGCACCACCCGGATTCCGAACAGGTCCTTGATCGCATTGAAGGAGATGGACTGGTAGGACTCGCGTTTTCGGCGCATCTTCTCGTGAATGGCCGAGACCCGTTTGCGGCGCCAGGACACGTCGGCGGAAATATCCATCTCACCAAGTGAGTCGGTGATGGTTTTTGCGTGACGTTTCATGATGTTCCGGGTTTTCGCGGTCACAATCCGGTTGATTGCGTTTTCGATGGTCTTGTAGCGGTCGGGATAGATGGCTTTGAAACACAGATCCTCCATGTCCTGGTGCCACTCGTGCATGCCGAGCATGTAGGCCATCGGGATGTAGATCTCGCGGGTCTGGTTGACGATTCGCTTGCGCTTGTCGAGGCGGTGCACTTCCAGCGAGTCGAGGTTGTGCATGCGGTCCGCCAGCTTGATCAGGATGACCCTGATGTCGGCGGCGGCGGCGATCAGGAGGCGCCGCAGGTTTTCCGCCTCCTCGTCGGTCTTGTCCTTGAACTCGGTGCCGGTGACCTTGCTGACGCCGTCGACCAGGTTGGCGACGTCGGTGCCGAACTCGCGCTGCAGCAGATCCCGGGTGATTTTCGTGTCTTCCAGGGTATCGTGGAGAATGGCAGCCATGATGGTATGACTGTCCAGGTGGAGGCGGGCCAGCCGTTTGGCAACCGCCAGCGGGTGATTGATGTATTTCTCGCCCTTGATGCGCCGCTGGCCCTCGTGGGCGGCGGCGCCGAGCTCGAAGGCGCGGCGAACGTCCGCTAATTCACTTTTGTCAAGATACTGCCCGAGCAGGCTGCTCAGTTCATCAAACTGCCGTTTTTCGTTGTCGGTAACGCCCAGGAAGCGAGACAGTTCAGCTAACTTGCTGCTCGACGTCTTGATCAGCTGGTTCGCTGTCTGCATCCGGTAACGTTTCCTGCTCGTCTCGCGTCAGTTCCAGGTCCTCGGTTTGGAGCTCGAATGGATTGGCAATGATCGGCGTGTCGTCCTCGTCCAGAATGCTCGCGGTAATGTATCCTTCGGCTATCTCGCGCAGGGCGATGACCGTATTCTTGTCATTGTCTCTTTCGACCATCGGCATGGCGCCGCCTGCGAGTTGGCGTGCGCGTTTGGTCGCGATCAAAACCAGTTGAAATCTGTTTTCAACTTTTTCAAGACAATCTTCTACAGTAATACGAGCCATTTCTCACCTCTAAGAATTGCATTGCCGCTGCCAGGAACTGACGGAAAAGGTTAACCAAGGAGTTATTGCGATAAATTATATATGTGATGGAAAAGTTTTCAATCAGTTGTACCGAAATTTCCGCTGGACAATCAGTCGCGGCATTGCGTGAGATTCCGCCTCGGACCGATATCAGAATTCGAAATCGCAGCGATTGCACTTCCACTGCTCATCCCTGACGACACAGCCCGCGCATACGACCCGGCGTGCTCTCAACTCCTCTGACAATCTGGAGCTTGGAACCATCAGGCCGTAGAGAATCCTGGCGACAGAGTCATTGCCACATTCGGGGCATGATGGCGGCTGCTGTTCATCGGCGCGCCCGGTTGGTGGAATGCCCATGCGTGCCGCTCTGCGATGCCCGTTCATATTGCTCGAATTGCTGTTCCTGTATCTGCTGCTCATTTTGATTTCTCCTGTCTGGTTGACTTGCCTCTCCACCTGTTGACACCCCCTGTTTCTCCATCCCACCCGCTGCCTTGAATTTTCACGATCGGTCGGGTGTTCTGTCACCTGAAATTCAAGACGGTTCCGTCGCCGGGGGTGTTTGTCTGACTTCACTTCAAGGCGTGATGAGAACAGTCCACAGGACCAAGTCACCATCACCGTCAAACCGCACAGAAAGTCGCCAGCCAGAGAGCGGCTTGCGGTCATTGCGTCGGAACGTCATGAAAGATAGCCACAGGCAGACTCCACTATGCTGATGCACAAGAAACCCGATGCCTTGGAAGAATTGGGGGATGTCGCAATGCCTGTGTCAGCAAGTTTTATACCATACTCAACCCGGCGATGTCATTCAATGTGCGCCCTCAGCGCTCGTGTTGTTTTTGAGTTTCTTGACAACGGCATCTGTTACGCTGTGTAGATTGACTATATACTTGGTAGAATCAAGTCGTTACAGTAAAGTGATGGCAAACCGCAAATGGCAAGTATCTCAATTGATGATCTGAGTGAGACCACCGTTTCAAGTCGCGGTAAAATTTTATTGAACGAGGCCTGTTTATGATTGTTTGCTGGAAAACCAACCATGCCGTCAAAAAGCCTCGATAACGGTTAATCTCGATTTCCCATCATGAATTCCGATAATTCCAACGAAGTCTCCATTCGAATCTGGGATCTGCCGTTGCGTATATTCCACTGGCTGCTCGCCATACTGGTTGCGGTCATGTTCATCAGCGCCGAACTGGACAACTTCGATGTCCACATATTCACCGGCAAGCTGATCGCAATGCTGCTCGTCGCCAGGATCATCTGGGGATTTGTCGGCAGCTCGAATGCACGATTCCGCGCGCTGATATTCCATCCACGGGACTATGTCGGGTATGTCAGGAGTCTGCACCTGCGCGAGCCAGGCTACAGTGTTGGTCACAGCCCGATCGGTTCGCTCGCAGTAATCGCGATATTGGTGATCATCACCGTGCAGGTGGCCACCGGGCTGGTAGCCTCAGACATTGATGGTCTGATCGAGGGTCCTTTCGCCTACTACGTCAGTTATGATCTGAGTCGTTGGGCAACCGATGTTCATCTGGACAATGAATCCATTTTGCTGACGCTTATCGCGCTGCATCTGGCAGCCAGCCTGTTTTACTACGTCTACAAAAAGGACAACCTGGTCAAGCCGATGATTATCGGTCAAAAGGCCGTTCCACAGAGTGTGGCTGCAGACAAGCCAACCCTGGCGCCCAACTGGAAAGGCGCCGCAACCGCGTTGGTCACGGCGGCCATCATGGTCTGGATTTTCTATCAGTACGGCTGAGCCGTCACTCTTTCTTCTCTCGGAATGACGTGTGGCAGGTGCGGCATCCATTTCCGCCAAGCGCCTTGACACTGGCGGCAATCTGACCCTGATCCCCTGATTCAAAGGCCGCCTCCACTGCCATGGCCGGTTCAACCAGACCATTGGCGGCGTCGACAAACTCATCCCATTGCTCCCAGATATTGGGCTTGGACTCACTGTCCTCAAACTGTGCCATGCCGGTGTCTTTTGGGAACAGGTCGGGAATCGACGAGGCGTTTTCCGCGATGTCAGCCGCCATCGAACCCAACTCCAGCGGTTCGCCGTCACCGCGCTTGAGATAATTCGAAAAAGCCCTCATCGCACTGCCCATCCCCTTCATGAATTCACTGCGATTCTCCAATACTGCCATGGCCTCCTCCTCGGATGCGACCATAGACGGTCCGGACTGGGCTTGCGCAACGGGTATGGTCAGACCGAACACCAACAGAAAGGACAGTGAAAGTTTGTTTATGGTTTTCATAGCTCTACCACTTGTTGGAAAAATGAATACGATAGCGTGCATTATGCTACACGCGGCATGAAATGAACAAATCTCAAACGCCTCACTCAATCATGTGCTGAATGGTCATGATCCTCATCGCGGAACCGGTCGTGACAGGATTTGCAGCCGATGCGACCCAGGTCCCTGAATCTTGCGGCCGCATCATGTTCCGCATCCTCCACACCGTCTGCGACCGCGGCAAAGGCCGTGGCCAGGGCTTGTGCGGGCTCGACTAGTTCATTGGCCGCCGCAACGAATTCAGGCCAGTTCTCCCACACCGCAGCTATCGCCTCGCTGTCCTCGAAGTGGTCGATCCCCGTGTTTTCAGGGAACAGATCAGGAATGCCTGGCGCGTTGTCAGCGATTTCCCGCGCCATCGCACTCAAGTCCGACGGGTTTCCGTCACCTCGTCGCAGATAGTTCGTAAAGGCTTTCATGGCTGAGCCCAGGTTTTTCATGAACTCACTTCGATTCTCCAGCACCGCAAGCGCCTGCTCGTCGGTTTTTGACTCGGATGAATAGGTATGCGCGTGTACGGCACACGGGGTCAGACCGATTGCCAACATGAAAAAGAGTGAAAGTCGAAACTTGAATCTCATTGCGCCTCCTCAAAATCCCTAAAATTACACTGGGTTCGTTGTTGTTCTCCAAGTATTATGCACAAAAATCGATTTTCCATGTCATTCAACACAAACCACCTCGAATGAAAGATGACCTGATCAGACGCTGCGATGAAGAGTTGACCGTCCTTCGCGACCGCCACCTCAAACGGGAACTGTCCGCAATCGAGGGCATTGATTTCACCTCCAATGACTTTCTCGGACTCAGCCACCATGAACAGATTCGCCGCACGGTCGAACATGCGCTCAAGGACGGCATTGCCCTGGGTGCCGGTGGCTCACGCCTGCTTCGGGGCAACCATGACGTCCATCAGCAACTCGAACAGGAGGCAGCGGCGTTTTTCGGTTGCGGGAAATCCCTTTTTTTCAGCAGCGGCTACAGCGCCAACTTTGCCTTGCTCACCACCCTGCCCAAAAAGCAGGACCTGATTGTCTTTGACGCCTTGTCCCATGCGAGCATCCGCGAGGGTGTCTTCACCACCCAGGCAACTGGTGTCAAGGTAGCGCACAATAACCCGGATGCGATCGACAGGGTCATTGCAAACTGGCACGCAGATCGGGCATCGTCCTCGGTTGCGTGGATTGTGGTCGAGAGTCTCTACAGCATGGACGGAGACCAGGCACCGCTCGGGGAACTGGTCCGCATCGCCGAGCGTCACAATGCGATGCTGCTGGTTGACGAAGCGCATGCCACCGGCCTTTTTGGTGATGGCGGGTGCGGGCTGACCGAACCCTGGCAGGGGCATGACAATCTGATTGTGCTGCATACCTGCGGCAAGGCGCTGGGTGCTGCGGGCGCGCTGATCTGTGCGCCATCGACGCTGATCGATTACATGGTCACCCGCTGTCGGCCATTCATCTATTCGACCGCACCGTCACCGCTGACCGCGGTTGCGGTCCGAGCCGCGTTGCGGACCATTGCATCCCATCCCGAACTGAGGCAGGAACTCAAGCAACGCGCTGACTTCGCCAATCATGAGCTCGAACGCCGATTCGGAGTCCGCGGCAGTGGCTCGCAGATCATTCCCTTCATCATCGGAGATGAATCACTGACGACACAAATCGCCGGGCAGATGCAGCGGGCAGGCTTTGACCTGCGGGCCATCCGGCCGCCCACGGTACCCACCGGCACCTCGAGGCTCAGGATTTCCATCACCCTGAATGTAACCGAAGACGAGATCAACCAGATGTTTGATACACTTTACCGCATCATGAAGCAACTGAATGCGACACCCATTGAGATCTGAACCAATGTCACAGACACCCAACACCGCCCCTCGTGGATTTCTCGTCACCGGAACCGACACCGGTATCGGCAAGACGGTGGTCAGTACCATGCTGGTTGATGCATTGAATGCAGCCTACTTCAAGCCGGTGCAGGCCGGGCTTGACGAGGAGACCGACACCGAATTCGTCCGGCGCGTCACCGGCCTGCCCGATCAGCATTTTTTTGCGGAAGCCTACCGGTTGAACACACCCGCCTCACCGCATCTGGCGGCAGCCATCGACGGTGTTGAAATCGACATCGACCAGCTGACCCTGCCCGATACCGCATCCACGCTGATTGTGGAAGGCGCAGGAGGTGTGATGGTGCCGCTCACCGCCGACATGCTTTTCGTCAAGGCCTTTTGCGAGTGGCAACTGCCGGCGATCGTCTGCGCCCGAACCACGCTCGGTACCATCAACCACACACTCCTGACCATTGATGCCCTGCGTCACTGGTCGGTCGACTTACACGGTGTGATCTTCGTCGGCGACCCGCATCAGGAAAATGAGTCCATCATTCCCCGCCTGGGCGAGGTCAGGCATCTCGGCCGATTGCCATTCCTGGACCCGCTCGACCTTTCGGCATTGCGAACCGCATTTCAGAACCACTTTGACATCACCCAATTCACAGAGGCGCTCACATGAACCAAACCCGCTCAACGATCTGGCATCCATTCACCCAGCACGCCCTGTTTCCAGAGTTCCTCGAGATTGACCGGGCGTCCGGTGCTTACCTGTATACCGCCGATGGGGAAAGAATCATCGACGCCATCTCATCGTGGTGGGTGATCACGCACGGCCATTGCCATCCAACCATGCAGCAGGCCGCACGGCAGCAGATTGAGCGCCTCGACCAGGTGATCTTCGCCGGCTACACCCATGAGCCCGCACAGCACACCGCCCGGTTGCTGGATGAGCTCACACCGGACGGGTTGGACCATGTGTTTTTCTCAGACAGCGGTTCCACCGCGGTCGAAGTCGCACTGAAAATGGCCCTCGGTTACTGGCACCACCTGGGCATCCGCCGCGACCGGATCATCGTACTTGAGCACAGCTATCACGGCGACACCATCGGTACCATGTCGGTCGGCGAGCGCGGCGTCTTCAACCAACCCTACAATCCCCTGCTTTTTTCGGTTGAGAGCATTCCGTTCCCCCATCAAGGCCGTGAACAGGAGACCCTAGACAGACTTGAACAGTCCTGTCGCGCGGGCAATGACGTAGCCGCCTTCATTGTTGAGCCGCTGGTACTCGGTGCCGGCGGGATGCTGATGTACGGCGCTAACACCCTGAGCGAAATGAAACGGATCTGCGAACGCTACGAGGTGTTGTTCATCGCCGATGAGGTGATGACCGCCTGGGGGCGTACCGGCACGATTTTTGCCTGTGACCAGGCCGGGGTTGTTCCGGACATTGCCTGTTACTCCAAGGGCATCACCGGCGGGTTCCTGCCACTTGCGGCAACCATGTGTCACCAGCGGATCTTCCAGGCCCACTACTCCACCGACCGCAGCAAGACCTTCTTCCATTCGAGCTCGTATACCGCGAATCCCATTGCCTGTGCGGTCGCCGCCGCCAACCTGGAGATGTGGAAAACGCCAAAAGTTTCAGAGCAGGTGGCCAAGGTCGCGTCGATGCAGGAGGCCAAACTGTCCGAGATCTCGAAATCTGCGTACCTGACCGCGACGCGCCGGCAGGGCACCATCGCAGCAATGGATGTGGTGGTACCGGACGGCGGATACCTCTCGCAGGTTGGCACCGAGCTGTATCTTCGGTTTCAGAAAAGTGGTGTATTGCTGCGCCCGCTTGGGAACACCATCTACGTGCTCCCGCCTTACTGTGTCACCGAGGATGATCTGGACTTCATCTACGACACGATCGAGGGGACCGTGTCGGAACTGCTCGGGGCTGGTTAGCTTTCAGGCGACTTTTAGATTTGGCTGGTCCAGCCGGTTGCCGATGGCTTTCAACAGGCGAATGAACAGCACCTGCTCCTGACCCCACAGCTGGCGGACCCAGCGCAGGTTGAAAAGATCGTCGGCCTCCAGCCGCCGGATCATGCTGTAGAGGTGCCCCTGCTCTTCAGCCAGCAGCCGGTCCAAAGACACCTCCAGACTGTTTTGGTCCAATGCCTTTTGCAGAATCTCGTAGGCCCACACCGCGCGGAATTCCACGATCATCGACATGTAAAGATACACGGTTCGGTAGTTGGCCTCGCGGCCGAACAGCCGCACCATGCCGATCTCCAGGCGGTTGAAGTAAGCGCGGGCGGTCGCCGGTGCAAGCAGTGACTCCGACGAATAGTCGATGCCCTGATCGCTGAGACGCTCCGCGTGGCGCTTGAACAGCACCGCGTGTCCGGTTTCCTCGTTGAGATGCTTCAGCGTGGAATAGTCCATCACATCGGTGCGCTGTGTGGCCATGATCTTGTAACTGCCAATGTGCTCCATGTAGGACAGCGTATTGAGAAACAGCTGGGCACTTTGTGCGTCACCGCAAAGCTCGCTGAATACCGTGAGCGTCCAGTCCTCGAGACTCTCATTGTTGCGGCCGAACTCACCGGTCAGACTTGAGATTGTGACTGTCATGACACCAGTTCCCCGGCCGGTTGGGGAATATCAGCTCGCGAGTCGTTGGCGAAACCCGGCATCTCCTCGAGACCCAATTTGTTGAATAGTGCCTCATCGTGGTCATATTCAACGTTGTCGGTGGTGAGTAATCGCGCACCGACAAAGATCGAGTTGGCACCGGCAAAAAAGCAAAGCGCCTGCAGCTCTTCTGACATGGACCTTCGTCCGGCTGACAGCCGCAGCACCGAACGCGGAAGCATGATTCTTGCCACTGCGATGGTGCGCACAAAGTCAAGCGGCTCAACGTGTGCGGCGTCCTCAAGCGGTGTACCCGGAATGGGTACCAGCATATTGATCGGCACGCTTTCCGGCGGATGTTCCATGTTCGCCAGGACTGCCAGCATGCTGCCGCGGTCCTGTTCTGACTCGCCCATGCCCAGAATGCCTCCGCAGCAGACTTTCATGCCGGCCTCGCGCACGTGGTCGATGGTTTTAAGGCGGTCAGCGAAGGTTCGGGTGGTGATGATCTCCTCGTAGTATTCCGGTGAGGTATCCACGTTGTGATTGTAGTAGTCCAGGCCAGCCTCCTTGAGCTGGACAGCCTGCTCGCGGTTCAGCAGTCCCAGTGTCATGCAGGTTTCCATGCCCAGCGACTTGACTTCCCTGATCATGCTGCACAGACTCTCCATGTGACTGGACTGCGGCCCGCGCCAGGCGGCACCCATGCAGTAGCGGGTGGCACCGTCGGCCTTGGCGGCCCGGGCGTCCGCAATGACATCGTCGACACGCATCAGCTTGCTGACATCGACGTCTGTTTGATAGCGGATTGACTGGCTGCAGTATTTGCAATCCTCGGGACAACCACCGGTCTTGATATTGACGAGTCGGCTTTTCTGCACCTGGTTGGGGACAAAGTTCTCCCGATGGACGGAGTGCGCCCGGAACAAGAGGTCATTGAAGGGCAGTTCGAACAATGCCTGCACCTGTGGTGCAGTCCATGTGTGGTTGTCTGAAGAGTTGTTCATGGTGATGTACGGTCAGAATGTCAATAAATCAGGGAAGCGAAGGAACTGAACTCGGCTTGACGAAGTTATTCCATAATATACACCATCGCATTACGGTGTTGTTTCGCGGACTTCGATGTCGACTGTCCGGATTCGGTTGCTTTCCTGTCTTTACATCGGTCGGTCGCGTGCAGTTGGTGAAGCTGTGTTGAGCGCCCGCAACCCGATTGAACACATGCAACCGTTACACTGTTTGTTGATCAATACCTGATCTTTCCCGAACATGACAAAGTCGAACTCCCCATTACGTCGAGAAGACCACGCCCTGCTCACCGGGCGCGGGCGGTTTGTCGATGATTTGACGAAGGACGGCCTCGTTTACGGCTGTGTTGTACGTTCCGCCTATCCGCACGCGGACATTCTCGGTGTCGATGTTGAAGCCGCAAAAGCCCTTCGGGGCGTTTCACTGGTGCTCACCTACGCTGATCTTGTTGAACAAAAGATCGGAGATCTGCCCTGTGTGGCTGATCTCAGCAACCAGGATGGATCCTTGATTCACAAGCCGCCGCGACCGATTCTCGCCGGTGACCGCGTGCGTCATGTAGGCGAGCCGGTTGCCTTTGTGGTAGCCGATTCCCTTGAGAGTGCCCAGGATGCCGCTGATCTCGTAGACATCGACTACCGCGAGCGCCCCGGTGTCAGTTCCACCCGCAAGGCACTGCGTTCCGACGTCCGAATCTGGGACGACGCGCCGGACAACATCTGTTTCGATTGGAGCACGGGCAGTGACGATGAGGTCGCCGAGGCCATGACAGGCGCTGAGCATGTCGTTGAAGTCGAGGTGCATCATCCCAGGATGTCCATCACGCCCATCGAACCCCGCTCGGCACTGGCTGAATATCATCCGGAAACTGATCGGTTAACCCTGCATGTCCAGACGCAGGGCGTGCACATGGTGCGCCGTGTTCTGGCGCAGGATGTCTTGAATATCCCTCTGGAAAATCTCACCGTTATCACGCCCGACGTCGGGGGCAGTTTCGGCATGAAGATTTTCACCTATCCCGAATACGCCCTGGTGCTCGTGGCATCCCGTCAGCTGCGCAGGCCGGTCAAGTGGACCGCGACCCGTTCGGAGTCGTTTGTCTCGGATTCGCATGGACGGGCGCGGACCGACCGGGCAAGGCTCGGCATCGACGCCGACGGGCGGTTTACCGCGTTGCAGATTGAGGCTGTGAGCGATCTCGGTGCGTGCCTGTCCTACGTGGGGCCCGCGGTACCGACCCAGTATGCGTACACGGTCATCGGACACACCTACCGAATTCCCTGCATCCACTATCGTTGCAGGGGCGTATTCACCAACGCCACGCCGACCGATGCCTACCGTGGTGCCGGCAAGCCGGAAATGGTGGCTACCGTTGAGCAACTCATCGACAAGGCGGCACATGACACCGGCATCGACCGGGTGGAACTGCGGCGGCGCAACCTGGTGCGACCGGATGAGTTGCCGTACCCGATGCCGAACGGCCAGGTGATTGACAGCGGCGACTTTCCCGGACTGCTCGACCGTGCGCTGCAACTCGCGGATTGGAACGGTTTTCCGAAGCGGCGGCGCGAGGCTGAGCGACACGGCTTGCTGCGCGGCATCGGTCTTGGCATGTACATGCACTCCACCGGCGGCTCCAAAGCCGAAAGAGCCGAAGTGCGGCTGTGCAGGGACGGTTCGGTGCTGGCTGTCACCGGCACCCAGTCCGGCGGACAGGGGCACGCCACCACACTCGCCTCGCTGGTTGCCGAGGTGCTTGAGATCGATGCCTCCCGCGTCGAGGTGATTCAGGGCGATACCGATGCGATCGCAACCGGCGGCGGTACCGGCGGTTCGTCGATGACCGCGATCGCCGGTGTCACCATGCGCAGGGCGGCTGAACACATGCTCACCCAGGCCCGGCAAGCCGCCTCAAACCGACTGGAGGCATCAGCGGCCGACCTTGAGTATCGGGATGGGGCGTTCGTGATTGCCGGTACCGACCGTAAAATCAGCCTGCGTGAAATTGCAGCTGCTCGCGAACAGGGCGGCTCGGGATGTGTGGGGGCGGCTGACTTTGAGGGCGTCAACACCACACACCCCAGCGGTGCCTACGTGGTCGAGCTTGAGTGCGACCCGGCCACCGGCGTCCTCGAGATCGTGCAGCTGGTCGGCGTCGATGACATCGGGCGCATCCTGTTTCCTGCCATCGTCGATGGACAGCTTCACGGCTCCTGGGCGCAATCTGTCGGCACCTCGCTGATGGAAGCCATGCGATTTGATGAGGATGAAGAAGGGCACGTACTGACTGGTTCGTTGATGGACTATCAGTTGCCGCGCGCACAGGATCTGCCGTTTTTCACTCTTGAGAAACGCTCAACGCCCAGCAAGACCAATGATCTGGGCGTCAAGGGCGTAGGCGAGTCAGGCAGTCTCGGCGCGCCCGGTGCAATCGAGAACGCAATCTCCGACCTGCTTGGCGCAGAGCGTTTTGAGCAGCTGCATGGACCAGCCACGCCACTCAAGGTTTGGAACGCGATTCGCCGGATCAGACCCGGCCAACATTGAGCAGCCTACTCGTTGGCCTCCCGGGCAACCCGCCCGAGATAGCCGCCATGATGACGCAATCCGTATTCGCGCTTGGTGACACCCTTGACCTCCATCAGGGCCAGCGTGATGGCATCCCCGATCGCGTTCATCACCGCAATGCTGGATGATGGCGTCAGTCCCAGCGGACAGGGTTCGGTCATCTCACCCATCTCGAGAATGATGTCACTGCGATTTCTGAGTTCGGAGTCCCGATGTGAGGTGATGCCGATCACCTTGCCCAACCCGATATGCCGGGCGAGATCAAGCATCTCGATCACCTCGCGGGTCTTGCCGCTGTTTGAGAATGCGACAATGCAATCACCCTCGGCAATCACGCCCAGGTCGCCGTGTGCCGCCTCTCCAGGGTGCAGATACACGGCCGGGGTGCCGGTCGAACACAGTGTCACCGCAAACTTGTTGGCGATGATTCCCGCCTTGCCCATGCCGGTGGCCACCACCTTGCCCGGACACGTCTCGAGCATGCTGACGGCTGCTGCAAAATCAGATGACACCTCAACGGACTGAATCGCCCGGGCCTCGGCATTCAATACATGTTGGATTCGCTGTAGTACATCCATGATTCGGAAGCAGTCGAGAGTGGAAAACAGGATGGAATTATAAACACGCTGATTTTTCACAGCCGATGAAAACTGAATCGACGCGCGGATGACCGTGTTGATGGCAGTCATCCAGGTCGGAATTGTCCAAATCGTCGCGTCGTTGCAACAGGTCAACTCCAATCCGTCAGCTGCGAAATCGGCCTGTTTCAGGGCTGGAATAAATTACGGCATTGAAACAATCAGATACACAGTCAGCCCAAATGATCTCATTGCAATTTTTCAAATTTGCACAAATTTTGGAAAAAAATACTTGCATTATTTTTAATTTCGTCAATAATGCTTATCCCTGTTTAATGTTTTCGACTGCCCAGCAACCCGGAAGAACTCCCTTATGTCAGAATCAATCGTACACGTCAGCGACACTTCATTTGATGAGGATGTCATCAATTCAACCATTCCAGTAATTGTTGATTACTGGGCTGAGTGGTGCGGACCGTGTAAGATGATTGCACCTATTCTTGAGGAGGTGGCCGAGGAGTATGAAGGCAAGCTGAAAGTGGCGAAACTGAATATCGATGACAATCCCCTTACACCTCCAAAGTATGGGATACGCGGTATCCCCACCTTGATGATTTTCCGAAACGGCGTGGTCGAGGCGACCAAGGTCGGCGCGGTTTCGAAATCCCAACTGACGGTTTTTATCGACGGAGCAATTAACAATTGATTTCAGAAAGGGTATAATGCCGCCCGAACGGATTCCTTATGACACACTGCGAATCGGTTCACTGCACGATTTCTTTCCTTACTTCCGAATTACCAACTAATCGTAAACACTTTCTTTTTTCAGTGTCGAAAGACGCTGTATCACCTTATGCATCACCACAGAGGCATAGTCTATGGGAATCAGTTTGACAACCTTAAAATCCAAATCGCCGACTGAGCTGGCTGAAATTGCCCGCAACGCAAACATCAACGGTGTGGGCAGAATGCGCAAGCAGGATCAGATTTTCGCAATTCTGAAAGCCGAAGCGCGAAGTGGCGGCAGCATCACCGGTGAGGGCGTGATGGAAGCACTCCAGGACGGATTCGGCTTTCTCAGGTCACCGACAAGTTCCTATCTCGCCGGCCCTGATGACATCTATGTCTCGCCGAGTCAGATCAGGCGCTTCAATCTGCGAACCGGAGACTCGGTTTCCGGACTGGTCCGGCCGCCCAAGGATTCCGAGCGCTATTTTGCATTGCTCAAGGTTGAGAAGATCAACGATGAGCCACTCGACAAGCTCAAGGACAAAGTGCTGTTTGAGAATCTCACACCCTTGCATCCGGACGAGCGGATGCGGCTGGAACTGGGCAATGGCAGCACCGAGGATCTCACAGCCCGCATCATCGATCTGGTTGCGCCGATTGGCAAAGGGCAGCGTGGACTGATCGTGTCGGCACCGAAAACCGGCAAGACCGTCATGCTGCAGCAAATCGCCCACTCCATCACGGCCAATAATCCCGAAGTGGAACTGATTGTGCTGCTGATTGATGAGCGCCCCGAAGAGGTGACCGAAATGCAACGGTCGGTGCGCGGTGAGGTGGTGTCCTCAACGTTTGATGAACCGGCATCTCGTCACATCCAGGTTGCCGAGATGGTCATCGAGAAGGCGAAGCGTCTGGTTGAGCACAAGCGCGACGTGGTGATTCTGCTGGATTCGATTACGCGTCTTGCACGCGCCTACAACACGGTCGCTCCGGCTTCCGGCAAGGTTCTGACTGGTGGTGTTGACTCCAACGCATTGCAACGGCCGAAGCGCTTTTTCGGTGCCGCGCGAAATGTCGAGGAGGGCGGCAGCATCACCATCCTGGCGACTGCCCTGATTGAGACCGGCTCGAAGATGGACGAGGTGATCTACGAGGAGTTCAAGGGCACCGGTAACATGGAAATCCATCTGGACCGGCGTATCGCGGAAAAACGCGTCTACCCCTCCATCATCATCGCAAAGTCCGGCACCCGGCGCGAAGAGCTGCTGACCGAGCCATCCGAACTCAAGATGATCTGGGCGATCCGCAAGCTGCTGCATTCGCATGACGACATCGAAGCCATCGAGCTTTTGTCTGAAAGGCTTCGGGCCACCAAGACCAACGCCGAGTTCTTTGCGTCCATGAAGCGCATGTCGTAGAATTTCGGGGCATTCAAACGGTATTTTCTGTTAACATATTGCGGTTTTACGGACGGCGCTGAAACCCGATTCAGCTGACTTTTTGAAAAGTCTTTTCAATACAGGAACACATCAACCATGAAGCAGAACATTCATCCTGCGTATTCGACCATCAAGGTGACATGCGTGTGCGGAAACAGTTTCGAGACTAGGTCGACACTCAAGAAAGATCTGAACATCGAAATCTGCTCGGTCTGTCATCCGTTTTACACCGGCAAGCAGAAGATTATTGACACTGCCGGTCGCGTCGGTCGGTTCAAGGAAAAATACGGGATCTGACCGTCTCGCCGACTTATTCCTGGATTCCGTCCACAATCAGTGGCGGAACCCACACCCAAAGTGATTGAACCGTGCCAGACCCGCGGCTGATCACCTTTTCTGATCACATTGACTGGGCACAGACCGAGCTCGAGCAATCCGACGCGTTCTTCGGCCATGGCTGTGACAACGCCCGCGATGAGGCCATCTGGGCTGCGCTTCATGTGATCGGCGAAATGGACTGTGACCTTGAGGACGTAGTCGACGAACCGCTCACCCGCGAGCAGAGTCTCAAGTTTCAGGAGTTGGTCGAAAGACGGATCGAGACCCGCAAGCCACTGGCCTATCTGATCAATGAAGCCTGGTTCGCCGCCATGCCCTTCTACATTGATGAGCGCGCCATCATACCGAGATCCCATATTGGCGATCTGGTTCGGGATGGTTTCGGGCCCTGGGTTCGATTCGAAAACCTAGAACGTGTTCTTGATCTGTGTACGGGAAGCGGTTGCATTGCGGTCGCCCTGGCATTCCGTTTTCCGGATGTGATGTTTGATGCTGCAGACATCGACCGCCAGGCACTGGAGGTGGCCAAGATCAACATTGCGCGTTTTGGCGTCGACAGCCAGGTCACAACCATTGAAAGCAATCTGTTTGATGCGCTGGCCGGGCGTCGATATGACCTGATTGTCTGCAACCCGCCCTATGTCAGCGCGACCGAGATCGATTCGCTGCCGGCAGAGTATCAGCACGAACCGCGACTGGCATTGGAAGCCGACGATGATGGACTCGGCATCGTCAGGAGCATCCTGTGCAACGCGGCGTCACACCTGACCGAACGAGGCCATCTCATGATGGAACTTGGAGACTCAGCGCAATTGCTGGAAGCGCGTTTTCCGAGAGTACCGTTTCTGTGGCTGACTTCGAGAAGCGGGGAGTCTGTGGTGTTGCTGATCAGCGCCAAGGAGTTGAAAGTTCACGCCGCCGAGTTCGGCTGCAACTGAAGGCGGCACATCGGATCAGACCTCGATCATGTCAAAGTCCTCTTTCATGGCCGAGCAGTCCGGACACTGCCAGTTGTCTGGAATATCCTCCCATCGTGTACCGGGTGGGATATCCTCTTCCGGCAGTCCGAACTCCTCCTCATAGAGGAATCCGCAAACCACACACATGTAGACTTTGTAGTCCATTTGAATTAAATCCTCAGTTACCGTTGCAAGGCGCAACGGTGCATGCAACACACAATGCGATGAGCTGACAACCTATTTATCGTCGTCGCCCGACTTGAATCCATACATCTGCAGCATCTGCTGCTGCATGTCGGTCCAGATCTTCATATTCTGCTGTGTCATTTCACCGACCGACTGCATGCCAGCGGACTTCAGCATGTCGTTCCATTGATCCTGGTAGGTTTGCTGCTGACCGTTGATCATCGAGATCGTCTTGCTCAGATAATCGGTGAAAACGCTCTGAAACGCACCGCCATAGAACCGGATCATCTGGCTGAGTATCTCCGTGGTGAACAGGGGGTGACTCCCCAGTTCCTGCTCGGCGATCACCTGCAGGAGAATCTGTCGGGTGATGTCCTCACCGGACTTGGCGTCAGTCACTACAAACCTGACATCATCCAGCACCAACTGGCGCACTTCGGACAGGTTGATGTACTTTTTCTCCTCGGTATCGTAAAGACGCCGATTGGAGTACTTCTTGATGGTGCGAGCGTCCTCCATGCCACAATCAATACATGTGCTGTCCACCATTGATGTCAATCGTGGAGCCTGTGATGAATGATGCCTTGTCGTCCACCAGGAACAGCACTCCCCTGGCTATGTCTTCCGCATATCCCAGTCTTCCGACCGGAATTGTGCGGATGATTTTCTCAAGCACCTTTTCGGGAACTGCGCGAACCATGTCTGTATCGACATAGCCGGGTGCAATCGCATTGACGGTGATGCCCTTGCTGGCGCCCTCCTTTGCCAGCGCCTTGGTGAATCCATGAATACCGGACTTCGAAGCCGAGTAGTTGACCTGACCGTACTGTCCGGCCTGCCCGTTGACAGAACCGATGTTGACAATGCGGCCAAAGCCCCGCTCACGCATCCCTTCAATGACACAACGGCACATGTTGAAGCAGGATGAAAGATTGGTCTGCAGCACGGCATTCCACTGCTCGAAATCCATCGAATGCAATGTACGATCCCTGGTGATACCTGCGTTGTTGACTACAATGTCAACATCGCCCAGATCTCGGGTGATCTGCTCGATTCCCGCCTTGCACTGTTCGAAGTCGCTGACATCGAACTGGTACACGGGAATTCCTGTTCGCTTGGAGAATTCTTCCGCACGCTCTCGGTTGCCACCGTAGTTTGCTGCAACTTTGTGGCCTGCTTCTGCGAGTGCGACAGAAATGGCTTCACCGATGCCTCTGGTTCCGCCGGTGACAACTGCTACTCGTGAGGTCATTTCACTATGTCCTATAGGAATATGGTTAAAGACGCCATTTTATCACTAACGATACCCGGGCAGAATGAGTTCAACGCTTCAACCTGCGAATCTGAATTGCATTTCGAGTCATTGTCTTCAGAGTCGTCCATCACAGGGGGCGTTGGTCAGACAACACGCTGAGTGAATCCATCTCAGAATCCTGGCGGACTGCTGTCAATCTCCGCAACTTAACTTACTGACCAAGCAAAGAACTGTTGGCGTACGAATTGCTCAGTGCTGCAGGTTACACTTGAAAGTCCACTTGGGCATCAATTGCGACACTCGTTCTGAAAACAGTGTGGCAAATCATGGCACCTCCATAGATGGTACAATTCAGCCAATCACCTGAAGTTGGATTTTGTAGTCATGTAATCTGGTGGGGCGACTGAGTTTCGCACCGAATACATAAGCGACTCATGGAAGGCAAAGTTAAATTCAATCAATTTTATGTTGCTGATTGCGTTGATTTTATGCGTCAGTTGCAAGATCAATCTGTCGATCTGACCATTACCTCACCACCCTATGATGACTTGCGAGACTACCAGGGCTATTCCTTCCCGTTTGAACAAATTGCATCGGAGTTATTTCGGGTGACAAAGAAAGGAGGCGTTGTAGTCTGGGTCGTGGGAGACAAGATCGATGGCGGGAAGAGTCTGACGAGTTTCAGACAGGGAGTTTTCTTTCAGGAACTTGGATTCAAGGCTCACGATGTGATGATCTATCAGAAGAAAAACACGCCATTCATGCGGAGCAACGCCTATACAAATTGCTACGAGTTCATGTTTGTTCTCACGAGAGGAACTCCGAATCGTTTCAATCCGCTCAAACAGAAAACTGTTCGAAGTGGCTTTGAGAAGCTGACCCACAACAAGCTCGCAGACGGAATCAACAAAAAGAGATTGGGAGAACTGAAGAAAGAGAAGACCCGAACAAACATTTGGCAATATGCTGTCGGTCTGCATGGGACAACTTCGGATAGGATTGCATTCCAGCATCCGGCAGTCTTTCCAGAAAAACTAGCCGAAGATCACATTCTTTCGTGGAGCAACCCCGGGGACCTGGTTTTCGATCCCATGTGCGGCTCCGGTACCACTTGCAAGATGGCCTTATTGAATGATCGAAAGTTTATCGGTGTGGATATCTCGGCCGAATATATTGCGATTGCCAGGAGCAGGCTGGAATCCCTTCACAGTGTCGCCTAGTCGGACTGTCTGTTCAAGATGAATGACAATCGAAGAAGTTTTGTAGTCAATTGACCGACTTCAACACATCCAGCACCTTGGAAGGATGGTCAGCTGCCTTGGGAACCTTCTTCCAATGCCGCAGAATCTTCCCATCCCGATCAATGATGACGGTTGAGCGAATCACACCCACGGTTTTCTTGCCGTACATCATCTTCTCACCGTAGGCGCCATAGTCGCTCATGACCTCTCGGTCTGGGTCGCACAGCAACAGAAAGGGCAGCTGATACTTCTCGACAAACTTCGCGTGTGACTCCGGGCCATCTGGTGAGATTCCGATGACTTCGGTTCCTGTATCCTGAATCTCCTTGATCAGGTCCCTGAATCCACAAGCCTCTTTCGTACAACCGGGCGTATCGTCCCGAGGGTAGAAATACACAACCACATTCCTGCCGCGAAAGTCGGACAGCGACACCTCGCGTCCGTCTGTAGCAGTCAATGTGAATTCCGGTGCGTGTTGTCCTTCAGCTACTGTCATCTTCAACCAACCTGTTTGCCTGTTACACCATAAGGGTTCGCCGCATATTGTACAGCCGAAGAAAAATTGACTGATTCATCCAACCAAACTCGAAGGCTGCACATCACACAAAAAATGTGGGACTGTGGACAAGCCACTTCGAATGTAGGCACCTCTCGCCGAGCCTTTGCCAATCTGATAACACAGCGCGTGTGATATAGTTTTAATCACTCATCGTCGAAGAAATGCAAATGTGGCATCAGATATGTCGATCACAATAGACTTCAGCTTGGAGCCAGCCTTGGTGATTTCATGTCCGGTCTTGTAGGAAGTCAGCGTATAGCGAATTGATCTCGGGAACCCTTTATCCATGTTCAATCCCTGGGCAAATTTAAGTCCAACCGATCCTCTCTCCATGTGGAGTGCTGCGCCGCCTGCAACTGCGCCATCCATGCAACCGGTCTATGCCCAGATGTACGAGCTCGGCAACGCGTTCCGGTCGATTTGTGAATCCATGCAGGGGCAGACACCGAGCACCATCAACCCGCAACAGCTCGAACAGATGGTCCGGCAGTTCTCCTTCAATCCCGTCCTGCAGACTTTTCCCCAAGCTCCAGCATTGGGACAGGTCAACAATCCGTGGGGGCAGTTCTTCGACTCCGGCAAGGCATTCCAGAACTGGAATCTCCAAACCGGTCAGCCACCGGCACTGGGTATCGGTCGGGAATTTCAGGAAGACTGGAGCAAATGGGTGCAATTGAACCAGGAGTATGACTCGGCAACATGCGCCTTCATGGACATTTTCCAGTCGTTCGTGCGCAATGCGATTGAAAGATTCATGCAGTCGGTATCGGGAATCGAGGAGGCTGTGGAGTTTGAAGCCGTTGTGCGCGACTGGATCGACTGTTGCGACAATGAGTTTCAGCAGGTCGCCTCACAGCCGGAGTATGCCGGCAAATATGGTCGGATGATCAATTCCTATTTGAGATTGCTCCAACACTCAAACAAAATGCAGGAGCAGTTTCAGACCATGCAGGGCCAGCCCACCCGAACGGAACTGGACCGCTTGCATCAGGCTCTCAAGCAGGCGCGCACCGAAATAGACACGCTTCAGGAGAAGGTCAGGGAGTTGGCGACTCCCTCAAAGCAAGCCCGACCGGCGCCGGCCAAGCGAACAACACGAAAAACGACAGCTACTGGAAAGACACGCAGCCGAAAACCCAGGCAGTAGTTCAAGATGCAGGAATTCGAAAAGATATTTGAACAGTCCACGCAATTTCAAACCCGTCTCGCGGAAGGCGCCCGCGTCATCGCGAACCTGGGTGAAATCGAAGTCGGCACAACACCGAAAGACCTGGTATTGAAGATTGACAATCTCGGACTGTACCGATATCGTCCATTACGCGCGCCGGTCAAGAAGGCCAATCCCTTACTGATCATCTATGCCCTGGTCAATCGTCCCTATATCGTCGATCTGCACGAACAGCGCTCCCTGGTCAGGGGATTGCTCAATGAGGGCATCGACGTCTATCTGATCGATTGGGGATATCCGGGACTTGCCGACCGTTATCTGAACCTTGAGCACTATGTGAATGTGCTGATCGACCGCTGCGTGAACGCGACGCTGCAACACTCCGGCGCCAAGAAAGCAAACATTCTCGGTGTCTGTCAGGGCGGTACCATGAGCCTTTGCTATGCAGCACTGCAGCCGAACAAGGTGAACAACCTGGTGACCATGGTCACACCAGTCGATTTTCACACACCGGACAACATGCTTGCGCAGTGGTTCAAGGAAATTGACATCGACCTGCTGGTGGACACCATGGGCAACATTCCGGGACCATTTCTGAACAGCATATTCCTGTCTTTGAAACCGTTCAAACTGGGCGTTGAGAAATACCTGGACTTCGTCCAAATCGCCGATCAACCGGACAAGGTGGAAAACTTCATGAAGATGGAGAAGTGGATTTTCGACAGCCCGGATCAGGCCGGTGAGATGTTCCGCGATTTTCTTAAACGGTTTTTCCATGAGAACCGACTGGTGAACGGCGGGCTTTCCATCGGACAGGAATCCGTATCCATGAAGTCGGTCACACAACCGCTGCTCAATATCTACGCCAAGCAGGACCACCTGGTGCCTCCGGCCGCCTCGCAGGCCCTGAAGTATGTCACGGGTTCGAGAGACTATACGGAACTGGTCTACGACACCGGCCACATCGGAATCTATGTCAGCGGCAAGGCCGGCCGCGACATTCCGCTCAAGGTCTCAGGCTGGCTGATTGAGCGAAGCTGACCAGGCGCTGTAACGCCTCAACCCTTGATTCGAAATCTCAAGGGGGGATAACCGATTCCGGTCAGAAAGGCACTCCTCTCCTCTGCGGTCTGCAACGTGTCAAACGGACCGACACGAACCCGGAAAAACTCGCCCCGACCCTCAACAGTGACTTTCTGGATGAAGGCCTGCTGGCCCTGCAAGGCGAGATTAACCTTTACGGCATCCGCCTCCTGGAAACTGTTGAATGACCCAACCTGGAGCACATAGCGCGAAGGCTCCGGTGCCGGGACTGGAGCCGCAGGCTCGGAAGCCTGTTGCGTCACTTCGGGTTTTGACTCGGCCGCCGGCTCGTCGGTGGATTCCAGCAGCTTGCGTGCCGGCAGCAGGAACTCATCTTCCAGCAGAAACTCATGATAACTGAACTGGACTTTCGGTTCCGACTCAGACTCTGACCGGCTGGTTTCAGCTTGATTTCCAGCCGTGCTCTGTCTGTTTTTCGCCACGTCGATCAGACTATCGATTCCGGATCCAATATCCGAGGGCCGATCTATGAGGACACCATAGGTGAGTGCCGTACCGATCGCACCGACCAACACCCCCAGTATAAACAGACTGAATCCTGAAGATCCTCTCGACTTTTTTGACTTACGTGAACGTGCCATGTTTTCAAGCCCTTGTTTCCTGATGCCTTGGTTGAATCCGATTCATGCCGTCGCCGACTGTCCGGGACTGCTGAACGCCATGGACAACTGCGGCTGGACTGAGGACTCATTGACCTCCCTTTGCACTCTTCGCTCAGCCACCTCGATATATTCGTTTGAGATTTCGTAACCGACAAAGTGTCGCCGGGAACGAACAGCAGCGACTGCAGTGGTTCCAGACCCCATGAACGGATCAAGCACAACATCATTGGAGTACGTATACAGCTCGATGAGACGGGTGGGCAGCGCCAGCGGAAACGGTGCGGGATGGCCAACACGCCTCGCCGACTCTGCTGGAAAGTTCCACACACTCTTGGTCGAGTCCAGGAATTCGTCCTTGGTAATCGTCGGCGATTTGGAATCATCCGTTGGCTTGCGTCTTGAGAATTCCTGCTTGCAGAAAACCATGATGTACTCGTGAACATCGCGCAAGACCGGATTTGCCGGATTCTTCCAACTGCCCCAGGCACAGGACGCACCAGCACTGGCTGCCTTGTTCCAGATAATCTCACCGCGCATCAAAAATCCAAGCTTGAGCATTTCTCCCGTGATCAGGGCATTGAGTGGAATGTAGGGTTTGCGGCCCAGATTCGCCACATTGATGCACGCCCTGCCACCCGGAGCCAGCACCCTGTAAGTTTCCCGCCAGACATTCGTCAACAGTTCCATGTATTCCTGCTGAGTGAGATCATCGTCGTAATCCTTGCCCACATTATAGGGTGGTGAGGTGACCATCAGATGCACGCTGTCATCGGGCAACTCGTGCATGGTCTCACTGGAGTGCCCGAATATCCTGTTCAGCACACAATCCGGTACGGACTGTTCACTGGATGCAGAATCACCTGCGGGCGGCATTTTTGCGTGAATTCTCCGCTGATAGAACTCATCGGAGTTGTATCCGACCCGCTCCTTCGTGCCGAACATCCGCATTTTGGTTTGCGCCATCAATTCACACCAGCTGCCAGACTCGCAAAATCATCTTATACACTGACCGGTAGTTATCGCTTAAGTGGTTGCAAACACTATACATGATTCATATTGCGATGTCAACTATTAGTTGTTTTTTCAATAACTTACATCTTGTCTGGTGCAGAGACACCGATGATGTCCAAACCGTTCGCCAGTACCTGCCGCACCGAGTCAATCAGGTCGAGACGGGCATCGCGTAAGGCATCGTCGCAGTCCAAAATCCGTTCCTTGTTGTAGAACGAGTGAAAGTCGGTTGCGACATCACGCAGGTAATAGGCTATCTGGTGCGGCGCATGGTCGCTGGCCGCACTTTGGATAACCTCCGGAAATCTCGACAAACGCCTCAGCAGGTCAAGCTCGGAGTCCTGTGTCAACAGGTTGTGATCACCCGCTTTTCTTTCGATGCCGCGTTCGCGCAGCTGACGGGAGACGCTGCAGATTCTCGCATGGGCGTATTGGACATAATAGACCGGATTCTCACTGCTTTCCTGCTTGGCCAGTTCGAGGTCGAAGTCAAGATGCTGCTCTGACTTGCGCAGGATGTAGAAAAATCGCGCCGCATCCTTGCCAGTCTCCTCGATCAGTTCGCTCAAGGACACAAAGTCGCCGGCCCGCGTCGACATGGAAATCTTGGTGCCATCGCGGTAAAGCGTTGCGAACTGCACCAGCAGGATCCGCAACCGGTCCGGATCTTCGCCGGCGGCCTGGACCGCGGCATTCATCCGCGCGATGTAGCCATGATGGTCGGCTCCCCAGACATTGATGATGTAATCGTAGTCGCGCCTGAGCTTGTCCAGGTGATAGGCAATATCCGATGCGAAGTAGGTCAGTTGCCCCGATGCCCTGATCAGCACCCGGTCCTTCTCGTCACCCAGTTGTTCCGACCGAAACCAAGTTGCGCCGTCGGCTTCGTAGAGGTAGCCGCGGTTCCGCAGCAACTCGATCACGCGCCAGACCTCCTCGTTATCCGACACCTGACTCTCGTAGAACCACTGGTCGTGAGTGACACCGAACTGCTCGAGATCGGTCCGGATCAATTCGACCATTTCAGCCAATACAGCCTTGCGTATGCGTTGAAAGGCATCCCGGCCAATGATGATTTTGGTTCGGATGATCAGTTCACCGATTGTATCGTTATTGTTTTCGAAATGGTCGCGGAGCTGTCCGGCATCGGTACAAACGAGCGCTTCGCCTTTCTGTTGCTGCAGATTCCTGGCACTCTCTACAACGTAGTCGCCCTGATACGCCCCTTCGGGCAGTACCGCGTCCACACCTGACAATTGCAGATAGCGAATCCAGATACTCGCCGTCAGTATTTCCATCTGACGCCCGATGTCGTTGACGTAGTATTCGGTGTCCACGTGGTGTCCGGCCGCCTTCAGCAGCCGCACCAGCGAATCACCGAAGGCCGCCCCGCGGCCATGACCGACATGCAACGGGCCGTTCGGATTGGCTGATACGAATTCAACCAGTATTCTGCTGGACGCAGCTGACTGTGTCCTGCCATAGTCGCCGCCCTGCTTGAGAATCTCGCCAACCAGATTGGTCAGCGCGCTTGTGGCAAGGTAGAAGTTGATGAATCCGGGACCGGCCACTTCTGTTCGCTCGAGAAGATTGGCTGCGGGCAGATTCGCCTCGATCATTTCGGCCAGCGCGCGCGGTGGGTGTCCGCTGGGTTTCGCCATTGACAACGCAACACCTGTTGCGTAATCGCCCTGTCCGGCACGGCGTGCAGTCTCCACGGGTATGCCTTGCGGTGCGGAGGCGGGCGGCAGCTCTCCGGCCGCGACCAGTTTCTCAATGGACTGCCTGAGCAAGTCCTCAATCAATGCTTTCATATGGCCAGATCAATTACGAAAAGTCGATGGGATCAACATCCAGACTCCAACGCACCTGACCCTTCTTGGAGATTTTCTCCAGTTTCGGCATCCACATTGCGACAAACTGCCTCAACAGTTTCGGGGTCTCTCCGGAAACGAGGAGCTGTGCGCGGTAGCGGTTGGAAATCTTCTGTATCGGAGACTGTACTATATCAAATACCCGTATGCCCGACCATGAATGACCTCGAACCATTTGCATCGCGTCGGCATGTGCGGCGTTCAGAAACCTGAATTCGTGTCCCATTTTAGGGGAACTTGTCCGCAACAGCACGTAGTGGGCAAATGGCGGTTGCCGGGCCAGTTTTCTCTGCCTGATTTCGGTCTCGGTGAACTGAAGATAATCGTGGCGCTTGAGATAGGTGAATACCTCGTGCTCTGGAAACATGGTCTGTATGAGCACAACGCCTGGTTTCTCGAAGCGGCCGGAGCGTCCCGCAACCTGCAAGATCTGCTGAACCATGTGCTCGGTTGCCCGAAAATCCATGCTGAAAAAGCTCTGATCGGTATTGAGGATGCAGACCAGGGTGACATTGGGGAAGTCGTGCCCCTTGGATACCATCTGAGTACCAACCAGTACGTCCACCTCGCCGTTGCGGATCCGTTCGAATTTTCTTTGGAATTCAGCATAGGATTTGGTGGTGTCCCGATCAATCCTCATCACACGGGCGCCGGCCAGCTCATGCTTGAGCACCCGCTCGATCTGCTGTGTTCCCTCGCCCAGTTGACTGATTCGGTCCGACATGCAGTCCGGGCAGTTCTGCGGAATCGGATATCTGGCAAAACAGTGATGGCAGTGAAGCAGCTGGTCGGACGCATGGAAATTCAGGTTGACGTCGCAGTTGTTGCACTTGGCCACCCACTTGCAGTCCATGCAGATACTGACCGGTGCAAAGCCCCGGCGATTGAGGAAAATCAGGCTCTGCTCACCGCGCCGGATCCGCTTCTCGATCTCGCTGAAGATTTCCACCGCGATACCGTTTCGGACGAAAGTCCGTCCAAGATCAACCAGCCTGATGGAAGGCATCTGGATTTTCGTGGCGCGTTCGGGCAGGCTGATCGTTTCAAGTCGGCCGGTTGCTCCAGCATGGATTGTCTCGATTGATGGCGTGGCGGTGCCGAAGATCAATGGAATGTTGCTGTTGGCTGCCCGGTGAATCGCAACTGCGCGGGCATGGTAACGCACGCTTTCATTCTGCTTGAAGGACGCGTCATGCTCCTCATCGATCACAATCATGGCCAGCTTCCTGAACGGAAGAAAGACAGCCGACCGGGTACCGATCACGACGCGCGCGTTTCCTGTGCGTGCGTTCCACCACGTCTTATGTCGCTGGGGATCCGTCATTCCGGAATGGAAGCAGGAAACCGTGACACCGAGCGCCCGGCTGACGCGCTCCTCCAACTGTGGCGTCAAGCCGATTTCGGGTACCAGGATCAGGGCCTGTCCACCGTCTTGCAGCACCTTGTAGATGACCTGCAGATAAACTTCGGTCTTGCCACTGCCGGTGACGCCATGAATCAGAAAGCACTTGAAGCGGTCGAGTGCCGCGGTGATCCGGTCACAGGCGTTGACCTGGGGCTCAGTCAGATTTTCGATCAGCTTAGGTGTGCTCAATCCGTTGCCCTCAACAAGTGGTTCGGCGACCACCAGCTGTTTGCTGATGAGTTGTCGAAGCGCATTCTGCCAACCCCCGCTGACAGCACTGATCTCCTCTCTGGACAGCGGTCGATCAGCGGACTTGAGCAGCTCGAAGATTGCCAACTGCATCTTTGCCCGCGCGAGCGATTTCGGATCCGTTGCCGAACCGGCCTCACTCAGCCGATAGCCCAATTCCAGTCGCGGCTGCATTTCACTGCCGATTCTTATGGCTTTGGGTAGCGCCGTCCACAGTACCTCGCCAATTGGCTGGTGATAATACTGTGAAGTCCATCGCAACGTGCGCAAAAGACTTGAGTCGACCACGGGGTCAGGGTCGGTGACGGAATGAATCGATCGAATTTTGTCCGGGTCCACCTGCGACTCGAGCGAGTGCTCAACGATGACACCCAGACGATTGCCCTTGCCAAATGGAACGACGACGCGACTACCGACGGGGGCGGATTCAAGCGAGTCACACCGATAGTCAAATGTATCTTGAAATTTAGTCGGAATTGCGACACAGACAAAACCACCGACTCCCTGTTCAGAATCTTGCACTACAATTTCATTCAAACCCAGTTTACTCCCTCGGAATCAATTAATTCGGTGTACAGTCAATTTTAGACTATTCCCTGAAGATCACCGTTCAACTAGCAATGACATGCATAATACCGATATTCAATCAGCACTGTGGGTTGAAATCTCCAATCAAATCCAACAGAGAATAAAGTCTGTCAAGCCACTCACCGGCGGCGCATTCACCGAAAATTGCGTCCTTCAGTGCGAAACCGGTCGCTACTTCGTCAAACTCAGTGATAACCCAGACTGCCTCACCGCCGAAGCCGACGGCTTGACGGCGATTTCGAACACAAAGACCCTTCGCGTTCCCGATCTCATCGCCACCGGTCAGTGGGAATCGACCGGCTACCTGATCACCGAATATCTTGAACTCGGACAGGTGAAATCCGACTATTGTGAACTCGGTGTACAGTTGGCCCAGATGCACCGGACAGCCGGCACACACTATGGCTGGCACCGGGACAATTACATTGGTGGGTCCCGTCAGATCAATACCTTCCAGCAAAGGTGGATGGAATTTTTCCGCGACAGCCGCCTGGGCTACCAATTCCGCCTCGCCTACGACAATCATTACAGGGGAGAACTGACGGCCTTGGGCGATCAGGTTCTCAAGCGCGTCGAAGTGGTCCTCGAATCACACAACCCGAAGCCATCATTGCTCCACGGTGATCTGTGGTGGGGAAACTGCGGCTATATCGCGCCTGAAATTGCCGTGGTATTTGACCCGGCGGTTTACCATGGTGATCGGGAAACAGATCTCGCCATGACCCGGCTTTTCGGTGAATTTCCCCACCGTTTTTATGACTGCTATGCGCAATCCTGGATGTTGGAACCTGGTTGGCGTCAGCGGGAGCCCGCCTACAGTCTGTACCACATTCTCAATCATCTGAACCTGTTTGGAACCGCTTATCTCGAGCGGGCGCAAGCTTTGGCCAGACGCTTTCTTCAGATGACAGCCTGAAACCGGTCAGCGGATGATGTCGTCGACATAGGGTGTTGTGTCATCAACCTTGAGGTTCTCGAAATAGCGTACGAGGCTGGCGCGTACCACCGGGAATGCCAATTCATCCCAGGGAATCTCCTGTTCCAGAAACAGCTCGGTCTCAAGGCTCTCCTCTCCGGGCGCAAACTCGGGTGCCTCAAGATGTGCACGGTAGATGATATAGACCTGGCTCACATGGGGGATGTTGTAGACCGCAAATAAACCATCGATCTGCACCACCGCCTGTGCCTCCTCATACGTCTCGCGCGCAGCGGCGAGGTGCGTGGTCTCGCCGAGCTCCATGAAGCCCGCCGGAATCGTCCACAGTCCATAGCGCGGTTCAATCGCCCTGCGGCACAGCAGGATGCGATCCTCCCAGCGGATGATGCATCCAGTGACGATTTTCGGGTTCTGATAGTGGACAGCCTCGCAGGTATCACAGACAAAGCGCGGGAGATTGTCGCCGTCTGGAATCCTCTTTGAAACGGTGGCGCCACACAGACTGCAGTAGTTCATGAATTTTCGGTCTCGATTATTTTTGCTGACTTGGCTGTGCATTACAGTATAAACCGCGTTTTAAAATATCCATCAATCGTCGAAGCCCATGACTACAGTTCTGATCACAATTCCATTCTTCGCAGTCATTGCCTGCGGATTTCTCGCCACCCGGATTCGGATCATTGACTCAGCCGGTCGCGCCGGTCTCAATCAGTTCGTGTATTACTTCGCCTTGCCGGTACTGATTTTTTCCCTGATGGCACAAGCTGACCTGCGGGGTGAGTTTCACTGGATGTTCATTGTGGCCTGGCTCGGTGTCGGTATACTGCTGTTTGCAGTCTCGCTGGTCATCGCCCGGACAGTGTTTCGCCTGCAGCGCGACTTTTCAGCCGTGTTTGCCACCGCCTGCATCTACGGCAACACCGGATACTTCGGACTACCTTTTGTGATCATTGCCTTCGGACCGGAGGCCAGTGTTCCGGTTGTCATTTGCACCACGGCTGATCTTGCCGTCATGTTGCCGCTGGCTTCGTTCCTGCTGGAACGGTCCCGCACCTCGAATGGTGCCGGTACTGCACAGATGTTCGCCACATCGTTCAAATCCATCGTAAAGAATCCCATGATTGTTGCCGCATTGCTCGGCGCGCTGTTTTCGGTTTCCAGCCTGCAAATGCCCGACGTGGCCGACCGGTTTGTTGTGCTGCTGGGCTCCGCAGCCGCACCCTGTGCGCTGTTTGCACTGGGATCACGGATGGTTGAGGATCGGGCCAATTTCCTCAATGGCGAGCTGTTTGTCATCAGCTTCATCAAGCTGGCCATTCATCCCCTGCTGATCTGGCTCGCCATGTTTCATCTGCTTGCGGTTGACACGGACTGGGCAAGCAGCGCAGTCATCGCCGCCTCCATGCCGGTCGCCGTCACCGCTTTTGTTCTCGCCCAACAGTACAATACCTACGTCGCACGAACTTCGGCATCCATATTGCTGTCAACCGTGATCTCACTGGCAACGCTGTCTTTCATATTGACCCAGATTACCTGAACCACGAACCAAGGCGACTGAATGACAGGCCCGATGCCAACTGTTCAATGAATTTCACGCGAAACATCCAATCCGACATCCTCCGCTCACTGGGTGCGGTCCCTGCAGTGGCTGTAGTTGGACCCAGGCAGACCGGCAAGACAACACTGGCACGGCAAATCGCAACTACATGGACCAAGCCCTGCACGTATATCGACCTCGCATCGGACCCGGATTGGACGAAGCTGTTGCAGGTACAGCGTGTCCACGACCATCTCGTCATCATTGACGAAGCGCAACTTGCCCCGAAACTGTTTCATGAGCTGCAAGCGCTGATCAACTCGCGATCGCGCGCCGGCGAAACAGTTGGGCAGTTTCTCCTGTTCTGCTCGACGCCAAAGCAACTGTTGCAAAAACAGGCTCGTCCGCTGGCTGCAGACATCGACATTCTGCAGATGGCGCCGCTCAACGCACTGGAGATCAGTGCCGGCGAGCAAGCAGAAGACTGTGTTGACCGACTATGGTGGCGCGGCGGGTTTCCGAAGAGCTATCTCGCTGACTCCGAAGCCAGCAGTCAGGGCTGGAGGTCGGAATACATCCAGACTCATGTTGAGCATCACATCCTGTCACTCGGTGCCGAAGTTTCCTCGGCGTTCATGTTCAAACTGTGGCGATTGCTGGCGCATCGACACTCCCAGCACGTCAACTTCATCCGGCTCGGTGCACATATTGGATTGAGTCACCAGGCCGTGCGGCATTACTTCAACGTGCTCGTTGAGCACTACATGGTACGCGAGATCGAACCCTGGTCGGGAAGGGTTGACGAAGACCTGGTCACAGCACCGAAAATATTCATTCGGGATTCGGGCATCACCCACGAACTGCTTGAAATCCCGGATTTCAAGTCGCTGCTCGCACATGCCGCAGCCGGTGCCAGCTGGGAATCCTTTGTACTCGAGAACGTTCTGAATTGTGTTTCCGACAGTTGGAAGTGCACCTACTTTCGCACCACAGCCGGTGCCGAGATTGATCTGGTGATGGCGAATGGGCAGTCTGACCTGTGGGCGGTTGAGATCAAACGCTCCGCCACACCCTCGGCATCAAGGGGCTATCATACAGCCAGCAGGGATATCGGCGCCACCAGAAAGTTCATCGTGTATCCCGGGCGGAAACGGTACATGTCTTCGGCGCAGACCGAGGTCATCGGCCTGCTCGAATTTCTAAACATCGCCCGGCAGCAGGCCGGCTGATCCTGCCCTCCCGATTCAATCGGAATGCCATCTGTGCCAACTCAAGTGATCTGACTGTGAATGCCATGTATCTGCTCACTGACATCGGAAACCAGAATGTCAAGTGGTCTGTCGGCGACGAAAACGGCATCTTCCCGTCATCGCTGACGGATTTCGATGACAACTTTTCCAGACAGTTCGAGGCCTTGGACCAGGTGACTCATGCGCTCTTTGTCAACGTCACCGGGCACGACACCGCACAAAGGTTCTGCTCGCTGGTGCGCAGTACATGGGGCATCCAGGCCGACGAGGCTATTCCGGAATCCGAAAGATGCGGCGTAAGAAACTGCTATCGACAGGCCCGTCAGCTGGGCCCTGACCGCTGGGTAGCCGCCATCGGTGCCTGGCACATCACCCGAACCGCCACCATCATCGTGGACTGCGGCACCGCGATCACCGTTGATGCCCTGTCTTCGGCAGGAGAGTTCCTCGGCGGTTCCATCCTGCCCGGTATCCGGCTTGCGCAAGAATCCCTGCACCGACGAGCGAGAGGCATTGAAGAAGTCCCTGTGCTGACACCCAGTATTCCGGCACGGTCAACGATCGAGGCGGTCTCAAGCGGCGTACTGTCGTCAGCTGTCGGTGGCATCGAACTTCTGATCGACCGATACAGCGAGTTGACCGGACCGGCATCCCGGCTGCTCATCACCGGTGGCGATGCAACACTGGTGCAGCAGCACTCCGACCGGGCATTTGAGCATATACCGGATCTCGTTCTGCAGGGTTTGTCACGGATCGCGGAAACTACAGACTGACCGCGATACCAATCAAATATCGCTGAATAAAGGTGTTTGATCCTGTCGTAGATTAGATACAATTTCACGGAGGGCAGAAAGCGCTGAGAAAGCTCGCCCATGGTTCACGGACCTGAAACGTGGCGAGCCAATCCAACTCAGACTATCCGGATTTCCAGTGCTTTCGACCAACCGAAGGCAGGTTCAGATCACGCCCTTGCTGATTGATACCTGGAGTCGGTTGCAGAGACTGCTCGTGACTGCGGTGTGGATGATCCTGATCATACCCGACCGCCAATTCCAATTCGTACAGCCATTGAAACTGCAAAGGAGGGTTTGACACATGGCAGAATCTGATACATCCATTGAACCCGGCAAACGCCCCGAACGTCTGCATGACCGTTTCTTCAAGGACATCTTTCGAAGACTTGAATACGTCATCACCCTGATTCGTATTGGTATTCCTGACAATCTATCCGACTTCATCGACTGGTCGACGCTGAGCCTGCAGCCGACCGAGATCGCAATCCCGGGCTTGCCTGAGAGATTCGCCGACCTGGTGTTTTCCGTTGAACTCAAAGGCAGCGGCGAGGTAATACATCTGATTTTACTGTTCGAGCACAAAAGCTACCGTGACTCCAATCTTTTGCGGCAAGTGGCCCGGAATCAGTTCCTCATTCACGTGCAGAACGATTTTAAGTCACCGATTCTTCCGATCGTGGTGCTTCAGTACGACCCGCGCGCCGATTCCACCAACTCGCGCAAGACTACACCGGTCGAATTCATCGACCTGTACAAGAACCTCGCGGACGAGTTTCGGGCGATACTGACCGAATATTCGGTGAACTTCAAGTGCATGCTGATTGATGTCAACGAGATCGATCAGCTGGGCCTTGCACGAGACACCAACATTGAAACGGTAATCCACTTGATGTCGAACGTGCGCGAGGCAAGGCTCTCCTTGGTGCAGGAGTTGCTGGACCGGAAAGGAACTATCCCACCAGAGGATCATGAGTGGGCGTACGGGTTGATGATTGGTTATTTCAGCGATTATAATGAGGATATCTCCAAGGGAGATATATTGGCGCAAGCAAGAAATTCGGAGGAAAGACAGATGCTTCAATCAGCCGCAGAATTCCTTCGCCAGGAAGGTCGGGAAGAAGGTCGGGTAGAAGTCCGGGAAGAAGTCGCAGCGAATCTGCTCCGAGATGGCATGGATCCGGAAAAGGTTGCCGAAGTAACTGACCTTAGCCGGGACGCAGTTCAAAAACTTCAACGCTAAACAGATGAAGCTTTTGGAAGCAGATTCAGCCAAACTTGGTGTGTGGACAGTGACAGTCGAACTGAGTTCACTGACCTATCCTTAACTCTGCATAACAAATGCTACGGGGCACTGGCACAGTTGTCGGTGAACTTTCGGCACCTGCCGTTAGATGTCAGTTAGATCGATCGGCTGGGCCGTGTACGGAACACCAACATTAATGCGGTAATCCACTTGATGTCGAAAGTGCGCGATGATAGACTCTCTTTGGTGCAGGAGGTGCTGGACCGGAGAGGACCTATCCTACCAGAGGATCTTGCTTGGGCATTCGGGTTGATGATTGGTCTTTTCAGCGATTGTAATGAGGATATCCCCATGGAAGATATATTGGCGCAAGCAAGAAATTCGGAGGAAAGACAGATACTTCAGTCAGCCGTAGAATTCCTTCGCCAGGAAGGTGTGAAAGAAGGCAGGGAAGAAGCCTGGGAGGAAAACCGGCACGAAGGTAGGAAAAGAGGCCGGCAAGAAGGACGGGTAAAAGTCGCAACGAATCTGCTCCGAGATGGCATGGACCCGGAGAAGGTTGCCGAGGTAACTGATCTTAACCGGGACGCAGTTCTAAGCCTTCAACACTAAGTCGTTGAGGCTTTAGGGCGCTGATGCTGCCAGACTTGATGTGTGGGCGGTGACAATCGAACCGAGTTCACTAACCAACCCCCAGCTCTGCGTAAAGGGTGGTGCGGAACACTGGAACAGTAGTCGGTGAGTTTCCAGTGCCTGCCGCTTAATATCAGTGAGATTGATCGGCGTCGTCTTTCTCGACAAAACAAACTTGCCGCGGTAGTCCGCAAATTGTCGAGAGGCCTTGGTGAATTAAACTCTTTGTTGAATTTCTGATCGACTGGATTAAGTGTGGATTGATCCAGTTTCGACAAGGATGCTGAACTAACCGGAAGGGTTATGTCCGTGCTTACCATACAGACAGTAAATTTGGAAGACGAATTGAATCTGCAAGGTGAAATACCGGAGGAAAGATAGATGATTCAATCAGCCGCAGAACAAATTCGCGAGGAAGGACGGGAACAAGGTCGGGAAGAAATCCGGAGAGAAATACAGATTACTCAATCAGCCGCAGAACAGCTTCGCAAGGAAGGCTGGGAACAAGGCTGGGTAGGGGTTCGAGTAGAAATTGCAGCGAAGCTTTTTTAGATGGCATGGATCTGGAGAAGATTGCCCGGGTAACGGAGCTCAGCCGGAACTCGTTTAGAAAGCTTCAACGCAAAACCGATGAGAATGACACAAACTGAACCCGCTTTGCTCGCTAGATGGGCGGTGACAGTCGAGCCGAATTTACTGACCTGTTCCCGAGCGTACTGAAACAACACCACAGGGTTCGGTTGATTTCGGATGCCTGTTGATCGACATCAACGAGATCAGTCAACCTAACGTCGTGCGACGAATGAACGTTGTTGCGGCGACCGACACAATGTCGTGTGATTGCGGTGACTCAGCCTCTTGGTCGCTGAATTTCAAGCGCCAATACGGAAGAGCTGCTGCATGGCTGAGGCTGGTTCTGCCTCCATCAGCTCGATGGCGTCCGCAAAGCGAACATCAACGACTCAAAGTCGAGCACAACAGATTCCTAAACCATCAAAGTCAGATTCAACCGTCTGTGGGATTGATTCATTGATTGATCGGTATTGCGAAATCACCGTATCAGCATCCCAGGTACCATTCACCGGTGGTGATACTCCACAGGTTGAGCAACATACAGGTTGGGCAAAATTCCCGGTGGAAAAATTGGGCAGATGCAGAATCTCGCTCTTGAGGATTGGTTACGGATTGCAGAATCCGGATATCGATCGTAGTGCCAATCAATCCTCGCTGAGTCCAACCATCAAATGTCACAAAATTCCAGAATTGGCACGCTGTCTTTGAAATATCATTAGCGGTTTAACGGATGGATTAGCCAATCCATACCGGTTCAACTTGCAATACTGCAGCCAGATTTGAGGCGCATCTTCCAAAACGATGGACAAGCCTTGCAGTTTCTGCAACCGACTGATGACAATTCAACCATGAGGGAATCCGGATGAGCGACATTGCCTACTCAGATGATCACAGATGGGTCAGAGTTGATGATGCCGAAGAGAACATCGTCACCATAGGACTGACCGAGTTCGGTCAGAATGAAGTCGGCGATGTCGTGTTTGTAGAGGTGCCTGATATGGGAGGCCAATACAACCTGGGGGACGAGGTGACCATCGTTGAGTCGGTCAAGGCGGCCGTACCGTTTGTTGCGCCTGTATCCGGCGAGGTTGTTGAATTCAATCACGACCTGGAAGACGCACCTGAACTGATCAACGACAGTCCAACCGATAAGGGCTGGGTCTGCAAAATGGTGATGTCCGAACCGGCAGAGTTTGGCGACCTGATGACGCAGGACAGCTATTCCGACTATATCTCCAGTCTGTAGCCGTCGCTTCGGGCGAAAGCCTGTGATCTGCCGCAGTCAATACCCGGCAGACGCCAATCTTGCAAGCACTTCAGAATCCGGGAACGCCTTGTCGATCGCCTGACATTGTGCCAGGCTGACAAATCGGTGGGAACCCCGGAGGTCCACCTCAGAATACCTGAAATGAAGCGCGCAGAATCTCCTCAGTTCCCTGAAATCAGTGACGGCACGGGTGTCCATCTTCTGTAAACGGGTACGTGCTCTCGCATCGACTACCAACAGCTCGGGAATGGTCTGGCCCTCGCTTGAAAGGCAACCCGACATCCGAAACGCCGTAACACCCCGGCTGTGCGCCAGCACGGTTCTCAGCCTGGATGGGTCACCGGTAGTCCCCTCACAATAAAAGCCAGCCGGTGCAATCGCGAAGTTGGATTGCGCGGCAAATTCATGGCCACCGGCGAGTGCCTCACAGACGCCTTCATCGCGCAGCAACAGGTAGGAAATCTCAACACCTGAATCCTTGAATCCGAGCAGGATGCTCCTGAAGCTTTCAAGGTTTTGCGGTGTTGTACCGAGAAGGATTTTGGTGATGCCAGCGGTCACCAACATGTCGATGGTGAAACACACACGGGGAATTTGAATGGTTGACTCAGCGCGGTCGCACGCCACCGTTACGGGCTGGCAGGCCAGAGACCACGGTCCGGTTGCGATGATCAGCCCCCGGCAGCTCACCTTTCAGCATCTTGAATACTGGATCCGGACTTCACTGAAATCCCATGTAAACCGAGACCTGATCCTCGTCGGACAAGCCATGAAACACGGCCCGCAACCGCGTCAGCTCCTCAACCGCAACGCTCTCGGTCAGCACACCCAGCGCCAGAATGTCGTCCTCGCGTAGCAGGATGCCCCGTGCATGCAAGGCATCCCGGACCTGCAGCACCGCATCCAGCGGATGGGTGGATGCAGAGTTTTGGTATTCAAATATCTTGACCTTGTTCTGATCGTAGAGCACGGCGGAAAAATCCGCCAGCCGACTGATCCAGTCGGTATCCGAACCCAGTTCCAACTCGCCACCGAGCACACAGAACCTGACTTCCAGATTGGTTGCGGCAGTCTCCGCCTGTCCGCGCGGATTGTCCGCATCCATCAAGACGTCGGTGAGACGGACACCGGGGATCACGGACTTCAGGGCTTCCAAAGCCTCCTGCCTGCTGGCAGCAACGTTCAGGTCATCTGAACCGACACGTACCAGGAGCTCCGCAGATGCATGCATATGCACGCCATAGGTCCGGTTGATCACTGCCCGGGTCCCGGTAAACATGTTCTCAAGCAATACACCCGTGATCGGCTCGGCGGGTATTGAGTTTCCAGTCATCGCTGAGGATACGTAGCCCACATCCATGCCCCAGGTCGGACGCAACAGGGCGATGTAGAAGTCCTGAACCGCCAAGGCAGAATCCGTGTCCACTGACAGTTCGGATTCAAGCTGATGGTTCTTGGTGAATGCCTTGAAGATCGTGTTGGCTGTCTGCTCGATGTCGATCTCTTGAGCCACGGCACTGCCTGCAGCAACCCCCAGCAGGATTGCCACCATTGCCAGCAAACAGCTGGGTTTCGCGCGTGATTTCCGTGTGGTTTCAAACACGGCGAATCAACGCAAAGAATTCGAATAAAATAAACAAGATGTTGTGTTGTATTGTGTTTTTCGGGACAAATGAATGATACTATCTAGCAGTGATTTTGACAATGGAGAGCGGATGCCCGAGCGGTTTGCCTTTTGTGCACCGGATCCGGACTCCCATGTCACCCTGTCATCCAACTGCAATCCTCACCTGGGCTGGTCTGATGTACCGGCCGGCGTTCAGTCCTTTGCCCTGCTTTGCTGTGACCCGGACGTGCCAAGCCGGCCCGATGACGTCAATCAGGAGGGAAAGACCGTTCCGGCCGACCTACCGCGAATCGACTTCTATCACTGGGTACTGGTTGATATTCCAGCCTCTGAGCGCGAAGTCGAGACCGCCTCCCACAGCAACGGCGTCACGCTGAAGGGCAAGTCCTCTCAAGACGCACCCTCGGGCATGCGCCATGGCATCAACGACTATACGTCATGGTTCGCCGGTGATGAGGCGATGGGCGGACAGTACTTTGGATACGACGGCCCCTGCCCGCCATGGAACGACAGCATTGTCCACCACTACCACTTCACGGTCTACGCACTCGATGTTCCTGAACTTACGGTTCAGGGTGCGTTCACCGGTCAGGACGTTGTTGATGCGATGCAGGGCCACATCCTCGGTCAGGCCTCGATCATCGCCACCTATTCGCTGAACCCTGACAACAAGTAGTTCATGACGTTTACCAGGCGTTCCTTGCTGACGATCCCGGGCCTCGCGCTGGTTGTGGCGCTGGCTGGCTGCGCGTCGACCTATTTGCCGTCTTCGTGCGACGCATTGGACCCGGAACACTACACCGAAACCTACGATCCGTTTGAGTCCGTCAACCGCACCATCTACAGATTGAACCTGAGAATGGACAAGGCGGTCTATGAGCCGCTTGCAAGATCCTACAGAAACGTCACGCCTGACCCTGTTGAAGCCAGCGTCTCGAGTTTCTACCGCAACCTCAAGGAGCCGCGGAACCTGGTTTCCAGCGCATTTGCGGGTAAGTTCGAGGTTGCCGCACAATCGGGGCTTCGGTTTTCAATCAACACCACCTTAGGACTGTTCGGGATTTTCGATGTGGCAGACTACATGGGCGTTTCATACAAGGATCATGATTTCGGACACATGTTCGGCGCCTGGGGCATTGGTGACGGTCCCTACGTCGTCTATCCGTTCGCCGGTCCCAGCAATCTGACCGCCACGGTTGGCTCGGTGGTGAATTCGCGACACACATACGTCGAAAAGCACATCGAGAAATCTGAGCACCAGATGGCCGTACAGGTTGGCTCCATCGTCGATACGAGGGCGCGGCTGCTGCCGTTTACCGACCTTGCGGCCGAACAGGCCGATCCTTACCTGTTCGTGCGGGAGAGCTATCGCCAGTCCCGCCTGGATGTCATCTGCAACTGAGCGTCTTTACGCATCAACTCTCTAATTCTGGTTGATCATGCCAACCTATGCCATTGGCGATATACAGGGTCGCCACAAGGAGTTCATGCAGCTGCTCGACCGCATCGGGTTCTCACCCGGGGCCGACCGTCTGATTCTGCTGGGAGATCTGGTCAACCGCGGCCCGGACTCGCTGTCGGTACTTGAGTTTGCCATGCGCCATGAGGAGTCCATTGACACCCTGCTCGGTAACCATGACCTGTATCTGCTTGCGGTGCTTGAGGGTGTCGTGCAACCGCGCGAGCGCGATACATTTTCCGATGTTCTGGCGTCAGCTGAGCGCTCTGAGATCCGACAGTGGCTGTATCGCCAGCCGCTGGCCATCCATGATCCGGAGCTGAACATTCTGGCGGTTCACGCCGGGGTCCACCCGTTCTGGACACTGGAGCAGACCCTGTCACACTCGTCGGAAATCGAAAGCCTGCTGCAAAGTGAGCGCAGGCAGGAACTGTTGAGCAACATGTTCGGCAACAAGCCGCGGCGATGGTCAGAGTCACGCACCGGCTGGGCGCGGTCGCGTTTCATGATCAACGTATTCACCCGAATGCGCTATATCAAGCGCAACGGACGACTGGACTACAAGGAGATGCGCACCCGGGGCGAGCAGGCCAGGAAACTGATTCCGTGGTTTGAGTTTCCTGGACGCATCCGAATTGATCCAACCATTGTGTTCGGCCACTGGTCGTCGCTTGGTGTCTATCAGCAACCGGGCATCCTGGCCATGGATTCGGGCTGTTGCTGGGGGCGCTGCCTGAGTGCTGCGCGGCTCGACGGCGGATCATTCATGATCACCCAGGTGTCGTGCAGGAACTGACTCATTTGACTGTTTGCAGCCGCTTGCCGGTTAATTTTCTGTTTATCCTGCAGAACTGACACAATACAATAATCCAGAGACTTTTACTGCAATCCGCGTGAGCCCATGTCAGAAGATTACAAAATCGACGTCCAGGTTGAAACCCACTACATTGCCAACAACTCCAATCCTGCGGAGCGGAGTTTTGTCTTTGCCTACGTCATCACAATCACCAATCTGGGTGCGATCGGCGCGCAATTGATGACCCGGCACTGGATCATCACCGACGGTGATGGTCATGAGGAGCATGTCCGCGGCGAGGGAGTTGTCGGTGAGCAGCCTCATCTGCTGCCCGGACAGTCATTTGAGTACACCAGTGGCGCGGTACTGGAAACACCGGTTGGAACAATGGAGGGCACGTATCAGATGGTTGCCGATGATGGCACCCAGTTCGATGCCGAGATTCCGCAATTCGTACTCTCGGCCCAGAGTACGCTGCACTGAGCAGGGCTCGGTCAGATATCGAGATTCTTGACTGACAGGGCTTCGGTCTCGATGAACTCGCGGCGCGGCATGACCTCATCGCCCATCAATACCTCAAACGCGCGGTCGGTGCGCATGCTGTCCTCGATCTTGACCTTGCGCAGCAGGCGCTGGTTCATGTCCATCGTGGTTTCGCGCAGCTGATCGGCATTCATCTCACCGAGACCCTTGTAGCGCTGGATTGAAATGCCCTTGCGCGCCTCTTCCAGCAGCCAGTCAATGGCCTGTGCCACCGTCAGGTTGTCGACGGTTTTCTTGGCGCGCTGCACCCCGACCGTGTCATTCGAATAGGCCCGCAACTCTTCTTCCAGACTGACCATGGAGCGGTAGGCGGCCGAGCGCGCAAAATTCCTGTCGAGCAGGAACGCAACACGCTCGCCCATGTGCTCTTTCTCGATCAGGATCTGGAATCGCTGATGGCCGTTGGCGTTGCTATCCGGAACGACTGAAACAACGTACTGGGTGCCGCCATTGAGTGCCTGCTTGAGGCTGGATGACAACTGTTCGGCAAACGACGCAAGATAGGCGTCATCATCAAATCTTTCCGCATCCAGTGCGGCACCGGCGGCCAACACATTGAGCAGATCGCGGTCCCAGGTTCTGGAAAGCGATTCGATGGCATTTCGTGCGTTGACGCGCAACTGACACAACTTGCCGAGTCGTTCACCATCGATCACCGTTGTCTGGTCGGCCTCATCCGCCTGCAGCTGAATCTCGCTGTCGCTGACAGCGACCTCGAGAATGTAGCCGTCGAGTTCGCGGTCATCGCTGAGGTATTTCTCGGACTTGCCGAACTTGGCCTTGTACAGCGGAGGTTGTGCGATATACAGATGTCCGCCCTCGATCAAGGCGGGCATCTTGTTGTAGAAGAACGTCAGCAGCAGCGTTCGTATGTGGGAGCCGTCGACATCGGCGTCGGTCATGATGATGACGCGGTGATAGCGCAGTTTCTCGATATCAAAATCCGGCATGGAGCCGGTACCAAGCGCGGCGATCAGAGTCTGGATCTCATCGGAGCGGACGATCTTGTCTAGCGATGCCTTCTGTACATTCAGAATCTTGCCCTTCAGGGGCAGGATGGCCTGGTACTTGCGGTCCCTCGCCTGCTTGGCGGAGCCGCCGGCGGATTCGCCCTCGACCAGGAACAGCTCACTCAACGCAGGGTCCTTCTCCTGACAGTCCGCAAGCTTGCCGGGCAGGGAAGTGGACTCAAAGGCGTTTTTCCGTGCCGCTGCCTTCTCTCTTTGTGACTTTTCGCGCACTGCCGCCGCATTGTTGACCTTGTCGCAGATCAGGCGGGCAACTTTCGGGTTTTCCTCAAGGAAGTCATTCAACCCGTCGGACACCACCGCGCTCACCGCGCTTTCGACGTTTGAGGAGACCAGCTTGTCCTTGGTCTGCGATGAGAACTTCGGCTCGTGTACCTTGATCGACAGCACCGCGGTCAATCCTTCCCGGGCGTCCTCACCGGTGACCTTGATCTTCCTGGTGAGCCCCTGCTTGTCCATGTAGGCGATAATGGTCCGGGTCACCGCCTTGCGAAATCCGGTATTGTGGGTTCCGCCATCGCGCTGATAGATGTTGTTGGTATAGCAGCGCGTGTGTTCGTTGTAGTATTGCTGGCACCACTGCAGTGCCGCCTCAACTTGGATGTCGTCCTGGTTGCCGCTGATGGAGATGACGGACTCATTGAGGGCATGCCGCATTCGATTCATGTCTGCAACATATTCGACGATGCCGCCTTCGTGGTGCAGCATCTCGCGCCTGCCGTCGCGCTCATCGTACAGCTCGATGTAGACACCGGGGTTGAGATAGGACAGTTCCCGGAGCCGGTCGTGCAGGATCTCAAACCTGAATTCAGTATCGGAAAACACATCTGACGACGGCTTGAAACGGATGGTTGTGCCGGTTGTTTCGGTTTCGCCGATCACCTTCAAGGGTTCAACCGGCGCGCCGTTTCGGAATTCCTGGTAGTGAATCTCACCTTCGCGATGGATGGTCATCTCAAGGTACTGCGACAGCGCGTTGACGACCGAGACGCCCACGCCATGCAGTCCGCCCGACGCGGCGTAGGATTTGGCATCAAACTTCCCGCCTGCATGCAACACGGTCATGACGACGGTTGCCGCCGGGATGTCCTCATCGTCCTCGCCCACTTTTTTCATGATGCCGGTCGGGATGCCGCGACCGTCGTCGGTAACAGAGATTGCACCGTCCTCATGGATGCGGGTGATGATTTTCTGACAGTGTCCCTGCGATGCCTCGTCGATCGCATTGTCAATTACTTCGGACACCATGTGATGCAGTCCGGTGCCATCGTCGGTGTCACCGATGTACATACCCGGTCGCTTGCGTACGGGCTCGAGCCCGCGCAATACCGTGATATTGGTCTCGTCGTAATTGCCAGTCAGGGACTTATCGTCTGTCATGGAAACGTCTTTCAGGGAATATTCAATCTGTTTGTGTCGTTCGGTCTGTTGCCCATCGGGCGGGACCGAAGCAGAGGGTTAAACAGTTCAAGTGAACTGCGGTCAGCGGTCTTTGAGCAACATTACCAGGAAACTGGATGATTCATTTCGTGGGAAGTTGATCAGGGCTGCGGTATTGGCATTGCGCAAATTGAATTCCACTGAGTCGTATTCGGGCATGGCCTCGAATATGTCCAGCAGGTATTTGCCGTTGACCTGGAAGGACAGCGCATCGCCTTCCTGTTCAATGTCCAGGCTCTCGTCGATCTTGAATTGCGCATTCTTGGTGGTTTCGGCATGAACCCTGAGCTTACCGTCATTCACTTCCATTGAAATGGCGACTTCCGGGCCCAGAATGGCGACACGTCGAAGCACAGAGATGAGTTCAAGTCTGGGGGCGCGGAACAAACAAGACAGATTGGCGGGAATGGCGCCGCGCCAATCCGGGTAGGTACCCTCGAGCAGTTTCGAAGTAAACTTGACATTGGGTGTACTCATCCGGATGTGATTGTCGTTGAATTCAAGCGTGACCGGTGAGGACAGTTCGGTCAGCAGCTTGTTCAGGTCCAGTACGGTTTTTCTCGGCACAATCGCCCGATGCATGCTGTCATTGAGACCTGTTGCCGCCTCAGCGTGACTCACAGCCATTCGATGGCCGTCTGTCGCCACGGTTCGGAGTTCTTTTTCACTGATCTCGAACAGCATTGCGTTGAGGTAATAGCGCAAGTCGGCTGCACCCATCGCGTGCTGAGAGCGGCTGATAATGGTGCGAAGATCAGACCGGTTGATCTGAAACTGTATATCCCATTCCCCTGCATCCAGAATCGGGAACAATCCATCAAGCGAGTCCCGCATCATTGTCTGCAGACTGAGATGACTCTTGCCACCACCGGCACCATTGCTTTCACCTGAACTTTCGTCATCTGATTGGGCTGGCTCTTCCGGGTTGCCTTGGTCATCCAACTTGTAGATGTTCATTGCACCACCTGAGATGTCGAACTTCAATCGACACTCTTTTGGCAGCTGGCGACAGAACTCCTGTGCGGTCAATCCAGGAAAGGCAACCTGCCCGGACTCGCTGACTTCAACATCCGGAATGTACTCGCTGATCTCAATCTCAATGTTTGAACCGGTCAGTCGGATTCCCGTCTTGTCTTCATCCACCGTGAGGAGGACTTGGGACAGGATGGGGATGGTTGGATTACGGTCAACGACAGTATTGACACGACTTAATGGATTGAGAATCTGATCTCTGTCAACAATGAATTGCATAAAAGTTTCTAGAGGTGATATTTATGTTTCTGTTAGGCCTGTTCAAAATAGGTATAACTCGGAAAAAGCCAGTGGATTCAGTAGGATGCGTAATAATTATCTGTTGATAACTGGAAGTAAAAATACTGTGGGGATGTGCATTAAACTGGTGGTTGCAGAAACATACATCAGTTACATCATGTTATTGACAGATTATACTATGAAGTTGACAGTTGGTTGTCAATTATCAAAAGTGTGCGGCTTTGGCTGATACTGTTGAATGTTCTGCATTGGCAGTGTCTGGGATTCAATGAGACAGCATGTCCTTGAGTGTATTGAATTCCGATCTGAACTCACTGTCTTCCTCAATCAATGCGTTGACTCTCTTGCATGCGTGTATGACTGTTGAGTGGTTTTTTCCGCCAATGGCCTCAGCAATCCGGGGCAGGCTTTGCGAAGTCAGTTGCCTGGCCAGAACCATTGAGACATGACGGGCACGTGCAATGTTGGCCCTCCTGCTGCTGGACAGAATGTCATCCACACGGATGCGGTAGAATCGGGCAACCTCCTTTAGGATTGTTGGTATATCGATCGGTCGGGAATGGAACTCAAGGGTATCGTAGAGAATCTTCTTGGCACTGGCAATCGAAATCGGTTCGTTGGTGAAATTGTAGCTGGCGATCAGCTGATTCAGTGCACCTTCGAGTTCGCGGACGCTGGAGTTGATCTTTTCCGCTACAAACCTTGACACTTCGGGATCCAGCTCAACGCCGCGCTTCTCAGCCTTGGATTCCAGGATGGCGATCCGCGTCTCCAGTTCCGGTGGCTTGACCCTTATCGTGAAACCCTGGCCGAGCCTGGATTTCAGGCGATCCTCAACCCCGTTGATTTCCTTAAAGAACCGGTCACTGGTAATGATGATCTGCTTGTTTCCCTCCAACAGGGTGTTGAAGGTGTGCAGAAACTCCTGCTGTGAGACATCGGCACCGGCAAAATGATGGATGTCGTCGATCAACAATGCATCGAGTTCCTGGTAGAAGGTCTTGAACTGTTCGATGTTTTCACTGTCCTTGCGTTTCATCAACGTGACCAGGTGTCGAACGAAATTGTTGGCGCGAACATAACCGATCTTCTTACCGGGAAAGTTCGCGCGCATCTGATGACCTGAGGCCTGCATCAAGTGGGTTTTGCCGTTTCCGACATCTCCATAAATGAACAGCGGATTATGTTCGCGTTCTCCGGGTACTCCGGCTACATGCTGTGCCATGTGACGCGCGAGTTGATTGGACTCACCAACCACATGCTCGTCGAATGTGTAGTTTCGGTTGAGTACTTCGAACCCGTACGGTTGGCGGTCGATTGAAAAAGACCCGAGGCGATTGTTGGAATTGGAATTTCTGTTTGTTGCATCTGGAGTGGCTTTTGGTGAATTGCGCCTTCCTCCTGCAAGACAGACGCTGACATCATATTCGCGTCCGGTCAGGAATTCCACATTCTCGGCGATCATCGGGAGATAATCTGATTCGATCTTTTCCTTGGCGTATCGGTTGGGTGCATTCAGCACCAGATTTGTACCGTTCTCTCTGGCGCTCAGTGACCGCAGCCAGGCGATGACATCCTCTTCATTGAGGCTGGTTTCCAGACGCGACAGGCATTGTTTCCATAAAGTAGATGACATGATTTTCAGACCATTTGTTATTTCTTTGGATTGGCTTCAATGGAAGTGATTCGGCAGTAGGCAAATCTTGCGTTTGAATCGGTTGACTGCTCGACACTTCTTCACGGATTGTAAATCACAAATTTTGGATTCATGCCGATTTTTTTTGACGAATTTTTGAGGTCTTTGTAAGGGTTTGATTTATATGCCGTTGGCAGAATCGAGGTTCTCGCTTTTCTCTAGAATCGCCTGATCCAAGGGTAAAAAATGAGTATGAAACAAAACGCTGGAAATGTATCAGCACTTCTATATGAACCTTAAATAATTGATAATGCGAATAATGTTATGATGAAGAAATGACGAATCGGCCATGAACGAGACAGTTTTCGGTAGCCAGTTGACACACTTCATGACAACAGCCAGTTGTCTGGCATGGCTTGATTCTGCTTGAAGTTTCAATGCGATAAACAGATGCTGGACGGTGACTGGTGTAGTGAAGTCGATCGGCAACACGCGTCGCTCGGTGTGTGAGGTTTTTGGATGAAAGTTGATGTGGGCGGGGTCGATAGGTCGAGGCTTCACTCGGAATCACTTCCGGTTGCAATGCAACAGTTCGCCAACCTACTCAGCGGTAGTCTTCCCGGTAACCGATTTCACCACCGGACGTGTACTGACTCACGCTGTGGTTGCTGTAACTCATAAGCCGGTGGATTAGTCCAGTCCGAACTAGAGCGTTTGGACCAAAGCGTATTAGAACTCAAAGGTGTTTCGCGGTGTCCAATCTCTCAACACTCTTCTCGTGGCACGTTTTACAGCCGAATCACAGATTCAATGTCAGAACCATTCAACATCACGTCATCGTTCCGTTACTGCATCCGATGCCTTCGAGTTGGATTAAGGGCGGTAGCATGTTTAAGATGAAGCTCCAGGATGAATGGAAGAGATTCAGTGTCGAGATTTTATTGCCACTTCCGAATCTCCCCAGGTGACAACTGTGCCGCGAAATTATCACACTGCATCGCGAGAACCGAATTTCAGAGCTTTTAAGCTCGAGGTCAAGCTTGTTGAATGATAAAGCACCGGCGAATGCCTGCGTGACGACCACTTTGGGTGTTTGCACAAGTCACTCGAAAATTGAGTATCAAGCGAGTGTATTGATTTGCGCTACCTGTTTACCGGTTCGTAACAGTTGGTGAATTGACATAAAAATGAAAAAAGTTGATTCAAATGACTTGTGTTTTGTGTATTATTCGCAACACAATAAGATGAAATTGATTGATATTTGATCATTTGTGAAGTGAGAACCAGTGTCAAGTCAGCGATACTGATGTGATGACTGGTTTGTGTATTCGCTTCAATCTGGAACGTTTTGTTCTTGAGATTGCAGTTCATAGTTGATATGAGTTGCGTTGATTTATATTCGGCACAAGGAAGCGCCACTTTTTCGAGGATAAGCCTATGAAAATTAATTTGCCTGCGCAGAAACTGTCGCTTGTCATTGGGTGTTTGTTCTTCATTGTGGGGGGGGGGCAGTGCGATCGCTACTGACGAACTTTACTTCTACTACCATGACGACGGTACAAATAGTACGATTGATGCATTTGGGTGCTTTGATACTTCGGTACTGCAAAGCGGGGGCTTTACTAACCCCGATGCTAGTAGTCTGAAACTTAGGCATGGGCCTAGTTCTTCAGAAACCTATCAAATTTCCGGTACAGAGGCGAATAATAGGGGTAATGGTAGGCAAAATGTCCATTATGTTCCCGGTGATTCACGGAACATCTTCGCAAAGGAAGCCAGCCCATCGAGTTATACATCGAACTTTTACCTTAGATTCAAGAAAAGGGGTTTTGGTCCGTATAGCGATGTTAGCATGGCAGGAAGGAGCAAGACCGGCAACATTATAAATTTCAACGGAGGGAAAGCCACTTTTAACGGGACCTTGTCGAGCGTGCTGGGCAGTAACAATTTCCGCTTCAGATTGAATGTGGGACCCGATAGTAATCTAAAGCGAGTTATATTTTCCACAGACAGTCCGTTCAACAGTAATCCGGCGCAACCCCGGAATTTGAGTGCTACCGCGAACGACAGTACCAAGGAGGTCACACTAACGTGGGACAACTCATGCACTCACTCATCGATACCAATTACCAAGTACCAATACCAGATGGATAAGGATGGGCAAGGTTACGGCGAATGGCAAGACATGACGGGTAAAAATGGCTCGGACACCTCGTACACAGTGACGGGTTTGAACACAGGTTCCAACTTCAAGTTCAGGATTCGGGCGGTGAACCGTCCAGGCAATAACCCCCGCAATGGTACTGCGTCCGCCGTCGTGACGGCGGCCCTGGACAATCCGCCGGATCTGCGTGGTGCGACGGTTGCGACTCAGACTTACGTCAAGGACATTGCGATCACGCCGTTGCAGTTGCCAGAGGCGTTCGGCGATACGCCCATGACCTACTCAATGGATTCACTGCCGCCTGGTTTGGCATTTAATTCAACGACGCGTCAGATCACAGGCACACCGACTGATGAAAGTAGGACGGTGAGTTACACCTACAGGGTGGTTGACGGTGACACCAACACGGCGAATTCCGATGCGGCTACTCTGACGATCAATATCGCGGTGGTTGCGGATACTGCGCCAGCATTTGGATCTGGTGCCACGATAACCGCCAAAGACTATTTGCAAAACGATCAGATCAGACAGTTCACACTACCGGTGGCGAGCGGAGGCAACGGCAATCTGGAATACTCGATAAGTCCCAGTCTTCCGGCTGGACTGGAATTCGTTGAAGCCTCGCGTCTGATCAGAGGCACACCAACCGGGCACCAGGCTGCGACAACGTATACCTACAAGGTGGAGGACTCGGATGGCAATCGGACCGATTCCGATGCGGCTACACTGACTTTCGATATTACAGTGCAGCAAGACGATAGTCCGAATTTCGGTTCAGCGACAATTCCCCCGCAAGTCTACGTCCAAGGATTTACGATCACGCCGTTGGAGCTACCAGTGGCGACCGGTGGTAACGGAACGCTGACTTATACGATGAGTCGGCTACCGGGTGGTTTGAGTTTCAATGATAGGGCGACGCCGAATGAGATCATCGGTACTCCGACGAGTACTCAGGCTGCAACGACCTACACCTACACGGCGACGGATGCAGACGGTGATACGGGCACGCTGACGTTCACGATAGCGGTGGAAACGGATTCTGCGCCAAGTTTCGGCACTCAACAGATCGCCCCACTGACCTATTGGAGCGGAATGTCGGTCGATGAGTTGCTGCCGGCGGCGACCGACGGCAACGGTGTGCTGACTTATTCGATCGTAGGGACTTTGCCGGCGGGGCTGAAGTTCACTTCCTCGACGCGGCGAATTACAGGTACTGTTGATAAGTCGGTGACACAACCTGCGACGCCTTACACCTACGCGGTAGTGGATTCTGACGCCAACACGGGAGTTTCCGATGCGGCCTCGCTGATGTTCACAATTACAGTGACGGAACCACCGGCATCGGCCACCAACGCGATTAAAGATAGCATGGATAAAAATATGTCCGAGGTCGCCCGCGTCATCGGTGGTGAAACCATGACAGGTATCCGCACCAGGGTGCAGAATTACCGCGCGCCGACGGTTGGCGGCAACTCCAGTCTTAGTGTGAGGGATGTCGGGACTTTGTCTTCAGACATCTGGCAGGAGCCAGTGCGCATGGACGCCGATGAGTTTGTGCGTAGCGATCAGTTCCTGTCACTGGTGAATGCGTACACCGAAGGCGGTTTGGGCCGCGATGCATTTTCGGTTTGGGGTCATACCTCACACAACCGGTTTGACGGTGACGATGCTTCCCTGTCCTACGATGGTGAAGTGACTGGTTACAGTTTCGGACTGGATGCCCCACTGGAAGAGGGCGTGATTGGTGGCGTCACCCTGTCCCGCTTTTCCAGTAAAGCCGACTACCGCACTTCCGATGGCGTCACCGGTACGCAGAAGTTCAAGGCGACTACGGTCAATCCGTATTTCGGTTTGCGGTCATCAGACTACGTATTTTGGTCGTTTATCGGAATCGGCTCGGGTGATTTTGATCTGAATCAGTCCAACTATGCCAATTCCAGTGATATGTCTTTGAACACCGTGGGTGTGGGTGTCAGCTCCGAGGTGTGGCGCGACGACAAGACCACGCTGAACCTGACAGGTGATTTTGCATTGACCGAGATGAGTGTGGATGCTGTGGATCTGATTTCGGCTACGGATGTCAGTGTCCACCGTACCCGTCTGGTGGTTGAGGCGAGTCAGCGCCATCAATCGTCCGATGGCGGTGTATTTGAACCATCGGCCGAGGTTGGTGTGGTGCACGACAGTGGTGATGGTATCACGGGCACCCGTCTGGAAGTCGGTGCCGGATTGGACTACCTGACGCCGTCAAAGCGCATGACGTTGTCTGTGTCATCTTACGGGTTGCTCAAGCGCAACAATTCCGGTGAGTGGGGCATTCAGGGCAGTATACACATGTCGCCGCAAGCCGGCGATCGCGGACTGTCTTTCAGCGTGCGACCGTCGTATGGTGCACCGGTACGCGGGGTTGACGGCATCTGGGACAACGGACGCAGCGGTGACGTTGTCGGTGACGACGATTACCAACCGCGGATGGAAGCAGATCTGAGTTACGGTGTCAGTCTCGCTGACGGCCAAGCGCTCTTGATGCCGTTCAGCGAGATGTCAATGGCAGATGGCGACCAGGCGTATCGTGTTGGTACCCGGCTGCGCTATGGTTCCAATCTGGAGCTGAATCTGGCCAGGGAACGTGCCGGTTCGGCGGGCGATGCTGAGTATTCGATCCGACTACAAGGCGGGATTCGATTCTGATAGCTGGACAACTGAAGCCGGTGCGCAATGCGCGCACCGGCTTCACGTTCGCAACTTCTAGAGCCATGGATGACCATTAGCGGCTAGCAAACATCACCTGTTATAGTCCGTTAACTCTCACTAGGAACGATTCGGCATCGCTTGGATACTCACAGCGTCGCAGCGTGATGCCTTTCGCTTTCATTGTAAGAAAACCAGTTATTGGCGGGTACGATTTAGTTTAGTCCTGACTCCTGCTCCTAAGTGCAGTGATGGATCTTCAAGCTCCGTCAGAGTTGGAAAGTTTGTTGAAATTGTCTAACAAAATATCTTCCCTAAATCCTCGTTAGAACCGAGTTGAACGCAATTTCGCATTGTATTTGAGCATATTCTGCCTCATTATGCCCCAAACGGGCGAGCTTGTCCCCAATTCGGAAAAGGGAACTGATCAAGGAGAGTGTCGGAGCAGGATTTGCGATGCGATGGGTAGTTGCAAGCGTTGCAGCATGGATTCATCCGCAATCCGGCCCATAGGCCGGCGCCCGGCAGGACAGCCGGCGGATTCAGAACCGATGAGTTGGGAGCGCGTCAGGCAGTGGGCGGCGGTTCGGGCCCGGGCAGTATCCGCTCAATGTCGCGCAACAGCTGATCAACGCTGGACAACACCTCGGTCAGCACTTCGTAGTGCTCTCGGCTCACACTCAACGTCACCTTGCGGGCATGTCGGGTAAAACGCCCCGCCATGGCGAATACCTGCTTGCGTACCGTTGGCGCCCGCGAACACTCAAACCTCACCGGCAGCACCTGGCGCATCAGCGCCAACACATTGAACGCCAGCGCACTGAGCGCGAAGTACAGCGCATTGGCGTCAATGTCGTCACACGGCACACGCCGCGCCGCAAAATCACTGCACAACTCCTTGATGCGGTTCTCACTGTGCTCACCGCGCTGGTTGTAAAAGTGAATGATCTCACTGTCATCCATGTCCTCGTCCATGTTGGTGGCAATCGCCCGGAACACATACTTGTCGCTTTCAATGCGCTCATCATCCACAATGCACAGAAACGGAAACTCCGGCTGCCGGGGACCGTCTTCGACACCGCGTTCAGTATTGTTGCGGCGCTGGCGCTGGATGACCAGCGTGAACGCCTGATCCATGTCATCCATCACATGCAGACAGCGAAACACACTCTCGGACGGCGACTCGCTGCCATCGCGCTGACGCAACGGCTTCCAGTCACTCTCGCGGGTGTCCTTGATGAGCTCCCGGATCTCCCCGCACATCCTCGCCCGGATCACGTAGCTGATCTCATTCTGCTCGCAATACTCGATGATCGACTTTTGATAGCCGGCCGCATCAATGCGCAACCACTTCACGCGAACCCAATGCGGCAACCTCTTAATGCATCGCTTCAAGAATCCTATATTGTCTTTGCTCGGCGGACACTTGCCCTCTCGAAACTCCGTCAACACCACCTGACCGCTCCGGTTCACCGTGCCCACCATCGGCGTGTAGCCGCGATCGCCGCAGTAGTTGCGGTTGGCTGTACTCTTTTTCGCCTTGAATGCAGTTGCATCAATGTCCAGCGTCACCCAGCGACGCCGTTGCAGCCCCCAGCCCAGCACTACACGGTTGAGCTCGCCAACCGCTACCAGCCCACCGCCACTGCCACTGCCAAACCGACGAAGCCACCGCGCCATCGCATCCGGACCGGGAATCCGCTTGATGCCATGCTCACCCAGCAATGTGCGCTCGTTGTGAACCAACTGAACATCCTCAAGACTGCGCCCGCCCTCAAAAAACGTCAGCAGGAACGTTTTCACAAACTCACCGGCTCGGTAGCCGCGGTTGCTGCGCGGCTTGGCAAACAGCGCATCCGCCATCTTTTCCAGTCCCAGCCGCTCCAATACGACCAGAACACAGGACAATCCTGCGCGGGAAGTCAGTTTTTCGTCGGTGGGTTTGAGTTCGTATGGTAAAATCTTCATCAGCCCTGCTTCTCCTGTATAGTGAGTTTACGGTTTCACCCAACGGGTGAACCTGTCATTTGTTCAAACCCATTATACTGGCGGGGCTTTTCTTATTTCTGATGGCTCTATCGAGGATTTAGGGATCTTTCTTTGTCCTAAACAGATGTTGCAGGATTGTTATAATTCGCAAGTTGCTGCCGACTTCAGGCGGCATGAAATAACTGATTGCAGCAATCTATTGGCATTATTGAATTCAGAATATCGTGGTTTGAGCCTATGAAACGTACCTTTCAACCGAGTAACTTGAAAAGAAAACGCAAGCACGGGTTTCGTGCCCGCATGCGCACCCGTGGCGGCCGGGCGGTGATCAATGCACGACGGGCGAAAGGCCGCGCAAAGCTCAGCGCATGAGACAGTCTCGACGCTGGTTGGACATCGTTTTCCAAAAAGCCACAGATTGCAGCGGCGCAGGGAATTTCAGACGGTATTCAACCAAAACAGGCGTTGTTCGAACCGGTACTTCCGGATATTGACTCACAGCCGGCGCAACCAATCGGCTGCGCGTCTCGGAATCGTGGTTTCTCGCCGTGTGTCCGTTAAGGCTGTCCGTCGAAACCGAATCAAGCGCCAGATCCGGGAGTGTTTCAGGACTAGTCAGCACAGATTGCAGAATCGTGACATGGTGGTGATCGCTCATGGTGTGTGTGAGAAGGCGTCCAATGCTGAACTCCGAAACGGGTTGCTTGAACTTTTTGAACAGTTGAGAAATTGAAAAGACTATTACTCCTTGTCATCCGGGGCTATCAATACCTGATCTCTCCGCTGTTTGGGCCGAGTTGCCGGTTCCATCCAACCTGCTCGAGTTACGCACTGCAGGCGATCAGGCAACATGGCGCCTGGAGAGGCTCGTGGCTTGCTTTCCGTAGAATTTGCCGATGCCACCCCTGGCATCCAGGTGGATATGATCCGGTACCGGAGGCCGGCGAGTCAAATTGATGGACTTTCGACGCGCACTGCTGACCATTTCTCTCGGCTTGATTCTTTTGCTGATCTGGCAGTCTTGGCTGGATTTCCAACGCCAGCAAGAGACACCGCAGACAGTTGTCCAAACTGATTCGGATGCTGCGGTACCGACAGTGCCGACAGCCCCCACAACACAGACCCAGGCGGTGACCGGCGAGGTTCCGACAGCACCCACCGCTGCTCCGACCGCATCGATCCAGGATGGAGTCGTACCATCTGCCACGTTCGCCTTGGAGTCTGTCGAGCGGATTAAGATTCAAACCGACCTGCTGAAAGTTGAGATTGACACATTTGGCGGTGAGATCCGCGAGGCGAAGTTGTTGGAGTACCCGGTAGAGGTCGAGATGCCGGATGTACCCTTTCGGCTGCTCACCGACACCGCCCCCGGAATCCTGGTCGCACAGAGCGGACTGGTCGGTTCAGGTGGCGAGTTTCCCAATCACAAAACCGTGTTTACCGCCGATTCCAAATCCTACCGGATGGATGACTCACAGGACCGACTCGAGGTTCCCCTCCGATGGACATCACCGGATGGCGTCAACTACATCAAAACATTCACATTCTATCGAGACAGTTATCTGATCGACGTCGACTACACAGTTGAGAACAAAAGTGGCAGTCAGTGGCAGGGTTATCAATATGGCCAGTATCTGAGTACCGAATACGTCGAGGAGTCAGAAGGCTTTCTGTTCTTCAAGGCCTTGCCGAGTTATAAGGGGGCTGCGATCTACACTCCAGAAAACAAGTACGACAAGATCGACTACGACGACATCCGAAGCGACAGTCCCGAGTTTGAGACACCGTCCGGCTGGGTGGCCATGCTTCAGCACTACTTCATGACCGCCTGGCTGCCAAAGGAAAACGCACCCTATCGGTTCTACACCAAGGCGCTCAGTAGTCCCAACAGCCAGACGCGTTACCAGGTTGGTTACATCACCATGACGCCGACCGTCATTGCGAATGGCTCGATCGGCTCACTGCACTCGCAGATCTATGTCGGCCCGAAAGAACAGGACCGGATCAAGGATCCGGCTGAGGGTTTGATCCTCACAGTTGACTACGGCTGGCTGACGCCTGTGTCCTCACCATTGTTTTGGATTCTGGACAAGATCAACGACGTGATCAACAACTGGGGATGGTCCATCATTCTGCTGACAGTTCTGGTGAAGCTGGTGTTTTATCCGCTGTCCGCAACAGCCTACAAGTCCATGGGCAAGATGAAGAATCTGCAGCCAAGACTCAAGACGCTCAAGGAGCGGTATGGAGACGACAAGCAGAAGTTCCAACAGGAGATGATGCAGATCTACAAGAAGGAGAAAATCAATCCGCTTGGCGGCTGTTTGCCTATCTTGATCCAGATTCCAGTATTCATTGCACTGTACTGGGTGTTGCTCGAGAGCGTGGAGCTTCGCCAGGCACCATTCATCTTCTGGCTGACCGATCTGTCCCGTGCCGACCCGTTCTATGTGCTGCCGATTCTCATGGGGGCATCGATGTTCCTGCAGCATCTGCTGAACCCCACACCACTGGACCCGCTGCAGAAGAACATCATGATGAGTCTGCCGATCGTGTTTACCTTCTTCTTCCTGTGGTTCCCTTCCGGTCTGGTGCTGTACTGGCTGATCAACAATGTCCTTTCGATCGCACAGCAGTGGTACATCACTCGAAAGCTGGCGGCAACCTGACCGCTGAAACGGATACAATCGCGGCAATTGCCACACCCGCCGGTATCGGCGGCATCGGAGTCATTCGAATATCAGGGTCGCAGTCGCCAGACTTCGCACGTCAGATCACCGCCACCGAGCCGGTGGCGCGCCAGGCGCTGTTCCGACCGTTTCTGGATGCAGACAATGGCGTGATCGATGAGGGTATCGTGTTGTACTTTCCGGCCCCGGCATCCTATACCGGAGAGGACGTCTGTGAGTTTCAGTGTCACGGCAGTCCCGTGGTTCTCAATCTGCTTTTGTCCCGACTGCTCGATCTCGGTGCACGTCTCGCGCAACCAGGTGAGTACACCCGGCGCGCCTTTCTCAATGGCAGGATTGATCTGGCCCAGGCAGAAGCCGTCGTAGACCTGATCAACAGCTCCACCGAGTCTGCCGCCCGCTCCGCCGTGCGCTCGCTCAAGGGTGAGTTCTCTGACCGCGTAAACACGATCATCCAAGAGATTGTCGATCTTCGCATTTTCATTGAGGCGGCCATTGACTTTCCCGAAGAGGAGATTGACTTCCTGGCTGACAACCAGATCCAGCAGTCGATCAGTCAGATCAACGATCAACTGACTGCGCTGATCGCCCAGTCCTCGGCCGGCTGTCTGTTGCGGGAAGGGATCACAGCCGTCATAGCGGGACGTCCCAATGCTGGAAAATCAAGTCTTTTCAATCGCTTGGCAGGTCAGAATCGGGCCATTGTCACCGCCCAGGCCGGAACAACAAGAGATACTGTCGATGTCGTGATCGACGTCAGCGGGTTGGCTGTCAGGCTGATCGATACAGCAGGCATCCGTGAAATACGCGATGAGGTGGAGCATGAAGGCATCCTGCGCACAAGGGATGCAATCGAAAATGCAGACATCGTGCTGTATGTCATTGATTCGGAATGCGGATATCACGAACAGGACCTGCAGGAAGTCAATGATCTGGATCGCGATCGCAGTGCCATCTTGTGGAATAAGACCGATTTGACCGGCACGATTGACACGCCGCAGTCGCGCGACGGGATTGAGCAGGTACAAGTTTCTGCTTTAACAGGCTCAGGCATTGAAAATACATATAAAATAATAAAGCGAGTTGCAGGCTATGAAGTCAACGAAGAAGGTGTATTCCTCGCACGACGCCGTCACCTTGCTGCAATTCAAGGCGCTGCTGATTTTGTTGCGCGGGCGCAAGCTGCGCTGGCCGGGCAATCCGCAGGCGAACTTGCCGCACAGGACCTGCGCGATGCCATGGAGTCACTCGGACAGATTGCTGGAACACCTTCTGCGGATGAACTGCTGGGCGAAATATTCGCAAACTTCTGCATCGGTAAATAGATGCACAACACAGATATGACGCGGTCAGGCTCTGGAAAATCAATGACACCCGCAAAATCACTACCGATCAATCTATCATGCAATTGAACAAATCAAAGACAATCCTCTTACAGATGCTGATTGTCCTGGCGGTCATTGCCGCCGTGGCCGTCTGGCAATACGAATACCTCGCCGACCTCTATGTCCGAAACCAGATCACCCATGTTGGCTGGTACGTCAATGGCGCCATCGTGGTGCTGTTTCTCACCGGTCTTGCCCAGCTGATCCGGCTGTTTTTGATGTATGACCGGGAAGAGTTGGCATTGGAATTGTTCTCAGAGGCATTGCTTGCCGAGGATGTCGATGCGCAACTCGAGGAGTTGCCGGAGAATACCATCATTGGCGAGCGATACCGCACAATTTTTGACTTCTTCAGCGCCCGCACCGAAATCAATCACAATGCGCTGGCTTCCACCCTGCTTGCCAAGGAGACAAGCCGCACGAGTTTCGCGAAGTTCGTCAACAACATACTGATCCTGACCGGCGTATTCGGCACCATCATCTCCCTGACGGTTGCATTGCTTGGCGCATCGACCGCCATCTCCGATGCGGGCAGCATGCGGGGAATAGACATTGTCATTCACGGCATGTCCACTGCCCTGTCGACGACCATGACCGCAATCCTGGCTTATTTTCTGTTTGGCTATTTCTATCTCAAACTGCTCGACACGCAGTCCTACATACTCGGCCGCGTCGAGCATGTCACGGCGACGGTGCTGATACCGCAATACCAGGCCGCGACGCGCCCGCCAGAACAGAATCTCAGCGAAATGCTGACCGGTACAGTTGAGACGATTGCCAAGTTTGATACGTTCATCCGTCAGATCCAGGAGATCAGTTCCAAACAGCATCAGATGTTCACGAAGTTCGAAAACCTGACCGACCAGAACATGGAATTGCTCAAGGACATTCGCGGCATCCTGCGCGCCGGCTTCAGGCTGCGTGACAAGAACGAAGAAGAGTGACCACTTAAAGCGTTGCACAAATGATCGGGGACACCAGCGGATTCGTTGATTTGCGCGTTCATCGCGCATCGGAGACGACACACTCAGACGCCAGCGTCTGGCCGTCCTTTACCGACATCATGATGGTCATCGTGATGATTTTCCTGATGGCGTCGGTGATCTTCATGTTGCGCAACGTGCAGTTGGGCGAGGATCTGGAAACATCAATTACGGCCGAGAGCGCGGCCACACAAGAGGTCCGCACACTTCGGGAGAGAGCGGCATATCTGGCTCAAATCATTTCAGAAACCGAACAAAGGCTGCAGGACACCGAGCGGTTGCGCCAGGAGATGACAATCATCGCCGAACAGCGCGGCAGCCGGATTACCGAGCTCGAGTATGAAACAGCCGACCTCTATCGTGTCCAGGCGCAATTGAATATCGAGTTGGAAGGGCTGAATGCCGAGGTCACGGAGTTACGCGACGATCGCGTGCAGCTCACTGACCGCATCGCCTCGATGAATTCCGTCATTGCTGATCTTGAATCGCTGTTTGACCAGAAAACCAATGAACTGTTGGCCCTGCAGTCACAATTTGATCAGAAACAACAGGAGCTCAGTGGCGTAGAGTCGGTACTGGGAGACAGGGCTAAGGAGGTCGAGGCGCTGCAGGAGTCGTTGGCCGAACTGCGTGAGCTTGAGCAGATACAGCGCGAGGAGATCGCACGACTGAGCCAGCTGCAGATCGCTTTGGAATCCCAAAGCACAGAGCAACTCGAACAGATCGCGCAGCTGACCGAGTCCAGAGCCGGACTGGCAGCGATCAGCGAGGCACAATCTGCCCAGCTAGCGCTGTTGGAACAGCAGAAAGGCGAACTTGAGACCCAGACCCAGGAGCAACTGGTACAGATCGCAATGATGAACCAGAATCAGGATGAGTTGGAACAGCGTATCAGGACACAGGAGGCGGAAATTGATCAACTGCTCGAACAGCAGTCTGAGATGGCATTGAGAAGCGAGGATCTCCAGCAAAAAATAACGCAACTGAATCAAGCTGTTGCAGATATGGAAACGCTTCGTGACGAGCAGTTGACACAGCTTGCCCAGCTCATCGAAACGCGCAACCAGTTGGAGAACTTGAGCCAGGAACAGGCGGAACAGATATCCAGTCTGCTCGGCGAGCGAACCGAGTTGAGGGTCCGCACACAGGAACAGGTGGCTCAAATCACCCAACTGACCGAAGACCGCTCGCAGTTGCAGACACGCAATGAGGAGCAGTTGATGCAACTCGCAAGGTTGGGGGAGGAATTGCGCATGCGCGAGCAACAACAGCAGGACCAGGCGGCGGAACTGGAAATCGTGCGCGGTGACCTGATGGAAAAATTGGAGGCCATCGAGCAGCTGTCGCTCAGTGGCGTGCAGCAACAGGCAGCGATTGAGCAACTGTCAACGACGAGCGGAGAGCAGCGTATTGAAATCGAACAGTTGCTTGAGGCACAGGTGCGGTTGCAGCAATTACTGTCCGAGGGCAATCAACAGATCGCATCACTCAACGCGTTACAGGAACAGCAGGCGAAGGAAATCGAGCAGCTGTCCCTGGTCCGAAGCATGCAGCAGTCGGAGATTGATCGACTGTCTCGCTCGGAGACCGAGAACCTGTTGGCGATTGAGCGGCAAAAACAGGAACTGACCGATCTGCGTACACGATTTGAGGAATTAAGCATCAAGAATGCCGAGTACGAAACCCAGCTTGCCGCACTCAATCAGGCGCTTGGCAACATTCGTGCGGCTGAGGCCGGGCTTCGCGAGCAGGCAGTCGCCTACGAAGAGGAGATCACAACGCAACAGACCGAGATTGAGCAACGCGATCTCGAGGTGTCTGAATTGCTTGCGGAGAATCTGAATCTGAAGAAGCTGAATGATGACCTGCAAAGGGAAATTGAATATTTCGCACGCACACAGACTGACCAGGAGAAACAGCTTGATACCTTGCGCTCGCTGACCGAACAACTCAGTTCGGACATTCAGAGTCGCCAGCAGCGGATTGATGTGCTGACCGAGCAGAGAGAAACCCTGCAGTCCGGCAGAGAGCAGACCGAAAGGGAGCTCGATGATCTCAAGCGCGCCTACCAGGATCGTCTCAGTGAGCTGGCTCAACTGGAAGTGGCATTTGCACAACGAAGCGACGAGGCACAGCAGTTGCAGTCAGACCTGGTTGAGTTGCGCGAGGAAGCGCAGTTGATGTTGCGCCCGGCCAGAAGCCCGGCGAATCGTTATGTCGTTGAAATCCGCTACGACAAAAATGAACTCGGCGCCACAGTTATTTCGTACAAGGTGCCTGGTCAGGATGAATTTACGACGGTCAACCGCGACGGACTTGAGGAGACGCTGGCCCAGCTGATGTCCGAAAGAACTGAAGGATTGTATACGCGGATTTTGTTTCCGCAGCAGGAACTCGTCTCGTTTGAGGAAGCCTGGGGCTTTACCCAGCAAATACTCTCCCGCTATGACTATTACCATCAGTAAGTAAACTACCAGATCAAAGTGAAACATCCCGAACAGTTTGATGTCATCGTAGTCGGTGGCGGTCATGCCGGCGTGGAGGCGGCAATGGCCGCGGCACGCACCGGCAGTCATACCCTGTTACTCACGCAGAGCATTGATACCATTGGCCAGATGTCATGCAATCCCGCCATCGGCGGCATCGGCAAGGGCCACATCGTGCGCGAGGTCGATGCCCTGGGCGGCATCATGGCGCGTGCCATTGATCAAAGCGGCATTCAGTTCCGCCGACTGAATATTCGAAAAGGCCCGGCGGTGCGGGCGACGCGGGCACAAGCCGATCGAATGCTGTACAAGGCGACCGTCCGCAGAATGCTGGAAGAACAGGACAACCTGACAGTCTTTCAGCAGGAAGTCGATGACCTGCTCGTGAAAAACGGTATGGTCCATGGTGTATTGACCCGATTCGGCATTGAGATCGCTGCGCCAGCGGTGGTCCTGGCGACAGGCACCTTCTTGGGAGGTGCCATTCACATCGGGTTGCAAAATCACAGTGGCGGAAGAGCTGGAGATCCAGCGTCAAACCGCCTTTCCCGGCGTCTCAGGGAGATGATGTTCCACGTGGAACGTCTGAAAACCGGTACGCCACCCAGAATCGACGGGCGGTCGATTGATTATTCCAAACTCGACAGGCAGACCGGTGACGATCCCAGCCTGGTGTTTTCGTTTATGGGATCCGCGCGCGAGCATCCTGAACAGGTGTCCTGTCACATTGCCCGTACGAATGAGCGCACACACGACATCATTCGTGCATCGCTTGACCGCTCAGCCATGTATGGCGGTGCGATCGATTCGGTCGGCCCGAGATACTGCCCCTCAGTGGAAGACAAGATCGTACGCTTTGCGGACCGCACGTCCCATCAGATCTTTGTTGAGCCGGAAGGCTTGGACTCTGTGGAAATCTATCCCAATGGCATTTCAACAAGTTTGCCGTTTGATGTTCAGTGTAAGTTCGTCCGCTCGATTGAGGGGTTTGAGAACGCCAAACTGACTCGTCCTGGCTATGCCATTGAGTATGATTTCCTAGACCCTCGTGATTTGAAACCAAGCCTGGAAACCCGTGAATTGCAGGGATTGTTTCTGGCCGGACAGATCAACGGTACGACAGGTTACGAGGAAGCCGCGTGTCAGGGTCTGATTGCCGGATTGAACGCATCCCGCCAGGTTCAGTCTCGAGAGCAGTGGTGGCCAAACCGTGAGCAGGCGTACATCGGTGTGCTGATTGATGACTTGGTCACCAAAGGCGCTGATGAGCCCTACCGCATGTTTACCTCAAGGGCCGAACACCGTCTGATCCTGCGTGAAGACAACGCAGATCTTCGGTTGACAGAAGTCGGACGCGAATTGGGACTGGTGTGTGATGAACGCTGGAAAATGTTCTCGGACAAGCGCAACATGATTGAAACTGAACGCGCCAGACTGGAGAGTCTGGCGATTACACCGTCGCAGGCCAATCGCGAAGAGGTTCGTGCAGCACTCGGTCGCGAGCTTGCGAATGACTCCACCTTGTATGACCTGTTGCGGGATCCGGACATCGGATATGATTCGATCATGAAGTTGCCGCAGGCTGGTGAACCAGTTGAGGACGAGGCGGTCAAGGAGCAGCTTGAGATTGAGGCGCGATACGAAGGATACATCGAACGACAGCGTGCCGCAATCAAACGGTCGATGCATGCGAACGGCGTTCAATTGCCCGAAACACTGGATTATGCGTCGGTTCATGGATTGTCCAATGAAGTAAGGCAGAAGCTTCAGAACTCGAAGCCGCAGAATCTGGGCATGGCATCCAGGATTCCCGGTGTGACACCAGCCGCCATTACCGCACTCTCGGTGCACTTGAAAAAACATGCGATGCTGAAGTCTGCCTGACATGTCGGTAAAATCGCATATTGACTCTGACCAACCTGCAAGGAATGTGTGCGCTGTCCAGTCGCATGGGCAGGCAGATTCAGGAGAAAGGAAACAGGCCGAGATAACGCTACGCAGTGGTTTGGAACAACTGGAAATTCCACTTTCCGACCGTGCGGTTGAGTGCCTGATCCGTCACGCGGAGTTGTTGTTGAAGTGGAGTCAGGCTTACAACCTAACGGGCATTCGGAATCTGCACGACATCATGGTCAAGCATGTGCTGGACAGCTTGACCATTACGGAATATGTACAGGGCCCTAGCATCATTGATATTGGCAGCGGTGCTGGATTTCCGGGCATACCGATTGCCCTGGCTAAACCCGAATGTCAAGTCACCCTGCTTGATTCGAATTCCAAGAAGATTAGATTTCTCGAACATTCGGTTTCCCAGTTGCAACTGGAGAATGTCGAGGTTGTCTGTGACCGAATTCAGGAATTCGCCAAGCGAGGCCGAAAGTTCGACACCGTGGTGGTGCGGGCACTGGGTTCACTCAATGCGATCGCTGAACTGGGGTTTCCGGTTCTGAAACCCAACGGTGAGATTCTGGCGATGAAGGGAAAATACCCGGAGCGTGAACTGAAGTCGTTGAAGTTACCGGGTGAGTTCAGTACTCATCCACTGTCTGTGCCAGGGTTGTCTGCTGATCGCCATCTTTTCGCCTTGAGAAAATACGCGTTGTTGTGGTGAATGGAAATGATTGATCTATCGTGTGATCTGACATGACCCGGGTGCTGGCAATCGCAAACCAAAAAGGTGGCGTGGGAAAGACGACCACCGGCATCAACCTGGCAGCGTCTTTGGCACGGGCCAAGCGAAAGGTTCTATTGGTTGATCTGGACTCTCAGGCGAATGCCTCGACAGGCATCGGATTGATGGCCAAAGAGAGTGAACCCAGCATCTATGAGGTTTTGATTGGCAGTGCTCTAATCGAAGACATCATAATGCAAGCCGCGTTCGGGGCGGATGCAGCGATTGCGAGCCGGGAACTGGCTGGTGCTCAGGTCGAATTGCTCAACATGCCCAATCGCGAGCATCGCCTTAAAAATGCCTTGGATTCAGTGAGAGAGACTTATAATTACATCCTTGTAGACTGCCCGCCATCTCTCAACATACTGACCGTTAACGCCCTGGTTGCAGCAGATAGTGTGATGATACCGACACAATGCGAGTATTTTTCATTGCAGGGACTGGTCGAGATACTCAATACCATCGACACGGTACGTCGGTCGTTCAATCCAGGACTGCAGGTGGATGGAATCCTGCGCACCATGCATGACCGAAGAAACAGGTTGAATCAGGAAGTATCAGAGCAATTGAGCAGCCACTTTCGAGACCAGGTTTATCGTACCGTGATTCCCAGGAACATCAAGCTGGCAGAAGCACCAAGTCATGGAAAATGTGTACTTGATTATGATAAAAACTGTACAGGATCAATTGCTTACCTGGCACTTGCAGGCGAGATGCTGGGTCGGGAGGATTTGAGATGAACAAGCCAGGCAAACTGGGACAGGGCTTGGATGCGTTGCTGGGCACGACGGCAACCAAGGGATTTCCAACTGCGGCGGACAACATCCGTATGATCGGCATCGAGCAGCTGTATTCAGGATCCTATCAGCCTCGCATGGACATGGATGAGGATGCCCTGCAGCAGCTGGCCGACTCAATCAAGTCGCATGGCATCATTCAGCCGATCATCGCGCGCGAGACAGATCACGGTGAGCGTTTCGAGATCATCGCCGGAGAAAGAAGGTGGCGGGCTGCCCAGCTGGCCGCCTTGCATGAGGTGCCGGTGATCGTTCGCACACTGACGGATCAGTCGGCGATGGCGATGGCCTTGATTGAGAACATTCAAAGGGAAGACCTCAATCCTGTTGAGGAGGCGAAGCTGATGAAGCGATTGGCCGATGAGTTCAGTCTCTCGCATGCCGAGATCGGTGAGAGTGTCGGCAAGTCACGTGCAACCATCACCAATATGCTGCGCCTGCTGACACTGACACCACCCGTACTGGACTTGCTGCAGAACCTGCAAATTGAAACCGGTCACGCCAAAGTGCTGCTGGCGCTTGACGGCGCGGACCAGATCGAGGCGGCAAAAGCTGTTGTCAAAAATTCACTCAATGTCCGTCGAACGGAAGCATTGGTGAAAGGTTGGAACAATCGGAAAAGTCAAGCGGGTACAATAGAGGCAGATACCTCTGACCCGGATATTGCCAGGCTTGAGATGGCACTGTCTGAAAGAGTCGAGGCCAAGGTAGCCATTCATGACCGTAACGGAAAGGGATTCATTAAAATCAACTACAAGAACCTCGACGAATTGGATGGCATTCTCGAACGGATACACGTCACTGTAAACTGAAGGTACAGCATCAATGAACACTACAGTCAATTTTCGAATGAGGCGCACACACCAGTTTCTCATCCTCGTGCTTCTTGGTTTATTCGTCACAGGTTGTGCGAATGTCGGCGGAAAACAACTGTCCTTGCTGACATCTTCTGAGATACTGGACCCGTTGGAAGTTCCACCGGGCATGAGTCCACTTCCGGAAGAAGACCAGTTTTCGGTTCCGGGTGATGGCAATGTGAATACTTCACAAGTGAGTGAAATCTCGCCCGAACAGTTCAGAAACTATGCTACCTGGATTGAATTTGAACAATACAAGAAGTTTCGCGAACAGGATCAGGGAATCGGCTTGGACAGTCAGGATTATCGCCAGGCCCTCGAACGAGGTGAGGGAAACTTCAAGGTGACCGTTGCCGAGACTGATCAAGGTACAAACCGGCTGCGCGTTGTTGACTCGATCGAATCCGTTTGGCTTCGGATGGCGCCGGTACTGAATGATCTGGGCGTCACTGTATTGGATGCAGATGAGGAGACCATGGTTTACCGCGTCAAGGATATACCTGTAAAGAATCCACCCAAGTTGTCCGAGAGACTCGGATTCAGGGAATACACCGGGCGAATTGATGAGTTGCATCTGGTCACTGCCAGTGCGAACCATACCGAGGTGATTCCCAAGACTGAGTTCAATGTTGAGGTGGATGCGAATTCCAGCCAGGATTTCCTGACTCGACTGCGGTACTTTCTGTTGACGAATTACCAGCAAAATGCAGCCGTAACGCAGTTGGCATCCCTTGAGGTGAGAAAACGATTCGATCTGGATGAGGATGGCAGGCAGTACATCGTGCTGTCTGAGCAATTCGGCACTGCCTGGGGCATGATTGGTCGCACAATCGAGGCGTCCGGCATGCGCATCGTCGAGCTCGACCGCAATCAAGGGCTGTATGTGGTGACTTTCAGCACGGTCGTGGAAGACAAGAAAAAATTCAGACTGGCGTTTTGGCGCAAGAGAGAAAAAGAGATTGCCGACAAACAGTTCCAGATTCTCGTCGCAGAATCAGGCGGGCAGACCACTGTCCGGGTGCAGCAACCTGAAGGCGAAGAGCCCGACGCTGAGTCGGCGGAAAGACTGCTGGGTATCCTTTACGACCGGATATTTGCTTGATTTATTGGGTCTATCCACAGTCTGAATTCTGACCGAAGATTTCAAATCCTCACAACCGTCATAAACTTTCGATTCGAGATAATCTAATGCCCAACGCAGAAACCGTCAAGCAGCAAGGATTGCATATTCATTTGGATTCGCTGTCCAGGCAGAAGCTGGAGCGAGCGGTTGCCTACACAAATCAAAGCCTTTCGGAATTCGTTCTTTTCCAGGCACTGCATGCAGCCGATGAGATAATCCATGAGCACGAGACCATAACACTGAGTCAGGAAGATTGGGATGTATTCATGGACGCTCTGGAGAACCCTCCCAAGCCCAACGCCAGGCTCAAACGCGCCATTGCCGAGCACAAAAAACGCGTTGAGCAACGGTAAGAGACGATCAGCTTGGATATGATTGTCTCACCATTTGGCAAGTCGATTTCTAACCCGAATACGGATCAGGCATCGGTTTCATTCCCGTCCACACGGACTTCGTCTGAAGAAAGTCCTTGATTGCGTCGGGTCCCAGTTCCCGTCCGTAACCGGACGATTTCATCCCGCCGATTGGTGAGGCCGGATCGACGCTTCGGTAATGGTTGATGTAGACGGTACCGGCTTGGATTCTTGCAGCGATGCGATTGGCGCGATCGAGGTCCGAAGACCAGATTCCGGCAGCCAGGCCATATTTCCCGCTGTTTGCAAGTGTCACTGCGCGGTCTTCGTCGCTGAACGAACTCACAGCCAGTACCGGACCGAACACCTCTTCCTGCCATAGACGCATTTGCGGCTCGACGCCATCGAACACGGTTGGTTGGACGAAGTATCCATTTGGACACTGATCAGGATGGACTCTGTTTCCGCCGGCGATGCACTGCGCACCTTCGCGTTTGGCTGTGTCAATATGCTCCATCACCTTTTCAAGTTGCATCCTGTTTGCCAGCGGTCCGATCTGGGTTTCCGGATCAAGCGGACTACCCGCCTTCAAGCTGTTGGCACACGCTGTGATGGCGTCCAACAGGCGGTCCTTGATCTGTTCGTGAACGATCAATCTGGAACCGGCAACACAGGTCTGACCATTGGATAGAAAGATGCCTGACAGTATGCCGTTCAACGCATTGGTGATATCAGCGTCATCGAGTACGATTTGCGGAGATTTTCCACCCAGTTCAAGCGTGACCGGAACGATGTTTTCTGTTGCGGACTGCGCAACCCGGCGCCCGCCTTGGTCGGAACCGGTAAAGGTGACCTTTCGGGTTAGTGGGTGGCGAACCAGCGCTTTGCCCGCTTCCTCTCCATAGCCGGTCACGACATTCAGCACACCGCGCGGAATACCAGCTTCAAAAGCAATCTTCGCGAATTCCAATGTTGACGCCGATGCAAACTCTGACGGCTTGACCACCACCGTGTTGCCGGCGATCAGGGCAGGTGCGATTTTCCAGGCCAGAATCATCAGTGGCGAATTCCACGGCGTGATGGCAACGACGACGCCGTAGGGCACGTACTGGGTCTCGCTGGTGACTGACTGGATCGAATTGGACTGGACATCCGGACCAATCCCGTCGGCTAGCTGCGCAAAATACCGGTACCAGGTATGCAGGGCGGAAAACTGTCCGCGAACCTCGGTGATGCGTTTGCCGTTGTCGAAGATCTCAGGTTCGACCAGTTCTTCCCACCGTGCCTCCAATGCATCCGCCAAACTGAGCAGGACCTGACTTCGCTGATTCCACGATTCACTGGACCACTGAGCAAATGCGCGATGCGCTGATTGGATTGCACAATCCGCGTCATCTTCATCACCGCGGACAAATCGTACCCACACCTCGCCGGTAGCGGGATCAACACTGTCAATGATTTCGGCGTGGTCGGGTTGGTACCACTCGCCGTCTATGAAGTGGCTGTATCTACGGAGCTCTTCGGACATTGATTCAGTTTCCCTTGGATTTTGACAATTGTTTGTATTTTATTAAAATACAAAAGTGTCACGCTTATTCCCGATTCGGTATAGCGAATAACCACACACAATTATGACAGTTGTTCGGCAATGATCAGTTTTAGTTTCGGTCAGTTATGCATACGAAACGATACGCTCACAACCATTCAATCCATAATCAGGCAGAACGTCCATCTATCCACCCGATCAATTGAAGCATGATCGCGCAAGCGAGGTGATCCGAATGACTGACTTCGAAACCGTTCTACGTGAACAACGCCAGATAAAAGACAAGGCGCTCCAGGAGTTCATCGGTCCCAATGCCAATTATTATCGGCGAAAGTTCGAGGCAATCGATGCGAAGAAGGGAATCTGTTTTACCTTCAACTGGGCGGCAGCAGCACTGGGCACGATTTGGTGGGTATCCCGACACATGTGGTCCTGGTTCTGGGTATTCCTGTTCGTCGAATCAATTGCAATCGTTCAGATTTCCCGCGGTTTGTTTGCCGATCTGGGTGCCGAGGAGTTTGCGCGGGCGCAACGATTGCTTAACAATGCCGAGATACGGCGCGAGGAGGCGAACAGCGCCTTGCAAAGCGGTGCTGACAATGCAGAGGTTCTGGCGCAGTCTGCGACTGCACTGGAACAAGCGAGCAGCAAGGCGTTCGCACTGGCTGAACAGCTCGCTGCCCAAGACATCCTGCTGACTGGATTTGGCATCACGTTGCTGGTAGCAGCCAAAATCGCCCAGGGTGTCATTGCCGATCATGTTCTCAAGAGCCGCTTTGAGAAGTGGAATGTGAACCGCAATCTGGGTAAGGGTATTCCGTTGAGACTCGCGGTTCCGATGGGAATGGTCAGTATTGTCACGGTTGTGGCATGTGCGTATCGTTTCACTTCCGCCCAGGTTCCCGAGTGGCTGAGCGCAGTACCCGCAAAAATTGTATGGCGCCGCAGTACTGAATCGTCGATTGATGCGATGTTTCAGTGGCTGACCGAAACCTTCGCCGGATTTTTCGGTGGAATCACGCGGTTGATTCGCCTGATTCTTGATTTCCTGGAAGTCCTGATGGTCGGAACACCATGGCCGATCATGATGGGACTGATCATTCTGTTTGCCTGGAAGGTGGCAGGTACCCGGATCGCAGTATTCACCGCCTTTTCCCTGGCCTATCTTGGGATATTCGGGTTTTGGGAGCAAAGCATGCTCACCGTGTCGCTGTTGGGCTCGGCCTGTCTGCTGTCCCTGATCATCGGCATCCCTCTTGGCATCCTGTGCGCGAGAAAAAAGTCCGTCCACACCGTTGTCTGGCCGGTACTGGATCTGATGCAGACGCTGCCTTCCTTTGTCTATCTGATCCCGGTTATTGCCTTTTTCGGGATCGGAAAGCCGCCTGGCATCATCGCAACCGTAATCTTCGGGATGCCGCCCGTGGTCCGACTGACCGTACTCGGACTGCATGGTGTGCCGGCCTATGTCCGTGAGGCGGCGCAGGCCTTCGGCGCGTCGAGAATAGACATGCTGTTCCGAATCGATTTGCCGCTGGCGAAGCCCTCGATCATGACCGGTATCAATCAGACCATATTGATGTGCCTGTCCATGGTTGTGATTGCGTCGTTGATTGGGGCAAAAGGCTTGGGCGAGGAGGTATTGGATGCACTGACCTATGCGAACGAGGGCCGGGGCATGCTGGCTGGATTGGCGATTCTGTTTTGCGCAATGGTACTGGACCGAATCATCCAGGGCGGCAATACGGTTGAGGACAAAAAGTCCGTTTAGTTGATTTGTTATTTTATGTAGTTTGGAGGTATTGAAATGAAGTCGTTTAGATTTGGTTTGATGGCTGTTGTATTGGGCAGCTTTATCGCGGGCAGCGCGACCGCCTCGGAGAAAGTGGTGGTGGGCCAGCTGAACTGGGGCTATGCCAAGGTCATGGCCAATGTGATCAAGCTGGTTGCCGAGGAGAATTACGGCATTCAGGTGGAGATTGTGCCTGGCGGCCATGCCGTATTCTTCAAGGCCATGGATCAGGGCAAGGGCGAGGTGGACATCCACCCTGACCTTTGGCTGCCGAACAATCAGGGACTGGTGGATGAGTATGTGATTGAGAAAAAGACTGTTGCACTGACGGAACCGAAGTTTCCAGCGGTTGATGCGTTTTGCACCACACAGCATGCCGTCGACACCTACGGCTTGAAGTCGGTGTTTGACCTGACGCGGCCGGAAATCGTTGCATTGGCGGATCGCAATGGCGACGGCAAGGGCGAAATCTGGATGGGTGCACCCGGTTGGAAGTCTACCAAGATTCATCAGATCAGGGCGCGGGATTATGGTTTTGCTGACTTGTACGAGTTGACTGTCAGTGAGGAGACCGTCATTCTCGCCCAGATTGATGCAGATGCAAAAGCCGACCGTGTCGTGGTTTGGGCCTGCTATCTGCCGCATCACATTTTCGGCATGCATCCACTGGCGATTCTCGATGAGCCCGAGCATGATCCGGCGAAGTGGAATGTGGCCGATCTTGACAATGATCCGAACTGGCTGGAGAACTCGCACGTTGCCACCGCGTTCCCACCGATCAGTTCACAGATCGCCTACTCGCGACGGCTCGAGACCGAGGTACCGGATATGGTCAAGCTGCTGAATGGGATTACATTCACCCAGCAACTGGTCAATGACTGGTCGTATGCCATCGGAGTCGAGGAACGGGATCCGGTGGAATATGCCCGGGAGTGGGTGGACGCGAACAAGGAACTGGTGACATCCTGGCTCGGTGGTTAGAGTCTTGGATTTCGTTTTAGTCGTAGAGCGGCATCCAGTCGAAACTGATGCCGCTCGCGCGCAACTTGCAATGGATTGAAGGTGGAGTCCTGTGGAGAACAACAAGCGATTCGGAACCGGCAACGTACAGACACTTAAAAAACGTGGAGACACACCAAAGATTGTCTACGATTACCTGCTGAACAAAATCGTCAGCATGCGCTTGTCCGCCGGTGCACGGATTGAGGAACGGGTGATCGTTGAGGAACTTGGAATCTCAAGGACACCGGTGCGACAGGCGTTCATGCGGATGGCGACCGAAGGGTTGATTGAACTGTTGCCCAACCGTGGTGCGAGGATTCCGCCATTGGACATCGAGGAGGTGCGCTCGTTACTCGAGAGTTTCGAGTTCCTGCTGCTGGCAACCGGACATCTCGCGGCCAAGCGACGCACGGAGTTCGATTTACAGTTGATTGAAAAGCAGTGCCAGGCCTATGAAGACTGCGGCCGGCTGAAGGATGTCAAGGGGATGATTGAAACCAATGAACAGTTCCATCTGGCAGTGGCAAAGGCTGGACACAACAGTCACATGGAACGACTGGTGGCAGACTTGCTGACCAAGGTACTGCGGTTGGACTGGTTTTGGTATTCGCGCTCGGTCAACCTGGGACTGGATGAAAAGATCACCAAGAGCTTTGAGGAGCATGATCAGTTGTATCAAGCCATTCGAACGCGCAACCTGGCTGAGGTTGAGCGAGTCACCGTCGAGCATGTGCAATCTTTTCGACAGCCACTGATTGAATATCTGGGGAAAAGCGAAGCGGTTGCATTCGGATATTCAAACGCAAAGTGACTGCTGGCGGCTGTATGACTGAATTGCATCTGTGGTCGCTGCTATGAGTTCTGAAATCAGGACATCGAACTTATAGTCAGGAGCCTTGGGTTTGAAAGACATGCGAATGTTTAGGAAATTCATGAAGGACGAGGCTTGATGAAGGAATCTACTGCGCTCAGCAATCTTGATCGCGCTCTTCATCTGCACTCGTTCACAGACTTGAGCCGTTATAAGCAAAAAAGTGAGGTGGTCATCTGTCGGGGAGATGGAATCTATCTGTATGATGCCGACGGCGTTGAGTACCTTGATGCAATGGCGAGTCTTTGGTGTGTCAATCTCGGCTACGGCGAGCAGAGACTGATTGATGCCGCTTGCAGGCAGCTGTCAACCCTGCCGTATTGCCATACCTTCAGGGGGCGCAGCAACGATGCACTGATCCGTCTGACCGAAAGACTGATGGAGGTCGCTCCCTCACATCTTGGCAAGGTTTATTTCGCAGGATCCGGATCAGAAGCCAATGAGTCAGCGGTCAAGATGGCGTGGTCCTACCACACCCAGCGCGGACAACCGCAAAAGCGCAAAGTCATCTCCAGATACAACGGCTACCACGGCTCGACCATATTCGCATCCCAACTGTCGGGCATGCGTGCCATGCAGCAACATGTGAGCGCAAGCAGTCCTGACATCACTCATGCCGCGTGTCCGGATTTTTTCAATGACGCGCTCTGTAACGAAACAGAATCCGAATTTACCGATCGTCTCGTTTTGCAGTTGCGGGAGCTCATCGACAGGGAGGATGCCAACACCATTGCGGCGTTCATTGCCGAGCCGGTGATGGCGGTAGGCGGAGTGATCATTCCGCCACAGACTTACTTCGCCAAGGTTCAGTCAGTCTTAAGGCAGCATGACATCCTGATGATTGCCGATGAGGTTGTATGCGGTTTCGGAAGAACCGGACAGATGTTTGGGTCACAACTGTTCAATGGATTCCAGCCCGACATGATGACAATCGCCAAGGGCGTCACCTCGGCGTATTTTCCGATGTCAGCGGTCATGCTGAGAGACTCGATTTTCGACACACTGGTCGAAATGAGCGCTCAAGTCGGCGTATTCAGTCACGGATTTACCTATTCGGGACATCCGGTCGGTGCGGCAATTGCGTTGGAAGCCCTTGACATCATGGAGGAGAGAAATTTAGTCAGTCATGTCGAAGCGGTTGGAAAGGTCTTTCGCGAGGAACTTTCAAAACTCGAGAGTCTGCCCTGTGTTCGCAATGTCCGTTCAGTCGGTCTGATGGCAGGGTTGGATTTGGTGGATTCCGGGAACGGAAACCAGCCTGTGACCCAGCTCCGGTCAGAGGAAGGTATTGGAACCCGTTTGGTCGACATTGCAGCGGGTAAAGGGCTATTTGTGCGGGCCGTCGGGGATTCCATTGTGATGGCGCCACCTTTGATCATCACAGAATCTGAGGTTTGCGAACTGACCAGTCGGCTCAGACTCTCGCTTGAAGTCCTGCTAAAAGAGCAGTGAAACAGTTCCGGCACGGATTGAATTGAGACGTTGGCTGTGAAATTATCATTTCATGTGATTTGAATCGAATGTTTGCTCGCGAGCCGCACGGTCAATCTCGGTATTGTGTGTGGATAGAATTAAAATTGCAAATGTGGGAGGATACTTCCACGAAAGTTTGAGTTCATTTCGCTAGTGTAGTCGGTCTCATGCGCTTCTTTAATACTGAAGGTCCAATCATTTCAGAGGATAACTATTTCATTCCTCCGTTGGAGCGTCTTGATTCTGAGCTTGTATTTGACCGAATAGATCGGAAGCGGTTTTTTGTTTTGCATGCGCCGCGCCAAACTGGAAAAACCACTTCTTTGCTCTCACTGCGCGATGAGGTGAATCGATCCGGACGATACCGGTGTGTATATGCCAATTTCGAAGGTGGTCAAGCGGCCAGGGAAGATGTGAAGGCTGCAATGGAAGTGATTCTGGGTGAACTGGCAGATGAGGTGCAAGACACCCTTGATGACTCCTTCATCGAAGAAAACTATATTGTCTATTTGGAAAAATACGGTCCGCACAACGCGCTGGAGCGACTTTTCAATAAGTGGGCAGTCCGGAGTGACAAGCCGTTGGTTGTGCTGATTGATGAAATCGATGCTCTTATAGGTGACACTTTGATTTCAGTGCTTCGTCAATTGCGCAGTGGGTATCCTGAGCGTCCGAAATATTTTCCACAAACCGTGGTGCTATGCGGTGTCCGGGATGTCCGTGACTACAGTATCCGTTCCGGTTCGGAGAAAGATATCATAACCGGTGGCAGTGTGTTCAATGTGAAAGCAAAGTCAATGCGACTGCGTGACTTCAGTCATAAAGAGACGAAAGCACTGCTTGAGCAGCACACACATGAAACCGGACAGCAGTGGTCTGAAGGGTCAATCGAAGAAGTGTGGAGGCTGACCCAGGGACAGCCTTGGTTGGTTAATTCGTTGGCCAGTCGGGCATGTCTGGCGGTCAGCAATCCCGACCAACCGATTGAATTGAACGCCATCGACGATGCCCGGGAACAGATGATCCTAGATCGAGAATCGCATTTGGACCAGTTGGCGGAAAAACTCAAAGAGCAGCGCGTTCGACGAGTCATTGAGCCCGTGTTGAGTGGTGACCTCGATTCGGAGGACATACCCGACGATGATACCGAATATGTCGAAGATCTCGGTTTGATTAAGATTGACAATGGAATCCGTATCGCCAATCCCATCTATCAGGAGGTGATTCCCCGCGTCCTGACACGCAGCACTCAACTCAGGTTTCCACAAGATCCTGCTTGGTTCATCGATGAAGGGATGCTCCGGGTGGACAAGCTGTTGGCGGAATTTCAGCGGTTCTTTCAGATGCACTCCGAGCATTGGGTGAAGCGGTTCAAGTATGAAGAGGCTGGTACGCAGCTGTTGTTGCAGGCTTTCTTGCAACGAATTGTGAACAGCGATGGGCGAATCGAACGGGAATACGGATTGGGAAGGAGGCGGACGGATCTGCTGATCATCTGGCCAGGTGAGAATGGGGACGTAAAAACCGTCATTGAATGCAAGATTCTGCATGGCAGCTTGGATAGTACCATCAAAAAGGGGCTTGAGCAGACTTATGCCTACATGGACCGATGCAGTGCCGAGCAGGGCCATCTGGTTATATTTGACCAGTCTGAGGGGAAGACTTGGAAAGAGAAGATCTTCCGTCGCAGTGAGACTGTCAACGGTGCTTCAATCACCGTTTGGGGAATGTGATTGGAAGACAACTCCACGCTCTCCTGTTGACTGGTAGTATGATGGTCTTATCAAACTAACAGAACTACACGAGAATTCATTGATTCCGCCTCGTCAGTTGAATTTCAAATATGTCTCCTGACTTTGACGGTTTCACATTGAGTTTTGGTGCGCTCCGCACCTGAAACCGCTATGTTCTGGGCCAAAACCGTCGAAGTCAGGAATTGAGACGTTGGCTGTGAATTTACCATTTCACGTGATTTGAACTGTTTGACTGCGCGCAAGCCGCACGGTCGGTCCCGGTATTTTGTATGGATAGAAGTAAAATGGCTTATGTGGGAGGATACTTCCACGCAAGTTTGAGTTCACTTCGCTTGTGCAGTCGGTCCCATGCGCTTTTTCAATACTGAAGGTCCAATCATTTCAGAGGATAACTATTTCATTCCTCCATTGGCGCGTCTTGATTCTGAGCTTGTATTAGACCGAATTGACCGGAAGAGATATTGTGTGCTGCATGCGCCGCGTCAGACAGGCAAGACCACATTTTTGAATTCCTTGTGTGACGAGCTGAATCGCTCCGGACGATATAGATCTATCTATGTAAATTTCGAAGTCGGTCAAACAACCAGGGAAGATGTGCAGGAAGGGATGAAGTCAATCTTGGGCCAATTGGCACTGGCTGCAAGAGTTATCCTTGATGACTACTTCATCAAAGACAACTTTCAGGATTTTCTGAACATGTACAGTCCGCACAATGTACTGAATCAAATTCTCACCGAGTGGGCCAGCGTGAGCGACAAGCCATTGGTTTTGCTGATTGATGAAATTGACAGTCTGGTGGGCGACACCCTGATTTCAATACTTCGCCAACTGCGCAGTGGGTATCCCATGCGTCCCAAACTTTTTCCACAAAGCGTGATGCTGTGTGGTGTACGGGATGTCCGTGACTACCGTATCCGTTCCGGTTCGGAGAATGACATCATTGCCGGTGGTAGCGCATTCAATGTGAAAGCAAAGTCAATGCGACTGGGCGATTTCAGTTTTAAAGAGACAAAATTATTGCTTGAGCTGCACACACAGGAAACCGGACAGCGGTGGGCTGAAGGGACAATCGAAGAAGTGTGGAGGCTGACCCAGGGACAGCCCTGGTTGGTCAATTCGTTGGCCAGCCGGGCATGTATGGCGGTCAGCAGTCTCGACCAACCGATTGAATTGAACGCCATTGACGATGCCCGAGAACAGATGATTCTAGACCGAGAATCGCATTTGGACCAGTTGGCGGAAAAACTCAAGGAGCAGCGCGTTCGACGAGTCATTGAGCCCGTGTTGAGTGGTGACCTTGATTCGGAGGACATACCCGACGATGATACCGAATATGTCGAAGATCTCGGTTTGATCAAGATTGACAATGGAATCCGTATCGCCAATCCCATCTATCAGGAGGTGATTCCACGCGTTCTGACACGTAGCACGCAACTCAGGTTCCCGCAAGATCCTGCATGGTTCATTGATGAAGGGATGCTCCGGGTGGACAAGCTGTTGGCGGAATTTCAGCGGTTCTTCCAGATGCATTCCGAGCATTGGGTTAAGCGGTTCAAGTATGAAGAGGCTGGTACGCAGCTGTTGTTGCAGGCCTATTTGCAACGCATCGTGAATAGTGATGGGCGAATCGAACGGGAATACGGATTGGGAAGGAGGAGGACGGACCTGTTGATCATCTGGCCAGGTGAGAACGGGGACGTAAAAACCGTCATTGAATGCAAGATTCTGCATGGCAGTCTGGAGAGTACCATCAAGAAGGGGCTGGAGCAGACCTATGCCTACATGGACCGATGCAGTGCCGAGCAGGGCCATCTGGTTATTTTTGATCAGTCTGAGGGGAAGTCGTGGAAAGAAAAGATTTTCCGTCGCAGTGAGACTGTCAACGGGGCTTCAATCACCGTTTGGGGAATGTGATCGGAAGCCAACCCCTGCGCACAAGCTGCTTGAAACTCACTGAAGTTGGTTGGATGATGGGTGGCTATCCGGCAAAGTCAGGAACTTAGAAACACCTGCCCAGACTGCTGCAGGCTTTATCAATGTCAAACTCATCCGGATCGTAATCGCCAAGCCACTCCGGGTATCGATCGTTCTCTCTGGACCGTTCATCAAGAAAGTCGTAATAGCCGCCGGCACCTCCGATGTCTTCAGGAGGACAGTTGCGTGCACCGGCAATCAGTTGTGGATACCTGACTCCGGGTTTGGGATCACGAAGAACTCCAAATGTGATCTGATGTCGCCAGTCATCGCCTAAATCATAAGTGTATGTCATTCTTTTCACACCAATAATCAAGAAGTCTTCCAACATGAAGCCAGCGGCATCGTGAACATAATGGTGTTCTTGAAATTCCGGCATCTTGACACCGTAAACCTCATCTCGGACACTGAACTCCCACAGGTGACGGTGCCCCCAACCGAATACATTTTGGATGATCTGATGAAATGTAACCAGATCGGTTTTTGTCGATAAGGCAACCCGTCGCCAAATTTTTGGCATGATGCCTCTCAACTCAATTCGAGCCACTACGATTTGTTGTGCCATGTTTTCTCCCAAATTTTTGGTAATCGACAGTGCAAGTTTACTGCAGTTGATGTGAATGACACGGGGCGTGCTCTGCAAACGATGTTTCAGCGTGGTTCGACCATCCAGGGTTGTCTCATTGAAGATTCTGCGTGCCATCACCTGAATCGACTTGATGGCATGGGTTAGTCTTCGGAATCCAGCAGGTTCCGAAAAATCAGGTACGAGCAGCGTATGTTGCCGCTTGGATGTCGATGAACGGTAATGATCCATGCTACGCGTGACACGAATCAAGTGTAGTTAAAACACCAATACTTTCCCTGCATGCCATGTAGACTAACGGCCGTGGGGTCGGACAATAGGTCGATCGAGTTGGAGACTCTATGAGGTCTGTTCGGTGTAGTGCCTCTTTCGATCAGGCACAACAATTAAATCAACGATTTATCAGCCTAAACCGTCGAAAATTCAAAAAGAGTATGGATTACTCGCTGCCCGACGAACCGGATGGCGTTCTGTTTGGATTGGATTTCAGCCATTCCTGGTACTTCTGATATTCCTGCCATTCCTTCCACAGCAGATATTCCCTGTACTCCTCGTCTTCCTCACCTGGCGTCGGTCGCGAACTTCCGCCACCAAACAGCAGCAGCGGCGCACCGGCATCAGGATTGATCGCTCTTGGAGAATCCGGAATGGGTGGCCCGACCGCATCCTTGTCATTTGGTCCGTCACCGCAACCAGTCAGCGTAAAAACGACAGCAGATACGAGCAGCAAAATTTTCAGGGAAGAATGCTTCAACTTGCGCATATTGGAAAGACCACGAAAAACAAAAACAAACGGGTTTGCAGTGCCCTCATTATATAGAACAATCCCCCGCTTCACCGCCTTGGTCATCGGGACTATTTGCCTGGATGCTCGTGATCAACTGGCCGACATAGGGCAGCATCTGCGACACGATCAAACCAACGCCATCCTCGTTCGGATGAATGCCGTCTCGCTGGTTCATTGCCGGGTTGGTTGCGACTCCCTCAAGAAAAAACGGATAGAACAGCAACTCGTATTGTTTGGCGAGTTCGGGATAGATGGTATCAAAGGATTGGTAGTAATCCGCACCTAGATTTCTGGGTGCCAATGCACCGACAAAGAGGATGGGAATATTCCTGGACTGGATGTTCTCAATGATGCGTTCGAGATTTCGCCGGACGTTTTCAACAGGTATTGCACGGAACGCATCGTTCTGACCCAGCAGCAGGATTACCCCTGAGTACGGGTCTGACAACACCCAGTCAATTCGTGCAACGCCGCCGTCGGTTGTATCACCGGATATGCCGGAGTTGATGATCCGAACCGAACAGCCCTTGTCTTTGAGGGCTGTCTCGAGCTGCGATGTGAAACCGAATTCAGGCCTGAGCCCATAACCCGAAATCAGACTGTCTCCAATGGCGACGATCCGAAGCGGTTCAGATGCATTCCCCGGTATTGGGTACCACAAAAAACCGGCGATGACGAACAACACTGAACAATGCAAGAGTTCACTTCGAAAAATACTCAAACTCACCTCACCTTCCCAGATCTTTGGTCACCAATAGTGCGACCACGGGCATCGCCAGGCAATGCCCGTGGTCCGTTCCTTCGAGCTTGGTGCGACCTCACTGAATCAAAGTTCAGTCACACAGCTGAAGTACAAGTCTCACCAAGCTGGTTTACATGCGCTGTCTGCGCAACACCAATCCACTTCGAGAATCGGGTCGACATCGATCAATTCGACTCGGTCTCTGAATCACCGCCCACAACGATGGTGTCCTTGGCATCCACCATGGTGCCATAGTCTTCATGAAGCCAGTTCTTGAATGACCAGACCATGATGATCAGCACACCCATCAGCGGAAGCGCTACGACAATCGAGGCAGTCTGCAATGGCTTCAGTCCACCCAGGTACATCAGGCTGAGTGAGACGCCAGCCAGCACGAACGCCCAGAACAGCCGATGCCAACGGGCCGGTTCCTGCATTTCGCCGTGCTGCTCTTCGGTTGCAACCGAAGCCAGTGTAAAAGCCGATGAGTCCAGCGTTGTTGCACCGAAAATGAATGCCAGAACAACAAAGACAATCAACACCAGTGTACCCAGCGGCAATGCCTTGATGGTAGCGACAATCGCTTCCGGCGCGCCGACGTTTGACAGGATGTCCGAAATCGGGACGATGCCGTTCAAGTCGAAGAACATGCTGGTGTTGCCGAGTATCGCAAAGAATATCCAGCACCCGAATGTTCCTCCAACCACTTCGGCCACGATCAACTGCCGGATGGTCCGACCGCGCGAGATCCGCGCCACGAACAGCCCCATGAATGGCGCATAGGCAATCCACCAGGCCCAGTAGAAAATCGTCCATCCTTCCGGAAAACCGCCCTTCTCAATCGGATCCATCCAGAAACTCATATAGATGAAGTTCTGAACCAGCAATCCCACACTGTTGGTGAACGTGCTGATCATGAACACCGTCGGGCCGAACAGGAATGTGAAACCGAGTACCACGACAATCAGGATCAGGTTCAGGTCACTGAGCCGCTTGATGCCTTTCTCGAGTCCGGAATACACACTGAATCCGAATATGATCGCCCAGATGATGACAACGACTACGTCAAGAATGAAGGTTCGATCCACGTTGAAAAGATCAGCAATACCCGCCGACAGCATCGGTGTGCCGAGACCCATCGAGGTACCGACGCCGCCGATCAGGCCGAACATGAACAGGATGTCGATGATCTTCCCGATAAAGCCGGATGCGGCTTTCTTGCCGATGACACCCTCGCAGGCGGCAGACAGTCGCAGTACCGAGCGTCTGCGGTTCCACAGCAGGTAGGCAAGTGGCAGGGTCGGAATACAGTACACCGCCCACGCGGTGAATCCCCAGTGAAACATGCCATACATCGCGGCAAATTCCGCCGCAGTCGGTGTCTTGGCTTCGATGCCCAGTGGCGGGCCGGTGTAGTAATACGCCCACTCGATGGTGCCCCAGTACAGCACGGCTGCACCGATGCCGGCGCAGAACAGCATGGCGATCCAGCTCGGCAGCGCAAATTCAGGCTCCGCATCCGGGCCGCCGAACTTGACATGGGCGAATCGCCCCATGGCAAAGTAAACCAGGATGGCGAACGCACCGATCGTGAACCACAGATAAGTCCAACCGAGCTTGCCGGTGGTGAAACTCAGCAAGCTGCCGAGGAATGCCTGACCCGCTTCAGGTGCGGCGATCAGGGGTATGACCAAGCCTCCGATTACAATCAGCGAGACCCAGAATATCGTTTTGTCTATTTGAGGACCTTTCATTATTCTAACCTCCCTAATTTAGAATCGGACCGCGCGGTCGATGTCACTGGTTTTCGGTTTGATCCACTCTTCAAAGACGGCACCGATCTCGTCCATGTTTGCCGCCCAGAACTGCGAATCCACCCGCACTGCACCATCCAGATGCGACGTTGGCAGATACGGTTTGATGTCATCGGTCAGATAGGCTTCTGAAGACTTCCTGACTGGACCGTATGGTATGTAGCGTGACTGTAGCGCCATGCTCTCGGTCTGCGTCGCAAACCGAATGAAATCCTTGGCATTGTCCAATCTCGGCGTCTCTTCCAGGATTGCCCAATACTCGACTTCAAGCATCTGTTGATCCCAGATGATGCCGATCGGCTGCCCGTCCTTGACGATCGGGTCGTAGACGCGTCCATTCCAGGCTGTGGACATGGTGACCAGGCCACTGGCCAGGTGAGCGGCGGGCTCGCCTCCGGAACTCCACCAGACTATGTGAGGTTTCAGTTCCGACGCAATCTCAAAGGCCCGTTCAACACCCTGTGGTGTGGATAGAACCGAGTAGACATCGCTGGCTGCCACGCCATCAGACATCAGCGCCCACTCCAGCAATCCCTTGGGTGTGCGCCGCACACCGCGTTTGCCGGGATAGTCGGCGACATTGAAAAAATCTGCAGCAGTCGAGGGCGCATTGGCGAATGCATCCTGGTTGTATACGATGACGGTAGACCAGACCACGCTCGGATATCCGCATTCCTGCATGTAGTCGGCGGGGATGTCATCGCTCGCCGGTGTACCGTCGGAGCCAAACATCATCAAGCTGGGCTCGACTTTCCTGAGCAATCCGCGATTGCACGCGGCAATCAGGTCGGACAACTCCATGTCAACGACGTCCCATTTGACGTTCGCTGATTCGACCTGGGCGGTTATTTCGGCAATACCGCCTCCGTAGTCAATCATATTGACCGCTTTCCCGGTGATCTTCTCCCAGGGTCGTACGTACGCGAGCATTTGAGAGCGCGTGTAACTTCCCCCGAAACTGACCACATTCAGCGTTTGTTCATACAGACTGACCTGGGCGGTAGCCTGACTGCCATGGAATCCTAAAAACAGAATCAATACGGCAGACAGCAAGGACCGCGACCAGGCAAGTCTAGATTGGCGAGCAACCATAGAACACCTCCTGACACACTTGCGTGTGAGTTTCACAATATTGGTAAAAAATAGATACACGAAAAGAGATTAGCTGCTGTTTCATGGTTGAACAACGATGCTAATTCGTGAAGTGAGTTGGGTTGAAAAATTATTGATTTTGTGTTGGTTGTGAAGGTTTATACATCAAAAACCTGTTCGATTTCGTACTAATCCTTGATGTTTGCACAGGCGAGTTTACGCATCAGGAATTTTGCTCGCCGACCTGTGTCCGTGTTGGACGCGGTCCGAACAGTGCGGTACCGAGTCGCACGTGGGTTGCGCCTTCCGCAATCGCAACCTCCACATCAGCGGTCATGCCCATCGACAGCGTGTCGAGACTGTAACCCTGCCGGTTTGCCTGTTCGAGGAGATGCCTGAGTTGGGCGAAAACCTCGCGTTGCTGCTCGGGATATTCGACCGGTACCGGGATGATCATCAGGCCGCGGACTCGGACACCGGGCAGGTCTTGGATCTCATCAAGCAGTGGCAGCAGCTGTTCACCGAATACACCGGCCTTTGAGGCTTCGCTCTGCAGGTTGATCTGAATGCAGATGTTCAAAGGTGGGAGGTGTTCAGGTCTTTGATCGCTGAGCCTGCGGGCAATCTTCAGGCGGTCCACACTGTGCACCCAGGAAAAGTACTGTGCGATGTCCTTGGTCTTGTTGCTTTGTATGTTGCCGATGAAATGCCAGACCAGATCCAGGTCGGCCAGGGTCTGCTGTTTCCGGATGGCTTCCTGAACAAAGTTCTCACCGAAGTCGCGTTGTCCGCAGGTGGCCAGTGTACGAATCGAATTTGCGGGATGCAGTTTTCCAACGGCAACCAGTGTGACCGAACCTTCGTCTCTGCCGGCGCGGCGCTCGGCAGCATGGATTGCGCGTGTGACTGATTGGTAGTTTTCAGCGAGATTCTGTGTGATCATGGTGTGCCGGAATGATTGAATGTTGTTTCGTCAATTATCGATTTGAACAGTCTACATATTATCATTAATCTGACTAATCGGATGTGCAGGTCGACGTGGGTGTGACTGATGCAAGTCAAAAAAGCCGACTAATTTTGAATTTGAAGTTTCGACTTTACTCGCGGCTGAATTGAATCCAGTGATGTGTCATCCGGTTGGTCAGAGTTGGAAAACAATGGAATTCATTTTGTGAGACAGTTATGGAAAAGTATTGGGGTTTGATCCTTACTGTATTGATCACTGTACTGGTGTTCTGGTTTTTCTTCGGTTTGGCCAGACTGCTGAAATCCAAGAGCAAGGACAGTCAACTTTCTGATACTGATCTGGTCAATCAGCTGAACGAGCGATTTGCATCCATTGAACGGAATCTAACGAGCCTGCTTGATGAACGCCTTGATCGCAGCAGCCAGAATGTGCAACAGACATTGGGGGATCTCAGGGATCGGCTTGGCAAGATCGACATCCTGCAGGATCTCATCACTGACCTGTCTGGCGGTGTGGAAGGCTTGCGCCGCGTGCTTGCAGGAAGCCAGGGACAGGGGGCATTCGGTGAGGTCCAACTCGAACGAATGGTTGCCGATGCCCTGCCTGCCCAATGTTATCAATTCCAGTACACACTCTCCAATGGCCGACGCGCCGACCTGATTCTGAAGCTGCCAGATCCGCCCGGCTCGATCTGCGTCGATTCGAAATTTCCGGTTCAGAGTTTCAGGGAGATTGAGGAGGCAGACAGCAAGGACAAGGCGGCCGCCGCCCGCAATCGATTCAAGACCGCGGTCAGACGACATATCTCAGACATCGCATCCAGGTACATTGTTGCCGGCGAGACGAGTGATTTTGCGCTGATGTTCCTGCCATCAGAGGCGGTTTTCCTTGAAATCCAGGGTCATCACGATGATCTGATCAGGGAATCACAGAATGCCCGGGTCTATATCGTCTCGCCGACGACCATGATGGCTACCGTCAACGCCATTCGCGGCATTGTCCGCGATGCCGAGTTGAGCAGACAGGCCGGACAGGTCCGGGACGCATTGCTGAAGATTGGTGATGACGTCGAAAATCTGGAGGAACTGGCGAGGAAGTTGGAGTCACATTTTGATCTGACGCAACGGGATGTCGCGCAAATCATCCGTAGAATTTATGCGGTACGGGAGAAAATTGTCCGCCTCGAGGAGCTCAGCACACCTGCTGGAGAACGGGAGTCACATTTGGAGTGATGATCTTTTCTGTTGCAGTCGCAGTCCGAGGTTTGCCGGGCCGATATCCGAGATCAGGTTTCTGAAACGGCGGCTGATTGACAGCGAATGATGTATCGTATTGAGAACGCAGTTCTTGATGACGCGAATTCACATTGGATCATGGCAGACGTATTCGACAAACAGAAACGAAGCCAGATCATGGCTTCGATCACTGCGAAAGATACGCAGCCGGAACTGTTGCTCAGAAAAGCCCTGCATGCAAGGGGTTACAGATATCGTCTGCACGACAAAAAACTGCCCGGAAAACCCGATATGGTGTTTCGTAAATTCAACGCGATAATTCTGGTCAATGGTTGTTTCTGGCATGGGCATGACTGTGCGCTGTTCAGGATGCCGGCGACCAACCGGGAGTTCTGGCAGGAAAAAATTCGAAACAACCGCAACAGGGACAGGAATGTTCACCGATTGCTCGTTGAGTCCGGTTGGCGGGTGTTGACGGTCTGGGAGTGCAGTCTGAAGGGCAGACAAAGGTCGAGATTCGATGAATTGCTGCTGCTCATTGAGAGGTGGCTGCTGAGTCACGATGATGCGCTCGAGATTGACGGTACCAGTCTGGACGTCAAAAAGTAAGTCGCTTTGGGATGTCATCAAGTTGGTGTTGCATGGTTTTCTTCGGTCTCCAACCGGTTGAATTGAATTAACTTTCGCTTAATTTGTGTCAAGAGGGTTGAATTTCAATCAAAAAGTCATACAGTACGAAGTACGGTGAAGCCATTCGCAGTCCAAAGGCAAATTCCATTGTGGAGCGGGATTGGTACTTCATTTGAATTTGACTGTAGGGACTGAACATTGCGCGAACCATTGAATGACATAACCGAAAAACCCCGATCCATCGTCTCCCTTGACGATCTGTGGCTGATCCTCGACAGCCAGGCCGGCTCGGTTGAGATTCTGCGCGGGATCAACCTTGAGGTGCCCTATGGGGAGAGCGTCAGCATTTCCGGTCCCTCAGGTGCGGGGAAGACCAGTCTGATGATGATCATCGGGGCCATGGAAAAAGCCACGCGCGGTTCGGTCGAGGTTGCAGGCAATGCCATCAGTCACCTGAGCGAAGAGGAGCTGGCCCGGTTTCGGCGCGAGAATGTCGGCATCGTCTTTCAGTCCTTTCATCTCATTCCGACCATGACAGCATTGGAGAATGTTGCGATCCCCTTGGAACTCTCGGGCGATCGAAGTGCCTTTGACAAGGCGAGAAACGAATTGGCTGGTGTGGGCCTGCTGGGCCGGCTCGGCCACTACCCAAGCCAGCTGTCCGGCGGTGAGCAGCAACGCGTGGCCATTGCCCGGGCACTGATCGCACAGCCGGACCTGATTCTGGCCGATGAACCGACCGGCAACCTGGATATGGCCAACAGCGAGCGAATCATGGACCTGCTGGTCGAGCGTTGCGCTGACAAGAATGCCACCTTGCTTTTGATCACGCATCAGCCGGAACTGGCTGAGCGATGCACCTTGCATGTCGAGATGTCCGACGGCAGAATCGTCACCAATCACAACTGATCGGGTCCGATGCTATTGACGACAATGCGAATTGCTGTCCGGGATCTTCGAAGAGGTCATCGGGGATTTTGGATCTTCATCAGTTGCCTGGCCCTGGGTGTGGCAGCAATCACCGCGGTGATGACCATGTCAGCCAGCCTGATCAATGGACTTGCCCGGGATGGCCGAACGCTGCTTGGCGGAGAGATTGCAATCGGACAGCAGTTTCATGATCTCACCCAGGAGCAGCGTCAGCAGATTGAGGAGTATTCTGATGAGATCACAAGATTCATCGAAATGCGCACCTTGCTGCGTACTGATGACGCACGGAAAAACCTCCTGATTTCGCTCAAGGCAGTCGATGATCGGTATCCACTCTACGGCAGTTTCGTTATGGCTGGTGGTGAAAATCTTGCTGAGTCAATTGCACGTGACGGAGACAGCTGGGGCGCGGTGGTTGAGCCGGTGCTGGTCGAGTCCGGCCGGGTTGCCGTTGGCGATCAGGTATCGCTCGGAAATGCGACCTTTACAGTAACCGGCGTGGTCGAAAACGAACCCGACCGGATCGGCAGTACAGGCAGTTATGGATTCTGGCCCAGAATCATCATCAGCAGTGATGCGATGGATGAAACCGGACTGGTTGTTGAGGGCAGTCGCAGTTACTTTGATTACCGGCTGCGGTTAAAGGAGAACTTCAACCCAGCCTCGGTGAGTGCGGCATTGGACGAGCGGTACCCCCTGTTGGATGTTCGTGATTTTCACAACGCGTCTCCCAATCTGTCCGAGGTGATTGAGCGAATCGGCGTACTGCTTGCCCTGGCAGGGTTGACGACACTGCTGATCGGGGGAGTTGGCGTGAGCAACGCGGTTCGTGCCTATCTTGATACCCGGCTCTCGACGATTGCCATACTCAAATGCGTCGGTGCGGCGCAGGAGCTGGTGTTCAGAATCTATCTGGCACAGATTCTCATCCTGACCGGTATCGGAATTGCAATCGGCATGGCGGTCGGACTTGCCTTGACCGTGATCGGTGCGGTGATTATCGAAAACCTGTATTCGATACCTCTCGCATTCTCTTTCAGGTTGTCCATTGCCGTGATCGTGATCACCTATGGATTGCTGACGGCGATGCTGTTTTCGCTGTGGCCGCTTGCCTGTGCGCTCAACACGATGCCGTCTTCGCTTTTCAGGAACGCGGTGACCGCAGAAAGACGAACGGCATCCTGGGTATTCGCAGCCCTGTCGTTCCTGATGGCGGTTGCCTTGGCGCTGATTGTCATCTTCACCGCGTACGAAACCCGGTTCGCCATCTGGTTCGTTATCGGTGTCAGCGCGGCTTGGCTGGCTTTCCGGTTTGTTGGGTTTGCCATTGTCCGGATGTCGCGCAAGCTTGGACTTCGCAGTCGGCCGGCAGCAAGGTTGGCGATCGCAAACCTGCATCGACCCGGTGCCGCCACCTCGGATATTGTGCTGGCGATTGGGCTTGGATTATCCGTTCTGATAGCAACGGCGATGGTGTCGGCCAACATGAACCAGCAGATCAACCACTTGATCCCTGACAATGCCCCAACATTCTTTTTCATGGGGATACAGTCGGATCAGATCGATGAATTCGAACAAACACTGGGTCGTGTTGAAGGTGTGACAGACCTCAATCGCAGTCCCTATATTCCGGGTCGGATTGTCCGCATCAAGGACATGCACCCGCTTGAGGCGCTGGTCGATGAGGACAGCCGATGGATGGTCGATGACGATGGCGAGCGGATTTTCTCGTATACCGCACACCCGCTCGAAGATGTGGAAATGGTTGAAGGAGAATGGTGGGACCCGGATTACCAGGGTCCGCCACTGCTTTCGATTCACAAGGATGTTGCCGAAGGCTTTGATCTGGACATTGGTGATACCATCACGATGAACATCCTGGGTCGGGAAATCGTCGGTACGGTTCACAATGTCCGTGACCTTGAGTGGCGCTCGATGCGGCTGAATTTTGCGATCATGCTGTCGCCCTACCCGCTGAATTCCATTCCGCATTCGAGCATTGCAACGGTGAGCGCCGCGCCCGAAGTGGAATTTAAGGTGCAAGAGGAGATTGCGAGTGAGTTCACCAACATCACGGTGGTGCGAATCAAGGATGCATTGAACAGGGTTGGAGATCTGATGGCACAGGGGAGAAATGCCGCCCGCAGCATCAGTGCTGTCACCATTGTTGCCGGTATCCTGGTGTTGGCTGGAATCGTGATTTCAGAGAACCGGCGTCGGGCCTATGAAAGTGTGTTGCTCAAGACGATCGGTGCATCGCGCCGATATGTGCTGGCGGCGTTCTCACTGGAATACCTGTTGCAGGGCGGCATCACCGCGGCAGTGGCGGTGATCTTCGGCACGATTGCCTCATGGGCGGTTGTCTCCGGGTTGATGGGATGGGACTGGTATCTGATTCCGGCACCGGCAGTGAGCACTGCGATTTTGGGATTGGTGATCTCGCTGGTGATGGGCATGATGGGCATCAGTCGGGCGTTGAGACACCGGCCACTGATGTATCTGAGGAATGGATGATCGGATACGCTCAAGCTGAGTTGAGCGCAATCGGTTCAAACAAACAGGGTGTGAATAGCAAAAAGCCCCAAATAGGGCTTTTTGCGCTCAGGTACTCTTGAATATTCCAGCACGGCTGGAACCGAATTGCCTCGGCGGTAGGTGGACATCACTATTTGCACAGCAACCCCGTACTTATCCACCCACGTCAATTTTTATCATGAGAGGTCAGTTCTGTCAACTTTCTGTGCTGGTTCACCGCCTTTGAGAATCAGGCAGCCGGATCAAGTGGTCCAAGGAAACTCATTCGGCATCCGGTTGCCGATAGATTGGCAGGTGCGCTCGAATCGTCAGACGAAATACAGCGAAGAGCCCCGAAGGGCTCTTTGCTCTCGGACGCTCTTCGATATTCCAGCGCGGCTAGAACCGAGTTTCCTCGGCGGCAGGTGAACACCGCTATAAGCTAACGACCCGTACATACTCACCTGCCGTTAGTGTACAAAATCTACAACCACTCCCGTCAACTTTTGTTCACCTGGAAAATATTTGTTGCCATCTCGATTTCGTCTGTTAACATATCAGAGTCAAACCCTGGCCCTACCGATGTGGGGTGAATTGGCAATTAATTGTTGATTCATTTTTATTGGTAGGGCACTTTCTTTTTAAACTCGTCCAACGCTTTTTGATCGTCCGGCGCCGAATACTCACCGTGACGGGTTTGGTATAATTTCGCTTGTATCGAACAGAGTATTCGGACAGCATTCTTGAATCACAACATTCAGACCTGCACCTCGTAAACAATCTCCCCAATTGCAACTGATTTCAATCCGTACACCTTGATTCCATGAAAAAATCAATGCTTGAACTCTGGGTTGGGCTGTTCGTACTGGGCGGCATCGCCGCCATCGTCTTGCTGGCCTTCAGGGTTGACGGTGCATCCGTATTTGAGGTCGACAGCGACTACAAGATCTACGCCGATTTTGACAATGTCGGCGGACTCAGTATCAAGGCACCCGTCACCATTGCCGGTGTGAATATCGGCCGGGTCACTGGCATCCAAGTGAACATGGATGACTTCAGTGCCCGGGTGGAAATGTCCATCTCCGACCGGTTCGGCAGCATTCCAATTGATTCCAGCGCGAAGATACTCACTTCCGGATTACTGGGTGCACAGTACATCGGCCTCGAGCAAGGCGCCGAGGAAGATTATCTTGTAAGCGGTGATCTAATTGAATTCACGCAGTCGTCTTTCAACCTTGAAGACATCATCGGTGAGTTCCTGTTCCGGGTTACCACACAGGGCTGATCGTCTTGGGCACGCAGATTGAGACTTCGGTCGGCGATGATTCAACGACCCATGTCCGGGTGACCGGACCGCTCCGATTGGACACGGTTACCGAAGTTCATCAAAACCTTAAACTTCAATCAATCACAACGAAAAGCGTTCAGTTCGACCTGGGAGGCGTGAAGGACGCAGACAGTGCGGCAGTGGCACTGTGCATTGAATGGGTCACGCAGGCGCAACAGCACAACCTCGAGATCAGATTTGTGGATATGCCGGAAAATCTCAAGCGAATTGCCCGGGTCAACAACGTGGAAAGCCTGCTGGTCACCGCGGATGCCGAATCAGCCACTGTCTGATGTGATAAAATTGACAGTTTGGATGGTGAATGTTCCATTTAACATCGAAATCAAATCATTATGGTTACACCCGAACAGGTCAAGGTATGGATTGAGGAGAGTCTCAGTGGCTCTTCGGCTGATGTCATCGGAGACGGCAGGCACTTTGAGGCTGTCGTGATCTGTTCCGAGTTTGCCGGTAAGTCCATGCTGGAGCAACACCGCATGGTCTACGGTGGACTGGGTGAGAAAATGGTCGATGATATTCACGCACTGTCGTTGCGAACCTATACCCCGGAACAATGGAACAGCCAGGCATCCTGATATTTTAAGTAATCTAAGCAAGATGGAGAACTAAGAGAGATGAGCGTCGAAGATCGCATCAAGGAAACAGTGACAGGCAATCGAGTGGTGCTGTTCATGAAGGGAACACCACAGTTCCCACAATGTGGGTTTTCGAGCCGGGCGGTTCAGATTCTTGAAGCGTGTGGTGCGCAATACGCAACAGTCAATGTCTTAAGTGACATGGACGTAAGGGAAGGCATCAAGCGTTATTCGAATTGGCCGACCATACCGCAGGTTTATATCGACGGAGAGTTCATTGGTGGCAGCGACATCCTGATGTCAATGTACCAAAACGGCGAACTTGAATCGAAGCTGAATCAGACAGGCTGACAGAAAGCGACAGTATAGCGAGTCGGAGCATCCAGTCAATCCGTTTAAGGATTCTATGATGGACAAGTTGATTGTCTCCGGCGGTGTGCCATTGCATGGCACCGTACGCATATCCGGTGCGAAAAACGCAGGATTGCCGATCCTGCTTGCATCGTTGTTGTCATCTGAACCCCTTCGCGTCGGCAATATCCCCCACCTGCAGGATGTAACCACCGCACTAGACCTGCTATGCCGGCTGGGTGCGACGGTCGAACTGCAGGAAAACATGGCGGTTGTTGTTGACCCGCGCACAGTCAACAGTGTTCGTGCAACGTATGAGATCGTTCAGACCATGCGGGCGTCGATTTTGGTGCTCGGGCCACTGCTGGCACGCTTTGGGCACGCTGAGGCATCCATGCCTGGCGGTTGCGCGATCGGCTCAAGACCCATCAATCTGCACCTGGAGGGCCTCAAGGCGATGGGTGCGGAAATCGGACTCGAAAATGGCTACATCAAGGCAACGGCCCGAAAGCTGCATGGCGCGCACATCTTCATGGACACAATTTCCGTAACCGGTACTGAAAACCTGATGATGGCCGCGTGCCTGGCCACGGGCACGACGGTGATTGAGAATGCCGCGATGGAACCCGAAGTGGTGGACCTCGCCGACTGCCTGATTGGAATGGGTGCCCGCATTGAAGGTGCCGGCACCAGTCAGATCAAGATCGAGGGCGTCGACAGTCTGCAACAGCACAGTCACGACATCATCGCTGACCGGATCGAGGCCGGAACCTACCTGGTTGCCGGTGCCGTCACCGGCGGTAACGTGAACGTGCGTGATGTTCAGCCGAGCAACCTGCTTTCGGTTCTGGACAAACTGCAGGATGCCGGTGCCGAGATCAGCGTCGATGAGGATAGTGTGCAATTGTCGATGAATGGCAGGCGCCCCAAGGCTGTCAATCTTCGCACCGCACCGTTTCCTGGATTTCCAACAGACATGCAGGCGCAGTTCCTGACAATGAACTGCATCGCAAGCGGCAACGGCTCAGTGACAGAGACAATCTTCGAAAACCGCTTCCAGCACGTACAGGAACTGGTTCGTATGGGCGCTTCCATTTCAATGAATGGCAGCACCGCACTGGTCAGCGGCGTCGACAAACTCAAGGGTGCGAGAGTTACGGCAACGGATCTTCGCGCATCGGCCTGTCTGGCGCTGGCGGGGCTGGCTGCTGAGTCACAGACCATCATCGAAAAGATACATCACATCGATCGCGGTTATCATTGCATCGAAGAGAAGCTTGCGCAGCTCGGTGCGCAAATCCGGCGCGTTCACGACAATGGCACATCAAGCCATGAGAGCGCGGATGCCGGACACGTCAGCGCAAGCTGACGGCATCTCGCATCTTACTTTTTTTCCGGTTTGACTGCGATGGATATTCGTACTAGTCGTATTGCGATTGCGATCTCAAAAGGACGTATCACCAAGGCCGTACATCCGATACTGGTGAACGCGGGGATCGAGCCGGTCGAGGACATCACCAAGACGCGTAATCTCGTCATCGATACCCAGGATCAGGATGTCCAGCTGATCATTGTCCGCAGTACCGATGTACCGACCTATGTGCGCCTGGGCGGTGCGGATCTCGGAGTGGTGGGCAAGGATGTGCTGCTGGAAGTGCAAAATGGTGGCATCTATGAACTGGCCGATCTTGCCATATCCCAGTGTGAGCTGATCGTCGCACGCAGACAATCCCCGGACACCGATGAACGCGAGAGCCGGCGCAAGCTCAGGGTGGCCACAAAATACGTGAATACAACCCGGCGACACTTTGCCTCGAAAGGGATCTATGTGGATGTCATGCACCTGACCGGTTCAATGGAACTCGCACCGCTGCGCGGCCTGGCCGACCGGATCGTGGATCTGTCACAGACGGGTGAGACACTTCGCAGCAATGGACTGGAGAAAATCGAGACCATTGCGCAGATCAGCGCACGGCTGATCGCCAACAAGGCCTCGATGCGACTCAAGGAACGCAAAGTCAAGGAAACCGCAGCAAGAATCGAACGCGCGGCCCGGGAGCACGAACGTGGATCTTGAAATCCGACAGTTATCGACTGCCGACCGGGAATTTGATGCGCAGTTGTCAGCGCTCCTGGCCCGGGGCATGGAATTCGATCCTGAAATTGATCGCGCGGTGGCGCAAATCATTGCGCTGGTACGAACCCGAGGCGACCGGGCGGTCCTGGAGCTGACACGACAGTATGATCGCAGTCCTGCCACTAGTTTCAGCGAACTGGTGTACAACTCTGACACTCTCGAAAAGGTGGCTTCCCGAATTGATGGGGATTTGCATCTGGCGCTGCAAACTGCCGCAGACCGGATACGTCGTTATCACGAGCGCCAGTTGGAGTCATCTTGGGTTTATGATGACCAGTCTGGCAACCGGTTTGGTCAGAAACTGACAGCACTCGACCGGGTTGGAGTTTATGTGCCCGGTGGCAAGGCTGCTTATCCGTCTTCAGTACTGATGACTGCGGTGACGGCAAAGGCAGCCGGTGTGCGCGAAGTTTTCATGACCGCACCGGCCCCTGATGGCGAGATCAGGGATTCGGTACTGGCTGCCGCACACATCGCGGGTGTTGATCGGGTGTTCACCATCGGTGGTGCGCAGGCGGTGGCGGCACTGGCATTCGGAACAGGGTCGGTACCCAAGGTAGACAAGATCGTAGGTCCGGGCAACGCCTGGGTATCTGCCGCCAAAAGACAGGTGTTCGGCTTTGTCGGAATTGATCTGATTGCCGGACCTTCTGAGGTGGTGGTCGTCTGTGATGACACGACGAATGCGGAGTGGGCCGCGATGGATCTGTTTGCCCAGGCTGAGCACGACGAGGATGCGCAATCGATTGCGATTTCCACGAACCGGGATAAACTCGATGAGGTTCGCGAGCACATGCGAAGAATGCTGCCGCAAATGGAAAGAAGTGAGGTGATCGCCCGGTCTTTGGCTGACCACGGTGCGTTGATTCACGTTCGGGATTCGGACCAACTCGTCGACATCATTGATCGCATTGCGCCGGAACACCTGGAACTGATGACGCGAGATGCCGAGCAGATTGCCGACGGTGTCCGCAACGCCGGGGCCATCTTCATCGGCGCGCACAGCGCCGAGGTGCTCGGTGACTACTGCGCCGGGCCGAATCATGTGCTGCCGACTTCGGGGTCGGCGAGATTCAGTTCGCCACTCGGCGTCTATGACTTCATGAAGAAGACTTCGATCATCAACTGCTCGCCGCAAGGTGTCCGGGACATCGCCCAGGTCGCCAGTTTGCTGGCAAGAGAAGAGCAGCTGACCGCACATGCCCGCTCAGCCGACTATCGGTGGAAAGACAGTGAATAAAGGACGTCCAAAACTCTCCGGTGTGCTGCATCCCCAGATACGGTCGCTGAGGGCGTATCAGGTGCCCGCTTTCTCAGGACCGGTCAAGCTCGACGCGATGGAATCCCCGTATGGGTTCAGTGAGTCGCTCAAGGAGAAGTGGCTGGCGCACCTGGCAGGTGTGGATGTCAATCGATATCCGGATCCAACCGCGCGCGAGCTCAAACGCAGGCTGCGCGAGGTTTTCCGGATTCCAGGTGGGTTGGAACTGACATTGGGCAACGGATCCGACGAAATCCTGCAGCTGCTGCAAATGGCCGTCGGCGGTTATGGACGATCGATCATGGCACCCCAGCCGTCTTTTGCGATGTATGAGATCATCGCCCAATACACCCGCGGCAACTTCATCGGTGTTGATCTGGACGAGAATTTTCAGTTGCCCGAGGATGTCTGGCTGTCGGCGGTGGAACGCACGCAGCCGGCCTGCATCTTTTTCGCCTATCCCAACAATCCGACGGGTAACTTTTTTGATGAGAAACTGATTGAGAACACCGCCCGCATATCTGAGGGGCTGGTGGTTGTTGACGAGGCGTATCACGCCTATTCCGGCAAGAGCATGATGGAGTTTGTTCAGCATTTCGAGAATCTGGTTGTGGTGCGAACACTGTCGAAGAGCGGTTTTGCCGGCCTTCGCGTCGGCTACATGATGAGTCATCCGGTCTGGGCGGCCGAGTTTGAGAAAATCCGTTTTCCGTACAATATCGGTGTGCTGGCGCAGACGAGCGCGGTGTTTGCACTTGATCACTGGGATGAGGTCAGTCGCAGTACCAACAAAATCCTGTCGCAGCGAACGTGGATGATGTCCCAACTGCAAAAAAAGAACAGCCTCAAGGTTTTTCCATCGGAGACCAACTTCATCACAGTCAAGGTCATGCACAAGAGTGCGACCCGGGTGTTTGAGGCGTTGCGCGAGGATGGAATACTGATCAAGAATCTGGATGGTTCCCATCCCATGCTTGCTGATTGTCTCAGGTTGACGGTCGGCACAGAAAATGAGAACAAGGTGTTGCTGAACGCGCTGATCAAGCACGTTTAAGCCGCACAATCAGGTCTGGGCAAGCGCATTTCCGGCATCGATTAATCCTAATCATTGTTTCAATTGAAGCAATTGGATATATTTTTGACTCCCGCTTTAAAATAGCCGCACAGGAACTGAAAGATTGAACCTTGATTTTATGATAGACCGAGCGGAGTCAGCCGATAGCATTTGAAGAGTTGCAAGACATGGACAATACAAACCGAATGTCTGACATTCACAGGAAGACGAAGGAAACCGACATCTCGGTTCAACTGAACCTGGATGGCAGCGGCAAGTCCGAGCTTGAGATCGGACTGCCGTTTTTCGAGCACATGCTTGAGCAGATCGCGCGTCACGGCATGGTTGACCTTAAGATCAAGGCGGTCGGTGATCTTCACATTGACGCACATCACACGGTTGAGGATGTCGGCATCACCCTGGGCCGGGCATTGGCTGAGGCCATCGGTGACAAGTCCGGCATTGTCCGATACGGGCATGCCTATGTTCCCTTGGATGAGGCATTGTCCAGAGTGGTCATTGACTTTTCAGGGCGGCCGTCGATGGAATATGACGTTGAGTATCCACGCGAGCGGGTCGGAGAGTTCGATGTGGACCTGATCCGGGAGTTCTTCCAGGCGGTATGCAATCATGCACGAATCACCCTGCACATCACGAATCTAAATGGACGAAACGCCCATCACATTGCCGAGACGGTTTTCAAGGCTTTCGGGCGCGCATTGCGGATGGCCGCTGCCTTTGATGCCCGCTCTGACGGTTCCATTCCATCCACCAAGGGAAGTCTGTAACGCAGGCCTTCCACGCTGACTGTCAAAACGAGTCTGTTTCATGTCAAAGATCGTCGTTGCCGATTTCGGAACCGGTAATCTTCACTCTGTAATCAACGCCCTTGAGGCGGTGGCACCGCAGGGCGATGTGGTCGTCTCAACAACAGAAGCGCGCGAGATTCGAACTGCTGCCCGTCTGGTATTGCCCGGTCAAGGTGCAATCGGCACCTGGATAGAGACCATGGAAAACGATGGCGTCCGGCATGCGATTGAGTTTGCCCTGGTCACCCGGCCCGTTCTCGGAATCTGTCTTGGACTGCAGGCGCTCTACGCGTACAGTGAAGAGGACGGCGGTGTGGAAGGCTTGAATGTCATGTCTGGCCGGGTGCGGCGATTCGAAGACGACCTTGAGGATGCGGGGCGTCGAATCAAGATTCCGCACATGGGTTGGAGCAAGGTCCATCAGACCCAGGAGCATCCGCTGTGGGACGGTATCCCCCAGGACACGAGGTTTTACTTTGTTCACAGTTACTGTGCGCACTCCAATCGCGAAACTGAAGTGGCCGCCACAGCCACCTATGGAACCGAGTTCGTCTGTGCCGCAGCGAAGGGCAACGTCTTCGCGGTTCAGTTTCATCCGGAAAAAAGCAGACAGCAGGGACTCAATCTGTTGGCCAACTTCGTCAACTGGGACGGAACCTGTTGAGTTCGGGTTTTCCAGCCGCTGCAACAGCACTTGGCTGGCAGTCGTATAATTCCAATCATCTTGCTTTCAACCTGCCTGTAACACCATGCTTTTAATTCCTGCAATTGACATCAAAGACGGTCGGTGCGTACGTCTTGTGCAGGGAAGGATGGCCGACGCCACGATTTATTCGGACGATCCTGTCAGCCAGGCCGACCGCTGGGTTGATTGCGGTGCCGAACGCATCCATATCGTCGATTTGAATGGTGCATTTGAAGGCAAACCTGTCAATGCTTCAGTGATTGGAAAAATCGCAGAAAAGCACACCGACATCGAAATTCAGGTTGGTGGCGGAATCCGAACGCTCGAGAGTGCGAGGAGCTACCTGAAGGCGGGAGTCTCCTTTGTCATTCTTGGAACGAGTGCGGTGAAGAATCCGAAGTTTGTTGCCGAGATCAATGCGCGTTACCCGGGTCAGGTGATTGCCGGGATCGATGTGAAAGATGGTCGGGCCGCGACTGAGGGCTGGGCCGACAGTGGTCGTTCGGATATTGTGGAACTGGCCGGAGAATTGGCCGTAAATGGTGCGGCAGCGATCGTCTACACCGACATTGCACGCGACGGCATGCTGAGCGGCGTCAATGTTGAGGCGACTGCGCAGCTTGCCTCGAAACTGACGATTCCAGTGATTGCCTCAGGTGGAATCCGTGGTCTTGGAGATATTGAAAGGCTGTTGGAAGTCAGCGATCGCGGCATCATGGGTGCCATTGCGGGGAAGTCGCTGTATGAAGGTACTTTGGATTACATGCAGGCCATGCAGGTGATTTCCGAACGTACAGAAGAAGTGAACACAGTGTGATCTGATATGCCGGTTGCGAAACGAATCATTCCCTGCCTGGATGTTGACGAAGGACGAGTCGTCAAGGGTGTTAAGTTTGTGGACATCCGAGATGCCGGAGATCCGGTGGAAGTTGCGCAGATTTACGATGAGCAAGGGGCGGATGAACTCGCGTTTTTGGACATTACTGCCAGTTCGAGTGGACGGGATACGATTATCCACATAGTCGAGGAGGTTGCGAGACAGGTTTTCATTCCGCTGACGGTTGGCGGTGGTGTGCGCAATGTGGACAACATCAGAAACCTGCTCAACGCGGGGGCCGATAAGATATCAATCAATACCGCTGCGGTGGAGCGACCGGAGTTCATTGAGGAAGCTGCAGGACGATTCGGGTCACAATGCATTGTGGTGGCGATTGATGCGCGCAGGATTCCGGGAACGGATCCTGTTGCCTGGGAAGTTTACACACATGGCGGGCGTACGCCGCGTGGACTGGATGCCATAGACTGGGCGCGTCAACTTTGCGAGTTGGGCGCCGGAGAGATTCTGCTTACCAGCATGGATCGCGATGGTACAAAGATCGGTTTTGATCTGGAGCTGACGCGAACAGTTTCCGAGGCGGTTCCGGTGCCTGTGATCGCTTCCGGGGGCGTTGGAGAATTGTCGCATCTTGCGGATGGCATTGAATTTGGGTACGCTGATGCAGTACTTGCGGCAAGCATATTCCACTTCGGTGAATATACAATTGCGCAAGCCAAGGAACATATGCGCTCCCGAGGCATTGAGATCTGCGAATTGATGCAGGAGCAACCAGATGGCTGAAGACTGGTGTGATGGATTGAAGTGGTCGGATAATGGCCTGTTGCCGGCGATCGCACAGGATGCCGAATCCGGAAGAGTGCTGATGGTGGCGTGGATGTCGCCTGAATCCTTGAGAATGACCGTGTCCGAGGGGCGTGCGGTTTACTGGTCTCGCTCACGGCAGAAACTCTGGCCCAAGGGCGAGGAGTCCGGTCATGAGCAGATTGTCCGCGAGGTGCGGGTGGATTGCGATTCGGATGTGATTCTGCTCCAGGTTGAGCAGAAAGGTGGGATTGCCTGTCATACGGGACGCCAGTCGTGCTTGTTCCGCAGACTGGATGGCGATCAATGGGTTGACGTTGATCCTGTTTTGAAAGATCCCAAAGAAATTTACAGATCATAGAATTGACTAGGTTATGCAAACTGATATTCTTGAATCATTGATGGGGGTGATTGAGTCCAGGAAAGGCGCTGACCCGGGTCAATCCTACGTGGCATCCCTGCACAACAAAGGCTTGGACGCCATATCGGACAAGGTCATCGAGGAGGCGAATGAGACTGTTGAGGCAGCTAAAGCCGAGGATTCCGGTCAGGTTGTGTATGAAACGGCGGATTTGTGGTTTCATTCCATGGTGCTGCTTTCCCGCTTTGGTTTGACGCATCACGATGTGATTGATGAACTCGGCAGACGGTTCGGAGTATCCGGGCTCGACGAGAAACGATCGCGTGGTTGATGGCGGTTGAGCTTGATTGGAAGTCAGGAGTGAAAAATGCTTGGAGAAGAAAGCGTTGGCTGATGGCAGTTGCTGGTCATTGCTATTGCTTGTATCTGGTTCATTTTGCGCTTGGTTGCAAAATCGAAAAGCCGCGCACAAAGTCGGGATGACAAATGAGAGAGTTGGCGCGATCCAAATTGAGTTATCGAATGCTTGTCATTAAGGATGCCATAAACCTGTGGGTTCAATCCATGGTGATGTTGTCCTGTTATGGTTTGTTCCATAACGACCTGGATGACGAGGCTGGAAGGTAATCGGATGCAGGTAAATCAAGATTGTGAAGTTTATATTGTTGATGAATGTCGCTCAATTCAGCGATAATTGACAGGTTACAGATTTAGTTTAGGTTTAACACAGAACCGGGAGGAAAAATGTTTGGTCCAAGTGGAATTAGTGTAACGCAGTTGCTGATCATACTCGTCATCGTATTGCTGCTTTTCGGTACGAAGAAGATACGCGGTATGGGTGGCGATCTCGGTGCGGCCATCAAGAGTTTCAGGAAATCCGTGAAGGAAGAAGGCGCAGAGGAGACAGATGAAACAAAGGAGTCTTTGGAAGACACTGCCCAGAAGACTGCCGAAGAGGAAGTTCAGACCGCAGAGAAGGAAAAAGCCTAGCCTTTCCCTGATTGGTGATGATGGAGTTGATTCAACGTGTTTGATGTCGGCTTTTGGGAAATTGCAATCATTGCAGTGATTGCGTTGATCATACTCGGACCTGAGCGCTTGCCGCGGGCGGCGCGTTCAGTCGGGCTGTGGGTCGGCAAGGCGCGCCGGACATTGGCTGAAGTCAAACGAGATATTGATCGCGAGCTTGATGCAACTGAGCTCAAGGAGCTGAAGAACATCAAGAAGGATTTGGAAGAGACAAAAAGCGTTGTTGAGGATGACCTCAAAGACACCAAGACCATGTTTGAGGAGGCAGCAGCTGAGTTGAACGAAAACGTCATCGACGAAAATGAAACCGTCACGGTGAAACCTGAAATCAAAAAACCGGAAGCCAAAGCCAAGGAAGAATCGACCGTGGCTGAACCCAAGACGGCAGGCTGAGACTGATGGCGGAAACTAATCAAGATCCGAACGCCACCGGCACTACTTTCATTTCACATCTTGTGGAATTGCGTCAGCGCCTGATGCGCGGCCTGATCGCCATACTCGTCATATTCATCGCCTGCGCTCCGTTCGCGAACACACTCTATGAGTATCTGGCATCACCCCTGATGGCAGCCTTGCCGGATGACACCTCCATGATCTCGACCGAACCACACGGTCCGTTTTTTGTTCCGTTCAAGTTTGCATTCGCCTTCTCGGTCGGTGTTGCAATGCCGTTTCTGCTCTATCAGATCTGGGCATTTGTGGCGCCTGGTTTGTACAAGCACGAGAAAAAGGCAGTTATTCCACTTTTGGTTTCAAGCAGTATTCTTTTCTATCTTGGAATCCTTTTCGCCTACTACGTCGTCTTTCCGATCATCTTCGCATTTTTCACAGGCACGGCACCGGAAGGCGTTGCCGTGATGACCGACATCAATGCGTATTTGAGTTTTGTGTTGAAGCTGTTCTTTGCGTTTGGCATTGCATTCGAGGTGCCGATCGCAACTGTTCTACTGGTCAAGGCTGGTGCAACAACGCCCGAGAGTCTGGCGGCCAAGAGGCCTTACATTATTGTGTCGGCTTTTGTGGTGGGCATGTTCCTGACGCCACCGGATGTGTTTTCGCAGACGATGCTGGCGATTCCAGTTTGGATACTCTTTGAGATTGGATTGTATTTTTCCAAACTTACACAAGCGAAGAAAGTGAAGAAAGAAGAAGAGGAGGATGAAATTGAACTTGATCCGACAGGATAGACTTTAAATCTGCGTCTCCGGCAAAATACTGGTCAGTACCTTTCATTTTTCGTAATCGGCTCCTTTTTACCTAAAGTAAGGATGAATTGAAGGGACATAGAGGATGTGTCTGGCAAGTTAGCATAAAAATGTTTGAGTATGTTAAAGAGGAAATTGGAAAAATGAAGAGTTCGTTAACTCTTGGAGGATACGTGTGAATCATCAGTCTATAGATGACATTCAAAATACTCTTGCCAACCAAGTGTTCAGTTATGCAGATGATCGGAAAAAAGCAGCAGGCCGTGCTCTAGGTACATTAGTAGAGCTAATCACTTACTACACTCTTCGTGCATGGGGTCTTTCAGAAAATGTTGCAATTGAGCGTAGAATTCCAGAATTTGCGAATCCTGACATCAAACATAACGTTGAGTTTTCCCTGCACTCGGTGAAAAGGAAGCATGAAATCACAATCGCACCGCTTTCACTACCTTTAACACCAGCTAAGATCAAACGACATTTGCCTTTTTTAAGTGAATATGAATTGAAAAGAAATCAAGTCATTAGCTCAGATTTAGTAAAGCGTAACGCAACAGTTCTCACCGAAGCTGATGATTGTCTAGTAGTCGCAAATATTAAGGAACTGAGCGAAAAGAGTTGTGTTCTTGTAGTATGCGAGCTTACCAAATTTCCTTTTGCCATAGTTGAATGTAAGAGAGTAGGTGTGGAAGAGGGTGTACGAAAAGGGCCACAGACAATAGAGAAAGCAAAACAAGGTGCCTATGTTGCACAATCGATTTCATCTCTTCAAAAAATTAGACTACGAAACGGTGGTATGCAGGGTGTTATTGAACAAGACAACGGAAACTTTCGCTTAGAGCCTTATCCACAGTTGCTTCGAAAAATAATTGATGCGCCACGGTCCACCGAATTTCCAAACTTTGTCTTGACTGTAGGTGTAGTCAGCAATCACGGTAACTGGTTCACTTCCAGAAGCCAAAGCCAAAATAAAGAACTTCAAATATTAGCTCAGTCATATGATTGGCTCTTGTTTCTCACTGATCAAGGATTGTCGGAATTTATAAATCAGTTTCTTTTGAAGCCTGACGAAAAGCTAAAACCAGTGAAGGATGCCTTTTTATCAAGTTATACTGGGAGACGAGGTCGCAATAAGTTTACTAAAGTACATATAGACGCTGGTGCAGATGAGATTCTTCAGTGTTATTTTTCGAACCATGAATCAGAAATTACAGGGTGGTTTAACGTGATTTCCCCAATCAATTGTAAACTCAAAAGTTTACGAAACGATCTAAATAAACTTTCCGTCTGATACTAGGGTCTTCTGATGACAGCTGGACGCAGCAATTCAAACTCTCTCAGCCAACATTGGTGTACTCCTCCAAAGTATGCTGAGGCAATAAATGAATTCTACTCTGGTTCTGTATCTTTAGACCCATGCTCAAATTGTCATTCGGTAATTGATGCAGAAATTGAGTTTTACTTGCCTAAAACTGATGGACTAATGGTACCATGGAATTTCCCAAGGATATTTGTTAACCCTCCGTATGGCAGAGATAAACAGCGAGGGACATCGATTTACGATTGGTTTAAGAAGTGTGCTGAATCCAATTCTCATTACAATTCTGAAGTCCTTGCATTAGTGCCAGTAGCAACCAACACCCGCCACTGGAAGAGGTTTGTGTTTGGCGTGGCTACAGGTGTTGCGTTTCTTTATGACACCAGATTACGATTCTTGGAAAATGGAGTTGATAGCGGAAAAGGAGCTCCTATGGCATGTGCCATGATCTATTGGGGCTCTAAATTTAATCGTTTTGAGAGGGTATTTATCGAATATGGAGCAGTGATTGATGTTCGAAATTTACATGGAAAGAGAATAGGAGAGATTCGGGCAGCGACATCGTTGAATCTAACAAATTAATGTGGTTGCTTCATTTCCGTTTAGCTGCCGACTTCCCGCGATCGAAGTTGAGAAAGAGTAATATCAGATGTATTTCTGAAGTTTGAGCGTAAGGAAAGTGCATCTAACCCATGATGCGAATAATTTTCATTCGGAATTGCCGATTAATGACAGCGATAAAATTAGATGAGAAAGTCAGAAGATGCAAACAGTCAATTGTGGATCTATATGCAGTTTCATCGGTGTCCGGTAGCGGTCGAAAGCGTTTGGAGATGAGTTGAATTTCCGACAATTTTGTTATGAGACATTACCAAAAGTAGTGCGCAGCGCCGGATGGCTCAAGCAGTCTCCCGATTCAGATTGTCCGTTTCAACGTCCTCGCAGACTTCCTCTCCATCTTTAAATTTCACGCCCTCAATCACCTTGCCCAGGCTTTTGTAACCATCCATCCGACGCCATGTGCCCTCGGCGCATTGCACCAGCTTGAACATCATCTCCAGCATGCCTTTGCGATTCAGGCAGCCCCGGGTCTGCCGGGTGCGCTGGCGCACCGTCGCAAACGTCGATTCGATCGGATTGGTCGTGCGCAGACTCTTCCAGTGTGTTGGACCGGAAAATCGTAAAACGTCAGCAACTCCTCTCGGTCCTTGCTCAACGTCTCCCCCGCCTTCGGATACTTCGCCTCATAGCGGGTGAGAAACCGGTCGAACGCCCTGTAAGTTGATTCAAATTCTCGAGACAGAACTGAAAAACATATTCAGATTTTGTTGTGGTTGTTTGGTGAGGAATTAAGTACTATGTTCAATGCATTTGAACTCTACTCCCCAGACATCGCACGCAATTTTTACAAATTTAATGATTTGAGTTTGAGATATGTTGGTTCCTATCCACCATCCGTCGATTAGTTCTCTTGAGTGCTTGCGCACTAAGTCTGGTCGACCAGGATAGAGTTTCCATTTGTCTTTCGACACCAGTATCCGTTTCTTGCCAGCCGATTTAATTGCAAAAGTCTCCATCAAATTCGGATTTTCTAGATGAAACTTTCTTAAAATTTGAATTAAAGCTTCTATAGCAGTAGTTGTTTTTGTTTCTTTTCCTCCAAAATCAAACCCAACTACTTTTCCTTTCCTAGTTACTAAGTTTAACGTCCCTGGTTCTGGAATCCACGGAGGTCTAGGTGGATCAGTAGGGATTTGACAGTTCCGTAAGAAATTCTCGACATCACTACGTTTTGCCTTTTTACCGCAAGTCTTCTGAACCTCTTCGCTCAATAGATAAACTAGTAACTCAAGTAACCCATCGTATTTTGATATAAGCACTTGCCATGCATCCGGAATATATTCACGAGGGCATGGGCCCAACATTTTTTTAGCTACACACTCAGCTTTTCCTGAAATTACGTTATCCCAAGAAAGAACATCTAGCAGGATAACTGCATAATCTTGAATGTTGTCTCCGCACAGTAAGTCCATCGTGAAAAATTCGCATTCTGATGGACTATCACGATTGACCGAACTGAGATAGAAGTTCCAGATTTGACCATCTGTCAAGATTACAAAAGGAACGTTCGTACCAGACGCAAGCCTAAACAATTGCTCTTCGTTGCCCAATTTCAAGTCCCCAAGGGGGTTCAACTCGATATAGACCTGTGGTTCAACATAACCTTCTGGCCTATCTTCAGTTGGCTCTCCTTCACGCATTAGAGCGTAATCAATGATGCCTCTTTTGTACTTGCTCTTGTCAACATGGTAATCGGGAATCACCTTCTTGGGACTTGTGTAATCCCATCCTAACGAATTTATTATTGGCAAAATTACATATTGCTTGATTCTGGTGATGGTGTCAGCGCGACCAGACCGGAGATGGTCTGCGGCTTCTTTTAGAATTTCATCAATGTCCATAGTAATTAGCGATTTCACTCCGTCATTCTGCGCAAAGGTAGATTCGCAGCGCAATACTGATTGGCTGAGATTATCTTATTTGAGATAAATTATGGCTAGTGGATATACCGAAAAATCGCGCCTCAATTCAATAGATCAGACGCTTCACCCCAACAGTCCGAAACCATATAGCCTTGAGGATAAGGGTCTGACGGATCCACTCCAATCTGATGGATTCCATGTACCCAACCCCTACCGGTAATGGACGGAACGATTGCAGTTCGGCCATATGATTCCGTTGTTCTCAAAAACCTGACTCTGAACTCACTATCAATGATCGATAAAGCAGTAAACGAGTCACCAATCTCAACTTCATTCCTGGAATACATCAAAGCCATACGTGCTGAGTTTCCAGTTCCACAAGGTGACCGGTCAATTCGACCTGGAGGGAGAACTGTTGCTCCCTTCAATCGGCCGTCGGCGGTGCGGCTGATGAACATGACATACGAAAGACCATTGAGCGCAGGAAATTCCGGATGGGATATTTCAAGTTGGCTATTGGCCGCAGTATGAATCTTTGACCCAACATCAACCAATGCGCGTGCACTCTCCTGATCAATCGTCAAATCGACTGTTGCTGGATCAACCAAGGCATAAAATATCCCGCCAAACGCAATGTCAATCGGCACAGTCCCAAATCCTTCAACCTCAATCTCTACATCAGCCTGGTCAACGTAACAAGGCGTCATTTCCAGTTCGACGCTTTGACACTTGCCATTTGAACATAAGGCACGGGCAGAGACCAGACCTGCCGGTGTATCAAGCACCACCGTAGTCTCCGGTTCTTTCATTTCTACGATGCCGGTCTCAAGAAGCACAGTGACCGTGCAGATGGCATTGGAACCGGACATGCCATGTGCCTTGTCCCCCTGAAGAACAATCATGCCGGCATCCGCTTCAGGAACAGTTGGTGGAGGGATCAGAACCGTGCTCATTTGCGCATAGCCGCGCGGTTCAAACACCAAAAATCTTCTCAAACCATCACCATCGGTATTCATGTAGTTGAGCTTCTCAACCATCGTTGATCCGGGAATATCGATGATTCCACTCGTGACAATGCGTCCCACCTCACCTTCAGCGTGAGCTTCCACCATGGTTACAGATTTTTTCCAGCGCATGATCGGAATTGTTGCAGTTCGGTAGGATGGTTAAAGAAGTTGAGTTCTGTCAGAATGTACCAGTGGAATTTTAACAGAAAAAAATCAAGCAGAGGCCGTACCAAAATTCGTAAAATCTGATGCAATTTCAATCCTCACCGAGACAACGAGAAACGATTTCATGGGAAGACTGGAAAATAAGACTGTATTCATGACCGCCGCCGGCATGGGAATCGGCAGGGCTTCTGCAATTGCGATGGCGTCCGAAGGGGCAACGGTTTATGCATCAGACATCGATGTTCCCTCCTTGGAAAGCTTGAAACAACAAAGCGAAAACATCCGTTGTCTGGAACTTGATGTGACGGACTCGGATGCGATCGCCCGACTGCCTGATTCAGTCCCTACTCCAGACGTGATCTTCAATTGTGCTGGATACGTCCATGATGGCACGCTGCAAGATGCAGATGACGAGATCTGGGAGAAGTCGATCGCCATCAATGTTCGAAGTCATGCACGGGTGATTGAAGCATTTCTCCCGGCGATGATCGAAAACGGCGGCGGCTCAATCATCAATATGGCCAGTGTGGTCTCGACACTGACTGGTGCATCAAGCCGATGCGTTTATGGCGCAACCAAAGGTGCGGTGATGGGTTTGACCAAGGCGATTGCGAGAGATTACGTAACACAGAATATTCGCTGCAATGCCGTGTGTCCGGGCTCCGTACTCACACCGTCATTCAAGGAGAGAATGCGGGCACGTGGCGACTACGACAAGGCCCTTCAGGAAATGCTCAAACGCCAACCTACAGGAAGAATGGCGCAACCCGAAGACATCGCGCCAATCGTTGTTTATCTCGCTTCAGACGAATCCAAAGTCGCAACCGGACAGTTCTTTGTTGTGGATGGCGGCTGGACGCTCTGATCAAACCGACATCTGTCTTCAAGGGAGATATTGAGCAAAGTTTTTCTCGACTCCCTTCGCGTCTGCATCCAATCCCTGGGCGACACCGTCAGCCATCTCTCCAGGATATAGTTCCTCCGCTCCTGACTCCAGTGCGTCAAGAGTTTTCTCGGCAACTTCAGATGGAGGCATTTTCGGAGGTGGAAAATCCCGACTCATATCGGTGTCAACAGCACCCGGCATGACCGCCAGGACCAGCGTACCCTGCTTGGCCAATTCAGCACGCACACCCTGTGTCAGACTGAGTCCTGCCGATTTGGACGCGCAAAGCGATCCCATCATCGGTAAATTCACCCGTGCCAGGATTGACAGGATGTTGGCGATGGCACCACCGCCATTGGCTCCAAGAATTCCCGTAAACGCCCGACACATCGCCATGGTGCCGAAGTAATTCGTTTCCATTTCCTCTCGGGCGGATGAGTCACTGTCGCTTGATATGAATGAACTCAAACGATTGATTCCGGCGTTATTGACCAGTAGATTCACATCTTTGCAGTGGCGGGCAGCGTCTGCGACCTGCTCTGCGTTGGTGATATCAAGTTGAATCGCTTCCACAACTCCTGAATGTGCATCAACCAGATCACTCACACCGTCGATTTTTCGGGCACAGGCATACACTTTGCTGGCACCTCGTTGCACCAGTGTGTTGACAAACTCCCTTCCAATTCCCCGATTGGCGCCGGTAACCAGCGCAACACAGCCCGCAACTTTGAACTGATTTTCCATTGTTTTGCTTTCCTCCTTTGTTGGTGATTCGTCGGCGTCGACGAAATCGTTGTCTTTCTCCAGCCAGCCATGTTCAACTTCCGGCAATGGAATTGCACTCAGCAGACGTTTGGTATAGGCTGCCTTGGGCGCGCTGAATAAATCCGCGCATAGTCCGGTTTCCACCGCTACGCCATTGTGGAGCACCAATACCTTATCACAGATATGATTGACGACAGCCAGGTCGTGACTGATGAAAACGAGCGCGAGACCGAGATCGTCTTTCAGGCCTTGCAGGATTTTCAGTATCCGTGACCGTGCCGAGACATCCAGTCCGGAAACAATCTCATCGGCAACCAGCAACGCCGGTCGTACCGCCACGGCTCTGGCGATATTGACCCGTTGACGTTCTCCACCACTGAGCTCATGAGGGTAGCGATTGACGAAACCCGCGGGCAATCCGACCCGCTCGAGAAGCACGCGCGCAATTCGCTCGGATTCACTTCGACTGTCAACCTGGCCAAATGCCCAAAGGGGCTGTGTCAGAATCACACGAATCCGATGTCTGGGATTCAGTGCCGACATGGGATCCTGGAAAATCAGCTGCATATCAGACCGAAGAGGACGAAGCTCGTCTTCTGAACAATGGGTGATGTCCTTGTCCTTGAATCGAATACGGCCACCTGTGGGCTTGTACAACCGCATGATGGTGCGGCCGAGGGACGTCTTTCCGCTGCCCGACTCACCGACAATTCCGACTGATTCGCCTTTTTCGACGCGAAGGTTGATGCCTTTGAGAATCTCTACGTTTGGTAAAGGTCCAAACAACGGCTTCTTGGACCGATCAGGGAGTTGCAAACGCACATTGCTGACTTCAAGCAGTGCATTGGATGAGGGAGATGACTCAGACATGATGCTGAACGGGTCCGGTTGTCGATTCATCCCGGCTGTCGAACCGGTAATACTCCGAGATGGATTCAAGAAGCGACTGCGTATAGTGGTGCCGCGGTGAATCAAACAGCAACTCAGCCGGCTGGCACTCAACAATGCGCCCGTCCTGCATGATGCTGATGCAATCACAGATCTTGGCGACGACACCCAGATCGTGGGAGATGAATAGCAGTGCCGTTTTGGAGTTCACCTGCAGATGCTTGATCAATTGAAGGATCTGGCGCTGCACCGTGACATCGAGCGCAGTTGTCGGCTCATCCGCGATAATCAACTCCGGCTTGCAGGAAAATGCAATGGCAATCAATACCCGTTGTCGCATGCCGCCGGACAGCTCAAACGGATACTTGCGCATCACCCGTTCCGGCTCCCGAATCTGAACATCGTCCAACAGTCTGATAGCCTCTTGATTGGTCTCGCTTCGGTCCATGCCCATGTGCAGTCTCAATACATCACACAACTGTTTGCCGATTCGTCGAACCGGGTTCAGTGATGTCATCGGATCCTGCGGAATCATGGCGATGTGCTTGCTTGCCAGAAGGCGACGCTGTTTGCGGTCCAGCGATGTGATGTCACTGCCACTGAATCGAATCGAGCCACTTTTGATTCGTGTCGACGATGGCAGGATGCCGAGAACCGTTTTAGCCAGCATGCTCTTTCCAGCACCGGAATCACCGACCAGGCCATGAATCTCGCCTGTTTGAATCTCAAGGTCAACACCCTTCAATACGCTTGTCGCCGCGTGATTCTGACGAACATCCACGTGCAGGTCATCGATCTTGAGAATCACACTCATCGTCTCATCACCGGATCCAGAATGGATCTCAGTCCATCCCCCAACGCGTTGAATGCCAGCACTGAAATGATGATGCAAGCCACCGGCAATGTCATCACCCACCAGGCTTGATGTACATACTGACGCCCTTCCTGAATCAGACCGCCCCAGGTCGCCTGATCCGATGACACACTCAGTCCGACAAAACTCAGGATTGCCTCGACGATGATGGCAATCCCCATCTCAAGTGTCAGCAATGTGATCAGCAGCGGAAGAACATTCGGCAGGATCTCGCGCCACAGAATGGTCCAGCGGCCGAGGCCGATAGTGATCGCCGATGTGATGTACTCCTGTTCCCGCTGAACGAGAACCTCCGCTCGCACCACGCGGCAAAATCTCGTCCAGTCAATCACAACAATGGCGATGATGACTGAATGAAGTCCGGTACCGATCACCGCAACCAGAACGATGGACAACAAAACAGGGGGGAACGCCATCCAGATATCGACCATGCGCGAGATGGCTGTATCCAGCAACCCGCCAAAATATCCTGCCAGCAAACCCAGTACCGTGCCGAGCAAGGCCGCCAGAGTCGCTGCAACAACCGCCACGATTAACGCGATGCGCGCACCGTAGATCAACCGCGACAGCAAATCCCTGCCGAGACTGTCGGTGCCCAGCAAGAACACCGAATCATGCTCAGCTGACCAAAATGGCGGCAGCAAACCGCTGATCAGGTCCTGCTCCAATGGATCATGAGGCGCAAGCCAGGGCGCGAACACTGCGGCAATGATCAGAAAAAAGACAACACCGCCACCAAACCAGACTCGCAGGTATCTCGGTGTCAGGAATCGCCTGATGCGGCCACGATCACTCATTGGCCACTCTCGGATTCAGCAGACGGTAACTCAAGTCAATCAGAAGATTGGTGAAGATGAAGATGATCGCGAACGTGATGATCAGCCCCTGGATCAGGGGAAGATCGCGGTCAATGACCGCGCCGATGGCCATGTTGCCAATGCCGGGATAACTGAAGATCTGTTCGATCAGGACCGTGCCACCGAGCAGGAAGTTGAACTGCACACCCGACAGCGCCACCGTGGGGATCAATGCGTTACGCAATGCCTCGACGACAAGGATTCGCCAGCGGCTGAATCCCTTGATCTCACTGAGCAGGATGTAGTCCTGTGTCATGGTTTCCAGCAACGAGGCCTTGAGCGTTCGCGTGATCACCGCCGTCAGCGGCAGCGCCAGGGCGACCATGGGTAGGATCATGTGTGTGATGATTTCGGCCAGTCGGGCGAGATCGCCGCGCACAACACTCTCGAGCAAATAAAACTGGGTGGCGAACTCCACACCGGTTCTTGGATCAATCCGGCCCGAGATCGGCAGAATCGGCCACAGCACACCGAGCAGAAGGATGAAAATCAGTCCCCATAGGAAGTCCGGAATAGCCTGATTGAATCCGCTGATTCCATCGACGACCACTTCCGGCCAGCGATTCTGCCAGTAGGTGCCGATGACCGCCAGTGCGATTCCCGAGGCCACGGCCAGCAGCATCGCCGAGACCGTGAGTTCCAAGGTGGCGGGCAGTCGCGACAGGATCAGATCCACCACATCCTGGCGCAGACTGATGGAGGTTCCGAAATCCCCACCGAGTACCGCCTTGCCCCAGATCAGATATTGATCAAGCAGGGACTTGTCGAAGCCGTAAAGTGCCCGCAGGTGATCAATGTCCGCCTGGCTGGCGCCGGGCGGAATCATCATGACGATTGGATCACCGGGTATGACCCGCAGCAAGACAAAGACGATGACGGAAACGCCGAACAGCGTCGGCACAATCAGCAACAGCCGCCGCAGCAGAAAATGCGAGGCCATCAGACGCAATCCGCTGCCCTTGCGGGCAGCGGATCAGCTATGAGATGAACAATACAGGTGACACTCAATTGGTCTTTTTGACCAGCTGCGGCAACACAAAATTCGCCACATGCGGTGTCACTTCAATGCCTTCCCGATGGACAATCGGCTGTACGAATTGCAAAAGCGGGATGACGTAGGCGTTTTCCGCAATGTAGCGGTCCACCGCCTGGTAACCGGCAATTCGTTTCGCCTCATCGGCCTCACCCCAAAGCGGGCCGATCATCGCATCCAGATCATCGGTATCCCAGGTTGAGTGCGGAGACGGACCGAACATCGCAAATCCCGTTGAGGTCGAGGGATCGCCGATGGCATTGCCCCAGTTGTAGAACGCAGCCGGTGCAAGCGTGTCCTGTGCTCGAAGCTCAAAGTGCTTGGCGATTTCATAGACCTCGATTTCGGCTTCAGCACCGACTTTTCGCCACATGCCGACGATAGCCTGAATCATCTCGTAATCCTTGGGCTTGAAGCCGCGGGTAGTCTGGATCTTGAATCGCACCGGATTGTCGGTGGAATAACCGGACTCAGCCAGCAGCATCTTGGCTTTTTCCGGATCGTGGGCGACACTGATCGAATCGTCGAACGCCGCGTACTGCGGCGCCTGCAGGGTATCTATCGGTACGCCGTAACCGCGCAGCAGATGTTCCACAATCGCGTTCTTGTCGATGGCGTGTGCGAGTGCTTTTCGTACATTGGCATCTTCCATTACACCGACATCGTTGATGAAGATCATGCCGATATCAGATACCGGTGTGCTGCGTCCCACCAGGCCCTGTTTTTCGCCGAGCCGGTCGAACTGCTCATAGGGAATCTCGATGGTGATGTCGGAACTGCCACTTTCAATCTCGGCAACACGGCTGCTGGCATCCGTGACGAACTTGAAGACAACCGTCTCAAATTCGGGTTTGGGTCCCCAGTACTTGTCGAAGCGTTTCAGTCTGACAAAACTGTTGCGCTCGAACTGATCGACCATATAGGGTCCAGATCCGACCGGTGCGCTCTCGAATCCCTCGGCGCCAACCTTTTCATAGTAATTCTGAGGCAAGACGTAAGCGGTCAGGAAAGCCATCCATTTGAACAGGGTCGGCTCAAACGCCACCACGTCGCCGGTGATGCGATTACCGTCAATGCTGAAATTGGCAACCTTGCTCCAGACAAACATGATCGGATTGCCGGTATCCGGATGTCCGGCGCGCTCAAGCGACCACACCACGTCCTGCGGTGTGACCTTGCTGCCATCGTGCCAGTAGGCATCATCGCGCACCTCAAGCCAGATCTGGGTCCGGTCGTCATTCCATCCCCAGCCGGTCAGCAGTCCGGGCTTGAAGCTCAGGTCCGGATTCTGATCGACATATTGATCGAATACCGACTTGTAGATGGACTGGATGGTGGGATTGACCGCGGACACACCGACAGTCGGATCCCACGACGGCAGATTGACATTGTAGGCAATGGTCAGGACATCGTCATCGGCGGCCTGTACTTGGGTGGCTGCGGCCAGACACAATGCCAGCGCAGCGGTTAGGGTTTTGAATCGCATTTTTGACTTACTCCTCCTCGTTTTCAATCAATTGGTTTGCCTTCGCTTGTGGCCCAATTCGCCATCAGCGTGTTTGAAGGCAGTGTCTCATCTATCAGTTTGCGAGCGGTATCCTGCCCGGCGACAGGCAACCCATCCGGGTCCAACACACCGATCTGCACCAGTACCGAAGCCTGATCCCAGTAAATGTGCTCGTGACAGAGTTTGTCACCGCGGAAATTGACGATCGCCACCAGCGGAATCTCGACGTATTTTCCGGTCGGTGCGATACCCGGCAACATCCAGTCGATCTCACAATCATGCGTGAAGCAAAACAGCATCTCGTCAACCAGCCGGTCCGCGCCGACTGTACGGGAGATCGGAATCAGTTTGGTGTCCTCGGGATTGGCATCGACGAAATGGTGTTTGTAAAAGCGGCTGAGCTGCTGACTGCCGACACCACCGGTCATGGTCGGAATGTGATTGACGTAGGGATGATCCACCATGGTGTTCATGGTGGCGGGAACGTCGCGTGCCGCAAACTCGTACTCACAGTGCTTGTCCCACAGCTGGCTGAGATCGTAGATCGGTCCGATGGTGCTGCGCAACAGCGCGATGCTTCGCGTATAGGCCATCATGGTCGATGGCTTGTGGTAACTGTCGCGTCCCGGGGTGGCGAATGCATGGTTGACACCCTGGTAGTAATAGATCTCCACGTCCGACCGGTCCTCAAATGTGCTTCGGATGGTATCGACCGCCTCCGGCGGAACAAACTGATCGTCGGAAGCGAAATGCATGACCATCGGGCAGGTGATGTTGGCCGCTTCACCGAGCGATGCTTCGATCGCAACCCCGTAATAGGAGATTGCGCAATCCACATCGGTCCGTGCAGCAGTCAGATAGGCGAGATTTCCGCCCAGGCAGTAGCCCAAGGCGCCGACTCCGCCGACACATCGATCCATGGACCGGAGTGCCGCTACGGTATCACCGACGTCCTTGATGCCCTGGTCGACATCAAACTGCTGATAGAATCCGAACGCCTTGCCGAAATCCTCTTCGCTGTAACTGAGATTCACACCGGGTTGCATGCGCCAGAACAGGTCCGGCACCAAAACCACATATCCTTCCTCGGCAAAGTTATCCGCCATGTCCTGGAGAAATTGGTTGATACCGAATATCTCCTGCAACAGAATCAGGCCGGGTCCAGAGCCTTGTGCCGGCGTTGCCAGGTAGGCATCGAACTCGCCGCCATCTGAGGCGTTTATTTTGATCATTGATCCGCTCATCGCTTCTCCCATGATTCATGTACTTGACTTGTTTTCGAAAATGAAACTGCAATTGTACAAATTTCTGTGTCGAATGAACGCGCTATGACACGCATCTCCTCTGCAGATGGATTGCAATAGATCGCAAAGTTGATGGGACATCTGGTTATTTTCCGATATTGGCGGTGCAGGGACAACGACAAAACTGTCTTTGCTGTTCCGAAATCGGATGGGCGTGCGAATCAGAATCTGGCGCGCGTCAGGTGTGGACCGCTGTTGCTTTGCCAAGCAGGTCGGTGTGGTCGGTTCGACAGTCTGCCCCGGCATGTGTGCTCGAACTGGATTGACACTCTCTTGTTCGGATGATTTTGTTTGGTTCGTGGATCAGGTGTGCCGTAAATCCGAATGTGCTGGTTTACAATAGCCGTTTCGAAAAATCAGTGACTGGTTTTCAACAATTAAAATAAGAGTATGGTATTTATGGTATTTTGCCGGATGGAATCATCACAAGAGCGGTATGGCTTGCGTTGTGCAAGTCGACAAAGTGGTTGAATTGAAGGCATTACATTTGGAGGTTGCACAGTGAATAAAGGATGCGTGATCTGTTCAGATCGTCGTGAAACCCGTTGCCGAAGTTATCTCGCGATCGGTATTTTTTCGAGTTGTTTCAGTTCGGGAATGAAGCCGATTACGGCGTTGTTCTGCGTCTGCCTGGCGTTCGCAATCGCTGGGTGTGGCGGCGGCGGCGGCGGTGGTGGCAGCAGCAGTGGTGGAAGTGGTGGTGGCCCAACCAACACGGGGCCCAGTTCCGCTGCACTTGCCGATGAACGCAATAGAACGCTGACACTGTCGTTGCTCGAAGCACCACAAGCCTACAGCCGCGGCTATACCGGTGCAGGGGTGACCATCGGCTCCTATGAGGTTGCCATTGCCACAGACTCCGAACTGACAGGCAAATTGGTCGATAATAAATACGCTGTGGGTGATTCCACCCGGATAAAAGATGAAAAAATCGACGAAGACGATTGGGCAGATCATGCGCGGTCAACAGCCCTCGCTGCAGTTGCAAGACGCGACGGCAGCGGTATACACGGCATCGCGTACGATGCAAACCTGATGTTCGTGTCTGCTTGGAATGCCGAGATTCTTGACAATGAAAATTTTAAAACTGGCAAGAGCAGATTTGCCCAGGCCATAAATTTCCTGAATGGCAAGGTTCCGGTAGCCTACGTTGCATTCAGGGTCAGCACATACAAGGATATACCGGATACTTCCAAGCAAACTTCGACACTCGAAACTGCATTGACAGAAGATGGTATTCTGCCGGCACTCCGGCAATCCGGTACTGATGCAGCGAACCGTACCATTTGGATATTTGCCGCAGGAAATGAGAGCACCAGCGATCCTGTAGGCAAAGCCTATATGGGCGTTCGTTGGCCTGATCTGAATTCACATTTCCTTACTGTCGTGGCGGTCAACTCTGTAGGTACGATCTTAGATAGGTCAGCAAGATGCGGTGCCGCAAAGGATTACTGTATTGCGGTGCCAAGCTCCGCATATGTAATTCCAGGCACCATTGATGATCTCGAATCGGGTACATCAATGGGAGCAGCCATCGCCAGCGCAGCCTTTGCTGTTATGAAACAGGCATTTCCGGACCTCGGTAACGACGAGTTGGTAACTAGAATCAAGACCACAGCGGCTCAGAGCAAGGAAGTGAATAAAATAGTTATCGACTACACTGACAAAGAGACGTACGGAAATGGGCTCCTCGACCTTGAAGCAGCTACGAGTCCTGTCGGCCCAGGCAGTATTCCAGGCAGGGATTCAGTGGTCGGCAGCTCGTATCCTGTCGCTGTCTCCTCAATCCGTCCGCCTGGGTATTTCGGCGATTCGCTCGCTCGCGGGTTTTCCGGTCATCACCTGATGATTCTTGATGAGCTGGGAGCACCATTTTATAGTTCGCTCGACACATTTGTACTCGAACCTTCCCGTCAAAACCAGGCTGGACACTTCTTAAGAAACTTGTTGGGGGGCATGACACATGTCCGCCAGGAACCGCCTGATGGACACGCTTACTGGGTTGGACTCCAACCGACTCCGCTTGGGACAGACAGCCTGCGTACGTTTGGGTCCGAGACCGCGTTCGGCCTCGCTGCGGCTACACCATTCAGACTTCCTGGCAAGGCAAGGCTGCAACTTTCACCCGGGTTGATCCTGGAGCAGGAGTCAACACTGGGTATGAAGACCTCCGGTGCATTTGGCGACACCGATTCCAAGACGGTTTATCTTGACATCAACGCCGACCAGCAATTCCGTGGCTGGGACCTCTCCGCTACCGCAACGCTGGGCATAACAGACCCTGACAATTCAGGCACGCTGGTTCGATACTCCTCGCCGCTGGTCTCGACCGGATTCAACATCAAGGCATCCCGGCAGCTGGCAGATTTCGACATGGAATTCAGCCTGTCCCAGCCGCTTCGTGTCGAGAGCGGAAAGGTGTCTCTTCGGTATCCAAGCGCCCGTACTCCGGACCGCCGGGTGTTGTACAGTGCACTGACTGCTGACTTGAAACCCAGTGGTCGCGAGATTACAGCCTCCGCCCTTGTTCGGGTCAGGCATGCCAACAACCTGTCATCCGGGTTTGGGATTTACACCACCCGTCATCCCGGACACATCCGCTCTGCTGACACTGATGTCGGTGTTGCCGCGGCGTTAAGCTTTGCGTTCTGAAGATTCGGTTTTCTCGTCACGCGCCTTGCAGTGATTCCCTCGTCTAGGTGCTATTCGTCACTTAAAGCCTGCATCGTTGATCCTGATGTGGAAATTGAAGACCATGTACCGGATAGGGAGATCTTGCACAGATGAACCGAATTCGGAGGAAACGAGCGGATTCACAGTGAAAGTCTTTACAGCAACACTTTTCAGAGTTCAACACCAGCTTTTTACAGTAACGAATTAATCAGGCCCGAAAAAATCCCTTTCTGATGCTGTCGGGGACGCCGCAAGCGGTAGCTTTGACGCCGATGTCGGCACGAGAAGCCGTCCATTCGGATTGAATTCCGACTAGGTATGTACCCTTCAGATTGCGCCATTGAGGCCTGAAAACGATTCAATAGTTCGAGACAATAAAGCGCAAGCGCGTCAGGATCAATCGCAGGTTTTGTCTAACAGCGCTGAGCACCACATTCATCTTATCGCCCACTTCGCCTTTGAGGTAGCTGCGATCCAGCAACCCGTCACTCTTGTGGTGCCCGATTACTGGTTCGATCGCATGGCGGCGTTTCAGATAATGTTTGAGACGATCCGTCATCCACCGCCTCTGGCCGGCGATGAGGACTGCACTTTCGGTCTCCTAGTGTCTGCGGTATCCGCGATCCACAAACACCTCGACTATTCCGCTGCTAGTGAGCCGTCGCACCTGTTCCAGCGCCGGCTTCAGCGTATGGCCGTTAAACGGATTGTCCGGCAGGGCCATCGCACCCATCACGAAAGTGCTGAGGTTGATCACCGTGATTCTCACCTTCACGCCGAACTCATAACATTGCCCTTGGTAATGCACTCCACTTCGGGCGCATGTAGGCTGTACAGCTTGTTGCTGTCGTGTCGTTTCTGCGCCAGAAGACGCTTCGTCATCGTCAGTTCCGATTCGAGTACTTTGCGAAGCTCCACATCCGAAGCGTTCCGCCGCTCGATGTCGCGCACCAACCGACCCAGAATCGTGTTCAGTCTCCGGATTTCGCGATGCATTTGCCTGAACTGCCTGGCATGCGCACAACGGTTCGATTTGATCACCGCCTTCGGGCCCGTTTTCGCATAACACTGGCGCAACCCAACCTTATGCTGTCGGCACAGTTTGACCAGTCTCTTGCGCGATCTGATCAGCAACTCGCTGTCGGTCGGGTAACTCACCGCCTGATCCTGTACCGTGGTGTCCACGGTTGTCCGCTTCAGATGCGCCTTGCGCACAGTTCCGGTGGCTATGCGGACCTCAATCGTCTATTGAAATATCAACTCACAGCCCGACTCGCCGATGCGTTTGCGAAACCGCGTCAGGCTGCTCGGATCAACCATCCGATCGTGACAGAAATGTTCTTCACCGCAAAAATGCTGCCAGTATGGATTCTCCATCCAGCGCGCCACCACCGCCTCGTCAGACAGTTTATATATCTGCTTGAGCATCAACAAACCCACCATCAGCCGGGTGGGCTTGCCCGGACAGCCCTTGTCGGGGCTGTACAGTGCACCGAAGTGCTCACCGAACACCGACCAATCAATGACCGAGCCCAGACGGCACAATTGGTGACGCAGGTTGATGATGTTCTCAACGCGGTGGCGGAAAAGATCATGTTCGTGGCTGAAATCTGGATGTTGAGGCTTCATTTTTCTATCCGAAAATGCAAGCAATCTGAGTTGCACTATAGCAAACCTTGCAATTTCAGAACACATTTACCATACGATATTCACAATAATATCAATATATTGTACGGAAATATAGTATTACTCAGAGTTAACTAGATAGATTACTCTCAACTAGCTTCGGTGTTTGGTCGAAAACCGGGCACAATTCCAGTGCTGATTTCAGACTTAGAAACATGAGGAATCTTTTGCTTGTAATTTTGAGGAGCCTTAATGTTCACTGACATCTTGCGACACTGACTACCGGACTTTATCCAGTCTGCCACGCAGAATTCACCGCAAGCTGCACGCTCTCAGGCAAATCATCCGCTGTCACACCAACGTCTGTGACTCCATCATTTGGAACAAACGCCGCCATTGCTGATATCAAACTGTCAACAGCGTTAAAATTCAGAACTTCATCACCCACCTGAAACGCCTTGATGTGGCTGTTCAACTGCGTACCGTTGTACCAGTTCTCGAATGTCACGCTGTCCTCTGTACTCAGAAGCCGCATCACCAGATCATCGCCATTGCGTTCGAACCACAGCGCCTCTTTCGCGACATCGTCCTCCATCACAAAAGTATCTGTGCCCTTGATTCCAGTCGATGCCGAACCTTTATAAGTGTCATTACCGTCACCGTAGCCGAATTGGTAGATGTCTTCACCAGCACTAGCAGTATAAGTGTCATTGCCTGCGTCGCCGACAATCACGTCATCACCATCGCCGCCATCGAACTGATCGGCACCGCCTCCGCCGGTCAGCTCATCATTACCGCTGCCGCCGAAGAGCTCGTCATTGCCCAGGCCACCAGACAGATAGTCATCACCACCCTCACCGTAAAGCCGATCGTTGCCCGAACGTCCGAACAGAAAATCACGTTCCCCGCCACCGTAGAGATGATCGACTCCACCCTGACCATCCAGCCAGTCGCCGAAGGCCGAACCGATCAGGAGATCATCGACTGGAGTAGCAGAATCTTCACCCAGAACGTCCTGTCCCAACCGAGTGTTGACGACATCTGCAATAGAAAAGACCTTCTCATCGAGAAACTGCAAATTCTCGATGCGGTAATTGGAATTCACCCAATTGACGACACGGATACTGTCATCGAGCTGATTCAGCATCTTGTTTGGATCATTCCGATCGCACAGATAGATCATCAGATCATCACCGACGCGTTGCAAGATCAAATCCTCGATCTTAATGTCAGCACCGAAAAGTAACTTGTCTCCTTCCGGTTCAGTGAGATTTGTACCGACAGTCTCACTGCCGCTGTCCCAGAGTGTATCGTGCCCGTCGCCGCGGTTGAAGATGTATATATCGTTGCCGGAACCACTACTAATGACATCATCACCCGGTCCGCCATTGAGACGGCCGCCACCCGACAAATAATCGTCGCCAGAACCACCGTTTAAGGTGCCACTTCCGTAAAGTTTGTCATCACCCGCACCCCCGTCAATTCGGTCATTACCGCCACCGCCACCTCCGAAAAGTGTATCGTTGCCGTCGCCGCCATCTAGGATGTCATTACCGGAATGTCCGTGCAGGTAGTCGTTCCCGCCACCTCCGATTAGACGGTCATTTCCTTCTCCGCCATGTATCCCGTCGTGTCCGTCACCGCCGTTCAGGTAATCGTTCCCATCGCCTCCAGTCATACGGTCATTTCCTTCTCCACCGTAGACTGTATCGTTACCCTCTCCGCCGATAATCTCGTCGTTTCCAGCACCGCCGTATAGCCTGTCATTCCCACCGTCTCCGGCCAGACGGTCATTTCCTTCTCCACCGTAGACCGTATCAATACCTTCACCGCCCAATATCAAATCGCCACCAGCGCCGCCATTCAGAATATCATCACCACCACCGCCGAAAACCATATCGTCACCGCCGCCACCGTTCAGAGTGTCTATACCACCTCCGCCCGAAAGAAAATCGCCCTCACCCGAACCGTTCAGAGTGTCGTCACCGCCCAAACCATACTGACCTTCTGTTATTTGGCTAATTTGAAAATTCTCGCGAACATATAAACGATGTTTAATTTGGGAGGTGAGCGACCTAATATTTTGAAATGGATGTTCGTAGGATTCAAAATCAAGGATACCAATCCGGTGGTTAGAGTTCGACCAGCCTGTAACTGTGATTGTATCCCCACTTAATACATCCGCATCATCCTCACTTCGCAGAGCAATCACCATGTCAAGTCCAGATCTGCTGAGTACGATGTCGTTTAACGTAATCCCGGTACCAAACATAAGTTTATCGTTGCCCGCCTGTTCCACAATCGTATCCTGACCGTCACCTCGATAGTAGTAGTAGATGTCATAATCAGCACCGCCGTGCAGTAAGTCATTCCCACTGCCGCCGAAAAGCCTGTCATTACCGTCACCACCGTAGATCTCATCATCACCTTCACTACCAATCAACTCATCGTTGCCGTCACCACCGTAGATCTCATCATTACCTTCACCGCCCATCACTACATCGTTGCCGCCACTACCGTAAAGGGTGTCGTTGCCGCCGCCACCTGAAAGAAAGTCATCTGTAGCAGATCCGTTCAGCGTGTCGACGCCACTAAAACCATACTGACCTTTTGAAATGTTGGCGACACCAAGGCGAGTACCGTCAGCAAATACTAGTGCCTCAATTCGGTTCGCTGAGTGCGACCAGCCGAATACCGTAATGCTCTCCCCACTCAATGCATCCGTATCATCCTCGTCTCTCAGAGCAATTACCATGTCATTCCCAGAGCGACTGAGCACTATGTCAACCAACTCAATTCCGGCACCGAATCGCAGTGAATCAAATTCACCCGCCTGATCCAGAATCGTGTCCTGTCCGTCTCCTCGATAATAGGTGTAATAGTCGTTGCCGGCACCTCCATCAATCGTATCATCACCTTCGCCGCCAACAATTTCGTCGCTACCGGTACCACCGTTAAGCGTATCGTTGCCACTTCCACCCGAAAGAAAGTCGCTACCGGTACCGCCGTTAAGCGTATCGTTGCCACTTCCGCCCGAAAGAAAGTCGTTTTCGTCCGACCCGTTCAGTTCCTTGCCACCACCCAGTCCATACTGACCGTGCAACAGATAGCTGACACGTAACTGATAACCACTGGCAAAGGAAAGAAACTCAATCCGGTTTTCTGACTCGGACCAGCCAATTACCGTGATGACATCTTCACTCAATGCATCTGAATCATCCTTTTCACGTAAAATAATCTTCATGTCATTCCCAGAACGACTGAGCACGATATCAGATATCGATATTCCGTCACCAAATTTCAGCGTATCTTTCCATTCGTCCGCTTGATCGAGAATAACATCCTGTCCGTCGCCCCGAAAATACACGTATGTGTCGTTGCCTTCACCGCCAACTAGCACATCGTCGCCGGCACCCCCATTCAGTGTGTCGTGACCACCACCACCCGATAGATAGTCACCCACACTCGAACCATTAAGCAGATCATCTTCATCCAGTCCATGCTGAGCGAGTAAAATATGTCCAACATCAATTCGGACACCATCGTCAAAGGAAAGATACCCGATCCGGTTACCCGAGTCCTTCCAGCCCTTGATCGTGATTGAATCCTCACTCAGTGCATCCGCATCATCCGCATCTCGCAGGGCAATTACCATGTCATCGCCCGAGCGGCTGAGCACGATGTCGGACAGCGTAATCCCGGCACCGAACTCGATCGTGTCGGTGCCAATATCCTGTGCCGAATGTTTCAAGATGGTGTCCTTTCCGTCGCCGCGATTGAAAATGTAGAAATCGTCGCCTGGACCACCCATGAGAAAGTCATCACCCTCACCACCGTCGAGTGTGTCGCTGCCACCACCGCCGGAGAGAAAATCATTGCCATCCGAGCCCGCAAGCAGATTGTCACCACCCAATCCATGCCAGCCGTTTTCTACGTCGCTGATGTCCAGATTACTGCCATCATCAAAGGAAAGCGTCTCTATCCGATTCTCCGGGTTCTTCCAGCCCTTGATCGTTATGGAATCCCCACTCAAAGCATCCGCGTCAACATCATTCCGCAGCGTGATAATCATGTCATCGCCCGAGCGGTCGAGTACGATGTCGGACAACGCAATTCCGACACCGAACTTCAGCGTATCAATGCCTCCATCCAGCCCGGTATCCTGTGTTGCCTGATCCACAATCGTGTCCTGTCCGTCGCTTCGGTTGTAAACGTAGGTGTCATCACCCTCACCGCCAGAGAGAAAATCACGTTCATTCGAACCGACAATTTCATCGTCACCACCCAGTCCATACCAACCGTTCACCAAACTGCTGACATCCAAACTGCTGCCATCGTTAAAGAAAAGATACCTGATCCGGTTCTCCAAGTCCTTCCAGCCCTTGATCGTGATAGAATCCTCACTCAGAGCATCCGCATCATCCACATCCCGCAGGGCGATCACCATGTCTTCCCCAGATCGACTGAGCACGATGTCGGACAACGCAATCCCGGCACCGAACTCGATCGTGTCGGTGCCAATATCCTGTGCCGAATGTTTCAAGATGGTGTCCTTTCCGTCGCCGCGATTGAAAATGTAGAAATCGTCGCCTGGACCACCCATGAGAAAATCATCACCCTCACCACCGTCGAGTGTGTCGCTGCCACCGCCGCCGGAGAGAAAATCATTGCCATCCGAGCCCGCAAGCAGATTGTCACCGCCCAATCCATGCCAGCCGTTCTCCACGTCGCTGATGTCCAGCTTACTGCCATCGTCAAATGAAAGCGTCTCTATCCGGTTCTCCGGGTTCTTCCAGCCCTTGATCGTTATGGAATCCCCGCTCAACACATCCGCATCAGTTCCGTCACGCAGGGTAATTATCATGTCATCGCCCGAGTGGCTGATTACGATATCGGACACAGCAATTCCAGCACCGAACTCGAGTGCATCAATGCCTCCATCCAGCCCGGCATCCTGTGTCGCCTGATCTACAATCGTATCCTGTCCGTCGCCTCGGTTGTAAACGTAGGTGTCATCACCCTCACCGCCAGAGAAAAAATCACGTGCATCGGATCCGATCAGGGTATCGCTACCACTCAGTCCAAACCAACCGTTCACTAAGCCGCTGATATCCAATATGCTGCCATCGGCAAAGGAAAGATAGCCGATCCGGTTCGCCGGGTCCGACCAGCCGATGACCGTGACCGAATCCCCGCTCAGTGCATCCGCATCATCCTCATCGCGCAGGGCAATCACCATGTCATTGCCCGAGCGGCTGAGCACAATGTCAGACAACGCAATCTCAGTACCGAATTCGAGAGTATCAGTACCGATATCCCGTTCTGAATGCTCCAGAATTACATCCTGTCCGTCGCCGCGGTTGAAGATGTATACATCATCGCCGGCACTGCCCATGAGATAGTCATCACCCGCACCGCCGTCCAGGGTGTCATCGCCACCGCCGCCGGACAGAAAGTCATTCCCATCCGAGCCCTCAAGCAGATTGTCACCATCTAATCCATACCAGCCGTTCTCTACGCCGCTGACATCCAGCTCGCTGCCACCGTCAAAGGAAAGCGTCTCTATCCGATTCGTCGTGTCCGACCAGCCGGTGACTGTGATGGCATCCCCGCTCAATGTATTCGCATCAGTTCCGTCACGCAGTGCGATCACCAAGTCATCGCCCGAGTGGCTGAGCACAATGTCTGACAGCGCAATCCCGGTCCCGAACTTCAGTTTGTCGGTGCCGCCAGCCTGTGCCGCCTGATCCACAATCGTGTCCTGTCCGTCTCCACGGTTGTAGACGTAGGTGTCACTTCCGGCATCGCCGAGCAGTAGATCCGCACCCTGGCCACCCGTCAGGGTGTCATTTCCGGCACCGCCGAGCAACAGATCCGCACCCCAGCCGCCCGACAGGGTGTCATTTCCCTCACCGCCAAGTATCACGTCCCTGCCTCCGCGGCCGTTCAGGATGTCGTTTCCACCACCACCTGATAGAAAATCACCCTCATCGTCGTCACCGTTGCTCACATTGTTTCCACCATCTCCGTGCCAGCCGTGCTTCAGGCCACTGATGTCTACCCTGGTACCATCGGCAAAGGCGAGATACTCAATCCGCCTTGCCGAATCCGTCAACCCCCAGCCTCCGACAATCGTGATGACTGTGTCACTCAGCGCATCCAAATCATCCGCACCGCGAAGTCGCACCGTCATGTCCTCCATGGCGATGCCGTGACCGAGCACGATGTCCGACAGTGAGATCCCCACACCGAACTCAAGCGTGTCGGTGCCATCGTCCTGACCGCCGCCGTGTGGCGCATGATCCTCGATCGTGTCCTGGCCGTCGCCTCGCGAATAGACGTAGGTGTCATCACCGCCACCGCCGTAGAGCTCATCGTTGCCGCTGCCACCGGTCAGGATGTCATCGCTGGCACCACCGAACAGTTTGTCATTGCCGCTTTCGCCGTACAGTCGATCATTGCCGGCACCGCCGCTGATCATCGTATCGTCACCTTCACCGCCGAGGATCACGTCATCGCCGCCCTTTCCATCCAGAGTGTCTTTGCCGCCACCGCCTGATAGAAAATCACCCAGAGCGGTGCCGTCCTTCGCATCTACACCGCCTGTTCCATGCCAGCCCCGCTCCAGGCGGCTGATGTCCAGCCGGCTGCCATCGGCAAAGGCGAGATACTCGATCCGGTTGCCCGAACCGAATCCGCCCCAGCCTCCGACAATCGTGATGGCCTTTGCGCTCAATACGTCCGGATCATCCGCTGCGCGCAGATGAATCACCATGTCCTCCTGCGCCTGGCCGTGAACTAGCACAATGTCAGACAGGTCTATGCCGGTCCCGAACTCGAGCGTGTCGCTGCCGCCGTCAGCGTGTGCCGTATGGTCCTCAATTGTGTCGTGTCCATCGCCCCGGGCATGGATATAGGTGTCATCACCCTCACCGCCGCGAAGGTCATCGTCACCACCGCCACCGGTGAGCAGGTCGTCACCGCCGCCGCCGGCAAGTCTGTCCTTGCCATCGCCACCATATAGATAATCAGCCCCCAGTCCGCCGGCAAGATCGTCGGCACCGCCCTCGCCGTACAGACGGTCACCGCCGGCACCGCCGCCGATCACATCATCACCCGCACCGCCGAGGATCAGGTCATCGCCGCCAAGACCGTTGAGGGTGTCGACGCCGCCACCGCCTGAGAGAAAATCACCCCCATCGTCGATACCGTCTCTGACATCGACACCACCTGTTCCGTGCCAGCCATATCTCAGGTTGCTGATGTCCACCCGGGTGCCATCGGCAAAGGCGAGAACCTCGATCCGGTTACCCGAACCGCTCCAGCCGCCAACAATCGTGATGGACTTGGCGTCCACCGTATCCGCACTGTTCGCATCGCGCAGGTGGATCGTCATGTCTTCGTAACCGGAACTGTGGATACTGGTTGATGGACTGTGCGCGAGTACGATGTCAGACAGGGCAATGCCGGTGCCGAACTTAATCATATCGGTGCCGCCATCACCCTGTACCGCATGATCCAGAATCCTGTCGTGTCCACTGCCCCGGGCATAGACGTAGGTGTCATCACCGGCACCGCCGTGCAGGTCGTCATCACCGCCGCCGCCATCCAGGGTGTCATCACCGGCACCGCCGATGATCACATCACCGCCGCCATCGCCTTCCAGCGTGTCATTTCCAGCACCGCCGGAAAGAAATTCAACCTCGGTGGTGCCCGTCAGTGTGTTGTCATCCGCCAATCCATGCTGGGCTTTCGATATGTTGCTGATATCAATTCTGGTGCCATCGTCAAAGGCGAGATATCCGATCCGGTTCGCCGCGTCCGACCAGCCGATGACCGTGACCGAATCCCCGCTCAGTGCGTCCGCATCCTGCGCGTCGCGCACGGAGATCACCAGGTCATCGCCCGAGCGGGCGAGCACGATGTCGGACACCGCAATCCCGGCTCCGAAGCGCAGGGTATCGGTGCCGGTATCCTGTGCCGACTGCGCCGCAACCGTGTCCCGTCCGTCGCCGCGGTTGAAGATGTAGACGTCATCGCCCAGACCACCGACGAGGACATCATCGCCCGCACCGCCTCGCAGGATGTCATCGCCGTCGCCGCCTGAGAGAAAATCGTTCCCAGCCGAGCCGGTCACCTGATCGTCGCCATCCAGTCCGTGCCGGCCGTACTCCACACCGCTGATGTCCAGTCGCCTGTTGTCGGCAAAGAAAAGCGTCTCAATCCTGTTGTCCGCATCCGACCAGCCGGAGACCGTGACGGCATCCGCACTCAGCGCACCCGCATCAGTCCCGTCGCGCAGGGTGATCACCAGGTCATCGCCCGAGCGGCCGAGCACGATGTCGGACACCGCAATCCCGGTTTTGAACCTCACCTCATCGGCTCCACCCTCTATGTCTTCCTGTTCCGCCCGGTCAACGATCATGTCCTGTCCGTCGCCACGGGCAAACTCATAGCTGTCATTGCCGGCTCCGCCATACAGCACATCCGCACCCTCACCGCCCGCCAGGGTGTCATTGTCCTCACCGCTGATGATCAGGTCATCACCACCCTGTCCGGTTAGGGTGTCGTCACCCTCACCGCCGGACAAAAAATACCCGTCGGTTGAGCCGGCCGGGCCGGACACCGTGTCGTCACCCGCCAGACCATGGAGTCCCCTCAGGATGCCGCCGACGTCGAGTCTGGTGCCATCGGCGAAGGAAAGATAGCTGATCCGGTTGTTTGCGTCCAACCAGTCAGTAACCGTGATTGAATCCCCGCTCAACTTGGTCGAATCAGTCGCGTCTCGCAGGGAGATCACCATGTCATCCCCCGAACGGGCAAGCACGATGTCGGACACCGCGATCCCGGCACCGAAGCGTAGCGTATCGGTACCGGCATCTCCTGCCGGCTGCTCGGCAATCGTGTCATGTCCATCGCCGCGATTGAAGAGGTAGACATCATCACCGCCACCACCGGTGAGAACATCATTGCCGGTACCGCCGACTAGAAAGTCATCACCCGCACCACCTTCGAGAGTGTCGTTGCCGCCACCGCCTGACAGGAAATCATTCCCGTCCGAGCCGGTTAGATCATCGCCTCCACCCAAACTGTGCAACCCGTTGTCCACACCGCTGATATCCAGTATGCCGCCATCGTCAAGGACAAGAGACTCAATCCGGTTCCCCAGGTCCGACCAGCCGCTGACCGTGATGGAATCCCCACTCAATGCATCCGGGTCAGTCCGGTCACGCAGGCTGATCACCAGGTCATCACCCGAGCGGCTGAGCACGATGTCGGACAGTGCGATATCGGTACCGAACTCAAGTGTGTCGATACCGCCGTTCCGATCGCCCCGCGGCGCCCGGTCCACGATCATGTCCTGTCCGTCACCCCGGGCATACCGGTAGGTGTCATCGCCGCCACCGCCAAGCAGCACGTCATCGCCACCACCACCGTCCAGAGTGTCGTTGCCGCCACCACCGGAAAGAAAGTCATTCCCGGACTCACCTTCCAGGGTGTTGACTCCTTCCAGTCCATGCATTGCGCGATTGAGCGCGCTGATGTCAAGCGTGGAGCCATCAGCAAAGGCCAGTGTCTCAATCCGGTAGCCCGTCGCGAACCGGCCCCAGCCCCCAGCAATCGTCACAGCCTTTTCCAGGGTGTCCGCATCATCCAGACCCCGAAGATGAATCGTCATGTCCACCAGGAAGGCACCGTTGCGCAGGGAGAATCCCTGACCGAGCACGATGTCTGACAGGGTGATTCCGGTACCGAAGCGCAGTGTGTCGGTGCCGCCGCCCCCTGGCGCATGATCCACAATCGTATCCTGTCCGTCACCCCAGACATAAACGTAGGTGTCATCGCCGGCCCCACCCAGAAGATCATCATCACCGCTGTCACCCACCAGGGTGTCATTGCCGCTGCCGCCGTGAAGATCATCATCACCGGAACCGCCGATGAGCACGTCATCGCCGCCAAGGCCGTTCAGGGTGTCGTCACCACCGCCACCTGAAAGAAAGTCGCCCTCTTCAGTAGCGCTTGGCGTATTGGCAAGATCTGTTCCATGCCACACGCTCTTCAGACCGCTGATATCCAACCGGCTGCCATCGGCAAAGGAAAGGATTTCAATGCGGCTGTCCGAGTCCGACCACTCGGAGACTGTGATGGCATCTGCACTCAATGCATCCTCATCATCCGCATCACGCAGCGTGATCACCAGGCCGGGTTCCGAGTGGCTGAGCACGATGTCAGACAATGAAATCCCAGCACCAAACTGAAGCGTATCGGTACCTCCGCCCTGACCCGCGTTTTCCTCAATGGTATCCTGTCCGTCGCCACGGTTGAATACGTAGGTATCGCCTTCGGCACCGCCGGCAAGCGTATCGTTGTCTTTGCCGCCAATCAGGATGTCATTTCCCTGTCCGCCTTGAATTGTGTCGTTGCCGCCTTCACCGTACAGCCGGTCATTGCCGGCACCGCCGCTGATCAAAAGATCATCACCCTCACCGCCGAGGATCACATCATCGCCGCCACCTCCGTTCAGGGTGTCGGCTCCACCGCTGCCTGAAATGAAATCTCCGTCCCCCGTACCGAGCAACGAATTGCTGCCATCTGTCACGCGCAGACCGAACTTCAAGGTGCTGATATCCAGCCAGCTGCCATCGGCAAATGCCAGAGACTCAATCCGGTTGCCCGAACCACTCCAGCCCCAGCCGCCGACTATCGTGATGACCTTCTCACCCAATGCATCCGGATTATCCGCATCGCGAAGATAAACCACCATGTCCTCGATGGAGGAAGGATCATTTGTAATACTGTGACTGAGCACGATGTCAGACAGCGTGATGCCGCCACCGAACTGCAGTGTGTCGCTACCACCGTCACCATCTGCCGCATCATCCAGGATCCGGTCCTGCCCGTCGCCCCGGACATACACGTAAGTGTCATTGCCGGCACCGCCCTGAAGAACGTCGTTTCCAGCGCCGCCAATCAGCAGGTCATCGCCGTCACCGCCGGCCAGTGTGTCAACACCATCGCCTCCGTGCAGACTGTCGTTGCCGCCGCCGCCCGTCAGCGTGTCATTACCCGCACCACCGAAAAGAAAATAGCCCACATCATCCCGCGAGCCACTGATCACATCATCGCCAGCCGATGCAAGCACCGCCTCGACATCCAGATCATCCACATCCAGATCGAGGGCTGTGCTGTCGGTCATGATCAGCAGGTCATAGCCGCCGCCAGCGTCGACTCCATCGGCAACACCCAGGTCAGCCGCGTCCACATAGAGGACATCACTGCCGTCGCCACCCTCGAGACGGTCGGCGCCCTCGCCGCCGATCAGATAATCATCGCCCGAACCGCCGCTCAGCGTGTCATCGCCACCACCGCCGCTCAGCACCACCGTCCCGGTCCGACCGGAACCATCAAGATGGTTGGCCAGGGCATTGCCCTGTGCGCCGGCCCAGTTGCCCGTATCACCCCCCAAGTCGAAATCCACTTCGGTCTCACCGAGCCTGCGGATCGTCTGCACATCAGCGTCCTCGAACTCATGGACGATGTTGCCGTCATCATCCTCATAAGAACGGTAACCCGCCGTGTCGTAGGCAAGCGACGCGTCCGCTCCGTCCGTGACCGTGCCGTCCGTGTGATGCACATCCACCAGGCCGTGTATCACCGTACCATCTGACATCACCTGGCCGCTGCCCGCGCGCACGTTCAGGCCGATCGACTCAATCCCCGCCGCGTCAAGCGTCACCATCTCACCGGCATCCACCGCACCGTCGCGGTCAAGATCCTGCCACAGCCGGAATCCGTTCCATTGCGTGTCGTTGTCATCCAGCACGCCGTCGCTGTTGCTGTCGAACTGCGCAGCCAGCGCCTCAAGATCGGTGTCATCCGCATCGGTCCACTGCGCGAACGCGATTTCCTTTGCCTGCGTCACCTCACCGTCGCCGCCGACATCGAACACCAGCAGGGCGTCATCACCCGTCGTCCACGCAGTACGCTCCAGATAACCGTCATCGTCAAAGTCAAAGGTGGTGAGACTCTCATCCAGACCGGCCAGCTCGATGCCATCGCCATCCATGTCCACAACCACCGGCAGGCCGTGACCGACATCGTCGGGCAACACCCGGTCCAATGAGCTGAGATGAACTGCCATGTTGTAGGTGTGAGGATCAGGAATATTACCGCTGATTTTTTGCAACAACTCCGAAAATGCGCTAGAGTTGGTTTCAGGGTGATTGGTTTGATTGCTGTTGCGGATTCGGCGTCTGATATTCGAATTGTCCATTCTTTCAGTCCTCTTTTCTAATTTTCGCTGTGACGGAGTCTTGCATTAATCCGAAGAAATTGGCTGATTTTGTACTTGCTTACACAAAATGGCTTCTCAAGGACACTTCTCAAATATATTTACTTACGAGTTCTAGTATAGCACCAGCGAATTCGTTGTTGTTTAATCGACCCGATCCCTTAGCCAAGTTGGAACGGAGTTGACGTTCGAAGATTGCATTAAGAATGCGTCAATTTATTGTCCGTAAATGAACTACCCTCGGGAACAACGCTAGAGTTGAGATTAGATTCGCGATTTCAGTGGCAATTTGAAATAATGCAAATCGGCAAAATTTATTGATTTAATGGTGATATTCAAGGCGGAAGGATGAAACCATTTGAGCGACAGTCGCAGTAAAAACCACTGGATGAAATTGATCATCTGTTGCGGATGAAGGAAAGGATGGATTAGGTTGCATTTATGCCGCATCTGTAGGAGACATTTGGCGTTTCGTCAACCGGTGGCAAGCTTAATTGTCCGGCTTGGAGTGTACTGGTGATGTCGTATTCACGCATTGTTCGATCGGTTTAAGGCTCAATGGCTTGAGCACGGTTTTAAGTTCTCCAGCGGGCAGATTGTTGACTTGATCCTAATCAAGGTATCCCGTCAGTGCAACACGCGCGAGGAGAACCAGACAGAATAGTCTATCCAGACACGTCAACAGTGGGAGGAGTCTCTGTCGAAGCATACTGATGGAGATGTGCGGTCGTCCGGACAGCATTGATCGTTCAATGGCGGCGGCCTCGGCGTTAGGCAAATGTTTGTTTTGCTCGCGTCACAATCAAAGTGCGAAACGCTGTACACTATTGAGCGTCCGGCATGAGGCACTTAACTGGGAATTTTTGAGAATGTGAAGTCGGGAGGAGCATGTGCTGGGTTTGATGGCGGACGAGATGCAGTAGTGGCAGAAACGCTGCGCTGACAAGGTGATAACTGAGACCTAGATCGGTCTGCGCAATCTTCACCTCGGCATGGATCGGCCGTGCAGTCTGTCTCAGAATTCGTTGGCGCCTTGAAGAAAGTTGCGTCTGAATGGCAGTAATCAACTTCAAAAGAATTGCAGATACTTTTTTCCGATGATAATCCACAAAATTCGGCCTCAGAGATCGGAAGTTTCGGAATGATTCGAAGTTAGGTGAGATATTGTCTTTCGAAAATTAATTTTCAACACTTAAAGTCGCTGGAGTTTAGGGGAAAATTGACGAGCCCTATCGAGATTTATATTTTCGGATTGAAATGATGTCATTCAAACGCCTCATCCCTTTGAAACTGGTAACGCTGACTATATCACTCTTTTCTGTCGTTGATGCACAGAACAATACGCAGAGGTTCGGTAACTGGGTGATTGTGAGTGAAAACATCCTGATCGCACGAACCTATGCAGTCGACTTCAAGACCCATCTCGATATTTTCTGCAGCAGCGGGAACAGTACAGAAAGCGAGATGCACGTGCGCGTCGTCTGGGATACCGAAGACCTGTATTTTGCAGGGTCTTTTCCGTTCGTCCACCAGTTCGACTCTGGTGACCCGAAACAGTTACCATGGATTGTCTTCACGGATATAGGACATACTGTTCTTCACGGCGAGATCGCTGTACAGTTTGTACAGGATGCTGTGCGTGCCCATGTCGTCGTGATTGAGGGACAGCTCAAACAGATTGATGCTGTAATATTTGCTCTTGACGGCCTCGAACGCGCAGTGAGTCGCGTGTTGGGTGAGTGTCGAGCGGACTATTTGAATTAAATCCAGCTTTAATACTATGGAGAGTAAGCAATGAATGACAGGATAGCATTTTTCGGCCTGGGTGCCATGGGGTTTGGCATGGCGTCCAATCTGATCAAGACCGGTCACCAGGTTTCTGTGACTACGCACAGCAATGCAGTCAATGTCGGGAGACTGGTATTCGCAGGGGCAATTGAGTGCAAATCCAAGATAGAGGCAGTCGAATCCAGCGATACGATTGTGCTTTGCCTGCCGAATTCCAACGTGGTGCAAAGTGTGCTGGATGAAGTCTGGCAGGCTTTAAGCAGTCGCCATCTCGTTCTCGACACGGGAACTTCGTCAGTGCCGGCAACCACGCGTCTGGCGGAACGGCTCCAATCAAAGTCGGTCATGTTTGTGGAATCCCCGGTGGCAGGCGGCAAGGCACAGGCCGAAGCCGGAGAACTCGGTGCTTTTGTTGGTGGCAGCGACGGGGCATTCACCAGGGTCATGCCGGTGCTTGAGGCGTTCTGTACCTCTATACAACATTTCGGATCCGTTGGATCTGGCGGTCGCGCCAAGCTGATCAGCAACTATCTTGTGCTGAGCATGGTACGCTCGATCATCGAAACCTTTCATGCAGCGAAACACCTGAGTGTCGATTGGGAGATGTTCTACCGGATCATCTGTCAAGGTTCCGGAAACTCCGGGGCACTGGGTAGGATAATCGGGGAGATTGTTGACCGAGGCAACTACTCTGGCTACGTATTCAGCGTTGAGAATGCACTGAAGGACCTGAACTACATTCAGGAAATGAGCGAAGACAGCGACCTGCAGTCGATATTGAATACATCGGCATTGGAATTGTTTGACCAGGCCTGTTCAGTGGGGCATGGCGAATTGATGATATCCGAGCTGCTTCGCAGCGATATTGAACCCAGCCTGGCCGAAATTTTTGCAAGTGCTGAAAAGCAAGGAGACGGAAACTAGAGAGACAGTTGAGGTTAGATCATTGAACTTCATTGATCATGTAGGAGGAATGTGGTTAATCCCGACATCAGAAGCGCATATTGATGAATTCTGCGATGTGAGTTACTGTGCATCTTTGCCATCATTCGATTTAGAAAAATCGTTGCAATCGTTACGTTGTAGGATCAACAACCCGTAAAGTATTGCTGTTGATCGACACGCGTCCAGATTCGTCAACTCGAGAGCATGAGGCTATTTTTAACGTGTAGTTTTCCTTAGCAAGAAAACCTGCGAAAGTGTGAAGGAACTCTACATCTGGTTCACTATTACACAACCTCGCTATTTCACAGCCAGATTGAGTCAACATAGGGCCCGCGATCGTCAACCTTTTTTTTCTAGAACCTCCTTCTACCAAGAGTATATGGTTACAGTACTTTAAAATGCAACTACCATCATAAAATGCAACTACCATCACTTTCGAATAGATATTCTGCACTAAGGCCTCGGTGCAACAACCCTAGTTCTTCCATGTGCACAAATAGTGACAAGTCAACGGTGTTATTCAGCCTATCATGACTCTCTTTATGAATTACACTATCAATTACATATCCGCAAATTGTGTAAAAATCTCTGCATCCGATCTTGACATATTTTTCAGTATCGAAAGTGTCCGCATTGTTGTTGCCCCGGGACTCTCAACTTCTCTTGCTAGCACACGGGACCAAATCTTCTGCAAGTCTATTGAGGATACATCTTGAACATCTGTGAAGAAGCGTGCTGTCCAATCTAGGTCAGGGTCATGGTCTTCTACTTCCTTACCGTGCAGTTCGTTTGCAGCGCCTTCGACAACGGATTGAATATTCGCTTGCCTTTTTTGTTCTTGAAATTCGACGCGCTGAAAAATGCTCTCTTTGCCGATATTGAGTGTTCCGGCACTGGTTTCCAAACTATCTGTAAGCGCATTCCTTGCCTGTCTTTGAGCATCAGCGATTATTACAAGACTATTGGCCTTACTCTTTTCTTCTATTGCCCTCGCATCTGCCTCTTTCTGAGCTCTCCACGGAGCTAGCATCGGCCTTGCTACTGCGCCAATTCCAGAATAAACAACGTCAAGGAGTTTTTCAAGAGCCGGAACTCTTACATTAATGTTGATATTAGCCAAATCATGTGTCCTTTGATGTGGATTTCTTATATACGACATTAGGATACAAGCTGTTGTCAGTTGCGTCATGAGTATGCTCGTTATCTATTGCCATTTATAAAATTTTCCGATAGTTTCTATGAGTTAAATCTATGTCTAGTTTATCGTAGTTCATTAGCGAAAGACTATGTGTTGTATTTGTGACGGTTAGAAGACCGAGTTGAGTTTTTGTAAAGTAAGCGTGCTACATCGGAATAAAATAAAAACAGCGTGCCCAAATCAGTTGTAAATGTAATGCAAAGACACGACCAATTGAAAGACACGGGTAATCGTTCAATCGAAATTGAATTCGGACCAAATCAAGAGAACCAGCAAAAAATTCACAACCTCCGGAAATTCAGATGTTCGAAAAAGCCATAAGGGATGCGAGTCAATATACAAAACCGATTGTGGTCTCACATCGCAAGGCAGATGGAGAAACCGCCAGTGATATTGGCACATTCATCGTATTGAATGATGATGGCTGGATTCTGACTGCCAACCACATCATGCAAACTGTCATGGAGATGATGGTCGAGCAGAACGCTTATGCCGACTATGTGCGACAAGAGTCAGATATCAAGAACAATCACCGGTTTTCAAATGCCGACAAGATCAGGGAAATAAACAAGATAGCGGAATCATTACCTGACAATCCAATCACAAATTGCTCCATGTGGCTGGGTAGGGACGATTGGCAGGTTAGTGGATTCACGTGTTCAGTCAAAAAAGACCTTGCCATCGGACAGATTCAGAATTTCTCCAAGGACAGCATTTCAGTCTATCCTGAATTCAGAGGTCCGAGCGACGGGTTGGAAATCGGAAAGAATCTTTGCAGATTGGGTTTTCCGTTTCATAAAATCAAGCCGACGTACGACGAGGAAAAAGGATTCATGTTGCCACCCAACGCCCTACCGATTCCATTTTTCCCAATTGATGGCATCTATACGCGGACAGTCATTCTCGAAGAGGACGATTCAATCAAATTCATCGAAACCTCATCTCCAGGCTTAAGCGGCCAAAGTGGAGGGCCTATATTTGATACCGATGGAAGAATTTGGGCTTTGCAATCACACACGAACCACTATCCACTGGGCTTTGATAAGAACAAGGATCAATTTCTCAATTGCGGTGTCGGAACTCATGTGGAAACGATCGTTGACTTTCTTTCAGAGAACAAAGTCAGATTCAATCAACAGGCAAATTAAGGGAAAGTCGATCTGCCGCCGGGTCAGACAACTTCATTTGCTTCAGACGATCGAGAGGAGACAATTTCCTGATAAACTCATCGACCATTGGAGAAACCGAAATTCAGTTCGAGTTTTTTCGTCTAGGGATCGTGACTTTTTCCGGTGGTTCACAACCGGTGTCGCAGCACTGTCCAGGCTGAGCTGTGAGATTTTCTGAACTGGTGTGAACGCCCCGTTCTATCAGACGCTGCACAAATTCAGATTTCTCAGCGACCGGATATTTTCTGAATATCTCCCGTTTCATCGCCTCCGGTGAGCCACCGCCATGCACGCTGATCACCGAATACCAGGCTCCAGAATGTGATGCGGTGAGATCCTCAATCAGTCGGGCGACGGTTGCGCGCCGATGAGGAGGAATGTCGGGACTGGCCGACATCAGGGTATCCAGCTTGTCCATGGTGTCGGGATTGTGGTCGTCGTCCGGATGTGGCAGGGTGACAATCAACCCACCTGAAACCGTATTGGCGATCCGATGCATGTCGTAAATCGAGTTGGCCAGCATCAGTTTTCCGATATTCGAATACACGGCATCTGGTTCACAGTTGCCTGCTTCGGTCGTCTTGCAGTACACCGAGGCTGACACACCGCACGCATAGAAACTCTCCACGGTTTTGATCAGGTCCACCATGGAGTCGCGAAGATGCGGCTCTGCGTTCACATCGAGGCCATTGGTTTCGATCATCATGCCGGAAGCGCCGATCAGCAGATCGCCAAAGCCGGCCCGCGCACCGATACAGGTATGACGGTGATGGTTGGCATAGGTCTTGGTGAGATGCTCGGCATGCTCCCACTCCCCGCACATGTAGACCCGGTCATAGGGTACGAACACATTCTCAAACACGCACACACCGGTTGACTGCCCGAACCGACTGGAAAATTCAGCGGACCGGTCACCGGGACGCCCTGCCGGGCGGGCGATGATTGTCAGTCCCTTTGCATCAATCGGAACCTGGCAGGCAACCGCAAAATCCTTGTCCTCGCGAGCCATGTTGCGACCCGGCAGCACGAACAGTTCGTGGACATAGGGGGCAGCAGTCACAATGGCCTTGACACCGGATATCTCGATGCCGTCCGGCCTCCGATTCACAATGTGCAGATGACTGTCGGGTTTTGGCTGTTCGCTCGGTCGCAGTGACCGGTCACCCTTTGCATCGGTCATCGCGATGCCAACCGTCAGGTCCAGGTCTTGGATTCGATGCATCTGCTCCACGAGCCGGTCACTGTATTCGGTACCCAGTTCCGCATCCATTCGGAAGGTTGCCTGGAACAGGGCATTCAAACCGTCCATGGTCAGGTAGCGCATGGCACAGCCGGTGAGCTGGCAAAGCGCCCGCACATACTCAAGTTTTGAAAGCAGATCTTCCGCGTTTCGATTGATGTGTACGAATCGGTTGACGGTCTTGCCGGAAGTATGCTGTTCAGCCAGCGCGAAGTGACGGTGTTCGGACATCCGGGCGAAGTCGTAGGTCATGCCAATGGCATTGACACCGGGCACCAGCATCGGTTCGCTGGTTACATTGTCAACCTTCGAGCCGCGAACGTAGATGTTTGGACTGTATTCCTGCAGTGACTCGCAGTAGTCTTGGGATGTCATCAGATTCATGAACGGATACCCCGAAGGCATTTCAAATATTTCAGGTTGCCAAAATCAGTTTGGATTGAACGATACATGAGCCGTTGTGGTATCAATTTGTTTTTTCCACGCTATTCCAAATATGGTATCGACGGTGTAGGGAATATCCAAGCGACCGGGATTCCCAGAATCATCTGTTGGTGAGGATTTTACTTCTTTTGTTGTGGTCGGCTTGGTATTGGTTACGTACGCTGAAAATGCTTCGGAATTCTTCAGGTCATGGATCAGATCATCAATACTTCCGTGATGACAGTCTGCAGACTCGACATCGACAACAGGATTTGAGAATCCAGAAGCTACGAGCAGGTCGCCAAGATCATGGAGCTCCGGAAAATCGAAGTCAACTGATATTCCTCCATGATTGGTGAGTAACTCTCTGAACCTCTGCGCGGTTCTTGCACCCAGCACCGAAAACATCAAAACACCATCGTTGCGCAGTACTCGATAACACTCAGTCAGGAATCCTCGACGCGGACAAAATGACGCTGCGATATTCGATACGACGAGATCAACCGAATTCGACTTGATGGGGAGATTCAACAGGTTGGAGACGACCGGAAAAGAGTTGGTTCGGTGAAGTCGCTGTTTGGCGCCAATGCACAGCTCGTGCGACCCGTCAAGCGCAATCAAATGAGCGTTTGGATAAAGCGATGTCAGATATTCGCCGAGTGCGCCTTCCCTGCATCCCAGGTCAACAACCAGATCGGGTTGATGCTCGAGAAATTCCAGTCGCTGTCCCAGTTCTCTGGCAGGGTCTTCAAAAACCCATAAGAATTCATCATGACCGTCAGCCTCAACATCGGGGTATTCCTTGCTTTCCGAATAATCAGGCATGCTCTGACCTATCTGAACTTTGAGCAATCTTCAGATATTTCTTGTGTAACTCGTCGACTGATATCAGTAGGTCCTCAGTCGTACCCGCATTGGAGATCACATCATCGGCTATTGCAAGCCGCTCCTGCCGAGATGCCTGAAGATCGATGATGCGCTGAATCTGTTCAGCGGATTGTTGGTCGCGCACTGATACCCTGTCGAGCTGCAGTTCTGGAGGAATATCGACTACCAGGATGCGGTCGAGTGGATACTCCCGCTTGCTTTCAGCCAAAAGTGGAATGACGACGATGGCATAAGTTGCCGTCAAATGCGAAAGTTGTTGCAGGATTTCCGCGTGGATGATGGGATGAAGAATATTTTCCAGTTCGGCTTTCTTTACCGCGTCTGCGAAGACAATCTGTCTGAGCTTGGCGCGATTCAATCCGCCGTCCTCGTTGGCGACTTCCTCGCCAAATGTTTCGATCACCTTATTGCAGGCAGGCTGACCGGGCTTCACAACCTCGCGCGCCACCACGTCGGCATCAATGACCGGCACCCCCAGTTTACTGAATCGATCCGCAGCGGTGGACTTGCCGCTACCGATTCCACCTGTGATGCCGACAACCAGCATATCAGCGCGACGTACTGTCGATGACTGCGCCGCCCAGACAGACCTCATCATCGTAGAACACGATGGACTGACCGGGTGTCACGGCGCGCACGGGGTTCTCGAATTCCACCAGGAATCCCAGATCATCCGAGCGAACGATCGTACATTTTTGATCCTCTCCGCGATAGCGGACTTTGGCGACCGCCTGTCGCGGCAAATCGTACTGACTTGAAATCCAATTCAGATTGGAAACCTTGGCACTTCGACTGTAAAGAAGAGGGTGATCATGTCCTTGTACGGCTGTCAGGGTATTGGCAGCGACGTCTTTATCGGCAACATACCAGGCGTCTCCAGGTCCGCCAATGCCGAGTCCGGTGCGCTGTCCGATCGTGTACAAAAAAGCTCCTTCATGCCTGCCGAGTACAGTTCCTTCAGGGTTGGTGATCGGCCCCTCAGTAGAGTCCAGGTATCGACCGACGAACGAACGGAAGTTTCTTCGGCCAATGAAACAGATTCCGGTACTGCCTTTCTTGTCATGGTTCTCGAAGCCGAACTCACGCGCTCGCTCGCGTACCTGTTGCTTGGTCAATGAGCCGATTGGAAATATGGCGTCTTGCAGTGAAAGCTTATTCAATCCGTACAGGAAATAAGTCTGATCCTTGTCTGTGTCCACACCCTTGAGCAGATTCAATTGACCGTTGTCCTTGCTGACGCGAGCGTAATGGCCTGTTGCAATGTAGTCCGCCCCCAACTTCTTCGCCCATGAGGGAAATTCACGAAACTTGATCTCGACATTGCAGATGATGTCGGGATTCGGTGTTCGTCCCGCTTTGAGGTCGTTGAGAAATCCCGTGAATACTTTCTCCCAGTACTCGTAGGAAAAATTGACGGTTTTGAGGGGAATATCCAGGGAATCACAAATCGCCTGAGCATCTGCCAGATCCTCCTCGGCACTGCATTCATCGTCATCATCCTCTTCCCAGTTCTTCATGAAAAGGCCAATCACCTGATAACCCTGCTGCAGCAACAGCGCGGCGGACACAGAGGAATCGACTCCCCCTGACATTCCGACGACAACCGTTTCGGATTTTCGTGTAGACATTTCGCGACGCTGAGACTAACCGAGCTTGAGTGCTGTCGTTGCCAGTCGCTCACCGAGTGTGATGCACAGCACTTCCTCATCCTTGCTCAGTGTCGTATTGCCTGAAATTCCAGCGACGTGCGAAGCCCCGTACGGTGTTCCGCCACTGGTTGTGTCTGACAGCGCAGGTTCTGTGTACGGGATACCGACGATGATCATGCCGTGATGCAGCAGCGGTACCATCATGGAAAGCAGCGTGGATTCCTGTCCACCGTGCATGGATGACGTTGAGGTAAAGACACAGGCCGGCTTGCCGGCGAGCTTGCCTGAGAGCCAAAGCGTACCCGTTGAATCGAGGAAGTGTTTGAGCGGTGCCGCCATGTTGCCGAAACGCGTCGGGCTGCCGAGTGCCAATCCATCACAATTTTCCAAATCTTCCAGGGTCACATAAGGGTGGCCTTCAGACGGTATATCGTCATCAACGGCTTCGGTTGTTGGTGATACCGGTGGAACCTGGCGCAGAATCGCTTCACATCCGTCAACCTTGTTGACACCGCGCCCAATCATCTTGGCGAGCTGGGCGACGCTGCCGTCCCGGCTGTAATAGAGTATCAGTATGGATTTTTGCATGTCGTTGACCGAAAGACTTCTTGTTTGATGAATTTCAGATTTTACCAGCCGATTGACTTCACGCAACCGTAAGTGAAGCCAAGCGGTCAGTCACACTGCCATCTCGCAGTCAAATTGATTGTCATATTCGATCGGATTAAAACATAATGTAACGAGCAAAATCGAGACTGACCTTGACGAATATGCTGATTAGAGTACAAGCGGAGTCGGCCGTTGAGGCCGACATCAAATGCGGAGGACTGCATGGAAACCATTAAATACCAATTGACTGAATCTGATGTTCCGAAATTCTGGTACAACATCGCTGCCGATCTTCCGGAGCCGCCCCCGCCGGTACTTCATCCAGGCACAGGACAACCGGTCGGACCGGATGATCTTGCTCCATTGTTTCCGATGGGCATCATCATGCAGGAAGTCGCGACGGAACGCTACATCGAAATACCCCAACCGGTGCGTGAGATTCTGACACAGTGGCGGCCGAGTCCGCTGTATCGTGCCCGCCGATTGGAAAAAGCACTCGATACGCCCGCACGAATCTACTACAAGTACGAAGGCGTCAGTCCTGCGGGCTCCCACAAACCAAACACCGCTGTCGCACAGGCGTTTTACTCCAAAGATGAGGGGGTCAAACGCATCTCCACCGAAACCGGAGCCGGACAGTGGGGTTCCGCCCTGTCGTTGGCAGGTTCTTTCTTCGGACTGGAGATTGAGGTCTACATGGTCCGGGTCAGTTATGACCAGAAACCGTACCGACGCGCATTCATGGAGAGTTTCGGGGCAACCTGTGTTGCGAGTCCCAGCAACAAAACCAATTCCGGGCGGGCGATCCTGGCGGAGAATCCTGACAGCACCGGTAGTCTGGGTATTGCCATCAGCGAGGCGGTTGAGGCAGCCGCCCAGCGCGACGACACCAAGTATGCGCTCGGCAGTGTTCTGAATCATGTACTGATGCACCAGACCGTTGTTGGATTGGAAGCCATGAAGCAGTTTGAGTTGGCGGATGACTATCCCGATGTGGTAATCGGTTGCACCGGTGGCGGCAGCAATTTCGCTGGGCTGACGTTTCCATTTCTGGGCGAGCAGTTCCGCGGTGGTGAGCGGGTTGATGTTATTGCTGTCGAGCCGGCCAACTGCCCTACATTGACGAAAGGGAAGTACGCCTATGACTTCGGGGATACAAGCAATCTCACGCCTTTGGTCAAGATGCATACACTCGGATCAAAGTTTGTTCCGCCTGGCTTTCATGCCGGCGGGCTTCGGTATCACGGCATGGCACCGCTGGTGAGCCTGGTGACGGATCTGGGCTTTGTGCGGCCGCGCTCGTATACCCAGCTGAAGTGTTTCGATGCCGGAATTCAGTTTGCACGTAGCGAGGGAATCATTCCGGCACCCGAAGCCAACCATGCAGTTGCCGCAGCCATTGATGAGGCTATACGATGCAAGGAGGAGGGAGTGGCCAAGTCCATTTTGTTCAATCTTTGTGGGCACGGGTATTTTGACATGCAGGCATACACTGACTACTTCTCAGGTAATCTGCATGATCAGCCGTATTCTGAAGAAGAGGTCGCGATGGCTCTTGCAGGGATTCCATCTGTGGCTTGACTGATTTGATCGGAAGGACTTGCGATTTTGTAGAAACTCTATCGACCTATTTTAGGCGAATCAATTTCTTGATAGATTCATCGAGGTTACAGATTTCCGTGGCAATTCCCACCAATTCCTCAGCTCGCTTGATTCCGTTATTGTGATTTATCCAGCGCTCTAATTCATCACGGTCTACTTTGACTTCTTTCAGGTCCTCAATATCTAATGTAGGATAAGACTTACCCCATCTAGAAACTGCTGCCAGAATATCGCCAATCTGCCAAATCTTCAGTAATATCCACAATAAACACGTGGCAGTTGCAATCTTGTCGCCACAAAGATTCAACAGATATGATCCAGCTTGAAGGACGATCAAATCGGTTGTGTAATTGCAGTCTTCATTCCCCGAAACTAACCCGAACTTCTTCTGGTAGACTCTCGTCTTTGGCACAAGTACCGCCCATGAATTTACACTACCAATTTTTCCCTCTGATATTTTTTTTATTTTTCTGTCGAGTTGCTTTTTTGTATCTGGATCGACATTGGTGTAGTTTGAATCTACGAACTTCGGCGTAATTCTCCCATAGTGATCAATGTCGGCAATCTCACAGTAATAGCAATTGATTGGATCCGTAACTTTCGTATCGTCTTTCGGCATCCAATATGCGGTAAAGATGTTTTCGATTTCAAACGCAGATTCAAATGATGCCTGTGAAGACATATAGATCGCATAATCAGCGTCTAATCTAATCTTACGGTTTGGCGTAAGAAAAATTTGCGGTTGAACTTTTGTTGTTAGTGCCATAAACATCTTTCTTCCAACTCTTTCGCAATGGCTTCAAGGTCGTTTCTCAAGATTGATTGCTCGTGTTTAGCGGTACGCTTATACCCAAGATATGTTGCCACTGACATATAGATGTCAGATTGTGATTCTAGGTTTTTGATGTTTTCAAGGTTGGAGGAATGCTCGGACTCTTCTAGTGTTTTTTTCTTAGCGAAAATTATTGAAGTTTTTGTCGAGGTATGTGGATAGAACGCATCTGCAGGGAGTGACACGACCGCTCTTAACCAAAAATAGCGGAGCAACCAAGTTCGACTCCAATTTTCTTTCTTGCTATCCAATACACTATTGGGAATGACGGCGGCTAATCTACCCCCTGGTTTCAACAGTTGAAACCATCTGTCACAAAACAGGTCCTCACTTTTCTTTGAGTGCTCGATAATTCTTAAGGACTTTTCATACCGAGCTAGATCATCTTCGGGAATTTCTGATGCAAAAGGTGGATTTGTAAGTACCGCATCAAATGATTCGCAAACAGCGACATCGTATGAATCTGGAGCGACACCTTCATTTGCCAATAAGCTACAAGTACTAGGGTATTCTGCGAACGGTGCGAGTCCATCGCCGTGTTTTGGACCAGCAAAAACCGCAGAAGCGCCGTCACCATGTAGCAGCATGTTTACCTGTGCAGCCAGTCCTAAATCTTGATTTATCTCCAATCCGACTCCGTAGCTAGAGAACCATCTATTTCCCGCCTTAGTATTTGAAAGTTCAGACAATATCGATTCAATTTCATCACTATAGTCACTGTCACTAAGTTTCAATTCCTCTAGCCCTCTCGACATTTCTAACATAGATCGGATGACAAAAGAACCTGAACCCGCAGAAGGATCGATTACCCGTGGAGGTCGTGAACCAGTTTCGACGTTTTGAGCTGCCCATTCTTTCAGTCCCACTACCCTTACCATAAAATCTACGATATTTAAGTGGGTGAAAAACTGTCCTTTAGTTTGCTTGAATCCAGTACGTATTATTCGTTCAAAAAAATCACCGATGAGATCTTGCCCACCCTCGGACATTGCAATTTTTGATAGATTTAGCGGGGAGATTTTTTCGATAGCGAACTTAATTTGTGCATCGGTACCTTTCCCCGGTTCTTGAACTGATTGTGAGGTGAGTATGTTCAAGCGTGACTCCATTGCTTTCTGATACAAATCATCAATACGATTTAGTGTGATCTTCAAATTCTCGTTATTCAAAATCTGAAAAGAATACGGCTGATGATTGTTTGTTGTTCTCTCATCATGAATCTTGGCGAGTATTAATCGAGTTAGTAAATTAAATACGTCAGTATCTGCGATCTCCCCCCCCCCCACAGGACATTATGTAGTTGCATTTGTAGAGTCGAAAATTGTCTCTTCGAAAAATTTTCTTCAAGTGCTTTGCCGCCTTTTCCACCGTTCTTGATGTATATTGGATTTTGCGGATTAGAGTAATTTTCCACCAATTTCGAATCGGTTGGTTCACCATTCTTGAAAAAATCGTCATAGTTTTTGAATTCTGTCGCATTCGCAATTTCGACTCGTAAAACTTTTTCTAGAGAGTTTTCATCAGACTGAATGTTGTCATGTAGAGTTCCGTACACAAGAAAACTCGGTCGTGGTTGTACAAAATGTGCTATTCCAAATAACTGCCCCCTCCACGCGTCTTTCCTTTCATTTTCATATACATTCGGAGTCTTCAGTTCAATCAGTGCCCATCGCTCCCCTGTTGGTTTATTTATCGCAATGTCAACCCATTTGGGTCTTTGTCTTCTTCCAGCTTGGGCTTCGACTCTGCATTCAATTTCGATACAGCTTGGGTTATACCCTAAATCTTGCGTGAGGTGTAAAAGGAACAGCGCACGCACAATTTCCTCATTTTGATCGGAAATTGGTTTTCTCCCCTGCTGAATCTGTTCGCTATATTTGACTTCCCCAGACGACGATAGACTTACGAACGAAGTCTCATTGTTCTCTTCGATTTGGTTGATGACCTGTCTCAATACATCTTGAGAAGTTGTAGATGCATCAGATTCACCAAATTCTAGATGTATTAGGTTTTCAGGAAGTTCTTTTTTGAAGTCAATTGGCATAGATTAGGTATGAAATAGTTTATCTCTCAAGTTAGTCGGCTCGTGTAGTCGAACATTTTCTCCTTGCCTATCCAAAATCACGTAACGCCTCCCTACCATTTTTACAGTCCCAGAGCAGAACGAGAGTATACAGACAATGACATCCAACCCGTACGACAAATTTTTAACGCACTGTTTATCTTTTGACAATAGTTCATTGTGAGTTCTCTCTGTATCAATTGATCTATCGGCAAATTGAAAGAACTATATCGGCAGAATGAAAGATCCTTATCGGCAGAATGAAACTAAATTTATCTTTGAAACGTTGTTTACCGCCCGATGACTAGTTTGAGGAGTGATCAGAGATGATAAATTGTTCAATATGAAATCAATCAATATTAGAGCGGTAGTTTTTGAGTCATTTGCGAGTTAGCAAGGTCTGGATTCGCGACTACTTGTATCGTTCATACCCTGATTTATTCGTGTTCCGAGCGCCACTCAAGAAGCAAACTTAGCAACTCTTCCTCGGACGGAAGATCCGAATCGTAACGACTAGCGAAAATATGTTCATCATCTTCGCCGAGCACGTATTCAACTACGGCATCATTCTTTTCCGTGCATAGAATCAAGCCAATCGTAGGACCGTCCTCGTTTGTACATATCTCCCGATCATAATAGTGAACGTACATCTGCATCTGGCTGAGGTCGCCAGGAGTGAGTTTTTCTGTTTTCAAGTTGATGATTACATAGCACTTGAGGCGCACGTGATAGAAGACCAGATCTGCATAAAAATGATCTCCTTCAAATGTGAGTCGTTTCTTTCTGGCGACAAAGGCAAATCCAGAATCCAGTCTCAGCAGATACTCCTGTAAATGGGCCACGAGGACCGCATCCAGATCATTTTCGACTAAACGTTCCGACTCAGGTAGATCAAGGAACTCTAGAACGTAAGGGTCCTTCAAGATGTCGATTGGACGCTCTGATGGATTCATGTCATTGGCAATTTGTAGTACACCGTCCTTGTCGTGGCTCTTGAGCAAGCGTTCAAAGAGCAGGGTGTTTATTTGTCGTTCAAGTTGACGCTTGGTCCATTGGTTACGAGCAACTTCCTGCTCATAGAATCTCCTCGCATCATCGTTCTCGACATGCATCAGGACGCGATAATGCGACCAGCTTAAGTCTGGATGAAGGTCTGACGCCAATCTGTGCCTGTAAGTCATGTAGAACGTCCTGCAATCCTGAAGTGTTAACAGGGATGCCCCACTGCTTTGTAGTTGCGAGAGTTTTTGTAGTAACGCGTTACCGTGGTCAGGTGTATTTTGTCCTCTTTGCTCATCCTCGACAATTTCGCGCCCAATCTGCCAATAACCTGTGACCATCTCACTGTTGATGGTTTGGGCAACATGGCTGTGAGTTTCGTCGAGAATTTCCGCAACCCGATCAAATAACCTAGCACTGCCTGGAGTCGTTGTATTCAAATGCTTGTCGCGGACTTCTTCGTTCATGCGGATACCTTATAGACTATTCCTTGTGAAAAGTTTACCAGGAAGGCCACTCCGGAAGAGGTTCCCACAAACTTCGCAAAGGCACAGCAAAGAGTCCTTTTCCGAAGGCGCTGCAAGTGTCGCCATCGTACAGCACTATACCACCAACAAACTTCTCCCCGTTCAGTTGTGCCAGTTTTCTCAATCCCTTGAAGTCATGTTTACTGACGGTTCTCGCAGCCTTGACGTCAATACCGGCGACTGACAGATTGTCGTCTTCTATGACGAGGTCGACTTTCAGACCGCTTCTGTCTCGGAAGTGAGAAAACGATAACCGACCGTCATACCAACTTGCTTGCCGTTTTAGTTCCTGAACTACAAATGATTCCAGCAGTTTTCCCAATATTGGAACATTGTTTTCTAGAGTCTCGCTGTTCATGTTCAGGAGAGATGCTATGACTCCGGTATCCAGTACATGCAGTTTTGGTCTCTTCACCAGTCGCTTGCTTCCATCTTTGTACCACGCACGTAAACGTTCAAGAAGAAAAATCTGCTCAAGCAGAAAGATAAACTTTTTCACGGTTGGATGACTCTCTTTCAGCGGCGATGCCAGTGAACTGGAATTAAGGAGGCTTGATGTGTTAGCCGCCGCTGACTCCAAGAGCTGGGGCAAGCTGGCGATACTGTGAATTCGGGAAATATCCCGTAGGTCTCGGTCAATCATTGATCGGGAATAGTCGTCATACCACTTGATCCGGAGAGATTCACGCGGCAACTTCAATACATCAGGGTAACCTCCAGCTGTGAGTCGTTGTATGAATGGTTTATCCGGCTCAGCATATCTGCCGATAGTTATCTCACCGGAAAGGAGTACATCGAGTAAATTCGGTCGGGTTTGCTCTATTTCGCACTGTGCCAGAGGGTCCATCCGAATGATGCGCATCCGCCCTGCCAAAGAATCCGAAATGTTGTCTTGTTTCAATACATCACAGGAACCCGTCAACAGAAACATTCCTGGTCTGCGATTGCGGTCAACATACATCTTGATGGCTTCAAACAGTTGCGGAGCCTTTTGGACTTCGTCGAATATCACTTTGTCGGGCAATGAGGCGAGATAGCCTGAAGGAGCAAAATCAGCCAATTCACGTTGTTCCGGATCATCAAAAGTGATGTAGCGGTTTGCATTGAATTTCTGCTCAGTACTCGATTCCTGGCCACCATCCTTAGGATCAAGAAACGTTCGAGCGAGTGTCGACTTCCCACACTGTCTCGGACCTTGGATCAGCACAACTGGAGAATATTCCAGTGCTTCAACTACTTGGTGATGTATGTAACGAGGGTAGTAGCTGTTACTTGGCATGGTAAGTTCTAGGACATTCTCCTTGCAGACAAACTAAGGCAAACTGAAGATTCATTATTGGCTGAATGAAAAAATAGTATAGGCATTTTGAAAAATCATTGTTGGCTAAATGAAAATAATAACTTCTCTGAAACCTGCGATCTATGTCGGCTTAGTCGAAATAGCGCAGTCAAATTGACGATGCCTTACTAGTTAGGTTCCATTTCAGAGTTCTGTTGCTGTAGTGAGCGGCATTTGTCTGAGTCGCTTCTTTGGATATTCGAACACACCAGAGACTTTCAAATTCGTTTCGACCAAGCAATTGCAAGAGGAGACCAATCTGTATTCACAAAGCGCAACACTCGAAATCCGTTCGTCCTCCACAACCATCCAAACAATTTTTTAGTCAGTTTCGTTGGTCCGTGCAGATTAGCAAATTTCATGGGATGTTCCAAAATTCACTGATGAAAATCTCTGACATTTTCCGAAAGCGAGGCTCTCGCGGGCGCGAAACTATGGTTTTTTCAGGTTTCGACATCAGCTGGTCGTGCAGATCCGGATCCGAAGCGCGTCCCACCCTGCCGGGCGCTGCGGGCATGATCGGTTCAGGGAATTTGCGGGATGCCCTAAGCTGCCAACGGCAACGTCAGCGAGCGCATCCGTTGTGGATTGCCGGAACGCACCTCACTGACGGCCATGCCGACCATCACTGCCAAGCGCAACGCCACCTTTGTTTCACATTGTGTTGCATCTGGTTTTAATGTTGGCGGTCTTCGGTATCATGGGATGGCTAACTCGATTAATCTGGTGACTAAATCTAGTCTAATGAGCAAACACACTCCCACAACTAGCTAAAGTGTAATGTTGCCGCTATCCAATAATGCTGTCTTGCTCAATCCACGACAGAAACTACCAAAGCTAAAACAGCCGTTGCAATAGAACCTTTCACCCAAATTAGAAATGCTCGGCGTGTTTTATCTAAATCACTCTCATTGGTCAACTGATGGCCGAGCAAGATTACGCCCGAAGGAAAATACTTGATTCTCAATCCAAAGAGCCACGAACATAGTGAATTGAGAAAGGGAGATAAAATCGAGTAAGAGACCGAAAAAATAAAGAAAAACAACATCACATTTAGAAACATTTGGACATACTCATGTAGAGTAGTTGTTCTGTCAATTTCTAAGGAGTCCGGAAGTCCGAAGTAACTTTGTCTAACGTAAACATGTCCAACGTAAGCGATGATGAAAATTGAAATAAGAAACACAGTTGAAATGTAGGTTCCTTTAATTTTTGAATAGCGGAAGTACCAAGGGCGTAGCATATTAATTTTATTTTCTATATCGGAACAGAGGACTCGTACGTCCGCATCCCTTCCGGTGACATAAATCTTACTCGAACTAAAACTATGGAATTTTGAATATTTTGATTTTGTTTCTGATTCGAAATTGATCTTTGCGTAAAGACGTGTGTCACTCTGCGAGACTGAGGAAATTGTTAATTCAATTATTTTGCAATCATCTGTATTATCGAATTTCTCAATTTCTTCGAAGGACTCAAATTCCCGCACTGCATAGTCATTACACTTTGCGATTAATTTGATGTCTCCAACTCTATCGCGAAGTAAATTGCACAAATTCTCAAGTTTATTTTTGTCAAGTTTAAAAGCGGTATCAAAGTCTTTATCTATTTTTGTGTTCAAGTTTAATATACCCTCAAGAATTTGAGATCGGTTAGTTCACTTCCAGTTCTCTAAAAACCTAATTCTGCACCATCAGTTCAAGTGTAAATTATATCTATCTGTAGACGGTCTCTATGTACTGGTTCACGAACCAATACACTTAGGAAATCCTTGATTCACGACTATGCGACTTGTATTCCAAGTGAAAATTTCAATATCGAAACCTTCATCTTTTTCGTGCACATAGGCTAAAGCAAAATTTATGGATATTCTGCCAAAAATTCTCGAGAACTCATGGGTGCGTCTGCGATACAGAATCATAATTTATTCATTTGTCATTAAATCAATACTCACGTTTATTGACGGTTCTTGCAGCCTTGACATCAACACCAGTGAATGACAGATTGTCATCCTCTATGACGAGTTCGACTTCCAGACCGCTCCTGTCGCGAAAGTGAGAAAACGCTAACCGATCGTCATTTCAACTTGCTTGCCGTTTTCGTGCCTGAACTAAAAATGATTCCAGCAGTTTTCCCATTACCGAAACTTTGTTTTTCATAGATTGACTGTTCATCTTCAAATCAGATGCTGCCACTCCGGTATGTAGTAGATGCAGTTTCGGTCTCTTCACCAGTCGTTTGCTCCCGGCTTTGTACCACGGAGGTATATTGTTCAAGAAGAAAAACCTGTTCTAGCAGAATGATAAACTGTTCCGCGAATGGATGACTTTCTTTCAGCGGTGATGCCAATAAACTGGAATTAAGGAGACTTGATGTGTTAGCAGCCGTTGACTCCAAGAGTTGGGGAAAACTGGCGATCCTATGAATTCAGGAAAGAGCACGTAAGTATTGGTCAATCACTATCTGGGAATAGTCATCAAACTACTTGTTCCAGTGAGATCCATGCGGTAACTCCAATGCCGCAGGGAAACCTCCAGCCATGAGTCGTTGCATGTATGGTTTATCCGGTTCAGCATGTGTGCCGGCAGTCAAATCAACGGAAAGTAGTACCTTGAGTAAATCGATCGGATTGATGCGCATCCGCCCTGCCAAAGAATCCGAAATGTTGTCGTGTTTCAACACATCACAGGATTTTTAACTGGTAAATTCCAATGCAGAGTTCTGGAGTCATAGTCTGTAGTATTTGCCTGAGTTGAATTACCCTAATCAAAATGAAAACGGGAGCAGACAATGCAACACTCTAAATTCGTTCGTCCTCCACAGCCATCCAAACAATATTTTCAAACTAACAGTTGACATTGACTTTTTCGTCCTTATAATTTGTTAGCACTCAATCGAGGCGAGTGCTAACAAACCTCGAAAGTGTATTGGAATCAGGTGGTGACTGACTCAATCAGATGCTTGATTAACTTGAAATTCACCGCTTGAACCCCAATTGATAACTTGGATTGCGCAGACTGTTCTGCGCAATTGTTTTGAACTTTTAGTCATTGAGTCCTTAAGTAGGAGGTATACGTGAAAATTCGTCCACTTCATGATCGTGTAGTCGTTCGCAGGGTCGAAGACGAACGTACAAGCCCTGGCGGTATCGTTATTCCTGATACCGCGGCTGAAAAGCCGATGCAGGGTGAAATTCTTGCCGTGGGTAACGGCAAGATTCAGGATGACGGTAGTGTTCGTCCGCTCGACGTCAAGGTTGGAGACAAGGTGCTGTTCGGCAAGTACGCCGGCACTGAGTTCAGACAGGACGGCGAGGAAGTCCTCATGATGCGTGAAGACGACATCATGGCGGTAATTGAGTAATTTCATTGAACAGCAACGAGCAAATTTGGAGTAGATATCAATATGGCTGCTAAAGAAGTCAAGTTCGGTGAAAGTGCACGTAATCGCAAGCTGAATGGTGTGAACGTGCTCGCCGATGCTGTAAAAGTAACTTTGGGCCCTAAAGGCCGAAATGTTGTGCTGGAGAAATCCTTTGGTGCGCCTACGGTCACCAAAGATGGTGTCTCTGTCGCAAAGGAAATTGAGCTTAAGGACAAGTTCGAAAACATGGGTGCCCAGATGCTCAAGGAAGTCGCTTCCAAGACGTCTGATGTGGCCGGTGATGGAACGACTACCGCAACAGTGCTTGCACAGGCGATGTTGCGTGAAGGCTTGAAAGCCGTCGCTGCCGGAATGAATCCCATGGATCTCAAGCGTGGAATCGACAAGGCTGTCAGCAAGGCAGTTGAAAGCCTGCTGGATGTATCCAAGCCTTGTTCCGATTACAAGGAAATCGCCCAGGTCGGTACCGTGTCTGCAAACGCTGATGAGAACGTCGGTGAAATTATCGCTGAGGCGATGGAAACCGTCGGCAAGGAAGGCGTGATCACGGTTGAAGAGGGTTCAACCCTTGAGAACGAACTGGATACTGTCGAAGGTATGCAGTTTGACCGCGGTTATCTTTCCCCTTACTTCATCAACAATCAGGACAGCATGTCTGTTGAGCTGGAAAATCCGTTGATTCTGGTACATGACAAGAAGATCTCAAACATCCGTGATCTTCTGCCGTTGCTGGAAGCGGTTGCAAAGGCTGGACGTCCGCTGCTTGTCATTGCTGAAGACATCGAGGGTGAGGCACTTGCCACCTTGGTTGTCAACAACATCCGAGGGATCGTCAAGGTCTGCGGTGTGAAGGCACCTGGTTTTGGTGATCGCAGAAAGGCAATGCTTCAGGACATCGCCATTCTGACCGCCGGTCAGGTGATTTCTGAAGAGGTTGGCATGAGTCTCGAGAACGCCAAAATCGACGACCTCGGTTCTGCCAAGAAAGTCCAGATCACCAAGGAAAACACCACTGTCATTGACGGGGCCGGTGACAAGGAAGATATCAACGGGCGGGTCAATCAGATCCGTGCGCAGATTGAAGAAGCCACTTCCGACTACGACCGTGAGAAAATGCAGGAACGTGTTGCGAAGCTCGCCGGCGGCGTTGCCGTCATCAAAGTCGGTGCCGCAACCGAAGTTGAGATGAAGGAAAAGAAAGCCCGAGTCGAAGACGCATTGCATGCAACCCGCGCAGCAGTTGAGGAAGGTGTTGTTCCTGGCGGTGGTGTGGCGATGGTTCGTGCCATTGCTGACGTCGCAAGCCTCGACGGCATGAACGATGACCAAGCCGTAGGCGTCAGGATCGTTCAGCGTGCACTGGAAGAGCCACTGCGACAGATTGTTGCCAATGCCGGAGAAGATAGTTCAGTTGTGCTCAACAAGGTCAAGGAAGGCGAGGGTAACTTCGGTTACAACGCTGCTACCGGAGACTATGGTGACATGATTGAACTTGGAATCCTTGATCCAACCAAGGTTGCCCGTTCCGCACTTCAGAATGCGGCATCAATCGCAGGATTGATGGTGACTACTGAAGCCATGGTTGCAGAGATTCCGGAAGAGAAGCCTGCAATGCCTGCGGGACCACCTGATATGGGCGGGATGATGTAATCATTCCGTTGATCGGATGAAAAAAGCCCTGCTTCGGCAGGGCTTTTTTGTTTGCGGTGAGGAATTGACTTTATCCCAAAGGAAGCTCACCCTGTTTCGGTTTTTGATTGTCAAATGAACCGTATGCCACTTTTCCGCTTACTTTCTTTTTTTCGATTGAACCTTGATCCACTGCTTGACCCAACCAAACACGAACTTGTTGGTTGGACAAGTCAAACTGCGCACAGTGATCGAATGTCTCTTGCAGACTCTTATGACCTTCCGATAGAAAGTTTTGCATGTGACTAGTGAAAAATTCGAAAAAAATAGAATTAGAGGTTACAAGAGCGTACTCTGCACGTTTGCCCCCCTTTTTCTTCACGAATCCTTCGTACGATGCTTGATTCAACCACACCCGAACTTGACTTTCAGATAATCCTGTTTCGGAGAAGTGCTTAGAAATATTTTGAATCTTTTTTGGACCATCAGAAAGTAAATCTTCAAGTCTAAATCTAAACAATTCGAAGTAATTCGTGACTGTTTGGGGAAAAGAATACTTGCCTGGAGCGACAGTTCCTTGTTCCACAAATCCGCTATCGACAGCCTGATTGAGCCAGTGACGTATTTGACTTGTCGAAAGTTCGTACTGGAGAAAATGATCAGTTATTTCTTTTAGTTTCCTAGGCCCATCAAACAGGAACTTTCGCGTCACGCGTAAAAACAAGTCAAAGAAAACTTCTTCATGATCACTCAACTCAGGTGTGTCGAGGTAACCAACGATTGAGTTCGCTCCGTTATCGGGCAGCCAGAATGCGCCTAACTCATGCAGTGCTGCATTTCCAGACCTTTTGACCCACAACGGAATAGTCCAGTCAGAGTTCAAATTGTCTATCGCACCGCGCCAGCTGCCTCCGCTATTCTCATCACAGGTAATGACAACTGCTGACTGAGCAAGGGCATAGATGATGTGATTCCGAGCCATTGCATTCCAGGCGGTGAAACTAGTTTCGGGATGAAAAGGTGAAACCAATACCAAATCACCAGAAACCAAATGCTTTCGATACAGCGATGAGGTAGTTGATTGCAATAATTTATCTGCTAGCACACCGACAGACTTTCCACCATTTTCCAGCGCTCCAAGCATCGCAGCTTGGTCTACACCTCGGGCGCCGCCCGAGATGATCGAATAATCGCAACCAGCCAAATCTTTGGCGAGTTCCGTAGAGTATTCTAGATCACTGGCATCTGCATTTCTTGATCCGACTATCGCGACGCCGCGAAGATTCAATAATTCGGGATTTCCACTTCCGTATAGAACTGGTGGCGACTTATCTTGTAGTCTTTCCATAAGTTCCTTCGGATAGGATTCGTCTGATAAGGTCAACATCCACAAGCCTGCGCTAACCCAGCGTTGAACTTTCTCATCTGAGACAAATCTTCGCTTCAAGAGATCTCTTATTCGTTCAGGAGTTAAATTGATCTCTTCCCAATCAATCGGTAATTCCATTACTGTCATTTCGTTCAAATCACCAATCGCTACGCTGTTTTGACTCAACCAATCGCAAAACTCATGCCACTCACTTGACTTCAGTGGGTCGAATTGTTCACCTTCGAACTTCCCGAAACGTCCGGTCAAGTGAATTGCAACTTTACATTCGCGACTGATTTCCATGTCAATAGTCCTTAGAGGTTGCACTTGCCAATGCAAGTGGAAAAACCGGGCCACTGCCTGCCTGCAGAAGCAGGGCTGAAATGATTGCAAGTGTCCATCCCGAATCGTACACGTCATCAACCAGAAGCACCGCAGTCGGGTCTACTTCTCCCCTGATTTCAAACACGCCATCAAGATTTCGACACTGGTGCGATTTGTTGTGCTGTTTCTTTTGATATTCATTGGCTTTTGTTCTGAACACAACTTGACGAAACGGTATTCGTAGAACAACAGAAAGACGTTTGGCGAAATCAGTAATGTTGCAGTTTTCATTTCTCGACCCGACGCAAGTGATCCATCCTGGTTTCGGTGTAGGGTGCCACCTGTCTTTGTACATACGTTCAACTTCGTCAACGATTTCGTTTCGATATCGTTCTCGGTACTTATCTATCGACACCCACTTTCCGACTCCGGAATTACCCCAGCGTGACATTATTCGGCCGATTTCATGTATAAGGTTTTCAGGAAACTTACCTCGGAATCCATACTCTGGGAACACTCCATAGGGAACTTGAATTTTTGGTTTCAGCTTGGTTTCGGGGTTACTCAGGAACTGGACGGCTTTTTGGAAGGTAGCGTCAGAAATTGACTCATCGATAACCGGCCTTCCCAAGCAGTTCGAGCACTTCCCACAACGGGTTGGATTTGGTTGATTTAGTGACCTCAACAGAAATTCCATCAGACAGTTTTTTTCCTCAATGTACTGTTGCATTTCCTGCCATTCATCTTCTCTTTGGTTGGTGATGCGTTGAATTGCCTGTCGGTCGAGTTCGAAATGGACAGGTGTACGAGACCACTTGTAACCAATCTTGGTTACTGGCGAATGAGGTTCCACCACAGATAGATATTTCAGGACATGCGCGATTCTCGACGACTTCAAATTGATTTTTGACTCAAGCTCGGATAGTGTCAATCCATCACTGTTATCAAGTTCTTGAAGAATTCGTTCTACCCAGATTTCGTTCGGAAATGAACTCTCACGGAAGAACTTGTTGATCGCATCATCTTCCTGACCTGACATGAGAATTCCATGTGCTGACTTGATTGCGCGCCCAGCTCTGCCGACCTGTTGATAGTATGCAATGACAGACCCTGGCATTTGGTAGTGAACTACAAATCCAACGTCCGGCTTGTCGAATCCCATTCCCAATGCTGTAGTCGATACCAAAGCCTTGACTTCATTTTTAAGAAGTTTGTATTCGAGGTGACTTCGGTATTGATCGGAGTCATCGAAGCCTTCAGCGACAACACCGGAATAATAGGCCGGTGCGTCTACACCGTTCGCCTGTAGCCAATTGGATACCTCAACGGTGTCATGGACAGTCAGTGTGTAGATGATACCTGTACCATTCAGTTCATGAATATGATCGGCAAGCCAAGCCAGTCTTTGAACTTTGGTTGGAAGATACATGTTCTGTAAGGAAATGGATTCACGTTGCAATTCGCCTCGAGACACTGGAATGTTGCCGAGTTGACTGCGTACATCCGCGATGACGCGGTCGTTTGCAGTGGCTGTTGTTCCAAGAATCAACTGTCCATCACCCATGAATCGTAATAGATTCCGAAATCGGCGGTAGTCGGGGCGAAAGTCATGTCCACAATCGGAAATGCAGTGAGTCTCATCGACCACAAGCAAACCGACACCTTTCACGAAACGTGGCAGGTAATTCTCCATGAATTCGACGTTTGCAAGACGCTCAGGAGAGATGAGTACCACGTCAACGAGGTCCTGTTCAATTTGGTTTCCAATCTCCTCCCATCTGTCTGAATTGGAGGAATTTATGGTTTCCGCACGCAGCCCAAGTCGACTGGCAGCCTCAATCTGGTTGCGCATCAACGCCAATAGCGGGGAGACAATGAGAGTTGGCCCAAATCCCTGATCCCTAAGGAATCGGGTGGCGATAAAGTAAACAGTGCTTTTTCCCCAGCCTGTTCTCTGCACAACAACCATACTCTTTCGATGGTTGACAAGTCTGTCAATGGCTTCCCATTGACCACTTCGAAAATTGGCATTGGGGTCGTTTGTTAATTTCCGCAATAATTCGAGTGCTGTGTTTTTGTCGATCTTGGTTTGGGAATTAACGAAAAGACGTCCAACTGCTGATGGACACTTAACACATTGACAGTCTTGAATCAGTCCCATGTAGGACAGAAAGCGAGAAGGTTCACTTGGTTGACCAAATACCTCTTTCGAGTAGGTGAGCGTCAGCGAATCTTGGGTGCGGGTGATGGCGGTAAAGCAAATTCTTCTCTCTTCTTCCATTTTTCGGCTGTCACTTCCCTTTTTGAAAGCCATCTGACTCGGTAGTTCACCTTCAACCATTCCGATCAGGTAGACGTGACGAAAGTTCATCCCTCCGGATGAGTGTATGGTGGCGCAGGTTACTGCATCAGGCTGTTTAATCGGAGGTCGTGATTGAAGGTCAATCTCCTGCAAGAATGTGTTAAGTGGAGCAAATTCGACTCTATGGTCATGGATGATAGTCTGGACAAAGTGATTCCAAACCTGCTTTTCCTCTCTGTATTGACGAAGGACTTCATTTTCATCAGAGTCTGAACTCAAACGAGCGTCAAACCAAGCAATTGCAGCAGCTTGAAACTTTCGGAAATCGACTAATTCCAGTAGGTCAGGTTTGAGAGAGTTCTCGATTAACTCAAGCGTGGGTTCCGGTAATTTGTTCTGCGCGGTTACCAGTTCAACCCAACTTCGAAGATAGTCTCCTTCGTTGATGCAAGCGTGCGCGATGACGTACCCAATATCGACTTTTGTGTTTTCCAGATGTTGAAAGGTAACACACACTTCTTGCAAATACTGACGATTACTTCTCGAGTTTGCCAGTTTAAGGACGAAGTACAACCATCTAAACTCGAAACTATTGAACTCATTTGGTCGAGTAGGATCGTACGTTGCGACTCCCTTTTCTTCGAAAGCATTGACAGCTTGATCAATGAGTCTTCTGTGACGCGCCAGGACAGCACAGGTCCACCGTTCATGCGGCTCAATCTTGGCGATGCAGTTCGTGACCCAGTCCAACTCTTGATCTAGGTTGGCGAACTCGTGCACCGCAAATCTTGACTCGTCGTGGAAATCTGAAGTTGGAGTAGTCATCTGAGTCTCTTTCCTGTGGTGTCAGTGATAAACAGAATTCAAACGATCCGCAATTTGAGTGATCTCGGGCGGGCAACGATATGTTTCCGGAAAGTACAATGGTTGCAACCTAAAATGATTTCGAACATCGTCTAAACGGGAAGGATTCGCGCCATTCCACTGGTCAACTACCTGTTCTTCATCAGCTACAAAAAATAGAACAGTTGATTCAGTGCTTGTAATCTGAAGAAGAAGGTTGTACTGCGCGGAATTGATATTTTGGATTTCATCCACACAAATATGCGTGTAGATTTTATGGACAAGTTTCCGAATTCCAGAACTTCGCTTCAGTAAACTTGTTGCTTCCGCGATTAATCCACTGAAATCCAGTTGATCGTTCTTGATCATCAACTCGCGGTAGCTTTTATAAATTAGTGCTAGTTCTTCCGGGTGTTGAAACGATCCCTGTTCAAGAATTTGCTTCGCGTCTTCCGGTTCTACATTACTTTCTGTCAATCGGGAAATTAATGGAAGCAACTGTTCGCTATTTGGAAAATGATTACTGGAGTCAACAAGTCTTATTGCATCTTCGAGTAACGCCTTACGTTCAGAATCTTGCCCAAAAACCAAAAACGAAGGCTTCAGTCCAATATGACTGCCGTGTTGGCGTAATACTTCAGCAGCGAACCCGTGGTACGTTGTGAGATTAATCCGGTTTTGCTGACCATCAACCAGACTCAAGTATTTTCTTCGTATTTCTGTCGCTGCTTTTTCTGTGAGTGTGAGTCCTAAAATTCGGAAATGCTTGCCAGGTGTGCTTTCGATCGTGTTCGCTACTCGCCAAGTCAATGCATGAGTCTTTCCAGCTCCCGGACCAGCGACCACCAGCAATGACTGGTTTATTTCTGTAACCGCTTTGCGCTGATATTCGTTTAATGAAGACAAATCAAGCATCAACAGCTTTCTTGGTTAAAAGATGCGAAGATTCGATGAATGAAGATGATGCACTGTGAAATCCCCGGTATTCGCCGATCAACTCAAGCCATGTGCAGTTTGACGTACTCAAAATCTCCAGGCATGTTATTGATGCCGACTCTCGGCGCGGCAATCCAGCTGGCAAACTTCCCCGGTTCGTAACACGGTTTCATCAACGATTGGATGAAATCGCTGTCCGCCTGGGTGGGTAGCCACTGTTCAACATTTGCATCCCACTGTTCCTCACTGATGATGTTGCCTTCGAGATCAGCTTGAATTGACGAAAAGACACCAATCTGGCGATGGAACGCCTCACTCGGCAGTCTCATCTCAAATTGAATGTGGTTGCGTCGTATCAGGCTGTTCCACCTCTTGACGCCTTTTGAGGCATCTTGCACATAATCGTCCCTTAATCGCATGTTGATCGCAGTCAGTGCCGGCACGTCCTCAGCGACGATCTTTCCATCTTTGACTGTTCTCACGGAATAGGTATCGCCAGCCAGTTGATGGTCATCTTCGAGTTTGGATTCCATGTAGCGTCCCTTGATCCCGGCATTGAAGGCATTAGCAGCATTTGTTGACATTTCCTGACCGAACAGATCAAGGCTGAGTGAAAAGTGCAGATTCAGTTTCTTCTGAATTGTCGGCAGATCAATGACCCCCAGTGAGCGAATTCGATTAACATCAAAAGGATCGTCGATTCCGGCATTGTTCATCGCATCCAGGGTGGCTTGGATGGTTCTGGTCACACCATTCTCACCGACAAACATATGATGCGCCTCTTCAGTCAGCATGAAGCGACAGGTTCGACTGAGCGGGTCGAATCCGGACTGCGCCAGACTTTCCAACTGCATCTTCCCATCGCGGTCAGTGCAAAAGGTGAACATGAAAAAAGACAGCCAGTCGGGAGTCTTCTCATTGAAAGCACCCAGCAGTCTCGGTGTCTCTTCGGATCCGGACGAACGGCGAAGAAGTTCCTCACCCTCCTCGCGTCCATCTCTTCCGAAGTATTTGAACAGCAGATAGACCATTGCCCAAAGATGCCGGCCTTCCTCCACATTGACCTGGAACAGATTACGCATGTCGTATAGCGATGGCGCGGTCAGCGCAAGCAAATGCTGTTGCTCGACTGACGCGGGTTCGGTATCACCTTGGATGACGATCAGCCGCTTGAGCATATTGCGGTACTCACCAGGCACTTCCTGCCATGCAGGTTCACTGTAATGTTCACCGCAGGGAACGGTGCGCCCTTCCTGAGGTGGCGCGAGCAGGACGCCCCAACGGTAACTGGGCATCTTGACGTAGTCGAACTTGGCCCATCCCTTGGAGTCCGCTGAGACAGCAGTTCGAAGATAGACCTTGGATTTCTGATACTGCTGTGGAATCAGGTTTTCCCACCAACCAAGAAAATTCGGATGCCATTTTTCCAAGGCCCTTAGAACCTTGCGATCCGAACTCAGTCCGACGTTGTTCGGAATCCGGGTGTCGTAATCAACCTGTGAATGAACTTCCATTTGTTTTCCTCAATGTTTTCGTAAAAGATTCGTGTCGGTACTGAACTTCAGACACGCTCCATGTCAAACTTGCCTCGCATGCCGCTGCCATAGCGCTGCAGGGCACCTTGTTCTCCAACCGCGTTGGGGCGGTTGAATATCCAATTCTGCCAGGCTGTCAGCCGCCCGAAAATCCGGGTTTCCATCGTCTCGGGTCCGGCAAACCTGAGATTGGCCTCCATCGCGGTCATCGCATCCGGGCTGAACGATACGCGTTCCTCCATGAAGATTCGCAGCTCATCATCCCAGTCGATGTCATCCAATGCCATTGTAACCAGTCCCAGCGTCTGGGCATCTTCGGCTTCAAGGGTTTCACCTTTGCGACTCGAGGCTGCCTGCAATGCGTCGGGATCGCCCAGAAAGCGCGTCTCAAGACGCGATAGATTGTTCGCCATCGGAAATTGGCCGAAGTTGACATCCGTCAAGGTGATGCTGGCCAGTGTCCGGTCGTCATCTTCAAACTCATCGAGCATCATATAGGTGCGGTCGACCGCGAACAAGATCTCAGCCAGGATGCCGCTGAAACAGGAACCGTGCTCAACCAGGGCGATCATGGAACGCGAAGTGATGTCAATGCGCTTCAGAACACGTTTCCACAGTTGCAATACTTCGTTGACTAGCCAGTGGTCGCTGTTGGCAAGCAGCAAGGCCTCATGTGCCAGAAGTTTGTTGGTATCCCCCTGCGAGCGAAACACCAAGAGTCCCAGTTCCAATTCATTGAATCGAAGATGGAGGATGGCGTTGTCCAACTCGCGGGCCAAACGCAGCATGTAGGCATCAGCGCCTTCAGTCAGAAAGGTTTGAATATCTGACGGTTCTTGTTCCGGACCAAGGATTGTAATTGTCGCCTTATGGGAATTTCGATCGGTGTCCACCCTGAGTGTGGAATAGGTGATCGACCCATCTCGTTCAAACACACGGTTCAACGGTGTCAATGCAATTCCTTCCGAAACGTCCGGCTTGGCTGAGGCCGCAGCAAATTCCCCTGCACGTTCCTGGACTGTCTGCTCAAACACGGAGTTGGCGATGACCTCATCAACCAATCCCCACTCCACTGCACGTTTGCCTTTGACACCTTCCTCGGTGGAACAGAAAACATCAGCGAGGTCGCGCCGAACCTTGCGCTTGTCGGTTACTCGGGTCAGCCCACCTGTTCCTGGCAGAACTGCAAGCAGGGGGACTTCCGGAAGAGACACCGATGAGTTGCTGTCATCAGTGAGCATGATGTGGTTGCACGCCAGGGCCAACTCATAGCCCCCGCCCGCGCATGCGCCCTTGACGGCAGCAATGTATTTCTGTCCGCTGTCGGATTCTGCTGCTTCAAGTGCATTTCGTGTTTCGTTTGTGAACTTGCAGAAGTTGACTTTGTGGCTGTGTGTTGCACCACCCAGCATCCGAATATTCGCTCCGGCGCAGAATACACGTTCCTTGCCAGACTGCATCACAACCACCTTGATCTCGGGATGTTCGAATCGCATTCTCTCGACGATGTCTGCGAGTTCGATATCAACGCCAAGATCATAGGAATTCAGTTTCAGGTCATAGCCATCAAACAGTGAGCCGCTGTCGTCGACGTCCATGAAGATATTGGCGACAGGACCATCAAATTCAACGCGCCAATGACGGTATCTTGAAGGATCAACTTGAAAGTCGATGAATGCGGTCAATTGCTTTTCTCCAGTTCCAAATGATTCGAGTTGCATGGGACAGGTCAAATCAGCATTATAACTGTCCGACGTGAAGGTGCATTTTCGAACAGGTGATCACTATCTTCGTTCGCCTTTGAGTTTGCCGGCATTTACATTATGGAACGTCAATTGCTTCGTGTTCGAATTTTTCCAGACGACGCGTGAAATCAACAATTGCTGCCAGAGTCAGGTCGCGTTGATCCAGATGAGGCGCGTGCCTGCAATCCGGCAGGATTGCCGTCTCAAGTGGTGAATAGATGCGATCTTCGATCTCCCGAATTTGGGCGAGCGTTCCATATTGATCGTCTTCGCCCTGAATGGCGAGTACCGGCACGCGGAAATGATCAATGACAACGGCGACATTCCACTGTCTGAAGTCAGGATGCAGCCAGGCATCGTTCCATCCGCGAAACGTGTTTTCAGGGTCACGATGGAATTTCGCCATCCGTGTTTTGAGATCGCTTGATTCGAACACCTCCTTGGCCCGGGCGATTTCAATCAGACTGAATTCCTCGGCGAAGAAGTGCGGTGCCATCAGGATCAGTCCACGAATTCGAGAATCTGCAACCGAACCCGCATAAATTGCCGCAATGGTGGCGCCGTCGGAGTGCCCAAGCAGAATACCGCGAACCAAACCCATTTCATCCAGCAATACCGGTAGGACATCATGTGCCTCGCGAGTCATGTAATCCAGCGGGCGCGGCAGGTCCGCCAGATCAGACTGTCCATAGCCGGCGCGGGAATACACAAATACACCAAGACTGGTCTTGTCTGCGATGGCACGGGGAATGTCCCGCCAAAGGCTTACGCAGCCAAGCCCCTCGTGCAGCATGATGATCGTTGAGGACTGGTTTGGACTGGGTCCGTAACAGGCGTACTCCAGGGATTTGCCGCCGGCATTGATGTAGCCGGTTGCACCGTCAACCCAGTTGAACTGGGTCATTGGTTGTCTCGCAGCTTGAATCGCTGGATTTTTCCGGTTGCGGTTTTTGGCAGTTCAGATACGAATTCAATCCAACGTGGATATTTCCAGAGTCCAATCTTCTCCTTGACGTATTCCTTGAGGTCGTCTTCCAAACTCTTACTGCCTGCGTTTTCGTTCAAAACGATAAACGCCTTTGGTTTTTCAAGTCCATCCTCATCACGGGCCGCAACGACTGCGGCTTCAAGCACGGATTCATGGGCGACCAGAGCCTGTTCCACCTCAAACGGCGATACCCAGATTCCGGAGACCTTGAACATGTCATCCGTTCGACCACAGTAGATGTAGCGGCCATCACCTGCATATTCGAATTTGTCACCGGTACGGGTCCACTCCCCCTCGAATGTTGCCCGACTTTTGTCGCGTTGGTTCCAGTAACCGTCAGCCGACGATGCACCTCGGACGAGCAGCTCGCCGATCTTTCCAACCTCGACATCGTTGCCGGTTTCATCGACGCAGCGCAGGTCGTAACCCGGTACTGCGGTACCCGACGTACCGTAGACTACATCATTCGGACTGTTGCTGAGAAAGATGTGAAGCATTTCCGTTGAGCCGACGCCATCCAGGATATCGACGTTGAAGATTTCCCGCCATCGGGTTCCGATCTCTTCCGGCAAGGCCTCTCCCGCTGAAACACACAGTCGAAGATTCGACGGCGGTGTGTTGCGATTGTTCAGTTGTGCGATTGTTGCCGCATACAGCGTGGGTACACCATAGAAGATCGTCGGCTCGAATTTCTCAATGACTTCCAAAACGATGTCCGGTGTGGGGCGTCCGTTATACAGGTAAGTGGTTGCACCGACCGACATCGGAAACGTCATTGAATTTCCAAGTCCGTAGGCAAAGAATATCTTTGCGGCGGAAAATACGGTGTCATCTTCCCGGATTCCGAGAACCTGGGAGCCGTAAGTGTCGGCAGTTGCGCGCAACGCGCCATGGACATGTCGAACGCCTTTTGGATTACCGGTTGAGCCGGACGAGTACAGCCAGAAAGCGCATTCGTCACTGCTCGTGTGGATGGCTGGCAGGGCTTCGGCGCCTGATAGGAATTCTGAGTAGGTGGACATGTGGTCCGGTGCTGTGTCTCCGACAACCACAATGTTTCTCAAATATGGGTTGTCATCGATTGCGGGGAGTACCCGATCCAACAGCTGCGATGAGACAAACAGGCAGACCGCCCGGCTGTCGTCAAGGATCGCGCCATACACAGCTGAGGACAGCAAGGTGTTGACCAATACCGGAACGACGCCAGATTTGAGTGCGCCCCAAAAGATTTCAGGATATTCGATCTGATCCAGCAGCAGGCACGCGACTCTCTCCTCGCGTCGCATGTCGAGTTCGTGAAAAGCACCGGCGACTATACAGGAACGTTCAGCAAGTTCTCCATAGGTCATGGTTCGTTGCTGATCGGATACTTCCCTGAACGCAATCTTGTAAGCTCGTCTTTCATCGACGTGTCGGTCAACAAACCAGACAGCAGCGTTGTGGTTTTGTTCTGTCACCATTAACTTCCTCTGTGTATCAAGCGTTTCGGTCTGTCACATTCAATTCGCTCGTTCAGTAATTGCCCTTGTGCCATTGAACGACAGTTCGTTATCTGCGAAAATTTCAGGAATTCCCAGATTCCTTTTCTGTTGGTGTCTGGAGAACCGTTATCAGATTTTATATGCATACCTGATTTTTGTATATCTTCGGCAAATCATCATCAAAATTCAACTGCCCATGCCTGAAGCTTTCATTTGTGATTACCTGCGCACCCCGATCGGTCGATTCGGCGGAGCGATCTCATCAGTTCGAACCGACGATCTGGCGTCTGTTCCACTTCGCGCATTCGCTGAGACAAACCAGGCCTTTGAAGTCGAAGAGGTTGATGAAGTCATTCTTGGCTGTGCCAATCAGGCCGGAGAGGACAATCGCAATGTCGCACGAATGGCGTTGCTGTTGGCAGGTTATCCGAAGACGATTCCGGGTACCACGATCAATCGATTATGCGGCTCCGGGATGGACGCGATCATCACCGCAGCGCGTGCGATTCGAAGTGGAGAACTCGATTTGGTGATTGCCGGAGGCGTTGAGAGCATGAGTCGCGCACCGTTTGTGATGCCAAAGGCCACACAGCCTTTTTCACGTGTCGCTGAAATGTACGACACAACAATGGGATGGCGGTTTATCAATCCGGTTCTGCGAGACCAGTACGGGGTTGACTCGATGCCTGAAACAGCCGAAAACGTTGCTGCAGAATTCGACGTATCGCGCGAGGCACAGGATTCTTTCGCCTTGCGAAGTCAAAACCGCGCACAATCGGCAAAGGCACGGTTGGCGCAGGAAATCGTTTCCGTCAAGATCAAACACCATAAAGGAGAGACGACAAGTGTCAGTGAGGATGAGCATCCGCGAGAGACATCACTCGTTAAGTTGAGGGCTTTGCAGCCGCTGTTTCGTCATGGAGGTTGCATTACCGCCGGGAACTCCTCAGGTGTGAATGATGGTGCCGCTGCATTGATCATTGCCAGCGAAACCGCAGTGAAACGCTGCGGATTCAGGCCGATGGCACGGATACTGGGTGGTGCTACAGCAGGCGTGCTTCCGAGGATCATGGGAATCGGGCCTGTACCCGCGACGCGGAAGCTATGTAACCGGTTGGGGATCAAACCGTGGGACTTCAGTGTGATTGAACTGAATGAGGCATTTGCGAGTCAGGCGGTTGCGGTATTGCGCGAGCTGGGAATCGAGGAGGATGCTGAACATGTCAATCCCAACGGCGGCGCGATTGCACTGGGGCATCCATTGGGTATGTCCGGTGCGCGGATTACCGGCACCGCGGCGCTTGAACTAAAGAATTCCGGTGACCTCGCCTTGGCTACGATGTGTGTCGGCGTCGGGCAGGGTATTTCGATCGCACTAGAGAAAGTGTAAAATCCGATTGGTTGCACGGCCAGGATTTCACTCGACGCAAAATTCAGCTTCAGTCTTTGTTTGCCCTGTATTCTGCAAGGCTGAGATTATTTTCAGCGCAGTAACGCAATGCGGGACTTGGATTCCAAACCAGGGGATCTTCTCTCTGCAGTCTTTCCAGCTGTTTGATAATCCAGCTGACACCGCGCGAATCGGCATAGTGCATCAATCCACCGCGCCAACGCGGAAATCCGTAGCCGTATACAGTGACCAGATCAATGTCTTGTGCTGACTGGGCGATTCCCTCATACAGGATATCTGCGGCTTCATTGATCATTGCCAATAACAGACGAGTGCGGATTTCGTCGTACGAAAAGTAGCGATGATGGAATCCAAGGCGCTCGGATTCCATAAGTAGTAAGGATTTGATTTCAATGTCGAGGAATGGATTGCCGGTTTCGGTATAGCAATACCACCCGCGATTGGTTTTGCGTCCCAGCCTGCCCCTCTCCACCAACTGGTCAGCTACGGATACGTACAGGCGTTGTGGGTCTCGAGTGGCGTCCTGACGTCGACGGTTGGCATAAGCGATGTCAAGCCCGGACAGGTCCTGCGCCTGGTAGGGTCCCATCCTGTAGCCGAATCTCACCATGACCTGATCAATCTTCGAAGGCAATATGCCTTCCATCAGCAGTGTATCGGCTGCCTCCCGATAGCGGGAGAGAATCCGATTTCCGATGAAACCATCACACACACCAGCCAAAACCGGTATCTTCTGTAAACGATCTGCCAGGTTGTAGCCGGTTGCCAGCGCTTGGTCGGAAGTGGCTTTTCCACGAACGACCTCCAGGAGCTTCATGATGTGGGCCGGTGCAAAAAAGTGAAGTCCAACCAGTCGGGACGGGTCCTTCAGGTCACTTGCGATTTCATTGACATCGAGATAGGAGGTGTTCGTAGCCAGTATTGCGGATGATGGAACATGTGCTTCCAGATTCGAGAAGACGGATTTCTTGACCTGCATGTCCTCAAAGACGGCTTCAATTGCCAGTGAAGCATCGCTTGCTGATGAGTAGTCGGTACTAAGTTCAAGGTTGCTGCGAATTTTCTTGGCATGGGACTTTCCGATCAACTGTCGCTTCTGACTCGACATGATGATTTTCTCGAACCTTTCGATAACCTTGTTCGCAGCATCAGAATTGGATTCAATGATGGTTGTCTTGGGAATTCCGGACTTCAGCAGCGCGTATGCGATACCGGAGCCCATTGTGCCTCCTCCGACTACGACGACATGATTGATGGGGACTGACTGCTGCTGGAATTCAGTGGCCTTGGCGGTACGCTCAGCGAAATATAGGTTCTGAAGTGAACGTGCCGGGGCTGAATTTCGAACCGCAAGGGCTGCATTACGTTCCAGTGTGAGTCCTTCATCAAATGCGACAGTGGCCGAAGCAAACACGAGTTTCTCGATTTTTCGACAAGTAGTTTGTTTGAGATTGGCGTTCTTGGAGGAAGCGAGCATAAGCAGAATTGGCGAATCGGGTATTTTTTCTACCGATCGGTCGGCGACGCGACTTACATTGTCGAGTGCTGACTCACTCAATTCAATCGCAGTCTCTACAGCATTCCCGTCCAATATCAGCTGATCGATCAATCCGCAAGATAGAGCTTCTGAACTGGATATTGGCTTGCCGCTGGCGATCATTTTCACCGCGCGCTCAAGCCCAACCAGTCTGGGTAACCGCTGGGTGCCTCCAGCTTCAGGAATGAGATAATGCTCAATGTCCGGAAATCCGAATTCGCTGTCGGCCACTGCGATTCGATATCTGCATCCAAGTATCAGTTCGCAACCACTGCCTGTTGCCGAACCATTGATTGCTGCAATCCAGGGGATCTCGGATGTCTCGATTTGCGAGATGAGTCTTCGAAGATGAGGTGCGGCTGGACGTGAGTACAGATCCTTTCGACGTGTTCGGGTGGAGAACACATCCCCCCGACCTGTCAGGATGACTCGGGTCAATCCTTTCTGCTTTTTAATCTGTTGCAGCGCGTTGTTCAATCCCTTTCGTACAGACAAATCGATCACGTTGTCTGGTGAGTTGTCCAGTTCCACGAAGAAGATGGACTCTTCACGGCGGGTTGTCACTGCCATAGTTGGTTCCAAATGATGATGAGTTGATGTTTGACTTTTTGGGTTGTACCATAAATTTGATAGCGACAATATTCAAATGTGGAGAGCATAATTCAAATGACACAAATTCGGATGTACATCGTCCGACCGACAAGAAGATGGTCTAGCTTTCACTATCCTAACAGCTACTGGTTACTGGTAGCAAAAGTGCTCAGGGCAATTCGTATTGATCTGAGCCTGGATGGTTGGAAAGCAAGATGCTGTTGCCCCTAACTGCACCACGTTAAGTCGCTGAAAAACTCCTTGTGATTACGTCCAATGGAATGGAGATCACTCGAAAACAATATTGTGGGATGTAACTGGTGAGAATTTTACGAACACACCGTAAATAGTCTGACTTTCTAGCAAAAATGACATAAATTGTCCGAATAACTATGTTAAAAAGATATACGATGTCAGAAATACTAGGATAAATACCTTTAGCAACAATGTTTGTCAAGAGTTGATTGCACTTAAATTTATCGAATAGATTGGTTCAGACTGTGACGTTTTAGACTGAAAGACAGCTAGCGCCCGTGGTCAATCTTGGCATCTACGATAAACATGGCCGCTTCGTATAAAGATCGTGGTCTATTTTTGAGTTCTGTCTTCTTCGCTTGTGATCCCTGCCGTCGAGGTGGTGTTTCTAGTAGAACTGGATTGCTGGATGTCACGCAGCTTGGTGCGTTGTGAACAGGAAATCATACTGATTATCTTGCAAAACTGATATACTATGTCCGATTAACAATGCTAAATAGACATACGATGTCCGAAAAACAATATTAAACCAAGTTTTTGAATATTTTGTTGGAACTTTGCATTCATGATTATTGAACGGATTGCTCAAAAGTCAGTAAATGCCGCCTTGAAAAGACAAGCCGCTGTTGCATTGCTTGGTGCCAGACAGGTTGGTAAAACGACTCTGGCAAAAGAGATTGGAAGTGAAGTAAATTCACACTACGTCGATTTTGAGGACGGAATACCTGTAGGTCCTTCAAGTCCAAAAGAACTATTGCGATTCTATCAAGATAGATTGTTGATATTGGATGAAGTTCACTTGTATCCCGACGTGTTCAACCATCTGAGATCAGCGATCGATGAGGGTCGGTGGATTGGAAATAGAACTGGTCGGTATCTTCTACTTGGTTCGGCGTCAATAGATATTGTGAACAAATCAAGTCAGTCGCTTGCTGGGCGTATAGCATTCGTCGAAATGGGACCTTTGAATGTTCTGGAAGTCATGCGAATTAGTGAGCCTACCCAATCTACGCAGACAGTTAAAGGAGTAAACGAAGAGGTGAAGCCTGTTACACAGGAAAAGAGAATTCGGGACTTGTGGTTTCGCGGAGGACTACCGGATAGTTTTACTGCAATTAGTGATTCGGACAGCATTGAGTTTCGCGATGACTTCATTCTAACCTATCTTGAGCGGGACATTCCTTCATTTGGTATTCAGATTCCTTCGTCTACTTTGAAAACGCTCTGGAAATTGTTGGCAAATAGCCAAGGAGGATTGCTCAATTCCGCTGCCCTCGCAACAAATATGAGAGTTGGAGCAAAGAGTGTGTCTCGATATATCGATTTATTGGAAAACTTACTAATCGTAAGGAAGCTAAGACCGTACCAACAAAATATCAAGAAGCGAATGATCAAGAGTCCAAAAGTCTATATCAGAGATAGTGGGTTGCTGCACGCGCTACTTGAAGTATCAGAGTTTGATGAATTGTTGGTAAATTCAATGAACGGCCGAAGCTGGGAGGGATTTGTGATTGAAAACTTACTTTCTGTCGCACCGCGGAGAACCCGCTCCTACTTCTATCGAACGGCTGCCGGCGCTGAAATTGATCTGGTTCTCAAGATCCCTTCCAATAAAGAGGTCTGGGCAATTGAAATTAAACATGGTGACCCAACTAGGTTGGGTCGCGGATTTTTCAATGCCATTCAGGATATTAAGCCGGACCGTGCATTCGTTGTTTATTCCGGAGATCTTGCTTTTCCGGTGAAGAAAAATGTGATTGCAATCGGTATAAAGGAACTCTCTGAAATGCTCCATCAACTCTGGTAATTGTCAACCGAACAGAACAATTGTCACAATTCTAAACGGATTCAATCGATACTCTTTCCGGAACTTGCGAACTTGACGGTGCTAATTTGAAGCCTTGCCCGAGAATCACTGGTACTCGAACATCTTCCGAATTCAAAACAAAAAATCAGACTGATGTATGATCAGAGTATTTCCGGAGCTCCTACAACATGCAGCAATTGCTCTCGTATTTCAGCCTTAGTGGCTGCAAGATTAACAGTGGCAAATCGAATTTTATGATTCTGAATCACAACCGACTCGTCAATCATCGCACCCACCGCAGGGTAAAGGAGCAACCCTGAAGCGTTCTCATCCATTGAATTTTCACCGCCTTCCTGAGATCGCAGGTAGGAATAAATCTGAAAAATGTGACCGCTTTTCAACGTCTCTCCTCCATGCCGTCGTGGCTTTACGATCTCAGTAAATTTGGTGTCGATAACTACACGGTGCTTCGTGATTTTGTTGTCTACGACTATATCGGTGATCATAGTAGGGAGGATTTTGTTGATATTTGAGCTTTTACTTTCGCCCGGCCATTTGATCGTTCTTCCGGCACGGACATGCCATTCTGCTTTTGGAAGTACAACATCGTAAAAGCCCGCGATGCCCTTCTCATAGAGCCTGCGAATCCATTTAGCTTGTCTATCTGGGGTCGTCAGGTGTCTCGAACCAGAATTCTCAGTAGGTAAAGCGAGGTCGAATGCCAGTGTTGCTGCAGAAACCATCAGTCGATCATCTGCATCATGCCTGCCGAAGCGTTCGCCCGATACTTCACTTCGACTTGGCCTCTCGCCGATTACTCCCATACTCATCAGACTTACCGCCAAAGACCTGCACTGATTAGACAGTGGCTTGCGAGTGACAAGTTTGGAAATGACTTCGAGAGCTGAGCGAACATAACAGTTACGGACTGTGTTGACGGTCAACTCATCGAACTGGCATGCCACTTTTCCTCGTAGAAGCAGTTGATGTCTTTCGGTGTTCAGCAGGTCGATGCGTCCTCGAACGCGATCAAGAACAGCTGCCCTTGACCGGTACCCGTGGCTTAAATTGCGCTTGATGCGACGCTTTACGTATTCGCAGAGAATTTCTGCGACCAAATCGGCAATTTCGTCAGGGTTCTTTTGAACTGCAATTTTCTTGTGTTCCTGGTATCGAAAAAGATCAGATGCGTAGAGCATCAGCAACCAAAGGTTTCTCACCGGAATACCATCGATATGACCAATCTCTTCATGGTATTCGGAACTTAAGCTGGTCATCTCGTTAGCCACAATTAGAAATCGAGAAGAAGGCGGTTCTTTGCTTTTTTGGACTTATCAAGGTTATCGAACCAGTATTCGTCTAGCAACGGTCCAACTTCCGTATTGACGATTTGGCGAAACCAATTTCGGGCGTCGCTAATCCGAGGTTCTTTTTGAGGTGTGAAGTAACTGTGGCCTATCTTGTATTGCTTGCCTAGACTTTCGTCATCTGAAATCTCTTGGTTTAGGTGGTCAAGCCGCTCCTTTATGGTGTTAAGAACGTCTGAGTCAATTTCCGTGTTTTCTTGAACCCATCTTCGCCAGTTATCGTTGAACAAGGGCTCAAGGTCGATAAAAGCAAAACGCCGGCGTAAGGCCAGGTCAACCAAGGCAAGAGAGCGGTCAGCAATATTCATTGTGCCAACTATATACAGGTTCTCAGGGACAAATACAGGATCATCACTGGATTGGCTGTAAGTAAGCTCCAATGCCTCACTTTGTTTTCGTTTATCCACTTCGATCAATGTCAGTAATTCTCCGAAAATCTGCGCTGGATTTCCTCGATTGATCTCTTCAATGACAATGACGTGCTTAGAAGAGGGTTCTTGGAGGGCTGCTGTTATCATGTCCAAGAAAGGCCCATCTTGCAAATTAAGCCTGCCGTCTTCTCCGGGTCGCCAACCTCGCACAAAATCTTCGTAAGACAGGTTTGGATGAAACTGGAAGGCTCTAACCTTTTTCTTGTCTCGTTGCTCTATCAACGCGTAAGCCAACCGTTTGGCAAGCCAGGATTTTCCGGTTCCGGGAGGTCCCTGCAGAATTAGATTCTTCTTATCCTTAAGGCGATCGAGAATCCTTTCGATTTCATCTTCTTCGATAAAACATCCATCGTCAATTATGTCGTTAATTGAATATGTATTAATTGCACCAAGTGAATCGGATAATACGCCACTCTCATCGTTTAGCCCCACTGAGTCTGTGGTTTTTGGTGGTGGAGATGCGTCATCAGGCTTAAATAGTTGCGCAGTCAAGCATAGTTCGGGAAAGGACCGGACTGGAGATGCATCTTCGCCAAAGCCTTTTCCAAGTTCGTCAAGAATGTTCAAATAATCCTTGGAATTACTACACTTATTAGAAGCATGCATTCCAATATTGTGATTGAGTTGCGTTGTAATGTATCGACGAGAATGAGTATCAAGTGTTGGAAAGGTCCATGGACGAATCCAATACAGTCCAATGGAAAGGTTCCACTTCACACGATTGACATCAATTGCTCTGTCGTAGGCAGTTGCAAAATCCAAACGCGTTTGCTCGTTATCGGAATCGGCAAATGCAATTGCTTTTTCGAATACTTCCCAGAGTATTTTGATGTCGTTTGGCTGACGTGTATGACTGTAAGCGAAAAACCATGAGCTTTGATTGTTCACACGCGGAATTCCCTCGAATGAGTCTGGAACAGGTTCCGATACACCAAGAAAACCGGCCAATTCAGTTGCAATGTTTTTTCTGTTGGTATCGGTCAGGCCTCGATTAAATGTTCCCATCACCGTAAACGGGCAAGTGTCTTTCAAAGGGCCAGATGATCCGTCCGCGAAAATATCGTCTAGTTTTGACATGCCGGGAATCGAACTAGACATCGAATGGACTTCAGAAATCAACACATCACGACGGCTTTTAAACGTGAGAAGTTTGTTGGCAAACTCCTCATAAAAGGAAGTCCATTCGAAGTTCACCGCTTCAATCGTGTCATCAGACACACCTTCGTCCTTACTATACGCCGCCCTAAAACGGTCTATATCCTGGTCACTCTCATTGAATGTGAAGGCGATCAAGGCATCGGCTTTCCAATCGCCCGGAGAGACTCGCCACAACGTTGTTAGACCAGTAAAGTAGTACCACTCGCGATGTGGGGCGATGGGTTTCCATTGCACACTAAGCGTTTGCCCATCACTAGGATTATTCGTAACCGTACCAGTAGCCTTGATGGCCATGGTTGATACGTCTTTGCCCTGATTGTCAAAAGGCAAGTTTCTCTTCTTTGTATAAGCCGACTTGATCGCAATGCGGTCTCCAACCTGGATGGACTTGACATCATCAAGGTACTTGTCTGGGTGTCCATTTTTCCAAATTCCTTCCTCCAGAAAACGCTCTGTTTGATCGTCGCCGTCCCAAACAGACCCAACAAACCAGCAAGGCCGTGTCTCATCCAGTTTGGTATTCATAGTGTTGTCCTAGATTTCAGTTAGTTTTCAATATGGTCTGGTTCGTCTCGATTGGTATTGATCCCAACCCATGGATCGGAGTTGATTTTAATTGCTTTGCGTTATCGAACGAACGCAAAGTCCACTGTTTTTCCTGTACCGTCCAGAATTCGTTTTTGACTCAAATCCCAAACATCAATGCAGTCAATATGTAATCCACACCAAGCACCGCCAACGAACCCGATACAACTGTCCGGGTGGTCGCACTGCTGATGCCCTCCGCGGATGGATACGAGTCGTAACCCTCAAATACTGCAATCCAGGTCACAATGATGCCAAACGAAATACTCTTGATGAATCCGTTGACAACATCCTCATAGAGGTCTACACCATCACTGATCGCCGACCAGTACACACCTGAATCCACACCCAGCTGAACGACACCGATAAAGTAACCACCCAGAATCCCCACAAATGTGAACATCGCACAAAGCAGTGGCACCGTGATGATGCCGGCAATGAGCCGCGGCGCAATAACCCGCTGAATCGGATTGACCGCCATCATCTCAAGCGCCGCCAGCTGTTCGGTGGTTTTCATCAGTCCGATCTCCGCGGTCAACGCGGACCCAGCCCGTCCGGTATAGAGCAGCGCAGACAGCACCGGTCCCAGTTCCCGCGTCAGACTCAGTGCCACCACCAGTCCAAGCGAGCTCTCGGCACCGAAGTCCACCAGGGTGTAATACCCCTGAAATGCCAGAACCATCCCCACAAACGCCCCGGCAACAATCGTGATCAGTACCGTCAGGACACCGACCGAGTAAAGCTGCTGAATAATCAGCGAAGGCCTACGGATCACCATCGGAATCCGGATAACCGACTGCCACAGGAATATCACAGCGTATCCCAGTCGCTGGACATTGGCGATTGTCTTGGATCCGATGGTTCGAACCCACTCGATTGGATGGTTACCGGCCAAGCAGCTCCCCCTGGTAATCGTGCGCAGGATAGTGGAACGGCACCGGTCCGTCCGGCAGTCCATGCAAGAACTGTCGGACTTCAGGTTGGGAACTTGCCAGCAATTCCTTTGGTGTACCGCTCGCCAGCAGCGTACCGTTTCCAAGCAGGAACGCATGGTCCGCAATGCTGAGTCCCTCCTCAACATCATGGGTGACAACAATGGATGTCGTATTCAATGCATCGGTGAGTTCTCTCACCAACTTGGTGATGACACCGAGTGAAACCGGGTCAAGTCCGGTAAAGGGCTCATCGTACAGCAGAAGATCAGGGTCCATCACCGTTGCCCTGGCCAGTGCAACGCGTCTTGACATGCCACCGGACAGCTCGGAAGGCATCAGCCCTTGGGTGCCCCGCATGCCAACCTGTTCCAACTTCATCAGAACCAGTCTTCGGATCAGCTCTTCCGGCAGATCGGTGTTCTCACGCAACGGAAAAGCCACATTCTCAAACACCGTGAGATCGGTCAGCAATGCATTGGATTGAAACATCATTCCCATTTTCCGTCGCAGCCCGAAAAGTTCCGGTTCCTTCAATGCGGAAACCTGCTTTCCGAACACCTTGACCGAACCGCCACTTGGCTGCAACCGTCCACTGATCAGGTTCAGCAACGTCGATTTGCCGCAACCACTGGGCCCCATGATGACGCTGATGCCATGCGAGGGTATTTCTATGTTAACATTAGCGTATATACGCTTTTCCCCGAAGAAGAAGTGGACTTCTTCAATTGAGACAATGGATTTTCTTGCTTCCGACAACGGACTTTCTTAAGAATGTGTTATGTGTTTTGGCAGGTGAATCGGTGATTACTGATGAGTAAGGTGAAAAACTTGCTTTCTGGCAGACTGAGGCCAATAGTCGGTCTGGTTACCTTTGCAGCGATCGGTCTGGTTGCAATGATTAGCCTGGTCGCCCGCGACGACGGAACGGTCGCAGACGAAACTGATTTCCTGCAACGCTATCGTGTGATCGAAAACGTCGAAATCACGGGCGTAGTGCCCGATTCCCAGGTGAATTATACGATTGAATCTATCAGGCTGTTGCAGTTTCCCGAAAGAGGAATCAGCGACATGACCGAGCCGCGGGTGACCCAGATTGACGCCGAGGGATACAAGCGGGTACTTGAGGCAGATACGGGAAGATACTATGAGGTGGATCAAGAGGTGTCATTGAAGGGGAATGTCTCAATCGCCCTGACCAATCCCGATCAATCCAATACAATGGCATCCACGACGGATGAGTTGACATTCAAGTTGGGCGATCTTCGAAATTAGAGCGTGTCCCACTCAACTGCTTTCCAAATTCAGTTCAGTTTCTCTCGTTTGTAATCGATGCAAAATCAATCTAAATCCGGAGTGCTTTCAGTCCTGATTTCCCTGTTTCTTTGTCTCGCGGTTTGGACAACATCAACACACGCCAATGAGGAATTGATTATTGATGCCGCCCAGGCTACCTACAACCACGAGACATCCACAACCATTTTCGAGGGTGACGTCGTATTTTCCGGTGGTGATGTCAGTCTCACGGCGAACCGGGTTGAACTGGTGATGGTGAAAAAAGGCAAGGGCAGGGCAACCGCAACCGGAGAACCGATCATATTCAATGTTGGAGACCCGGACGCAGAGGATTATGCGACCGGCTCATCAAAAACTGTCATTGTCGACTACACCCAGGACACGCTTCACATGATTGATGATGTCATCTTCAAACAGTCCGACGCAGTGGTCAGAACCGAAGAGGCTGTTTACAATTGGGTGACCAAGGACCTGAAGACCATAACGCCTGAAGGTGATTCCTCTGACTCATCCAAATCACGCACCACGATTACAATTCAACTCGACAACTGACCAGCCGACAGTGCGCGGTGTGTGAATGACTCCAACGTTTCTGGAAGAAATCTGGTGATTCCTGGAAAAAACCGCCTCGAAGTTGAGGAGATCTCAAAGTCATTCCGTGCGAAAAAGGTCGTGGATTCAGTCAGCCTGCACGTTGACAGCGGCGAGATCATCGGCTTGCTGGGTCCGAACGGTGCCGGCAAAACCACCTGTTTCAATACGGTCATCGGACTGGAAAACTGCGACCAGGGCAGGATACTGCTTGATGGCGAGGACATCACCAACCTGCCGATGTATGCCAGAGCCCGCAAGGGCATCGGCTACCTGCCCCAGGAATCCTCGATCTTCCGCAATCTCAGCGTCGAGGACAACATCAGGGCCATACTGGAAACCAAGAAATCACTCTCCAAAGCCGACCGGCAGAGGAATCTTGAGGAACTGCTGGAAGAGTTTCATATCACGGAAATCCGCCGCCAGCAGGCAACCACGCTGTCAGGCGGTGAGCGAAGACGCGTCGAGATCGCCAGGGCGATCGCGCTTGAGCCGAGATTCATCCTGCTTGATGAGCCGTTCGCCGGTGTCGATCCGATTGCGGTCGACGATCTGACCGCCCTGATCCGACTCCTGGGTGAGCGCAACGTCGGGGTGCTGATCACCGACCACAATGTCCGCGAGACGCTGAACATCTGCACCCGGGCACACATCATGAATCAAGGCGTTGTCATCGCGTCGGGCAGTGCCGATGAGATCCTTACCGACAAGGGTGCCAAGAAATTCTATCTGGGTGAGAATTTTCGGATCTAGCGATCAGCCGGCACTGATCACCAGGATGTTTTCAAGACGCTTGAATCCGAAATTTGCTGTAGAATGAATCATAGTCCAGACTTGGATCTGAATGTATCGGAGTCTTTGAATGTGGAAGGATGATTCTCAACCGTGAGGCAGGCGACGGAATTACGACAGCGTCAGAAGCAGACGTTCAATGCCCGCTTCAGTACGGCTGTGCGGATCTTGCAGATGTCCGGTGCTGAACTCGCAGACGAGGTCCGGGATGTTCTGGACAGCAATCCCCTGCTTGAGGAGGTCGAACAGCCTCTGCCACAAGCAACTGCAGATCATTTCATCGGAGAGCAGCCAACATCATCCGGGATGCAATCAGTCGATTTGGATTCTGATGAGCTACTGGAGTTTGCTGCCTATCAGATGGAGCAGCCCACACTGCGCGATCATCTGCGACAACAGGTTCCCGCATCCGGCCTGAGCTTGGCGAAACGCAGCATCGCCTATGCGATTATCGATTCCCTCGATGAGCGTGGCTATCTGGCTGAATCCCCAGACGAGATCGCAGACTATCTGGAAGATGCGGTGACAGCCGATGAGGTCGAGATCGTCCTTGAGGTTGTCCAGCAGTTTGATCCCCCTGGCGTGGCTGCAAGAAATCTCTCAGAATGCCTGGTCAACCAGCTGAAGCTGTCCCGCAAACCCTCAAGCTTGCGCGACACTGCCCGCGAAATCCTGCACAACCACCTGGACTCGCTTGCGGAAATGCAGGTCGAGCGCATCAGCGAGGCGATGCAGCGAAGCACACAGGAAATCAGCGCTGCGATCCGCTTGATTCAGTCGCTCAACCCCACGCCGGGCAGTTTGTTTGGGGAATTGGCACAGGCCGTGGTGCCGGATGTCGTGGTGCGCAGGATTGAGGATCAATGGAGCGTCGAACTGAATCCGTTCGTCCTGCCAAAACTGAAAATCTCGGAGAGTTACCAGGCGATGATGACCAAACAGGTCAAAAAAGAGGAGCGGGATTATCTTCAACGCAACCTGACCGGGGCCACTGCATTCCTCGACGGTGTCAAGCGACGACACGAGACCGTGCTGCGGGTCGCAAAAACCGTTGTGGCGCACCAGCTGCCTTTCCTCGAATCCGGCGAGCAGGCGATGCGGCCACTGACGCTGCGTCAGGTGGCGGACACCCTGATGCTGCACGAATCGACTGTCAGTCGCGCCTGTGCCGGCAAATATATAATGACACCGAGAGGAACATTTGAGTTGAAGCACTTTTTTTCTTTCCGTATCAGAAAATTCAACGGCGACGATGAGTCCGCGCTGTCGATCAAACACAGAATGCGCCGGATCGTGAATGCCGAGAACCGCCAGGCACCCTTGAGCGATCAGCAGATTGCGCAGCAAATGCGCGACAGTGGAATCAGCATTGCAAGAAGAACGATTGCCAAGTATCGCTCCGAGTTGCATATTCCCGCCCGCGACATCCGCAAATCGATTGCAGTTAACCAATTGTCAAACCAAGAGTGAATAAAGAGGTATTGTTATGGAAGTTTCGATTACTGGACACCATCTGAACATTACGGATTCAATTCGCGATTACGTGAACAAGCGATTGAAGAAAGTGGAAAATCATTTCCGCCAGCCGACCAAGGTTGAGGTGATCCTGCACAAGGAGAAGTCCTCTTTTCAGTCTGAGGCGACCATCCACGGCAGCAGGATCTCGATTCACGCCAAGTCCGAGGCCTCGGACATGTTCGCTGCGATTGATGCCATGTCCAGCAAGCTGGACCGACAGGTTGTCAAGCACAAGGAAATGCGAACCGACCATGGCAGGCACAGCGATGGCCAGCGAACCATCCGACACTGATCATGAGCGACAGTCCAGATCATTCGCAGGGCGAAGCGGCTGCCGTCGAGTCGGTACGGTTGCAGGATGTCTTCGCCGCGAATCGGATTTACACAGGGATCGAGGTTTCGAGTCTGAAACGGATGATTGAGGAGATGGCTGAGCGGTTTGCCAGTGGCAGTCCGCAGCCATTGGACAAGGAAGTTGTGTTTCGCGCATTGCTTGAGCGCGAGCAGATTGGCAGTACCTGGGTGAGCGATGGGGTGGCGATACCGCATTGCCGTCTGGACAGCATCTCCGAGGCGGTTGGCGTAATCCTGCGCATGAAGGCGCCCCTGTGCATTGATGCCAAAGACGACAAGTTCGTCTGTGTCGCCTGTGGATTGCTGGTTCCGATGGAGTGCGCGGATGCACATATACGGGTATTGGCAACATTGGCCCGGGCATTCGAGCGACATGACCTGTATGCCCGATTGATGGCGGCAGACGATCCGGGCGAACTTCATTCGGAGCTCGTCAAGGCCGAATCTGAGATCGCGGCATCCGGGTAAAGACGCAGTTGCACGCCTGGCGGCGCTGGGCGGGCATACAGCAGGCAAAACTCTTGGAGAGGGTATTGGCATCATACAAGACGATCATCAATCCAAGTATCTGAAAGTCATCAGTGGACTGTCCGGCTCCGGCAAGAGCATTGCGCTCAGGGCATTGGAAGACGTTGGGTACTACTGTGTGGACAATCTCCCGATCGTGATGCTTCAGCCCTTCGTCCATTCGGTGCTGGAATCCGAGCAGGATTCGTTCCGTCTGGCCGCGGTGAGCATCGACGCCCGCAACAGGGAGTTTCTCGGATCACTGGTGGACAACATCAGGTTTCTGCGCAAGACCGGAATCAATTTCGAGATAATCTATCTGGACACCGAGGAAAGCGAGCTGGTCAAAAGATATGGAGAGACACGGCGCAAACACCCGTTGATGGATGACTCGGTTTCGCTGCTGGAGAGCATTCAGCTGGAAAAGCAGTTGATTTCACCGCTTTCCGAAATCGCCTCCAAGCATTTTGATACAACCAGCATGTCACCGCATGAGTTGCGAAACCTGATCCAGGAGGACGCTGCCGGGTTCGGCGTCGGCGATTCCTCACTGCTGTTCAAGTCCTTCGCCTACAAGCGCGGAACACCGCTGGATGCGGATTTCGTCTTTGATGTACGCTGTCTTCCCAATCCCTACTGGGTGGAGGAGCTCAAGAACCACAACGGTCTTGAGCAACCGATTCAGGACTATTTCGCAACCAAGCCGACGGTACAGTTGATGATTGATCAGATTGACGGATTCATCGATCAGTGGCTGAAAAAATTCCACGAGGCGGGACGGGTTTACCTGACAGTGGCCGTTGGCTGTACCGGCGGGCGGCATCGGTCGGTCTATGTCGTTGAGCGTCTCGCAGAGCGTTTTTCCGCGCGTGGCAATCATGTCCAGAAGCGTCACAATGAACTCGCTTGAGCAATGAAGACCGGTACACTCGAAGTCAGGAATATACTTGGTCTGCATGCCAGGGCCGCAGCGAAGGTCGTGCACACCGCCTCTGGCTTTGAGAGCAAGATCAGGTTGAGCAATGGCTCGGAGTCTGCCGATGCCAAGGGAATCATGGGATTGATGATGCTGGCGGCGACCAAGGGAACGCAACTGGAACTGGAAACCGATGGACCGGATGAGGATGTCGCGTATGAGGCGATTGAGACGCTGTTTGTGACCTGTTTCGGAGAGGATGAGTAATGATTTCGCTGCAAGGTTCGGGTGTCGGTGCCGGCATTGCCATTGGCACAGCCTATGTCATGGAGCGGGCGATTATCGATGCACCGGCTGAAGGAATTGACAGCGATCAGCTGATCTCGCAAGTCGAGCTGCTTGATCACTCACTCAAGGCCGCGGCAGACCACCTCAGGGGCGTGCGCGATGAGGTTCCCGACACTGCGCCAAAGGAAATCTCCGCATTTCTTGACGCCCATGTGCTGATGGTTGAGGATCCGACCTTGAGAGACGAGACTGTCAAGATCATATATAGCGAATCCGTAAGCGCTGAATCGGCGCTGATGATTCACCGCAACGACCTGATCAAGGTATTCGATTCCATGGAGGATGAGTATCTCAGAAGCAAGAAAGAGGATGTTGACCAGGTCATCTCCCAGATTCAACGACAGTTATTGGCATCGTATGGCGAGTCGGATTTTGGAGCTGGACAGGATCTGAGTGACCATATCCTGGTTGCGCACGAACTGACTCCTGCAGACACGGTCATGTTCATGAAGACCAAAATGCGGGCTTTCGTGACAAACCTGGGCAGTCCGATCTCCCATGTCGCGATTCTGGCGCGAAGCCTGAAGATTCCGGCTGTTGTCGGTTTGCATGGCGAGATCCGTCACATCCCGCATGGTGTGACCATCGCGGTTGACAGTTACACCGGACAGATCATCGTTGATCCCGACGAACATGCGCTGGCGGAGTTGCGCTTGCGCCAACAGGAATACGATGAACAGCACCAGCAACTGCTGGCGCTTCGAAACCTCAATTCCGTCACAATGGATGGCCATGACATCACCTTATTGGCTAACGTTGAGCTACCGTCGGAAATCGAATCTGCATTAGGTGTCGGTGCGCACGGTGTCGGTCTTTACCGAACTGAATTCCTGTTCATGAACCGCGAGGATTCGCCAACCGAAGAAGAGCAGTTTGAGGCTTATCGGGATGTTGTCAAGGCGTTGAAGAAGGTTACGATCCGCACGCTTGATCTCGGTGCGGACAAGCAGGTGGACGGCGGGCGCCGTCAGGGAAAGGTCGCGACCAATCCCGCACTTGGCGTACGTGCGGTCCGATTCTGCCTGCGCGCGCCGGACATGTTTCGTACGCAGTTGCGGGCGATTTTGCGTGCTGCTGCGTACGGTGAGGTTCAGTGCATGATTCCCATGCTCTCGAATTTGGAGGAGTTGGGTCAGGTCAGGGCGATTATCGACCGGGTGTCAAAGGATTTGGAGAGTGAGAAGATCGAGCACAATCCTGCGGTCCCGATTGGCGGCATGATCGAGGTGCCGGCAGCGGCGATCACCGCCAATCAGTTCGCACAGAATCTGGATTTTCTATCCATTGGTACGAATGACCTGATTCAGTACACCCTGGCGATCGACCGGGTCGACGATGAGGTGAATTATCTTTACGACCCCTTGCATCCTTCCGTGTTGACGCTGGTCAAGCACACCATTGATGCGGGCAGGAAACACAACAAGCCGGTTTCGCTGTGTGGCGAGATGGCGAGCGATGGAAACTACACGCGCCTGTTATTGGGGATGGGATTGAAGATTTTCAGTATGGACCCGGCGACATTGCTTGAGGTCAAGAACATTGTCCGAAACAGCCGTACAGATATGATAGCCGCTCGCGTGGATGAGATCATTGAGTGCCAGGATTCGTCGAAGCGACTTGAATTACTGGATCAACTCAACGAGATTGACTTTTCGGGCTACTCGGAACGAATCCCTGCATAGCAACATTCCCGACGGAACACATTCCGTTTGGAATGTTCATGGGAATTTCAACTACGACTCATACAGCTCGAGAGCGTGCTTGTCCCAAATTTCCTCGAATTCCCTGCCCAGTGGCTCCTGATTCTTTGCGAGTTCCGAGGTTAAGCGAGTAATCTCCGCTATAAATTCATCTGAGTAACCGTGGTTGTCACCAAGATGAACCAGGAGAATTGAGTTTGACGAACTTTTTTCAGTCATGGGCATTTACGCTTTGAAAATTATGAATTGATACTCTGCACTAGACCGGCAACAACATGGTCAAGGCCGATGTCGGTAAACTTCTCGCAAGTGATTATAGTCCCTTCCTTTGCAGTCACGTGTTTCCGATAGATTTTCTCTAAACTTTGATTGAGCGGCAATGGTTGGCAATATCTGAATGTACTTTCACCTTCATGGAGTCATACACGCGAAATCTACCGATTGACAGAACAGTACAGCAGGTTCTTGGCATAAGAATTTTATGTGCCCACCCAACTTCGGCGAATAAATTGTGAATCATCAACTTTACAGATTCTGCTTGCGATATCGCATGCAAGAATATTCCATGTTGATACAATCCTTTGGAACCGAGGTTGACACGATGTCTGACGACCAAAGCTCCATTGATCACTCCCCAAGTCCACGCACTCAAACTGGGCTGCATATCAAGGCTGTCGTCAATAAGTGGATCAATAATTCCTTCAAGCAGGAAAGGAGGTACATGAGCATTTCCACACCGACTGCAGATGATCAGGGATTGTGGCATACAGAAATTCTCGCAGGGAAGTCGAGCAGTGATCGTGTACGGATTGGCAAGATTGTAGTAATTGATGATCGTGTAGAACTGTTGGATGGGACAATCGAAACACTTTCAGAAAAGATTCGGTCCAGCTTGCCTGATGAAGCCATATCAACCCCCAGAGTTGATCGTGTTGAAGGTGACAACTATGTGTTTCGGTTTGGTGATGGAATCTGCGGTGCCTTGGAGCTGGAAGATGCGTCAGTCGACCTGTTACTGACCGACCCGCCATACAGTATCAGTAAGCCATATTCATCCGAAAAGCAGATCCCTCGACGACTCAGGACCGATGGCAGAGACTTCATCATGCCAAAAGGGTGCTTTGGTTCTTGGGATTATGATTTTTCACCTTCGGATTGGACGTCTTGTGCCTTACCGAAGGTCAGAGGATGGGCGGTCATTTTTTGTGCCCAGTCTCAAATTGGTGAGTACTCGCAAATTTTGATAGATTCCGGTTTCAACGCAGTGGGAACTTTGGTATGGCACAAGACAAATCCGGTGCCATTCAACCACCGATTCAAACCGATCAACGCATGGGAGGCTCTGGTTATCGGCAAACGTCCTGGAACGAAGTTCAATGGTCATGTTGTGCATAACGTCTTTACAACCAAATCACCATCGCCACACGAACGCATTCATCCAAATCAGAAACCTCTCGACTTGCTTTCCAGATTCGTAGAGTTGTTCAGTGACGAAGGTGATTTCATTTTCGATCCGTTTGCAGGAAGTGCATCCACTGTGGTGGCCGCCAGAACGTTGGGGAGAAAGGTATTGGCTTTTGAAAGTGAACCGTCACATTTTGATCGTGCTGTAGACCGGATTAATGAAGCATTCAATGATCTATTTCATTGAGTGATTTGCTTTGACTGGAATTGAAGTTGATTTGATTGCAGTCAAAGAGGGTGTTGGTATATTTCTGTGCGAAGGGGAGTTGCATTTGACACCCTGAGCAGGATGAATTGACGAGAATGGTCAGACTAATATCCGAACACTGAAGCGGTAACCCAGAAATTTAAGCAGGCAGTTCATTGTGGGGTTGATCTGTCAATGACTATAGTTGGCATGAATCAATCAACTTTTGAGGCTAATACAGATTGCTAAATAGTTTGGGGTCTGACGGTAAGTTACCGCTCTCTCTCGCCACCTTTATCAGTTCGATAAACCTGCCACGCGAAATTTCTTCTCGCCTATAAGCTTCAAGTGCCAACACTGCAATTTCCCTACGAAGTTCAGGTACTGATTCGCGTGGGCTACCATTCTCATCGGAAAGGTAAAGGCTGTTCAATTCATCAAGATATTGTTGGCCGGATTTTTCACTCTGAAGGAGGTTGTTCAGTTTTCGTTTTGAAATGTATTGCAGGTTTTTCATTCGAATCAGAGCCGCACGATAGCTCACCCCAAATCGTAAAGCGATGTACGCTATGTCTTGCAGGGTGATCTCATCGGAGTTTGTATGCCGGAAGTGTATGACGTCACTTTCCCGGTAATCCAGATTCTCATGAATTAGCCGGCTTGATGCTCCTTTACCTAACGTGAGTAGAGTTTTATGGATTCCATCTTTTGGTAAAAGAAATGCAGATGCAAACGCATTAGCTCGTTTTTCGACCAGCTCCGAAGAATTGGCTCGGTTGGAAATTGAACTTCCGCGATTTCGATCAAATAGCGCATGGGCATATTCATGGGCGAAGGAAAATTGAATTCTGTCTCTTGAAAGTGATGCATTGGCGAGAATAACCAAACCAATATTGGGGTGATTGAAGAACAGCCCTGAAACATCCGCAGGCAAATCAATTCGTGATGTCCAAATGCCTTGAAAATAGATTGCATTGGAAATATCGGCAATCGGTTCGCTTCCCAACCCTAGTCGACTTCGCTCAAAGTCTGCAACTTGTTCTGCTTGCTCTACGGCTTGAATAGAGTTTTTGGGTACAGGAAATGCATAAGTCGGAGCCAGTGGATGGGTTTCCTTGCCCAACAATCGCTTAAAGAAGACACCTTCTCGCAAAAAATACTCGCAGAGGGTGATTTGTTTTTTGACAGATTGGTCGTTTTCTAAATCAGGCGCGACTTCATGTAGGGATAGATATACATCCTCTTCCGGAACCGAATCTTTGTCCGAAAAAAATTCGGTGGCGGGAACCATATATATGTCCAAAAGTCTGGATACCTCTAATGTTGAGACTGAACGATTACCCGACTCCATCTGAGTGATTGCAGGTCGAGATAATCCCAGCAGGTCGGCAACAGATTGTTGGCTAAGTCCCCGTGACAAGCGTAATTTGCGTAATCTGCGTCCAAGTTCTTTCGCGTTCATCGGATCACATTCATCAAAATGTAAAATAAACGAACAGATATTATCCTAATGCCTGTATACGTGTACGAAAATAATACCAACTAAACCTCAACCCAGCCAAGAAAGTTGGAGCAGTAACTTGATTCGGGTGGTTGTTGCGCTCAAAAGTTCACTTTGAAATATCAAGCTGTTCAGCCATTGTTTGTGTCTTTGGCATTTCGTTGCACGGTGGATCCATTTTTGCCCTCGTGCTCTCAAATCGTTGTGTCTCTGGTGTGCTAAACTATTCAACTCTGTAACCGGTCGCCTCGACTCCTGGCGACTTGATTTCACCCGGAAAATCCCATGACGGTTAGCGAGCATACCGATATTCGAGAATCTGTACTGCACTGCCTGGAACACGGCGCGGCCAGTGACCTGCGGGATATTGTCCATAATCTGCACCCAGCAGATCTCGCACAGGTACTCGAAAGCATCCCACCTGAACAGCGTTGCCTGATCTGGTTCGAGGTTGCGGAATCTGACATGGGTGAGATTCTCGCCAAGGTGTCCGACGGTGTCCGCGAGAATCTGATCAGCAACATGGATTCCGGTACCCTGGTGCGCGCAATCAGGACGCTGGATATTGATGACATTGCGGAATTGGTACCCGACCTGTCATCACAGATCATCGCGGATGTCATGGTGGCCGTTGATGAGAGTCGGCGCGAGAGTCTCGGTGCGGTGCTGTCCTTTGAGGAGGATACCGCCGGTCGCTTGATGAACGTGGACACGGTGGTTGTCCGCAGGCGAATAACCGTTGGTGTAGTGATGCGATACCTGCGGTTGCGCGGAGAGTTGCCGGAATTTACCGATCGACTCTACGTGGTGGACCGCGAGGGCATACTGCGCGGCGTCGTGTTGCTGCGAACGCTTGTCACCTCAGATCTGAACGATACGATCGCGACAGTGATGGATGAGAATCCGGTCACCTTCCTACCAAGCGATTCCGAAGAAGACGTGGCTGCATCATTTGAGCGGTATGACATCACCTCCGCACCCGTCATTGATCAGGATGGCCGTCTGCTCGGAAGAATCACCATCGATGACGTTGTCGACGTGATTCAGGATTCTGCCAGTCACAAACTGCTGGCTTCTGCAGGGCTTGACGAGGAGGAGGATATTTTCGCGCCGGTCACCCACACCGCCCGACGACGCGCAATCTGGCTTGGCGTCAATCTGGTGACAGCAGTGTTTGCATCCTGGGTTATTGGGCTGTTCGAGGAGGCGATTGAGAAGCTCGTTGCGTTGGCAGTATTGATGCCGATCATCGCGAGCATGGGCGGCAATGCTGGAACCCAGACACTGACCAATGTCATCCGCGGCCTCGGCGTTGGCACAATTTCCATGGCGAACGCAAAAGACGTGTTGCGCAAGGAGTTGATGGTGGGCAGTCTCAATGGACTGGTGTGGGCACTGGTGGTTGCCCTGGTTTCCATTCTCTGGTATCAGAATTACGGATTGGCAGCCATTGTCGCAGTTGCCATGCTGGTCAACATTTGTGTATCTTCGATTTCGGGCGTGTTGCTGCCGGTATTTTTGGATCGTGTCGGTATCGACCCATCACTGGCAGCAGGCGTTGCACTCACCACAATCACCGACGTTGTGGGATTTTTGGCGATTCTGGGTATCGCCGCCTTGGTGCTGGTCTAGCGCTTTCTGGCAGTCAGCGGTCCATGCAGAACTGACACTGCGCAAAGGACCGCACAAATAATCAGCAACGGCAAAGTCCCAAATCGGACAAATGGTGTGGCACCGGATTTCGGTGTCACCTGAGTTCTCAATACCTTGCCCTCTGTCTGGGCCAGTTGATCAACGATGTTTCCCCTGTGGTCAATGGACGCCGATATGCCTTTGTTGGCCGCCCGCAGCACCGGACGTGCAGTCTCCATCGCACGCATGCGCGACATCTGAATGCGCTGAAAAGGTGCGATCCTGCTGCCGAACCAGGCGTCTTCACTCAGGTTGATCAGATAGGTGGATTCCGGTAGCATTCTCAGGATTTCCTGCGGAAATGAATCCTCATAACAGATCGAGACTCCTGCCGGCTGTCCGGCCAGCATCAGGGGTTGTTGCTCACCGCTGTAGGAACCGAAATCAGACTGCGGAATCTCAATGAACGCGTCCAGCCAACCCAGCAGTGACCTAAACGGTGTGAACTCCCCGAACGGAACCAGGCGATGCTTTCGATACTTCTCAATGGCGTCGGTGATGCCATAGGCGCTGTTGTAGTGCAGATTTGACTCCTGATCGTACTCCTCAATCACACCGATCAGGAATTGTGGCGGATAGCTCATCAGCAAACGCCACATTCTCAGTTTTTCGAGTCTTTTATCGGTTTGTGAGACCGCAATCTCAGGCCAGATCACCAGATCAGACTCATCCAGTTTCTGGCTTTCCTCCACGAAATAGTTCAGATTCAATCGGGCTTTTCTTGCATTCCATTTATCCCAAATACTGATGTCGCCCTGAATGATCGCAACATCAATGGGTGCATGGCTTGCAGTCGTCCAGTTCATTGACTTTCCCCAAAAGCCAATCGCCACCAGTGTAACCACAACAACAATCGGTTTCATTCGGACGCCCGTGAGTACGCAGAGAACGACAGCTCCTGCGATCACACAGATGACCAGGCTCACAGCATAGACTCCCCCGAGCGGTGCCCATCCAGCCAGCCAGTTGTCGGTTTGACTGTAACCTAAGTACATCCAGGCGAAGCCTGACAGAAACCAACTGCGCAGCCATTCAACCAAGACCCACACCGATGGAATCAGTGCCAGACACCGCAGGTTCGGTGTTGTCGCAATTCGTGCCTGCAGATAACCACCCACTGCAATCAACAGGGACAAAGTGCTCACCAGTGCAAGAACCATGAACGCGGCAAGCGGTGGCGCAGCTGCGCCGAACAGGTAAAGACTGTTATAGATCCAGTGAATCCCGAAACCGAATAATCCCAGACCAAAGGCAAATCCGCTCCAGGCGCAGGTACGGGCATCGGCGCGGCACCAGATCCAAAACAGCACCGCAAGGGTGACAAATATGACAGGGTAGACTCCTGCCGGCTCAAACGCAAGATTGGACATAAGCCCGGCCAGCAACGCCGCCAGAATTTTCAGCGCATTGGATTTCAAGCTACACCCGATCGAGCACTTGAGCTATGTTCACACCGTTGACTCGCTGGGGTCGGCAGGAGCGAGCGTCACCCGCAGCGATGTGATCTTTCTTTCATCCGCATGCGTGATCTCAAAGGTGAAGCCCTTGTGGCTGAACCGTTCTCCGACATCCGGTACCTTGCCCGCCAGTTTGAGTATAACGCCGCCGATTGTGTCTGTATCTTCGTCTATATTGACGTTAAAGTGTTCGTTGAAGTCTTCAATCTCTGTACGCGCGAGCACCATGTACTGATTGTCCGAGGTTTTGGTGATGGTTTCTGTCTCCTCATAGTCGGACTCATCCTCAATCTCACCCACGATCTCCTCAAGCACGTCCTCAATGGTCACCAGTCCGGCAAGATCATTGTATTCATTGACCACGATGGCCATGTGGTTGTGCGATTCCTGAAACAGCTTGAGCAGGGTATTCAGACGCATGGCTTCGGGTACCGACAGGGCATTGCGCAGATTGTCGTGCAGACTGAAATCGTCGGATTCATCGAGTCGGTAATGAAGGATGTCCTTGGCGAGCAGAATGCCCAACTGCTCATTGTCTGAATGTCCACCCAGGACCGGGAATCGGGAGTGACCGGATTCGGTTACGATTTTCAGAATCTCGTTGATGTCTGAATCGATGTCGAGGGTGACCATGTGGGCGCGTGGAATCATGACATCTTTCACTTTGAGTTCAGAAACGCGCAACACGCGTTTGATTGTCAGATTGACATCATGTTCGATCAGGTTTCTTCTGGTGGCCTGCTGAATCAGCTCCAGCAGGTCTTCCATGCTGTCCGGTGCCGGACAGATCAGCTGACCGAGTTTTCTGCGAATCCGACTGAAGAGGGAACCGTTGGACTTCTTTTGATCGTTCATGAAACAAGTTCTGCCAGTTCCGGATGACTGAGACCGATCTTGTGCAGGATTTCGGCTTCGGCTGTTCGCATCCTGACCTCATCATTCGGATGGATGTGGTCATATCCGCACAGATGAAGAATGCCGTGGGCGATGATTCTCGCCCAGTGCGATTGTTGTGGAACCTTGTATTCGATGGCATACCGGTTGATCACGCCGGCACAGACCACCACGTCGCCCAGCAGATCAAAATCCAATCCCCTTGGCAGTTGATGGGGGAAGGCCAGCACGTCGGTCGGTACATCATTTTGCCGGTAGGTCCGATTGAGATCGGCAATCTCCGTTTCGTCAACAATGCGGACCGCTATTTCCGCATCGGCCCGGTTGACATGACTGAGTGTGTGGCGTATCCAGTCCTCGATATCCGCGTCTGCGGGAATGTCCTTGGAGGAACTGGCGCACTGGATGTCTACGCGGGCACTCATTGATGGTCAGCCTTGCGATCGCGTGTATCCCGCTCATAGGCCTCGACAATGGTCTGGATCAGCGGGTGGCGCACAATGTCGCGGTTGGAAAACCGCACGATGGAGATATCCTGAATACCCGACAAAATTCGAAGGGCGTGCTTCATGCCGGACTGCATGTTGCGCGGCAGGTCGATCTGGGTGATGTCACCGGAGATCACGGCCCGGGAGTTGAATCCCACGCGGGTCAGAAACATTTTCATCTGTTCGACCGTGGTGTTCTGTGCCTCATCCAGGATGATGAAGGCGTCATTCAGTGTTCTGCCCCGCATGAACGCCAACGGCGCAATTTCAATGGTACTTCGCTCCAGCAGTCTGCCCACGCGGTCAAAGCCCAGCATCTCGTACAGGGCATCATAGAGCGGTCGCAGGTACGGATTGACCTTCTTCTCGATATCGCCGGGAAGAAATCCGATGCGCTCGCCGGCCTCGACGACTGGTCGCACCAGCACGATGCGACTGACTGAATCGTTGGCCAGCGCATGGGCGGCGCTGGCGACAGCCAGGTAGGTCTTGCCGGTTCCTGCGGGCCCGACGCCGATCGTGATCGTGTTCTGCTCGATGCTTCGAAGATAGGTCTCCTGGTTTTTCGACCAGGCGCGGATGGTGTTCTTCCGGACCTTCAGGGAAAAGTTGTGGTTGACGTCGGTTTCCTGCTTGAGGCGCGTAATGGCTTCCTGGACATCGTTTGATCCCAGACGGTCAGTCTTTTCTGTCTCATCATACAGGGCGCGCAGCACGGATTCGACTTCGCGGACAGTGGCCTGGTTGCCCTCGATATAAAAAAGGTTGCCGCGATTGGAGACGCGGACGCTGAAGTGCCCTTCAATGGACTTGATGTTGGCATCAAATTGGCCACAAAGATTGGCAAGTCGCCGGCTGTCTGCCGGCGTCAGGACAAGAATGTTCTCAGCCTGGGTCGTATGTGAGTGCTCAGCCAATTTGGACGGGACGTCGATCCGGGATGTGTGAGTCAATGACGATCCCGCGCAGCGAGTTGGCCATGGCTTCGGTGATTTGTATGTCGATGAACTGTCCGACCTGGTGTCCGTTGCCGTCGAAGTTGACGACGCGGTTGTTTTCGGTGCGCCCGCTCAGCTGGCCCTGGCGGCGTTTCGAGGCGCCATCCACCAGAACGGTCTGGGTTGAATGCACCATTGAACGACTGGCCGCACCCGCATAGGTGTTCAGTTTCTCCTGAAGCCGGTACAGTCGCTCTTTTTTCTCTTCGGCAGTGGTTGCATCGGGCAGTTCCGCTGCAGGTGTTCCGGGTCTTGGACTGTAGATGAAACTGTACGACTGGTCGAATTGAACCTCGTCAATCAGGTCCATGGTGGCCTGGAAATCCCCTTCGGTCTCTCCGGGAAAGCCCACAATGAAATCCGATGTGATGCTGACCTGCGGGCAGTGGCGACGAAGATCGTCCATGATTTCAAGGTAGTGCCCGCGGGTGTATTTTCGTTTCATCTGGCCGAGTATTCGATCGGAACCGCTTTGCACAGGCAGATGCACATGTTTGGCGAGTGAGTCGATTTCGCCGTGTGCTCTTGCAAGATGATCGGTAAACTCAAGCGGATGAGACGTGGTGTAGCGGATCCTGCCGATGCCGTCGATCTCACTGACGTAGCGCAGCAGGGTGGCAAAATCAATCTCCGAGCCATAGTGACTTCGGGCACGGTATGCATTCACATTCTGACCAAGCAGCGTCACCTCGCGTACGCCCTGTTCGGCGAGTTCATAGATTTCCGTGATCACACTGTCGAACGGTCGGCTGTACTCCTCGCCCCGGGTATAGGGTACGACGCAGAAACTGCAGTACTTGCTGCAGCCTTCCATGATGGAGACGAATGCACGGGGACCGTCCACCCGCCGTGCGGGCAGGCAATCGAATTTCTCGATTTCCGGAAAGGTGATGTCCACACCGTGACGCCGTGTTGACATGGTCTCATCGAGCATGTCACTAACCCGGTGATAGGTCTGCGGACCGAAAACAAAATCCACGTACGGTGCCCTTTTCAGAATGACCTCACCTTCCTGACTGGCAACGCAGCCACCGACGCCGATGACCAGGTCCGGATTTTTGGTTTTCCAGGGCCGCCATCGGCCGAGCAGTGAATACACCTTCTCTTCGGCCTTCTCTCTCACCGAGCAGGTATTCAACAACAGAAGATCGGCATCCTCAGGCGTATCCGTCTCACTGAACCCGTGAGAAACCGCGAGCGATTCCGCCAGCCTTGATGAATCATACTCATTCATCTGGCAGCCGAACGTCTTGATATACAGTTTCTTTTCCATCGGGTGTTGTTGATCAATCGGATTAATTGTATCAGTGCGCAGGTCAGTTCAGGTCATGCAGCCTGACTTGATGACATTCGATATTGTAAACGATTGATTTTGGATATTTGCAAGATGCCAATTGAAATATTCAGCCATCGTTGATCGCTTCTGATTCGGTACCGGATCGTGGTTCCGCGATCACGCCCAGACATCGGTACTGAGATAGCGTTCCCCGGTATCCGGCAGGATGGCGAGCAGTGTTTTACCTTTCGAGCTCGTACGCTGGGCGACCTGGAGCATGCCGTAAGCCGCAGCTCCCGAGGAGATGCCGGCGAAAATGCCTTCCTCCTTTGCCAGATACCGTGTTGTGTCGTAGGCATTCTCTGTTGTCACCGGCAGCACCTCGTCGTATGAGTCTGTTTCCAGAATCTCCGGAATGAATCCCGGTGCCGTGCCCATGATCTTGTGCTTGCAGGCGATTCCCTGCGACAGAATGGGCGAATCCGCAGGCTCGGTGGCAACGATCTTGATATCCGGAATATGCTGTTTCAGATAGTGCTTCATGCCGGTGATCGTGCCGCCGGTACCGGTTGTGCAGATCAGATAGTCCAAATCGGTACCAAAATCCTCGAATATCTCATCAGCGGTGACCTGATGCGCTTGCGGGTTGGCTGGATTGAAATGCTGACCGACAAAGAAGTAGCCTTCCTGCTTTTCCAGTTCCCGTGCATGATCGATGGCACCCTTGGTGCCCTTGTCTGCCGGTGTCAGGATGATCTCGGCGCCGAACGACCTCAAGATCTTCTTTCTTTCCTCGCTCATATCTTCCGCCATCGTGAAAATCGCCCGATAACCCTTGTAGGCTGCCACCATCGCGAGACCGATTCCTGTGTTGCCCGAAGTCGGTTCAATAATGGTGTCACCTGGCTTTAGCAGCCCTTTTCGTTCCGCATCCTCGATCATGTTGAGCGCAGGGCGGTCCTTGACCGAGCCCGCGGGGTTGAAACTCTCGACTTTCACCCAGACCTCCACATCCTCGGGTGCGGATGACTTGTTCAAGCGTACAACCGGTGTCTGACCGATTGTCTGAAGGATGTTTTCGTATTTCATTGAAACTCCATGTTTACCGTGAATCCGGTTCCGTTACTGTCTAAATGTTGATTCTGATGTGATGCCCGTTGAGAATGCGACCGGTGGCAGCCGCAAAACGATCTACTAGCTCGAACAGAGCTCTCGATATCTGGTTTGGTGGTAGTCCGCATCACCGTAAAGCAGGTTGAGCGAAAAGCACCGCTTGAGATAGTGACCGATTGGCATCTCATTCATCAGGCCCATCGCACCGTGCAGGTGAACCGCCTCCTCCGCGTTCAGAACTGCGGCGCGCCCAATTTCCGCCTTGGCAGCGCTGACCAGCCGCTCCTGTTCCACACCCTCAAGCTCATTGACTGCCCGGGCTGCTTCCGCGCTCATGGAAGTCGCCAGCTCACAGCGCAGATACATGTCTACCAGTCGGTGCTGGATCGCTTGGAATGAGCCAATGGTGCTGCCGAACTGGGTTCGGGTCTTGACGTATTCCAATGTCTGTTCGAGCATGGCATCCATCACCCCGGTCATTTCCGCGCACAGCATTGAAACGGCGTAGTTGATCGCACCCTGCAGGGGCGCGAGTGCCTGATACTCGGCGCCAACCAGGCGATCGGATTCAATCTCAACGTTGTCAAGATGCAGCGTTGAAACCCGTGCGCCGTCATGAGCACAGTAGTGTTCAAGACGGATGCCACTACAGTCGGCCGGAACCAGAAACAACGACAGCCCCGTTCGGTCGGCCTGTTCACCCGCAGTCCTGACCAGTACCAGAAAATGAGAGGCAGCGTTTCCGTACTGAACTCCGACCTTGGTTCCGTTCAACACATAACCTGAATCGGTGGCAACTGCTGTAGTTGTGGTGTTGTGCAGGTCATACCGCGACTGTGCTTCGTACAGCGCAGGAGACACAGTCGACGTTCCCTCTGCGATCTGGCTCAACAGACTCGAATGAACGGGACCTGTGGCTGCGTCCTGGAGAATTCTTGCCGCGACCACTACGCTCGAAAAGTAGGGACTGACGAAGTTGCTGCGACCGAATTGGTGCATCAGGGCACACACCAGGTTGGCATCACCGCCAAATCCGTCATACTGCTCCGACAGGGGCAGCAGCATCCAGCCGAGCTCGGTCATCTGCTGCCATTGTTCGGAACTGTATCCGGGCTCCGCCCCGACCAATGCAGACCGATGATTGAACGAATAACTTTTTTCAAGGAAACGTCGCGCCGAATCCTCGATCAATCTCAGCTGCTCGGATTTTTCGTTTGCGTCCATCAGCTACAGTTCCAGTTTGAATTTCGCCACAATGTTGCGTTGAATCTCATTCGACCCGGAATAGATCGGGGTTTTCCGGTAATTGAAATAGTTGCGGGCGAAGTGTCCCGGGACGTAGGGACCATCCGAGATCGACTGATGTTGGCTTCGCGGATGATCAATGGATGCGAAGTGTGCACCGGTCTGCGCGGTGAGACGCAGGATGTCACACTGGATTTCGGTTCCCCGCGCTTTCAGCATCGAGGCTTCGACGCCGAGTTCGTTGGAGGCACCATCGCTCAAAAGGAACCGCCGCTCGGTCATTTCCAGCGCATGCAGGGCGATCTCCAAGCGGTAAAACTGGTCTGCAAACACCACATCGTCCATCAGTCTCGCGCCACCGGGTATTGCAGTCGTTGCGATCTGGCGCAGGCGTTCCAGGCTGGCCTTGGAACGTGCGACTTCGGCTGTTCCGAAGCGTTCGAGTCCGAGCAGGTACTTGCCGATTTCCCAGCCGTGATCCTGCTCGCCCACGCGGTTTTCAATCGGTACGCGCACATTGTCGAAATGAACCTGATTGACCTCATGAGTTCCCTCGTAGAGATACAGTGGCTCGACGGTGACGCCGGGTGCGGACAGGTCAATCAGCAAAAAGGTAATGCCCTGTTGCTTGCGGCCTTCGGTACTGGTTCGAAACAATCCGAAAATCCAGTCTGCCATGTGTGCATCGCTGGTCCAAATCTTGGAACCGTTGACGACATACTCTGACCCGTTGGGCTTGGCCTCACACTTCAAGGATGCGAGATCAGAACCAGAATTCGGTTCCGAGTAACCCTGACACCAGAATGTATCAGCATTGAGTATGTCTGGCAGCAGCCGTTGCTTCTGTTCCTCACTTCCGTATCGAAACAAGGTGGGTCCCAGCATTCCGACACCGTAGACCATCAGTCTCGGTGCGTCGTTCAGCGCCAGTTCCTGTTCAAAGATGTATTGCTGCTGGTCGCTCCACTGCGGTCCGCCATATTCTGAGGGCCAGGATGGACATGACCAACCGCCCTGATCACGAAGCATCCGGTGCCAGCGTACTTGCGCTTCCCGCGGGATATCCATCTGTTCGGCTGCGACCATCGTACGGATGTCGTCGGGCAGATTGTCCTTGATAAACGTGCGGACGGTTTGACGGAACTCCTCCAGCTCGGGGGAGAAGGCAGGTGCATTTAGCATATTGTGTTCACAAACTCAAGAATAATCACTTAAACCAAAAATAGAGTTTCACAAATAAACGATATTACGAAAAATATTTTTAATAGTGTACAGCACAAAAACAGTCATGCCCATGAATATTGTGCTGCGTTCAGATATTTCAAGGATCTGCTTCGGGATTGTTGCCCTTGGAATTGATTCGATGTCGTAATCGGATGACCGATTACAGCGAATCGACCAGTGATCGGATGCGATCGCAGGCGGCGAGCAGATTTGATTCCGACTCCCCGATGTTGATGCGGACGATGCCTTCGCCGCTGGCTCCGAACGCGCTGCATGGCAAAACCGCAACCTGATGCTCGTTCAGCAAACGCCAGGCAAAATCGATTTCGGTCAGACCCAGGCCGGTGACGTCAAAGGTGACGAACATGCCGAATCTTGATCCGCGAACCGCGATTCCCCTGATTTCACCCAGACTGGACACGACCTTCTCCCGCTTGCTGTCAATTTCACTTCGAACCTGTTCGGAGATGCTTGCGGTCTGCTCGATGGCGGTGATTGCGGCATCCTGGATGAACATCGGCAAGCCGTAACTCATGCAGGTCGATAGATTGAACAGCTGCTCGATCACCGGTTCAGGGGCGATCACCCAGCCGAGCCGCCAGCCGGTCATGCGGTGTGACTTGGAGATGCTGGAAACGGTGATGCAGTGATTGAATGCCCCGGGCAGTGCGGCCGGACTCTGATAGGTTCCGGGCGGCACAAAGCAACTGTAGACCTCGTCGCTGATCAGCCAGATATCGCGCTCGCGGCAGATATCGAGAATGGCATGCAGGAAGTCATTATCGTAGACGACTCCGGTGGGATTCTGGGGCGAGTTGATGACGATTGCACGGGTTTTGTCTGAAACGCTCTGTTCGACATCCTGCATCTGCGGCATGAAATCATGTTCAGCCCGTGTGGGTACGGAGACGACTTCCGCGCCGCCGACTGAAAAGGTGGCAGGATAGGTGGCGTAGTACGGTTCGATGATGATGGCTTCATCACCATGCTGAAGGGTGCAAAGCGATGTGGCAAACAAGGCGTTTTGCGCACCGGCCAGGATTGCGCAGTGGTCTTCGGTCACGTCCAGCCCGGTCTCTTCAGCGAACCATCTTGCGACGGCTTTTCTCAGCTCGAATTCTCCGCCAATCTCGCTGTAATGGTGGCGGCCGCTGTTGAGGCTGTCGAAGGCGGATGAGATGATGCTGTCGGGAGTTGACTCGAGCATCTCCTGGCCGATTGACAGCACGATGATCTTCTCACCTTGGCGCTGGCGCTCGATTGCGGCATAGTGTATCTCCCACGCGTCCGCGCCCTTGCCGCCGACGCGCTGTGCGAGGCTGGTGAAATTCAATGATTTTGCAGCGGGCATGCGGGTCATTCAGGTTGACACCGACTCAATACGAGACCAGGGAAGAAAGGGCGATGTCAATTGGATGTCCGTAGGGTTTGCCTGGCTGATTGAGCGTTTCTGCCGGTGGGGCGCACGACTCATTCCAGTGCTTCATGTGTGGAGTATTCCATTTGATTGACCGTACTCGGACTTCGGGTGGTGATCTTTGGTGTGTATGTGGTTAACGAAGCGTCAATTTTATCAAGTAAGTTGAAACTACTAGTAAAATTATCGGTTTTCGTCTTCTGACGAATGAGTGCATCATTGATCATTGTGTTCTGCGATCGAATTCAACAGACGGTAACCATCATTTGACCAGTCGAGCTTCCAGGTTGGCGATTGCGATGTGCTTGCGAACGGGGCGTACGTTCTCTTATCCATTCGGCGTCGATTCCGTACAAACGATTTTCTGAATCCACACAATGATCCTCGAAACATTTCAGCGACCGGTTGCCGGTGTCAGGGATTTTTTCCGCGATGTCGGCAGCGTCTATGTCGCCAATGCGGTGGTCGCAATTCTGTTCTCTTGTACCGGACCGGTTGCAATCATTGTTTCTGTTGGTGTCGCAGGTGGGTTGACCGAGACCGAGATTGCGTCCTGGATATTTGCCGGTTGCATCGTCGGGGGTGGACTGACCTTGTGGTTCTCCATCGCCTATCGCCAGCCACTTAGTTTTGCCTGGACGATACCGGGTTCGGTATTGCTTGGCTCATCACTGGATCACTTGACTTTCGCCGAGGTCATCGGTGCATTCTGGGCGACGGCGATCCTCGTCGGGGTGATCGGACTGTCGGGCGGGGTGCGTAAAGCGCTGACCTACACACCCATGCCGATCGTACTGGCTATGGTGGCTGGCATCTTCCTGCAGTTCGGACTCGATGTGGTACTGGCGTTTGAGACAGAACTGCTGCTGGCTGCTGCCATGGTTCTCGCGTATTTTGCGGCATTGCTGATTCCGGGAGTGAGTGCGGTCTGTCCACCGGTTGTGGTGACGCTGATTGCCGGTGTTGTTGTTGTGGCCTTGACGGGCGGTATAGAGAGCGATGAGGTGGTGCGTTGGTTTGGCATGCCTGTGATTCATGCACCGGAATTCTCCAAGCAGGCACTGTTCGAGTTGGTGATTCCGCTGGCAGTCACAGTGCTGGTGGCGCAGAACGGACAGGGATTTGCGGTGCTGATGAACAGCGGGCACAAGCCCCCGGTCAATGCCATGACCACGGCCTGTGGTGTCGGATCCATGGTGAATGCGGTGTTCGGTTCGGTCTCGGCGTGCGTGACAGGCCCGGCCAATGCGGTGCTGGTAAGCAGTGGTGTTCCTGAGCGTCAGTATACGGCGGGTGTGCTGTTCGGGATCATGAGTATTGCGTTTGGGATCATGGCATTTGCGGCAACCTGGGTGATTCTGAAACTGCCGGGTGCATTCATCGCAGTCTTGAGTGGACTGGCGTTGCTGCCGGTTCTTCAACGTTCGTTTGTCACAGCGTTTTCGGGCAAGTTCCAGATGGGTGCACTGGTGACATTGCTGGTGACGGTGTCCGACATTACGGTCTGGAACATCGGTGCGCCATTCTGGGGACTGGTGACAGGTTTGGCGGTATCGTTTGCGCTTGAGAGAAACGACTATCGGGAGTACGTTCATAACGCCCGGTCGTGAGTTTGGGTATTCCGAGCAGGCAGTCTGCAGCTGATATGGTGGCTATGGGTGGACTCGAACCACCGACCCCGGCATTATGAGTGCCGTGCTCTAACCAGCTGAGCTACATAGCCACTAATGAAAAAACGCAGTTTTACCCAGACATGGAGTGAGAGTCCGGAAGATGTTTGTGGACTTTACTCAAACCATGAAGAATCAATGGGATTCCAAAATTCTTCAAGTCGTTGCCAGTAACTGCTATAGCGCATTATATATCCTAGACTATTTCTTAAGGTCGCCTCACACCGAACCAAAACAGACAGAATTTATTCGTTTACTTGTTCTGACAACTTAACCTCAGTAAACCATTAACCATGAATGTGTTACCAGAACACTTACTTGAACTATCTTCTTAACTGTAAAATGATAAGGAATTAATTTTCCAACAACATACAGAGGATTAATATGGACTTGCAAGAATTGGTTCAGGGAATCAAGAGTCTAACTGAAACTCAGCTACCAGACAACGAAGAAATGACTAAAACACAACTGATTTTTCCTGTGTTGAGTCAGTTAGGCTGGGAAGTGAGGGATGTGCTGACAAATCGAGTGCGACTCGAACATAACGTTGGAAATAACACTAAGGCAGATATTGCATTACTTGCCCCCGATGAGAAAGTCTTAGTGATCATTGAGGCAAAGAGTCGTCAATTTCAACTAACTGACAAACATGTCGAACAGGTCCTCAACTATTCATTTCACGAGGGTGTTGGAATTTGTGTACTTACAAACGGAATAAATTGGTGGTTTTATTCGCCATTTGAGGAGAACCGAGAGTTTCGAAAGTTTAAGGAGTTGGACATTCAGGAAGACCTTGTTGGGCACATTACCGACACTCTTGAGAAATATTTGTCTTACAAGAATTTGAATTCCAAAAAAGCCAAAGATTTCGCAAAGTCAGCTATAGAGGGGTTGAAGTTGAGAATTGAATTTGAGCGAGCATGGAAGGAATTGGTAGAAGAAGTGCCATCGGGGTTTATCAACACTTTCAAGTCTAGCTTAGACGAAGAAGTAAAAAAATCAATGAGTTCCGCTGCACTCAATAAATTGATCAAGTCATTTTTATCTGAACGATTGACTTCTCAACACGGTACGGAAAAAACAGAACAAGATAATCTCAATAATCAGTTTAATGATCAATCAATCGGTCATGATAACTCTCCCTCAAAGAATTCAGGGAAACCTGTAGAAATTGTGGTTTTTGGTCAGAGTCACGCAGTTGGAAGCTGGAAGGATATTTGGATTACGGTCGCTGAGGAGGTATATAAACAACGAGCAAGTCAGTTTGACGAATATGTCGGTAAACCTCATGGCAAGAGAAGTTATATTGAAGCGAGCCGTTCGAACGTGAAAAAGTATCACAAAATTCGAAATACAAAATTCCACTTAGAACTAAACGCAAGCGCAGAAGCTTTGCTTGCTAGGACTGAGTATTTGCTGGAATTGGCAGGCTTTAGTTCGGATGTTCTTTCGATTAAGTTCGGATAACGAATTTCAATGTGGCAATTCGCTAGGTGCTCTGATTTTGATAGACTTTAACTTCATTTGGACGTTATTGTTCATCCGATATTGAGCTAGGTACAGAGTATTTAGAAATTCAGTTTTTGGAAGCTTAACACGGATTCCAATACCTCCAGAGTCTCGCAAGGTTCAAAATGAACTTATCGGTATTTTGGAGGTTTAGGATCGCCTAACTCGCGCGATTAGTTGACTGCATTTAAGTATAGTCTCGGTTACCTGATTTGTACACAAAATTCACTAGCCTGCGAATCTGTGAGAGTTTCGAAGAGAATCCAACAAAATGAACACTCATGACGTGTTCACCGACATCATTGGTACTTCATTGTTTCACAAATTGATAGACGCCTAGCGGAAAAGTTGAAAGAGGCAAAGTCTTGAAACTCGCGACCTGGAATGTCAACTCGTTGAATGTTCGCCTGCCCCATGTGAGCGACTGGAGCCAGCAACACCTGCCCGATATTCTGTGCCTGCAGGAGACCAAGACCATCGACGAAAAATTTCCCGTCGATGCCTTGGCGGAGATTGGCTACAACGTGAAGTTCTCAGGGCAGAAAACCTACAACGGAGTGGCGACTATGGCGCGCGGTGAATTGGATGATGTGGTAACCGATTTCCCCGGTTACGACGATCCGCAACGCCGGGTGCTCGCCACCACGACAGACGATTTACGCGTGATCAATGTCTACGTTCCCAACGGAAAGGCTGTTGATGACGAGAAATACCACTACAAGCTTGAGTGGTTCGAACACCTGTTGGATTTTGTCGGTCAGCAACTCACCCGCTACGACAAAGTGGTTGTCACCGGAGATTTCAACATCGCACCAGCCGATGAGGATGTGCACGACCCGGAATTATGGAGAGACAAGATCCTGTGTAGCCAGCCCGAACGCAACTGCTTCCAAAGACTCGTGGAGATGGGTTTTACCGATGCATTCCGTGAATTTGATCAACCCGAGGAGAGTTTCTCCTGGTGGGACTACCGGGCGGCTGGATTTCGCCGTAACCTGGGACTTCGCATTGATCACATCATGATTACTGATGCTCTTCGCAAGGTCTGCACCAGTTGCACCATCGACAAGGAACCAAGAAAATGGGAGCGACCGTCTGACCACACGCCGGTAATCGCGGAATTTGATTTGTAGCTTCGGCTACGCCTGCCCTTCGGTCACTCTCGGCAGACCGGCCAGATCGTGAAAGGTCTCGACGCAGATCAGATTTTTTTTGTCCATCAGCTCGCGCACCGCCTCCCCCTGGTCGTACCCATGTTCCACAATCAGCCAGCCTCCGGCTTTCAGGTACGGCTTCGCCGAGTCGACAATTTCGCGGATTGCGCCCAGTCCATCAACACCGCCAACCAAAGCCAGTCGGGGCTCATGTTGCATCAAGGGATCATCCAGGCAGGGATCGGACTGCGCAATGTAGGGTGGATTTGAAACGATTAGGTCATACGCAAGATCTGGCAGTCCACGCGTCCAGTGCCCCTCGACAAAGTCAACCGCATCTGCAAGTTTCAGTTGCTCACAATTCTGTCGGGCAACAGACAACCCGTCCGTGGACACGTCAACGGCGATAACTCTCGATTGTTTCAGTTCCGACGCCAGGGCCAGCGCGATCGCGCCGCAGCCGGTACCCAGGTCGGCGATGACCGGTGAAGGACGCTCGCGACAGTGTGCGAGCGCACGCTCAACAACCAGTTCTGTTTCTGGGCGTGGAACAAGGACAGCCGGGTTGACAGTGAAATCCAACGACCAGAATTCCTTTGAACCTGTGATGTAGGCGATGGGTTCGCCGTTCATGCGCCTCGCAAGCAGGGATTCCAATCGAGTTTGCTGTGCGGCATCCAAAACGACATGCCCCATCAGCGGCAACATGGCGCGTTCCATGGACAGTGATTCAGCGATGAGGATGTCCGCGTCCAGTTGGGCAGTGTCGCTGACAGTGTGGAGCTGGTTGCAGGCAGCCCGTCGCGCCTGCTCGATCGTCGGTTGAAAAACCAATTACCGTCCTGCGGGTTCGATGTCGGCCATCATTGCAGCCTGATGCTCAGCGGTCAGGGGATCAATGATCTGATCAATGGCCCCGCCTATGAAGTCCTCCAGCCGGTACAGTGTCAGGTTGATGCGATGATCAGTCACCCGGCCCTGTGGAAAGTTATACGTGCGGATGCGTTCCGAGCGGTCGCCGGAGCCTACCATGAGTCGGCGCGCTTCGGATCGTTCGTCCTGTTGCTTCTGGATTTCAGCTTGCAGCAAACGGGTGCGAAGCATCACCATTGCCCTGGCACGGTTTTGATGTTGGGAGCGCTCGTCCTGACACTCGACGGCGATGCCGGATGGCAGATGCGTGATCCGAACGGCGGAATCGGTGCGGTTCACATGCTGACCACCCGCACCGGATGCCCGAAAGGTGTCGACGCGAAGATCCTGCGTGTTGATGTCCACATTGACCTCATCGGTTTCCGGCAATACGGCAACGGTACATGCCGAGGTGTGGATCCGGCCCTGGGCCTCGGTCTTGGGCACCCGCTGCACGCGGTGGGTACCGGACTCAAATTTAAGGCGCGAGTATGCGCCATCACCGATGACTCGCAGTATCACTCCCTTATAGCCACCGTGTTCACCTTCGTGCTCGCTGACGGTCTGACACTTCCAGCCGCGATTCTGTACATAAATCTTGTACATGCGCAATAGATCACCGGCAAAGATCGCCGCTTCATCACCACCGGTACCAGCGCGGATCTCAAGGAAGATGTTGCGCTTGTCATTGGGGTCTTTCGGCAGCAGAAGCCGCTGCAGTTCAGCACTGGACTTCTCCATGCTTGATTCCAAGCCGGCGATTTCCGCCTGTGCCATCGACTGGATCTGGGTGTCATCGTCCTGGAGCAAAAGCCGCGCATCCTCAATCTGCTCTTCGTAACTGCGGTGTTCGCGGTACTTCTGGACGACTTCGGAAATCTCGGACAGTTCGATCGAAAGCTCGCGCAACAGATCTGAGTTCTGCAGGATCTCAGGGTCGGACAACTGATCGTTCAACACGTCATGTCGGGCTGAAAGGACATCCAGTTTCTGTTTCAGGGAGTCTTTCATGCAAACGCAATCGGTCGAAGGATCATTTTGGGATTCTGTCCAGCAGGCTCGCTGTCATGCAGACTTGGGAGGACTCGGCTACTAATGTGAATAAACGGCATTTCTATCATTATAATGAAGTGCAGAATATGACTTACGATACCAACCACAACGCACGCGGCAATCGGACCGGCGTGGAATCTCATTTCTGCAGGGCCGTCAACTGAATAGCCAGGAAAATCAAACCAGATAATGAAAACAATGATAGGAAAACGGACCTTGGCACACGCGTTGGTGTTGATTGGCGTTCTGGGACTGACGGCGTGTGCCCCGACCATGCAGTCAACCCAACCGGACCCCGAGCCCGTGGAAACTGCCGACGCTCCCATCGACATCCCGCCTGATGTCGCGCTGAGCGGGGAGTTGCTGTCCAAACTGATGCTGGCGGAACTGTCGTTGTTCCGAAACGACATTCATACCACCATCGAGATTCTTGAGGAGGTCGCCTTCGAGACCCGGGATCCGAGAATCGCAGCCAGGGCGTCATCCTACGCCATCGAGAGCAGACGCCTTGATGTGGCCGCCAATACGACAGATTTGTGGGTTGAACTCAGTGAAGACAATTCCGAAGCCTGGTATTCGCGCGCGATTGTGAGAGTGCTGACCGGGGCTCACGATGAGGCGGTCAGTGATTTTGGTCGAAGTCTTGACCTGGCACAGGACGTCAATGCCACAACCAGCCGGATTGCAGTAGCAGTTGCCGGCATTGCGGAACCTAAAGTCGGATTTGACCTCTTTGACCAGTTGATGGCCAGCTATCCGGATAACCAGACCGGCCAGCTCCTGTTGGTAAATCTGGCTGTCTCCGCACAGTTGGGAATTGAGCGAATCGATGAGATCCTGGACCGGGCAGAAGCCATTGTTGAAGATCAGGACTTGATGGCGGATGCCAGATTCAAGGCCTATCAATTCACTGGGCGGGTTGATGAGGCAGTTGATTTCGCCAAGCGTTATCTTACAGGAGACTCTGATTCTGAAATCCTGCGAGAGAGTTACGCCCGACATCTGGCGGACGGTGGTTACTACCGGGAGGCGGTTGGACAGTTCGAGTTGATTGACAATGCTGAAGCACTGCTGGAGCTGGGTACCCTGCACAAGCGTGCCAATTATCTTGATCTTGCCTATTCGCTGTTTGTGGATTACCTGACGCAACGGCCGGAAGACCAGTTTGTATTGCTCGAGCTTGCAGAGATTTCGCTCACGCAGATGAGGTATGAGGATGCCAAGGGCTGGATCAACCGGATTCGCTCGTCGAGATTCCAATTTCATCGTACCTCACTGGCGGCGCAGTACATTGCCCGAACCGAAGGTGTGGAACAGGCCATCGAGTTGCTGGCACAATACCGACCGCGCGGTGACCGGGAAAGAATACAGTTGATCCTGTCCACGAGCGACATCTATCAGCAGGCTGGTCGGTTGGCTGAGTCCAAAATGACACTCGACAACGGATTGCGCGACTTCCCTGACAACTCGACTCTGCTGCTTGCCCGCAGTTACACGGCGGCTGAAATGGACCTGGTTGGCTTGGTGGAAAGCGACACCCGAGCCGTTCTCGCCAACGATCCGAACAACTATCACGCCTTGAATGCGCTTGGTTATGTATTGGCTGATCAAACCGAACGTTTTGAGGAGGCACTTGAGCTGATTGAGGCTGCCTTGGAGCTGAAGCCGAATGATCCCTATATTCTCGACAGCATGGGATGGGTTCAGTTCAAGCTTGGCAACACGGAAGCCGCCATTGAGTTTCTCGAATCGGCACTTGAGAACCGGGATGACCCGATCATTTCAGCGCATCTGGGTGAGGTGTACTGGGTACTGGGCAACGAGCAGCGGGCACGGAGAATCTGGAACCGGGCGCTCAAAAAGTCACCCGATGAAAAATATCTCATTGAAACAGTCGAAAGGTTTGTCAACTGATGTTGCGTATTCTCATTGTCTGCCTCATTCTGGCTTTCGCATCCGGTTGCACAACCGTGAAGACCGCGGTCGAGTCGGCTGATCTTGAGGTTTACCGCCAACATGCAGAAAGTCTGGCCTCAATCGATAACTGGCAGATTCTGGGTAAGATCAGTGTCCGCACAGAGTCTCGGGGTGAGATCGGCAGGATGCTTTGGATCCGCGACGGTGAGTCCCATCAGATGGAACTGTACGGCAATTTCGGCTCTCGACGTATTCGTATCGTTCAGGATGCAAGCGGCGTGGTACTCGAAGACACGCAGGGCCGCAAGATCCTCGGCTCCTCGATCGAGGCAGTGCTCGAACTGCGCACCGGCCAATCCCTGCCCGTTGCCGAACTCATCTATTGGATCACCGGTGCGTCCTACCCGCGCGTATCATCGGTGAATGTCTGGGACGTCGAAGGTCGACTGGTCTCGCTTCAGCAATCCGGTTGGACCATCAAATTCTCCAAATACCGCGAGTACGGTAAATATGTCCTACCGACACGGCTCAAAATGGTCGCCGACGAAAGCGAGACCTTGCCTGAGTCATCGGAAACATCGGATCGGATTCACGAGATTCGGATTGCGATCTCCGACTGGGGCATTGAGTGAGCCCGCTCTTGCGGTAACCCCGTTGAAAGAGGGCAGCCTGCTTGAAAACCTGGCAAGCGCCGGCCAAGCTTAATCTTTTTCTTCATGTGGTCGGCCGCTACGACAACGGCTACCACGAACTGCAGACCGTCTATCAGTTCATTGACTGGTCCGACGAGCTCAAATTTGAGTTGACAGGGGACGGTCAGATCAAACGGGTCAATGAAATCAGCGGTATTCCAGGCCCACAGTGTCTGACCGTGAAAGCCGCCCGCGCCCTGAGGAACCGAAAGCCCGGTGTGGAGGGTGTGAACATCCAGCTCGAAAAACATGTACCGGTTGGAGCGGGTCTTGGCGGCGGGAGTTCAGATGCCGCGACCACACTGATTGCGTTGACCGAACTATGGGGGCTTGACTGCTCCAGCGAGGAGTTGGCTGAGATTGGGTCGGAGATCGGTGCTGATGTTCCGGTGTTTGTCTCTGGGCGGAACGCCTGGGCCGAAGGAAAGGGCGAGATACTGTCGGACATCTCGCTGCCCGGAAAACTCTATCTGGTTGTGGTGCCTCCTGTTGAGGTGTCAACCCGGAATGTCTTTCAAGGTAGTTGCTTCTCATCCTTTCGGGACAGAATCTCACCGAAGGACTTTGAGCAGCGAGCGGTTTGGAATGATCTGGAAGAGACGACCTGCCGACACTACCCGGAGGTGGGAGCGGTGTTGCAGTGGTTGCGTGGCTATGGACCGGCGCGGATGACCGGCTCAGGCGGTGCGGTTTTTCTGGAGATTGAGACTGAAAACCAGGCGGATGAAATTCTCAAACAGTTGCCGGAGGATTGTCACGGCCGGGTCTGTGTCGGCCGGGGAGGTTGCTGACGATCCGTTCGTGCGATGGATACAGTCAGCGTCCGCAACAAACCGAATCGGATGGAGTACTCAGGCGTCGCCGGGTTCCGGATTTCGGTTTGACCACATCCGGTTTGTGATGAGGAAAAAAGGCAGCAGCAAGAACACGGCACTGAGCAGTTTCACCGCATAATCTCCCAGGGCCCACGTCATCCAGGGCAGGCCGGTTCCGGCAAATGCGACCGAGTAGAAGATTGCGGTGTCAACCGTCGACGCGATGCTCGACGAAATCAACGGGGCACGCCACCACTTCGCCTTGCGAAGGCGGTGAAAGATGGTGATGTCTGTCAACTGACCGGACAGGAAGGCCACACCCGACGCCAAGGCGATGCGCGGGGTTGCGAGCCAGACCGACAGCACGACAGCCACAACGAATCCGGTATAGGCGACACTCCGCGCCCGGGAAGGTCCGAGCCGTCGATTGACCAGATCAGCGATCAGGAATGTGACCGGGAAACTGAAGTGGCCCCAGGTCAGCCAGTCGTTGATGGGATACTGAACAAGGATGTTCGAGATCGTGATGACCGCAGCCATGGCGATGATGCCGGCAAAGATTTCGCGATATTGTGTCGATTTCTGCATCTTCAATCTCCAATCACGATTCGCTCAGTTTCCGCCGGGCATGTCGCCAACTAGGAGTTGTGGGTCGAGTCGCTGGGAAAACAGGTTGATCCGCCAGTCCAGATGCGGGCCGGTACTGCGACCGGATGAACCAACGGTCGCGACCACCTGACCTTTCTGAACACGATCTCCCACCTTGACCTGCATGCCATCCAGATGCAGGAAGGTGGACGACAGGCCGTGCCCGTGATCAATGATCATGGTCGCACCTGAAAAATACATGTCCGGATGTGCGACGGTGACCCGGCCGGAAGCAGGTGCCTTGACAGGTGTGCCGGTCGGCGCGTGAATATCGATTCCAAAGTGTGGTCGTCGAGGCTCGCCATTGAGAATGCGCTGACTGCCGTATATGCCGGTGATGACACCGTGGACCGGCCATTCGAACTGTTCAAGAAAGTCGGTCCTGTTGTCATCGATGGATCGCGCTTTCACGATCACCTCGACATCAGCGCGGATTCGGGCCAGGTCCTCTTCGGATGGTGTGATCATACTCGGTGGAAGCCCGTCGATTCGCTGAATGTCGTACTCGCGTTCGGCTATTGCAAGGGCAGTTTCAAATCTCTTGCCATCGGGATGTTCGACAGACAGCGACCAGTCCAGCTTGGCATCGCGGCCGAAGCCAACCAGAAAATCACCCTGTCCGGAAACCCGAATGGGTGTGCCGTCAACGAATACCCTTGCTCCTGGCTCGGTTTTTCCGAACAGCAGTCCGCCTTGCGTGAAGTCACCTCGAAGGGATGCACCACGGGGCTTGTCAAACGACAACTCGGCCGTCGAGCAAACCGACACCGTGCTCAGCACCAACAGGATCAGGGCCTTGGTTGTCCTGGTCATGACATCAGGTTTGATTGGAGGTGAGTCGGATTCCAATTCGATGATTGCGGCGGTTTTCCAAGACGTGCGACTCTTTGGAATACGAGACCATCAGTTGTGAATGGAAAATCCAATCCGGGTAGTTTCGACGCTGCTGTTTGGGTTCACGACAGCATCAGTTTCTTCAGCTCGTCCACACTGTTGGATATACGTCGATATCGCTCCGGCATCTCAATCAGTTTCGCCAGTTGTGGGGGCAGGGTGACATTAGTGCGGATCGAACGCTCGATGGTGTCTGGAAACTTTGCAGGATGCGCGGTCGAGATGACTACCATGGGCGCATCCGATTGCTGTTGCATCCGGTCTGCCGCGGCCAAGGCGACTGCGGTATGCGGGTCAATGACCATGCCGGTTTCTTTGTACAGGCGGGCAATCGCCTCACAGGTTTCGCGCTGGTCGACACGCATGGCATCAAAGTAACCGCGGGCACGCTCAAGGTCGTCGGGTTCAACCTCAAACCTGCCGCTCTCGTTCAACCGGCGCATCAGGGCACTGACGTGTGCGCCATCCCGCTCAAGCAGTTCAAACAGAAATCTCTCAAAGTTGCTGGACACCTCGATATCCATGCTGGGTGTGACCGTCTGCCGGACGCCTTGTTTTTCCATCACGCCGGATTCGAAAAATCTCGTCAGAATGTCGTTTTCGTTGGAGCACACCACGATTTTCTCGATCGGCAGTCCCATGCATGAGGCCGCGTGCCCCGCAAAGACATTTCCGAAGTTTCCGGTCGGCACCGCGAATGAAACCGCGCGCTGAGGGGCACCCAGCTGCAGTGCCGCGTGAAAGTAGTAGACGATCTGCGCGGTGATCCTGCCCCAATTGATGGAGTTGACGGCCCCCAGTGAGCGGTAGGCGCGCACTTCCACATCGTTGAAGACGTCCTTGACCATGGCCTGGCAGTCGTCGAAGGTTCCATCGACCGCGTAATTGTAGATATTGCGATCCTGATTGGTGGTCATTTGGCGGCGTTGGATGTCGGACACCCGTTTGAAAGGATGCAGCATGTAAAGATCAATGGTCGGGCACCCTCCGACAGCACTGATTGCCGCAGAGCCGGTATCCCCTGAAGTTGCGCCCACCACAGTCAGCCGCTCGTTTCTTCTTTGCAAACTCCAATTCATGAATCGACCGAGAAACTGAAGGGCGTAGTCCTTGAAGGAAAGCGTCGGCCCATGGTAGAGCTCAAGCAGGAACACACCCGGACGAATCTCCTGCAAGGGAGCGATTCTCGGGTCATCGAACGGCGCATAGGCTGCGTCAATGAGCTGCTGAAGCTCCTCTTTGGAGATCGAATTACCAACAAATCGGGAAATCACCCGGCCGGCCAATTCCGTGTAGGAAATCCCGCGTAGAGCATTCAGTTCGTCAGCACTGAAAGTTGGAAGTGATTGTGGAACATACAAGCCCCCATCAGAGGCAAGACCACAGGTTGCGGCCTCTTCGAAACCGATTTTGGGCGCGTCGGCGCGCGTGCTGATGTAGTGCATGTGTGACTGAATTGAATGACCCGCTGAGCAAGCCATTAGTATATCTGTGTTGTCGTTGGCGGCACCGACGATTGTCCCGGTCCGGTTTCACCGGATGTGGCGCGCCCGCCAAGAAACCTGCAAATCAAATCGTGAGTGTTATACTAGTTGGATGATTCATTTTCGAAAATCAGGGGCGGGTAATTGTTCTTGGGTTTCGAAAAGTCAATTCAAAACGGACTTCGACGTTGATGTAGATAGAGCTTATGTCGGTCGATCCGGTTCGTGGAAGTCAAGATTAACGGAGAAAAAAATGAAACTCAAATCAGTAGCTGTAACCACATTGATTGCACTGACATTCGGCTTCGTGGGGAACGCGATCGCAGAGTGTACCAATGATGTCTGGAACAAGGTCATGGAACGTGGCAAGGTTGTGATCGGCGTCAAGGCGGATTACAAACCTTGGGGATTCCGTGATTCCGACGGAAATCTCGTGGGCATGGAAATCGACATGGCCATGGATGTCGGAGCCAAGATGAATGTCGAGGTGGAATTGGTACCGGTCCAATCCTCCAATCGCATGCAGTTTCTCGAGCAGGGCAAGACCGACATGTTCATCGCAACCATGTCGGACCGCGATGATCGGCGCAAGATCGTCGGAATCCCCCAGCCCAACTACTACACTTCGGGCACCAATATCATGTCACCCAAGGCACTTGGATTCACGCAGTGGGAAGACCTGCGCGGCAAACCGGTCTGCGGCAAGCAGGGTGCTTTCTACAACAAGATCGTGACCGAGAGATATGGTGTCAACATTGTTGCCTTCACAGGTAACGCCGAAGCCAAGCAGGCGCTGCGCGACAAGAAATGCGTTGCCTGGGTCTATGATGACTCTTCCATCGGATCTGATCTTGCTTCAGGAAACTTTGATGAATTCGAGATGCCGCTGGCATCCGAAGATGACAATCCCTGGGGACTGGCGGTTCCGCTGGCGGAAAAGGATTGTATTTTCGGTCAATTCATGTCGGGGATGACGTTCAACTGGCACCAGAGCGGACAGTTGATCGAATGGGAAAAGAAATGGGGTATCAAACCCACCGCATATCTCGCCGACCACCACGAAAAATTCAAGGACTGGCTGGCCAATTAAGCCACGACTGCATCGGACGTACCGGCAGTGGAACTCGTTTCGCTGCCGGTATTGTCCTACTTTGATATTCTACGGGCGATCTGAATGATTGAGACGATCGCAGCATTTTTCATTCAGTTGGCCGACGAGCACCCTCGCTGGAATTTCATATTCTTTTATGATTCCTTCCAGTGGTGGCGGTTGGTTGGAGGGCTGAAGACGACGGTGTTGCTGTCGGTCGCCTGCGTCATCTTTTCGGTCATCATTGGTGTTGTCGGTGCCTGGCTGCAGGGATCGTCGAAACGCTGGGTGCGCTTGATCGTTCAGGGGTATATTCAGTTTTTTCGCAATACACCGCCTTTCGTTCAGCTGCTGTTTTTCTATTTCGCACTGGGACAGATCACACCGACCATCACCGGTCCCGATGGTTGGACCGAAGTACCGATCATCTCGAATGTCGGCTGGGCGATCATCTCGCTGTCGTTTTTTGCCGGTGCCTTCAATGTGGAAATCTTCCGGGCCGGTATCGAGGCGGTGCCGGAATCCACGCGCGAGGCAGCAGATTCACTGGGATTTTCCCGCTTTCAGTCGTATGTTGAGCTGGTTCTGCCGCTGGCATTCAGGGTCTCGCTGCCGGCATTGAACAACAACCTGGTGAATCTGGTCAAGACCACCACCCAGGCGATCGGTATCGCGGTGCCTGAACTGCTTTATCAGTGTGTGGGTATCTGGAACGATTATCCAAGCGCGCTGTATCCGACCATGGTGGTATTGTTCGTCGTCTTCATTGTGCTGGTGGGCATTCTCGTATCCGGCATGCACAAGTGGGAGAGGGCGATGCGAATTCCAGGTTACGGGGCAGCCTAGTCATGTTCAGGCGTATTCCAGGCATTCAGGACCGAACGGCAACCGACCTGCCGGTATTGCTGCCGTATCGCTATCGGGGACTGCATGATGGGAGCCGCGCTACGTTTAGTTCGTGGCTGGTCGATTCCTCACCTTGGATCATTCCGATAGCCTGTGCGGTGTGCCTGCTTTGGCCATTGACCGCTTTGGCTGCGGGTTACAGTTATGGCGATGCAGTCAAGGCTTTGTTCAAGTGGCTGCCGTTTCTGGTTCTCAGTGGATTCCTGTTCAACCTGGTGATTTCCGTGCTGACCATGCTGATCGGTACGGTTGCCGGAGTCCTGCTGGGCTTGGCGCAGATCTCGCCGGTGTGGTTGATCCGGGCTGCTGCGAAATTCGCAACGCAGCTGTTTCGAAATTCCCCGTGGCTGGTCCTGTTGTTCATCGTACTGCTTGCGTTGCCATTTGAGATTACCATCGGCAGTCTGATCATCCCGGTTCCCGACTGGATGAAGGCGGTGTTTGGATTGTCGCTGCCAATCATGGCGAATATTTCTGAAGTGGTGCGCGGCGCGATTCAATCGGTTTCGACCGGGCAGTGGGAGGCTGCAGAGTCCCTGGCCTTCAGTCGACGCCAGACCTTGTGGCAGATCATTCTTCCACAGTGTTTCAAACGCATGATTCCGCCCTGGATGAACTGGTATGCGATTCTGACGATGGCGACACCCCTGTGTTCGCTGCTGGGCGTCGAGGAGCTCATTACGCTGAGCGGACAGGCCATTGAATCCGAAGACAACCATCCTGAACTCCTGGTACCGTTTTACAGCTTTGCCTTGCTGATCTTCTTTGTTTACTGTTATCCGATTGCCAGACTGACGATCCGGCTGGAGAGGCGTTTTGCTGTCAAGCTGTGACAATCAGGTAGTGTGCCGACTGTCTGGCGGCGTCATTCAAACCATGAATTGAGAGTCTACGATTATGACCTGGACAGAATCTGAACCTATCGTATCCATCAAGGATGTACACAAGTCATTCGGTGAGCTGGAAGTTCTCAAGGGCGTTTCGATCGACGTCATGAAAGGCGAGGTCATCTGCATCATCGGACCATCCGGCTCCGGCAAGTCCACCCTGATTCGCTGCATCAACGCGTTGAACGACATCAATTCGGGATCCATCACGGTTGAGGGTCAGGAAGTGCATGATCCCAGGCTGGACAAACTGGAGTTGCGAAAGAAAGTCGGCATGGTGTTTCAGCAATACAACCTGTTTCCGCATCGCACCGCGCTGGAGAACATCATGATGGCACCGGTCAAGGTGCTCAAGCAGAATCCGGATGAGGTCAGGGAGCGTGCGCTGAACCTGATGAAGCGGGTGAATCTCACAGGCAAGGAAGACAGTTATCCCGGTGAGCTGTCAGGCGGACAGCAGCAACGTGTTGCGATCGCCCGCTCACTGGCGATGAATCCGCGGGTGATGCTGTTTGATGAGGTGACGGCGGCCTTGGATCCCGAGACTGTCAAGGAAGTGTTGCTGACCATCAGAAATCTGGCGCAGGATGGCATGACGTGTATTCTGGTGACTCATGAGATGGGGTTTGCGCGCGAGCTTGCGGACTGCATCTATTTCACCGATCACGGCGTGATCGTTGAGTACGGACCGCCGGCGACATTTTTCACCGAGGCGAAGGATCCGAGAACCAAGGAGTTTCTGAGTCAGATTCTGTGACCGGAATCCGGATTTTCAAAATCCTGTTCAGTTGCTGGCTGCAGTTGTGCAGACTGCCGGTTTTCGGAGCGAAGATTGACCGGACTGTGATTTGGTTACGCGTCGGCAGGATGCGAGGGAATGTATCTGCAATCTGACTCGTCTGAGGGTTCAAGGCGGATTCTGGCCTTCAGTTCATCTGCAACAGACTTCGCCTCCGACAACTGCTCTTGCGTTAGTACCGAAGCGATCGTCTCGCGAGCGTCGGCAGCATTGTCCTTACCAAGTTCAGCGGCTATTTCCATCCACGCCCAGGCCTTGACTGGATCTTCAGGCACACCATTACCTTTGGCATATGCGACTGCCAGATTGAACTGCGATGTAACATCCCCCTGTTCAGCGGCCTTGCCATACCAATGAGCGGCCTGGGCGGGGTCGCATTCAACGCCCTCACCTGTCATATAGCGATCAGCCAGATTGATCTGTGCCAGCATTTCTCCCTGTTCGGCCGCCTTGCGGAACCACTCCGTGGCTTTGACAGGATTGCGTTGCACGCCCTCACCATTCATATAGAGAACCGCCAGATTGTTCTGGGAATCAGCGTATCCCTGTTGGGCAGCCATGTCATACCAATAAGCGGCTTTGGTGAAGTCGCGAGGCACACCTTCACCACTTTGAAACTGAAGTGCCAAGTTGTGTTGGGCGAGAACAATACCCTGTTCGGCAGCTTGTTGCAACCACTGGACGGCGGCAGCAAGATCGCGCTCCACGCCTTCACCCTTTTCCAGCAACAGCGCTAGATTGTATTGAGATTCTCTGTGACCCTGTTCAGCGGCCTTGCGGAACCATTCAGCGGCGGCAGTGAGATCGCGCTGAACGCCTTCACCGTGCCGATGGTAAACGGCGAGATTGTTCTGGGCTAAAACGTGACCCTGCTCGGCAGCCTTGCGGAACCATTCAGCGGCGGTCGCGGGATCGCGCTCCACACCTTCGCCATTTGCATACAGAAGCGCCAGGTTATATTGGGCTGAGGCTATCCCCTGTTCGGCAGCCTTGTGGTACCAATGAGCGGCGCTCGTGGGATCGCGTTGCACGCCTTTGCCTTGTTTCAGGAACAACGCAAAGTTGTATTGGGCATCAGCCAGGCCCTGCTCAGCCGCTTTTCGGAACCAGTACGCGGCCTGGGTGTCGTCGCATTCCACCCCTTCACCTGTCATATACTGGTTTGCCAGACTGAACTGGGCTTCAGCATCTCCTTGTTCAGCAGCCTTTCGGTTTTGTGCAGTCGAGGTCGGCGAATCGCTTTGTGCATCATCGGTTTCATGTAGAGCGTCTAGCATGGACTGTGCTGTTTCCTGGCCCTGTTCGGCAGCCTTGCGAAACCACTTTTCGGCTGTAGCTGAGTCGTGCTCCACACCATGACCGTAATAATATGATGCCGCCAGCATGAACTGTGCATCAGCATGTCCCTGCTCGGCAGCTTTGGCGTACCAATAAGCGGCGGTTTCGAGATTGCTTTTCACTCCATTACCTTCTCGATATGCGAAGCCCAAATAGAACTGCGCATCAGCGTGTCCCTGTTCGGCGGCCTTGCGGAGCCATTTTGCGGCGGTGGCCGCATCGCGCTTCACGCCTTCACCGTTTCGATACAAAGTCGCCAACTTGACCTGTGCTTCTGTGAATCCCTGTTCGGCGGCCTTGTGATACCACTTTGCGGCGGTCTTTGGATTACGCCTCACTCCTTCGCCTTTGGAATAGAGAAAACCCAGATTGCACTGGGCTTGAAAAACTCCATTTTTGGCCGCTTTTCGGTACCATTTCGCGGCGATGGCCGGATTGCGTTCCACACCATTTCCGTTCATGTACAAAACGGCCAGATTATTTTGGGCTGAGGCATTATTCTGCTCGGCGGCCTTGCGGTACCATTGGGCCGCGGTCGCGGGTTCAAGCGGCACACCTTCGCCATTTTCATATAACTTTCCCAGACTGAATTGGGCATGCTTGTGTCCTTGCTCTGCAGCCTTGCGATACCAATGTGCAGCGGTGGTGGTTTCGCGTTCCACGCCGTGACCGTCTTCATATAGAAGGGCCAGATTGTATTGGGCTGCGGCAAGTCCCTGTTCGGCGGCCTTGAGGTACCAATGAGCGGCGGTGGTTGGATTGGGTTGAAATCCCTCACCGACGTGATATTGATATCCCAACCTGAATTGCGCATTTGCGCTTCCTTTGTCTGCGTTTCGTATTAGTTTCTCAATTTTCATTCTATTGTCCAGGTTTGATTTGCCGGCTGAGAGTACTCAACTGGAAAACAGCATCGCAATGCAACGGTTAATCAAGACCACTTGTTTCTTTTGGAATCCAATCGGTGATTCTTGAGTTTCAGTGTGAAGGTATGATGATTAACGCAGAAGCAGATGATCAGTTCTCAATCCAGGATTGACTTGTGCACGTAGAGATTATTCGACATCGATTCTGCGTTCGGGCTCTATGATCATGATATCTTCAAGTAACACCTTGTGCGCAAAGTGAGTGAGTACATCAACCAGGAAACGCAGGTGTGAAGACTTTCTGTTCACAGTTGACTTGCCGGTGTTGTCTGCCACGATGACTCGGATGTTGTGCGATTGACCAAGGCCAATTTCCCACCCAGTCATTCAACGGTGCTCAAGTAAATATCCGGGTGAGTCAGGAAATCCCAGGCAAAAATCACCAGTGGTTCAATCACCCGAGGTCAGGGATTGTGACTGATAATTCTTTTGCAAGGGATTTTGCTTTCGCAAGTTCACTGTCCGTCAATTGTGCCGCAATCAAATCGCGCTGTGTGTACGCAGGGTCAACGCCCCGTTCAGCTGCCAGTTCCATCCAGGCCCAAGCCTTGACTGAGTCTTGTGTCAGTCCCTTGCCACTGAGATATTTGTTTGCAAGATAGTATTGGGCTTGGTCATATCCCTGTTCGGCGGACTTTTGGTACCAGCGAGCAGCCTCGCTGTGATCAGGCTGAACGCCTAGACCATGGTCACACTGTATGCCCAGATTGAATTGTGCTAAGGCATGTCCCTGCTCAGCGGCTCTCCGGTTCCAGTGTGCGGCCTTGGTATGATTTTGTTTCACTCCCGAACCGTAATGAAAACGAGATGCCAGGTGGTATTGGGCTTCAGCGTTTCCCTGTTCGGCAGCCTTCAGGAACCAGTGTGCAGCCTTGGAGTTGTTGAGCTTGACTCCTTCGCCATTGAGATACAAGAGCCCCAGTTTGAATTGGGAGGTGGCGTGTCCCTGTTCGGCTGCTCTGTGGAACCATTTGACGGCGGAAACTGGGTCGCGCTCCACACCTTGACCGTACAAATAAAATACGGCCAGATTATTTTGGGCTTCAACATGCCCTTGTTCGGCCGCGTTGCGGAACCACTTGGCGGCGGTCGCGAAATCGTGCTCCACGCCTTTACCCTCTAAATTAAAAATTGCGAAATTAAATTGGGATTTAACTTCTCCTTGTTCAGCGGCTTTGCGGTACCATTCAGCAGCGGCAGTGAGGTCGCGTTCCACGCCATTACCCGTTTCCAAAAAGTACGCAACATTATATTGTGCTCTCACATCCCCCTGTTCCGCTGCCTTTTGGTACCATTGAAAGGCTTTACTAAGACTGAGCTCTACACCTTCACCTGTATTGTAACGATCAGCCAAAAAGGATTGTGCCGACTGATGTCCTTGTTCCGCAGCTTTGCGGAGCCATTGAACGGCGGTCTCGTAGTCAGATTGCACCCCTACACCGTGATAATGCATCATTCCCAGCTCGTACTGCGCTTTAGCGTGCCCCTGATCAGCAGCCCTGCGATACCATTCAGCGGCTTTAGCCGGGTCGAGCTTCACTCCATCACCGTGAATGTACATAATCGCCAAGTCGTGTTGTGATGATGCTAATCCCTGTTCTGCCGCTTTGTGGAACCACTTGGCGGCGGTGACTGCATCACTCTTCACCCCTTCGCCTTGGTAGTACAAGGCCGCCAAATTGTATTGTGATTGCGCATGTCCTTGTTCGGCAGCCTTGCGAAACCATTTCACAGCGGTTCTAGGATTGCGCTTCACCCCTTTGCCATTGGAATAGACAAATCCCAGATTGTACTGGGCTGAATCAAGCCCCTGTTCGGCAGCCTTCGTGTACCAGCGAACGGCGGTGGCCGGATCGCGTTCCACGCCTTCACCGTCCACATATAGATTTGCCAGATTGTTTTGGGCTTCATCAAGCCCATTTTCGGCAGCCTCAGTGTACCATTGAGCGGCGGTGGCTGGATCGCGTTCCACGCCTTCTCCGTTCAAATATAGATTTGCCAGATTGTTTTGAGCCGTGACATATCCCTGTTCAGCGGCCTTTTGGTACCAATGGGCGGCGGCAGCAGGATCAGCCGGTACTCCTTCACCAAATTGATATGACATCCCCAGATTGAATTGGGCTGAGGCTAGTCCTTGTTCGGCGGCCCTTTGGTACCAATGGGTGGCGGTGGTTGGATCGTGCTGAACCTCCTCCCCAATGTCATATAGGCATCCCAGATTGAATTGATCGATCGCACTTCCTGCCTCTGCTTTTTCCTGAAGTTGTTGAACTGTTTCTCTCTCGGTCGGGTTTGAATCACCTGCTGAGGATTTTCGCTTGAAAAATTGCATCGTAATGGAACTGGAAGTGAAAAAGCGATCAGTTTGCAACCTGTGTAATGGTATATCGAGACCGTTTGTTTCCTATAAAAATCAATTGGTTACTCTTATTGTACAGTCTGCATTTGTTGATGATTTGTTCAGAATCAGGCAATCGGTCTTGAACCAAGATTGAATTGTGCATGAAGAGATTTTCGACAACAATTCTGCGTTCAATTCCACGATGAATAACCAAAAACAACACCTTGGGCGCAACGCTGTTGAGTATATCAATAAAAGAATACAGGTGTGAGAAAGACAATATGTTCATCGCTGCACCACCGGTTTTGCGTACCGGACTCGGATATTGTGCAACTGATCTCAGCCGACTTCCTAGCTGATCTTTCAACGGCTGCTCAAATGAGAAATTCGAGTCGTAAGGAAAAACTCCAATCACGAATCACCTGCGGCTCATTCACGAAGGTGGGGGAGGGATTGAGATTGCCAGTACTTTTGTCAGGGATTTTGCCTGGCGTGAATGTCCTTCCTCTAATCGTGACGCAATCACGTTGCGGGCTTTGACCGCAACTTCAAAGCCTCGTGCAGCCATCAGTTCCTCCAACCTCAGGCCTGGAACGAATCCTGCGATCACTCCCTGTCACTGAAGATACCAGATCACCAGATTACATTGAGTTAGAGCATGCCCCTGTTCGGCGGATTTCCGGAACCGGTTAGCGGCTTTGCCGCGGTCCTGTTCCTCCTCCCTGCCACCGATTTCATGCCATTGGCTCGGTTTTTTGTTTTGAGAGCCATTTTTGGTAATTTTTCTCAACCATGGCCGCCAGTTTTTTTGCCAGGACTCTTGCCTTCCTCAACTCCTTCTTCGTCAATTTCGAAGTCAAGAATATCAGTTCTGAATTCGCTCTAGTTATGCCTTCCTGGTTTGCGAGTGACATCCACGCACACGCTCTGACCAAATTCTGTGATACTCCTCGACCTTCAATATACAGAATCCCCAATTCGAACTGAGCTTCCCCGTCTTTCTCGCCGGCTGCCTTGCGGAGCAATCTGGCGGCGGCAACAGGGTCGCACTGCACCCCATTACCGCTCAAATAGAAAGAGGCCAGCATGGTTTGGGATAGACTATGCCCTTGTTGAGCAGCCTTTCGGTACCATTCGATGGCGGTTGCGAGATTGCGCTCCACCCCTTTACCGTACAAATAATATCCTGCGAGACAATATTGGCACTCGTCATCCCCTTGTTCAGCGGCCTTTCGGAACCACTCAGCAGCGGTAGCAAAATCGTCCTTACCTTCATAATGGTACGCTAGTCCAGTCTGAGCAGGAACATACCCTTGTTCGGCCGCTTTGCGTTCCCATTCACGGGCTTTGTCGAAATTTTGCTGCACACCTTCACCATTTGTATAGCACCAAGACAGACAATCTTGGGCCAAAACATGTCCCTGTTTAGCAGCTTCGTGGAACCATTGGAAAGCGACAGCGCGGTCAAGTTCCACCCCTTCACCGTAGTAACACAGGCGTGCCAGCTTGTACTGCGCTTGAGCGTGCCTCTGTTGGGCGGCCCTATGGTACCATTTCACGGCAGTTTCTTTTTTGGGTTTCACGCCTTCGCCCTTGTTGTACAGTTCCGCTAGATTGTGTTGTGCTTCAGCATGTCCCCGTTTGGCAGCCTTGCGATACCACTTTGCGGCGACCTTTGGTTTGCGCCTCACGCCTTCGCCTTTGGAATAGAGAACTCCCAGATTGCACTGGGCTTGAGAAAGCCCATTTCTGGCCGCTTTTCGGTACCAGCGAGCGGCGGTGGCAGGATTGCGTTCAACGCCATTTCCCTGCATATACAGAACTGCCAGATTGTTTTGGGCCGAGGCATTTTTCTGTTCAGCGGCCTTGCGATACCAATGGGCGGCGGCAGCAGGGTCAAGCGGCACTCCATAGCCGCTTTTGTATAGCTTGCCCAGACTGAATTGGGCTGAGTCATGTCCTTGTTCAGCAGCCTTTCGGTACCAGTAGGCAGCGGTGTCGGGTTCGCAGTCAACGCCTAAACCACTCTCATATAGAAGGGCCAGATTGTATTGGGCTGAGACGAGTCCCTGTTCGGCGGCCTTGTGGTAGAAATAGGCAGCGTTGGTTGGATTGTATCGAACCCCCTCAGCGGCGTCGTATAGATATCCCAGCTTGAACTGGTCGTTCGCGTTTCCTTCGTCTGCGCCAATTTGAAGATTCTTAATTTTCTCTTTGATTGCCTGTTTTGACTCTGTCGCTGACGAGTTTCGATTGAAAAATTTCATCACAATGGAACAGGAAGTGAAACGACGATTGGTTCGTGAATTTTATAGCACTTTGTTTTGACCCCTTGTTCGCCGTCGATTGGTCATGCGGCATGGATTACAGAATGACCGAATGATCGAAGATATGCATTCCTGTGAAAGGAAGGAAATCAGGTTCTTAAGGATGCGATCACGCAGACCGGGGACAAGGTCGTGCAGACGCATGACAACCAATGGCATTCGGAGCGAAATTGAACAAATCCCGTTTTTGGTTACGCGTCCAGAATTTGCCAGGCGATGTTCTTATCATAAAGACCGACCAACTGGCTGGGTTGAATTTTGTCTTTCAATTCGTCTGCAACGGCTTTCGCCTCCGCAATCTGTTCTCGAGTCAATTCTGAAGCGATCTCGTCGCGGGCGTCAACCGCGTCTTCGTCACCATGTGTGGCAGCCAATTCCATCCAGGCCCATGCCTTGACGGAGTCAGCAAGGATTCCATCGCCTTCTGCGTTCAATACTGCCAGATTGAACATTGCCGTCGCATGTCCTTGTTCGGCAGCCTTGCGGTACCATTGAACGGCCTTGTCAGGGTCGTGTTGTACTCCTTCACCAAGGTGATAGAGATTGGCCAGATTGAGCTGTGCCAAATCATATCCCTGTTCGGCAGCTTTGCGGAACCACTGAACGGCAATGGCAGGATCACGTTGCACTCCTTCACCACTCAGGTAAAGAGCCGCCAGATTGTTTTGGGCGTGAGGGTGACCCTGTTCTGCAGCCTTGCGAAACCATTTCGCTGCGGTTTTTGGATTGCGCCTTACGCCTTTGCCGTTTTCAAACAGAAACGCCAAATTATGTTGAGCCATGGCAATTCCCTGATCGGCCGATTTTCGGTACCACCGGGCGGCGGCTGCGAAATCGCGCTGCACGCCCTGACCGTGTTCAAAACATTGTCCCACGTTGAATTGAGCCTCAGGGTGACCTTGTTCACCAGCCTTTCGAAACCATGCGGCGGCGGCAGTGAAATCACGTTGAACACCTTCGCCACTCAGATAGAGCGTTGCAAGATGGCCTTGGGCTGAAGCGTCTCCCTGTTCGGCGGCTATTCGGAACCACAGCGCGGCGGTGGTGAGGTTTCGCCGTACGCCTTGACCGTTCAAATATGCAAGTGCCAGATAGAATTGTGCGTTGACATGTCCTTGTTCGGCAGCTTCCTGGTACCAATGAGCGGCGGTAGCAAGATTGCGTTGCACGCCTTGGCCCGATTGAAACAGGGCGGCCAGATTGAATTGGGCTTTGGTGTGTCCAAGTTCGGCAGCTCGGCGAAACCACATTGCAGCCTTGATGTGGTCACATTCCACTCCCTCACCCATGAAATAAAGTGATGCCAGCGTGTACTGGGAGTCAGTGTTTCCCTGCTCGGCATACTGACGAAGCCGGTTCAAGACCTTGATGTCATCAGGTTTCACCACTTATCCTCTTCGAAAATCAACAATCAAATTCAAATCTGGTTGATTCAGCATCATCCTGTCTGGCAACTGTTCCATGAAGTGGCAACCGTGTTGTCGGGCGGATAAAAGCAACGTATGGTGATCGTCCGTTTGCAATGAATCTGTGGGTGATCCCGGTTTGGGTTAGTCGTCAAGAGTAGGCCAGGGCGAGAGTCGAATTGGTGTGCCGTCCGTCGGGATGGGGTCGGTTTCAATTCCGGCGCTCAATTCTTCCACAAGGGATTTCGCCTCCGCCATTTGCTCCTGTGTCAACTCTGAAGTGATCAGGTCGCGGGCGGTGACTGCCTTTTCCTCACCATGGGTGGCAGCCAAATCCATCCAGGCCCATGCCTTGATTGAGTCTGCAGGGATGCCATCCCCCTTTTTGTGAAGTAATGCCAGGTTGAACATTGCCTTCTCATGCCCTTGTTCGGCAGCCTTGCGGTACCATTCAACAGCCTGCGTCAGGTCCCGTTGTACTCCTTCACCGAGATGATAGCAATCGGCCAGATTGGCCTGTGCGCCGGCATGTCCCTGTTCGGCGGCTTTGCGCAGAAACTGAATGGCAACAGCGAAATCACGCCGCACTCCGTTACCATTCAGATACAGAAGTGCCAGATTATTTTGGGAGTCAAGGAATCCCTGTTCTGCAGCCTTGCGATACCACTTAGCTGCATTTTTTGGATTGCGCTTTAGTCCGTCACCGTGTTCCAGTAGATGCGCCAAATTGTGTTGGGCTGAAGCAATTCCATGAATGGCGGCCTTGCGGTACCACCAGGCGGCGGTGGTGGGATCGCGCTCAACGCCTTCACCATGTTCTAACACACGTCCCAGGTGATATTGAGCCCCAGCGTGTCCCTGTTCGGCAGCTTTTCGGAACCATTCAGCCGCGGCAGCGAGATCGCGCTCAACGCCTTCGCCGCTCCAATAGAGAACTGCAAGATTGTTTTGTGCTCCAGCGTCTCCCTGCTCGGCGGCCTTTAGCAACCATTCAGCAGCAGTTGCGAGGTTTTGCTCTACACCTTCACCGGCTAGATATGAAAGGCCCAGATTGAATTGCGCCTTGATGTGTCCCTGTTCGGCTGCCTTGTGGTACCAACGTGCGGCAAAAGCGAAATCACGTCGCATGCCTTCTCCCTTTTCAGCCATGTTGGCCAATATGAATTGGGATTCGGCGTGTCCCTGTTCGGCAGCCTTGCGGAACCACTTTGCAGCCTTGGTGAGGTCGCATTCCATTTGTTGACCGGTGTGATACATTAAAGCCAGCGTGAACTGGGCATTAACGTCTCCCTGTTTGGCCTTATTGATAATGTAGTTCACGGTTCTGTCAGGAACGAATTTCACAATTTAACCTCTTCAAAATCCATCTATCAAATTCAAATATTGTACATTCAGCATCGTGCTGACTGGCAACTGGCATGAAGTGGTGGTGAGCGTGTTGTGGGGCGAAAAAAAGCAACCTATGGCGATAATCCGTTTGTGATGAAGCTGGGGATGCTCCTGTTTTGGGTTACCCATCGACCGGTCGTCAGGGGGTGTTTTGATTGGATGCGCGGTCCGAATGTTCGAACTGAAAATCAGCCTTCAATTCATTCGCAAGGGATATCGCCTCCGCCATTTGCTCCTGTGTCAACTCTGAAGCGATCAGGTCGCGGGCGTTGACTGCACGTTCCTCACCATGCGCGGCAGCCATTTCCATCCAAACCCATGCCTTGACTGAGTCAGCCGGGATGCTATCGCCCTTTATGTATAACAGTGCAAAATTGAACATTGCCGCCGCATTTCCCTGTTCGATGGCCTTGCGGTACCATTGAACGGCCTTGGCCGGGTCGCGTTGCACGCCTTCGCCGTGATGATAACGATTGGCGAGATTGGCCTGTGCTCCGGCATGTCCCTGTTCAGCGGCTCTGCGCAGCCATTCAACAGTGGCAGCGAGGTCACGCCGCACTCCCTTGCCCATCAGGTGGAGAATTGCCAGATTATTCTGGGAATCAGGATGGCCCTGCTCTGCAGCCTTGCGATACCATTTCGCGGCAGTCCTCAAGTTGCGCCTAACTCCGTCACCGTTTTGGAATAGAAGCGCCAAATTGTGTTGGGCTGAAGCGATGCCCTGCTCTGCAGCCTTGCGGTACCAGCGGGCGGCGGCTTTGATATCGCGCTCAACGCCTTTCCCACTCTCAAATGTACGTGCCAGATTATATTGGGCCTCAGGATAGCCTTGTTCAGCCGCCCTTCGAAACCATTCGAAGGCGGCAGTGAGATTGCGCTCAACGCCGTCGCCGCTCAGTTGGAGAAGGGCGAGATTGTTTTGCGCTGAAACATCTCCTTGCTCGGCCGCTTTACGGAGCCATTCAGCGGCGGTGGTGATGTTTGGCTGCACACCCTCACCGTTTGCATATTGAAGTGCCAGATTGAATTGCGCTCGGGCATGTCCCTGTTCGGCTGCCTTTTGGTACCAAAGTGCGGCGGCAGCGAAATCTGGCTGCATGCCCTCACCCATTTGCGACATGCTTGCCAGATTGAATTGGGCTTCGGTGTGTCCCTGTTCAGCAGCTTCGCGGAACCACTTTGCAGCCTTGGTGTGGTCACAATCCACCTCTTCACCAGTGTAATAAAGTGAAGCCAGGGTGTACTGAGCTTCAACGTCTCCCTGTTTGGCCGCATTGACAACCAGATTAAAAGCTTCGATGGGATCGTATTTCACCACTTAACCTTTTTTTGTCCTGTCTGGTAACTGTTCCATGAGGTGAAGTTGGGATCGCTGTCGGGCGAGCAAAAAACATCGTTTGAAGGTTGTCCGTTTGCGGTGAGTCCGTGGGTGTTGCATGTTCAAGAAGCCATCGCGGTGCTGAACTGTGCTCGGGAGGCTATGAATTTCATTTTAGTTGTCAATCAGACTGGTTTGGTAAAGGAACCAGCGGACTTCACAATTCTTCACCAATCAAGGTGTGGCCGCTGAACACGGCTCTTCATCAAAATTGATCAGTGAGGCGATCTGCCTGGAATCAAGCGGCATACCCTTCAGGTCCGTTGATCGTGTATCCGCCCGGCTAGCGATTGAATCTGCCATTTCTCTCGCCAAGGTGCGCGCCTCATTCAACTTTGAACCAGTCAATTTTGATGTCAGTTTATCGCGTCTTTGTGCCGCCTCTTCAATACCTTGAGCCGCTGCCAGATCATACCAAGCCCATGCCTTGACAGAATCTCGTGGAAGGAATTCACCGAGGTGGTGCAATAGTCCAACAACGTACTGACTATGGCCAAATCCCTGTTCGGCGGAATTCTGGAACCACTTCACTGACTGTCGGTAGTCGAATTGTGGCAAGCCTTCACCCTTGAAATACATATAGGCCAGACCGCCCTGTGCGGCGCCATGCCCCTGCTCGGCCGCTTTTCGATACCAGTACATCGCCCTGACGTGATCTTGCGGTGCTCCTTTGCCTTGGTGATAGATAGCGCCTAGATAGAATTGTGCCCGATCGTAACCTTGTTCGGCGGCCTTTCGAAGCCAGTGAAGTCCTTTCGCGGCGTCCTTTGTCACCCCTTCACCATGATAGTACAGCCTGGATAGATTGAGTTGCGCCGCAGCAAATCCCCGTTCGGCTGATTTTTTGTACCAATGTGCGGCCTTATAGAAGTCCCGCTCAATTCCCTCACCATGATAATACTGTGAAGCCAGACCGGCCTGTGCCACCTCGTAACCTTGTTCCGCAGCCTTGCGGGACCAGTTTGCTGCTTTGCTGAAATCGCGCTGCATGCCCTGTCCATTCAGATGCATTCCAGCCAGACTGAATTGGGCAAGACAGTTTCCCTGTTCGGCTGATTTCTCAAACCACTTTGCGGCCTTGGTGTAATCGCGCGCCACAGCGTCACCCATGAAATACATTACACCCAGGCTGAACTGGGCAGTGTCGAGTCCTTGTTCTGCGGCCTTGCGGAACCAGTGTTCTGCCTTGCTGGAATCAGCTTCCACCCCGGTACCGTGGCGGTACAATTGCGCCAGATTGAATTGGGCTCGGGCATGTCCCTGCTCGGCGGCTTTCTGCAGACCCTCCAAGGTAGTGGCAGGATTGAGACCGAATTCGATGCCATCGTCACTGGTAAACTTATACAGGTAATGAGTTACGGTACCAATCGCTCGACCGGATTCGTCCTGATTGCGGGTTTTTTCAGCAGGTGAGTCGGCGATCGAATTGTTCCCTTGTGACGACACGTCTGTGCATGAAGGGAGTGTTGGCAATAACAATGCGAGCAATAGGATGAGAATTGCACGGTTGTTGCAGACTTTCCAACGGGCTTCGCTGTTCATGAATCCGGACCTGCTATTCAATGGAGATTGAGAACAATTGTAGCATGGTTCGGAATTGCGAGATTCCAACGGAATCCAGACTTGCAGGAGAGTCTTCCAACTGTGGTTTTCGCCCAACCCAGTCAGTTGCCTGATGTGCGAACGGGAAAGACGCCCGGCACGAATCGACGGTGTTTCAGTTGCCGATGGAGCGATTCGAGATTGACTTTGCCTGACTGAGTTCCTCCTCCGTCATCTCCGACTGCACTGATCCGATCAGCGCATTCGCGAACTGATCGCCTTGGTCGACTGCCAGTGACAACCAAGCCCAGGCTTTGACAGAGTATTGAGAAACTTCGTCTGCCCCAAAGGAATAGAGTACCGCCAGACTGACCTGTGCCATGGATATTCCCTGTTCGGCCGCCTTGCGAAACCAGAGTACTGCTTTACCCGTATCGCGCTCGACTCCTTCACCGTTGTAATACATACCTGCCAGGTTGTGCTGGGCGTCGCGGACTCCATTTTCGGCCGCTTTCAGATACCAATATGCAGCCTTGCTGTAATCACGTTCCACCGCTACAGTCGCGAAGCGCCAACTCATACTGGAATTGTCCGCGTCCTTGTTCCGCACCCTTAAACAGCCGGTTTACTTCCCTGAATCAGAGGGTTATCGGTTCACACCGATTACCTTTGAAATCCCTGAACGTCGCAGCGAAATACCTGGAAGCCAGGAGTCTCCACTTCTGTGATGGCATTGCTGACCTTTGAGCGATTGAGGTTGCCAGTTCCCTTGCCAGCGCTTGCGCCTTTTTCAATTCGCTTCCTGATAGGCTCGAAGCAGTTTTGTCGCGCTCTTCTCTCGCACCCCCAAAACCCTGTTCGGCTGCCAGTGACATCCATGCCCATGCATTGACAAGGTCCAATGGAAGTAATGCACCGCTTTGATAAAAAATCCCCAGGGTGTACTGACTGAAGGCATCACCTTGTTCTGCGGCTTTGCGAAACCAGTATTCTGCCTTTTGGGGGTCGTATTCCACGCCTTCGCCACTAAAGTACATGACCGCCAACTCGGACTGTGAGTCAGCGTATCCCTGTTCAGCGGCTATTCGATACCAATCTGCGGCTTTGACGTAGTTGAGTTCCACGCCCTCACCATCCCTATACAGTGATGCCAGGCTGTGCTGTGCTATGGCGAATCCCCGTTCGGCTGACTTTTCGTACCAATGGACAGCCTTGGCGAGGTCGCGCTCCACACCGTCTCCATGGTAATAGCGTGCGGCCAGACCAGCCTGTGCGATGGCGTATCCTTGTTCGGCCGATTCTTGAGACCAGTAAATCGCCTTGTTGAGATCACGCTCCACTCCGTCACCTTTCGCATACAGTCCCGAAAGACTGTATTGTGACAGGCAGTTTCCCTGTTCGGCTGATTTTTCAAACCAATAGGCGGCTTTGGTGAGATCGCGCGCCAACACGTTGCCTTGGAAATACATGCCCGCCAGCGTGAATTGGGCAAGTTCGAGCCCTTGTTCCGCTGATTTTTGCATCCATTCCAACGACTCGCCGTCATCGCGTTCCACTCCCCGACCGTTTCGATACGAAATCGACATGTTGTATTGGGCTTGTGGGAGTCCCTGTTCGGCGGCTTTGCGCATCCATTCGATGGCCTCGGTGGTATTTCGCTCCACTCCCTTACCGTTGCTGTACAGATACGCCAGATTGAACTGGGCTTGTGGGAGTCCCTGTTCAGCGGCTTTGCGGTACCATTGGGCTGCCGCGGCGTGGTCAGACTGCACGCCCTTGCCTTGGGTATACATTACTCCAAGATTTGATTGTGCTGGCGCAAATCCCTGATCGGCGGCTGTTCGAAACCAGCGCATGGCTTCGCCATGGTCCGGTTCCACCCCTCTGCCGTGAAGATACATGACTCCCAGGTTGAATTGGGCAATGACGTGTCCCTGATCGGCAGCTTCCTGGAACCAGAGTATCGCCTTGTTGTAGTCAGGTTCCAGTCCTTCGTCGCTGAGATGCAGAAGCGCCAGATTGAACTGGGCCGAGGCGTTTCCCTGCTCGGCGGCTGTCTGCAGATAGTCTGCAGCTTTGGCAGGGTCGGCGTCAACGTCAATTCCAACAAAATCGGCAAACTCCCGCACCAAATCGACTTCAGCCTCAACGGCGTTGCCGGTTTCAGCCCGGTCGCGAGTGACCTTGACCGCAGAGTCAACTGTCGCAGGGTTTTCCGATGCCGGATTTTCCAGGCATGAAGACAGAGTCAGCGGCAGTACTGCGAGCAAACAGGTGGATAAAATGCGGTTACTGCAGTATTTTGAAATGATTTCGCTGATCATGGAAATTGACCTGACGTTTGGCGGTTTTACCTGTTATCACAAGACTACAGAAAGATTGCCGGTCTGCCCGCCTTGGTTGAGAAATTGTAGCATGATTCGAGGTGACGACATTACTGTGGAACAAGTCACTGAAAGCGACATTTGGCGGCGGCTTTCATGCGTGTTGGAATTCGGAGACAAACCAAACCAGACTATGATCGACTGCGGCTTCAGTTCTCTCGCCGTCCCACCAACATCTCCCGACATTCAGACAATGCCTGCTCAAGGATGTCCAGCGCCCGATCAATCTCCACTTTGCTGACCGTCAAGGGTGGTGCGATCCGCCACACCGACCCCCGTTGTGGCCGTCGACGGATATTCATCGACAGTCCAAGCTCCAGGCAACGAGTGGTTGTCATCGTACCGAGTTCATGGAAGGGTTCCCGACTCTCGCGATCCTTGACGAATTCAACACCAAGCAACAATCCCTCACCGCGGATGTCGCCGATTTCCTCGAATTGATTCTGTAACCTGTCGAATCCATCCTTCAGGTAGTCGCCCATTTGCCGCGCTCGATCAACCAGATTGTTTTTCGAGATGACCTCAAGCACCGCGAGGCCGACTTCGGCAGGCAGGGGATCGGATACATGACTGGTGTAGAAGTTGAATCCCCTGTCGAATGTGGATGCCTCGATCTCCTCTGAAGTGACAACGGCCGCCAGCGGCATTCCGCCACCGAGCGTCTTTGAGAGTGTCATGATGTCTGGCGTGGTGTCGAAGTACTCTGCACCGGATTTGTGCGCGATGCGACCGAAAGCGGTTTGTGCCTCATCAAATATCAACAGCATTCCGCGTTGATGGGCTTCTCTCTTCAGTCGTTTGAAGTAGTCTTTCGGTGGCACGATGATGCCACCGGCACTCAATATGGGTTCGGCAATGATGGCCGCTGGACTGCCGGTATTCGCCATGTCGAAGAGCTTGAGTCCGACGTCCAGGCAGGTCATGTCACACGTCTTCGTGCAGTGCTTGACCGGGCATCGGTAGGCGTTCGGTTCCGGCAGCACGGAGATTCCGGGAATCGGCGGACCGTAACCTTTCCGATCACTCGCGAATGACGCCGCACTTGCAGCACCGGTGACACCATGCCAGGAACCACCCAGTGCCAGCACCTCAAAACCACCGGTATAGAGCTTGGCCATCCGGATGGCCGCCTCGTTGCTCTCACTGCCTGTGCTGACGAACAATGACTTTTCCAACGGCGCCGGCAACCAGGCCCGAAGCCGCTCGGCCAGCCGTAACACTGATTCAGGAATCATGCCGCTGAAAAGATGAATGGCGTTTCGCGCACTTGTCTCAATCGCCTTGATCACATCGGGATGGCTGTGTCCGATGGTTGCACACATCTGACCAGAGGTGAAGTCCAGGATCTCCCGGCCCTCGGTGTCAACAACGATGCTTCCGCGGGCGGAGGCGATGGGTGTGTCGAACAGCTCGCTTCCGTAGCGAATCAGACTGTCGTGAATCGACGATTTCGAGTCGGCTTCGGACATCAGTCCTTATCAGGCATTACGCGATGCCGTACATGCGCTTTCGTCGCTCGGCCCATTCCACCAGCAAACGGTCGGCCGTCAGTCCGATGAATGCGACGCATAGTCCGATCACCAGACCCTTGCCGCCGTCATTGAATGTCAATGCGCGGAAGATCTCCTGCGACAGGTCAACCGTTCCGATGAATCCTGCAATCATGACCATGAACAACCCAAACATCAGGGTCTGGTTCAGTCCCAGCACAATCTCCGGTAATGCAATCGGCATGCGAACCTTCCACAATATCTGGTTTTCGGTGCAACCCGATGTGATGGCGGCTTCAATGATGTGCTGCGGGACATTGCGCAATCCGAAAATCGTGTAGCGGGTGATCGGAATCAAGGCATAGATGATGATGGCGAATATCGCCGATACGTCATTGATCTGGAACAGCATCACCACCGGCAGCAGATAGATGAATGATGGAAAGGTCTGGAAGGTATCGCACAGATTCTGCATCAGCTTGGTTGACCAGTCGCGTCTTGATGCCCAGATACCGAGCGGAATGCCGATCATCGCACAGATCATCAGCGAGACAACCACCATGTAGAGCGTGATCATGGCCCGCACCCAGTAACCGGACACCGCAATGAAGAGCACATACGACACCACCAGCAGGGCGAGTTTCCAACCGCCCATCCGCCAACCGAGGCACACGACCAGTGCAACGATGGCCACCCAGGGGATGGAGGTGATGACACTGCGGATCGGGATCAGGAAGTAAAGCAGGAACCAATCCCGGAACACGCCTATCGGACCGTAGAAGGTGAACGTGATGTAGTCCACGATCGCATCCCAGAACACCGACGTCGAGATGGTCAGTTCCTGCGGAAAGCGTACCACATGTGCCGTCACAAAAGACAGCAGGAATGTTCCGACAACAAGCACAATCGCCGCGCTCATGTAGGGATGCCGTACCCAGTACGGTCCATGCCTGATGTGGCCCGGCACCTTCGCGGCCAGCGCCTGGCTGAAACGGTCCAGGGCGATCGCAATCAGCACCACTGCGATGCCGACCTCAAGCGCCTGACCGATCGCCAGTCGCTGCAATCGGGTCAGCAGGTCGTGTCCGAGACCAGACTGACCGATGAACGATGCGATCACAACCATCGCCAGACACTGCATGATCACCTGATTGACGCCCAGCATCAATTCAGACCGGGCAGACGGCAGTTCAACCTTGAACAGCATCTGCCTGGGTGTGCACCCAGCCATGGTGCCGGCTTCGATCACTTCCGAGGAGATGTTCTTGATCCCCAGCAACGTGAGCCGGGTCATGGGTGGAAAGGCGAAAACGATGGTGGCAATCACACCGGCTTTTGAGCCCACGCCGAAAAAGATGGCGACCAGGATCAGGTATGAGAAATGCGGCAGTGACTGCAGAACATTCAGGATCGGCCACAGCACCTGTTCCACCCGCTTGTTCTTGGCAGCCAGGATGCCCAACGCAATTCCGATCAGGCCGGCAAGGGGTGCGGAAACCGAAATTGCTGACAGCGTCTGCATGGACAGGTCCCAGATGCCGCGTTTGCTGAACAGGGCCAGATAGAAAAAGCAGCCTCCACCCAGCAATGCCAGACGCCAGCCCTTGAGGTACCAACCGAAGATCGCAGCAAGTCCCACAAGAACCAGCCACGCAATGGGCTCCACGCCGACATCGGAGAAGCCTTCGTGCAGCAACCCCTCGGTCAGTTCCAACGGCACCTGAATGGCGTCGGAAATGCCCCGGGTAATGTCCCTGAACGTGAAAAGACCGAGGATTTCATACTTTCTGAGAAAGTCAATGACCGCATTGACCGCGTCGACGATGGGAATGATGCCGTCGATGTTGGCGCATCCGGCCAGGCAGCTCTTGGGTGGTGTGATCGCCCAGTCAGGAAGGACCGGTCGCAGTGCAAACAGCGCCAGAAACGGTGTTGCAACCAAGGCCAGTTGCAACCGGTTCGACAGTTTCTTTGAAATTTCAGTCATCAATGATGCAACGATCAGGTTTTCCCCAAGGCTTGCCGCCGGGGAGTCATTGATACTGCAGTTCGAAGATATTTAACTTTTCGCGCAATATCACACAAAATATATATCTTGTATACAATATGCAGATTCCAATACAAAGCAATTATTTTAATTGTTGCAACTATATACTTTTTGAGGATTTTAGTAATGAAAAGAATCAAGTCAGGCCTGGTCATCTTGGCAGCTGTATTCAGCATGTCAGTGGCCGGCATTGCCAGCGCAGATGCTGTCAAGATTCCAACCCACAATTGGTCCAGCCAACTGGTTGGTGCGCAGATTCTCGGCAAACTGTTCGAAATGGTTGGCGAGGAAGTCGAGTACATTCCAATGGACAGCCAGACAGTCTATCAGTCCATGTGCGATAACGACATCGACATTGTGCACGAAGTATGGCAGGGCGCCTTTGGTGCGGCCTTTGAAAAGGTCGTGGGCGAGGGTTGTGTGATCGACCTCGCCACTCACGATGCCAAAACCCGTGAAGAGTGGTGGTATCCGGAACATGTCAAGAACCATTGCCCGGGACTGCCCGACTGGAAGGCACTTGATGCGTGTTCAGAGAAGTTCGCACGGGTTGATTCCGGTGGCAAGGGCGTGTTCATCGGCGGCCCCGTTGACTGGCTCAAGAATGATGCTGAGAGAGTCGAGGCGCTCGGGATGAACTTTGTTGTCAAGAACGCAGGTTCGGCTGCGGCAATCTGGGCGGAACTGGAAGCCGGTATCAAGCAGGACAAGCCCGTGGTGATATTCAATTGGACGCCGAATTTCATCGAGGCGCTCTATGAGGGTGAATTCGTGGAATTCCCGGCACATGCGCCGGAATGCACCAAGGATCCTGCCTGGGGATCCAATACCGAAATGCTGTACGACTGCGGAAACCCCACCGGTGGTTATCTCAAGATCGGCATCTCGCATGAATTCAAGGCCGAGCATCCCAAGGCTTTTGCAGTGGCCAGCAAGATCAACTTTTCCAATCTGGATGTCGCCAAGCAATCCAACTATGTCGATACAGACGGCATGGAGGTTGAGGCTGCGGCAGACCGATGGCTGGAAGAGCACAAGGACAAATGGCAGGCGTGGATTCAGTAAACCTGTCGCCTTGAGTGTGCATCCGTGTACATCTAGGTTGGGCAAATTCCACTTCGGGAACTGGCTGTGGCAACGCAGCCAGTTCTTTTTTTCAGGCCTCAATCATGCAAGTTGCCGGTTGTGATGCTATAAATAGGTTTGAATTTTTCTATCGTGAATTCAAGTGAAATGAATGGCAAGGTGAAACTGTCCTGTCAGGACGTGACAAAGCTGTATGGAAGACATCCCGAACAGTTTTTCGCGGATCACGACTTCGCACCCAGCGATGAGGCTATCAAGGCAGGTGGCTACATTCCCGCAGTCCGGCATGCGACATTCGATGTTTCCGAAGGTGAGATTCTGGTGGTGATGGGCCTGAGCGGGTCCGGAAAGTCCACCCTGATCCGATGTCTCGCCCGATTGATTCAACCCACCCACGGCAAGATCATGTTCGACGGCGTTGACCTGCTTCAGGCCAGCAAGAGTGAAATGATCGAAATCCGCCGGCACAAGATGGGGATGGTATTCCAGCATTTTGCACTGTTGCCTCATCGGAACGTCCTGCAGAACATCTCCTTCCCATTGGAAGTGCAGGGTGTTGACAAGACCACGCGCGAATCCCGTGCCCGCGAGATCATCCAGATTGTGGGTCTGGAAGGCCGCGAGGACTACTATCCAAGGGAACTGTCCGGTGGTCAGCAGCAGCGTGTCGGAATCGGACGCTCACTGGCGGTTGAACCGGATCTTTGGTTTTTGGATGAGCCGTTTTCCGCTTTGGATCCGTTGATCCGCAATGAGATGCAGGACGAGTTCATCCGGCTGCAGTCGGTGCTGAACAAGACCATCGTATTCATCACACACGACTTTGACGAGGCCATCAAGCTCGCCGACCGGATCATCATCATGTATGAAGGCAGGATTGTGCAGATCGGTACAGCCGAGGAGTTGATCACGAATCCGGCCGATGACTATGTTGGGGAGTTCACCAAGAATGTCTCCCGCGGCAAGCTGCTGCCAGTGAGCTATGTGATGGATGAGGTGGGCGGATCAACCCATCCTGATATCGTGGTGCGGGCGGATGCGCGGTTGGCGCAGGTCGCAGGGCGCGTGCTCGCTGCCAATCAGGATGTGCGGGTGGTGGATGGCGAAAACCACCAGGTTGGGGTTCTCAAGTGTCAGAAACTCATCGAGACGCTGTTCGATGACCGGGCGGATGCTGAGGCGGCCTGAAGCCGGTTCAGCCACCTAGAAACAACTCGCTGACCTTTGGGTTTTCCAGCAGTTCGCTGCCCTTGCCGGCGATCGCCAGTTCGCCCGACACCAGGACATAGCCGATATCGGCAAACTCCAATCCCTTCTTGGCATTCTGCTCGACCATGATGATGGTCTTTCCCTCCTTGTTCTGAAGGTCGTCGAGAATCTCGAACACCATGTCGATGAAGCGTGGTTCCAGGCCGATCGACGGCTCATCAACCAGCAACAGTTCCGGTTCCATCACCAGCGCCCGTGAGATCTCAAGCAATCTTCTCTCCCCGCCGGAGAGCACTTTCGCCTGATGCTTGCGCCGTGCTGCCAGTCTCGCATACTTGTCGAAAATCGCCTCGGCCGCCTGCTTGGCCTGTTTGGGATTCTGCTTGAGAAATCCGCCCATCCACAGATTCTCCTCAACAGTCATGCCGGGAAAGATGGACTTGCTTTGCAGGATGTAGGCAATTCCGGCAGAGGCGAGTTTCTCATTGGGACTGAGTGCGGTGACATCCCGGCTGTCGGCACCGCTCCCGACCCTGATGGAACCGCCGAAGATGTTGGTAAAGCCGAAAATCGAATGCAGGATGGTGGATTTGCCGGCACCGTTCGGGCCGATCAGGCAAAGCGATTGCCGGCGTCCGACGCGCAAGCTGAAATCGTGCAGAATCTGCATTTTCCCGTAGCCGGCATCCAGATGATCAATGGTGACGAACGGTTCGCCTTCAACCAGATCGTCCAGCGACTCGATGGAAATGGTTTCGGAGATGAGCGCAGCCTGCCTTGCGACCTCATCGACCGAGATCACGGTCTCAACGCCACCACCACCGTATCCGACGACGCCGGTTTTGTCTTCGTTATTCGCCATGTCAGTTATCAGTGCGCCCCCAGATACGCATCAATGACCCGCGGATTGTTCTGGATTTCTCCGGGCGACCCCTCGGCAAGCATCTCTCCGTGTGCCAGGCAGTAGATCTTGTCAGCCAGATTCATGATCACCCGCATGTTGTGCTCGATCACAAACAGCGTGATGCCGAATTCGCTGTTGGCTCTTTTCAACCGGTCGATCAAACCATTGATCAGGGTCGGATTGATGCCGGCGGTCGGCTCATCGAGCAAAAGGGCGGTCGGTTCATTCATCAGCGCCATGGCGAACTCAAGGAGTTTCTGCTGCCCGAACGACAGCGAACCCGCGGTCAGATAGCGCTTTTCGTAGAGTCCGACGAAATCAAGCAGCACATCGACCTTGTCAAAGTCCGAGGTGCTGTGCCGGTGGAACGATTCAAGAAATCTCATCTTGCGGTGAGGCATCGAGATCAGCATGTTCTGGACACAGTTCATCGCCCCATAGATCCGGGTCTGCTGGAAGGTTCGGATCAGGCCCATCCGGGCAATGTCCTGTACGGACTTCCTTGAGATCTCCTGATTCTCAAACCGGATGGATCCCGAGTCAATGGGATGGTAACCAACGATGGAATTGAACAGCGTGGTCTTGCCCGAACCGTTCGGTCCGATCAGTCCGGTGATGCTGCCGACCTCGACCTGCATCGAGATCGCATTGTTTGCAACCACGCCGCCAAAGGACTTGCTGACATCGTTGACTTCAATGATCGCGGTCATGACGCCGGGTTCTCCTGACTTTTGGTCTCAACCCGGATGCCGAACCATTCCGGTCGGACACGTTGCAGCCAGCCGGTGATGCCATCCTTGAAATAAACCACGGTGACCACGATCAACACCCCCAGTGCCACCCACTGCCAGCCGAGCAAATAGTTCCAGGTCACCTCCTTGAACAGGTGAAAGACGATGGCACCAATCACAGGCCCCCACAGCGTACCCTTGCCGCCAAGCAGCACGCAGACCACCATGAAAATGCCCAGATTGATGGTTTGGTAGGCGGTCTCCAGCGGCTCAAAGTGAATCAGCTGGAAGGCGGAAATCCCACCTGCGATGCCGACGAAAAAGGCGGCCATCGACCACGCGGTTAGTTTGTAGCGCAGGGTGTGGATGCCCATGGCCTCAGCTTTCTCCTCATCATCGCGGATGGCGTTGATGGCGGCACCAAACCGAGTCTGATACAGCCACTTGGCGAAGATGAACAACACCACGCCGGTGCCCGCAAACAGGTAATAGAACATGATCTTCCCCAGTTCGAGATCGTAGGGGAAAACCGGCAGTGAGATGCCCTGGCCGCCACCGACCCAGTCCCAGTTTGAAACCAGTTCACCGGCGGCGATGGCAACACCCAGTGTACCGATTGCGAAGTAGGGTCCGCGAAGACCGAAGGTGATGTAACCGATGATCAGCGCACACACGGCACAGAACAGCCCCGCACCGATGATGCCGATGAATGCACCCAGGAAATATTCGGTATCCGAGAACTTGTACACCGTATCGGTGAAGGCATTGGTGTACTCACCGACATCGAAGGGAATGGCAATGGTGATGATGGCGGCGACATACATCCCGGTGCCATAAAAGAAGATGTTGCCCAGCGAGTTGTATCCCATCTGGCCGCCGGTCATGTCCCAGGTGATGGCGACGATGATCATCAGCCACAGCGTCGCCAGCTGGGTTTTGAAGTCTGGCAGGATGAAGGGGGCGATCAACGTAAAGATGATCAGCAAACCATAGAATGCGAGACGCTTGATTGACATGGCCGGATTCACTACTGCAGACTCTTACGGACCCGTTTTTGCTGCAGCAACCGCACCAGCAATACCAGCAACAGGAGCAACACTGCGACAGCCTGCTGGTAGCCGATGCCGAAAATGTGGGCACCGTATTGTTCAAGCGCACCGATGCCAAGTCCGGCGGCGATCACACCGGGCAGGTTGCCGAGACCTGCGGCGGTGACAATTACGAACGCCCGGATCGAATGGGTGATGCCGTAGAACGGTTGAATGACCCACACCATGACAACAATGGCGCCTGCCGCACCACAGATGGCGGCGTTCAGGGAAAATGTGAACGAATACACCTTTTCGGTATCAATGCCCAGCACCCGCGCGGCGCGGGCGTCCTGTGCGGTGGCACGGATCGCCTGTCCCATGCGACTGTATTTCATGAAAACAACCACCGCAGCAGCCAGTGCCGATGCCATCAGCACACCCAGCAGCTTGGCGATCGGAACATCGATGAATCCATCCGCAAAATAAAGCGTCTTGTATTCAAGGGCGATGCTCTGCGTGTCAGAGCCGAAAATCAGGTTGAGAATCTGTGCGATGATGATAGCAAGACCGAAGGTCGCCAGCAGCGAGGTGAAAAGATCGCGTTCGATAACGCGGCAGATCACCAGCCGGTAGACTGCCCAGCCGATCACCCACAGCACAACAAAGGCGGCCGGCACACCCAGCAGGGGATGTACGCCATTGTTCGCCAGCCACCAGGCGACATAGCCGCCGGCAATCACAAAGTCCCCCTGTGCCAGATTCTTGACATTCATGACGCCCCAGACCAGTGCCAGTCCATAGGCTGCCAGCGCAAACAGCGCGCCGATCATGATGCCGTCGATGACGATCTTCAGATTGACAATGGGGAACTCAAACAGCAGTGAGATATTGGACAGGATCTGATCCATTGACTATCGTCTCGTCGCGCGCGAAGCGCCGTAAGTCCCGATGAATTCCGTGTCTTTAGAGAATGGACAGACCGGATACGGTTGCATCCGGTCTGTCGGTATCCTTGAAGAGGTCAGTTTCTCGGCCAGTTCAGCGCGTGCGACGCGAATGCAGATGGTGCAACCACGTTGTACTTTCCGTCCTGGATCTGGCGAAGCACCATGGGTTTCGCGATGTTGTTGCCGGCTTCGGCAAACTTGATCTGTCCGTAAAAGGTGGACAGGTCCGTGGCGGCGATGGCGTCGCGCACCGCTTCCTTGTCAAGTGTGCCGGCGCGTTCAAACGCATCCTTGAACACATACACCGCGGCGGAAGCCTGGGCAGTCTGATAGGGCACGGTCTTGTCCGCGTATTCCGGGAAGGCGGCCTTGAACTCCTGCTCGTAGTTGGCAGCCGTGCCGAAAATCTCATCTTCATAGGTCAGGGTTTCGGCCCACTGCGTCGAGCACAGGATGTCGTTCGCCGCGGCACCGAAGTTGCCGACCACGTCGGCTGCCTCACAGTGTGTGATGGCAATCATCGGAACCTTGACGTTTTGCTCCTCGATCTGCCGTACGGCAGTTGCCGCACCCTTGGAGTGTCCACTGACGACCAGTACATCGGGTTTGAGCAGTTTCACCTTGGTGAGAATGGCGCTCATGTCGGACAGGTCGCGGGGCAGTTGCTCGTCAATGATGACGTTCATATCGTACTTGGCAGCGTCATCCATCACACCGGCACGGATATCAAGCGAGAATGGATCGTTTTCCACCGCAACCGCGACTTTCACCTGATCCGGGCTGCTGCCCGATTCAGTGGCCTTTTCGGCGGCAAGCGTGATGGCGGAGGCGAGGTACTGCTCCGAGGTTGAGAGCACGGCAAACAGATACCGGTATCCCTTGTTGAACAGGGAGCGGCTCGCGCCTTCTGCCTCAACCATCGGAATCTGGTATTTTTCGGTCACCGGCGCGATGGCCTTGGTGAGTCCGGAGGAATACGGGCCCAGCATGTATTGAACCTTATCCTGATTGATCAGGCGTTCAGCCAGGGTTGCACCGCGGTCACCCTTGGATTCGTCATCATAGTAGATGACACTGAAGTTGTAGCACTTGTCGCCGATCTTGACACCACCGGCTTCCTTGATTTTCTGAATGGCGAATTCGTAGCCATTCTTCGCGTGTACGCCGTTGGTGGCGTATTTCCCAGTCAATGAGATAGCAGAGCCGAGTACGAGTTCCTCACATTCCTCCGCCATGGCAGTGCCGGCGGAAAATGCAAGAAAAGTACCGGCAACCAGCCAGGATATCAAACTAAATCTCCTCATCTTTTCTTGTCTCCCAAGTTAGAAATTGTCAAATGAACAGTCAACGGGTCGTTGTGTCCAGCCGTCAAAGTATAAAACATTGTTGGTTGTGAGATGGCTGGCAACTGAAACCCTAAGCCAGGTGGGTCAGTTCAGGATTACTGTTTGATCAGTGATATTCGCCGACCAACCCAGTCTGGTTTGTCGGTGACTTCGGCTTCGGCCAGCAGCTTGAGGGTTGCCTCGGGCATGGGTGTTGTTTTCTGCTCCCGGGTACTGTAATGAAGCAGCATGAATTCTCCGGTCGCCCGGACACTGCCATCGACGACCATGATGTGGGCAAACCAGATTTTTTTCGGGTCGGAGCCGAGAATCATGGATTCCACTTCGATATGGGCCGGCTTGCGCACTTCGTTGACGTAGCGAAGATGGGTTTCGACGGTGTAGAGTGCACAGCCGGTTTTCTCATAGTAATCGACACCGATTCCAAAGTGATCCTGCATCGGCCAAGTGGCATTGGTGAACGGCACCAGGTAGTAGGCTTCGTTGAGGTGTCCGTAAGCGTCCAGCCACGCATCCTGCAACGGTTCGGAGTGAAACTTCATCACGGTCATGTGCTGTTCCCGGTCGGTAAGGTGTTTTTATGAAGGGCTAATTCAAAAAGTAGATGAACTGGGTCGGCTTGCATTATATTGAATGCATAACAATGGAACTGTCCATGGTGTCCGTTCAGCCCGTTCGGACAGCAGCAACGGTTTTCAAAACAGAGTCAGTTGAATCTCAACATTCGGGGTTACAGATATGGCAGATTTTCGAATTGTCGTCTTGCAGCACATTGCCTGTGAGCATCCTGGCATATTCCGCGAGTTCATGCAACACGACGGAATCCAGTGGGATGCGGTCGAGCTTGACGAGGGCGAGCGGATTCCCGGTCTCGCCGGTTACGATGCCATGATTTCCATGGGCGGACCCATGGATGTGTGGCAGGAAGATGAGTTTCCGTGGCTCAAAGATGAAAAAGAGGCCATCCATGAGGCAGTGCGGGTTCGCAACATGCCGTTTCTCGGTGTCTGCCTGGGACACCAGTTGCTGGCGGATGCGACGGGTGGTTCGGTTGGACTGGCAGATGTACCTGAAGTCGGTATGCTCGATGTTGAGCTCACCGAATCGGGCAGGCAGCATGACCTTGTAGGCAATCTTCCCCAATCCTTCAAGACCCTTCAGTGGCATGGTGCCGAGGTGAAGTCCGTTCCTGAAGACGCCAGCGTGCTGATGTCTTCACCGGTGTGTGCGGTGCAGTCATTTTCGATTGGCGACACGGCCCTGGGTATCCAGTTTCATGTTGAGACCGGGCCGCAAACGATTGATGAGTGGAATGCGGTGCCGGAATATGAAAAGGCATTGCTGGCGACGTTTGGGGAAAGTGGAGCTGATAACCTGAGGCGCGAGGCGGTAGAACACCAATCGGCCCTGTCGGCTACAGCAAGCACTCTTTACCGGAACTGGATGGACAAGTGCAGGGCCTGAATGCGAATTTTGAAGTGTGATACAATATGGGAACTACTACCCCCGCATGTGTCGTCAGCGGGCCGCAGGGTCTCGAGATTCAGTTCTCTTGACCCTTTGCTTTTTTCAGGACCTCACACGAATGGTATCTGGATTGCAAAGGGTTTTACGCCTGCCATGCTGCACCTCAAAATGACGCTGAGAAGTGAACTGGCACCACGATGCATTTTTAAGGGTTTTCAAAAGCCAATTTATCCAAATATCGCGCACAGCGCTGATTGACTTGGCAACGGTTTTCAAGTCAACACAAGTCAGAATATTGATTTATCATTAGTCAGGCAACCGGTCGTGAGTAGCCTGATGTACCGCCTGTGTCTTAGAACACCTTTTTTGCGGACTTGCACCTCGATCGGTTGCCGCGATAGGCATTTTTAAGACAATGTGGCAAGTTGGCACGATAATACAATTGAACCGTCCAACACTTGCTCAAGAATACAACCAGAATTCGGCTGGATAACTTCCATGAAAAACCAAAACGCTCAAAGATTCCAACTGACCCTCAAACTGTTTGCTGTATCGATTCTCGCACTCTTGGTGTCGGTGTCTTCGAGTCAGCGTCTCATGGCGAGCGAATCCAATCAGGCTGCAGATCAGGAAGTCGAGGCGCTTCACAAGCAGGCGGACCAGGGAGATGCCGGTGCCCAATTCGACCTGGCGGTGCGATACTATGACGGAGAAGGCGTAACGCGTGATGCTTTCACCGCCGCGCGCTGGTATCACAAGGCCGCTGAGCAGGGCGATGCCCGTGCTCAATTTGATCTTGCCTATCTATATTTCACCGGTGAGGGCGTCGAGCAGGATACCGCCGCCGCCGCACATTGGTACCGCAAGGCCGCAGATCAGGGTGACCCCCGTGCCCAATTCAATCTGGCGTTTCTGTTCTACAAGGGACAGGGTGTGGCGCAGGATCTGTCAGTCGCCATTGACTGGTATCGCAGAGCCGCAGAACTGGGATACGCCAAGGCTCAGTTCAATCTGGGACTGTTGCATTACAAGGGTGAAGGTGTTGCCGCGGATTCAGTCAAGGCCTGGACTTGGATGGCCATGGCTGCCGCACAGGATGTGGAGGCCGCAGTGTTCGCCCGCGATACCATCGCGTCGGAACTGACTGAAGAGCAAATGGTGCAGGCAAGAACCCTGGTCGATGAAATGACAGCCAGAATCACTCCTTATCCTTCGATAGACTGATACACGCAACTGCGTCCGTGCACACCCGAACCGCGGGTAACCATCAGCAAGCAACCGCAATACGAAAAGGTTTCCTAACCCGCTGGACCGACGACAAGGATCTGGGCGATACGGCGCTTGCCAACCCGGATGACATGGGATGCTCCCGCGGGCACTTCCTGACGGGAGTCACTGATGCGCTCACCGTCGATGCGTACCGCACCCTGTCGAACCAGACGATGCGCATTTGATGTGGAGTCAACCAACCCTGCGTCCTTGAGCAGGTTTGCCAGACTGATTGTGTTGTGCTGAATCTGGATGTTTTTCTGTTCGATGCTGTCAGGGTCGTTGCCTTGCTGAAATCGAGAGACGAACTGTTCATGGGCGCGTACTGCATCCGATTTCGAATGGAAGCGCTCCACCATTTCCGCCGCCAGCAAGTATTTGAAATCCCGCGGGTTGCTTCCTTCGGCAGCCTGACTCTTGAACTGTTCAACCTCAGTCATCGGGCGGGCACTGAGCAGTTCGAAGTAACGCCACATCAACTCGTCGGACAGCGACATGATCTTGCCGAAGATTTCATCGGGTGGCTCGTCAATCCCGATGTAGTTGTCCAGTGATTTCGACATCTTCTGTACGCCGTCCAAACCCTCCAGAATGGGAACGGTGATTACAATCTGCTGCAGCTGTCCGTACTGTTTTTGCAGTTCCCGTCCAACCAGCAGATTGAATTTCTGATCGGTCCCGCCGAGTTCGACATCCGCTTCAAGTGCAACCGAGTCGTAACCCTGAACCAATGGATACAGGAATTCGTGGATGGCGATGGATTGCTGGTTGGTGAATCGTTTCTTGAAATCATCCCTCTCGAGCATTCTTGCAACGGTGTACTGCGACGCCAGCTTGATCATCATTGATGAGCTTTGCTGCGCAAACCACTCGGAATTGAATCGAACGATTGTCTTTTCGGGATCGAGAACCTTGAACACCTGCTTGCGGTAGGTTGCGGCGTTTGCCTCGATCTCCTCATCGCCCATGGGCGGACGTGTTGCGTTTTTTCCCGACGGGTCGCCGATTCGCCCGGTGAAATCTCCGATCAGGAATATCACCTCGTGCCCAAGTGTCTGGAACTGACGCATTTTCTCCAACAGTACCACATGCCCCAGATGCAGGTCCGGCGCGGTCGGATCAAATCCGGCCTTGACGCGCAGCGGTCGTCCTTGTTTCAGGCGTTCTGCGAGTTCTGATTCCAGCAGGATCTCATCGGTACCCCGGCTGATCAGGCTCAGTGATTCTTGTATGGTTTGGGTCAACTTGGAAATCTCCGGCAAACGGCCAGCAATGCGACTGAGACCGAATTTTGCCTATTGTATATGCTCATTTTGCCATTGGAGGCAAGAAGCGGGTAATAAATGGTGCTATGTTACAGTATCGTACACCCATGCTGTTGAATCACTTTTAACCGGTGCGGTTGACGGACATTTTCATTCAAGTCGTCGAGATGACAGCAAAGGATGCTGCAACACGATTGATGCCCAAGGTTGTCTTGACCTCTCGTGTTTTTCCTGTACTCCATAGGCGGTTTGTGTAAACGACAATCTGTTGCCGGGATAAAACCCCCAAGGCAGATTCAAAAAGGTCGGTGACGATTCTGCGAGGACTTGTCAGCTGGTTCGTGAAGAGCTGCCGCCTGGCAACAACGGAAAGAACCGGAGCAATCCATCCGGTCAATCCGTAGCATGAGTGTTTAAAGCATGAGTGTCTTAACTCATTGAATATATGAATGAAAGTCTTCAATACAAATCGACGTCAGCGAAATGCGTCCAGACTCACAGTTAGTCCCGAACATCCGGCTTGGAAAAACATATTCGCTACTGATCATCCAGACCGCAATCGTCACCCGCATATTGTGAAGCTGCCCGTATCCATTCCATGTGCTGTCATTTTGATACTGGCGAATCACCAACCCGACTTTGCAATCAAATATAATAGTTCGCACGGCCTCGCTCCAATAACAGCATGGTTTTCAGGGCCCTGAACCCACAATTTTGTTGGAGTCACGACAGTAATGAAGTTGGGTGTAATCAATCACAACGGGCGCCAGACCGGCGAGGATTTCCGGAGTTCAGCCGGCAATCCAACCTTCATCGACAAGGATTTCAACGCCGCGATCGATTGTGTTGATTCAACGACATCAAAAATTCTATATAATTTCAAGCCGTTATCCAAAAACCATTCAGTATGATCTATCGGCTCCGAATTGGAGAACTCAGCAGTTTCTGACGAAAAGACAGATGACCTTGTCAAGCACCAACAAGTATCGAATTTATTCGGGTATTGAGCAACACCCATTGCTGTCAGTCTCGCGAAAGTACGTACTGCCTTCGGTGCTGCTGATGTTGGTGCTATCGATAACGCTTTCAATACTCCCATACAAGGGTATACCCGAAAGTCTCGCCATTGTAGATTCCTCAGTCTGGGAGCCTGACAGTCATATCGAAGAGGTGACTTCGACGCCGCAGCAGATTGCCCACTTCACCGAAACGTCAAATGCCTCATTGCTCGACAGCATTTTGCCACCAACCGAAAATATGGATGCTGATCAATCACCGACGGTAAAGTCCTCCGCCCCCGTCGAAGAAGAGACGCCCAGACTGGATTCTCAGGAGTCTGAACCGGTTCGGAAGTTTGCAATGCTGACACCGCCGGCAGTTGATGTGCCCGAAGGTCCAATCGCTGAAGGTGAATCGCTCCCTGAATTGCATTCGGAAGTTCAGCCGGCCCAAAAGGTTGCGATGCTGGAGACTCCAGTAGATATGCTGGAGACTCCAGTAGATGTTATGTCCGAAAGTCCAACTGTAAGGGAGGAGGCAACCCCTGAGGCACTGTCGGAAAATCAACCGGCCCGGAAAGTCGCAATGCTGACGCTCCCAGCCGGTGATGTACCCGGAAGTTCAGTCGCAGGGGACCAAGCGCTCCCTGAGTCAGATTTGGAAATTCAACCGGTTCGAAAGGTTGCGATGCTGGGATCCACAGCAGATGTCGTACCCGAAAGTTCAGATGCAGGGGACGAACTGCCTCTTGGGTCACATTCAGAAATTCTACCGGATCGGACAGTCACAATACTGACGCCCGAGGTGGGTGTCGTGCCCGATAGCCCAGTTGCAGGGAACAAGCCACCACCTGCATCGCATTCGGAAGCACAACCGGATCACAAGGTTGCGATGCTGTCGCCCCCGGTGGTTGATGTACCCGATGGCCAGGTTGCAGGGGATGAATTGCCACCTGAATCTCATTCGGAAGAACCGCCAGTGCAACCGGTTGCGATGCCGGAGCCTCCGCCAGATGATGTATCCGAAATTCCAGTTGCAGGGGATGAACCGTCACCGGCACAAAAACGCCCGGAAATTGAATTCATTCCTGAAACACCGCCATTGGACGTAAAAAGGATTTTCCCCGAAGGTTCCGATCTGAACTGGCTGACCGTGGTATTGAGACCGAACGATACACTCTCCAAGGTGTTCAAGCGCAACGGAATCGACTCGGCGATTCTGTTTGATTTGCTGGCCATGCCGGGAACGCGTCTGCTCCAGGTGGTTCACCCGGGCGATGAACTGACCATTGCCACGGGCAGCGATGGCAACCTGGTTGGCATGGAGTTCCGAAGAGACCGCAAGGGCAGCCTGTTGTTTGTCTTTGAAGGTAAACAGATCGAACAGGTGGAGGCGAGTGCTGCCAAGCAGGCTGGCTCACTGCGACAACTCTTTGACAGACAGCACAGGGTCGTTCAGCAGGAAAAGCACCGGGAGTTCAAACAGGTTGTTGCCGCCTTGCAGGAAAAGACGCTGGTTTGGCACGATGCAACGGTTGGCAGCGGCGATACCTTGAGTCATATCTTCAAACGGCTTGACATTGACGGGGCGTTGGAGATCGCCGGTGCACCCACGGGTAACTGGCTGCGGTCAGGCTTGATGCCCAAGCAGCTGATCCGGATCGCAACGGACAGTAATGGGGCATTTGCCATGCTTGAGGTTCCCGACTATAAGACTGAGAAGGTTCGCATGGTCATTGCAGATGACGAGCGATTCGCCGTTGGATTCAGGAAAATGGAGACCGAGGCAAAGGAATTTCAGGCCTGTGCAACCATTAGAAGCAATCTTTATGCAGCCGGTAAGTTGGCCGGCATCCCGTACGCCGTGGTCGATGAGTTCGCCCAGGTATTTGCCTCAAGAATTGATTTCAGCCGACAGCTCCAGCAAGGCGATCGTTACTGCCTGATCTACGAGCGATACTACGTGGATGACAGGCAGATCAACCGTGTTGGGCTTGTTGCGGCCTCGCTCAGGCAACAGGGCCATCACACCCAAGCATTCCGAATGACCAGTGATACCGGTGATGTCACATACTATGACCAGCATGGTGTCAACATGCAGGGTCATTTCCTGCGGGCGCCGGTCAAGTCAGCACGGGTGACTTCGGTGTTCAGCAACAATCGATTTCATCCGGTGCTGAAGATCTACCGCAAGCATCAAGGCGTTGATTACGGCGCGCCCCGGGGCACGCCGATCATGGCTACGGCAGACGGAATCGTTTCTCAGCGCCGGTACAATCGCAGTGGCTATGGGCGCTTGATTGTGATCAGGCATGGCAGCAAATATGAAACCCTGTATGCGCACATGCACAAATTCGGCAAGAACACCAGCGTTGGCAGTTACGTCAAGCGCGGCCAGGTCATTGGCTATGTCGGGTCAACAGGAGTGTCCACCGGTGACCACGTTCATTACGAATTCAGAGTCAACGGCGTGCATCGGGACCCACTGAATTATCCAATGCCCAAGGGCAGGCCCGTGCCTGAAGACTCCCGGGTAGAATTTGACCGGATGGTTGCGGAGATTTCCGAACAACTGCTTGTCATTGATCAATCCCAGCTTGCTTCCAACTGATCCTCAACTGTCCTTGAACGGTGCAGCGTCTGCCCTGCCGCAGACTGCCGAATGACCAATGCCTGAGAAGTATGTCGGATTGATGTCCGGCACGAGTCTGGACGGCATTGATGCGGTCCTGGCTTCTTTTGATTCGAAAAACCCGGTCACGGTTCATGATTGGTTGTTTGAACCTTACGAAGAGTCCATCCATCACGACCTGGAACAGCTTCTTGCCAATCCGCAAATGGAATCAGATCTCGCCCGCAAGGTTGACGAGCAGCTGGGTATCCGCTATGCACAGGTTGTCAATCGCCTGCTCGCGGACACACCCATTGAAGACATCCGGGCCATTGGCTGTCATGGACAGACCATCCTCCACAGTCCGCAAGCCCACACACCTTTCACCTGGCAGGCTGGTGACAGCAGCATCCTGGCGACCCGAACGGGAATTCCGGTTGTGTCAGACTTTCGAACTGCGGACATGAGGGCTGGCGGACAGGGCGCGCCGCTGGCTCCGGCATTTCATCTCCATGCGTTTCAGGACGAATCCGAATCGCGGGCGGTGGTCAACATCGGTGGCATTGCAAATGCCACCTATCTGCCGGCCGGAACATCGCGCGATGTCCTTGGCTTTGATACCGGTCCCGGCAATGCACTGTCGGATCAGTGGATCAGGCTGCACAAGGGTCTGTCCTATGATCAAGATGGCAGATGGGCAGCATCCGGCAGGCCCGATGAGCAGTTGCTGACCCGACTGATGAGCGATTCGTATTTCTCGCAACCGGCACCCAAGAGCCTGGACAGCAGACAGTTCAGTCTGAATTGGCTGCTTGATCAGATCCGGGAGTCCGGGTTGGAGTTGAGTGAGACAGTCATCCAAAGCACCCTGGCGGCATTCACGGCCCGAACGATCTGGTTGGGCATTCAATCGTGGATGCCATCGGTGAGCAGAATCTACCTATGTGGCGGCGGCGCGCACAACCTGTCCATCGCCGAACACCTGCGAACGGCTTGCGGGCTTGTTGTGGTTGGTACCGACGAGTTGGGGATTCCTCCCGACCAGGTTGAGGCGTGCGCGTTCGCATGGCTCGCAAAGTGCTACATGGATGATCAGCCCGCCAACCTGCCGTCGGTGACCGGGGCAGACCGGCCGGTCCGACTGGGTGTACTCACCCAACCGAACCAATCCGATTGAAAACAGTCTTTGCGTTTGCCCAAGCCAAACGCAGAGGCTTCATTACACCTGTCAGCAATCCAGCGTGTTGTCGCGCTCCCAGTCGGTCACCTGTGAGCAGAACTGATCCCACTCGGTCATCTTGAGTTTGCAGTAACTGTCCAGATTGTCTGCTCCAAATGCGTCGCGCAGCACTTCGCTCGACTGAGTGGTGCGGACGGCATCCAGCAGATTCAGCGGCAGTTTTCTGACATCGCCGGCCAGTTCGGGATTGGCATACATGTCAATGTCCAGTCTGGGTCCGGGATCGCGATTGTTCTCGATGCCATCCAGTCCGGCCGCCGCGATTCCTGCCTGCAGCAGGTAGGGGTTGGCTGCACCATCCATCAGTCTGAGCTCGAAGCGCCCGGCATCCGGAATGCGAATCATGTGGGTTCGGTTGTTTCCGGTATAGGTGACCGAGTTCGGTGACCAGGAGGCACCGGAACGGGTGCGCGGCGCATTGATACGCTTGTAGCTGTTGACGGTCGGATTGAAAATCGAGCACAGCGCCTGTGCATTGTGGACGATTCCGCCGAGAAACTGATAGGCCAGGGCCGACAGTCCCATCTCTTCGCTCGCGTCCAGGAACAGGTTCTCATCGCCTGCTGGGTTCCAGACTGACACATGCGAGTGACAGCCGTTACCGGTCAGGTCGGTGAAGGGTTTCGGCATGAACGTTGCGCGCTGACCGTTCTGTTCGGCAATGGTTTTCACCATGAACTTGAAAAACACGTGACGGTCCGCCGTGGTCAGGGCGTCACTATAATCCCAGTTCATCTCAAACTGGCCATTGGCGTCCTCGTGATCATTCTGGTAGGGATTCCAGCCCAATTCAATCATGGCATCGCAGATCCGACTGACCACATCGAAGTTTCGCATCAGTGCGGTTTGGTCGTAACAGGGTTTTTCCTGGGAGTCGCGGCCGTCAAAGATGCTGCGACCATCCTGCTCAAGCAGCATGTATTCGCATTCGACGCCGGACTTCAACCGGTAACCGTGACCCGACAGGCGCTCGAGCTGACGCTTGAGCATGATTCGCGGACACTGTTCGACTTCGGCACCAGCCATCCATAGGTCTGCCGCCAGCCAGCCGACTTCGCGCTGCCACGGTAAAATGATCAGACTGGCCGGGTCGGGCACTGCCAGCATGTCCGGGTCAGCCGGTGTCATGTCCAGCCAGGTCGCAAATCCGGCAAATCCCGCACCGTCTTTCTGCATGTCGCCGATCGCTCCCGCCGGGACCAGCTTGGCCCGCAGCCCACCGAACAGGTCGACAAAACTGATCAGGAAATATCTGATGCTTTTTTCTTTCGCAATTTCTGCAAGATCCATGGTTCACTCCTCAATTTGGGTTCTGGTCGAAAAAGGTTGATGTCTCAATCTCTTACATGAGCATTGAATGATTCATTCTGAATTTGCGGCGGTCCGGACTGTGTTGGAAAATTCCGTCAGATTATAGATACTTCGCATCATTTCCGACCCGGAATCCATGTCGTTCCAGCCAGGGGCACCTGCGCCATGGCTGCGGCCTCAACCGTCAATGCAACCATGTCCTCGGGCTCCAGATTCAGCACATGGCTCTTGCCACAGGCCCTGGCCAGTGTCTGCAGCTCAAGTACCATGGTGGCAAGATAGTTGCGCAGCCACCTCGCACCCTGCTTGGGGTTCAGACGCGACTCCAGTGCCGGGTCCTGGGTGGTGATGCCTACCGGACAGCGGCCGGTGTGACAGTGGTGACAGTAGCCCGGAGCTGTACCGAGGGCAGCATAGTCGTCAACGTAAACCGGTCGATTGCAGCCCAGTGCTACCATTGCCGAACTGCCGATCGAGACGGCATCGGCACCCAGTGCCAGGGCTTTGGCGACATCCGCACCGGAACGGATGCCACCAGAGACGATCAACTGCACCTTGCGGTGCATGTCCAGATCAACCAGTGACTCGACGGCCTGGCGTACCGCGGGCAGCGTTGGGATACCGACATGTTCGATAAACACATCCTGGGTGGCTGCGGTGCCACCCTGCATGCCATCCAGCACAATGGCGTCCGCGCCTGCCTTGACGGCCAGCGCGACATCGAACTTGACACGGGTGGCGCCGATCTTGATCAGGATCGGAATCTGGTTGTCGGTGATCTCCCGAAGTTCGTGAATCTTGATCTCCAGATCATCCGGCCCGGTCCAGTCCGGATGCCTGCAAGCACTGCGCTGGTCGATTCCGGTTGGAAGATTTCTCATCTGCGCGACGCGTTCGGTGATTTTCTGTCCGAGCAGCATGCCGCCACCGCCAGGCTTCGCGCCCTGACCGACTACGACCTCGAGCGCGTCGGCACGACGCACGTCATCCGGATTCAGACCATAGCGCGATGGCAGTACCTGATAGATCAGCGTCTTCGATGAGTTTCGCTCCTCATCGGTCATCCCGCCGTCACCGGTTGTGGTGCTGGTTCCCATTTCCGTCGCGGCCAGACCGATGGATTCCTTGGCATTTGCGCCGAGGGCGCCGAAACTCATTCCGGCAATCGTGATCGGAATCGCAAGCTGCAGGGGTTTTTCGGCAAACCTGTCGCCGATCACGACATCGGTGTCACAGGCTTCCCGGTAACCCTCAAGCGGGTAGCGCGACATGGAGGCACCGAGAAAGACCAGATCGTCAAAATCGGGCAGTGAGCGCTTGGCACCGAAGCCACGAATCTCGTATACACCCTGGTCGGCGGCACGGTGGATTTCCGCCAGCACATGGTCCGGAAAAGTTGCCGAGGACCTTAAGACGCGAGAGTCAAATTGCTTCTTGTCGGAATCAGAGGGCATCGGCGTTGTCAATCCTGAAGTTGTAGAGTTTGCGTTCTGATCCGTATCGGCGGAAATCTGAAGCGGAATAATCGAATCCGGATTGAGTGAGAAGATTTTGCAGTTCGGAAACATGTTCGGGACGCATCTCCTTTTCCACACAGTCTGATCCCAGGCTGTCCACATCGCCGCGTACGAAAAGCTGGGCCTCATAGATCGAGTCGCCGAGATCGTGGGCGGCGTCACCGCACACGACCAGCCGTCCGGACTGTGCCATGAATGCGCTGAAATGTCCGACCGAGCCGCCGACAACAATGTCAATACCCTTCATCGAAATCCCACAACGGGAACTGGTGTCGCCCCGGATGGTCAGCAGTCCGCCATGCCCGGATGCCCCGGCGTATTGAGAGGCATTGCCCTCGACCCTCACACTGCCCGAGACCATGTTCTCAGCCAGCCCCGGACCCGCATTTCCCCTCACCGTGATGTGCGCATTCTTGTTCATTCCGGCGCAGTAATAACCGACGTGCCCCTCAATGATGACGCGGTAATCGTCCGTCAGACCAACTGCGACTGCGTGCCTGCCCTTGGGATTATGGATGGTGCAGGAAGGTGAGTCCGAAGCAGCCTGCTGGTGCAGCGCCCGGTTGACCTGTCGCAGCGGCGTTGTTGCGAGATCAAATTCCATCGTTCGGCTTCAGATACGTTCCCAGCTGTAGATCTGTGCCGGGGAAGGTTCCCAGATATTCGAGTGTTTTGCGTCCGGCAGTCTGGCAATTGCGCGGTACTCGGACGACATCGCCACCCAGTCATCGTTTTCCGCCAATACCGCAGGCTTGCAGGCAATGGGATCCCGCAGCACGGAAAAACCATTGCTGGAGCCGATTGCGAAGGTATAGAATCCGTCCAGATCATTGACCGCGGACTTCAGCGCGTCGACAACCGAATCACCCTGCGAGAGTCGCCAGGTCAGGTATCCGGCCGCAACCTCACTGTCGTTGTCGGTCTGAAACTGTCCGCCCTGACGCACCAGATAGCGTCGCAACCGGTTGTGGTTTGAGAGCGACCCATTGTGCACCAGGCAAAGATCCAGTCCGGTCGAGAACGGATGGGAGTGCTCGGTGGTGACGGCACTTTCGGTTGCCATCCGGGTATGGGCGATGGCATGGGTGCCGGAAAATTCTCGGAATCCGAATCTTTCCACCACATCGGACGGATGCCCTTTCTCCTTGTAGATCTCGATTGAGCTGCCGATACTCATGATTCTCAAGTCCGCCCAATGCGTGCGGATCCACTCTTCCAGCTGCTCAACGGTTACTTCGCTGGTAAGTATGGCGTGACTGGCGTGAACCGACAAGGAGAAGTCGCAGGAAAAGTGTTTGGAGATCTGGGCAGTCCGCCTGTTCCAGTCTTCGTCGGGATCGGAACTGAACAGCGACACCTTGGACCCTTTTGCCGGTGCTGGATTGCGGTAGATTGCCACGCCTGCGCTGTCAGGTCCGCGATCGCCCATTTCCTCGAGCATGTCGGCCACCAGCTCACCGAGTCGGGGTTCAAGTTTTGACTTTTTAAGATAGAGGCCTACGATTCCACACATGAACGCGATCGACACCAACACTTTGGGTTGTTAAACTCATTCAGCCGGAACTGAACGTTGGATTTGGTCAAACTCCTTGTTTTGAATTCGACGGAGAAACTATCCTGTCGAATTTGAAAATGGCGAGTATATTGTATTCTGAAGTGCCGATGCTTAGAAAAGTGTCAGCGCATCAAGGCATTTCACCATGGTTTTCGATACACTCAATTGCCAGCTTGAGACAGAAATCACACCAAGAAGAGAATACGGATGAATTTTATCGACGAAAATGTTGAAGTCTATGCCCTGGCTCACTCTCAGCAGCCTTCCGAATTGGTTCAGTCGATTGATGATTGGACGGTTGCGAATACAGACGCACCGCGAATGCTGTCGGGTGCCATGCAGGGTGCGGTACTGCGGTTGCTGGTGCGGATGGTCAGCGCCCGGCGGATCCTCGAAATCGGTATGTTCACCGGCTACTCGGCACTCACCATGGCTGAAGTGTTGCCCGATGACGGTGAACTCATCACATTGGACATCGAACAGGAAAGAGAGTCTATCGCCAGGGGTTTTTTCGATAAGAGCCCACACGGCGGCAAGATCACCATTCGGATCGGACATGCGCTTGATGTATTGCCGGATTTGGACGGGCCGTTCGACATGGTCTACATTGATGCGGACAAGGCCAATTACCTCAATTACTACGAGGCGGTGATGCCGCTGGTCTCCTCCGGTGGAGTGATCGTTGCAGACAACGTGCTCTGGAGCAGCGAGGTTCTGGACCCACAGACCGAGGATGCGCGCTGCCTTGACGAGTTTAATCAGCGTGTTGCTGCAGATGACCGCGTGGAAAATGCGATATTGACGGTTCGCGATGGCTTGATGGTGGCATTCAAGCTTTAGGTCGCAGGCATCGCGACGCGCCGGGTGCGACCAACTTCAGAGTCGGCGTTCCAGGCGCTGGCGGCGGCTGGTCGAAAATGCGGCCATCATTGCCTCACCGGTCACTTCCGGTTGCAGTTGATCATACTCCTGGCGCGCCCAGTCATAATCAGCAAAGTTTGTGAGAATGCCTTCCGTCCAGCGAAGTTTTTCATTGACATCCTCAAGGCATGCCTTGCCGGCGTCATACAGCTTCTGACACAGCTGCGAATCCACTCCGGCTGACTTCAGACGGTGAATGACCTGTGTGATCTGATTGGTGGTCGTGCACTTGCCGATTGCATTGAAGTAACAATCAGTGGCCTGTGTGGGGTTGTCGATTTCAGCGGCGATGAGTCCCAGTTCAACCAGCTGCAGCTGACCGGCATCAATGTTCTCGTCGAGTATGCCCTGAACCCATGGGTGATCCTGCAACACCTCCAATATCGTTTTCGCGAGACGGATGCGGTCTGCAGGGTCCGTCATCTTGCCTGACCAATCTGTCAGAATCCTGCGGTTCACCTCTTCGCCCGCGTCAGCACTCATGGACCCGGACACTGACCGCACCAATTGATAGACACTGGAAAAATGGGGACTTGCCTCGGATGCCGCCAATGCGACTTCCCTTGCGAGGTCGCTGTCGTCAAGATCCCGGGCAGACATCTCAAGCAGCGTCTGCCACAACGACACGTCGAAATCGGTTTCGGACATCAGTTTCCTTGCGTGCTCAAGCAACTTGCCGGCATAGGCGCGGTCATCAAGATCGCGCACAACCCGCTTGGCCAGCCGCAGGAACTCAAGTGCGGTGGACAGCTGTTTTTCCTCTTTTTGCAACTGCGCATACTTTTCCCTGTTCGCCTCCCAGCGCCTGAGTCGGTCCTCGAGCCCGGACAGCCAGGTCTCGTCGTCCGGTGCCAGGGATTTGACTGAATCGATGACGGATTGGATGTCCGCCGGGCCGGCTGTCGCGTCATCGGCCAGTTTGAGAACGGATCGCCTGAACGCCTCGCTGCCGGCAATCGGATCCGCCAACGTGAAAACCTTGACCAGTTCGGATGTGCTTTCCGCCAGCGATTGCATGCGCTCAAGGATCTCGAGTGAAACATCATCGTCGTTGATTGTCGTTCGCTGGCTTTGAAAGATTTTCTCAAGTCCGGTGTAGCTGTCGATTCCACCAGCCGCCTTGCGATAGACATCCATCACCATCGCCTGGTCACCCAGGGTATTCATGACCGACTCGGCCAGCGAGACCAGGTCACCGGCATTGGCCATCTTGTCCTGGGCCTGTTGAAAGAGATTAGCGGAATACGCCCGATCACCGAGCTGTTCCCACGTTTCAACCGCCAGTTTCAGCAGGTCCGACGCGCTGGTGATCTTGCCTGCCGCCTTGTCGTAGCATTCCCGGGCGAGTTCGGTTGCCTTGAGTTCAGCGGCTGCAACCGATGCGATTTCAAGCAGCACGCTTCGGTCGCTGATATCCGGCAGCGCCTGGGTAAAGTATTTCGCCGCATTTTCGGCGTCATTTTTGAGATTCCAGAATCCGTAGGCAACATCGACGAATTCAGCACCTTCCATGGCGCTTTCCACTGCCTCATCAAGCAATTCATCAATCTTGTCCGCATCGTCCAGCACTTCCCGATAGCCTGCAGCCAATGCGGTGTAGTCAGCCGGAAACTGGCAGTCCATGATGGCGTTCTCAAGCAGATTCCCGGCCTGGGCTCGATCATCGAAGAGCTCGATGAAGGATGCAGCGTAAGCAACGGTGTCGGCAACCGTGTCCAGATACCGTTCCGCCCCCTTGAACACCTGTCTGGCCTCATCGGTGTTGCCTGCCGATACCAGTTTCTGTGCGAGCTCCTGAAAGTCGGACACCTGTTTCAGATCGCCGGTCACCTTGGCCAGCAGGGAGTTTGACAGTTCACTGTCACCGGCCTTGGCGGCGTAATCCGCCAGTTGGATCAAGTCGGTGCCCGAAGCATCATCCACCGCGTCGCGGATCAGACCGGAGCCTTTTTCCTTCTCGTCAAGCAGTGCGGCATAGGCACACCCGACCTCGGCGAATTCCATTGCCTCGAAACAGGCATCCTCGGCCTGCTCGAGCAGGTCCGCCGCGTAGTCGCGGTCGTCCAAGTCTTTTATAAACAATTCCGCCAGCTGGACGTATTCGCCGGGATCCTGACACTCCAGTTCAGCCTTGCCTGCGAGTTCCCGGGCATAGTCCGGGTCAGCAGGCTCAGCGAGTGCCTTGCGGGCCAGGTCAACCCAGTCCTTTACGCTGTCGCATTGCGATTCAAGGGATTCAATTTCAGATTTGTGAGCCATAACCGCCAGTGAAGATGTATACCAAACAAAAATCCTGTGTTATTATACGGAGGAGCAATATCGCACAAGCGGCCAGTTCAAAAAAAGGCCGGATTCCCGATTAAATTTGATGATAGGGCGAGGTGGTTTCACGAATACATCGCCTCGGTTGTCATTCTGTTGACGAAAAATTGGAGAAGATTATGAAAGTCTGTGTTGTTGGCGCCGGATCGATGGGCGGCATGATGGGCGTGAAGCTCCACAACATCGGCGAGGATGTCACCCTGATCGCGCGTGGCCCGCATTTGAATGCAATCCAGGCGAACAATGGCCTGAAACTCGTCATGAACGACGGTACAGAAGAGTTCGCACAAGGCATCAAGGCCACCAGCGATATCCGATCGGTCGGCAAGCAGGATCTGGTGATACTCGGTGTCAAGTCGCACCAGATCGGGCCGATCGCCGAAGACGTCGGTTCATTGCTGGGGGAAGATTCCATTTTACTGACGATTCAGAACGGAATCCTTTGGTGGTATTTTCAGTTGCACGGCGGTGAGTTCAACAACCGGGTGTTGCAGACGGTTGACCCCGGTGGCCACATCAGCCAGACCATCGACCCGACGCACATCGTGGGATCAATTTCCTATCCGGCGGCGGAAATCAGTGAACCGGGAGTGATCAGGCACATCGAGGGACTGCGGGTTCCGATCGGCGAAATTGATGGCAAGGAAAAGCAGCGCACCAGGGATTTGTGCGACCTGCTGAACCGGGCTGGATTCAAATCGGTCATACTTGAGAGCATTCGCGCGGAAACCTGGCTGAAAGTCCTCGGCAACCTGAGCTTCAACCCGGTCAGCGCGCTGACGCACTCGACGCTGGTTGACATCTGCCAGTTTGCACCCTCGCGCGAGCTGATTGACAAGATGATGACAGAGTGTCGCGAAGTCGCCTTGAGACTGGGCGTTGGCATTCGTCTTTCAAATGAGCGCAGAATTGATGGTGCGGAAAAAGTCGGCAAGCACAAGACTTCCATGCTGCAGGATGTCGAGGCTGGCAAGGCGCTGGAACTCGAGGGACTGATCGGTGCGGTGATTGAGATTGCCAGAATGACCGGTACCAAGGTTCACCATATCGAAACGGTCTATGCACTGGTTCAGTTGCTTGATCACACTGTTCAGCAGGAGGGATTGACGGTTCAGGCACAGCCGCGCGGACAATAACTGCCCGATCAGGTGGCAGTCTGTCCAAGACCGAAAAACCCAGATTCTGAACACTGGATTCGAACGGTTGGGAGATGCGGCTTGCGAAAAGTCCGAAACCCGTTGCAGGCGCGTTTCTCGGCAGGTGTTGGCGGTATTCATCATGATTGCCGAATATGAGTGGAACCGGTCGTCAATTCAACAATACATCAGATTGGCAGGAGTCATGAATTCATCCGGGTTTGCTTTAGCGGCTTCTGGCCGCATTCGAACCTGACAACCAAAGGGGTAATCAATGAGTAACTACCAGACAATGAACCAACAGCTGACATCGCTGCTTGGCTTGACGCACTCGCCGGTCGCGATCAGCTTTCTTGACGAGGTTCCCCGGGATCTGCCGGGTTATGACGCGGCTTATCCTGAACCAACTGAAGACGGCCGCACCGGTGCTGTCGCTGCCAGTTGCGTGTTCTGGACCAAGGCAAACGACAAAACCTTTGCCACGGTCCCTGCCGACCACGGCAACTGCAGTGTCGGAAGCCTGACTCATGGCCTGATTCCGCTTGAGGAGGCTGCGACCCATGCCGATGTGCAGGCGATCTGTGAGGCCAAGTGGGTGGACCCGGAAGTCTTTCCGCACATCCCGACGGTTGCACACCGACCGGAGAGCATCACGTATGGACCGTTGGCAGATGCGGAGTCCGATCCGGACATCGTTCTTCTGCGGGTGGTGGGCAGGCAGGCCATGCAGCTGCATTCCGCGATTCCCTCGCTTCGATTCGAGGGCAAGCCACAGTGCCATATCATTCCAATCGCCCGCGAGCACGGGCAGCCTGCGATCAGTGTGGGATGCATGCTGAGCCGGGTACGAACGGGGATGAACAACAATGAGATGACCTGTGCCATACCATTTGACCAGTTATCCGGCATCATTGAATCGCTGGCAGCGGTCTGCGCCGCCGACCGACTGGTTGCCGCCTACGCAAGTGAGGACGCTGCACGCTTCCGCGCCTAGTTTTCATACAGTCTCCTGCGCACCGCGAGGTAAATAAGCAAACGGAAAATGGTATAGTATCGGTCAGGAATGATTCCTGAAAATTGTCTATACCGTCCAGATATCCTCAAGCATCAACTCTTCAGAAATGAGCAATATTCAGCAGTTCTTGAAATCCAGATTTGGTATTGACGGCCCTGAAATCCACCACAATCTGTCCTGGTCGGAATTGTTTCAGGCATCATTGAAATACGACCGCGGACGCACGGACGCAAATGGTGGTTATGAGGATCAGAAATCCTATACCACAAGTCTGAAAGACAAGGGTCCGATCGTCTTTCTGACTGATCCGGAATGCACCGGTCGTCCGGTGTCGGATACCTATGCGGTTGCCTGGCCCGAGGTTGAGTCGGAAATCTGGTGGAAGGACAGTCTTAAGCAATACGACCCGGAGAAATACCAGCAGTTGCTGAAGCGGGTCATCGCCCATCTGAATCAGCACCGGGGACGGTTGTTCATCCAGGATGTGACGGTTGGTCAGGATCCGGAGTGTTCGATTTCATACCGGATCATCGGACAGTACGCCATCCACGCAATGTTCGCAAGGAACATGTTCATCACGTCGGGACCACAGCACAGGCCAGCCGGACATTCCGAAGAGGATTGGACCATGCTGAACGTACAGACATTTGAATGTGACCCGGAGCGTGACGGATGTCGTTCGAACCGGGTTGCCATCTTGGACTTCAGGAATCGGATCTGCCTGGTTGCGGGTCGGGCGGATTACTGTGGGCTGGTCAAAAAGTCAATTTTCACCGTGATGAATTATCTGCTGCCAACCCGTGGCATCCTGTCCATGCACTGTTCGGCCAATGTCGGTCCGTCGAACGATTCGGCAATCCTGTTCGGCCTGTCCGGAACCGGCAAGACCACGCTGTCTGCGGATCCCCAGCGAAAGTTGATTGGTGATGACGAGACCTGCTGGACCGCCACCGGAATCTCCAATCTTGAGAACGGCTGTTATGCGAAGCTCATCGATCTGGACAAGCAAGAAGAGCCGGTGATTGCCGCGGCCCTGTCGATGAAGGGCACACTGATTGAAAATGTTCCCAGCCTCAATGGCATTCCCTACGAGCAGACAGATCCGCAGGAGCTGGATCTCTTTGACAAGTCGAGGACCGAGAACACCCGCTTCTCGTATCCGCTGTCGTGCAATCCCAACCTGGCTGAAGGTGGTAAAGGTGATCATCCCTCGACGATTGTGATGCTTACGGCTGATGCGTTTGGTGTTCTGCCGCCGATCTCGATTCTGGATGAAGATGAGGCCATGTATCATTTTGTGCAGGGATTCACTGCACGGGTTGCGGGTACCGAAGTCGGTCTCAAGGAACCTGAGGCGACATTCAGTTCCTGTTTCGGCTCACCGTTCATGGCGCACAAGCCCATGGTCTATGCGAACCTTCTGAAAGAGAAGATTCGCTCCTCGAAAGCGCGCTGTGTGCTGTTGAACACGGGCTGGGTCGGCGGTCCGGCCGGCAAGTCACCAAGAATATCAATCAGTGCCACCCGCGCCCTGTTGAATGCCGCCATGCGGGGTGAGTTTCACAACGGCAGCAACGGTATAGAATTTGCCCGGCATCCGCATCTGGGTGTTCGCTATCCCAAGTCCTGTCAGGGTGTTGATTCCTCCATTCTCGACCCGAGAAACTGCTGGGGTGACAAGAACGCATACGATCGTACGACCGAACGGTTGCGGGACATGTTTCGCAAAAATTTCGAGAAGCTGGAATTCCGCGATGCCGGCATCCCGGAAGTGATCTAGGGATTTATTTCATTCATTGACTCAAGCAGGGAAGTCTGGTATCACCAAGCAAAGAGGTAATCCAATGATCGCTGTTTCTGATGATGCTCCCTATCCGGAATTACGCAAGGAAATGGTGTTGATCATTGCTGCCCATGCCATGGCTTCGGGTGATCTCACCGGTCGTCCGGTGCTGTCCGACAGCGTCATGACCGCGATGCTGAATGTGCAGCGCCATCAATTCGTTCCTGAAGAGATGATGGAGAATGCCTATGATGACTGTCCGCTTCCGATCGGGCAGGGCAAGACCATTTCGCAGCCGTTCATCGTGGCGTTGATGACGGATCTTCTGGACATTGAGAAGACCGACCGTGTGCTCGAGATCGGTACCGGGCTTGGATATCAGGCCGCGGTCCTGGGCTATCTGGCTGATGAGGTTCACACGGTTGAGATCATCGAGGAGTTGGCGGAGGGCGCTCGTACCCGGATGCGGGATCTGAAACTGGACAATGTCCATGTTCATCTTGGCAGCGGGGAGTTCGGACTGCGCCAGCACGCACCGTTTGACAAGATCGTCGTGTCCACCTCGGCGGACAGGATTCCGCCGAAGCTGATCGAGCAGCTCGATGCCGGCGGTCGCCTGATCATGCCGGTCGGGTCGGATGACAATCAGAATCTGGAACTGGTGCAGAAAGGAAACACCGGCACCTATACCGACAAGATCCTTCCGGTTCGATTCTCAAGGATGATCATTTCCCACTGACTGACTCCAGCCCTGTGCATTTTGCTGGCTAGCCAGTTTAAACAGCAATTCAAATCAACGCTTCCACGATTAAACCACTCGAATGGCGATTGACTTTGAATTGAAGGACGTTGGAGACCGAGTCCATAGCCATCCTTGCCAATTCGATCATAAATCGTCCACAGAACCCTGAAGATTTGTTCGATACCGTCGTCAGAAGCATGCGTAACCAGACTATAGTTGATGATGCTGACCAAGCCACCGTTGAACTGATTGAGTCCTATGCCGAAACCTGGCATCTGCTTGAGGCGTTTGACGAGGGTCGATTGCAGAAACCCGATGACGTGCAACCGGCTGTCGGCAGCATTGAGTTGGACCAGGCTATACGCGCAATCAATATTTTCAGGCGCAATTTAACTGATAAGGGAATGGAATCGACTCTCTTCGGCAATTGCCTGGATGACGATTTGGAGTCGATGCTCTGCAGTATCGAACAGACCATGTTTGGTGAGCCTCTCTACGTGAGCCGCGAGGAAAGGGCGGCACAACTGCTCTACCTGATCGTAAAGGATCATCACTTCACCGACGGGAACAAGCGAATCGGCGCGTTACTGTTTTTGCTCTACCTCAAGCAACAGGGCATCGAGCGGATGCCGGGTCCCCGTGCAATGACTGCGATTACGTTGTTGATCGCCCAGAGCGCACCGGAAAACAAGGATCTGATGATTGGTCTGGTCATGAATCTTCTAACGGATTTCGGATAGCCGAGAAAGCCTCGGCTTGTGTCTCTCTGTCAGTTTAGGAGACAGGCATCCGGGTTGGAGTTCGGCACACTCTGGCCATGGATTTGATTGTGGAAGTCGATGCTGGCCACTTGCTTGAACTTGCTTTCGCACATGATATCGAAGCTCTCGGTGAATTGCGCCGCCCACTGATTGCAGGCACTGTTCCAGTACATGTCCGAATGCGCGCGCAACTTCGATCGCGAAAATCCCTGGGTACTGAGACTTTCCAGATCAGGTCGTTGATCGTGGCGATGTTCCTGCAGCAATTCTTCCCGGCTCACGCTATAGTGCAGCACCGGGCGCACGCCGCGCCAACTGTCTATGACCTGTTTGACCCTGTCATCGTCTGGATAGATATACTCACCGCAATTTATCCAATGATGATGGATGTCCAGAACCAGCGGCACTACATCAGCGAGTTCAAGTGTGGCATCCAATCCCCAGCGAAACTCCTCGTTTTCGATCGTAACGCAATTGCGCGCCTCAGGCGACAATCGGGGCAGACAGGCACGAATCCCTTCCGGTCCCAGCCTGCCTGAGATATGGACATTGATCTTGAAGTCCTGGAATTCAACGCCGTATCCCAGCCAGCGCGCGATGTCGGCGTGATACTCGAATTCCTCGACACTGCGCTCAACGATCTCATCGTTATGACTGGCCAGTACCGTGAACTGTCCCGGATGCATGGACAGTCGAATGCTTGAGTTTCGTGCGAACTCACCGGTTTGACCGAGCTGTTGCCCGACATACTGTTGGATTTCGGCTTCCTGCCAAAAATCCGACCATTCGTGGTGTGTATAGAGCGGCAGAATATCGCTGCTCAAGCGCACCATTCGAAGGCCCGCCGGTAATGTGCCGACGTATCTGACCAGCCGGTCGACGGCTTCAAGGTTGTACACCATGATTTCCTGCATGCGTTCTCGGGCAGTTGCCTCATCTTGACGGGCGAGCCAGGACGCGGATGTGCCCCGTCCGTTCAGGGGACGCTCGATCTGTTCAATGGTTTTCTTGGCAACCGTACGATCGGGGTGGAAGTATTTGCAGGCGAAACCGATTCGAGGGTTGGTGCCAAACACAGATTTTCGATAACCGTTTGAGGTGGTGTTTTCTATTTTGCTTGCATGCATTATTCAACTTAGTGGTGATACTCCGAGTCGCCGTAATTATCCTATATGGACATGCGATCTGCGTAAGCAAATCAGTAACAGTGCACAATGGTTTTAGTCAAGTGGCGGATGTGAAGTTTATGACACGCCACTGTGTAGCACAGCCACTTGTCGAACACAATAAAACATGGTAACATGTTACCTAATAGGTAACGATATCGAGCTAAAAATTTGTACATCACCTATCGGACCAACAAGCTTCGGAAATTCTTTACTTCAGATAATGGGTTAAAGAGCATTTATGGAGAGCGTATGGCAAAAGCAATAACGAGGCGAATTGAACTTTTGGAATCGGCAGTTAATCTAGCGGCAGTTCCAACAACACCACCATTCCGGCGGCATAAGCTGATGGGTGACAGACAAGGTCAGTTCGCGGTGGACTTGGTTCACCCAAAGCGGTTGGTGTTTCGCCATAACCATGAAAACCCGCCTCTGAACGATGATGGAAGTTTGGATATCAATAGAGTAACCAACATAATGATTATGGAAGTTGTCGATTATCACTGAATGCTGGAGAACGAAATTATGGTTTCTTACTATTATCATGAACCGAACTATGCGGTTTCGCCTGGGGAAATATTGGAAGAACACTTGAGCGCGCTGCATATTTCCCAGGCAGAATTTGCCCGGCGATGTGGACGCTCTCCAAAGTTGATCAGCGATATCATTGCAGAAAAAGCGCCGGTGGAACCGGAAACTGCGCTTCAGTTTGAAAAAGCGCTTGGGGTGCAGGCGCACATATGGATTGGGTTGGAGTCTAAGTACAGGCTGTTTTACGCCAAGAAAGCAGAAGAGAAGAAAATTTCAGAGGCGTTGGAGTGGGGGAAAAATTTTCCAGTACGTGAGTTGGTAAGGAGAAACTACTTCTCGAAGCCAGAATCCGAAACCGATAGAATTCTGAAACTGTTGGAATTCTTTGGCGTTGCATCAATTGATGCCTGGAACTTACGCTACCAGTCAACGCTGCGAAAGATTCATTGGCGGCAATTCAGACGCTTCGGAATGGATGATGATTTCTTGGCAGTTTGGTTGCGAATAGGTGAGATAGACTCGCTTTACCAGGACTGTTTGGTGTACGAGAAAAGTCAATTCAACCAGGCGACGCGTCAAATAAAGAGGCTTTCACGATATTCCATGAAAGATGCCCTCGCGGAAACCCGGGCTCTTTGCAATCAGGCAGGAGTCGCATTGGTCTACATGCCTTCACTTCCCAATACCAATATAAGTGGCGCAGCACGCTGGCTGTCACCGCGTCAGGCACTTATTCAACTCAGCAGTGGATATGAGTCCAACGACCAGTTGTGGTTGAGATTCTTCCATGAGGCCGCTCACATTTTGAGGCACGGCAAGCAAACAATTTTCGTGGACCGGTATACGTGTCACGGACACGCCGATACCGGAGAGGCAGAATCCGGCGTTTTGGTATCCGAAACACCTGTTTCAAGAAGTGCACGACAGAAATCCGATATCACGCAACAACACAGGTACAAATCTGTTCCGGCGCCATCCGAGCGAAATGATTCAGCGCGATCGAGTGGCGAATCATCAACTCCCATGGATCAGGACAACAGTGATGGACGCTACAGCCCCGAAGAGCTGGAGGCTGAGAAATGGGCTTTCAACGCACTTGTTCCCAGGAGAACATGGCGAAAGTTCAAAGTCAAGTTGCCACACACGCGTGAATCAGTTCAAGCTCTTGCTGATCAGCAAGACATAGCACCTGGCATTATTGTGGCCATGCTGCAACGGGAAGGTGTCTTGTCGCGAAACGAACTAAATGAGTTGAAGGAGCACGATGTTGTTGACATCAACGATTGGATTGTTGACACTCGGTCACAGGAACTTCCCGGGCTGTTAACTGGAAATACTCCCTGAAAACCGCATTCCGAACCGGTATTTTCCACTGGAAGTTAATTCTCGTCCGAATATGTTCCCAAGATACTTGAGTACGTGGATCGTCAGTCCCGACGATACTCAACAAGTGCGTTGCTGGTTTCGAGTTATGAGGTTCTACTCCCCGGAGTCAAACTGAAAATGCTTTTCGATGTGTTCAGCCAATCGCAGCGTGTGATTCCTCACCAGCATTTCCGCATTCTCCGCATCGCGTGCTTCGAGTGCTTCGATGATATGCATGTGATCGATCACTGAATGCTTGGCACGGTCCGGATCCGAGATGCTTCGAAGACGAATCGTCTTCAGGTGTAAAAACAGATTCTCCGAGATTTCGATCAGCGGCTGGCATCGACTCATCTCAATGATGGTTCGGTGAAACTCAATGTTCGTCTCCGAATACTCATTGATGTGCGCCTGAAACTTCGAGCCATCGTAGGTCGTGAAAAGCTGCCTCAACTTCCCGATCTCCTCGTCGGTGGCACGCTGCGTCAGCAATCGGGCCGCCATGCCTTCCAGTGCCGCCCAGACGTAGACCATGTTCAGGATCTCATCAAGCGATTTGCGGACCACAAAAGCCCCGCGGTGAGGAATGGTTTTGACAAAACCCTCGTTTTCCAGCCGGATCAGACTCTCTCTGATCGGAGTCCTGCTCACACCCAGCTGACTGGCGAGCGTACGCTCATCAAGGCGCAGATTGACACCGGGAACGTAGACATCCAGAGAGGAAATGGCATCGCGCAAAGAGCGATAGACACGCTCTTTGAGAACCTCGGGATCCTTCAAGCGATCAACGGCAAGATTCATTGGATTTCTGTTATAAACTGGATGGGAAGACAGTAAAATGTCTTTGCGTCAAAGAGGCAATTCCTCTGTCGAATTGCATTCAGGATGTTCCAACTATTTTGCATCAAAGCGCAATTATAACTGCCAATTTCGCATTGTTGCAATTAAATCAAAGACTTTATGAGTGAATGGATGAGGCACTCTTTCAATTGTGAGGAACAGGATGGCCAGATTTGTGCGATTGTCTTCGTGTACCGAAGAGTTAGGAGAAACAATGAGTAGAAAAAAAAGACCAAAACCGCTGAGCCGATATATCAGGCGCTCGCTAAAACAATATTTTGAGGATTTGAATGGAGCCGAACCCAGTGACCTATACGACCAGATGACCCAGGAAATGGAAAGACACCTGTTTGATTATGTGATGAAGCATACCGGCGGAAACCGCAGTCACGCTGCAGCAATTCTGGGCATGTCCAGAAGTACACTGCGAAAAAAACTGACTCTGTATGAACTGGTCTGACCGATTACCGTCATGGACATGACGCTTACCTGCATCAAGGAGCATAGCCATAACTACTGAAAACCTAGTCGTACCCACCACGGCACTGATCAGCGTTTCAGACAAAACCGGCCTCGGTGAGTTTGCAGCTGGATTGGCCGCTGCCGGGGTTGAGATCATCTCAACAGGTGGAACCGCAAAACTACTCATGGACGATGGAATCACCGTCAAATCCGTTTCCGATCATACCGGCTTTCCTGAAATGATGGGCGGACGGGTTAAAACCCTGCACCCGAAAATCCATGGCGGCATACTCGGTCGCATGGACGTTGACCGCGAGGAGATGCAGCGAAACAACATCCAAGCGATTGACCTGGTTGTGGTCAATCTGTATCCATTTGAGAAGGTATCCGCTGATCCGGCGGCAAACCAGCAAACCGTCATTGAGAACATCGACATCGGTGGTCCTGCAATGATCCGGGCGGCGGCAAAGAATCTTGCCTGGACCTGTGTCGTCACCGACAGTGCAGACTACCCGGTCGTTCTGGAGGAATTGAGTGCTTTCGGTGGAATTCGATTGGAACTGCGGCGTCGCCTTGCGGCCAAGGCATTCGCAAGAACAGCCTATTATGACTCGGTCATTGCACGTTACATGACGACGGTTGATGATGCAGCGGCGGATTATCCGGATTCGCTGAGTCTGCCGTTTCGCAAGTTCATGGACATGCGTTACGGAGAGAATCCCCATCAGTCGGCGGCGTTCTATGTTCGGGGTGATGGTGGTGCCGGATGGTTCGAGACCGCGACTTTGCATCAGGGCAAACCGCTTTCCTTCAATAATGTTGCCGATGCCGACGCCGCCTACAACTGTATCGGGGATTTCGATGATCCATCCTGCGTGATCATCAAGCATGCAACGCCTTGCGGCGTGGCATGCGCCGACGACATCTGCGACGCCTACGAACGTGCCTATGGAACCGACCCGACATCTGCGTTTGGAGGAATCATCGCAGTCAATCGAACACTTGATGAGCGTACCGCAAAAAAAATCCTGGCTAATCAGTTTGTCGAGGTCATTCTGGCTCCCGGTGTGGACCCGGATGCATTGTCAGTGCTTGGCGGCAAGGCCAATATCCGGGTATTGGAGCATGGCCAACAGCAACGACAGTCAGACAAGACATTGACTGTGAGCACTGCGTGTGGCGGCGTGCTGATACAGGATTCAGATTCCGAGATCATGGAACACGATGAGCCCAAGGTGGTTTCCTCAAGAAGTCCGAGCGACAGTGAGCTCGGCGACCTCAAGTTCGCATGGCGGGTGGCCAAGCACGTCAAGTCAAATGCGATTGTGTATGCGCGCGACCGCACCACCGTCGGAATCGGTGCCGGTCAGATGAGTCGGGTGGATTCAGCCCAGATTGCCTCTTTCAAGTCCGCTTCGGCCGGATTGGATGTGGTGGGATCGGTGATGGCATCTGATGCGTTCTTCCCATTTCGGGATGGTATCGATACCGCCTCAAAAGCGGGTATTACCGCAGTCATTCAACCTGGCGGGTCAATGCGGGATGATGAAGTGATCGAGGCTGCCAACGAGCATGACATCGCCATGGTTTTTACCGGTATGCGTCACTTCCGCCACTGAGCCGGGTGGTGAGTCCATGCAGGTGCTTGTAGTTGGCGGTGGCGGACGTGAACATGCGCTCGCATGGAAGGTGAGCTGCTCGAAACGGGTCAATCATGTCTACGTCGCGCCCGGCAATGCCGGGACCTCGTTTGAACCCGGTGTCACCAATGTTGCGATTGGTGCGGAGGATATCGATGAGCTGTGCGCATTTGCGTTGCGCGAGGGAATTGATCTCGCCATTATTGGTCCGGAAGTTCCACTGACGCTGGGTATTACGGATCGGTTTCAGGAACATGGCCTTCGATGCTTTGGCCCGACCGCATCGGCTGCGAGGCTGGAGGGTTCGAAGGACTTCACCAAGAGATTCCTTGCACGCCAGGGTATTCCAACGGCGAGATTTCAGACCTTTGACGAGGTTGGGGCAGCATGTGATTACATTGATCACTGTCACACGCAGGTTGTGGTCAAGGCTGACGGTTTGGCGGCTGGAAAAGGTGTTGTGGTTGCTGAATCCAAAGATCAGGCAAAACGGGCGGTTTCCGAGATGCTCGCCAGGCACAGTTTCGGTGCTGCAGGGGAGCGCGTGGTGATTGAGGATCGACTCCAGGGTGAGGAGGTCAGCTACATCTGCGTTGTTGACGGTAAGGACGTTGTACCACTGGCCGCATCACAGGATCACAAGGCCGCGTTTGACGGTGACACGGGTCCGAACACCGGTGGCATGGGTGCCTACTCACCAGCCCCGATTCTAGACGCCAGTCTGGAGCAGCGGATTCTGGGTGAGGTCATTCACCCGACCGTCCGTGGCTTGATGAACGAGGGAATTCGGTTCACCGGCTTTCTCTATGCGGGATTGATGATCAGTGATGATGGAACGCCGAACGTATTGGAATACAATTGCCGTCTGGGAGATCCGGAAACCCAGCCCTTGCTGTTTCGAATGAAGTCAGATCTGGTTGAATTGATTCTGGCCGCATTGAATGGCACCCTGGACGGTTGCAGTGCGACATGGGACGAGAGAGCCGCGCTGGGAGTGGTTGTGGCGAGTCAGGGATACCCGGGTGACTATGCACGAGGTGCTGTAATCTCAGGGCTGGATACTTTGGGCGCAGAGGACGTCAAGGTCTTTCATGCAGGAACAGCCTGTGACGATGCAGGCAATGTGATCGTGAATGGCGGACGCGTGCTATGCGTGACCGCAATAGCACCGGAGGTGCGACTCGCACAGTCAAGTGCCTACGATGCAATCTCAAGGATCGCAATGGAAGGCATGCACTACCGAACCGATATTGGACACCGCGCACTGGCGCATGAGTTGAATTCTTGAAATAGAACTGGAGGTTGAATTGGATAAGAAATTTGTTGCTGTCATGATGGGATCGGATTCTGATCTCAAGGTCATGAGATCGACTTTGGATGTGTTGGACGAATTGGGTGTGGCCTGGGAGGTTCGAGTTCTTTCCGCACATCGAACTCCCGATCAGGTTCGCGAGTATCTTGCAGATTCCGAACGACGCGGTTGCGTGGTATACATTGCAGCTGCGGGATTGGCGGCTCATCTGGCAGGTGCGGTTGCGGCTCACACAATCAAGCCGGTCATCGGAGTCCCACTTGACGCGGGAACGCTCGGTGGTCTGGATGCCCTGCTTGCAACGGTTCAGATGCCAGGCGGCGTACCCGTTGCGTGTGTTGCGATTGGCAGCGCGGGTGCAAAGAACGCGGCCTATCTGGCTGCAAGAATCCTTGCGCTGGGCGATGAGGCGGTGGCCACAAGCCTGTCCAGGTACAGAGATGACAACCGTGCCTCGATCTTGAAGAAAAACGAACAGTTGCAGGCCGATCTCAAGAACTGATGTGAGTCTGTCAAGCACACCACACGTCATGCAGGCCGCCCGGCTGATCCGGGTGGGTGGTGTTGTCGCCTATCCGACAGAGGCCTGCTTTGGTATCGGTTGTGACCCGGTTTGCCGGCCAGCGATGAAGCGGATTCTGCAACTCAAGAGTCGCCCTCCTGGAATAGGTATGATTCTGATTGCGCATTGTATGGAAGCCATTCTTCCATACATTGATGTCAGGCATGAATCGATTCTTGAAGAACCGCTTCAGAGCTGGCCCGGCCCGCACACCTGGATTTTTCCGGCCAGTCAGGCAGCTGTCAATCTGCTCTGTTCAAGCCGCGGAACCGTCGCAGCGCGGGTGACTGCGCATCCGATCGCCGCGCAGTTGTGCCGGTTGGCTGGCAGGGCCATTGTGTCTACCAGCGCCAATGTTCATGGCAAGTTGCCGGCCAGGGAATATGGCCCGGTCTGTCGCAGCATGGGTGGCAGTCTGGATTTCGTGGTGCGTGGTCCGATCGGATCGCAAACAAAACCCACCCAGATCAGGGATGCGCTAAGCGGCAGGATTGTACGCGCGGCGTAAATCAACGAAACCTCCTCCGACGAGAGTCCGGTTGTGACAGTAACACCCGATCAGGTCGCCGACGTCAAAGCCTATTTCGAGGACCTGCAGAATCAGATATGCAGCACACTCGTGGAATTGGACCGCAGCGGTCAATTCATCCAGGATGAGTGGCAATTCGCGGATGGCGGCGGCGGTGACAGCCGCGTCCTTGAATCCAGAGGCGTCTTCGAAAAGGCCGGCGTCAACCTCTCCTCAATCCGCGGTGCAAGCCTGCCACCGGCGGCAACGGAAAAAAGAACGCACCTGCAACACCGGCCGTTTACCGCCACCGGCGTCTCGGTTGTCGTTCATCCATTGAATCCCTATGTGCCGACCACCCACATGAATCTGCGGTTCATTCATGTTGATGGTGTTGAGTGGTGGTTTGGCGGAGGATTTGATCTGACACCCTACTATGGCTTTGTGGAGGATGCGGTTCACTGGCATCGCACCGCTGCCGACGCATGTATTGGCCGCGAACACCTGTATCCAAAGTTCAAGAAGTGGTGCGATGACTATTTCTACCTGAAACACCGAAAAGAGGCCAGAGGGATCGGCGGGCTGTTTTTCGATGATTTCAAGGAAGGCGGTTTTGCTGACAGTTTCGAGTTTGTCAGGAATGTCGGAACCGGCTTCCTGAAGGCCTATGCCCCCATTGTTGAAAGACGCAGGGATCGCGCCTTTGGTGATCGCGAACGCAACTTTCAGTTGATGCGTCGCGGTCGTTATGTGGAATTCAATCTCGTCTACGACCGGGGCACGTTGTTCGGCCTGCAGTCCGGGGGGCGGACCGAATCGATTCTGATGTCGCTGCCGCCGAAAGTCGCCTGGACCTACAACTGGCAGGCGCAGCCCGGCTCCCGTGAACAGGAATTGATTGATGGTTTCCTGAAACCGCGCGATTGGCTGACTGAATTCACTGATTCATGATGGGCAGGACCGTGTTCTGGGTCTACCGCGCAGTGATGATGCTGCTGGTTCCGGTCATTCTCATTCGATATCTGCTCAAGGCAGGGACGCAACCGACCTACCGGGAGCGGCTGCTTGAGCGTTTCGGAATCCTTCCCGATCAACTGCCGACCGGCATGCTCTGGGTACACGCGGTGTCAGTCGGTGAGGTCAATGCCGCCACACCCCTGGTCAAAAACCTGCTGAGCAAAACGGATCATTCCATTTTGATGACTTGCGTGACACCAACCGGTTCAGCCCAGATCAGACAGACCTTCGCTGACCAGGTTGCCCATGTGTATGCCCCGGTCGATGCAGCCGTCGTTGTGAATCGCTTCCTGCGCAGATTGAGACCGGCCGCCATCGTGATCATGGAAACCGAAATCTGGCCGAGCCTGATTGTCTGCGGACATTCCAAGGGGATTCCAGTCATGTTTGCAAACATGCGGCTGTCGGACCGGACTTTCAGGCGAGCTTCCGGCATGACGCGGTTCAGCCGATTTGTTCTGGGCGGTGCAGACTCATTCTGTGTGCAGACTGAGGAGGACCAGACCCGAATCAGGCAGCTGGGTGCGTCACCGGCAAAAATCACAATCACGGGTAATATGAAATTTGATCTTGAGGCGCCTGCGGCGGTGTTGGACAAAGGTCAGGCCATCCGCGAGCGGCTGGGCGGTCACAATGCGCAGATCATCATACTGGGCAGTTCCCATGAAGGGGAGGAGGCGCTTTTTCTGGCGGTGTTCGAAAAACTGAAAGTGGAATTTCAAAACCTGCTGTGCATCGTCGTGCCCCGGCATCCGGAACGATTTGACCGGGTTTTCGAGTCCATGTCCGGTTCCGGAATTTCTGCGGTCCGGTCAAGCCAGTGGGACGGGAGCAACCTGCAATCCATTGATGTGGTGCTGGTGGACAGGATGGGCGAACTGATGCAGTATTACGCGGCTTCAGACATCGCCGTTGTCGGCGGCAGTTTTGTTCCGGTTGGCGGGCACAACATACTGGAACCGCTGATGGTCGGTACGCCGCCTGTTTTCGGTCCCGAGATGTCGAATTTCAGGCAGATTTCGCAGCTGGTACTGTCCGCTGAGGCTGGAATTCAGGTCCTTGATGCGGATGGTTTGGGTCCGCAAATGGCGCAACTGCTGAGATGTCCGGAACTGAGAGAGACACTGGGTGGCAATGGCAAGCGCCTGTTGGCGGGAAACCAGGGTGCGACTCAAACCACCAGTGAAAAATTGCTGTCTCTCATCTGACGCCGCGCGACGCTCGCCGGTCGCCAGCAAACCCGGACTACTCCAGAAAACTGTTCATGTTTTCAAGATCGCCCAGGTCAAGCGTACCTGCGAGTTCTCTCAAAACTATTGAATTGATCAGATAGTCATAACGTGCCCGATGCAGGTCACGGGTGACCTGGAACAGGTCATGTTGGGCGTTGAGGACATCGACAGAGGTGAGTGTGCCAACCAGATAACCCTGGTCGGTTGCCTCCAATGCGCTTTCGCTGGCCAGTTTCGCGGCTTCAAGTGCCTCGATCCGGTTGTAGAGACTGATCAGATTCAGATAGACGCTGGAAACCGTGCTCTTGACATTTTGCGTCAACGCCTTCAGTCTCTCAACTTCTGTGAGATGATAGAGCCTGGCCTGCTGTTTGAGCTTGCGGCCATGGCCAGCCAGTGAAAACGATTTTCGGACGGTGAGAGAGATGGTTGACTGCTCGGGGTTGGAGGAAGGCTTGTCACCGTAAACCCGCTTCGTCAGGTTCATGGAGACGTTTGGTCCGGTATCCGAGTCGGCGGCCCGGATTGCATGTGCTGAGCGATTGACTGCTTCGCGCTGAATGGCCAGGTCCAGATTGTGTTCTTGCGCGAGTTCCACCCAATACTGGACATCATTCGGCATGAGTTCGGGCATCGTCAGCTCATCCTTCAGGCGACTGAGTAACTGCGGACGCTCCCGGGTAATCTCAACCAGTGCGAGCCAGGCTGATTCAATCGAGCTTTGATCTCGGATTGATGTTGCCTGTGCCAATGCTTCCCGGGCCAGTGCGTTTTGGACATCGGTCTCGGTTCCGAGCCCGACAATGGAGCGTTCCCTGGTTACTTTCAGAAATTCCGAGATCGCCTTCACCTGACTGGTTGTTGTATCCAGGTTGTCCTGCGAGGCAAGAATCTGAAAATATGCATTGACCACCCGGCTGTAGAGGTTCTGTTTGGTTTTTTCGTAGCGAAGTTCGGCGACTGACTCTTCAGCCTCGGAAATGCTCAGTGACGGCTGCAGTGCGGCCGTGTATAGGGGAACATTCAGTGAAACCTCACCCGAGGTCGAATCGACTTCCGTTCTTCTGGTGTGGCGGTCGAGATAACTCCCCCCGACGCTGACTGTTGGCAGGACGCTGGAGCGGCGGATGTCCCGTTTCAGGCCTTCCGCGTCGGTTGCGAACCGCTGCGCATTGAGAGTGGCGTCATTTTCAAGTGCCAGTTCGAAGACTTCCAGCAGGTTTGCGCCAAAAGCCTTGGTCGCGAACATACTGCACAGAATCAAGCTGATTACATACCTGGTTTTCATTACTGATCCGAAGAAAGTTAATCTAAAGGTTGATGATGATTTTGCCGTCTATTGCGCCGCAACTTACTGTCGGCACATGTGGCTGAAGTCGGTTCCGGGCTAGAACACAAAGCGGTTGGGCTGGACAACATTGTCCAGCGCAGGCAGATGGGTCTCGAACAGGTAAGTGGTCTGCCAGGCAACAGGTCCGGTCCGCTCGACGCAGATGGCGTCCATGACCGGGTCATCACCAACGACAGCCACCAGCCGACCGCCGACGGTCAGCAGTTCCCGGAAACTGTCCGGCAGCTCGAAAACAGAACCAGAGAGAAAAATTCGGTCGTATGGTTGGTCGGATTGCCAGCCCTGTCCCCCATCGCCTTCAATGACCCTCACATTGCTGACGTTGTTGTCAGCCAGGTTACGCTCGGCCAGGGCGACGAAGTTCGGGCGAATCTCCACGGAATCCACGAATTTCGAGCAGCAAGCGAGCAGGGCGGCCATGAATCCGGTACCAGTGCCGATTTCCAGGACGGTGTGGTCCGGTCCGGGCTCAAGTTCCTGCAGCAGGCGTGCTTCCACTTTCGGCTGCATCATGACCTGATCGTCGCCGATGGGGATGTTCATATCGACAAAGGCCAGTTCCTGATACTGCTGCGGTACGAATCGATCCCGTGGGACCGCCCACACCGCGTCCAGGATTTTTGGATTCAGCACATTCCAGGGCCGGATCTGCTGTTCGACCATGTTGAATTTTGCCTTTTCAATGTCCATTTGCAAATTTGATCTTGTCGGGATTGAAGTGAGCGATCGTTCACCAAACCATTATAATGAGTCGCCGAGCGCGTTGACGGCAATCAGGGGCACTGATTGTTCAATGAAACTGTTCCGATGGCACCGCGTACTGACCATTCTCCAACGTACCGAATAGTTTGGTGACTGCGGGATGGTGAACCGGGGAGCCGGTTTCGTCAGGCAGCAGGTTCTGCTCGGATACATAGGCGACATAGGTACTTTTTTCATTTTCAGCGAGCAGGTGATAAAACGGTTGGTCTTTTCTGGGACGGATCTCATCGGGAATTGCGGCATACCATTCCTCTGTATTGTTGAATTCCGGGTCAACGTCGAAAATCACTCCCCTGAAAGGGTAATGACGATGGCGAACAATCTGTCCCAGTTTGAATTTTGCTGATATTGACATTTTCAATGTACCGGATTTTCGAATACAACACGATTGAACATAATTTCATCTTGATATTTATCAAGTGTACTTCATATTCAGTGTGCAACCACATCAATTGGTCTCAAAGAATCCGCAACTTGCTTCCAAGGATTGAAAAGGTTGGGTTGTGACCGACGTCACACACATTCTTGAGGGGTTGAATGAGCACCAGCGCGAGGCCGTGGTCGCACCACCGGGTCCGTTGCTGATCACGGCGGGTGCCGGCAGTGGCAAGACGGCGGCCCTGACGCGTCGGATCGCCTGGCTGATCGAAGCGAACCGCGTGTCCCGACACCAGATCATCGCCGTCACATTCACCAACAAGGCCGCCCGGGAAATGAAAAGCCGGGTGGAGGGCCTGCTCGGCACCAATACCGCGCCAACCCACATTTCGACGTTTCACGGATTTTCGAATCGCTTCTTGAGATTCAACAACGAGGCTGCCGGGCTGCCAAAGAACTTTACCATTCTTGACGCCAATGATCAGAAATCCCTGATTGGCCGCCTGATCAGGGACAACCAGATCAGCATGAACAACATGAATGCAAGAGATGCCCAGATCTTCATCAACAATCAGAAGGAGAAGAAAATACGGGCGGCACATGTCAATCAGCGTAATTTTCGAGATGAGAAACTGGGGATGGTTTACAGCCTGTACGAAAAGGAATGCGACAGGCAGGGACTGGTGGACTTTACCGAGTTGCTGCTGCGCACGGTCGAGGTCATGCAGCGAAACGAGCTGGTGCGCGACGAGATGCACGCACGGTTCGAGCATGTGCTGGTTGATGAGTTTCAGGATACGAATGCGTTGCAGATCGACTGGCTGAAACTGTTCGGGGGACATACCAATTACGTGACCGCGGTCGGCGACGAAGATCAGTCCATCTACGGCTGGAGAGGTGCGGTCGCCAAGAACATGCTGGACTTCGAGAAACTGTTTCCCAATACAAAACTGATCCGGCTGGAACAGAACTACCGCTCCACCCAGACGATCCTGAGTGCCGCCAATGCGGTCATTTCCCGCAACCCGGATCGATTCGAAAAAACATTGTGGACCGAGCGCGGTGGCGGCAGCCACATCAAGTTGTACCAAGCGCTTGATGGGGACGAGGAGGCGCATTTCGTAGCGGAACAGATCCATGGCCTTTACAGCAAGATGAATATTCCCTATTCGAGGATTGCCATTCTGTACCGAACCAATGCGCAGTCACGCATTTTCGAACGCGTGTTTGCCTCACATGGCATTCCTTATCGCGTCTACGGCGGCTCGCCGTTTTATCTGCGAAGCGAAGTCAAGGATGTACTGGCATTTCTGCGTCTGATCGTGGATACGGATGCCAACGAGGCGTTCATCAGGGTTGTCAACGTTCCGCCGCGCGGGATTGGCGCAGCGGCGCAGTCCAAGATCATCGAACTTGCCAGGATCACCTCCACCTCGTACTGGGACGCGGCAAAAACCATCATTGCGGATACGGCAGAGCAAAGACGGGTCAGGGAGCCCCTGAAACGATTCATTGAGTTGATGGAGGGTATCAGGGTCGATTGTGCGAACATGACACTGAGCGACATCATTGCGCTGGTCATCAAACGAACCCAAATCCGCGACTACTATGTATCAAGAGACACGGAGATTGACAAGGCGCGGGTCGAAAACCTCGACGAGTTGATCAACGCCGGCGCTGATTTCATCCGCACCAGGCAAAGCGACGACCCGACGGCCCCGATCAGCGACGACCAAAGTGCGATACCGACCTATCTTGATGAGGTGACATTGGATGCAGGCGACAGGCACGATGAGGGGGAAGGCGCGGTTCAGTTGATGACGCTGCACGCCGCCAAGGGCTTGGAGTTTCCGGCTGTGTTTCTGACGGGCTTGGATGAGATGGTGCTGCCTCATGCCAATTCGGTCAATTCGTTTGCCCGCACATACGGGGAGGATCCGATCGAGGAGGAACGCCGCCTGTGTTACGTTGGCATGACCCGTGCAGAGGATCAACTCTACATCACCCGGGCGAAATTCCGGTTGCTTCAGGGTGAAAGAGCCTATTACAAGCCCTCGCGGTTTCTAAAGGAAATCCCCGGTGAGTTCATGCAGTTTGTCAATCGGGAGTTCAAACAGCCCGTGGCGGATTCCGAGGAGGTTGCACCATCGCCGGAACCAGAGCACGATATTGATCAGCTGATCGGCAAGACAGTCCGCCATCAGTCTTTTGGCGAAGGCGTGATCATCAGTGTGCAGGTGGAAAAATCGTACACACTGGTCACCGTCAACTTCAAGCAAGAGGGTGAGAAACTGCTGCTTCTGGATGAGGCGTTTTTTGAGATTGTCGACCGCTGATCTCATCAAAAAGAGGTCAGTCAGCATCTTTCGGGCTTTCATCGCAAGTGTATAATGACGCTGATTTTATTGGCGGAAATCGTGGAACGATTAATGACGAACGTCGGAGAACCCTGAAAGGATAGTCCGGTCAGACGATGTCTGAAGCAAAAGAGTATTGAGTGATGAGTGCCCAGCAAAAAACCGTTGATTTCATCCAGATGAAGGATGGGTCATTTGATGATTATCAGTTGCTGCGCGGCTACGAGGAGGAGTTCTCGAAAGACACTGCCGACCGGGTGCTGGCTCATTTGCTTGAACTCAATGACAGCCTGGCGGGTTACAGGATTTCACGTCTGGAGCACGCACTGCAGTCTGCGAGTCGCGCCTGGCGGGATGATGCCGGCGAGGAGATGACGGTCGCCGCACTGCTTCACGATATAGGCGATACACTGGCGCCTGAAAACCACGGTGAGGTGGCCGCCGCCATATTGCGCCCCTATGTTTCTGAAAAAACCTACTGGATAGTGCGCCATCACGGGATTTTCCAAGGCTATTATTTTTTCCACCATCTGGGCATGGACCGAAATCTCAGGGATCGCTACCGGCATCATGAGCATTATCAGGCCTGTGTAAATTTCTGTGAAAACTGGGACCAGAATTGTTTTGACCCCGAATACGAATCGCTGCCGTTAGAATTTTTTGAACCGATGGTTCGGCGGATTTTCGGGCGACAACCGTTTGGCGACCATACCCATTGAGCCCAATATCCTGAACTGCAATCTGACCACCCCTAATCACTGAAGTACGACTTATATGACTAATTCATTCGGCGACCGAGATGGCGTCATCTGGAACGATGGAAAACTGGTTCCCTGGCGCGAGGCCACTGTCCATGTACTGACCCATTCCCTGCACTATGGTGTGGCGGTATTCGAGGGTCTGCGTGCTTACAAGACTGACAAGGGTTCGGCGATTTTCCGGTTGCAGGACCACACAGAGCGATTCATGAATTCCGCCCATATCATGCGCATGAGTATGCCATTTGACCATGACACCCTCAATGAGGCACAGCAGAGGGTGGTGCGCGAGAATGGCCTGGAGAGCTGCTATATCCGTCCGATCGCCTTTTACGGTTCTGAGGGCATGGGGTTGCGGGCAGACAACCTGTCCACCCATGTGATGATTGCTGCGTGGGACTGGGGTGCCTATCTCGGGGCCGAAGGCCTGGTCAATGGAATCAAGGTGAAAACATCCTCGATTGCCCGGTTGCATGTCAACTCGCAGATGTGCCGTGCCAAGGTCTGCGGACACTACACCAACTCCATCCTCGCCCTACAGGAGGCGATGGAGTATGGTGCTGAGGAGGCCATGCTGTTGGATACCGACGGATTTGTGATGGAGGGTTCCGGTGAGAATCTGTTTGTGGTGCGCAACAACAAGGTGATAACACCGGACCTGGCATCGACGCTGGAAGGAATCACACGCGCCACCGCGATCGAGTTGCTTGAAGAACTCGGCTACGAGGTTCAGGAGCGGCGGATCACCCGGGACGAAATCTATATTGCTGATGAGGCGTTCTTTACCGGTACTGCAGCCGAGGTGACACCGATCCGCGAACTCGATGGTCGGTTGATCGGCGGCGGCAAGCCCGGACCGATCACACTGGCTTTGCAGAAAAAGTATTTCGAGGTGGTGGAGGGCAAGAGCGAGGCTCATCAGCATTGGCTGACCTATGTCTGATTGATATGAACGTGGAACCCTATCAACCCAAGCAGGGCGATGACCCGAATTCAGAGTCTTTTGTCAATGTGACCGAAGACGACCTGCCCCTGCATTGTCCGCTGGACCGCATGAGACTGTGGGATTCGCATCCGCGAGTGTACCTGCCGATTGAGGAGACAGGGAGAGCGAGGTGTCCCTACTGCGGAACTCTCTTCGTTCTGGCGAAGTGAATTTCGAACAACGCGAACCTGTTCAAGCCTATTTCAAGGTTGACGCTCTGGACTGCCCGTCAACTTTCCGCCAATCTGCGACAGTCAATCTTTCGGGTTGAGTACCCATGCCCCTGTCCTCAACTCACAGATTGAAGGACTCAAGTCCCTTATTCAGTCAATTCGAGAGTTATCGCACCCACCTGGAAAGCCACCAGGTCTGTTCAGGGCTGTTTCGCAAGGACGCGCAGCTGTGGTCTGGAATCATCGAATCACCCGAAACAGCCCGACACTGCATGGACTGGACTGATTCATTCCGACTTTCAGATCCGGTTTTTTCTCAGGAATTGGCATCGACTGGTACCGCTCAAGATGTGGTGTTGATCGGGACCGGTGGTGCCAGCCTCGCGGCGAAGACCTATGCCAGTGTGTCCGGAGGCCTTGGCGAATCACAACTGACTGTATTGGACAGCACGTCCCCTGAACACTTGAGCGCGGTTGTGAAGGATGCCGACTCAGCACACCGGCACTACATTGTAGCGAGCAAGTCGGGCGGCACCATTGAGACACTGGACATTGCAAGAACTGTATTCAGTCGTGTTGGTGCCAGTGAGCGATTCTCGGTGGTGACCGACGAGAGCCCAAGCCCCCTCAGGGACTGGGCAAGGGAACACTCCATCATGACCATTTCGTCTGATTGTTTTGTACCGGGTCGGTTTTCAGCGCTCAGCATGCTGAGTCTATATCCTGTGAAGAAGATGGGAATCGATCTGGATCGGATCTGGATTGGTTTCAGGGGTTTTGTTGCAGAGGCAACTGATCGGAATTCCGCAACGTCATCGACTGCTCACGAATCGGCTGCGCTGTTGGCGGTTGCGGCGTCGGAAGCGGGCAGCAGGCTGATTTTGACCTCGGATGCTGATTCGTTACCGGTGTTGCAGTGGGCTGAGCAACTCGTCTCTGAAAGTCTCGGGAAAAACGGACTTGGTGTGCTTCCGGTTATTCGACTCGACCCGACCCATGGCGGCAAGCGGCCCCGTATAAGCGCTCAACTCAATGTCGCGGATTCGGTGATCGGTGTGCTGTTTGACGGAGAGGTGGCAGACGTTCAGCAGCTTGCCCGATACTTCATGTACTGGCAGACCATCGTGTCTCTGGCTGGATACCTGATTGGATTCAATCCATTCGACCAGCCTGATGTTGAAAGGAGCAAGAGCAATGTTCTGCGTATTCTCAAAGGCGGTGGAGCTGGTGACACGACTGGCTTTAACAACAAGTGTGTGATTGATGGTTCGATGGAATCGGTCGCCGGCTTTCAGTCTGTGATCCAGGAACTGAGTAATGTCACCGGTTCCAATGACTACATTTGTCTGCTGGTCTATGCCTGTCCGACCACACAGTTGACTCATTTGCTGTTTCGCTGGGTTGAAAGATTGGGCCAGTTGACCGGGCGAACGGTTGTATTCAACTTCGGTCCGCAATACCTTCACTCAACCGGTCAGTTTCACAAAGGCGGTCCGCCGAATGGACACTATCTGGCCGTTGTGGTTGACGATGATGTTGACATTCCGGTTGAGAACCGTCCCTATACATTCGGGGAGCTTTTCCATATTCAGTTGATGGCAGACGTGGAAGTCCTGGGTGAATTGGGAAGGCCGGTCCGTTTCATCGAACTGAAACAACCGGTTGCTGGGAATCTGCAGTCCATGCTGGATGCTCTGGATTCATAAATTACATGACAAGATGTTAGGTTATCCTTGATCGAAAACCGCACCTTCCCCGTGGTGCATCCTCTAAAATATCTTGAGTCTCAAGGACGCGCGTCCCAACAATTCCGCAGTTTTGCTGCGTCAGGGTAACCGACATGCCATCAATCAGTCTGAGCCAGTTACTGCATTCGGTCGCTGATGCCGGAGCCGAGTTCTTCAGAAGGCCGTCAGCAAAGCGAGCCACCCCCGAAATGCTGATTTCGTGGTGTAACGAATTGTTATCGGTTGCCGGCGAGGCGTCGGGAATCTCCCTGGCGCGACAGATCGTCAATGGCTACGGCGAATTGTCCAACCAGGACAGGCAACAGTTTTTCCAAGCACTCAATACAGACTTTGATGTTGACGCGGATCTGATCCTGAGTCTCGCGAAAGAATTTCAGGCAAAACAGGACGGCGGCAGCTACGGCAGACTTTTTGCTGCGGTGGAGTCGCGCAGGCAGGAGGTATTCAGGCGTATCAACTTCGCACCCGACGGAATTTCCACACTGGTCGGTATGCGTCGTGACCTGCGACAATTCAGGCGTACCAACCCGGATCTGGCACCGGTGGAAAATGACCTCAAGCATCTATTGACATCGTGGTTCAACAAGGGATTCCTTACGCTTCGCAGATTGGATTGGAATACCCCCGCAGCCATATTGGAGAAGTTGATTCAAAACGAGAGCGTGCATGAGATTACCGGCTGGCAGGATCTTCGTCAGCGGTTGGCGGCTGATCGCATGTGTTTCGCCTTCTTCCATGGTGCGATGCCGGATGAACCGATCATTTTCGTTGAGGTTGCCTTGGTTGATGGAATGACCGAGTCGATCCATACAGTGATTGATCCTGACCGACAGGTGCTGGATCCGGACAATGCGGATACGGCGATCTTCTACTCGATCAACACCTGTCACGAAGGATTGTATGGCATTCCATTTGGAAGTTTTCTCATCAAGCAGGTGGTGCTTGAGATCATGAATGACTATCCCAGAGTCAGGCGATTCGCGACGCTGTCCCCGGTTCCGCGATTCCGTCGATGGTTGCTGGGTGCCATTGATGATCGCGGGAGTTCCATTGCAACAGAGTCCGAGCGCGAGACGCTCCGGAGTCTGGAGGAACCGGATTGGTACAAGGATAGGGATGCCGAGCAGCGACTTCAACCGATTCTGATTCGGCTGGCCGCCAACTACTTCCTCAATGCCAAGTCAGGAAAAGAGCCGTACGATCCCGTTGCACGATTTCATCTGCGAAATGGTGCGAGACTTGAGCGGATCAACTGGCTTGGGGATCGGTCCGCAAACGGATTAAGGCAATCGTTCGGGATACTGGTGAACTATGTGTACGACTTGGATGAAATCGTCAAGAATCACGAGGAATATGTAGTCCACCACAAGATTAATGCTGCATCTGCGATCACGAAGCTATTGCGGAAGCAAGCATCGAATTAGAAACTACCCCGTCAGGTAGTTCAAGGATTGGCTCAGTTCAATCCCTGCATATAGGTGGCAAGATCCTCGATCTGCTCCTGGGAAAGCCGAAACGCGATGGTGTTCATCTCTTCATTCACCCGGACTCCTGACTTGAACTCCTGCAAGGATTGGACCAGATAGCGCTTGTACTGTCCGGATACTTTCGGATAGCGCGATGGTATGCCGTGTCCGGCCGGGCCGTGACAGGCCATGCAGGCTGGTATCGAAAACTGACTCACGCCCTGTCTGTAGATCTCCTCACCTCTCTTGGCGGATGCAAGTTCGGATTCCTGAATGGCGTGCGGCGTGCCTTCAAACTGGGCATAGTAGGCGTCAATATCCAAAATGTCCTGTTCTGACAGACTATTGATCATCCCCATCATCACAGCGCTCTGCCTTGCGCCGGATTGGTAGGCTTTGAGCTGGCGGGCGATATATCCAGGCACCTGACCCGCGAGTTTGGGAAATTCGGGAATGACGCTGTTGCCATCGACAGCATGGCAGGTTGCACAAACAAGTGTTTTTTCCTTTCCAGCCATTGCGTCGCCAGCCGCGGCAACGGCACCTGCGAAAGTGCTTAGCGCAACAAATGACGCAATCAGAACAAAATATCTCTTCAACATTTTTTGTAAATGAAACTTCAAACTATTGACTGGTCGACTCTGTCAGACCTTGGTAATCAAAAATACGCGCTCAATATACCATGAAATTCGATTCGGAATCGAAATTGCAACGATTCTCACTGGCGCTTCAGCGCTAGCAAGCAACACCAAATAGTAAACGGTAGATTGCACAACCTATTTTACTGTTTCGGATGAATTGTCGTGCTCAATGCCTTGGGTTCTTCCGCTGACTGGGCCATGAACTCCGCGTAGACTTGAAAATCGAATACGCGGGTTGAAACTATCTCTGAAAGCGAAAAATAAACTTGGAAATCATCGTATGTAATGCCATCAAATTTACTTAACTTTGCTTGGTCGAGTATTTCGAAGTAGTACGTGGTGAAAATCAACTTCTTTGAGTCAGAATCTCGGAAACCGCTGGCTACAGGAATCAGTGAAATATCTGCTTCGGCAATCGATTCAATGACACTAAGTTGTACGAAACCGACGTAGACTTTGTCAGACTGCATCGTGATTTCGATCAACTTATCCTGTTCGAAGTTATCCTGAATCATGAGTTCAATGTACTCTCCATCTAAAGTCGAATTGATTTTCGCTGCTGAAATTCTATCGACTAACCTATTCACGACAGCAGAAAGAAAAACCGCAATAACGAAACTCAAGGCCATTGTTCCGGACAGTTCGAGAGGGATTAAGGCCTTCCAGTACTTCTGAACCTCTGGGGCAAAGGCCTGAAAGTGGAAGGAAATTATTCTTGCGAAAAATGCCAGTGCTAATCCGGAAAAAGCAGAACAATAGAATAAGTGGTAACCAGAACGTTTGAATAGCCAGTAACGCGTGATAAACGTGTTAATAAGAAAACCATATCCGATGACAATCGGAACCAACAACAACCCTAGATTCATTGTCTTCCGGAGTTAGGTTTAATGATTGGTCACCTCCCTCAATGCGCGGTTCAGTGTCAGACACTCAATGTATTTCAAGCCGCAATGTATTACTTCGCAGGCGGAGGCAGTTCATTATTCTTGACCATATCGGCCCAAATTTTTAGCTTCTTCTGTATTGATTTTCGTGGCATATATTCGTTTGGCTTGACATACATTCGGCCATTAAACGTCACATATATCTTTACTTTCTCGTCCTCCTCTTCGGGTGGTAAGGGTTTGTCTTTGTTCCATAATTTGGATATGAACTTCAACATGGCTTTACTCCTTATATTGGACCAAAAAGTCATCAGAAATGGGTTCCGTACGGGTTGCTGAACGACAATAACGGTTGCCTATCAACTTCTTACGTTGTGCGAAACAATCAATGTATTACGAAGAGAGATCAAATGAAAGTCAATTTCCGTATCAAACCTGCTCGGATTGACCGAATGTTGTCTGTGATTATACTCGGAATCTACTGGCAGATTTTCGAAGCGAGGTGTGTTGTTTTGCCAGAACTAATCCTGAACAAGCAGGGGGTTCGCATAACCGATAACCACGCTATGAGTGTTTACTGAGCGAGACAGATTCGTAACTTGGATGCCAATGCTCAGACCAGGACGGTCGTCTAAGCCGCCTATCTTCCTGAGAGAAAATATTCGGATTCTTCGATCTTCTTCGATAACCTCCTTAAATCTTCCTGTACTGACTTTTGCCTCATAAATTCGTTTGGCTTGACATACATTTGACCGTTAAACCTAACGTAGATCTTTGCTTGGTCGATTTCCTCATCAAGTTGTTCGGGTTTGTCTTTTTTACACAATCTGGATATGAATTTCAGCATGACTCGGATCCTCCTTAAATCGATTCAAGGTCATTAAATTCAACTGATTTCCATTAAAAATGGAGTATATGCGGTATACAAATTTGGTCTTCTTTCAATTACCTATGTTGTGAGAAAAAGCCACTTCATTATGTTAATAGAGTGGCTGAATGTCAAATTCAGAACCGAGTTTACTTGGCTTGACTGGATGTTGCTCTAAACCTCACCTGAAATCCACCGGTTGAGTCTCAAGTTGGGCTTCGTTAGAAATTTGGTTGGGTTGCCCTCCAAACGCGTTGCCACGCATTAAACTCCCAAGACCTGATGGAGTATCTTGTATAGTTGTCATCATTCAGCGAACGTAGACCGGCTTCGACCGACTCTCGAAAACCAGGCAGATCTTCGGATTCAATTCTGCCTCCACTCCAATGCGTAATGTAGGAATTCGCCCGATGTCGCGTCATACGTTCACGCACGATCTCTCCGAGGAGTTCCCAAAGCTCATTCTGATATTTCTGTTCTATTTCATTTGTCTGCCCAAAACCACGGCTGGCAGACTGTTCATAAGCCCAAAAAAACACCTCCTTGAACAGTTCAACCCTGTTGAGTTCATACACACCAAAGGTCGCCTCAAGGTAGATTTCTTGCGGGAGCGAATGAAATGAGAGTGGTTTGAGATTGTTCTTCAGCATTGGGATGTTGGCCGCCAAGCGAGAAACACACTGATTCAAACTGCCAAATGGCTGCAGATAGGAAAGCTGAATCAAAATAAACAGCGACTGCTCAAAGGGGTTGTGGATCGATGACGCCTTAACCAGCAACCGCTCGAACTGTTCCTCCAGCAGCTGCGGTTCATCAATAGGGACGTAAGTCGAACTACCCATTACCATTAGCGTTGTGCGAAGCTGCCCACCGACTTCACTGTCAGGTGAACGATTGCTCGCCAGGATAGCGTGAAGATTCAACAGCGTGTGCCGGTTGAAACCGATCAGGTCGGTGCACAGCGCGAGATAGTTGACCGCATCGATATGATTGAGGATCAATTGCGCATCCTCGTTGTTCTTCTCGTGGCTTGACCTACCAAACTCAGCCAATCGCCTGGTTTCCGGCAAAGTGTACCGACCACCTTCAAGTCGAGTGGAACTAAAGGCCAGGTCAACGGCGAACTGCTCCAGCACTTGATCGGAGAGCGGCTGCGAACCGAGTATTTCGGAATCCACTGCTCCCAAACCCTGAAGATGTTCGAGCTCGGTGTCAGTGAGGTACGAGGTGATGTTGGGTTCGTAGGAATCAACAAATTCCGGATTGTAGGACACTCGCTTTCTTTTCATGAGTGGCTGACGGACTGATGACTGAATGTCCCTGCCAGTTGCTGATATCCCCAATTTTTCAGAGTAGTCGGTAGCTAGTTCGGGATTGATTGAAGTGGAAGTCTCGTCGGCGAGTGGCTTGTATACGCGCCCCCGCCTTGTTCCTTCAGCAACCAAAAGTCCTGAATCGACCAGATGGCTCAGATGGTATTGCACCGTTCTACGCGGTATTGTCTCCATCATTTGAGCTTCGATTCCACTCAGCTTGATCCCTTGCGGATGATGGCCGACAATTGCCAGGAGCGCTTCCAATGACTTTTCAGGAATGTTCCTGGGCATGGTTACTTTCCGATCAGTTGGAAGTGGATTTCTATTTCAAGCAACTGCACTGGAGCCGTTTCCCTGCGTTGATTAGCGAATTTTTACCGGACACACAGGTTATTAGCGCAATTATAAATCAATAAGCGCAAACAAACGAGTTGGAGTGAGATTTCTAGACTAGCGGAATAGAATCCACTGATCTTAATTCAAGAATTGTTAATAAATGCAAATATAGACAAGTAAATGCAATGATATTTAGAACAATGAGGAATACTGATAAAAACGCAAAAAAAGAATAATAAATGCAATTAAATGTGGTGACTGGTGATCACGCACCTTCTTGGTTGTCAGAATTCAAGTGTCGGGAACAACTGTCCATGAATTGGTTTCGAACAGGGTAACATATATGAGTGCGTCAGATACACGTGAATCAGTCTCTCGTGGTGATTCGGTGCTGACTGCATCAGATCAACATTGAGCAGATGTCTCCAGGCTGGCCGAAAACCTGGGTTTGGGTTGCCTTGAAGTCAGATACTGCATTGTTGTCGTTAACCGTGGCGTATCAGTATGTCGATCAATCTCAACAAAGCCAGTTTCGTAACCGCCGCACATCAGCCATCACAATGGCTAGCGGATGACGGTTGCGAAGTGGCGTTTGCCGGTAGATCCAATAGTGGGAAGTCCAGCGCACTCAACGCGATCGTAGGCCAGAAACGATTGGCGATCACCAGCAAGACACCTGGACGTACCCAGCAAATCGTGTTTTTTGAGGTTGACACGCAAATTCGACTGGTCGACCTGCCCGGTTACGGGTATTCGAAGGTACCGCAGAAAATGCAACAGCATTGGGCCAGGGTGATTGAGCAATACCTGGCCACTCGACAAAGCCTCCGGGCATTGGTGCTGACCATGGATGTCAGGCATCCACTCAAGGACCTCGACCGTCAGTTGCTCAACTGGTGCCTGCAATCGTCAGTGAAAGCCCATATCCTGCTCACCAAGGCGGACAAGCTGTCCAAGTCCAAACAGTCCGTTGCAGCAAGGTCGGTGGAAAATGAGATCAAGTCCCTTGAAAATGTTTCGATGCAGGTGTTCTCGAGCAGAACAGGTCAGGGAGTGGCGCAGGCAAGGGAACAGATTGTTTCAATTCTGGATGATGGCTCTTCAACTGAGTGAATGTCATTCGTGGGCACTGGCCCAGTTCAATCCGCGTCCTGCGTCTGCGACCAGGGGTACGTGCAGCTCAGCCGCACTTTCCATGATTGACTTGACTTTCTCACAGACAGACTGTTCTTCGGCCTCGGGCACTTCCAGCACCAGCTCATCATGAACCTGCATGATCATGCGGGCGGATGACGCGCTTTGCTGGATCCATTGATCAACCTCGATCATCGCCAGTTTGATGATATCCGCCGCTGTACCCTGAAGAGGTGCATTGATTGCTGTACGCTCGGCATGCTGACGGCGTCCGAACTGTTTGGAGTTGATATCGGCCAGATACAGTCGGCGCCCGAACAGGGTTTCCACATAGCGCCTGGTTCGTGCGGTTTCCCGTGTTGAATCCATGAAATCCCGTACTTTCGGATACCGCGAAAAATACTGATCGACATAGTCCTGAGCGCGTGCCACATCGATCTGCAACTGGCGCGACAGACCATAAGGTGACATGCCATACATCAAACCGAAGTTGATCGCCTTGGCGTGGCGGCGCTGATCTGAAGTCACCTCCTCCCGGCTGGTGTCAAACACTTCCGCCGCGGTGAACCGATGGACGTCTTCACCTTTTGCAAAGGCATCAAGCAGTCCCGGATCCTCGGAAAGATGTGCCATGATCCGAAGTTCGATCTGGGAGTAATCAATTGAGATCAGAATACATCCAGGTTCGGCGATGAACGCCTTCCTGATGCGTCGGCCTTCCGAGGTCCGGATGGGGATATTCTGTAGATTGGGATCTGATGAGGAAAGTCGTCCGGTCGCGGCGACCGCCTGATGGTATGACGTATGGACGCGCCCGGTCTTGTGATCGATCATTTCAGGCAGCTTGTCGGTATAGGTTGACTTCAGTTTTGCCAGGCTGCGGTGTTCCAAAATCCACTTTGGAACGTCGTACTGAATTGCAAGGTCACTGAGTACGGCTTCTGATGTTGACGGCTGACCGGTCGAGGTCTTGGACGCGACTGGCAGTCCCAGTTTGTTGAACAGGACCTCGGCAATCTGCTTGGGTGATGAGATGTTGAACGGCATTCCGGCGCTCTCAAAAATCTTCTGCTCGATCAATTGCATTTCCTGATGCAGCTCAGCGCTTTGTTGCGCGAGCGCATCACGATCAATTTTTACGCCATGGTCTTCCATCCGCAGAAGCACCGGTGCCAGCGGCATGTCGATCTGTTCAAAGACAGTCCGCAATTTGGCGTCTGACTCGATGTTTGGCCACAACTTCTGATGCAGGCGCAGCGCGATGTCTGCATCCTCCGCCGCATAATCGGTCGCGGTGGCGATCTCAACCTGATCAAATGTCAATTGGTTCTTGCCTTTCTTGCCCGCGACGTCCTCATACTTGATGGTTGTGTGGTCAAGGTACTTCAATGCCAGGTTGTCCAGACTGTGTTTTGACACCGCGGTGCTGTTCATCACATAAGACTCAACCATGGTGTCGTAGAACGGGCCCTTGACATTGATACCGTATTTGGCGAACACAACCGCGTCGAATTTGATGTTCTGGGCAATCTTCGCAATGTCCGGACTTTCGAGCGGATACCGGATCTTCTCCAAAACGTAATCCCGATCCAATTGTTCCTGCACGTCCGGGTATTGATGTCCCACGGGAATGTAGAATGCCTCATTGGGCTGCAAGGCGACCGATATGCCGACAAGACGCTCTCGGCGCATGTCAAATCCGGTTGTCTCCGTGTCGAATGCGAAGATTTCGCAGTTGGACAGGCGGTCAATCAGATCATCAAAAGTCTTGCGGTCCGTGACAGCGGTGTAATTTACTGAAACCTTCTCCTGCTCGCCGCCATCGTCGTCCAACGCCGCAAGCCAGCTCTTGAATTCCAGTTTGGTGTAGAGCTCGCGCAGTTTCTCCTTGTCACCGGCGGTTGTGCGGAAGCTCTCCAGATCCAAGTCAACGTCCACATCAAGTTTCAGTGTGACCAGCTGCCGAGCCAACTTTAATGTGTCGAGCGAATTTCTGAGATTCTCCCCGGTTTTGCCGGTGAAACTCTCGGCATTGGCAATGATGTCGTCCAGCGAACCATGCTTGGCGAGCCAGTTCGCCGCTGTTTTCTTACCTACGAGGGGGACACCGGGAATGTTGTCAGATGTATCGCCGACCAGAGACAGGTAGTCTACGATCTGATCGGGTGGCACACCGAACTTCTCCTTGATTTGCGTCGGTCCCAAGATGAGTGCCTTTTGCTCATCCAGCATGGAAATATCATCGGTAACCAGTTGTGCAAGATCCTTGTCACTGCTCGCGATAAAAGTTCGCAATCCTGCCTGTGCAGCCTCGACTGCCAGTGTACCGATCACATCATCGGCTTCGACATCGCTGATTGAGATGGACTTGATTCCCATCGCGTCAACCAATTCCCGGATGTAAGCATACTGTGTGCGAAGATCGTCCGGCATCGGTGGACGGTTGGCTTTGTATTCCTGGTAGATGTCGTCCCGAAAGGTCTTGCCCTTGGCATCAAATACAACCACCAGGTAATCCGGGGAATAATCGCGGATGATGCGATTTATCATGTTTGCCACACCGTACACAGCACCAGTTGGCTGCCCGTCGGCGGTGCTGAGATTGAACGCATGAAACGCACGGTAGACGTAAGCCGTACCGTCAATCAGATAAAGGGTTTGGTTTTGCTCGGTCAATTCCGGTCATCAATTGGAGGATGTAAAGCAGATTTGGCCATGTGCCGGTTCAACCGCAATTATTCCATAAATCGAATTGGTTTGCGGACATTCCGAACCAGTGGTTTCTTGTGTCGGCTGACTTGTGCGCCGATGCACACAGCGTAGTGACCTCCAGCAAAGGAGTGCCATCAGGATTTCGTAATACAATGCAGTGATCCGAACCCGTATCACGGCTAAAGCGAATCCACATGATCAAGGTATCCAATCTGACCAAGCGGTTCGGCAGCGACACGGCTGTCGATGACCTGACATTTTCCGTCGAACGCGGGCAGGTACTCGGGTTTCTGGGACCGAACGGCGCCGGCAAGTCAACCACCATGAAAATGATCTCGGGATTTCTCCAACCTGACATCGGAACAGTCGAAATCGATGGCATCGACATCCAGCAACACCCGATTCAGGCAAAACGGAAACTTGGATACCTGCCTGAAGGGATTCCACTTTACAGTGATATGCCGGTACAGAGTTTCCTGTCCTTTGTCGCCGGTGTCCGGGGTGTTCGGGGCGCAGACCTTGTAACGCGGATGGCTGAGGTTGTCTCACAAGTCCAGATTGATAACGTACTGACCCAACCCATCCATACGCTGTCCAAGGGATACAAGCGTCGGGTCGGCATCGCTCAGGCCTTGTTGCACGATCCCGAGGTCTTGATTCTTGATGAACCGACGGATGGATTGGACCCCAACCAGAAAGACCAGATCACCGCAATGATTGACAGGATATCCGCGGACAAGGCGATTATTCTTTCGACACACATTCTTGCCGAGGTGGAAACCGTCTGCAACCGCGTCATCATCATCAATCAGGGCCAGATCATTGCCGATCAGACTCCTGAACGCCTGGTCGAAGTCTCCCGGTATCACAACGCAGTCCGTCTTCAGGTCATTGAAGAGAATCGGGAAAACGTCGAAAATGAGCTGCGAAACATTGATGAAGTCGCGGATGTGCGATATATTGAGAAGTCCAATGCATTCCACCTGGTATCCACCAGCGGACATTCGCTGGTCGATCAGGTGTGGAGGATTGCCCATTCAAACGGCTGGAACGTTCGTACTTTATCTGAAGAAAAAGGTGAACTTGAAGATGTATTCCGTCAACTCACAGGCGGGTCATGACCTGCATCCGTTTTCCAAGCGGACTTTCATTGCAATCGTTGTCGGATGCTGTTTTGCGCTGCCCTTGAGCGCACAAAGCCAGACAACGATAGTTGACTCCATTGAAATCAACAACCGCCCGGCCATTGTCAGTGGCGAGGTGATAACCGACCGCAGTGACACCACAAGCGAGACCGCCGCGCCGTCGACAGGCGCCGGCGAGGTGGCCGACAATCTCAACTACACCGAATATCAGTTTGGTGAGAGTACGGTCAGGGAATACAAAAACGGCGATACACTCCTGTATATCGAGATTCTCAACAAGAACGGCACCTCCTACGTGATCAACCATGTGGGTGGAAAGAAACCAGAAGAGATTCGCAAAAAGTCCGGATTTGTAATCACGCGCTGGTGATGGTTGGAAGTTCTGCCGGTACCGGCGTTTATGTCGGTGACAATCTCAAGCGATACGGATTTCCGGATGGCCATCCATTCGGTGTAGACCGTCTTGATGCATTTTGGAACGAGGCTGTTCGGACCGGACTGGACCGCAGGGTGCAGGTTCTGACTCCGGTGGCGTGTGATGATGGTGATCTGCTGCGCTTTCACGATTCCGATTACGTTGAGTTTCTGAAAAGAAAATCTTCAGAGGGAACAGGTTATCTGGACGGTGGGGACACGCCGGTGTTCCCAGGCGTCTATGAGGCGGTTTCCTATATTGTCGGGAGCGACCTGGAGGCACTCGACCGACTGATGAAGGGTGAGTTCAGCCGGATCTTCATTCCGATTGCCGGTCTGCACCATTGCAGTGCCGCGTCTGCAGCTGGATTTTGTGCGATCAGTGATCTGGGCATTCTGATTCAGACCTTGCGCGAGCGCTACAAGATTCAACGGATTGCCTACGTGGACATTGATGCGCATCACGGCGACGGCGTGTTTTACTCATTTGAGTCGGACCCGGATGTGATCATCGGCGACATTCATGAGGACGGACGTTACCTTTACCCTGGAACCGGATTCGCCTACGAAACCGGCAAGGGAGATGCCGCGGACACGAAACTGAATATTCCGGTCATGCCGGGCAGCACGAACGATGTTTTCTTTGAGTCCTGGGGGCGTTTGGAGGAATTCATTCGGTCGTTCAAACCTGAGTTCATCATCCTGCAGGCCGGCGCGGACAGCATCGACGGCGACCCACTGACGCATATGAAGTTCACTCCTGAAGCCCACGGACACGCCACCCGCAGATTGTGTCGCCTGGCCGATGAGTTCTGCAACGGGCGATTGATCGCAACCGGTGGCGGCGGTTACAACCGCCGAAACATCGCCCTGGGATGGTGTGAGGTGCTCAAAGCCATGGTCGAGAGTGCTTGAGACTTTCAGGCTGGTTGCCTGGGGGCGATATGGGTTCAGGAAACCCTGAGGGCAGCATTGAAAAACCCAAAATCGGCTCAATGCGGTAATCTTGTGCGAGGTTTCTGTTTCAGCCCGACAGCACAAAAAACGAAATCAATATAGAGTTTCCTGTATTATTTCGTTATATTTCATTAGATGATTGTAATTGTGGCGGCATTGGGTTCAATTTCCGCTGCGTAACTAAATTGTTTCAATTTCAATAATCAGAGGAGTTTATCTACTATGGAACGAAGACAATTTCTTAAAACCGGTGCCATAGCCGGAACTGCGGCGGCTGCCACCACCCTGGCGGCACCTGCAATTTCCGAGGGGCACAAGGAGTTCAAGCTGGTCACCTCGTGGCCAAAGGGTTTTCCGGGTTTGGGTACTGCCGCAGACCGATTTGCTGACCGTGTGACCCGCATGTCCGACGGGAAGATGACCGTCAAGGTATTTGCCGGTGGTGAACTGGTGCATCCGTTGAAGTGTCATGATGCTGTGCAGGAAGGGACAGCCGACATGTATCACTCGGCAGAGTACTACTATCAGGGCAAGGCGCTCGCCTACTCGTTTTTCGCATCCGTTCCGTTTGGATTGATTCCGGCGGAGATCGACGCGTGGATCCATCATGGTGGTGGGCAGGCGCTGTGGGATGAACTCGGCGCGAATTTTGGCGTCAAGCATTTCGTTTGCGGAAACTCCGGATCGCAGATGGGTGGCTGGTTCGCAAACCCTGTTACGTCACTGGATGATTTCAAGGGATTGAAAATGCGTATGCCGGGCCTTGGTGGCCGTGTGATCGACGCGATGGGCGGTTCATCGGTGACGCTGGCCGGTGCCGAGATCATGCCGGCGCTTCAGGCTGGAACCATTGATGCCACCGAGTGGGTCGGTCCATGGAACGACCTGGCATTCGGATTCTACAAGGTGGTCAAGTTCTATCACTATCCGGGTTTCCATGAAACAGGAACCGTATTGAGTTCCGGCATCAACAAGGGTGTCTGGGATGGTCTGTCAGCCAGTGAGCAGGCGATCATCGAGAACGCCGCGGTTGCCGAGAACAACTACGACTTGGCTGAATTCAACGCCAACAATGCCTCTGCGCTCGATACCTTGTTGACCGAGCATGGCGTGGAACTGGTTGAGTTTTCAGATGAGGTGTTTGCGGGAATGGGCGAGGCTGCCCGTGATGTTCTTGCAACGGTTGGAAACACCGACGCGGATACGAAGAAGGTGTACGACAGCTTCATGGCGTTCCGAAAGGATGTGATCGGATGGTCGAAACTTTCCGATCAGACCTATATGAACAAGCGTGCGCTCGTGAATTTTCATTCCTGATCCGAGCTCATTGACTTGTTACTGATCAAGGGTGAGTCCGCTTCCTGAAGCGGAGCGGATTCACCTTTTCGGTACATTACCTGACCATCCCTGTGTGCCTGATTTCCTTCGAGTCACGGTACAGATTGACAACATGTCCAGCATGCAAACGCAATCCCGACCATTACGGTCACCGGTGAGACAAACCGTTCCCAAACAACCCAGGCAATCGAATCGTGGATATAGATTTCATTGAACTGTGGTATTCGTTGGAGCGTTTGCCCTTCCTGTTCAGCATCACGGTTTACTTTCTGGTCCTGTTGGCGGTTACCGCTTTTTTCGCGGTTCCCGTCTACATGATGTTTCGTTCCGAACCCGGACAGATTCTGCTGGAATTTCGCAAGGAACAGGCCCAGGCGCGAGAAGAGCGGGGTTGGCGCGGACTACTGCAGCAGGCATCCGTCTGCCTGACGCTGTTCAATACCGTGATCGGCCGGTTCGCGGCCTGGCTGGTGCTGTTCATGACGCTGATGCAGTTTGTTGTTGTGATCATGCGTTACGTATTTTCCTATGGGTCGATTCAGATGCAGGAATCGATCTGGTACATGCATGGATTGCTGTTCATGCTCGGTGCCGGCTATACGCTGGCGAAAGAGGGGCATGTGCGGCTGGATGTGTTCTATCGCGAGGCGCACGAGCGTACGAAGGCGTGGATCAACCTGGTCGGCTCGTTGATTTTCCTCATCCCTTTCTGCATTGTCAACTTCGATTTCGCTTGGTCACTGGTTCTCAACTCCTGGGCGGTCCGCGAAGGATCCACGGAGACAGCCGGCCTTCAATACATTTATCTATTCAAAACGGTGATCCTGGTGTTTTCGGTGCTGTTGGTGATCGAAGGCATCTCGCTGGCGATCCGGAGCATCCTGACGCTGTCAAAACCGGCGCAGCCTGATTCCGAACTACTTGAGCAGTCATGATGGAATTCCTCACATCCCCTGAGTTTCTCTGTGCAGCACTGTTCGTTTCTGTAATCATCCTGCTGCTGTTCGGTTTTCCGGTGGCGTTCAGCCTGGCTGGCGCCTCGCTGCTGTTCGCATTCATCGCGTCGGCGTTTGGCTTGTTTGATCTTTCATTCATCTCAGCACTTCCGCAGAGGATTTTCTCGATCATGCGCAATGAGGTGCTGGTCGCGGTTCCCTTATTTGTGTTTATGGGGGTGACACTGGAAAAGTCAAAGATTGCCGAAGAGCTGCTGGACAACATGGGCAAGCTGTTTGGAAGCATCCGCGGGGGACTCGGTTATTCGGTGTGCATCGTCGGTGCACTGCTGGCGGCATCAACGGGGATCGTCGGTGCGACCGTGGTCACCATGGGATTGCTTTCGCTGCCGACCATGATCCGGCGCGGATACAATCCCGCTCTTGCCTGCGGTTCGATCTGCGCTTCGGGCACACTGGGACAGGTCATCCCACCGTCGATCGTGCTGGTGCTGTTGGGCGATCAGCTGTCGACCGCCTTTCAGCAGGCGCAGTTTGCGATGGGTAACTTCTCCCCGGATGCGCTGTCTGTCAATGACCTGTTTGCCGGAGCGTTGATTCCGGGTTTGGTGCTGGTGTCCCTGTACATTCTCTACCAGATCATCATTGCCATCTTTCGTCCTGATACCTGTCCGGCCATTCCCCGCGACGAGCTCAAGCCTGAATCCGGCATCACCATGTTCCGGACCATGGTTTCCACACTGTTTGCACCACTTGCATTGATTGTGGCGGTGTTGGGATCGATTCTGGCAGGGCTGGCCTCGCCAACGGAGTCTGCGGCAATGGGCGGTACCGGTGCCTTGATGATGGCGGGATACCGGGTGAATCCGCGACGCGGCCGACTGATCGTGCTCGGTGCGGTGTGCCTGGCCATCATGCTGTTGATCACGGTGCTGTTTGACCTTCGAATGCAACGGGATACCTTGACGACAATTGAGTGGATGGCGGTTTTTGTCGCCCTGGTCTGCGCATTCGGCCTGATCACGGGGATTTTTACCGCGATCCTGCGCGTCTACGGTATCAAAGATGACAAGGGCGAATCCATTCTGCCCCAGATCATGCAGCAGACCCTGATCGTATCGACAATGGTGTTCGTGATCCTGATTGGCGCCTCGATGTTCTCGCTGGTGTTCCGGGGCCTGGACGGTGATACGGTTGTTGAGAATGTTCTGCACAATCTTCCCGGTGGAACACTGACGGTGTTGTTGCTGATCATGCTGGTGATGTTCCTGCTGGGCTTCATCCTGGACTTCCTGGAGATCATCTTCATCGTGGTGCCGATTGTGGGGCCGGTGTTGCTGCAGATGGAAGTGGCGCCGGGCGTACCGATGAATCCGGTCTGGCTGGGTGTGATGATGGCGGTCAATCTCCAGACATCGTTTCTGACACCACCTTTCGGCTTTTCACTGTTCTACTTAAGGGGTGTGGCCCCTCGCAGCATCAAAACCATGCAGATCTACAAGGGTGTGATTCCCTTCGTAGCGATTCAGTTGATGATGCTGGTGGTACTGTGGTTTTTTCCGGCGCTTGCGACCTGGTTGCCGCATGCCATATACGGACCGTGACGCGCTCAGCAGGTCAGCTTGCTGAATTAGTCAGGTAACGGGTTGGGGAACGACCTGCGACGGTCAGAAAAGCGGTGCGTGTGCCGCAACCAGGGCAACCTGGATTTCCCGTATCAGTTTCGTGGTGGCCTGACCGATCAGGTCGAGGCGGGCGATCTCCTCGATTCTGGGACGCAGCCGATTCAATTCGGCCTGACCCAACAAGGTGCGCAGCATGTTGCAGGCATCCATCAGGCAGATGATGACGATATCGCGTTGATCCGGGATATCATCACTGTAGAGAAGATTCATGACGCGGCGCTTGCATTCCCTTTCGACAGAGTCATCAATGGTCGGATAGGATTCTGTCTTGACGACCCACAGAACCTTTTTTTCCGAACGGCCGAGAATCCCTCTTTCGACCAGGCGGTTGATACCGTTTTCCACGATTGTGGCGCCATCGTCGGCAATCGCATTGACCCAGAATTTGAGGTCCTGATTGTTTTCCTCCTGCTGGATTCTCTCAAGGACATGATCCAGCACCGGTTCTCCGGTCGGTTCCTTGTCGATGATGAAGAACGATTCCACATCGTTGTCGACCTTGTTCTGGATGGCCAGTTCCATCAGTACCGCACCGGCCAGAACGAAGTGCAGCGTCAGTTGTGGAACTGGAGACAGTGTTCCTTTCTTCTCATCCAGCAATAGCAGCAGTATTTCCTCTGCCAAAGTTATATTCATACCGTAAACTCAATCGTAATGACAGTAGCGAATGCAGGAAAACCCGATCGCCAGAGTCAAAAGCCATAACAATGGGTCAAATTAAATTGTAAGTCGAACACGCGGATAATTGCAAATTTCAATTTTTTCGGGCAGGTCGGGAATCAGTTCACCCATCAAGCAGCCAGCGAACCGGACTTCCACTCGATAGCATTTGCGTTCAAACCTGCGTTGATAATAGTATTATGTTCAGCAAAATCGAGAGGACATGAGTCTGGTTTCAAGTGTTGATGTTGATTTCCAGTAGAGTCCCCTTCGCGCAGGTTCAATTTTGTTTTGATGAGTACTGACCCGAATCTCCTTATGACGGTTTCCGAAGACAATCTGGTCAATGGCACAATCCGCGAATTCGATGGTGTCAAGCGGATTTACTTTGACGGATATTGGATTCGTCATTACAGTCCGCCAAAAGAGACGTGGACTGCAAAAAAGAACTTGATTGCGGGACTGACGAGAAGAACATTCCATCACACCGAGCCCGGCATCAACACCCCCGGGGAAAATCTTGATCTTGCACGCACCGCTTATGAAGGAGCACGCTCCGCTGAGGAGAAGAGAGTCAACGGTGCAATGCTGGCCGGGGCGCTGTTCAATCGCGCCACAGACATCATCACCTCGGTGGTGGAACTTGAAGACAAGGGTGTCCACATCAGCTTGCAGAATGAACTGGTACAGCAATGTGGCGAGTGTCTGCAGGAGGCGATGGAACTCGGCAAGTCGGTTCGCCACTTCAGCGGCAATGAGGGAATCGACGAGTTGTGGGGAGAGCCGCTGAAGGCTTTCTCGCTGTCCGGTCAGGAGTTTTACGAATCCAGGTATGTCAAGATTTCGCAGACGATGAGGGATATCGACAGGATCAATTCGGTTTTGAATGAAACCCTTGCACCTTTCGATATTTTTGCTGATGCCTGGCCATTATTGGCGGATTTCGCGGTTCAGGCGAAGTATAACTGTGAGGTTATGAAGATTGATCCGCATTACTTCTCAATCTGGCCAAGGTTTGTGACGTGTTCCGAGCGGATTGAGAATGTTGTCCAGACCATTTTGGATGAGAACAGGGGGAATCTGGAACAACGGATTCTGGACGGCTGTGAATTGATCGAATGGGGGCGGGAACTGATCACCTATATCTCAGGTGCACGGGTGCCCATGCCCAAGACCATGAACCGGTTTCTTGACAAATGCGCTGAGTTTTCAGCATTGTCATCTGAAGATAAGGAGTGAAAACATGACCATGCAAGAGTTAAGGCGTTCGGCTGTGTGTTCAGCAGTTGAACGCATTCGAGATATTGAGGCACAACACGGGGTGAACAGGGACAGCCTCGGTCAGATCGAGCTGGAACTGCGCGAACTGGCGAGTCACGCAGACTGGTTCACCGAGGAGGAGTTTCCGGCACCGACTGATGAGGCAACTGACAATTCCTACGTCTACCGAATTTCCGAGGACCCGCAGGACAATCGTTTCGCGCTGTATGTTCAGTCTGCACGGGCGCCAACTGAGACACCAGCCCACAATCACGACACCTGGGCGGTGATCACCGGTATCCGCGGTGAGGAACTGAACCGTTTCTATCGGCGCAGTAACGGTGGTGTCGAGGTTTTCGACTCGCATGTCGTGCGACCCGGGTCTGGCGTCACACTGCTTCCTGATGATCTTCACTCGATCCATATCACGGACCGGGAGGCGGTGATCAACTTCCACATGTATGGACTGGGATTGGAGTATCTGACTGAACGTGTGTACTACGATGAGAGAACGGCGAGCTGGCGGGTTTTCTCATCAGCCGGCAACATCGTCGACGCACGGTACGTCACGCAATGAACCAGCAAATCAACGCCCGGCGCTTGAAGGAAAGAATCCACGAACGCGGGGAGATTGCAATCATTGATATTCGGGAGGAAGGCGTCTACTTCGATTGTCACCTGTTTTGGGCAACCAATATTCCCCTGAGCCGACTGGAGTTCCTGGTTGGTGATCTGCTGCCCCGCCGCAGTGTGCCAATTGTGGTCTACGATGGCGGACCGGAGGGACAGGAACGAGCGGCCGAGCGGGCATCCAACCGCCTGCAGGAGTTGGGGTATGCCGATGTCAGTGTGTTGACCGGAGGCATCAAGGGTTGGAAGGCGACCGGGTTTGAATTGTTTTCCGGCTTGAATGTGCCCAGCAAGACCTTCGGAGAGTACCTGCTGGAAGAACGAAAGCCACCTGAAATCCTTGCGGAACAGCTCCATGCGCGGTTACAGGCCAATGACAAGTTGATTGTGCTTGACAGCCGCCCGATGGATGAATATCACGCCATGAGCATTCCGAGCGCGATTGATGTGCCGGGTGCGGAACTGGTGTACCGTGTATTCGAGGTCGCTTCCGACCCGGATACGGATGTCGTCGTCAACTGTGCCGGACGCACACGGAGCATTGTCGGCGCCATGTCCCTGATCAACGCTGAAATCCCCAACCGCGTCATGCTGCTCAAGGATGGAACCATGGGATGGCATCTGGCCGGGTTGCAGTTGGACCATGGCAGGTCGCTGGAAGGTCAACCGCCATCGAAGGAGAACTTTGACAAGGCGAGTGCTGCGGCGAACCGGGTTGCCGAACGGTTCGACGTGTCATTCGTTGATCATCAGACACTGTACGGGTGGAAACTCGACGAAGAGCGAACGCTGTACATGTTCGACGTCCGGACCGGGCAGGAATTTGAAAGTGGTCATCTGCCGGGGTCGCGTCATGCACCGGGTGGTCAGTTGGTTCAGACAACCGATGAATTCATTGCGGTTCGCAATGCGCGAACGGTCTTGATTGATGACCGGCGGGTGCGTGCGATCATGACCGCCTCATGGCTGATGCAGATGGGACATCGCGATGTGCATGTTCTCAGCAACCCGTTTGAGGGGGCGGAGATTGAAACGGGTTTACCAAGATCGGAAATTGCCGGTTACCGGGAATTCGAGACAGTTGAGCCGGGCGAACTGAAATCTGTCTTACAGTCAGGTGAGAAAACCATGGTGGTGGATCTGTCCCTGAGTCGGAATTACCGCCAGGCCCACATCATGGAGTCGCATTGGTGCATCCGGCAGCGACTTGAATCCGCACTCACCTTCCATCAACCCGTCGGACTGTTGGTTCTCACATCTGAAGATGCGGCTATTGCCCATCTCGCCGCCTATGATCTGATGCAGTCAGATTCCAGACAACTGATCCGGGTACTCAATGGCGGCAACCAGGCCTGGAAAGATGCTGGCTTCCCGATGGTGGAGGGCATGGACAATCTGCTGACTGAAGTCGACGATGTCTGGGATCGGCCGTACGATCACGACACCGATCAGGAGCAGAGAATGAAGGAATATCTTGAGTGGGAGGTCCAGCTCATGGACCAGGCGGAACGAGACGGTACGGTTGAATTTTACTGCCGATGATCGGTTGGTGACCGATTTCAATCGGTGACGCCGGCCAGTGACTCCTTGACGATGAACCTTACAACTTCAACCAGTGCCCACTCATTGGAATGCCCCTCTGCAATGGACTTGTTGTAGACGTCCAATTGCCGATGGGCGCTGGTGCCCCGCTGGATGATGGTGCGGATGTGGTTCATCTCCTCGACGCAGTCAAAGTATTCCGCGTCTTCCGCGGTCAATTCAATGACTTCTTCGGCCAGTTCAGCAAAGTCAACAATCTCCTGACGACCAAAATCGATCATGCCCCGGTCAATTCCGTAGCGCTGGGCGCGCCATCGGTTCTCCTGCACCAGGAACGCGGAATATTCCCGCCAGCGCTGGTTGTCCAATTTCAGTCGATGCAGCAGCCTCAGCCAGCATCGATAGAAACAGGCGATCGTAATCGAATCCTCAAAATTGGTACACACATCAGTCAGGCGCATTTCCAGCGTCGGAAATTTCCAGCTGGGTCGAATGTCCCACCAGATCTTGGTCGCATTCTCAATGATTCCCAGATCAATCAGCACATTGACGTGTCTCATGTAGTCGGTATAGCTGTGAAATTTTGGTGGTATCCCGGTTCTGGGCATCTGGTCGAATACCGAGACCCGATAGGATTTCAGGCCCGTATCTCCGCCTCTCCAGAACGGTGACGATGTGCTCAGGGCAAGCATATGCGGAAGGGTATACGAGGCCTGATTCATCAGATCGATACGCAGTTCGTCTTCCGGGATGCCGACATGGACATGCATGCCGCTGATGTAGAGCCGCTGGATGATTTGCTGCATTTGTTCAGCCAGGTCCAGATAGCGTTCGTCATCGGTCAGCAGGGTTGCGCCAAATGAGAAGGGATGGGTCGAAGCGGCCATGATCAGGCAATCATGTTCGCGGGCGACTCTTGCGACGGTACCGCGCAGGTGAATCAGCTCCTCTCGCAGTTCCTTGACGGTTTTGCAGACCCGCGTACCGACCTCGATCTGGCACTGCAGGAATTCCTTGGTGACCTGGGCACCGAGTTCCTTGGCACAGTCTGCCATCAAGCCCGGTGGCATTCTGGAAACCAGATTTAGCGTTCCGACATCGACAATGAGGTATTCCTCTTCAATGCCTATGGTGAACTCAGGTTGCTTGGTCACTTGAAATCCCCTGGAAGTTGGTTGGCTTTGAATGGTCAGGAGGCGCAATAAGACAAAATAACACGATTGTCTCAATCTGCCCGCTGAATTTCGATTAAATTATTGTCGGTATTGATCAGCGTATTTTTATTTTATATCAAACGGAGTTCGGCATGATTTTCGATTTTCGCAGTGACACGGTCACCAAACCGACTGAAGCGATGCGCACGGCGATGTACCAAGCGGACGTGGGCGATGATGTTTATGGTGAGGATCCTACGGTGAACAGACTCGAGGAGCAGATGTCCGAGAGGTTTGGTATGGAATCCGGGATATTCGTAACCAGCGGAACCCAGGCCAACCTGCTGGCATTGCTGTCGCACTGCGCACGGGGCGACGAATACATTGCCGGACAGCTTGCGCACACCTACAAATATGAAGGTGGCGGTGGCGCGGTGTTCGGTGGCATCCAGCCACAACCGCTTGACTTCAGGGAAGACGGTTCGATTGATCTTGCCATGGCCAGCCGCGCCATCAAGCCGGATGATGACCATTTTGCCAATACGCGTCTTTTCTGTCTGGAAAACACCCAGGCGGGCCGGGCGCTTTCGATGACGTATCTTGATGAGGCGGCGCAGTTTGTTGACTCAACGGGGCTCAAGTTTCATCTGGATGGTGCGCGGGTATTCAATGCCGCGGTTTTTCACGGCGTTGATGTGGCGAAGGTTACGAGTCGGTTCGACACGGTGTCGTGCTGTTTTTCGAAGGGGTTGGGTGCACCGCTGGGATCGGTGCTGTGTGGTGACCAAGAGACGGTCCGCAAGGCGCGCCGTTGGCGCAAACTGCTTGGCGGCGGGATGCGGCAGGCTGGTGTGGCTGCCGCCGCAGCGTTGCATGCGGTGGAGCATCATGTCGGGCGGTTGCGCGAGGACCATGACAATGCGAGATGGATTGCCGACCAGCTCGGTGATGTTGAGGGTATTGATGTCAATTTCCACAAGATGCAGACCAACATGGTTTTTGTGACTGTGCATGATGGCCGGGTTGGGGCGCTTGCCGGTTTTCTTCGAGAGCGGGACATTATTGTGACACCCGGTGAGCCGATGCGCCTGGTGACGCATCTTGACGTTGATCGCAATGCAGCGAAACAGTTGGTGGAGGTGATCAGGGAGTTCCTGTCGCAGCAATAGCCAAGTCAATTGCCATCTTTGCCATTTTTGCGATTTCAATAGAATTACATAAACATTATCAATAACATGAAATTTATGATTTTTCGTTGAGACACTACATCTTTGACCGTTTAATTCCTCAATGGTCTGTATTTCTAGTGCTGACTGTACTCAAGATGCACGGCAGATAACAGATAGTATCATTCCAAAAGATTCGGAATTCTGGTCCTGCGTGCTTCGTCAATGATCTTATCGGATAGTTTCCAGGGTTTTCCATCAAGCCGCACGATGAGTTCGCCCCATATCAGGTTGAAAGCATGTATGGCGGTTTCATAGTCGAATCGGGTTTCTGCAGGTAAGAGTTCTGTGATATCTTCAATCAGATTGCTATTCAGTTTGTTCAGCATGCGCTCTTCAGCATCAGCACGGGATATATTCTTTCCTTCCAAGGCCAGGTAGTGATTGAAGCAAAAGATGAGTCTGTCAAAGTCCAGAGGTAGTTGTCGAATTCCTTCATACAAATCGAATAAATCGCGGCTTTTGTTTCGTTGTAGCAGGGCGCGGAGTTTTGTTGCGAAGAGTTCGTCCGGTTCGAACGAGGATATTTGAGTTTTCGCTGTATACCAGCTACTGTCGATTTCAAATGGAAATTGTCTGATTGGATACAGATTCCTGTGCTCACGGGTATTGATTTCAACTTTCAGTCTAATCGTGGTGTTCGGGCTGATTTCGGGTGCGAATTGGAAAAACAATCGAGTGGAATGACTCGATTGCCGCCTTTTGCAATCACCCAACCAAGCCAATGCATCCCGTATTTCGTTGATTGTGTCGCCTATCGGCTCTGGGTTCAGTTGGACCAGGTCAATATCTTCCGAGAAGCGCAAGGGAGGCTGAAACAACAATTTGTGGATTGCTGTACCACCACGAAGAGCGACCTTGTCGGCCAATGATTCATGGTTGAACAAATCACACAACGCGCGGGAGATCACCAGATCCTGTTCGATTTGCGCAATGTCCGACCAGAGTGCCTGACCACGCCACTGGAGGATATAGTCCAGTGGAATCAAATGTCTATCTCCAAGGGATCATTGATTTCCAGCATCCACTTGGAGTTTTTCTCTCTTGGGGACTCCGGAAAGTATTGACTGATCAACTTGATTGATGGATTCAATGGTTTCATTGACTTGGCCTTTCCTGCCAATGGTTCAAGTGCCTTGGACTGACGTTCATGCCCCAAGTTCTCCAGGATATAGCCGAGTCGGCGCACAGTTGAATTCTCATAAGCACCGGCGATACGCGCCAGTTTCACCGGGTCTGCCAACTCGCCCATGTCACTCACAATCTGCGCTACATTATTCATTCCACCCGCTTTGCTGAAGTATCGGACACAATCCAGTAGAGTCAGTTCCGCACCTGCTGTTTTTGCGTAACCGGTACGGGTCTTCATCGGAACAAGCAAGTCCGTGAGGTTGGTCTCTCGAAAGAATTCGGCTGTCTGGTAGATGAATTGAATTCGATGGCGCTTGGTTCGGACTTCACGCAGTTGCACGGGCACTACGACCTGAAAAACCATGGCGGCCTGATGCGATGCACCATGAAAGGCCGCTGAGCGCAGCAGGGAAATGCGATAGTCGATGCCGCGATACTTCATCATTGGATCAATCCAGCATTCCGGATCCGGCGCACCGGCGAATCGGTCCTCTGGGCGCAGGATCAGATAGAACCCGCGATAAGGCGATGCCAATCGCTGCTTTTTGATCAGGCGACCGGCCGCAGCAATAAATGCCTTGGAATTGACTCCCAAGATGTTTAAAGCCTCCTCCCGTGAGAAGGTACTCTTGCCGTGGGCAAGCATGTCATCCAGAGTTTGTGCTAGCGAAACCATGCCATGATTATAAGTATGAAACAACAAAATATGTATATTAGTGAATATAGTTGGGGAACTTTCAGACCAATTGACTGGCCTGATTTGAGTTGATTATCACAACATCGGGTAACAGTCGCTGCGACTGTGTTGGAATGAGGTGTCCCCGATCAAGTCTGAAGGGAACTTCTATCACCCCGGTTCAGCAATCACTCCCATATCGGGACGTTAACTCAAGCCGATTGAAGTTGTTCTCAACGAGATGCAGAAACTGTCAATACTTCAGGACTTGCTTCGTCCGACTGACTCAGCAACCACGCATAGAATCTCAAACATCATGGTGGCACCAACCAGCGCTGTGTTCCCCGATGGATCGAATGGAGGAGCAACCTCCACCACATCTCCACCCACCAGATTCAATCCCTCGAGCGCCCGGATCATCATCTGCGCCTCCAAGGTGGTGAAGCCACCGACTTCCGGTGTGCCGGTGCCCGGTGCATAGACCGGGTCCAGCCCGTCCACATCGAAACTGATGTAGGTGGGTCCGTCACCGACAATGGTTCGCGCCTCTTCGATGACTGACTTCCAGCCGCGTTCGTCAAACTCTTCCATATAGACAACACGCATACCTGTATCGTGACTGAACTTCCAGACATCCAGATCATTGAGTGAGCCGCGGATGCCGATCTGGACGGTTCGCTTGGGATCAAGCAGTCCCTCTTCGACGGCTCTTCGAAACGGTGCGCCATGATGAAACTTTGAACCAAGATAATCATCACCGGTATCGCAGTGGGCATCAAAGTGCACCATGCCCACCGGCCGATGCTTGGCGATCGCCCGGAAGATCGGCAGCGTAACCGAGTGATCGCCACCGGCAGACACCGGGACAATCCCCAAATCAAAAATCCGCTGATAGAAGTGTTCGATCTCGTCCAAGCTCTCCTCCAAGTGGAAGGGTTTCTGAATCCAGGCATCTCCGAGGTCGGCAATCCGGCAAAGATCATGTGGAGAGATTCCGGAGGACTGATTCATGCGCCGCATCAGGCTGGACTGGTTTCTGATTTCGCGTGGGCCATGCCTTGCACCGGTCCGATTGGTAACGCCGCCGTCGAACGGTACACCGACCAGGCCGATGTCCACGTCCTGCCAGTTGTCGGACTGCGGTGCGCGCATGAAGGTCGGGATGCCGGTGTAGCGCGGGCGTTGAATCGGATCGTTGAAGGCTTCGTATTCGTACATGATGGTTTTCTCCTGATGTGAGACTTCTCGAGTGTTATTGTATGGCAGGGCGGATGCGTCCCGCACTTCGTCCGGCAACTGTTTTCACCTCCGGCTCGAACCAGGGCTTGAGCAGCTCAAGCTGTGAGGGTTCAAGATTGCAGTATCGGCTGATCAACCCGCCCATGGCGACTTCTGCCGCGCGTCTTGTACCGTCGTCGATTTTCAAAGCGAATCCATACGGAGTTGATCCTGTGGTCATGCCCGCATACACGCCCTCGGCACCCACTTTCACCAGCACGGCACCTTCGGTAACACGCGCGATCTCGGTGCAAAAGCGCTTTTCACCGCCGACCAGTTCCGGAAAACGCGTCATGGCGGAAACAATTCTCCTGGCAGCTGCCTGCCGCACCGATGAATCGAAGTTGGCGGCTGACAGCCTGGCAAAGGCGGTCGCCACGCCCTTGAGCGAAATACCCGTGATGGGAATTCCACAGCCATCGAGTCCGCAGGGTCTGTTATGCAGGGATTCACCTGCCAGCTCCTCAAGTGTCTGCAATACCCGTTGCTGCACCGGATGTGAGCGTTTGATGTAACCCGCGACTGGCAATCCCAGGTGGCATGCCGTGGTGATGAATCCGGCATGCTTGCCCGAACAGTTGTTGTGCAGTGGAGTGGCCTTGACGCCTTGACGAATCATTTCGTTTCGGGACTTGCGATGTACGGACTCATGGGCTCCGCATTCCAGACTGGTCTCATCCAGTCCGAGTTGTTCCAGCCAGTGCCTGACGGTCTCAACGTGCACCGGTTCTCCGGAATGCGATGCACAGGCAAGGGCAACGTGCTCGTCGGTGAGCCCGTATCGGTCGAGTGCACCGGATTCAACCAACACCAGTGCCTGCAGGGGCTTGATGGACGAACGGGGATAGATCGGATGCACCGTGTCGCCAAATGCCGCGATGGCCTCGCCGCCGGCATCGGCGACAATGGCCGCACCGCGATGGAGACTCTCCACCATGTCGCCCCGGGTCACTTCGACCAGAACTGGATTTACAGTGTCGTTCAATCAGGTTGCCTATGGAGTGAGTTGGTGCTCGGTATTGCCGGTTGACTAATCGGGTATGATAGAGTGGAAATTATAGCCAATGGATTGATGTACGGATTGTGAGCGTACTTGAAGTCGAACAGGTAGAAGATCTGAAAATCCTGCAATTGAATCGTCCTGAACGGGCGAATGCGCTGAATGCGGAGCTTGTGCGCGAGTTGCATGAGGTGATCAGCGCTTCCTGCGAGGATGGCACGCGGACCATGGTGATTCGGGGTGCGGGTAAGTCGTTTTGTTCGGGGTTTGATCTGGGTAATCTGCAAGAGGCAACCGACAACGAGGTCGCCGAGCGCATCATCAATGTGGAACGGATGCTGCAGGCATTGCACCACGCGCCTTTTCTCACCGTGGCCCTGGTGCATTCGATGGCTTTCGGAGCCGGTGCGGACCTGGTGTGCTGCTGCCATGTGCGCGTGGCTGAAGCGGGCAGCCGTTTCTGCATGCCGGGGCTCAATTTCGGGATTCTGCTCGGTACCCGCCGGCTGGCCGCGCGAATCGGCAGCGACAAGGCGGTCGGTGTGCTCATCAACACCCGGGTGTTTGATTCCGATGAGGCACTGGACATGGGTTTTCTGACACAGATTGCGGCAAAATCCGATTGGCAGGAACACATTGATGCGGCCAGGCGGGCCGGGTCCGCAGTCGATAAGGATCATGTTCGAAGGATGTTGAATGTGGTGGTGGCCGATACACGCAAGCAGGATATGGCAGACCTTGTCGAATCGGTGCGTGCGCCTGGTCTGGTTCAGCGTATCGTCACCTACCGCGACGCGATGCGCAGGCAGAAAGGAAAGGTCGACCGATGAATCCAGTCGGGAAACTGCTTGAGTTCGCAAGTTATGTCGGTGCGTTGCGGGCGTTGCTCTATTTGCTGATTCTGATCTTGACGGTTTCAGCGTTGTTTGGGATGGGACAGACCGAAAAATCCGGCATTATGATATTCCCCACCCTGATCGCTCCGGCTCTGGTGCCCATGCTGTTTTTCATCAATCTGCTTGATGTGACCATGTGCCGGATCCTGATGTCCGGCAAGGATGCGGGTGAGCGCCGCCGCTACCGGCATCTGATCTGGTGTGATCTGATCAGCCTGATCGCGGTATTCGCCGCCTGGACTCCTTTTTATTTGAGACTGCTCGATCTGTAAACTGCCAGCGCCTAGGTGCCCGCAAGCGGATTCGCCAGTCCATCAACGATTTCGGTGTTGGCGGTTTGTGTGAACACCGCCGGTGAAACGATCAGTTTCCAGGCGCGGCTTGCACCGCCCAGGATGATTCGCTCGCGGTCCATGACCGCGCGGTCAACCCACAGCGGCAGTTCCGGTGGCAGGCCGATTGCCGTGACGCCGCCAACCGTCATCCCCGTGATCTGTTCAGTCTCTTCGGCGCCGGCAAATGAAACCCGCCGGGCACCGAGTTTCTTTCTGACAACATGGTTGACGTCCAGCCGACAGTGGGCGAGCACCACGCAGGCCGCGTACTTGGCTTCGCCGGTCTTTGACCTGACAACGATCGTGTTGGCGCTGTCTTTGATGGCGTAACCGTAGTGCTGCACGAACACCGCGGTGTCTGCGAGTTCGGGATCACACGGAATCAGCTCGTAGGGCACACCGAGGGCTTTGAGATTCTTCTCAAGAATTGATTTTTGCCGGTCGGTCATTGTCTCACCCTTGATTTTCCATACGCCATCGTCAGCAGGACCAAGCCACCGATTATAAGGGGCAGCGAGAGCACTTGCCCCATCGTGCCCCAGTCGGACACGATGAATCCCAGTTCTGCGTCCGGCTCGCGGAAAAACTCAACGACAAATCTGAATAGGCCGTATCCGGCGAGAAACAATCCGGTGACCGCTCCGGTGGGTCTGGGCCGAGCCGAATACACCCAAAGCACGATGAACAGCACCAGTCCTTCCAGCGCCGCCTCATACAGTTGCGATGGGTGTCTGGCGAGTCCCTGTGGGTCAGCAGGAAAGACCATCGCCCAGGAGACATCCGATGCGCGACCCCAAAGCTCCTGGTTGATGAAGTTTGCGATGCGACCGAAAAACAGGCCCACCGCGCACAGTGGAGCGGTAAAGTCCGCCAGCTGCAGCAGGGGAATCCCGGATCTGCGGCTGAACATCCAGCCACCGACGAATGCACCCAGCAAGCCTCCATGAAACGACATGCCGCCCTGCCAGACCTTGAGCACATCGATTGGGTTATCAACATAGTGGCCGAATTGATAGAATAGGATGAAGCCCAGTCGGCCGCCCAGGATTGCGCCCAGTGCGACATAGAGAACCAGGTCAATGACGTTCTCCTTTTGCAGGGCATTGGTCGTCGCTTTTGCGCGGATGCGCCCCAGCAGGATTGCTGCGAGAATTCCAATCGCATAGGCGATTCCGTACCATCTGACCTGGAAAAATCCAAGATCAAGTGCGACCGGATCTATTTCAGGGAAAGTCAACATGGGAAGTTTGCCGGTGAATATGCAATAATATAGGTCTCATTTCAAGTGCTGATGAACTCACCATTCAGGGTTGGTCGCAATGCAGGTACAATTATCCTAGTATACATTTGGATTGCGTTTGTGAGATTCGACAGCCTTCAACATTTGTAACCAAGCAGCCAATCCGGATCAACCCAGCGAAAAAGGTAGGACCATGAGTGAGGAACAACCCCGTCCAAACAGATTGATCAACGAAACCAGTCCATATCTGTTGCAACACGCCTACAATCCGGTCGATTGGTATCCGTGGAGCCAGGAGGCACTGGACAAGGCGAAACAGGAGAACCGACTCATTCTCCTGTCCATCGGATACTCCGCCTGTCACTGGTGCCATGTGATGGAGCGCGAGTCCTTTGAGGACAAGGCCACCGCCGACTACATGAACGACAATTTTGTCTGTATCAAGGTGGACCGGGAGGAACGTCCCGATCTGGATACGATCTATCAGACCGCCCATCAGATCTTCAATCAGCGACCGGGTGGCTGGCCGCTGACTGCATTCCTCACGCCGGATGAACGGGCGCCGTTGTTTGTCGGCACCTATTTCCCGAATGAGGAAACGCACTACATGCCCTCATTCGGTCAGATCATGAACAAGATTGCTCTGCGATTTGAAGACGCTGGGGACAAGATCAGGGACCACAATAGTTTCATGAAGGATGCTTTCAAGAAGCTTCGTCTGGTCACCAGTGAGGTGGAGTTTCCCATCGACGATACGCTGATGGATACCGGGGTCAAGGACCTGCTCAAGGAATACGATCCCATTCATGGCGGCTTTGGGGGCGCACCGAAGTTTCCGCATCCGACCCAGCTGCAGATCCTGCTGACTTATTGGCAGGAACGTTTTCAGGATGTACTGTTTCGCGACCGCACCCTGAGTGTCGTGGCGCATACACTCGAGGCGATGTCGAATGGCGGCCTGTACGATCATCTCGGTGGTGGGTTTTACCGGTACTCGGTTGATGTCAAGTGGGAGATTCCACATTTTGAGAAGATGCTCTACGACAACGCCCAGTTGATTCCTCTGTATGTCGATGTTGGATTGACGGCTGAGAACAGCGAACTTCTGGAGACCGCCATCCAGACCGGTGAGTGGGCCATGCGTGACATGCAGGCGGAAGATGGCGGCTATTATTCGACGCTGGATGCGGATTCGGAAGGTGAGGAGGGCAAGTTCTACACGTGGACCATGGATGAATTGAACGAAGCGCTGACATACGAGCAGTTCAAGGCAGTCGAGGTTCGGTTTGGCTTGCGCGGTGAGCCGAACTTTGAAGGCAAATGGCACCTGCGCAATGCCGTGTCAATGGATCTTATTGCGGAACGATCAGGTCTGCCGCCTTCTGAAGTCAGGTCAGTCATCGACCAGGCACTGATCCGGTTGTATGGTGTGCGCCAAAAGAGGGTTGCACCCGACCGGGACGAGAAGATTCTGGTTTCGTGGAACGGATTGATGATCAAGGCACTGGCGAATGCGGGCCGGATGCTCGGAAAAACGGATTTCATCGAATCCGCGGAACGATCGCTGCAGTTCATACGCAGCCGAATGTGGCGCAATGGCCGATTGCTTGCGACAGCCAAGGATGACCGGGCACATCTGAATGCCTATCTTGATGACTACGCATTTCTCGCCGATGGTATTCTGGAATTGCTGCAGGTCCGCTGGTGCAGTGAGGAATTTGAAATGGCTGTGGCACTGGTCGATGTTCTGCTTGATCACTTTGTGGATGAGGAATCCGGTGCGCTGTTTTTCACCTCGGATGACCACGAGACGCTGATCACCCGATCAATACCATCGCATGATGAGGCCACACCTTCCGGCAATGGCGTCGCTGCACAGGTACTGCTCAAGATGGCTTACCTGCTTGGCGAGCAGCGTTACCGAAAGGCTGCCCACAAGATCATGAAGGCGCTTCTGCCCTCGGCAATGCACATGCCATCCGCCTTCGGTTCAACCATCGTCGCAATGGAACGGCTGATGAATCCCGGTACCTTCATCGTGATCCGGGGCGAACAGGCCGAAGCCTCCCGATGGGCGCAGGAGTGCACCGATGCAGGGCCTGTCAGTCTGATGGTGTTTGCCATCCCGAGTGATGAGGACAACCTGCCGGGACTGCTGGCGGAAAAGTCAGCTGCTGACTCGTCGTGTGTCGCGTATGTGTGCAGCGGCTTCAAGTGCCTCCCGCCCCTGGACTCACTGGAAAAGCTGCTTGAGCAGATCCCTCAACGCCGAACGAAATCCAAGTCTGGCGCTTGAGCGATCTTGCGATTGCGGCCCGGCAACGTCCGCTCCGTGATGTGCGCTGTTGGCGAACTTTCAGTCTGTTTTGGATAGAATTCGCCGTACGACTGCCAGCACCAGGAACGCTGATGTCGCGGTCACCATCACAACAATCAGCCCATTCGCATTCCAGACGGTCATCGCGGTACCGCCGGCTGCTGGCGCGATTGCACCGCACACGCCCCACATGAGACCGAATGCGGCGTTGCCGGCAGCGAGCTGCGCGCCGCGAAAACGCTGTCCCATGATCGTCAGTGCCACCGTGTAGATGCCCGCCGTCGCACCACCCCAGATGATGAGTACAGGCCAGATCACGATCTTGGTGTTGATGACCCAGGGAAGAGACAGCGCACCGAGCAGCATCACCGCGGCGCAGGCAAAGGCCAGGGAGTAACGGTTGACCCGGTCTGCCAGCGCCCCGACCAGCGGTTGCGAGAGCATTGAGCCAACCGCAATGACCGTCAGAAACATTGCCGAAAACTCGGCAGACACGCCGTTTTTCAGCGCATAGACCGGCAGCAGCGTCAGAATTGCCGCCTCCTCAAAGGACATCAGGGCGGCGGCGGCGACCAGGGTCGGCGCCAGCAGCATGAACTTCAGGACGTGTGAAACCTGTCCTCCCGTAAAATCCGGTGAGGACCCACGTGTCCATCGCAGGGGAATCAGCGCCAGCGCAATCGTTATGAACGCAACGATGAATGGAAGTCGGCCCTCGGCACCGAAAAACACGATGAACAGCGGTGAGATGCCCAATGTTGCACTGAACGCCAGTGTATACAGCGCCAGAATCCGGCCCCGCGTGCGGTCTTCCGCAATCTCATTGATCCAGGTTTCCGACACCACAAACAACACGGTTCCGGCCACGCCCATCACAAATCGGCAGACGAACCACAAAGCAACAGAATCAAAGATCGTTATCAGCATGATCATCACCAGATCGATGCAGATCGATACAAATACCAAGTTGGTTACATTCCCCATGCGCATGATGATCGGAATCAGCGGTGAGGTGATGATGGATGCGGCAAACGGCACCATGCCCATCATGCCGATCACGAAGGGAGAGTATCCCCGGGTCTCGAGATTCAGACTGATCAGGGGATAGAGAAATCCGATGCTCAGGCCATAGACGGACACCACCGAGATGATGCCCAGCAACACCCTCCGCCGGGTTGGGTCAGGAATGAGATCTTGGAGGTAGTGATTCACTACACTGCGATGGCAACGCCGCCTCGCCTGTCGTCGCCGAAGCCTTCAATGTCACCATTGCAGTATTTTGCGGTATGCACGCCGCCGAAGTACACATCACGGCGGTCGAAGTGCGTGCAGTTGGGATAACTTGCTGAAAACTGCTCGATGACGGAAGCATTGAACAGATTTTCCAGAAATGACGCGCCCTGGTGATGGTGCAACCGGGGTGCGCGTACCGCATCTTCCACCGACATTCCAAAGTCGATCAGATTGACGAGCACCTGTTGGATGGCGGTCGGGATGCGGTTGGAACCACCGCTGCCGGTTGCGATCAGCCCGCCTTCATGTGACATGGCGACCGTCGGGGACATCATGGAACTGAGCCGGGTATTCGCAGGCCAGTCAAGCAGTCCGTCAGGGTTGACATCGTGTTCGCCAAGCATGTTGTTCATCATCACCGGTGTGCCCGGAATCAGCGTGCCGCAACCTTCTCCATTGCTGACTGAAACAGACACGGCATTCTGGAATCGGTCAATGACTGAAATGTGGGTGGTACCGCGGGTGGCCTGCGCATGCGAGTCCAGAATCTTTCGATAGATGGCCTTGAGCTCGGTATCAAGATCGCACTCTCCGTGCTCGGGATTTTCGCTCACTTTGTTGCAGGCGGCCATGGTCTCCAGCATCGCGGTCAGATGCGCGAGCGTGCCGAAGTCCCGGGAACGCATGTCGAGGGCGTTTAATCGCGTGAGACCCAGCGCAATCAGGATGCCGCCACTGGACGGTTTCGGATTGAGAAAGACATCGTAGCCACTGTAATGCACTTTGAGTGGTGTGCGCAGTTCAACCGAATAGGCTGCCATGTCGCTGTAATCGACCAGTCCACCCTGCTGCGAGATCTCATGGATGGCTTTCGCGATCTCGCCCCTGTAGAACAGGTCCATGCCCTCGATGGCCAGGGTTTCCAGCAAGTCGGTGTACTGCGGGAAGTGGATGGTCTCACCGGGTTCGATTGTGTTGCCCGGATTTTTCCGGCTCTCATAGATGTCCCGGGCATCCAGGCTCAGGTAAATCGGCGTCAGAATCTTGAATATGTGAGCCTGCATCTCATTGACGACGATGTCGTCATTCAACAGGTCCAGGGCGGGTTGCACCAACTCGGTCATGGGCATGGTTGAATAGCGTTGGGCGACCTCGAAAATGCCCTTGACATAGCCTGGCACCGCACTGGTTCCGCTGCCGATCACAAACTCCTGCTGTGCGCTGCCGAAATCGCAGATGAAGCTGCGCGAGTCGATTTCGTCAGGTGGCTTGTGCCTGTGTGGTGTCTGCACGAAAAAGTCAAACAGGATGGGAGCACTGTCGCGTTGAAACGCCATCAGGAACCCACCGCCACCGAGTGACGCGAGTGCCGGTTCGGCGATGCATGTGGCGTACATGGCGGCAATGGCAGCATCAAATGCGTTGCCACCGCTGCGTAAAATCTCAGCCGCGGCAGTCGCTGTTCGTTCGTGGCCGGCAGTGACGATTCCCTTATTCATGGAAACTCGGTTCAATTCTCATTACAACGGACAAATTGATAAGGTAACATTATGCAGAGCAACTTGTGTGACATCCAAAAGGAGCTGAGAAACGCAAATGACAGGACATATCAGAATACCGCAAAGCGGTGAGAAAATCACATTGAAAAATGGGAAGTTGAGCGTCCCGGAAAATCCAATTATAGGTTATGTGGAAGGTGACGGAATCGGACCGGATATCACCCGCGCGTCGATGCGGGTGTGGGATGCTGCAGTGGAACTGGCTTACGGTGGACAGCGGAAGATTCACTGGTGCGAACTGTATATGGGCGAGAAGGCGGGTGAGATTTACGATGGAGACTACTTTCCGGATGAGACACTGGCGGTGATTCAGGATCTGCTGGTGGCGATCAAGGGACCGTTGTCGACACCTGTTGGTGGTGGATTTCGATCGCTCAATGTGTCGCTTCGCCAGGCCTTGGACCTGTATGCCTGCATTCGTCCGGTGCGGTATTTCACCGGTGTGCCATCACCGATGCGCAAGCCTGAAGAGGTTGACGTGGTGATATTCAGGGAGAACACCGAAGACGTGTATTCCGGCATTGAGTTTCCCAGTGGCTCACCCGAGAATGAGAAGCTGGCCCGGTTCCTGCGCGATGAGCTGGATGTCAGTTTTGAGGAGGGTGCGGGACTGGGTGTCAAGCCGGTCAGTGCGGCGCGTACCAAGCGCCTGGTGCGCAAGGCCATCCAGTACGCCATCAGCAGCGGACGCGAGAGCGTCACACTGGTTCACAAGGGCAACATCATGAAGTATACCGAAGGTGCCTTTCGCTCCTGGGGCTATGAGCTTGCGAAAGAGGAGTTTGCCGAGGATACAGTTACGGAAAACGAGGTCTGGGATGAATACGATGGGGAGGTACCGGCCGGCAAGGTTGTGATCAAGGACCGGATCGCTGACATCATGTTCCAGCTGCTGCAGCTGCGACCTTCAGAGTTCGATGTGATTGCGACCACCAATCTCAATGGTGATTATCTGTCCGATGCGGTGGCCGCCGAGGTTGGCGGGATCGGCATCGCGCCCGGTGCGAACATTGCCGATCATGTTGCGGTATTTGAGGCGACTCATGGCACTGCACCCAAGTATTCCAATCAGGACAAGGTCAATCCCTCATCACTGCTGCTGTCCGGTGTGATGATGCTTGAGTACATCGGCTGGCTCGAGGCGGCCGACCTGATCAACGATGCCTATCCGAAGGTCATCGAGAAAGGCACGGTCACCTATGACTTCGCCCGCTTGATGGACAATGCCACTGAAGTGTCAACCAGTGCGTTTGCCACCGCACTCATTGATCAGATGGGAGGCTGAGTCAGGCTTCGGAACGAAAATTGGGATCGGCGGCGCGCCAAAGGTACCAGCTCGCAAAACTGCGATAGGGTTTCCAGCACTCGCCGTGCCGGGCCAATTCATCGAAGCTCGGCAGGTCATCCATGCCGTATGCAACCTTGAATCCGCGCCGTACGCCGAGGTCCGTGGTTGGCAGCACGTCGGATCGGCCCAGGTTGAAGATCAGCAGCATCTGCACGGTCCATGGTCCGATACCGCGCACGGCTGTAAAGGCCTCAATCAGTTCAGAGTCGGTCATCTGCTTGACTTCACTCGGTGTCGGCAATAATCCTGCATCCTCTTTCTGCGCGAGGTCAACGACTGCGCGGATCTTCGACTGGGACAGACCGCAAGATCGAAGCTGATCGAATTCGGTCGCAATCAGTTGCCGCGGTTCTGGGAATTCTCCGCCGTACAGTGACAACACCCGGTTCAGAATTGATCCGGCTGCCTTCCCGGACAGTTGCTGATAGACGATTGAGCGAAGCAATGCCTGGAAGGGCGATTGATCTTCCCTGGGCTCGGGTCGGTCATCGCCGACTTCGGTGATCAGATCAAAAAGGATCCGATCCGCTCGTTCGAAATGACGGACCGCAGACTCAAGATCTTCGGGATAGGCAGTCGGTTCTCCCGCGCTCGACTCCATCAGCCTGATTCTTGCGCGTTCAGCTCAGGTACGAGTCGGATCTCGATCCGACGGTTAGCCGTTCGTCCCTGCTCGGACTCATTGGACGCGATCGGTCGCAACGGTCCGTAACCCACAACGCGGACCCGTTCTTCAGGGATGCCCTGGGATACGATGTATTTCGCGGCAGTGGCGGCACGGGAAGCGGACAACTCCCAGTTACTCGGAAAGAACTGGGCGAGTCTGGATGAGATTTTCTTGTTGTCGGTGTGCCCTTCGACACTGATGATGCGGTTCGGATAATTCTGGAACTGAAGCAGGACATTGTTCAGTGCGACCTTGCCCTCATCGGTCAACACGACTGAACCAGAATCAAACAGCACATCGGACTTCAGGGAGACCACGGTGAAATCCGAGATGATCTGCTTGATCTCAGACCGCTTGGCCTCTATTTCACTGACGAGTTCGGTTGTCTGCTCTTCCTGCTGTATGGCGATCTGCTCGGTCTCGGCAACATCGCGGCGCAGGCGTCGCAGGTGACTGCTTGCGTATCTGAGACGGGTGGACAGGTAGTCGACTTCAGATTTCAGTGAGGTGTTTTCCTCCAGCAGATTCCTGACGCCGGACTGCAATTCGGTGGCGTATGCATCGGCGCTTTCCCGGGCTGACTCCAGTGCAATGAGCTTTTCCTTCAATTCAAGGTTTTCTGCAGACATCAGTTCCACCAGCTGACCGGCACTCACCGATCCCGTTGCATCGGTCGAGCTTGATCTTTCAGCGGCATCATCGATTGCCGTGGTGACTGTCTGTTCGACATCGCTCAGCGCCTGGCGCAATCTGGACACCGCGCGATTGAGCTCCTCGACGCTGGCAGCGTCGGTGCCTGCCAACAGTTGCGTGATTGTGTCGGCGGCGGTTTCGGAAGTCGAGTCGGTTACCGAGCCAAATTCAATGATTGCGTCGACCAGCAAGTCAATCCTCTCCCTGAGTGCCGCGTTTTCGTCTTTCAGGTTGTCGTTGAGCATACTGAACGCGGTGTTCTCCGCAGTCAGGCTGCTGTGGGAGGCACTCAGATCATCCAGTTTTGCCTGAACATCCGACGCATCGCTGGACAGCCCGGCGGTCTGGGTCATATTTTCTGAATCATTGGGGGCGGGTTGATAAACGAAACTGAAAACAGCAACGACCGTCATGATGATGGCGATCACCCAAGCGATATTTTTCGATTGCACAGCTAAATCCTCATCTGAAGGTTAGACAAAACAACCCTGGTGAAAATTTACAGGGGACACAGTTGACGGAGGTCGTGAACTGACATCCGGGCAGTGAATCCAAAGAAATTTTCCAGCGTTTTTCTTGTGAATATAAGCCAAAGGTTCCAATCAAATCAGTATTGATCGACTTCAATCGTGTAGCTATTCGATCCCGCACTGGTGACAAGCAACAGCGTCAACACAGACGTGAGAATAAAAAATTTTCATCCACCAAATCTCTTATTTATCGGACATGATTCCAGCAAAAGCCGGAAATGACATCTGAAATACAATTAAACACTGTATTTTTATAAATTTTCAAAAATTTTATTGAGAATTTGCCGAAATTGCCCACTGGATGCCTTATGGATCAGTGACTGGTTTCGTCCGGGCAGCCTAGCTGACAGAAATTCAGGCTGTCATCAACCAACTGACCGGCGTGGGAGCGAAAGTCGAGTTACTTGGGTATCCTAAATTTTGCCAGAAGCTTCTCCCGTGGTCTGGATGCATTTGAGATGCGGGCGAAGGCAGAGAGCAATTGGCGTTTGCTTGCAACACCATAGTCGAGGCTGATTTGGAGGAAGATCGAAGAACAAATGGAAGTCATTCTTCTTGTTCGGGATCGCCAGATTGTATTTGCCTGACATTTTGGTCCTTCAAGCGGTTGACGATTAAATCATCCGCACTCACGCTGGCCGCGTGTGACGTCGAAGGTTCAAACACGATGATTTCGGCGACTAAATCTCCTAAAGTCCGCTCTATCATTTTCTGAACGAGCAACCAATCCAGTCCACCATGCCCACAGCCTAATGCTGGAAGTGCAACTCGCACTTTTCCGCGATTCTCGAGAAAGGCGCGAAGCCATCGCAAGCCCTTCTCGACGTACTCGTACTCCGAGGGTTGCTTCCAGTGATCTTTCGTCGGCAAATTGACTACAGTGACAATCTCGTCTAGTTCGCGTTTCTCCCAAATATGGGGTTTTCCTGGTTCGACTTCACCGGATCTGCAGGCCTTTGCGTATTTTCTGAACATTTCCGGATAGCGGTTCTTGAAAGCCAATGCCACCCCAGCGCCCATTACACCAACACAGTTCACCGTATTGACGCGTATGTCCGCCGGAACGTCGAATATATTACCTTGTGTGTAACGGATCATCTATTGGTCGTCCTCCAAATGTTGTAATACCCAGTCTCTCAGTTCGGGCAGGCTCGCTTGAAAATTTGCAAGCCATGCAGTCTGCGGAGAGAATACCTCGACACCCTGTGTAACTAAGCCTTCAATGTCTTCAGTCTTAATTCTTCGAACCTGTGCGATTGCCTTTGCGGGATAGTCTACGCCGACTGATGGCTGGCTTTGATCAACCCGTTGGCTTTTACTCAAACCTAAGTCATGTAGGTATGCGGAAAATTCCACTACAACCTCTTCTCGTTTCGGCAAGTCTGTGTAGAGTGAACAGTTTCTCAAATTATCGACCACAGTTCGTGTGTGTGTGCCAACATCTTCCAGACGCGTTTGACTAGATGCGAGCAGACTATTGATTGCATTCAACTCCGGCAATACACAAAAATCGTCATTAGACGGTGCGCGTCTATGGTTTCGTCGGCGCCTGAGTCCGCGGCGGTTTCTGAAGTTGAATAGTAAGGTTTTCAAATCAGTATTGACGGAATTCAATAGTGTGGCTATTCGATTGATAACCCATAGTACGGATGAATTCACACTGTAACACCAGCTGTGACCAATCCCATCGCAAACCCGGCTTCGACATTGTCCTTGCCTGGTTCACTCACCTGAAATCGGAGCATCATCGTCGGAAGCCGACATGAACCGGTCAGAGCGCTTGAAACCAAAGTTCTTTTGCCATCATCGCGGTTACTGTAGGATTCTGGGCGAACGGAGCTCACAGAAATTCTTTCGATGTTGATATACTTCAATACCAATGATTTGAAAAACTTAAATTGACCAATGAACTGCTCCAAAACTCACAAGCTGACTGTTGCATTGGTTTTGCTGATGTTGATGACGCTGTATTCAACCAGCAATGTTCATGCAAGTGAATCAACGCCCTCCGGGGATTTTGAATCCACTCGAATTCTCGCAGAACAGGGCGACGCCTCAGCCCAATTCGATCTGGGTAAAGCGTACTTTTATGGCGAAGGTGTCGCAAAGAACTACTCTGAGGCATTGGACTGGTATCGCAAGGCGGCCGAACAGGGACATGTTGATGCCCAATCCACTCTCGGAGAAGTCTATAAACAAGGTGACGGCGTCAAAAAGAACAATTCAAAAGCAGCGTACTGGTTTCGCAAGGCCGCCGAACAGGGAGGTATCTACGCCCAATTCAATCTGGGACTTATCCATGCCAATGGTCGAGGCGTAAAAAAGGACTATTCAGAAGCAGCGTACTGGTATCGCAAGGTTGCTGAGAAGGGAGAAAAATTTTCTGCCCTTGCCCAATACAATTTGGCAGAACTCTATAAAAACGGTGATGGCGTTGATCGGGACCATGCGGAAGCGGTGTATTGGTACCGCAAGGCCGGCGAACAGGGGTCGCCCATGGCACAACTGTATCTGGCAGGCATCTACTACCATGGTGACGGCGTTGACAAAGATTATTCAGAAGCAGTGTACTGGTATCACAAGGCTGCCGAACTGGGAATGGCCATGGCCCAATTCAGTCTGGCAGTGATCTATTACAAAGGCGAAGGTGTTCCGCGTGATGCTGCCAAATCTTACGTTTGGCTTTCGCTGGCAGTTGACCATGGGTATGAACACGCTGCTTCGAAGCGGGATTCGATCTACTCGGAATTATCAACGAAAGAATCCGAACAGGCACAGGCATTGTTGCAGGAGTTGAAAGAAAGATTTTTTCCTGATCTGTTGCAGAATTAAGTCCTGCGAATCAAATCTCTCACCTCATTCAGCAACAATCCATCACTGTCTATTTTGATCGTCGGGAATCGATGATATAGACTTACTCCCTGATTTACCGCACACCGGGATTTCGTTTCGCGATCATTTCAATGCTTGCGAAATCAGGAAACTTCCCACCTTGATTCGCAACGTCTCGTAGTTGTGTTCCACACTTCGATCTCACTGTTTTTCTGTTTGTAACCCTCCATGACATCCGGTTTGGTGTTGTCGGAGATGACAGACTTGAGCGCGACGAAAACACCCTGATGTGCCACGATCATAACCCGTGAATCCTTGTGTTGCTCTTCAACACAAACCAGAAACTCACCCACTCTTGTTCGGAGCTGTGCAAAGGATTCCCCGTTCGGTGCTGGAATAAGAAAATTCTGACTTCGCCACTGCTGGTATTTCTCCTCACCCACCTGCCTTGAGATGTCATCCTCAAATTGTCCGTCGTAATCGCCGAGATCAATCTCAATCAGTCTCCGATCTTCGGTGATTGTGCAGTTCTCTGGGGCGATGAGTTTCGCAGTCTCCACTGAACGAACGAGCGGTGAGGTGTAAATGCAGCTCGCAACAATTTTTTCTACATGAAGGAAATCCCGAATGCGCAAGGCCAGTGCCCGGCCCGTGGCATTCAGTGGAACATCAACCCGGCCCTGCCATCGTCGCTGTTCGTTGTAGTCGGTCAATCCGTGTCTGATCAGTACCAGGTCCATGTTGAATTTGACAGGTATGAAGGCGGGTAAGTGAGGTATAAATTCAAGTCAACAAATCCAATGGAATTCGAACGGTCAGCAGGTCGGGAATGAGTCAATGAAAAAACTGTTAATACTAGCCGTAATCGCAGGCTTGATTGTAATTTACTTTGCGTTTGACCTCGGTCAGTATCTCAATCTCGATTATTTCAAGTTGCAGCAGGAGAAAATTTATTCCTACCAGGATTCATACCCGGTTCGCACCGCGCTGATCTATTTGCTTCTATACATATTGATCACCGGACTCTCACTGCCGGGTGCTGCGATTGCCACGTTGATCGGTGGTGCGGTGTTCGGATTGCTCTGGGGAACGGTCATCGTCTCATTTGCATCCGTCATCGGTGCATCCTGCGCATTCCTGGTGTCCCGGCATGTGTTGAGAGACGCCATTCAGAAGCGCTACGGCGACCGGCTCAAAACCATCAACAAGGGCATTGAGAAAGACGGTGCGGTTTATCTTTTCACGTTGCGCATGGTGCCCCTGTTTCCGTTTTTTGTCATCAATCTCGTCATGGGACTCACGCCCATGCGACTGGCCACGTATTTCATTGTCAGCCAGATTGGAATGCTCCCCGGAACCATTGTCTATGTGAATGCCGGTACCCAGATCGCAAAAATTGATTCCGCCGCATCCATCCTCTCACCGGCACTGATCGCCTCGTTCGTTCTGCTAGGAATCTTCCCTCTCATCGCAAAGCTGATCATCAACTTCATGAAAAACCGAAAAGCACTCCGCAAATACAAGAAACCCAGGAAGTTCGACTTCAACACAGTTGTCATCGGAGCGGGTTCTGCCGGCTTGGTGGCCGCCTACATTGCGGCCGCTGTCAACGCCAAGGTCGCCCTGATCGAGAAAGGGAAGATGGGAGGCGACTGTCTCAATACCGGATGCGTGCCGTCCAAGGCAATCATCCGTACTGCGAAATTCCTGTCGCATGTCAAGCGAAGCAGTGAGTTCGGCGTACACAGTGCAAGTGCGGAATTTGATTTCAAGGACGTGATGGATCGCATCCGCGGGATCATCGGCGTGATCGAGCATCATGATTCGGTTGAGCGATATACCGGGTTGGGCGTCGATTGCTACAGTGGGCACGCCCGAATCGAATCTCCATACTGCGTCGACGTGGAAGGTGAGAAGCTGACCACACGCAGCATTGTCATCGCGTCGGGAGGGGAACCCTTCGTGCCGCAACTGCCGGGAATCGACGATGTTGAATACTACACCTCCGATACGATATGGGAGATTGAGACACTACCCGCAAGGTTGCTGGTTCTGGGTGGCGGTCCCATCGGGTGCGAGCTCTCACAGGCATTCGCACGGCTTGGCTCCAAGGTGACCCAGGTGCAAAAACCTGATCGGATCATGCCTCGGGAAGACCGGGAGTTTTCCGAAATGGTGCTGGAACAGTTCAAAGAGGATGGAATCGATGTACGCCTGGAGCATCAGGCCAAGCGGTTTGTGGTGGAAAATGGTTCAAGTCAGCTGATTTGCGAACATGCCGGAGAGGAGGTCGGGATCGGGTTCGATGTGGTGCTGGTGGCAGTGGGCAGACGGGCAAGGGTCAGCGGCTTTGGAATCGAGGAACTCGGAATCGAACTGAATGACTCCGGCACCATTGCGGTCAACGAGTACCTGGAAACCAACATACCGAACATCTACGCGATCGGCGATGTGGCCGGTCCCTATCAGTTTACCCATTTTGGTTCGCATCAGGCGACTTCAGCCGCCACCAACGCGCTGCTTCGACCGTTCTTCCGGCGCAAGGTGGATTACTCGGTCATTCCGTGGGCGACGTTTACCGAGCCGGAAGTGGCGCGGGTCGGACTCAATGAGCAGGAAGCCAAACAGGCGGACATTGACTACGAAGTGACGGTTTACGACTTCAAGGATCTTTCCAGGGCGATTGCGGACAGCGAGGCGAGAGGCCGGATCAAGGTGATCACACCGCCTGGGAAGGACAGGATACTGGGTGTCACCGTCGCCGGTGAGCATGCCGGGGACCTGATCCATGAGTTTGTGCTGGCCATGCAAAATGGTCTGGGGCTTGGCAAGATACTCGGCACCATCCACATCTATCCGACACTGGCTGAGTCCGCACGGTTTGCCGCCGGCAACTGGAAGCGCAAGCAGGTGTCCGAGCGCACCATGCGAATGCTGCGAGGCTTCAACAACTGGCGTCGCAGGTAGACCAAGATTGGTGTCAGTCGGCGTTTTCTGTGTCGAAGATGGTATAGAGTCGGTAGTAGTGTTCCTGCAGCGCCATCAGTTCCTGGTGGGTTCCGGTTTCGACGATCCGTCCCTCATTGAGCACGATGATGCGGTCGACCTTCTCGATCGATGAAAGTCGATGGGCGACGATGATGACGGTTCGCCCGGCACCCAGTGCATCAAGCGCCTGGCGCACCTGGTATTCTGATTTGGTGTCCAGTGATGAGGTCGCCTCGTCGAAGATCAGGATGGGTGCGTTCTTGATGAACGCCCGGGCGATGGCAATGCGCTGTTTCTGACCGCCGGACAGCCGGACGCCTTTCTCACCGACCAGGGTGTTAAAACCCTGTGGAAGCTTTTCAATGAATTCCAGGGCGTAGGCTGAGCGCGCCGCCTCGCGGATGGATTCGGGCGTTGCGTTGTGGATGTCGCCGTAGGCGATGTTTTTGCCAATGGTGTCATTGAACAGGAAAATGTCCTGGCTGACGAAGGCGATCAGCTTGCGGATCTCGGAGAGTTTGTACTCGCGGATATCGGTACCATCGATCAACAACTGCCCGCCTTGAATTTCGTACATTCGGGGAATCAGCGAGGTCAGCGTGCTCTTGCCGCTGCCGGACGCACCAACCAGCGCAATGGTCTCGCGTGGCTGGATGTCCAGCGTCACATCATCGAGTGAGCTGGCCTCGGATCCTGGATAGCGAAACGAGATGTTCTTGAATGAGGTATGCCCCTTGACGTTTTTTGCATCCAGTTCAGCGATACCGATTTCGGTTTCAGGCTGCTGGTCAAGAACGTAGAAGACGCGCTCTGAGGCGGTGAGGCCTCTTTGCAGGATGTCGTTGACACGCAGCAGCCGTTTCATGGCGGTGGAGATCAAGGCAAGTGCGGCCATGAATGAGACAAACCCGCCCACGGTCAATGGATCCTCCAAATCGCGGGTCAGGCTGAAGTAGACGGTTCCCGCAATCACCACGGCCGTAATGAATTCAGCGGCCGGTACAGTGAATTCGTTTGCAATGGCCTGTTTGAACTTGAGTCTGCGAACCTCGTTGGAAAATCGGCGCAACCTGGCGCGTTCGTGCTCTTCGGTCTGATACAGTTTGATCAGACGGTTGTAGGCGGTCACCTCCTGAAGATGCTGCAGAAATCTTGCGTTCATTTCCATGGCCCGGCGGTGAATTCTGCGAAGCCGCATGGCAATGAAGCGAACCAATGCCGCGATTGCAGGAGTGGCGGTCAGGATGATCAGGCTCAACGCCCAGTCGAGAATGAAGATCCAAAGCAGCAGTCCGAAGATGGTCAGTGATTCCCGCACGATGGTGATTAGCGCACTGGATGCCGCCTGGGTCAATTGATTGACATCGGATGTGATGCGCGACATGAGTTGTGCCGCCGGATTGTTGTCATAAAAGACTGTGGGCAGCGTCACTAGTCGGCTGATCATCTGTGTCTGAACGTCGAACACCACGCGCCCCACCACCCAGTTGGTACAGACACCGTTCATATAGCTGGCGATGCCCCGGATCGCAAACAGCAAAATCAGGATGATCGGTGTCCAGAAGATGTACTTTGGATCGCGCTCGACGAAGCTGCCATCGAGCAGCGGTTTCATGAACATCGCCACGCCGGGCGTGGTGGCTGCGTACAGGGCGACAAACGCAATGCTCATGAAGAAGTAGAGTTTGTAGACCATGACATAGCCCAGCAGACGCCGATACAGTGCCATGTCCTTGATTAAGGAAATTTTTTCTACTTTTCCGAACACTGTTGGTTCAGTCTCGTCGGGAGCAGGCTGCGGCCTTGGCGGATGGGATCATCACTGTGCAGAACAATACCCGAACATGAAGCGGACCGGGTTGGTCCGCATTATGCCGGGATGGCATGGGCTGAAGCGACGGGAAGCCGACATTGTTTGCTGCCCGCTGACACACTGGAATGTTGCTGATGGAACGGTGACACTCGAACAGTTTGGCCCCTGTGGAGTGTGTGTTTGAATCGGGGATTCTCGGTGTGTGATTCACCGGTGCCGTAAATGAAAATATTCGGGTCTGACATGCGGTTGGTATTCCTGGCCGTTCCGGTAATCTGGTCAAATCGAGCTGCCTTGTCAATTTGGATACTGATCCGGAAATTTATTATATAATTTCCGCTCTTTTAGAACATACCAGCCATCGGTGATGACTGGTTGCACATTCAATGATCAGACCGACCGGATGGAATATGAAAACCGTTTCCGCCAAAGCCAGTGAAATCAAGCGCGAGTGGTTGCTTGTGGACGCGTCCGACAAGGTGCTCGGACGTCTCGCAACGGAAATCGCGATACGCCTCAGGGGCAAGCACAAGCCAATCTATACACCGCACGTTGATACAGGCGACTATGTGATCGTGATCAATGCCGAGCATGTCGTTCTCACCGGCAACAAGGAAAACTCGAAAGTCTATCACCGCCACTCCGGACGCCCGGGTGGGCTCAAGACCGTGCCGGTTGCCACCATGCGGCAGAACCATCCGACAAGAATCATTGAAAAGGCAGTGCGGGGCATGATGCCGAAAGGACCGCTGGGGCGTGCGATGATGTCCAAGCTGAAAGTCTATGCCGGCCCTGACCAGCCTCATGGAGCACAATCCCCGAAACCCCTCAACTTCTAGGAATCTCTTGAATGGCCAAGACAAAGACAGCTGATGTCTACTACGGAACCGGACGAAGAAAATCGTCCACCGCCCGGGTCTACCTGACCAAGGGCGAGGGAAACATTGTTGCGAACCAACGGCCGATCGAGCAATATTTCGGTCGCGAAACCGCCCGCATGGTCATCCGCCAGCCCTTGGTACATCTGGACATGCTCAATTCGGTTGATGTCACGGTCAATGTATCAGGCGGCGGTCCCAGCGGCCAGGCCGGTGCGATTCAGCTGGGCATTGCACGCGCACTTGTCAGTTACAACGAGGCAAACCGGGCCGCGTTGCGCAAGGGTGGATTTCTCACCCGTGACGCTCGGGAAGTCGAGCGCAAGAAAGTCGGACTGCACAAGGCAAGAAAGCGGCCTCAATACTCCAAGCGGTAACTGTTCTCAACGCCCGGTTGCGAGTAAAGCGATTATTGAACAACTGGGGAATCGTCTAACGGCAGGACAACGGACTCTGACTCCGTCAATCCAGGTTCGAATCCTGGTTCCCCAGCCATTCCCTGGGCTTGCTCTTCATTCGCGTATGCCGTAGCCTCGTCGCAACAGCACGATACACAGTGTGAACAGGATGACGATGCAAAGTCCGATCACCGCGAATGAGGCGAGCATTCCGACATCACTGGATCCCAAGAACGCATAGCGGGCGACATTGATCACATACAGGATCGGATTCGCCAGTGACACAAGCTGCCACAGGTCCGGCAGCAGCTGAACCGAATAAAACACCCCTCCAAGATAAATCAGCGGTGTGAGCACAAAGTTTGGAATGATGGAAATATCATCAAACTTCCGTGCGAACATGCCGTTGAGCATGCCGCCGAGTGAGAACACCAGCGCTGTCAGGATGAATATCGCAACGGTGAGAGTCGGCGAGACGATGTTGACAGTGGCGAAGACCGACGAGACCAGCAGCACGATGGATCCGACCAGCATGCCGCGGCACATGCCACCAGTCAGGTATCCGATCAGAATGACATAGTTCGGCGTCGGGGAGACCATGATCTCCTCGATGAACCGCTGAAACTTTGCGGAAAAGAATGAGGATGCCACATTGGTGTAGGCGCCGGTGATGACTGACATCATGACCAGACCGGGGACGATGAAGTCGATGTAGGTGTGGCCCTGCATCGGTCCGATTCGCGGTCCGATCAGGTTGCCGAAGATCAGGAAGTACAGACACGTTGTGATCACCGGCGGAATGAGCGTCTGCGTCCAGATCCTCATGAACCGGGCGATTTCCTTGCGGGTCAGCGTGTAGAGCGCGACGACGGTGGATTCTGCTCTTCTCATGCCGCGTGCTCGGACTCCATCGAGGTTGCCTCGTTCCTGAGCAGTTCGATGAACAGGGTTTCCAGTCGATTCGCCTTGTTGCGGACACTGAGCACGGAGATGCCGGACTGATTCAGCTGCTCGAAGACCGAATTGATCTGCTGGCCTTTTGGAATGTCCAGTTCAATGGTGTTGCCGTCGATCAGGCGAACAGGCAGCGCAAGCGATTCGGGCAGGTTATCGAGCGGCTGGTCGATATTGAGCACGTAGGTCTCCTGTCGCAAGTGTTGGAACAGGGACTGCATGTCGATATCCAGGATGATCTCACCGAGTTCGATCACGCCGACACTTCTGCACAGTCGCTCAGCCTCTTCAAGATAGTGTGTGGTCAGGATGATGGTGACGCCTTCCCGGTTGAGTTTTTCCATGAAGTCCCACATCAGCAACCGTGCCTCGAAGTCGATTCCGGCAGTCGGTTCATCCAGGATCAGCAGGCGCGGCTCGTGCATCAGGGCGCGGGCGATCATCAATCGCCGCTTCATCCCGCCGGACAGCTTGCGCGAGACCGTATGGCGGTAACTCCAAAGACCCAGTACCGAGAGGTACTTCTCCGCCTGTTGCTCGGCCAGTGCGCGTTTGACACCGTAGTAGCCGGCGTGGTTGATGACGATGTTCCACGGAGTCTCAAACTGGCTGAAGTTGATTTCCTGCGGTACCAGGCCGACGTAGGACTTGGCGCGCTGAAAATCCCGGTCAATGTCAATGTCGAAAATGTGAACCTTGCCTTCGGTCTTGCTGACCAGCGAGCATGTGATGCCGATTGTGGTTGATTTTCCGGCACCGTTTCGACCCAGCAGGGCAAAAAATTCACCTTCCCTCACATTGAAGGATACGCCTTTCAGTGCCACCCTGCCATTCTTGTAGGTTTTGCAAAGATTACTGACGGACAGCGCGTTGTTCGGATCAGGCTGATTGTTCACAGGATCGTTCGGGATGATTCAAGTGGATTGCCAACAGGGGAATGGACGGCTTGCGGGAGCGACGGCACTCTGCATGCGTCTGTACCCGGACTGAGTGGGACTGCAAGATGGATTGCGCGGATGACTCGAGACCAAAATATCAGATTTCGTTGGTTTCAGTCTGTCTGTCACACAGGGAATCGGTTGTTTCACATTCGCGAAGTCGTTGGGATTTGTCATTATAATGTTCGGCTACCTGAATACTTGTGAAAATAGCCAGAAACCTGAGTCAATCCATGAACGATTCCTCCAGTCTCAACATCTCCGAGAGTGCCGCCAGACGGGTTGGGCAGTTGATGTCAGATACTGATGTCGGCCTTCGTGTCTACGTCGAAGGCGGTGGTTGCTCGGGATTTCAGTATGGGTTCCAACTCGAGTCCGAACAGCAGCCTGACGATTTCGTTTTTGAGAAAAACGGCATCACCCTGCTGATTGACTCACTCAGCATCCAGTACCTGATGGGTGCTGAAGTGGACTATCTGGATGATCTGATGGGTGCCAGGTTCCTGATCAACAATCCCAATGCTTCAACCACCTGCGGTTGTGGTTCGTCGTTTTCGATCTGATTGACCACCGACCCGGTTGGACGGGTCACGATAGAATCTCTCGCCATGTTTGAGTCGACTGCCTTGTTGCTGGGCAGTACCGCGGTTTTTTGCTTCTTGGTCGGTGTGCTGATTGGCATCGGTGGTGTCGGCGGAATCCTGATCATTCCGTTTTTGGTCTACGTCTTCGGCATCGACATCCACGTCGTGATACCGGCCTGCATGGCCGGGTTTACCTTCAGTGCATTCTTTGCAGTGTATGCCTACGCCCGACGGGGCTCAATCCGCTGGGACAAGGCGCTTTATTTGATCATGGGTGCCGCGCCCGGCGCGTATCTGGGCTCGATCACGGTACTGGCCCTGTCCTCGATCGTGCTCGAGGTCATCGTTGCGACGCTGGTCATCGTCTCAGGTGTCCGCGCCTTGAGGCGAAATGCCGAGCAGTCTGGCAGCAAGGGTGTGGAGACGGTACCGGTCAGTGTTCTGGTTGTCGTGGGTTTCCTGGTCGGCTACGGTTCGTCTGTCAGCGGCACCGGTGGTCCGTTGCTGTTGGTTCCCTCGCTGCTGCTTCTGGGCTATCCCGTCATGGTCGCGGTCGGCCTCAGCATGGCCATTCAGCTGCCGATCACCCCATTTGCCACACTGGGGCACGTTCTCCATGGATCAGTGGATTGGCTGCAGGCAGTGCCGGTCGGGCTGGGTGTGGCGGCGGGCGTGACTGTTGGCGCCATCATCGCGCATCGGATTACCGCAGTGTCCATGCAGCGGGTGGTGGCGGTGGTGTTGCTGGGCACTGGCGCGCTGATCGCGACGCGCCTGGTGCTGTCAGCCTGAAACCTGATGAATACTCAAAGTCCGCGCAGGGTCTTGGTTTCGGATGCCCGGAGCGTGATGGTCGCCTCGGGTCTGAATCGTCCGGCCTCCCAGATGTGAAGTCGGTAATCCCCGGGTTCGATTCCGGTGAAGGTGATTGTTCCAGCTTCGCGGACGATTGCATGGTGGGGATTGGCCGGGACGAATATCCAGCTGTGCATGTAAGGGTGCAGGTCGCAACGGACATTCAGCATGCCGGTTGCGGTGAGCGTCTTTTGAACCTTGATGCTGGTCAGCGGTGTAGCGACATTGAAGACCGTGTCGTTGCCCGAAATGACATGGGCATTGTGCAGGATGGTGTCGGTGTTGTTGATTTCCAGTGTGCTGCCTGGCGAAACAACCTGAAAAGTTGGTATAAACTGACTATTGCGAATTAGAATCTGACTGACTTCATCGTTTTCCGGAACCGGGGTCAGTACGGGTGGCCATTTCTCAAGATAGACAACCATGGGTGGCACCTGGACCGAACCGAGCTGAATGTGAAGTTGTGCGCTTTCGGGATCGGTAGTCAGTTTTTTCAGTTCCAATTGGGAGCGAAAGACGGTAAAGAAGATGACGACACCCGCGATCAGGACCGCGATGATGATCAGTCGCTGCACGATGATGGAGCGATTCGGGTTGGAGGTGGTTTTTCTGCTGGATTGTCTGCGCAGCCTGTATTCGTTGACACGCTGAACAACCAGACGATACAGGAGACGAAACATGAGCCTGCCTGGTGTGGGTTGAAGAATATTGTCAATAAGGGGAGTATATCAGTGAATCCGATACAACAGATTGAAAGACTTGGGAAACGGTCATGAACGATTCAAGCGTGCCGTTTTATCTCGCGCAGAATCAGGAGATCGAGGTATTCAAGTCAGCCTACCGGCGACAGCTTGCGGTATTGCTCAAGGGCCCTACCGGCTGTGGCAAGACCCGGTTCGTGCGGCATATGGCGGCGCTGCTGGGGCGGCCGCTGTACACGGTGGCCTGTCACGATGAGCTGTCAGCGACTGATCTATTGGGCCGCTATCTGATCAGGGACGATCAGACGGTCTGGCATGACGGACCTCTGACGAGAGCGGTGCGGGAAGGTGGTGTGTGCTATTTGGATGAGGTTGTGGAAGCGCGCAAGGATACCACGGTGATTCTGCATCCACTGTGTGACGACCGGCGCACCGTGTATCTGGACAAGACCGCGGAAGTCATCCAGGCGCCTCCCGAATTCATGCTTGTCGTCTCATTCAATCCCGGTTATCAGAATCTTTTCAAGAATCTCAAGCAGAGCACCCGCCAGCGATTCGTCTCGCTGACGTTTGACTTTCCGGAACTTGAGCAGGAAGCGCGGATCATTGCCACCGAATCTGGTGTTGATGAGAATACCGCAACGTCACTGGCCAAGCTCGGCAGGCAGTTGCGCGAGGTCGAGGGGCACGACATCGAGGAAACCGCGTCAACCCGGTTGCTGGTCCATGCAGCGCATCTGATTCATGATGGTTTGGACCCCGCAAGTGCCTGTGAATCCGCGTTGGTGGACTCACTGACCGATGACCTGGTGATTCGCGAGGGTTTGCTGGAAATCGTACATGCCTACTTCGCTTAGGGACAACTATGTACTGGACGGTGTTTCGGTACTGTGGTACGGATTGCTGTTCGGTCTGGCGGGACGGTTGCGCCATCCCCAGCATGCGGTCATCGGCAAAGGTCTGTGGCAGGGTCTGGATCTTTATTTTCACGCCATGGGTGGCGATCTCAAGCGCAGGTCCGGTGACGGAACGGATGCCGATTACTCGCTGCGCCTGACAGCGCATGGTGGGCTGGATCTTCAGGCCTGGTCGGAGCCTGGCGAGTTGCATCTGCCGCGGCGCATCAACCGATACCCTGAGCGGGCATTGAATCGGGAACTTTATTTCTGGCTTGCCGGACTGCTAGCGGTTGATGAACCGTATCCCGGAACGGAATCACTCCCACCTGGTGTGCGACATCTGCTACAGGGCGTCGCCACCACGGATCGGCTGCTGTCATCGTTTCCCAATCTGAAAACACGATATCGCCGATTATGCGAGCATGAACTGTCGCTCCGACGAATGGCCTATCCCGACCCTTCGCGGAATACGCGAAATCCGTCACTGGTACTCGAATCGGCGATTCGAAGAGCGCTCGGCGCAGATTTGGACTGTGCGAACGAATCCCTGGATGGCATGATCCGGCAGGTTCGACACGGTGATGTGGTTGAACCAGACTCACAGTGGATCAATAGAATCGTACCGTTTCTGCCGGTGCCGCTTTGGGGTTATCGGGGCGTCGCCACACCGAAGCTCAGAGTACCCTGGTTTCGTGCAACGCGCAAGCGTCGACAGGATGCGCCCACGCAGCCGGAAAAACAGGCTGTCTTTGATCCTGCCCACGAGACTGAGCCGCAACCCGGGCTGGCTGCGATCCGCGACCATTACACGTATCCAGAGTGGAACTGTGTGTCGCGTACCTACATGCGGGACTGGTGCCGATTGATCGAGCAACTGCCGAAAGGGGGATATCGTTCGGATCTGGACGCACAGTTTTCGGAATTGGTGCATCAGGTCCGTAGGAGGTTTGCCCTGCTGCGCCAGGAACCGCAGTGGGACCGTTTTCTTGAAGACGGGGAGGAGCTGGACATTGATGCCTTTGTCACCTGTGCTGCTGACCGGGTTGGTTGCGGCATGCTGGAGTCGACCTACTATCGGCAGAAAATCCAGCAGTATCGGGATGTTTCGGTTATTTTGCTGATGGATGCATCGCGTTCGACTGAAGCCTGGGTCGGTACCAGCCGGGTGATTGATGTCGCCAAGCAGTCAGTGGCGGTATTGGCGCAGGTGCTCGACTTGGTTGGCGATGATTTTGCACTCTATGCCTTTTCAAGTGACAGCCGACTGCGGGTTCGCTGTGATCGCATCAAGACGTTTGAGGAGCGCTATGACGACTCGGTAAGACATCAGCTGTTGCAGGTCAAGCCGCAGAACTACACCCGGATGGGCCCGGTAATCCGGCATCTGGGTGCGAAGCTACAGCGTCGAAAGTCCAGGCAGAAGCTGTTGATCGTGCTGGGTGACGGAAAACCCCATGATCCAACCGACAGGTATGAAGGCCGCTATGCGCTTGAGGACACCCGCAAGGCCCTGCTCGAGCAAAGAGCGGGGAATGTGACGGGTTTCGGGTTGACCATTGACCGGAAAGGCCCTCGATACTTGAAACATCTGTTCGGTCCCGGTCATTACGCGGTGTACTCTCATCTGCATTCGCTGCCGGATGTACTGCCGGGTCTGTATGCCCGACTGACAGATCTGAAACTGCAGTGATGACGGCGGTCGGAATTCGGATAGAGATTTGTGCTGGCTGCCAGGCAAAGTCATCGGCGTATAATCTCAAAGCTTACCGGAATTTTGAGATATTTTTGGTGGTCGAGAACCATCAAACCTGAGGTTGGACAGAGTTGGATATTCAACAAGCGTGACGGATTGGACAGTGAAAAAATTGATGCAGTTGATTGTTATGGTACTGCTGGTGATTGCACCGGTTCACCTGTCGCGCGCAGAGGGAATTGTGATGCTGGTCGGCGATGTGCTACCGCTGAAGAATCAGGTGGTATGGCGCAACCTGGTTAAACTGGCCGAGCGCAAGCCAGGCAAAAATCTGATCATTGCCGGTGCCCATTCCAGACCGAAACTCTATGGTGGATTTGCGCAAAGAGCATTTCAACGTTACGGCTCTTCGGCGGACCTGCTTCCGATTGCCGAGGTGTTCCAGGAGTTCTCAACCGACTTTCGGTTTGCGACTGAAGATCGCAACCTGACCGACCAGGTTCGCAATTCGAGTTCAGTGTTCTTTGTCGGTGGTTTGCCACAGCGTCTGTCGACCATCATGTATTCGCAGGATGGTGAGTTGAGCGATCTGGGTCGCGCCATTCAGGAAGCCCATGCAGCGGGAAGCATGATCATTGGTGGCATTTCCGGCCCCGGTATCTTGTCGACAGAAGCGGACGCGATTGAGATTCTGACTGATGGCGCAGTCGATGCTGATTATCTGCACAGGGGATTGGGTTTGATCTGGAAGGGTTGGTTTGCGGATCAGCATTATTTCAGCAGGGGCAGATTCGCCTCGGGATTGGTTGCGATGCATCAGTCTGGCCTGAGGTTTGGGATTGGTGTTGGATTGGATACAGTTGCCGTGTTGCACAGCAATGTCATTGAGGTTCTTGGCAACCGCGGCGTTATCGTATCGGATATTTCAGATGCGACGTTCAGTTTGGCGGCGAAGGGTGTGAGCGTGAGACAAGTCAGGCTGAGTTACCTCGAAAACGGAGATCGGCTGGATGCGGGGACAATGGCAATATTGCCGTATCAGAAAGGTCTTACAGGGTTTGAGATTGTTCCGCAAGTCATAGCCAGTGAGGGTTCACAAGTGGATCACTTTGTCTCCTCGCAGGAAATGTTTCTGCCGGGTGAATTGGTGCGCCTGATGCATGAGTCTCTGGAAGCGGAAACTGGTCAATCTCAAGGGTATGCACTGCATCACGGCAAACGGGATGGATTTCGCTTCAGGTTCTACACCGGACCGGACAGCCGGGGATGGTTGGCGACGAGTGAAGACGGCGAGGACAAACTCACACTGGCCAACATTTACCTTGATATCGAACCGTTATAGAATAGATTGAGATTGCAGTGCATGATGGATGAGGAGTTGAAATGACTGAACACAAACACGCACACCCGCCAAACGAGTTGGAAATCAGGGTCAAGGCGCTTGAATCCCTGTTGATCGAGAAAGGCTTGGTTGACCCACAGGCGCTGGATGAACTGATTGATGTGTATGAGCATCGTGTCGGACCGCAAAATGGCGCCAAGGTTGTTGCGCGGGCATGGAGTGACGCGGACTATCGCAACCGACTGCTTGAAAACGCAACCCGGGCGATTGCCGAATTTGGATTTGAGGGGCGTCAGGGTGAGGACATGGTTGTGGTGGAGAACACACCGTCCGTACACAACATGGTGGTTTGCACACTTTGTTCCTGCTATCCCTGGCCGGTACTTGGCCTGCCACCTGTGTGGTACAAATCCGCTCCTTATCGGGCCCGGGCTGTGTCGGAGCCTCGCAATGTACTGCGTGAATTCGGTGTTGAGCTTGACGATGATGTTGAGATCCGGATCTGGGACAGCACAGCAGAAGTCCGTTACCTGGTCATACCCATGCGACCTGACGGGACGGAAGAATTGAGTGAAGAGCAATTGGCTGAATTGGTCACCCGCGATTCGATGATCGGTACGGGTGTTGCACGGTCTGTGGAGTCCTTGAGATGAAAGGCGGTCATGACCTGGGTGGCAAGGCCGGGCTTGGTGCGATCAATCCTGAACCGGATGAACCGGTATTCCATCATGAGTGGGAGAAACGGGCTTTTGCTTTGACATTGGCTGCCGGTTTTCTGGGGCAGTGGAATCTGGATATGTCTCGGTTTGCCCGGGAACGGATGGACCCGGAGCACTATATCGCTTCGAGCTACTATGAGAAGTGGACCCATGGCCTGCAGACGCTGCTGGTTGAAAAAGGCATATTGACCGAATCGGAGATCAGCGAGAGGATCGAAGAGATTGCCAAGCGCAGAGGTGGTCAGTGAAGGCACTCAAAAGTCAGGATGTATGGGGCGTTCTGCACAAGGGTGCCACCGCCCGTTTGCCGTCTGATTCTCCGGCTGTTTTCAGGCAGGGACAACGAGTTCGGGCCAAGGTGATGAACCACTCCGGTCATATCCGACTGCCGGAATATGTTCAGGGTTGTGAGGGTGAGATTGCCGTGGACCAGGGCGCATTTATCTTTCCAGACGCCCATGCCCGAGGTGAAAAACGTGCACAGAGACTCTACAGTGTGAGGTTCGAAGGCGAGGAGCTGTGGGGCCGTTCGTATTCCGGATCGTCCAGTGCGGTCTATGTGGATTTGTTCGAATCATACCTGGATGCAGTATGAGTACGCAGTCAGCCAATGTATCTGATTTTCTTCCAGACGGGTCTGAGCCGGTCTTTGCCGCGCCATGGGAGGCGCGGGCATTCGCCCTGACTGTCAAACTCCATGAGCGGGGTGTGTTCAGTTGGAGCCAGTGGAGCGAGTACCTTGCCAAGGCTATTGATTCAGCAGCCGAAAAAGAGGGTTCGAGCTATTACGAGAGTTGGCTGCAGGCGCTGGAGACACTGTTGCGAGACTCGGAAGTGGTTGGTTCGGAAGAATATCTGTCGGTCATCCGACAATTCAATCCAGAACCCAGTGCATCGGATCATCAGCATTGATTGTGGGTGAAAACGCGCCACCAATCAGCAGCTGAAATGAATTCAAGACCGTGAATTGAAAGGCGATAAAGGCAAGTGACGATTCCGGCATACCGTCGGTAGACCATTTTTCCCACGTGGGAAAAATGGTCTATATATTGTTCAAAAGTGGTCTATATATACTTGAAAGAGTTTATCTGAACTGAATGAACCGGAAAATTCTTATGGGATTTGATCTGAAACATATTGAGCAGCATCTGTACAGAAATCTTTGCGCAGATGTGCGACTGCATGAGCGAGACGACGGAGTATTGATGTTGACTTCTCCGTTTCGGTTTCCAGACGGAGACCATTACCCCATCTATGTTGATGAAGTCCCTGATGGCGGTTTGTTACTGACCGACCGTGGGCACACCATCATGCATATGAGTTTTGAATTTGATATCGATACGCTGTATGAAGCACCGAGAGCCGCGTTGCGAGAACAAATCACGCGCGACTACGGAATTCAGGAGGACTTCGGTGTGTTTTCCGTACAGACTTCCAAGGATCAGGTTTCTGATGCCATGTTTCGGTTGTGTCAGGCATTGACAAGCATATACGGCTTGATGCATTTCACCTGCGAGCAGTCCACCGCAGAAACATATGAAGACTGAACGCCTCAACGATTGAGGATCGTCGGCCCGGCGCTCTTTGTTGTCTCCATCATCTCAATGGATTCGACTGAATTCAAAACGAAAACAGCCACCACCGCAAACACGGCGAGCAGAATGATGGGGAGGATGATGCGGAGGAAAAAGCCCATGTCGCTGAATCAGGAACGGACCCGTCCATCATCCAGATGCTTGAGTGCACCAACCCGAATCGACATCAACTACAGATCCTCAAGCCGGCGCTTGCTTTCACCGCCTTCCTTGCCGGCAACATAATAGCGCCGCCAGGCGATCGCAATCAACACAATGAATGGAAGCAGGATGCAGGCGAGAAACACAAAGTAAAGGAACCAGGGTACACCCAATGACATCTGCACATAGACGTAAGGACTGATTTGCGCAGACACCGGTGATGCCACCAGCATCCCAACCAGTGCCGCCGCAAGGCTGATTGCTTTGGATGGCAGTCGCATCAACCCTGACTCTCGCCGAGTAACTTGTCGATTTCCAGTTTCAGCAGGCCGAGCTCGGTCTGCCCGGGAAAGACTGAACGCACCGTCCCCTTGCCATCAACCACATAAGTCCATGGCTCGCCTTTGACACCCCACTCAACCCAGACTGAATTATCCCTGTAACCGTCAACATGCACGAACGAGAACCGCTCGCCATACAGTTCTTCCATGACTGCCACGCGTCTGATCTGATCGACGCACATCGTGCAGTGCTGAGGTGTGCCGAACACCACCAGGAAAGGTTTTCCCTGGTCGATAAGGTCCGAGATTTTCCACTTGTACAAGGGAACTTTTGTGTCCATCGACGAGATCTCGTACCACTTGTCCGGATCTTTGACTGTGAGATTGTTGCTTTTCGGTGCCGCATCTCCCACCGACAACTTGGTTCCCACACCAGGTTTCTCGCTGCAACCGAAACCCAGCAGGGACAACGCCAACACCGAAATAATTGTGAACTTTCTAACCATTCGATTCTTCATCTGAAATATACTTGTTACCAGTTCATATTTTGACTTCTAATTGAAAATTATGCAAGAATTACCTTTACTGACGATCATCGCACTGAGCGTTTTCGGGCTGGGTGGCGCGATTGCACTCGCCGTGGTGCCATGGGCATGCATCGGCACCGGTTTATTCAATCAGAACAAGTCGTATCAGTCCGGTCCTCCAGAAGCCGAGTAATCCTCAGTTTTAGTATTCGGCGCTGGATTCAGCGGTTTCATCGTTGACCTTCAGTGCCAGCAGATAATCCGTCAGACTAATCAGTTCATCTTCGGACAGATGATCGTATGGCGGCATTTGCAACCGGTACGCTTTGTTGCTCACGCCAGGCCAAGGTGATTTCAGGTATCTGACCAGCCATTGCCGGTCTCGCTTGCTGCCTACACCATCCAAACTCGGCCCGTACGATGCGCCGTTGCCGAATATCTCATGACAGGCCAGGCAACCTTCCCGACGATAGATCTGTTCGCCGAGCAGCGACTGCTCGGTTTGCTGGTAAACATACTGCACGGGTGGTGGCTTCAGATAGATGATCGAGCCAACCACCACTGCAAACGAGATGATCACCAACGAGCCGCCAATGACAATCCACTCACCCGGCGAGAACTTCATATCCGTGTCCCGACAGGTCAGTTGTAACGGTCGTCGTCGCCTTCAGTGAACAACTGTTCCTTGATGCTCTCATCAAACTGATTGTTCTTGTATGCCCAGAAAATGACGATGACAATGGCAATCAGCATGATCAGACCCGTCGCGGCCCAGATGAATGGAATGAGTGTTTCAGGATTCAAGATGTCTTACCTCGGTATTGAGTGTAATCGGATTATGTGTCTTCCGGTATGACCTTGCGCGGATAATTCGGTGAATTGGGATTGGCCCGAAGCCCTGAGAGAAAAGCCGCCAGCTTGACTCGTTCATCCTCGTCCAATTCCCTGAAGTCAGGCCCCAGATTACCATAGTGTGCGGTTCCGGGTACCAAAGAATTCGGATCGGTCAGGTACTGCTGCAGCCACTCGAGCGTTCTTCGTGTTCCCACACCATCGAGCACAGGTGCAACGCCCACTTCTCCCGTACCCATCGCGCGATGGCAACTGTTGCATCCCATTCGACGATAGACCAAGTGTCCCTGAAGACCAACCTCATCAAACTCATAGTAGTTTTTCGGTGGTGGACGATCCTCCGCAGTGATCTGCTGATAGCCTTTGAGGACCGCCAGGACGACAACGACACCCGCAAACGCAAACATGATTTTTTCTCCACGTTTCACAGCGACACCCACCAGTCAGAATCGCCGATCATCAGAACACCACATAGAACAGCAACTCGGTCGCTGCATAGACGACAACCAGAACAATGCCGACAACACCCAGAGAGAGGACAATTCGCTCAACACGCTTGAGTTGGGTCAGTGGTCCAAGAACAAAGCGGGACATGATGACATAGACAAAGACTCCGATTACGATCAGCGCAAAAATCAGCGCTGATATTTGATCCGTAAATCCCACTGGATTCGGGGTATCAATCTAGGATTGCGTACCTCCCTCGTCGCCGTCGTTACTGCCGCCGCGCTCATTCCACTTCTGGATGTTGATATACCAGATGATACCGGCAATGCAACTGAGGATGACGATGATCTGAAACAGCACCATGTAGTATCCCCAGTCCCACCACGGCTGCTTGCCGGTGGCACTGACAAACGTCGTCGTGACGCTGTCATAGCGTTGGCCGAAGCCAGGCCACGGCATGGTCCAAAGGAATGCCTGGAACACGGTGACTGCGACAATCAGTACCAGCCACCAGGGAATCTTGCCGTTTCCCTCCTTGATACCGTCGTATTCCTCGTCGCCGAAGCGACCAAAAACCTCACCCTTGTCTTCAAGTTCGTTGTGATCTGCCATTGTCCGCAGTCTCCCAAATGTTTACTTCAATGTTTCCAGGTATGCAATGATTGCATCCAATTCATGGTCGGTCAAGTGCGTGAACGCCGGCATGATCGAGCCCGGTGTCACCGCCCTCGGATCCCGGTGATGGACGTAATGCCACGCCTTGACCCGGTTGCGGCTTGCGATATGCAAAAGGTCCGGCGCCTTGCGGTCGGAACCGAACAGGCTGGGTGCTTCTCCCTGCACATCACCGGCAACCGGTGGCTCGCCGAAATACGCCCAATCCTGTGTCTGTTCGGGCAGCAGGGTGTGACACCACCAGCAACCTTCCCGAATGAATATCTTCTTGCCCTTGCCAGCCAGGGTTGGCGCATCGTCCCCTCTCATCCATGGATCATGGATGGTCCATGCGCTGTGACCGAGCATCTCCTCTTTCTCTATGGCAAGTTGCGTTCGCGGGATTTCGTTCATATAGGTTGAGCCACCGACGATCGTGATCGCGATCGAAGAGAAGATCACCAATACGACGAGAACTGCACCAACTACATATTTAGGCATGATAACGAACCTCTACCTGTCAGATTTACCCGGCCGCCGGTGCAGGCGCTGCGCCGCCCCGACTTGATTCAGGAACAATTTTCTCTCCGTACTTCGCCGTCATCCACATGTTGTACAGGAAGATCGGCTGGGCGAAGATGATCAGTCCGCCGAATATCACCCGACCCACCATGTAGGGATGCGTGGCGATCACGGACTGGATATACGGAATCTCATACACCTTGGCGGCACCCTGCACCAGTCCGGCTGCGGTCAGCACCGACCAGAAGCCGAGAAAGCCGATGGCCATCATCCAGAAGTGCAGACGTGCCAGTTTCTCACTGTAGAGCTTGCGCTTGAGCAGTTTCGGCAGACCATAGTAGATGGCGCCGATCTCGATGAAGCTGGAAAAACCCAGCAACGCGAGATGCGCGTGCGCCACGATCCAGTGGGTGCCATGGATGTACCAGTTCAGTGATCGGGTTTGCTGGAACGCGCCCTGGATGTTCAGGGGAATCGCAAACAGCACACCGGTCAGCGCCCACTGCAGGGGAATGTTCTTGGTGTACATCCACCACTTGTCTTTCATGGTCATCAGCATGTTCACCACGAATGCCAGGGCGGGAATCATGATCAGCACGCCCGAGACCGAGGCAAATGACTTCAGCCACTCAGGAATCGGTGCGCCCATCAGGTGATGCGCACCAGGTGTGGAATAAAACGCCGCAATCGACCAGAAGTGCAAGTGCCCGATCTTGTGACTGTACAGGGTATTGCCTGAGATCTTCGGGATGATGTAGTAGGCGATGGCCGCCGATACCGGCGTGATCCATAAGCCCAGAATGTTGTGCGCGTGCCACCACGTCATATACGCTTCAGCCAGGCCGGTGACCGGGAACAGGTCCGGAACCGCACCGATGAAGTAACTCAGGATGATGAAAAGCAGTGCCGCACCGAAAAACCACATGGTCACATACAGCCCCTGCGTCTGACGGTTGAGCATCGTCAGCCAGATGTTGACGGCGAGTGGCGTGAACACGAACAGCAGAACATACACGTCCAGCGGCCAGATCAGATCCTGGTATTCGCGCCCGGAGGTCATGCCGTTGATCAGCGTGAAGAACACGGCCACCATGCCGATGTTCCAGGCCCAGCAGTTCCAGACACCGAGTTTTTCGCTCCACAGCTTGGTTTTGCAAAGCGCCGGAGCCATGTAGCACATCGCACCGGCAAACGCCATCGAGATCCAGCCGAAAATCACAAAATGCACGTGGACCGGCCGTACCCGTCCAAAATGCAGCCACGCAATGTCATTGGGAAAGACATCCGGCCAGGCCAGCCGCATCGACGTGATCAGTGCCAGGAAGACACCGATGTTGAACATGACGATCGATGAGAAGAAAAAGTGCTTTGCCGCAGTTCCTTCAGCGTAATCGTTGTGGGTCAGAAAGTTAGTAGCCATTGTTTGGTTCTCCAAATACAGGTGCCGTCGGCACTATTTTCCCTGCTTGATCATCATCCTGTTCATATACCAGAATGTGAGTGCCGAGATGACGCCGGTTCCGATCGAGATCACGAATCCCCAGACCAGCAACCCGGTCCATTCCTCGTGACTGCGCATCCCGATCAGGGGCAGGAAGGCCAGTTGAAACACGGTGCCGAGACCGACGCCGACAATGAAACCGTTGTATAGAAAATTGAGTAACCGGTGCATCAGTGACCTCCGTTACGCCTGAAAACCGACAGGAAAACATTCGTGATGAACAACCAATATCCGAAGCCCATCAGAATCGCGGTTGAGATGATTGCAATGTGGTGTATCGGGCCGACCGCATCCAGCGCCTGCTGGTAGGTCATGCCGTCCAACACCATGTTCCCCTCGATGATGCCGAAAAACACCAGCGAACAGAAAAATCCCAATACACCGATGGTCGAGAACCAAAACGATGTATTCGAGAGGGTTCGGCTGTAGATGGGGCGGTGGGTGAGCTTGGGAAGCACGTAATAGAAAAGCCCCATGATGGCCAGCGTGACACCGCCGACCAGGTTGATGTGCGCATGCGCCAGTGGATCAATCATGTGCCCGGCCGGGCCGGTGGCACGGATCCACAGTGCGAACTCCGGAAAAGTCTGCAGGACGCCCTGAACGGTTCCGATCAGCAGGTTGACAACCGACATGACCATGAATTTCAGGATCAGCATGGAATCGGTATCCACCGTTGTGTCCCTTACCGGCGCTTCAATCATTGCATCTGCTGATATGCTCATGTTACCTTAGGCTGTTCTGTATCTTCAGATACCGGATGTACTGGATGATCTGACGGCGCTGGGCGGTATTGAGCCGGTCGCCCCAGCCCTGCATGGCGGTGCCCGGAATGCCTTGTCGAATTGTGAAATCCAGTTCCCCATCGGTTTTTCCGGTTACGGCAGGTCCGACAAGATTGCTTGGCTTGGGCACCATGCGGTAACTGAATTCGCCATTGCCGCTGCCGTCAAGCCCATGACACAGCGCACACAGCTGAATGTAGTAACTGCGTCCGCGCTCAAGTTCGGCGAGGCTGGCCCTGGTTGGAACGATCTCATAATCGATCGGTTCATGAACCTCGACTCCCAGACTGACTCGGTCTTCGGGAAACAGGACCACTGACATCCAGGCGAGACATACCGCAAGTATCACACCCGCCACAATCCAAGTTGCTGATGACATGTTCAATCATTGCTCACCGCGACCTGGATTCACTGTCCGGTCTCAAGTTTTGCCATCTTGGTCTGTTCCTGCATCATCATTTCAGTCTGGGCGTCCTCGAGATTCCAGTCAGGACGCAGTGAAATGACGTACCACACCAGCTGCCAGCGCTGGTCCTCATCAAGGAAGTCGGCAAATGACGGCATCGGCGTGCCGTCGAAGCCGGTGGTGAATGTCTGATAGATGCCTCTCGGCTCGCTTGAGCCGACAAACTGCGTTGCGTCGGTGAAATCACGCGGGACGATCGGCAGTCCGGCATCGTCCTCAAGGCCGGGTGCGGACGGTCCGTCACCCTTGCCGGTTTTGCCGTGGCACTGTTCGCATTGCATCAATTCGTAGACCTTTTCGCCGGCTGCGACCATCTCGGCGTTCGGAATCGGTGGCTCACCCACCACGATGGGATCCTCCTGCCATTCGGCTTCTTCCTCCCATCGGTCAGAGAAGCTCTTGATGTAGGCCACGACCGCCCAGCGGTCGCGTTCGGGCAGGAACTTGAAGGCGGGCATGTCCTGGTTCAGAACCAACCCGCGGGAAATCGAGATGAAAAGATCGGCATCGGTCGGCAGCGACCCGCTCGGTGTGGAGCGCAACTTGTAGACGGCCTCGGTAAAGTCTCGCGGCCGGCGCGGCAACTGATGCTCTCTTGCATACTTTTCGCCGAGTTCCCAGACGGCGCCGTTGCCGTCTCCATTGATGCCGTGGCAGCCGATGCACATGCCGCGGAATACCCATTCGCCATGCTCAAGCAAGCGGGGTGTCACTGGAATGCCGTCGCTGACCGGTTCAATGTTGCCTGTGGTGGCGGCATAGTCAAACAAGGCGCGTCCGGTGGTGACGCCACCGGTGTCTTCGGTTTTGCCGCCGGCGGTCTGCAACGACAGGCTGATGATGGCGACTGCCCCGACGACGGCGACAAGTGATACTGTTGCAAGTAGTTTTTTCACTGGAAATTCAATTCGGTAGTTAATGGAATCTGACTGCTGTGTCCTGTGCAGATGTGAATGATCGGTCAGGAATAAAGGGGGCGCATGACAATTGAAACGATCAAATTGTCATGACACCCCGTTTACAGGTTTTACATTCTCTAAGGATTAAAGTCCTATAAGAGTGTATGCATCAGGCAGCCTAGTGGCGACCGGGATCCAGGACGGACCCGCGATTTGACCAGTAGATATATGCCTCCAATGCTTTCATTGCCTCACCATCCGGATCGATGATCTCACCTTCATTGGGCTTCTCGATACACCAGTTGATCATGTCGCGCAAAGTTGCGAATTCGCTCATTTGCTCCTGGAATTTCGGAAACTCGTGAGGATGGACATCCGACGAGAATGGATGGCACATCGCGCACGCCATGCCGGTACTGGATAGATTAAGTCCAGGTTCCGTGCCGCCATGAAACAGCATATCCCCGCGGATGACCTGCTCCATGAATGCGTCCGTGAAGGCCTGCAAGGTTTCAGCGTCGTGTGCGACTTTGTGCGCCGATGCGCGATTCACCATAAAGACGAAAGCCAACGATACACACACAACCGCTGTGATCAGGGCAACCAGCCCCTTGGTTTTAGTGTTTTTCATGATATTTCCTCTCTATGTTGAATCAGTCGCCAGTCCAACCGCGGTCTGCGATTCGCGGTGACAATTTCTGATTTTGATTGTCGCCCGTACCTGAATCGGCCCGGGTTGTTGCGAACACCTGCTCTCGCCACATCTTGTACTCGAATTCCATCGAGTCAGCCATTGCCAGGCTGCCCCAGCCGACGCCATCGAAATGGTCGCCCGGATCAACCCGCAACATGGGTGTGGTGATTTCAGGAACACCTTCCGGTGCATACGGCCATGGCCACGAAGTGGCCAGCATGCCGATGCTGCGCATGCCGCCGATCTCGTTGTACAGTGGCTGGTGAACGTGACCGTGTACGTTGGTTACGTTCTGCCACGGTCCAATGATCTCATGGACTTGGCGCCAATCCCGGATCCAGAAGTTCCAGGGTGCATAGCACTCCCAAAGCGGTGTGTGGGAGAAGATGATTACCGGCGCATCTTTCGGCCAGTCGGACAGGGTGCTGGCAAGCCATTCACGGTTCTTCTTGCCCAGTCCGGACCATGGACCGGCTTGGGAACCGTCAAGTGCCTCCATGTGACCCATGCGCTCTTTCGCAGTCATGCCCCGGGCAGACCAGTAGTCGGGCGCATTGCCCACCGTATCGAGTCCGATAATGAGAACTCCCTTGTGCTCAAATGACCAGGGTGACTCACCGAAATGTCGATTCCAGGCTTCTCCCAGATCCAGATACCAGTCGTGCTCGCCCGGAATGAAGTGCTTCTGGATTGTGACCTCCTTCAGCAACTCGGCACCGAGTTCAAGTTCGACCGGGTCGCCGCGCTGGGCCAGGTCTCCTCCAAAAATCATGAAGTCGAACTGATCACCCATCGTCTGTACCTCTTCGAAAGCGCGCACCGCCTTGTCGATGAATCGCGTATTCAGTTCCCGCGGATACAGATGTGTATCTGATACCCAGGCAAAACTGAACGACTCACCCATGGCGTTTGCGACTTTCATGGACGACAGGGTCTGAAAGAACCCTACCGCACTGCCCGTCGCGATTGCGCCTCCGGTCAACAGCGACTTGTGCAGGAAGGTACGGCGAGTGATATCGACGTTGCCTCCCCTTACTTCATCGCGTTCGTGTTTGTTTACTGGCATAAACTCCTCCTGCAAATTGCATGATGATAAAAATTGAGAATTCTTATTGGTGTCTTCTCGCATCGTCGACTGAGTTGAATGTTGTCGCGGATAGATTCTGATCTATATCGCCAACCTTACAGCTCGACCGACAATTCGGTGGTTGTGCCGGCTTCAACGGTGACGGGTATTTCCTTCTCTCCGACCTGTTCCTGCCAGACAACGAGTGTGTAGTCGCCCGGTGGCACATCGGAGAGGGTATACATGCCGTCACTGCCGGTCTGCATGAAATATGGATTGGGCACCACGATGACCCATCCGAGCATCCAGCCGTGCGCGTCGCAATCGGTTCGCACCGCGCCGTGTCGCTTGAGGATCTTCGTGACCTTGGCGTCCTTGAATGGCAGGGCGACGTTGAAGGCTGTCGCTTTGCCATAGTAGCCGTGGGTGTTGTGCAGAACCGGGTCGGAATTCAGGATATCAACCTTGCCGCGCTTGGTCACCTGCACATGCGGTTCAAAAATGCAATCGACGTTGTTGATGAGCGGTGTACCCATTTCCGGCCAGGCTTTGCCTTTCTCCACATCTTTGAGATAGACTACAGCGTCCTGAACCGCACCGCCGTCGCCGACCAATACCAAGGGAATCTTGCGGGCCTTGCCGCAAACTTCCTTATCCTTGGTGGGAAGGACGGTTCTGTTCTTGATCACACCGTTGTAGGTGATTTTGCCTTGAATGGCACCGCCGTTGGAAACGGCTTCTTCCATGTACTTGGCGGCGCTCGCCGGCAGCACAAAAAGAAGCGTCAGTGTCAATGTGAGTATAGCTTGCAAGCTGCGTCGCATACTGCTCTCCTCCCTATGTTGTATCTACTGTTCATATCGCATTATTTTCTGCGGTTGTCGCAATAATAATACTTTTTGAAATCTATTGTTCAAGTGTATCTCAATATTGCGATGGTATGTAATATATACAAAATATATATTTGTAAAGCAAAATTTTGCACTGAATCTTCAGGCGAACCGTTTATGTGGTAATTTGAACCGGCCGGATTGAATTGCCGCCCGGCGCCGGTCAGGGCACAATGAGATGTTATGGATAGTCGGCATCGGCCGGATTGGTTGTGGCTGGGTCACTTAACTCGTCAATGTCCTTTTTCGCCCGTCTCAATCTTCGAATGGCAAATCCAAAATTCAGCGCCAGGACGACGGAGGCGACGCCATAGGCACTCCAGACGTAGTTGCCGTATCCACCCATGGCAATGAATTCCGCGAAGCTCACTTGAGTTCTCCTGCTTCGTGCACCCAGCGGCTGGTGCGTTCATATTCGAGGATCAGCGCCCGCGCTCGCAGCATCAGCAGCGTGAAAAACAAAAACATGAAGCCGGTGGCCATGAACAGCAAGGGGGTGAGCATGCTCGGGTGAATGGAGGGGACGCCGAACTTGGTGATGGATGCGGTCTGATGCAGGGTGTGCCACCAAAGCACCGAGTAGTGGATGATGGGGATATTGACGACCCCGGCGAGCAGGAGGATGGCGCCGGCCAGCTGGGCCTTGGCACGGTCCTGAATCGCGGACTGCAGGGCGATGAAGCCCAGATACTGAAAAAACAGGATGAGCTCGGAGGTGAGTCTTGCGTCCCAGGCCCACCAGGCACCCCACATGGGTTTGCCCCAGATGGAGCCGGTGACCAGGGTGATGAGTGTGAACGAGGCACCGGCAATGGCGGCTGCGGTACTCAAAAGATGGGCGATCTTGATTCTCCAGATCAATCCGACCGCGGCGTTGGTCGCCATGAACACATAGATGAACATGGACATCCAGGCGGCAGGCACATGGACGAACATGATGCGGTAGCCATCGCCTTGCTGATAGTCGGGTGGTGCGACGAACAGGCCGAGGTAGAGTCCGATGGCGATGATGATTGCAGCCAGTGCACCGAGCCAGGGTGTCAGCAGGCGCGCCAGGTTGAAAAAGTACCTTGGCGACCCAAGCCGGTGAAACCAAAGGAACATGGTCAGTCTCCGGCCAGCAGGCGCAGTGAGCCGGCAATGGCGAACGGTGCGACTGTGAGACTGAAAATCAGGAATGCACCGAGCAGTGAGAGGTGTCCGCCCATGGGCTGTTGTGCGGCGGCCGCTGTGACGCCGAGAATCGAGAAGATCAGAACCGGGATGCAAAGCGGCAGGGTGAGCAGCGACAGCAGGATGCCGGCTTTCTTCTGGGTGACGACAAGTGCCGCGCCGAAGGCGCCGATCAGGCTGAATACAGGTGTGCTGAGTGCAATGGTCACGACCAATATCAAGGTGGTGGCTGAATCAAGGTTCATTAGTATACCCAGTATCGGGCTGACGGCAATCAACGGCAGTCCGCTCGAAAGCCAGTGTGCGAGGACTTTTGCGAGTACCAGTGCGGTCAGGGGCGTCGGCAACAGCAGCAACTGTTCCAGGGTACCGTCTTCGTAGTCGGAGCGAAAGATGCTGTCCAGCGACAGCATCGCCGCCAGCAGTGATGCCACCCAGACCACGCCCGGTCCGATCACTGAGAGAACTCTTACGTCGCCGCCTGCGGCAAACGAGAACAGGGTAACGGTGACCACGAAGAAGATCACCGGTGTCGCGAGGTCACCGGGATTGCGAAAGGCGAGCAGCAGGTCGCGCCTGAGCAGTGCCGCGAAGGCCCGGGTCATGTCTTTCCTCCCAACACCAGTTCGGTGACTTCGAACCTCCCGTAGTCGAGTGGCTGATGGGAGGTCGCCACGCAAATCCCATCATCTTCGAGATGATTGGCGATCAACTCGGACACGATGTTGCGGGCGGCTTCATCCAATGCTGTGAACGGTTCGTCGAGCAGCCAGATTCGGGCGTTCGTGATCAGAAGCCTGGCCAGTGCCACCCGGCGTTTCTGTCCGGCTGACAGGTATCTTGAAGGGATATTCGCCAGATTGGAGGCTTCGAGCCGTTCAAGCGCCCGGGTTGGACTGAGGTCAGATGGTGCGGCGGCCAGTCGATGACAGAATTTGAGATTTTCCAGCGGCGTGAGGTCGCCCTTGATGCCGTTCTCGTGTCCGATGTAGATGAGTGACTGGCGAAATTCCGTCTCGCAATCGGCGACTGGAACATTGTTGAAGAGAATCTCACCCCGGTCGGGACGGGCGAGTCCGCACAACGTCTTGAGCAGGGTGGTCTTGCCGGTACCGTTGCGCCCGCGGACGTAGACGATCTCGCGCGGCTGGATGTTCAGGCTCAGATCCTGAAACAGCTGTTTTTCGCCTCTTGATCCCGTGAGGTTCTTGGCTTCAAGCATCGGGTGACTGTCTTGTTGATGAAAATCCGGTTAAGGTTGGAAAGCCGGCGTGGGTTCCAGCGTGCTCAATTGTCGTGTCGCGTGTGTCCGGGAAAAGTATAACTACCGATTGAACGCGCTGATTATCGCATAGTCGGGTCGACAACCGCCGACACCGACATCAATCCAATCTCCTGGCACTGCCTGTTGTCGAGTTGGTAACATTGACGAAAAGTCAGCATGAAGTTCAGACTTGGACCGCGAGCGCAATACTGGTATTACGATGAGGCACTATTTTACTTTTTGATGGATATGGCAGCTGAGTCTCCAATCATTCGGACCCGGAACAAGACCTACGTGCGACGCGAGAGTCGGATCACCCGTGCACAGCGTCGGGCGCTGGCTGAATATTCCGAAAGATATGTTCTTTCCGAGATCACTTCCGCACTGGATCTGGCGAACCTGTTTCCGTCGGCTGACCGGTATGCGGTTGAGCTCGGATTCGGTGATGGTGATGCACTGGTAGAGATGGCGTCGGCCAATCCGGATACGGGCTATATCGGTGTGGAGGTGTATCGCCCGGGTGTTGGCCGATGTCTTCAGTCACTGAACGACAGTGGACTGGATAATGTCCGGGTCTACACACAGGATGCCCGGGATCTGATGACGAATCAAATTCCGGGTAACAGTCTGGCTGAAATCTACATCCTGTTTCCGGATCCCTGGCCCAAGAAACGACATCACAAGCGACGATTGGTTAATCCTGAATTCATTGCTCTTTGTGCCAGCCGAATGCAGGTTGGTGGTCGATTGCATTTTGCGACAGACTGCCGGGACTATGCGTACCAGACGCTGTATCACCTGGAAGCCAGCGAGGAATTTGAGAACACGTGCGGAGCGGGCTTTTTTTGCACGGACGAAGGTGTCCGGCCACAGACCCGTTATGAGCGCAAGGCCGAGCAGCGGGGCGATCGCATCTACGATCTGATTTTCGAACGTGCTGGCCGCTGAACCGGGATCAGCGTCGGTCTAGAACTGGTCTACGCCTGCGGCTGCGCCGACAATGACGACATCTGCCGGGCGATGGGCAAAGATTCCATTGGTGACCACGCCGCTTATGTTGTTCAGCTCAGCCTCAACTGTCGGCGGGTTGAGCAGGTCCAGATTGCGTACGTCCAGAATCTCGTTGCCGTTGTCGGTGGTGAAGCCAGCGCGCAGTTCAGGCAGCCCGCCCAGCCGGACGATCTGCCGGCTGACGTAACTGCGGGCGAGTGGAATCACCTCGATCGGCAGGGGGAACTCGCCGAGCACATCGACCAGTTTCGACTCATCGACGATGCAGACAAATTTCTCACTGGCAGCAGCGACGATTTTTTCGCGGGTGAGGGCGCCGCCTCCGCCCTTGATCAGGTGACGGTTGCGGGTGGTTTCGTCGGCACCGTCCACATAGATTGGCAACGGTCCTGCGCGGTTGAGATCCAGCACCGGGATATTCAGTTCCCGAAGTCGGCGCTCGCTTTCGGTGGAGCTGGCTACGGTTCCGTCGATTTTTCCCTTGATGCCGGCGAGCAGTTCGATGAATATGTTGGCTGTTGAGCCGGTGCCTATACCCACCACGCTGCCGATTTCGATATGGTCGAGGGCAGCCTGTGCTGCGGCGCGCTTCATCTGTTCGGAGTTCATCTGGATGTGAGTTCGGAGTTTATGAGTGTTGAAGGATTTTACCGCATCGTAATGCTGGGATGCGAAGCGCGCCTTTGATTGTGGAGTACGTGTCAGTGATGACAGGTTGATGGCATCTGCGACCGCGGTGTTGCGTTTTGGTGTGTCAGTTTGGTCGACTCGACTGCCCGCCCCAGTTTCGATGTCACGTCAGACCCAAGAGTATTCACACCGCTGAAGAATTGTCGGTCTCGCCGCCAAGAGTGATTTCGATTTGCTCCTGGACATCAGTTTCAATCTGTATCACGTGCAGCACATGTTTGGCTCTCGAACAGGCGACATATTTCTCGATTCTGTACTGTGCCTGATCTCTCGCAGCGGAGGTCGTGAGCAATATGACGGCGTCGGCCTCAAGTCCCTTGAATTGGTAAAGCGACGCAATTAGAACGCCTTGGTTGTCGTGCCATGTGTCGATGTTGTCGGTAGTTGGCACATCCTGGAACTCTTTCGGCCAGTACTTGCGATGTGTGCCTGCTGTCAGGATGACCAGCTGGGACGGCTTGAGTGCATGTGTATTGGGATTGCATAAATTCTTGGTGAGTTTCTGTGCCAGTTTGAATCCTCGACTCCAGTCGCTTGCCTCGACAACCTCCGGCTCGGATCCGGTGGGTGCATTGGCTCGGGTCTGACTTTCCTCTTCGACAATGGTCGCACAGTACTCGGCGATCCTTACGGTGTTGCGGCAGTTTGTGGATAGTCGGAAGGATGGTCCGAGCTCATCGGGCAGTTCGAGTGGATCATTGATGAAAAGACTCTGCCTGGGGTCATAGAAGACGTAATAGGAAGTCTTCTGATCGGGGTCGCGAAACACACTCTCGAGACTGATCCACCATAGGGGATTGAAATCCTGCCCCTCATCCACTACCACGGCATCAAATTTCCTGTCGTCCGCAAGGCGCTTGCAGGCATCAATCAGTCGGTCCGAGGCTGCCTCGGCCCAAAACTCTTTCGATCGGGGATCGGCGCCGTCCAGGAATGGAGTGCCGGCCTGATCGCAGAGATCCCGCACGAGGCTGTGATAGGTATGGATTACGAGATGATTGCTGAATTCTTCCGCAATGGTTTGATTCATCCAGCCACTCAGTGCGCGGTTGTAGCAAACGAGCAGGGTGCGAAAACCCTCGGCCGCCAGTTGCTGTGACTTGGCGATTGCAAGCAGTGTCTTGCCGGTGCCGGCTCCGCCTTCAATGGCTGCCATGTTCTGGTTCGCGATCACATCGAGAATCCGCTTTTGATCTTCCGTCACACGATGCAGCAGCCTTTCCTGATTTTCAATGGTTCGGTGCAGTATGGGCAGTACGTCGTATCTCGGCAACAATGCGTGCTTGAGGTGTGCGAACTGTTGCTGATTCATGGCAGGTCTGTTCCTGCGGTGAAACAATTCGAATACCTGTCCGATGGCTTTGTCCAATCGATCCAAGGATGAGGCGTCCAGAATCTGTTCGCGCTGAACACTCGCTGGAATCTTGCCGAGAAATCTCGCGTCCGGAAAGATCACCGCGCATGCATAGCCAAAGTCAAAGGCACTGGCACCGAGACTTGATTTCGCATAACTTGCGATCTCGTGCATATTGTTGCTGAGCTGTGCAAATGGATCCTTGTTCAATTTGATCTTGCCGTGACCTGGCAGGATGCGGACCCATCCATCGCCATCTGGTTCGAACTGAAGAATGCCGCCCTTGACTTCGATGAACAGCATTCCGTACTTCGGATCAAGAATGATGAAGTCACACTCTCCCTCGAGCAGCAGCTCAGACTGTTTCTGTGTTTTCTTCGCAGTCCAGTTGAAACTGTGAATGACAACATTGTGCTTGGGGAGTTTCGAGACCAGTGCTTCAGCAACCTTGCGTTCAGAGTCATTGCTGATGTCAGAGGGATTGGACTTTGGAATGAGTCTGGCCATTTCAGTTCCGTCGAGATTGAGCTCCTGCGCCTGAAATTATCGGTGAATGTCTGTGGTAGCGGGTATATATAATATTCAAATCAGTCCGGCATGATGCCGGGTTTTCGTATTTGGTTTTTCTTCCTGTTCCCGTGATTCTGAATCCATGAAATTACATATTCTCAATGACCTGCACGTCGAGTTTGACGACTTCTTCGTGCCGGAAACCGATGCCGATGTGGTGATTCTGGCCGGGGATATCGGTGTGGGTACAGGCGGTATCGACTGGGCGGCATTACGAATTCAGGACAAGCCTGTCATTTATGTGGCAGGCAATCATGAGTTTTACCATCATGAGATTGAGTTGATCGAGCAGCTCAAGTCACAGGCTGCCGAACATGTCCACGTCCTGAACAATGATGAGGTGATCATTGATGGCACTCGGTTTCTTGGGTGTACATTGTGGACCGACTTTTTGCTGGATGGGGTTGTGGCTGAATTTACTGCAATGCGCTTTGCCAAGGCCTGCATGCCGGATTTCAGGGTTGTCAAGATGAACGGTGAGCGATTCGAGCCGCGCGATTCGGTGTCGATCCACAACCACAGCCGTCAGTGGATTGCCGACCGGTTGGATGAGACTTTTGCAGGAGAGACGGTGGTGGTCACCCATCACGCGCCGTCTTTGAAGTCGCTGCATCCAGATTTTGTCGGTAACGAACTGAACCCTGCATTCATGAGCAGAATGGAGCACCTGATGGGCGGTGACCGGGTGCGGCTGTGGGTGCACGGGCACACGCATAATTCGTTTGACTATGACATTGAGGGAACGCGTGTGGTCTGCAATCCGCGCGGGTATTCGCCAAAAGCGCTCAATCCTGAATTTCATTCGGATCTGGTGGTTGAGATATGATACTGGTACGTTACAGCAATTGATCATGACGGGAAAGATCGGAAAATTCGGTTTGGTGTTCATTCCCGGAATTGCGCTGGGTTTGATTTCCGCTGGAGCCCAAGCGCAAACGGGAAATGACGTTGCGTTGCTTTTTCGCGGCTTCAGCCAACCTTGGCCTAGCCTGCTCACCCTGATTGTCTGTATCGGGTTGTTTGTTTCGATTGTTCCAGTGCTGCGCGGACTGCTTAGTGGCGTGACTTCGGGTGACAAGTCATCGGAGGACCGACAACATGGTGCGCGATCGCGCTTTTCGTTGCATGACTTTTTCTTTCTGGTTGGTGCGGTTGTTGCCGGTATTGCGGTGTCTTATGTGATCAGTGGTTACGGCGAACAGTTGGCCGTGTCTGCCAAGCATTGGACATTCGTACCGGTCGCGGGCGTTCTTGTCATCAGTGCCCTGACGCTTTTTGGATTCTTTTCAATACGGCTTCCAGAGTCTTTCGAAGCAACAGTCCATCAGACCTTGTCGGGTATTTCCCTCCGGTCAATTGCAATTGCGTTCGTTTGCGGATTGGTGCTAACGGTGATAGTGGGCGTTTACACCGCTCCGTTACTGGTCGCGGTATTCGCCATCGCGGATGCAGGTAACCAGTCGGTGGCGTTCGCGCTGATGCTGGGATTCTTTGTGCTGTACATCATCATGGTTGTCGCCGGCAACAAGTCCTCCCTACTGCTGCTTGAATCAGGGCGCTGGCGGATTCCGGTGCGACGTTTGCTGGGCGTGCTGTTGCTGGCGGCCGCGATACATCTTCTGGGTGCATTCCCAGAGGTTCCTGTTTTGTTCCTGTGGGCGATGCTGCTGATTGTTGTCGCCGTGTATCTGGGAGCGATGCAAGGGACCTCATTTGTGGCAGGCTCATCGAAACATCTTTTCAAGGGTGCCGGTATCTGCATATTGATCTGGGGCGGAGTCAGTCTTGTTGGCGCCTCCATGGGCAATCGGGAACTTTCCAATCCGCTGCCGCAACTGGGAATGTTGGTGTCTGGTAATTTGCCGAATGCCCGGACTGTCGATGCCCCGACAGCCAAGGTTTTCACATATGCCAACAATTCAGAAGAATTCGAACAGCTGCTGCAATCGGCGAAAGCCGAAAGCAAACCCGTCCTGTTGGATTTTTACGCGGATTGGTGCCTGGATTGCAAGCGAATGGATCGAACAACCTTCGCGGAGCCGTCGGTTGTAGCCCGATTGAACAACGACTTTGTGGCAGTCAAGGTCGATGTGACAGATCCGGATGATGAGTTTGGGCGCGCGTTGAGGAAACGATTTGGCGTGTTCGGTCCGCCGGCATTGGTGCTGTTTGATGCACAGGGAAACGATATTCCGGGCCTTTTGACCTATGGTTATCTGGATACGGATGAAATGATGGCACTTCTGTCAAAGGTTCCGTTGAGTCTGGCCACTAATAATTCCTGACCAGAACGTAGGGGAATCAGACGGCAAATTCGGCTTTAAGTGGGTAGTGGATAACGACTGTGTCAATTTGATGTCCCAACCTGGCGTGGGCGGTTGTTTGAGAGAGACTGCCCGCTGAGTTCGGCCGGTCGAGTGAAACAATATTCTTCCATTCGATTGCCATTGTGTATATTGTAGGTAATGCTAAATTCAATTTGATTGGAACAAAGCAGAAAGGAACAGCATTTTGAGAATTCTTGGTCAAGTGCATATGCATTCGAAGCGCTCATGCCGGACTGCTAGTTGGCTTTGCGCGGCGGTGGTTACTTTTCTGGCAACTACTCATTTGAAGCCACACATCTTCTGATTCACATTATCAAGTCGCACTATGAAAGTACATCCTGAAACATTGTGTCTGGAATCCAGTTGGATTTCCGTTGTTGATCGGGCGCGACTACGTATAACCGAAAATTTATGGGGGTGGGCAAATGAGGTAAAAGAATCCTCCTTCATGCGGTGGTGGCCATGTCTCGCAACCCAGATAATCTCAAGTCACCGCAGCGTTCCGCTTTCTGTCTCACGAACCTGCAACTCGACGCGCCTGGCGCGACGGACTATCCGGTTCAAGGGTAGCCTGACCCGAATCTCCAACAACACATCTGCGGTCCGGTTCATTTACCGAATTCACAACTTAGTTTTATCTGAAAAACCGACTCCAACGACCGTGCGTTGTGCTGTGAGTTCGATCTTCACCTGGCGCAGGGATGTGCTGCTTTTATCGAGGATAAAGTCATGAAATCTAAATTTTTCACCCCCAAAATGTTGCTGATCTTCGGGTGTATTTTCTATTTCACCGGTTTTGCAAACCAGGTAGCGTTTGGTGAGCAGGAGGATGGCAATCAAAACACCGTGACACCCTTAACGTTCACTACGAATACTACGAAGCCAGCCAAGCCTACAAACCTGACGGCGCTCGCAAGTGAGGCGAATCTGAGTGTGACACTGACCTGGACCAAGGCATCCAATCACAGCTCCATTCCAGTCACCGGTTACAAGTTGTTGGTGAGAAAGGACAACGGCAATTTGAAGACCTTTACAATACCAGGTAGTAATGCCGATACCACCAGTTACACGGTGACGAATCCATTTGACAATTCAAATTCATATTTCGAGCTCGGATATTTGTATAAATTCAAAATCGTAGCGGTAAACGACAACGGTGACACTGAATCCGACGAGGTAGAGGAGGTGTTGAACGCGGTACCGACTTTTGGTGAAGGTGCCAACCGGTCGAGGATTGACAACTTTGAATTTACAAAGGACGTCGATATCGATTACGTTGACGATGAAATCGAGTTGCAGGATGCGACTACGGGCAGATTAATCGAGGCCAGTGGCGGCAACCTCAAAAACGCCGCGGGCAACCGTAATCCAGACTCGGCCAACACCCGGGCATACAGGATCGTTTGCTACAACGCCCAAGGCCAGGTGGACGACGATGCCAAACCTGCAGGAGTGAGGTTCGGCGGTAGAACAATGATCGGTAAGCCGACGGAAGTGCAGGCTGAGACCAACTGTGCTTTGATTGTGTCAGACAGCCACGATCTTGATCACATGGGACCGGACGATGAGGATAAGCTGGAGTTCACGATCACGGTGCTCGGGGATAGGGCACCGACTTTCGGTACACAAACCATTGACGATCAGGAATACATCAAAGACGTTGCGATCGAAACGCTTGCGTTGCCGGAGGCAAGCCTCGGTAACGGCCAACTGAGTTATTCACTCACCGATTCCACGCAATTGCCTGCTGGGTTAAGTTGGAATTCAAGCTCAAGGCAGATTTCGGGTAGGCCGAGCGCAGTTTTTAACAAGAAAGAGTACACCTATACTGTGAGTGATCAAGATAGCTTCACAGGTCCATCGGATGAGGCGTCGTTGAAGTTCCACATCACGGTAGTGGATGATTTCACACCAACCTTCGGAAATGAAACGATTGACAACGAAATCTATCAGCAAACCGAGACCATCGCGACAAAGACGCTGCCCGAGGCAAGCAGTGGCAATCCTCCACTGGCGTATTCTCTCGGGGCAACTCCGGCGTTGCCGACGGGTCTGGAATTCAATGCCTCAACACGGCAGATCACCGGTACGATAACCGGTGACACGCAGGCAGAGGAAGTGTACACCTACACAGTGACGGACAAAAACGGCGACACCGCTTCAATAAATTTCAAGATCACGGTGACAGAGGTGAACCAGGTACCCAGTTTCGGTTCACAGACGGTTCCCGAACAGAGTTACATCGTGAATTCGGCAATCGAGACACTGGTGCTGCCGACGGCGACCGGTGGCAATGGTGCCCTGACCTACAGTCTCTCATCCACAGCATCCACAAGCCAAAACGTGACTGGCCTGCCGAGCGGTCTGAGATTCATAGACGGCACCACAAATGCACCAAAAATTATCGGTACACCATCGGCGGCTTTGGTGAAAACCGAGTTCACCCTGACTGTGACTGACAACGATCTGTATACCGGCAGTACCGATGAAGACACTCTGAAATTCCACATCACGGTGGCTGCGGACGCCCAGCCAACCTTCGGGTCCGGCAGTGACAGGAAGACGATTGACGATGAAGTCTACGAGCAGCAACAGAACATCAGTGCGAAGACGCTGCCTGAGGCAAGCAGTGGCAATCCTCCGCTGACGTACTCTCTCGGGGCAAGTCCGGCCTTGCCGGCGGGGCTGACATTCAATGCCACAACGCGGCAGATCACCGGTACGATAACCGGCGATCCGCATAGGGTGCAAAGCTACACCTACCAAGTGACAGACAAGGACGGTGACACCGACTCGATACAATTCAATATCACGGTGACGGAGATCAACACGGTACCGCGCTTTACCGAAACAGTTCCCAATCAGACCTATGTCAAAGGCCAATCCATCGACAAGTTGGTGTTACCGAAGGCGACGCTTGGAAATCTGCCGCTGAGCTACTCAATCTCCCCCAATCCTCCAGTGACGGGGCTGACCTTCACGGTAGATCCTAATGAGATCTCGATTACAGGCAGGCCGACGGCGGAACCGGGAACGACATCCGTTACCTACACGGTGACCGATAACGCTTTTGCAGGTAACGCGAGCGATACAGCCGTGTTGACATTTACGATTACGGTGGTGGAGGATGCTGCGCCGGAGTTCTCTGTTACTTCATTCGAAGTGGAGTTACCGCATAGCAGGAACATCAGACAGCAACTGCCTAAGGCGACTGGTGGCAATGGTGCGCTGGAGTACTCACTGGGTAGTGCATTACCGGCCGGTTTGAGTCTCAATCCGTTGACTGGGTTGATCACCGGCAAGATGGCGGCGACAGTGCCGCTAGGTTCCACGAACTATACTTACAGTGTGAAAGATGCGGACAAGAATGAGGCGGTTGGCGATACAGATGAGCTGGTTCTCACGATCACGGTGACGGAACCGCCACCGGTGGACGAAGAGCTGATCGAGACAAGCATGCAGCAGACGCTTTCCGAGACGGCTGGCATCATCAGCGGTATAACCATGTCCAGTATCCGTATCCGGGTGCAGAATTACAGCGCATCGCAGGTGTCAAGCAGTACCAGTCTGAACGCGAGAGACGACAGGAGATGGTTATCGCATGTCGGGCGGGAGCCGGTTCGCATGGATGCCGATGAGTTTATGCGCAGCGGCGAGTTTCTGTCGCTGGTGAATGCGTATTCCGGAAGCGGTGTGGGCGATCGCAGTTACCTGTTCTGGAGCGATGCCGCGCACAACCGCTTTAAGGATGACAGCAGCGCGTTGAAATATGATGGTGAGGTGTCGGGCATCAGTTTTGGAGTGGACACGCCGCTCGGCGAGGGCGTTGTGGGTGGCGTCTCCCTGTCGCGCTTTACCGGCAAGACTGACTACACACAAAGCGATGGCAATACCGGCAGACAGAAGATCAGAGCCACCAGCGTAAGTCCATATTTTGGATTGCGCACGGCGGACTCCACAATGTGGACGTTTGTCGGAGTCGGCTCCGGTAACTTCCGGCTTGAGCAGGACAACCTCTCTGAGACCAGTGATCTGTCGTTGAATGCCGTGGGTGTGGGTGGCAGCACACAGGTGTGGAGCAACGCCAAGACCACGGTGCATCTGGCTGGTGACTTCACACTGACCGAGTTGAGTGTGGATGCCTCATCAGGCTTCATCCCCGAACAGGATTCCAGTGTCAATCGCACCCGGCTGGTTCTCGAGGCAAGTCAGCGCCGTCAGACGTCGCGCGGTGGCGTTGTCGAGCCGTCGGTTGAGTTTGGTGTCGCCAATGACAGCGGCGATGGCAGTACAGGCAGCCGTATCGAGGTGGGTGCCGGGATGAACTACCGATCGGCTTCTCAGCGGGTGACGCTGTCGCTGTCGTCCTACGGACTGCTCAAGCGCAACAATTCCAGTGAGTGGGGCGTGCAGGGCGGTATCCACATGCAGCCAGGAGAAGGTGGTAATGGAATGTCGTTCAATCTCAAACCGTCGTATGGCGCTGCGGTACGCGGTGTGGACCGGATCTGGGAGATCGGAAGTACCGATGATGTTGCCGGCGAGGAGAGTTACCGACCGCGCTTGGATGCGGGTCTGAGTTACGGTTTCCGGATCGTTGGTGACCGCGGGTTGCTGACGCCGTACAGCGAGGTATCGCTGGAAGGTGATGACAGGACCTATCGGGTTGGTACCCGCTTCCGGATTGGTTCCAATTTCGAGTTGAATCTGGTTGGTGAGAGCGTGGAGTTGGTGAACGACGAACCTGAGAGTTCAATCCACTTCCAGGGCGGGATTCGATTCTGACGGATTTTCAATTGATTTGATTGGTGCCGGTGCGTTATCCGCACCGGCATCTTTTATGTCTGGGTATGGATTGACAATACCCAGTCAGTGATTGTAACGTTCACCTCACTAGATCGCAGGCTCCGGGTTCGACACACCATCTCAGGAAATTCATCTGATTTGATTATCCCGAATTTCGCGGATGGTTCCTGTGACGATGAATACGTTTGTTTCTTGGGAAAAACCCGTCCTTGATCCGGATTTGCGATACTTTCGTCTCGAATGAAAATTAATTAAACATTATCAATGACATAAATGTTTCAACTCATGATCAGGTCATCATGTATTTGACCATTCAGTTGGCTGATAGACAGTATCCCAGGCATTGGTCGAGTTGTTTGCACACATCCATGGCTTTGAGCAGCCGACGTTGAAGGGCGCTCAATTCGCCTTTCTGACACATGTGGAGTTTCGTGTAGCTCTTACCATTTGATTGTCATCGTGTATATTGTATGTAGTGCAAATGCCAATTTGATTGGAACTAAACAGAAGGGAACAGCGTTTTGAGAATTCTTGCTCAAGGACATGTACGTTTGAAACAATTCGTCAGTGTAGTCAGCTGGATTAGCGCGGTGGCGGTTGTACTTCTGGCGACTACTGATTCACACATTCAAGTTGGGTGATGAAAGTACATCCTGAAACATTGTGTCTGGAATCCGCTCGGATTGGTATTTTTGATCGGACACGACTCCGTATGACCGAAAAATTCTGGGGGGGGGGGGCAAATGAGGTAAGACAATCCTCGCGCATGCGGTGGTGCCAATATCTCGCAACCCAGACAATCTCGCGTCGCCGCAGCGTTCCGCTTTCTGTCTCACAAACCTGCAACTCGACGCGCCTGGCGCAAAGGACTATCCGGTACAAGGGTAGCCTGACCCGAATCCCCAACAACACATATGCGACCTGGTTCATTAACAGGTTTCGCAACTCATTTATTTCCGAAGAGCTGGCTCCAACGACTGTGGGTCGTGCTGTGAGTTCGGTCTTCATCTGGCGCAGGGATGTGCCCCTTTATTCGAGGTTAAAGTCATGAAATCTAAATTGTTCACTCCCAAATTGTCGCTGATCATCGGGTGTTTGTTCTACATCGCCGGTTTCGCAATCCCTGTAGCGGCTGACGTATACTTTCATTACCAAACAGTTGGAAGTAAAGTCAGGATTGACGCTTATGGGAGTTTCGATACGTCGGTATTGAGTAACCATATTTTCCAAGACACCACCACTGGTACGGGTGTAGTGAGTTTATACGACACCAATTCCGCCAAGGCTTTTGTCATATCCGGTACCCAGCTTTCCCCACCTGAAAAACGCGCTAGCGGCAAGGCAAATATTTCGTACAGCGGAACCAACAGCTACACGCCAGATGATGAAAACAAAAGAAACATACTTATTTTTTCTGGATACACTTCGGATTATTACTTTTTCAACAACGAAGATCGTGAATTCAATATGTCAGGTGCAAAAAACACGGCTGGAAATTTCGTGATCTTCGATGGCGGGCGGGTTGAATTCCCTGGAACGCTATCACAAATGCTGGGCGATAGTAGTTTTGACATAACTTTGAACGTTGGATCCGGTAATGCCGAAAGGGTAATTTTCTCAACAGACAATCCAATTCCCAGCACGACGCCCAGCGGACTGAGTGCAACTGCGGGTACCAACAGTCAAACGGGGTTGGGGGATGGGACGGTGACATTGAGCTGGACCAAAGCAACCGGTGACGCCGCCAGAGTGATCAGCGGATATGAATACCAACAGCTGAAGGATAACGGCAGTTACGGTAATTGGCAGGACATCCGGAATAGCAATGCCAACACCACCAGTCACAAGGTGGAGGGTCTGGATAATGGCTCCACATACAAATTCAAGGTAAGGGCGGCGGCCGGCAGAGTTCACGGACCCGAATCCGCGGAGGTGTCGGCGCAATTGGACGCGGCACCGACTTTCGGTAATGCCACGGCTGGTCCATTTGAATGGCTGGAAGATCTACGAGTCGGTTCAATTTCGCTGCCGACCGCGACCGGCGGCAACGGTACTCTGACGTATCAGATCACACCTGCAACTGCTCCATCAGGGATGACCTTCTCAAAGGTCAATAATTCCGAACAGTTGCAGATTTCCGGTACACCGGATACCGCACAAGCCGCGACGAACTACACTCTCACGGTGAGCGACGCGGACGGTGACACGGATGCACTGACGTTCACGATCACGGTAGCTGCCCAAGTACCGCCAGTTTTTCCATCAGAGACCTATGACGACCAGATTTATATCAAGGACTCGCCTATTGAGACTTTCACGCTGCCGACCGCGACCGGCGGCAACGGCGCACTCACGTATGCCATCACTCCCACGGCACCGTCAGGACTGACTTTCACAGAAATTACGCTTAGTGATAGCACGAAGCAAATGCAAATCAGCGGTACACCGGATACGGTACAGGCTGCGACGGAGTACACCCTCACAGTGGGTGATTCCGATAATAAAAGAAATGATGACACAGACTCGCTGACGTTTAACATTACGGTGGTTGATGATACGAGCCCAAGTTTCGGAAGCCAAACAATCAGCGCTCTAACCTACGAGCAGCAGATGCAAATTACGGCACTTCAGTTGCCGGAGGCGACCGGTGGCAATGGCAGTCTCACCTACTCGGTCTCCGGACTACCGGATGGGTTGACATTCACTGCATCAAACAGGCGAATCACAGGCACTCCGACGACGGTACAGGGTGCGACGCAGTACACCTACACGGCGACAGACGACGACAACACGTCGACGACAACCGATGATGATTCAGTCTCACTGACGTTCACGATTACGGTGACCGAGCGGGACGTGCCACCGACATTCGGTTCGGAGACAGTTGGGAATCAGAGTTATCTGGAAGGACTACAGATCGATACACTGACTTTGCCGGCGGCAACTGGTGGTAATGTCTCGGGCAGTTACACCTACACCCTCACTTCGACAACATCCGTCACCGGGACGGGATTGCCGGCGGGGTTGAACTGGAGTGCCAGAGATCGTACGATCACCGGTACACCGACTGCAGAGGGAGTGACAACGCACATCTATACAGCGTCTGACGATGACAGCAATCAAGACGCTTCAGATACTGTGTCGTTGACTTTCACCATCACGGTAGAAAAGGATTTGAGACCGATGTTCGCCATCACTACGATCTACGAAGTCAGCCTTCCACGCGAAAGGAGAATCAAAGAGCAATTGCCGGTCGCATCCGGAGGAAATGGCGCGCTGGAGTACTCACTTGATGATCCATTACCGGCTGGTCTGACATTGAACAAGTCGACGGGGGTGATTACCGGCGAGATGGCGGCGACGGTGCCGCTGAGTCAAACGAGTTACGCCTATACGGTGAAGGATTCAGACAAGAACACGACAACTGGCGATGAACATATTTTAGACCTCAGGATCATCGTTGTAGAACCACCACCGGTGGACGAAGAACTGATCGAGACAAGCATGCAGCAGACTCTATCCGAGACAGCTGGCATCATCAGCGGTGTGACCATGTCCAGTATCCGTTTCCGGGTGCAGAACTACAGCGCACCGCAGGTGTCAAGCAGTACCAGTCTGAACGCGAGAGACGACAGGAGATGGTCATCGCATGTCGGGCGGGAGCCGGTTCGCATGGATGCCGATGAGTTTATGCGCAGCGGCGAGTTTCTGTCGCTGGTGAATGCGTATACTGGAAACGGTAAGGGCGATCGCAGTTACCTGTTCTGGAGCGATGCCGCGCACAACAACTTTAAAGATGACAGCAGCGCGTTGAAATATGATGGTGAGGTGTCGGGCATTAGTTTTGGAGTGGACACGCCGCTCGGCGAGGGCGTTGTGGGTGGCGTCTCCCTGTCGCGCTTTACCGGCAAGACTGACTACACACAAAGCGATGGCAATACCGGCAGACAGAAGATCAGAGCGACCAGCGTAAGTCCGTATTTCGGATTGCGCAAATCGGAATATACAATGTGGACGTTTGTCGGAGTTGGCTCTGGTAACTTCCGGCTTGAGCAGGACAACCTCTCTGAGACCAGTGATCTGTCGTTGAATGCCGTGGGTGTAGGCGGTAGCACACAGGTGTGGAGCAACGCCAAGACCACGGTGCATCTGGCGGGTGACTTCACACTGACCGAGTTGAGTGTGGATGCCTCATCAGGCTTCATCCCCGAACAGGATGCCAGTGTCAATCGCACCCGGCTGGTTCTCGAGGCAAGTCAGCGCCATCAGACGTCTGAGGGTGGTGTTGTTGAGCCGTCGGTTGAGTTTGGTGTCGCCAATGACAGCGGCGACGGCAACACCGGTAGCCGTATCGAGGTAGGTGCCGGGATGAACTACCAATCGGCTTCTCAGCGGGTAACGCTGTCGCTGTCGTCCTACGGACTGCTAAAGCGCAACAATTCCAGTGAGTGGGGTGTGCAAGGTGGCATCCACATGCAGCCAAAAGAAAGTGGCGGTGGAATGTCGTTCAGTCTCAAACCGTCATACGGAGCTGCGGTACGCGGTGTTGACCGGATCTGGGATATCGGAAGCACCGATGATGTTGCCGGGGACGAGAGTTACAGGCCGCGCCTGGATGCGGACCTGAGTTACGGTTTCCGGATCATTGGTGACCGGGGGTTGCTGACGCCGTACAGCGAGGTGTCGTTAGAAGGCGAAGACAGGACCTATCGGGTTGGTACCCGTTTCCTGTATGGTTCCAAATTCGAGTTGAATCTGGTTGGAGAGAGCGCGGAGTCGGCGAACGACGAACCCGAGAGTTCGATCCACTTCCAGGGCGGGATTCGATTCTGACGGACTATTGATAATCTTCGGTGGTGCCGGTGTGGATTTCGCACCGGCACCATTTTCGGCTGTCTGGGTTTGGATAGACCATAGCCATCCAGTGAGTGCAATTGTCACCTCACTGGCTTGCAGGCTCCTGGTTGGATAAGCAACGTCTGAAAATGTCATCCAATTCTACTAATCCTGTTTGTCGCCGATGGCTCTGGTGACTATTTGTGAGATTGCTTTTTGCGAGTCATCAGTAGTTGCCGAAGATAACCACCAAAAAAGGAATACGTTGACTTGGTGCAAGCTGCGTTCGAGTCAAATTCTTTTTTCGATTGCATTTTGTATGTCGTATACAATACCGCTTTCAATTTAATTGAAACACAGCAATACGGATCAGCATTTTAAGGAGACTTCGTCAGGTGCATCTGCATTTGAAATTACCGGAATGGTTTGCCAGCCGGCTTTGCGTGGCTGTTGGATTGTCGGTACCTGATTTACTTGATCCGTACACCAACTGATTCATTCCCTCAAGCACGACCAATTAGTTTAAGTCATGGAACGCATTATGGGCATTCCGATTGTATTGGCGTTGCCATCAGGATACAGCCCTGTCAGACTGAAAAGCAATGAGCGCTAGACTTGGGTGCGATGATCAAATCCTTCTGCTTACACTGGTGGCCGAATTTCATCGGTTTAGCCAAACTCATTTCACTGCGGGTGCAATGTATCGCTGTTTTTTGAGAGATTTCCTTTAGTATTCGTTTAGTTCAACAAATTTATCGAGGTGGTAGTTGTCCAGTCCAGTGACCAATTTCCTGAAACAATAATTTCTAATTAATCAACTTAAACGACTTTGATTCAAACTGTGGTTTGAATACGATTTTTATTTTTTTGGCAAAAGGACGTGCCCATTTATTCGAGGATAAATTAATGAAATTTAATCTTTTTGCAACAAAATTCTCGTTGATCATCGGGATTCTTCTCTACATCGCGTGGGGGGGGGCAAATGAGGCAGTAGCTGAAGAGGTTTACTTTTACTTCAGCGATGACGGTACCAACAGTACGATCTACGCCTATGGTTCTTTGGATATGGAAGACTACTGGTTCGATAGGGTGATTGACCGGATACCTTACTATGGTTCATATGGCAGGCACAATTCTGGTGATGATGAATTTGATGATGTTGAACTGTACCTTGATCGTGGAACAAGAATGCAAATTGCCGACAGAAGTCCACGAAGCAATCTTATCAATAAACACGGTGGCCTAGCTTACGAATATGTGCAAACTTCAGTCGCAAACCTGAATACCTACACTGGTCATAGGCAAATCAATTTTTCCAGTTCTGACAATTACAGATCAGATTTTTTGTTCTTTATTGGCTATCACAACAGTCATAGTACTCTGATCAACGACCTTCCCATCAGCCTGCGAGCAAATAGAAGTGGTCATCGATACAATTACACTGGAAGAAAGGCAACATTTGATGGAACCTTGCTGTCCAAGCTGAACGACAATGATTTTGAATTCACAGTTACATTCAATAAAAAACCTGACGGCAATAACTCCAGTTACCCAACACAACAGGCGACTTTCTCGACGACTGATCCATTTGTCGATGTGAAGCCCGTCGGATTGACTGCAACGCCGGGAGTAGATAGCCAAACCGGTTTGGGTGATGGGACAATAACACTGAGCTGGACTCAACTAACCGGTTTCAAAACTCAGGTGGTGACCGGATACGAATACAAACAACAGAAAGATAGCGGCACTTATGGTGATTGGACTGCAATGACCAATAGCAGAGGCAATACCAGCAGTTACAAGGTAGAGAATCTGGAAAATGGCTCTACCTACAAATTCATAGTCCGCGCAATGTCCAACGAAAGAGCCAGTGCCGAATCCGAACATTCCGACGAGGTATCGGCGCAATTGGATGCAGCACCAACCTTCAGTGGTGCCTCGGCTGGCCCGTTTGAATGGTTGGAAGATGACCAACTCAGTGCAACAATTTCGCTGCCGACCGCGACAGGCGGCAACGGCGTGCTTTCGTATGCCATCACACCGAGTGCACCGTCAGGAATAACATTCGCAGAAACTACGCTCAACGATGGCACGAAGCAAATGCAAATCAGCGGTACACCAAATGCAGCACAGACCGCGACGAGTTACACTCTCACAGTGACAGATGCGGACAGCAACACGGACCCTGGGGACACGGATACGCTGACGTTCACAATTACAGTGATTGCTCAGGTACCACCAGTTTTACCGTCAGAGACGTATGACGACCAGAGTTACATCAAGAACTCGCCGATTGAGACATTTACGCTGCCGACCGCGACCAGCGGTAACGGCGCGCTTTCGTATGCCATCACACCGAGTGCACCGTCAGGGCTGACCTTCTCGGAAATTACGCTTGGTGATGGTACGAAGCAAATGCAAATCAGCGGCACACCGGATACGGTTCAGGCCGCAACGGAGTACACCCTCACAGTGAGTGACTCCGACGGCAAAGTAAGTGCCGATGATACAGACTCGCTGACGTTCAATATCACGGTGGCGGATGATACGGGTCCAAGTTTCGGTTCCCAAACGATCGAAGCTCAAACCTACGATCGGGGGGAGACCATAACGGCGTTGCAGCTGCCGACGGCGACGGGTGGCAACGGCGCATTGAGGTATTCGCTCAAGAATACACCGGCTTTGCCGGCGGGTCTGAGCTTCAATCCTGCGACGCGGCAGATAACCGGTACGGTGACTGGGAACGCGCAGCCTGCAACAACCTATACCTACGAGGTGGTAGATACCGACGACACGGCGACGACCGGTGACGAGCACGATGTTGACAAAGCCGAGCTGACGTTCACAATCGCGGTGATTATTCAAGTTGCACCAGTCTTACCGTCACAGACGTATGACGACCAGACGTATATAGAGAACTCGCCGATTGAGACATTTACGCTGCCGACCGCGACCAGCGGTAACGGCGCGCTTTCATATGCCATCACACCGAGTGCACCGTCAGGGCTGACCTTCACGGAAATCACGCTTGGCGATGGTACGAAGCAAATGCAAGTCAGCGGCACACCGGATACGGTTCAGGCTGCAACGGAGTATACCCTCACGGTGAGTGACTCCGACAGCAAAGAGGATGCCAGTGATACAGACTCACTGACGTTCAACATCACGGTGGTGGATGACACGGGTCCAAGTTTTGGTTCCCAAATGATCGATGCTCAACTCTACGAGCAGGGAGAGACCATTACGGCGTTGCAACTGCCCGCGGCGTCGGGCGGCAACGGTGCGTTGAGGTACTCACTCAATGCGACACCGGCTCTTCCGACGGGTCTGAGCTTCAATTCCGCGACGCGGCAGATAACCGGTACGGTGACTGGGAACGCGCAGCCTGCAACAACCTACACCTACGAGGCGGTGGACACCGACGACACGGTGACGACCGCCGACGAGCACAATGTTGACAAAGCCGAGCTGACGTTCACAATCGAGGTGATTATTCAAGTAGCACCAGTTTTACCGTCGGAGACGTATGAAGACCAGAGTTACATCAAGAACTCGCCGATCGAGACATTTACACTGCCGACCGCGACCAGCGGTAACGGCGCGCTTTCATATGCCATCACACCGAGTGCACCGTCAGGTCTGACCTTCACGGAAATCACGCTTGGTGATGGTACGAAGCAAATGCAAGTCAGCGGCACACCGGATACGGTTCAGGTCGCAACGGAGTATACCCTCACAGTGAGTGACTCCGACAGCAAAGAGGATGCCAGTGATACAGACTCGCTGACGTTCAATATCACGGTGGCGGATGATACGGGTCCAAGTTTCGGTTCCCAAACGATCGATGCTCAAACCTATGATCAGGGGGAGACCATAACGGCGTTGCAGCTGCCGGCGGCGACGGGTGGCGACGGTGCATTGAGATATTCACTCAAAAGCACACCGGCTTTGCCGACGGGCCTGAGCTTCAATCCTGCGACGCGGCAGATAACCGGCACGGTGACGGGGAACGCGCAGCCTGCGACAACCTACACCTACGAGGCGGTAGATACTGACGATACGGCGACGACCGGCGACGAGCACAACGTTGACAAAGCCGAGCTGACGTTCACAATCGCGGTGATTATTCAAGTCGCACCAGTATTTCCATCACAGACCTATGATGACCAGACTTATATAGAGAACTCGCCGATTGAGACATTTACGCTGCCGACCGCGACCAGCGGTAACGGCGCGCTTTCATATGCCATCACACCGAGTGCACCGTCAGGTCTGACCTTCACGGAAATCACACTTGGTGATGGCACGAAGCAAATGCAAGTCAGCGGCACACCGGATACGGTACAGGCTGCAACGGAGTACACCCTCACGGTGAGTGACTCCGACAGTAAAGAGGATGCCAGTGATACAGATTCGCTCACGTTCAACATCACGGTGGTGGATGACACGGGTCCAAGTTTCGGTTCCCAAACGATCGATACTCAAACCTATGATCAGGGGGAGACCATAACGGCGTTGCAGTTACCGTCGGCGACGGGTGGCAACGGCGCATTGAGGTATTCGCTCAAAAATACACCGGCTTTGCCGGCGGGACTGAGCTTCAATTCCGCGACGCGGCAGATAACCGGTACGGTGACGGGGAACGCGCAGCCTGCGACAACCTACACCTACGAAGTGGTGGATACCGACGACACGGCGACGACCGGCGACGAGCACGATGTTGACAAAGCCGAGCTGACGTTCACAATCGCGGTGATTATTCAAGTTGCACCGGTCTTACCTTCACAGACGTATGACGACCAGACTTATATAGAAAACTCGCCTATTGAGACAATTTCGCTGCCGATCGCGACCAGCGGTAATGGCGCGCTTTCGTACGCGATCACGCCGAGGGCACCATCAGGACTGACCTTCACGGAAATTACTCGCAATGATGGCATGAAGCAAATGCAAATCAGCGGTAGACCGACTAGTGTGCAGGCCGCGACGGAGTACACCCTCACGGTGAGTGACTCCGACAGCAAAGTAAGTGCTGATGATACCGACTCGCTGACGTTCAACATCACGGTGGTGGATGACACGGGTCCGAGTTTCGGTTCCCAAAATATCGAAGCTCAACTCTACGAGCAGGAGGAGACCATAACGGCGTTGCAGCTTCCGCCGGCGACGGGCGGCAACGGTGCGTTGAGGTACTCACTCGATGCGACACCGGCTCTTCCAGCGGGGCTGAGTTTCAATCCCGCGACAAGGCGGATCACCGGTAAAGTGACTGGGAACACGCAGAGGGCGACAACCTACACCTACAGGGCGACTGATACCGATGACACGGCGACGACTGACGACGAACACCGCGTTGACACAGTCGAATTGACGTTCACCATTGCGATCAGGGAGATTGACACAAAGCCAAGTTTCAGTCAAACGGTTGTCAATCAGTCATATATCGTGGGTCAGGAAATCGACAAGTTAGTGCTGCCAATGTCGGCACTTGGCAATCTTCCGCTGACTTACACGATCTCCCCCAATCCACCAATGGCGGGTCTGACTTTTGCCGTTGGAAGTGGGGAGATTACGATCACCGGTACGCCGACGGCCAACCCGGGAACGACGGCTTCCGTCACCTACAAGGTTTCGGATAGTGACTCAGATGAGGCTGAACTGACATTCACCATTGAGGCGGTGGCTGACTTGAGACCAACCTTCGTTGACACTACGGATCACGAAATCAGCATCCGGCGCTCAAGAGAATCCAGTGAGCAATTACCGGTCGCATCCGGTGGCAATGGCGCGCTGAGATACTCGATTGTTCCGGCATTGCCGACTGGACTGAACCTGAGTGAGTCTACAGGGAGAATCTCCGGCACTATCGTGGCGACGGAGCCACTGGGTGAGAAGACTTATACCTACAAGGTAGAGGATACAGACAAAAACAACACGGATGCAGATGCTTCCACGATTACGGTCAGGATCACTGTGATAGATCCGCCACCGGTGGATGTATCGCTGATTGAGAGAAGCATGCAGCAGACTCTGTCTGAGACGGCTGGGATCATCGGCGGTGTGACCATGTCCAGTATCCGTTCCAGGGTGCAGAACTACGACCCACCGCAGGTTTCAAGCCGCAGCGGTTTGAACTTGAGGCGCGACCGGAGCTGGCCAGCGTATTTCGGGCAGGACCCGGTTCGTATGGATGCTGATGAGTTTGTGCGCAGCGGCAGCCTTCTGTCACTGGTGAATGCGTATACCGGCAGTGGTCTGGCCGGTCACAATTACCTGTTCTGGAGTGATGTTGCGCAAAACCGCTTTGACGGTGACGACAGTTCGTTGAGGTATGACGGCGAGGTGTCGGGCATCAGTTTGGGACTTGACACTTCAGTTGGTGATGGCGTGTTGGGTGGTGTCGCTCTGACACGGTTCACCGGCAAGACCGACTACACGCAAAGCGATGGCAACACCGGCGCGCAGAAGATCAAGGCGACCAGCGTGAATCCATATTTTGGATTGCGCACGGAGGAGTACACAATGTGGACATTTGTCGGAATCGGTTCCGGCGACTTCCGTCTTGAGCAGGACGCCCTCACTGAAACCAGTGATCTGTCGTTAAGTGCCTTGGGTATCGGTGGCAGCAAGCAGGTTTGGAGCAACGCCAAGACCAAGGTGCATCTGACGGGTGACCTCACATTGACCGAGCTGAGTGTGGATGCCTCATCAGGCTTCATCCCCGAACAGGATTCCAGTATTAGCCGCACCCGGCTACTTATCGAGGCGAGCCAGCACCATGAGACTTCGCAGGGTGGCGTAGTCACGCCGTCGGTTGAGCTTGGTGTGGCAAGTGACAGAGGTGATGGCAAAACCGGCAGCCGCGTGGAGTTGGGTGCCGGGATGAACTACCGTTCTGCCAAGCACCGGGTGTCACTGTCGCTGTCGTCCTACGGACTGCTCAAGCGCAACAATTCCAGTGAGTGGGGTGTGCAAGGTGGCATCCACATGCAGCCAAAAGAAAGTGGCGGTGGAATGTCGTTCAGTCTCAAACCGTCATATGGAGCTGCGGTACGCGGTGTTGACCGGATCTGGGATATCGGAAGCACCGATGATGTTGCCGGCGACGAGAGTTACAGGCCGCGCTTGGATGCAGACCTGAGTTACGGTTTCCGGATCATTGGTGACCGGGGATTGCTGACGCCATACAGCGAGGTATCGTTAGAAGGCGAAGACAGGACCTATCGAGTTGGTACCCGTTTCCTATATGGTTCCAAATTCGAGTTGAATCTGGTTGGAGAGAGCGCGGAGTCGGCGAACGACGAACCCGAGAGTTCGATCCACTTCCAGGGCGGGATTCGATTCTGACGGATTATTGAAATCTTCGGTGGTGCCGGTGTGGACATCGCACCGGCACCTTTCTCGGCAGTCTAAGCAAGGATAGGCTATAAACTGGCAAATTCATTACATTTGAACTCAGTTGTCGAGCACGACTCATGAGCCGAGTCAGTTACTTCCAGAGATTTTCCCAGAGAGAAAATCACGCGACGAACAACACTCTATTGTTGATACGACATTTCTATCAGTCGTCTCCCGATAAGATTGAGCGTTTGTTCTCTGAACTGGTTGAAGGTGAGGACTTGGAAGTTGGGTTGACCTTTGAACAGCAGATCAAGCTGCCAGATTCAAGCAGTATTCCGGATGCTCACATATCACAGAAACCATTGGAGATTTACTTCGAAACAAAGCGTGGTGGAAACTTGGATCATGATCAAATCAAACGTCACATCGACTCCATCAGCAAAAAGGAACGAATCCACGCCAAGAAGATTCTGATCGGTTTGACAAAAACGCCAATCGATAAAGGGACTGAAAATGAACTAATCGAAATAGCAAAGAAAAAGGGGGTCATTTTCGTTGCGACCACTTTCAAAGACATAGTAAGTCAACTGGAAAAAGTACGCTTGGACCACGAAACCAGCCTGAAAGAAATCTTGGAAGACTACGAAGAGTTTCTCAAAGAAGAAGATTTGTTGGAGACAGGTGAAATAATGTTTGTACCACCATGTGGAACCTCATACGACGAGAACGTTGATCTACGGTTGTATTTTTGCCCTCCACACAGACCTGCCCGTACTCACGCAAAATTTATAGGACTCTACAGAGACAAATGTATTGGACATGTGGCGGAAATTAAGACGATTGTCAGGGGTTCTGTGATAGATGGTGAATTTCAGGAAACTGAGGTGGAAAAAGGCAAATTGACAGAGGATGAAAGAGACCGCATTGAAAGAGCCAGTGTTGTATGCACCTACTACCCCGACGTTGGTTTGGGTGAGACTCGTTACTACTTGTTCGACGAGATTTTTAAGACAGAAATGATTAAAGTCACAAAAGGAGGTATCCAAGGTCCGCGTATGTTCAACCTGTCGGAACTTCTTGAAACCGAAAGAAGCCTCTCTGCAGTAGAAGTAGCGGAACAGCTCAGAAACCGGACGTTTTGATCTCTGAAGTTGTATCCAGTCAATGATTCAGCAAACTCCGAGAATTCAATGTGATCAAACTATCTCCCCAATTGATCAATAGCTTCGAAGATTTCTTAACCAGTTTCTGCTGCCATGGAGAAAAACGCTTGCAGATTTAGTTGAATTCCGGAGACCAGCGATAAGGTGCCGGAGTTCTAGAGCCGCGCAGGAATTGCCCGCGAGACGCCAGATTTGTTTGACTATAATTTTGTTCGTCTCGCATTGAGCGAACATAGTTCGATTCACACCTGACACAATACCCATAGGTATGAGTTTTTCTTCCGATTTTGCCCGCTTTTCTTGGTCGCTGTGATCAATAACTATCTTCAGCGCATCCTGATGGCCAACGTCTATGACGTGGCCAAGGACACATCACTCGATTACGCCTCCAATCTCTCGCGTCGGCTCAATCACGACATCTGGCTCAAACGCGAAGACGAACAGCCGATCTTCTCGTTCAAGCTTCGCGGCGCCTACAACAAGATGTCCAAACTGTCGGCGTCCGTACTCGACAAGGGTGTTGTCGCCGCCTCCGCAGGCAATCACGCGCAGGGAGTGGCCCTCGCCGGCCAGACCCTGAACTGCCCGGTCACCATATTCATGCCGGTCACCAGCCCCCAGATCAAGGTCCGATCAGTCAGGGCACTGGGTGCCAGGGTAAAACTGGTCGGTGACAGTTACGCTGATGCCGGTGCCGCAGCCAGCCGCTATTGCAAACGCTACGACTACAAAATGATCCCCCCGTACGACGACCCGGACATCATTTCCGGAAATGGAACGATTGGTATCGAGATCATGCGGTCCATGCCCGAGACACTGGATGCCGTGTTCGTACCGGTTGGCGGCGGCGGTCTGATCGCCGGTGTGGCCGCCTATATCAAGAACGTCAGCGCCAAGGTCAAGGTGATCGGAGTCGAACCATGGGATTCCGATGCGATGACCCAATCAGTAGAGGCGGCACGAAGGGTCAAGTTGCGCGATGTCGGAATCTTTGCGGATGGCGTTGCCGTAAAGCAGGTTGGCCGCGAAACATTTCGTCTGACGAAACTCTATGTTGATGAGATGGTGCGTGTGAACACCGATGAGATCTGTGCTGCGATCAAGGACATTTTTGAGGATACGCGAAGTATCGTCGAACCATCCGGTGCACTCGCGGTTGCTGGCTTGAAGCGATACAGCAGAAACCTGAACGGTCGCAAGCGCCGGTTTGTTGCGATCAACTCCGGTGCCAACATGAACTTCGATCGACTTCGCCATGTATCCGAACGGGCGGAAATCGGGGAACGCAGGGAAGCCATTCTTGCCGTGACCATTCCGGAGCGCCCGGGCAGCTTCAAGAAATTCTGCTCAACCATCGGTAACCGCAACATCACGGAATTCAACTACCGCTTTGCAGACCCAGACAAGGCACATGTCTATGCAGGCATACAGGTTGACAGTGAAAAAGAGATCGTCAGCACGATCAGCGATCTTGAACGCAACGGATACCCGGTACTCGACCTGACCGATAACGAAATGGCCAAGATTCATGTTCGGCACATGGTTGGTGGCAGCGCGCCCAACGCCTCTAATGAAAAAGTCTACCGCTTTGAGTTTCCGGAACGCCCGGGAGCGCTGCTGGGGTTCCTGGAAAAAATGGGTAGTTCCTGGAACATCAGCATGTTCCATTACCGGAATCACGGCACCGACTTTGGACGCGTGCTTTGCGGCATCCAGATTCCACCGAATGAAATGGCACAGTTCAGGAAATTCCTGAATGTGGTGGGCTATGCCTACGTCGAGGAGACGGAAAATCCTGTATATAAAATGTTTCTCACCTGACCGAATTTCTTGCAAGCCGACGTGACAGACAACGCAGAACTGAACGATGTGGAATTTGTGGGACTCTATGTTGTGCCCGGAGGTCAGCCTGTTGCCGCATTGAGGGACCTGGCCGGTACCCAGCTCTTCGACAAGCAGGGTTTGACCTGGAGAATACTCGAGAAGAAAAAGGTCGGTAAGAATTCAAATGCCGAGGAGCAGGCGCTTGCCAGAATCAACCAGTATGATGAGTCAGACTACAGATTTCTCTAAGGAATCCAACGCCCCATCATCCCGCGACAACACAATCTGCGAGCCGCCCTGGCCGCAACGATCCGAAGTTCCGACACTGCATTCACGGGAAGTTCACGTATGGTCGGGAACACTGAGTCCAAGCCCGGGCAGTATCCGCCGCCTCGAAAGCCATCTGGACGAGCGCGAACTTTCAAGAGCCGCCAGATTCAGCGTTGAACTGTCCCGAAATCGATTTGTCAGCGCCCGGGGCAAGTTGAAGGAACTGCTGGGGAAATACACACAAACCAACCCATCGGAAATCTCGTTTCATCTGGGTCCACTCGGCAAGCCCTACATGCCAACCGGTCAGGATTCCGATCTATATTTCAACTCGACAGATACAAACGATGAGTTGCTGGTTGCGGTGTGCCGGTCAGGAGAACTCGGAATCGACGTTGAATTCCTTTCAAGAGAGGTTCGTCACCCAGAAATTGCGAAACGCAAGTTCTCCCGGCAGGAATACCAGCAGTATCTTGAGATTTCAGCTCTGAGACAGAAACAATTTTTTCTTGATCTTTGGACCCGCAAGGAAGCCTACGGAAAAGCCAAGGGCGTCGGAATAAGGTATCGACTCAACAGCGTCACCTTGGTGGATGATCGAAATTCAAACCGGGTTTCGGTCCACGATGAGACCGGTCGGCACTGGGAAATCGTTCAGTTCTCACCTGACCAGGGTGTGACCGCCTGTGTCGTTGTCGAGGGCGGTGGTTGGAATTTCAGATGCTTCCGACTGCCGGATGACGAACCCGCCTGATCGAATACGTCACTGATCCTTGGCCAGAGTCAGGATGTAATTCCATTCCTCAACGGTGACCGGCGTGATCGACAGGCGGTTCCCGCGTTGAATGACGCGCATCTCAGCCAGTTGGGGGTGTTCGCGTAACTCCGCAAGCGAGACAGTGCCCGCAAATATGCTCTCCAGCTTGACGTCAACCATCAGCCAGCGAGGGTTGTCGGGATCGCTTTTCGCGTCATAGTACTTTTCGTTCTCATCAAACGCAGTATGGTCCGGATAGGCCTCGCGGACAATGCTCATCGTGCCGACGATTCCAGGCACGTCGCAATTGGAATGATAGAAAAAGGCAAGGTCACCGATCTTCATGTCATCGCGAATGAAGTTTCGCGCCTGGTAGTTGCGGATACCGTCCCAATGGTCGGTCTGATCAGGCTCAGCGGCCAGGTGTTGGATGGAGTAGACATCCGGTTCGCTTTTCATCAGCCAATATTTCATAGTTCCAGCTTCATACGCTCTTCGTCAAAACAATGCCCCTAAAATCATACAGGACTCGGGGCATCCATTCAGGGTGTATTTTAAATTCTGTTTGCTGCAATCAGGATTGGAAATGGTAAATCCGCTGATCGGTCACCGCTCCGCGCAACGGAATATCCCAGGCATTGCGGCCAATGGATTCAACGTGCTGAAACTCATGCGCAACCCCCAAAACATACGGACGCTGCCAATCGCAATCCAGTTGCAACTGGCCGAGTGACCGGTCATAGAATCCTCCACCCATGCCAATCCGGTTGCCGTGATCATCAAATGCAACCAGTGGTGCCAGCACCAAATCCAGCTGATTCGAAAACACCAGATCACGATGCCCCACGCTGGGTTCCGGAATGCCGAATCGATTACGCTTCATCTTTGAGTCTGAAGTGATTCTTCCAAACAGCAGCCGATTCTCGCCTCCTCTGTAGAGAATGGGCAGATAGCATTTCTTGTTTCGCTTGAGCGCACTGATCAGCGCACGCGTCAAATCAATCTCACCGTCGTTCGGCCAATAAAACGCAATGCTGCGACTGGTCTGAAACAGCAGATGCCGTTCAAGCTGACTGGCGATCTGCCCGGCTGCGTTTGCCTGCTGCTGGATCGTCAGCGACCTTCTCAGAGTTCGAAGATCTTTTCTCAGCGTGGACTGGAATGATGACATTGCTCGTTCGCAAAGGATAATGCCGCCCGCACGTGCCGTGTCACAACCGGATAACCTTGAACCAACATGTTCAAGTGGGTAACTGGTGTACCGACTTCAGGTGCTTTGCGACTAGGCAATGCTCACAACGGCCGGTACATTTGGTCCCCGGATTATCCTTTAGGTTCAGAGGCTTTAGGTTGACTCGAACACTACAGGCGGCAATCTGACAATCTGTCGATATCCGAAATTATAGAATCAATTGTCCAGAACTGAATCGATTTCACCAATCAGTCTGTCGATGTCGTTGGTGAACGCCTCTCCGCTATGATTCTGCAACTCCTTTTTGGATAGGTTGAGTTCCGCGGCAAAATTCAGCGCGGCAATCACTGCACCAGCCTCCAGCGTGATGGAGGTGGATTGGGAGTTATTCTGGATGCTCGAGATTTCAAGGTTCAGCATCTGTGCCGCATTGAGTAGATTTTCACGTTCTCCGGGCAGGCAGCTCACATGAAAGTCGCGCCCTCCGACCTTGATCTTGAGATGGTGTAATCTGTCTTCCATGATCAATTACCACTCTGATTATTGGTGAAGTTTTGCAGTTTACCAATGATATCCAGTACCTTGCGACTGGCCCGTTGGTTCTTGTCAGAAAGAACCTGGTTCTCCTCGGTCAGACTGTCGACCCGGTTTCGAAGCTCGGCATTCTCAGATTGCAACGTCCTGTAGCGCGAAATCAGTTCTACGACCTTCTGTTCCAGCGTCTGTAGTTGTGTTTCCTGTTCCGTCATTTGTGAAATATCGACTGGTATACCACAATGTAAGATTATGCTTTAAGTTAGTTGTTTGTCAAATTGAATTTGCGCTCAATATCGACTGAGTTGAATTGATGCCATTGTAACTGTTCCAGACCATGACGGTAAATTTTGGTTTCCGTCCGCGGATGGGTGGATCACCAGAACACAGTCAGAGCCTGGATTCGGCCGTTTGCCGCTGCGATCTGATTGCAGCTGCAAAACTGTGATCTGGAAGTTGCAGGCTTGTATGCCTTGACCGTGTGGAATTGTTAAAATGATGAACTCATCAAGCCATCCAACTTGCAAAATACCAAATGGAGGGAAGTGACATGGTGAATCGTAGAAACGCCCTGAAAGCGATCGGTGCAGTGCCACTGGCGGCTGTAGCCGCAGGAAAAGTCTCATCGGTCGCGGCAAATCAAGACAACGTGACCGCGGACCTGTGGATGTCGGATACCTCGGTTTCAGGCTATTTCCTTGAACCGGAAACGAGTCCGGCCGGTGCGGTCATTCTCATCCATGAGTGGTGGGGACTGAACAATCAGATCAGGGACGTCGTGCCCCGGTTCGCCGAGGCGGGATTTTTGTCCCTGGCAGTCGACCTCTATCAGGGTCAGGTGGCCAGCACGCCCGAAGAGGCCCGCGAGATGATGGGCAACGTCCATCCGGACATCGCCACGGAAACCCTGGTGACCTGGGTTGAGTGGCTGCGCAACCATCCCAAGAGCAACGGCAAGGTCGGTACGGTCGGGTGGTGCTTTGGTGGCGGCTGGTCGCTCAACGCATCCATCGCCACACCGGTTGATGCGACCGTCATCTACTATGGACGCTGCGCAAAAGGCGCCGAAGAGGTCAAGAGTCTCAACGGTCCGGTCATGGGACACTTCGCGACCCAGGACCAGTGGATCAACATGGAAATGGTGTCGGGCTTCGAGGCCGCGATGGATGCCGCCGGCAAGTCCTATTCCAACTTCTGGTATGAGGCGGATCATGGATTTGCAAACCCGACCACTGCAAGACACGACGCAGAAGACGCCATGCTGGCCTGGGATCGAACCCTTGGGTTCTTTCAACAGCATCTGACTTGAGAGAAATTTCCATATGCAAACCGGTGTTCGGAACGTATTGTGGAATCGAGAGGAATCCGGGGAGGCTGCGGACGAAATTCGCAGAATCCCCGAGCTGCTGTCCCGGCAGATTGTCGGGCAGCACCACCTCATCGACAGGTTGCTGATCGGCCTGCTGTGTGGTGGGCATCTGCTGCTTGAGGGATTTCCCGGACTCGCCAAGACCCGTTCGGTCAAGGAACTGGCGAGGTTCATTCGCGGCGAGTTTCATCGCATCCAGTTCACGCCGGATCTGTTGCCGGCGGACCTGACCGGAACCGATATCTACCGGCCGGAAAAGGGAACCTTTGAGTTTCGCCGCGGACCGCTGTTTCACGAGATCATCCTCGCCGATGAGATCAACCGCGCCCCGGCCAAGGTCCAGTCAGCCTTGCTGGAGGCCATGGAAGAGCGCCAGATCACGGTCGGAAGCCAGACCTATGACCTGCCGGAACTGTTCATGGTGCTGGCAACGCAAAATCCCATCGAGCACGAGGGCACCTATCCCCTGCCCGAGGCCCAGCGCGACCGGTTCCTGATGCATGTGCGCGTGTCCTATCCGGAAAAATCCCAGGAACATGAGATTCTGAAAATCGCCCGCGCCGAGGCGCTCAATTCGAAATCCTCCGAGGCCGCCGACGTGTTTCAAGTGGGTTATCCGGCGATTTTCGAGGCCCGCACACAGCTCTATGCCCTGCACATGGAACCCGCAGTCGAGCAGTACATCGTCGAACTGGTCAATGCCTCACGCGAAGTCGAACGCCATGATGCCGCGCTCGACCGCTGGATCGAGATCGGCGCCAGTCCGCGCGGAACGATCTCACTGGAAGTCTGTGCGCGCGCCCGCGCCTGGCTTGACGGTCGGGATTACGTCTCACCGGCTGATGTACAGCAGGTGGCGGCTGATGTGCTGCGCCACAGGATTCTTCTGACCTACGAGGCGGATGCCGAAAACGTGGGTGTGGATTACGTGATTCAAAGACTGATCTCGGTCGTCCCGGTACCGTAAGCCGGTGTGCCAGCCATGCTGACTGGAATCGCCACATCTACCGGACAACTGATCAGACTGCGCGCCCGGGCACAGGGCATCAAGCTGCCGGTCCACTTGAGTGCGCTGTTTATCGGTGACACCCGCTCGGCTGTGCCCGGTCGGGGAATGGATTACGAGGAATCCAGAAAATACACCCTCGGCGACGACTCCAGGATGATCGACTGGCGCGTCACCGCCAGAACCGGAACAGCACATACCAAGGTGTTTCGCGAAGACCGGCAGCGAACAGTCCATCTGGTAGTCGATCTGTCGTCATCCATGCGATTCGGCACTCAGAGCGCGTTCAAGTCGGTTGTCGCCGCAGAAGCCGCGTCCCTGCTGGCCTGGGCCGCACTCGATCAGGGCAATCTGGTCTCGACCACCGGCATATCAGACTCGGGACTGCACGGTACCCGGGCCGCATCGGTGCCGCGGACGCTGACCCGGCAGTTGGCGATGCTGGCTGATCTCAGTGCCTCAACCAACGACGCTGCGTGTTTTGACGGCCTGGGTGAGGCTTGGTCGGTTATTTCAAGAAAGGTCCGCGCCGGTGACATGGTCGTGGCCATCAGTGATTTCAATGAAATATCCGATTCTGCGCTCCGCTCGCTGGAAAATCTGAGTGCCAGGAGAATGCTGACGCTGATCCTGGTATTGGACCGGATTGAACGCGAGGGATTGCCGTCAGGGTATTATCGAATCACCGACAGCACCCGGTTTTCAGCACTCGCCCTGTCCTCAAAACGGCGATGTGAGACCTTGAGGTCTGTCTTGAATGAGCGGATTGAGAGGATACAGGAGACTGCAGCAAGTCTTGGTGTTCCCATCATCGAGTTGCATCCCGGCGATGATGTGGCCGGCGTGCTCGCAGGTGCGTTTCGCGGCGGCATCCGTGCAAGAGACCACCTTCGTCAGTCACAGCCAAGCGAGCCGGTGACCCGGGACGATCAGGGGAAAACACCCGAATCCATGTCCCACACAGGTAATCAGGTGCCGGTACATGCCCACTGACCTGGAATTGCTGGATCAGCTGCGCGACATCATACCGCCCGCGGATCCCGGCATCTGGCCGCCCGCAATCGGTTGGTGGGTGTTGGCGATCCTGATTGCCGTGCTGCCTTTTGGTGTGTGGGCCATCGTAGAGTATGTGAAAACCCGGGTGGTGAGACATTCACTGGTGCGCCAGATCTCGGCAGTCGCCGGGCTGCAACCGCATCCGGCAGCCGTGAGACTTTCCATGCTTATGCGCAAGATTGCGGTGTCCAGGTACCGGGTTTCCGCGGTTGCGGGTCTGACCGGGGAAGCCTGGCTTGAGTTTCTCGACTCAACCGGGCGGACCGATCAGTTTACCCGGGGACCGGGGCGATTGCTGATCACAGCTCCCTATGACAGGCACCGCACAGCAGACATTGATTCGCTGATCGAGGTCTGCCTGAACTGGGTAAGACACGCGGATTAAGGGGCACTGTCATGCTGAAGTTCCTATGGTTGTGGGCGTTGATTGGGTTGCCACTGCCCGTCATTGTGTACAGGTACCTTCCAAAGAGTCGGCAGGTGGCTGCCTCGCTTCGCATTCCCTTTTTCCGCGATGTGGCCGAGCAGGGATTGACAGCCGAGACGCCACCGGTCAGTTCATTGATTCTGGCGGCAGCGTTCTGGTTGGCGTTGGTAGTGGCGGCAACCCGGCCGGTCTGGATCCATGAGTCGGTTGAAGTGCCGATTTCTGGACGCGACATCTTGCTTGCGCTGGACACCTCGGGCAGCATGGAACAGCAGGATTTCTCCGCAACCAATCATTCCCGGTTTGAGGTGGTCAGGAGTATCGCTGGAGAATTTGTTGAGCGCCGAAAAGGTGACCGCGTCGGGCTGATCCTGTTTGGCAGCCTGCCCTACCTGTACGCGCCCCTGACATTTGATGTGGACACCGTCGTCGAATTCCTGAAATCCTCGCAAACCAAGTTTGCCGGTTCGCGCACCGCCATCGGCGACTCGATCGGTTTGGCGGTCAAGGTATTGCGCGAGCGCCCAGCACAGAATCGAATTCTGATCTTGCTGACCGACGGGGAGAATTCAGCCGGCGCTATCGATCCCCTGCAGGCGATGCAGCTGGCCGTCGAGCACGGGATACGGATCTATGCGATCGGAATCGGTTCGGCACCGCAATCCTCGACCGGCTTGAATCAGTCCGATGCCAACGTACTGGCGCGGATCGCGCAGGCGACCGGTGGCACGTATTTCCATGCCTCCAATCCACGGCAGCTGGAACAGATCTATGCCACCATCGACAGCTTTGAACCCATCGAGGCTGAAGTGAAATCCAGGGTGATCGCCAACGAGCTGTATCCCTGGCTGCTGGCATTGTCCATGCTCATGTTGCTTGCCTTGATCCTTCGGTTTGCAGTGTCCAATCTCGTGCCCGGTGCAGTTCGCCGGATTCGCGGTCATGTCGTTCCCAGCTGAATTCATCTTCTTGAGACCCTGGTGGCTGCTGTTGCTGCCGGTGGGTGTGCTGCTGGCTTTTGCGGTCACCCGCAAGGGTACGGACAGTTGGAATCTGATTTGTGATCCAACCCTGCTTGGACACCTGATGTCCGAGCGCGACCGGCGTTCGGGACGCTTGATTCGTGCTGTGACCGTACTGACTTGGACAGTGGCGGTGGTGGCTCTTGCCGGCCCGGCCTGGGACCGTGAGAAGGCTGATCTTTTTCAGAATGTTGATGCGATGGTTGTGGTGTTCGACCTGTCCCGCTCGATGAACTCAACCGATCTGCTTCCCTCCCGACTGGACCGTGCGCGCTACAAGGCAATCGAGGTGGTCGAAAGCGAGCCCGACCGCGCAGTCGGATTGGTGGTTTTCGCCGGCAGTGCGTTTGATGTTGTGCCGGTGTCCGACGACGTGGCAACCGTTACCCACCTGCTTCAGTCGCTGCAGACCACCATGATGCCGGTTCAGGGCAGTCGCGCCAGCGAGGGTATTGAACGGGCGCGGCAGTTGCTGAAAGGTTCAGGTTATTCGAAAGGTTCCGTAGTCCTGGTCACCGACGGGACCGATACGGACGCAGTGGATGCGGCAAGGCGGCTTCGCAACAGCGGCTACAGCCTGTCGGTGATCGCGGTGGGAACGGATGCCGGCGCACCGCTGATTTCACAGCAAGGTGAGTTCTTGCGGGATGCGACCGGTGAACCGGTCATCGTCGCGGTTGACCACTCGCGTCTTGCCCGTCTCGCCGCTGCCGGTGGTGGACGGTTTTCGATTGTCGGTGACGACGCGGCGCGCTTGGCCTTGCAAACCTCGGCGTATGATCTGGACGAGGCGGGTGATGGAACGGTACTGTCTGAGAGGTGGAAGGATCGGGGACCCTATTTTCTGATTTTCCTGTTGCCGCTGGCCGCCCTGCTGTTTCGCCGGGGCTGGCTGCTCACCGTTGGTCTGATCTGGATCATGCCGACTCAGCCGTTGTTTGCATTCGAGTGGTCTGATTTGTGGTTGCGGTCGGACCAGCGTGCGGCCAGGGCGGTTCAGATGGAACGCTACGATGATGAGGTGTTGCAGCAGCATCCACAATGGAGTGCCGTCGCGCACTATCGCAGCAATGCGTTCGATCAGGCGGCGACCGAGTTCGCCAAATCCGATGAGTTGACAGCAATCTACAATCTCGGCAATGCCCTGGCGATGTCCGGAAAAATTCCGGACGCGATCGAACAGTATGAGGCTGCGTTGGAGATTGATCCGGATTTCGAGGATGCCCGATTCAATCTCGAACTGCTCGAGCAACTGCTTGAACAGCAACAAGGATCCGGCGAGAGTGCAGACGGTACCAACAGGGGCGACCGAAGCAGCCAGAGCATTGAATCCAAGGAAGGTGGAATGGAGGAGCTGCCGGACCGGGCCGATCAGGGGGATCGGTCGGACCGAGCGGACGAGGCCGACTTGAGCCGACGCAGCGGACAGCAGGCACTGGGTGGTCAGGAATCCGAGCAGGAGGAGACGGTGTCCGAACAAAGCGACAGCAAGGAACAGATTTCGCTGCAGGCTGACCTCGACGAGGAGATGATTCAGGTGATGGAACAGTGGCTGCGGCGCATACCCGATGATCCGGGTGGATTGCTGCGGCGAAAATTCCATCTCGAGAACCTGTTGCGCGGCGAAGCAGCGGAAACCGAGAATCCATGGTAGTGGGTGACAGACAGTGAAACGGCTGTATTGGATCATGGTTCGGGTTGCCTTGGCCGCCGTGTTGATCACAGCGGCAGGCACGGTCCATGCCATGCAGGTGCGGGCGGAAGTCGACCGGGAACGGATCTATCTCGACGAATCCGTCAACCTGATACTGACGGCAGAGGGAGCCGAGGTCAAGGGTACACCTGATCTTGTTCCCTTGCAGCAGGACTTTGACGTTCTGGGTCAGTCAACGCAGACCAACATCAAGTACGAAAACCGCCAGTACTACATGATCTACAGCTGGGTGATCGAGATCAAACCGAGAAACACCGGAACCATTCAGATTCCCGGCATCACGATCGGCACCGAGAGCACCAACCCGCTCGAGTTGACAGTTGAGCAGTTTACCGGTAATCGACAGTCAGTCGGCGCCGATATTTTTCTGGAAGTTGAGGCACACCCGCTTGATCCTTATGTACAGTCACAGGTGATATTCACGGTCCGGTTGTTTGCAGATGCCAACATTCCACAGGGATCCCTGTCCAAACCGGAGGTGACATTTGGGTTGATGGAGCAACTGGGTCGGGATCGACGCTACCGGTCGAATCGCGCCAATCGGGACTACCAGGTGATTGAGAAACGCTTTGCGCTTTTTCCCGAGCAGAGTGGGCCGCAGACCATTCCATCGGTGGAGTTCGCCGGCATTGTCGCGCGCGGCAACACCAATACGATGCAGACCGAGTTTACACGCGAGCGCGTCAGCTCGGATTCCATTGCGATTCAGGTCCGTCCGAAGCCGGTTTCATTTTCAGGCACCACGTGGTTGCCTGCTCAGGATTTGAAGCTGGTCGATTCCTGGGATGGACGCCTGCCGGAGATTGTTGCTGGAAGGCCTGAGTCCAGGAAGATCTCGATTCAGGCGGAGGGACTGCGTGCAGTGCAACTGCCTTCACCCGAATACGAATCCAATCAGACGGTACGGGTGTATGGCACCAATCCTGAACTGAAGACAACGCACACCGCCCGATCAACGGTGGGACAGCGCGATGAGGAGTTTGCGATCATTCCGAGCACGCTGGAGAACCTTGTCGTGCCTGCGTTCCGGGTAGTCTGGTGGGATGTGAACGAGGATCGGGAGAAGGTTGCCGAGCTGCCACCGATTGCAGCCTCACCGGTGGCCGCAGAGACTTCCGCCGGAGGAGAGTCCGCAATCAGTCTGCAAGCGTCCCCGTCAACAGATGAGCCCCGATCGCTGATCACGGTGGATACATCTGTCTGGATGTTGATCAGTTTGGGAATGCTGTTCATGTGGTTGCTCACGCTTGTTGGATGGTACGTCAGTCGAAGAATGAATCGGATGCGGGATGCAGAGATTCAGGAGCGTGATGCGCGGCGGGAATTGACCAGACGACAGTCATTGCGGAGCTTAAGAAGAGCCTGTCGCGAAAATGACCCGGTTCGGGTTGCCGATGCGTTGCTGGGATGGTCGAAACTCAACTGGGCCGGGAATTCGCCGGGCAACCTGATCGAGTTGGGCGTGAGGGTTGGCAACGAAGAGTTCAGTCAGGAACTGGAACGCTTGGACCGGAGACTGTACTCGGGAGGATCAGATGAATGGTCGGGAGATCGCCTGTGGAAACTGTTCTTGGCTATCAGGCCGGGAGTCAGCGCAGAATTGCCGAATAAACGCAAACTCAGATTGTTCTCAAGATCGGAAAAGACACTCGATGATATCTGGTTTGATCAGGAACTTTCGGTTGACTGAAGGCTTGGCATTCAGTGTCCTGACGTGTTGTTGGTTTCGCGTCGAAGCATCTGAACCCTGTTCTTGTTGAGTTTCGTTATTTTGGCCACTTTCTCCGGTTTCATTCCATCTTGGAGCAGATTCATTGCAACCTCTTCGAGTCCTTCCACGCGACCCTCGGCGCGTCCCTCCATGCGACCCTCGATGCGTCCCTCTGCGAGTCCCGCGACGCGGCCTTCTTGACGAAGGACTTCTGCCGCTGAAATTATCATTTGTCGTTCCTCCGGAGTTTTGACTTAAATATTCGACAAGTCTTGCTGGGTGGCTGACATCGTTTACTGCGGATCAAGATTGACAGCAAGGCGGAAGTCGATGAGAACAAGTTCATAGAGTATGGACTATCAAGGGCTGATCACCGAATGCGGGAAAGGCGGGAAATGTCAATTGGCATTGGCAGCGGTCGTCGACGTTGAGACTCGATCCTCTTTTGCTTCATCCAGTCTTGATGATCGTTACCGAAAGTCCCTCTGTCAACCACCGTTACCGTGTCGAATTGAAGTGGCGATGTATCGGCTCCAAGCGTCTGCTATCGCCTTGCATTCGCCACCAGGTACCGCTTCCTCGGTATTTGAACTATCGTTCCCAATCGACTGTCATTCAGGGTGCCAAAGATTGCCCAGTTGAATTCCGGCGACAGTAGAAGGGCGTCACAAATTATTCAATTTATGACGCCTTCGCAAAATGGAAATCTCCCACGAGTGTCATCCATGAATTCGAAACTTTGTTCTCAACTCTGGAGAACGAGCAACATTTGCCGCTCGCGCTCCAGACTTCGCCAATTCAGCGCCTTGCAGAATTGTTGGCCTCGCGTCGAAGCATCTGAATCCTGCTTTGGTCGAGTTTCGTCACTTTGGCCACTTTCTCCGGTTCCATGCCATCTTGGAGCATATTCATTGCGGCCTCTTCGAGTCCTTCCACGCGACCTTCGGCTCGACCTTCAGCGTGACCTTCCACGCGACCTTCCACGCGACCTGCGACGCGTCCTTCGGCGCGTCCCTGTTCGCGTCCTGCAACGCGGCCTTCTTGACGAAGGACTTCTGCGGCTGAAAGAATCATTTGTCGTTCCTCCGGTGTTCTAGCTCGCACATTCAATAAGTCTGCTTCTGTGATCTCGTCTACATTGTAATCACAGATGTAACCATACACCAAACCCAGTATCCTTTCTTTGTCCCATGGAGGAACATATTTCAGGGGGTCGAGCATTTCCTCAAGCAACCAGCTTCCGGCGCCGCGCACCTTCGACATTGCGCGGATTACCACATCAATGTTGGTTTGTCGTGCAAGACCGCGACGCTCAATTTCATTAACATCAATCAGTAGGCATCGGAAGTTTACCGAATATTTTGTCAGTATCTTCCTGTGCTCACCAGGCAGACTTGGGAACAGGTCGATGAACTCCACGTGAGTGCCGCGACTCGGTTTGAACTCCTTGTTCCTGTCGTCACCCGGTTTGGTCTGAAGCACCACGATCGGTAGGATCGGCGACTGAAATTGATGGTCGATGTGCATCAGGAACAGATTTGTGGCCATCTGCTGCATAAGACTGGTGAAGCGGAAGTCGCTTTTGTGCTCTAACATTATAGCTATCTGTGCCGGGTTTCCACCCGTCATGAGTTCCGCGGAAAATGCCAGATCGGCAGTTCTTTCCGGCTGTCGCGGCGCCAGGATCGACGTTGATTGCCGTGTCAGGGTCGGCCAGTTGATCGATTTGAACAATTTATCCGGCGCACCGATCCGAATCAGGCTGGTCACGTAGTCGGCATCTTTGAATACGTCCTTGAAGAATTTGTCATGCAGAAATGCATGTCTCTCGCTGGATTTCTCGGATTTTTCAGATTTTGGCATTGGATCCCTCCTCTACTGCGTATGGATGTGTCATCTGAATTTGATTTGGCGGTCAAGCATTGTCGCGATCATCACTCCACGGTCGAGAGCAGCTCGTATGGCTGTACTCAAGCGCAAATCAGCAAAAGTGTGGTCTCAAACCGCCTAGGGTCAGTTGTAGTAACCGCAAACCACGAAACTCAAAACGGATTGATTCGCCAGACTGTCATATCTCATTGCTGGAATCAAAGAGCCAACAATCTATGCGCTGCGTCCTGCAATGAGCGTACTCTTACCTTGCCATCCGGAATTTCATCCTTGTGCGAATCTTGCATGCGCTGCATTCGCATCAGCTTCATTACCCACCCTACCTTTCACGATGGCAACATTCGAAAAAAGTGGCAGGAAAATTCAACCGGCTCCGATTCTCAAGGATCCAGATTTCCGAAACATGGGAGATCTTTTCAATACTCGTACGCCTCAACGGATTGTATCAATCTTCAGTATCAACCTGCACTGAACTTTTGGTGTATTTCGTACCGCTACGCATAGTGAAGGATGATTTCAGTTTTTTGGTCATCCGTTCTATTGGTTTGGCGGTGACAGTTTGCCTTTTGATTGTGGTTCGCGGGGCATCTGAAATCGTTGTTGATACTGACTTTCCACTCATTGAGTTGTGCATGTACCGAACAGTTGTGCGGTATCCCCATTTGACATTACGCGCCAATCAATCCGAAATATTCCAGCCTAGGCCGTCAAGCTCAGGGATTCAGCCAAGCACTCCAACTCTTGGCCTGAAGACTGTGCTTGAGAGGCACACATAAATGTCTTGGAGTCCGCTGGTGGAGACTGTCCACATGTATCAGGACAGCCATCCATAGCGATTCACCGAAAATACGCAAACTCTGATTGTTCTCAAGGTCGGAAAAGACACTCGACGATCTCTGGTTTGATCAGGAACTCTCAGCGGACTGAAAGCTCAAGGTTTGGTTGTCTGCGGGGAGTTTTGATTGATGAACGATCAGGTCAGGTATTTCGCAGCTTGATCAACTGAACGACTGCAATACCCGAAAAAAGCACAAAAAAGACAAGCGTCCAGCCCGGAATGCTCAGTCCCAGAAATGTCCACTGGGTTTCCGCACATTCGCCGGTACCACCGAGAATGATCCTGATGGCGTCCATCATGGGATTGTTTGACAGGATGAATCCGATTCCCGGAAAGCATTCGGGAACCCGGTCCGATGGCAGACTCTGAAGCCAGACATGCCGGGCTGCGATCGCGGTGCCGAAAAGGGAAAAAAAGAGTAGTGCCACACTGTAACCGGTCTTTCCACGTCGCATCGGATTGTGAAGCAGCGCTGCCAGCGAAACCAATCCGATCATGATGATGGCGACGCGCTGAACCATGCAAAGTGGGCACGGTTCAAGGTAAAGGACATATTCCATGTAATATGCGACGCCGATGAACAGGGCGCAGATTGCAAAGATTCCAAGACTGCTGATTCGGTATAGGGTCATGTCAATTGATTCGGATTTGAATGTGGTTCTACGCAGAAGCAAAGTGTGTTGGCTGCGTCAATTAAACGCGGGAGCCGGACTTCAAGACTTCCGGTGTCATTATAAATAGGTAGTGAAACGAAGGTGTTCAATCGAACAGGTCTGCACGAAGAGAGTCTGGTACGGAACTGATGCTGCAAACCGAAAAGAAGAATCGGTTCTGACTGCAAGCCCCGGGTGGTTGATGATGGATTCCAGACCATGGATTTGGATTTTCATTCCGATACCGATTACCTTCGGAATTAAAATGAGGGAATGTCTATCTCCATCAGGAAAATCATTCGAAGTCGATGGTTGAGAGCTTGGTTGATCCGTCAACCGCTGGAAATGCCGGACGGTACTGGGCTTCGAATTAGACGATTGTCCGACACGGTAATTCCTGATCAGAAACCCGTCGAAATCCTTCACACCTCGATTCACAATCTGCAGCACTAAGGAACATGAAAATCCTACTCATCAATCCCAATACCACTGAAACAGTGACGCAAAGGGCGGTACAGGCCGCGCAGACGGTTTCGAATCCCGAAACGCAAATCGACGGTGTGACCGGTGCGTTCGGTGCACCGATCATCAACAGTGAAACCGACATGGTGGTCGGCGCCCACTCAGCCGTTGACCTCGCCGCCAGGCACGTCGATGGCTACGACGCAGTCGGGTTGGCGGTTTCGTTTGATACCGGACTGTCGGCACTGCGCGAAATGCTGTCGGTACCAGTGGCTGGCATGGCGGAAAGCGCCATTCGATCAGCCCGGGAACACGGTCGGCAGATTGCATTGGTCTCGTTTGGCAAGCGTACCATTCCACTGTATGAGCGCCTGGCGCTTCGCTACCTTGACTGGCAGTCTCTGGCTGGAGTGCGCTGCATGGATGCGCTCTCAAGTGAACAATTGAACGACGCCGCGTACGTCCAGCAACGAATCGCCTTGGAAGTTGAAAAAACCCTGAGTGAAATCAATTGTGATGTGATTATCCTGCTTGCAACCGCGTTCGCAGGACTGTGTCGCAAGCAGGACTACCAGGTACCGGTGATTGATGCGGTCGAAGCCATGATGACCGAGCTGGAGTCCGCGGCAACCGATCCCAAAATCGCAGCGCGACTGACCGACCCGCTGCAGCCCGAACGCAAAACCATGCAGGGCGTGTCGGACGAGCTGGCGGCATATTATCTGGGATTTCCGTCCTGACAGTCTGGCAGATCAGCTGAACACAGAGATCGCGATTCGCGTGGTTCGGGCGAGCTATCCGTGAAAATTGTTCTGCTATAATTTTGCGCCGTGCTGTCTGTATTTCGCGATTGTTCAGACAGTGTGGTGGCGCCGGTCTGCGCGGCAGCGATAAGTCGGGGCTATTGCTTTATTTATGACAGCTAGAGGATAAACAATGTCTGACGAACAGGTCAATAAAGATCGACGGCGTTTCCTGACAGGCGTCACAACCGGCGTCGGTGCCGCCGGCGTTGCTGCGGCTGCGGTTCCATTTGTTGCCAGCATGACGCCCAGCGCGAAAGCCCGGGCCGCAGGTGCGCCCGTGCAGGTGGATATCGCCGATCTTGAGCCAGGCAAACTGCTCAAGGTGGAATGGCGCGGCAAACCTGTGTGGATCATCAAACGAACCCCCGAAATGCTGGATTCACTGGCCCAGGTCGAGGGTGAGCTGGCAGACCCCGGATCCGAACGCGAGCAGCAGCCGCAATATGCCAGGAACGATACCCGTTCGATCGAGCCGGAAGTCCTGGTTCTGGTCGGCCTGTGCACCCATCTTGGTTGCTCGCCGCTTGAGAAACTCAAACCCGGCGAACTGGATTCAGATTGGCAAGGCGGCTTTTTCTGCCCTTGTCACGGTTCGAAATTTGACCTGGCGGGTCGTGTGTACAAAAACGTACCCGCACCGACCAACCTCGAGGTTCCTCCCCATCGATTCCTGTCTGACTCCCGCGTCGAGATCGGTGTCGACACGACTACGGAAGATTTGGCGTGATTGCAAGACTTCGCAACTGGATTGATGAGCGCTATCCCGCGACAAAAGTCTGGGAAGAGCACGTATCAAAATACTACGCACCGAAAAATTTCAATTTCTGGTATTTCTTTGGCTCGCTGGCACTGCTCGTGCTGGTCCTGCAGATCGTGACAGGAATATTCCTGACGATGCACTACAAACCCGACACCGAGATGGCGTTTGATTCCGTCGAACACATCATGCGGGACGTGTCGTGGGGATGGCTGATGCGCTATCTTCACTCCACCGGCGCCTCGATGTTCTTCGTGGTGATCTACCTTCATATGTTTCGGGCGCTGCTTTACGGTTCATACCGCAAGCCGCGCGAGCTGTTGTGGATCTTCGGAATGGTCATTTACCTGGTGCTGATGGCCGAGGCGTTCTTCGGTTACCTGCTGCCATGGGGCAATATGTCCTACTGGGGTGCACAGGTGATCATCTCACTGTTTGCCGCCATTCCGTTCATCGGCGAGGGACTGGCAGAGTGGATCCGTGGCGATTTCGTGGTGTCCGATGCAACACTCACCCGCTTCTTCGCTTTCCATGTGATCCTGGTGCCCTTGATTTTGCTCGGTCTGGTGTTCATGCACCTGGTCGCACTTCACAAGGTCGGGTCCAACAATCCCGATGGTATCGAGATCAAGGACAACAAGGATGAGCACGGAAAACCCAAAGACGGGATTCCCTTTCACCCCTACTACAGTGTCAAGGACCTGTTTGGTGCGGGGGTGTTTCTTTTCATCTTTTTCGGCATTGCGTTTATCGCGCCGGAGCTGTCAGGGTGGTTCCTGGAGCGGGCCAATTTTGAGCCGGCCAATGCGCTGCAGACGCCGCCGGATATCATTCCGCTTTGGTATCTGACGCCGTATTACTCGATCCTTCGTGCGGTGACCTATCCGTTGTTCGGTGTGGACGCAAAACTGTGGGGCGTGCTGTCGATGGGATTTGCGATCTTCCTGTTTTTCCTGCTGCCCTGGCTGGACCGGTCTCCCGTCAAGTCAATTCGATATCGCGGCTGGATGTTCAAGTCAGCACTGACGGTATTCACCATCTCATTTGTGTTGCTCGGCTACCTGGGTACCAAGAATCCGCAGGCGATTGATCTTTTTCTGTTCACCAACGTCAGGTGGGCGCAGATCTGCTATTTTCTGTATTTTGCCTTTTTCCTGCTGATGCCGATCTACACCCGGCTTGATCCTGTCAAACCTGTTCCCGAGCGAGTGACCTTCAAATGATCAGATTCATTGCTTCGATATTCCTTGCGGCCTATGCGGGGAGCTGCCTGGCAGCCTCCGGCGGAACAGAAGGACTGGATTCAGTCTACGTCAACCTGAAAGACACCCGGTCCCTGCAGCAGGGCGCCACGACGTTTGCCAACTATTGCCTGTCCTGTCACGGCATCAAGTACATGCGCTACAACCGCATGGCGGATGATCTGGGAATCAGTGAGGACGTGCTGCGCGAGAACTTTCTCATGCCGAGTCAGAAACCGTCTGATACGATGGATGTGAACATGTCCGAGGAGGATGCCAAGCGCTGGTTCGGCAAGGCACCGCCGGATCTGAGCCTGGTTGCACGGGCGCGGACGCCCGAATGGATCTACACCTTTCTTCGAAGTTTCCGGGAGGATGAGAATTCAGTCACAGGATGGGACAATGACCTGTTTGAGGATGTGGCGATGCCCCATGTTCTGTATCGGGTGGAGCGCAGTCTCGCCCCCGAAGAATATGACGGCCTGGTGCGCGATCTGGTGAATTTCCTGGTCTACGTCGCAGAGCCTGCAAAGCTTGTTCGCTACAACATCGGAATCCTGGTCTTGATTTTCGTGGGATTGTTCACAGGTCTCGCTTACCTGCTGAAAAAGGAATATTGGAAGGATATTCACTGATACCCCTTGAATCTGCCAGACTCAATCCTACATATATAGTTCTACTTGACCGATCAGACACTAATTTTCATCAGAGAATCAGATATCGACCATGGCTGAACCGATTGAGAATCGCCGGACAGGGATGATATTGTTCTCAACCGCGACATGCATCGAGGGGCATGCGTGTCGGATGGTCCTGCATGAGAAGGAAGTGGAGTGTGATGTCGAGTATGTGGAGCTCAGCAGCAATCCCAATCCCATCATCGAACTGAATCCCTACGGCGAAAGCCCGACCCTGATGGATCGCGACATGGTGCTTTACGGCTCGCATGTCGTGGCCGAGTATCTGGACGACCGGCTGCCGCATCCACCGCTGATGCCACCGGACCCGGTGAATCGCGGCCGGGTGAGGATGATGATGTATCGGTGTCAGCGCGACTGGCTGCACAAACTCAGGCAGCTGGATGAAAAGAAACAAAAGCCAAACAAGATGTTCCGTACCGCGCTGAGTCGGGACCTATCGAGTCTGGCGCCATATCTGGCGGAACAGCAGTTCTGGCTGGGCGAGGAGTTCAGCCTTGCGGACTGCTTCATCGCGCCGTTGCTGTGGCGGCTCAGTCATTACGGCATTGAACTGCCGTCACAGACGCGTTCCATCACACAGTATGCCAATCGAATTTTCGGTCGGGAGTCATTCCGCAAGAGTCTGAGCCGGAACGAAATGGATATGCAGATATTCTGAATCCGCCATGCAGGACAGCATTTCCAAGGTGCCCTATCTGGTTGATGCCATGAGAAACTGGGCGATGGATTCCGGTTACACACCTTACCTGACGGTTGAGGCCGCTTATCCGGGCGTGAATCTGCCGGTGGACAGGATCGAGGTCAAGGACGGGCTGGTGACACTGAATGTTCACGACCGTGCGCTGAACGGTTACGAGGTGATGGACGAGTGGCTGGTGTTCGAGACGAGATTCTCAGGTACAATACATCAGGTCGAATTGCCGTTTGAGTCGGTGATTTCACTTTCCGTTCCCGAAGTCAGGAACCAGGTTGTATTCAGGGAATACAACCCGGATCTGACAGCACCGGAACCTTCACCGAAGAAACCGCAGCCGCGCACCGCCAAGGGAAAATCGCATCTGCGTCTGGTTCAGTGATCAGCGATAGTCCACATTTCATCATGGCGGGTGACCGATTGCAGAAAATCCGCAGCACCACCATCCTGTCGGTACGCCGGGGCAACAGTGTCGTGCTCGGTGGCGACGGCCAGGTGTCGCTGGGTGAAACCGTGATCAAGTCAAACACCAAGAAGATTCGAAGACTGTACAAGGACAAGGTTCTGGCAGGCTTTGCAGGTGGCACGGCTGATGCCTTTACACTGTTCGAGCGTTTTGAAGGTAAGTTGGAAGAGCACTCGGGAAACTTGGTGCGCTCGGCGGTGGAACTCGCCAAGGATTGGCGTACTGACCGGTTTCTCAGAAGGCTGGAGGCGTTGCTGGTGGTCTGTGACCTGAACGACTCACTGATCATTTCGGGCAATGGTGATGTGATCCAGCCCGAGCACGGATTGATGGCGATTGGCTCGGGCGGCAATTATGCCAAGGCAGCCGCGAGAGCGTTGCTTGATTCCACGGAATTGAGTGCCAGGGAGATTGTTGAGCGCAGTCTCGCCATCGCTGCGGAAATATGTGTGTATACCAATCACAACCTTACGATTGAGGAACTGGAGGGCCAGTAGACTGTGTCGGAAATGACACCCCGGGAAATCGTCCAGGAACTGGACAAGCATATTATTGGACAGGTCGATGCAAAACGCGCAGTCGCCATCGCATTGCGCAATCGCTGGCGTCGCCTGAATGTTGATAATGAGGATCTTCGGGCGGAAATCACCCCGAAGAACATACTCATGATCGGTCCGACCGGCGTTGGCAAGACCGAAGTGGCACGCCGGCTGGCCAAACTGGCGAGCGCCCCATTCATCAAGGTTGAGGCATCCAAGTTCACCGAGGTGGGCTATGTTGGACGCGAGGTCGATTCAATTGTCCGGGATCTGCTGGACATGGCAATCAAGATGGTGCGCGAGGAGCGCTTTGAGATGGTGCGTACCCGGGCTGAGGCCGAAGCCGAGGATCGTGTACTTGACATCCTGATCCGGCCCGCCCGCAGGTCGGAAGAAGAGGACGAATTCGATGGCGATCTCCAGATGTTCGATGACGAGGACAATCAAAAGGTGATCACCAAGAGCGACAGCGCGGCAAAAAAGGAATTCAGGAAAAAACTCCGCCGCGGTGATTTGGATGACAAGGAGATAGAAATCGAGGTGAGCACCTCAATCGGCGTGGAGATATTCGGCCCGCCGGGGCTTGAGGAGATGACAAGCCAGTTGCAAAACATGATGCAGAACATTGGCAATCGCCGAAGCCGCACGCGCAAGGTCACCGTCGAGCAGGCGATGAAGCTGCTGACCGACGAGGCGGCCGAACGGATGGTCAACGAGGAGGAGATCAAGATCGAGGCAATCAACCGCGTGGAGGAGAACGGTATTGTATTCCTGGATGAGCTGGACAAGATTGTCGGTCGCAGTCACCACCACGGTCCGGACATCTCGCGCGAGGGCGTTCAGCGCGACCTTCTGCCATTGGTTGAGGGTGCCACAGTATCCACCCGTTATGGAATGGTCAAGTCGGACCACATCCTGTTCATCGCCTCGGGTGCGTTTCAGCTGGCCAAGCCATCCGACCTGATTCCTGAGCTCCAGGGTCGTCTGCCGATCCGGGTGGAACTCAATGCATTGACCACCGAGGACTTCATTCGGATATTGACTGAAACCGACAGTTCACTGACGCAGCAGTACTTTGAGTTGATGAAGACCGAAGGCCTCAATCTGGAATTTGATCAGTCGGGTGTGCAGTGCATTGCTGAATTTGCCTGGCGGGTGAATGAAACCACGGAGAATATCGGTGCACGCAGGTTGCATACCGTCATGGAGCGATTGTTGGAAAGGATTTCATTTGAAGCGGCGGATCGCAGTGGTGACACGATCGTCGTTGACAAGGCGTTTGTTGAGGAAGAGCTGAAAGGTCTGGTCGAAGATCAGGAATTGTCGAAGTACATTCTGTAACAGCGCACTTTCGGCGTCGTTGCCGCTGTGAATCGGTATAACGACTGCGATAATCAACAATGGTTTCTGCTGCCTTGATGATTACACAAGGGCACCTGCTTCTCAGTCGGTACGCGTTCAGAATTCAACTTCAGTGAAGCCGGACTTTTTATGGAATCAGGGCGACTGCTCAAAACATGGAAGTCATGACTTTTCCGGCACAATCCTTGAACCATTCGGTTTTCTGCCTTTATTGATTTGGTCTTGTATTGCGACCACCTTCACCTTGTGATCGATTTGAATGATCCTCATTTTATTGATTACGATACAGACAACAGCAACACCGCCATGATGCCAATGTAGAATGCCAACGGATTGAAAAACAGACCAAACCACTGCGTGCCGTCAGGCATTTGAAATTTCTTTCAATTTTTTTGTATTTGACCCTTGAAAAAAATCCTGGTGTTCCCATCTAGTTGGTCAGGTGACTTACGAAAGTCGTAATTCAACGTTCTAAGTTAATTGATGAGGTAAATGAAATGAATCAACTAGTGCGATCCAAAGAGCGGAACCGAAACCCGTTTGCCATTCTCAACGCGGATTGGGATGTTTTCGGTCCAAGTTCGTTCCTTCGGAGTCCGGCACGGTTCACGGATAATGTTCCTGCCGTTGACATCAAGGAAACTGACAACGAGTATGAGGTTATTGCGGACCTGCCGGGCATCTCAAAAGACAATCTTGATGTGTCGGTTACCGATGACATTCTGAGCATCGTAGTCGGTGCCCAGGACGAACATGAGGAAAAGTCCGACGGCCGCGTGATCCGGCGCGAGAGATTCCGCGGTGAGGTCACACGATCTTTCAAACTGAGTGACGCTGTGGACAGCGAGAACATTCTCGCCAACTACAAGGACGGTGTGCTGTCAATCACCGTTCCGAAGAAGCCGTCAATTCAGTCAAAAAAGATCGAAATATCAGTTCACTAACTCCTTCTAACACTCAATCTCACAAAATTGGGTGGTTGTTTGAGCGACTGTTGCCATGACAGTCGCTCTTTTTTTATACAAAATCGGATGGACTCCGTTCCCCAGGTTAAATTGACGCGTCGTTGGACTGCTGCAATATTTTGGTGTTGTGAGAGCGGTTTCTGAGTCACGATTCTGATTGACGAGATACCGCTGAGAGATTGTCGATTGAGTGCGCTTGTTGCAGCGTCTCAACATACACTGAATCTCGGTGATTTTGCGCTTCCAGTCTCTCTTGGATATTGAATTTCAAGATTACAATCGGTTTAAAATACTGGTAACTTTTCCTATCAACCATTCTTCCAAGGAGGGATGATCATGCATAGACATTTCTTCGCAGCGTGTATTGCAAGCGCTGTATTGTGCCTGCCCCCGGCAGTCTTGGCTCAAGCATCTTGGTACGGTTCGATTCGTGCAGGAATTGCCGATGAGGGCGGCACCTCGGTCAGCGACAATGATTCCCGCTGGGGTATCAGGGGATCCAGCGAGGTTGCCGAAGGGCTGACCGCAGTCTATCGCTTCGAGCATGGCATCGACGCGACGAATGCGGCACAGGATACCGGAAGGCTATCCTATGTCGGACTTTCCGGTGGATTTGGAACCATCACGATTGGCCAGGTCTGGAGTGCAACCTCCAACAGCTTCGGTGCGATAACCGATCGCTCCTTCATCTACGGCAGCCGCATTACCGAAACCTCCCAACGTCACGGCAATGCGGTGTCATACGCGATCTCAGTTGGCAGTGTAAGTCTACAGGTCGACGCCATTTTGGACAGCAGTGCGTCGAAGACAGTCGATGCATATGAGTTCGGTGTTACCATTGACGGACTGATGGATTCCGGGTCGGTTGCCATCGCGCACAAGAGGTTTGCTGATTTTGGAGATGTAAAAAGAACGACCAATTACATCGCCGGCGAATATGTGGTCGGTACTACGAGGTTCTATCTCGGTGCATCCCGACGAACCGGCAAGCAAGCCGGTTGTACCAGTTCTTATGTTGGACTGTGTGCGGACAAGGCAACCAACGATGTGACGTACGCCGGTTTTGGGGGTGTCGTCGGGGATACAGGTGTGAGCTACCTCGTCCAAATCAGAAATAATCATGTGAAACTGTCCCAGGGATACCTTCTTGGTGTTCGAACACCAGCGGACTCTGCGAAAAACCAACCCTGGATCATCGGACTGTCCCGGAGACTTGGTGGCGGGGCAAGTGTGCATTTTGAACATTGGAATCGGGACTCCACACGGCCTTCTGCCACTGGTATCTGGTTGAAGGTCGATTTCTAGCTTTTCATTCCATATTCTTGAAAAACTGAACGGGCATTCTGTTGTGCCGGGCTGTCTCGTGTCCAATTGAATCTGCCTCTTATTCATCGAACGAGGCAGATTTTCATTTCGGTTTAGTGTGTTTTAGTTCCGCAATTTCAGATAATATGGCGGAATCTGGTTGCTTCTGCGCTTAATTTCTGTGAATAACCCCCAACCAAAGTCAAGAAAATCAGCGGCTATTCTCCTTGAGGGATTGCCCTATATCCATCAGTTTCGCGGCTGCACGATTGTCGTCAAGTATGGCGGTAATGCCATGAACTCGATCGACTTGCAACGGGACTTCTGCCGTGATGTGGTCCTGATGAAAAGTGTTGGACTCAATCCGGTTGTAGTCCATGGCGGAGGCCCCCAAATCAGTCGCGCCATCAACGCAGCGCGCCTCGAATCAAGATTCGTTGATGGCTTGAGAATAACGGATCGTCAGACCATGGACATTGTTGAGAAAGTGGCAATCGAAGAGATCAACAGGAGTCTGGTTGCCATGATGAACGAGGAGGGATGGAATGCGTTTGGCCTTGGTGCCAGACTGGGCGGAATTTTCATACGGGCGAGAAAGTTGGTTGCCTCACACAAGGACCCGGCGACTGGTGAGACGGTCGATTATGGTTATGTAGGTGAGGTGGAAGGTGTGGATGTCGAACTGCTGCGACTGGATTCCAGCGATAACGCCATACCGGTGATCGCTCCAATCGGGGTGGATTCACAAGGGCAGAGTTACAACATCAATGCTGACACCGTTGCCGGCAGCGTGGCCGAAGCAACCAAGGCTGAGAAGTTGGTGGTTCTGACGAATACACCGGGAATTCTGAACCCGGATGGTGATTTGATATCGACGCTCTCGACCAGGGAGCTCGAAGCGCTTATCGAGAACAAAACAATATCGGGTGGCATGTTGCCAAAGGTGCGTTGCGCCAGACACGCCTTGGACCACGGTGTCCACACCGTTCAGATCATCGACGGTCGGCTGCCGCATTCCGCGTTGCTTGAGATCTTTACGGACAAAGGTGTGGGAACCATGATTACCCGTGACGACTCATCGTTTGGCTGAATCGTTCTGGCGAAAGCCTGCAACCTTTCCCATCTATCAGGCCTTGGGCTGTACTTTAGTCACAATCGAATTGTCCGGGTTGGCGATCCGACATCAACGGTTAGAACGGCACTTTGGCATTTGACCTGCGGGTTGGAGTCGGTGGTAAATTGAGTGCCACACTTGAGTTGCACTGCTGAAACTCGCTAGACGGTGAAAAATGTTCATAGGTGCTGTCTTGATGGTTTTGTCATATTCGAATCACTTGAGTGAAGTGCGGCAAAACCGCCAGTGTTCTGTGTGGTGAGTTTCTGTGGCAGCATGTGATCAAAAAAATGAGGAGGCTTGTGCCTCCTCATTTTTCTGTTGAATCAAATTAACTGCAACTGCGTTCCGTGCTGCACCTGTACCCATCATGCAGATCGACTTTCGCTGGTCAGTTTTCGGGCCTTCTGAATGACCCCGATGCCCGCAAACATCAGTATTGCTGCAATCCACACCAGAAACGGCAACACCTCATCATGGACATAAGCACCATACGCGATGCCGAACACCGTCACGCAATAGGTCACCTGGCTCGAAAACAACGCCCCGGCGATGTGGATCAGGTAAAAGAAAAGGCAAAACGCCAAGGCTGAGACCACACCGTGATAGACAGTCAAACCGAGAATCAGTGGTGGTGCCTCCCATATGGGGTACAACCGGTTGAACAGGAGATTGACCAGCAACAGGACTACAACGGAAGCGACAAGCATCCCTGTAGTCAGGTCGATCACATGCAGGTTGGCCGGTCGCTGCAATGCCGTGTAGACGATGTTGACCGCATAGAGTGTCGGTATCAGTATGGCAAGCAGGATACCGGCGACCGGTGCTTTCATTTCAGCGACTGAATCCGGCATCATGATCAGCACAATCCCACCGAAAGCCAGCAGCAGTCCGAGCGTTTTCAGGGGATGATACTGTTCCGCCTTGAACACTAACGAGAAGATGTAAGTAAAAATCGGTGTGAGTGTGATGATCAGGACTACCAGACCGGCTGGGATCATCAACACCGAGTAAAACAGAATGGTCGACGGTACTGCTGTTCCGGTGAGTCCGCAGATGACATAGAAACTGAGGTGGCGCGGTGGCAGCTTTCGGGTGCGGATGAAGTTGATGCCGGTCAGTATGGATGAGGAGAAGACCAGCACCCAGAACGCATAACTCAGAGGCGGCACACCGTATTCCGTCACATATTTGGAAATGGTGGGAAGGCCACCCCAGATCAGCCCAAGCACCAAAATCAGGATAAAGGGCATGTACCGGGCGACCAACCCCGATTGACCCCAGCGGATACCGGTCTTCATCGGACTAACGAATCAGGGTTCGTTGTCACAGGTGACTCACACTGTGTGCTCAACAACGCTGGGAACTGACGAATTTCAGTCTGGGAAGAGTCTAGGTCTGATCCGACTCAGGCTGCACACGCGGCTCAAACACCAGTGCGACACCGTTGTTGCAGTAGCGATTTCCGGTGGGCTTTGGCCCATCCTTGAAAACATGACCATGGTGTCCCCCACAGCGTGCGCAATGATATTCGGTTCGTGGTAGGATCAGCTTGAAGTCGGTTCGGGTTTCCAGGCTACCCTCGATTGCCGTGTGGAAGCTCGGCCATCCGGTCCCACTGTCGAACTTGGTGCTTGAATCAAACAATGCCAATCCACAGCCACGACACTTGTAGACGCCATCTTCATAGTGCTTGTTGAGTTCACTGCTGAATGGGCGTTCGGTGCCTTCCTGACGCAAAACGTGATACTCGGAAGCATCAAGCAGCTGCCTCCACTCCTGGTCAGATTTGACGACTTTTTCCATGATTTTTACCTGTCGATTGGTGACAAATTACAGTCAAGATTCCAGCAACAAAAAGATAGCAGAAAACGCCCTCGTGAATCGAAAAATTTGACGACGGCAATAATCAGAAAAAAACTTGCAAACGAGGTTCTATGGCTTTCATTTTGCAATAAAATCTCTGCTTTCTCAATGTCACGGTCTCTCATTGTTTCTGTCGCCCGAATGACACCGGATTCAAACTATCAAAATCGCGGCAAGGGTGTTTTCCTGGTCCTGACAGCCGGAATTTTCTGGAGTTTCGCGGGTCTCGCAGTTCGTCTGATCGAATTCGCCAGTGAATGGCAGATTCTGTTCTATCGTTCGACCACGCTGGTTGCCTTTCTGTTGCTTTACCTGGGTGTGACACGCGGTCGGAAAATCATCGCCGCCATCCGCAACTGCGGATGGATTGGATTCATGGCAGGGTTCACGCTCAGCCTTGCGTTTTGCAGCTGGATTCATGCACTGACCCACACGACTGTTGCCAACGCACTGTTCCTGCTCTCCACCGCGCCTTTCATTGCGGCCATTGTCGGTTGGTGGCTGCTGGGCGAAAGGGTCTCCAGTGTACTGATCTGGTTCATACTGATGGCGACGGTTGGTGTGGCGGTCATGGTGGCGGAAGGCTATCAGTTCGGTACGTTGTTCGGTACCCTGATGGGTTTGCTGGCTGCGACGGGATTCGGTTTTTTCGCAGTGTTTCTGAGAATGGGCAGGAATACAGATCTGGTGCCTGCGGTACTCTGGGCGGGAGTGTGTGCCTCCATCATTTCCGGTTCAATTGTGCTCGGTACCGGGATCAGTTTTGAGATCACAGTCAGGGATTGGATGCTTTGTGCATCTATGGGTGTTTTCCAGGTGGGCGTGGGTCTGGTGATCTTCACTCATGGTGCCAAATACCTTCCGGCCGCGGAAATCACCCTGCTGTCGCTGACGGAAATTGTGCTCGGTCCCATCTGGGTGTGGCTGGTCATACGGGAGGTACCGGGCCTGCTCACCATCATCGGCGGTGCAATTGTCCTGTCTGCCATCGCCGGGCAGTCCTACTTCACCTTGAAACGTGGTTCATGAATAGAACCACCACAGTGACAGTCATTACCAATTGAACCGTCTCATCAGCGTGTGTCGGTTCAAGGTCGCTATAATAATTGCGTTTCATACCGGAATGCACAGAACCTGATCGCAACGCTACGCGTCGATCAGCTGTCGCAATCTCTCACAGACAAACAAGATCAATCAAATCTAAAATCAATCAACTGAATCAAGGACATGGCTTGGTGGGGTAGAGTAATCGGTGGCGTGTTGGGCACGATGGCGTTCGGCCCGATTGGAAGTCTGATCGGTTTCGCCATCGGCAGTCAGTTCGACAAGCGCAAGGCTTCGCTCGGTCGCGACGGCGGAACCGGCGAGTGGAATTCGCAAGAGCGGATTCAGACGGCGTTTTTTGGCGCGACCTTTTCTGTTCTGGGTTACGTTGCCAAAGTGGATGGACACGTCAGCCCGCAGGAGATTGAGTTCGCCAATCACGTCATGCGACAAATGCGACTCGACAAGGACATGAAAGAGGTCGCGATCAAGCTGTATCGGCAGGGCAAACAGTCGGATTTCGAACTTAAACCGGTGCTTGAGCAGTTTGCCAGGGAATGCCGCAACCGAAAGAACCTCAAGCGGATGTTCATCGAGATTCAACTGGGTGGGGCACTGTGTGATGGCCGGATTGATTCAATCGAGAGAGATGCGATTTGGCAGATTGCCGAGTATCTGGGATTTTCGCAAAGGGAATTCTCTGAACTGCTCAATTCGGTCTCGGGTGGATATCAGGCCACCAAGGACCAGGCCGGCCATTCGCTGGCCGAGGACTTCAAGACACTGGGCCTGAGTGAGAATGCCGACGATGCCGAAGTCAAGCGCGCCTACCGTCGAAAGATGAGCCAGCTGCATCCGGACAAGCTGGTGTCGCAGGGCCTGCCCGACGAAATGATCGATTTCGCAACCGAGAAGACCAAACAGGTCAGGGCGGCTTATGAGCGAATTCGCGATTCGCGGAAACAGAAACAAACCGTCCATTAGACGGACTGCATCCGTCTATCAGAACCAATTGGAATGCAAGTAATCGCAGGAGATGAAAATGCCGAAAGCAATGCAGATTTACGAAGTTGGAAATCCGGAAGTGATGAAGTGGGAGGAAGTCGACCCCGGCAGTCCGGGCGACAGCGAGGTACTGGTTCGACATACCAGGGTCGGGTTGAACTTCATCGATGTGTATTTCCGAAAAGGCGTCTATCCGGCGCCGGGTTTTCCTTTCATCCCGGGCCTGGAAGGTGCCGGTGTGGTCGAACAGGTCGGTTCGGCAGTCACCGACCTTGCGGTCGGTGACCGGGTGGCATATGCCTCACCGCCCCTGGGGGCTTATGCGGAGCAGCGCATCATGCCGGCTGACAGGCTGGTCAAAATGCCGGATTCGATCGACGATGAGACGGCAGCGGCGATGATGCTGAAAGGGCTGACCGTGCAGTATCTGCTGCGTCAGGCCTACCAGGTCAAATCAGGTGACACGATCCTGTTTCACGCTGCGGCCGGTGGCGTTGGACTGATCGCCTGTCAATGGGCCAGGCATCTGGGCGCAACGGTGATCGGGACGGTCGGTTCGGATGAGAAGGCACAACTCGCAAAAGACCACGGATGCACCCATCCGATTGTCTACACCCGCGAGAATTTTACCGATCGGGTTCGGGAGATTACCGACGGAAAAGGGGTTCCTGTGGTGTACGATTCTGTCGGAGCCAGCACCTTCGAGCAATCGCTCGACTGTCTCAGACCGAAAGGATTGATGGTGAGTTTCGGACAGTCATCCGGAGAGATCAAGGCATTCAATCCGGGCATTCTCAGTGCCAAGGGATCGTTGTTCCTCACTCGGCCAACCCTGATGACCTATACCGCGGAGCATGACGATCTGGTCAGCATGGCCGATGAACTGTGCGAGATGGTGACGACCGGAGCAGTCTCGATTCCGGTAAGGCAGCGGTTTCCGCTCGCTGATGCGGCTCAGGCGCATCAGGCCCTGGAATCGCGTGCCACCCAGGGCGCAACGGTGCTGACCGTCTGAATTTCAGTCAGGTCAGTCCCTCAAACAGCTGGACATCCACGATGTCGCCTGGATCCGCAGTCGGCGCCTGATCGTCCAGCAGTACAAAGCAGTTGGCCTGGGACATGCTGCTGAGCAGTCCGGAACCCTGCTGACCGGTGCTTGATACGATTGGATAGCCATCCTCATCGTGCGACAGCACTGCGCGGTAGACCTCGGACCGATTCGGTTTCTTTCTGAAGCGCGTCGCCGCCCGGGCCTTGATGACCGGCACCGGGTCAACATTCACATCCCCCATGAGTCGGCGAAGCGCTGGCTGAACCAGGCGATGGAAGGTGACCATCACCGCCACCGGATTGCCGGGCAGTCCGAAGAAAAGCGTGTTGCCGATCCTGCCGAACGCGAAGGGGCGTCCCGGGCGCAGGGCGATCCGCCACAAACCGATCTCACCGAGTTGTTCGAGCGCTCGAATGACGTAATCGGCACTGCCGGTGGAGACACCGCCGGAGGTGATGATCAGATCCGCCTTGCGGCTGGCCTCGGCCAGCGAGTCCTCGGTGAGGCGGGCATCATCTGCAATGATCCCGAGGTTCAATACCTCAAGCCCCGTGCGTTGGAGCAGACCCATCAGTGTGTATCGGTTGCTGTCGTAGATCGCACCCGGAGTCAGTCGCTCACCGGCGTTTCTCAATTCATCGCCGGTCGAGAAAACCGCTACCACCGGCTTTCGGATGACACGGACGCGACCGATGCCGATGGAAGCCAGTACACCCAGTTCAGCCGCGCCGAGCCGGATGCCGGATTCGACGGCAACCTGGCCTTCGGCGAGGTCCTCGCCCGCCTGTCGGACATTCTGCCCCGGCTTGTGCCCAGATGAAATTCTCGCAACCTGGTCACTGACTTCGACATCCTCTTGGATCACCACGGTGTCCGTGCCCAAGGGCATGACCGCACCGGTCATCACCTGCACGGTTTCCTCGGCGCTGCACCGCCCCTGCCATGGTTTGCCGGCGAGCGCGGTGCCGGCAATCCGCAACGCCCGGCTTCCAGATTCGGGCAATGAATGCGAATGCACGGCGTATCCATCCATGGCGGAATTTGCATGGGGCGGAACGTTGATTCCCGAGGCGACAGGATCGGCCAGCACCCGTCCCAGTGCGTCGCTCAGCGCGATCACCTCGGTGTCTTTGATGGTCTGCACCTGTTCGAGCAGCGCGGCCTGTGCCTCGGCGAACGGAATCAATCCGCTTCGCGGATCAAAACAGTCATTGAGATTCAAGGTTGAGTTACTCATCGTGCAGCCAGCGCCTCATCAGGTCTGTGATGATTCTATTATGCTACGAACCGTGTTTATTCTGTCAATGTCCGCCGTTTCCACTAAAATTGTAGGTCACTAGAACAACATCAGGAGCAAAGACGATGAATGAGGATACCTTCAACATCCAGGTTCGAAAATTTCTAAAGAAGGTCGGTATTGAATCCCAGCGCCAGATCGAACGGGCTGTGCGCGAGGGAATCGAATCCGGCACATTGACAGGATCGGAGACACTGACTGCGACGGTTCAGCTGACGGTCGAACCCGCGGGCGTCAGCCACACCATCAACGACACCATTGCGCTCGAGTAGTCAAAGGCGCAATCAATCCAGCTCGACTGCGTAACGCCCCAGTTCCGGCTTGCTTGCAATCATGTCTCGATTCAGCAGGAATTCGGCAAATCGCTCATAGCGCGCCCGGTCAAGCGCACCCGGGCGCAGTGCGAACCGCGCCAGCGTATCGCGCCACGCGCGCCGGTTCAGCTCATCGTCCAGTGCCTTGTCGGAACTGATGAAATCCATCCACGCCTGTTCCGGATGGTTGATCATGAACTGAACACCGCGTTCAACGGCATCAATGAAATTGCGCATGTTCGGATCATCCACCCGCTCTGCGTGGGCCACCACGATCAGCTCATCATAGGCGGGGATCCCCTCCTCCTCAAGATAAAACGCGCGTCCCGGTTTTCCGTGAATGTCCATCTGATTCAGTTCAAAGTTGCGGTAGGCACCGATCACCGCATCAACCTGGCCCGACATGACTGCCGGTGACAGGGAAAAATTGACGTTGATGAGTTCCACCTCATCAATCGTCAGACCGTTGGCTTCAAGCACCGATGCCAGCAGAACATCCTCAAATCCCGCAACCGAGTAACCGACTTTCCGCCCCTTGAGATCGCGAATGCTGTTGATGTCGGACTCATCGAGAACGACGATGCAGTTCAGCGGCGTTGCAACAAGCGTCCCAATCCTGACCAGGGGCAGTCCCTGGTCAACCTGCAGGTGCAGCTGCGGTTGGTAGGAGATGGCCACGTCCGCCTGCCTGGCGGCAACAAGCTTGGGCGGATCATTCGGATTGGCCGGAGCGATCAGCTCAACCTCCAATCCGGCTTCGGCAAAAAATCCCTGGGCGTCGGCGACAAACAGCGGGCCGTGATCGGGATTGACATACCAATCCAGCAACACCGTAAATTTATCTGCTGCGTAGAGTGGATGCAACACAAGCAACAGGGGTAATACAAGAATGTGGACAACGTGTTTTTTCATGAATTCTACGAAGCCTCCAGGCTGGTTTCAGTTTGCCAGAAAATGGTTTTCCTGATCAGGTAATCGATTCCAAAATAAAGCGCCACCGCGAATGCCGCCAATACCACCAGCGCCGCGAACATCAGATCAATCTGTGATCTTGCATTCGCGTGCAGCATCAGATAGCCGAGTCCGGCACTCGATCCGACCCACTCGCCGACGACTGCGCCGATCGGTGCGACAGCAGCCGCAATCCGAAGTCCTGAACCCAGCGATGGCAACGCCGCGGGCAGGCGGATGAATCTCAAGGCGGTGTGTTTGGATGCCCCCATGATGCGGGCCATGTCGATCCAGCCGGAGTCGGTGTTCCTCAAGCCATCGTACAGTGCCGCGGTCACCGGAAAATAGATGATCAGTGTGGTCATGGCGATTTTCGAACCCATGCCGAATCCCAGCCACAGCATCAGCACCGGTGCGATCGCGAACACCGGCAGCGCCTGGCTCGCAACCAGGATCGGCAGGAACCAGGTGCGTACGGTCTGAAACTGCACAATCAGCCAGGCACTGCCGACACCGATCGCACAGCCCAGCAACAGCCCGATGATGATCTCCAGGATGGTCACTCCTGCATGAAATACGATGACGCCGAAGTGGGTGACGAACGCGTGGGCAACCAGCCACGGTGCGGGCACAATGAAAGGCGGTGCCTGGGTCACCCAGACGATCAGCTGCCAGGCGGCAACAATGGCGATTGTGATGATGACCAGCCTACGCCACATGTCGTCTCGACTCAGGGTGATTCAACTGTTCCATCAACTGTGCGTAAACCTTGCTGGCATCGCGGTCCGACAGCTGACGCGGCGCTGAACCCGGAGGGATGATCGGCTGGGTCACGCGGGCCGGTCGGCCACCGAGCACGTAAATCTCATCGGCCATGCGCACGGCTTCCAGGGGATCGTGGGTGACCAGCAGCGTGGTGCGATCGGATAGCACGGTGCAGGCCAGTTCCTGCAACTGGTAACGGGTGCTGGCGTCCAGACCCGAAAAGGGTTCATCCAGCAGGTTGACCGGACGGTTCTCAATCAGTGTTCTTGCAAGCGCCACCCGCTGGCGCATGCCGCCCGACAGCTCATGTGGATACTGCTTGTCCACTCCACCCAGCTCCAAATCTTCGAGCAGTTTCTGTGCGCGTTCGATGACTGCGTCACTGACCTCGCCGCGCAGCAATGATCCGATCACCACATTGTCGATCACCTTCAGCCACGGCAAGAGCAAATCCTGCTGTGCCATCCAGGCGATGCGCCCCTCGAGGGGCTGATTGTCGCTGGCAACCACCTGCCCATGGGCGATAGCCTCAGGCATCAAGCCACCGATGAATCGAAGCAGGGTGGACTTGCCGGAGCCACTCTTGCCCAGCAGACAGATCAGCCGGCCGGATTCAAGCGTCAGTCTGAAGTTCTCAAAAATCGGGTCATCGGCAAACTTGCAGCTGCATTGGATGGTCACCGAAATCATGCGCGCAAACGGCTAGCCGGCCCGAGCCCTGAGAAAAGGCAGGCTGGATATGCGCGACCACTCAATCTGGGTATCCCTTGTCTCGCGGAACGAGCGCGTGATCCTGCCGGTGATCTCATCGTGGCGCTCAAGCTCGTCAAGGACCTCTTCGGCCGCCTGCTTGGCCGCGTCGATCACGTCATCGGGAAAGGGATGCACCTGGGTACCGTGCTCGCTGATCAGCTTATGCAGAGCCTGCGGATTGCTGCGATCAATTTCAGTCAGGCTGTACACATGCTCGGCAATGCATGCGTTCTCGATGACCTGGCGAAGATCAACGGGCAGGCTGTCCCACAGTTCCCGATTCACCAGGAATTCCCCGGCGCCGTTTGGCTCATGAAATCCGGGTCCGTAATAGTAGGGCGCGCTTTTGTAAAATCCCATGGCGAGGTCTGACCAGGGCCCCAGCCACTCTGCCGCGTCGACCGTGCCGGCATGAAGCGATGTGGCGATATCCGGCGGCGGAATCGTCACCGGGACGGCTCCGAGTCGTCGGAACACCTCACCGCCCAGCCCCGGCATCCTGTATTTGAGACCGGCGATGTCATTGAGCGAGTTGATCCTCTTTTTGAACCAGCCGCCCATGCCGATACTGGTATTGGCTGCCAGGAAGGGTTTCACATTGAACGCACTGTAGAGTTCATCCCACAGTTGCTGCCCGTTGTTGTGATAGATCCAGACCATGTGCTCCTGTGGTGTCAGTCCGAATGGTACTGCGGTGAAAAACGCGCTCGCGCGCATTTTCCCCTGCCAGAAGAACGATGCGGAGTGTCCGAGATCGGCGGTGCCGGCTCCGACCGCATCCAGCACCTCAAACGGGGATACCAGTTCGTTGGCCGCAAAAGTCCTGATTTTGATGCGCCCACCGCTGAGCAGCTCGATTCGGTCCGCAAGTCGCTGTGCCGTGCTACCGGCACCGGGGCTGTTTCTCACCCACGACATCGCCAGTCGCAGTTCGATCGCCTCGGACGCCCGGCTGATACCGGGCGCAAGGATTGCGGCCGCACCCGCTCCTTGAAGAAAATGCCGTCGTTTCATGTTGGTTTCCTATGTCCAGTATTGATGAAAATGATGGATCGGCCCATGTCCGCTGCCGACGTCGAGTTCATCGGCACCGGCAATGGCGCGGCTGACGAACTGCTTGGCTTCGGTCACCGCCTGTTCCATACCCTGATTCTTCGCAAGGCCGGCACAGATTGCCGATGACAGTGTGCAGCCGGTTCCGTGCGTGTTCCGGGTATCAGTGCGCGGTGCAGACAGCGTCCGGACCTGGTTGCCATCGTGATAAAGGTCGGTGCTTTGCGCACAGTCATGATCGTGCCCACCCTTGAGCAGCACCGCACCACAACCCAGCGACAACAGCCGTTCCGCGGTGGCTTCCATGTTTGAGCGCACATACTCCTCCTTGCGTCGGATCAGTCGCGCGGCTTCGGGGATGTTGGGGGTGATGATCGATGACAGGGGGATCAGTTCAGACTTCAGTGCATCAATCGCATCCGGCTCCAACAGCGGGTCGCCGCCCTTCGCGACCATCACCGGGTCCAATACGACATGTCCGATCGGGTGGCGTTCCAATGCGTCGGCAACGGTGGTGATCACATCGACACAATGCAGCATTCCGATTTTCACGGCTGCGACGCTCAGGTCGGAACACACCGCGTCAATCTGACTGGCAATGAACGCGGGTGGCACTTCCTGAACATCGGTCACACCTCGGGTGTTCTGCGCTGTCAATGCGGTGATGACGCTGGCTGCGTAGACACCAAGTGAGGACAGGGTCTTGATGTCCGCCTGAATGCCAGCGCCACCACCGCTGTCGGAACCTGCGATCGTCAATGCGATTGGATAGGTCATGATTGTCGCTCCGGGTGAATGTGTGTATCGATCATTGTTCTGAACTCCTGTGCGGCGGCCTCGGGATCGCAGGCCTCGCAGATTGCCGAGACCACTGCGACACCGTCGACTCCGCACTGCAACACGGATTGAAGATTTTGCTGTGTGATGCCGCTGATTGCGATGATGGGCAGTTCACAGTCGCGTTCGCGCAACCGGTTGACGATGGTTTTCAATCCATCGAGACCAATCGGTGGATCCGGATTCAGCTTGCTGGAGGTGGGAAAGATACCACCGACACTGATGTAGTCGAGTTGCCCGAGTGGTGCGTCGTCAGCCTCTGCAACCGAGCGCACGGTCAGTCCCAGCAGGGCATCATCCCCCATGGTCTGGCGCGCCGATACAGCATCGGCATCATCCTGTCCGAGGTGAACGGCATCGACGCCACTCGCCAGCGCCACGTCGACGCGGTCATTGACAAATATTGCTACGTCATGGGACTCAAGCGCTTTTGATACTTCCACAACCATCGCGGTCAGTTGCGCCTTGTCCAGGGTCTTGCTTCTCAACTGAATAGCGGTGACACCGCCTTGTGCTGCCCGCCGTGCGGTTTGCACCACGCTGCCATTGGCGCACTGTTCGGGATTGATCACCAAATACAGCGAAGGATCGAATCGTCGGTGCGTCTTGCTGTTTGCAGGTGATGTCATGCTGTCACCGCCGGGATTCAGCATCGAGTGCGTCCAGAAAGTGAACGATGAAACTGCCGGGTCCGCTGGCGCGTTCGGCCGCTGCCTCGCCAATGGTGCCGTACATGCGCAACGCCTGCATCGCTGCATCAAAAGGATCGTCGATCACTGCGAGAAAGGCCGCCGTCAGTGCCGTCAGCGCACAGCCCATTCCAGTGACACCGGCCATCCACTCATGTCCCTGAGTGACTTCCTCAACCCGTTCGTTCCAGATCAACTGATCGGTATTGCCGGTGACCATGACCAGGCTGGAATACCTGCTCGACAGTTGCTGGCGGGAGAGATTCATCCTGGTGCAGATCGCATCGATTTCGCTGGCATTGCCGCGAACGACACCGGGGCGCTGGTCAAGCATCTCCACACAGAAATCCAGCCTTGAGGTTGAGCGGTCGACGAACGCCGGATCCAACACCCACGGCATTCCGCTGTCATTTGCGACAGCTGTCGAAATCTGAATCGCCTCGCGCCTGGAATCCTTGAGCATGCCCAGATTGATGCTCAATGCGTCCGCTGACCGGGTGAAGTCAGCCACTTCTACGGAATTGTCCGACATGGAGGGTACCGCGCCGGCCGCCAGCAGTACATTGGCGGTGAGCGTCGTCGCAACTTCGTTGATGATGCAGTGAATGCGTGTCCGTCGGTGTCGGATCACCGATAGCGGTTTGGGCGCCGTGCGCACCCGATTGGATATGTCAACTGTGCCAGCCATCATTCTCCACGGCCGATTTAACCTACAATACGGCGTGAGAGACAGTCTGTCCGGCAATTGAAGCCCTGTGACATCTTGAATCCCTACGCCAGCATGATCCGGATCAGGTTCAACGGGTTGGTAGATTCCATTGTCTCAGCCCACAAGGGGCACCCCGTCAAGATGTGGGAACTATTTTAGCACTGTGTGTGAATTGGGAAATGAAAATCAGTTCAATTGAAACCTTCAACGATGAGTTTGTCGGTTTTGTCAAGGTCACCTTGGAAGATGGCGGATACGGTTGGGGCCAGGTCTCTCCGTACAATGCCGACATCACCTGTCGGATTCTGCATCGGCAGGTTGCGCCGTGGGCGATTGGACGTGATTTCAATGAGCAGGCAGACTTCGAGCAACTGATCTACGAGCGCGAGCACAAGTTTCCAGGCACTTACCTGAACCGCGCGATGGCCGGTCTGGATACGGCGCTATGGGATCTGCGCGGCCGGATCGAGCAAAAGCCCGTGGTTGAGTTGCTCGGTGGCAAACCTAAGAACCTCCGCGTCTACGGTTCCTCCATGCGGCGCGACATCACACCCGACGATGAGCTGGATCGGTTCCAGCGTCTGCGCGGGCAGCATGGGTTTGATGCCTTCAAGTTCAGGGTGGGGGCCGAGTGCGGCCGCGATGTCGATGAGTGGCCGGGTCGAACCGAGACCATCGTTCCAACCATCCGCCGGGGAATCGGCGACGATGTTGCCCTGCTGGTCGATGCCAACAGCGGATTTTCGGTCGAACGGGCGATTTCGGTGGGCCGGATGCTCGAAGACAACGATGTCTCACATTTTGAGGAGCCCTGTCCCTACTGGGAGCTCGAACAGACCCAGGCCGTCACCCAGGCACTGGAAATCGATGTAACCGGCGGCGAACAGGATTTCTACCTGCCGGTTTGGCGCTGGATGATCGGGATGCGGGCAGTGGATATTGTCCAGCCGGACATCTGTTACATCGGTGGGCTGTCGCGCGCACTCAAGGTTGCCGAGATGGCCCGGGCGGCGCAGATGCCGGTCACGCCTCACGCTGCGAACCTGTCGATGGTGACGGTGTTCACGATGCATTTTCTGGGTGCCATCGACAATGCCGGCAAGTATCTGGAATTGTCGATTGAGGATGAGCAGTACTATCCCTGGCAGCAGGCGCTGTTCAGAAACCCGCCTTTCGACGTCGTGGATGGCAAGGTCACCATCCCCTCGGAGCCCGGCTGGGGCGTTGAAATCGAACCCCAGTGGCTCGACCGGGCCGACTACGCGGCCAGTGAATGATCAGCTCGCCGGTTCCGGCTGCAGACACATCCCCCAGAATCCGGTTTCAAGCAGCGTGGCCTGCCGGTAGGTCTCGGTCAGTTGCTCGATCCTGGCGTTGCCGCCGCGCTGCACACTGATTCTCTCCAGATTGCTGATGGACTTGATGGCGAGCGCCTGGTAGTCCTCGGACGCATACATCTCAATCCACTCGCGGTAGGGATTCTGATACAGGGTCGACAAGAAATCCAGTTCCAGCCGAACGCCGATCTCTGCGTATCCGACAACACAGGGCATCAGTGCCACGTACAGATCAAGCAGGTCTCCGCTCAGTCCCAGGTCCAGCACGTAGCGGGTATAGGCGAGGTTCTCCTGCATCTCCACGGCGTTTTCGAGTTCGGGCTGGGTGACGCCGAATCGCTCACTGAAGCGCACATGCAGGTCCATCTCAACGTTCAGTGTGGAATGCAGGATCTCGGATGCCCACTTCATGTCACTGACACTGGATGACTTGTAGACCGCGAGTGCCCAGGCCCTGGAGAAATGGATCAGAAAGACGTAATCCTGCTCGAGGTAGCGGCGAAAAGACTCAATCGGCAGACTGCCGTCTCCGATCCGATTCACAAATTCGTGATGACAGTAGGCATGCCACTCACTGGAACACGCCTGCTTGAAGCGGTCGAAAATGGAAGATCCATAGTGGTTTTTGCGCATGGATGTGATTTCCTCAAGTCGCTGAATTGGTCAACTGTCGCCGATGTACCCAATCAGGCGGCCGAATTGATTACCGGTTGGATTATTCGACAGTCCGGCCGCGATGAATGGATTGAAGTTTGGGAGTTGATTGTATCATTAAGAAAACTGTTCGTATTCGATGATCCGGGTGCAGCTGGCAAAGCAGACGACCGGCGCTGCGCTGCCTTTCAATCTAACTTCATGAGCTTCTCATGTTGTGCAGTTGCCTGACTCGAATGCTGACTGCACCCGGATCATCGGATACATTTTGGGATGCATCGGACTGGCGAAGCCAACCTGCTCCGGTGATGTCGGACCGGCTGACCGGGTGTTTGCGGGTATCCCGGGCGGACTGCAGACTATCTTCACCCGTATGCGGGCGGTTTGCCGTGCCGGAAAAGGCAACCGTGCAGTGCCTGGCAAGAAGGATTTAAGAGGTATTAAGTGAATTTGATTGGCTTTTCTTTATTCGCCCCGATCGCCAGTATCACACCCGGGCCTGCCAATATAGCCATCTTGTCAGTCAGTACGGTTTCAAGCTTCCGGGCAGGCATTGTGTTCTTTGCCGGAATCTGTAGCGGGTTTTCCTTAGTGCTGCTGGCTGCACTGCTCCCGCTTGCAGGATTGGTTCTGGAAAATCCTGACAGCTTGGTTGTCGGCGTGATCAAAATCTGCGGCGGAGGATTCCTTCTCTATATCGCCTACAGTCTTTACCGAAACAACAGCCTTTCAACGAATGAGCAACTGGGCTTCCTGTATGGATTGATCATTCATCCCACCAGCATAAAGGCATGGGTGTTTGTGGTATCTGCGTATACCGTCTTTATGGATGTTGAAACATTCAATTTGATGACAGGTTTGATGTACGCCGGCATTTTTCTGTTGGCGGCCATGATTTCCCATGCAGCATGGTTCTTGCTGGGACTGCTCATGAAATACAATCTTTCTCAAACAGGTATAGTCATCGCCAACAGCATCCTGTCGATATTGTTGGCTCTGACTGTAGCCTGCATGCTCATCGTGCAGTAACCGAAAATGGACAACAGCCTTACGCAGCGGCTCTCAGCCGCAGCACCAAACCGCCACCGGTCAATGCCAATGAATACGCCCCGGTTTGCCAGCGATGACAGAGAACCTTGCAGTTGAGCGTCTAATCGGCTCGCTGCGCGAGGTGTTCGGCCGAATTCCCGACCCACGCGGCGACGGCAGCCGGCGATTGCGTTTCGATGACATCGCGATGAGTGCGTTCGCCACCTTTTTCATCCAGTCGCCGGAATTTCTGGACCACCAGCGCGAGATCGAAAGCATCCATGGCGTCAACGCTTGCCGCTCACTGTTCGGTATCGACAGGCTGCCGACTGACAATCAAATTCGAAGGTATCTGGACCGGATCAGCTGCGACAATCTCTATGAGGGCTTTGACCTGGCTGTGGCGGAACTGAAAACACATCAGGCACTCCAACCGTTCCAGGTGCTCGGCGCCCATACCCTGGTGTCGCTTGACGGCAGGGAGTATCGCAACTGGGGCAAGGCTCATCATCTGCAGCGGTTGAACAAGGATGGCAGCACTGTGTTCACCTCGCGCCCTCCCAGTGTGCTGACTGCGGTGCTGATCGGTCCGGGGCATTCCCATGCGGTGCCGTTGCGCCCGGAGTTCATCTCGGCAGAAGAACGCGAGAGCGAGGCCGCCAGCCGCTGGCTGGCGCGAAACGCCGAGCGCTACGCCGATCTCAATCCGCTTTACCTGGGCGATGAGCGGCTTGCCGCGGATCAGACGTGCAAACAGACACTCGCTGCCGGCGCGCAGTTCGTCTTCCGCGTCAAGGCCAGTGACCATAAAACGCTGTTCAGCCAGCTTGACGGTGTCGACTTACCCGTCAGGACTGTCACCGAGACAACATCCGGTTCGAATAAACCGAAACGGGAATACCGCTACCGTTGGACCCAACACCGGTTGCCGTTGAGCGCAGGCAAGAATCCGCTGGAGGTCTTCTATGTCGAGCTCGGCATCGGCACAGTCGGTAGCGGCGGCAAACGCAGTACATTCCGTTTCATCACATCGATCACACCCGACAGCGGCAACGTCGCCGAAATCATCGCCTGCGGCCGCGCCCGGTGGAAAACGGGCAATGAGACGTTAAACCTGCTCAGGATCAGAGGTTTCGACGACCCTCACAACTTCGGCCCTGGCAAGGATGGCCTGCCTGACACATTGCTCATATTGAACCTGATCGCATTCGCCTTCCACGGCGCGTGCCACCAGGTGTGCGCACTGTGGAATGCGGCGCACGATAGGTGCTACCGCACAGAACTCTTCTTTGACCGTTTGGACTTGTCCCCCCGATACAGCTACTTTGAGGACTGGCGCGCATTGCTCAGCATGATCGCCGACCCCGACCCGCGCCCGATTGCGTAAATGGACGCCCAGCCAAAGCGCGATGGATCAACTCCCAGACATCCGGAACCGAGGATCAGACCGTCAGGATTGACACCTTTGAAATCCACTGTGAAACGCTGAAGCCAAATTCAGGATTGCCGGACATTCCATGTGTTCAGGAGTTCAAATCTGATGTATATTTGTAACCTGAATAAAGTGTAACTGAAGATTGAGTTCATCCCCACGCAGCCCATTTGAAATCTGCAAGCGGCTGCTATATCAGCAACCTTCTGACGGAACCGGGAGAACTTGCCTTAACCTCATCAGGATGGTCGATGGTTTTTGATATTGAAAGAGCGCGCCGGGAAACGCCCGGCTGTTTCGGCACCGTACACCTTCATCATTCCGGTTCGGCATTGATGCCCGATCCCGTAGTCAACGCGGTACGCGGTCACATCGAACTCGAATTGATCCGCGGTGGATACGAGGCCGAGGAGGAGGCCGGTGAGAAACTCAGCGCGGTCTATGCATCCATCGCAAGAATGCTCAATTGCAGTGCGGCTGAGATCGCCCTGACCGAAAGCGCCACAGTGTCCTGGAATGCGGTGTTTTACGGTATCGCACAGACTTTCCGCTCAGGGGACAAGATTCTCACCTCGAAGTCCGAATACGTCTCCAACATGATCGCCTACCTCCAGATCGCCAAGCGAACCGGCGCCAGGGTCACGGTCATACCGGATGACGACCGGGGGCAGTTGGATCTCAGGGCGCTGGAATCCATGGTGGATGACCGCGTCAGACTCATTTCCGTCACCCACGTGCCGACCCACAACGGTCTGGTCAATCCGATCAACGAAATCGGTCAGATCGCGAGTGATTACAACATTCCCTACCTGGTGGATGCCTGCCAGTCGGCTGGACAGATGCCGCTGGATGTGGTGCAGATCGGATGCGATGCGCTGTCGGCCACCGGCAGAAAGTTCCTGCGGGGCCCGAGAGGAACCGGATTTCTGTATGTACGCGAGCAGGCACTCGAGCATTTTCCACCGGCAACGCTGGACCTGCATGCGGCAACCTGGACCGGAAAGAACGCCTATGAGCTGCAGCCCGGTGCGCGGCGCTACGAGATGTTTGAATCGAATATCGCGGCCCGAATCGGGCTGGGCGCGGCGGTTGATTACGCCCTGGATTGGGGCTTGGCCGAAATCTATTCCAGGATACGCTTTCTGGCTGACCGGTTGCGCGAGCAACTCGGTCTGATCGACGGCGTCACACTGCGCGACAAGGGTGACGAGAAATGCGGTATCGTGACCTTCAGCCTGGACGGGGTCAGCGCTGAGGAATTCCAGCAGCTGATGCGCACCAAGAACATCAATGTCGGCGTTTCAAAGCGAAACTGTGCGCTGATCGACATGGATGAGTGGGGGGTTGATTCCATCATCCGAAGCCCGGTCCACTACTACAACTCCGAAGACGAGATCGACTACTTCACCCGGGAAGTCAGGCAGCTCGCACAGTCATCAGCCTGAGCGTTACTTCCCGCAGTCGGCACGGGCGCAATCCCAGGTGAGCATGGCGCGCTTTCGGACATTGCCCCACCGGTATCCGCCGATCCCGCCGCTTTTGCGCAGCACCCGATGGCACGGAATCACATAGGAGATTGCATTGCGACCGACTGCTGATGCGACTGCACGCACAGCGTTGGGCCGCTCGACCCGGCGCGCCAGTTCGCTGTAAGACCACACCTCGCCCGGCGGTATCGACAGCAGCGCCTCCCAGACCCGGATCTGCAGGTTGGTGCCCTTGAGGTGCAGCATGATGGAATCGGCCGAAGCATTCTCGGTGGCAAAGATGGGACTCATCAGCCTGGCTGTTCGTTGCGGGGATTCGACAAATTCAGCTGCTGCCCATTGGCTTTGCAGCTCGGCCAACCCGCCCCGGTCGCGGTGAAAGCTCATCCAGCAAAGTCCCCGCTCGGTCGTTGCCGCCAGGCAGGTTCCGAACGGTGTCGGATGCCAGCCGTACTCGATGGTCAGTGATTGGCCTGAGTGCTTGTATTCGTTCGGCGTCATGGCATAGACATTCACCATCAGATCATGCAGTCGGCTTGAACTCGACAGTCCCGCATCCAGTGAGGCGTTCAGTGTGGAATCTGAATCCCGAAGCAGCTCGCCGGACATCTGTGCGGTGAGAAACTGCACGAACCGTTTCGGTGAAATCCCGGCCCAGCGCTTGAACAGCTTCTGGAAGTGGTACTCGCTCAGCCCGACATGCGCCGCAACCTCGCTCAAGGTTGGCTGCTCGGTGAAAGTCGCTTCGAGATACTCGATTGATTTGGCAATTCTTGAATAGTCATCCATTCCTTAAAACCTGGTCTCGGTTCAGTCAATGTGATGAATTTTCAACCAAATGAGACTGCAATGCAATCCGATTCTTGCTATAAAATGGCGCGTCAATTGCAATTCCCTGATTAACATATAGGAACTTGAAGCCCATATGAATTCAAGACTGCCCGAAAAGGCAAATATTGTAGTGATTGGCGGCGGCGTGGTGGGAACCAGTGTTCTGTATCACCTGGCCAAGCTCGGATGGGAGGACATTGTGCTGCTGGAGCGCAAGGAGCTGGGTTGCGGAACAACGTGGCATGCGGCCGGCCTGGTCGGACAGTTGCGCTCAAGCTACAACACCACACGACTCGCACAGTACACGGCAGATCTGTTTGCCCGCCTGGAAGAGGAAACCGGCCAGCCGACTGGGTTTCGACAAAATGGGTCCCTCTCGGTTGCCGCGGATGAGTCTCGATTCGAGGAACTCAAACGATCTGTCTCGATGGCCCGTGCATTCGGGCTGGAAGCGAATGTCATCACACCTTCGGAAGCCAGGGATATCTACCCGATTCTTGAGATTGGCGACATGGTCGGTGCTGTGTTCATCCCCAAGGATGGCCAGATCAATCCACTGGATGTGGTGCAGGCCTACGTCAAGGGCGCAAGAACCAATGGCGCATCGGTGCTCGAGAATATCAAGGTCAACGACATCATCGTCCGGCAGGGCCGGGTGCGGGGCCTCAGTACCGACCAGGGCGACATCGCGGCGGACATTGTTGTGAACTGTGCCGGCATGTGGGCGCGCGAGGTCGGCAGGATGTGTGGAGTTGATGTACCGCTGCATGCAGCCGAACACTTTTACGTTGTCACCGAGCCAATCAAGGGCCTGCCCGCCGACTTACCGGTAATGCGGGACCAGACCGGCTATACCTACTACAAGGAAGACGCTGGAAAACTCCTGGTGGGCGCATTTGAGCCAAACGCAAAACCCTGGGGCATGGATGGCATACCCGAAGACTTCTGCTTTGACCAGCTGCCCGAGGACTGGGACCACTTCAATGACGCACTGGACAACGCACTGCACCGCATACCCCTGTTGGCTGACGCGGGAATCCATACGTTTTTCTGCGGTCCGGAGAGTTTCACACCGGACAACCGCTACTATCTGGGTGAGGCGCCTTCGGTCAGGGGATTTTTCGTGGCGGCCGGATTCAACTCGATCGGCATCCAATCCTCAGGTGGCGCCGGCAAGGTGATTTCCGAGTGGATCACCCATGGATATCCACTGCGTGATTACTGGGATGTGGACATCCGCAGGATCGCACCGATTCAGAACAACAGTCAGTATCTGTATGACCGGATCAAGGAGTCGCTGGGACTGCTGTACGCCATGCACTGGCCATTTCTCCAGCCTGAGTCCTCGCGCAATGTCCGCAAGTCCGCACTGCACGACCGGCTGGCGGCACAAGGGGCGTGTTTCGGTGAGACCTATGGCTGGGAGCGGCCCGATTGGTACGCACCCGGCGAGACCAACCCGCAGTACGAGTACTCCTACGGGCGTCAGAACTGGTTTGAGAATGTCCGTGCGGAGCACATGGCGGTTCGCAACAACGTCGGACTCTTCGATCAGACCTCGTTTGCCAAGTTCATGGTCGAAGGGCGCGATGCGCAGCGGTTCCTGAACCGCATCTGCGCCAACAACGTCGCGGTTGACCCCGGCCGGGTGGTCTACACGCAGTGGCTGAATGAGCGCGGCGGCATCGAGGCGGATCTCACGGTGACGCGGCTGTCGGAAACCCGCTACCTGGTGGTGACTGGTGCCGCGGTGCACCTTCGCGACTTGAGCTGGCTCAAGCGTCACATCACCGACGACATGCACGTTGTTGTCACGGACGTCACCGCCGGTTATTCGGTACTGTCGATCATGGGACCGAACTCACGAAAGCTGCTGTCCAAAGTCACAACGGCGGATCTGTCCAACGCGGCATTTCCATTTCTGTCTTCGAGGGAAATTGAACTGGGGATGGCTTTCGGGCGCGCCTCGCGCATCACCTATGTCGGTGAGCTGGGATGGGAACTTTATATTCCAACCGACTGCATCCAGCATGTATACGACGAAATCATCGGTGCCGGTGAGGAGTTCGGCCTGGTGCATTGCGGTTATCTCTCGCTGAACTCACTGCGTATCGAAAAGGCCTTCCGTCACTTCGGGCACGACATCGCCGATGAGGACAATCCCTTGGAGGCGGGGCTGGGCTTTGCCGTGTCATGGGACAAGGATGGCGGATTCATCGGCAAGGAAGCGCTGACGGAACTGCGGGCGCAGACGCCGAAACGACGGCTGGTGCAATTTCTGTTTGAGGATCCCGAGCCCCTGATCTATCACGAGGAGCCAATTTACCGGGACGATCAGATCGTGGGGCGGGTGACTTCCGGGATGTATGGCTATGCACTCGGTGCCTGTGTGGGTCTGGGCTATGTTGGATGCGAGGATGGCGCAACCGCTGACTTCATCAACAGTGGCAGCTATGAGATCGAGGTGGCGGGCGAGCGGTTTCCGGTCAAGGCTTCGCTGAGACCCATGTATGATCCCCGTTCGGAACGCCCCAAGGCCTGAGCCGGGATCCACGATTATTGCAGATTGACTTAAAGGTGGAAGGATGACCGAGGAACTGTTTCAGGACGACCCATATCTGAAGTCATGCGATGCGGTGGTCACGTCGGTCGACGCCAAAAAACGGTGCTTCAGCGTCGACTGCACGGTGTTTTATCCGATGGGCGGTGGGCAACCGGGCGACACCGGTGTTGCGTTTCACCGCAACGACGATGAGATAGGCATCACAGACACCCGACGCCATCGCACGACAGGCGAGATCGAACACTATGTCGAGGATCGTTCCGAGCTGCCGGCAGTGGGCGATCAACTCCATATGAAGATCGATTGGGAGCGTCGTCATCGCCTGATGCGATTGCACAGTTGCATGCATCTTCTGTGTGCCATCGTGCCCGGGCGGGTAACCGGCGGACAGATCTATGATGGGAGGGCGCGGCTGGACTTCGATATCGCGCATTCGCCCGACAAGAAGCAGCTCACGCATGATCTCAGGCTGTTGATTCGCCAAAATGAGGACCGGGCCTATGAGAGCTATACCATGGACGAGTTGAAGGCTTTTCCTGATTTGCTCGACAGTCTCTCGGTTCCCCCGCCGGACATCCAGGGGGACATCAGACTGGTTCACTTCAATGAGCTCGATATACAGCCCTGCGGCGGTACCCATGTCGCCAACACGGGAGAGATCGGACGCATCAGGGTGACCAGGATTGAAAACAAGGGCCGGCACAACCGGAGAATTACCATTGCCATCGCCGACTGATCGCGCATTGCATAGGACGCATCGGTTGTGATGGGATGTGACCGGTCCTCATCACCGATTGAACTTCGCGAGGGCATCGGGAGCTGAGGCGGGAACGATTTTGTCATCGGTCTGACTACTACAAGAAGGGGGAAGTTGATATGCATACGGGCAGCTGTCTTTGCAAAACCGTAACGTTTGAGGTGAAGTCCGAGATTCGGCGGTTTCATCACTGCCATTGCCGAACGTGCAGGAAAGTGCACGCCACGGTTTACGGATCGAGTGCGTTGGTCAAGGCTTCCGCCTTTCGCGTAACGAGCGGGGAGGATTTGATTTCCCGCTACAATTCATCTCCCGGCAAGACCCGGTATTTCTGCAGCAGATGCGGTACCCACGTATTCGCCACCTGCGAGCGGGATCCGGACGACGTGATCCTGCGTATCGGGGCGCTGGACGGGGATCTCGGCATCCGGGGTGAACGCCACATCTGGGTGAGTCACAAGCCTGATTGGTATGAGATCGCCGATGACCTGCCGCAGCACGCGGAATGGTGAATACGACCGACTGAATCCGCCGCGGTTGCGGCAGTCTGATCAGGTGGTGGCCAGCAACACGATGGTTGACTTGACGATGTCGTCGACGGTGGCCCCTCTGGACAGGTCGCTGATGGGTTTGGCAAAACCCTGAAGAATCGGACCGATTGCCTGTGCGCCGGCCAGGTACTGGGTAAGCTTGTAGCCGATGTTGCCCGAGCTCAGATCGGGAAAGATCAGCACATTGGCCTGTCCCGCCACTTCGCTCGGCTGTTTGATCTTGATCGCTGCGGTTCTCGGGTCAATGGCGGAATCAATCTGAAATTCACCATCCACCAGCAATTCGGGATTTTGCTGCTGAACCAGCTCCAGCGCCGCCGTCACCTTGTCCACCTTCTCGTGGCGTGCACTGCCCTTGGAGGAAAATGAGAGCAGGGCGATTCTGGGTTCGGTCTCCAGCAGTTTTTCGGCATTGGACGCGGTAGCGAGCACGATTTCCGCCAGCTGCGTGGCATCGGGTTCGATATTGACCGCACAGTCCGCGAAGATCAGCGTCCGCGCGGGCGTGCTCGCGGTTTCCGGAACCAGCAACAGGATGTAACTCGAAGCCGTACGCACGCCAGGTGGTGTACCGATCATTTTCAATCCGGCCGCGATCACCTCGGCGGTGGGAATCGAGGCACCGGCAATCATTGCATCCGCATCACCCGCCCGCAGCATCATGGTGCCGAAAAGGAGCGGATCGAGCATCAGCTCGCGCCCTTCCTGCACCGTGACCGGCCGCTTCAGTTCGGTACACTGCTGGGCGTAACGCTCCCGACTTTCGGGCTCGCGGGCAGGGTCAATGATCCTGATCCCGTCCAGTGAGACATTGCAGTTACGGGCGATCGAGTGGACTTTGTGCTCCTCACCGGTCAGCACCGGTTTGGCGATCTTCCGCGCTGCCAGCAGGGCGGCAGCGCGGATTGCTCTTTCGTCCGTGGCGTCGGCGAGAACAGCGACGCGTGGCCGGTCTTGGGCCAGCTGCGTCAGTCTTTCAACCAGACCCACTCGTTACACGAAGGTTTTGTACTTGTCAAGATGACGCACAGGTTTGCTCAGCGCATCCCGTCTGAACGGGTCGCCCAGCTCCCGTGTGCACATGATCTCGACCACGGTGGTCTTGCCCTCACTCTGTGCGGCACAGGCCTCGCGCAGCGCGTCGCCGACCATGTCCAGGCTGTCCACGACAATGCCTTCCGCGCCCATCGCTTTCGAGATGCCGGCCCAGCTCGGATTGTCGAGATTCACACCCTCAAACCGTCGGCCATAGAAATCGACCTGGTTTTTCTTCTCAGCGCCCCACTGACGGTTGTTGAACACCACCGGTGTGACCGCGATGTTCTCGCGCACGCAGGTTAGCAGTTCACTCATGCTCATCGCCCAGGCACCGTCGCCGACATAGGCGATTGCCGCACGCTGCGGTGCCGCGGTTTTCACACCCATCACGGTCGGGAACGCATAGCCGCAGTTACCGAAACTCATGGCTGCGAAAAAGCTTCTGGGTTCCTCGAATCTCAGATAACTGTTGGAGACCGAACAGATGTTGCCGATGTCGGTTGAGATGGCGGCATTGGCGGGCGTCGCCTTTTCCAGCTCGCGCAGCACCTGGCGCGGATGAAGCATGCCGGCGTCCTCTTTGGACACGAGCTGACTCCACTCATCGACCTCCTCGTTCCAGCCATTGAGCTCGGACTCCCACGCCTGTTTCTCCTCGGCGATTTCCTTCAGTCTGGCATCGCGATTCTCAAGGCAGGCGATCCGCTCGCGGTTCTTTAGCCGTTCCAGCATGGCACTGGCTGACTCGCCGGCTTCCCCGCAGATGCCAACCGCAATCTTCTTGACCAGGCCGATCTTCCGATAGTCGACATCAACCTGGATGATCTTTGCGTCTTTCGGCCAGTAGTCCATGCCATGCTGGGGGAGGGTACCGAACGGCCCCAACCGGGTACCGAGTGCCAGTACGACATCGGCTTTCGAGATCAGCCGCATACCGGCTTTCGAGCCCTGGTAGCCCAGCGGTCCGCACCACAGCTTGTGGCTTGCTGGAAAGGTGTCGTTGTGCAGATAGCTGTTGACCACCGGCGCCGAGAGGTATTCCGCCAGCTCGACGCAATCCTTGACCGCGTCGCCCATGACCACACCGCCGCCGGCGACGATGACCGGAAACTCAGCCGAAGCCAGCAGACGTGCCGCGTCGTCCAGCGATTTGCCACCGCCGGCGCCGCGCTCGATCACCTGCGGCTGCGGGATCGTCACATCGACGTCACCGTAGAAGTGGTCGCGCGGGATGTTCAACTGGGTCGGGCCGCGTTCAGCCATGGCCATGTCGAAAGCGCGTCCGGTCAATTCCGCCATGCGGCCCGGTCCGTTGACATGGGCCTGATACTTGGTGATCTTCGAGAAGATCGGCAGCTGCTCGGTTTCCTGAAAGCCACCCAGTCCGATGGTGTTGCTGCCGGTTTCCGGCGTGATCGCAACAACCGGTGAGTGCGCCCAGTAGGCCGCGGCGATGGCGGTGACGAAATTGGTGATGCCGGGGCCGTTTTGGCCGATGCAGACGCCGTGACGTCCGCTCACCCGTGCATAGCCGTCTGCCATGTGGGCCGAACCCTGTTCGTGTACCGTCGGAATGAAACGAATTCCGGCAGCGGGAAAAATGTCAAGCGAGTCCATGTAGGCGGAGCCGACGATTCCGAAGACGTCGGTGACGCCATAAGATACAAGCGTTTCGACAAAAGCTTCACTTGATGTCATTTGTGGCATGTTACAAGTCCTTCCTCGTAAGAAATAATGGATAAATGGAAAATGTCAGATTCCCAGCGCCTGCTTGGCCGGGACGTAATCGTAATTCAGGCTGGTCGCCACCTCCTCGTAGGTCACCTTGCCGTGACAGACATTCAGACCCTGAAGCAGATGCGGGTCCCGCTTCAGCGCTTCGGTGTATCCCAGGTTGGCGATACTGATGGCAAAAGGCAAAACCACGTTGTTCAGCGCATAGGTTGAGGTTCTCGGCACCGCACCGGGCATATTGGCGACACAGTAATGGGTCACACCGTGAACATCATAGGTCGGATCCGAGTGGGTGGTCGGTCGGGATGTCTCAAAACACCCGCCCTGGTCAATCGCCACGTCAACCAGGACCGAACCCGGCCGCATGGCCCGGATCATGTCTTCGGTGACCAGCCGGGGGGCGGTCGCACCCGGAATCAGCACCGCGCCGATGACCAGGTCGGCTTCAACGACAAGTTTTTCAAGCGTGCTGCGGGTCGAGTAGATGCCATTGGTTGAGCGGCCGAACTGCTGCCAGTGCTCGTCCAGAACGCGGACGTTCCGGTCAAGCACCCAGACATCGGCGCCCATGCCGACTGCGATGTGGGTGGCGTGGGTACCGACAACGCCACCGCCGATGATCACCACCTTGGCCGGTTCAACACCGGGCACACCGCCGAGCAGGATGCCGGTGCCGCCGTGTGGACGCTCCAGGCACCAGGCGCCTTCCTGCACCGCCATGCGTCCTGCGACCTTCGACATCGGTGCCAGGATCGGCAGCCCGCCATCGTCATCGGTCACCGTCTCATAGGCGATACAGACCGCACCGCTGTCGACCAGGTCGCGGGTCTGATCCGCGTCCGGTGCCAGGTGCAGATAGGTGAACAGGATCTGGTTTTCGCGCAGCATGGCGCGCTCGGGCGCCAGCGGCTCCTTGACCTTGACGATCATGTCGGCGCTGTCGAACACCTCTTTCGGTGTGCCGACAATCTGGGCACCGGCGCTGCGGTAGTCCTCATCGCTGGCGCGGATGCCGTCGCCTGCGCTGCTCTCGACTACGACCTCATGTCCGTGCCCGATGAATTCCTGAACGCTTCCAGGAACCAGTCCAACCCGATATTCGTCGGTTTTTGTCTCCTTGATCACTCCAATACGCATAAATTGAGACCTCTTCTGAACTCAATAAATAAGAATAAAAAACAAGCCATTATGATAATGTATGTAGGGCATTTTCGGGACGAATTTATCGGAATTTTTGCACCATGCGGGCAACAGAATTGTTCAGCCCTGTCCGCTGGCAAACATGCTTGCGGAAAATGCCGTTGCCAACGCTGGTGGAATGTGTAAAATACGAATTTCAGATCGTGTGAATGAACATTTTCATTTTTTCATAATGGCTTGATTTACCAGTGTCGAGGTCTGGTTGTATGCGACTGGAGATGGAAAACTTATGGATGCCGTTCACGAGCAATCGTGATTTCAAGACCGACCCCCGGATGGTCTCGCATGCAAAGGGCGTTTATCTGTATACGCCTGATGGAAACAAGATCATTGATGCCTCATCGGGGCTTTTCTGCTGCGCTGCCGGTCACAGCCGGGATGAGATCGCAGACGCGGTCTACAAGCAACTCAGCACGCTGGCTTATTCAGCGCCGTTCCAACTGGGACATGAGCACTCATTTGAACTGGCGCGGCGACTGGCTGAACTGACACCCGAGGGCATGGACCGGGTGTTTTTTGTCAACTCCGGTTCCGAGGCGATTGATTCGTCGATCAAGATTGCGCTGGCCTATCACTACGCCCGCGGCGAGGGGCAGCGACAGCGCTTGGTGTCGCGCGAGCGCGCCTACCACGGCGTCAACATCGGCGGCACCGCCCTGAGCGGGATGGTCAAGAACCGCCAGGCGTTCGGCCTCACCATGCCGGGCATCGCCCATATCCGTCACACCTGGCTGCCCGAGAATCGCTATGTGCGCGGCCAGCCGCAGCATGGTGCCGAGTTGGCCGATGACCTGCAGCGCATTGTGACCAATTACGGAGCCGATACCGTTGCCGCCTGCTTCGTGGAACCGATCGCGGGTTCAACCGGTTGTCTCGTACCGCCGGTGGGTTATCTTGAACGATTGCGGGAGATCTGTGACGAGAATGGCATCCTGCTGGTGTTCGATGAGGTGATCTGTGGGTTCGGGCGAACCGGTGAGCCGTTCGGCTCACAGAGTTTCGGCGTGACGCCGGATCTGATGACCATGGCCAAGGCGCTGACCAACGCAGCACTGCCCATGGGTGCGATTGCAGTGGGACGGCATGTCTATGACACCATCGTCAATGCCGCACCGGAAAAGGCGATCGAGCTGTTTCATGGCTATACCTATTCCGGTCATCCGGCGGCATGTGCCGCAGGGCTTGCCACGCTGGATATCTACCGCGACGAGAACCTGTTTGAGTGCGGCCGGCAGCTGTCCGGATATTTCCTGGATTCGATGTATGCGCTCGAGGAGTATGATGTGGTCACGGATATCAGGGGATACGGCATGATGGCCGGAATTGATCTCGCGCAGGACGGACCGGTCGGCAACGCCGGCATCTCCATCCAGAAGCAACTGTTCCATGCCGGTCTGCATGTCAAGGCGACGGGTGATGCGCTGATTGTTGCACCGCCTTTGATTTCGACCGAGCAGCACATTGATGAGATGTGCGGAAAATTCTCTGAGGTGTTTGCCGGTCATGCGGCAAAATGAGAATGTAAAACCGAAAAGGCAAATATCGGTTGACATTGAAATTCTTATCACCTAAATTATTGGAATGATATTATTTGCTCTGAAGCACGCGTGAAATACGTTAATTTTGCCGTTTGTTGCAGATTTTTGTTTTACTAGAAACCAAATTGGGGGAGTTACTCTACAAATGGTCAAGCAAATCAAAGGCAGCGTAAGCCGCCGTAAATTTCTCAAGACGACTGGTGTTGCGGGAACCGCAGCGGCAGTCGGTCCATGGATCATCAGTCCGAAAGCCCTCGCTTCTTCAGGCGAGGTCAGCGTGCTGATGTGGTCCGATTATCTGCCTCCCGAATATCTGGATGCATTCACCGCTGAGACCGGTATTTCTGTGAACTACACGGGTATCGGTTCCAACGAGGAAATCATCAACAAGATGAAGGCCACCAAGGGCAAGGGTGTTGATATCTGCAGTCCGACCAATGTCCGCTCCGGTCAGTGGGTGGATCTGGAACTGCTTCAGCCCTGGGATTACAGCCGCATCAACAATCTGGCTGCCGTCAACCCGGCCATGCTCAAGGTTGGCGATGCCGAGTGGAACTTCGGTGGCAAGGGGTCACACTGGCTGCCTCAGATTTGGGGTACCGAGGGTGTGGCATGGCGAACCGATCTTTACTCACCTCCGGGCGGCGTACCCAGCTATGGCAACATCTGGGATGGTTCCGCCGAAGGTCATACCATGATTCGGCCGCACTCCGGCATGCTCGGCGCTGGTCTTTACATGGAGACCATCGGTGAGCTGGAGCCGGGCGATGTCTGGCGAGCCTATGAGAGCGAGGACAAGATGCGTCCGGTCTGGTCGAAGATCACGGATTTCTGCATTGCCAACAAGAAAGAGATCCAGATTCTGTGGAACGATGCGGATAGTCAGAAAAACGGTCTGCTGAATGACGGTGTTCTGGTCGGTCAGACCTGGGACGGCCCGCCGCTGGCGCTCAAGACCGCCGGTGAGCCGGTGCACTACCAGGCGCCGAAGGAAGGCTCCATGGCGTGGGTCGATGGCATGGCACTGTCTGTCGGTGCCGACAACATCGATGAGGCCTATGCATTTGTGGACTTCGCGTTCCAGAAGGAACCGGCAGGCAAGGCAATTGACACCCACGGCTACAACTCCGCCGTGATCGGTGCTGATGCGTTTGCCGGCGATGTCTACAAGAACAACTTCGCAGAAGCCTATCCGGGTGACTCACTGGCCAACCTGAATCCATGGCCGGCAGAGCCGCAGTGGTATGCTGATGTGAGAACAGAGTATCGCAACAAGTTTGTGAACGCCTGATTCTTCGAAAACTGACCGCACTTGCGGGATTATTCCCGCAAGTGCGGTGGTTTCGGTTATCATTGGCGAAACACGAATAGAGAAACGAGGAGGTCCAGTCAGAAATGAGCGCGGACGTAAGACTTGAGGATGTGTGGATAAGGTTTGGCGACTTCGTAGCCGCAAGAGAAGTCAATATCCACATACAGGGCGGTGAATTCTTTACGATCCTGGGACCGTCCGGTTGCGGCAAGACCACATTGCTCCGAGCCGTGTCAGGATTTCTTACCCCTTCCGAAGGCAATGTGCTGATCGGCGGTGAGAACATGGCTGGGATTGGACCCAACAAACGCCCAACCGCATTGATTTTTCAGAACCTGGCGCTTTTCCCCCTGATGACGATCTGGGAGAACATCACGTTCTCGATGGAAGTCCGGGGTGCCGGAAAGGCTGAGCGTCGCAAGCGGGCGGATGAGCTGCTCGAACTCATCGCACTGCCCGGGCAAGGCGACAAGATGGTCAACGAGCTGTCCGGTGGACAGAAGCAGCGGGTGGCCATTGCCCGTGCCCTGTGTGCACAACCCGAAGTGTTGTTGCTTGATGAGCCGCTCAGTGCCTTGGACCTGAAGCTGCGACAGCACATGCGCACGGAACTCAGATCCATCCAACAGCAGGTTGGAATCACTTTCATCTACATCACCCACGATCAGGGCGAGGCGCTCACGATGTCAGACAACGTTGCCGTGATGCGCGAGGGCATTGTCGAGCAGATCAGTGACGGAACAACCATCTACGATGAGCCGGATACGGCATTTGTCGCCTCGTTTGTCGGCGAGAACAACCGGTTCGAGGGCAAGGTGTCCGCGGTGTCCGGCGGTGTTGTCACGGTCGATACACCGGAAGGCACGATCCACGCCCGCACCAGCAACAACGCCGATGCAAAAGTCGGTGCCGGAGACGATGTGTTTGTCTTTGTGCGCCCGGAGGCGATTCAGTTCGGCAACGGCGCGGCGCTGGACAACCAGATGAATACCTCGGTTTATCACGAGGAGTTTGAAGGTCATTTCTGGCAGATGTTCCTGGATGTGGAATCCAGTCAGAAGCGCCTGAAAATGTCCTATGTGAATGATGGCGAGTCACGCGCACATTCACGGGGTACGAAACTCTCGATCGGATTTCCGACCCAGGGTGCCATTGCGCTGCCTCAGGGAGCGCTTGCCGCAGAATAAGATACCAAGGGGGGAGTCGGTGCAATGAACATAGGCGCTTACTGGAGAGAGTTTTTTCTTAAGAACGGCACCGCGGTTGCGCTGTTTTTGATCATCTCGGTCGGTTTCTGGCTGTTCATGATGATCATCCTGCCGCAATTGTTCATGCTTGATTTTTCGATTCGAGCGAACGTCCCACCTCCCAAATACGGTACCGAGGAACATTTCTATACGCTTGAGCACTACAAGTACATGCTGTTTGGCAGTGCGCAGGCGAGTGGAACCTTCAACGTCATTGACCTGACGGTCTTTTTCAGAACAATTGTCGCAGCGCTGTTTGTGACACTCATTGATGTGGCGCTTTGCTATCCGATCGCTTATTACCTGGCGCATGTCGCAACAGGTGGGTGGAGCCGGTTGATGGTGCTGTCATTGATTGTTCCGTTCTGGGTCAATGAGATCCTGAGGGCGTTTGCCTTCAAGATCATTTTCGGCTCAACCGGTGTGATCAACAATGTGCTGGTCGGGGTCGGCATACTGGATCAGCCGTATGACTTCATCCGCAACGACATCGCACTGTGGGCGGGTTTGAGTTACGCGTTCATCCTGCTGATGATCTTCCCGATCTACAACGCCATTGAGAGCCTGGACCGCAATCAGATCGAGGCCGCACGCGATCTTGGTGCCTCGTGGTGGCGAATTCATTGGCGAATTGTTGTGCCGCATGCAAAGCCGGGTATCAGTTCAGGTTGCACCATGGTGTTCATGCTGACCGCCGGTGCACTGGCTGCACCGCAGATTCTGGGCGGCCCCAGCAGTCTATGGTTTACCCAGATCATCTACCAGGGCTTCAATCAGGCCGGTAACTGGGCACGAGGGTCGGCATACGCCATCATCCTGCTGATATCCTGTATTGTGCTGGTACTGGCGATGATGAAGGTGTTCAAGGTCAAGTTTGGCGAAATGATGAAATGATTGCAGAGCGAATACAAAAATACCTGATCATCGGCTTTGTCGTACTGTTTTTCGTCTATCTGTTCGGTCCGTTGATCGTGATGGGCGTGACGGCGTTCAATACGTCGTCGTTCCCGAGGATGGCACCGTGGGATTGTTTCACGGTTGAGTGGTTTGATGTGCTGATGCAGGATACGCGTCTGATGACGGGCCTGCGCAACAGTGTTTTCATCGGTCTTGGCGTGGTGGTGCTGGCTGTGCCGATCGGGTTGGCGGGTGCCCTGGTGCTGATGCAGGCCAAGCCGCGAATCCGCCCCTGGTACTACACGATCACCATCGCACCGATTCTGGTGCCTGGTGTGGTGCTTGGTATCTCAACCCTGTTGTTCTGGGATCGGGTTGGATTGATGCTCGGTATGGGACAGGATTCGATCTTCTATGATGGCGTGTTCCTCACCATCATCGGGCAGGCGACGTTCATCTCAGCGTACACCATGCTGATATTCATCGCGCGTCTGCAACGCTTTGATCCGATTCTCGAGGAGGCTGCGCTGGACCTTGGTGCGACGCACGTTCAGGCGTTTCGCAAGGTGTTGCTGCCGTTCCTCAAGCCAGCCATTGGATCGGCTGCTGTTCTGGCGTTCTTGGCGTCATTTGAGAATTACAACACAACGATTTTCACCATTGTTCAAAGCAGCACGCTGACTACAGTGCTGGCGAGCAAGGTTCGCTACGGAATTGATCCTTCGATCAGTGCACTGGCAATGACCATTGTCTTTCTGACGCTGGTTGGTGCAGTGATGTATGAGATCGCACAGCGTCGTCAGAATCGCAAGGAGAAAGCGCAGAAAGCGGTCGCCCGCGGTGAACAGAAGAGTGTTGGCAAACAGCGTTCGTTTTTCGCTGAACCGGCCTTCCTGATGTCATCTCTGGTCATTGTTGCCGGTCTGGGTCTGATTTACTTCACCGGCACCATCGGTGTTGATGAATGCAAGGCGGTGGTGAAGGCTGAGCGACAGGCTGAAATCAAGCGCCGTGTCGAGCGCCGTCAGTCGCAACAGATGTTCCAGATGACTGCTGATCAGATCGGCCAGGAGCAGCCAGAAGAGACCGAGACACAGGAACCCAAGGTTCAGGCGAAAGGCTCTGAGGGTTATCAGGGCATATTTGCTCCACAGAATCTGCAGGAGCAGGCTGGGGAAGCCACCGAAGAGGAAAAACCCGCGACTGGAACTGAAACCTATCAGGGCATATTTGCGCCACAAAATCTGCAAGATCAAACTGGTGGCAATAACCAGTAGTGCGGATTTACGTCTGACGGTCCAAACACAGATTCAGGCTTGCATCGATGCTGACTACATGCATCGGGGCCTATCCAAAACCCTCCTTTCTGGAGCTTCCCGATTGGTTTAATATTCCGGGCGGACCGGATACCGCTGATCCGACCAAGTCCTGGGAGCAGGCGCTGGCCGCGATGGGGGACTCCGCAGAGGAAACCATTACCGCTGCTTGCAAGGAAGTCGTCGCTGACCAGGTGAATGCCGGGATTGATATTCCGACTGACGGTGAGGTGAGTCGCGAAAACTACATTCACTATCACTGCCGCCATCTTGAGGGGTTCGATTTTAAAAATCTTACGATGCGTGAACTTCGGGGCGGCGCCTACCGTGCCGAGTTGCCGACGATCAATGCTGCGGTACGCGCTCGAGATACCGGTTTTCTGGTACATGACTGGAAACGCGCACAAGCCTTTACCGACCGTCCGATCAAAATCACCATGCCCGGCCCGATGACTGTGATTGATACGAACGCGAACGAGTTTTATGAGTCCGAAAGGGAGCTGGGTGCCGCGATTGCAGATGCGTTGAACAGTGAGGTAATGGCCCTGGTGGATGCGGGTTGCAAGAACATTCAGGTCGATGAGCCGGTGTTGGCCCGCAAGCCTGACATTGCGGTGAAGTGGGGCATTGAAAACCTGGAACGGGTGTTTCGCGGCGTGCCCAAGGATGTGAACAAGATCATGCATATGTGCTGTGGTTATCCGGATCGACTTGACCGGCATGATTATCCGAAAGCCGACCGCAATGCGTACTTTCAGATTATTGATGCGATTGATGAGAGTTGCATTGATGAGGTATCGATCGAGGATGCGCATCGACACAATGACCTGACCCTGTTGGATCATGTTGGAAGTACACGGGTGATTTTCGGTGTCGTGGCGATTGCCATGAGTCGGATTGAATCGGTTGAGGAGATTTCGAGTCGGCTGAAGTCCGTGTTGGAGCATGTTGACCCCGATCGCGTGATCGCGGCGCCGGATTGCGGCTTGGGATTACTGGGGCGTGATCTCGCCGTTGCGAAGTTGACGAATATGTGCCAGGCGGCGAAGGCTGTCGGTTCGTCCGGCTGATTCAGTCGGGCAGGTACGACTCCAGCCTGCGTGCACCTTCCAGCGCCTCATTGGCACACCAGCCCTTGAAGCCGCCCAGTCCGCGGTTTTGCCATTCCCAATATGCGTCCTTCCAGGCCTGCATGCGAGCCTGTTCGACATCTTCACTGTTTACATTTGCAGATTCTTTCAAATTCTTTAGTGCCAGATTGAATCCTGACAGTGCCTTTTTGCTCACTACCCCACAGTAATTTGCGACTTCAAGGTCATAGTGGATTCGGACAAGTTCTGTTTTCGTGTCGGATGCAATGGCGCCGAAGGCCAGTGTGAATACCGCAGACATGACGAGAGTTCTCGTTGATTTTGAAACGAGGAATTTTTGATATACTGGTAATGAATGCAAATTCAACTTGTAATGAGAATGAAGGTTTAGTTATGGACATGCAGGTCAAAGATACACTATATCACTACATCAATGGGAAAAGAGTCGACGGCAAGAGCGGCCGCTACGGCGACATCTTCAATCCTGCGATCGGCGCTGTCGTAAAGCGCGTACCTTATGCAAATTCCGAAGAGGTCGGTGCGGCTATCGATGTTGCAGCCGATGCACTGCCTGGATGGTCGGCGACACCTCCGGCCGCACGTGCCCAGGTCATGTTTGAGTTCCGGGAGATTGTGAAACGGAACATGGATGCGGTTGCTGCAGCTTTGTCCGCTGAGCATGGAAAAACCATAGAGGATGCGAAAGGATCCATCGGGCGTGGACTGGAAGTCGTGGAGTTTGCCTGTGGGATACCGCAATTGCTCAAGGGAGAAATGTCTGAGCGGGTTGCAAAGAACGTTGAGAGTTACTCCATACGGCAACCGGTTGGTGTATGTGCCGGCATCACGCCATTCAACTTTCCGGCGATGGTTCCGATGTGGATGTTTCCGGTCGCGATAGCGTGTGGAAACACTTTTGTGCTGAAACCATCCGAGAAAGACCCCTCCTGTCCGCTGATGCTGGCAGAGATGATGAAGGAAGCCGGATTGCCTGATGGCGTGCTCAATGTAGTTATCGGTGACAAGGAAGCAGTGGATACGATTCTGATGCATCCGCGGGTTGATGCGGTCAGTTTCGTTGGTTCGACCGCAGTTGGTGAATACATCTACCAGACGGGTTGCAAGCATGGCAAACGAGTACAGGCGCTTTGTGGTGCGAAGAATCACATGGTTGTGATGCCTGATGCCGATATGAACCAGGTTGTTGATGCGGCAATTGGTGCCGGTTATGGATCGGCAGGCGAGCGTTGCATGGCGATTTCAGTTGTTGTTGCGGTGGGTGATGATACTGCCGACGAGCTGGTTGAGAGACTGAAACCCAGAGTCGCCGATCTTGCAATCGGGCCGTACACAGACTCCGAAGCCGAGATGGGGCCATTGGTGACGCCGGACCATTACAACAAGGTGAAGTCCTATGTGGATCTGGGCGTTGAAGAAGGTGCTGACCTGGTTGTGGATGGCCGTGACTTCTCTCTTGAAGGTTATGAGGATGGTGCTTTTCTGGGTGGTTGCCTGTTTGACAACGTCAAGCCGGACATGAAGATCTACACTGATGAGATTTTCGGACCGGTTCTCAGTGTGGTACGGGTTGACAGTTATGACGAGGCCAAGCAACTGGTCAGTGACCATGAGTATGGAAACGGCGCGGCTATCTTCACCCGGGATGGTGGGTTTGCGCAGGATTTCATTTCTGATGTCAGGATTGGCATGGTCGGCGTGAATGTTCCGATCCCGGTGCCTGTTGCCTACCATAGTTTTGGTGGTTGGAAGCGTTCACTGTTTGGTGATCACTACATGCATGGACCGGAAGGTGTTCGGTTCTACACCAGGATGAAAACTGTCACGGCCAGGTGGCCGGATGCCATTGAAGCCGGTGCCAAGTTTCACTTCAAGCGGGGAAGTGACGATAACTAACGTCGTCGAGATTACGCTTTGGTGAACGGTCTTCAAAGCCAACCAAGGTACCCTTGATAAGGTTCGAAAACTTATTTGTAATCGTTACAGGAGTTTTCCGCGCAATAGTTCGAAGGTGGCTGTTATGTATTAGGTTACACCGCCCAACAATTGGGCAAGATTGTGCTATTATCCATCGAATGTGGACATATGCTTCATGAACAATTCTGCTAATTCTCTTCCATCAATCAATTTGACCTTCTTGTCGAGATGATTTCTATTGTGATCGAGAATTAGATTTTTCAATTCCTCACCTTCACAGTTTCCAGTAGTAAGCAGTACACCATAGTCAAGACCATTGTTGTCCCATCCGTCAATCAATTGGTTCAGCTTTAGTTCAACTTCCTCCACCTCGACTTGTCCTCTATAACAAAAGACTTGAACACCAACAGTAAAGGCAACGGGCAATAAGGAGTCTCCAACTATGACAACTACATCAGATCCCGCTTCATTAGGACCCTCCTGAACTTTGACTTCTGAATAGCCCATGCAAGTGAACAAGTCTCGGCAAAATTGTCTTGAAAGATGCGCTCGTGGAAATTCACGATAAATGAAGGCCGGAAGTTGCTCAGTCAATGAATTGCGGATTCTGTTGTACCTTGCAAAACTGGTATCAACGTCATTTCCGGCTTGGTAAATTTGATCACACATTTCCTGAAACAGTACATCTTCAGTCATCTCGTAAAACCGGCCTGGCAAGCCTAGTCGAGTCTGGACAATTGGTGGAACGATGACGTCGTCGTAATTTATCGCTGGATTTGTGATCAATTCACAACTTCTGGAGGACCGGAAGTCGCCCTCAATACCATTCGCTTCCGCTAAATATTCGTAATCGCCTGTAACTCTCGCAACACAGAACATATATCTCTCAGGTTGATGCGGGTAGATAAGATAATCTCCTATTGTTACATCTCTGTAGAATCTCAAACACCTTCGAGCTTCCCGTTGTTCTGAGTTCAGTTCTATGTCATTTTCGATGGCTTCGGCTATAACGCTTAAATCCTGACAATCATCAGAAGACCAGCCAATGCGTGCTTGACCATCTTCGAGTCGCTCGAATACACCATTGACCGGTACTCCATATCCATAGTCTGTTCTAACAACATACACTGTCATAATTGTCCTCCTGAATTCACTTTGTCTGCTGAGTTAGAATTGAATTCTCAATCTAGCAATTACACAATCATCAAGTTTCATCGTTTTTGTTGAACTCACGATTTTTCGGACAAAGCAGCAAACTAAAAAACGGTAGATTATTGTTCATCCTTTTTTGGACTCAGAGAATTATCCGATGCGATTTCTATTCCAAGAAGTGATTATGCCTAAGGGCTTAGCGCATCTTTCATAGCATTGGGTCTAGGAAATTTCCGTGCCACAACTTCTGGCACATCACCTGCGGTATAGATTTCAATGTCACCTACGTTCAAGATTCGATCGATGACTCCCTGTGAAATTCTGAAAGTTCGAACGTCTCGTCCATTTACTTCGGTTACTTCTTTTGCGAGAATCCCCTTCTCGTAAACAAACACACCGTTTGCAACTGTGATCCTATGGCTCCACGAAAGAAATGCCCAATACACTAGCGGAAAAATTAACCAACCCAAAAGTAGGAAGGCAAAAGGCCTGCAACGAAAGAAAGAGGCATAGTGTTTGTACGTTGGAAAGTTCACTTTCAAATGACCTATCGAATAGTCGAAACAGGGCAGTTAGTAGGCCGATTGTTTTGTTGCGTAAAAACCAGAGCACCGATACTTGGAAGCGGGAATAAAACCTCAAATTAATTCATTCACAAAATGCATAAATCGCACTTCCAATTTCACGCTTCGGACATTACAGATATTTTTCAGCCATTTTGTTTTCGCCTTCGCTACCTGCCAGTACCCACCCATTCGATAGGAGTTTGTTAGTAGAGATTTGATTGTATTTGAATGCCAAAAAGAAATGAGGAATCACGAGAACGGACAAAAGTAGATATAGAAATGATAAGGCGTACTCACCTCGAATAAGCGGAACAAAGGGCCCGAACAGAAGGTAAGTCCAACTGAACCCGTAGTAAGTATTCTTTACAATTTTACTGTCCTTGTGCTGAATTGAGATTCTTTGTGCCATGAGACTTCTCCAAAATTCTTTGCTTCGAAATCCAGCACACGCGGGTGCCGGGTCGTTGCAAACAACTTTCAAGTCGAAAAAGATAGTCCTCGCTTATTCACCGAGATTCAAGGAGCGACCTTGTACTCTCAATTGGCTATTAGGCGAGTAACCCGGCCAGGGAACTCGAAAATTGTTTGCAAAATGAATTTTACTAAATTTACTGAACGAACAAATTATTTTTCAAGAATCTGCTAGCCATAACTGCGTGCGTACTGGGTGATTGAAGTTACAATGTATCGATAGTTTCATTTGCACCCATTTGATCAGGTAAGTTGACTTCTGGGATGTCAGTGTTTCACCATTCAGGTCGAAGTCAGTCCGAAATCAAATTCGAATGAAACTGTACAATTCATCCGCGGGTTCTATAAATTGCCGAGCGCACGGAAAGTCGTCTCTGATGTAGATCGAAAGAAATTTTTTCCATGGCCCATACTGCTGCAACCCATGAAACCCTGCTGAATTCCGAACTCGCAAGATATCTTCGCAGTCAGGGGCTGGAGGCTTTTGAAGAGCAAAGGGTTCGAGATTCAAATAACAAGTCGCATGTAATTGATGTCTTGGTGAATCTGGATCAAGTTGCGGTTGCAATTGAAGCAGAATTCGAACCAAAGGATGGACGTGCTGACTGCGAAAAGCGAATGACGGCTCGACCACTGATCTGGCAGGGATTACCCATTCGCGTTGTCTATGCAGTCAGCTATCCAAAAGAATTGAAACAAATGGCTCCTAACGAAGCATTTGCGGAATTGGTTGATTCCAACTCCATTAAGTTTACGAGCGGAAGTCTCATTTGGGAGCAAGTAAATAGTATTGACGGCGAAGTCACTCCTGTATTTTGGCATTCGACTCAAGAAGGCAGCTTAAGTGACCTGTCAGAGTTGTTTCGCAGTTTTTGGATCAAAACTGACCATGGTAGGACAATTGACAGAGTTGTTCAACTGGCATCAATAGCAATAGAGGATGCGAGTCAGATTCTCACCCGGGATCCACAAGTCGGTGTTAAGAACAGCGACCCTGCATCGACAATGGCGCTGATTTGGTTGAATGCGCTGTTGTTCCAAGAGTTGTTGTCTCGAAACTTGGATCTTTCGACAATAGGAGAGGAGTATCGGGACAAATACATTCCACGCCCTGATCCGGATGAAGGTGTGAAGCACTTGCTCCGACAGTGGAAAGATATTCTTCAAGTTAACTGGTGGCCAATATTTGATATTGCGCGCAGTTCGCTGAAGCTTACACCTTCACCGAATGATAGGCATGCAATCGATATACTCAAACAAGCCGCGGCGGCCATTGCAGAGCATGATTCTATTCGACGCCATGATATCGCCGGAAGAATATTCCATCGACTGTTGGATACCCGCAAGTTTCTTGCGACAAACTACACTACCATTCCTGCCGCGATAATGCTGGCAGGACTTGCAATTGATGATCGACACACCCGTTGGAGCAATGTGGATTTTGGTAGTTTGGAGGCGATCGCGAAGTTGAAAATTGCTGATCCTGCCTGTGGAAGTGGAACACTGTTGATGGCAGTTGTTCAGGAAATCTTCAAATTCAGTCGAAGGCATGAACTGCCAGAGCATGAACAAAGAAAGGTTTCAAAGATACTTCTCGAAGATGTTGTTTGGGGTTTCGATGTTGTTCCTGCAGCCATTCATCTGGCGGCTTCTACCTTAGCGATGGCGGAAACACACCAACTCATTGACAAAATGAATCTATGGCGCATGAAGTATGGCATCTATGAGGGTAGAGCCCGCTTAGGAAGCTTGGATTTTTTGAATACATCAGACATGCTAGGCAATGCAGCCAGATTAGCGTTGGCAGATGACACGGATGCAACACGAATTCATGGATATGGAGAGGTTGAAGAGGGAATCAGTCTCCCAAAGAACTGTGACTTGATAATTGCAAATCCGCCTTACACGAGAGCTGGCAGTCCTGGCGACAAGGAGAATACCGAATGGAATCCAATTTTCGGCTCTATTCTCAATAAATCTGATCAACGTCTTATGAATGATGCGCTCAAACGTACGCTTGCGAGAGACGAGGCCAGTCTGCGTGCAGGTTTGGGTTCAGCATTTGTAGTGTTGGCGAATCAGAATGTGGCTCTGGGTGGACGGATCGCGTTTGTGTTACCGGCCACTGCGTTGACTGGAACTTCGTGGAAGCGCATCAGGAAGCTATTGCTGGATACGTTTGAAATTGATTGGGTTGTAGCAAGCCACGATCCTGGGGTTCGTCGCGCCAGAAAAGACCTACCTGGTCGTACATTTACTTCTTTCTCTGAGTCAACCAATATTTCTGAAGTTCTTTTGGTTGCTACGAAGTGTCCTTACCAAAGTGAGGATCATGTAGTTCGTTTTGTCAACCTTCGATGTAACCCAATGCAAACAGTCGATGCTCTGTCGTTAACTCGAAATCTTCTATCCCAAACAGGTCCAAGTAGTCAGGTGGTTGAAATTGGAAAAAAAGTTTGGGGAGAAATTGTTTGTACAAAGCAGGCATCTCTGAGTGATGGACCATGGTTGCAGACAGCGTTTATTCAATCGAAATTATTGGATTCTGCCATTCAGTTAATCGACTATGGCAATTTTGGTGATGATCATATTCCATTGAAACATCTAGGAGATTGCTGGGAATTCGGTCCATACCATATGCAGATCAAGAATCCAAAGTACGGATTGTTTGATGTTACTGAAGGTTACGACAGACTTCGTGCTGGCCCACCTGCTTTATGGCATCACAATGCGAATGAAATTACGACTATGTTGTCATCAGCGAATGCCCAACTACATCCACGCGCGGATTTGGTCAATCAGCAAACTCAAATGCTGAAACGCGCTGGAAAATTACAGTTCGCGTGTGAACTTCGACTTAACACCCAGCGGCTAGCTGCGGTTGTAACTGATCAGGAAATGCTTGGAGTTCGGAGTTGGTTTACTCTTGTTGCCAAAGACAACAGGCAAGGCGTCGAAGAGTGCATGTGTCTATGGCTCAACTCCACACCGGGGTTGTTTTTGCGGATAGTCCAAGCCAATCGTCCGTATCCCGGGCGAACATTGATTACTCACACAGCGGCTGTTGATCATCTGGTACTTGATACGACTGCAATTTCAACGGAGAGTCTATTGAAAGGCAAGAACGCCTTTGATCAAATCAGAAAGCAAACCCTGAGGAAAGTAGCAGAAATGGATAAAGACCCTGTGCGGCAGCAAATTGATGAGGCAATCTGCGACCTTGTTGGAATCACTGACGGAAGTCACTTTGCAACAATTGCGCAAGCGCTGGTGGATGAAACGTTGGTAAATCCGACCATCGTTGCTGACGATTCCACATGAATTATCTGATAACGAATCACATCCTTTAGTTTGACCTATTCACCGACTTATCATTGTCGAAAGAGCGGGGGCGAGCCCCAAAGTTCAATAGCGATTCCCAGACCTCTTGTTAACCAAAAGGAGACTTATTGCTCGAATCAAGACGAAGATTGTCAATAAGCCGAACTTCACCGATTCTTGCAGCAATTAGTGCAACTGCAGCATCGAGTTTTCCCTTTGGCGAATCCTGACCCCAATGATTTGGATCTCGAATGTCTGCATATTCAACAAACAGACCGGCTTTGTCGAGTATTTTCCGCATCATAGATCTAAGTTGATCGCAATCCTGAATTCCTGATCCCCAGAGATTATGCGCTTCAACTAAAGCCAGGTAAATGTGTTTGGCTGTCTCAAGTTCGTCACTGGACAAATTTTTATTTCTTGAGGAACATGCCAACCCATTCTGCTCTCGAACCGTTTCGCATGGCACAATTTGCGGATAACCAAGGTTCTGTGCGAGTTGCTGAACAACCAGAAGCTGCTGGTAATCCTTGAGTCCGAAATAAGACCTGCAGTCGCCGACAATTCTAAACAGACGATCGACAACCGTACATACACCTTCCAGATGTCCTGGACGGTACTCTCCTTCAAGTCCGAGCGCGTATGGTCCTGGGTCTAAATGTTCAACTTCGTCCAATGAACTCGCTTCAGGGAAAATGTCTCGGCTGTTACCCTTGAACACCATGTCACAACCCAGTTTACGAAGCAGGCCATAGTCAGACTTCAGCGTGTCCGGATAATTATCGAAATCTTTCGGATCATTGAATTGAAGAGGATTCACAAAGATGCTGACGCATGTGACGTCATTTTCCGCTAGTGAGCGTTCGATAAGAGACTGATGCCCTGCATGCAATGCCCCCATTGTCGGAATAAAACCGATAGAGCGGTTTTCAGCGCGTTGCTTCTCACACCATCGGGATGTCGATTGGGCATCTGTGAGGATTTCGAGCGCCATCTTTCTTAACACACCGGAATATGCGGATTGAGTGAATGCCGGACCTTTGGTGTATCGGCCACACCACAAGAGAGGATTTTCTATGGATTAATGATGATCTTTTGTGTGTGAGGAATCTCGTTGCAACTAAACAAGTAACCGATGAACAGGTAATCTGTAAGCTCGGTAGATGTTCAACTTCAACGAAAACCGAACCCACGATTGTGGCGACTATTGGCAACCGAATCCAATTAGTCCATCTGCATGATGATCTTCCCGATGTGCGAACCTGATTCCAGTCGCTCATGCGCGTCACGAATCTTCTGCATGGGGAAAATCGAATCGATTACTGGTTTCACTTGACCGGTGTCCAGTAAAGGCCAAGCGTATGCTTTGAGCTCCTGAGCAATTTCAGCTTTCTGTTCAGCAGTGCGCGGGCGCAGCGTTGATCCGGTCACAGTCAGTCGTTTCAACATGATTGGCAGGACATTCAATTCTGATTTCAAACCACCTTGGGTTGCAATGATCACCAGGCGACCTTCCATGGCAAGACAACTGAGATTTTTCTTGAAATAACTGCCGCCCATGATGTCCAGTATCAAGTCCACGCCTTTCCCATCAGTCTTGGCTTTGATTTGCTCCTCAAAGTCGCTTTCCCTGTAATTGATTGCAACGGTCGCTCCCAGTTCGATACACGTCTCACATTTTTCAGCACTACCTGCCGTCGCGTAGACTTCGGCTCCGAATGTATTGGCAAGCTGTATCGCTGTTGTTCCAATTCCACTCGTGCCTCCGTGGATCAGGAAGCGTTCACCTTTTGTAAGTCTCCCCCGCATGAACACATTGGTCCAGACAGTAAAGAATGTCTCTGGTACTGCTGCAGATTCAATGATGTTGAGACTTTTCGGAATGGGTAGGCATGACGTTGCGGGAGCGGTGCAATACTCAGCGTATCCTCCGCCGGCGAGTAATGCACAAACTTCATCTCCGACCGATAGTTGGTCAACATCAGGTCCAAGTGCCGCGATTGATCCGGAAACTTCCAGACCGAGCAAATCAGATGCACCAGGTGGCGGTGGGTAGTGTCCATTTCGCTGCATGATGTCAGCACGGTTCAGTCCTGCTGCCGCAACTTTGATCAAGATTTCACCGTTCGCTGGCTTAGGAATCGGGCGTTCTCGAATTTCCAGAACTGTGGCATCCCCCGGTTGCGAAATGTCAACAACTTTCATAGTTGAGTCAGTCATCGGTGACTTCCTTCAGACTTGACGTGTAGCGTTTGATCTTATCGATATATGACTGGTTGAACCTTTTCAGCATGTCGACTTCAGTCGGTCCGAGCTTACGCAAGACTCTACCTGGTGATCCCACTACCAAACTATTGTCTGGAATTTCCTTGCCATCGGTGATAAGAGCGTTGGCGCCGATCAGACAGTTTTCACCAATACGGGCATTGTTCAACACGACGGCATTGATTCCAATGAGTGACCAGTTACCAATCGTACAACCGTGCAGGACCGCCTTGTGTCCAATCGTCACGTTTTCGCCAACATTCAGTGGACAACCAGGGTCTGTGTGCAGTACACAGCAGTCTTGGACATTCGTACCGTTTCCCAAAGTAATTCGTTCATTGTCGCCGCGGACTACAGCACCAAACCAGATGCCAACATCGTCTCCCAGCACTACATCTCCAACCACTGTCGCGGAGTGTGCAACATACACGTTGTTTCCGCGCTGCGGCGTTCCATTGTCGAGTGAGTAAATCACAATTGAAAATCAGAATCGGAAAAGTTTACTGGAAGACTTGCGATTGATGAGTTCCGACAGGAACATTCCAACCAGCCCAGCGAATGCGGGTTTGAATCGATCGGATAAAGTTTCCTTGCGAACAAATGTCACTTCATAAATGTCAGCGTTTTGACTGGCTTCGAGTAGATAGTCGTCGCTGGTTCTCAATTCATCAACCAGATTCAAATCCAAGGCCCGGGTGCCATACCAGTGTTCCCCTGTTGAAATCTGATCGACTTCGACCTGAGGACGGTTGACTTTGACAAACTCCTTGAAAAGGTTATGGACATCTTCGATCTCCGCCATGAACTTTGCCTTTCCCTTTTCGGTTGGCTCACTGAACATGCCCACGGTTCGTTTGTACTCTCCGGCTGTATATTCCTGGTAATCGATATTGTGCTTCTCCAGCGCTCGATGAAAGTTTGGAATCTGGGCGAGCACACCGACTGATCCGACAATTGCAAACGGTGCGGCAATGATCTTGTCGGCAACGCAGGCCATCAGATATCCGCCGCTGGCAGCGACCTTGTCAACTGAGACAGTCAGCGCAATGTTCTTGTCCTTGATTCGCTTGAGCTGGGATGCTGCGAGTCCATAACCATGCACTACACCGCCCCTGCTTTCGATTTTCACAACAACCTCATCTGGCGGTTGTTCGATTGTCAGGACCGAAGTGATTTCTTCTCGCAAGCGATCGATTTCGCTGGCTTCAATATCACCTTCAAAGTTGAAGACAAAGATACGGTTTCTTTTGGTGTTTTCCTCTGGTTCCTGCTTTTCAGAGGACTTTCGCTCCTTTTTCTGTTTCTTCATTTGCTCCTTGAAGGCTTTTTTTGGAAGTTGAACGGAATCAATGGCGTTGGACATGGCCTCATAACGCCTGTTGACGATATTGACTTCCAAGTGTTCTTTTTGGTGCTGACGTTGCCGGGCGGCAAGCGCGGCGATCAACATGATTGGAATAACGATCGCGATGATGATCGTGAGGGTTTTCGCGAAAAATAAAATGTATTCGGCCAGATGTTCCATTGAGCGTTATACTGATTATCGGAGTAGAAACCGCAAATTCTATCACATTGATAATTTCGAATGGGTATTTGGCCGAGGTTTCTGTTTGCTATTGAAGTTTTTAGTTGGGGTGCTTAAGATAGCAACATTGAATGCACTCGATTGCTGATTACGGATTTCACCGATTGGAACAGCCATGCCGACAGCCACCGACAAGCGTAACTGGTACACAGATGACAATCAGTTCGTGAAAGATCTGACTTTAACAATCTGAGCCACGCAATAGGCTGGAGTCGATTCGTCTGATGGCACCGTTTTTATTTTCCAGAAATACCAACTAATGTGTCTGGAATAGTGCACGCCACACGAACCCACCGCGATACTCACCCTTCGCTACCAGAGCCAAGCGAGAAATCAATGGCGGGGTGGTAGTTGGCTTAGACGACCTTCTGCGATTCTAGACAGTTTTACTTGCATGTTTCGCGTATGTTCATGGCGCTAAAGCAATCAAAGTATCTTGTATGCTATAGGTGCTCACCCAAGCCACTGCTGTCAATTGTTTCAGTTCAATTTTTTCGTTTTTAGAAACTTGATTTTTCTTTGTACTCTACTTGGCATGATGTCTACATTGTAGAAGGCAAATTCCTTCATTTCTTTTGAACTCAAGCAATTGACGCGGTTGTTCGCAGGTCCAGAATATTTATCTTCCGTGTTAAACAAAAACCATTCATCTAGGATTCCCGGCTCGGTTCTAAAGCGGTCTCTGTTTAAGTCTATTTCGCCTTGCTTGACTTGAACATGTGCAACTTTATTTGGTTTGACAAGTACGAATTCAGTGACTTCGACACTTCGTTTACATGTGCTAGGGATAAGTTTGTAATCATGGCATTTTTGTAAGTAAATTCCTACGAGGTCTTCACAATCGAAAGGGTCTAGTAGACTAAACAGTTCCATTTCTTCAGATTCTATGTCGGCATATATCTTTTCTTTTTTTAATTGGTTATAGACCAATTTCGAATAAACGAGGCTTGAGTCGTCATTGATTCGTTGGAGAGTTCTGCTCGGTATAAAGCTATCAAAAACCTTACCAGGTACTGAGTCAATACCACCTACTCTTACCCAATCACAATCCCTTACATTCACAAGGTCTGCAGCACGATAAATTTCACCGGCTCGATATTCCCAGGCTCCCACAACGCACCCAAGATAGTAAATTGCTTTCTTATCACGAGCCCAGCAAAGGTCATTAATTTTCATTCCATCGTGTAGTAAATTTACTACACCTGAGCGCCAATTATTTAGCCACTGAATTCCTTTCTGCTCGTCATTCCTATTTACATAGTCTGTGTAATTCTTCCAATCAGCCTCAGTTAAATTGTTGTTTATATTCTCAAGTTTCCAACCTACTCCCAAAATTCGCTGGTTAATTGCAAATTCTGCTGGGTCAACGCTTTTTTTTGCGTCAGGTTTGAGATGTATTCGCCATAATTGGGTCATGACTAACTCCATATAATCTAGATGAGAAAAATGTATTGTTCACTATTAACAGCAATCAGATGACCAGACCATGTGAGAAAAAAGATTTGCTCAATGCCCGATTGTCGAATGACTGATGGAACGCTCGTAGTTGCTGAGATGCGTTCTGTCAGGCGCCAGATTTACCTGCTGAACCGTTTTCTATTGCCGTGGAGGTAACATCTAGAAGTCGGTACTCGAAACGATGACATTCATCAATTAGCGATTGTCTTCCAAAACGGGTGCGCTAAGGTGTTTGATCAGTTCCGGATGTTGCATTAAAAGATTTAGCAAGTCACCGAGTTTGAGATTACTTCCCATCATATCTTCCCATTCCCCTTCATATTCGGTTCTCGTTTCCTCCTCGGTTCGAAAAAAGCGTGACCAACTAATTTCGGCTCCGATTCGATTCCTATCTTTCAACGCGATGATGATTTCGTCTTCGAATCTCCAGATCCAGACTAATTTGTTTCCAACTACTTCAGGCTTGACAAGTGGCGGTGCTTTCTTGAATACATCGAAAGCACCAACATTTGCAAACTCAGGCGTGAGATCGGCATTGACGTCCAATTTGTTGAGAACTTCCAAAGCAAGCGAATATGGCAACTTTAAGCTATTGCTGCCATCGACAAGGTCAAAATCGCAAATTGCCCTCGAACGCGGATGCAATGAGAGTAAGCCAAATGGCTTGTCATCTTTCAACAGCAACCAGATCTGTAATTCACCCTTTTGCATCCTTCTAAAGTAGAAGTCGAGTTGCCTGGGGCGGGAGAGGCAGTTACCAAACCTTTTGCCCAACCTACCAAGGAGGGATTTGGATTTTACTTCCTGAAGTTTGTATTGGCCAACTCGCTCACCGCTTTCCAACTCGATTGTATTGACACCCCAGTTATTCTCGTACTGATCAATGAACTCCTTTGCTGCACTGAACATCGCCCCAATGTCTGGGTGTTCTTGTGCGATGAAATGCTCGGCAATACCAGCTAGTTCATTACTGTCGCTTCGCAGAAATTCCACCGCTTTCCGATAGCAGTCCGCAATTGTGTAAATCTGCTTCTCGTGATGATGATTGGAATTTAAGTGGTTTTCGAGAAACTCAATTCGAGCGTTAAGTTTTTTCGCAATCTGCTGATAGTACTTTCGACTCTTACAACTACGCTCCATGGCAGCGATTGATGATTTCAGTCCGTGCAAAATCATTTTTACCTGAAAAGACATAAAATCTAGCCGATGTCACCCAGGACGAGTTCATTTAATCGTTTCGCGAGTATTGGATACTGAATGACCAGATTCAGCAAGTCACTGAAGTTGATATGACTCTCCTCGTTGACTTGCCATTCCCCGGCACTTCCAGATAACCACCTGTGCCTTCTTGGTTCCCGGGATCGAAAAAAGCGAGACCAATACAGGTTATCCCCGATCTGATGCCTGTCTTTCATCGCGATGATGATTTCGTCTCTGAAATTCCAAATCCAGATCAGTTTATCTCCGACCTCGACAACTTTAGGTTCGATGCTCGAATCACTATTGACGAATGCCCGGAAAGCGCCGATTTTTGCAAATTCAGCATGCCTGTCAGCATTGGCATCTAACTCGTTGAGGAGTTCCATAGCAAGTGCGTACGGGAACCTGAAACCATCGTTGTTTTCAGTGAATTCAACTTCTTCAACTTCTCTTAAGTACGTATTTACTGAAATCAACAGAATGGCTTGTTGTTTCTTTCAACCATCCAGATTTCAAGTTGTTTGCGTTGCATTTTCCCGTAGTACTCATCGAGTTGCTCGCTGTCGGTTAGGCAGTTTTTAAACGTTTGCCCCATCTTCGCAAGTAATGACTTTGATCTAATTTCCTGAAGTTTGTATTCCCCGACACGCTCGCCGCTTTCCAAGTCCAAAGCTTCGGTACTTGAATTCTTATCAACAAGATCAATGAATCTATTTGCTTCACTGAACATCTTGCCGATGTGTGCGTAATCCCTGGTAATCAATTTTTCGGCAGCGTCGGCTAGTTCGTGATTTTCGCTTCCTAGATACTCAACAACCGCTCTGCGATAGCAGTCGGCAACCGTGAAAACCTGTCTTTCGTAGCGAAAACTGTTTTTCAGGTGATCTTCGAGAAACTCAATTTGAGAGTTTAGTTTTTCCAGAGTTTGCTGAAGGTTGCTTCGACTCTTGCCGTTGAGCTCAACAGTAGTGACTGCTGTTTTCAGTTCTTGCAAAATCAATTTTGCTTGGTGAGGCATGATGTATCTCCTATAAAGTAATGTTTCTGACTAGTTTCATTTATTCAGGAGTAATATAATATACAAAATAAATGTTGTCAATACTGATATTTCAACATTTAATTGAAATATCCATTAAGTTGTTGATATTGATAAGATGATTTTTCAAAATAAAAATTCAGAGGCTTGAACGGTCTAGAACGCCGCTTTGACCTCCCTTGATGCCTGGATCATCTTAAAAAACACAGGCATCGTCGACATGAATATTGGCAACCACGCGTAGAAGCTGGTGGCAGGCCAAACTGTTCTTAATGTGGGTAAAGCAGCATTTTCGTAACAAGTCGTTTTGCGAAAACTCTGAAAATGCAGTCAAGAGCCAGGTGTGGATTCAATACTCGGTGTCAAATGGTGTGTGATTTTCAAGAGACAAAGATACATCAGCGCCATTTTTTAGTGGTGTATCCCTTGGCTAGTCGGGATGACAACTATATCGTACGGTTTCCAGTTGTGTTGCTCCATGAGGTCGGTGACCAGTCCGATCGATAATTTCAACTATTTTGTCACCGGTATTTGGGTAAATTCTAGTTTCAAGCCATTGACGAACTGTCATCCTACCCTTCGCCCGCCTCCTGTAAGTGAAGTCACCCACATCATCGTAGGGCTCCGCTCGAATTCGAATTACGACATCTTCGAGTTCACGTACAACACTTTCAAATTCTACAACTTTCACTACGGTTACCTCCAATTTCAATGCATCTGGGACAAAACTTGATCAATTGCAATTAAGGTTCTGGAAATTATATTGATTTTATTGACAATTAATAATAGAAAAATCTGAGAATTCATTGCTGCACTGGACTGAATCATCAAATTGTGGTCAAATGCGAAAGCCCCCTCTAGTTGAAAGGCTTTCGGAGTGAGTGTTGTACTCATCGAAAAGCGAAAGTAGCAGAATGCCATGACCAATTGCTTATAACAAATATTAAAAGTGTGCAGAGTCAATGTTGAGGATTTAGGCATTGCTCACTGCTTGTGCAAAGGTATCAATTCATCAATAAAACCTCAACTACCTGCAAAAAAACCTCTCTACTCGACTGTATGAGTCAAACCGCAGCAAGTAAAGGTACAAGTGGGTATCGAGTTTGATTCAATCAAGGTGACAGGAAGGACATTTTCGTGCCAGCAATCGATAAGACGTATCATCTACAAGTATGGCGCGATGATTTACTGCTCCAACTGATTGTCACTAATACTGAAGTCGAGACTGCCGAACTCGAAACTACGTCAATCGTTGGGTGAATGACTAGTTTGGGTGTTCTCCATCAGAGAAACCAAAAATTGAAACCTACGGTTCTTTGGGGCGCATATCGAAACGAATGAGATCGTATCAACACTTCACATCAGGCACCCAGACATACCCATCGCAGTCGATCAGATAGCATTCTCGCAGACCATGTGGCTTGTCCTGCGTTGGTGCAAGAACCGTGTAGCCGCAATTCCTCGCGCGTTGCTCCGCTTGATCAGGGTCACATCCATGCAGGCGGATCTCTACACCACCTCCGCGAGAATCTGAACCTGAAACACAATCATAGAGCGGATTCTCATGATAGGTATGATCAGCATGCAGCATCCACTCCGTACCAAAGCCACGCAGTACCGCAATATCAGCATCCGAGTAGACCACCTCAACCGTCAATACCCGCGTCTGAAAGTCAAGTGCCTTGGGGATGTCCTGTACGAGCAGGTTGAGCGTCAATCCCTCAAGCGAATGCCCATACTGCGGGGCTGACATCCAGGGTTCACCAGTTCGAAGCTTCATCGTCACTTAAAGGTCAGTGTTCTAGTTTCTCTTGCTCCAGGAATCGCGTAAAGTCACTGTGCGATGAAAGACCGGCGCAGTTGTATCGCTGGATGCCGAAGCCAGATAAAAGTAACCGATCCGTTCAAACTGAAATCGGCTCCCCTGGGGTGCTTCACAAAGTGCGGGTTCGACCATGGCATTGTCGATTTCAACTAGCGATTCCGGATTGAGCAGGTCGGCAAATCCACTGTCCTTCTGCGCGGACGGATTTGCGACTGTGAACAACCGGTCGTACAGCTTGACCTGTGCCCGGCAGGCGTGGTCTTTGGACACCCAGTGGATCGTGCCCCGAACCTTGCGGCCATCCGGGGAGACACCGCCGCGACTTTTAGGATCATAACGGCATCGGAGTTCGATCACGTTACCGACCTCATCCTTGATGACGTCCGTACAGGTCACAAGATACGCGAAGCGCAATCTAACCTCTGAGCCAGGTGAGAGTCGGAAGAACTTCTTTGGAGGATTCTCAAGAAAATCGTTCCGCTCAATGTAGATCGTTCTGCTGAACGGCACCTTTCGAGTACCCAGTTCCGGGCGCTTGGGATGATTCATGGCATCCATCCACTCTGTTTCACCCTCATCGTAGTTCTCAATGACGACCGGCAGTGGATCAATGACTGCCATGGCACGCGGTGCGTGATAGTCAAGGTCTTCCCGAATGCAGTTTTCCAAAACACCCATCTCGACTGTATTGAAGTTCTTGGTTATGCCGACCCTATTGCAGAAATCATGGATGGACGCCGGAGTGAAACCGCGCTTGCGCAGTCCGGAGATGGTCGGCATTCTTGGATCATCCCAACCATCAACCAGACCATCCTCAACCAACTTGGTCAACCATCTCTTGCTGAGAACGGTATATTCCAAAGAAAGTCTCGAAAACTCGGTCTGCTCAGGTCTGTACGGTGCAGTGACATTGTCGATGATCCAGTCGTACAGTGGCCGATGATCCTCAAATTCCATCGTGCACAGCGAATGCGTCACACCCTCGATAGCGTCGGACAATCCATGTGCAAAATCGTACAGCGGGTAGATGCACCACTTAGTCCCCGTCAAAGGATGTGATTCGTGCTTGATTCTGTACAGCACGGGATCCCGCATGTTGATGTTGCCTGATGTCATGTCTATCTTCGCCCGAAGCACATGGGTGTTCTCGGGGAACTCACCGTTGCGCATGCGCATGAAGAGGTCCAGACTCTCCTCGACTGAGCGCTCGCGGAATGGACTGTCGACTCCGGGTTCGGTGAGCGTGCCCCGATACTCTCGTATCTGGTCCGGAGTGAGACTGTCTACATAGGCCTTGTCCTGTTCAATCAATTCCACCGCAAAGTCGAACAACTGCTCGAAGTAGTCTGATGCATGCAGGATCTTGTCGTCCCGGGCATAGCCCAGCCATCTGACGTCGTCGATGATGGAGTTCACATAGTCAATGTTTTCCTTGCTGGGATTGGTGTCGTCAAAACGAAAATTACAGGTTCCTCCATAATCCTCAGCAATCCCAAAGTTCAGGCAGATGGACTTTGCGTGGCCGATGTGAAGATAGCCGTTCGGCTCCGGAGGGAAACGGGTCACCACGCGACCATTGTGTTTGTTGCTGGCGATATCTTGGTCGATAATCTGCCGAATGAAATTAGTTGCCTTCAATTTGCAATATCATGTTGTGTTTTGCCTGGGTGCCCAACCCGGGCGAAGTGACGTTGATCAGTCAGGGTAATTCAACAGCTAAATATGAAATCAGGATCCCATTCATGAAAATCGCCTTCCTGATGGACCCGTTGGAGTCTGTCAAAGCCTATAAGGATACGACATTTTATATGATGCTTGCTGCGTACGAACGCGGCAACGAGGTATTTTATTTCAATCAGTCTACGATGCAGGCTGCAAACCATGCAGTGACGGCACTGTTTTCAGGTCTGGAGGTTCACTCTTCAGTCGATAATCCATTCACCGTACTGAAAACGCGTAACGGCGATCTCTCCGAGATGGATGTTGTCATGATTCGAACGGACCCACCGTTTGATCAAAACTATCTTTACTCAACGCTGATGCTTGATTTACTGGGACCGGGTACGCGGGTGTTCAATCGACCATCAGGCATCAGAAACTGGAACGAGAAACTGGCGGCGCTGTACTATCCCGATCTGACACCGCAGACTCTGGTTACCCGAAGCAAGCAGGAGATACTCGCAATGCTTGGTGATCATGAGCGAGTCACGCTCAAGCCGGTGGATGGTCATGGCGGGCAGGGTATCGTCTTTCTGGACCGGGAATCCCAATCCGCCGAACGATTGATTGATGAGATGACTCAAGGCGGCAGCGAGTTCGTGATTGCTCAAGAGTATCTTTCTGCAGCAGTCGATGGGGACAAGCGCATTTTATTGGTCGATGGCGAGCCGATCGGTGCAGTATTGCGGGTACATGCCGAAGGGCAGGAACTCAACAATCTGGATCAGGGTGCGAGTGCCATTCCGACTGAGCTCGACAGCAATGATCTTGCCATTTGCGAAGCGCTCAAGTCCGGACTGATTGAGCAGGGCATCTTCTTTTGCGGTATTGATGTGATTGGTGGGAAACTGATCGAGGTGAACGTCACGAGTCCAACCTGTCTGCAGGAGCTTTGCCGGTTCTCAGGTATTGATCACCATCATGCCATCATAGAAAAGCTTGAGGGGATGGTTGATCAATGACAGTTGTAACCAGGTTCGCACCCAGTCCCACGGGGAGTCTGCACATCGGGTCAGTTCGGACCGCATTGTTCTCATGGCTGTATGCACGCCGTCACCAAGGTCGATTTCTCCTGCGGATTGAAGATACAGATCGGCAGCGTTCAACAGCTGAAGCATCACAGCTGATTGTCGATTCACTGGCGTGGCTCGGGATGGATTACGACGGCGATCTGATTTACCAGTCCGACCGCACCTCCATCTACCAGGAACGAGCACAACAGCTGCTGGATGCCGGGCTTGCCTACCACTGTATCTGCAGCAAGGAGCGGCTGGACGCCTTGCGATCCGAGCAGATGAAACAGGGCCTCAAGCCCCGCTACGATCATACGTGCCGCGATCTTGATCTCAAGCCAGATCCAGAAACTGAATCAGTGGTGCGATTCAAGAATCCACTGGATGGTACAGTCGAAGTCAATGACATGGTGCAGGGAGTGGTTGCCTATGAGAATTCCGAACTGGATGACCTGATCATCATCCGTTCCGATCGTTCCCCCACCTACAACTTTTCGGTTGTTGTCGACGAAATCGACATGGGTATCTCGCATGTCATCCGCGGAGATGATCATCTCAACAACACACCGCGCCAGATCAATCTGTTTGCTGCGTTCGGTCACACGCCTCCGAAATTCGGACATGTTCCGATGATACTGTCGCCGGAGGGAAAAAAGCTCTCGAAGCGGGACAATGTGGCCAGTGTGCTGGAGTACCGGGACATGGGCTATCTGCCCGAAGCCATGCTGAATTACCTGGTGCGGCTGGGATGGTCACATGGTGATCAGGAGATATTCACGGTCGAAGAGATGACCGAGTTTTTTGATGCGGAAAGAATCAACCGATCGCCAGCGTCACTTGATCCACAAAAGCTCAAGTGGATCAACCACCAGCACATGCTCAATCTGGATGTGGACGGGATTCGAAGCTGCTCACGGAGACATTTTACAGACTTGGGTATTGATATCGATACGGCCTCACCAGCAGTGGAACAGGTGTTTGAAGAACAGAAAACACGTTCCAAAACACTCGTTGAGTTCGCTGAGATGAGCCGGTATTTCTACCTTGAAGATATCGAATACGAAGAGGCGCCGGCGCGTAAATTCCTGACTCAAAACGCGGTAGAACTGTTAAGGGTGATTCGATCGGGATTGAGCGACCTTACGGAGTGGAACCGCGAAGCCATACACGGCTTGCTGAAGCAGACAGTCGAGGCGAAGGGCGTTAAGTTTGGGGAGTTGGCGCAGCCGATTCGGGTTGCACTGACTGGCGGAACCGTGTCACCGGGAATCGATGTGACGATCGAGTTAATCGGGAAGAATCGCACCCTGACGCGTTTGGATCGTGCAATTGATTGGATTGATTGATATCACCTGCACAATTGCTTCAGTCTGATCAATTCTTTCTTGAGTTCACGTTGCAAAGGTTCGTCAGGGAGACTGCCAAACAATTTCAAATGCAGTACTTTCTCAAAGCAGTAGTCGCATGCGATCTCGCCGGTCCAGAATCCCCTGTCGATGAGCGCAACCTTGTTGCCGTCAACATAGGTAATGAGATTTGTCCTACATTTACACTTAACCAGATTTTCCGGCCCAGAAATTTGACATCTAGCCGGTACGAATATACACTCTCGTCCAACTACCCTTGCGGCTTCTGGCCGCTTGATGCGGGGTCTCGTGAGAGACCCCTGCTTTTTGTACTTCACAATCAAGTGACCATTCCCGTACTGGTTCACGTTCCTCAGAGAGTGCTTGTTGAACCAGCACAAATTGTTGCCACACAAGCCGGTCAATCACTATAATTTACGCCGACAAACCGTTTGTTTGTACCCGGGGTCATAGCTCAGTTGGGAGAGCGCTACAATGGCATTGTAGAGGTCGGCGGTTCGATCCCGCCTGGCTCCACCATTTTCCTGTATAATTCGGCTTCTTGTTTGCAGCGTCTGTCCCCATCGTCTAGTCAGGTCCAGGACACCAGCCTTTCACGCTGGCGACGGGGGTTCGAATCCCCCTGGGGACGCCAAATTCCGCAGTCAACCACCCGGTTGCCGGCAACTGTGACTAGAAAACACACTACGATCTGCCAGCCATGAAAATCGCCTTTCAAACCGCTCGAATCCTGCTTGCGGGATTCATCTGCCTGGTTGCAGTTGCTGTTCAGGCTGATTTTGAGAAAAGCCCCAACGATCATCGGGAATATCGCGCACTCGAACTGGAAAACCGCATGCGTGTCCTGCTGATTTCCGATGCGGAGACCGATGAGGCAGCGGCCGCGCTGGCGGTGCAGGTCGGCGGTCAGGACGATCCTGAAAACCGCCAGGGGATGGCTCACTATCTGGAACACATGTTGTTCCTGGGAACTGAGAAATACCCCGAATTGGATGGCTATCGGACGTTCATCGAGCAAAATGGCGGATTCACCAACGCCTACACCGCAATCGATGTCACCAACTACAACTTCAGCATCAAACCCGAGTTTTTGGAGCCCGCCCTGGATCGGTTCGCTCATTTCTTCATCTCGCCGCTCTTTCCGGAAGAACAGATTGACCGCGAACGTACGGTCGTTCATGCGGAATATGAGATGCGGACACAGCGAGATGCCGTCAGGCGCTGGTCTGCCCTGAGAGCCACCTTCAATGAGGACCACCCCTCCGCAGGATTCTTCACTGGCACGTCACAGACGCTGGAAGGAGACTTAAGACCTGAGCTGATTGATTTTCACAATGAGCGCTACAGCGCCAATCTGATGAATCTCGTCGTTCTGGGTCAGGAGTCACTTGATGAACTCGAAGAGCTGGTGACTGGGCTTTTTTCCGCCGTTGAGGACAGCAACGCCCGGCCGGTCCCGGCAGACATGCCGCTGTTCGAGTCCGACACCTTGCCGGCGCTGCTCAAGATCAAGACACTCAAGAACAATCCCGGTCTCGAATTCTTCTTCCCGGTTCCCGATCTCGCGCCCTATTGGCGGGAGAGTCCGGATGGCTATATCGCGCATCTTCTGGGTCATGAGGGAGAGGGGAGTCTGCTGTCAGAACTCAAGCGTCTGGGATGGGCTGACGGTCTCTATGCGAGTTCATCCGACATCGGACTGTCCACACATGCCATGACCGTGCGGATTTCCCTGACTCCGAGCGGTTACGAAAACTTCGAGCAGATCGGGGCCTACCTGCATCACTACATCCGCGAGATTCGAAAACGCGGTATTGATGAGTGGCGATTCAATGAAATCAAGACCATCAATGAGATCAGTTTTCGGTTCAGTGAAGTGGACAGTATCCGGGACTTTGTGACGGTCCTGGCAGCCAGGCTGCATGAATATCCACGAGACGAGATTTTATCTGCGCTGTATCTGGTTGAGCGGTTTGATCCCGAGCTGATCATGAGTATTCTGGAGCGCATGCAACCGGATAACGTTTTGGTTGTGCTGGAAGCCTCCGATGTTGCGACCGATCAGGTGACGCCTTATGTCGGCACGGAATATGCCCTTGGCGGACTTGATCCGGACGTGGTCGCGATGTGGAATTCGGATATCGATGACGCGTCGCACTGGCTTCCTGGCAGAAACGAGTTTCTACCGCAGAATCTTGATCTGAAACAGGCCGAGGCGTCCTCTGTTCCAGTCAAACTTGCAGAGCGTCCGGGATTTTCGCTTTGGCACCAAACCGACACATCATTCGACGTTCCCCGCGCGGGTTTCTTTGTGACCGTCAGGTCTCCCGCAGCGAATTCGAGTGTGGACGATTCCATTTTGCTGTCATTGTTTGTCAGCGCAGTCAACGAGCAACTGAACGAGTTCGCGTATGCGGCAACCGTCGCCGGTTTGGAATACAGTCTGTACAGTCACCAGCGCGGCTTCAGCATCCGGGTTTCAGGCTACGATGACAATCAGTCCAAGTTGCTTGAACAGATCGTGCGTGTCGTGAAATCTCCGAAGTTCGACCCGGACAAGTTTGAGTTGGACCGCAAGGCGATGATACGGGATATCGAAAACTCGCGCCGGGACAGCGCGTATCGGCGGGCGATTTCGGAGTTTTACTCGGTGATCATTGAACCCAGCTGGACTGATGAGCAGGAGCTTGAGGTTCTGGGACGTGTCACAGTGGAGGATCTCGAGAAATTTTCCGAGCGGCTGCTTGATGAGGTCAACATCGTGGCACTCTCGCACGGCAACGTGCTTGGAGACACCGCGGTCGCCATGGGTGAATTGGTGGCTTCGGAACTGCTGGACCCGGAAAGAACCCGGGAAGTCCTGAAGAATCAGGTCGTCAGACTCCCGTCAAGCGGGCCTCACATTCTGCAGTTTGAGATCGAGAATGCCGATTCAGCAATTGTCGTCTACGTTCAGGGCCGGGACCGCTCGTTGGAAGAGCGGGCGAATCTTTCGTTGCTGGCACACATGATTCAGACGCCCTTCTTTTCCGATCTTCGAACAGTTCAGCAGTTGGGTTACGTGGTTTTTTCCAGTCTGATTCCGGTCGATGAGGTGCCCGGACTGATTTTCTCGATTCAGTCTCCGGACACACCGCCTGAAGTGATGAAACATGCGATATTCCGGTTTCTTGAGGACTTTGATATCTGGGTCAAATACCTTCCAGACGAGGAATTCGAGGCGTATCGTCAGGGACTGATCAAGCAGATCCTGGCAAGGGACAAGACATTGAGCGAGCGTTCGCAACGCTATTGGCACGCGCTGGACCGCAAGGACTTCGAATTCGATGATGACGAGGAACTGGCCCGGACTCTGGAGGGATTGCAAAGAGCGCAATTCGAGGACTATGTCCGACACGTCCTGGTCGAGCGGGTTGAAAGCCGGTTGGTGGTGATGGGTTATGGCGAGGGGCTTGGCCTGGCGGAAATGCCCCGGAATGCCGAAGGTTCATATATCGCAGATCCCGATTCGTTCAAGCGCGAAGTGGAATATTTTCCACCCCAATCCTGATGACATCCCGAATCGATCATCTTGCACAGGAGGTTGGCGAGGTGTTGCTTCGGGAAAATCTGAAGCTGGCGACAGTGGAGTCCTGCACAGGTGGTTGGATCGCCCAGGCAATCACTTCCATCGCAGGCAGTTCCGAGTGGTTTGAGCGGGGATTTGTAACCTACAGCAATGAGGCGAAACAGGAACTGGTCGACGTCAGTGCCGCTACGCTGATGGAGCACGGGGCCGTGAGCCGCGAGGTTGCCGGCGAAATGGCTCAAGGTGGCGTCCGATGCAGTGTGGCGGACCTTGCGGTGTCTGTGACCGGGATTGCCGGCCCGGATGGCGGTACCGCAAAGAAGCCAGTCGGTACCGTATGGATTGGCTGGTCGAACGGCGGTGGCCGACTCGACTGTCAGCTCTTCAGGTTTTCAGGCGATCGACACGAGGTACGCAGGGCATCCGTCGAACAGGCACTGGCCGGAATTTTGACTTTTCTGGGTAAGAATGGCTGATGCCGCCAGTCAAAGACTGTTTGTTGCAATATGGCCTGACCGAAAGGTTCGAGCGCAGCTTGAGAATATTCAAGCCGAATTCAGGTTGGCAGAGCTGGGTCGGCTGACCCCATCAAGCAAGTTTCATATCACGTTGCAGTTTCTGGGAGACGTGCCCGAATCCGAGATTGACCGGGTGGAACGATCCATTACGGCCTTGCGTTTTTATCCTTTTTCCATTCAGTTCGACCTTGTCGGATCATGGCCGAGAAACATGGTAGCCTGGGTTGGTTCGCAGTATCCGTGCATGGAATTGGACCGGCTGGTTCACGAGGTTCGAAGGACGCTGTCGGGTTCCCACCGCAGGAATGAGAACTTCACGCCGCACGTCACACTCGCCCGCCGCTTTGGAAAAAAGATTCATGCACCGATTGAGCCGATTCACTGGCAGGCCAATCGGGTTGACCTGGTCCGGTCAACGTTGCTCAGCGAAGGCGCGAAATACGAATCGATTGCCCACTCCGGATGAGTGTACTCAGTCGATCAGCTGTGCCGAAACCGTTCCGAATATGCCGAGGTCCGCGGTGACGTGATCTCCGGCCCGGATGGGTTTTGGAAGTCCGCATACACCGGTGGTGATGATTTCGCCTGCGTTGATCGTAATGCCCCTGGAGGACAGTTTGTTGACGATCCACTCCAGCGCGGTCAGGGGATCGCCCAGTGCGTCGGCACCGGTGCCCTCGGATGCAACGGTATCGTTGATGATCAGTTTGACCACTGATTCAGCGAGGTCGATGCTTCTCCAATCTTCCGATGTGGCCGGCCCGACCACCCAGTCCCGGCCGCAGGCGCAGTCTGCCAGCAGTGCGGCGGCCCCTGCATGTGCAAAATCCGAAATTCTTGAGTCCGGGAACTCAAGACTGGGGTGTAGACTGAACACCGCATCAACAATTTCTGATTGGGAATAGGACTCCTCGCGACTGACCAGAGCGCGGCCAAAGCGGAAGGCAAACTCGGCTTCGGCAACTGCCATGTGATTGCCGGCCATTGACAGCACAGCATCAGGTTCATACACATGCGAGGACAGGTAAGGCCCCTCGAGCGGGCCGTCGACTCCGATGTGCTTCTGACCGCCCGCGCTGGTTGCGGCGATCTTCCAACCCGCTATGGTATCATCGGCGAGTTCGGCATAGTACAGTTGCGCCTGTCGTCCTTCGTGCTCGCTTGCAGGCGCGCAATGGGGCGGCAGCGCATTGACGGTCTCACAGGCGGTGCGCAGTGCCCATAACGTCGCGGCGGTTTGTTGCGGCAGGTCGTTTTTCATGGAATGGCTGTGTTGTTGGTTGACAATGGATCTGAACTCAACGCTCAAGATATTGACGTTTTTCCTTGACGTCTTCCCATTCAGCGGCGTCCGGCGGTGCTTCAATGATTGACGAGATCACCGGCCAGACCAGGCTCAGTTCGGCATTCAGCTCCAGAAATTCTGATTGGTCAGCCGGCACGTCGTCTTCCGCATAAATTGCGGTAACCGGGCATTCGGGCTCACACAGACTGCAATCAATACATTCTTCCGGGTCGATGACGAGCATGTTCGGACCTTCGTGAAAGCAGTCCACGGGGCAGACTTCTACGCAATCGGTGTACTTGCACTTGATGCAGGATTCGGTAACAACATAGGTCATGATTCGATTCGGTGGTTATCCGCGGGTAGATTCTTCATTCAACATGGGCAAAATTATCACAAATTTCAGGATCACAAATACAACAATATTTTCCTTCAGGTCGCTCGGGTTCAAGCCGTTCCATTCAATTGACTCAAATTGCAGACCGAGCGCACGGTCAGGAGTCGTGCATTCTTTTCAGCAGATAGAGCATCTCAAGCGCTTCTTTTGGGCTCAGCTCATCGGGTTCAATCTCAGCAAGTTTATCCTCCAGCGGTGAGCTTGTGGCCGGTTCGGTGTCAAAAATCGACAGTTGCTGCTGCGTTGTTGCAACGTGCTCTCGATTGCCCACGGACTGTGTCAGCTTGGCGAGTCTTTCGGACGCAACCGACACCACCTTGCTCGGAATGCCAGCCAGCCGAGCCACCTGGATGCCATAACTCTGGTTGGTCGCACCGTCCTTGACCTCATACAGGAATACGATTTTTCCGGCGTGCTGTACCGCATCAAGATGGACATTGCGGGCGCCGGTGGACTGCTCGGCCAATGCGGTGATCTCAAAGTAGTGTGTTGAGAACATGCACAGCGTGCGAATGTCGTTCAGCAGGCTGTCGGCGCAGGCCCATGCCAGCGCCAAGCCATCGAATGTGCTGGTGCCGCGTCCGATCTCATCGACGATCACCAGGCTGTGCTCGGTTGCGCCGTGCAGGATTGCAGCCATCTCGGTCATCTCAACCATGAATGTGGAGCTGCCGGCGCTTAAGTCGTCCGACGCACCGATGCGGGTGAAAATCCGATCAACCGGTCCGATCGTTGCCGACTTTGCCGGGACATAGCAGCCCGTATAGGCGAGCAGGGTGATCACGGCAGTCTGGCGCATGTAGGTGCTCTTGCCACCCATGTTGGGTCCTGTGATCATCAACAGCCGGTTGTCGGAATTGAGCTCGGCGCAGTTGGGTACAAACGGTTTATTCAGCATGGCCTCGACCATCGGGTGTCGGCCACCGACAATTGAGATACCGGGTTGCTCCACCAGTTCCGGTCGAGTCAGATCATGCGTGATGGACAGTTCCGCAAAGTTGCAAAGTACATCCAATTCAGCCAGGGATGCGGCAGTGGACTGCATCCGGGAGATGAACGGTTGAAGTTGGTCAAGCAGCTGTTCGTAGAGCAACTTCTCGCGTGCCAGGGCCTTTTCCTTCGCTGAGAGAATCTCACTTTCAAATTTCCGAAGCTCCGGCGTGATGTATCGTTCATTGTTTTTGAGTGTCTGGCGGCGCACGTAGTCCTCGGGCACCTGATCCGCGGCCTGGCGTGGGACTTCGATGTAGTAGCCGTGAACCCGGTTGTAGTGCACTTTGAGATTGCGGATGCTGGTTCGTGTGCGCTCGCGCACCTCCATTTGCGCCAGTGCCAATCCGGAGTCATCGCGGAGCCTGACCAGCTCCCCGAGTTCGGCATCGTATTGAGGATTGATGAAACCGCCGGTCCGCAGCTGGTTGGAAGGCTCGTCGACAATGGCGCGCGCAAGCACGTCGACAACCTCGGGAATGTCATCCATCGACCCGCAGAGCGTCTTCGCCTCAGCACAATCGCCTGCATTGATCGATTCGATCAGGGATGGAACACTTTTCAGCGATTCTCTCAATCTGACGAGGTCAGTCGGTTTGGCCGACCTGGTCGCGATCCTGGAGCTGATCCGTTCGACATCTGCAATCGATTTGAGCTTGGGGTTAAGGGTGATGAGTGCGCCGACCTCAAGCAGGTGCTCGATGATGATGTGGCGTCGTTGCACCTCGCTGCGATTGCGGGACGGTTTGCGGAACCATCGACGAAGGGTTCTTGCGCCCATGGCGGTAGAGCATCCATCATAAAGCTCCAGCAGGCTGTTTTTGGTATCGCCTGACAGGTTTCGCTCGACTTCAAGGTTGCGCCAGCTGTAACTGTCGAGGATCAGGTAATCATCCGGGTCCTCAAACTGCAGAACCTGGATATGTGGGAGTTCAGAACCAAACACATCCAGGGCGTATTGCAGCAGTGCACCGGCAACTGCTGTAGCTTCAGGGTGCAGATCACAGCCAAAGGCTGCGAGACTTTGTACGCCATATTGCTTTTTCAAAAGTTCGCTTGCGCGTTCGAGACCGAAGTACCACTGTGGGATTTCCCGCAACCCTTCGGTCTTGAGTTGTTCAGCCAGCGGGGCTGAATCGGCAACCAGCACTTCCGCCGGCTGGATGCGTTCGATCTCGGAATGAATGGACTGAGGTTCAGGGATTTCCCGTGCCAGGAATCTGCCGCTTGAGACCTCCAAAATGGCGATCGAGCAGGAGGCATCGGTTTCATGCACGGCCATGATGAGGTTTTCCGTGCGGGCATCGAGAAAATTCTCATCGGTCAGGGTGCCCGGTGTGATCACGCGCACCACTTTTCGCTCAACAGGACCCTTGGCTTTGGCCGGGTCTCCGACCTGTTCACAGATTGCCACGGGTATCGACTGCTGGATCAGTTTCTGGATGTACTGATTGACGCTGTGAAATGGCACACCGGCCATCTTGATCGGGTTGGGAGATGACTTGTTGCGACTGGTCAGTGTGATGTCCAACAGCCGTGCGGCCTGTTCGGCATCTTCATAGAACAGTTCGTAGAAGTCACCCATTCGGTAGAACAGCAGCGTGTCCGGATAATCTGCCTTGATGCGCAGATACTGCTGCATCATCGGGGTGTTGGCCGATGGAGAGTCCAGCATTATTTCATCAATTGCCTTGCTTCCTTGCGGATGATCCTGATCAGTTCGTCGTAAACGGTGGAATTGCCGGCGACGATCATTCCTGACTGAAGAAAGTTCTGTTCGCCCATGAAATCGGACACCAATCCACCTGATTCCTGGATCAGCAGCGAGCCGGCGGCAATATCCCAGAGCTTGAGCCCGGATTCCCAGAATCCGTCATAGCGTCCGCAGGCAACGTAGGCCAGGTCCAGCGCGGCTGAGCCCGGCCGGCGGATGCCCGAGGTTTTCTTGGCTAGTTGCCTGAAAATCGCTACCCACAGATCAAGGTCATCGGTTTCCCGGAATGGAAATCCGGTACCGACCAGGGACTGCGCGAGATCATCGATGCGACTGACGCGGATTCTTCGCTCATTCAAATGCGCTCCGGCGCCGCGGGTTGCTGAGAAAAGCTCCTCGTGAACGGGGTCGTAGATGACGGCGTGTTCGACATGTTGCCGTCTTCTCACCGCGATAGACACCGAGAACTGGGCAAAGCCGTGCAGAAAGTTGGTCGTTCCATCCAGCGGATCGATGATCCATTCAAAGTCGGTTCCGGGAGCTGAATAGCGCTCCTCGGCAACAATCGCGTGATTGGGATAGGCTTCCCGGATCACCTCGACAATCTGCTGCTCGGCCAGTATATCCACCTCGCTGACGTAGTCTCGCGCCCCTTTCAGGTTGTATCGAAGCTGATCAACCCGATAGGATTTGTGCATGATGGTTTTCCCGGCGCGGCGTGCTGCCTTGACAGCAATGTTCAGTAACGGATGCATGATGCGGTCTGTGTAGTGCTGTGCAACTGGGAACAGTATAATTTTGCAGTTCGGACTTGGATCTACCGCCTTCAGGCGTGTTCTCAAAGGTGGTCGATCACAAAATCGGATGTGAGACGAATCTTCTGTACAGAAGCCGGGAGGTGCAGTAAAGATCAGCATCCGGCATGGCAACTGTAAAGTTTATTCTATATTATTCACGGCATTCGGGTACGGTTGTTTTTTCCAAATTCCAAGCCCGTCAAGTGCAAATTTTGGGAGTGTGTTCAGATCATGGAAACATATCGGTTATTCATCAACGGAGAGTATGTCGATTCATCGAGTGGCGAGTGGATTGAAAGCGTAGACCCGTACTCAGGCGAGGTTTGGGCGCGAGTCCCGAAAGCAAACAAGGCGGACGTCGACCGTGCGGTCGCGGCAGCCAAGCAGGCGTTTGAGAATCCCGATTGGGCCGCCATGAGCGCATCGGGACGCGGCAAACTGATGCGCAAGCTGGGTGACCTGGTCATGGAGAATGCCGATCGTCTGGCTACGCTTGAGGTTCGGGACAACGGCAAGCTGTTTTCCGAGATGAAGGCGCAGATGGTGTACCATCCCGAGTGGTGGTATTACTTTGGTGGACTGGCCGACAAGATCGAGGGATCGATTGTACCGACTGACAAGAAGGATGCGTTTTCCTATACCACCTATGAACCGCTAGGTGTGGTTGCCGCCATCACCGCCTGGAATTCCCCCTTGCTTTTCATCGCGTGGAAGTGCGCACCAGCCTTGGCCGCGGGGAACACCGTGGTGATCAAGCCGTCGGAATATGCCTCAGCCAGTTCTCTTGAATATGCGAAACTGGTGAAGGAGGCCGGATTTCCTGATGGTGTGTTCAATGTCATCAGTGGCTATGGTGCTGATGCCGGTGCTGCGCTGGTGGATCATCCGGATGTTGCCAAGATCACCTTTACAGGGTCTGATCTTTCGGGGCAGAAGATTTATGAGAGCGCAGCGCGCAGTATCAAGCATGTGTCCCTGGAGCTGGGCGGAAAGTCGCCGAACATCGTGTTTGAGGATGCGGATCTGGACATGGCGGTCAAGGGTGCGGTGTCCGGAATTTTCGGTGCGACCGGTCAGACCTGCGTCGCCGGGTCCAGGCTCTTGGTACAGGAAAGCATCCATGACGAGTTCATGGAGCGTTTGCTTGGACTGGCCCGCTCCGCGCAGATGGGCAATCCGATGGATGCCGGTACACACATCGGTCCGATTACCACCAAGCAGCAATATGACAAGGTCATTTCCTACATCGAAATAGCGAAAGAGGAGGGTGCGAAACTGGTATTCGGTGGCGGTCCCGCCCAGGTTGCAGGCTCGTGTGGAAACCAGTTTGTCGAACCGACGATTTTTACTGATGTCAGGAACGACATGCGTATCGCACAGGAAGAGATCTTCGGACCGGTGCTGGCGGTCATCAAGTTCAAGGATGAGGACGAGGCACTGCGAATCGGCAACGATGTTGTGTATGGACTGGCTGCGGGTGTTTGGACGCAGGACATCCGTCGGGCGATGAGATTCACCAAGGCCCTGAAAGCGGGGACGGTGTGGGTGAATACCTACCGTGCGTTCAGTTACATGATGCCGTTTGGTGGGATGAAACGAAGTGGTTTGGGCAGGGAGAGCGGCATTGCGGCCATCCGGGATTATCTGCAGGTGAAAAGCGTTTGGCTTTCGACTGCGACGGAAATTCCGAATCCTTTCATCCTTCAGTGATCGTCGCTGTCGGGCGAACGATACGGTGGCAGTTCGAGTTGTTCTCATAGAAACAACCCATCCGGGCAATATCGGGGCGGTGGCCCGCGCCATGGGCAACATGGGTGTTTCAGAACTGCGTTTGGTCAACCCGGTTGACTTTCTGGTTGAGGAGGCGCGTGTTCGATCGGCCGACAATGAGGACATACTGGCGAACGCAGCTGTGTATGAATCCATGGAAGCGGCCATCGGGGATTGTTCATTCGTGGTGGGCACCAGCGCCCGGGTCCGGACCATCAGTTGGCCGAATCTGACACCCAGAGAGTCGATGGTGCAGGTAGCCAAAATCAGTGAACGGGGTGAGAACGTTGCGCTGGTATTCGGGCCGGAGAGTGCCGGGCTTTCGAATCTTCAGATCGATCAGTGCGATGTGCTGGTGAGAATTCCGGTCAGTGAGGATTCCCCCTCCATCAATCTTGCCGGTGCGGTGCTGATTCTGCTATACGAGCTGCGACTGGCTGAAATCAGCTCATCTGATGAGGAATCGGCGGATGACGAGACTTTGGAGCGAAAATACGGCAAGATGGCGACCCAGGATCAGATCCAGGGATTCTTTGAGCACTTGCAGACCGTGATGGAGGATGTGGAATTCATCCACAGTCGTCCGCGGGAGAAACTGATGAGGAAATTCAGGCGAATCTTCATCAAGCCTGGATTGACCGAGGACGAGGTGAACATTCTGCGGGGATTGCTGACGTCGATCAACAGAATGACACGCGGTGCGCGGGAGAAATCGGAATGAACACGGCGTTGTGTGAATAGATCATGCATACACAGGAGGCGAAAGATGACTGAAGATTCAACGATAAGCGTGGAGCAAAAGGTTGAGGTTGTTTTGAAATTGCTGCGAAAAGAGGACACTGCAGAGTCACTGGCAAGGCAATTCGGTGTCAGTGAGCAGACCGTGAATCGCTGGTACGAGGACTTTATGCAGAGTGCCATTCAATCCATGGATTCCGGCGCTAAACGACGGGACAGGCAAGAACGTGTCCGGTTGACTCGGGAACTGCGGCGTCGCGATCAGGAAATCGAAGAGTTGGAGATGGCCAACCAAATTTTGAGGAAGCTGACGGAGTGAGGGTGTTTGCGCCATTCACAGGATGGCACAGCAGAAAACAAGCACCAAGGATTGAATTGCTGGTTACTGATCACTCGATTGTCTTTGATTGAGTTGCCTGATGTGATATACAATTTTGGGTATTGAATATTGAGTATTTCTCCTTATCTAAACTGATATTCACCGAAAGGAACAAATCATGGCAATCACGCTTACAGAATCGGCTGCAGATCGGGTTCGCTCTTACTTTGACAAGGGTGACGGGCACGCATTGCGATTTGGCGTTCGCAAGACCGGTTGTTCGGGCTTTGCATATGTGGTGGATATTGTTTCGGCACCTGAATCAGATGACCACGTGTTTAACAGCCTCGGCATTGATGTGTATGTGGACCCGAACAGTTTGAAACTGATTGATGGCACCACCATCCATTTTCAGAAACAGGACCTCGGCGAGTCGTTTGTTTTCCTAAATCCCAATGTCAGTGCGGAGTGTGGCTGCGGCGAGAGCTTCACCGTCGACTGACACCGCAAATCGCCACTCGGGATCTGATCAGGGGGTGGATGGGAATCCTTCTGAATCGAATTCCGAAAATGTCCTTATGGTCGCATCTCGTTGAATTGAGTCATGCCTGAATCCACGTCAACTCATCTGGATTCTCCAGCCCCCGCCGTTTCAGTGGAAACCCTGGGTTGCAAGGTGAATCTTTTCGAGTCCGAGTATATCCTTCACCAGTTGAAGTCCGTAAATTGGAATCACTCCGATGCAAAAGACGCTGATGTCTGCATCATCAACACCTGTACCGTAACGAGAGAAGCGGACCGACAGTCGCGACAGGCGATCCGGCGCGCTGTAAGGCAAAACCCCCAGGCCACAATCGTGGTGACAGGTTGTTATGCTGAAATGCAGCCCGAAAAATGTGCTGAAATCGAAGGTGTTGACCTGGTGGTTCCAGGAACTGAGAAGTTGCGTATTCCAGAGTTGGTCGCATCCGGTTCAGAGTCGCTGACAGCGCTGACCGATAATGGCAAAGAACAAAATTATCAGTTGCCTGACGAAGCGGTATCGGGATTCGATTCAAGAACGCGGGCGTATGTGCAAGTCCAACAGGGATGCGACAATGGATGTACGTTCTGCATCATACATGAGGCCCGAGGAGCAAGCCGTTCAATTCTACCGACAACGGTCACCCGACAGGTCAAGTGCTATGTTGACCAGGGGTTCCGGGAAATTGTGATCTGCGGTATCGACCTTGGAGCATATGGCTTGGATTTATCGAGTCAATCCGATTCGGATTTCAGCCTCGCGTCCCTAGTGCGATCTCTTGCGACCCGTTATCCAGCATGCAGGTTCAGACTGAGTTCGATTGATCCGGCCCACATCACCGACGAGTTGATTGAGGTATTTCGGGAGTGTGGGAATGTGTGCTCGCATCTGCACCTGTCATTGCAAAGCATGTCCCCATTGATTCTCAAGCGAATGAAGAGGCGATACTCACCTGATGACGTTTTCCGAGTGGTTGACACCCTTCGCCGGGTTCGACCGGATTTGATACTTTCGGCGGATGTGATGACTGGATTTCCGACTGAATCCGATGAGGATTTTGAGCTGACTCGATCAGCCATGCATGAATTGCAAATCGCTTATCCGCATGTTTTCCCCTATTCGGAACGCGACGGAACTCCAGCGGCAAGAATCCCCAAGCAGGTTCCGGTTGAGATTAGGAAGCAGCGCGCACACTTGTTGCGACAGGACAGTGAGAAAATTCGTCAGCGGGTACTCAGTCAGTTTTTGGGCAAGCGTGTACATACCTTGGTGGAGAGTGCGGTGGACTTTTCCGCGTCGCTGATCCGATCAAGAATGGCGAACTTTGTGCCGGTATACTTTTCGCAGGATCAGGAATCCGGACGTGAGTTTGAGAGTGTTGTTATTGAAGGTTACTTCCGGGATGGTTTGATGGGTAGTCTTAGTGACTCGTTGGAACCGGTGTGATAAAACCACACCGAACAATATCAGCAAACAGTAATTTACAATTTTCAGGTGAATTGCTTCAAACAACTTGATCATCGACAGGCGTTTTCCAATGATTTTAGACGAGATCAAAGTGAGTGGGATGGACTTGAAGGCTGAGTTTCAATACTATCTCGAAAATCAGCAATGCCTGGCGCACAAACATGAAGGAAAGGTTCTTGTTATCAAGAATCAACAAGTTATTGGCACCTATGACAATGAGAAGGATGCTATGGAGACCACTATCCCAAAACACAAACTTGGGACTTTCCTTATTCAGAAATGCTCAGCTGACCCTGATAGCGTCATTTGGAAGTTTCACTCAAGAATATGAGACTTCCAATTACAGAAGTTCTGCTGACATGGTTTAATTCGACACAGACTCACTTGATTTACAGTAGGGGCAAGACGTGGATATCACTCTGACCAGGGAATTGGAAGAATATGTGCAGCACCAGGTAGAGTTGGGATTCTATCCATCTGCCAGTGAAGTGATCTGTGACGCTCTGAGAAGTCAAATGATGGCATCTTCAATTGATCAAATTGATGAACGTATCGCTCTCGGCCGTAAGCAGATCACCGAAGGAAATTTTGCGGTTGCAGATGACGCTTTCTTTGATCGTGCCCGTGAGTATGTCAAGAAAAAATACATGTCAGGCGGTGATTGAACAGTGGATGATGAGGAGATTTTTCGGACTTGGGTGACAGGAATTCCTTGAAATTCCCTCATTGATTCTCAGCTATTCGACGTCACAGTGATAACCAGTGCGGGAGAAGCAAGTCTGACGGAAAAACGATGCGGAGGATTTACTCAATTATCCCGTATTTCATAGAGAGACGCATCGGCTAGATTGAAATGTTATGAATGAGCTGACGGAAAAAATCATACCAATTTCCGTATATGAAACGGTAGGCACTCAATACTGTGGCTTCTCAAGTGATGGGCAGAAGGTATATGAACGTATCGCCCTGGCAATTGAAAACGATCGCCGAGTTGAAGTTTCATTTCGCGGGATCAAGGTACTGGCTGCCTGTTTTCTGAATACAGCGATAGGGCAGTTATACGGAGAGTATTCGGAGGAGAAAATCAGTGATTTGGTTTCATTTGCAGATATCGAAAGCGATGACCATGCACTGATCAGACAAGTGATCGGCACAGCCAAACATTACTTTGCTGATACTGACCGGTTCCCCTCCAAACTCGAAAATTGACCGGAAATGGTTAAAGACTTCTGAAAAATTAACCGCACATTCCGCACGGTTCTGTTCCATTTCAGAATAAAATAAATCCCGCTGATTCACGCTCGGCTGTGAAACAGCCTGCAATCCCATTTCACCCAATGAATGACTTCTCACCTTGATTTCGAGGATATACGCTTTATGTCAGTTGAACGAACCCTTTCCATCATCAAACCCGATGCAGTACAAAGAGACTTGATCGGCGAAATAAATCGTCGATTTGAAGCCGGCGGACTGTCAATCGTCGCATGCAAGATGCTCCATCTCACCGAGGAGCAGGCCCAGGGATTCTATGCGGTTCACCGCGAACGCCCGTTCTACGACAGCCTGGTGGAATACATGCAGTCTGGACCGATCGTGGTTCAGGTGCTGGAAGGTGACAAAGCCATCTCGCAGAACCGGGCGATCATGGGGGCAACCAATCCCGACGATGCGGCACCTGGAACAATTCGTGCCGACCTGGCAGTGTCGCTGGAGAAAAATTCGGTTCACGGCTCCGATGCCGCCAAGACCGCGGAAACCGAAATCGCGTTTTTCTTTTCTGCCGAGGAAATCCACTCGAGAAGGACCTGACCGTCTTGGTGCGGATGGAGATTGCAGTTGCCTGAAATGAAAGTCAATCTGCTGGGGTATGAGCGTGACGCCCTTTTAAGGTTCTTTAACGAACTCGGAGAGCCGTCGTATCGTACCGATCAGGTATTGAAGTGGATTCACCAGCGCAGTGTCAGCGATTTCGACGCCATGACCGATCTCAGCAAGGCGTTGCGATCGCGCCTGTCTGAAGTTGCGGTTGTTGAAGGGCTGAACGCCGCCAGCGAGGTTACGTCAAAGGATGGCACGCGAAAATGGCTGTTGGAACTGAATGACGGAAACTGTGTTGAGACAGTATTCATCCCGGAAGATGCCCGCGGGACACTGTGCATCTCATCCCAAGTCGGCTGCTCGCTGACCTGTTCGTTCTGTGCGACAGGACGGCAGGGATTCAATCGAAACCTGACCACCGCGGAAATCATCTCCCAGGTGCGCTTTGCGATCAATCAGCTGAGCACCGAGCAGATTACAAGACCAATCACCAACATCGTGCTGATGGGCATGGGGGAACCACTGCTGAACTACGAGCAGGTTGTTCCCGCACTGCGGTTGATGCTCGATGATTGCAGTTATGGCTTTTCAAAACGAAAAGTCACGTTGAGTACCGCAGGTGTGCTTCCAGGTATCGAGCGTCTGTTGGAAGACTGCCCGGTCAGCCTCGCTGTCTCCCTCCACGCCCCGGACGATGAACTGCGCAATCAACTGGTTCCGATCAACAAAAAGTACCCGATTCAGGAGCTGATGGAGGGGTGCCGGCGCTATGCGGCCTATGATCGTCGTTGGCGGGTGACGTTTGAATACATCATGCTCAAGGATGTCAACGATTCCATTCAACAGGCTCGGCAACTGGTGAAAATACTGTCAGGCATTCCCGCCAAGGTCAATCTCATTCCGTACAACCCGGTTGCAGGTCTCGACTACGAACGATCCTCCAAGGAAACCATCGATCGGTTTCGGGATGTCTTGCTCGCAGCAGGTGTGATGACGATCACTCGTAAAACCCGGGGCGATGAGGTCAACGCCGCCTGCGGTCAGCTGGTGGGGCGTTTCAAGGACCGCACCAAGCGCTCACAAAAACTGGGTACCGCGGTACCCGCTGAATTTGCTCACGCGGGATCCTAGCTTGACGGCCAAGATACAGTCCATACGGGGCATGAACGATCTGTTGCCCGGGGACATCGAACTGTGGCAGCAGACCGAGCAGGTAATTCGACGCGTCTCTGCGCTCTATGGCTACAACGAGATCCGATTGCCGTTGCTGGAGCGAACCGATCTTTTCAAGCGTTCGATCGGTGAGGCGACAGACATCGTTGAAAAGGAAATGTACACATTCCTGGACAACAATGGGGAAAGCCTCACACTCAGACCGGAGGCAACCGCAAGCTGTGTGCGCGCAGGTGTGGAGCACGGTCTGTTTCACAATGCCCGCGCCCGATTGTGGTACATGGGACCAATGTTCCGTTATGAGCGCCCGCAAAAAGGTCGCTACCGGCAATTTCACCAATACGGCATTGAGGCATTCGGCTGGCCGGGTCCGGATATTGATGCGGAAATCATTCTGGTTGGCGACACACTGTGGAAAAACCTGCATATCGGTCAGTTTGCGAAATTGGAAATCAACTCACTGGGCACCCCGGAATCCCGGGCGATCTATCGAAGTGAACTGGTTGGCTATTTCGAACAACACCTTGATGTGCTGGACGAGGACAGCAAACGAAGATTAACCAGCAACCCCCTAAGAATTCTCGACAGCAAGAATCCCGGGATGCAAGAGGTCATCCAGTCAGCGCCGGTTCTGACCAGTTACCTCAGCACGGAGTCGAAAAGCCATTTCGAGCGACTGCAGACCTACTTGAATGATCTTGGCATCAGCTACGAAGTGAATCATCGGCTGGTACGGGGACTTGACTACTACACGGGAACCGTATTTGAGTGGGTAACCGACCGGCTTGGCGCACAGAATGCCATCTGCGCCGGGGGGCGTTACGATGGACTCGTCAGTCAGCTGGGTGGTCGCGAAGTGCCTGGTGCGGGGTTTGCGATTGGACTTGAGAGATTGATCGAAATCGTCAAACTCGGCCAACAGCAAAATGAATCCGCCGCTGCCGATGTGTACCTGTGCACCGTGGGTGATGACGCCGACAGGTCGGGTATTCAGGTGGCACAGATGTTTCGCGAGCAGGACGTATCAACGATTCTGCATTGCGGTGGCGGAAAACTCTCCCGACAGCTTCGCAATGCCGATAAGCAGAATATCCCGATTGCTATAATTGTCGGGCAATCTGAATGGGAAGCCGGCAATGTCGTGGTCAAGGACTTAAGATCGGATGACCCGCAAAGGGAAGTTGGTCTGGCCGACGCAGTTCAGATGGTTAAACAGATGCTGAAATAAACGAGTGATTGAACGCGAGATGGGGATCGGATGAATCCGGAAGAAGAACGGTTAGAACAGATAAAGGAATGGTGGAAGGAGTATCGCTGGACGATCATCGGCGGTACCGCGCTCGGTATTGGTGTGATCGGAGGTTGGACCGGCTGGACCGAATACACCACGGCTCAGCAGGAATCAGCGTCCTCGCTGTATCAGGAGGTTTCGGTTGCAGTTGTTGCCGAAAATGACTACGAAGGCGCGAGACAGGCGGCCGAGCAACTGCTGGATGAGCACAGATCGACCGGTTATGCGGGCAAGGCGTTGCTGCTGCTCGCCCGCGCGAGCTATGAGAGCGGGGACAGGGATCAGACACGACAGTATCTGCAACAGGCAATGGATCAGGCGGCTGAGGAGGCCACTGTCCATGTAGCCAGAATCCGGCTGGCAAAGCTGATGATCGACGAGAGCGAGTATCAGGACGCGATGAAGTTGCTTGACGTTAAGGATACAACCGGTTTTGAATCCCACTATCTTGAGTTGAAGGGGGACGCGCACCGTGCTCTGGGGCAGATCAAAGAGGCCCACGAAGCCTATCAGGAGAGTATGGATGCACTTGCACCGGGTTCACAATACCGAAGCATTCTGGCGCTCAAGTTGAACGATACAGTGACCGAGTAGAGCGGATATGAGAATTCGTCTGACAATCATATCGGTGATCAGCATTCTGTTGGTTTCCTGTGGCGGCAAGCCGCTGGAACCAGATCCCGCGCCGCTTTACAGGATTAAATCAAGCGTAAAACTTGAATCGATCTGGAGAAGTGAATTCTCATCGGGCCGAAGTCAGTCAGAAAGCGCATTTTTGAATTTACTGCCCATCCTCGACGAGGATCAGATTGTCGGTGCCTCTGCGAACGGTATAGTCGCTGCCATCGACAAGCATACAGGATCGGTCCAATGGTCCATCGATGTCGCCAGCAACATCATTGCTGGCGTGGGCAAGGCTGACGGGGTTGCCGCCGTTGTCACCGAAGAACGCAAAGTCATTGCCATTGACTCGGAGTCAGGCGAGGTGCTGTGGGACAGGCAGATTGAACAGACGGTGTTTGCTCCGCCCTTGGTCTACAGTGGACTGATCATTCTCCAGACAATTGATGGTGATTTGCTGGCGCTGGACGTGTCGGACGGTGAGATCGTGTGGGACGCCTTGTACGATCAGCCAGAATTTGTTGTCTTCGGCTCACCGAGGCCCATTGGCATTGGCAGTATCGTGTTGGTCGGCAATGCGACCGGAAGGCTGTTTGCCACTGACATCGCAACTGGTCTCGAGGCCTGGCAGATCTATCTAGCGGCTGAGCAGTCTGAATCTGCGCTGGGTAGTGCCGATACCATTCCGGTCATCTTTGGTGACAAACTGTTTGTCGCTGACTATACCAAGGCGGTTGTGGCCTACGATCTCAGAGTGGGCGATCTTTTCTGGGAGCATCGGCGTTCGGCAAACCGGCGTTTGGTGGTGGACAGCGAAAATATCTACGGAACAGATCTGGACGATACGGTTTTCGCGTTATCCCGTGACGATGGGACGCTGCGTTGGGAACAGAAAGAGTTGCGGTATCGGAGCCTGAACAACATTGCCCTGGTTGGTGAGTATCTGATTTTGGGTGAAGACGACGGCATCGTGCATATCCTGAATACCCAGACCGGGGAATTTGCGGGACGCGCACGATTGAAAGGTGATGTGCTGTTTGGAGGATTTCTGACTGATGGCAACAAACTGTATATCACCTATCGGTCCGGTCGTGTCCAAGGGTATGAGCTTGGGCAGCCCAAGTAATCCGATTCCAGGTCCCGTCTCCAAACACAATCCGTTTTTTGGTTTAGATTTGGGAGCCCTTCCCGACAGCCGACTGTCAGTCAAATGAGCCTATCGAATGTTACCCGTCATCAGCATTGTTGGCCGCCCGAATGTCGGCAAATCCACCCTGTTCAATCGCCTTACGCGGACCCGGGACGCACTGGTTGATGACATTCCCGGAGTCACCCGCGACCGGCTCTACGGTGTTGCCCGCTTTGACGATCGCAGTTGTCTGATCGTCGACACGGGTGGTATCGGTGAGGACGATGATACCCTTTCAAAACTGGTTACCGAACAGGTAGATTCGGTACTGGAGGAATCAGACTCGATCATCCTGATGGTCGACGCGACGCAGGGACTGACGGTTGCAGATGAGCAGATTGCGCAAAGATTGGCCAGAGTCAATCAACCTGTTGCCATCGCGGTCAATAAGAGCGAGGGCCTGGCATCGGAGATGGCCTGTCTTGAATTTCAATCGCTTGGAATTGCCGAACCGGTCGCAATATCTGCGCGCCGGGGCAGCGGTGTTGCGCGGTTGTTCGAACCCATCATCCGGTCTCTCCCCGAGGGGAAGGATCCGCTCTGGCTTGATCCCGGCCCCAAGGTTGCGGTGATCGGCAGGCCCAATGTCGGCAAATCCACGCTGATCAACGCTGTCAGTGACGACGATCGCCTGATTGTCAGTGATGTTCCCGGAACCACCCGGGACAGTGTTGTCGTGCCGTTGGAGCACGGTACGCAACGCTATCGTTTCATCGATACCGCCGGCGTTCGAAGACGATCAAAAGTCGGTGAATCCTTAGAGAAGTTGTCCGTCGTCAAGACACTGCAGGCGATCGAGGCCGCTCATGTTGTGGTTCTGATGATGGATGGAACCGAGGGAGTCACCGATCAGGACGCGACGCTTGCGGGATTGATTCGACGCGCCGGGCGACCGGTTGTGATTGTGGTCAACAAGTCGGATCAGATCAAACCGGATGCACGCGAGGACGTTGACAAGATGCTGCAAAGAAAACTCGCCTTCGCGCCCCATCACGAGTCAATTTACGTATCGGGACTCAAGCGGCAGGGCTTTTCGAAGCTGCTCAAGGCAGTCAATCTTGCCTATCGGTCAGCGATGATGGAGATGCCAACTGGCGTGCTGAATCGGATTCTTCAGGAAGCCGTCAGCCAGACGCCCCCGCCGATGTCGGGCCGCCGGGCGGTTCGGCTGAAGTATGCCCACCAGGGCGGCCGCAATCCACCGGTTGTTGTTGTGCATGGCAACAACGTCAATTCAATCCCGGACCACTACCGGCGTTATCTTGAGAAGGTTTTCCGTGAGCGATTTGACTTGTTTGGTGCGGATGTCCGCGTGGTATTCCGGTCGGGCAATAATCCGTTTGATCGCAAACGTGCCGGTCAAAGCACCCGCCGTTAGGTTTCGATGGACTTGACGTCGCAGTTCAGGGTGCCATCCATCAACTGGGCTTTGACCTTGTCACCGGCTGATAGATTCGTTGCCTGCGATACAACAGTGTCGTCATCTGCCCGACGAATGATTGAAAACCCTCTTTTGAGTGCCGAGGATGGATTGGCTGAATCCAGCCTGGCGAGCAGATTCTCGACTCGGTTGCTGAATCTGGATTGCAGTTCTCCCACATGAACATCAAGCAGTGTCCGCGTGGCTGATACCCGGTCACGATATGTGTCGATCCTGATTTTCGGTGAATGGGTTAACAGCCGCTGACGCTCGGCTGCAGCAAGCGCCGAGTGCGAGCTGATCAGTTTATCCGTCAGGTATTCAAGGCGGTTTTGCAGCAGTTGGAATTTTCCCTGCTGAGTTTCAATTCGCTGGGCGGGATGAAACAGATTCTTGTGCAGTCGGTCGACTTCCTGTGCAAGATCGTTCAGCAATCGGTCAGCACGATCGCACAATCTGTTCTGACGGCTGTCAAGGTATTCCAGCAGTTCGGCTCTGGACGGTGTGCTGGCGAGTTCGGCGGCCGCGGTCGGTGTCGCCGCTCGTTGATCTGCGACGAAGTCCGCAATGGTAAAGTCAGTCTCGTGACCGATGCCGGTGATGATCGGAATCTCGCTATTGAAGATGGCGTCGGCTACGATCTCTTCGTTGAATGCCCACAGATCCTCAATGTCACCACCGCCTCGGGCAACGATCAGAATCTGCTCTTCACTTCGTCTGTTGGCCGATTCGATCGCCTTGGCAATCTGTTTGGCGGCTGTATCGCCCTGAACCGATGTCGGATAAACCATCAGTGAAATCAGGGGATTTCGTCTCTTGAATGTCCGAATGACGTCTTGGACCGCTGCACCGGTCGATGAAGTGACGATGCCGACCCGTAGTGCCAATGCTGGCAGATCCTTCTTGCGACTATCCTCAAAGTATCCTTTTTTCTGGAGTTTTTCCTTGCGCTCGAGGAAAGTCTCATACAGTTCGCCTTTTTTGTCTTTCAATTCGACATTGCTGACGATGAACTGGTATCGACCTCGTTGAATGTAGATCGTCAATTGACCGGTCAGGATGACTTCCATGCCTTCCTCGGGTAATTGACTTAATCGCGAGGCAGTTCTGCTAAACAATGCGCAGTCAATCTCAGCGTCTCGGTCCTTGAGTTTGAAATACCTGTGGCCCGACTGGGCTTTCTGAAGATTCGAAATCTCACCTCTCAGTCGTATGCCGGAATACGATTTTTCAATTTCATCCCGCACGAGTCTGTTCAACTCCGAAACGGTGTAAATCTTTGCTCCCCGAGAATCGTTCATCTGTTCAGTCCATGTTTCCGGTCGAAAACGTTTCCTTTCATTTTATGTTAACGCTTGACATCATGACATGACGAAACGACTGAACAGCTTGAAGTTGACTCGATAACTCAGAATCTGTGAATTGAAATTTCGCTATAATTAGCAAATGGAAAACATCGAACAAGCCCTCACCTTTGATGACGTTCTTTTGGTTCCAGCGCACTCGAGCGTAATGCCGAAAGATGTCAGTCTCTCAACGCCCCTTACCCGAAAAATCCGCCTGAATCTGCCGTTGCTATCCGCTGCGATGGATACGGTAACCGAGTCCGCCATGTCCATTGCGCTGGCACAGCTCGGTGGAGTCGGGATCATTCACCGCAACCTTTCCGCCGACAGACAGGCAGAAGAGGTTCGCAAGGTCAAAAAACACGAAAGCGGTGTGGTGACCGATCCGATTACGGGCGATATAGGCATGACCATCTCGCAGGTTTCAGACCTGATGAAGCGTCATCGCATCTCCGGTGTGCCGATTCTCGATGGCAAGCAGTTGGCCGGCATTGTCACCAACCGTGATCTTCGTTTTCAGAAGCTGAGTGACAAGAAAATCACAACAGTGATGACACCGAAGGAACGACTTGTCACTGTCAAGAAAAAAGAGAAGAAGTCAAAAATTCTCGAACTGCTTCACGCCAACCGGATCGAAAAGATCCTGGTCGTCAATGACGCCTTCCAGTTGGAAGGCCTGATCACCGTCAAGGACATTCTGAAGTCAGAAGAGTACCCGAACTCTTGCAAGGACAAGCAGGGGCGCCTGCTGGCAGGCGCAGCGGTTGGGACCTCCCAGGATGATCTTGAGAGAGTTGAGAAACTGGTGGCGGCCGGAGTTGATGTTGTTGTCGTTGATACTGCACACGGACATGCCCAACGCGTACTTGAGCAGGTTCGGACAGTCAAGTCCAGTTTCTCATCAGTGCAGTTGATCGCCGGTAATGTAGCGACGGGGCACGCCGCCCAGGAACTCGTCGAACAGGGTGCTGACGCTGTCAAGGTTGGCGTCGGTCCCGGTTCAATCTGTACCACCAGGGTTGTTGCAGGCGTCGGTGTCCCGCAGGTGACGGCGATCATCGAGGTCGCCAGGGCATTGAGAGACAAGTCGATTCCCATCATATCCGATGGCGGTATTCGATATTCCGGTGACATCACCAAGGCGATCGCGGCCGGTGCGCATTCGGTCATGATTGGAAGCCTCCTGGGTGGAACCGATGAGGCGCCCGGAGAGATCGAGGTGTATGAAGGCAGGACTTACAAATCCTATCGGGGAATGGGGTCCTTGGGTGCGCTTGAGGATGGGTCGAAAGACCGCTATTTTCAGGAAGCCGAAGTCGAACGGATCAAACTGGTGCCGGAAGGGATTGAGGCAAGGGTGCCCTATCGGGGCGCGGTGAGCAACATCATCCATCAGTTGGTGGGTGGATTGCGCTCAGGTATGGGCTACACCGGTTGTGCTGACCCGGCCACGTTGCAAAAGCGCGGTCGTTTCGTACGAATCACCAATTCCGGTGTTCGGGAAAGCCACGTCCATGATGTGGAAATTGTAAAGGCATCGCCGAATTACCAACGCCTATGACGTCATATTCCCCGGAGGACTTTCTTCCGGAATCACACGAAGGCGGAATCCTGATTCTGGATTTTGGCTCTCAGTATACCCAGTTGATCGCCCGTCGGATCCGAGAGTGCAAGGTCTTCAGTGCAATCTACCCATACGATGCCCCGTTCGAATGGATTGATCATTTCCAACCGCGCGGCATCATTCTCTCAGGCGGACCGGCAACCGTGACCGAGGAGTTCACGGCGAGAGCGGCGCCGGAAGTCTTTGAAATGGGGGTGCCTGTTCTCGGTATCTGTTATGGCATGCAGACGATGGCTGCCCAGCTGGGAGGCCAGGTCGAGAACGCGCTGGTGCACGAGTACGGCCATACCTTGCTGGAAGTCGACGACGATTCGGAACTACTCTCCGGTCTCGGTGAAACGACTTCGAATGGACATGCTGAGGTGCTGGATGTCTGGATGAGTCACGGCGACCGGGTGATCGCACTTCCAGATGGATTTAGCGTAACGGCAGCTTCCGCCGCCTCACCCTACGCGGCAATCAGCGACGCAACCCGCCATTTATATGGGTTTCAGTTTCATCCTGAAGTCACCCACACTCCACATGGAAAGCAGATCCTGAACCGGTTTGTTCATCATATTTGTGGATGTCTGTCCGAGTGGGAGTCAGGATCAATCATTCAGAATCAGATTGATCTGATTCGGGACAAGGTCGGTACAGACAAGGTCTTGCTTGCGCTGTCGGGAGGTGTGGATTCCTCAGTCTGTGCCGCGCTGCTTCACAAGGCGATTGGCGAACAGTTGACCTGTATTTTCGTGGATAACGGATTATTGCGGTTGAATGAGGCTGAGACCGTGTACAAAACGATGACTGAAAAAATCGGAGTCAAAGTCATTGCGATTGATGCAGCAGACCGATTTTATTCAGAGCTGTCCGGTGTTACGGAACCTGAAACAAAGCGTAAGATTATCGGTCGGCTGTTTATCGAGATTTTTCAGGAGGAAGCAGCTAAAGTCGGTGACACCCAATGGTTGGCACAAGGTACGATTTACCCGGATGTGATTGAGTCGGCCGGGCTTAAAACAAAAAAGGCAAAGGTGATCAAAAGTCACCATAATGTTGGTGGACTACCGGAGTCACTGCATCTGAAACTGCTGGAACCGTTGCGAGAACTGTTCAAGGATGAAGTTCGGCAAATCGGTGTCGATCTTGGATTGCCGCATGATATTGTCTATCGCCATCCATTTCCCGGGCCGGGCCTGGGTGTCAGGATTCTGGGTGAGGTGAAGAAAGAATATGCCGACCTGCTGCGACAGGCAGATGCGATCTTCATCGAAGAGTTGTTCCGGCACGACTTGTATTATGAGGCGAGCCAGGCGTTTGTGGTGTTTCTTCCGGTCAAGGCAGTTGGTGTCGTTGGAGACAATCGGGCGTATGACTACGTTGTCAGTCTTCGGGCCGTACAGACGCAGGACTTCATGACGGCAAACAGCATGATCATTCCGTTTGAGATTTTGCAAGTCATCGCCAATCGCATTGTCAATGAGGTCTCAGGCATCAGCCGGGTTACCTATGACATAACCAGCAAGCCCCCGGCGACCATTGAGTGGGAGTGATCCCGCGTCTGGCACTTGCAGTGTAAAATTTGCCACGTCGCAGACGATTACGCTGTTCAATTTGCAGACTACGTCTGCTTTGATCTTGGCTAAATTGCGCGCTACGCGTCAAGAGTCACACCGAATTCTTCTGTGAAATCTCTCAGAAACGGCAATGCCCCATACCGCCCGGTGAGATAACCGCGTTCAAAATTCTCCGCGCCTTTTCTAACCGCGAAATCACTGAGCGGATAAAGGAGCGTGGACTGATCCTGATCACGCTCACAGAACCAGACCTGATCGCGACGAAATAGATTCTGACTGAGTATCGATGTCTCATGGGTGGTGAAGATCAGTTGTGCGCCATGAGGATTGAGGTCGGGGCTGTGGAACATTTCCACGAGATGCTGGACCAGAAGTGGATGCAGTTTGTCATGTAAATCATCAACCACCATGATGCCGCCGTTCGCCAAGGTATCCATCCATGGTCCGGCATAGCAGAATATCTTCTGCGTGCCATCCGATTCGTCATTCAGGTCCATATTGATTCGATCGCCTTCCTGTGTCTTGTATTGTGTCAGAATCTGGATGCTTTTCGCACCGGTAAGCTGACTGGTCAATATGTCACGCAGAGGTGGTGGCATATTGCGAGTGATGGCAGTGAGTCGGTCACCGTTCATTTCCCGCAGATTGAAGTCGGAAATCGAAAAATCGGCTGCCTGCATAAACCGCAGGACTTTGTTTTGCTGCCGTTGCTCTAATAGACTAGTCGTTACAAGTGATTGCTGGTTCCAACTCAGCCTGTTCACAGCAATCTTCAGCTTGTTGGCAAACCAGTTGTAAATAGGGGTGAGTTGCTGACTATTCAGTTGCGCAGCCGTGGTCAGAAGTGAACCGTTGGGACGAGTGACTCGGGCCCACAACTCTTTCTCACCCCTCAGATTGTCGCTGAATCTGACTCGCGATATTTTTTCGACCGGTTCGATTTCGCGTCGAAACCATTTCTGCGCCTTACCTTTTGGAAAGGCGTAGAGCCACTCCTCGTGAATACGCTGCTGGTTTGCGGTAATGCCATATTGGTAGCGCACCTTATCTACTATGAAATGAATTTCAAATTCGCAGGGTTGAGCGCGCGATTCCTCGCTCAGCAGGTAGGGAGTAACCGGAAGCCGCTCGTTGGGTGCGCGTTGGTGGGAGCCTAGGACTAAAATCTGCAAAGTGGCCAACGCTCGCAGAAGGTTAGTCTTTCCGGCTGCATTGGGTCCGTAGATGGCACCTGAGCGTAATAATGGGTTTAGCGAGACAGGCGCATCATCAATCTGAAAGACGTTTTTCTCTTCCAATTCATGTCCGGCGCCTTTCACCATTGAGAAAAGCACTTCATCACGAATGGAGCGGAAGTTCTTAACGGAAAATTCAATGAGCATAACAGTCTCTTATTTGGTTTAACCTCAAATTATTACATAAATAATTCAATTATCCATTAATCATATACTCTGAAATGGATAATTGACTAAGCAAGTATCATCTCCAAGTCATAATTGATGCTGGCTACACCAAAGTTGGGATCAGCGTTGAATGGATTGTTGGTGTAATGTGGTTCATTATGACTGTAACTATTGACGATGACGACAACTGACATGTAACTTCTGCGTCTGGTTCCGGTCGTAGATGGTGTCGCAACCGTACATGGCATTGCCGCGACGAAAGTGTCTGAAATGCGCGCAGTGATAAGTTGTCTCCGACGACAGAAAAAAATCCATACAGGAATGCGCACAAAGGGATTCGATGCTGCGCTAGGCCGATTACTCGCGTTTCGAATTGTATAGTTTGACTTACGGTGCCTTGGGCAAATTTTTTTAGTTCGCAGTTGCTAATAAGTGACAATATGTGTATCATGTATGACATATGACATTCGGAAAATACATTCGTACCGTTCGTGAACGTCGTCGCAATGAGGATCGGGCGTATTCAGTTCGCCAGGTTGCTCAGCGCATCGGAGTCGAGCCAGCTTATCTGAGTAAGATTGAGCGCGGAAAGGTGCCGCCACCTTCTGAAGCCACCATTCATAGGTTGGCTTCGGAGATTGGCGAAGATTCGGATCTTTTGCTTGCCATGGCGGGAAAGGTATCCAGCGACCTGCAAGCGATCATTCTGCGCCGGCCGCAACTTTTCGCAGATTTGTTGCGTCAGTTGAAAGAGGTGCCGGACGACGCAATTCTAAAGGTGGTGCGAGAGATTCGGGATGGAGACTGGTAAGCACGATAGCCAATATTAGAGGTGATTGAAATGATTGAACTGAACAACGACCAACTGATCGTCCGGTTCCCGGAGGTGCACGAGGATGCGATATGCCGGATTGAGTTCCAGCGGACGCTGCGTATACCGGACGACAATCGAGAACATTATCTCCCTCCGGGACTGGGTTCCTTCCCCCTGAATCATGTTGACGACTACTCAGGCAGGGCGCCAACAACTTGGAAAGACCACGGTGGTGTGTTTTTCCCTATGTATCAGGCGGAAGCCATGTGGATCAACTTCAGTGGTAACTACCCGATGGCTGTAAAAGTGGCTGCCGGTAAGATTGATGCATTGACCGGTGAGAGTTGGCACAACGAACTTTCAGCAGATCCACAGAATTACCTGGTGGTACCAAACCAACCTTGGCTTGATGGATTTTGTGTTCAGAAAGGCCTGATTCGTCAGTTTGTAGCCATGCCGTTGGGGGATGGCTACAGTGCAGAAGAACAGTTGACAGGTGAAGGGCAACACGGTGGTATTCAGATTGCAGTTTACCCGTTGAAGTCAGAGGTTTATATGAGAAGTCATGCGCGCAAGCGACATTTCATGCATACAAATGCCTGTTTTAATTTAACTTCAAAGTCCGAGATGGGAATCGCCCCGGGTGGCTTGATGCGCCAGGAAGTCTATGAAGACAGTTACGGTTTTGGCGCCTGGGATCGTTCCGTGCGATCACGTTGTTTCGTGCACATTCTCAACAGTGCTCAATACCTGGCCGTGACTGGGTGCAAGCCCCCTAGTAATCCTCCGACTGCAAGTCAGTACACTGCCGCTGGATTACCTTGGTTCGACTATTTTGCGGCTGACCAAAAGGCATTGGATGGTGCAGTGAAATTGGCAGGAATCGATAGTGTGGCGGCCAAGATGGTGAAAAAAGGTCAGGGAGTGCTCACAGAAAACGAACCGATTTCGCCGGGAGTAATCAAGACAATAGATGGCGGAAAGCAGTCAGTTAGAGAAGGGACGTTTTAAGCGTGGGCATGCAAGTCAAGAGCTTGTACTCTGAACTAAAGAATGGGTAAAGGCATCTGCTGTAAGAATAAATCTCAGCAGGTGCCTTTAAATTCGATAGAGAAGAGACAGCGGACATCGTAACTGGAAAATAAACTATGCTTGAGTTCGATGCGAAACCGAATTTTTGCCTTCAGATGCACGGAGTAGAAACTGTGGATAGTGAAAGACAGCATTGGTTAGGATGAAAACTGGTAGTCATTCGGGGGTTGGGTAGCGCGTCGAAGACATTCGGTGGATTGCGAGATAAAGACTAATGAATATGCGCAAAACTGGGTGAAATCGAAATCGTAGAACTTCTGTCAGAGTGTCTGAAGTTCGTTATGGGTTGTTAGAATGAGGACTATACCGAAATATCTGGTGAAACACGCCGGATGTCAATCGTTTGTTATCAAAGCCTCAACGATAGCAGTTCTATTGGATTCCTTGGCGCCAACATGGTAGAAATGCCTTTCTGTGGTAATGTTGAATCCGGACCAAAGGCTAGTCAGAGTCAGGTTTTTCCGATATTGATTGCTGTGCCAGGTTGAGAGAATGAATTTTGCCTTTGTTTTGGACAGACAATCATTCAGGTCATTTTCATCATCGCTACTCCAACAATTGAAATAGTCGGTGTGTCGGCCGAGGTAGGGCGGGTCACAGTAATTAAAATCTCCAATTCCTGCGTTGGCAATAGTGATGCGGAAATCCTGACAGATAAACTCCAAGTCACTCGTAATTGCGCGTTCTCAAACCCATTTCACTTGATTCGTAATCTTTGTGATGTACGCCATTGAAAATCGCCCGGGCTTGTGTCCGAATAATACATTGAATTCACCGCTTCTGTTGAATCTGACCAGTCCATTGAAGCAAGATCTATTCGGAAAGAGGAAATCCAGGGGAGACTTCCCTAGATTGAACCGTTGTCGCACTTCATAGTAGTAGTCTGCGCCAAGTCTGGATAGTTTTACACCTTCAATTTCCAAGTGAGTCCGGACTCCCGAAGCGTCGATGCTTCCGTCATTAATTCCATTGTAAAACGAGATGATGTGCGGATTTGTGTCACAGAATACAGCACGATTGGGTGCAACATTGAAACCCACGACACCTGAGCCCATGAACGGTTCATACCAAGTTCCGGTTTGATTCCAGTGGAGACAGTCTTCTACGGCATTTGACCGTCTACTCTTGATGCCTTGACACTTTATTGGTGGAATCAGGATTTTCATTCAGCAGGCTCTGATTTTATCGTCGCTCTTGGTATGACCAGATTGGTAATATCTCGTGGTATTCTACGAAACTTCTGATTGAGTCTGCTTATTTTACCGAATCTAATCAATGATCAATCTCGATGGGAATTTTGGAAACGACGAAAGACGAATGTGCAAATCGAGTTAACTGACTGGTATTATCATAGTTACAGGGTACAGCGGGAGAGAAAGTGATGACTTTGACAAAGAACTTTAGGGAAACTGTTCAGGCACGCGCTGAGCGAGATTCGAGTTTTCGCATTGCCCTGTTTCAAGAAGGGATTGAATCCCTGCTCGCTGGTGATGTCGATACCGGCAAGGCGGTTTTGCACGACTATATCGACGCAACGGTTGGCTTCAATGAGTTGGAACAGGTCTTCGACAAATCAAGCAGTGAGCTGATGCACATGTTCGGGCCGAACGGAGACCTCCGGATATATGACCTGTTTCCAATAATCCAAAACCTGCAAAAACACGAGGGCATACGCTTGGAGGTCAGTACCCGTAAGATGGTATAGGTGTGCCGCGTAGCTCAACTGCATTGGTGATGGTCATGGATCAATCCAGCACCATGAACACCCAAGCAGACAGTTCAGTAGCCCAGATTTGTCTTGTGTGCCCAATTCGGGTCATCCAGGTCGAGATCACCAATCTCCGCTGCAAACGCATCTGCCACGATTTCCGGGACATTGACACCCGTCAAACTCTTGAGAAATGCCTCAAGGTCTTGTTTTTCCGATTCTGACAACCCAAGCGGTCGAATGAATTCAGACAGCAGTTCATTTGGAATCCCGCCTTGATCATAAAAATCGATGACTTCCCTGAGTGTCTCAAATTGCCCGTTATGCATATAAGGTGCAGTCAATTCGACGTTCCGAAGAATCTGGGTGCGGAACTTCCATCGATCATCTGGATTCTCGGTCACGCGATAAAGCCCCAGGTCGTTCGTGTTCTTCTGGCGCGATACCGCATCAATGGCCTCCTGCGAAATTTCCGCAAAAACCCCAGGTGCCAATTGAACCCGTGTGGTTTTTGATTTCGCACCCAGGTGCTTTCCGGTTGATACCGCATAGCCAAGCCCCGTGTTATGAAAATCGTGGTCCGTAAACAGGGCATGGTCACTGTCAATCCGGTGGCATACAGCACACTGCCCCTTGCCGACAAACACAGCAAATCCTCTCTTTGCGGACTCGCTGATTGCATCCTGCCGGCCGCCGAAATACCATTGATCGAACGGTGAGTCACCGGAAACAAGGGTTCTTTGGTAACTTGCCAGTGCCTCTCCGATATTCTGTATGTCCGGCCCCGGGTCGCCGAATGCCTGCTCAAACAAACCATCATAGTCTGTCATGCGCCGAATCTTGTTGATCACGTAGCCAATCGACGGCGCGGCCATTTCAGCCCGGGCGGTGAGCGGTTGCCACACCTGGGTCTCCAGGCTGATCTCCCGACCGTCCAGAAACAGATGCTGTTGATAGGCGACGTTGTAGAGCGTGGGCGCGTTCCTGAAGACCGACCGTCCTTCCACACCGACAGCCGTACTGATCTCATTGTTGGTGAATCCCTGTTCCGGGATATGACAGCTGGCGCAGGATATCGTATTGTTGATCGACAAACGCCGGTCAAAGAAGAGCTTGCGTCCCAAGTCTATCTTGCTTCGCGTGGCTGAATGACCTTCGGGCACATCAACTTGGGGAAGACCGAGCGGTGGATTCTCGATGAATTGGATCAGGTCTTTTTTCACGCCGCGGCGCTCAAGCAGACTGCGCGAGCTGGTTTGGTATTCAGCACTCTCGTAACCCTGCTTGACATCACCGGGTCCGAAAGCCTGCGTTGCATCGAATTCCTGTCCGGATTGAATCGATCCACTGGTCTCAGCGAATGTGTGCGACCACACGGGAAGCAACAGCACTGTACTCATCAGAGCCGCATGTGCGAATTGGCGTGACTTGCGCCACATGGCGACTCAGTCTGCTTTGGCAGATTCCAGGAACAGGGTTTCCAGGTCGTTCATCAAAATGTCCGGATGCAGGTATGAAACGCTGTAGATATTTCGAATCTGTTGTTGCCGGTCGATCAGATAGACGCGCAGCAGGTGAGCATATTCATCTGTTTCATGACCGTGATGGTCATGCACACGCACTGCGAATTGTCCGTAACCGTCAAGAATGTTCCGCAATTCGGCTTGATCCTGGGTTGTGAGGAAGTTCCACTCGATATCGTCCTTGCGAAAGGCTTTCTCAAAAGCCCCTGTAACGTCCGGAGTGTCGTACTCAGGATCGAACGAGACCGAAAGCAGTGAAACCTGTTCGGCGAGATCCGGCCTTTCGCCCAGCCTGGACTGGACCTTGTACAGCACCGCATTGGCCAAAGGACAGCCGTTGACATCCGAACACCGGGTGAAGATGAAACTCAGCAGCACGGCGCGGTCCGACATGAGATCGAACAACCTGACGGTCGTCCCATCACTGGTGACGACTTCGCCGTCAGTGGCAGGCAATATGACAGGCAATTCATAGCTGCCCGCCGCGGGTGGTTCGTAGAGCAGATCACCCCATCCCGGTGCCCTGGGCACACTGTCCGAAGAATAGACCGGAGCGATTGTGAGGGATGACAGCAACACACTGATCGCAAGAGTGCACACCAAATGGCAGACTCTCGCGCCCGACATCACTCCGGTAATATTCATTTGACCAATACCCGGTCTCAATGGATTCGCTGGGTCAGTTCGAGACGGATTGATCCAGTTTCGCCAACTTGGTTTTTGGATTGACTTTGCCATACACCGCATAGGCACCAAATCTCATCTGGTGGGCACGTCCCAATCCTTCCGCATAGAAATCCACTGTCCACTTGTGTTCCAGTTGCTCTCCGTTCCAGTGATAGAGCTTGACATATTGCTGGTCGTCTTCGCCCTGCTTGTCCCAGTTGCCCAGCAGGGAACTTGAAAAGTAGACTCGCTCTCCATCCCAACTCTGGGAAACCATGTTGATCTGCGAGCCGATGGTCTCTTCGTAGATCTGTTTCGGAGCGAATGGATCGGAGATATCGAAGTATCGTGCCTTACCATCCATGAAGGTGTCCACCCACATGCCCTGATCGTCGGCAGTGATGGAAATGTCAACCGGAAGTGGAACTGTTCCTGGTTCCCCAATATCAGCGACCGCCTGCGCCTGCCACTCTCCGGAATCATCTTCATAGATCAGCCACAACTTGGATGTCAGCGCGGTGCTGGTGAAGCAGTAACGGTTGTCTGCTCCCCAGGCGCAACGAATCTCAAGGGGTGCACCTGGCACATCAAAAACTTTCTTGGGGGTTCGGGCATGCATGTCCCAGACCACCATGGTGTTGCCAAACCGCTTCATCGCAGCTGCGTCCTGAAGCATCTGACCGAAATCCATCATGTAGTTCGACCAACCGGTAAATGATGAGGTCAGCATCATGTTCAGATCAGCCCGCACCCTGACGTCGTATCCATAGCCATCAGCAAGCTGACCCGACTTGGCAGCACCTCGCAGGTCCGAATCTGTCGGCAGCCAGTGAGTGGCGACATAATCACCGTTGTTGTTGTATTCAGCCAGCCCGGTGCGTCCGCCCATATCCGCATTGTTCGACAATGCGGTGATCATCATGCGTCCGGGAAGGGCGTAGAAGGTGTGCGGCCCGACCAATCCACCGGTCTTTGCGGTAAAGTCAGTGATGACTTTGGACAATGCAGGTTTGCTCGGATCAGAGTGGATATCGAAGATGAAAATCTTATTCGTATCCAGGCCTCCGGCCCACAGGAATCTGCGATCATCGGACAATCCCGAATGGTGGGCCTCATTGCGGCCACCGACCGACAGCACATTGATGACTTTTCCATACGATTCAGAATCCGGATTCGTATCGATGGTGACCAATTTGTCCTGTTCGTCACCGACGCCTTCCACTCCCAGTGTCCAGACATAAACATAATCTTCCTGTCCTTCGATTTTCGCGATGTAGGGTGACATGCATGTCTCATCTGCTTGGGCAGGCAAAACACCGACCAAGAACAAGGTGCTGGTTAATACACCAGCCAATAACTTTTTCATCTCCTATTCCTCCAAAAATTGCAATTGAGGTTAATTGGTTGTGCTCCATACTATAACACCTATTCGATGACTTGCGCGATTGCTGATGCAAGGCGATCAGTCAGGTGATCGACTCAATCCTTCCTGCCTCGTCAAAAGTCAGCGATGGATGGCTCCAGGTCCTTGATTGCCGGCAAATCAGAAGGAACATCCGGAACTTCTGATCTTGACCCGATCCTGCATTCCAAGCGAAGTGCAAGTTTGACGGTGACAGGGGATGCCCCTGACCGGCAGTGATGTGATTCAGTCGAGGTCCGCAGCGAGGGAATCCCGGATGGCATCGGGAATTGGAGACACACTGAACGAGTAGAACTCGTGATCGATACCCATGGCGATATCATCCCCGTTTTTCACCGCCGAGACGAATGCATCAGGCAGTTCAAACCGTAAAAAGTGAACCGCTGAGGTTTTATCATCCGTGCTGCGGTCGAGGTCCTCGTCCGCGATTGCCCAGACCCGATCCTCTCCACCGGTGCTGACCCAGACCCGGTCCTCAACACCCGCCAGGCGGATCAGCGCGATCCGTCTTTCCTCCACGTCTGGATATTCCACCATGAATGTTGCCTTCCAGTTGCTGCCGTCGGGAATCAGCGGATTGTAGGCGGCGAGCTCCTCCTCGATTCCCGCGGCTTCGAAGATCCTCTCAATGCGCAGCATCTCCTGAACCTGATACTGGATGGTCAGCCGATCCTCAAAATACACACTGGCGTTCGGACCGATCTGCACTCGGCGATTCCTCTTGTGATTCATGACAGCGGCGCGAAAGTCGCTGCGTTGCTCTGCATACTGTTCAAGTGACAGCAGATCGCTGCGGGTCAAGGGGTTCATGGTCTAGATTCCATAAGCGGTTTTGAGCAGGGTGATTGGATGTTCGGGTTTCGGAGCATGCTCAGAGCCATTGGCAATGTGGGCCGCAGCAAGCACGCAGTCGCTGGCAAGATGATCCGGTTTCGTCTCATCAACCCGCCGTGCAATGGGTCTTGCGATCTTCACGGAGAATTCATGGAACTCTTTTTTCATCGCGTAGTTGCCATCGTGTCCGGAACACCGTTCAACCACAGTGAGCTGGATATCCGGTGTGAGATTGAGCACGTCTTTGGTTTTGGCGCCCATGTTCTGAACCCGCTGATGGCACGCAGCGTGATAGAGCACCGACCCCAGGGAGTGCTTGAAGTCTGTATTCAACAGCCCGTGCCGATGTCGCAACATCAGGTATTCGAATGGGTCATAGATGGATTCGCTGACCCGCTTGACTTCCGCATCGTCGGGGAACAGCAGGGGGAACTCCTGTCGGAACATCAAGGTGCAAGACGGAATGGGTGAAATGATATCCCAGCCCTCGCCAGCGAGCTCGGCCAGTATCGGAATATTGCGGTTTTTGAGTTTTTCCACCGCCTCCATGTCGCCAAGTTCCAGTTTCGGCATGCCACAGCACTGGTCGCCCTGCACAAACCGCACCGGCATCCCGTTGTGCTGGAAGACCAGGGCGATGTCATTGTTCATATCGGGATTGTTGTATTTGCCAAAGCAGGTGGCAAAAATCGCGACCTTGCCCGTGGTGGCACCGGCGGACTTGGGCTCAGACTCCCCAACCGGGCGGGCCGAAAGCCGGCGATGAATGTTTGCGTTGCTGAATTCAGGCAGTTTCGCCTGCCTGTGGATTCCGACCGTCTTTTCCAATGCGCTTCGGGCGACGAGATTGCGGTTCACCGCATTCACCGCCTTGAACAACACCGGTACGCTGTTCAACTTCCCCAGGCGGTCGGTTTCAGTCAGCACCTTGTTGCGAAATCCGTTGCGTCCCTTGTTGTGCCCGACGATTTTCGCCCGCAACATCAGATGCGGGAAATCCACCTGCCATTCATGCGGGGGAACATACGGACACTTGGTCATGAAGCAAAGATCGCACAGATAACAGTTGTCGACCACATCCCAGTATTTGTCCCGGTCCACACCATCCAGTTCCATGGTGTCGGACTCGTCAATGGCGTCGAACAGAGTTGGAAATGAATTGCACAGGCTGAAGCAGCGCCGACAGCCATGGCAGATGTCGAACACCCGCTCAAGCTCATCAAACAGCTTCAGCTCGTCGTTGAAATCCGGAGACTTCCAGTCAATCGGATGGCGTTCCGGTGCTTCTAAAGACCCCTCTCGCATGGTCCTGGGGCTCCTTGTGGAATGGGGATTAAGGATTTCGGTGCGTGCAAACAACAAGCGGAATCAGTTAGCCCGATTCCGCTTGCCAGGTGGAGTATTCCCTTCTGGGTCAGGCATCCAGGTTGTCGAGTGCCTTTTGAAAACGATTGGCGTGTGATCGCTCAGCCTTGGCCAGTGTCTCAAACCAGTCAGCGATCTCATCAAATCCCTCGTCGCGCGCAGATGCGGCCATGCCAGGATACATGTCTGTGTATTCGTGTGTCTCACCGGCGATTGCGGCTTTCAGGTTGTCCGAGGTGTTGCCGATTGGCAGACCGGTTGCCGGGTCTCCGACAGACTCCAGATACTCAAGGTGACCGTGTGCGTGACCGGTTTCCCCTTCTGCAGTTGACCGGAACACCGCCGAAACATCGTTGTAACCTTCAACATCGGCTTTTGCAGCGAAATAAAGATAACGCCGATTCGCCTGGGATTCTCCGGCGAATGCGTCCTTGAGGTTCTGTTCGGTGTTAGAGCCTTTCAATTCCATCAATGTGTCTCCTGTATTGTCGATGATAAATATGATTGCTGGTTGAACAATTGAGAGTCAAATTCCTATTGTATTGATATTCGCTGAGCAGTGCAAAATTTTGAACAGGCGATTTCCGGAATTGAGAAATCATCCATGGCGACCGACCGGTCCGCCCGCCGCCTCAACTTGAAATTTCAGGGTTTCAGGCGACGCTCGGATGACTGTAAAATCACGGAGGACGTCCTATCTAGGACGCGATTTCACCGAAAAAAACGACGTCTCAGCAAGGCTGTTCACCCGATAATCACGCTGATGGCATTGCAAGACTGTTGCAAATCAGAAACCACGGGAGGAATAAAATATAATATTAAAGTTAAAAAATAATAAAATACATTGACTTATAATACGGTATTGATATATAGGTTTAGCATTCGTGCTGAACAAGTGATTGCAATCCAGCGGAATTGGATATTCGTTTGGAAGGTTGGAATGGATTCAAATAAGAAAAGTTCCATGGGAACATCGAGAATCAAACTTATAGGGACCTGTCTGGTATTCCTGATCGGGGTTCAATGTGCCTGGGCGGCTGTGCCGGTCCCCCAGTTGACGACGTTGTCAATCGGGGATCATTCGTTTACAGCCAATTGGTCTTTTGACGGCATTGAAGCCAACTACTGCGAGGAATATCCGGAATTCGAGTTGCTGTACACCAAGCGCGGAAACCCATGGAGAGACGCCTCGCAGGTCTCGCCGGGCAATCCCAATGATGCCGGGTCCGGTGCCTATGAGATCACCGACATGTCCCGAAGAAGTTTTACGGTTGGTCAATCCTCAATAGGCCGTCGCGGAACGGGGCAGGAACCGGTGACGCTTGACAATGACAGTATCTATGACGTCCTCATTCGGGTCTTTACTTATGACCCTGATACCAGAAGCTGTGAGTGGAGTGATGATTCTGCGATTTTTTCCGTCACTCCGACACTGCAGGTACCCCATGCTCCAGACGGGTTGACCGCAACGCCCGGGGCACAGAGGATCTTGCTGACCTGGGTGCTGCCGACGAATACCAGCCAGATCAACAATGTACAGGTGCGCTACAAGTTGAGAACGGCGAGCGCCTGGGGCGGTTGGGCAAATCTGCCGCCAAGCTCAACCAGCCAGTTGGTAACCGGGCTGACTGATCATTCCGAGTACAGATTCGAGGTGCGGGCGGTGAATTCGGCCGGTGACGGCGCCGCGGCAACGATTGACGCGATACCGTCGACTGTTCTTGCGGATGCGCCGACACGTCTTGAGGCCACACCAACGGACGCCCAGGTCACCCTGAACTGGGTCCGACCAACCAATACGTTGGACATCGACAACATGCAGGTGCGTCACAAGGTCAAGTCTGCCACCAATTGGGGCGCCTGGGTGGACCTGGCAGCGACTGCAACCCAATACACGTCGACCGGACTGACCAGCGACGTCGAGTACAGTTTCGAGGTCCGGGCATCGAATTCAGCCGGTGGCGGTGGTGTCGCAACCATTGATTCAACGCCATTTATCGTGGTTCCGGCTCCGGTTGTTACCGCATTGACCGGTGGCGACCGATCACTGACTGTCAGCTGGAGATGGGACCCACCCAGCATTGTGGACTGTACTGTGCCGTGGCCTTTGTTCGAGGTTCGCTATCGAAAGTCCGGTGAACCCTGGCGATTCGGGAATGAAGTCACTGCAAGCAATCCGAACAATGCCAACTCCGGTGTTCTTTTCTTCTCCATCGAACAAAGAAGCAGCCGAATCGCGGATGGCATAACGGTCAACCGTGCCAGTCCTCCCGGAATGTTCGGGGTTGCGCTGGAAAACGACAGTCAGTATGACGTTGTGTTGAAGACGCTCAGCTATCACTCCCTGTTTGGCGGGAGTTGCCATTGGAGTGTAGACTCCGAGATACTGTCCGCGACAACGCGACTGGCAGTCGCACAGGCTCCAGAGAGCCTGGCGGCGACAGCCGGCGACACCCAGGTGGTGCTGAATTGGGTGGTGCCGATGAACACCAGCGAGATTGACAACATGCAGGTTCGCTACACCGAGAAGTCAGCGAACAACTGGGGCACCTGGGCGGACCTGTCCGGGTCGGCAACCACGCACACGGTAGACGGTCTGACCAATGGCACCGAGTACACCTTTGCAGTGCGTGCGGTGAACGGTGCCGGCGATGGTGCGGTGGCGACGGTGGATGCGACCCCGGTGCAGGCGGTACTGGCGGCACCGACGAATCTCGGAGCGATGCCGGGTGACACCCGGATCAGGCTGAACTGGACACTGCCGGCAGATGCCGGTGCCATTGACAACATGCAGGTGCGTCACAGGCAAAAGTCGGTGACCGGTTGGAGTGACTGGACCAGTCTGTCGGAGTCGGCAACTTCGCATACGGTGGATGGTCTGACCAATGGCACCGCGTACACCTTTGCGGTCCGTGCGGTCAACCAGACCGGAGACGGAGCGGCTGCGACAGTGGATGCAATACCCACGCTGGCAAAACCGGCATCACCCGCTAATCTGGCGGCGACAGCCGGTGACACCCAGGTTGAGCTGGGTTGGGAGCTGCCGGTGAACACCTCGCAGATTGGTACGATGCAGGTGCGTCACAAACTCAAGACTGCACAGGTCTGGAATGCCTGGAGCGATCTGTCGGCGACGGCAACCTCGACCATCGTGACCGGTCTCACCAACGATTCCGAATATAGCTTCGAGGTGCGGGCGTCAAATGATGCGGGCGACGGCGAGGTGGCGACGGTGGATGCCACACCGGTGCTCGCGACGCCGGATGTACCGACGAACCTGATGGCGACAGCCGGCAACGCCCAGGTCGTGCTGGGCTGGACACTGCCGGCAAACACTTCGGAGATTGACCGGGTACAGGTGCGTCACAAGGTCAAGGCCGCGGAAAGATGGGGTGCCTGGAGCGATCTGCCGAGCACGGCAACTACAACCACGGTGACGGGTCTTGTAAACGAAACCGAGCATACCTTTGCGGTACGGGCGGTGAACAACGCCGGCGAAGGTGCGGCGGAGACGGTGGATGCGACACCGACCGAGGCGGTACTGCCGGCACCTGAAGATCTCACTGCGGTGGCTGGCGATACAACCGTTGATCTGAGCTGGACGCTGCCACCGGACACGCCGGGTATTGATATCGACAGGATGCAGGTGCGCTACAAGGTCAAGACCGGGGACGAGTGGGGTGACTGGAGCGATCTATCCGACACCGCGACCACGACCACGGTGACAGGTCTTGCCAACGATACCGAATACACCTTTGCGGTTCGTGCAATGAGCGAAGTCGGCGAAGGAGCGGTGGCGACGGCGGATGCGACACCGAAACTGGCGACTCCTGGTGCGCCCTCGAATCTTCAGGCGAGAGCAGGCAACACCCAGGTTACGTTGTCCTGGACGCTGCCTGCAAACACTTCCACAATAGACATGGTACAACTGCGCTACAGCATGAAGACGGCGCGTAGAATCGGCAGATGGATTGATCTCGCCAACACCGCAACCGAGTACACGGTGACCGATCTGACCAACGATATCGAGTACCGATTCGAGGTGCGGGCGCTGAACCAGGCGGGTGGTGGATCAGCGACGGTGAATGCGACACCGATTGAGAAAGATCTGCTGATCTCCGACAGCATGCGGGCGATCCTTCCGGCGGTGGCGAACGTGATCGGCGATCAGACCCTGTCCAGCATACGCGAGCGGATTCAGGGTTATCAGTTCAACAGTGGTTCCGGTGCCGGTCTCCGAGTGGCCGGTGACTGGAATTATTCGACCGGGGAATGGACACCGGTACAGGTTGACGCGGAACAGTTTCTGTTGAGCAATGAATTTCCGAACCTGGTGAATTCGTTCAACCGGTCGGGAACCGGTTCGAATTTCAATGATGTCTCGATCTGGATGGGTGCCGAGCGCACCAGTTTCAAGGATGGCGACAGCCTGCTGCCATACCGGGGTTCTGTGGCAAACCTGAGTTTTGGAATCGATACCGTGTTCAGTGATGACATGATCGGCGGCATCAGACTGTCTCGCTTCAAGATCGAGGCGGAATATGAGCGTGATCGTGTCTCAGGCAGCCAGAGGATGTATCTGACCAGCGTGAATCCGTATTTCGGTCTGAGGCTTCCGAAGGTCACCGTGTGGTCGTTCTTCGGAGTCGGTTCGGGTCGGTTTGAGTTGATACACAGCAACGCCACCGGCAGGCAGACCAGCGATCTGTTGATGAATTCGGCGGGCGTCGGGGCCAGTGGCGAGTTGTGGCGAACCGGCACAACGACCGCCAATCTGACCGGTGAGATTTCGTTGAACGAGTTGAAAGTGCCACAGTCCGGTTTGATTGATGAATTGAACGTCCATGCCCACCGCAGTCGGTTGCTGCTTGAGCTCAGTCAGCGCTACAAGATGGCGCGCGGCGGCCTGTTTGAGCCGAGTTTTGAGTTCGGCGTGGTACATGATGGTGGCGACGGTGCCGATAGCAGCAGTCTGGAGCTGGGTGCCAAGGTGCAATACCGTTCAGTATCGCGACGGGTGCTGTTCTCACTGTCATCCTACGGACTGGTGGAACGCGATGACTACCGGGAATGGGGTGTCAAGGGCGCCATCGAGATGAAGCCACTCGACCATGGTCGGGGATTGTCGTTCAGGCTGCAACCGTCCTATGGCGCTGAAGTGCGCGATGTGGAGCGGATCTGGGAGCCCGAGGATACAAGGAGTGCGGTTGACGATGACCACTATCGTCCGCGTCTTGATGCGGGTCTGGGCTATGGCTTCAGAATCATCAGGGACCAGGCATTGCTGATGCCGTTCAGCGAGATGTCGCTCAAGGAAGACGAGCAGACGTATCGGATCGGCACGCGATTCAGGTACGGATCGGCCGTGGAGTTGAACCTGATCGGTGAGAGCGTCGATTCGATCGACCGGGACACGCCCGAGCACTATATCCGGTTTCAGGGTGGTATCCGCTTCTGATCGCGGCATCGGCGGTTGAGGTTGCAACCGGTCTGTCGGACCGGGTGGTGCACAGCCAACGTAGTTGGCGTCACCTGTCACAGTCGGTTTCGGACAGATTGCGGCGGTTGCGAGATCCTCATCGTCTCGAGTCGGCAACCATGAAAAATCGCGATTCGACGAATTGAATCTCCCCAACGCACTGACGAAAAATCCAATTGCCGCGGATGTCAGAACTAATGGTGGCAAACATCTTGAATTTCGGGCCTGTTCAGACTCAATCTTTTTGCAAGGGCGGTTCGGCATGGGTATGATTTATAATCAAAAACAGTTGATTCAGATAAACCAACCATCAGCAGGATAACGAATCGACAGGCAGCGGGAGCACGAGTGCTCTTGTTGCTCATGCTAATGACCTTCATGTGAACAGGAATCGTGGAAGAGAGGAAAACCGAATCCAGTGAGACGGATGCGCATCCAGGGAACTCCCTGGAGGATTCGCTTCGGGAACTGCAGCAGATTGTTGAGAGAATGGAAAGTGGAAACCAGTCTCTCGAAACCTCGCTGGATGAGTTCGAGCGCGGCATCAAACTGGTCAGGGAATGCCAACGCATACTCGAGGAGGCCGAGCAGCGGGTGCATATGCTGACAGGCAAGGAAGGCAAGGAGCAAACCGCGCCTTTTCCAACACCGCCAACGGAATAATGTCTTTCGAAAAGGATTGGAAGCGCTGCCAGGCATTGACTGAACAGGCGCTTGAAGAACGCCTCCCGCCCGCCGACCTCCCGCCGCAAACACTGCACGAGGCGATGCGGTATGCGACATTGAATGGTGGAAAACGGTTTCGCGCGACCATGGTCATCATGACCGGTGAGATGCTGGGGGTTGATTCCGGGTTGCTGCTGCCACCGGCTGCAGCGATTGAATGCATGCATGCCTTCTCCCTGGTTCACGATGACCTTCCCTGCATGGATGACGATGACTTTCGCCGGGGGCACCCGTCCTGTCATGCGGTTTATGGCGAGGCAATGGCGCTTCTGGTCGGTGATGCATTGCAGAATCTGGCGATGGAGATACTTTCAGGCGACCCGAATCTGCTAGACTTGCAGCACCGGACCGGATTATTGGTCTCGACCCTGTCAAAGGCATCGGGTTCGACCGGGTTGATCGGCGGTCAGGCGATGGATATTGCCGAGGCCGAGTCAAATGGTAGTGTAGACCTGAATACAATATTCCGTCTGAAGACCGCAAAGTTGATTCAGACGTCTGTCAGACTGGGTGCACTGATGTGTGAGAATCTCGAACAAACTGATTACGACGCCTTGAGCGAGTATGGAGAAGCGGTAGGATTGGCCTATCAATACATTGATGATCATCTCGATGGCGATCATCCCGAGGAGAATCTTCTCGAGACCGCGTTCGACCTCAGGGATCAGGCCATTTCAGCGGTGCGGAAACTCAACGGCATGGATACCGGCAATCTTGTGCAGGCGGCCAGATTCGTGGTCGAGCGCAGTCACTGAATGGGGACCCGGCCGTGGCAGACAGAAAAAAACGCTCGACGAAAATCATTGATGGCATCAATGCAGACCGGTATGACCTGCTGAATCAAATCGACTCGCCCCGGGACTTGCGGAAACTCTCGCCGGATCAGCTGACGCAGGTTGCCGATGAGTTGCGCGAATTCCTGATCGAGGTGACCTCCAAAACCGGGGGGCATCTGGCCCCCGGCCTGGGTGCGGTCGAACTGACCATCGTGCTGCACTTTCTGTACGACACCCCCCATGACCGGTTGGTGTGGGATATTGGTCATCAGGCTTATCCACACAAGATCCTGACTGGACGCCGCGATCTGATGCACACCATTCGCCAGCACGATGGGATCAGTGGATTCTTGAAACGCGATGAGAGTGAGTACGACTGTTTTGGTGCGGGTCATTCGAGCACATCGATCTCGGCTGCCTTTGGCATGGCCAAGGCAGCGGCGGCAAAAGGCGAAAACCGCAATGTTGTCGCCGTCATCGGTGACGGTGCCATGACCGCCGGATTGGCCTATGAGGCACTGAACAATGCAGGCACGTCGGACGCCAACCTGCTGGTCATTCTCAATGACAATGAGATGTCGATCTCGCCCAATGTCGGCGCTGTCTCCAATTACCTGGCCCGGGTACTGTCAGGCAAGGCATTCATTTCCGTGCGCGAGGGAAGCCGGTCGGTTTTGAGTACGGTTCCACCGGTTGCTGAACTCTCCAGTCGGTTTGAATCGCATACCAAGGGCATGTTTCTTCCCAGTTCACTGTTCGAGGAGCTGGGTTTTTACTACATCGGCCCGATTGACGGTCACAATATCCGAACGCTGCTGTCCACCATCAAGAACATGAAGAACATCAAGGGACCGAGGTTCCTGCACATCGTCACACAGAAAGGCAAGGGCTTCGATCCTGCCGAGGCGGATCCGCTGGTCTATCATGGCGTGGTGCCATTCAATCCGGATACCGGAAAGATGGAAAAGAAGTCAGGCGCTGGTGCGGTGTCCTACACCAAGGTATTCAGCAAGTGGCTGTGTGACATGGCCGCCCGGGATGACCGGCTGATCGGGATCACACCAGCCATGCGCGAAGGGTCGGGTCTGGTTGAGTTCGAGAAACTGTATCCCGAGCGTTATTTCGATGTCGGTATTGCAGAACAGCATTCGGTGACTTTTGCCGCGGGACTGGCCTGCGAGGGTATGAAGCCCGTGGTGGCGATCTATTCAACGTTTCTGCAGCGCGCCTATGATCAGTTGATTCATGATGTCTGCGTGCAGAACCTTGATGTCACGTTCGCATTGGACCGTTCCGGCTATGTCGGTGGAGATGGTGCCACGCACGCAGGTGCTTATGACTATGCCTATATGCGCTGCATACCGAACATGGTGGTGATGGCACCATCAGATGAGAGCGAATGCCGCAATATGCTCTATACGGCATACATGCATGAGGGACCGAGTTCGGTGCGCTATCCGCGCGGTGCCGGTATCGGTGTGGAGCAGGACGAGGAGATGACGCTGTTCGAAATCGGCAAGGCGCAGCTCGTACGCGAGGGACATGGAACGGCTATCCTGGCGTTCGGAAGCATGCTGGCGCAGGCCAGGGAGGCCGCTGAAATCCTGGATGCGACGGTCGTGAACATGCGCTTTGTCAAACCGATTGATGAACAGATGATCTTGCGTATTACCGCTTCGCATGATTTAATCATCACTGTCGAGGAGCACGTTGTCCTCGGCGGCGCCGGGTCAGCCGTCAATGAGGTGCTGGCAAAGTACGGCGTCTTGGTCAGAACAGTGAATCTTGGTTTGCCGGATCAGCATGTCGATCACGGCGTCCCCAACTTGGTGTTTGCCGAGCATGGAATGGACGCAGATGCGATTGTCAGACAAGTCGAGTTGGTCAAGAGTTCAGAATTCAAGGAGTATGTAGCACAGTGAACCTGCCGGAATTGATACCCGTACCCATCGGCCTTGCAGAAAAGCCGATACCCGACATCCAGGCCAAACAGGATACGCGGCGCTTGGCCATCGACCAGGTGGGCATCCGCGCCATCCGTCATCCGGTGAAAGTGCGCGATCGCAGCTATGGCGAACAGTACACTGTTGCAACCTTCAACATGTATGTCGGGTTGCCACACAATTTCAAGGGTACGCATATGTCGCGTTTTGTCGAGGTTCTCAACGACCACGACAACGTCATTTCCATCCAGTCATTTCGCGACATCGTCAAGGAAGTGGCCGAAAAACTCGATTCGGAGACCAGCCGGATTGAGATGACGTTTCCGTATTTCATGGAAAAAAGCGCGCCCGTCACCGGTGTCAAGAGTCTGGTTGACTACGAAGCCACATTGTTTGGCGATCTCGGCGAGGAGGGTGTGAACATCACGACGAGAGTCGTGGTGCCGGTCACCAGCCTGTGTCCGTGCTCGAAGGAGATCTCCAATTACGGTGCTCATAACCAGCGCTCCCATGTCACGTTGACGGTCAACACCGATGGATTCGTCTGGATCGAGGAACTCATCGAGCTGGCTGAGCGCAATGCCAGTTCACAGCTGTACGGATTGCTGAAGCGCCCTGATGAGAAATTCGTGACTGAGGAGGCCTATGACAATCCCAAGTTCGTCGAGGACATGGTTCGCGACGTTGCGAGCGAACTGATCGACGATGACCGGATCATCGCCTATACCGTTGAGTCCGAGAATTTCGAATCCATACACAATCACTCCGCGTACGCTAGAATTTCGGGTACCAGGCAGGAGCGCAATGGCAGCAGTCTCAAGGTTGTCTGATGGCAGTTGTGAGGACCGAGGGTTGCTGACCTGAGGTTTCGGAGGTTTTGGTCCGGGTGTGAGTTCGGAAATTGTTCAGATACTTGTGCGCAGACTCAAGTCCGATACACCCGGGTCTTTGCTGGTTGTCACGCCGAATCTACCTGATGATCTTTTGGAGTACTCCAGGTCCACCGACAGCCCGGCATTCACCCACATCGCATTCGATTCTCTTGAGGCATCGACACAGGGACTTGATCGTTATGAATTCGCCGTGGTCATGCATGAGACTTTTGAGGGATTGTCGCACCACGCGGCCGAGCAGTTGGTGGCCCGGTTGCGGGATCTTCATGCCAAGCTGCTGTGGGTTGCGGTCTCCGATGCGGATAACAGCGTTTTCAGTTCGAAGGATGCGATGGCGCAGGGTATGAGACTGGTCGACTCCACGCGGTTCGGAGACAAGGGTGTCAAGTGGTATGAGTTCAGCCTGAGGTTCTACAAGCCGGCACCGCAGTGGCTGAATGCGAGAGACTGGGCGAATCCCGACCGATGGGACAAGGAACGCTGGTAATCCAGTGAATCACCGGAATTGAATCAATGAGAACATCAAACTATCTGCTTGCCACCGTTCGACAGGTTCCGGCCGATGTGGAGATCGTCAGTCATCGACTGATGCTTCGGGCTGGCATGATTCGCCAGCTGGCTGCCGGGATCTACAGTTGGCTGCCCACCGGGCTGCGTGTGCTGGAAAAGGTGGAAAACATCGTCAGGGAGGAAATGAATCATTCCGGTGCACAGGAGGTACTGATGCCATCGGTTCAGCCGGCAGAGATCTGGCGTGAATCCGGACGATGGGATAAATTCGGCCCCGAATTGCTGCGATTCAAGGACCGGCATGGGCGGGATTTCTGTCTGGGTCCCACGCACGAGGAGGTCATTACGACGCTGATCAACAGCGAGGTTCAAAGCTACCGGCAACTGCCGGCCAACTTCTACCAGATGCAGTGGAAATTCCGGGACGAGATCAGACCGAGATTCGGCGTCATGCGCTGTCGGGAGTTTCTGATGAAAGACGCCTACTCGTTCGATGCCGATCGCAATGGCATGCAGGAGTCCTACCAGATCATGTACGATGCGTACTGCCGGGTGTTCGACAGACTTGGGCTCGGCTATGTTGCAGTCGAGGCCGACTCGGGTGCAATCGGGGGCAGCGTGTCACACGAGTTTCACGTGCTCGCAGATTCCGGTGAGGATGGAATCGGCACCAACGCCGAGACAGGGTACGCCTCGAACGTCGAACTGGTACCGCTGCCGTCTTCAACCGACACCCGCCCATCCCCATCTAAGCCATTGCAGACGCTCGATACGCCCGAGGTCAAGTCGATCGAACAACTGTGCGCGTTCCTGGATGTGTCTGCCGACCAGACCCTGAAAACGCTGCTCGTTCGGGGTGAAACGGCACCGATCGCAATGATTGTGCGGGGGGATCACGAGTTGAACCTGCTCAAGGCCAGAGAGATTCCGGGTGTCTCACAGCCGGTTGATCTTCTTTCACCAGCCGAAATTGTCGAGACAATCGGCGTTGAAGTTGGTTCGATCGGTCCGGTGCAGCTGCCCGCGACATCTGATTCAACTGAGATCAGGATTGTGGCGGACTATTCGACCCAGTCAATGTCTGATTTCATCTGTGGTGCGAATCGCAGTGAAGTCCACTATACGGGTGTCAATTGGGGACGCGATGTTGCTGAGCCGGAGTTCGCCGATCTGAGAAAGGCTGTGGAAGGTGACCCTGTTCCTGATTCGGATGTCCAGACGCTGACAGTGAAACGCGGTATCGAGGTCGGTCATGTGTTCCAGCTCGGCACCAAATACAGCGAGGCTTTCGATGCGACCTGTATTGATGCCGACGGGAAGAGTGCCGTAATGTGGATGGGGTGTTATGGCATCGGTGTCTCGCGAATCGTGGCGGCGGCGATCGAGCAGAATCACGATGACGCCGGTATCATCTGGCCGGACGCGATTGCGCCGTTTACGGTCTGTATCGTACCGATCAATTTCCAGCAGTCCGCAAACGTTGCAGACTTCTCAGTTACTCTGCATGACCAACTCAGCAGTGCCGGTCTGGAGGTGCTGCTGGATGACCGGGACGATCGTCCCGGTGTGAAATTTGCCGACATGGAGCTGCTTGGCATTCCTCATCGAATCGTGGTGTCGGATCGAAACATTGAAAAGGGTGTGGTTGAGTACAAGCATCGGTCTGACGAGCAGGTTGAGTTTCTTTCGGTAGATGACCTTGTAGCCCGACTTCTCGAACGGGTGCGGATTCGCTGAATCTGTCGTTGAGAGCTGAGCGCTCAACGGTGCCGTTTGTCACCACTGGGTTCGGCCTGGCTGTCAGAAGATCAAAAATCCCTCGCCGACGTCTGCCGTCGATGGTCGGTTCTCGACGAACTGCACATCGGATAATGGCGTTCCCTGCCACAGATGTGATTCCAGCGCGGCAATGGATGCCCGGTCGCCTCGAACCACAATCTCCACTGAACCGTCTTCGACATTGCGTACCCAGCCTTGGAGCCCGAGATGGTGTGCCCTGTCAGATACGAATTTTCGATACCAAACACCTTGCACGATGCCGGTGACAACCAGTTGTCTGGTTTCGATCATTCGGAGGCGCTGGCCTGCTGTATGTCCGGAACCTGAAGGTAGTCTCTGACCCTGGAATTGGTTGAGCTGTGGATATGCTCGTAGACCACGAAATTCACCAGAATTTTCTTGATGTAATTCCGTGTCTCATCGAAAGCGATGGTCTCAACCCAGATTGCAGGGTCGGATGCGCGAAAGGCACTCTGCCATTGCAGCGACCGATTCGGACCTGCGTTGTAGCCGGCCAGTGCATAGACTGGGTTATCACCCATCCTGTTCAACAGGCGTTTGAAGTATGCCACACCCAGTTGTATATTCACCTCAGCCTGTTGCAGGTCCTTTGTCGACGGCCGGCGTACTCCAATCTGATTCGCAATGATCCGGGCGGTCGATGACATCAACTGCATCAGACCGGTGGCACCCTGGTTGGACCGAATGTCATTGATGAAGTTGCTCTCCTGATGCATGATGGAGAAAATCCAATGCTCAGGCACGCCATATCGCAGGGATTCCCGGCGCACGAGGTCGATATAGGGCGAGGGATAGGAGACGTACAGTTGCAGGGTTGACTTATCCGCCAGTTGCCCGGCTTGAATGGCACCGTCGTGCCACTTCCAAAGATGGAACTGCACGGCTGCGTTTCGCCAGAACACCGTGTCATCCCCGTGAAGATCCTTCAGTCGCATCAGTTCCCGTCTGGCAAAGTACGGCTTGTTTAGTGCCAGCCATTCACGAATGCGGGGAACGGCGGGAATCTGCATGGCACCGTTGGCAGCCTGATACGGATTGATGGACTGGACCGTATCGAATATCGGATAGGGCTTGCCGAGTTTGTCAGCGGCCAGAAATCCGTAATAACTGTGCTTGGTGGACAGGTCTGACCACAGCAGCCTGGCAAGCGGTGCATCGCCCAGCTCATTCAGTGCATAGGCGCGCCAGAACACCCAATTGCCGTCATCGGCTTCCTCAGCCGGCATCCGGTCGATTGCACTGAGAAGCCCGCCCCAGTTTTCCGTCGCCAGTGCGCTTCTTGCCAATTGCCGCAGACTCTTGACATCGTGGACCTCGTCGGGCAGGCCGCTCAGCCAGTCGAAGGCGTCCTGATGCTGCACCCATGCCAGTCTGACCGCAATCACCTTTTCGACCTGTGGCATGGCGTCGACCGCAGCGGAATCCAATTCTCTCAGCTCGTTCCAGAAGGTTGCGGTCTTGTCGATATCGCGTCGGGACATGCGCGTGATGCCGTGCTTGATGACACCCTGTCCGTAAGGTGACCGGCTCCAATCCGAAAAGTACTTCAGGATGCTTGACTGGGGGTGTCGATGGACTGCATTCAACTGCCTTGACCAGTGTTTGAACTCATCAGTGCCCAGCAATCCGGATAGATAGCGCGTCATGTGTGAATCATTTCTGGCCTTGGTCAGCAACATGCGCTCGAAGATCAGCTTGTCGTCGATCATGCCGTTGTCGAGACCGACTTCAAAAACCGGGTCGCATTCATTGGGCTGTGACCGATTGACCAGCCAGAGTTCCTCGATGGCGGGCGTGGCCAGCTCGAGTTGCTGTGTCTTGACCGCTGCCCGGGCCCAAAGACACTGGGTCGGCGTGTGCGTTGAGTCGGCATAGTGCTTGATCAGCAAATCCCAATCGCCGCGTTGTACCAGGCGTTTCAGCCACCAGTTCCTGAAGCTGTAGGGAATGGGGATGTCGATGGTTGCGAGGATTTCAGAGATTTCAAGGTTGGTGTACTGGGACTGCGTTGCGCGGATTTCCTTCAGTCGCAGGTAGGGAAACAGCGGATAGGATTTCAGCCCAGGTCTGATCTTCAGCCATTTGGTGATTCCACCCAGACTGAGCAGCCTTTCGGCTTCAATGTAGGACTTTCGCTGCTCGGTCAGCGTCGTTGCGGCATTCGCAAACGATGCCGTCAACAGACACAAGATCAGCAACAATGAAAAGTTGACTCTGAAAAGAGCCCTCGAGGGAGGATTGCGTTGATTCAGGCAAACGAGCATGAACGGTGTACCACAGTACCAACTGTCTCATCAAAGCCAACATGAACAGGCTGCCGCCCAAGAGCGGGAGGCGGCAATCTGTTCATCCAGCTTTTTCGATGACACCATCAACAGGTCGTCGGTCAGGCGCTCGTCTTTCGAGTGAATCCGCCCGACATCTGCTTCAATGGGTGGTCTTTAGCTTTCCCCTTAAGATGATTCTCGGGAGTCAAGCGTTAGACTTTGATATTGAGTCTCGAGAACGATCAAAAGACGTCAATAGCAGTTGGCATTCACGAACGTCGATTGGATTCTACATCGCACCCGCGGATGCCCTGTAGTCGACATCGGATTGCTCGATTTCTCCAATTGACCATGCACCTCGATTCTTGGCGTGCATGACTGCCGCGTCGATCTCATCTCGGCCCAGGTCGCGTCGGATCATCAGTTCCTGACCCGGATAGATCAGATCCGCATCTTCAATGCTCTTGTTACGGGCATAAATCAAAGGCCAGCGAAATGGATCGTTGTAGATGGAAGACATTCCGGAAATTCTCCAAAGGCTTTCGCCCACGGACACAACATGTACGTCATCGGCCACCACCATGGGCATGGCCTCAACTGTTTCCTCCTCTTTGGCATCCTCCTCTTCCATTGTGGTCATTCCAGCCTCCATCGCGGCTTTTTCCTTTTGCCTTTTTTCTATATCTGCCATCACTTCCGTGAGAGTCCAATCTCCGAAAATCGCTTGGAAAAGCTGACATCCTGACACGCTGAATGAAAGCAGGACGATCAGGCCAAGCATGGTTCCGCGGATTGTAACGGGTTTCATTCGCTCTTTCATTTTATGAATTCACCTCAAATTAGTATCAATACGGCTTGACTCGGTCCAGCATCTGCAAACACTAACATCCAAATTCTGGACTAAATAATTAAGCAACCTATTATAAACACAAAAATTCAAACTATTTCAACTTACAAGCCAACAAAATTTTGTTTCCGAATTTTCAGAATTCTGTCGGTGTGAGTCATCCAATTCCAGACGTTCGCAGCATTCCGCTCACTCTGACTCGGCAGCAAAGTGTCTGATCACACGCTCTGAAGCCGCCGTTACGGCATCGTTCCTGTCATAAAAGTCAAACTGGGTGATCTCGTCCAGCCAGACCTGTTCCACATTGTCGCCGGCAAGTTCGGCATACGCCTTGGCGCCCTGCGGCAGGGCCATGGCCTCTGATCCGACGAACAGGATCTTGCTGCGCAGCCTGGTCGCCGATTCAAGGGCATTGTAGGTCAGCCAGCCACGCCACGACGCGATGTTGAACTGGTTGTCATAGGCTGGAATCAGTCCGCGATCCTCCTCGGTATAGTAGGGCACCTGAAACATGATCGAGGTGTCGTCGGTTGTGCTGGCGGCAACGGCAGTGGTCAGTTCACCACTGTCCTTGAAGTTCGCCTGGGCAGCGTCGGCAGCGGCAATCAGGTTGTTCACTGACTCTTCTCCGCCGTAGATCTGGGTGGCGAGCTCCTCATCATGCAGCCATGGCGCGACCAAAGCCACGGTTCTGAGTGTGTCGGTTCGGGTGAAGGCATCGGCCATGTAGCCTGAGCTGGCACAGATGCCGAGCCCGGTGATCTTCGCTGAATCCACCTCGGTGCGGCTGGCAAGAAAATCCACCGCCTGCACAATATCCTGGGTCTTGGTCTCCGGGTCTTCGAGGTATCGATTGTCCCCTTCGGATTCGCCCCAGCCGCGAAAGTCGAACGTCAGCGCGGCATAACCGCGGTTGGCCAGTTCAATGGCGTAGGTTTTGGGCATCTGTTCCTTGACCGTGGTCCAGGCGCCTGTGACGACAACGGCTGGTACGCGTTGTCCCTCCTCAAATCCACCTGGCAGGTACAGGGTGCCGACCAGCTGATTCCCATGACTTGAGAATTCAACTTTCTTTGTCTGGTATGTTCCTTCGGCATTCATCTTAGCTTCCTCCTGCGCCTGCACTGCTGTAACGGTCCCAACACTGACTGAGAGCAGGACGATCAGGGCAGGCATGATCTTGCGGATTGTAATGGGTTTCATTTGCTCGTTCATTTTATGTATTCACCTCGATTCTGCAGCAACACGGATTGACTTGGTTCAGTATCTGTAAATAAAAAATCTGGATCAACCACTATTGCCGATTATAAACACAAATTTTCAAACCATTTCAAGTTTACCGGCCGATAAAACCGGCGTTGTCCGGTAACTCAAATCACTGAATTACCGATAAAAATCGTCCAACGGATCAATCCTGTCCGGTGAAAGGTGTAGACGATTGATTCTTCTTCAAAGCGGTTTGCCCATCCGCCATTCCCATCAGTCCAGAGTAACATTGAATCTTTCGGTTGCGGATTGTTCAACGATACACCTTGAGACCACCTGTCACGGCAGGAAGTGGTCGGCAGCTCCACTTTTTCAGCCTGTTCCTGACGCCAACAAACGAATTGCAATTTTTTAAAAGTGTCCGATAATTAGAAATGAGTTTTTCAAAAGGAACTGCATTCGACAATCGCTTTTGCAGTTCGTAATACGGAGGTATTTAAATGCGTAAAGCTTGGATCTCAATAATTTGCGGCATGTCGATGCTGGCATTGCCATTGACGGGTGCGACTCAGGACGCAAAGCCGGTCGGAATCACACCGGATATCATGTCGGTACCACTCACAATTGATGGTTCTGTCGTTGAAATCATGCGTAATCAGGACAACAACGCGACCGTGAATCCTGCGTTTGCCAAGACGTCTCGACCCTGCCCGCCGTTTTGCATCCAGCCATCGAATCTCGCCACCGGCGTTGAAACCATCGGTGAGGTGGAGCTGATGCAGTATGCCAGGCAGATGAATGAAGGCGATGAGGACATCATTGTCATCGACTCGCGCACCCCGGACTGGGTTGCAAGGGGAACCATCCCGACGGCCATGAACATTCCCTGGACCAACTTGAATCCTGCGAAAGGTGCCACACCGTTGGAAATCGCGGAAATTCTTGAGGAGACCTTCAACGTCACCGAGAGCGAGGGACTGTTTGATTTCTCACAGTGCCGCACGGCCGTGATGTTCTGCAACGGCATGTGGTGCGGTCAGTCTCCGAACAATATCAAGAATCTGCTCCGACTCGGCTACCCGGCCCACAAGATCAAGTGGTATCGGGGCGGCATGCAGGATTGGGAGATTCTGGGCCTGACCACCATCCGACCCAGTGCATGACCGATTGATGAGCTTCCAGTTCATGGAAGCGTAACAGGTTGAAGAGCCGCCCCGAGTGATCAGGGCGGCTTTTTACTTTGCGGCGGCCGCAACCGCGTCCTGCTTCAGCGCAATGATCAGTGATCGCATGTCCTCGGGAATGCCCGCATGCCAGTGTCGCGGTTCACCGGTTGCGGGATGTGTGATGCTGAGTGACTCGGCATGCAGCGCCTGCCTGCGAAAACCCTTGAGCACCGCCCGCAATTCATCGCCCGCAGCGGGCGGAAACTTCAGTCTTGTTCCGTATTCAGGGTCGCCAACCAGCGGATAGCCCAGATACTGAAAATGCACCCGGATCTGATGGGTGCGCCCGGTGTCCAGAGACACGCGCACCAGCGTATGCATGCGATACCGCGAGACGATTCGATAGTGGCTCAAGGCCGGGCGTCCGCGCCCGGCGGTCATTTTCGTGCGGTGATGGGCATGTCGACCGACCGGGACATCAATGCTGCCACCGGCAATGAGCCGCCCGTCGGTGATGGCCAGATACTCCCTCTTCGCGTTTCGCTTCTTGAACTGCCTCATCAGATCAAGACGCGCTGTTTCGGTCTTGGCGACAGCAATCAATCCCGAGGTGTTCTTGTCCAGTCGATGGACGATTCCCGCCCTCGGCAGTGTTTTCAGGGCATCCGAATAGCCGACCAGCGCATTCAGCAGCGTGCCCTGCGGGTTTCCAGTACCGGGATGGACGACCAGGCCGGCTGGTTTGTTGATGACCACGAGATGCTCATCCTCGAACACGATATCCAGTGGAATATCCTCGGCGACCCATTCATGGGACGTCGGTGTTGGAACATCGACCCGGAGCAGTTCCCCACCGACAACGCTCTGGCGGCGCGAGGCTGGAATCCTGCCGTCGAGCAGTACCCGTCCTGAATCCAGCCAGGCCTGGATCGAGGTTCTCGAATGCTCGGGCAACAAGGCCGCGATGACTTTGTCGAGCCGCTCGCCGCCATACTCGTCCGGAATGGATAGCTCAATCACCAATGCCGGCTCCCAATAACAGCGATACGGGCGTCTTGATTTGGTTTTTTGTTCGGGCAAGTCATAGCACAGGCGACCCATGATTGAGTCTGTATAATGATAATGCCGAAATTGATTGACCCGCATCATCCTGAAGATTCCATGAAGCCAACTCGATATTTCCTATTGTGCACACTGGTGGCGGTGCTTGCCGTGACCGGCTGTGGCAGAAAAGACGGTGACCAGATACTGTCCGAGAGTGCCATGTATGAACAGGCGCTCAGCGCGCTCAACAGGGGCCGTTTCGAGGACGCCGTCAAGCGCTATGACGAACTCAAGGCCGCGTACCCGTACGGTGAGTTCACCACACAGGGTGAACTGGAGATATGCTACGCACATTACAAGATGAAGGAGTCGGATGCGGCCGTGCCATGCCTGGATGAGTTTCTGACGCTGCATCCCACTCATCCGCATATCGATTATGTCTACTATCTGAAGGGCCTGGCGAGTCTGCCGGTGCGCTCTCCAACCATTGGCGAGAAGTTCTTCAAGTCACAGGAACAGTTCAGCGACCACGATGCCGAGTCAGCGCGCGAGGCCTATGCGGCATTCAATGAAGTGGTGACCCGCTTTCCATTCAGTGAGTACGCAGAATCGGCACGCAGCATTCTGGTTGATCTTGTCAATACGTTTGCCCGCCATGATCTCAGAATTGCACGATTCTACCTGTATCGGGAAGCCTACGTCGGTGCGATCAACCGGGCAAAGCAGGTCCTGCTGCGCTACGAGTCATCACCGCATACCGAAGAGGCATTGGCCGTTCTTATCTACGCCTATGAGAAACTTGAACTTCATGACCTGGCCGCAGACAATCGACGGGTGCTCGCCTATAACTTTCCGGGCAGCAGTTATCTTGGCAATGAGAAAAGCGTGCTGGATGAGGAGATTATCGAGCGCAACAACAAGTCCCTGTTTTTTGGCCTTTTCCGCTAATAGCGATTGGTGATCGGATAGCGCCGGTCGCGACCGAACGCACGCACGGTGATGCGAACCCCAGGCGGTGCCTGGCGTCTTTTGTATTCATTGCGCCTGACCATCCCGACAACACGCTGGACGGTGTCCGCATCAAATCCCAACTGAGCGATCTGGTCCGCATCCCGCTCCTGTTCGATATACTGCTCGAGAATCGAGTCCAGTTCGGCGTAGGGCGGCAGCGAATCGCTGTCTTGTTGGTCCTGCGCCAGCTCAGCCGTCGGTGCGCGTTCGAACACCGCTTCGGGGATCACCTGCCCGAAGTGCTCATTGCGGTATCGGGCAAGTTTATAGACCAGCATTTTCGGCACATCCTTGATCGGTGCGAATCCACCGGCCATGTCACCATAGAGGGTGGCGTAGCCAACGGCGACTTCGCTTTTGTTGCCGGTGGTGATGACGATTCTTCCCTTCTTGTTGGAGATGGCCATGAGCAGGGTGCCGCGGCAGCGGGCCTGGATATTCTCTTCGGTCACGTCGGTCTCGAATTCCTCAAAAACCGGTTGCAGCTGGGCGAGGAAGGCCTGGAATATGGGTTCGATCGAAATGATCGAGTACGCAACCCCGAGTGCTTCGGCTTGCTTGACGGCAAGGTCGATGCTCAGCTGCTGGGTATAGCGCGAGGGCATCAGTACGGCCTCTACATTGTCGGCGCCGATGGCATCGGCGACGATGGCCAGGGTCAGCGCCGAATCAATGCCGCCGGACAATCCCAGCACCGCGCCCTTGAAGCCATTCTTGCGGATATAGTCCGCCACCCCCAGTCTGATGGCACTGTAGATACCGGCCACCCGGTCTGGAATCGGCGCGATGGTGCCGGGCATCGCGGTAACCTGATCACCTGTCACGAAGGTTGAGCGGATGATCGACTCTTCGAAGTGACGCGCCCGCGCGACGATTGCTCCAGTGGCATCGGCGACGAGTGATCCGCCATCGAAAACCAGTTCATCCTGGCCGCCGACCAGGTTGACATACACAATGCTGACCCTGTTCCTGCTCGCCCGCGCGCTGATGATGTCTTTTTCACGCTGCGCGATCTTGCCGGTATCAAACGGTGACCCATTGAGTGTGAAGATCACGTCTGCGCCTTGTTCAACACACTGCTCGACCGGTCCGTCCTCCCAGACATCCTCACAGATCGTGAGACCGATAAGCAGGCCATGAACCTTGACAACGACGGACCGCTGACCTGGGTCGAAATATCGTTTCTCATCGAAAACACCGTAGTTGGGCAGCAGTTGCTTGGCATAGGTGTCCAGTATTCTCCCGTCGTCAATGACCGAGGCGGCATTGAACAGCTTGCCGGAGTCCCGGTGTGGGTGGCCGATCACCAGGGTAATGCCGGCTACGGCTGAGGTGAGTGATTGCAGCACCGCATCGCAGTCGTCGAGAAACCGGGTGCGATGAAGCAGGTCCTCGGGCGGGTATCCGCACAGGGCCAGCTCCGGAAAGACGGCAAACCGGCAGTTCAGGGCATCCCGGGCATGGACTGCGGCACTGATGATCTTGTCCCGATTGCCTGTCAGGTCGCCGACCTCCAGGTTCAACTGGGCTAATGCGATGCCAATCTCAGCGTTCATCAGGTTATACTTTGAACCAATTCTGGTAACGGGTCTGGTGCATGATGGTCAGTCAATTCGAAATTTTGAAAGATCGCGCAGTCGCAGCTATGAATTGGAAAGTCATCCAGTCGCTGGATCAAGTCAGGGCATTTGAATGGAATCGTTGCATACCACCGGATTATCCATTCCTGCGCTACGAATTCCTCAATGCCCTCGAGCGATCCGGCTGCGTGTCAGAAGACACCGGATGGCGGACAATGCATATTGTATTACGAAATTCCGCCGCCGAAACTTCCCGGATATCCGGTGTGTTGCCCCTGTATCAGAAGTATCATTCCTGGGGAGAGTTCATCTTTGACTGGCAGTGGGAGCACGCCTACTTCCGGTCAGGGCTCGCCTACTATCCGAAACTGGTGTCCGTCTCCCCCTTTACAGGATTGTCGGCACCCAAGCTCCTATTCGTCCCCGATGTGCTGGACGACGGCGTGCGAGAACGCCTGGCTGATGCCTGCATCGAGGTGGCCGGTCAATCCGATGTATCCTCGATGCACCTGCTGTTTCTGAATTCAGATGATCTTGATCTGCTCAGCGGCAAGGGCTTGATTTCCCGCCGCAGCAGCATCACCTATGTCTGGACCAACCGCGACTATGACACCATGGAGGACTTCCTGGCAACGCTGTCCAGCCGGAAAAGAAAGAAAATCAGACAGGAGCGAAAGTCAATCCAATCGCAGGGGATTGAGATCCGTGTGATTCCCGGCCGGGACATGACGGAGTACCATTTGCAGGTCTTTGAGATGCTGTACCATTCCACGATCAGCAAATACGGCTCCATTCAGTATCTGAACCGTCGATTCCTTGAGTTGATCCTGCGATCCATGCCTGACAACATCCTGTTCATCCTGGCCCAACTTGATGGTCAGCCGATTGCCGGTGGCCTGTTCTACCAGGGTGGTCAGACACTCTACGGACGATACTGGGGTGCGCTGAGAAACGTGCCCAATCTGCACTTCGAGGTCTGTTACTACGCCGCAATCGAATACTGCATCCAGGAGGGATTGATTTGGTTCAATGCCGGGATTCAGGGTGAACACAAGCTGAGCCGGGGTTTTCTTCCCGAGGCCTGTTATTCCGCACACATGATCAAGAATCCTGAATTTTCCGAAGCCATCCGAGAGTCTGCGGATTTTGAGTCATTCAGGGTTGAGGCACACTGCGACCACCTCACCGAGTTGTCTGCCTATGCCAAGAACAGGGAGCCTGGTCAGTGATCACGTACCTGGTTCCGCATTCGCCCATACCGGGATTTCCCGCGCTGGATTCAGAAGGCGATGACAGGCATCCCATCGCGGTCGGTGGCGATCTGTCTGTTGAGCGATTGCTGGTGGCCTACCGACAGGGTATTTTCCCCTGGTTCAATGACGACAATCGAATCTACTGGTGGAGCCCCGATCCGCGGACCGTGTTGTTTCCGGACCGGTTCAGGGTCTCGCGCAGTCTGGGCAAGAGTATCCGCAACCGCGGTTATTCAGTCACTGCGGACCGGGCGTTCACCTCGGTCATCCGCAACTGCGCTTTGGCACCGCGCGGTGAGGTTGATGGTGTGGACACCTGGATCACCGCGGGGATCATGCAGGCATATTGTGAGCTGCACCGGCTGGGGGTTGCACATTCGGTTGAGACGTGGCATGAAGGTGAACTGGTGGGTGGACTCTATGGCGTCAGCATCGGCCGGGTGTTCTTTGGCGAGAGCATGTTCTCCGTGAAACGGGATGCGTCCAAGGTCGCCTTGTTTCACACGGTCCGGCAGTTGCGAGAATGGAACTTTGCGGTCATTGACTGCCAGGTGCCGACCGAGCTCTTGCTGAGCCTGGGTGCGGAACAGATTCCAAGAAGGGATTTTCTGAAAATTGTAAAGCAGGCGGTTACGGTCGATCAGCCGCGGGATTTATGGAAGGAGTTTGATGATGTTGAAACACAAGTTGACTGAATTGCAGCACTTGATGATGCGAACCGTCCTGGCATTGCTGTTGCTGATGGGTGGAATTGGCCTTGCCCCCGCATCGGAGGATGAGGTGGTTGATTTCACATTGCCGGACATCACCGGCAAGATGCACAGTCTGTCGGATTATCGCGGGCACTGGGTGGTGGTCAATTTCTGGGCGACCTGGTGTGCTCCCTGCATCAAGGAGATTCCCGAGCTGATCGAGGTGTCGAAACTGACGGATCCCGTCACACCGGTCGTGATCGGAATCGATTTCGAGGAGATCGAGACCGAGCCGCTGCAGGAGTTCATGGATGAATTGAAGATGGACTACCTGGTGCTGCGGATTGGTGAAAAGCCCCTGGTCCCATTTGAACCGCTCAAGGGTCTGCCGACCACATTCATTGTCTCGCCGGAGGGCAAAATCGTATTCCGCAAGATTTCCGCAGTGGACAAGGAAACGCTGGTGGCGGAACTCCGGGCGCGGGTGCAGTCGGAATAAAGCCCTGTCCGTGCCTGTTCAGGGCGCGGGCGTTTCAAACATCATCGAATAGTCGATGGCCTGCACATTCTTGGTGATGGCGCCGACCGAGATGAAATCGACACCGGTCTGTGCGACCTCGCGTACGTTGGCGAGGTCGATGTTTCCGGAAGCCTCGAGTTCAACGCGCTGAGCGTTGATCGCGACAGCCCGGGCCATGTCCTCGATGCTGAAGTTGTCCAGCATGATCCGGTCCACCCCGCAATTCAGTGCGCGCTCGAGCTGATCAAGGTGCTCGATTTCAATCTCCACCAGTGACACGTGCGCGGCGTCAGCTGGCAACCGGTCGATGATGGCCTCGAGTGACTGCGAGATGTACTGGTGGTTCTCCTTGATCAGGATGCCGTCATACAGCCCGAACCGGTGATTGGTGCCACCACCGACGCGAACCGCATATTTCTGCGCACTGCGCAGGCCCGGAATCGTCTTGCGGGTATCCAGAATCCGGGCTGCGGTGCCCTCAAGCGCCTGCACGTAGCGATACGTCACCGTTGCGGTGCCGGACAGCATCTGCAGGAAGTTCAGCGCAGTCCGCTCGCCGGTCAGCAGTGACCGTGCCTTGCCCTCGAGTCGGCATACATTGCGGTCGGCCGGGACCGACTCGCCTTCGTCAACCGTCCAATCCACCCGGACTGATGGGTCGATTTGCTGAAAGACTTCGTTGAACCAGGGTGTGCCACACACGATGGCGGGTTCCCGGGCGACAACATGGGCACGGGCATGCACCTGATCATCGACCAGGGCACTTGTTGCGTCCCCTGCACCCAGATCCTCACTCAGTGCGAACGCGACGACATCCGCCAGATCGGCAGGTGTCTTGAAAGTCTGCGGTTGGTCCGGGTACATTCCTAGTGGTTGTTGCGGTACGAGGCAGTCAAAAAAAAGTTTCTGTCACCATCGCTGTTTGTGTAACAATATAGCAAAAGGTTTTCCAATTGGAAGGTTGCCCGCAATCATATCCATCATAACAACACAAGTCTGGCTTGTCCGTTAGGAACATCGGCCGGGAGTAGTAGCAAGCATGTCTGATGATATTTGGAACATATTCGGTCCACGTCTGAAATCCAACGCGTCCAACGTTGCCTGGATTCGTCGGCGCCGCGACGCCGATACCCTTTCATACTCGTATGGGGACATTCACGATGGGGCACTCAACATGGCGGGTCGTCTGCGCGACCACGGTGTGTCCCGGGGCGATGTCGTCTCGGTGATTTCACCGAACGGTCCCGAGTGGGGTGTGGCTGCCCTGGCGGCCTGGAAAGTCGGTGCGGTGCTGGCACCGGTGCACATCGGTTACAGCGAGGCGGACATCCGCACCCAGCTTGAAGCGCTCGGTCCGAAGCTGATCATGACACACGAGGCGGATTCGAAGATCGAAGGGGTTGAGATTCCCTCGATCCATATCGACATCGGAACTGAACTGACCGAACGCGAGTCCGGCATTTCCGCCAATGACCTGAGTGCGGAAGAGGCCATTCGCATCTACACATCCGGCAGCACCGGTGTTCCCAAGATTGTGCGGCTGTCGCATCGGAACCTGTCCTCCAACGCCATTGCCTGCTCGAAAATCGTCGAGATCAATCAAAAGGATCGGTTTCTCAGCCTGTTGCCGCTGTCCCATACCTTTGAACTGGTCGGGGGCATGCTGTTGCCGCTTTATACAGGTGCCTCGATTGTGTTGCCGAAAATACTGACTGCACAGGAGGTGCTGGCTGCCATGGCCGAAGAGAAGGTGTCCGTTGTACTGGCGGTTCCGCGCCTTTTCCGGAACATCAAGCAGGGGATGGAGAAGAAGTTCCGGGAGGGCAGTTTCCTGCTTCGGGGCTATATCTCGTTGCTTGGTGCCATGCCGCTGGGGTTGCGCAGTCGGTTGAATGCGCCGTTGCGCAAGAAGCTGAGTCCGAATCTTCGCTACTGGGTCAGTGGCGGCGTGCGGCTGGACCCGACCATTGCCCAGTTCTTCCGCAATCTCGGCATCAGTCTCAGACAGGGTTACGGTCTGACCGAGACATCGCCGGTGGTTTGTGTGCAGGAAGCGTTTCCTGCCAATTTCGACAGTGTCGGCTATGCCATCGAGGGCGTGACGATCATGATCGATGAGCCCGATGCGCTCGGCAGCGGCGAGGTCCTGGTCAAGGGCGACAACGTCATGCTCGGTTATTCCGATCCCAAACTGACTGCCGAGGTCATGAAAGGGGAATGGTTCCGGACCGGAGACATTGGGCGGCTGGACAGTTCCGGCAACTTGAGCCTGACCGGCCGAATCAAGCGCATCATAATCACCGAAGGAGGCAAGAATGTGTTTCCCGAAGAGATTGAAACCCTGCTTGAGCGATATCCGGGCGTGAAGGAAGCCGGCGTGCTGGAAGTCAACCAGCGTCCCTGCGTGGTGTTTGCGATGGATGAACCGGAAGCCTCGGGCGACAAGGCCAAGGGCATTCTCAAGGAATACAACGCCAAGGCTTCGGCTCACAACCAGGTGACGCGATGTGCTGTCGTCGACGAATTGCCGAGAACACCGCTTGGCAAGACCGCACTGACCCAGCTCGCCGAGGTGTTCGAGCAAAACGAAGTGCGCTAGGGCGGATTTGCCTGCCTGCGTCTTCTGTTCTCAAGGAGGCTGAATCCACTGCGCCTGTCATGGTGCGGCAACATCCGGGTATTGAATTTTCCCATTCAATCCTTATCTGGGTATTGAGTATCAATGTTTATCGATTGGATGGATTGAAGAAATGAATCCCGAAAAATTCACCATGAAACTTCAACTGGCGCTGAGTGATGCCCAGAGTCTCGCGTTGGGTCGAGATCATCAGTTCATCGACCCGGCGCATCTGATGGTGGCGTTGCTGGATCAGAAAGGCGGCACCGTGCGCCACCTGCTGACGCAGTCCAGTGTCAATGCATCGCAATTGCGAAGTGAACTGGGCAAGTATCTCGACACGCTGCCACAGGTGACCGGCAGTGAGGGTGAGGTGCATCTGTCGAAAGAACTGGCCAAGCTCCTCAATCGCGCCGATGCCCTGTCGCAGAAACGAGGTGACCAGTTCATCTCCAGCGAGATGGTTGCGCTGGCGGCTGTGGATGACAGGCATCAGGTCGGACAACTGCTGCGGGCGGCTGGTGCGACCCGCAGTGTGCTGGAAGAGAAGATCAACCAGATGCGCGGCGGACAGTCGGTGAACGATGCCGCTGATGAGGAGCAGTTCCAGGCGCTTGAGCGGTTTACGATTGATGTGACTGAACGCGCGCAGCAGGGGAAACTGGACCCGGTGATCGGTCGCGACGATGAGATTCGCCGAACCATCCAGGTGCTGCAGCGGCGCACCAAGAACAACCCGGTGCTGATCGGTGAGCCCGGGGTCGGCAAAACCGCCATCGTGGAAGGATTGGCCCAGCGTATTTCGGATGGCGAGGTGCCCGAGATCCTCAAGGGCAAGCGCCTGCTGGCATTGGATCTTGGCATGCTGATCGCAGGCACTAAGTTCAGAGGCGAATTTGAGGAGCGTCTCAAGGGATTGCTCAACGAGCTGGCGCGACAGGAGGGTCAGATCATCCTGTTTATTGATGAGTTGCACACCATGGTGGGGGCTGGCAAGGCCGAGGGTTCGATGGATGCCGGCAACATGCTCAAGCCTGCACTGGCGCGGGGTGAGCTGCACTGTGTCGGGGCGACGACGCTGGATGAGTACCGTAAATACGTGGAAAAGGATGCCGCACTGGAGCGGCGGTTTCAGAAGATCATCGTCCAGGAGCCGAGTCTGGAGAGCACCGTCGCCATCCTGCGCGGGATCAAGGAAAAGTATGAGGTTCACCATGGGGTCGATATCACCGACCCCGCCATTGTTGCCGCGGCGCAGCTGTCGCACCGCTACATCACCGACCGCAATCTGCCCGACAAGGCCATCGATCTGATCGACGAGGCCGCCAGCCGGATCCGGATCGAGATTGATTCCAAGCCGGATGCGCTGGATCGTCTCGATCGGAGAATCATTCAGTTGAAGATCGAGCGCGAGGCACTGAAAAATGAGACCGACCAGGCGTCCAAGTCGCGTCTGCAAAAGCTGGAGAAGGATCTCAATGACCTGCAATCCCAATATTCCGAGCTGGAACAGGTCTGGTTCGGTGAGAAGTCCGCGGTGATGAGTTCACAGCACATCATGGAACAATTGGACAGTGCCAGAATCGAAGCCGGCAACGCACAGCGAGCCGGGGATCTCGACCGGCTGGCCAAACTGACCTATCAGACCATTCCGGAGCTGGAGCGCCAGCTGGAAAGCAGCCGTTCGGAAGATGACCGGGAGTTTGAGTTGCTGCGAAGCAGCGTGACCGAAGAGGAGATCGCCGAGGTGGTGTCCAGTGCAACCGGCATTCCGGTGAGCAAGATGCTGGAGGGTGAACGGGCCAAGTTGCTGAAAATGGAAGACGAGATCGGCAAGCGGGTGATCGGGCAGCGCGACGCGGTCGCGAGTGTCTCGGACGCCATCAGACGCTCTCGCACAGGTCTATCGGATCCGAATCAACCCTATGGAACCTTCCTGTTCCTGGGCCCGACCGGCGTCGGCAAGACCGAGCTCACCAAGGCGTTGGCCGCATTTTTGTTCGACACCGAGGACGCGTTGATTCGCATTGACATGTCTGAGTTCATGGAGAAACACTCGGTCGCCAGACTGATCGGCGCACCGCCCGGCTATGTTGGATATGAGGAGGGTGGCCATCTGACCGAACTGGTTCGACGGCGCCCCTACTGCGTCATCCTGCTGGATGAGATTGAAAAAGCCCATCCTGACGTGTTCAACATCCTGCTGCAGGTGCTGGATGATGGCCGCTTGACCGATGGCCATGGTCGGACGGTAGACTTTCGCAACACTGTAGTCGTTATGACATCCAATATCGGCTCTGACCTGATCCAGGAAATGACTGGAAAGGCGGATTACGGGCAGATGAGGAGTGCGGTGATGGATGTGGTCGGCCGCAGTTTCCGTCCCGAGTTCATCAACCGGATCGACGACATGATCATGTTCCACTCACTGTCGCGCGAGCATCTGCACGGCATTGCGAGAATTCAGATTCGATATCTCGAGGAGCGCCTCGCCGGCAGGGACATGAAACTGACGGTCAGCGAAGAGGCGCTGGATCAGTTGTCTGAAGCCGGATTTGATCCGGTTTACGGTGCGCGTCCTTTGAGACGGGCGATCCAGTCCAGATTGGAAAATCCGCTGGCCCGGGAAATTCTGTCCGGCAAGTTCTCGGCCGGGGATGAGATCATTGTGGGTTGGGATGGGGAGGAATTCAACTTCACCAAGACTGAGATGCCCGTTGTGGTATAAAGCGCGGGACATGGCTGTTGCATCACGCCATCGTTTCCCAACCATAACGACAATTGAAAGTTCAGATACCCTTTCAGCGACACGACGAGTTTGAGTACGGAAAGATTCAGGATGTCTCTCCGCTGATCCGGCGGGTCGTTGCGAACAATCCCAGCAAATTCACGTTCCATGGCACCGGAACCTATATCGTCGGTCGCGGCCATGTCGCTGTTATCGATCCCGGTCCGCGGTTGGACAGCCACATCAGTGCCATCGTTGACAGCCTGGCGGCGGAGACGATCACACATATTCTGGTCACTCACACGCACAGCGATCATTCGCCGGCGGCAAGACCGCTTCAGTCAGTCTGCGGCGCGCCGATCTATGGATTCAGGAATCCAGCAAGCCAGACCGGGGCGCAAGCGGGCGATCGTGTTGAGGAGGACGTGGACCGGTCATTCACGCCCGACGTTGCGGTCACCGATGGCGATGTGATTCAGGGCCGGGGTTGGCGGATCGAGTGTGTCCATACACCCGGCCACATGTCGAACCACGTGTGCTACCGGCTGTTGGATGAGAAGGCTCTTTTTTCCGGGGATCATGTGATGGGTTGGTCGACTTCGGTCATCATCCCTCCGGACGGTTCAATGTCGCACTATGTGGAAAGTCTCAGGATGCTGCTTGCCAGCGATGATCAGATCTATTATCCCACGCATGGTCCGCCGATTCCGGAACCGGGCGATTTTGTACGCTCCCTGATCGCCCATCGCCAGGAGCGCGAAGACCAGATCGTTGCGTGTCTGCACGGCGGAGCAACGTCCGTCAGGGAAATGGTGCCGATTGTTTATCGCGATACGGATGTTTCATTGCACGCGGCCGCGGCCCGGTCGCTGTTGGCGACTGTCATCAAGCTATGGGAGCAAGGCACGGTGGAATGCGAGGGGGTTCCCGGGCTGGATTCCGGTTTTCGACTGAAAGGCTGACTGTTGACCAGATCTCAGTGATACTGTCTGCTCAAGTTTCTGACCGCGTTGACCATGACCGACACCTTTTCGGGGTCGATATCCGGTGTGATGCCGTGCCCGAGATTGAATATGTGACCGGGATGCGGTCCGAAAGACTCGAGAATCTGCGCAGTCTGACCGACGATCTCCTCATCGCTGAGTCGCAGTGAGGCTGGATTCAGGTTGCCCTGCAGTGCAACCCGGTCGCCGACCCGTCGGCGGGCATCGCCGATATCGACGGTCCAGTCGATGCCGAGAGCATCGGATTGGGTGTCAGCCATCAGTTCCAGCCAGTTCCCTCCACCTTTGGTAAACAGTATCGTTGGGATTGTTTCCGGCAGACCTTCCAGGATTTGTGCCATGTAACGCAACGACAGGTCCTGGTAGCGTTGTGTATCGAGCAGTCCACCCCAGGTGTCAAAAAGCATCAGTGCCGAGGCGCCCCAACCCGCCTTGGCTTTCAGATATGATGTGACTGAGCGGGCGAGGATATCCAACAGTCGATGCAGGTCAGCTGTATTCGTCTCGGCAAATGCGAGTATCTTGCTGAAATCGGTCTTGGATCGACCTTCGATCATGTAGGCGGCGAGAGTCCAGGGACTGCCGGCGAAACCGATCAGGGGGACTTCTTTGTTGAGTTCCTCAACGGTCATATGGACAGCTCTCATCACATAGCCGAGATCATCTTCTGGGTCGGGCATCGCGAGTTTCGAAATATCTGAAGCACAAGTGATCGGGTGCTCAAAAACCGGTCCGACGGATTCCTCCATTCTCAAACCGAGCCCCATCGCATCGGGAATTACAAGAATGTCGGAAAAGATGATCGCTGCATCCAGTGCGTAGCGGCGCAATGGCTGCAGTGTCACCTCACACGCGAGTTCAGGTGTACGGCACAAGGTGAGAAAACTCCCTGCGTGTTCGCGGGTTTTACGGTATTCAGGCAGATACCGACCGGCTTGACGCATGATCCACACAGGAGTCTGATCAACGGGCCGGCAGCACAGAGCCTTAATGAGTCGATCGTTCTTGAGTCTTTTTCTCATCGGATGGCCGTGTCAGTTGTTGGCAAGTGCTCTAAGTATCTCGTCTTGGAATCCGGCCGCTGCCCGTTGCGGGTCGGAGGCATCGCGAATCGGTCTGCCAACGACTAGGTAGTCTGCGCCAGCGCTCAAGGCTTTAGAGACACTTGCAACCCGTTTCTGGTCATTGACGGATTCGCCCGTGTTGCGTATGCCAGGCGTGACGATGACGACATCCGCACCTACCTGGTCTCGGATGATGCCGGCTTCGCGGCCGGAAGCAATCACACCTCGGCAACCGGCATTTTTTGCATTCTGTGCGCGCATCGCCACCAATTCCGCGATGTCTATGTTCACACCCATTGCACCGAGGCTCGCCTCATCCATGCTGGTCAAAACCGTCACGGCCAGTATCGAGATCTCATCCGTGGCCTCGACTGCTGCCTCCATGATCTGGTGGTCGCCATGCACGGTCAGAAAGGTGATGCCCATGCCATTGAGATTGTGCACCGCGCGGCTGACGGTGGTCGGTACATCGAAAAACTTAAAGTCGGCAAACACCTTGTGTCCGCGTTTGGCCAGCTGCTCGATCAATGCAATACCGGTTCCGCTGGAGAACAGTTCCAATCCCACCTTGTAGAAATTGACCTGCCCGTCGAGACGGTCCACCAGGTGCATGGCCTGATCGGCTGTTGCGACATCAAGTGCAACGATCAGGCGATCACGGGGAGCAATGTCTGCCATCGGCAAGATCAATGTCCATCCGCGCTGATGTAGTTCATGATGCCGCGGGCTGCCTCGCGTCCCTCGAAGACAGCGGTGACCACAAGGTCTGCACCGCGCACCATGTCACCTCCGGAAAACACTTTCGGGTTGGTGGTCTGGAACGGAAACTCGCTGTCGGGACCGGCCTGCACACGCAGGAAGGGATCGGTGCGGATATTGTGCTCGGCCAGCCATGCATCCGGGCTTGGCCGGAAGCCAAATGCGATGATCACACTGTCGCAGTCAATGCGTTGCTCACTGCCGGCGATCGGCTCCGGCTGTTGGCGGCCGCGCTCATCCGGTGCACCCAGGCGGGTCTCGATCACCCTGACCTGCTCAACGTGGTCGGATCCGATGATTTCCAGGGGTTGGCGGTTCCAGAGAAACTTCACACCTTCCTCTCGCGCATGCCATACCTCGCGACGTGAGCCGGGCATGTTGTCCTCATCGCGCCGATAGACACAGGTCACCTTGTTGGCGCCCTGGCGTACCGCGGTGCGAACGCAGTCCATTGCGGTATCCCCGCCGCCTAGCACCACCACATTCTGTCCATTCAGGTCAATCGGTGTCCAAGGGCCGGGATTCCAGCCTTCGACCCGGTGATTGTTGCCGACCAGATAGGGTAGTGCCTCGTAGACACCGGGCATGTCCTCGCCTGGAAATCCACCTTTCATGTAGGTGTAGGTGCCCATGCCGAGAAAGACGGCGTCATGGTCATCAAGCAGCGATTGAAAGTCGATGTCGGTTCCCACCTCGGTATCGAGCACAAATCGCACGCCCATCTCCTCCATGATCTCGCGTCGTTTGAGCACGATACGCTTTTCCAGTTTGAACGGCGGAATACCGAACGTCAGCAAGCCACCAATTTCGGAGTATCGGTCATAGACGGTGGCATCAAATCCATTGCGTACCAGCACATCGGCGCAGCCCAGTCCTGCTGGGCCGCTGCCGACAATTGCCACCTTCCTGCCATTCGACTGGACATGGGAAATATCCGGTTTCCATCCCTGCTCAAATGCCTCATCGGTGATGTACTTCTCAATGGACCCGATCGTGATGGCGCCGAAGCCGTCATTCATGGTGCAAGCGCCCTCACACAGCCGGTCCTGGGGGCAGATGCGGCCGCAGATCTCCGGCAGGGAATTCGTCTGATGAGAGAGTTCCGCCGCGTCGAACAGCCTGTTTTCCGCAATCAGGCTGAGCCATTCGGGAATGTAGTTGTGTACCGGGCACTTCCACTGACAATAGGGATTGCCGCAGGAGATGCAGCGCGCAGACTGTCCGGCGGCTATCGCCGGGTCGTACTGCTGGTAGATTTCATTCCAGTGATGAACCCGGTACTGTGCCGGGTCCTTGGGCGGACTCTGCCTCGGCAGGTCGAGAAACTGAAAATGATCTTTCATGTCCGGTGACCGAAACGAACCGGCCTATGCGGCCTCTCGGAGCGTCTCCATCAGATCCTTGATCTCCGCGGCCTTGGGCTTGACCAGCCAGAATCGGCCAACCAGTTCCAGAAAGTCATCGCGCACATCCTTGCCCCATCGGCTGTCGGTCTCGGCGACGTATTCGGCGATCATCTCATGCAGAAAGCTGAGGTGTGGCTCCATATCCTCGTGCGTCAGTCGGTGAATATCGATCAGCTCATGGTTGTAGCAGTCGACGAAATTGCGCTCAAGGTCCAGCACAAAGGCAATGCCGCCGGTCATGCCGGCGCCGAAATTCACACCGGTCTGGCCCAGTGTCAGCACCGCGCCGCCGGTCATGTACTCACATCCATGGTCGCCGCAGCCCTCAAGCACGGCGATAGCGCCGGAATTTCGAACGGCAAACCGCTCGCCCGCGGTTCCGGCCGCAAAGAACCGGCCACCGGTGGCACCGTAAAGACAGGTATTGCCGACGATGGGGGTATGGCGGGACTCAAGCGGACTGTCGGCTGCCGGCCTGATCACGATCTTGCCGCCTGCCATGCCCTTGCCGACGTAGTCATTGGCGTCGCCTTCAAGATAGAGTTCCAGTCCGGGCGCATTCCAGGCGCCGAAGCTCTGTCCGGCGATGCCCTTGAACCGCATCTTGATCGGTGCACTCAAGGGTGTTTTGGCCTTGGCGATTTCCCCGGACAGCCTTGCACCGATGGAGCGATTGACATTGGCGATGGCATAATCGAACTCACCACCGGTTCCGTCGGTGATGCCGGGCCGGGCATCTGCGACCATCTGTTCAGCCAGCGGACCCTGATCCCAGGGTTCATTTCTCGTGGTGGTACATCGCCTGGGCACATCGTCGTCCACATCGGCCAGTGACAGCAGCGCGCTCAGGTCCAACCGCCGGTGCTTGACCGTGTGGCCTTCGACGATCTCCAGCAGGTCGGGCCGGCCGATCACCTCATCGAGGCTGCGGGCGCCGATGGAGGCGAGCAGTTCGCGGATCTCCTCGGCGATAAAATGAAAATAGCGCACCACCTTGTCCTTGGTTCCCTTGAAGTGGCGCTTGCGCAGACTTGAATTCTGGGTGGCAACACCGGTTGCGCAGTTGTTCAGATGACAGACCCGCAGATACTTGCAGCCGATGGCGATCATGGGAGCGGTACCAAAACCGAACGAGTCGGCACCGAGCATGGCCGCCTTGACCACATCCAGGCCTGATTTCAGACCACCGTCCACCTGCAGGCGCACGCGGTGGCGCAATCCATTCATCCTGAGCGTCTGCTGGGTCTCCACCAGGCCCAACTCCCAGGGGCTTCCGGCATATTTGACCGAGGTCACCGGGCTGGCGCCGGTTCCACCGTCATAGCCGGCGATGGTGATCAGATCGGCATAGGCCTTGGTCACACCGGCCGCGATGGTGCCCACACCGGCTTCGGAAACCAATTTCACCGACACCAGGGCGTTGGGATTGACCTGTTTAAGATCGAAGATCAACTGCGCCAGGTCCTCGATCGAGTAGATGTCGTGATGCGGCGGTGGTGAGATCAGCGATACACCGGGTGAGGAGTATCGAAGGGCGGCAATCATCTCGGAGACCTTGTGTCCGGGCAGTTGGCCGCCCTCGCCGGGTTTTGCGCCCTGTGCGATCTTGATCTGAAGTACTTCGGCGTTGACCAGGTAGTGGGGCGTCACACCAAAGCGACCTGATGCCACCTGCTTGATCTTCGATGTGCGCGAGGTGCCGTAGCGGTTCGGGTCTTCGCCGCCTTCGCCTGAATTCGAGCGCCCACCGATCTCATTCATCGCCTCGGCGAGCACCTCATGTGCTTCCGGCGACAGCGCTCCGAGTGACATGGCTGCACTGTCGAACCGCCTGAGTATGGCTTCGGCAGGTTCCACCTCGTTCAGGGGGATCGCCGACGTGCCGGCGGTTCTCACCTTGAGCAGATCGCGCAGCACCATTGGTTCGCGTTCATTGACCAGGGCCGCATAGGTTCTGTAATCGTCCATCGCGCCGCTATCCACTGCCGCGTGCAGAGCGTGAACGACGTCCGGATTGAAGGCGTGATATTCGCTGTCGGTTGAGAATTTGAGCAGACCACCGTGATTGACCGGTACCCGCGGATCCCAGGCCGCCCTTGCGAGTTCAGCCTGCTCGGTTTCGATATCCTCGAAATTGCTACCCTGGATTCTGTTGACGCTGCCCTTGAAGCAAAGATCCACCACCTCGTCATGCAGTCCGACGGTCTCAAAAAGCTGCGCACCGCGATAGCTCGCCACGGTCGAGATGCCCATTTTCGACATGATCTTGAACAGTCCTTTCTTGATTCCCTGGCGGTAGGAGCGAATCGCGGCCAGTGACTGATTCTCGGTCGCATCCTTGCCCATGAGGTGACGGACAATCGCATAGCTCAGGTAAGGATAGATGGCCGTTGCGCCATATCCGATCAGCACCGCAAAGTGGTGCGGGTCGCGGGCGGTGGCGGTTTCCACGATGATGTTGGCATCGCAGCGCAGGCCTTCGGCGATGAGGCGGTGGTGCACCGCACCGGTTGCAAGCAGCGCATGCACCGGCAGCGTGCCGTCGGTAATGTCCCGGTCGGACAGCGTCAGGATCAGCTTGCCGCCGCGCACCGCCGCAACGGCCTCGTCACAGATGCGTCCGATGGCATTGACGAGTCCTTCCCCGGGTTGATAGATCAGACTGATGCGTTGGACACTGTAGGTGGGATATTCCTGATTCATGATGGTGTAGAATTTGCGCCCGGACAGCACCGGCGAGCCGATGATCAGCCGCTTGGCGTGCTCGGCGTTCTCCTCAAACAGGCCGAATGAGAGTCCGATGGTGGTTTCCAGGGACATGACGATCTTCTCGCGCAGGGGATCAATCGGCGGGTTGGTCACCTGGGCGAACTGCTGGCGGAAGTAATCATACAGTGATCGTTTCCGTTTGGACAGTACCGGAAGCGGTGTGTCATCGCCCATCGATCCCACGGCTTCGAGTCCCAGCTCACTCAAGACCCGGATCACCTGTTCCTGCTCCTCGTAGGAGACATCGAACATTTTCTTGTAGACGGTGAGCTCGAACGGGTTGAGCTTGGAACTGATGTGGGTGTCATTGAGCAGCCGGGTATAGATCCGCTGCTGGCGCTGCTGCAGCCAGCGCTTGTAGGGTTGGCGGTTTTTCAGTTCGTTGTTGATGGTTTCCGGCAGCAGCAACTCACCGGTGCGGGTGTCCGCCGCGATCATCTCGCCGGGCTTGAGCCGGCCTTTGGCTGTCAGCTCCCGCTCAAGGTAGTCGTGCACGCCAATCTCGGTGCACAGTGTGATGTGCCGGTCTGCGGTGATCACATAGCGGGCGGGTCGCAAGCCGTTTCGGTCCATCACACAGGCGGCATAGCGCCCATCGGTGAGGACGATGCCCGCCGGGCCGTCCCAGGGTTCCGAGTGCAGGGAGTTGTAGCTGTGAAATGCGCGCAGGTTCGGTTCGATGGTGTCCACATTCTGCCAGGCGGGCGGTACCAGGATCTGCATGGCGCGGAAGATATCCATTCCGCCGCTGACAAAGAAGTCCAGCATGTTGTCGAGGCTGGCTGAATCCGAGGACTCAAAGTCCACCAGTGGCAGCAGTTCCTGGATGTTCTCGTGCAGTGAGTCGGAGAACTTCGGACTCCTGGCGATGGCCCAGTTGCGGTTGCTCTGGATGGTATTGATCTCGCCATTGTGTGCCAGCATGCGAAACGGCTGTGCCAGACGCCAGGTGGGTGCGGTGTTGGTTGAGAATCGCTGATGGAAGACCGCCAGCGAGGATTCAAGGTCCGGGTCATTGATTTCCGGGAAGAAGACCGTGAGATTGTCCGGCATGAACAGCCCCTTGTAGACCATTAGCGACGATGACAGGCTGCAGATGTAGAATTCGCTGTCGTTGCCGGAGACCGCCTTTTCGGTGACTCTTCGGGCGGCATACAGCCGACGTTCGAATTGTGCGGTTGAGAGACCTGACGGGGCGTTCACCAGGATTTGCTCGATATGGGGGCAGGTCGCAAGAGCGGACTCACCCAGTGCCCGGAGATTGGTCGGCACCAACCGCCAGCCGGCCGGCTGAAGGTCTCTTGTCGTCAGTTCCTGCTCGAGTCGCGCCCGTGCGGTCTGTGCCCGTTCAGGATCGCGATTCAGGAAGATCATGCCGACCGCGTATTTTCTCTCGAGCCTGATTCCGGTCTCGTCGGCGCAGCGACGCATGAACTGATCCGGAATCCTGAACATGATTCCGCAGCCGTCTCCGGATTTTCCATCGGATGCGATTGCGCCGCGATGAGTCAGGTTGCACAGGGATTGGACTGCGGTACGCACCAGTTTGGACGACGGTTGTCCGTCCATTTGGGCGATCAGCCCGAATCCACAGCCGTCATGCTCAAACTGCGGGCGATAGAGTCCTGTATCCCGATTTTTCTGTTTCATGGAATTCATCAGCATTGCCCCACCGAAGCGGGTTCTGACCTGAGTCTGTCGATGATCAACTGCGTTTCAAATTTGCACAGACAGCGCCAAGGCGAACGTTCAGGTGTAGTGATTGAATGGCATATCCAGGTGTGATTCGGCCTGCAATATGCCGGTTACCCCGGTAATGATATACGCGAGTGCGCCAATGTGAGAAAAATCAGCGAGAAAATCTCCTGCATACCGGTGGCGGGCAGCGCCTCAGGCTGACTGTGTTGAGGCTGGCTCGATGATTTGCTTGGCGATCTGTTGCGCCTGCTCGGTGGTGTCCACAATCCGATCTTCGGGCACCAGATGCAACACCTGCAGCGCGTCGATGGTTTGCCGGATTGGGGCCGGCAATCCGCTGACGATGATGGCAATGTTGTCCTGAACAGCTGCCTCAGTCAACTGCTCGATTACCAGGGCGATGTCGTCGTCAATGTGCTGAGTGTTGGAGAAATCGAGAATGATGGCCTTATGGTCCTTGATGTCGTTCACCACACTCCTCACCAGGTTGGTTTTGGATGCAATCGAGATCACACCATTGAGTGAGATCACACCGACGCGCGCGGAAAACGGGTCGAGTTTCGGTGCGTGCTGGTCGCCCTCAAACAACTGGGTGTCGAGCACAGTCGCCGACACGATGTTGTCAAGTTCAAAATTCTTGATGGTCCTGGCATGCGACATGGAGGCGGCAATCAGACCGATGGCCACAGCGGTGAGCAGATCGACGAAGATTGTCAGGGCAAACACGATCAGCAGAATCAGCAGGCGGTCGCGCTTGATCAGGTGAATGCGCCGCACGATGCGCCAGTCCATCACATCGTATCCGACCTTGATCAGCACACCGGCCAGTGCAGCCAGCGGTATTGGCTCGACCAGGTCACTGGCGACGAACACGATCAACCCCATCATGATGGCATAGGCGATGCCGGACGCATTCGAAGTGGCGCCGGCCCGGATGTTGGTGACGGTTCCCAGTGTTGCGCCGGAGCCGGGTAATCCACCGATGATGCCGGACACCGCGTTGCCGATTCCCTGTCCGATCAGTTCGCGATCAGGCTTGTGGCTGGTACCGGTCAGTGTATCTGCGATCAGTGAGGTGATCAGGCTGTCGACGGCACCGAGCAATGCGAGCAGCAGTGCAGGTTCAAGCGCGCGCAGCAGGAAGTCGACTTCGGGAACGAAGATGTGCAGTTCGGGCAGGCCTTTTGGGATTTCACCGACGACCGGAACCCCGGGCAGCCATATCAGACTCACCAGGGTGCATACGACCAAGGCCAGCAGTGGTGCGGGCAGGAAACGTCTGAGTTTCACCGGCCAGAAAATCGAGATGGCCAATGCGCTGACGGCGATGATGAGCGCATCAAGATTGGCGGAAAGCATCTCCTGTGGCAAAACGCCGAGCGCGCCGATGACACCACCCGATGCGGTATCAGCGCCTATGGCCGGCAGCAGCTGAATGATGATTATGATGACGCCGATTCCCGTCATGAACCCGGACACGACGACGCGTGGCGTGTATTCGATGAAGCGGCCGATCTTGATGATGCCCAGGATGATCTGAAACAGGCCGCACAGAATCACGATGGCAAATGCCTCGGCGAGATTTTGTGCGTGGGTGGTGACAATGACGGCGATGGCCACCGACATCGGTGCGGTCGGCCCTGAGATCTGGGTTGGCGTACCGCCGAAAATCGCGGCGAAGAATCCGACGGCGATGGCACCGTAAACTCCTGCGCTGGCACCCAGTCCGGTGGCGACACCGAATGCAAGCGAGATGGGAAGAATCACCAGTGTGGCGGTGATGCCGCCAAACAGGTTGCCCAGAAAACGGTCAAATCCGGCGCCCGATGTTGATTGGGTATTCATTGCGGTCACTGGCAATTCGGATGTTTCGCGCGTGTCCGAATCACTTTTTCGAAATATCTCAAGAGTGTTGGTTCGTCAGGTATCGTGCGATGTCGCAGGTCTCATTCCCACGGCATTTCACTGTGGCTTCAGTAGAAGGGTGTCGATTTCGAAAAATTGGATTGAAATCGAAACACTTTGCCTATTTTATATTCAGATTGTGCTGTGCTTGTGGCGATTCAACGCTGATGTTCGACACGCTCGGTACTTTCGGAGTGTTTTTCCGCTGTATTTGCGCGCAAAGCACCGCAAACGGATTAATCTGAAGACGGCTCGATAATCTGTCTGGCGATCTGCTCAGCTATTGACAATGTTGCCACAATCCGGTTGTCCGGCACCAGCCGCAACACCTGCAGGGCATCGACAGTCTGCCTGATCGGCGCAGGCAGTCCGCTGACAATGATGGCCATGTCGTCCTGAGTGGCTGCCTCGCTCAGCTGCTCGATCACCAGGGCGATGTCGTCGTCGATATGCTTTGTGTTGGAGAAATCCAGGATGATGACCTCGTGATCCTTGATGTCGTTGACCATGCTCCTGACCAGCTGGGTCTTGGATGCAATCGAAATCACACCATTGAGTGAGATCACACCGACGCGTGCAGAATACGGATCCATTTTCGATGCGCGCTCGTCTCCCTCAAACAGCCGGGTGTCCAAAATGGTTGCGGAGACGATGTTGTCGAGTTCGAAATTCTGGATGGTCCTGGCATGCGACATGGCGGCTGCGATCAGACCGATTGCAACAGCCGACAAAAGATCGACGAAGACGGTCAAACCGAAAACGAGCAGCAGAATCAGCAGCCGATCCCGCTTGATCAGGTGGATGCGCCGTACGATTCGCCAGTCGATCGCATCGCATCCCACCTTGATCAGCACGCCGGCGAGTGCCGCCAGCGGTATCGGCTTGACCAGGTCGCTGGCGACCATCACGATCAGCACCATCATGATGGCATAGGTGACGCCGGATGCGATCGTACTGGCACCGGCCCGGATGTTGGCGACCGTTCCCAGCGGTGAACCGGACCCGGCCAATCCGCCGATGAAGCCGGCAACCGTGTTTCCGATCCCCTGTCCGACCAGTTCCCGGTTGGGATTGTGGTTGGTACCGGTCAGCGTATCTGCGATCAGTGACGATATCAGGCTGTCCACTGCACCGATCAGGGCGAGGAGCAGTGCGGGCTCGACCGCCCGAATCAGAAACCCGGCCTCGGGAATGTAGATTTGCAGTTCCGGCAGGCCTGTGGGTATTTCGCCGACTACCGGCACCCCGGTGAGCCAGGTCAGGCTTAACAGGGTCCCTGCAATCAATGCCAGCAGTGGTGCGGGCACGAATCGTCTGAGGCTTTTCGGCCAGAAAAAAGAGATGGCCAATGCAACAACGGCAATCACCACTGCACCGAGATTGGCGGAAAGAATTGTCTGCGGCAGCGCGATCAGTGCGCCGATGGCGCCGCCGGATACGGGTTGTGCTCCGAATACCGGCAGCAGTTGAATAATGATGATGATGACGCCGATGCCCGACATGAAGCCGGAAACGACAACGCGCGGCGTATATTCAATGAAGCGACCGATCTTGATGATGCCCAGGACGATCTGAAACAAGCCGCACAGAATCACGATGGCAAATGCCTCGGCGATGCTCTGTGCGTAAGTCGATACGATGACGGCCATGGCGACCGCCATCGGTGCGGTCGGTCCTGAGATCTGGGTTGATGTGCCACCAAAGATTGCGGCAAAGAACCCGACTGCAATGGCGCCGTAGATTCCTGCGCTGGCGCCGAGTCCTGTTGCCACACCGAATGCGAGTGACATGGGGAGGATCACCAATGTGGCGGTGATGCCGCCAAACAGGTCGCCTGGAAACTGACTGATACTGTAGCGTGACTTCGACTGGGTGTTCATTGCGGTTTCAAATTATTTTGAAAGTGTTGCCTCGTGCATCATGGAAGGTATTTTCAATTGTTTGCGGAGCATTGGTATTTTCTGCGGTTATGCCAGACTCTTTCCTGGCGATTCACTGCCTTTATATTCGAAAAGAGGCTGAATCGCACTTTCGGATGGAAGGCGAAGTTCTGTGCGGTTTGTGCTCATTGTATTATCAGGGAGAGGCATTCCCATAACGTTCCGGGTTTGCGCGTCAAGCGGTTCGATGTCATTGTCGCCTGGACACTTGAAAAACCAGGCCTCGATTACCACTGTGACTGAAATGATAAAATATGGAAGCAGAGACTGGCCTTTCAGAACGATGGATGAATTGAGTGCCGGTCTTCAATGGTAATTGCTGATTGAATTCAGTGTTCTCTGATTTTTTCCTGCCACCGGAAATCCTCCCACAACCGGTTACCGGATAGAAACCCAATCGAACCGATGTCGCTGAACAGTATCGAAGTTGCAGACCACACCGACCCATCGTCGCAGATGTGGAACGAAGCATCCTACAAGAACCACAAGTCAAAGCGTTTCCAGAGTTTCGGCGAACACAACGAGGTCAACACCAAGGCATCGGAACTTGTCGCAGGGATACATGATGGTTTGAAGAAATCGGGTTATCCGAAGGGTGATCTGCAGACTCTTCTGGTTCGGCTCGTGACTTGTCTGTTTGCCGATGATATCGGCATTTTCGGGACAAGCACCAAATTTCGCGATTTGTTAATTGACCGTACCACAGCGGATGGCGCCGAAACGGGTGTCTTATTGAATCGGATATTTGAGATGCTGAATACACCAGAAACGCAACGGCCAGCGGGACTGGATGAGGACCTGGGTGCGTTGCCCTACATCGGTAGAGGATTGTTTGAAGGGACTCTGACGACGGCACACTTTGATTCCCCGCTTCGCATCAAACTTTTTGATGCCTTCGAGCTGGACTGGTCCAAGATTTCACCTGCCATCTTCGGAGCACTGCTTCAGTCGGTGATGGATCGCAGCAGGCGTCGGGCAATCGGTGCACATTACACAACCGAGCAAAACATACTGAAAGTAATCGGACCGTTGTTTCTGGATGACCTCAAGGAAGAATTTGCACGAATCTGTCGATTGAAACGAAATCGAAGAACTCGATTGCACAGATTCCAGCAGAAACTGCGTACGCTTACTTTTCTTGATCCTGCCTGCGGTTGTGGTGATTTTCTGATCATTGCGTATCGGGAGTTGCGAACGCTGGAGACCGAGGTGTTGAAACAATTGATTGGACCATTAGACCTTGATGTGCAGCACCTGAGCGTGGTTGACGTGGATCAGTTTTACGGGATCGAACTGGAAGAATTACCTGCCCGAATTGCTGAGACTGCATTGTGGATGATGGACCACATCATGAACGACAGGATTGGCGAAACGTTCGGTATCGTCTATACGAGAATCCTCCGTCCTACTGAATCACATATTGTCTGTGGGGATGCTTTGGAAATGGATTGGGGGGAGTTGTTGCCTACTCGGAAATGCAGTTACATTTTGGGTAATCCACCGTTCCTCGGTGCCAAGGCTCAAAGTGCAGCGCAGCGTGAGCAGGTTCACCGCATTGCCGGTCTCGGGCGCATCAAGGGTACCCTCGATTATGTTTGCTGCTGGTTGCTCAAGTCTGCCGCTTATATTGAAGGCGGTACGCGAATCGGATTGGTGGCCACCAATTCAATCACGCAGGGGGAGCAGGTCGGTCAACTTTGGCCGTTGCTGTTCGACCGGTATGGTCTTGAGATTTCATTCGCCCATAGCACATTCACGTGGACGTCTGAAACTAGTGGTGCTGCGCATGTTCACGTGGTCATCGTTGGTTTGGTGCAGCGGAACCATGAACCTGACACGAAACGATTGTTCACCTATTCAAACCGAGATGGTCAGCCTGAAGAGAGTCAACACAAAAAAATCTCACCATATCTGGCGCCGGAACTTGAGCGATTTCCGTATCTGACGGTACAGGCCAGCCGCAGGCCAATCAACGGATTTGCGCCATTGAAAACCGGCTCGAAGCCGATTGACGATGGGAACTACATCTTCAAATCCGAAGCCGAACGCGATCAGTTTCTGGAAGTGGAACCGGGCGCGGCTGAATTCATCCAGCCCTATGTGGGTTCGCACGACCTGATCCACGGGACTCGGCGTTACATCCTGGCTCTGCAGGATGCCACACCGGACGAGTTGGCCAAACTGCCGGAAACTCGAAAAAGAATCCATCGCGTTCGCGAATTCCGACTGAAGAGCCGCAGCAAACCGACCTTGAAACTGGCGGATACACCGCGACAGTATCACATCAACGTCATTCCAGAGTCACCATACTTGGTGGTGCCTGTGACAAGTTCAGAGCGCCGTGAGTACATTCCGATTGGATGGCTTGAACCGCCAGTGATACCCAATGTCGATACCCGTATCCTGCTGGATGCCACGCTTGGGGACTTTGCGGTTTTGACTTCAAGAATGCACATGGTCTGGCTTCGTTACGTTGGCGGCAGATTGGAAAGTCGCTATCGTTATTCGATTGCTCTGGTCTACAACACATTTCCACCTCCCGAGGGTAGGTTGGATCGGCTGAACGATCATGCTCTAGCCATACTGGATGAAAGAGCGCGGTATCGACACCTGCCGTTTGCCAGACTCTATGACCCGGATTGCATGCCGGAAGGGTTGCGTGCCGCACACGAAAAACTGGACGGGGCGATCGAACGGCTTTATCGCAAGAGTCCGTTCCAGTCTGACCGTGAGAGAATTGAGCATTTGTTTGGCTGTTATGAACGCATGGTTAACCCCTGTTGAAAGAAGCCACGGGAGCGGTGTTGGAAAACCAACTTAATTTTGTACAGGTAGTCATCCGTTCGGACTATACAATAGGAAGGAATCTCAACCCGAATCAAATTGTTTTCTCGTCGTATCCTATCTGAGTTGCCTGACTCAAATTTATCGCCAACACACCTTCCGAAGTACAAGATTGATGTCGATTAACTGGGATCAAGTTCGAGTCGGAGCTGCCGAATTCTCGCGAAAGTGGGAAGATGCGTCTTCTGAGAAACGTGAGATGCAGAGTTTCTACGACGAATTCTTTCGAGTATTCGGTATCGAGCGTCGTAAAGTCGCCAGCTACGAGTATATCGTCACCAAGTCAGACAATTCCAGTGGATACATTGATGTGTTCTGGCCAGGTGTGCTTCTAGTCGAGCATAAGTCTGCAGGAGATGATCTGGACAGAGCTGAACAACAGGCTAGGGAATACATCGACGCAGTAGACGACTCCGAAAAGCCTCGGTACCAGATGGTCAGCGATTTCGAGACTATCCGATTGTTGGATCGCAAATCCGGAGACCACTGGAGTTTCACACTTGATAAATTTTCTAAGAACATTAGATTGTTTGGATTCATGTGGAGCGAGGAGCCGAGGGATTTTGGTGAGCAGGATGAAGTCAATATTAAAGCGTCGGAACTCATCGGACAGATACACGATGGATTGAAGGAATCAGGGTATCCAAGTGAATGTCTCGAAAATCTTCTTGTGCGGATTGTGTTTTGTCTGTTCGCTGATGACACCGAGATATTCCAACCCAGAGACCTGTTTCATAATTTTCTGTTGGACAGAACACGAGAAGATGCGTCAGACACAGGTGACAAGCTGAATCGAATTTTCGAAATCCTGAACACACAAGAAGATCGCAGGCAACGCAATCTCGATGAGAAGCTCGCACAATTCCCCTACGTTGATGGAGGTCTTTTCAACGGTACGCTGGCAACTGCGGATTTTGACACCAAACTACGACTCAAACTGCTCGAGGCGTGTGATTTCGATTGGTCGGAGATTTCACCTGCCATTTTTGGCTCGTTGTTCCAGTCTGTCATGGATAGCGACAAGCGCCGGGCAATCGGTGCCCATTACACGACCGAACAGAACATTCTCAAGGTGATTGAGCCGCTGTTTCTTGATGAGCTTCGATCGGAATTCAAGCGCATTTGCGGCTTGAAGCGCAATCGAGCGTTCCGTCTCAGGAAGTTTCAGGAGAAGTTGCGCCAACTGACGTTTTTTGATCCCGCATGTGGGTGTGGCAATTTTCTGATCATTGCGTACCGGGAGTTGCGGCAACTCGAGATCGAGGTGCTCAGGCAATTGGTCTCAACCGGGCAGTTGGACCTTGATGCACAAAACCTGAGCATTGTGGATGTGGATCAGTTCTACGGAATCGAACTAGAGGAGTTTCCGGCCAGAATTGCCGAAACCGCTCTCTGGATGATGGACCACATCATGAATAACCGTCTGGGCGAGGCGTTCGGCACAGTCTACACAAGAATTCCCCTGCACTCCAGTGCGCACATTGTCTGTGAGGATGCCCTGGAAATCGATTGGCAGGATGTTCTCGCCTCCAGTCAATGCAGTTTCATATTGGGCAATCCACCATTCGCAGGATCCAAGAAACAAAGTCCGGAGCAGCGCGATCAGGTTCACCGAATTGCCAGGTTCGAGCACATCAAGGGAACGCTGGACTATGTAACCTGCTGGTTTCTTCAAGCTGCCGCATACATTGAGGGAGATTCCCGTATCGGATTTGTAGCGACAAATTCAATCACACAAGGTGAGCAGGTTGGACAGTTGTGGCCGCTTCTGTTTGATCGGTTTGGATTGGAAATTTCATTTGCGCACAGTACATTTTCCTGGACCTCCGAGGCTCGGGGAGCGGCGCATGTCCACGTCGTCATCATCGGCTTGGTACTACAAGCCTATGACAATAAGCCGAACCGAAAGCGGCTTTTCTCGTATGAAAACTTTGTCGGGCAGCCGCAAGTGAGCCATCATTCGAGAATCTCCCCATATCTTGTGCCTGAACTTGAGAAATTTCCCTACGTCACGGTTCAGTCCTGCAACAGACCCATCAACGGATTTTTGGCACTCAAGGCAGGATCAAAGCCGATTGACAACGGGATTTACATCTTCACGTCAGAGCAGGAAAAGGACGAATTTCTCAAATACGAACCTGACGCAGCCAAGTTCATCCGGCCCTACGTTGGAGCACAGGACCTGATACACGGCACCAAGCGCTACATTCTGGCCTTGCAGGAGGCAACACCCGATGAGCTGGACGGGCTTCCACAGGTCCGCAAGCGAATCAAGGCGGTCCGGGAATTCAGATTGCAAAGCACAAGCCCGCCTACCTTGAAATTGGCGGAGTCTCCGCGGCAATACCACATCAACGTACTCCCCAAATCTCCTTATCTGGTGATCCCGGTCACCAGTTCGGAACGACGAAAATATATTCCCATTGCATGGCTGGAACCGCCCACCATACCGAATGTGGATACACGGGTTTTGCTGGATGCAACACTGGCGGATTTCGCACTTCTAACATCACGAATGCATATGGTTTGGCTGCGTTTTGTCGGTGGGCGACTGAAAAGTGATTACCGCTACTCGATTGGATTGGTCTACAACGCGTTTCCTCGACCTGATGGCGACTTGGACAAACTCAATACACTAGCTCAAGATGTGTTGGACAAGAGGGCCGAATTCACAGAGACGCCATATATGAGGCTATATGACCCGGATTTCATGCCGGAGACGTTGCGCGCGGTTCATCGAAAACTGGATCTGGCGATCGAACGACTCTACCGCAAAACCCCATTCCAGTCGGATCGCGACAGAATCGAATTTCTGTTCAGTCGTTACCAAACTCTGGTCCAACCTTTGCTGATCAGGAATCGAGGCTACGAGAGGTTATAAGAGTTTTGGTCGGATGACTCCGCCAAGAAGACAATCCGTCGTTTGAATCGTTTCCCTTAATTTGCTTGATTGATCGCTTGAATCACAGTTGATCTGATGGAGATACACACTTGAATAAACCCAATATGGTTATTTTCTGTTCTGATGAGCACGCGCGGGCGTTTGCGGGTTGCTATGGTCATCGGATCGTCAGGACACCGACTTTGGATACGTTGGCGCGCAAAGGCACGAAGTTCACCAAGGCGTATTCGCCATCGCCAATCTGCGTTCCCGCCCGCGCCAGTCTCGCGACCGGACTGCAGGTGCATGAGACGCGCTGCTGGTCGTCGGCCGAACCCTACCATGGACAGATTGAGAGCTGGATGCATCGAATGAGAGATTCAGGTTATACCGTTCTGTCGTTCGGAAAACTGCATTTTCGGTCATCTGATGACGATAACGGATTCAGCGAGGAATTCCTGCCGATGCACCTGACGAACAACGGGTTGGGCTGGCCGCAGGGTTTGTTGCGCAACCCGCTTCCGCCTTTTGATGAGTCTTATGAGCTCGCAGAGCAGACGGGGCCCGGTGAGAGCGACTATACGCAATACGATCGAAAAATCACGGCTGCAGCCTGTGAGTGGATTGAGCAATCCCGCGCAGCGAAGAGAAGCGAGCCCTGGGTGTTGTTTATCTCGCTGGTGAGTCCACACTTCCCGTTGACGGCACCGCAGGAGTTTTACGATCAGTATGCCAACTGTGACCCTGATGAGTCCATTCGCCACGTCAAGGGCAATACGATCAGTCACCCGGTGTTGAGGGAGGTTCGTCGATTCTGGAACTACGATGACCATTTTAGTGATCGGCTTCGAATCGAGGCGCAAAAGTGCTACTTTGGCTTGGTCAGTTTCCTTGATGACAACATCAGGCGGGTATTGAGCGCGTTGGAAGGTGCCTATTCCATTGACGACACAGTTATTCTCTACACCACTGATCACGGCGAAATGCTTGGGCATCTGGGTTTTTGGGCAAAGTCAGTCATGTATGAGTATTCGTCGGGGATTCCGCTGATTGCCTGCGGTCCGGGTTTCGCCCGTGTGACCTGTGATGTCCCGGTTTCCCTGACCGATATTGGCGTAACGATTGAGAATTCAGCTGGGATTGAAAGCCGCCACCCTGAGCCTTGGAAACCCCAGCCCCTGCAGAGTGTTGACAGGCAATTCGATTCACAAAGGTCGGTGCTGTCAGAATATCACGACGGCGGCACACCGAACAGTTTCTACATGATCCGCAAGGGAAGGTGGAAGTATGTGTGTTACGCGGGCGGACATCCTCCGCATCTTTATGATCTCGATCATGATCCGTTGGAACTCAATGATCTGGGCGCTCAGAAATCCCATGAGTGCGAACAACAAGCCATGCATCGGGAGCTGCTGCAGATTCTGGACCCCGAAGCCGTCGCTGAACAGTGTGCAACTGATCAGGCAGCCAGGGTCGAGGAATTGGGCGGACGGGACGCGGTGCTGGCTTTGGCCAGTTTCAACCACACTCCGGTTCAATGATTGACGAATGCTGAAAGCCGACCCAATGGAAGAACTCAAGCTGACCGAAGCGGAACATACGCGTTCACTATTGCTGTGTGACAGGATCTCAAGTGAGATCAGAAACTCGAAGTACAAAGCAATTCCGTTCTCGAGATTCATGCAGCTTGCACTGTATGATCCCCATCACGGCTACTACACCGCAACGCCCCAGATTCTGGGTCCGGCTGGAGACTTTATGACTGCCCCTGAAATGGGTGATCTTTTCGGCAAGTTTCTGACAGTCAAGATTTTGGACATTGCTCCGCAATTGTTTGGGCCCCTGAAATTGTATGAGTTTGGAGCTGGAAGCGGCAGACTCGCTGTCACCATTCTCAAAGAGCTGGGTCGGTTTGAGGTTGATGTTGCCGAATATTCGATATTTGAGGTGAGTCCGGCGCTGGAGGCGATTCAGCGTGAAACACTCAAAACGGCGGGACGTCAGATCGCAGGGAAGGTTAAATGGCGCAAGCGTCTGCCGCGGCGCGGAATTGAAGGTATTGTCATTGCCAACGAAGTCGTTGATGCGATGCCTGTGGAACTGTTTTCCAAAACCCCGGAAGGGATCCTTCAGGGTTATGTTGTGGAGTCGGAGTTCGGCTTGAAGCTCGAGTATTTGCCCCGCCTGCAGCCGGATTTCAAGAAGGCTTATAAAGCAATCAATTTCCCAGAGATTTCCCCACCATACACTTCAGAACTGCATTGTCAGGCTGAAGCCTGGATTCGGACACTAGCGGAAAAAATGTTGATGGGCGCCATACTGATTTCTGATTATGGATTTCCAGAGCATGAGTATTACCATCCGGATCGTAAACAGGGTACGCTGGTTTGCCATCGCCGACATCGGCTGTTTTACGACCCGATGATCAATATCGGATGCCAGGATATCACTGCTCATGTGAACTTTTCTGCGCTCAAGCGGCAGGTGGAACAATCGAACATGGAGGTGGGAGGATTTACGAATCTGGGCGGCTTTCTTGCCAACATTGGTCTGTTCAGTGTGAACATCGTTGATATGCAGATCGATGTGAGTCCAAAGGAAGCCAGGCAGATCAAGGTTCTGGGCCAATTGGAGGAAATGGGCGAACTGTTCAAGGTGATGGAGTTGACAAAGCACATCGAATCCACAAATACGGGATTCACCCTGTTGGACCGAACACATCGTTTGTGAATTGCTGCCCAGACGATAGTGATGTCGGATACCGAATTTGACGCTCAAACAGGATAGTAAGTTCTGATGGATTGGCTCAGTTCAGGATTTCTTGCGATTGTCCAGGGCGCAACCGAGTTTCTGCCCATATCAAGTTCGGCACATCTGATCGTCCTGCCGGCTGCTCTTGGCTGGCATGATCAGGGTCTCGCTTTTGATATCGCCGTGCATGTCGGTACATTGATCGCATCCGTCATTTATTTCGGTCCCGACATACGTAGCATTCTTCGCGCGTGGTCAAGGTCGTTTGTGTCGCGGGACATGACATCCGACGCCAAAATGGGCTGGTTCATCATCATCGCCAGTATTCCAGTTGCAGTTGCCGGATTTCTGTTTCACGGATTGGTGGAAACTGAACTGAGAAATCCAATGGTCATTGGCGCGACGACAGCTGTTTTTGCTTTGCTGTTGTGGTATGCCGACAAGTTCCGTCGGGGACAGCGGACACTCGAGTCCATGAACTGGAAGTACGCAGTACTAATTGGTTTGGGCCAGGCAATTGCAATCGTTCCAGGAACATCAAGGTCGGGGATTACGATGACGATGGGCCTTCTGCTCGGCTTGTCGAGAAAGGAGGCAGCCAGATTTGCCTTCCTGCTGGCGATTCCGGCCATTGCCATGGCTGGAGGCTGGCAGCTTCTTGTGCTCATCTCATCGCAGACCGAAACCAATTGGGATGTGTTTGCATTTGCTGTCGTTGTATCTGGAATTGTCGCCTATCTTTGCATCCACTACTTTCTCAAGTTCATTGAACGCGTAGGCATGCTGCCGTTCGTGCTGTATCGGTTGTTTCTGGCGGTTGTGATTTTCGCAATTGCAATTGTTTGACCGATTGATCTCGCAATTGGGGGCTGAATTACCCAATCGGTCTCCCAATACATCATTGCGGATTGATATTCTTCAGGTGAAGGTGCCGGCAGCGAACACGGTCGCAACACCCAGACAACGGAGTAGAGCTGCGTAAGTCACTGAATATCATGATTCATCTATAATGCCCGAAATCATTCAGGATAACCCTCCAGAACCAATCAGATGCCGCCAGATTCATAATTGCCGAGGTGTTATCTGGATGTTTCTTCTGAATCAATAGAACTGATCGATTTTTGGTATTCTCACCACTTCCGAACGACATTCATGCAGGTAATTCGAATCGGAACCCGGGGCAGTGATCTCGCGATGTGGCAGGCTGAGCACGTTGCGTCACATCTTTGCAATATCTCCGGCCGGCAAATCGAGGTTGGTCCGATTAAGACAGAAGGTGACCGGCGAGTAGACGTGCCGCTTTCTGAAATTGGCGGAAAGGGACTGTTCATCAAGGAACTCGAACACGCACTGGTTCAGAAGGACATTGATATTGCGGTGCATTCAATGAAGGATGTGACTGTCAATCTGGATTCCCGATTTTGCATTCCGGTCATTCTGAAACGCGAGAACCCATACGACGCCCTGATATCCAGTCGATATCAGTCATTGGCTGATTTGCCATTGAACGCAGTGGTGGGTACAAGCAGTTTGCGGCGCAAAAGCCAATTGCTGACTCTGCGTCCGGATCTGGACATTCAAATGCTGCGGGGAAACGTACCGACCCGGCTCGGGCGACTGGATGAAGGCCGGTATGATGCAATCGTCCTTGCGGTATCCGGTCTGAAACGACTTGGCATGGATCATCGCATCACCCAGGTCTTGAGAGGAAAAAACCATATTCCGTCTCCCGGTCAGGGGGCATTGGGAATTGAATGTCGAAGTGGTGATAAGGAGACCCGGGAACTGATCGCACCCTTGAATCATGCGCACAGCAGCATCGCTGTGCAGGCAGAACGACTGGTGAACAGGGCGTTGGGCGGCAGTTGTTTGACTCCAATCGGCATTCATGCGTCGATCAGTGGTGATTCGATCAGGATGTCCGCTTGGATTGGGTCGGTCGATGGCAGGCAAACGATTCGAGCGGATACCAAGGGCCGGATGGCAGAATTTGAGCGGGTCGCCCAATCATTGGCCAAGATGCTCGAAGATCAAGGTGCACAGGAGATCCTGGATGCCTGCGAGTCAGGATAGATCCGATTCCGGCCAGAGTCTCTGCGGAGTCAGCGTATTGGTCACGCGGCCGGTCGACTATGATCAGTATCTGCTCAGTCAGATTGAAAGTCGGGGTGGACGCGCGGTTTCACTACCAGCCTTGTCAGTCGAACCAATACTCAACGACACCGAATTCAGAGCGTTTCTCGAATCCACTGAAGTCCATAAAACAGCGATATTCACAAGTCGCAGCGCAGTGGATACAGTACACGCCTGGATGACTGAAAAGAATCTCAGATGGCCGTCGCAGTTTGCATTGGCTGCGGTAGGGCCGAAGACGGCACGTGCCATTCAACACAGGATTTGTGACTGCGATGTTGTGTATCCTCAAGAGAAATTCGGTGTTGACGGCCTGATGGGCATGGACGATTTTCAGGATCTGAGCCGGATGCCGACAACCGTGATTGATGGTGGTGGCAAGAACTCAGCCCGACTGATCGAATTGCTGAAAAACAGAGGATCACCCTCGGTCGAGCACTTTGTGGTCTATCGCCGAAGGTTTCCAGAATCTGATACTGCGGTCGTCTCGCGATACTTGGTGGATGGCACATTTGATTTTGTCGTCATCACAAGCATTACCGGCGCTTCGAACCTATTGGAGCTGCTGGGTGAGCAGCTCACCAATAAACTGAAGACCTCATGCATGGTCGCCTACAGCAAGAGGATTGCCGACTATCTGACGGGACGCGGATTCAAGTCTGTCGCTGTCGCCAGCGAGGCAAGTGACGACGCCGTAATTCACACGATGGAGGAATTCGTTGTATAAAGTGAAACAAGTCCTCGTCGAACACAATGAGTGCAACATGAGCATCCCGAATTCAATCACAATGGATTTCAGTCATGGCTGAAGATTCAAACGCATCGGTATCGGAACAGTATTCCGGCTACGGGAAGTCCAGCCTGGGGACTGGTACTTCCCGTAAATCCAGTGGTGCGGTAAAGTTCTGGATCAGCATCGCGGTGATTCTATCCCTCGGGTCAATCAGCGCCACAGGCTATCTGGCTTATCGTCTTGAGTTTCAGTTCCTGCCACAGTTTGGTGAGGAGTCACAACGAATCCAGTCGACCGGTGAGGAGGTATCCACCCTGATGGACGGCATTCAGAGGATGGAAACCCAAACCGATGACCACATCCAAAAGCTGGCGGGTATGATTGAAGAGTATCAATCCAGCCTGGAACGACTTGAAAAAACCATCGATGATTCGAATATTGAGTTTGCGAACGAGGTTGCCGACGTCAAGGAATCGATTTCCGCCCTTTATCAGGAACAAGGCCAGGCAGCGGACAACTGGCAGTTGCAGGAAATCATGTATCTGTTGCTGATGGGAAAATATCGGGTTCACTTCGCGGGCGACGTGGAATCGACGCTGCTGTTGTGGCAGGTGGCCGAGAAGCAACTGCAGGCCAACCCGGATCCTCGACTCATCGACGTCAAACAGGCAGTCAGGGAGGAGATCGCAGCGCTTGAGAGTGTGCACAACGTCGATGTTGCGGGAATCACCGGTACGATTTTGCGCCTGGTCGAGGACGTCGAATCCCTGCCGCTGAACCTGACAGGCGTGGCTCCGGCACCTGCTTCCGATCAGCGGAAACCGGCACCAGATCAAGCCGAAACGCAGCAATCATCGGCGGTGGACAACGTGCTGTCCGAGGTGTGGACCGACATTCAGTCACTGGTTCGTGTGCGCAGAATTGATGTGTCAGAACAGTCCTTGCTGATGCCTCAAATGAAAATTAATGTCGTCGAGAGCATCAGGTTGGCATTGTTTGCCGCCCAAGCCGGCGCCTTGCGATCGGATCCGCAACTCTACCGGGAGAACCTTCGTTTTGTCAGTGATGCCATCCGTCAGCATTTCTCCCCTGAGTCTGCCGATGTGATCGAATTTGCCAGCCAGGTCAGCGAACTGATCGACTTGCCGGTCACTGTCGATGTTCCTGAACTGTCGACATCCATTGAACTGCTTAATCTCGCACTCAGAGACAAATTCAGGGAATAGCTCGGTGACGTACCTGATCCTGTTGCTGGTCTTCAGCGCGCTGATATCGATCGCCACCATTTTTGTCATCGATGAGCCCGGCTATGTATTCGTGCAATGGAGTCACTGGCAGGTTGAGACATCGTTGATCCTGGTCATTGCGGTCGCTTTCATGGCTGTCATAGTATTGTCTGCGCTGCTCCAGGTCATTATCGGTTTGTTTGGAATACCCGGTCGAATCGGAAAATCGTATCAAGAGTACAAGGATGCAAGAAGACTCACCAAGACCGGTCAGGGCCTCGAGTCCCTGCTGCTTGGGGATTGGCTCAAGGCGGAAAAGAATCTTGACAGCGTGGCAACAGATTTTCCTGAACCTGTGTTCAATTATCTGGCCGCGGCCTATGCGGCGGAAAAACGCGGCGATGCGGACAAGCGGGAACACTATCTCAAACGAGCCGGCGAGCTCGGCGGTGATCACAAGCATCTGGTATCGCTGGTGAACTGCCGGTTTCAGATCGCTCGCGGCGAATATGAGGACGCGGTTGTCGAGCTCCAGAAGCTGGGATCTTATCTGCCGAACAATCCCATCGTTTTTGGACTGCTGGCCGAAGTGTACGAGAAAACCAAGGACTGGACCGCGTTGGATCAACTTCGGCCACATCTTCAGAAATCGCAGGCGCTTTCGGTAGCGGAGCTACGTTCACTGAACTCATTGGTGTTGCAGCAAAGACTGCGGGCTGCGGAAACCGCCAGTGAACTGCTGAAAGTCTGGAAATCACTGTCGAACCATGAGCAGAACAAGCCGGATACGGCGGTGAGCTATGTGCGCAAGCTGCTTGAATTTGATCGTCACCAGGAGGCGGACAAGGTTATTCGGGCGGTGCTCGGACGGACCTGGGTGTCTGAACTGGCCTATCTTTACGGATTGGTCGGAGGCGGCATGAGCAGGCAGTATCTGTATGATACGGCCCAGAAGTGGCTCAAGGATCATCCCGAGGACCCGGACCTGTTGCTGACTGCGGCAAAGTTCGCACGCCGTATCGGCAATGTGGACGAGGCCTGCCGGTATTTTCGTGCAGCCGTGAATTCAGGCGGACGCCCCGAGGCTGCTGAAGAACTGGGGAATCTGCTATTGGAGCAAAACCGGGGTGACGAGGCGCTCGACCTCTTCCATCGTGCCCTGACCGGAACCCGGCACTGATATTCGGCCGGGTTGATTATCCGGTTGGATACAGTGAATCGCTGGAAAACTCAAACGAGTCGTAGTACAGGTTTTGTGAATCCAGTCCATGATTCGGGAACGTGTCGCGAATCACATCGATCATCGGCGGCGGCCCGCTCGCGTAAATCTCATACGCCCCAAGGTCCGGGTAGTGACGCAGCACCGATTCGTGAACCCATCCGACTTCGCCATCCCAGTTGTCCTCTTCAGACGGCTCGGACAATACTGCGGTGAACTTGAACACTGATTCATGCTGCCGGGCCCAGTCCAGCACGGTGTCATGCATGTACAAATCCCGGTAGGCGCGCACTCCCCAGAACAGATGCATGGGGCGTTTGATTCCGTTGCTGAAGACATCCTCGATCATTGCATTCAACGGCGCGAATCCGGTGCCGCCGGCGATGAGGATGATCGGCCGGTCCGAATCCTTTCGAAGAAAGAACGTTCCGAGCGGTCCCTCAAAACGCAGGATATCGCGCAACTTCATGGACTGAAATATATGAGTCGTGAACCGACCGTTGGGTACGTGCCGCACGTGCAATGTCAGGGATTCTTCGCCTGGAGGTCTTGCGATGGAAAATCCACGACGTCTCTCATCGCGCATCATGACGTCGATATACTGACCGGGTATGTAATTGAATGCGGTATCCCTGGGCAATTGGAGTCTGACCTCCATGACGTCGTGTGTGAGTGGATTCAGCGCAGTCACCCGGCACGGCAGTTTCTGGATGTTGATGCTTGCAAGTGTTGAGATCTCATCAGCCTGGATCGTGAGATCTTCAGTCGGGTGTGCCCGGCACAGCAGTACCGCACCGTCAGCAGCCTCATCATCGGACATGGCGGATTTATCGTACTGATCGTATACGACCTGGCCAGTGACCAGTGACGCCTTGCATGCCGCACAGGTGCCGTTTCGACAACTGTATGGGACAGCAGCACCCTGCCGCAGGATGGCATCAAGAATGGTTTCATCCGAACGGACCGAATAGGCTTTCCCCGACGATAGGTTTTTTACTTGAAATTCGGACATGGCAAGCGCAGTCTTATGCGAAAATGCTACTCAATGAGAACAAGGGTTGAACCAGCCGAGTATTTTAATTTATGCCTGAGTTGCCAGAAGTGGAAACCACTGTTCGGGGCATATCTTCCGAGTTGACTGGGAAAAGGATCACAGGTCTCGTTGTTCGTGATCATCGACTGAGGTGGCCTGTTCCCGAGCAGCTGGCGTCCCGTGTTGTCGGTCGCTGCGTACTCGGTGTTCGGCGAAGGGCGAAGTACATTCTGATTGAATTCGACAACGGGCATGTGCTGGCGCACCTGGGCATGTCGGGCAGCATGAGGTTCTCCGGGTGCGGCGAAGCGCCGAGAGTTCATGACCATGTTGAGTTGGAAATCGAAAGCGGTCGGATACTGAGATTCCATGATCCCCGGCGTTTTGGCTGCATGCTCTGGATTGAGGGTGACCCGGCGCAGTTCAAGCTGCTCAAAGACCTCGGTCCGGAACCTCTGACCGACGCGTTCAATGCCGAATACCTGTTCAGGATGTCGCGCAATCGGAAAACAGCAGTCAAGAATTTCATCATGGACAGCCGCGTGGTAGTCGGTGTCGGGAACATCTATGCTTCGGAGGCATTGTTCCGAGCGGGTATTCGCCCTGGTATACGGGCGAGTCGGATTTCAACACCGAGGTATTCGCGATTGGTGACGAGTATTCAAAAGACAATGAACGAAGCGATATCTGCAGGCGGTACGACACTGAGGGATTTTGTCAATGGCAACGGCATGCCCGGCTATTTCAGTCAGGAGCTGCTGGTCTATGAAAGAGAGGGTGAGGCGTGCCGAATCTGCGAAGGCCCAATTCGAAGAAAGGTGATCGGACAGCGGTCGACCTACTTTTGCAGAGAATGTCAAAAGTGAATCGATTGACTTGATGCTATTTTTGCACTGAAGAGGTTTCCGAGTCGGAATTCTCAGCGATGATGCGTCTGTACTTGTCCAGCAGCTGCATCTCGGTTTCAGTATTGTCCGGATCAACAAAGATGCACTCCACCGGACACACTTCCACACATTGCTGGGTCTCAAAGTGTCCCACGCATTCGGTACACAGCGTCGGGTCGATCTCATAGATTTCCGGCCCCATGTAGATCGCCAGATTCGGGCATTCCGGCTCACAGACATCGCAGTTGATGCATTCATCTGTTATGAGAAGTGCCATTGCTGAAATTCAGTTCCTGTGTCTGTCGGATAATCTAGCCTATTCACCCAACCGCTGACGAATCCGGAGCATCAGGCGGGGATGGACAGGTACGCTTCAGTCGTTTCCGACTTGTACAATATTGTATGAACAAGATTTCGATTTTGCTAACCTCAAAAGACTGATTCAACTCATTCATGACTGATTTTCTCATCGATATGCACAATACCACGGTGTACCGCGGTAATGCGAAGATTCTGGACAGGTTTTCGCTAAAGATTCCACTGCAGGAAAGTGTTGCAATTCTCGGCCCCAACGGTGCAGGAAAGACGACACTTCTCAAGGTGCTCATGCGAGAGTTGTATCCGGTGCGAAGCGAGGATGCCTGGGTGCGAATTCTTGGCCGGGAGTCATGGAATGTCTGGGAGTTGAGGAGAAATCTGGGATTCATTTCGCAAGATCTTCAGAATCGCTATTTTGGGTATGTCAAGGGGCGGGACATTGTCATGTCGGGGTTTTACTCAAGTGTCGGAACTTATGAGCATCAGGAATTCAAGCCGGAATGGATCGAGCAGGCTCAGCGCATCATGAAGGAATTGGGTATTGATGACCTGAAAGATGGAGAGTATTCGCGGATGTCGACAGGTGAACAGCGACGGTTTCTGCTGGCAAGAGCGCTGGTCAGCGATCCCAACACACTTGTTCTTGATGAACCTACGAGCGGGCTGGATCTCAATGCCATGTTCAACTATCTAAAGACGATCAGGAAACTGATAAAGGGTGGAAAGCAACTGGTTTTGGTGACCCACCACATTCATGAAATTCCACCCGAGGTGACGACTGTGGTGCTTTTGAAAGATGGTCGTTTGGAGGAGTCAGGTGTAAAACAGGATATGTTGACCGATGGGAGATTGAGCGAGCTCTACGAGGCATCAGTGAAAGTGGTGACCGAGAATGGTTTCTATCAGGTATTGCCTGGAAAGTGATTTGGTACTTTTTGATGGAAAGCTGAATTCAGGATTTCTGTGTCAGGCAGGGTTGCCAAACCTCGAACGAGTCTGACGACCCTGTAGCGCGCAACTGCCGGATACTTGAAAAGTATACCAACGCATGGCCAACAGCCTAAAAAGTGAAAAAAATTGCACTGTCAGAAGCTGATTTCAATCTGATCGTTGGGTGGATGGGTTTGACTCATTATTCCGATCATTTCCTTATGGTTATAATCAGAGAAAAGAAAACAAGTGTGGGCTAAAGTTTATCGTTTACGAAATCGTCATTCCCGCGTCCATAAATAAGACATTTTTTCGATCAAAAACCTCAAATTACGGAATTCCGAACAATGAAAACACAAACTGAATCAGTTATTGTCGGAGCGGGTCCATGTGGCTTGTTTCAGATTTTCGAACTTGGGCTTCTTGGAATCAAATGCCACATCATCGACTCTTTGCCGAGAGTCGGAGGCCAATGCTCCACGCTTTACGCGGAAAAACCCATTTACGACATTCCGGCGTATCCGGTTGTTGGAGCCCAGCAACTTGTGGATTTGCTCAAAGAGCAATCCTCGCCATTCGAACCGGAGTATCTCTTGGGTGAACAGGTCACAGGTGTCCATAAGCGGGAAGACGGACGATTTGATGTGACAACGTCAAAAGGAACTGAACTGGATGCCGGGACGATCATCATTGCAGGGGGATTGGGGGCATTTGATGCAAGACCCTTGCGTACTCCCGGTGCTGCCAAATACGCCGGTCAGAATCTCAACTACCACGTTGATGACAAGAATCGGTTCAAAGGCAAGCGGGTGGCGATTCTGGGTGGTGGAGATTCCGCATTGGACTGGGCGCTTGAGCTGCACAGCATTGCCGAAAGCGTGGTGTTGATTCATCGGCGGGCTGAGTTTCGCGCACAGCCTGCGTCTGTGGAAAAAATGAAGCAGCTTGCCACCGACGGCAGTGGTACCATGGCCTATCACATTGCCCGCATTGACTCTATCATTGAGGAAGATGATCAGTTGAAAGGCGTTCAAATTGTTACTTTCGCCGATGAACCCGAAACAATTGACGTGGAATTCGATGAGATGCTCGCATTCTACGGGCTTTCCCCGAATCTGGGACCCATTGCCGAGTGGGGATTGCAATTGGACCGCAAGACTATCACGATCGACACCGAAAAATCACAGACCAGTGTTCCTGGGATTTTTGCAATTGGGGATATTGTCATGTATCCCGGAAAGAAGAAATTGATCCTGAGTGGATTTCACGAAGCGGCGATGGCTGCGTTCGGAGTGCAAAACTACCTGTATCCGGAAATCAAGCAGAGATTGCAGTTTACGACCACCAGTCCTCTCATGCATGAGAGACTCAAGGTCGAAGGCAATCTTTAACGATTGCGCCTTATCGGCTTAGACTTGGGAGGGGAGTTATGACTGGATACGCACAGGTTCTGCATGAACTGGGCGCACCTGAAAACATGCAGTGGGAACCGTGGCCGATCAATGAGCCCGGTGAGAACGAGGTGCGCTTGCGACACACTGTTGTTGGACTCAACTTCGCTGATACCTACCATCGCGGTGGCATACCACACCCCTGGCTTGTTCCCCCATGTCCGGTCGTTATCGGATTCGAGGCAGTTGGAGTCATTGAGGAGGTCGGCAACGCTGTCAGTGGTTTCAAAACCGGTGATCGTGTCGCTTACGCAGTGCCCCCGCTAGGCAGTTACTGCGAAGTACGAAACTACCCGACCAAGCATCTTGTTCACGTGCCCGACCAACTTGCGGACAAGCAGGTTGCGGCGTTGTTGCTCAAGGGGATGACGGCTTATTATCTGTTGCACCAAACCTATCGGGTTCAGCCCGGAGACACCATCCTGGTACACGCTGCAGCCGGTGCGATGGGATTGATACTGAGTCAATGGGGCAAGGCACTTGGCGCAAAGGTCGTTGGGACAGTCAGTACTGAGAAAAAAGCGCAGATTGCCTATGAAGCCGGATGCGACTATCCGGTGGTACGCTCCAAGGAGAATTTTGTTGACAAGGTTCGCGAGGTATCAGGCGGCGAAGGCGCCGCAGTCGTTTATGAGTCCATCGGCAAGGACACACTGCAGCAGTCGCTCGACAGCCTTCGGCCCATGGGAATGTGTGCGGCCTATGGACATGTTTCGGGTCCGCCCGATCCCGTAGACATCATCAAGGATCTGGGTCAAAGGGGATCCCTGTTCATCACGCGACCGGCAATCATGCATTACGTTGAGAAACGAGAGGACCTAGAAACGGCCGCCAAGTGTTTGTTTGAAGCGATAGATAATGGTATCGTCCAGGCCAATATCAATTACGAATACGCGCTGAAGGATGCGGTAAAGGCCCATCAGGCGGTCGAGAGCGGTCAGACAGTCGGCGCGACGGTTTTGATTCCCTGAGTTTTCCGCAACTAAGTTTTATTCGGTTTGATTTTCGGATTGCTTTCCAGTAATTGATCAGTGCTGAGTAAAGGAGTTGCGATAGTTGATTCATATGTATTGAACATCAGTTCGTTGCGAGTGTCTCAGCAAAGATGCAACGTCTGATTCAAGTTGGAGCCTTCGTAACCTGCAATTGAATCCTGATTTCAGACAGTTGTCCTGTGGTGACTAAATGCGATTGTTTCCCTTGGTCTGGTTTTTTGGCGTTTGGAGATGGGTGTCATGCGTTTATGAAAGAATTACAACATGGATATTCTCTTTGAACAGGGCTAATCGAGTCAGAGCCTAATACTCAGTCTCGAGCATCGAGTGAAGTTGGCCGCCCCAAAAAATAGCGATTGCCAATTCAGTGCCCTGAAGCCTCATCCGTTTCGCGTTGAAGCTTTTGAACTGCGTCCGGGCTGAGGTCCGTCAATTGGACAATCTTGTCCAGATTCATGCCATCTCGGAGCAGGTTCGTTGCATTTTTTTCCTGGGCTTGTTCCCAGCCTTGCTCCCGGCCTTCCTGACGAAAGAGTTCTGCTGCTGATTGAATCATATTTGGTTCCTCTGGTGTTCTGGCTGGTTTCGATAAGTATTCCTTTTAAATAAAACAATTGTTGTCGCTGAAGTAGCCATTCACCAACCCGTACGCCCAATCCCGGTCCTCGGTTGCAACTGAGTTCAACCGATCTTGAATCCCCTGCTTTAAGGACGGTTTTTTGTGGTGCACCTTCGATATCACATGAAACACCGCTTCAATCTTGGTGCTCCGTGCAAGGCTGAGTCGCCCAAAATCATTGACTTCATTCAGCAGGTGCTGGAATTCCACTGACTACTGTGCTAGAGTCCTATGATGCCCGATCTACAGAATCGGGGGCTAGGTCGGTGAACTCGGTTCGAGACTGCCACTGTCCGTTCACAGGGCACCACTGGCTCAGTGTGCCTAAGTCTGATCGGTTTCGCGTTGAAGTTTTTGAACTGCGTCCGGGCTGAGGTCGGTCAACTGGACAACCTTCTCCAGATTCATGCCGTCTCGGAGCAGATTCGTTGCAAGTTTTTCCTGGGCTTGTTCCCAGCCTTGTTCCCGGCCTTCCTGACGAAAGAGTTCTACGGCTGATTGAATCATCTTTAGTTCCTCTGGTGTTCTGGCTATTTTCGATAAGTCATCTTTCGTAAAATGCCAATTGTAATCGCTGAAGTAGCCATACATCAATCCGTACGCCCAATCCCGGCCCCCGGGTGCAACAGAGTTTAATCGATCTTAAAACCCCTGCTTCAAGGAGGGTTTATTTTCGCGCACCCTCGACATCACTTGAATCACCACATCAACATTGAAGTTCCGTGCAAGCCCGGCCGCCCGAACTCATTGACTTCAATCAGCGGGTGCTGGAAGTCCACTGACTACTGTGCCATTGTTCTGTGATACCCGATCTACAGAATCGGGGGATAGGTCGGTGAGCTCGGTCCGAGACTGCCACTGTCCGTTAACAGGGCACCACTGGCTCAGTGTGCCTAAGTCTTATCGGTTTTGCGTTGAAGTTTTTGAACTGCGTCCGGGCTGAGGTCGGTCAACTGGACAATCTTCTCCAGATTCATACCATCTCGGAGCAGGTTCGTCGCAAGTTTTTCCTGGGCTTGTTCCCAGCCTTCCTGACGAGAAAGTTCTGCGGCTGATTGAAGCCTCTGTCTTTCTTCCTGGAATTCATTCCGGGCTTCTTCCCGGCCTTCCTGACGAAAGAGTTCTACGGCTGATTGAATCATCTTTAATTCCTCTGGTGTCCTGGCTATTTTAGATAAGTCATCCTTCGTAAAACGCCAATTGTAATCGCTGAAGTAGCCATACATCAAATTGTACATCCAATCCCGATCCTCAGGTGCGACAGAGTTCAACCGATCGTAGACCTCCTGCATCACAAAGAGGTCTCCCTCGCGCACCTTCGACATCATGTGAATCATCGAATCAATGTCGGTGTCCCGTGCTAAGCCCAGCCGATCGATCTCATTGACATCGACCATCACGCACTTGAAGTTCACCGAATACTCAGTCAGTATTGCCCGATGTTCGTCCGGGAGGTTCTCGAACAGGTCAATGAATTCCACCGTGGTGGGCTTGCGCGACTTTTTGCGCGGGTCAACCTGATGCACCACGATCGGAATGATCAGCGACTCGAAGTCGCTCTGCAGGTACATGAGGAACAGATTCCAGGCCATCTGCGCCAAGAGCCTGACGTCACGGTAGCTTTTGTGCTCGAGCAGCAAAATCACATGGACCGGCTTGCCGCTGCCTTTGAGTTCAGCGGAGAACACCAGGTCGGCGAATCTCTCAGGCATGCCCGGGATGGCAATCCTGGTTGGCTGCGGGCTCAGTGTCGACCAGTCGATGATGTTGAACAGCTTGTCCGGGGCGCCGACCCGAAACAGGCTGATGACGAATTTAGCGTGTCGAAAGGCTTCCTTGAAGAAACGGTCATGCAACCGTTCGGGGCGTTTGCCGGGTTCATTGGATGTATCAGATTCTGCCATAGGTCATGCCCTCCTTTGCAGGTCAGTGGTTGTATTCAATTGGAATTGGTGGTCGGGCGTGATCAGGATCATCGGCACCGCCGTCACGGGCAGTCTCTGCAACCGACTCCGGGTATCAATCAGCAAGTGCGTGATTGGAACCTGTCTTCGGTCGGTCGAAAGCACTGGGAATCCGAATAATCTGAGCTGGACTGACTCGCCACGTTTCAGGTCCGTGAACCATGGGCGAGTTCTCTCAGTGCTTTGTGCCCGACATGAGATTGTATCGAATTTGCAATAGGATTTTTCATCTGTTTTTTGTGATGCTGTGTGATGAATGAAACAGTGAGAGAAGCTGCCAGTCCATTCCGCTGTGTATATGTCTGGATTCAGTTCTGTTTTCAGTGCCACTGCCTTGACTTTGACGGTATTATCAATTGCTTTCGCAGTGTTTGGCAACTGAAGTCGTTGTGTTCATTGACTTTCCAATCATCGCATCTTGTATCAGATGACGGATGGATTTTGGTGAATATTTGCTGGAATCAAACCATTGATTTGCTGCACCACAGCCAAGACTGGTCGGCAGGTGATCCATTGATTGGAATTGCCACGATCAAAATTGCCGGATGAATCCGTGTTGCTGTTGTGGTAAATTGACAACTCGCAAGTCAGTTCATCCACCAAGGGGGAAGCGGGAATGAATCAACTGACAAGCAGGGAATTGTACCGGCGCAGAGGCGAGGTTGAGTCTGACCTGCACGATCACCTTGCGCTTCGACTTCATCGCTCATTGAGCTGGCTGGCCCGTGCAGAACAGCAAACCGACGATGATGACGCTGCGTTCATCTTCTACTGGCTGGCTTTCAACGCCTTGTATGCGCGTGAACGCGTTGAGGATGCAGATGTCCATGAGGGTGAACGATCTGTGTTCAGGCAGTATTTCCAGCAGATTGCAAGACTCGATCAGGACAATGTCATCTATGATGAGTTCTGGCGGCGTTTCTCTGATCCGGTTCGCAACCTGTTGAGAAACAAGTTTGTCTTCCAGCCATTCTGGAATTACTACAACAACCTTCCCGGCAGTGAAGACTGGGAGGTGCGATTCGAGAGAACCCAGACAAGAAGCCTGCTCGCTCTGAAGCGCGAGGATACCGGTACCATCTTGCAACTGACGTTTGATCGCCTGTACGTACTCAGAAACCAGGTGTTTCACGGCGCTGCCACGTGGCACAGCAGCGTCAATCGGGATCAGATCCGGGATTCATTGAATATCCTGGCTTTCATTGTTCCAATCCTCATTGATCTGATGATGAAAAACCCACAGGAATCCTGGGGCCAACCGTGCTATCTGGTGGTGAGCAAGGACAGTTCAGGCAATTGATTCTGGTCGAATCTCCACCAGGGTAGGCCGGTCGCGGGCGAATCCTTCAGTCAGGATGCCCGACAAGTCCTGCAATCGCTCCAGTCGCAGTGCATGGCAGCCAAAACCCTGCGCGACCGCGACAAAATCCGGCATGTCCAGATCCACGCCCACCAGCGGAATATCCGAGCGGTTGAAATTATCCCGGATCTCGCCATAGCCGTCGTTGTGCCACAACACGATCACGATCGGCAGTCGATGCTCAACAGCGGTTGCAAGTTCCTGAATGGTGAAAAGAAAACCACCATCCCCGGCGACACAGACTACTGGCGTGTCGGGATTGCCCAGTTTGGCGCCGATGGCGGCTGGAAGGGCATACCCCAAGGTTCCATAGCCGGTGGTGGAAGTCAGGTAGGTTCTTGGTTTTCTCGCCGGGTAGCAATAATTTCCACTGTAAACCAGTTGGGTTGAGTCAGCGGTGACGATGCCGTCGTCCGGCAGGCAGGCGCGGATCTCATTCCAGACGTTGTGGTGAACGGGCGTGTTTTCGTACCAGTGCTCCTCAGTGCGCGCCATCAGCTCGCTCACCACAGCGGCTTGATCCGCTCGGTCCATTGCGCCCAAGCGGTCTGCAAGATACTGCATGGCATGACCGGCGTCCCCGACAATGCCGAGATGTGGAATGGCATTGCGGTAGGTCTGTTCGGTTTCGATGTCAACTCGAATCAACTTTCCGTCGAATTCGATGTCGCCGCCGCGACTCCAGATATCAGTTTCCGACAAGTGAGTACCGACAGCGAGTACCACATCAGCGGATTTGAGAAAATCCAGTACCGGTGGATGCAGCAGGTTCGCACCCAGACTCAAAGGATGCTCTTCAGAGATGACACCCTTGGCCGAGAAGGTCGTCACCACCGGGCAGCGAAGCTGGTCGACAAGCGCATTGGCCTGGACTGAGGCGTCCTTGGTGCCGCCACCCAGTATGACTGCGGGATTGCGGGCTTGGGATAAGAGTTCAACTGCCTGATCCAGCACCCTGTTGGATGCCTGCGGCGGAGCAAGACGTGTTGCAGGGGAGTCTTCCCAGGACACGCGATTCTCGATCAGATCTATCGGAATCTCAATGTGCACCGGTTGGGGACGGGCTGCGTCAAATACCGCATTGGCCCGGGCAATGACTTCTGGAACAGATTCGACGTCGAGCACCGTGTGACTGAAAGCCGTAAAGTGCTCGGTGAGTTTTTGCTGTGCGGGCAGCTCATGCAGGTCACCCTGCCCAAGTCCGAGACTGGCGGTTTTGTTGACGCTGGAAATCACCAGCATCGGCACCGAATCCGAGTAGGCCTGGGCGATTGCGGTGGCGGCATTGGTAACGCCGGGCCCGGTGATCAGACAACACACTCCGACCTTGCCGGTTGCACGGGCATAGCCGTCGGCCATGAATCCTGCGGATTGCTCATGTCTGGGTGTGATGTGCCGGATGTTCGAATGGGCGATGCCGCGATACAGCTCAAGCGTGTGTACACCCGGAATACCGAACACGAAATCGGTGCCATAGCGTCGAAGCAGTCGCATGAGCGCGACACCACAGGTTGGCTGATCTTGTGTCATGACGCTGAATCAGTCTCCGGTTTTTGCGGCAGCCGGTGTCCGCACCCGCAACGACGATGGTGAGATGACGGTCAGCACCGAGAGAATGCAGATGATACCGGCGCCCCAGAAAATCGAATAGGGATCGCCCTGGTCCAACAGCCAGCCGAACAGCGGCGGTCCCAATATGCCGCCTGCATTGAATCCGGTGGTGACGGTCCCGAACACCTTTCCCATGTCCTTTGCCGGTGCCAGTTTCGAGATGATCACATCACGCGAGGGTGCAATGTAGCCGTAAAAGAAACCGGCGATGATCATGGGAATGGTCAACACCCAGAGCGACATCGGCACGAATGTGATGAAGAACATGCAAAACGCGACGATCAGGAAACAGTTTGTGACCACCAATTCATGCCGGACCCAGCGATGCGACATGTATCCAGCTGCCAGGATTCCGATGGCATCAGACAGCAGAAACAGCCAGATCACGATACCCGCATGGGCCAGGGAGGCATCGTAGATTTCGGTAAACGCTGACACGGAGAAGTCATAAAGTCCGGTACTGCTCATCGCAAAGCCCAGAAAAAACAGCCATCCGAGCAGAACCGGTGGACTTAAGAGCAGTCGCAGACTGCTGCCCCGCCGGACGATCATGTCGTCTGCCTCGTCGGACTGGGGGATCTCAAGGTTGCGGAAACCAAAAAACAGGCAAGCAAGCACCACCAGTCCCAGTGCACCGCAGAGCATCAATGCATAGGTCCAATCCAGGCCGAAGGTGATCAGTACGATGACCAGTGGTGCAGCTGTGCTGCCCGACTGGCCACAGAAGGTATGGATGGAAAACGCCTTGCCGAGACTCCTGCGGTTGACCGAGCGGGTCAGGATCGAGTAATCGCATGGATGATAGACTGAATTGGCCATGCCCGCCACTGCCATCAATACCAGGTAGGCGGTATACGAGTGAAACACGCCAAACAGGGCCAGTACCACGGACTCGACAGCGACACCGGCCATGAGCATCAGTCGGGCGCCATAGCGGTCGACGATGAATCCGATCGGCGCCTGGAAGATTGCGGTTGTTGCGCTGAACACTGCGTAGCCGATGCCGAGTTCGGTATACCCGATGCCGTAGACATCGTAGAGGATCGGAAACATCAGCGGCAGCACCAGAAAATAGAAGTGCGAATAAAAGTGCGCGGCGCCGACCACGCCGACGATCCGCCGCTCCTGCCGGGTCATATTGCGCTTTGTGTTGACAGTGTCGGTCACTTGTGACTACCTGACGTGCAGTTCAATGATGTCCAGATCATGCAGCACATGGTCCGGCCCGACCTGCTGACCATCAAATACGTGATCTCCCCAGATCCGGGCAAACCGGAATGAGTGCGCAAAATCCTTGTGGATCTGGCGGGCGACATCCGACACGGTATCGCCGGCATTCAGCGTGAAGGGCCGGTCGGTATCCGCCGGCTTGCCGGGCACTTTCGTGTACACCCGTACAATCTTCATTTTCTCAAACAGCATGCGGGGCAGCGAATCGAGATTTTCTCCGGTTTCCGCAGACAGTGCGATGGACGGGAAACGGTAGGTGACCAGATCATTGAGCGCTCTTAAGTCATCCACTCCGTTGGTGCGGTCGATCTTGTTGGCGACCAGTATGGTCGGCAAGTCGATTCGAAACGGGTCAGCGAGCTCATCGTCTGCGCTTGCGGACGGTCCGTCGTCGTCAAACCGTTCAATCAGGCTGATTTTTCTGGGCTCGAGCTGGTCAATGACCTGCTGGATGTGATCAATGCATTCGGGATTGGTGATGTCGATGACCAGCAGGGCGGCATCGGCCGGTTGCAGTGAGTTGACAATCCACGGCTCGAAGTAGTCCTTGGACACCGGGGGGAGATCAACCAGCTGGATGTGGATGTCTTCATACGGCATCATGCCGGGCAGCGGCAGCTGGGTTGTGAACGGATACGGTCCGACTTCGGAACGGGCGCCGGTGAGTTTCTGATGCAGCTGGGACTTGCCTGAGTTCGGTGGTCCAAGCAGCGCGATCTGGGCCGCGCCTTCCGGGCGCACCGAGTAGGACGGTCCGGTGCGTGCACCGCCTTTCTTCGGACCCGACAGCTCATCGTTGAGCAGTTTCATGCGCGTTTTGATATCGCGCTGCAGGTGTTCGGTGCCTTTGTGCTTGGGGATGGTGCGAAGCATCTCCTTGAGGCACTGCAACCGGTCGGCGGACTCGCGCGCCTCGCGGAAGGCCTGTTCGGCCTTTTTGTATTCTGCTGTTACGTTTGTCGGCATCGAATGATTTGAAGGGTACCGATTTTTATGCCTCTATAATACTCTGCCAACAGTTGTTTCTGACTGTCAGCCACTGCGGATATTATCTCAAATGAATGACCGGGTATTCCTGATAACGGGAGCATCGAGCGGAATCGGCGCGGCGGTCGCGCGCTCCGCGGTCGGTTATGGATTCCGGGTGGTGCTGGCGGCACGGCGAAAAACGCGCCTTGATGAGCTGGTTGACGAGCTCGGTGGCGCTGAGCGGGCGCTGGCTGTGCAGTGCGATGTGACCGAGTGGAGTGACCAGCAGGAGATGGTTGGCCGGGCGCTGGACAGCTTTGGAAGAATTGATGTGATCCTCGCCAACGCCGGTGTGTATTACAGTGGCGGGGGGTTTGCCGAGGGCAGTCCGGATCGCTGGAAACAGATGATTCTGACCAATGTGTATGGTGCCGGTCTGACCGCGCGGGCGGGCATCGCGGCACTGAAAAAGAGCCGGGGACACTTGCTGCTGCTCGGTTCCGCGGCCGGCAGACGGCCGATTGCCGGCTCCATGTATGGTGCGACCAAGTGGGCGGTGACTGGCATGGGGCAGAATCTGCGCGAGGAGCTGCGCGGCAGCGGCATCCGGGTCACCATCGTCGAGCCGGGTGTGACGCAGACGGAACTTTTCAGTGAGCGGCGCGACAATGCCATGGAGGTCGAGGATGTCGCCGACACCATCCTGTTTGCCGTTCGACAGCATCCGCGGGTGGACATGCACGAGATCCTGATGTATCCGACGCCGCCCCAGGACGCGGAGTCATAAGCATTTCCAATCAAATTTTTTAGGAGTAAAGACATGGCGGAGTGTCCTGTTTGCGCACTTGAGATCGAATTTGCCGAAGACACCATCGTCGGTGAGCTCATTGAGTGCATTGACTGCGGCAGTGAGCTGGAAGTCATCAGTGTTGACCCGGACAAGGTTGAGGAAGCGCCGGAAACCGATGAGGATTGGGGCGAGTGACCGTCTGCGCCTGCTTTTTGGCTGAACAACTTAAGTGAATATCGGTTTTCTGCACTCCCTGATCAGGGTTGAGGAAAAGCTGTTGCTGGCGGAATTCAAGCGGAAGTCCGTCGATGTGCGGATGCTTGATGACCGTAATCTGGTTTTCGACCTGGACTTCAAATCTGATCTTGATGTTGTTCTTGAGCGCTCGGTCAATCACTCGCGTGCACTGTACAGCCTGAAGCTCCTGGAGAGCGCTGGAATTCCGTGTATCAACCGCGCCCAAGTCGCACAAACCTGTGGCGACAAGATAGAAACGTCGATTGCACTCGAGCAGGCCGGTGTCCCACAGCCAGAAGTCCGTATCGCTTATTCGGAACAGTCGGCGCTGAAGGCCATTGACGAGCTCGGGTATCCGGTGGTACTGAAGCCGGTGGTTGGTTCGTGGGGCAGACTGCTGACCAAGGCCAATGACCGCGAGGCGGCGGAAGCGGTGATCGAGCACAAGCTGACACTGGGGTCATATCAGCATTCAATCTTCTACGTTCAGGAGTATGTGGAGAAACAGTCACGCGATATCCGCTCCTTTGTGGTCGGTGATCAGTGTATTGCCGCGATTTACCGCGAATCCTCGCACTGGATCACCAACACCGCCCGGGGTGCCGTCGCTTCCAACTGCCCGATTACTGCACCGATTGCCGAGATCTCGCTGGCTGCGGCTGCCGCGGTGGGTGGCGGAATTCTGGCGGTTGATCTTTTCGAGTCCGAGCGCGGCCTGCTGGTCAACGAGGTCAACTACACGATGGAGTTTCGCAACAGCATTGCGCCGACCGGTGTCAACATCCCGGAACAGATCGTTGACCATGTCATCGCACAGTGCGGGTAGATTGCGACCATGATCCGGGCGTCGATTGTTGGTGGTTCAGGCTATGCCGGCGGCGAGCTCATCCGTTTGCTGTCCGCACACGATGGGGTTGAGATCGCCCAGATCACCTCGCGCAGCAGTGCCGGGCGATTCGTACACACGGTCAACCCGAATCTGCGCAAATCGGTGACCGCCCGGTTCTGCGCACCGGATGAACTGACCGCGTGTGATGTACTGTTTTTGTGCATGCCGCATGGTGAGACGATGAAGACCATTGACCGGTATCGGTCAATGGCGCCGAAGATCATCGACCTGGGTGCTGACTTCCGATTGCGGCGTGCCGATGAATTCGAACGCTGGTACGGCAAAGCGCACGACAGGGCGGAACTGCTGGATGGATTCTGCTATGGCATTCCCGAGCTGCACCGCGATCGAATTGCAGATTCGGATTTGGTGGCCTGTTCGGGCTGCAATGCCACCGCAGTCATCCTCGGCATCCTGCCGATTGTGCGGGAATTTGATGTGCGTTCGGTTGTTGGCGAGGCCAAGGTCGGTTCCAGTGAAGCCGGCAGCCAATCGTCGGATGCCAGTCATCATCCGTTGCGCAGTGGTGCCGTGCGATCCTACAGACCGGTTGGACACCGACATACCGGTGAGATGATCCAGGAACTCGGACTGGAGCAGATCCATTTTTCCGCGACGTCGATTGAAATGGTACGGGGCATTGTGGCGACCGCACACGTCTTTGTGAATGGACCGGTACCGGACGACAAGGCGCTGTGGAAAGCCTACCGGTCGCAGTATGGCCGAGAACCCTTCGTCCGGATCGTCAAGGAGCGATCCGGCCTTCATCGTTATCCGGAGCCCAAACACCTTGCGGGCACCAATTACTGTGATGTCGGCTTTGAAAGTGATCCTGACGGTGGGCGGATCGTCGTGATCAGTGCCATGGACAACCTGATGAAAGGTGCGGCCGGGCAGGCGGTGCAGAACATGAATATCATGTTCGGACTGGCGGAGACCGCTGGGCTTGAGTTCCAGGGTCTTTTTCCAATTTGAATGTGATTGGCCATGTGTCGCCTGCTCTACGTTCGTTCGGATGATCCGGTCAACACGATGTCGTATCTGACTGAATTCGCCGCCACCGCAAAGAACAGCCCTGAGTACCAGGGGCATGGCTGGGGTTGCGCATGGATCGAATCCGGCCGCTGGCGAACCTATCACAATGTCGATCCGATCTGGACCGATGAGTGTGCTGTGATCCCGGACTCAAACCATTTCGTCGCGCATGCCCGCAGCGCCTACCGCAATGAGGGCATTGGGGCGCGCAACAACATGCCGTTCAGGCAGGATGATCAGATTTTCATTTTCAATGGTGAGCTGCACGGCGTGCGGTTGTATATCGAGGGGAGAATCGGTGCGGAAAAGGTTTTCAACTTCGTGAGGCGCTACGATGACGGTGATACGCTTGGTGCCATTGAGACTGCCGTTGGCAACCTGCGAAAGAAATCCCGTTACATTAGGGCGATGAACTTCATCGTTGCGGACTTGCAGTCAGCCTGGCTGAGCAGCGAGTTCAACGAAGATCCTGAATACTTCCAGATGCACGAGCGCCTTGACGGGGGCGTCCACATCATCAGCTCGTCGCCCTTTCCAGGCCAAAGCGACTGGCTTCCCATTGCGAACAACACGGTGCGGGAGATCGGCTGAGATGCCAGGACATCCGACCGCGCGCGAAACCGGTCCCGTCATCGTGAAAGTCGGTGGTGGGTCAGGCATCAATGTGGAAGGCATCGTTCAGGGTCTCGGCGATGAGTCCAGTCCGGTCATTGTTGTTCTGGGTGCAAACGCGCTGCGAGATGAACTGGCGCAGCGTCTCGACACGCCGACAACCACGATCCGCTCGGTATCGGGCTATGAGAGTGTCTATTCGGACCGCGAGGCGATCGATGCCATCATGATGTCCTATGCCGGATTGGCGCGGAACCGTTTTGTGGAGATCTGCCAGAAGTTGGGTGTCAACGCGCTGGGTCTCAGCGGTCTGGACGGGCGGGTGATTGAAGGCGAGCGAAACCGCGGCATCCGGGTACGGGAGCACGGCAAGACACTGATCAAGCGGGATTACTCGGGCAAGCCGAAGCGGGTCAATGGCGGCCTTTTGAACACGCTGATGGGTCAGGGACTGGTTCCGGTCCTGAGCATACCGATTGTGGATGCCTCGGGTGCAGCCATCAATGCGGACAATGACAACATCATCACGGTGCTGCATCGGGAACTGTCGGCACGCAGGATCATCCAGTTCATCGAGGCACCGGGCCTGTTGGCAGATCCGGCGGACGCAACCAGTCTGATCCCCGAGGTCCGGGCTTCACAGATTGGTGATCATGAGATGGCGGCAAGCGGCCGCATGAAGCGAAAGCTGCTTGCCATCCGACAGCTGTTTGAGGTCAGTCCCACCGAGGTCGTGATTGCAGACGGCCGCACGGAAACGCCCTATCAGGATGCGGTCGCCGGCAAGGGCACCATCATTCATTGAACCAGGAGAACACCAGATGAGTCTGTGGGAACAGGAACAAGCGCTGGGAACCGGCGTCTACGCCAGTCGTGAGACCGCCCTGGTCAGGGGTTCTGGTGCAACCGTGTGGGATGATCAGGGCAGGGCGTATATCGACTGCTCGGCGGGTATCGGTGTGGCGAACATCGGGCACAGCCATCCGCGGCTGGTTGAGGCCGTCACCCAACAGGCGCAGACCCTGATCACCTGTGCCGGGGTCTTTGCCAATGATGTCCGGGTGCAGTGCATGGACCGGCTCATCGCGATCAGCCCGGCCGGACTGGATCGGGTATTTCTTTGCAATTCCGGAACGGAAAGCATCGAGGCGGCGATCAAGTTTGCCCGCCAGTCGACCGGCAGACCCAAAATCGTCAGTGCCATGCGGGGTTTTCACGGACGAACGATGGGTGCATTGAGTGCAACACACAAGAAAGAATACCAGGAACCGTTTGCGCCCCTGCTGCCTGGATTTGTCAAGGTGCCGTTCAATCGAATCGAGGCGATGGACAAAGCGGTTGATTCGGACACTGCGGCGGTCGTCCTGGAACTGGTGCAGGGCGAGGGCGGAGTCCGTCCCGCGGATCCGGATTACGTTGCAGCCGTGGTGCAATGCTGTGAGCGGTCTGGTGCGCTCTTGGTGATTGACGAGGTGCAGACTGGGTTTTGTCGAACCGGCAAGATGTTTGCCAGCGAACATTATGGTCTAGAACCCGACATGATCTGTGTGGCCAAAGCCATGGCGGGCGGCCTGCCGATGGGGGCGGTCCTGATCAACCGGAAGGTTCAGCCAACCACCGGCACGCATGGCAGTACGTTCGGTGGCAATCCTCTGGCCTGTGCGGCGTTTCTGGCTGCAGTGGACATCATGGAAGCCGAGGATTTGGCCCGGCGTGCGAACGAACTCGGTGACGAATTTGTCAGCCGGCTGAAAGAAAGGAATTTACCGGTGATACGCGAGGTTCGGCACCGGGGGCTTCTGATCGGAGTTGAGATTCGAAAAAACGTCACGCCCATTCTTAAACAATTGCAATGTGAGGGCGTCATCGCGCTGCCGGCCGGTCAGACCGTGCTTCGATTGCTTCCGCCGTTGGTGATCACCCGGCAGCAGATGAGTGACGTTCTGGATGTTGTCGTTTCGGTCCTTGAAGCACAGGGCTGATTCGCAGCCGCACAAATCAACGGTTGGATCTCGACATGGGAATCATCAGACAACGACTGATGTCCGCAGCCGAAGATTCAGTTGACTGTGTTTACCGCTACATTCCACGCCCCAAGGTGATAGCCGACGAGTGGCGGCGCTGTCAACTGGTTGCTCATCGCGGTTGCCATGATGCGGGTCAGACCATACACGAAAATACCCTTGAAGCCTTTGAGGCGGCTTGCCAGGCTGATATCTGGGGTATTGAATTCGACATTCAGTGGACGCTGGACGGCGTGCCGGTGGTGATCCATGACCCGGATACCGCCCGGTTGCCGGGTGTCGCTGCCGTTGAGGTGGGCCGTACGGGTTTTGATGAGCTGCGTCGTTTCTGTCCGTTGGTGCCGCGCCTGGATGAGGTGGTTAAACGATTCGCAGGCCGGATTCACCTGATGGTTGAGCTCAAAAGCGAGACGATCAATTCAAGGGGCATCGAGCAGGTGGCCCGGGAGCTGTCAGGATTGAAGCCTGTCGAGGATTTTCATGTCATGTCGCTGCAGGCGGAAACACTGAGAATGGCGCATGATTTTCCAGTGGAATCGCGTATTGCGATTGCGATCACCAATACCCGGGACATGTTCAACGAGACGCTGAATGGAGGCATCGGTGGATTTACGGGGCATTTCCTGCTGTTGAACAGTAAAATGCGAGAGGAACTGGATGCGCGAAATATTCCGTGGGGTACCGGGTTCATCAATTCGACTAATTTGCTGGCACGCGAAATCCGATCTGGGGCAAGGTGGCTGTTCTCTGATGCAGCCGGGTATCTTGCTGCCAGGCTGAATCAATTGGGATAGCTGGAAGACGTTACGAACTGGACGATGTGCGTGTTGCGCAGGTCACTTTACACGAGAGTGAAATTTTATGAAGATTGGATTTATCGGTTTGGGAAATGTCGGCGGCAAGCTCGCCGGCAGTCTGATGAGAAATGGATTCGCGCTCACCGTTCGCGAGCTCGACCGGGGTATCGCCCAGCCATTTCTGGATGCTGGTGCCAAGTGGTCGGAGACGCCGCAGGAACTTGCCGCCGCGGTGGACATGGTGATCACCTGTCTGCCGAGTCCGGCAGCCAGTCGCGCGGTCATGGAAGGTCCGGATGGGGTATTGTCCGGGCTGCGGGCGGGGAGTCTGTGGGCTGAGATGAGCACCACCGACCAATCCGAGGTGATCCGCCTGGGCCAGCTGGTTTCGGATGCGGGTGCCGACCCACTCGACTGTCCGGTGTCGGGCGGCTGTCATCGCGCCGCAACCGGCAACATCTCCATCTTTGCAGGTTGCGAGCGTGCCGTCTTTGAACGCACCCTGGATGTGCTCAAGGCCATGGGCCGCAGAATTCTTCACACCGGTCCGCTTGGTTCGGCTTCGGTGCTCAAGGTGCTGACGAACTATCTTGCAACCGCCAATCTGGTGACGCTGTGTGAGGCGCTGGTCACGGCCAAACAGACCGGACTGGATCTGAATACCACCTATGAGGCAATCCGGATCTCTTCGGGCAACTCATTCGTACATGAAACCGAAAGCCAGGTGATACTCAACGGCAGTCGGGACATCAATTTCACAATGGATCTTGTGATCAAGGATATCTCGCTGTTTCAGGAGGTGGCCGATCGCGCCGGTGTTGCCTTGGAGATCAGCCCGAAACTGATCGAGATCTTCGAGGATGGCATGAAACGGTACGGCCCGAGAGAGTGGTCGCCCAATATCATCCGAAGACTCGAGGAGCAATGTGGCACCGCCGTCAACGCACCAGGATTTCCGGCGGAAATGACCGATGATGAGGAGGAGGTACCCGGCTTCGAGGTGATCCCCTCCAATCGTGCAACCGGTACCGGTTGATGGAGATTTCTCGAGTCATCCACGCGGTTGACCTGCACGCCTGCGGCGAGCATGGCCGGGTGATCACCGGCGGAGTGTCGGATGTGCCAGGTAGGACCATGTTCGAGAAGATGCAGTATATCGAACAGCATCGGGATGGTCTTCGCAAATGCATGCTGCGCGAGCCGAGAGGGTTCCCAGGCGCCAACTGCAATCTGATTCTCCCACCCACGCATCCGGAGGCGGATGCCGGATTTGTCATCATGGAACAGGTTGAATACCCGCCGATGTCCGGCTCCAATACGATCTGTGTGGCAACCGCGCTGATCGAGATGGGCATGGTCGAGTATGAAGAACCGGTGACCACGCTCAAGCTGGAAAGCCCCGCAGGACTGATTGAAATTGAAGCCGAGGTTTCCAACAGCCGGGTGACCGGTGTGACATTCCTCAACGTGCCAGCATTCGCCGTTCACATCGACCAGACCATCGAGGTGCCGACCATTGGTGAGGTGTCGGTGGATGTTGCCTGGGGTGGTATGTTTTATGTTATTGCCGAGGCCGAGCCGCTGGGACTGACGCTTGAACCCGGCCAGGCCGGCCGGATTGCCCGCATTGGTGAAATGGTCAAGGCGGCGGCCCGCGAGCAGCTGCCCTGCGTCCATCCCGAAAATCCTGATGTCGCCGGTGTGACCATCGGTGTGATCTCAGGACTTGCCACCCATCCTGACGCCACGAAAAAGAATGCGGCGGTCGTGTCAACCGGCACCTTGGACTGGGCGCGCGAGGAGACCTGGACTGCGGCGTTGGATCGCTCACCGTGCGGCACGGGCACCTGTGCAAAGATGGCCGCGTTGTACGCCAAGGGAGAACTCGGCCTGAACGAGGATTTCCATCATGAGGGCATCCTGGGTACGATATTCACCGGTCGGCTGGTTGATACGTGCCAGGTGGGTGACTACGAGGCGGTTGTTCCGACCATCAGGGGGCAGGCCTGGATCACCGGAATCTCGCAGTATGTGGTCAATGATGATGATCCGTTCCCGGAAGGTTTTACAATTGGTGACATCTGGGGCGGACTATCCGAATGAATGTGTGATCTGAAATGGAGCTTGAATTGCATGGAGACTGAAAAACCCATCCGAAAACTCCTGGTTGCCAATCGCAGTGAGATTGCGATACGCGTGTTTCGTGCAGCCAGTGAACTCGGCATCACCACTGTCGGGGTCTTTGCCGAGCAGGACCAGTATTCGCTGCATCGGTTCAAGGCGGACGAGAGCTACAAGATCGGCGTCGGACTGGGGCCCATCCAGGCTTATCTCGCGGTTGATGACATCCTGGCGGTTGCCCGCAGCAGCAAGGTTGACGCCATTCATCCCGGTTACGGCTTTCTGTCGGAAAAGCCTGATTTTGCTGAAGCGTGCACGCAGGCTGGGAAGAGGTTTATCGGTCCCACTCCCGAAGCCATGCGCAGGCTTGGCAACAAGGTGTCGGCGCGGAAAGTGGCCCGCGAGGCGGGTGTTCCGGTGTTGCCGGCGTCCGGCCCCCTGCCAGAAAATGATGACGAGATCCGGCGGATCGCAACGGATATAGGTTATCCGCTGATGCTCAAGGCCTCATGGGGCGGTGGTGGCCGCGGCATGCGGCTGGTTGAATCGGAAGACGAGCTGCTCGACGCGGTGAGACTGGGGCGAAGAGAGGCTGCATCGGCGTTCGGTAATTCCGAGGTCTACCTGGAAAAACTGATTCGCCGCGCCCGTCACGTCGAGGTGCAACTGCTAGGAGACCGCCATGGGAACGTGGTGCACCTGTTTGAACGCGATTGCTCGATCCAGCGCAGAAACCAGAAGATCATCGAACGCGCACCGGCGCTATTCCTCTCCGAGGAGCAGCGCGAGTCACTGTGCCAGTCGGCGATCCGGTTGGCCCGGGCGGTGAACTACGTCAGTGCCGGTACTGCGGAGTTTCTCTATGACGATGACTCCGGTGAGTACTATTTCATCGAGGTGAATCCGAGAATCCAGGTTGAGCACACGGTGACTGAGGAGATTACCGGCATCGACATCGTCAAGGCACAGATTCGCATCGCGCAGGGTGCCCGCATCGGCGATGTAACCAACTCCGGCGTACCCGAACAGGCGCAGATTGCGATGAACGGATATGCGCTGCAGTGTCGTGTGACTACGGAAAATCCCGAGGAGAACTTCATTCCGGATTATGGGCGCATCACCGCCTATCGCGGGGCGGCCGGATTCGGCATCCGTCTGGATGGCGGAACCGCTTATTCGGGTGCGGTCATCACGCGCTATTACGACAGCCTGCTTGAGAAGGTGACGGCATGGGCGCCCACGCCTGAGGAGGCACTGCGCCGCATGAGCCGCGCACTCAGGGAGTTCAGAATTCGCGGCATTGCCACCAACCTCGAATTCCTGGAAAACCTGATCGAGCATCCCACATTTGTGGCCGGCACCTATACCACGCGCTTTATCGACACGACGCCTGAGTTGCTACATATCCCCAAGCGGCGCGACCGGGCGACGCGGCTTTTGACCTACATTGCCGATGTCACTGTCAACGGCAATTCAGAAGTGGAGGGCAGACCGATGCCGACGGTGTTTTCCGAAGCGGTTGTTCCACAGCTCAGCACACCTGTGCCGCCGGCCGGCACCCGTCAGATACTGAACGACCTGAAACCCGAAGGTTTCTCCCAGTGGATACTGGATCAGAAACAGACCCTGATTACAGACACCACGTTTCGGGATGCGCACCAGTCCTTGCTGGCCACCCGATTTCGCACCTATGACCTGATCAGGGCAGCGGAGGCTTATGCATGCAATCTGCCACAGCTGTTCAGTGTCGAGTGCTGGGGCGGTGCGACGTTCGATGTGTCGATGAGATTCCTGAAGGAATGCCCCTGGCAGCGTCTGCGGGAGATGCGCGAGCGAATGCCGAACATTCTCCTGCAGATGCTGTTGCGCGGCGCCAACGGTGTCGGCTACAAGAACTATCCGGACAATGTGGTGCGGGAGTTCGTGATGCAAAGCGCGCGCTCAGGAATCGATGTATTCCGGGTCTTTGACTGTCTGAACTGGGTGGACAACATGCGTGTCGCGATGGAAGCGGTACACGAATCGAATGAGGTGCATGGAACCACGTGCCTGCTTGAAGGCGCCATCTGCTACAGCGGAGACATCCTGAGTAAGACCCGAAAAAAGTACTCGCTGGAATACTACAAGGACCTGGCGGGCCAGTTGCAGGAGGCCAATATCCACATTCTGTGCATCAAGGACATGGGTGGTTTGCTGACACCGGACAGCGCAAGCAGGCTGGTCGGGGAACTTAAAACACAGACCGGACTGCCGATTCACTTTCACACCCACGATACCAGTGGCATCGCGGCTGCAAGCGTGCTGGCCGCGGTCAAGGCTGGCGCGGACATTGTTGACCTGGCGATGGACTCGGTGTCCGGTGTGACCTCGCAACCCAACCTGGGCTCGGTCATCCGGGCACTCAAGGACGATGAAGATCGCGACACCGGCATTGATTCAGCGGCAGTGCGCGAGTTTTCCGCCTACTGGGAAGGTGTGCGCCGGCACTATGCGGCGTTTGAGAGTGATGTGCGATACGGTGCCTCGGAAGTCTATCTGCATGAGATGCCGGGCGGACAGTTCACCAATCTCAAAGAGCAATCGCGGGCGCTGGGGTTGGAGAGTCGCTGGCCGGAAGTGGCTGAGGCCTATGCCCAGGTCAACGACATGTTCGGGGATGTGATCAAGGTGACGCCGACCTCGAAGATGGTGGGCGACATGGCGTTGGTCATGGTCAGTTCTGAATTGAGTCGCGAAGACGTTGAGAATCCGGACAGGGAAGTCGCCTTCCCCGAATCAGTGCAGTCGTTTTTCGCCGGCGAGCTGGGTCAGCCACCCGGTGGTTTTCCAGAGCAACTGCGGCGCAAGGTGCTGGCGGGTCGCGAGCCCATCGACGGCCGGCCGGGCGAGAGTCTGCCCGCTGCAGATCTGGTTGCTGAGCGCCGGCAAGCCGAGGACCGAGTGGCCCGGAAAATCACCGATGAGGAATTTCAGTCGTACATGATGTATCCGGCCGTGTTTGCGGATTACATGGCGCATCGGCGGCAATTCGGTCCGGTCGAGGTGTTGCCGACATCGGTGTTCTTTTATGGCATGAAGCCTGAGCAGCAGATTTCCGTTGACCTTGATCGCGGCAAGACGCTGGTCATTCACTGCCTGGCCATTGGCGAGACGGACGCAGATGGATTTGTGCAGATTTTCTTTGAATTGAACGGACAGCCGCGTACCGTCAAGGTGGCGAATCGCAAGTTCGCGCACGCATTGGAAAAACGCCGCAAGGGTGAGCCAGGCAATCCGAATCATGTTGTGTCACCGATGCCGGGTATGATCTCTTCGGTCAGTGTCGCAGTCGGGCAGTCGGTTCAACCGGGCGACATCCTGGCGACCATCGAGGCGATGAAGATGGAGACCGCGATCCGGGCGGAACGCAAGGCGGTGGTTGATTCGCTGCTGGTTGCGGCTGGAGACAATGTCGATGCCAAGGACCTGCTGGTCGAATTCAAGCCGGCGCAATAGCCAGGTTTCAGGCAGGTCTGATTGCGGTTGGGGCGGTGACGATTGGCCGTAATCAGAAAAATGATTCGCTTATAATCTGCACTGTCCTAACTTCCTTTCGTTATCGAAAAGAAAACAAAAAACATGTGTCTCAGCAACGTTGGTCAAACCGCTTCGTTCAAGCAGCCAGCGGAATATTCCAAAGCAGTGTCTTTGTGTGCATGATGCCATGGTCACCCAGAGTTGAATGAACCATCCCGTGTTTGCATTTCAATTCATTTCACCTCCTCTAGTTGCAGTGTGATGCCATTGTCCACCAGTTCAAGGTTCTTGAGTTTACCATGACAGAATCCAGCAAGAAAATCAATCAGACCGGAATGTTTTCAGGCAGTGCGGGTTATCTGGAGAGTCTCTATGACGACTACTGCTCAGACTCCACCGAGTTGTCCGCCGAGTGGAGTGAACAGTTCGACGAGTTGGAGAAAACCGCGCACGGGCGGGCGGTGCCCGTGTCCGGACAGATTCCGGCAGAAGGCTATATCAGCCCGGATGACATTCGAAGACAGGCGGCGGTGCAGCGTCTGATCCGGCGTTATCAGGTGTATGGGCACCTGAATGCGAAACTCGACCCCCTGGAGCTGAGTGACGAATTCTTCACGGCAGATCTCAGTCTGGGTGCTGTCGGCTTGGATGAGAGTGATCTCAATGAGAAATTCAAGCTGGATGCGGTTGAGAATACCGAGTCGGTTGCACTGTCCAAGATCATTGAGTTTTATGAGCAGACCTACTGCGGGTCGATCGGCTATGAATACATGCACATTACCGATCAGAAACGTCTGGAATGGATGCAGGAGAGAATCGAGAATCCCGCGCTGCGTCCGGCTGTCACCGACGATGAGGAGCGCAGGCAGATCCTGAAGCTGCTGACCATGGCCGAATGCATGGAGACCTATCTGCACATGAAGTATGTCGGTCAGAAAAGATTCTCGCTGGAAGGCGGGGAATCGCTGATACCGATGCTTCACGAGCTGGTGAGTCTGTGCGGCGAGACCGGTGGCAAGGAGGTCGTGATCGGCATGGCCCATCGCGGTCGCCTCAACGTATTGGTGAACATCCTCGGCAAGGCCCCTTCGGAGGTGTTCGGCGAGTTCGAGGGAAATCTCCCGGTCACCGAATCGTGGATGAAAGAGCACGGCGATGTGAAATACCATCAGGGATTTTCTGCCGACATCAGCACGCCGGGTGGAATCGTACACGTTGCGCTGGCTTTCAATCCATCGCACCTTGAGATCATTGATCCCGTTGTCGAGGGATCCGTTCGGGCGAGACAGCACCGTCGGGGCGACACGACCAAGACCGAGGTCACACCGATACTGGTGCACGGTGATGCCGCATTTGCCGGACAGGGTGTTGTGATGGAGACATTGAACATGTCGCATACCCGGGGATTTGATATTGGCGGTACGATTCATGTGATCATCAACAATCAGATCGGGTTTACCACGAGCAACAAGCTTGACGCACGCTCGACCGTCTACTGCACGGAAATCGCGAAAATGGTGCAGGCACCGATCTTTCACGTCAATGGTGATGATCCCGAAGCCGTGGTTGCGGTTGCACGCTTCGCCCATGCCTACCGAATGGAATTCCACACCGATGTGGTGATCGACCTGGTGTGCTATCGGCGCTATGGTCACAACGAGGCCGACGAGCCGATGATGACACAGCCGGTCATGTATGGTGCGATCAAGAAAATTGTACCAACCCGCCGCAAGTACGCCACCTACCTGGAGGAAAAGGGAGTCCTGACGGCAGAGGAAGCCCAGAAGATGATCCAGGACTACCGGGATAATCTCGATCGTGGCGAGGTGGTGGCGGGACAGATCATTGATCCGGCCAAGACCGAGAAAATGGTGGACTGGTCGCGGTTCATCGGTGCCGAGTGGTCGGATCCGGTCGATACAACCATCACCTTGAAGAAGATCGGCGAGTTGTCCGCGAAGTTGCAGGAGTTGCCTGAGAACTTCACCCTGCACAACCGGGTGAAGAAGATCATGGATGACCGCCAGCAGATGGCGGCTGGAAAGATTCCGGTGGATTGGGGATTTGCCGAGATCATGGCTTATGCGTCACTGATCGATGAGGGAGTCCCGATACGCCTGACCGGTGAGGACATCGGGCGCGGCACGTTTTCCCATCGACATGCCTTGCTGCACGATCAGAACAGTCGTGATGTGTATTGTCCGCTGAAGTCGATCCGGAATCCTGAAGATTGCGAGATGTTCAACTCGCTGCTTTCGGAAGAGGCGGTGCTGGCTTTCGAATATGGGTATGCGACGACGGACCCGGATACCCTGGTTTTGTGGGAGGCGCAATTTGGGGATTTTGTGAACGGTGCGCAGATCGTCATCGATCAGTTCATCAGCAGCGGATTTGCCAAGTGGGCGCGGTTTTGCGGGTTGACGCTGTTGTTGCCGCATGGTTACGAGGGGCAGGGTCCGGAACACTCCTCGGCCCGGTTGGAGCGGTTTCTGCAATTGTGTGCCGGAGACAATATGCAGGTCTGTGTGCCATCAACACCGGCTCAGTTTTTCCACATGGTGCGCCGTCAGGCGATCCGGCCGTTTCGCAAGCCTTTGATCGTGATGTCTCCGAAAAGTCTGCTCCGACACAAGCGTGCGGTATCGGATGTCCGTGATCTGACGCGTTACGGATTTCAGGCGATCATTGATGAAATTGATGAGGAGATGGAGCGTGATGCCATTGAGCGGGTGGTTGTCTGTGCGGGCAAGGTCTACTATGACCTGTATGAGTTTCGCAAGCATCTTGAGGTGAAGAATGTTGCTCTGGTCCGGATCGAGCAGTTGCATCCATTCCCGACCGGTGACTTCAACAGCCTGCTGCAATCGTATCCCAATGCGGACGAGGTGATCTGGTGTCAGGAGGAGCCCAAGAATCAGGGGGCGTGGTATCAGATCTCGCATCTGTTGCAGAAGTGCCTGACCAAGCAGCAGACGCTGAAGTGCACCTCGAGGGAAGAGGCGCCTTCGCCAGCGGTTGGCAATTACCGAATTCACATGGCACAACAGGAAAGACTCGTCACCGAGGCGTTGACGGTCAGCCGAAAAATAGTATCCCTTTCAGAAGAGCGGAGTGCCCGAGCCAATGCTAGTTGAGATCAAGACACCGATGCTGCCGGAATCGGTCAGCGAAGCAACCGTACTGTCGTGGAAGAAGGCGAGTGGAGAGGCTGTCACCCGCGATGAGTTGCTGATCGAGATTGAGACGGAGAAGATCGTCCTGGAGGTGCCGGCATCGGACAACGGTGTTCTGACAGAAATCCTAAAACCCGAGGGCGAGACGATTTACGAAGGTGATGTTCTGGCCGTCATTGATACGGCTGCAAGTGCCGAACCCGCAGAATCCGCACCGGCCGCAGATGAAGAGGTAGCGGAGAGTACCGAGACGCAGACTGTCTCCGAAGAGGCATCGGACGAGAAACTGAGCCCTGCAGTCCGGCGCATGGCGGCCGAGGGCGATCTTGATCTTGGCAAGGTCAAGGGCAGCGGCAAGGGGGGACGCATCACAAAAACCGATGTCATCGAGCAAGCGCCGAAGAAAGAGGCCGCAAAGCCACAAGAATCCAAACAGATGGTGACAGCCGCCACGACCACCCAACCGCAGCCGGTGGAGGCCGTGGTTAAGGATGTGACCGATCATCGCCAGGCCCGACGCCAGCCGATGAGTCGAATCCGCAGGACCATTGCGGACCGGTTGATTCAGGCGCAGCACGGTGCGGCGCTGCTGACGACGTTCAACGAAGTGGATCTGACCGAAGTCATTGCGCTGCGCAAGAAGTACCGGGATGAATTTGAGAACAGGCATGGCGCCCGGCTTGGATTCATGTCGTTTTTTGTCAAGGCCGCGGTCGAATCACTGAAGGCGATCCCTGCGGTCAACGCGGTCATTGATGGCAATGACATTGTCTACCATGACTACTGTGATGTCGGGATTGCGGTGTCCTCACCGAGAGGCCTGGTGGTTCCGATCATCCGCAATGCAGAGGCGCACAGTTTTGCCGATATCGAGAAGCAGATCCAGAATTTCGGTGCGCGGGCCAAGTCAGGATCGCTGACGCTTGATGAGTTAAGCGGTGGCACGTTCACAATCACCAATGGCGGCATCTTCGGATCACTGGTGTCCACACCCATCGTCAATCCGCCGCAAAGTGCCATATTGGGCATGCACAAGATCCAGGAGCGCCCGGTGGCGCTCAATGGCGAGGTCGTCATTCGACCGATGATGTATCTTGCGCTCACCTACGACCACCGGATCATTGATGGTCGCGAAGCGGTCACCTTTCTTGTCGGCATCAAGGACACGCTTGAAGATCCGTCCCGCTTGCTGTTTGAGCTGTAACAGGTCGATTCTGTGAGTGATTCTTTCGACGTCGCGGTGATCGGTGCAGGCCCTGCGGGTTATGTTGCCGCAATCCGCTGTGCCCAACTGGGGTTGAAAACAGCCTGCATTGACCGCTGGACGGACTCAGCCGGCAAGCCAGCACTGGGTGGCACCTGTCTCAATGTCGGCTGCATTCCATCGAAAGCGCTGCTCGACTCATCTGAAAAATTTCACCAGGTTCAGCACAGTTACGTCAAGCACGGCATTGTCGTCGAAGGGGTGTCGATGGACGTGAAGACGATGATGAAGCGCAAGGCACAAATCGTGAGAAGCCTGACGGGCGGGATCGCGACACTGCTCAAGGCCAACAAGATTGAGTCGATCCATGCCCATGGACGGTATGTGGGTGATGGGACAGTTGAGCTCCTGGATTGTGAATCAAAGGAGAAAACTGGAGAGATCAAGGCTGCTCATGTCATCCTGGCGAGTGGTTCGGATCCGATTGAACTGCCGAGCGTGCCGTTTCAGGATGATCTGATTGTTGATTCTGCCGGTGCGTTGGAATTTGACCAGGTGCCCGAACGGCTGGGCATAGTGGGTGCCGGCGTGATCGGTCTTGAACTGGGCAGTGTGTGGAGACGGTTGGGTGCCACGGTGACTGTGCTGGAGGCGTTGCCGGATTTTCTTGCGGGCGTGGATAAGGATGTTGCCCGGGAGGCGGCGAAACAGTTCAAGCGACAGGGATTGGATATTCAACTGGGTGCGCGAGTGGAGTCTGCCCGCGTTGACGATGGCATTACAGTTCAGTACACAGTCAAGGGCAAAGAGAACGAGATTACGGTTGATCGGTTGATTGTCTGTATCGGACGCAGGCCCACTACAGACAGCCTGCTGGGTGAGAAAAGCGGTGTCCAGTTGGATGATCGTGGATTTATCCAGGTGGATGAGCACTGCATGACTGATGCTGAGAATGTCTATGCCATCGGTGACTGTGTTCGGGGACCGATGCTGGCACACAAGGGATCAGAAGAGGGTGTTGCTGTTGCCGAGCGAATCGCGACAGGCTACGGGCACATCAACTACACGACCATTCCCTGGGCGATCTACACCGCGCCTGAAATTGCCTGGGTTGGCGCCACTGAGAAGGAAGCGGCTGATTCGGGTGTGGAATGCAAAACCGGCAAGTTTGCATTTGCCGCAACCGGACGTGCCAAGGCCATGGAGGATACCGTCGGTTTTGTCAAGGTTGTGGCGGACGCCCGCACTGATGAGATTCTGGGTGTTCACATCATTGGTCCACACGCATCCGAGTTGATTGCTGAAGCCGTTGTCGCGATGGAGTATCGGGCGAGTTCCGAGGATCTGGCCCGGACGATTCATGCCCATCCCACCTTGTCTGAAGCAGTTCATGAGGCAGCACTGGCTGTTGACGGTCGCGCCATCCACGCCGTGAATTGATTGTCGATGTCCGAGGGGACAATCCCACCGATTGCCGACGACATCTTCAAGATGTACGACATTCGGGGAATCGCGTACGAATCCCTGAGAACTCAAGATATGTATGACATTGGCCGGTCATTCGGCACAGTGTCGTTGCTTGAGAGTGTCGGGCAGGTCGTGGTCGCCTGCGACAGCAGGGAGTCCAGTCCGGAGTTCAAGGATGCACTCATCCAAGGTGTCTGTTCGACGGGTTGCAGTGTGATGGATGTCGGAACTGTACCGACGCCCTTGATGTATTTTGCTGCGCATTCGCTTGAGACGGCGAGTGGTCTGATGGTGACGGCCAGTCATAATCCGCCCCAATACAATGGCATCAAGATGCTGCTTGCCGGCCAATCGCTGTACGGCAAACGAATTCAGCAGTTGAAAGAGCGTATCAGAGCCGGGGATTACGCAGTCGGCCAGGGTGGGACTTCAGCCGAATCTGTTGTGGACCGATATTGCGAAGCGATCCGTTCGGATATTGAGTTGAAACGACCATTGAGGGTTGTGCTTGATTGCGCGAATGGGATTGGAGGTGCGATTGCCCCACGTGTACTGCGTGAGATTGGGTGTGAGGTGATTGAACTTTTTTGCGATGTGGACAACACCTTCCCGAATCATCCTGCTGATCCCACTGTTGCGGACAATCTGCGGCAGTTGATTGAAAAGGTGATCGAATCCAGAGCGGATGTTGGTCTTGCCCTGGACGGCGATGCTGATCGGATGGTTGCTGTCTCACCTTCGGGAGAAATCATCTGGCCGGACCGGTTGATGATTCTGTTTTCGCAGAGCATACTGGATCGATCTCCGGGTGAGAAGATTGTGTTTGATGTCAAGTGTACCCGATCGTTGCCTGAAGCCATCCAATCGTCTGGAGGGCAGCCGATCATGTGGAAGACAGGTCATTCGCTGATGAAAGCAAAGATGAAAGAGTGCGATGCGGTATTTGGTGGAGAAATGAGCGGACATTTCTTTTTTGCGGACCGATGGCCTGGATTCGACGATGGCATCTATGCGGGAGCCAGGCTTTGTGAGTTGCTCTCGGGCAGCGAACTCTCACCGCAACAGTTGTTTGACGCACTTCCGGAGCTTTTCAGCACGCCTGAAATCCGGATTCACGCGGACGAACCGCACAGACTGGTTGAGTTGTTCAGTCGCCATGTTGAACTCGGAGAGGCCAGCGTCAATACCCTGGATGGCGTACGCGCTGACTACGAAGACGGATTCGGACTCATTCGGGGCTCAAATACCGCCCCTGAAATTGTCATGAGATTTGAAGCGGATTCTGAGCGCAGTCTTCAGAGGATTGAGAAGGTGTTTCGTGAGGGAATTGAAACCGTGAAGCACTTGGACTGTTCGGAATAGTGCTTCACGGTTCGTATTTCGATTAGTTTGAGGTTTTGCAGCCAGGATGCCCGTTAGAGGTGTTCTGAGAAAAACTCCACAGTGAAATTCATTGCCGCCGAGCGGACTTTCTTGGTTCCACCGAGTGTGACTCCGCGTGTGGCACATTTTTTTGCGTAAGCGCGAATGTATTTGTCCCAACTCATGTCCTTGCCCGCGGTATAGCCGTAATCGACTGATGTCTCATACCCTTCTGGGGTCACCTTGGTAATCCCACATTTCTTGAAAGTCCAGGCTTTGTTGTAACGTTGTGGGCGATAACTGGCAATGAACCCATGATGTGCTTTTTTCAGGACGCTATGGGTGACGTTCCAGCCGGCAGCCTCCAATTTGGGAATGTGCTCCAGACAGAAGCTGGCAGGGGTGTAGTTGTCTTTCTCAGCGAGCAGAAAATGCACCCGTGTGTTGGTGGGTCGGCTGTTCTCCCACTGGCTTTGGCAGCTGGGATAGACGGGAAGACTGGCCTTGAAAACACGGCCTCCACCAAGTCTTTCCGCCAGTTCGGATTCCACCACGTCCCGACTGATGATGCCACCGAACGAATATCCGGTAATGCCGATTCGATCCGGGTCAATACAGGGTTCGGCAGCGAGCGCACGAAAAGCGGCAAACGTGTCGTGAATTCGGTCCGCCTTGGAAAGCCTCGTCTGGTTGGATGCGGTCTCATTGATTCCTCTTCCTGAAAATGAGTTGGGCACCAGTGCTGCAATGCCAACATCCGCCAGTGCATTGGACAACTCCTCATACCAGGCATGGCGAGGCGGGCCTGAACCATGCTGGATGATGACTGCCGGTGCCTTGTAGCCTGGTTGTGAGCACTCGTCGGGTAGAGTGAGGTTTCCATGGAGGGTTGTGGTTGGCAAAGACTTTTCCTTGAAAATATCGGAATAGGCTTGGAATCCGGTTGCACTCTCGAACGAGATTTCAGTGCTTTCGGAAGCTGCGGTTGTTGCGTAGGATGCGACGAACAACGTCATGCACATGGTTAAAATCGTTTTTGCTGACTTCATTTTTTCCTCCCTGATTGAGAAAAGGCTTATCAAATGAGAGAATCAAATATATCGGATAACTGACTCAGAGGAATGCATTTTTTGTGCACAGCGACCGAGGCGATGGCGTCGGGATTGTAGAGTTTTACCCGGCGACGCACCCGCCGCTATCCTTCAAGTCGAACTAGTAAGTATTCCTTACTAGTTGCCTCTCCCTCCAACTCTCTGCTGGATACTACGTGGCACCGTTGCCCTCGGTTCGAACTGGCAAATAATATTTACCGGTTGCCTCCTCCAGTTCTGCACTGGACAACATGTAGCATCGTCGCCCTCAGTTCGAACTGCCGAGAAATCCTCGGTAGTTGCCTTCTCACTCAAATCCTCATCCACAAACCCATTTTCCGGAGTCAATCAGATCGTCTGACGGTCGACTGATCATGTGGAAATGCGTGGTACTTAACTTTACGGACCGATGGTCAGACTTTGTGAATTACTTTTGGGAGAGTGTCAACTCCCTAAAGCATCAGGGGGATGCGGAGTCAGTGCTGAAGGAGGACTGCTTGGTTGTTCATTCAACTTTCGATAAAGCCCTCCAAGAGATTCTCCATGAAGAAATCCACGGTGATTTCCATCGCCGACTCTCGGGTACTTCGACTTGATCCGATTGTAACTCCGCGACTACCGCACGTTTTTGCGCCAGCGCGGACGTACTCGCTCCAGGTCATGGTTTTGCCAGCATCAAATCCATAAGTGACAGAAATTTCATATCCCTCCTTGGTTATGCGGAAGATACCGCAATCCTTAAAGGTCCAAGCGTTTGGGTCGTGATGTGGGGTGTCACTCGAAATGAATCCATGATGGGCACCGAGGACAATACTGTGTGCGATGTTCTAGCCGGAATCCTTCAGTTGTGGAATATGATCAAGGCAGTAGTTGACGGGTGTGTAGTCGTCTTTTTCTGCAAGCAGGAAGTGGACCCGTGTGTTCGTCGGTTGGCTCACGTCCCACTGGCTTTGGCAACTGGGATAGACCGGGAGACTTGCCTTGAATACCCGACCTTCACCAAGCCTTGCTGCCAATTCGGACTCCACCACATCCCGACTAACAATTCCGCCGAATCCGTATCCGGTAATGCCGATTCGGTTTGGGTCGATGCAGGGATGCCTGGCCAGTGTACGAAACGCAGCGAATGCGTCGTATACACGGTTGGCTCTCGGGAGCTGTGTCTGATCGGCTGTGGTACTCTTAATATCTCTGGCCGAAAAGGAATTGGGAACGAGTGCTGCGATACCCACCTCAGCCAGCTGATTGGACAGTTCTTCGTACCATTGGTGACGGGGTGCACCGGCTCCGTGCTGAATGATGACTGCCGGAACTTTGTAATCGGGTTGCGAGCATTTTGCAGGCAGGGTCAGCCGGGCTTCCAGGATTACGTCCTCAAAGGACTTACCCTTCAAGATGTCGGTGTAAGAGTCGACGCCATTTGCGCTATAGAAAACGAACCGCCTGCGTATTGGCTCGGCGACTACTGTTTCGGTTAGAACCGGGTCATGATCGGTTAAGTCAGCGCTTTCGCTTTGGGAAACGTCAGTTGTATCGCATGACGCAAGGAACAACGTTACGCACATAACTGTCAACACAGGCAAGAGTTTCATTTTTCTTTACTCAAAGCACTCGTACAATTGTGTGACGAATTATTTGAAATCAATTCTGATTACTGATTCTACCTGACTCCAGGTCACTATTCAACCGATGGTAATTTTGGTTGTGCGGGTAGAAACCACATTCACTCGGTGGTTAATTTGACTTTCAGAGTTTGAGAAACTCTTTTTGTTCGAGTGATTTCTTATAGTCAGAATAAAACCACTGAAAAATTGCGTGCTTCATTTCAGGATTGTCGTCCATTTTTTTGTAGAACTCGAACTTTTCGTTTACATAGTCGATTAATCGTTCGTTGCACTGCTGTTCGAAATAACTTCGTTTGCTATCTTCGGTATTGTCCCCGGTCATGTATTTCTTAATCTCGGGATCATCAACCAATCGTTTGTTCAATCTTGAAATATCCACCCGGTCCTCATCGGTGAGGTTGACTCCATACTTGTTGTTCACCTGATTGATGATTTCTGAAAGAAGGTCATAATCAGGTTCAGGCGCGCCCGTTCCATCGAAGGTGGGTGCGTTAACAACGGAATCATCAGGGGTTAGTTCATAACTCTTCTCATGCAATTTCTGGATACGGAGTGAGTCCAGATCGATCATGTCGGAAAAATCGATTTTTCCCGTCTCTCTCTTCGGTAGTTTCCTGTTCAGGAATTTCAAAAAGACAAACGACTTTTCCAATTCGATATCGGTGAAAGTTATGATTTGCGATAGGTACCCATACATCCGAATATACGATTGAATTTTTGATCGAAAATCTTCCCTGACTTCTTCATCGTCTATCGTTTTGAACTTATCGACAACACCATCTAGCATCGGATGAAGCGAGCCCTCTTTCCGATGGCGGTCAAAAAACACCTCACAAAACCGATTAACATCTTCCTTGGTGTAAAGATGATAGTTTTGGATTTCTCCGAGAATATCGTAAAGACGGTTTGGGTCCGTCTCATCCTCAAGAATAGTCGATTGATAAAACCGCTGGAAGGACTCCTGGATTTCTTCTGGCTCGTTCACAAAGTCCAAAACGAATGTCTGGATTTTTCCTGACATCGTTCTGTTCAGACGCGAAAGAGTCTGGACGCACTGAACTCCTCCCAGTCTCTTATCGACATACATGGTCTGAACAAGGGGTTCGTCAAATCCCGTCTGGAACTTGTTTGCTACAACCAGTAACCGGTACTTGGGATTCTTCAGACCGAGTGGGATATCTCCAGTATGATCAATGGTCTTGTTCAGTCCGGTCTCAGAGTACTTCTCACCTTCTACATTGACCTCGCCAGAAAATCCAACCAAGCATCTAATGGGTGATCCTCGTTCTTCCAACTGGCGATTGATTTCCTTGAAATACAGAACACAGAGTTTTCTGGACTGAGTGACAATCATTCCACGGGCACGACCCTGAATTTCTTTTGAACTGCGGTCAAACCAGTGATCAAGAATGATGCCCACCTTATTGCGGATCGTCAACTCATGAGAATCAACAAATCTGATCAGCTCTCTTTTCCCTTTAGCGACCGCAACTTGGATGTCTTCGCCGTTGGCTTGTTTTACTTTGCAAAACCGCTTGTAGGTCGTATAGTTCTGAAGAACATCAAGGGTGAAGTTTTCGTGGATGGACTGATGCATGGAATAGCTATGAAAGGATTCAAATTGACCTTCGGAATTCTTTGTTCCAAACAGCTCCAGTGTCTTTTCCTTTGGTGTACCGGTGAATCCAAAAAATGAAATGTGATCCTGCCTGCCTCGCTTTTGAATTTCCTGTCTCAGCAAGTCCTCGTAGTCGAAATCGTCCTCATCCATATCGTCGGTCTTGGATAGAGACTTCTTCAATTCCTTGGACAACTCTCCGGATTGACTGGAATGAACCTCATCAATGATGACGGCGAATGTTCGGTTGCCCAGTGCAGAAATCGTATCTGAGATGAAGGGGAACTTTTGGATGGTTGTGACAACAATGTCCTTTCCCTTTTCGAGATAGGTTTTGAGTTCCTTGGATCCGTGCTCAACACCACTAACCACTCCTTCGGTCTTTTCCAATGAACGAATGGTGTTCCTCAACTGGTCATCCAGAACAGTCCTGTCTGTCACCACAACGATGGTGTCAAACATCCGTTTCTTGTCTCCCTTTAATTGGTAATGAGAGGCGAGAGTATGGGATAACCAACCGATTGAGTAGGACTTCCCTGAGCCCGTTGTATGCTGGACGAGATAGCTTTTTCCAACTCCGTCTGCTCTCAGGGATTTTCTGAACTTCAGGATCAGATCGCGTTGGTGGTATCTTGGGAATATCAGTAATTCATTTTCTCTGGTTTCGATCTTATCAGTCTTGGCATTGAAGATGTATTCTCTTTCTTTGGAAACGTGTACAAAGTTTTCGAGAATGTCGAGGATGGAAGTTGGGGTCAGAACATCCTCCCACAAATACTTTGTTCGATACCCGTCTTCAACTGGTGGGTTTTCCAGGCCTCGATTGTAGGGAAGAAATACAGTCTTGTCTCCAGACAAGCGAGTGGTCATTGAGACCTTGTCATTATCTACACAGAAATGAACCAGGCAACGCTTGAACTTAAGAAGTGGTTCTTTCGGGTCTCGGTCCTTTCGGTACTGGAATTCCGAGTGTTTGAAGTTCTGACCGGTCAGTTGGTTTTTCAACTCCATTGTGATGATGGGAAGACCGTTGAGGAAGAGAATCATGTCAATGGAGTTCTCATTCCGGTTTGAGTAATGAAGTTGTCTGACTACAGTGAATTGGTTGGATTGCGAGAGTCTTTGGTGGTCTGGATTCAGGTCACTTTTGGGCTGAAAGTAGCAAAGGTCCAGATAGACTCCGCGATCGACCACCTGATTTCTCAGGACATCGATGATTCCTCGTTTTGAGACTTCAGATGAGATTCGAGTCAGTATCTTGTTCTCGGTATCGACGCCATGGATGTTGGTCAGGCGCTCCCAATTTTCAGGTTGGGTGGATCGAATGAAGTCGATGACCTGATGTTTGATGAGACACAGGGTTCGGTCGTATTCGTTGAAGTGGGTGGACCGATAGCCAACTGAATTCAGGTGCTTTTCGATGTGTTCTTCGAACTTTTTTTCGGTTGGATTTTGTCCACTCATATCATGTCCTCCGTGACACGAACCTTACCTGTTACTACGGAGGAGATGAGGGATTGGCGGTATTCTTTAAGTAATGTGATCCTTCTAAATTCTAGCTCTAAATGATTGTCTATTTTTTCCGTAGAACATTGAATATATTCAGAAATATCTTGCTGATCATGGGGGGGGGGGGACTGGAATTATTGAATTCATAATGTCTTCAATAGGTACTCGTGGAAGAATGACGCCTTCCGATAAAGAATCCAAGTAGTCAATGTAACGTTGAGAACCAAGTGCTCGAAATATGTACTTTTTATTTATTCTATTTGGCCTTATGACGATCATCTCTCCCATTGACAAGCCATCAGACTCGCAAAAAACTACCTTATTAAGGTGTACTCCTAGTTTATTCAATAGAGTATCACCTTTTTTGAAGACTTGGCCTTCAGTTTCATATTTGGAGAAAAAATTTGTTACCTTCCCTGTATGGGACTCTACATTTTCTGGTGAAATTTTTACTTCCCCTTCGTTTGGAAGACGTTTTTCGTTTATGTGCTTTGCAACATATTTGAGGCGTTTAATTCCCCAATGTTTCGGAACCTCACCAATCCACTCGACACCACTGTCTTTCATCTCAACATTTGGATCGAGACCTTTGGTGACACATTGATTGATCAATGCCGTCCGTTGTTCTTTGAGAAGTTGAATTTTCTTTTGAATCCTTTCGATCAATGAGTCAATCTGTTCGGTCTTTTTGTCGAGGTAGCGGGAGATTAGTTTTTGTTCTTTAAGGGGTGGAATAATTACAGGATATCTGCTCATGAATGAGACGGACAGGCCATTTCTTTGTCCTTCACCAACCAAGCCTCTCAGGGGTTTGTATTGTGTTTCTAAAAAGTAGTAGAGGTATTTTGAAAGCAAACTATCTGTCGGGATTATTGCACACAAACCTTGGTTACATGTAGTCTCGACCTCTAATATTCCTACAGTACCCTTAGTCTTACCTTGACCGTTAAGTCCTATCATTACAGTACCGACTGGCAGAATTTCGAGACTAGAATTATCAAAACCTAGTTGAGAAATCTTTGCGTCAATTTCCTTTATGATCTTTTTATTTACTTCTCCCGAAGACATCCAAGGAATTGTTCCATTCGCCCAATATTTAGCTTCTGACTTAGAGGGAGTGCTGCCATTCGTAAGACGTCCGTACTGGTAAAGTTTACCTACTTTCCAAGGACTCGGAATTTCACCAATCCATTCGACTCTTCGGGACTTCGCCAAGATATTGTCATTCATCCATAATCTCCAATGACAACTGTTCTATCTTTTTGTCAAGCAACATTAGTTCCTTTGAGATTTCTTCCACACTCCTTAAAGGAATGAATTTATAAAAGTACTTGGTGAAATTAATTTCATACCCAACTTTATCCCTTGATCGTTCCATCCATGAATTAGGAATGTGAGGTTTCACTTCTCGAGCATAGTATTCATGAATATTTTCGAATAACGGAACACGTTCGTTGTCCCGTTTTGATGTGTCAGGTTTTGGATTACCAGTTCGGTCTAGTTGAATTTGTCCGTCTTCTATCAGGGGTTGTTCAACAACGACCTTGGTGTATCCGAAAAAGTTGTTCGAATAAATTTTTGAAAATTCGCCTTCGTCAAAATCTCGATAAATCTGGAACAATTGTTCAGACTGGCCGGGCGTAATCCATTTTCTCTTACTACCTAATGACTTTTTCATGATTTGATGGAACGATGAGCCATCAATCAATTGAACTTTCCCCTTGCGATCTGGTGGCTTTTTGTTTGTCACGATCCAGAAATATGTCGTAATTCCAGTATTGAAAAACATCTGGTCGGGTAATTGAACAATACATTCCAACCAGTCATTCTCAATAATCCATCTTCGGATTTCCGATTCCCCGCTACCGGCATCGCCTGTAAAGAGTGGCGACCCGTTAAAGACGATTCCGATTCGAGATCCGTTTGGGTGCATCTTGTGTATCAAATGTTGAAGAAACAATAATGACCCGTCAGACACTCTCGGAGTACTGACAAAGAAGCGGCCATTTGGGTCTTTTGCTTCTTCAATGACGAATCTTGCCTCAGATTTCCAACTCACCCCAAACGGGGGATTGGTAATCATGTAATCAAATTTGCGACTTTGGTAACGGTCATCCGAAATGGAAGACGTAGGGCCTTGGATGTTTTCAGGGTTCTCTCCCAACATCAATAAATCAGATTTGCAAATTGCGTAAGTCACGTCGTTGATTTCTTGACCGTAAAGATCGATTTTCAGGTCTGGGTTAATGTTCTCTTTGATCCATTCCTTACCAATGGTCAACATACCACCGGTTCCACAGCAAGGATCAAACACCGACCGAATCTTACCTTCGCCCTGAAGCCCTACTTTATCTCCACCGAAAACAAACGAGACTAAGAGCTTCACAACATCGCGAGGTGTGAAGTGGTCGCCACTTTCCTCATTGGACATTTCAGAAAACCTCCGAAGAAGTTCCTCGTAGACTGAACCCATTTGATGGTTGTCAATTTTGTTTGGATGAAGGTCGAATTCTGTGAACTTGTCGATTAGGAGATAAAGGCGATTGTTCCTTTGAAGTTTCTCGACAAGCGGGTTGATCGAGAAATTCTCAATGATGTCGCGAACGTTCTTTGAGTAACCTTGAATGTAGTTGTTGAAGTTTATCAATATATTATTCGGATCACTCTTGAGTCGAGAAAGATCAAACTTTGAGGTATTGAAGAATGGAAGACCAACTTGCTTTTGTATAACTGGGGAAGGATCAGAGAGCTGATCTTTGAACTTGTTGTAGAGCTCATATGCCTCATCCTTATTGGGTTCAAGGACGCAATCCAGACGTCTCATAACGACAAACGGGAGGATGACTCGACCATACTCGGATGGCTTGAAGAGACCACGAAGGACATCATCCGCTGACGACCAGATGAGTGATGACAGGTTGGCGGTTTTATTCATGAATTACCGTTACGTACGGTCATTTTTAAAAATGTGTTGGTAAGGAAATACCACTTACAGAAACCAGTCAAATTATTAGGCTTTTCGGTGAGAGTGAGCAAATCAATCACTTGTTATCACTAGATTGATTCTGAATCGTATTTTTTCCAGTGTCAGTTGTGTCGCCAACAGGCGTCGGTTGCTGCGGTGTTTTTTGAGGACTACTGTTTTGACTCTGATCGTCACTCGACGGCGTCATTTCGTAAATTGGAGCTCCCTTTGAAATAATTTGCTCCACAATATCTGGAGCAGTTGACGTTGAATTCGAATCTGATTTACTTTCAGTGTTCCTACGATGCATTTGCGTTCACCCTCAATGAATATTGAACAGAATAAAGATGGTCATTAAGAGAATTGCGACAATGAATAATGGTCCCGAAATGCAGTTTAATCGGTCAGTCCAATTAGCGAAACAATTCTCAGCATTTAAATATTTCCTATTTCCATTCAGATAGTACTCTTTAGCGAACTCTAACTGCTTTCGTATCACCAATTGACTAAGCATCAGAGATAATACTGTTGAAGTAATTGCAAAAACAAGAAACAACCACGAAAACCACAGCAGTGGCAATGTCTTTGCCTCGTTGAGTGGAATAATATCTCCTCCAACCAAACGCTAGAGATACTCCCAGTATAGATGCTGAAAGATTCAAAATGGACCGATCATAAATTTTGGAGTTGGATAGGCCACTTGCAGTAAGCTCCTTTCTAGTGGCGACATATGCCTCTTCATTATATTTGCCCGTAACCATTGACTTTACTCACAGTATGTCAGCTGGGTAACCATAATTTGGTTGAAAAATTAAAATCAGTTGAAACGAGGAAAGAAAAAACAAATGCAAAGTTAACTGGTCGAATTAATCTTCAACCTCGACCATCCGCACATTACGATACCCTTTTGGTAGCACATTTCCTCTGAGCGTGCGTTCACCCATAAAACGTTCGCGTTCAGAGTGCTTCAGCCGCAAGAATCGTTTCCCGGAATGAATGACCAGATTTTGCTTCTTCGTAACCACTCTCACAAATGTGACTCGCTCACCTTTTTCGCGCGCAGCCTTGGGAATATTGATAAGCCTGACGCCTTGCGCCTTAGCCTGAATGGGAAGGTCTTCAACTGGGTAGACGAGTAAACGCCCGGAGTTAGTGATGACCGCTACGAAGCTGTCGGATAGCTTTTGAATTCGTTGCATATCCAGTGCTTCATGTCCCTTCTTTACGCTCAAAACCCCCTTCCCGGAGCGATGCTTGGTCACGGCTTCACCGACCTTGCAAACAAATCCGTTACCTTCAGTTGAAGCCAGCAAGCAATGCGTGGTGTCATCACCCAGCAGCAGACTTATAAATCTTGCATTCGCGCTCGGTGTGAGCATCTTTGTCAGAGGCTCTCCAAAAGATCGCGCTGATGGTAGATTGTGTGCGGGAACCGTGTAAATTCGTCCACTGGACTCCAGGAAGATTAGATGGTTGTTGGATTTGCCCGTTGCAAAAGCCTGAAGTTCGTCACCTTCCCGGTAATTCAGCGAATCCGGATCAATGTCATGGCCCTTCGCAGAGCGTACCCAGCCGCTCTTGGACAGAATGACAGTAATGGGTTCAGAGGGAACAAGTTCATCAGCAGAAAAGGCTTTTGCTGCATCCTGTTCCCGGACCGGGGATCGCCGGTTATCTCCATGCTTGTCCGCAGCATCCCGGATTTCCTGAATGGTCAGATCTTTCAGTTTTTGCTCGGAGTTGACAATCTCGTCTAGCCGGTCACGCTCATTACGCAGGGCAAACTGTTCTTCCCGAATCTTGATCTCTTCCAATTTGGCCAGTTGCCGCAATCGAATTTCCAATACCGCCTCAACCTGCCGTACAGTCAACCCGAATCGTTCCATCATCTCAGTCTTTGGATCATCTTCAGTTCTGATGATGTGAATCACCTCATCAATATTCAAAAAGACGATGAACAATCCATCAAGAATGTGCAATCGGTCATGGATGAAGTCCAGTCGGCTTTTCAACCGTCTCAGGATTGTGTCCTTCCTGAACTCAATCCAATCCAGCAGCAATTCCTTGAGATTGTGAACTTTCGGTTTGCCATCAAGACCGATCAGATTCAAATTGACGCGATAACTTTTTTCCAGGTCTGTAGTAGCAAAAAGATGACTCATCAATGCTTCACAACTGACTCGATTGCTTCTCAATTCAAGCACCAGACGTGTCGGACTCGATTCGTCTCCTTCGTCTCGCAGGTCGGTGACCATGGGCAGTTTCTTTGCGAGCATTTGTGCTGCAATCTGTTCCATGACCTTGGCACCGGATACTTGGTGAGGCACTGCATTGATCACGATTGAGCCTTTCCCTTGAGTCCAGACTGCTCTTTGACGCACCACACCATTTCCAGTTTTGTACATCTCAAGCAGTTCTGACTTCGGTGTGATGATTTCAGCTTCGGTCGGATAATCCGGACCCTGGATCAACTCACACAGCTGCTCGACACTGACTCTTGAATTTTTCAACAAGCGGATACAGGCTTGGGCGACTTCATGAATGTTGTGGGGAGGGATGTCGGTTGCCATACCGACTGCAATGCCCGAAGCGCCATTGAGGAGGATATTGGGCAACTGGGCAGGCAGTCTTTGGGGTTCGTTCAATGTGCCATCGAAGTTCGCCACCCAGTCCACAGTGCCTTGCGACACCTCTTCAAGCAACACCTGGGCATAGGGCATGAATCGACACTCGGTGTAGCGCATCGCCGCAAATGATTTTGGATCATCTGCAGAACCCCAGTTCCCCTGTCCGTCGATGATTGGATAACGAAACGAAAATGGTTGGGCCATCAACACCATCGCTTCATACGCAGCGCCATCACCATGTGGATGGAACTTACCGATGACATCGCCAACGGTTCGTGCTGATTTCTTGAACTTGGCAGCCGCACTCAGCCCAAGTTCAGACATGGCGTAGATGATTCTTCTCTGTACCGGCTTCAATCCGTCAGCGATATGCGGCAGTGCACGATCAAGGATGACATACATGGAGTAGTCAAGGTACGCCTTGCGTGCAAAGTCCTCCAGCGGGATGGATTCCGTTTCCGCAGGGTCGGAATTACTGACCAGGGTCAGAGGCATCTGTGTCACCATGACGATTAGACCTCAGCCTGGTTGCCGACCTTCATCAGCCAGTCCTTACGCTCAGCGACTTTTTTCTTTGCAAGAAGCATGTCGAGTGTTTTTTCCATATCGAATGGAGAGTCCACCCGCAATTGAACCAGCTTTCGGGTATCCGGATTCATGGTGGTTTCCTTCAGCTGTGACGGATTCATCTCACCGAGTCCCTTGAACCGCTGAACCGTGATTTTGACATTTGGCTTTTTCGCTTTGATCTTCTCCGTCAAATGTTGGAGCTCCTCATTGTCGAGGGCATAATGGACATCCTTGCCGGCATCAATCCGAAAGAGCGGTGGCATGGCGACGTAGACTCGTCCAGCTTCGACCAGGCTTCGGAAGTGCTTGACGAACAAGGCGCAAAGCAATGTAGCAATATGGGCGCCATCCGAATCCGCGTCAGCCAGTATGCAAATCTTGCCGTAGCGTAATCCCAGGTTATCCGAGGAACCGGGGTCAACGCCCAGTGCGACAGCAATGGCGTGTACCTCGGCTGAAGCCAGGACCTCGCCCGATGCGACTTCCCAGGTGTTGAGGATTTTTCCGCGTAGAGGCAGAATAGCTTGCGTATTTCGATCGCGAGCCTGCTTTGCGGAACCACCGGCCGAATCGCCTTCAACCAGGAACAATTCAGTTTCCGCGATGTTCTGGCTTGTACAGTCACTGAGCTTTCCGGGCAAGGCGGGACCGATGCCTGTTTTCTTTCGTTCAACTTTCTTCGCTGATTTTTCCCTGAGACGCGCATTCTCAATGGCGAGCATGGCGATTTTCTCAGCATCAGCAATATGCTGATTCAACCACAAGCTGAAAGCACTCTTGGCAATTGAGGTAAGAGACTTGCCGATATGCCTGGAAGACAGACGATCTTTGGTCTGCCCCGTAAACTGCGGATCCTCCATTCGAACGGATAGGATGTAACTGCAATAACGCCAGACGTCCTCGACCGAAATTCTTAAGTTTCTTGGCAATAGATTGCGGAACTCACAGAATTCCCGCACCGCATCCGTGATGCCTGTTCGGAATCCATTAACGTGTGTGCCACCCATTTCCGTAGGGATGAGGTTGACATAGCTTTCGTTGACTGTCTCACGCGCCTCAGGCGTCCAACACACCACACAGTCAACCTGTGCGTCTTCATCCTTGCGGTGCACTACGATGGGATCCATCGGGATTCGGATACTGCCATTGAGTTGTCCGACCAGATAATCCGGCAGTCCCTCCTCAAACTTCCAGACTTCGTTGTTCGCCTCGTTGTTCTCATCAACAAATCGCAGTTCCAATCCCGGACAAAGCACTGCCTTGGCCAGCATCAGTCGCTTGAGCTTGGCAACATTGATTCGGGTTGTATCGAAGAATTGTCCGTCGGGCCAAAACTGGATTTTTGTCCCCGTATCATTCCTGGCAACCTTGGATACTTCTGCCAGATTCTGTTCGACCTCACCGTTGGCGAACTGCATCCGGTACAGTGTAGCGTTCCGTCGAATGTCCACAACGAGCCGGGTGGACAGGGCATTGACAACGGATACACCTACGCCATGTAGACCACCAGAGTGCAGGTAGTTCTTTGAACTGAATTTCGCGCCTGCATGAAGACGCGTCATGATCACTTCAACACCGGATACGCTTTCGCCTTCATGGATGTCTACCGGAATGCCCCGGCCGTTGTCCATTACGCTGACTGAAGAATCCGCATGAACGGTGACTTCTATTTTTGAGGCGAAGCCAGCGATCGCCTCATCGACGCTGTTGTCGATGACTTCTTGGACAAGGTGGTTGGGAGATTCGGTCTGGGTATACATCCCAGGCCGTTTACGGACGGGTTCCAGTCCTACAAGGACTTCAATTGCAGAGGCGTCGTAGTTGGAATTCAAGGCTGATTAAAGTGGGTGATTCAGTGTTGGAGTGACTGGCTGTAATTATAAACTTTATCAGATTGGTGCAATTCTTCTTCTCCAAACCCATCGCTCTGGATCACCGATTTACGTCAGGACTTTCAGCAGAGTAAATGAAGACAGCGAATAAATCGTATCGATTCCACCGAAAAAGTTGGATACAATGTTGAATATCGGTAAATGAATCACCGATATTCAACATAATATTACAAAAAATGTTTATTGAACGCCCGCGAATTACCAATTATATTGACCGTGCTTTCGGTGTCCATCCAGTTGTTGCGCTCGAGGGTAGTCGACAAAGCGGGAAAACGACGCTGGCAAAATCTATCGCAGCGAGTCGAAGTGATTCTCACTATTTCGATCTTGAGCATCCGAAAGATGCCGACCTGCTCAAATCTCCTCTGTTCGCCCTTTCTGAACTTTCAGGTTTTGTAATTATCGATGAAGTTCAAATTCAGCCGAAGTTGTACGAAATAATCAGAGTAGTGGTCGATGACACTAAGTTTCAATCAAGGATTCTAATTTTGGGGAGTGCATCGCCATTGCTGGTAAAAGGGGTTGCCGAATCACTGGCCGGGCGAGTAGCATTGGTTGAAATGTCCGGACTATGCATTGACGAGGTTGAATTATCCGATTGGCCGCGGTTGTGGATGCGAGGCGGATTCCCTCGTAGTTATCTGGCAAATGATGATGAACTCTCTCAAATGTGGCGAAAAAACTTTGTTCGACATCACCTCGGCAGAGAGCTTCCATTAATTGGGATCAGCGTTTCAACTAAATCGTTACAACAGTTTTGGACAATGCTGGCTCATTATCATGGTCAGATTTGGAACTCGGCTGAATTTGCACGTGCGCTCGGAAGTTCCGAATCCACAGCCCGCACTTACCTAAACATTCTTGAAGGAACTTTTGTGGCTCGCGTCTTACCGCCTTGGTACGAGAATCTGAAGAAGCGTCAAGTCAAGTCTCCAAAGGTTTATATCCGTGATAGCGGATTGCTTCATGAGTTGCTCCATATTGAATCAAATTCAGAGCTAATGGGGCATCCCAAAGTTGGAGCTTCCTTTGAGGGGTTTGTAGTCGAACAGATCTTATCCATACTTGGCAGTCATGATGCCTACTACTGGGCGACATATAGAGGAGCTGAATTAGACCTGTTGGTCATGGTACGAGGGAAACGGTATGGTTTCGAAGTCAAGTATTCAGATGCCCCGCGCGTTACCCCATCAATGAGAATTGCATTGGATGACTTGCGTCTTGAGCACCTGTGGGTTGTTTATCCTGGTACAACGTCCTACGAGATCCACAGTTCAATCAGTGTGACACCGGTGACGGATTTACCTCAACTTCTCGAAAGTCTGAAATCCCGGAAATGACTCCCGGGCAATTTCTAGGGATTGAGTCCATGTTGTAAAATGGCGTCTCCACAACATGAAACAATCAACCCGTTCAATTCACGAACATTCACAACTTTACACTACCAGGCAATATGGACAGCGAGAAACGAGTAGGAGACCGGGAAAATCAATACACAGTTGACTGGAAGAAGAATGGAATTCCAGACTTCAACCAGGTTACGGCTCCTTCAGTAGAAGTATCTTCAGACATCATCGAACAGTTCCAATACGATGGTGCTGTTCTAATGCCCGGCCTTTTCAAAGACTGGGTTCAACAACTGCGACGTGGATTGCAAAGAACCATGGACTCACCGGCTGAGTATGCATTTCCCTGCGAGAATCTCCCCGAAGGTGAACCAGGTCGGTTTTTCGATTGCTATTGCAATTGGCTGCTTGTTCCGGAGTATTTTGCGCACATCACTGAGTCCTGTGCAGCATCCTTGGCAGGTCAGTTGATGAATTCGTCAGAAGCGCAGTTTTTCCACGAGCACGCGTTCAGCAAAGAGGCAGGAACCCAGAGTCCGACACCTTGGCATCAGGACATGCCATATTACTGTGTGGATGGCAGCCAAACTGTGAGTCTTTATGTGGCGTTGGATGAAACACCCGCGGATGTAGCCGTTCAATTCGTCAAAGGTTCGCACAGATGGCAAAAACTGTTCCATCCAGTCACTTTCCTGGATGGGGATGAATATCATTCAGAAGGCGGCCAGATGGAAGCCACTCCGGATGTGAACAGTGAACCGGACAATTACGACATCCTGGCCTGGAATCTCGAAGCTGGCGACTGCATCGCATTTGATTTCAAGACGTTGCACGGTACCACGGCAGGGGAGGTAAAGTCGAGGAGGCGGGCGGTTTCCACAAGATGGCTGGGCGATGATGTAACCTACTGCAGGCGTGACGTAATGATGTCGCCACCTTACCCCGACCTTGACCAGCAAACTGGTGAGAGATTGCGAACGGATTGGTTTCCGATTCTCTGGAGACGCAGTCAGTAGAACGCGTTCGGGATTGACTCCAAATCAGGCAATCTGTAATTGTGGAAGATGAATACTCAATTCACGAGCACTGGATGCAGCATGCGCTGATGGCTGCCGAGATCGCTTTTGAGAAAGATGAGGTGCCGGTAGGCGCGATTGTTGTCGAGGATGACAGGGTGATCGGTCAGGGATTCAATCGCAATATCACCGACAAGGACCCGAGCGCACATGCAGAGATTGTCGCGTTGAGAGATGCGGCACTGAGGAAGAAAAATCATCGACTCACCAACGCCACAATATATGTGACAGTTGAACCCTGTGCGATGTGCGCAGGGGCGATTGTGCAGGCGCGTTTGAAGGCTGTGGTTTTCGGTGCACGGGATGCCAAGGCAGGGGCGGCTGGTTCAGTCCTGAATGTACTGCAAAACAGCAAACTCAATCACCAATGCGAGGTGATTGGAGGAGTTCTGGAAGGTCAGTGTGCTGAGATCATTCAGGAATTTTTCCTCCAGAAACGAGCGCGGGATAGTCGAAAAGGATTCAGGGATCCGACTGTTCAGTTGCAACTGCGGATGTAACATCAAATAAAATACTCAATCCACCAATCAGGCGGATTTGGAGAGGTACCGAAGTGGCCATAACGGCGCGGACTCGAAATCCGTTGGGGGCGCAAGCCCCACGTGGGTTCGAATCCCACCCTCTCCGCCAGTCTTTCCATGACGATGATGTTTTCGCTGTTCTTACAGTAAGGGGAACTGTCGTTTGTTGAGCCACAGATTATTCTGGCACAAACAACTATTCATTCAGTCCCATCAGACTGTGTTTCACCTGTTCGAGATGAGAGCTCTTCGACCGTGTCAGGCAACCGGTAGCTGGTACTGCGGCCTCGGCCGGGATTCTGAATGAAAACGCCGCACTCTTTCAGGTGCTGAATATCCCGCAGTGCCGTGTCATTCGAACACTTGGCTAACTTGGCATACTTCGAGGTGTTCATGTGTCCCTTGAAATCTTCATCCAACATACGATTGATGATGTGCTTCTGTCGCTCGTTGATATTCACCTGAGCGACTCTTTCCCAAAGTCGGGCCTTGATCAACACGCGATCATATGTCATGTTCGCATTGGCGATCGCGCGACTCAGACAACCCAGAAACCACACAAGCCACCTGGTGATGTCCGGTGAGCTGCGTTGCTGAGATTCCAACTGTCTGTAATAGTCTTTTCGCTCGCTCTCGATTTGCCGGGAAAGGCTGTAAAACCGATTTGAAGTCTCGTCTGCACGCGCCAATGCCATGTCTCCAATCGCGCGGGCGATTCGACCATTGCCATCTTCGAATGGATGAATCGTGACAAACCAGAAGTGGGCGATCCCTGCCTTGAGTACCGGGTCGGTTGCATCTTCGGTATTGAACCAGGAAAGAAATGTGCGCATTTCACTCTCCAACCGATTGGCAGCAGGTGCTTCAAAATGAACCGTCTCGCGACCAATCGGACCCGAAACGACCTGCATCTGCCCAGCGTCTTCGCCTCGCCATTCACCGACAGCGATGCGGTGCATGCCGCTACGACCGCTTGGGAAAAGTGCTGCGTGCCAGCCAAAGAGACGTTCCTTGGTCAGTGGTTGTGAATAGCGCTGTGTGACATCAAGCATCATTTCAACGATACTATCGACATGGCGGCTGGATGGGACAAGACCACCAACTTCCAATCCGAGACGACGGGCGATTGATGATCGAACTTCGGCAGGATTCAGGAACTCGCCCTCGATCGCTGAGGACTTTACGATATCGTTGGTCTGGGTGATTAGATTCGCTTCCTGTTTCAATGGAAGGCTCAGACTCTCCATCGTGGCCAGCAGCTGCCCTTGTCGAAAGCGCAAGTTCGCCAGTCTGGTTGAAATAATGGCACTGTCCCAACTGAATTCCGACCAGTTCTTGTGTTGATGGATCCACATAATAATCACCGCATTATGTGCGGTGATTATAGGGTCCATTCGCCGCAAAAATCAGACGAAATGCCGCAGATTATGCGGTGAATAAATGTGCAATCGTCGAGGAAGGGTATGGGTTGCTTCAGTTCAGCGCTGCATCGAACGGACGAGACTTGTATCGAGTTACAAAACGAGTCGACGAATGCTGAGACAGCGACCGGAGATTCACCTCAATTGGACATTCGTTCCTGAGCCTCGCGGATTTCTTCGGGCCAGGTACTTTTGATGAACGTAAGCACATCCACGATTTCCTCGTCACTGAGCACGTCTTTATAGACTGGCATGTTGGTACGGTAGTCGCCACCGACGAGAGCACTGAGTCCGAATTTAGTCAGTTTGAATAGAATCTCATCGGAGTGATGCCAGGTGTGTCCGGTTGCATCATGGGGTGGTGCCGGCATGGTGCCGTCGGCGTTGCGCTTGGTCCAGTTCGGTTCGCCTTCCAGATTGACGCCATGGCAGGATGCGCAATGTTCAGCGTAGATTTTACCGCCTCGGTCGATTGCTGAATGTTTGCTGGCTTGTGCGTTCATATCCTGATCGGAGAATATCACGTACACGATGCCCAAACCGACCATCAGCAAAGTCACCGATAAAGTCAAAATTGTTTTCGACCCTGATCGCTTAACGGGAGTTGTCATTGGATTTCTGTTGGTTTTGGTTGAAATTCGAATGCAATTGTATCAACGAAACTTCAGAGTATCGCCGACAAAACTTCGTAGAGGGTGGTTTTGCCAGTACCGTTGAATATCGCCTCAACAAGTCGGTTCATCCGCAATTCTTGCGCTGCCGCGCAGAATGCAACAGGACTGGAGATACATATTTGGAAAATACCGCAATGTTGTTTAATTTGTTCTACTATTCGAATGCTGGTTAATTAATTCGATGACTTCGGGGCATGCATGGCCGGGTGAATCTAGTATTCCACGGACATCTTTCGCGCAGCCGTCCTCTTCAGTCTCTTCGCCAAGGAACGTGCTTCCCGTATTTGCTTTTGCGTCATTTCTAAAGCAAACGAATCGCGGACGTCAGCAGCGTCTCCCTCCCCCTGTGAAGCGGCCAATTCCATCCAAGCCCACGCCTCGACTGGATCCGCAGGAACGCCATCACCTCTAAAAGTTGCAATTGCCAGGTTGTACTGTGACATTGCTTGCCCCTGTTCTGCAGCCTTGCGGAACCATTTGACGGCAGAAGTCGGATCTCGCTTCACTCCTTTACCAAGCAAGTAGGACATCGCCAGATTGGCTTGAGCATAAACATGTCCCTGTTCAGCAGCCTTGAGGTACCACTTTATGGCGAGAGCGAAATCCTGTCGCACTCCTTCACCCGTAAAATAAAGCGCCGCCAGATTATTTTGAGCCGTAGCGTGTCCTTGTTCAGCGGCCTTGCCGTACCATTGAGCGGCGGCAGCGAGATCCCGCTGGACGCCATTGCCGCTTGCATATTGAAGCGCCAGACTGAACTGGGCAAGACTAAATCCCTGTTCGGCGGACTTGCGGAACCACTTCACAGCGGTTGCAGGGTCGCGCTTGACTCCCTGACCGTCCCGATAATGACATGCCAGGCTGAATTGTGCTCGTGCATGCCCTTGTTCTGCGGCTTTGCGGTACCACTTGACAGAAGTGGCCGGGTCAAACTTTACTCTTTTATCGTATAAATACAGGTTGGCCAGTTCGAATTGTGCATTTGCGTGTCCCTGATCTGCTGCCTTGCGGAACAATTTCCCGGCAGCGGTAGCGTCTCTCTTCACTCCCTCACCGTGCAGTTGCATAAACGCCAGATTGAATTGTGCTTCTGAGTTTTCCTGTTCGGCAGCCTTGCGAAACCATTTGACGGCGGTCTTTGTATTACGCTCCACACCTGCACCGTCCACATAAAGCACTGCCAAGTTGTTTTGAGCTGAAGGATTTCCTTGTTCAGCAGATTTACGGTACCATTGGGCAGAGGCAGTCAGATCAAGCGGTACTCCTTCACCGTCTCGATATAAATTCCCCAGATTGAATTGGGCTAAGGCATTTTCTAGTTCGGCGGCCTTGTGGAACCAATGGGCTGCAGTGTGTGGTTGGCGTTTCACACCTTCACCATTTAGGTATAGATTCGCCAGGTTGTTCTGGGCCATTGCGTGTCCTTGTCTGGCGGCTTTGCGGTACCAGCGAGCAGCGATGGTAGGATTGCTCTTTACACTCACACCGCAGTCGTACAAAAACCCCAATTCGAATTGGTCTTCCGCGCATCCCTTTTCAGCGCCCTTGCGGAGATCCTCGATTGTTGGTTCTTCAATCATTAATATTTCCTGCTTTGGTTTTCGAACAGTCCTTGCCGACCGAGAGTGGATATGGCAACGTGGGAATATGGATGTGATCTAACGTTCACCTGTCGTCGTCTGTCAATGCATCTCAAAAATTTCCGTATGGACTGTCTAATTTTAGTGGAGTCGGTACGGTAGATTGACTAACTGAATATTCTATGCAGTCCGTAACCGATCCGCTCCACCTCCGATCAACGTCTTCAATTTCCTCTTGACGATGATTTTCAATTTGAAGTGACAGGAACATTATCCGAATATCCGCAGGACACGCGTGGGAAATCAGTTCAATGGGTTCCTGTTTTGTCTACTGACCGCCACGTAATGATGGCGGGTCCGAACTTGTGATGAGAATCTCGACTGTACTTGTGGCTGGTCTTGTTTTGTTCCTGGAGCGGAACTCTTAATGACCAGATTTCCATTGTCTTTGGTACTTGCCGGGGGATTTGATGAAACCAGTCGAGGCCGGCATGGGTAACTCTCGGAGGCAGTGATGCAGCACACCTTTCTGGTTTTACCAATCAATCAAGAATCAAAACCTCAATGTGTCATTTTTTTCTGAATCTCGCGCAATTCTTCCGGCCACGTGCTCTTGATGAAATCAAACACGGCCCAGATTTCCTCGTCAGTTAGAATTTTCTCGTACGCCGGCATGTTCGTCCGATAATCGTAGTTTTCGCCAACCAGTGCACCCAACCCGTACTTTGTAAGAATAAAAAGCGTCTCATCCGAGTGATGCCAAGTGTGTCCGGTCTCATCATGTGGTGGCGCCGGCATCAGGCCATCAGCGTTGCGCTGTGTCCAGTTGGGCTCACCTTCCAGATTGACGCCATGGCAGGACGCGCAATGTTCAGCGTAGATTTTGCTGCCTCGGTCGATTGTTGTATGTTCGCTGGCCTGCACGATCAACTCCTCTCCGGAGAACGCCATGTACAGGAAACCCAAACCGACGATCAGCAGCGTGACTTGCATGGTCAATTTAACAACTGACCCTGATTGCTTAGCGAGAGTTATCATAGGAATTCTGCCAAGTTTGATTGCCATTGTCAGGTAATTGTAACAGCGAAACCTCAAAGTATCGCCAGCAAAACTGCATATCGGGCAGTTTTGCCAATTCCGATGAATATCGCTGCGACAATCCAATTCATCCGAAACCAACCGGCTGCCACACAGAAGGCATCACCAACGACGGGTACCCACGAAAGCAGCAGTATCGGAGACCCATATCTGGAGAATGTGGAAATAGCTTTTTGCACGCTTTTCTTTTCGAACTGGCGTTGAGGAAATACTCTCCCGATCAGATAACTGGACATTCCACCCAAAGTATTGCCGACAGTGGCTACAGACAGCAGTTCCCAGAATCCATATTTTTCGCTGGAATCAAGATAAACCAGTACTGCTTCGGAACCACCTGGCAATACAGTAGCCGAGAGCAGTGCACTGAAAAATAGACCGGTGAGTTCCATCAATCAATCGTGTTCATAGTCAAAAAGGATTTGGTGAAGATGAGGGTTATACGCCGAATTATCGAATTGACTTAGTATTTTCAAAATTCGATATGATTGCGAGTTGCTATAGGAGTCCTGTTGGATTGGGAGCATAAATCGATCTGCTGCTTGAAATTGACCTAAACGTATTCTGCGCAATTTCCATCCATTTCAGCACGAACCCTCGTGTCCGAAGAGGGTTTCATTCTGCATGTGAGGACCTGAAGGTGAAACGCAAGTTTGTGGTCTATCCAGGAGAAGACACACGTCCACTGCTTCGTGACATCAGTGTTCTTTCACTAGCCGGTTTCATGGAGGAGTTGAGATGTCAATTCAGTTGACTATATGAATTTCCCTTATTTCCAGAATCCGAGTCACGTTGAACATCCGTTCATCCTTTCGACTGTAGCAGTACGCCAGCATCCCCGGATAATCATGGCCTTTGTAATTTTCCACTCCAACTGAAATCGGCATGACGACACGCTTTGATTTTGTATCGTTCGACTTGAGATAGGTCATTTCCAACGCAGTCCTCGTCTCAATGGACTGTTCAATCAACGTAACCTTGTCTTCAAAGGTCATTTCCCTTGATGCCTTCTTGTAGGCATGGTCTGTCAGAAACCTGTAGATTCGCCAGTCCGTTCGGATGTGCTGTTTCTTGATTGGCTTGACCAGCCTGATCCCCTCAAAGGATGTGCAGCGGCTCAAGGCAACATAAGTCTGACCACTGGCAAAGGTGCCGCGGCCGATGTCGATCACCACCTGGTCAAATGTCTTACCCTGGCTTTTGTGAATGGTGACCGCCCACGCCAGTCTGAATGGATATTGGACAAAACTGCCGACGGGTTTGGATACGATCCTGCTGTCCTCAACTGAGAACTTGAACACCTCCCACATGTATGGATAGACGGATACCAGTTTCTTGCTGTCGTGAAGGCGAACCCGTAGATATTCAATGTCATCCGCATCCCGATTGATGGAGTCGATGATGCCGATCGTACCGTTGACCCAGCGATCCAGCTGATCGTTGTTCAGCAACATGATCTGCGCACCAATCTTGAATCTCAGATCAACCGCCGTTGGGTGGTATTCCTGACCGAAATCCCCACCGACGCTTGCCTGTTTGCTCCAGAGTTTGCCCTTGAGTGCATTCAGATGAGTCTCGTTGATCTCATCGGCTTTCTTGTTGGTTGTGGTCAGACTGATCGAGAATGCCTCATCCTGTGGAATCTCCGAGTCGGGAAGATAACGCTGATTCAACTCTTCGATATCCTCATCCTCAATCGAGTTGTTGCGTATCTTGTTCAGCAATCCAACAAACTGTTCATCTTTTTGTCGATAGACAGTTTCCAGTTCGACAATCTCAAGATCCAAAGGTTCGAGCACCTTTGCGCTGAAAAAGAATGGTGATGAGTAGTAGTTGCGAAAAATGTCCCGCTCGTCGTTGGTGACAACAGGCGGCAGTTGATACAGGTCGCCGACAAAAACCATCTGAACACCACCAAACTCCTGCGATACGCTTGGACCGTACATACGCAGGAAAACCGCAATGCAATCCAAAAGATCAGCACGGAGCATTGATACCTCATCAATGATGATGGTCTTGATAGTCTTGTACAGACCTGGGTTGCTTGGTCGAGTCTTGCCCTTGAGAATCTTGTCAGGAGTTACATCGATGTTGAATCCGAAAAATCGGTGAATGGTCTGGCCTTTGACATTCAGAGCAGAGACTCCGGTTGGGGCCAACACCACCGGTGACTTGGCGGTGGTTTGACAAAAGTACTCCAGAAGTGTCGACTTGCCGGTCCCTGCCTTGCCGGTAATGAACAGCTTCTGATCGGTATTCTCCATCAGGTGGAGGGCTTGCTGGAATTGCGGGTTGAGGTCGAGTTCCATTTGACTTGGACGGATGGGATTTGAGTAGTTGATCAGACTTGTCGGTCAGTGTGAGTGCGAATCACTTCACACCATTGTGATTCGCTTGAAAGGCATTGTATGCCACTGTGCGGTTTTACAATCAGTGATTTATTGAGGGATATTTTGTCTCTGCCTGTTGGGTGAGATCAGCGACTGACAGAAACGGTGAGGGTTTGATCTTGGGCTGAAAGAATGCCGAAAAGAATCGCAAACGACGGTTTGGCGGGGAATTGGTTTGACAAATTCAACATTCGGTTGAAATCGACTTCCTTCTCCTGAACGATAACAAGTCAAATGAAGGCAACACTCTAGTCAGCTGAATTTTGTTTGATGTTGATATCCTGTCCGACTCGCACTCTTGTTCAACTGACATACTGCCTAACAACGCCTAGTGAACGATACGAGGTGGCCATAAATCACTCAATGCAAATCTGATCGACTCAAATGGCGAGAGTGAAACCTGCACATCATCGTACAGTGAACCGATCAACATCCACTCTTCGTCACGCAGCTCGAACGCTTCCAGCAATTGAGCATCCGGATCAACCAACCACAGATACCTGACACCCTCCCTTGCATAAACCGAACGCTTGCCGCCAAGGTCAAGTTTTCTCGTTGAAGGTGACAACACCTCACATGCGAAGTCCGGAGCCTGTGTGAAGAAGTCAACCATCGGAAACTCAGGCATTCGACCGTGTCGCCATTCTGTGATGTTCGGCACCACAACGTCCTCACCCAGATGGATTTCAGGTTCAGGGAGAATCCACCAACCACCGGGGTCGTCATGGTTGTAAAGGAACGACTCTCCGAGGATGCCTAAGAGCCTCGAACTGGCAAAGGTCTGTAGTGTAGCCGGTCGTGAGCTGATGTAGAGCGTACCGTCGACGATTTCTGCAACTTTGTGACAGGGTGCATCCAGCACGTCCTGATAGGTTGCTCGACGGGAGGAGATAAACTCATTGGATTTATTGGAGTTGTCTATTGAATAATAAGCCTCTGAAAGCAATTTGAATAGTTGCCAATCAACCGGCGTTTACACTCGCACGAAAGGAACACCTCCACCGAAAGCATTCGCCGCTGGCGGGTTATAGTGGTAAAGGAAAGAAGGGGAGTGCCGGAATTTAGATCGTTCTACCGATAGTGACTATTTTTTCCCATGGCAAGTCTGGTAGTCAGATCAGGCCCGCGATAACCGTTTCACACTGATGAATCACTCGATCGAGATAGTGAAACTTCCGGGCAATCCGGCATCCCTTGATACATCCGAGGGAAATTATATCATGTCCCAAGGCGGGAAGGAGCGCAAACGCGGTGTTCGTCTGCGGGTGCATTACCCGGACCGTGCCGGAACCGACACTGCAAAGAATGAGCATACTGTGGTACTGCTGCCGAATCTTTACGAGCCGGCGAGGGGTCACGACGTACCGCGGCTTCACCAAGGATATTCAGCAGATGTCAAAATGGTCACATATAGGTTTTGAATCAAGTCCAGAGTTCCACAAAGTGAGGTTGAACTGTTGTATCTGCTGTCACGTTATTTTGAGGTTGCCCCACAAACAAACATACAACTCCACCCAGACTTGCTTTACTTTGCTAAACCAGCGGATAGAATTGAACCAGCACAAACGCCTGCATCAATCTCATAATAACTAGACACCGAACGAGTTTATCGAATCACTTGATTTTAGAGGCAGTGAATCAGAATAAAACCTTGTAAAAAGGGATTATATATCCCATAATGCAAGGTATTATGATACGAACGATAACAGAAGCACTCAAAGAGGAAATAGAACTGACACCTGCCGTCGTAGTGCTTGGTGCACGCCAGGCAGGTAAAACAACACTTGCGCAGACGATTGCAGCGCAGAAGCCCTCCATCTATCTTGATCTTGAATCGCCTGAGGATTTAGCGAAACTGACTGATCCCATCACCCTCTTGAGGGAAAGTAAGGACAAACTCATTGTTATTGACGAATTCCACCGGGCTCCGGACTTGTTCATGACATTGCGTGGCGTGATTGATCAAAATCGCTTTGCGGGTAAGGAGGGTAGTCAGTTTCTGTTACTTGGTTCGGCATCCATGGGGTTAATGCGACAAGCATCCGAAAGTCTCGCAGGACGAATCAGTTACATGGACTTGAGCGGATTGAATATTTTGGAGATCGGTTCAGACAAAACACAGCAACTGTGGTTGCGCGGAGGATTGCCGAAATGCTGTCTTGCCAAAAGCGACAAGGTGGCCATGCATCGTCTTGAAGATCATATTCGTACAAGTTTGGAGCGTGACATTCCGCAGTATGGATTCAGAGTCCCGTCTGCAAGGATGAGGCGTTTATGGATCATGCTTGCCTACTTGCAGGGAGAAACCGTGAATTCCTCTGAGTTGGCGAGAAATTTGGAAGTTGACCGCAAAACAGTCGTTCACTACATCGATATCCTTACAGAACTGCTGTTGGTAAGGCGAATTGAGCCATGGTTTTCGAGTGCTAAAAAGCGGAGGGTAAAATCCCCTCGCTACAATATTCGCGATAGCGGTGTACTACATCGGTTGCTGGGTGTTGCGAACTACGATGCCCTGTTGTCCCATCCTGTTCTTGCCAAGAGTTGGAAAGGGTTTGTCATCGAAAATCTCTATTCAGTTATGCCGCAGCTTGCTGAAACCTCTTTCTATTGCACTTCTGCCGGAGCAGAGATCGACTTGGTGATCAAAATGCCGAATGCACGGGTATGGGCGATAGAAATCAAATTTGGACGTGCTCCGAAACCCAGCAAACATTTCAGCCGGACCTGTGACGATGTTGGTGCCACAAGCAAATATGTTGTCTATGGTGGTGAAGAGGAGTTCCCTGTGGGCGAGGATGTTCGTATGATTTCTGTTGAAAGAATGATGTGCAAGCTTGATGAAGCTGAGTCAGGGATCGATTGAGCAAGTTGAACGAGAGGCTTGGTTACTCAGCAAGATAGTAGACTGTGGAGAGGGAATATCTAGCAAACCAAACCACTTTTGGATCGGAAGCGTGGCCAGAGGTATTGAAGATTAACCTGCCTGCACCTACAGTACTTCCCGAGCTTCAATCAGTGGTGTAACTTTATTCAAGTTTGTAGACAAGGCGAAAGTGACCGTGAGGGGAGTGGTTGCAAGGCATGAGACTAATTTGCTGACGTCAGCAAATTAGTCCATATTTGTTCTACATCACACCGAAATTCGATTGCGTTATGTTGACCTGCTGGAGGTGCAATCACGTTGGCGAGATGATTGTTTGCAATTTCAGCAGGATATTTTCGTCCAGATCTACTTTACTATACTAAACCATTGGACAGAGTTGACCAAGCGGTTATGTTTGACCGAACTACCAAGCGGCGAATGCACTAGTACAAGTAATCCGAATGAAGAATTTAAGATTAAAATATTAGACCAGTGGAAACCGAACTATGTGTGCGATGCCGAACGAAAAAACCTAGGCGAATGGTGGAACAGCAATGACCGTGAATTCTCCATCAGATTTTTCTGCCGTCGATGCAACGATCGGTTACCTATATCAGGTTCGGTCGGCATTGCTCTGGACGCTTAGGCGGCTGAAAACTGATCCAAATTTCTTAGTCGGAATTGAAACGCTCGACGATGTGACCTTTGAAACAACAGATGGTGAGCCGACCGAACTTCTTCAGACTAAACACCATAAAGCTGGTACTGGCTCACTGACCAACGGTAGTTCAGATCTTTGGAAGACATTGCGAATTTGGTTTGAGGGTCGTCAGTCTGGAGACATCACCGCGTACAGTCACCTCTACCTTGTTTCCACGGCATCCGCACCAAGCGAGAGCGCGGCCTGTAATCTTCGGGCTTCGCCTCGAAACGTGCCTGTTGCTCAACAGGCTCTCACAGACACCGCATTGACGTCTACGAACCGAGCGAATGCCAAGGCATATCAAGTCTTTCTGGCAGTCAATGAATCTCAGAGACTCGACATATTGGAGAGAGTGACAGTTCTTGATGCTGCACCTTCCGTAACGAACCTGGACGACGAGCTTACCCGAGAAGTCTACTGGGCAGCTGGTCGCGAGCATCATGCTGCGTTTCTCCAACGTCTCGAAGGGTGGTGGTTGCGTCGCGTTTTACATCAGCTTTCCAACGTGACAACCGATCGAATCGGATCAGTTGAACTGGAATCGCAGATGTCGGATTTGCGAGAACAGTTCAAGCAACAAGCTCTCCCAATTGATGATGACCTTTTGGAATTCATACTTGATGATGCTACCAGGCAGGCGCACGAGAATTCAACCTTTGTTCGCCAAATTGAACTCACGAAAGCTGGAAGTCGAAGAATCGCTGCCGCGATACGGGACTACTACCGAGCGTTTGAACAACGATCTCGTTGGCTTCGAGACGACTTGATCATCGGTATGGACTTACACAAATACGAAAAGCGTCTCGTAGAAGAATGGGATATCACATTTGAGGCGATGCGCGATGAAATTGGAGACTCAGCCACTGCTGATGTAAAAGAGGCTGCGGCTCGCAAGCTCCTCGCGTGGGCAGAACAAACATTGATTCCAATTCGTCCCGACGTGACCGAACCATTTGTAAGTCGCGGATCTTTACATATGCTTTCAGACGAACTTCGCGTAGGTTGGCATATCGATTTTAAGGAACACCTTAACCACTTGCTAAAGACCGAGACTAAAACAACATGACCCAGTGGCATGAGCGATCAAGGGAAGAACAAGCGCTGTTGAACCCTGCGTTCTGTTCCTTGCTTATTTGGTGTGCAGCAAAGGGTTATGAGAGTGTCAATCCCAATGGGATGTCATTCGAAGAAGCATTCTTGATTTTGCCGATGATACTCCATCGTGCTACGAGAGATACACTTCCTCGCAATTCTCGCACGTCTTTGGCTACTTGGATAAGTTCCAATCCTCTTGCGCAGGGGCAAATTGCCACTCGGTCGAGAGCACTCGTCAATTTCACAAGAGAAGGGATTCTTTTTGGCGGTATGCAAAGAGTAATTCGCATTGAAAATGGCAGGTTACTGTCGAACGAAGATTGGCTTCGGCCATTCACCCGTTCACTTGGAGAAACGAGTGACGAAGTACGTCAGTGTGCGCAAAAGGCCGAGTTTATTGGTAGATGGTTTGCCTTATCAGGAAATAGCGCAACCGTCTTTGCGCTTATCGGAGTCCGTCCATGAGCATGCAGATTCTCGATATTGTGATTTACAGCCACGACGGCCGAAGTCGCGTGCTGTCCTTAACCCCCGGACGAGTCAATATCATTACCGGTGCGTCGAAAACCGGAAAATCAGCGTTAATTGACATCGTCGACTACTGCTTCGGTGCCAGCGTTTGCCGCGTTCCTGAGGGACCGATTCGACGCTCAATTTCCTGGTTTGGGCTTCGATTCAAATTGAAAGGTGGCGAAGCATTTGTTGCGCGACGTTGTCCTGACTCGAACGCTGCATCTAGCGAAGATTGCTTTGTTGAAATCGCCAGCAAAGTTGCTATCCCCGAACATCGTGGATTAAAGCAAACAACTAATACGAAAGGGCTTGGTGCTCTTCTTTCTAGCTGGAGTGGAATTAGTGATAATGTGCATGTTCCACCAGAAGGACAAACACGCTCACCACTGTCAGCGACTATACGGCATGCGTTGACATTTTGTTTTCAGTCACAAGATGAGATAATCCGTCGTGATCATTTGTTTCATCGGGCGGCAGATAACTTCATATCGCAGGCTCTAAAAGACACGTTGCCTTACCTCTTAGGGGCTGTCGACGATAACCACCTCAAGAAACTGGAAGATTTGAAGTGCATCAAAGAACGGCTACGTCTATGCGAACGAAATCTTACGGAGATGTTATCCTTACAAGGTGATGGCGTGACGATGGCTTCGATGCTACTTTCGCAAGCGCGCGATGTGGGTTTGTCAAAATCGTTGGCGAGTAACTGGGAGGAAGCAGTCTCCGCTCTACATGAAGTAGCGAAAAAGCCTGAAACTTCCTTTGATGTTGAACTGTCAGGAGAGGTAGAGTATGAGCGACTCGTTGACGAGCGAAATCGACTTTTGCGCGAGCACAGCCAATTACGAGACGAAATCACAGCCGCTCAATCGTTTAAACATGATGAATCAGCCTTTTATCGCGAAGCTTCGGAACAGCGTGCGCGCTTAATACCCATCGGAGTCTTTGATGGATCAAACCCGATTGTCACCTGTCCATTGTGCTCGCAGGACCTGAATCAGTCAGCAGATCTCCCAAAACTTGGTTACTTGCAGGAAGTCCTCACCGATATTTCTTCGCGGTTGGACACCGTTGAACGTGCAACACCGCAGGTAGAGGGTGCGATTTCCGAGCTCGAGTCAAAGTTGCAAGCCGTTCAATCGAAGTTATCCAGAAATCGTGCAGATATGGAAGCAGTACAAAGCTCGAGTAAACGAATCCACCAGCTGAGGGATGAAGCAACGAGACGCGCTTACATAATGGGACGCATAGGTCTCTTTCTCGAAAGTCTACCTGAATTACCAGACACTCAAGCACTAGAAACCGAAATAGCACATCTGAGAAAGAAACGTGAAAAACTCGAGGCTGAGGTTAGCGCGGAGTATATTAGTGAGCGGATTATATCGATCACGTCGATTATGAGCCAACGCATGAGTGATTGGGCAAAGTCGCTAATTCTGGAACATTCAGCATCACCGCTTCGTTTGGACCTCAAGAAGCTGACCATAATCGCTGATACACCAGACCGCCATGTTCCGATGAGTAACATGGGTAGCGGCGAAAACTGGGTTGGTTACCACTTGATCGGACATCTCGTTCTCCATTGGTGGTTTAATACTCGCGATCGACCAGTACCGAGATTTCTGTTCTTGGATCAACCCTCACAGGTATATTTCCCTCCGGAAAGTGACATTGACGGCTCAATGTCGAATGTCAGCGACAGCGATCGTGAGGCCGTTGTGCGCATGTTTCGTTTAGTTTTTGATGTTGTCAACGAGCTTGTGCCACATTTCCAAGTGGTAATCATGGAACATGCTGATATCAACGAGGATTGGTACCAGGATGCCGTTGTAGAACGATGGCGCGAAGGGTTGAAACTCGTCCCCGAGGATTGGCCTCGTAATGATTGAGTAGAGTGAATTAATGTTCAAGGCCGTGCTAAACTAGATTCCGAGTTGCTAAATGGACACAATAGACTTGATACGAAGACACAAAGCCCATTGAATCAATGGCGGAGAGGGAGGGATTCGAACCCTCGGTACGCTATTAACGCACACACGCTTTCCAGGCGTGCACCTTCAGCCGCTCGGTCACCTCTCCAATGGATTTGCCGGAAAACGGCAAATGACGGTATTGCTCATGCAGAACAATACATTCCAGGAATTCGCAAAATTATATCCTGTTGATTGTCTGTAACTGCCCGATTGGACAAGATTCAGGATTTGTAATTGCGCACTCTCTCTGAAGTCTGTGGATCGAGAAAACCACTGACAGTTGCCTCGGTTTCCAGTTTCATGGCGCGATCAAGCTCGTCTGCATCAACCTCATTGAGTACGCGCTTGAGATTCCTCACTGCGTTCGCAGGCAGTGCGGCGATCTTCTCGGCTGTTTCGTGAGCTGTTGCATAAACCGAATGCTCAGATACCACCTTCCAGGCGATTCCCATATTCAAGGCTTCTGAAGCACCAAACACCTCGCCCAGCAGCATCAACTCTCGCGTTTTGACAAGTCCGATCATGCGCGGAAGCAGTGAAGTCACACCACCGGTTGGAAACATGCCCAGTTTCAGTTCAGGGAAAAAGCACCGGGTGTCTTCGGCAAAGACTGCAAGGTCGCAGTTGATTGCCCACTCCAGTCCGCCACCGACAGCCCAGCCATGAATTGCACCGATTACCACCTTGTCGCCAAGAACAATCCGACGGGTAATATCCTGAATGGATTCAATGAATGCCAGAGTCTCCTCTTCGCTTCGCGCCTGATCATCAAAATCCTTCAGGTCATCGCCGGAGCAAAACGCACGGCCGGCGCCTCGCAACACGATCGCGCCCACGTCCGGGTCCTCAATTGCACTGTCGAGGGCTTGACATAGCTCAGCCAGCATATCGGCATTCAGTGCATTGAGCCGTTCAGGTCGATTCAACGTGAGTGTTCGGATACCTTTGTCGGTGGATGTCAAAACTGTATTGCCCATCATGCAGACTCCTTGATGATTCGTTGGGTTTTACCTTCGGTACGGGGAAGTGACCGTGGCGGGAGAATTTGAACGCGAGCGGTCACTCGAGTGGTATGCTTGATTGCGCTTTCCACTGCTTCCGCCAGATTGTCGGGTAAATCAGTCGACTCTGACTGTTCGACTTCAACAGGGAGTCTGTCATACGGTCCAACACCGCGAAGCCGGATTCGGAATTCACCGGACAGAGCGGGAAAACCTGCGATGACGCCACCTACCGCAGCCGGATAGACATTGATTCCCCGTATGATGATCATGTCATCGCTGCGTCCCAATACTCGAAAGCGGGGTGTGGTGCGTCCGCACACACAGGTGTCGGTCGCGGTGACAGCGATCATGTCGTTGGTTCGGAATCGCACGAGGGGTTGTGCTTCCCGGGCAAGATGCGTGATTACAAGTTCACCTGTCTCACCTTCCCTGAAGGGAACGACATCAAGGGATTCCGGGTTGATCAGTTCGGCGTGCAGAACATCATGACCAACAAAGTGAAGATCGTTGTTCAATTCACACTGGCCTGCAAAGTTGCTGAATATGTCGCCCATTCCATAATTTGCGTTCCGTACCGCATAGCCCCAGGTGTCTTCAAGTTTTTCACGAAAACTCATGTTGTCGAGTCCGGCCTCACCGCCAAACAATCCCAGTTTCAGTCCGAGGTCCCTGGGTTTCAAGTCCGGAAAGTAATCCGCCATTGTCTGCTCGAGAACGGCAGGGTAGGAGGGAGTCGAATGCGTGGCATCGACCTTGAGATCGAGAATGGTCTGGATCAGGTGCCGGGTGTTTCCGACGCCGAACGGTATGGCCGTGGCGCCGGTTGCCTCGACCGACAGATGGTCGGTGAGACCGCCCATCCACATCTGAAAGTTCAGACAGTGTACGATACGGTGTTCGGGCCGAACTCCGGAAGCCCGGAGACTGCGGGCACCCACTCGCGCTGTTTGCAGGGTATCGGCCTGGGTCAGCACCGCGTTCATCGGTTTTCCAGTCGTGCCGGAAGTACGATGCAGGCGTACAATTTGATTCTCCTCGGCAGCACAGTAGTCTCCGAAAGGCGGATGGTTCGCTTGTGACTCTCTCAGCATGGGCTTGTCGCATAGGGGAAGTTCCGCCAGCTCTTCCAGTTTTTCGGGTACCCGGGATCCGTTCCAGAGTTTCTGAAAGAATGGTGAAGTTTTCAGTACGTATTCGCGTTGGGAAAGCCAGCGCCTTTGCCGCAATCGGGCGACTTCCTCGACTGGCAGGAACTCTTCATTACCGAGATTGATAGGACTCAATTGACTTTTCCTTTTTGGCCTGCTGCCATCATAATGCATTGGACCTCGAAGAGCGTGAGAAATTTGTTATGCCATGAAGAGGTGCGGGATCGTCTGGAATTTCTTGCGCAAGCATTCCACTGCAATACCAAGCCTACCAGCCAAAAGTCTGAAAGATTCAACTACAGGTGCTTGCTTTCATACTCAAGTCACTTCTTGACAGTCGCTTCTGGTTTCGAGCTTCTCTAGCCCGCTCAATCAACTCTTCCCATACATCGCACAGGCTAGATCGATTGCGTCCTTGCCTTTCAGGTACGTGCCACGGACCAACGTGATTGTCTCAGTCAGCAGTTAAACTCACCACTCAATGCGACTTTTATCCCTGAAAAATCCTCCGGATGGTCCGTCAGCGGGCAGTCCAGCCAACCACACGATGGTCTCAGCGCCCTGCCCGACAGAGCGCGATGCCATCATCCCGCCCATTCTCGTTCGTACCCAACCCGGGCAGGCCGAATTGATCTTCACATTGGCCGGCAGTTTCTGGGATGCCGTCAGCGTAACGGCGTTCAAGGCGGCCTTGGATGTTGAGTAAGCGAATGGCCCTGTCAATCCCTCGTGGAATGATCCCCATCCCGACGTGACATTCACAATCCGGCCAAAGCCATTCTCGATCATCTTCGGCAGGAACGCCCGGATCAGTTGAACAGGACCCAGCACATGAACCTGAAACGACTCTTCAACGCCTTCCAAGGTAGTATCAATCACTGAACCTTCCTTCAATACCCCGGCGTTGTTGACAAGGACGTCGACATGCCCGAAGTCGTTTTGGATGGTCGAGATGGCTGAGCCGATGGAATCCTTGGATGACAGGTTCAGTTCAACGACCTCGACATCGCCGGTCAAACCGGCCGCAGTCTTCTTTCCATGTCCAATATCCCGGCACCCAAGCAACACCTTGCGCTCGGGATCCTGGGCGAGCGTTTTGACAACCTCCAGCCCGATGCCGCGGTTTCCACCGGTGACCAGTACAACTTTTTCATCCACCTTATTTCGGCACCTGCTCGAGAAACTTCAAATTACCTTTCTGGCCATGAACGATCAATGTCTTGGAGGTGATCTTCCATCCTTTGGAAGTCTTTTTCAGCTCATGGTGATACCTGCCATAGATATCCCAATATTCAACGCCCTCGGCTGTGTGACTCGCATAGACATGAGAAGACACTTTCGCCCTCCTGGATTTCATTGAAACCTCGAAGTTTGTCAGCATGTGATGGGTTTCTGCGTTTTTCAGCAAGCCCGCCCATCCTTCAACCAGCGCTTTTGAACGTGTCTCAGCGCCGGGTTGTCCGGTCATGCTCGAATAGTCCACAAACACATTCTTGTCAAATTGCCGCAAAGCCCTGTTCCAGTCTTTTGTATCAATCGCGTTGACCATGGTGATCACCACGTCTTGAGGGCTGCGCTCTTTTTCTGCACGTTTTTCGGCCGATGAACAACCAGCCAACATGAGAAAACTCAGTGCCAAAACAAAATACTTCATTACATCCTCCCAAGTCGATTCCGACTTATAGTGTCTGATGAGTTTGTGCTGCCGCTCTGACGGCATCAATCCTGTCACAAAAGTCAAACGGTGTGATCTTGTGCAGGGCGTGTAAAACCTTATCACAAAGATGGTCGGGGTGAGTGGATTCGAACCACCGGCCCCTGCCTCCCGAAGGCAGTGCTCTACCAGGCTGAGCTACACCCCGTATTGGTAAAAAATCAGAAATTGCGACTGACCGAAAAATCAACAAGCTTGAAAAGGATTTCTTTGCAGATGGAATCCGGCAGGAATTCAGCACTTGCCAATGCGCGGTCCTTGTAGTCGCAGGCAAGGCGGAAAGTATATTCCAGAGCACCACTGGAGGCAACAATCTCACAGACCTGCGCGACGTTGGATTCATCCGGATAATCGACTGCGTTGCGGATGATCTTGAGTTGCTCGGGACTGCAGTGGTCGCGGGCATAGATCAGGGGCAGGGTCATTTTCCCCTCGGCCAGATCATCGCCCACTTCCTTGCCGATCGTCGCCGTATCACCGGCATAATCCAGATAATCATCAATCAGCTGAAACGCCATACCTAAGTTGTAGCCGAGATCCGCCATTTTCTCGCGCACGTCATCGGGTTGTTTGGTGATGACGGCACCCAGCTGCGCTCCGGCCCAGAATAATGGGGCGGTCTTGCGGTCAATCGTATCGAAATAGTCCTCTTCCCGGGTATCGTAGGTGTGCATCTGCACCAGTTGCAGGACCTCACCTTCCGCCACTTTGCGCATGGCCCGCGTCAGGATCTCAAATACCTTCAGACTGTCCACCGAGACAAGCGCCTCAAAGGCCCGGGTTGAGAAGAAGTCTCCGACCAGCACGCTCGCGGGATTGCCCCAGATGGCTTTCGCGCTGGCGCGACCGCGCCGCATGGTTGAATCGTCTACGACATCGTCATGGAGCAGCGTGGCCACATGGATGAATTCGAGAATCGTGGCCAGCAGGATGTGGTGCGGACCGTCATAGTCGAACAATCGGGCACCCAGGATCACGGTGAGCGGTCGCATCTTCTTGCCGCCATGCTCAACAATATGCTTGCCGACCTCCTGAATCAGCGAGATATCGGAGTCAAGTGTTTCCAGCACGCATTTGTGCATGGCCTCAAGGTCTTCGCGTACAAATGCGTGAACCTCCCGCAACAGCAGATCGGAGTCGGACTGCATGCTGATGCTGACTTGGTCCGACGAGCGCGTCTGCCGTTTGGGATAGTTTGTAACTTGGGCGGTCTGGCTGGTCACGTCGGGTTTGTGAATTAAAGATGTCTAGAGAATATTTGGATTTTACAGGAAAGACCGTAACCAATGACAGGGATGTATCCTGAGTTTGTGTCTGACTATTTTAATGTGTGATCGAGCGTTTCGTCGGGCTTAGTGGTATCGGCCAAATGCGTCCGTGATGAAGTGATGCTGCAGGATCGCGTACTCGCCATGTTCAGCTTTGGTTATCAGATCATTTCGGGTCTGATGGAATGGCTGAATTCCTTTCCCAGAAAAATTTGTCCTCGTATCCCTGGATACTCGTATCAAGCTGGGCTTGCCGCACCCGTTTCATCGCCCAGCACAGGTATTCCAGATTTGAATCGATACCGAACCATCGTCTGCCCAGCTTGGTGGCCACAGCCGCGGTTGTCCCACTGCCGACAAAGGGATCGAATACGAAATCACCTCGCTTTGAACTGGCCAGGATCAGCTTGGCCATCAGCTTTTCCGGCTTTTGTGTCGGATGGTCGGTGTTCTCAGGCATCGACCAGAAGGGTACGGTGATGTCAGTCCATATGTTGGAGGGATGGGTCAGGCGGAACTTACCATCATCCTCTTCGTACCAGTCTTTCGGATGGCCATTGACTCTGTAGGGTGCGATCACCTTTCGTTTCAATCGAACGGCGTCCACATCAAACTGGTAGTCCCGGGAATTGGTGCAAAACCAGATGTCTTCTGAATTGTTCTTCCAGTTCGACTTGGCGCCGCGTCCCTTGTCGCGCTCCCAGGTTATGCGGTTTTGGATGTGAAACTGCTCTTCGAGAACAGGGTGGATCAGTGCCGAGGTCCGCCATTCCGAACACACATAAACGGTTGCTTGGGGTTTGAGCGTCGGGATGAGCGCATCAATCAGGTTTTTGAACCATGCCTGGTAGTCATTGCCGTCTTTGACCTTGAAAGTTCGGCCATGGAAGTTCCGGTTGAGATTGTAGGGCGGGTCAAGGATCAGCAAGTCTGCAAACTGTCGGGGAAGTTTGGCAGTGATCTCCAGGACATCTCCCAGTGCAAGCGTGTTGTCAATGTCCTGGATTGAGAGTTCAGCTTGAGGCCGAAGGATTTCCTTGGCCAACTCCTCAAGTTCCTCACTGGTGCAGGTGAGGGTACGATTTCGCGGTGCCTTTGTTTTCGCATCACTGCGCGGTTGATGCGACAGGCCCGGGTCAGGCTGGAACACGTCGGTGGAATGCCTCGATCAGGGTGCCCTTGTCCATGTATTCGAGCTCGCCGCCGATCGGCATGCCGCGCGCCAGCCGCGTGGTTTTCATGCCGCGCTTGGCAATCAGTTCGGACAGGTAGTCGGCCGTGGCATCACCCTCCAGGGTGATGTTGGTTGCCAGAATGATCTCGCTCACCGGGTTGTGTTCGAGAATCTTCAGCAACTCGTCAATGCCAAGATCGTCGGGTCCGATCCCCTCCATCGGTGAGATCCGCCCCATCAGCACAAAATACAGTCCCTGATAGACGCCGGCGTCTTCCATGGAGGTAAGGTCTGCGGGTGTCTCGACGATACAGATCTGGGAGCGGTCGCGCGAAGCGGAGTTACAGATACTGCAGACGGTGGACTCGCTGAAGTTGTTGCACTGACTGCAGTGCCTCACACTGTCAACGGCGACCTGCAGAGAACGGACGATCTCGGACGCTGCCTTGCGGTCACGCGCCAGCAACTGGAAGACGTATCTCTGCGCGGTTTTGGGTCCTACACCGGGCAGGCGACGGAAAGCATTTGTCAGGTCTTCGACTGCCTTTGAAACAGTCATTGGTACCAGGAGTCAAGCCGGAGGGTCAAAAAGGCCACTCACTCGGGTCAAATGACAGTTCAGAGGCAAAGTCTGAAATTGTCTCCTCGCTCAGTTCCTCAACACGTCGGACCGCGTCATTGATTGCACCGGCGATCAGTTCCTCAAGCACTTCCTTATCGCCCAGCAACAACGAATCATCGATTGAGACATTTGATGCGTCATTACGCCCGGTCATTTCAACCTTGACCAGGCCACCGCCAGAGACACCAACCACTTTTTGCTTGTTCAGCTTCTTCTGAACCTTTTTCATCTGTGCCTGAATTTCGGAAGTCCGTTTCAAGAGTTGGCCAATTTCTTCCTTCATTCCATTTCCCCGTTATTCACGTAAGTTTCAGTGTTCACTTCGGCTGGAGAGTTACCTTGTCCAGTGTCGCTCCGAATTCCTGCTTCAGTAGAATCGGTATCTCTTCCTGTTCAATCTTCAGTGTCGCCTCAGCAAGATTCTCGGTCTGTTCGCGTTTCAGTCTCTGATTCAGATTTTCATTGCCGTTATCGCCATTCTCAACAATCAACTCGATCTTTTCGTTGACTCGTTCGCGAAGGATTTTCTCAAGATTTTCCCGGTACTCCGGTTTGCTCATGATCGCGGGATCATCTTCTGACGCAGTGAGTGTTATTGTATCGGACGAATGGGATTTGAATGACAGATTTTGCGCATACACCATACCGGGTCCCCGCAGACCGCTCTTGTTTCGGACAAAATCGAGCCAGTCCTCTGAAGTCTGGATTTCGACGGGTGCGGTGCTGGTCTCGGGCGGTGGGCTTTGCGGTTCCGGAACCGCCGGGCCGAAGAGTGAGTCGGGTTCTGGTGGCGCAGCACGTTCGATTGGTTGCGGCTCGGAAGCTGTCGGACTGGGTGTTTCTGAAAGTGCTGCAGTCCCGGGTTCTGATTCTGCAGTGGGTTTGGGTGTTTCCTTCGGTTTGGCGCTGGGCGCCGCAGATGTGGAATCTGGATGGAATGCCAGCATTCTCATCAGGATCATCTCAAAGCCGGTCCGGGGATCCGGTGCCAAGGGCAGGTCGCGCTTCCCGATCAGTCCAATCTGGTAGTAAAGCTGGATCTCCTCTTTGGATATGAGGTTCTCGACTCGCTTGAGATCATCGAGGTTGTCTGCTCTTTCACTGACGATTTCAGGCGCGATCTTGAGCAGGCTCAGTTCGTGCAGTTTTAAAAGCAGATCATCCAAGGCACTCGCGTAGTTGACAGACTGCTCGCTCATTCGGGCGATGATCTCTAAAATGTCGCCCGCATTTTGGTTGGCTACAGCAGTCAAGAGCTCAAACAGGAATTCATGTGACAGCATTCCGAGCATCTCCCGCACTGGGGCTGCCTCGAGATTGCCGTGTGTGTAGGAAATCGCCTGATCCAGGATACTGAGTCCATCGCGCATGCTGCCATGTGAGAGTCTTGCGATGCTGTCGACGGCATCGGTATCGAACTTGATCTTCTCCTGCTCAAGGATTTTGGTGATCTGGCCGCTGATCTCGGTAGAGTCCATTGCCCGCAGGTTGAACTGAATGCAGCGCGAGAGAATCGTGACCGGCAGTTTTTGCGGATCGGTAGTCGCCATCAGGAACTTGACGTGTTCCGGTGGTTCTTCCAGTGTCTTTAGGAGTGCATTGAAACTGTGACCTGAAAGCATGTGTATCTCGTCGATCAGATAGACTTTGTAGCGGCCTGATGTTGCCCGGTAGGGCACGTTGTCGAGCAGTGCCCGGGTGTCTTCCACCTTGGTTCTGGAAGCGGCGTCCACTTCGATCAGATCAATGAAGCGACCCTCGTCGATCTCGGCACAGACCGGACATTCGTTGCAGGGTTTAGAGCTGACGCCTTTCTCACAGTTCAGGGCTTTGGCGAGAATCCTGGCGAGTGTTGTCTTGCCGACACCGCGGGTGCCGGTGAAAAGGTAGGCATGGTGCAGCCGTTCGTTGTCGAGCGCGTGTTCAAGCGTTCGAACGACGTGTTCCTGACCGACGATCTCTTCGAAATTCTTGGGGCGCCACTTTCGTGCCAGTACCAGATAGCTCACTTGCCCCTCAAACAGATAAATGTATGATCTTAAATTGCAAAATACTTCGGGAGGCGGTTCCGACTCGCTGAAATTCAGTACCCGCATCAGCTGCTACGGCTGCTTCCTTCCGGACCTGACCGGGTTCACAACCTATCGTCACTGTAGTAGCGAACCGTCACCGCCATCTGTCCAATTCATGGAGAATTGCATTATAGGGAAAATTATCGATACTGGAACTTTACATTTTACTGATCGACACAAGCGTCTCGATGCGCGTTCGCTACCTGGTTGAAAATGCGCTTGGAAGTTCCCATTCGATACCCTTTCAGTTGAGGTTTTTGTCGAGAAATTGAACTGGAATCTACAGCCAATTCTTCAAGAAAACGGCTATATCCCTGATTTTACAAGGCCAATCCAGCGACTAGATTTCGCTTGGCAGACCTATCAATTTTCTCTGTTACAATAGGGTAATCTGCGACTCCCACACAACCCATCAGAGAGACAAGTGCCCGGTCGATTTCCACCAGAATTCATTCAGGAACTCCTAGCCAGAGTCAGCATCGTCGATGTTGTGAATGCCCGGGTGCCGTTGACCCAGGCAGGGCGCGAATTCAAAGCCTGCTGCCCATTTCACAACGAAAAAACCCCTTCATTTTATGTAAGTCCCCAGAAACAGTTCTATCACTGCTTTGGTTGTGGTGAAAGCGGAACGGCGATCTCGTTTCTGATGAACTACGGCAACATGCGGTTCTATGAGGCGGTCGAGGAGTTGGCTGCTGATGCCGGATTGGAACTTCCTGCCCGGCAATCCGGGGGACCGCCGGTCAGCGGTGACTTTGACAAGTTGTTGGAACTGATGTCGCAGGTGCAGTCGGCTTACAGAAATGAGCTTCATCGGGGTGGGAATTCCAAGCCCCGGGATTACCTTACAGGTCGGGGAATCAACCGCGAGTATTCGATTAAATTCGGAATCGGCTATGCCCCCGACGAATGGGATTATCTGCTCAAGCGCTTTGGCGGTAATGGACAAGATCGGGATCTTCTTCTCAAGGCTGGTTTGGTGATCAAGAAGGATAACGGCAATCTCTACGATCGTTTCCGGGGACGGGTGATGTTTCCGATTGAGGATCGACGAGGGCGCGTGATTGGATTCGGGGGCAGGGTGATTGGTGATGGCGAACCGAAATATCTCAACTCGCCGGAAACCGTCCTGTTCAAGAAAGGAAATGAGTTGTTTGGTCTTCATGCAGCACTCGCTCCGATCAAGAAGGCCGGTAAAGTGATCATCGTGGAAGGCTACACGGATGTCGTTGGACTTGCACAGAATGGAGTGGACTACGCGGTTGCCACGTTGGGCACTGCGACGACCACGTACCATGTTCGGGAACTGTTTCGTGCCGCGAAAGAACTGGTGTTCTGTTTTGATGGTGATACGGCCGGTCGAACAGCAGCTTGGCGTGCATTGGAGTCGGTATTGCCGATGATGCATGACGGAAACATGGTGAGTTTTGTATTTCTGCCCCAGGGACAGGATCCGGATTCCATGATCCGGGAAGAGGGCAAGGAAAAGTTTGAGGAGCGGATTGGTGAAGGCAAACCGATCGCAGAGTTTATCTTCGATGAATTGGAAGGCAAGGCAGACATCAGTCGTCATGATGGCAAGGCCAAGCTGCTTGAGGAATTCAAACCGATCTACGCCAATTTGCCGAATTCTTCCATTCGTGCTTTGATGCTGGAAGACCTGCATTTAAAGACTGGGTTGGGAGTGAGTTTCATTCGTGAAACGCTCGACAAGGAATCTTCAAACGTTGGCCCGCGTCGAAGTACTCCTCAGACGTCAGAGAAGGATTTGGGATTGGTAACAAAGGCGCTCGCGGTGCTGGTGCAAAACCCAGACATTGGCTGGTCGATTGAGAATCCCAGTGAACTGGTGATTCTCAATGATCCGAATGTTAGGTTGCTGGTTGAAGTCATGGGTTTTGTCAAGGAACATCCAAAAGTCAAGACGGCTGCGGTTGTCGAATATTTCAGGGAGTCGGAACACTTTGAGACGATTCAGAAATTTGCCGACCTTCAACACTATATCACCCAGGAAAGCTTGGAAACTGAATTCGATGATGCGGTTGAACGATTGTATCGGCGCGTGCAAGAGCAAAGAAGCGAAGCTTTAGTTGAGAAATACAACCTGATGACGGATGATGATGCGCGCAGTCTGTTGGAAGCACTGGAACGAAAGCACACAGTGCCGAAGAGTGCGGAAGCGTGACAATTGTTTGTTGGAATTTACGATTTCCGCAGTTCCGGTCAGACTTTTGAATCCAAAGAAAAAAACGCTATCTGCCAGTCGAATGTGCAACGGCATTCATTCGTTTGAAATTCAAATACAATATTGACATTCCCGCACTAGAGGGCCCGTAGCTCAGTTGGTCAGAGCAGTGGACTCATAATCCATTGGTCGAAGGTTCGAGTCCTTCCGGGCCCACCATTGGAATGTATTCGAACGTTTATTGAATTTTTTCACTAGGCAACGGATCAGTCAATGCCAGCGCATTGATTGAGGAAGACATAATTTGGTCTTAATCAGGAAAATAAGCTTAGGTGTGCCAATTTCAATAGTATTTAGTCTAATGCCCGACCCCCAAGAGAACTAAACTACGTACTTCGAGATTTTGACTGCTCACTAATCAGAGTTGCCAATTCGTAGAGTTAACGAAATAGGTAAATTTTTCCAATATTTTTTTACTTTTTTCGCTATCCACTCAAGGTCAATGTAGGTTGTATTCTCGCTGTCCTGCGGTACTCTGTCTGGATGCACAGGAAGAAATACGGCAGAATATCGTTGTATTTCAGGTGGCACATCGTCTGCAAATTCAGGAAAATATGGTGCAGAATACTTTGCCTGCAAGATTCCGACAGTATTTCCATTTTCATCACTTCCGAATCCGTCTACACCACCATCTCCCGGACCGCCACTGTGATGCCAATAAATCGTTGGCTCGTCCAATTGAAGCAGTGATACAACAAGCACCTCCAGCGAACTATTGTTAAGCGATGAGTCTACAAGTCGTCGTTTAATTTCTTCTATGTCTAAAGTCCACTCTTTTCCTTGGTATTGATTTCCGAATTGCATTTTCTCATATAAGTCGGAAAGTACTTGGTGGGGAGTAAGTTTATCGTCCAAAGGATGTGGACGCCAGATACTTCCGTAGGTCGACCTGCCAAACAAACTGCGTCGAATCCATCCTGGGATTCTCGACAAACTTACTTCGACATATTTATTGACTTTCCAGCCTTGGGCTATATCTCCAGTATGCCCGCAATTGTAGTCATCCGCATCTAGTCTCTGTTCCAGACGAAGATTGAGATATTGACATCTCCAAGGGGGGTTATTGTGAATGTAAAACTCGCTACAAATTTGTGCAAGATACGCTACACCTAATGTGGGACGAGGAATGACTACGATAGACCCTCTTGCAACCGTCTTGATGAAGTTACGATTTTGAGTAATTTGTCTATTTGCACCGAGTCTCGCCCACTCTTCATCGGTGTAAGCCATTGGATTTCTGATGCATCTCGTCAGATCAGTTTGATAGAGTTGTTCGGTGCAGTCTTCTGTCCAAAACGGATAGCCTATGAATACGTGATTGTGATCTTTAAAAATTTCAAATGCATCTGCATCTTGTGGTTTAGCCCTGCAGAAAAAAGCAATCGGTTTTTTCGGTTTTTCCATCCTAAAGTTCCTCTGGATTTGAACTTTGGCAATATCTCGTTCAATACCTTGAATCTATAAAAAACACTTCAGATTTAGTTCAACTGCAGTAGTAAGATTGAAGTGACTAACTGTTTTGAGAAACTCCCAAACACGGTGTAACGCCCACCCGAATTTCCGTCAATGGGCGAATAACCCTACGAGTTGGCTTTCTTAACGAACAACATAGTTTTCCACCAACACGGCTGATTGGCTAAACGCATGAATTTCACCAGCCAACTTTCGATACCGCCTCCCATCAATTGCACTCCGTCCCGATTAGTTTTCACAATAACCCTGCGCGTTCTTGGATCACTTCCAGAATCGCCTTATTTGAGTGTTGGTCGTCGATGTTGCTGTTCTCAAGCACTTCATTTACTGTTCGGACTCGACCATGACTGTCCCGTATCGTATCCCAGATAGCGACTCGAACTACTGGACTACGGGAAATTATCGAATAAACATCTTTCAGGTAATCGTAGAACGCCCTTTGCTTCCACCTTGGAGCACCAAATGCACCAGCATCGCTGAGTTCACCCTTGGGTGCCGCTCTACCAAACATCTTTTCGCAAGAAGAATTTGTCCATTTACCACCGTAACTACCTGCCTTTTTGCATTCACGTTCAAATCGCTTACACCAATCGACATACAACTCGTGCGGAAAATTCGACAAGGAATCATGAGAATAGACCGAAGACTCTAAAGTTAGGAGACGATAACGATTGAAATGCAGTTGCTCGTCAAGTTCAACGGGCACACCTCTGAAGTTGCAATCCCAATTACTGAACCTAAAGGGGAATTCGTTAAGGACCCCGCCCAATCGCCTATAAACTTGAAAAATTTCATTCGCCCAAACTGAATATCGGAAATCAGACAAACTGGGACTCTTGCTAGTTCGGTTGTAACCTGAATTATATGATTCAATTATCCGTTTCAAATTGTCTTGTTTCTTAGGCATGGAAATAAAACTGTAGATGGTAAAAGTTATTTTCTGTGCTGGCTCACTGAATCGTGATCATAACACATTGCGCTTGTGTTTACGATAGGCTGCAATTGGTTTGCAGCGTCGAAATGTTTGGACGTCGGATGCCTAATTCAAAAGGGTATCGTAGAATACTTTCCACATCCAAGATGACTTACTGCCATCAAAGTCGGGTTGTCCACTCTGCGAGAACGGAAAATCGGGATTTGGACAGTTTGGGAGCAGGAGTAGATAGTCCGCTATCCGGAAATGTCCAAAGAAATTGCAGTTGTCTGCAGTTCCGGCGACGTCGAACCAGAAAAGCCCCAAGTTTAGGAAGGTTGAGAAGCGGGCAAACTCGTCAAATTTCCGGCGGAGGAACACAGGAGACAACCCTTGAAGTACGACTAGCTTTTAGAAAAGATTGCGGTGGTTTCGTGATTGCGTCGATTATTGCCAAAATGTGCGAGATCCCCTTCCACACATAGGCTGTGGGCAAGGCGGACTAGACTCACTAACCTTACCGAAACTGATTGAGTCGTCTCTGTTTGACTTGGCTGCCGAGATCACCGTCATTGATCTATCGAGCATTCCACACAGCCGATGAGCAACTCGATAAGTCAATCCCTGCTCAGTTAGAGAACTTGATTCGACAAAGGAGAAAATACTTTCATTTGATATCGAAGTCGAACAAGAATTTTTGATTCAATAACTATTGAGTACTTGTGATGGTAATATACCGGCTATTGCCTACTCCCAAATTTATATAAGAATTTTTTTGGAATAATTTCTGCGGTCTTTCGATGCATCAAATCTGATCGAATTAGTCGGTCAACTCAACGACATTTATGGAATCACCAAGTGATTTCCGCGCCATATCGACAAGATGCTGATGATGAGTGAAGAAAAGCACCTGGGTTTTGCGACTTAACTTAAAAAGCAATTCGCATCCAGCCTGTGCCCTTTCGTCATCGAAGTTGACGAAAAGATCATCGGCAACAAAAGGTAGTGGTTTTGCTTCTGCTGAATTCAGGGATTCAATAATTGCCGCAATCCTTAATGTCAAATATAGTTGATCAGTAGTGCCCGCACTCATTCCAGTTACAGGTACAGTACTCCCGTCAGGTCGAACTCCAGTTAAATAAGCATTGTCGTTTTCGTCAAATTTGACTTCGAGGTTTGCGAATGAACCACAGGTTACCGTTTCGAACAGGTTGCTCGCTTGTTTCAGCAAAGGAGCCTGTTTTTCTTTCCTGAAGCGATCGATTGCCCATTGTAGGAGTATCGCTGATGTTCTTGCGCGAACGTACCGTCCTGAAATTGTGTTAAGTTCCGCAAGAGCACTTTGTCTACCCGCTTCTGCTTTCGCTACGGCGTCATCACCGCCTATTGATTGAAATTCATTCCATGTCCGACGTTTTTCGTCTGAAATAGGAATCAACTGTTTTCGCAAATCCTCCAGTTGATTAGATATATACCCGTCGTGAGCAATGACTGTGTCGATTTCCTCGTCATGACATTCAATCTTGAGCTCTTCTATCGACTTACCATCGCCATCATTTTCTAGTTTCTCAGTAATTTCCTGTCGCTCACACTCAACTGACCGGAATTCGTCAGATCGCGTAATCGCGTCTCTCAACTTCACATTGGAATCAACCTTAGCTCTTGACAAGAGATGTGAAATTGAGGCGAGGATTTTTTTTCGATTATCATTGATTTCGGCAATCTTTGTCGATAGTTCATTTGCCTCATCATTCTTCCTGTTCTTGAGTTCTTGGTTGCTCTCGGCTCTTTTGAGTCGATCTTCAAGTTCCAATACCGCATTTTCGGATGGTTCACCTAAAAGATCATGGGCGAGTACCTCTACAAGGTTACGAACATCATCATCGAATTTAGCAATGTCGCGTTGGATCTTGGCAATTCGCTCATCCTTTAATTGATTATATTGGTCGGCTATCCCTCGCATTTCGTCGATTGTTTCAGTTTGAGTTTTCACCGCCTGTGCTGAGGCATTTTTATCGATTCCGAGATCGCTAAGCGCGGTTACCCAATTCTTATTCCAATTATCGAATGCCTCTTTCGCATTTTTGAAGTTACGACTCCTTCGTGCAACATCTTTTTCCTGATCTATTATTTGTACTTCTAGTTGCTTTATATCTCTCACTAAAAGTTCTTCTCGATACAGTTCCGCCTCTGCTTTTTTGATGATTAATCTTAGGCTGTCACACTTCAAGGTGGCTAGAGTAACCCCAAGTTTTTCCAACTCCTCAAGAAGTTGATTCTTGGCGTTGCTTTCTTGCTTCCGTAAATTATCTAAAGAAAAATTGATACTCTCTCGGTCCTTAACTTTTTCTAGGATTTCTTTCCTACTGTCTAACCAGACTAGCATAGTCTCTGTATCCAATGGGTGGATAGGTACTGATGCCCACATCTCTTTCCACTTATCCTGTAAACTTCCACACTCTTGACCGAGATTGGTTTCGTCGTCTTGTAGCTGTCTAAGACGCACCTCCAAATCGCAAGCCTCCCGATTGATTTGTGCGACTTGTCCTGCAGATTCAGCATGATCAAAACGCCGGTCAGAAAGATGGTCCGCTTTTTCCATTACTGGTTCGATTGCGCCAGCCAAGTTTTTCAGTTCATCTGCGAACTCATTTGCTTGCTTTTTTGGGATTGTTTTGCCTTGAATGTGTTTGAGTTTTACCAAATCCCAGAGTACATTTCGATAGCGGCGGACGTCCTGCAACTCTTCGACAGTGATAATGTCTTCAACCTGTGTCACATGTGTGATTTCAGCGTTAAGTCTGTCTAATTCCTCCGATACCGACTTTATGTCTCGAAGTACTGCCTGATTTCGTCTATCCCAATCCTTTTCTTGTTCTCGATGTAATTTAACGTTCTCAAGCACAGGTACCGTCATATTCAGAAGCGTCTTGTCATCAACTACACCGGGGTTTAGGTCCGAAAGACTCCGCTCTACCGATTTTTGGAAAACTTGATATTCCTTCTCAGCGGATTTAATTTCGCTAGGCAGGTCGCCTTGCTCAGAAACCAATTTTAGGATGATCTTCAAGTCAGATACATCTTGGGACACTTCCATGTCATTCCGCTGTTTTCTCAATTGGTCGAATCGTTCCTGAGAATCCACTAGGTAGTCTTCGCAGGTTGTAACTTCGGCTTCCAATCCGCTCCGCTCGTTGAGTAAGGAGCGCACTTCGTTGACTTTAGAGCGAGGCGGGATGCGCTTAATCAGTGATGCCGTTTCCATTTTTTGCCATTGCAGTTGGTTAGCGCATCTCTGTAGTTGTTTTTCAACGGCCTTCAGTTCCACTTCGCGTTTGGGCAGGTCGATTTTCTCCTGAATTATCTGAATCCGTCTTTCGTGTAGGAGGCGAACATCATCAGCATTCTGTAAAATTTTTTCATCGACTGTAAGTCCTTTCAAATCATCCCGAATCAATTTCAAATTACTCTGATGAATTTTCATCTCTGTCGTTAGTGTTTCATCACTGCGTTCAGCTTCTTCCAATTCAGTTGCAGCACTTTCAGGAAGTTCTGGAACTTCCCCGAGTTGTTTGAGTCTTTCTTCAAGTTCATGCAATTTTCGGATGTCTCCAATGACTCTGCGAATGCGAATTAAGCGATTGCGCTCGACGTCCAATTCTTCGATTTCATTGTTCAGTCTAGAGTAGGAGTTTTCTGCTGCTTCGTGTGCCCTCTTCAGTTTTGTCCAATTCTCGCCAGTAACGATTAGTTCACGCAGTGATTTTTTATGATCTTCGAGTCTGTCTTTTGCGATGTAGAAAGATCGGTCCCTGGCTCGACGTGGAGCCCAAATTTTTTCCGCCTCATTGAGCAACTCATCAAGTAACTCTTGCGGCCTTTCAATACCAGTAACTGCAGAAAATATGATTTGACCCAGGTCGTCTTCGGCCTTAAGAATGTTTTCTCCTCCGGTTCGTAGACGGTTGTGGTCTAGGCAGAACATACGCTCGAACAACGACGGGTCGGCATTGCCGAGATAGGGCCTCAATATGCTTTCACCTCCTGGAATCGGAGTGCCATTCTCATCCAAGAGTGTGTTGTTCTTTCCTTTACGTCGAAAAATTTGCAATGATGAGCTGTTATTTTCGAGATGACCTTCAACCAGCATGTCTTTGTAGTCATGCAAGAAATTGTAACTAGACCTGCTAGGCATGCCGAAGAGTAGGTCCTCAATCGCAGACATTGCCGTTGATTTTCCTGCTTCATTCAACCCGAAAACAACGTGGAAGTCGGATTCCATGTGTGGCAGTTCAATTAACCGGTCAGTGAATCTACCATATCGGATAAGGTTGAGCTTGCTGAGACGCATGTTTCAGTTTTCCTCGGCGATCAAATGTGCGAGCAGATGTGGTTTGACAGAGTCTATGAGTGCAGCACAGTCTCGATTTACAACAGCTTCCAAAACCTCATCATCTGATTCCGTCCTGACTTCGTAGGGCAATTGTCCGGCGAACCTTTCGAAATCAATTTCAACCCGTGCAAGAAAGTCTTCATCATGCACAGCTTCATCCAGCATTTCTACTAACTCTCCTAATGGGCCTGGTGGATTTTCAACACCAGCTGTCTCGGTTGCTACTAATACCTTCTCAATCCACACCAAGTCGCCACCTAGCCCAAGTGCGCTGGCGCGGGCATCAGCTAATACCTGACCTTCTGATGCGACTAGACGCTCATGAATTGTTGTACGTCCTTCGAGTTTAATGCGGCAGGCCAGCACCACTGAATCGGTCACTTCAGATTCCAATGCATCGCGGATAAGGTCGTTGACATTACTGAGGCTATCGGCGCCGGCTAAAGACACTGATAGTTCTTTCCAACGTACGACATCGCAGGAAACAAAATCTAGCGCTGAGATCTCGCCATCTTCCACGGTGACAATATAAGCACCTTTCGCGCCAGTTTCTCGAATATGACGCCCTTGCAAATTTCCTGGAAAGACGACATACGGATGCTTGTGTAGCACGACTCTTTGGTGGACATGCCCCAGTGCCCAGTAGTCGTAACCCTTGTTTTTAAGGTCGTCAATGGAACAGGGTGCATATTTGGCATGATCACCCATACCTCCTAAGCCCGTATGCAAAACGCCTATATTGAATGTATTGGGTACTGGTATTGGGTAGTCTAGAACGAGATTATCCGTTACGTCTCGCTGACGATAGCTGTGACCGTGGATTACCACTCCTAAATCTGAAAGGTTAAAGGTATCAGGGTTATTTGTACCGAAAACCTGCACGTTTTTTGGTAGTTCGAGTCTCTTTGTGATCTGGCTTTGTGCATCATGGTTTCCGTACAACAAAAAAACTGAAATGTTTTCTTTATTGAGACGTCCCATTTGCTTTACGAAGAATAAACCCGTATTGAAGTCTCTCCAGTCACCGTCATAAAGGTCACCTGCGACTATGAGAAAATCAACTCGCTCTTCAATCGCTATATCAACAAGCCTTTCCAACGCGTTTCTAGTTGCAGTTCGAACGCGTTCAACCGCGGTTCCATCGTGACCCTCCAGTCCTCTAAGAGGACTGTCAAGGTGAATATCCGCTGCGTGCAGAAAACGAAATGAATTCATTGCGCTATCTCCTTTGAGCATTTGCGAGGTCTCGAAATTGAGTCTAGTGCCGCTATCATAATTCTTTGGACAAACAATTTCTTGTGAAATATTATGAACGCAACATTATTAGAAGACAAAATAAAGCTGGGAATTAATCTGAATTTATGGAGAAGAATGAATTGTGGCTGAGGTTTTCGTAAACAAATTGACTGCGGCAAATCGTCAGCTTCGGTGTGCGATCCGTCTATTTTTCTCAGGAGAAGACGAACTAGCTATCCATACAATCACTGCTGCAGCTTATGAAATTATCTGTGATCTTAAATCACGACGTGGTCGTGATGAAATAGAAGATTACTGCAAATCAACCGTTATTTTCGCAATTCGAAGCTTTCGTCGCGGGGATCTGCCACCCAGTATGACCTCTAGTCCACAAACGATGGAGTTTATCAAACAAATTGCAAACCAATGGCCTGATATTTCCGCAACTTCTGACCTCGACGATATACAATTTTTGATACCTGAGGAAGATAGAAAAAAGTTTTCGAGAGACCGAAAGAAAATTGCTAATTTTCTTAAACACGCGAACTATGACTCAACCAAATCCATCTCTATGGATGAGGTTGATAACTTAGAGTTATTGGCTCGGGCAACTACGTCCTATTTAGACATTGATGAGTCTGATTCTCGTCTTGGATACGAAGGGGAACTATTTCATATGTGGCTTTGCGCGGAAACCGGCGGCGCAGTCGAAGGTATGCCAGAATATCAAAAGGAGCTAATTTCGGAATTGGAATCGTTAGGAAGTGAAGACCGACTCAGGTATTGTCACGAACTCTTGGGTAAATTAAATCAATCCAAAGAGAATGCATAAACAGTTAACCAGACGAGTTTTGCCCAGTCCAATTGGCTCATGCCTTGACCCATTCATAAACACATTTTCGAATCTCACGACGACCGAAGGCAGCCATTTGCTGACTTGAATTTCCTTTTCCTCGCGGAAGCACCCAAATATTCTTGCAAACCATACCGGACTGCTCGGCAAAGTCAGACAGGATGAAGTCAACAGGAATTTCTTCACCGTGGTATTGAACATTGTCGTTCACCATGACGACTCCACCACCAGGACGGAGAATTCTGCCAATTTCCGAAATAACAACAGCCATCTCGAAAAAGTATCCTTCAATAAGACGAATGATGTTCTTATTACTCAACTTCTCTCTATTCTCGTTGAGTGTGTCGATGATTTCTTTCAACGCTCCCTGTGCGGCGTACATGGCTCTGGCGTGCTCCAGTCCATCCGAATAAAGCGAGTTGAGCCATTCAAGCTTTGGTTTGTTCTCTACGGTGGCAGTAATCATCTTTTGTCGAAGGTCCGAAAATCCAGCCTTGTCGAGGCCAAGCCACGCTAGTTCCAGTGCGTAGGTTCGGGTGTAGTCATATCTATTGGCATAGGGTGGTGAGGTAACGATCAGATCGAAACTCGCATCAGGAAGTTCCCTTAACAGTTCAAGGCAGGAACCGGATAGCAACCGTGGGTATCTGCTCCCGAATTCCTCTTTTACATCGTCTATGTCATCCTCCATTTCCTGAAGACGGGTTTCCAACGCGACCGAAAAGTCCAATACTTCTCCAAGGTCAACATGTGATCGCAAGGGGCGTCCGCTGCGGTAATCCCAGCGCAGGTACTGGCCATCCTTTCTGGTGAAACTGACAGATTCAAGAATTGACATGCAAGCAAGGTTGAGCATGTCGCGCATGGTCGGGTCGTCGATTTGATCGATAAACTCTCTTGCCTTGGCAATGGCCTGTTCCGTCTTCTCAGGAAACGCTTTTTCGGTGATTCCGACATGAGGGAACTGATGGGATGCTTCAGCATTCTTTCGGCACGACAGCCGATGCAGCAATTCTTTTCCGACTGAATGGAATTCTTTTTTGTCGAGACCATTGGCAGCATGGGCGATCCCCGTTGCAGCCAGTACACCAACAGGCATGATCTCAATACCGGTGGCATTTACACCATTTCCCGATGCAACCAGAGGTGCCGTACCCAGGCCACTAAATGGGTCGAGAAGGTCACGAGGGGATTTTTCGTGAACGAACCGTTCAACCAATGATTTGGAGAAACCTTCCTTGTACTTCATCCAACGCAGTCCAGGTAATCCCTTGTTGCCCTGGTATGAAACAGCCTGACGACCAAGCCGGAGGTCGACGCGTAACCGGTCAGAAAATCTATTCTGGAGTTGCTTTCGGTGGTTCATCAGTTCGTCACCAATACACACTTCCGATATTGTAGTTGTTTGCCTCTCGTTCTTTGGTTGATGCTGGTAAACATCAGGAATTTTCGCTTGGCATCATTCAAACTGATCCACTTCCAAGTATTCTGGTTGAATTTTAATGTTATCATTACTGAAATAAAATCAAAAAATATGTAGTAAAAATCACAATTCAAATGTCTCAAAAGAACCTAAAAGATCGTGCATTGGAAATCGCTCGCAAAGGTGGGATCGTACGAGCCAGAGACTTCTACGCTGCTGGTGTACCGCACACCTATATACGCCGCCTTCAAGACGAAGGCTTGCTCCTGCAAATCAAACGCGGAATCTATCATCATGTAGATTTGGAGCATACTGAATCCTATAGTTTGGCAGTAGTTTCGAAAGCAGTTCCGCACGGAGTTATCTGTCTTCTTTCTGCTTTGCGGTTCCATAATTTGACAACTCAACTGCCACGACAAGTATGGATACTCATTGAACATAATAAATGGACTCCCACCAACCCTCCGGTGTCATTACGAGTCACTCGCACGAATCGTAATTTACTGATGACGGGAGTTGAGAGGCATTCAATTGATGGAGTTTCAGTGCCAATCACAAGTCCTGGCAAGACTGTGGCAGACTGTTTCAAACATCGAAACAAAGTTGGGACCGATGTTGCAATTGAATCGTTAAGAGACTGTTTGCTGGAACGCCGCGCTACAGCTAGTGAGATTTGGCAGTTTGCAAAAATCAATCGAGTGACGAGCGTAATCAGACCATACATCGAAGCAATCCAGGTGATGTGGAATTGAAAATGATTTACAAGGGCTTTGGAAGTCGTCTTGTTCGGTTGACTGGTGACAGTGATGAAGAAGTTCAGTTCGTCATCGTTAAAGGTGCACTCGACCGGTTTCGTTTTCAACGTAAAGATTCGTTGTATAGAAGTCAAATTCTCTTTCGAATCATCTTGTCTAAGTCTAACTTGCATGACATCAGATGGAACGCAGCAAAAGACAATTTCACGCTGCTTGATTCTCCGAATACCATGAAATAGAATTGGGTTAACCAATCGAACTACTTTAAGAGGATGTAAAGATAATGGACAAACCACAAATAGGTGCACAAGAAGTCACTTCCCGATCGGCAACTTTTCAGGATGTGTTGGACACACCGCCCCACTTGGTTGCGGAAATCGTTGACGGTACCCTCTATGTACACTCCAGGCCTACTTTGCTGCATGCTCAGGTTGGGTCAGAGTTGGGAATGATAATTGGGCCGCCCTTTCACCGAGGAAATGGCGGACCGGGTGGCTGGTTGATTCTCGATGAGCCAAAAGTACACTTAGGTGATGACTTTGTAGTGCCAGATCTGGCGGGATGGCGACGCGAGCGATTGCCTAAAGCTCAACCCGTAGCTTATACCGAATTAGTTCCGGACTGGATTTGCGAGATTTTATCCCCTTCAACTCGAAAGTTTGATCGTGAGGTCAAGCAGGTGATTTATGCCCGGGCAGGTGTTAAACATATGTGGATGATTGATCCAGAAGCCTGCTCATTGGAAGCATTTGCGCTGAGTGGTGCCGATTGGAAGTTGATCGACAAGCTATTCGACAATGTACCAGTTTCTCTACCACCCTTTGAGGCAATTAGTTTTGATCTGGGTGATCTGTGGGGACCACCCACCATTCACAAGGAACTACCGAACAAGCTCACCACTGAATCAGAGCATGGCTTGTTTGGAACTTAAAGTTTAATCGATTTTCAGTTAGACTGTCACGAGCATTCTTCCGTTAATGCGGTCTTTAGAATTCAGCACTGGTTTTCATTTGCCAGCGAGGTAGTCACGGACTAGAGTTAGACGAATTCAAGCTGTTTGATTCACCAAATACTGATTTAATGGAATTAGTTTGGTCAATCGAACTACTTCAAGAGGATGTAAAGACAATGGACAAGTCACAAACAGAAGTAAACGAAACTACTTCCCGTCCGGCAACCTATCAGGATGTGATTGACGCTCCACCGCACCTGGTAGCGGAAATTGTTGACAGTGTACTCTACACCCGCTCGAGACATACGTTTGAATACGGCTATGCTGCTGGAGCGCTATTGATCAAACTCGGATCACATTTTGGTCAGGGAAGCGGTGACCCCAGAGGCTGGTGGATTTTCCCCGAACCCGAAGTTCATCTGGGAGATGATGTTTTGGTTCCCGATCTGGCGGGATGGCGACAGGAATGCATGCCTAGGATTCCGGACGGGGTTCATACAGATTTGGCTCCCGACTGGGTGTGTGAAATCCTATCACCCTCAGCGCGAAAGCTTGACTGTGACGCACGGCGGGCGGTTTATGCCCGGGCAAGTGTCGGTTACATGTGGCAAATCGACGCAGATAACCGTTCACTGGAAGCGTTTAGATTACTCGGTGGCGATTGGGGGTTGCTCGAGTCGTTGAGTGGCAATGTACCGGTTTCGCTGTCACCCTTTGAGGAGGTGCGTTTGGATCTGCGTGATTTGTGGACGCCGTATGCCTTTTATCAAGAACGACGTACCCAGCACTGAGCGACTGAGATTCGATTTACGCCTAATCAATGATTTCTAAGACGGGTAGTCGGGTTTTGTGATGTGGAAGTATGGTCAATTTTTTCATTGTCAACTAATAGACTGAGATAGCATGTAAACACTTTCAAAGAGTCAAGGGACAATGGACGAATCGCAAATAGCCATAGAAGATAACATCTCTCGAGCGGTGACCTATCAGGATGTGATCGATGCGCCCAAGCAAATGGTCGCGGAAATCGTCGACGGTGTACTCTATACCAATACGAGGATCTCGCTGTTGCAGGGAAGTACCCAATTGGCAGTTCTGCTGACCCTCCAACCGCGTGTCAATCGAGAAATTATCGGGCCACGCGAATTTGTGATTCTTCGCGACATCGAACTTGAATTAGGCAAGAACATCGTGATACCGGATATAGTCGGATGGCGAGTAGAAAGTTTGCGTCAAATCGATGTCGATAAACCTATCTCGTTGGTTCCAGATTGGGTATGCGAAGTGCTTTCACCTTCAACTCGAAGTTTAGATCTTGGTAGAAAGCAATCTGTGTATGCCCGTGCTGGTGTCGCTCATTCTTGGTTGGTCGATCCGGATGCCTGCACGTTGGAGGTTTTTCAGCTGCATGGTACCGATTGGGAGTTGATCGAGTCGGTTTCCGGTGATGTGTCGGTTTCATTACCTCCCTTTGAGAACATCAATTGCGATTTGAGTAAGTTCTGGTTCACTAGATACAAGTCTGAATACAAGTGGTTAAAGAATCCCATACGAGAACCTTTTTTACTTGACGACTAGAGAATTATCAATAACAACAATTGGATAGGAATTTATTTCGATTCGACTACTTCATCGATCTTTTCAATTTCATACTGGTTTAAGGAACAATGGACAAATTGCAAACAGCCATAGATGAGAACATTTCTCGAATGGTATCCTATCAGGACGTAATTGATGCACCTGCGAACCTGATTGCGGAATTGGTCGATGGTGTACTCTATACCCACCCGGGATATTCTCTGCTGCAGGCTCATACTGCATCGGCACTTGTGGCAATTCTCAAGTCATCTTTCCAGTTTGGTCGTGATGGTCCAGGCGGCTGGTGGATACTCTATAAACCTGAGCTTCATCTGGGTGATGACATTGTGGTGCCGGACCTGACGGGATGGCGACGCGAGCGTATGCCTGAAGTTCGGGGCCTTCCATACTCCTCTGTGATTCCAGATTGGGTGTGCGAGGTCCTGTCACCTTCAACTCGAAGTTTTGATCTAGACATCAAGCAGACGGTATATGCCCGAGCGGGTGTAGGCCATATGTGGCTGGTCGATCCGGATGCTTGCTCGTTGAAAGCGTTCGAGCTACGTGGGACCGATTGGGATTTAATCGACTCGCTGTCCGGTTATTTGCCAGCCTCACCACCGCCATTTGATGCGATCAGTTTTGATCTGGGTGATTTGTGGTGGCCGGGTACTAATTCGAAAGAATCGCTGAACTAACTGACGGCTCGATTTGATTGCTAACTGTCCGCAATTTCGATGTCAATCTGAATATCAATAATCTCAGCAGTCGATAAACTCGACTCGGTATGCAAAGACAACGCTGCCATTGGACCCAGCGACCCCAGTCTGTCGGCCGCGATCTGCTTCACGATACGAATCAATCACTTTCTACAATTCAACAGAGTCAGAAACCTTTTGACTTTCGGACATCGGGCGACCTCGCTGAATATCTATCTCGGCGAACTTCTTCGGCCAGTCATCCTGCGATAAATCTGGAGCGGTATCAGGGTCAAAATCTTCCAGCATGGTGTCTTGTTTGTCGTTCATTGGATTTCCTCATACAATCTGCATTAAACATTTCGGGGTTTCAATACCAATACCACCACACATCAACTGAGAACACTGTGCGTGCTGGCTCGTTTCATCGTTCAGCAAGGTAATGCACCGGTTTTGTCAGACTCTTCTCACTCCTGCCAAGTCGATTCATCGCAACTGTGCTCCGCTCTCACACCAATTCATTTACAATTCGAAATCGTCTTGAAGTCACCGACAACTTTTCCATCTTGAGTCCATGCAGGTCAGTACAAATCAAAGCGCACAAGTTCGATTGGGTGTGGACATAGGTGGCACCTTCACCGACTTGGTCCTCGAAGCGGATCAAAAGCTGTATTCAACAAAAGTTCTGACCACCTACAGCGCACCTGAAGATGCAATCATCAAGGGATTGCATCAGGTATGCCAAGTGGCTGATATCCAACCTGCTGCAATAGACCAAATCATCCATGGTACAACGCTGGCAACAAACGCCCTGATCGAAAGAAGAGGCGCCAAGACCGCGCTGATTACGACAAAAGGTTTCAGGGATGTGATTGAGATGCGAACCGAGTCAAGATTCGAGCAATATGACCTGAATCTGACCTTGCCCGAACCGCTTCTTCCAAGAAACCAGCGCTACTGCATCAACGAGCGTATGAGTGCCAAGGGCAACATACTCGTTCCCATTCAAAGGGAACAAGTTGAAGAGTTGGTCGATGGCTTAGCATCAGAAGGCTATGCGAGCATTGCAGTTGGATTGATTCACGCCTACGCAAATCCATATCACGAACAAGTGATTCGGGAGGTGTTGGACGAAAGACTGCCCGGTGTTGCAGTGTCCCTGTCGTCTGAGGTGTCTCCCCAGATGCGCGAGTATGAGCGGTTCAGTACCGTTGCCGCCAACGCGTACATCAAACCGATGATGAAAAGCTACCTGATTCGCCTGGAGGATCAACTCAGGCAACAAGGCGTCGATTGCCCGATATTCATGATGCATTCCGGTGGTGGCATCATCTCCATCGAGAGTGCGGCAGAGTTTCCAGTCAGGCTGGTTGAGTCAGGTCCGGCAGGCGGTGCAGTGTTCGCCGCCAACATCGCGGCACGCTATGGTCTCGACAAGGTGTTGTCATTTGACATGGGCGGAACCACAGCCAAGATATGCCTGATAAAGGACCAGACACCGAAAACAAGTCGTGTCTTTGAGGCGGCAAGATCCTATCGATTCAAGAAAGGGTCGGGTATGCCGATTTCCATCCCTGTCATTGACATGGTTGAGATCGGCGCCGGAGGCGGCTCACTGGCACGTGTCGATTCGATGAACCAGATCCGGGTGGGCCCTGAATCAGCAGGCTCCGAACCCGGACCTGCATGCTATGGACGGGGAGGAGAACACCCAGCCGTGACGGATGCGGACCTGGTGCTCGGCAATCTGGACGCGGATAATTTTGCAGGCGGTTCGATCACATTGGAAGGCAATCGTTCAATCGCTGCCTTGTCAGAACACATCGGAAACAACCTGGACACAGATGCGATGACTGCGGCTTATGGACTGTCCGAAGTGGTTGATGAGAACATGGCCAATGCCGCCAGAGTCCATGCCGTTGAGAATGGAGAGGACCTGTCCGAATACACCATGATCGCATTCGGTGGCGCAGCGCCGCTGCATGCAGCTCGATTATGCGAGAAACTCGGCATTGATCGATTCCTGGTTCCACCCGGTGCAGGTGTGGGTTCAGCCATTGGCTTTCTGCGGGCGCCGTTCAGCTTTGAGGCGACGCGCAGTGTCCACATGAAGCTCACTGGGTTTGATCCGGATTCAATTCGACAGTTGCTGTCCGAACTGGAGTCGGAAGCGACGCGATTCGTACGGTCATGCGATCCCAATGTTGCAGTCCAATCAGAATACAAGGTCTACATGCGGTACACTGGACAGGGTGAGGAAATTCCCATCATCCTTGATGCTGAACAGGCTGCTGATCCGGATGTGGAAACCTTTCAGCGACTTTTCGAGCAGAAATACACCTTGCTCTTCGGACGAACAGTTGAGGGTCTGGACGTCGAAATCACTTCGTGGTCCGTCAATGCCTTTACCACACCGCAAGCAGTCGAACCAGTCAAACCCGTCGAAGTTCAAAATGAGATCAAGGCAAAGACGGAACGGAAAATATTCGATCCCGCTGTAGGAGAGTCAGTCACCGCAAAGGTTGTATCGAGATCCGAGATGACTATTGGTGCATCAATCACAGGACCAGCTGCCATCTATGAAGACGAGACCACCATCATACTACCGACCAGTCGCTATGCCGTCGCGCAGGGTGACGGTTGCATTGATGTCATTCGTCACGGATCCGAAATCGTTCGAGGAAAGCAGTCTGCCAAGGTGACCTATCAGGTCATGTGGAACCGATTGATTTCGGTTGTCGAGGAACAGGCTCAGGCTCTTATCCGGACCGCGTTCTCCACGTCCGTGAGGGAAGCCGGCGATTTGTCTGCCGGAATCTACAACATCAAGGGTGAGATGCTGGCCCAGGCCGTGACCGGAACACCAGGACATGTGAACGCCATGGCTGAGTCAGTAGGGCATTTCATCCGCAGGATTGGATACGATGACATGTTTGAGGGTGATATCTATGTCACCAATGACCCATGGGAGGGAACCGGACATCTGCACGACATCACAATCGTCAAACCCTCTTTTCACAGTGGCAATCTGATAGGCTTTCTAGCCTGTACCGCTCATGTAGTGGACATTGGCGGACGGGGATTTGGAGCTGACGCTGATTCTGTCTACGAGGAAGGGCTGCACATTCCAATCATGAAATTTGCCCACCGGGGCGACGTGAACGCAACATTGATTCAGATCATCCGAACCAATGTCCGAGAGCCCGATCAGGTTGTCGGAGACTTTTTCGCGTTGGCAACTTGCAATGAGGTGGGTCATCGACGATTGACCGACATGATGCAGGAGTTTTCGCTGAGTGACTTGAATGGCCTGTCTGAGTTCATTTCAGAAAACTCCCGAAGTGCCACGCTCGAGAGAATCAACGCGCTGCCAAGAGGCGAGGCTAGTGGGTCTATGACCATCGACGGCTACAGCCAGCCGGTCCGGCTGTGCGTGTCACTGGATATTGTCCAAAACCGGATTCTTTGTGATTTCGATGGCACATCGGCTCCAGACAGAAAAGGAATCAACGTTCCATTGGTTTATACCAAGGCTTATGCCTGTTATGCATTGAAATGTGCGATCGCGCCGGAAATCCCAAACAATGCCGCTTCCCTGGCTCCGTTTGAAATCTCAGCTCCAGAAAACACCATCGTCAATGCCCTGCATCCCGCGCCCGTGGCGTTGCGTCACGTAATCGGACACATGATTCCTGATACAGTCTACGATGCCCTAGACAAATTGATTCCGAACTTTGTGCCGGCCGAAGGCGCCGGCACCTTGTGTAACTTCCAGGTATCGTTAAGGCCCCGTACCGACCAACCTGCACCTGAGCATGCGACAAGGGCGGAAGTACTCACATTCAATTCCGGCGGCTCAGGAGCCAGACCTGGATCCGATGGCATGAACGCTACGGCTTTTCCATCCGGCGTGATGACCATGCCGGTCGAGGCGACCGAGCAGACAGGTCCGATCATCATCTGGCGCAAGGAGCTGCGTCCGGACAGTGGCGGGTCAGGCAGGTATCGAGGAGGCTTGGGACAGTTCATGGAGGTGGGCTGCATGGATGGTCATGAATTCGACTTCATGGCCATGTTTGACCGCGTGAACCATCCGGCCGGCGGCCGACAGGGCGGACTGCCCGGACAACCCACAACCGTAAAGCGTCAGGACGGAACATCGATGAATGGCAAGGGCCGGCATTTTGTTCCCGCAGGCGGGCGGGTGTTGTTGGCGTTTCCTGGCGGAGGTGGTTACGGCGACCCTGCCGAGCGTGATCCCGAATTGATCAAACGCGATTTGATTCTTGGATATATTTCTCCCGGCGTGGCCGAAAAGGAATACGGTTATGAGTCCTGAAATCTCGCCTGTAGTCTGACGGAACGCTCGCATCGATTACATTTTTAAACTGAGTCTGAATATGAAGAAAATTGTCCTGACCGGGGCGGCAGGTCGCCTCGGATCGTATTTGAGAGAACCGCTCACGAAACTGGCGGATGAACTGGTGTCTTCGGATATTGTGGAGGATTTAGGGAAGATCTATCCGCGAGAGCGCTATGTCTGCGCCGATCTCGCCAGCCTGCCCGACATACTTGACCTTGTAGCCGGTGCCGACATGGTGGTGCATTTCGGTGCGATTGGCGACGAAGCGCCGTTTGAGACCTTGCTGGGTCCCAACTTTATCGGCGTCTACAACATCTGGGAGGCGGCTTATCAACAGGGCGTGAAGAGAGTTGTCTATGCGAGTTCAATCCATGCAGTCGGCATGTATTCCAAGACAGAGTTTATCGGCACCGACGTCGCACATCGCCCGGATACGTTTTACGGTCTTGGGAAATGCTTTGCTGAGGACCTGGCGAGACTGTATTGGGAAAAACGCGGGATTGAATCGGTCTGCATGCGGATTATCTCCTGCGCGCAGGTTAACAATCCGCGTGCGCTCGGAACTTGGCTTTCCTACGATGACCTGATCCATTTGGTTGAGCAATCCATCAACACACCTGTCACTGAATTCACGATTGTCTACGGTGTATCCAACAACGACCGCGTGACAGTCGATAATTCAAATGCGAGTTTTCTGGGTTACCGCCCAAAAGACAATGCCGAGCAGTTTGCCGAGAAAGTTCTTGCTGAGGAGCCCGTGGCGGATACCAGCGACCTGGCCCAGACCCGGCAGGGCGGTCCATTCGCCTCAACCGATCTGGGTTCGAGTGGAGTGGCAACCATGAACATAATTGACGACAAGAAATCCATATAGGGGAGATTCAATGAGTGATAATCGAGTGGCAGTCGTTGTTGGAGGCGGCAGTGGAATAGGTGCTGATGCAGCAAAGAACCTGGCTGCAAAAGGTTTCGATGTAGCGATTTTGTCCTCATCCGGAAAGGGTGAAACACTGGCCAAAGAACTGGGTGGGCTGGGTTTTACCGGATCAAATCTGGTTCCTGAGGATCTGGAACGATTCATCGACGCCGTTTCGGACCGGTATGGTCGAATTGATGTCGTCGTGAATTGCACAGGGCATGGGCCTAAAGGTCCGTTGATGGACCTGTCCGATGATGACTGGCATCTGGGTATGGATTACTATCTGTTGAACGTGATTCGGGTTGCCCGCTTGGTCTTGCCGATCATGGAAAGGCAAGGTTCGGGATCGATCGTCAATGTTTCGACGTTTGCCGCGTTTGAACCGGATCCTGACTTTCCAACGTCTGCTGTATTTCGTGCGGGATTGGCTTCTTACGCAAAGCTGTTCAGCACCCAGTATGCGGCTACCGGTATTCGCATGAACAATGTGCTGCCAGGTTTTATCGACAGCCTGCCCGAGAAGGCAGATCGATTGGCGCGAATTCCGGCAGGTCGATATGCCAGGGTTGAAGAACTGTCGGAGGTTATTGCGTTTCTGGCTTCCGATGCGTCCAGCTACGTTACTGGCCAGAATCTCCGGGTGGATGGTGGATTGACCCACTCGGTCTAGTTTAGTGGATTCAGAGAAGAAAAAGCCCTAAGGGTTTGGCCTTGCTCAGGATCGCCAATTCTTCGTCAAGAATGGGAGCAAAGCGTACTGCCATAGGGCGGATCATCAGATATTATTTTGCCACATGCTTTTGCGAATTTCAAATTTCCGCTGATTTTAGCCAGCACACATGAATGAGATCAATCGTAGTTGACCGAACATTCAAGAAAATATCAATACCCATTTACTGAAGAAATCATTTACAGGAGTCAAAAGTGTACAAACTTTTTTACGCACCTAGAAGTGCCTCACTGGGTGTGAGAACCTTACTGGAGGAGATTGGCGCACCCTATGAGTTGATTGAGACGACAATCGATATGGACAAGCCTCGACCACCTGAGCAATTGGCACTCAATCCCAACGGCTGGATACCCGTTCTGCTGTGGGAGGGCGGCGCCATGTACGAGTGTGCCGCGATCACGATATTCCTGTGTGACCGGCATCCCGAAGCGCAGTTGGCCCCGGCTGTTGATGATCCGGATCGGGCACTTTTTTTGCAGACGCTCGTGTATTTTTCCAGCTCTGTTCAGAATGCTTATCAGTTGACGTTTTACCCGGATCGATTCGTTGACACACCGGCGAACGAGCCGGATGCCTGGCAGCGCGGTATTCGACGTCTGCGGGAAACCTGGGGCGTGATCGATGATCAGATCGGTGATAACCAATGGGTCATTGGTGACCGATTCAGCGCGGCGGACATCTATCTTTTCATGCTGATTACCTGGATGCAGTCGGACAGGGGACATCCACCCATCAATGAGTTTCCCAACGTCAAGCGGATCGTGGACGCTGTTATGCAGCGTCCAAGCGTGCAGCTCGTTTATGAATCGTGGATTGCCAATCCAGAATATTCGTACAGTACCCACTGATGTCGAGTCGGTCGGTGATCGTGTGCAATTGATCTTGCTTCGCCCGGTAGACAGGAACTGACCTTCCTCGGGAGTATTCCCAATTCCTGTTTCGTTTTGCATGTTGGTCGAGCGATACATGAGTCTTGGTGAGGTGATGAATTCTGATCGCCCATTCAATCGTTGAATGCGATGAGTCGAATCGTGAAAAGTGAAGTTTGACTACATCATCGTTGGTGCCGGGTCCGCCGGGTGCGTATTGGCCGAACGGCTGAGTTCTGATGCCGGAAATCGAGTATTGCTGCTCGAGGCAGGACCCGAAGACAGGGCATTGTCGCTGAAAATGCCCGCCGCCATGCTATCCAACCTCAACAGCACAAAACACAACTGGGTCTTTATCGGAGAACCGGAGCCTGAGTTGAATGGTCGGCAGTTACAACATGACCGGGGCAAGACATTGGGTGGTTCCTCATCAATAAACGGCATGATTTTCATTCGCGGTCACGCTAAAGACTTTGATGGCTGGCAGCAGGCCGGGTGCGAGGGTTGGAGTTACGCTGACGTTTTGCCGTACTTCAGGCGACTGGAAACCTATTCCGGTGGTGAGGATGATTATCGAGGCGGCGGTGGACCGTTGCATGTTCAACGCGCTGCGCCCACTAATCCACTGGTTCATGCATTCTTGAAGTCCGGAGAGGAAGCGGGTTATCCTCGCACCGACGATATCAACGGCTACATGCAGGAGGGAATTGGCTTGCTGGATTCCACTGTGTATCGCGGTGAGCGCTGGAGTGTGGCACGCGCCTATCTAGACCGGGCGCGGACCTTGCCCAATCTGACCATTCAGACCAGTGCGCACGTTCAGACAATCAACTTCGATGGCAACCGTGCGAACGCGGTGACATTTCTTCAGCATGGCCGGGTGATTTCTGCACAAGCCAACAGGGAAATTATCCTGTCCGCAGGTGCAGTGGGTACACCACACATCCTGATGCTGTCCGGAGTCGGACCTGCCGCACACCTGCAGGAACTCGGTCTGGAGGTCGTAGTTGATCTTCCCGGTGTTGGACAAAACCTGAACGAACATCCAGACTTTGTGATGCAGTTCGAGTGTCCCAAGCCCATTACCCTGTGGCCCAAGACCAGACTGATTGGACGCACCGCCGCAGGGTTGCACTGGTTGCTGACGCGTCGGGGCACCTGTTCATCCAATCATTTCGAGGCAGTCGCGTGTGTCCGCTCCTCACCTGAAGTTGAATATCCTGACCTGCAACTGACGATCACACCGATCGCTGTGGACAACCAGACCTGGCAAACGATTCCGCGGCATGCGTTTCAGATCCATGTTGGCTTGATGCGGGCACGCAGCCGCGGCTGGGTCCGATTGCGCGATGCCAACCCAGCCAGTCCACCCCGCATCATGGTCAATTACATGAAGGATGACCGTGACAGGCAGATGATGCGCGCTGGAATCCGCCTGGTGCGTGAACTGGTCTCACAGCCGGCATTCAGTGGGCTATGTGGGGAGGAGATCTTTCCCGGTGCGGACGCACAAACGGACAGCGATCTCGATAGATTCATCAGTTTGTATTGCAACACGCAGTGGCATTTGTCTGGCACTGCGCGGATGGGTAGCGAAGCGGATGACGGAGCGGTTGTTGACAATCAAGGCCGGGTGCATGGATTGCAAGGATTGCGGGTCGTGGACGCATCGATCATGCCGCGTGTAACGAATGGCAACACCAATGGACCCACCATCATGATCGCAGATAAGATTGGTGACGCCATTCTGGGACGTGACCTGTTACCGGTCAGTGATGTCGCAGTCTGGCAGAATCCGAATCTTTCAACGTAGTCGCTTACGGCGTGAAGGAGAAATAAAGACAGGGCATGTTCAGCTCGGAACCACGACTAGCATTGGCGAGTCGATGAGGATACATCAGGCGACAGGTTGAAGATGGTAGCTTGCAGTGTTGCCGTCAGTTCATCCTTGGAAGGTTGCTTGAGAACCTCTTTTATGTTTCCTGACTATCCCCCTTCCCGGGGTGGGTGACTTTCGGTTGAACTGTCATCCGTCTCTTCGTGATTTTTCTCTGGTGACTTATGCTCTTCCTCACGTATCTCGGTCAGTGCTGACGCGATAAGACCCGCCGGCACCGCGACGACGCCAAGCCCACACATCAGGATCAGGAACGTGAAGATTTTGCCTCCAGTCGTTATCGGGTAGATGTCTCCGTACCCGACAGTGGTCAGGGTTGCCACCGCCCACCACAGACTCGCCGGTATCGAACTGAAAGTCTCTGGTTGTACATCATGCTCAAAATAGTAAATCCCAACGGATGCCAGGAAAAGCAGTATTGCGGTTGCCACCACGAACAATTCCGCCTCTTCCTTTGAAGCGCGCAACGCACGGCCCAATCGGAACATTGCGTCGCTGTATCGAGTCAGTTTGACCACTCTGAATATCCTGAGAATTCTTACCGCCCGTACCGCGAGTACCTCATTTCCGATCGGCAGGAAGAAAAAGAAAACCGGTGCGATAGCCAGGAAATCCACAATCCCATAGAAACTGAACAGATACTTTCTCCTATTTCGCGCGGTTGCAATTCTCAGTCCATACTCAGCAACAAAGATTGACGTCACCACCGTTTCGGATAGTTCCAGCAAGCGCACCATCTCCGGTGACAATCCGGGAACGGTCTCCCAGGCGATCACAAACAGTGAGTAGAAAATGATGACGATGATGATGGTGTCGAACAGTCGCCCGGCTACGGTGGTGTTGTCTTGTACGACACTGCGAATGAGATCAATGGTGTGACTTGCCTTGGACATGGTGTGAAGGTTCCCAGATCAAATAAATTGGCTCAATGATGTTGGAATTTTTTGTTTTTATGCGTGTTTGACTTCTGATTTTACTAATATCCCGATTAACTTCCTAATTTGCTTGACTATGTTGACTTTGTGCAGACTTACTGCTGATTCGCTCGCATTGTCGATTGTCGGACTTCCACTGTCACCTTCAACGCCCGTCATCGACCGACTCAACCTTGACGATTGATCCTTGGTCATAGTGATAGCGCAGGTAGCGCCAGTGAATGGCATCGGAGAGTGCCCGCGCCCGCATGACGGCAAAGCATTCACCATCCGCTCTGACGCTGTTGTAGTGGATGCCGTAACTTCTGGTAGTGCGCAGCGAATAGCCGAACTGCTGAGCCTCACTGTAGTCATCCCTGTCAAACATCGGATGATCTGCTAGATGTCGTACATCGTGCAGGAGGACCGGCCCGAGTCGAGCGCGTATCACGCGCATTGTCTGTTGCGTCTTGTTGATTCTTGATTCCCGCAGAAAACGTGCCCGGTGAAAGGATGATTCAGCAATGGCAATCTTTTCACGGTCCGAGCAGTAGTAGATTCCGAAATCCCGATTGAATCGTCCGCCACGCCCATCCACCGGAGGGTGCGTGAACGCAGCCATGATCCATGACGCCCCATCGCCGTAAACGCGGTCTTGCGGATCGACCAGCCGGATGTTTCCGACCTGATCACGTAGTCGGGGATTGGTCAACGACTCCACAGCGTAGAGCACTTCCCAGTCTTGCGGACTGGAGACACGTTCGAACAGATCAACTTGGGGATAAAGCGCGAGGATCACTCTGAAGACGGTTTCGTTCACCTCGCTCTTGGGCAGGGTATCGATATTGATCACCAGCCACTGCGCTCGCTGTCAAGGAAGTTACGGACAATTGCCAGGTCTACCACTTGCCCGGCCAACAGACGGTCCAATGGAGCAGTGCCATGGAACATCGGATTGTCATTGGGCGTAGAAAGCCACCGGTCAGCCAGCGTCTGGTCAGGTAACAGGATTTGCAGGGACTTGTAGATGCCTAGGATGTAGCTGGTTCTTTCCAGCAAATCCCGGGTTAGTTTGGCCTTCCCTGGTCGGTTTTTCCAGTTGTAGAGTGTTTTCTCATTGCTCAATCCCAATAAAATCATTTGTTGTGAGCCCGTTAGGTGCCACTGGTTGAAAATATTGAAGACTGCTGGCAGCAATGAGTTGGCGACATTGGGTCTTCGCTGGAGAAGTTGTTCGACCTGAGCATTCATCCGAAAAAAACTGTAACATTACATTAAATAAATACAGTTTAACTGATTGCCGATATTGTGTCAAACTTCAGAAACACCTCAACACTTTGACGGCCGTTGAATCTGGAATATTGACTGTTGCGACAGAACTCAACCTGACAAAGTTGACTGATTTCAGCATGGAAGGTGTTTGCTTCGCATTTTCCAGTGCATGGATCATTTTTTCTGACCGATGGTGTTGTGGCAGGTTTGCGGTAAACAGTGTTGCGGATCTGAAGCATCTATCGATTATCTCTATAATGTTCGGTATTCTGTGAATTCTGGATGGAACGGGAATCTTTCAGTAGACTTCTCTGGGAGTTCCAATGTCCACTTATTTCATTCTTCAATACCAACTCAGGGAGCAGCGAATCATGAAGACTATCTTTCATTGGACTCTTGCTGGCTTTTTCGTTCTCGCCAGTCAAGCAATCCTTGCCCACGAGGTTTCAGAAACGCACGACGGTGTAACTCAAACCATCCTATTAGCCCAAACGGTGGTTCCGGAAGCAGAGAAGGAAGCCGCGCGCCAGAAACTGTTCGCCGAAGGTCCGGACAAGTCGGCGGGCATCTCGGCCGTTCACAAGCTCGGTCATGTAGCACTTGGAGGTGAATTTGATGCCATAGAGGGGCGTGTGATTCGCGCCCGGGAAATCATCTTTGAACCCGGTGCCGTTGTCGCTGTTCATCAACACCAGGGGCGCCCCGGTGTTGCCTATATTATCGAGGGCGAGATTACCGAACACCGAGTCGATGCCGACGGACAGACCAGTACAACGGTCAAGCAGGCAGGTGAGGTTGCACTTGAATGGACCGGGGTTGTTCACTGGTGGCACAACGAAAGCGGCAAAACCGTCAGAGCGCTGGTCGTTGACATTGTCCCGGTGGAGTAACCAATCTCTCTCGCCCGCGAAGGTATGAATCGCTTCGGTACTTTTGCCGATTTGGACACTGTAATAGCGGGATTATTTCGTACGTCAAGCGGACGAGTTCTTTGAAGAACTCGTCCGACATCGATTCGTCAACTTCTGACCAACGGTTGAGAACATCGAATGGGAATTGTGTATCGCGCTAAGAATAATTGAAGACAGGCAACTTCAGAATCCATCCGATCATACTGGCAGTCTATAACCATCTGCGACTGACCAGCATTACCTGTTGGTGTTGAGAGGAATCCCGTAGCGTCGGGCAATGCTTCTCAAGTTGATTACAAGATCCAAAAGTCAGTGTGTTGGTTGTAGTGTTGTGAGTTCGCTAAATCAATTCGACATCTGAAATATCGATGCTGCTCGATTTGGATTCAACCATAACGTTCTTTCAAAATTTCACGATAAACTCCAATGTCAAATTCCTCAGGGTCAAAATTTGAATCCCACCACGAATCCGAAAAATTGCCTTCTTCATAGAATTCGACTGGACTGTCAATAAATCGATAGTAATCCCTCACACCTCCTACATCCTCCGGCGGGCCATTGCGCGCGCCGCCAACCAGCTGAGGGTATGTTTCATCAGGTAAGCTATCGCGTAATTTTCCAAAACTGAGAAGGACTGGCCAGTTGCTCCCAAAATCATATCGGTAATTCATTCGCTTCATTCCCATTCGCAGCAAACCATCCAATCTGAAGCTGTCGGCCTCATATATGTTTGGGAGATGACCACTAATCCGCGCACCGGTGCTATACCACTTCCCACCGAATTCAAAATACCAAGCCTCATTGTCGTTCCATCTGAAAACAATTTGGATGATGCCATGCAAAGTTGCCAGATCTGTTTTTACGGGTACCACTACTCGACGCCAGATTTTTGGCTCAATGTATTCAAGCTCGATTCTTACAGGTACGACTTTTTCCGGCATTGCTCCACTGCGCTCGAATTATTGGAAAGTAACCAAAATCTCACCATCTATGATAAACCTTGAGGAAGGGTATTCGAATTGGATTCTTGATAACATCAGGAATCAGGGATAATTGATGTTCAGTGAGAAAAAATCAATTCAATTGGGACAGACAAGATGGCAGATAGATATCAAGATGAAGATAAGTTGCACGAAACAGGGCTTGACGACTTCCACGCGCTGGAGCGGATGAGGGAACAGGTGGACTGGGATGTGTTCGTACCGCATCTGGATGAGATATTCGGTCGTCCCGGTTCCAGAAACTACATATTTTCCGACCGTCCGGCTTGGGATACGCTGGTCATGTACCGTGCGATGCTGCTGGGGGTGATGTATTCGCTGGATATCCCTCGTCTTTACTTTTTGTTGCTGGATAGCACCAGTTTCCAACGGTTCGCCGGATTTGAGGGCATTGAGCATGTACCGGATCGGGAGACGCTGGCGTTATTTCGCGACCGGCTCGAACAGTCGCGCAGGGCCGACGAGTTGTTCGAGATTTTCAAAACTCAGCTGCTCGAATGCGGTTACGAATTCAATGAAGGGCGGATGGGAGCTACCAAACTAGTCAAACAGCTCCCTGATTACCCAATATTCAACCTCAAGTTCGATGTCAACGAAACAAACTAGTGACTGTCCAGATAGCAAGCAATCCTGCACTGCCCGAAGTTGTTTGATGTACATGCCCGTCCTGCTCACTGAGTGCATCGGAATTCATTCCGGAGTGGATAGGTAGTTTCTGATGATTGGGAGAAACTTGTCTGAGAATTGTTCGAGTTTTGCTGCGCCAACTCCATGAACTGTGGCGAACTCGTTTTTTGATATAGGCATCTTGTGGACCATGCTGAGCAAGGCGCTGTCGCGAAAAATGATGTACGCTGGGACTCCTCGCTCCCTGGCAATTTCGAGTCGCAGTCGTTTGAGATCGTCCAATAGACGGGACTGACTGGCAGTCAGTAATAAGCTTGATGTTGTGGCACCGGACTCAGACCTTCGTCTTGACGGTCTTGACAGGTTGCTCAATGTATCTTTTCGATAGTGAAATTCACATTCTCCGCGCAACAGGTTACGCCAATCGCCTGAGTTCTTGAGTCCTCCGTAACCCGCAATGTCAATTTGCAGGTAGCCTGCTGCGACCATCTGTCGGATGATCGAATTCCATTCCAGTTTATCGATGGATTTGCCAACACCGAAAGTCGGTAGTTGGTGGTGATCGAATTGTTTGACTTTCTCTGTTGCAGAACCCCGAAGAACATTCACAATGTGCGCTGCCCCAAAGCGTTGACCGGTTCGATAGACCGCAGACAGGACTTTGCGGGCAGCCTCCGTACCATTGATACGTTCAACCGGATTGAGACAGACATCGCAATTGCCGCAAGGTTCGATTTCATCTCCGAAGTGATCAAGCAGCGTGATCCGGCGACAGGTTGGTGCTTCACAGTAGGCGAGCAGTGCATCAAATCGCTTGTGTTCGCGCCGTTTGCGGTCCTCGCCTGCACCTTCCTGGTCAATGAACAGTCGCCGCATTCTGATGTCCGCCATTCCGTAAAGCATGTGCGCCACTGCAGCCTCTCCATCGCGCCCCGCGCGACCGATTTCCTGGTAGTAGGCTTCGATACTGCCCGGGATATCGGTGTGGAATACGAAGCGGACATCTGCCTTGTCAATACCCATGCCGAAGGCGATTGTTGCGACGATCACGATGCCGCGTTCGGTCATGAAGATGTTCTGATGCGCTTCTCTTTGTTCCTTCTCCATTCCCGCATGATAGGGGTACGCGCGTACACCTTCCGCGGACAGCATCGCGGCGATGTCCTCGGTCTTTTGTCGTGACAGGCAATAGACGATTCCGCTCTCTCCCTCGTGGTTCGAGATAAACTTGATCAGTTGCTGTTTCCAGCCGCGCTTGATTTCCACCACCAGATGAATATTGGGACGGTCGAATCCGAGTACGAACTGTTCGACATTGCCGTTGAACAGCCGCTGCGCAATATCCGAGCGGGTCACCTGGTCAGCGGTTGCTGTCAAGGCTGCGATCGGAACTCCGGGAAACAAATCCTGCAACCGACTCAGGTCCTCATATTCCCGGCGAAACGAAGGCCCCCACTGTGAGATGCAGTGCGCTTCGTCAACGACAAACATCGAGATCGGGAGTCGTTTCAGTGCCGTTAGCATGCGCTCGGTCATCAATCGTTCCGGCGCCATGTACAGCAGCCGGCAATCTCCGGAAGCCGCTCGCCGCCACGCTGCAACATTTTCGGAATCCTCGTTTGCGGAATTGATGCTGTCGGCTGCGACGCCAGCGAGTCTCAATGCGTTGACCTGATCTTTCATCAAGGCGATGAGTGGCGACACGACAACGGTGAGCCCGCCGTTGGCCAGTGCGGGAATCTGAAAGCACAGTGACTTTCCTGAACCGGTCGGCATGACTACCAGTACGTTTTTTCGTTCCAGAAGTGCATTGACGATTGATTCCTGACCCGGTCGGAATGTCTCAAAGCCGAATACCTCTTCAAGAATGTGCTGAGCCGTGTTTGTTGTTTGCTCGTGCATGCGGTCTATTGGTGCAATTGGTCGTTGTGTGGTTGTGGAATTGAAATTCGCAGTTATCTTTGTCCGATTTGAACAGAACGGTTAGATGCTGGCAACCAAATGTTGCGGCTATGAATCATAGGTACACAGAGATTCATTTACGCTGGATTCCATAGCCAATCCTATGAACCGCATCTTGAAATTTCTTCTCTGAACTGGTGCTGATGCCGAGGACATTCTCATAGGCGAAGTGACAGTATTTTCTTGTTTCCTTGTCAGTTGCGATGCGTTTCGCCACCTCATTGTCCTTGAATTCGTAGAGTATGGTTTCCCCGAGCTTCTCAATGGCCTGAGACCTTGTTTCAATGTTGCGCAGGAATCCTTCGGTTTTTTCCGGCATCGGCTGCTCATCGCGATCGGTTAAGAACGCCCGCAAGTCATCAGTGGTATGATCATTTTCAAGCGCCTCGACGCTCTTTGCCATATCCAGACGCCACAGCGAGTCGGATTCCGAATCCGCGAAACTCTCAACGAAGAGTCTTTCATCAATTGAGAATGTCCCTGCCACAACCTCGAATCGAAGGTCGGGCAATAGGCGAATGGGTGTTTTTATAGTAGCGTCGGAGGGTTCGTATGAATCAGAAAGTCCCAGACAAAATTCCCCGAGCGGTGTGAGCCGAATGAATTGCAAACCATCGTACGCGCTGAAGAAGCTTAAGTCTTCACCGCCCCAATAACTGTGATGTGCGTTACGTACGTTGTCGGGATTTGTAAACGCCAGATCGATCAGCCCAAGAGTGGCTGCATATTCGAACAGTAGGCATAACAGATAAGGCTCATCAACAATTTCCCTGAGGTGGTCTAAATCGTTGTCAAGTGGACCGTTACTATCATCCAAAACATAAAGGAGCCACGGAATCAGGGCGACAGCAACCTCAAGTCCTATCGCCCGAAGATGGTCAGATAAATCGCTGAACGAAACCCATTTCCCGACCACGCATTCCTTCAATGCGAGTTCAACGATTTTTCTGCGATTGGAGGCTTCAGTCAATGCACGGTATGATCCGCGTCTGCGTTGCTGTCCTTTTATCGAGTCAATTCGCCCGAACTCATCGAAAGTCGAATGTGCAAGCCAGTGATTCCATATGTAGCGTATAGCGACCTCCGGAGGCTCGGATATTGCAGCCAATCCTGATTTCGTCATCTTTAACTTCCCATTACTCACGTTCACCAATCTAGCCGCCTGCAGGATCATGGGCCATGCAAATCCCCGGATCGGTCCGACAACCTGTCCGGATACAATGCCGGCATCCCTGAGTTCATAATAGTCTCCATCAATGAGCTGTTCCTTGAATCTCCTCAGTGTTGTGACAGTTGGCTTTTTGGCTTTTGCGCTGACAGCCAGAGATTCGTTTTCGATCAACCTCAACATGATTTTCAACTCGTGTACTGCGATTCGTTCCATGCTTCGAACCATGAGTGGTTGTTGAGACCCATCTGGAAGTTGGACAGTCTCGGGCAGGCTTTCGATGCTGTTCAGTATGACAGGTTCAGGTGGCTCAACAAACTGTTTCAGTTTCTCTACCAGTTCAACAGGAATGGTGTCGGGTTTGCTGTATCGTTCGCCATACAGAATCATGTTCAGATAAGTGATATAGGTGGTGTATCGGTTGGCGGTCGATATACCGGGAGGTGCCATCCCATGCTTCCATTTGAATCTTCGTTCGTTGAAAACCGGTCGGTCATCATGAACTGTTTCCCGGACAACCTCTTTTTCCAGGTCTGTCAGATGATTCCAGACGTACGACAAGCCGTCGTCGGTCAGTAGACATCGTTCAATATCCCTGATGACATCCGCTTTTCGTGTGCTGACGAGGCGAAATGGCAGGAAGCGTTTTGCCCACCGCTTCAAATCTTCTGAACTTTGTTCATTGAGTGCTTCATTTAATGTCCAATCCATGGTATTTCTCTTCGATTATGGGCTTTGAAATGTTGAAATGCAGGACGAATTCATGAATGATTTTATCTGATGTTTTCACAGCGAAATTCACAGTCACCAGCAATTTTTGCATCGAACAGATTCAGCGGTCGCTCGCCTGTTGTTCAATACGCCCTTGCGATAATTTCAAACTAGCGAAGCGAATCCTGCCTTTTCCTCATTTCCGTTGAATTCCGTATCCCATTTTGCGAACTTCATCCTGAAACTTCTTCTCCGAAGCGGGGCAAACTCCCAGAACGTTTTCGTAAACGAAGCTGCAGTATTCTTTTGTTCTCTTGTCTGTAGAGATGTGTTGCGCGACTTCAGTGTCCTTGAATTCGTAGAGAACTGTCTCACCGAGTCTCTCTGCGGCCTGTGATCTGATTTCTATGTTTCTCAGAAACCCTTCGATTCTTTCCGGCATCGGCTGATCATCGCGCTCTGCTAGAAATGTGCGCAAATTTTCCGCAGTGAAATAACCATTTTTCAGTGTATCGACACTCTTGATCAAATCCAGGCGCCACAGCGAGTCTGATTCCGGTTCGGCGAAACACTCGATGAAGACTTTTTCGTAGTGCACGAATTCACTTTCGGCGGTCACCAGTCGAAGGTCGGGCAGCAGGCGAGTGGGTGTTTTGACTCTGGGTTCAGGGAGCTGGTACGAATCAGTCCGTCCCAGACAATACTCCCCGAGCGGAGTGAGTCGAATGAACTGCAGACCATCGTAGCGACAGAAGAACTTCAACGAATCGCCACCCGGAAACTTGTGATGCGCGTTGCGCGCGCCATCGAGATTTGTATACGCCAGGTCAATCAGCCCGAGTGTGGCTGCATACTCGAACAGCAGACACAACAGGTACGGCTCTTCAAGAATTTTCCAGTTGAAGTGCTCGTCTTGACCAAGAAAACCGTCCACCACACCGGAAATGCGCAACAGCTGGGGGTCGTACGCGCTTTCAATTTTGACGCCAATTGCCCGAATATGGGTAGACAGGTCGTTGAATGAAACCCACTTCCCCACGGTACATTCATTGAGCGCGAGTTCAACCATGTTTCTGCGACTTGCGGCTTCCGTCAATGAAAAAGATTGATAATGCAGTTGCTGTCCGCGGACGATGTTGATTCGTGCGAACTCATCGAACTGTGTATGCGTCAGCCAGCGATTCCACATATCGCGAATGACGACTTCTGGCGGTTGGGTGAATGCGGCCAGGCCGGATTTCGTCAACTCCAATGTTGAACCACTTGCGTCCGCCAGATCTGCAGCCTGAAAAATCATCGGCCAGGCGAAACTCCTGATCGGTCCGATCCATTGAATTTTTGGCAGGGTTGCAGCCTTGATCTCGTAAAAGTCGCCGTCAACAAGATTATCCTTGAGGCAGCGATGCTTGTTCTTTTGTTTTTTGCGCCCACAACGAGCGACGCATCGTTGATCAGTCTCAAAATGACATGCAATTCGTTGAGTGCATTCTGTTCGGTCTTTCGGCACGTCAACGATTGCTGTGAGCCGTCGGGAAGTTTGACTGTATCAGGCAGGCTCTCGCTGGTTTTCAGTGTGTCGGGTCCGGGTGGCTCAACAAACTGCTTCAGCTTTGTCGCAAGCTCGACCGGTATGGTGTTGGGTTTGAAGTTGGTCGCGCCAAACAAAATCAAATTCAGCAAGGAGATTTCGCCGAAGTAGCGATCCGTGGAGGTGAGTCCTCGGGGGATCGTGCCATGTTTCGCTTTGAACTTCAGTTCGTTGAAATCTGATTGGCCGCCATGAATTGTTTCCCGGACAACTTCTTTTTCCAGGTCTGACAGACTGTTCCAGACCTGCAGCAACCCATCATCGGAGAGCAGATAGCTTGAGAGATCGCTGATGAGGTCTGCTTTTTGCGTGCTGACCAAGTGAGGTGTCAGAAAACGTTTGGCAAAGAACTGCAACTCTTCTGAGTCAAGTTCGTTCAATGCCTGTTCCAGATTGTCTGACATAGGGTTGATCGTCAGGTTTGGTAATTGACTCTTGAGCGTGCGAAACAATATATACCCCGGCCGTGCAGATTGTCATTTCCCGCATTGACGCCGATGCCAGGATAGGGCAGGATGGATGTTTTTCTATCAAGACTCAACTTTGTCTCCAACGACTGATTTTGCGGTTCCGTATGGCCATTAACCAATCATGGTTTCTTTGTATCCAACAATTGTGAAGTCATCACAAAAGACTTGACGCTCTATTTCTTTCGAATTCCATACCCCAATTGGTGTACAGCCTCCTGAAAGAGTTGCTCGGAACCGGCACGGATGCCAACGTTGTTCTCGTATATAAAGCGACAGTATTTTTTCGTCTGGGCGGCTTCCGAGATGTGTTTTGCCACCTCTGCGTCCACAGCTTCGTACAGAACTGTTTCTCCCACTCGCTTTAGAGCGTGTGCGTTTGTTTCCATGTTTCGCAAGAATCCCTCGACTTTCTCCGGCAAGGGCTGGTCTTCACGTTCGGATAGGAATTCCCGCAGACTGTCGATGGTCAATTCACTTTCCAGAGCCTCGGCGCACTTTGCTCTGTCCAGACACCAAATGCTGTCGGATTCTGGCAGTGCGAAATTTTCAATGAATATTTGCTCCTTAAGTGTCCACTTGCCAGAGACCACCTCCAATCGAAGATCGGGCAACAAGCGAATGGATGACTTTTTGTTGAAACCCGAAGGTTCGTATGAATCTGTGAGTCCCAGGCAGTATTTGCCGAGTGGCGTCAGACGAATGAATTGCAATCCATCGTATTGGCTGAAGAATTCAGCGTCGTCGATTCCCCATAATCTATGGTGGGCTGTTCGCGCTCCGTCCGGTCTTGTGTATGCAATGTCAATGAGCCCGAGAGTGGCTGCATACTCAAACAGAAGACACAGCAGATAGGGCTCTTCAATGATGTCCCAATCGTGGAATCTGTCATATCCAAGGCTGCCGTATTCCGGTTCACAAACATACAGATTCCATGGGTCGTCGGCTACTGAAATATCAATTCCAACAGATCCTATATGGCGGGATAGGTCTTCGAACGAAACCCAATTTCCACCTGCACACTCTTTCAATGCGGCATCAACGATGAATCGCCGACTTGAAGGTGCAGTCAGCGCGGCGTACATGCCGCGTCTGCGATTCTGACCTTTGATGATATCAATTCGCGAGAATTCGTCGAATGTCGTATGAGACAACCATCCTGACCATGCATCGCGGATGACTGACTCCGGTGGCTTCGCCAAGGCGGCAACACCTGCTTCCGTCAATTTCAATTTAATACCATGCACTTTGGCGAATTTCATGGTTTGCAGCAGCATGGGCCAAGAGAATGCCCTGATCGATTGGATTGTACGCCCTGGCTGTTTCTTCTCCTGAAAGTCGACTTCATAAAAGTCTCCACCAACAAGACTCTCACTGCACTTTTTGACTGTACCAATGGAAGGTCTCTTGGTTTTCGCACTTGCACTGAGCGCACCGGCCTCAGCCAGCCGGAGCATTCGGGTCAATTCGTAGCGTGCAACATCTTCGGTGTTGCGGAATTCGAGAGGCTGCTGCGTTCCGTCAGGAAACTTGACTGTCCGTGGTAATTCGTCGATGGACTTCAACTTTGCGGGTAGGGGTTTTTCGACAAATTTTCTCAACTTCGTGACGAGATCAACCGGTATGGTGCCCGATGAGCCGTATCTGGGACCGTAAATGATCCAACTCAGGTGACTTTCATTCCTCGAACTGTATTGTCCGTACAAGGGATCTTCCCCGTACTTTGCTATGAATTTCCTGCGTTTGTAAATCGGTTTGGAGTCATAGATGATTTCCCGTACGGCGTTTTGTTCCAATTCTGTCAAATGGTTCCAAACATACAGCAAACCATCTTCGGACAACAGGTAGTCGGAAATCTCATGTACGAATTCCGCTTTTCGTGTACTGACCAGGCGAATCGGTAGAAAACGCCTTGTGTACGCCTTCAAATCTTCCCCAGTCATTGAGGTGAGTGCTTCATTCAGCGTCGCCATGGTATTTGTTGAGAATTGGTTGTCGAATTCTAAACGGACGGAATAAATCGATTCGTAATAAAGCAGATGTTCAATAACCGCGTTGATGCTGACTTCAAGGAAAGGCGGTTTGGATATGATTTACTCAAAACTTAAAATCCACTCCATTGGTTTTCGTTGTAGTTCGGTTCACTAATTTAGCAATCATTAATGAGGCCACGGATCTTTCATGATAGGGAGAGGATAAAATACTTTCTCGACAATTTGATGATAGGTCTCTTTGTAACCCTCTTTATTGTTTGGTGAAGTGTGATCCCACACAGCAACATTAAATGCACATTTTTGACCGGGTCGAACTTGCTTATTTTGCCCAAGTTCAAAGAAATTTTTGAATGCGGGTTTGAATTCCTCAATCATAAAATAATTTTCCAAGATAGCCGGGTTGAAATCCATCTTCGTAAAAATATCATGGATTTCATTTGAATTGAAGTTTGGATTCTTGTGTTTCGCTAATAACCGATTGGTTACTGACGAGGGATAAACAACATGGATGAATTCGTCTGCGATTTTGATATCAAACAGAAACAATGGTCTCTCACGCATCTTTCCATCGTTATCTGGGACCTCTACATACCAACACGCTGATTCTTGTCCCTTGCTGTCACTTTCGCTCAATTTTCTCTCCGAATCTTGGATTTTGATTTCGTTGCCGGCGTTCAATCTTGCAGAGTCTATATTCTGTTTTTCGATTTCTTGTTGAAGACTTTTCACATTTGCTTCGAGTCGTTCGATTTCGGAATCACTCTGAGTTCGAATTTGCTCTTCCTGAATCTCGAATTTCTTCTGTTGTTCGACAAGTTCTCTTTGCAAATCATTAACGAGTTCGCTCAGTTGGAACGATTCCTGTTTCTGCACGGAATACTTACTTCGCCAGCGGTCTGATTCGGTCGTCAACTTATCGATTGTGTGCAATTGTGTATCGATTTTCGAATCAGCATCCGCGAGTACTAATCCCATAATCAACAACATCAGGAACAGCAGAAGAACCATGATTTCGGCAGCGGTGAATCCAAGCACCAATCCTCGCCGATAACCAGATTCATGAGGAATTGAGTCGTCCATGAACTACTCGGGCTTTGAGCGCCAGCCAAGTTTCTTGAGCCAAGAATTTCTTGACTTCAAGTTATTTTCATCTGCATGGTTAGCTAGCTTTTTCAGTACGGAGTCCAGCTGATTCAGTTCCGAAATGAAGTTTTTGAACAGTTCAACCGAATCATTCAATGGTACCTTATTAGTCTCTATTGTGGCTCGGACGCTTGACAGGTCGCAATTGAAACTAATGAGCTTATCGACCAGCTCATCATCCATTACTTCGCATAGTTTGGAGACCTGTGCATTCAGTTTTTCCAAGTTTGCGTTCACTTTTTTGAAAGTACCTCGCGTTCCATCCAGAGCATCTGAATTTGCGCGCACACCTGCGGTGAGTTGTTCAAGTTCTGTGGACAAATTTTTCAAGTTTTGATTTAAATTCTGATGGCGCTGAGTGAACTTCTCGCCGATGGCTGACATGCTGTCCGACCATTTTTCAGTGGTTTGCAAATGATTTTCGACAATCTGTGTGTGGAGCGCGTGGATTGCGGCCTGATTTTCCACAAGCGCACTCTCCAAGGACTGTTTGAGATTTCTTCTGAAATTTCTAAAGTCCAGAGCCGCACGATCAAGTTCGTCTCGCAATTCCCGAGCGCGTTTCGATAGTTCTTTGCGTGTCGCCTCCTCAACTCGGGTCGGATCAAGCCGGGATTGAGCGAAAAGTACCCTGAGCAGCAATCCGGCAATTGTGGTGGAAAGAGCAATGCCGAAGTCCTGGACAATCTGCTTGCGGCTGTCGTCGTCACCGCCTACAAAGTCATGAAGGGCGAATGCCAAACTGACTAAAGTGAATATGAATCCAAGATAGTAACAGTTATCGCCTGCCTGAACACTTGACAACATGAACTTTGGCACCAGCCAGACGATGAAGGCATACGCTATGATGAGTAGGCATGGGAAAATGACTCGTGCTGCTATTCCCCAACTATCTCTCTGCTCGTAATTGAAGTCAGGCACGACATTAAATGTGAAGATTGCAAGAAAACCAATTGCGAAAATGAATAGAAATAGCAGTGTATCCGGCTGCGACTTCACTTCGGGAACCCTTTTCCCTTTGTTATTCTTGGTTATATTCAAACCAGTAATCCCCTAAATTCGGTTAATGTACCTTTTCAATCAACCTGGTAGATGTGAATAAGTGACACCAACAGCACCTTGTGCACGAAAGAACACTTCCCAGAATTTTTCCAAGTCAGCATTCTGGTGTCTGGAGTTTCGTCTGATTTGCCACAGATGCACATTGACATCTTCCAAATCTGATTGAATCTTGCGATAGTACTGAGATCTCTCGAATACAGCAAAGTTCGGTTGGGATCGATAGTGGGAATATCCATTCGTATGCTGAAGAAAATCAGAAATGACAACTAGATTGCGAGGGATGTCACTGTAACCGTCCTTGTCGAAGTGCTGGATTGCAGCCCACAGCACGGATTCCATGATTGGTGATGAATTCGCACCTTCCGATTCCAGAGTTCTGGTCAGTTGCTCATCCAGTACTTCCTGAAAACCAGTCTTCCACAAATATTCCACCTTTTGCGGATTCCCAAAAATAGGATCGATTTCGTCGCCTCGTCCGGGATTGCATCGGAAGAAGACCGGTTCTGATTGCACTTCCGGGTCGGTACTCACAAGGTAAATTGCCAGTGCACCATGACGGGGCGTATTTGAAACGAGTTTTTCGATGATGTTGCGCACACTGGATTGCTGAACCCGATTAAGCGAATCCGTGGCATCAATCACCAGCGCAGTCATTTCGACAGGGAGTGTCGTTGCCGGGCAGAAATTGTCGGGATTGAGTGCGACATGGCTTTGTTTCTGGACAGAGTACAAATAGAACACGCCTGCGACTATTGCCATGACAATGATGATCAGAGTAGAACCTGCTAAATACAGCCAAATGCTTGATCGACTGCGACTTCTGACTTTTCTCCTTCTACGCCGTTTTCGCTTCATTAGAATCTTGAGTAATTTCGGAGAGTTGCGGGTAGGATTGAACCGCGTCTTCAAATGCGGTGAAAAACTCTTTTATCACCTCTCTCAGGTTGTTCTGAAACCGATCGATATTATTATTGGAATAATCAGGATCAGGCAAGAATATGTAATACTCCAAATCGTCAAATTCATAGGTGCTAGTGAAATGAGCCGGTGCGGGTTCGCTTCGACTCATGCGATTTGCATCCCGGTATATTTCCAACAGCTTCTTGCAGACCAAATTGCACTTTTTCAAATAATCTTTGAATTTCCGTTGTTCTTCTTCACAGTCAACCAGAATCGTTTTTCGGTCACTGCTGTGCTTGTCCATTTCTGCTGATGCTTCCTTCAGACTCTCGACACTATCAGTTCTGGTTTCGTCGAGCTTCTCAATCAATCTGCTACGGTGTTCCGAATACTCGTTTCTTAAGTCTTCGTACTTTCGGTCTAGTTTTCCGTAGAATGGATAAAGGTCGTCCATTGTCAAAGCATCAAGCATTGTAATTACAGCGAACAACACGCCGATTCCAAACAACATCCAAGATTGAAAATCTTCTATTCCGAGAGGATTGACCGTAAATTCACTGAATACAAACCCTGCAACTTCAGTTATGATTCCGGAAGTCTCACGGTAGTGTGCAACAAGCAAATTGAATGCAAGCGTGAACGCGATCCAAGAGCACGTAACTATAAAACCCCATAATTTTCTGAGAATGTTTCTGTGCCACATTTCCCTGGTGACAAACAGTCCAACGACCAGCGCAGCACCGATGTTCATGAATGAAATTGCGATCGCCTCCACCCAACCGCCGATCAGTCCGTAATCATTACCCTTAGCAAGAAAATTGGCATTCGCTAGACTCTCAATCAGAAAAAGAAGCAACACAAGCGACCAGCGAAAGAAAACTACACCTGAATTCGGATAGTGTGCAGTTCTTTCCAGTTTGTTCTTTTTTCTGAATAGCCGCCTTTCATCGGCTGTTTCCCTTAGACGTTCCGATGAAATCTGAAGTTGACTAAGTCCATCGTCAACAGACTTTTTGAATTCGGAAATGCTATTCCTCGCCTCTGTTTCGATCATGCCGTACTCCATGATGTTGTACGAACGATAGAATCGGTTCTCGTAGGTCGATTGACTATCTTCAAACTGCTCTTTCGTTTTCTGGATATCGGCCTGCAAGAACTGGATAATTTCTGTTTCAACCTCGTCCGGACCATCGTCTTCAGTTCGGGGAAAATCTTGACTACCCCGCTCAGTTCCGCGCGACGCCAGTTTCATTTTTCTGGACACTTTCTTCGTATCCAACGGAGAATATGGTTCAATTGTTGGGCGTTTGATTGTGCCTGAGTCGGCGAGATCAGTTTGCAACTTGGCAATTGTGTCTTTGACGCGTGAAGGCTTCATCTATTGGTTATCGATCGGATTATTGTGGTTCGAGTACACTTCATTGACTACGGACAGCACAATATACAACATCAATACTTGACTCGAATAGTTGTCGCGAGTTGAAAGACTGTGGATTGACTCCAACGCTATTTCAATTGTGTACCGTTGTCAGTCCCAAAGAATGCCAATAGGCAGTGCGAACATATTACGCTCGAAAGCAATGCACATGTCACCACAATACAACACCGCCCCTGCGACAAATCGGTCACCCGAAATCGCCCGCAACCTTCGAAGGCCGCGAAAATCTGAGCGCCGAATTGAGTGGGATGCCTTGACGTCGATTCCGAAAATCCGGCGTCCTCCGAGCTCAATCACAATATCCACCTCATTCTGGTCCTTGTCCCGGTAGTGAGAGAGAGTTATCCACTCATTACGCCAACTGGACTGCCTGACAATTTCCGTGTAGACCAGGTTTTCGAGCGTTCTTGCGAATAACTCACGATCAGTTTCCAGAATGTTTGAATCAATGCGCAGCAGTGCACTCGCCAGTCCAGTATCGCCGAAATGGATTTTCGGTGTCCTGATTAGTCTCTTCGTCAGGGTTTTGTGCCAGGGTTGCAATTCATCAAGCAGATAGACCTTTTTCAAAAGCGTGATGTAGTCTCTCATTGCCGGCCAGCTGACGCCCAGGGCCTTTGCGATTTTCTGGATATTGAACAGCTGTGCGTTTTGTTCTGCGGCAGTTTTGAGGATGTCCGGAATCAACTCCAAATTATGGATTCGAGTCAAGTCCATAATATCGTGCTGACAGACTGAAACGATTTTGTCCATGAACCATTGATTTCGAAGATTGGAGTTCGATAGCCCCAGTGCTTGTGGATATCCTCCTTTCAGCATCCGTTCCGGTAGTGAATCCGAGTCGAAAGGATACTGAGTTGTTTCATATTGGCATTGAAATAACAGATTAAGGAACTCGTCTCCCACGCACAATGTTGGGTTCAGCTCACGCTGCGACAAGGGATGGAGTCTGATCAAACCCATTCGCCCTGCCAACGAGTCACGGACTTTTGGCGAACTCATTACACTCGAGGAACCGGCAAGCAGAAATCGACCTTTTACCCGATCCCTGTCAACTGCCGCTTTGATCTCAAGAAATAGATCGGGAACCCGCTGAACCTCATCCAAGATGACACGCTCCGGCAGCCTTCTTACAAAACCTGATGGGTCTTCTTCGGCTACTTTCCGTGTCAAATCGTCATCCATTGTGTAGTATTGGCGATTTACCGAATCAGTGGATGACTTGACTCGACGTGTATGCTCGTTCCCAGTTTCCTCTGAATCGCTGGATAAAGGGCTTGAAATCGCTTGTACCATTTCAGTCAGAGTGGTTTTTCCACACTGCCGCGGTCCTTGGATGAACACTACAGGAAACGCAGCCAGAGCGGTCTTCAATTGCTCCTGTTGACCCCTGGGATAGAATTTTTTCGCCGACATTGGTGCCTCAAGTAACTTTGTACATCGTCTGATTCAAGAAAATACAGTTTTCAAAATATAGAAATTATTACCGTCCATATCAAGAGTTATGATATGGTGAAGAGATGAAGAGATTGAATTTGCAATTTCAAATAGTTTCAGCTATCAATTGGACACTTTTTTGTCCGTGTTGGACACGTAACAGAGAGTTTGCGAACACACAACTTAACAAAGTTAAACTCTGCATTTAATTCGTAGCGATAAGTTTATGGAATCGGGATTGGATTCTTGTAGAGATTCCAGTGTCGGATTTGTCAAGAAAAATATGTCGGAAAATCTGGTTTCGAGTCGACATGGACATTTTCGTGAATGGCTGGCGCTTTAAATAGATGTCGCGTCTTTTTCCTCAACAACTATAAGACCGCATTGATAGAGAGTGGACAGCACACATAAGACAGCGATGAGAGATGGATTCTAACACTTGTGCTACGAATCTTCCGTCGAAGTCTTGTTTAGCCCTGCTGGCGGATGTTTCCAAATTTTTCTATCGTTGGTGTCTGATACTCTGTGACGCTGGAGAAATTCACCGATGTCGTCGATTTCGAGGAACGAGACCGACGCTTGGGGTTGCCCATGAGTGTGGAAAATCTGCCGGATGTGAGGTTCGCTCCTTGGCCAGTAAGCATTGCTCCCACCAAATTGACCACTGTTGGCTACGATTACGCACTGGAACATGTGGTAGTGAAGTGCTAATGCCATTTGATCGAATGTTCTGACATCTTTATTTAGTGATGGAATTGCAAATACATCTGACTGATTGCTAAGGTCCGAGACAAGCTTAAGGTCAGTAGCGTCATAACAGACGGATGCTGTCAACCAAGCATAACGGTCATCACTTGAGTTGGACCACGGAAAGCCAATGAGCCACTGGCAAGCGCGAAAACCCTGCAGAATGCTTACTTCACCATTATTGAAATCCAACTCATTTGGCGCGAGATTCTCCTTACCCTGTCGTCTAGTTTTGATCTGGAGACCGTAGGCCTTTGACCATTCCGGCATTACCCATAACGCCGAGTTGACGAGAGGTTTACTTTCGAAAATTTTCTCATAGGTCAATCCGGTCAATATTATTGTTTTATAAGCTCTCGCAAAAGGCACTAGATGAGTTTTAACATCAACTGGATGAACTGCGAGCTCGGGTAAAATTAGCCAATCTAGCGATTCTGCATCCTGCATATGCGTCTTGCGCAGATCCAACATTTGTTTTACAGCTTCAAGTGTTGCGGAGAGATGGTCACGGTGTTTACGTCGAATTTTGGGTTTGTTAAGTTCCAAGTCATTAGGCTTGATTTCTTCTACTGATGGAACTGCAGTTTGCACTACACAGGCTCGTATTGAATTCCTTTGGTTAGTAGCCGTTGGTGGCTTTAATGGCAGTGGTAAGATCAATGTTCGAGTAGAATCGCCTCGCATAGATTCGAGTACTTTGATCCTATCCTCAATCTTCTCTATTGCTGAATCGACACAGCCCTCTACCCATTCGAAATTTTCCGAGAGACGGCATCCTGGCCAACGTAGGAGGGCTAGCAGGAATTCTTCTATCCAATTTGTTATGGGCACCCAGTCATCACCGAATGCAGGTTGCGCGTTGTAGAGACCGTATAACCGCTGATACCAGTGACTTTCCGCTGGACGGTAGGCAACTTTCTCTTTCCAACTTGCTTGGTACACGGGACGTGTGAAATCCGGGTGACCTGATAGGATGAATCGCAACAGGAATCCAAGTTGGAAGCGCCAATAGTTACTCCTGTTGCACCACAGAGGCATTTCATACATCGACTTCGGTGGTTTCACACGACGCCTCACGATTCGTAAATCTTTGATTTCAGCTATCTTCTGATCTTTACCAAGCTTCACAATTACATCATTAGGTGTAATTACCTCGGAACCCTTGGTTTTTGCATCCTTGTGTTGATTCAGAAATGCCTTCGAGAAGTACAATAAAGAAAGTTCATTACGCAGAGAATGTTGTGGATGATTATTCAAAATTAAATTTGACAGAGTTTCATAACCGTTAACCGCATGAGTTTGGATACGACAGAGGTCCTTGCGAATGTACATTGGAAGGTCGTCAAAAAAAGTTTCGGTCATCTCTGAATCACTAATTTCCAAGATGAAAGATGGGTCTCTCAGAGCAATATGCCGCTTGCGCGACCGATTAAGCTTTAGCTTCGTTAACCTTCCAGTAAATGAACGTCTCGCGAGAACAGCAAGCGTTGCAAATTCAGCGTCTCGGATGGGATTCATTTTTCCAAGAAGGAATTGAATTAAGTCCAAGTAGTGACTATTCTCAGGTTCCGTTACCAAACGATCCGCATTCACGGCGGAAGGATCGCAGGTAGCGAGAAACAATAGTGCTTGCTGTCGGAGGTACCATGGAATTGTATGCAGGGGTAGATCTACCAAACTACGAGCTTCTTCACAAAGCTGGTTCCGGTAAGAGTTAACATCAATTTCATAGGGAAGCGAGTGAGGGTCTTCCACGAGACCAGTTTCTGTAGCACCTGCGCGCAGAATCTCTGAAATGCAGTACCAAGCAATTTGTTTTAGTGACTTGTCACTATTCTGCGACTCTATGAGTGGGCGAAGAAGTGAAATGACTTCTTGTAAAAGGTTCACATCGGGCCAAAGATCGAGTCCGACTCGCAGAAGGCGAACGTTCGAAGGATCTCGAACCCATTTTTCTACGAGCTCCAACGCAAATACCTTTACATCGTTGTCAAGTTCGAATCGCGTACGAGTAGGGCGCAATCGAGCATCGTTAATATCTATCTCAGCATCATCGAGCGCATCGTCGAGAGAATGGTCGGGAGCATGGTCGAATGTATGGTCGTGTAGCATTGGCCTAATCGAGCGAAATGTGGATCGATAGCGCATAGCACCAAACCTTGCGATCGTATTGTCATGCACATCTGAAACAGGTGAAAGTCGCCAACCGTTTTCGTGGGTTATTTGTTGTGGGCGCACTAAACTTTGAATAGTATCAAGGATGACTTCGCCAGTCTGGACATCGAATCCTCCTGACACCGTCGTTTGGATACGATTCATTCTTGCGCCATTCTTTATAAGTGGTCGTTCATTTGCTTCTGGAGCAACAATTAGTGTCTTCTCGGAAGACAATGAAACGCCCGGAGCTGCTCTAGTGAGAATTTTTTCGAGCCAGTCAGACACAGTCTCGTTAATCTGGACTGGTGAAAACCAAACGTTCGCGGTCGAGTCAACTACAATTCGAAAATCGTCGACGTATCGACACGCGTCCATTAAGATAACTCCATCCGAAATCTCGGAATTGATTGCTGATTTTAGGAGTTCATCGAAATTCAGTAATACAGTATTTGCGAAGAATCCCGAGGCGACGAGACCTTGTGGTAACGCTACTCGCTTGAAGTCTCTTAGGTTTACTTGATTTGCGTAATCTTCAATGTCGTTTTCGTCATTTGCATGCCAACCCCAGTCAAAAACCGACTCTATCAGGGAATAAAACGTTTGATCGTCATCTTTCTCCCGAGTACGGTAGATTGAAGACCAAAGTAATTCTGGTTTTACGCTGTCGTAAAACTGTCGAAGGTCTGCGTGGATGACATAAACATGTTTTCTCGCTTCTCCCGAAATTGATTTAATTACGAATTCAGGGCGAGATATAAACTCTCGGTAGTCTTGGAAATATGCACGGTAAAGTTTTTTTGATCCCCATCGATGGCGTAGTTTATTATCTACCCGTTCACAGAAAAGTCGGTTACCATACGAAACTATCTGTTTACGTTTCTTCAATTCACATACAGAATCCCTTGGGTCCCCTTGTTGAGTTTCTACACGATCAGCGAGGCAGAGCATGATCGCTGTTGCAAGTACTTGATCGGCAAGACTGACATGGGCAAGTGGTCGGCGGCGTTTAGCTGGATTTTCATTCTTAACAGGTTTCCATTTACCTTTCTCTACTATCCAATTTTGGCTTTTTGGTGCTAGAACGACACGTAGGTCATCATTTTGCCAACTCTCAGGAGCCTGTAGTCGTTCTCGAAGCTCACCTATAAACGCTGGTAAACTTATAGCCGCTCGGTCCAGAGCAAGCGTATCAGAATACCAATTGTGGTAGCGAATGTAGGCCGCAGTTTTTTTCCATGCTTGAACGAGGACGTACTCCTCACGGAGCAGCTCTATACAGGGTTTAAGGTATTCTGGAAACATGCAAAACTCCCTTGTCACAATCAAGCCTCCAAGAATACGCGGTTTCAATCCTTACGCAAGGAAAAGTATTGATTGTTTTTAGGTTTGAAAATTGTCAGTTGAATACTGCTGATCAAATATTCGTAATATTAATTTCTTGGGTCCGAATTATCTTACCATCATAATTGATTGGGTAAGGACTCCGTATGATTTAATCTAATGTAGAAGTCTTCCATTCAATCAATTTCACCTAATTTCGTTATGACGCAGCGATCATCAGTTTCAAGCCAACCCTCACAGATCATGGCGGGCGGGCTGATGATTGTGGGTGGCATGTCAGCGATCGGACTCGTTGACAACTTCGTTCGAATCATCGCGGAAGATTCCGGGCTTTGGCAGTTCCATTTTTTCCGCTCATTGATTTGCATAGCCATTATCTTGGTCTATTGCAAGTTGAGAAATCAGAGTCTGGCTGTGAAGCGGCTTTGGGCAGTCGGGTTGCGTGCGTTCCTGATGTCTTGTGCGCTGTTACTCTACTTCGGTGCCCTTTCGCTGATGCCGATCGCTGTCGCAGGTGCAACACTGTTCAGTTCACCGATCTTCATGCTCCTGTTTTCGGTTTTTCTGTTTAGCATCCGGATCGGCATCTGGCGGATTCTGGCCGTGGCGATCGGATTTACCGGCGTCATCATGATTCTAAAACCGGATCCCACCAATCTGAGTCTGCTGACTCTACTGCCATTGCTTGCAGGAATCATCTATGCTCTAGGTCAACTGGTGACGCGGCATCTGTGTTCCGAAGAGGGCACTGCTGCAGTCATGATGGGATTCTTTCTCACCATTGGCTTCATGGGATTCATCGGGATGGTGCTGTTCTCTTTTGTGACTGTACCGCCTCAGTGGATTGAGGCTGCGCCATTTTTTCTCCGGGGATGGGAGACGCCAACAGCCGATTTCCTTTTTTGGTCATTGGTACAGGCAATTGGGTCGGTAATTGGAGTGGCAGGTCTGGTACGCGGCTATCAAATCGCCGAGCCGACTTACGTGGCGGTATTCGAATACAGTTTCTTGATATTTGCAGGATTCTGGGGTTGGCTGTTGTGGAATGAGATTCCTGACCTGTTGGCACTGATCGGAATTGTAGCGATCGTCATTGCGGGAACCATCATCACAATGCGTTCGCGCGAATCCTGATCGCTTTGCATTGAAGTTGCCTGGCAGTCGTCCAATGCCAGGCTACGACCAATCAGTCTCCGCACGCGCCTTTGGCGATTGCCTCATTCATGTCTTCAATTGTGACAGGCGGTCCGTCATAGTCCAAGACACCGAACAACTGGTCTAACGGTACTACAGGTCGAATGATCACACCATCATCGGTAACAAGATATCGGATCCGGCTACCGGCTTGTAGTTCAAGCCTTTCCCGTACGGCTTTCGGGATCGTGGTTTGACCGTTCTTTGTGATTTTCGATTCGAGCATGGGGCACCTCCTACTGCGTTGATCGTTTACATTGTAGCAACTTGATCTGATGAGCAAGGCATCCAGTCGCTTAAACGAAATCGAGTTCTCGTTTCCTGTCGATTAACTTCGGCCGTCTGCGCCAAAAGGCATTCAGGTTTGTAATGTTCCGTGTATATTGATTTCTAAGAAAAGTTGCAATTCGGTTGTTCAAGGTCCGTTGTAACTTTGCTGCCCCTTTCGTTACCTTGAATTTCACTGATTAAATGGGTATATGTTCATGAAAACAGTCGAAGAGTTCCCCCGACCGACCAAGGTGATTGACGGTGCTTTCATCCCGCTGTCCGATGGAATAAACCTGGCTGCAAAGATCTGGTTGCCGGATGATGCTGAAAATGATCCTGTACCCGCCATCATCGAATATCTGCCGTATCGCTATCAGGATGGCACTGCGGATCGGGACGCACTGACCCATCCTTATTTCGCCGGACATGGTTACGCTTCGGTGCGGGTGGACATGCGGGGCTCCGGAAATTCACAAGGTGTTCTGTTAGGTGAATACCTCAAGCAGGAGCAGGATGATGCACTGGAAATCATTGACTGGGTCACCTCTCAACCCTGGTGTTCCGGCTCAGTGGGCATCATCGGCATCTCCTGGGGAGGCTTCAACGGGCTGCAGATTGCAGCACGCCAGCCTGAGGCCCTGAAAGCCATTGTCACAATATGCTCGACCGATGACCGCTACGCGGACGACATTCACTATATGGGCGGCGCCATGCTGTCCGACAACATCGCTTGGTCGACGTATATGTTTTCCATCAATACGACTCCGCCCGACCCACTGCTGCATGGTGATGCTTGGCGTGATATCTGGCTTGATCGTCTAAAAGGCAGTGGTCTGTGGCTGAAGGACTGGTTGGAACACCAGCATCGCGATGAATTCTATCAGCATGGCTCCGTGTGTGAGAACTATGACGATATCAAGTGCGCTGTCTACGCCGTTGGAGGATGGGCTGATGCATACACCAACGCCATTTTCCGACTGATATCCAATTTGAAGGCACCATGCAAGGGTTTGGTTGGTCCGTGGGCACACCAATATCCTCATTTCGCCAGCCCGGAACCCGCTATCGGATTCCTGCAGGAATGTCTGCGCTGGTGGGATTACTGGCTCAAAGGCGAAGATACAGGAATCATGAGTGAACCGCTCCTTCGGTGCTGGATGCAGGATTCTGTTCCACCGCAAACCCGTTACCGGCATCGCCCTGGACGATGGATTGCGGAAAATCAGTGGCCTTCGCCCAATGTCAGGGACAAGCTGTATTACCTGAATCAGGGCGCATTGTCGGACTCAAGAAGTGAAGCAGCCGAAATCTGCCTGTCCTCACCGCAATCCGTCGGTCGGGCAGGTGGCATGTGGTGTTCATATGGAGAGGTTCCTGACCTGCCGGGTGACCAGCGTATCGAAACCATGGGCAGCCTGGTTTTCGATTCCGACCGCATTGAGGATGACCTGGAGATTCTCGGTGCTCCAGTTGTGACATTGGATATCGCTTGCGACGAGCCAAATGGCCTGGTGGCCGCCTGTCTCAACGAAGTGTTGCCGGATGGCGCAGTGACGCGCATTACCTATGGCATATTGAATTTGACGCATCGAGACAGTCATCTTGAGCCGCAGCCGCTGATTCCCGGTAAACGATATTCAGTGTCTATCCAATTGAATGACATCGCCCATCGGTTCGCAACGGGAAGTCGGATCAGGTTGGCTTTGTCCAACGCGTACTGGCCGATGGTTTGGCCGTCACCCAAAAGGACGGAACTGACTTTCAATCTCGCAGATTGCTCGTTACAGATACCGGTTCGCCCGGCACAGGCATTGGATGACGAGTTATCACCATTCGCGGAGCCTCAGGCAGCGCCGCCTCTGAGAAAGTCCGTTGTACGGAGTCTTGAGGGTGAGTATACGGTGACAGAAAATCTTGAAACAGCAGTGGTGATGTTGAGAAACTGGCACGACGAGGGAATCAACATTTATGACGAGTATCAAGGTTGGACAGTCGAGTCAACGCATGAGGACAAGTTCTCAATCCATCCGGATGATGTGTGCTCGGCACGATGCGACATCACTTGGACTGAACGGTTTTCCCGCGATGAATGGGAGATTTCAACCCGCACGAACACGGTTGTCTCATCAACACCGACACATTTTCTGCTGGACGCGAAACTTCAAGCCTGGGAAGGTACTGAGATCGTCTACGAGAACACCTGGAAGCATTCGTTCAAACGCAAATTGGTCTGAGTGTTCCGATCAGAGGAGTCGAACGCCGGGTCGCAATCTGGGAAACGTGTCTTCAGTCAGGATGCACGGACTGAAGCCCGGTGCGACAACCAGGATGATCTCGTCGGCGATCGGTTCAAAATCAGCTCTGAAGTGGACTACACTTTTGAGTGCGAGCAGGTGAAAACCGCCCGGGTCGATGCCCAGGTGGGTAAAGAGTGCCCGGTCAACCGGCTGAATGCGCTCGCTGGTGACGATGATCCGGATTTGCGCATCGTGACTGATCAGGTCGACTGCCGCGGTGGGTCCGATGTTCGCAATGGTTCCACGCATCATTTCACCGGTATGCTCGAATCGGCCGTTACTCAGTGCGGCAACCCGGAACCGTCCTTGAAATCCAGGAAAATCGGCACCGCCCAGTTTTCCGCCCAGCGTGCACTCGAACTCACCGCCTACACCGATCTCATGTGCAACACCTGCGGCCTCCCGGTCATAGAACGCCGCAAGACCGCAGTTTTTCACTTTTGCCCGTGCAAGTTCTTCCAGTAGTCCGGTTGTTTCTGCTGTTGACCCTGCGCCGGCGACATCCTGAATGTCAGCCAGGATGATTGGGTTCTGCCCTCTCGGACGCGACAAGGCTGTCTGGATGGCATCGCGCGAGGAGAATACAGGTTTCGAAAATGAGGACTGCGCTGACAGGATGGCGTTTTCAAGTTGATCTGCCATGCGTTCGGCATATTGCTCCGAGAAGTCATAGGCCACAATGCCGGGCCCGTTCTGTGCAATGTCTGACGCTGGAAATCCCAGTGCTATATCAGCGGAATGATTGTAGAGTTCGTTCTCCTCGGGAAGTGTTTCGTAGATGGATTTACACGGTTCCAGAGTGGTGCACTGGGTGTGCAGGGGGAGCAGGATCGGTGGTTTACGAAAGGCGGTGTGTGGCTTTATTCCTTTCTGGATCATCTTGTGCAACAGTCCGGTTGCCCGGTAACCGGTTTGCGCCATGTCCAGATGCGGATAGGTTCGATAGACGGTCATCACATCGGACAATTCAGCCATCTGCGGTGTGATATTGGCGTGCAGGTCCAGACTCACTGCCACCGGAATGTCAGACCCGAATCTTTCCCGCAGGCGTCTTAGGAATTCACCTTCACCGTCTTCGTAGGTTTCCGTCACCATGGCGCCGTGCAGGTCGAGATAAATTCCGTCTAACGGTAGCGCAGCTTCCAGTCCATCGAGAATTTTCGCGGATACGCGGTCAAACGCATGGTCCTCAACCAAGCTTGCGGGTTCAGCGCTCGCCCAGAGAATTGGAACTGATTGAATATGGTTGTCCCTTGCATACGCGAGACATCCACTGATTGGAATGTTGGCTTCCCGAAAGACTTCAATGACATCATCTCCTTCAGTCAGTCCCGGCCAACCATCCTCCCGGACGAAGTCATCATATGTGGTAGGAATAGGGGAGAAACGGTTGGTTTCGTGCTGGAATCCAGCGGCTGCAATTTTCATTCAGAAATTCTCACGGGAATTGAATAACAATGCATTTTGCTTCTATAAAAATTGGAATGTTGAATGGTTGATTGCAATTGCGTTATGTCCGTCGGACAGTACGGTCTTTGGAAATATACTCTTGCGGGAGACTTGTGGTTTGGTTCGTCGTTGCTTTTGGTTTCATTTTTTTCGCTGCTGGGTTCCACTTGAATAATACGACAATCCAGCAAGATAATTCAATCAGGTTGAAGTCCACATCATTGAACCGATTTTTCACCTCTTTCCATTCGGGTTATTTGGTTTCTGGCTGGTTGATGCTGTTATGGTGTATGAAGTGCGAAACTTTCAAGTCTGATCAGGATTGGTCTGAAAAACAATGATCGGTATCATCATGCTGAATACCAGATTTCCGAGATTGCCGGAAGACATTGGCAATCCGGAGACCTTTGGCGGACAGGTAATTTTTGAGTTTGTGGAACGGGCGACTGTGTCCGAAGTTGTGATTGACACGTCTATCGATCCTGATTTGGAGAGGGAGTTTGTTGTTGCCGCAAAGCGTCTGGAAAACCAGGGGGCAAAGGTTATCGGAACCAGTTGTGGATTCCTGGTTTCATTGCAAGACACTCTCCAGTCCGCAGTGAATGTTCCCGTCATGACTTCATCACTTAGTTTGATACCTGAATTACGCAAGTCATTCGGCGAGGATTCCATGATCGGCATCCTGACCTTTGACAAGGAGAAACTCGCCGCACCATGCTATGGTGCATATTTGGACTCGAATTGCGTGTTGAATGGATTACGCAAGGATGGTGAATTGTATCAATGCATCAGTCGGGACCGTGCACATCTCGATTCGGATCAAGCCAGGAAGGAAGTGATTCAGTGTGCTTCTGAACTGATTCGAGCTCATTCGAATATTGAGCTCTTTCTGATTGAGTGCACAAACATTTCACCTTACAAGGAGGATTTGCTTGCCGCTTTCGATCTTCCTGTGTTCGATTTGGTTGGAGGGATTCGTAAGGTCGAATTTGAGGTGGCCGACTGATGCACAAATCTCTCATTTCGGGCAGAAACCACCCACCAAAATGTAATCCAGACACAGAAAACTCGTCCTTCGGAGTACGGGTGATTACACCATTCGAAGTAGTCAGTGTTGTAATGGTATAGCTTGGAGAATCTGCTACGATGATTAGAGTAGCAGATTAACCTACGCTGCTGCGGATTCCATGAATTGAACTGGATATTCAACAGACCTTACGCACGTTCCTACTGTGTCTTTCTTATATACTGAGTCGGGAAATTTGATTTTCAAAAGACTACCGAAATCACTCCAGATTCCTCATCTCTTCGGGAGGACGGAATTCAAGAAGCCACTCTAGGCACACTGAGAAATACAGGCTCAACTACTGATGACCAAATTTGAATTGTTTGATTTGATTGCGAACGGCGAAAATTCCCAGGTGGAATTTGCGCGAGATAGCATCGCCCCAGAAAAACTGGCGAAGAAAATTGTGGCTCTTGCCAATTATCGCGGTGGACACATTCTGCTCGGAGTCGAAAATGACGGATCTGTCAGCGGAATTCAACGGGAAAATATTGAGAATTGGTTAAACGATTCAGTGTTTGAGCAGTTTGTTTACCCCACAGTTATTCCATCGTATGAAGAGGTGCATGTAGGTGGAGGGCGACGGGTTGCTGTTGTTACTCTAGGTGGACAGGTCAACAAGCCTTATGTGGTTCGTGAACGCGGCCGTGAACACATCTATATTCGAGTTGGGAGCACGTCCAGGTCGGCAACGCGTGAGCAACAGGCACAGTTATTCGCTTCGGGAGGGTTGCTCCGTGAAGATTCGTTGCCTGTGCCGAGAAGTGCGTTGACAGATCTATGTCTAGAACGACTATCAGATTATCTGCTTTCAATTGTGGGAGACGAGGCGATTCCCGAAAGTAGCGAGAATTGGAACAGGCGCTTACGTCAATTGGGATTCATGACGGAACCCGGAATTGGAGGTACGCCGGCATGCACAATCGCAGGCCTGGTTCTTTTTGGACGTTCACCGCGGCGACTACTCAAGAATGCCGGCGTTCGGTGGGTGGTGTACCAAGGAAAAGACAAGAACTCTAAAACACGGGATGACCGATTGCTTGATGGGCCGTTGGTTCCGCTCAGAGATACTTCTCCAGAAGGTGGAAATCGAATAATCGAAGACGGCCTGCTCGAAAAGCTCTTCGAGGAGATGCGGCTGTATGTTTCCGACAAGTCAACTCAGTCACACGATTCGATGCAAAGTGAAGGGAGATGGAAATATCCATTGGAGCCACTCCGAGAATCGATTGTCAATGCATTTGCCCACCGAGACTGGACGCGATATGACGAGATCAAAGTCATGCGCTGTGCTGAAAGCCTGTCGGTTTTGAGCCCAGGTGCCTTGCGGTATTCAATGACCGTGGAAAAGATGATTCGAGGTCAGCGGTCGTCGCGCAATGCATTGATCGTAGATGTGCTTCGTGACTATGGATATATGGATGCGCGAGGTATCGGAGTTCGCAACAAGATTATTCCTCAGCTATTGGCAGACAATGGTTCGGAACCGGAATTTGAAGTGACAAGGGATTGTCTGAAGACCGTGATGCGTCAGTGCTTTGAATTGAACGAATGTCGCGAATAGGACGCGGTTTCATTCGAGCGTGGATCTCGTGGAACCTGATCTTCTGAACTATTTCATATCTTTAGTGTAATCCCTATTTTTTCCAATGGAAAGGACTGGGAAATTTCCAGAGACTAATCGGTTAGATATCTGTTGCCAGGTATTTCCAGTGAAATTGAATTGACAAGCATTACCGACTTGGTCGGAATCGATCACAAAACCGCAACGTTAACTCCATCAATTTGACATCGCATTTGGCAGAAACGTCGCAATTTCCGGAAATACCAGCAATATCGCCACCGCCACAATCATCAGACAGAACATCGGCGCGGCCGCGCGCGCGATGAACGCCATGTCCTTTCCAGTCATATCCTGCAGTACAAACAGATTGAATCCAACCGGTGGCGTAATCTGCGCCATTTCAACTGCAATCATCAGAAAGATTCCAAACCAGATCATGTCGAATCCGGCTGCGCGTGCAAGGGGTTCGATCACCGCCATGGTCAGCACTACCGACGAGATGCCGTCGAGAAAGCAGCCCAGGATGATGTAGAACGCCAATAGCGCAAACACCAGCATCCACGGCGAAAGCGAGAGATCAGCGATCCACTCCGCAAGCGAACGGGGCAGTCCGGTAAATCCCATCGTTAACGACAGGAAGGTGGAGCCCGCCAATATGAACGCAATCATTGCGGTCATGCGGGTTGCTCCAAGCAAGGCCGTGATAAAGGTTTCACGCGTCAGCGACCCTTGCAGTCCCGAAATCACCAACGCCCCCAATACACCGAGTACCGCGGCTTCAGTCGCTGTAGCCACACCCAGATAGATCGAGCTCATCACGCCAACAATCAGCACCAGTGCAGGAATCAGCTGAAACACGTCCTTCATCCGACCGATCTTGTGCGCTGTTGCGCCTGGTTCGCGTCGATTTCGAATCAGTCCCCAGATTGCGACGTAGCCCATGAACAGCAAAGCCAGCATGATACCCGGCAGTATGCCTGCAATAAATAGTTTTGCAATTGATTCATTGACTGTCACACCGTAGATGATCAGGGTGATGGAAGGTGGAATGAGCAAGCCAAGGGTACCGGCACCTGCCAGCGTTCCAATAATCATTCGGTCCGGATACTTCCGGGCGGTCAGTTCGGGAATGGACATTTTGCCCACAGTGGCGACGGTGGCGGCCGAGGATCCGGAAATCGCGGCAAACACCGTACAGCCGGCAATGTTCACGTGCAGCAGTCCACCCGGCAGTCTCCAAAGCAGTGGTGACAAGCCCTTGAACAGGTTTTCAGACATCTTCGTGCGGAACAGGATTTCACCCATCCAGATGAATAGCGGCAGGGCAGTCAGCGTCCAACTGGACGCACCACCCCAGATGGTGGTGACCATGGCATCGCCAACAGGACGATCAGTGAACAGCATCATCCCAACTGTTGCCACACCGATCAGACTCACACCGATCCAGACACCTGATCCCAGCAGCAGGAACAGGACAAACAGAAACACCAAAACCAGGTAGAATTCTTCCATGATCAATCAGTCCGAACTGAATCGTGCAAAAAGAAACTTGATTAAATTGTGAAAAATGCAGACGGCGAGAATGATCGAACCGATCATCACCAACGACTGCGGCTTCCACAGCAATATGGCATCCGCCCCTTCGCTGTGCTCTTCAAACTTCCAGGAAAAATAAACGAGTTTGCTCAGGTAGAATGCAAGGTATGTGGTGGTGATGACCGCAATCGAAAGACACCACAGTTCAGCAAACCATCTTTTCGACTCGTTGAGGTGGGAGATGATCAGTTCAACTCGGATATGTCCCTTGTTCTCAAAGGTGTAGGCAAGGGCGAGAAAACAGCTCGCAGCCATCGCGTAGCCGGAGTATTCCGTCAGACCGGGTATGTACATCGACAGCATTCTGGTCGCAATATTCGTTGCGACCAGAATGCCTATGGCAACCAGGAACAGGGCAGCGACGTAGCCGCTCACCCGGTAAACCAGTGCCAGCGCTCGGTCCAGCCTGACGAAAAACTCTGTCATCGGCAACCGGGGTATCCCGGTGGCGTCAGGTTACATGGAGTTATATGATTCAACAACGGCTCTGCCGGAATCTCCGGCCTTGTCGAGCCAGTCGCTGGTCATGGTTTCTCCAATTGCCTTGAAATCTGCTGTGAGCTGGTCACTCGGCGCGGAAATCTCCATGCCATTGGCTGCTAGTTGTTCCTTGTACCAGTTGGCCAGTTCCTCGGCCTTTGCCCAGCCGGCAACTTCCGCCATCGCAGCCGCACCGAGAATGACGGACTGCGTTGACGCGTCCAGTTCTGACCATGCATCCATGTTGACGATCACCATGTTTTTCGGCAACCAGGCCTGCACGTCATACCAGTATTTGACGTGTTCCCAGAGCTTGCGGTCGTAACCTGTGGAGCCTGAGGAGATCATGCTCTCCGCGACACCAGTTGCGAAAGCCTGGGAAACCTCGGCAGCTTCGATTTTGGTCGGAACCGCACCCATCATTTCAGCCAGTTTTGTTGTTGCCGCATTGTATGCACGGAACTTCACACCCTGCATGTCGGCAGCACTGTTGACCGGCTTGGAGTTGTACAGGCCCTGTGGTGGCCAGGGTACGGTGTAGAGCAACTTCAATCCCTTTTCAGCCAACACCTCTTCCATCAACGGTCTTGCTGCTTGATGCAGTTTCCATGCATCCTCAAAACTGGTTGCCAGGAACGGCAGCGCGTCGATCTCGAAAATCGGATGTTCGTTGCCGAGGGCTGAGATCAGCCGTTCACCGATGGGTGCCTGACCGGTTCGAATCGCCCTGAAAATCTCACCACCCTTGTAGAGTGAACCTGCCGGATGGGTGACGACTTCCAGTTCGCCGCCGGTTGCGTGGGTGATTGCCCGCGCGAAATTGGCTGCATTCATCGAGTGGTAATTGGTCGCTGAATAAGCCAGCGGCATATCCCACTTCGCTGCCGATGCCTGGGCGCCTGTCAGCATGATGCCGAGCGTGGCTGCCAAGCACGCAATGCACTTGAATATTCTAATCATTTTGATAACTCCTCTACACAATTGTAGATTTCGATAAGTATTGCAAATAAGTCAACTATGTTAAACCGCAACTCACAAATTTACCAGTGAAATTAACGGCTTCGGGACTGCGTAAACATGCGTTGGAAATGAAGCAATTGTCCCCACTCAGACATGACTCGCGGCAATCAGTCTATAACTCTACATTTTCACCGGAAGTGATCCGGTGGTGGAGTCGCATGTCAATATTGCCGCCGCTGACCACTACGGCGGTTGGTCCTTTCGGGATGAACTTCCCAGACATCAAGGCTGAGATTCCAACTGCGCCGGCACCTTCGATGATTTGTTTCTCCTCCCAGTATGCGTGACGGATCGCCTCAGCGATCTCCCGCTCACTGATCAGGATCAGGTCATCGACCAGGGTACGGACGATGTCATAGGTGAAACTGTTGTCGAGTCCGATGCCTCCACCGAGTGCATCAGCCAAAGAGGGATACTCTCCGACTTCGATGGGTTTGCCGGCCTGGACGCTCTCGTACATGGCCGCCCCGCGCTGCATGCTTGCGCCGATTACCTGGATCTCGGGGTTCATTGCCTTCAGGGCGATCGCAATCCCTGCGATCAGTCCTCCTCCGGACACCGGTACCAGCGCTGCGTGCAAACCTTCAACCTGTTCAGCCAGTTCCAATCCAATCGTTCCCTGACCTGAGATGACGTCGGGATGATCAAACGGCGACAGATAGGTATAGCCTTCAGAAGCGACCATCTTGTCCACTTCGACTTGCGCTTCATCCTGGGATTTGCCGATGATCTGTACTTCAGCACCGAGTGCCTTGATTGCGTTGACCTTGTTATTCGGTACCAATGAGGACATGCACACGATGCACCGGATGCCGGCTGAGGCCGCAGCAAAAGCCAGTCCCCGTCCATGGTTGCCGGAAGATACGCAGATGACACCTTTTTCCCGCTGTCTGGCACCTAACTTTTCGATTGCGTGAACCGCACCTCGGATTTTGAAACTGTTGATGAGTTGCTGATTTTCCAGTTTCAGAAAGACGGGTTGGCCGGTCAGGTTAGACAAAGCCGCGGATGGAACGGTTCGAGTGTACTGACAATCGGTGCGAATGGCGTCTTGCGCGGCTCGAATCTCATTCAAGCCGATCGAGATGCGCGGTCGAACTGGGTTGGAATTCATTGGGCGTTGACTTGTAGTTTGAGAATAAAGGGAGCGACTGAATTACGCGTGGTGATAGTTTATCACGGCATAAAATGAACAAGCCGCAGGTGTGATCAGGTTGGCGGCATCGAGTCGCATCACTGCGTCTGTTTCAGCGCCAGTGTTTTTCTTGTGATTCAACTTCGACCCGCATGCAAACCGATTGTTCCAGATGATTCAGAAAAAATTCACTTCATCCGGAAAAATAATCATTATTATCAATTGATTATCTGGACAACAAAATCGTTTTGGATCGCGGAGATTCATGGTTTGGGAATTGGATTATAATTAGTAAGTTTAGAAAAATGTGGAGTGTACCAGACGGCGTTTTGTGGTTGAAAATGCTCGATTTGGCACCATTCTTTACACGAAGGCGAATAACAAACTAGTTGCAATTCCTCTCTTGGCAAGTGCTCAAGAGATTGAATGGATCAACCAAAGCAGAACCTGAATTTTTGGAATTCGATTGCGTTGCGAATGCACGGGTTGCAACGACAATTGTTTCCTGTAACGCATGAATTGACTCGGAGTGGCCATGGAACATAGCAGAGAACCAGAACTCAAAGACCTGATTATCAAAGGCAAGCGACAGGGATTTCTTACCTACGAAGAGATCAATGACCATCTTCCCGATCGACTGAGCGATGTCGAGCACGTTGAATCCATCGTCAACATGCTCAATGAGATGGAAGTCGAGGTGCTTGATGCACCGCCGGACCCGGATAGCCTGATCCTGAATGCTGAGGAAAGCATGGATGAGGAGAATGTTGCTGAAGAGGCCGAGGAGGTCTTGAAGAGCGAATTCGGCAGCACGACCGACCCGGTTCGGATGTACATGCGCGAGATGGGTGCGATTGACCTACTGACGCGGGACAAGGAAATTGAACTCGCGACGCGCATCCAGTCCGGTTTGCAGCAGGCAAAAGAAGCGGTTTCGGGATGCCCGTTGGTCATTGAGCGGTTGATCACGATTTTTGACAGGATTGAACGTGAATCCATGCGGATCACCGAATTGTGTACCGGCTTCCTCTCAGACGGGAAGAAGAGTTCGGTGGCAAACAGTGACAATGAAGAGGAAAGAGTCGGTGTGAACTCGCCTGAACTGAAGGATCGGTCAAGAAAGATCAAAGTGCACTACAAGAACCTGCGCATTGCCATCCAGAACAACAGCGAGGGCATCCGGAGTCAGAGAGTCAGGGATTTGCGCTCGCATATTGCCACTCACTTCATGCAGTTCAAGTTCGTACGCAAGCAGTTGGATGATATGTTTCAGGTCGTTCACGATGCCGACAAGGAACTCAAGGAGCGAAGCAAGGCGCTTGAGGAAATCTGTATCCGCAAGGTTCGCATTCCGAGACAGGATGTGATGGATGTGCTGCAGAACAAGATTACTCACCGCAATCTGTTTTCGCTGCTGAAAGCATTGTGCAACAAGGCACAGAAAGCGGAACTGGAAAATTACCGCGACGAGATTTCTGAAATCCGCAATCGGTTGAAGATGTTCGAGGCGCGGCTGGGTATGCCGATCGACGAGTTCCGGGAAGTTCGCCGGATTGTCTCCATCGGAGAGACACGCGCCAACCGGGCGAAAAAAGAGATGATCGAGGCAAACCTGCGGTTGGTTGTATCGATTGCCAAGAAATACAACAATCGCGGTCTTGGGTTTCAGGACCTGATTCAGGAAGGAAATATCGGACTGATGAAGGCCGTCGACAAGTTTGAGCATGAGCGCGGTTTCAAGTTCTCAACCTATGCGACCTGGTGGATCCGCCAGGCGATCACGCGGGCCTGTGCGGATCAGTCCAGAACGATCCGGGTGCCGGTCCACATGACGCAGACGCTGAGTACGCTGACTCGGATTCAGCGAGAGATCAGGCAGGAAGAGGGACGCGAGGCGACTGTCGAGGAACTGGCACAGAGAATGGAAGTCAGTGAGGACAAGGTGCGCAAGGTACTCAAGATTCCCAAGGAGCCCCTGTCCATGGAGTCGCCGACCGGTGAGGATGAGGATTCACACGTCGGTGATTTCATCGAGGACAAGTCAGTCCGTGCACCGCTGGAGGTTGCGACTGAAGCTGGCTTGCGGGCGGCGACCGATGCGGCGTTGGACTCCCTGACTGATCGCGAGGCGAAAGTGTTGCGAATGCGCTTTGGCATCGGCATGCCAACCGATCACACGCTCGAGGAGGTTGGTCAGCAGTTCGATGTGACCCGGGAACGGATTCGTCAGATCGAGGCGAAAGCAATCCGCAAGCTGCGCCATCCATCACGGTCGGAAAATCTCAAGCCGTTTATTGATATTTGATACGGTTTGATTGATTGCCTGGTGCTCTCCAACTACTTCAATGTTGGAGGGCAGGATTTCAGATGGGTTGTTTGATCGCGGTGGCCAGGGGCAGAATCGAACTGCCGACACGGGGATTTTCAGTCCCCTGCTCTACCGACTGAGCTACCTGGCCAATAATAAAAATCAAAGGCAACTCCCAACCGCGGTGCGGGTTGGTCATCGCCCCTTGCCCATCCCCAAGAAACGCAGTGTTTTCCTGCATTCGATGAATGAATTGAGCAGACAGAATTATAGTTGCAAGTTCAGTTGCGAATTGGTCAATATTCTTATCGAGACAACAACCAAACTCATTCGGGCGGAACATATCCCGCAGGTTTGTCGAAGTCACCACCGAACAGGAATTTCTCCATCTGTTCCATCAGATATTTCCGATCATCAGCTTTGCCCATACTGAGTCTATTTTCGTTGATCAGCATGGTTTGATGGGCCAGCCAGGATTGCCAGGCTTTCTGCGAGACATTCTCCTGGATTCGCTGGCCAAGCGGGCCGGGAAGAGGTGGCATCGCCAGCGCGGGCAACTCCTCTCCAAAATGCGCACATTTCACTGTATCGGGCATGTTGTCAGTTCCTAATTCTGGAAATATCCAAGGTTTCAAAGTGTGAATTCAAGAAACGATAAATCACAGTAGCGAGTCATTGACTACCTGTGATTGATTGTGTAGTTGGGTCAGCATTAAACGGACCGGAACAGGAATGCCCATCGAAATTGCATCCGCGACGGTAAAAAGTCTTAACCCAGGTGTTTTCCGAAAATCTCGTTCGTCATCTAATAGCCGGGCAGGTTGCGGAGTGATCATCAGCCTGTAGTGTGTGAAGTCATGGTGAAACTGCTCCCAGGCTTTACCGATTCGGATCCGCAGTCGATACTGATTATGACACCAGGATTCAATATTCTCGACTGCACCAGTGAATTCAGGAAAACACCACAAGTTTCCCCAAATGCCCTTGGGCGGTCTTTGCTCCAGCACAACCTTGCCATCAACATCCATTATAACCAACAGGATGACTGCCTTAATGTCGCGCACCCTGGGCGTCCTGCGGCGGGGGAGCACGTCAACCAGATCGTTGATGTATGCACTGCACGATTCATTCAGTGGACAAATCGAGCATTTTGGATTTTTCGGTGTGCATACAGTCGCACCCAGGTCCATAATGAGCTGTGTGTAGAGCTGGACCTCGTTTTCGGGAGTTTGGCTGTCTGCAATGTCCCAGAGCTTTCGGTTACGAATGGATTCAGATTCCTCATCGACACAGAAGTAACGCGCGTAAACCCGCTTTGCATTGCCGTCGAGAATCGGTGTTCTCATGCCGTAGGCGAGCGCGCAAATCGCGCCGGCTGTGGATCGGCCAACACCGGGCAGATCGAGAATCGCCTGGAATGAGCGGGGAAACTCACCTTGGTGGCGGTCGCAGATTATACGGGCCGCTGCGTGCAGATTCCGCGCCCTGGAATAATAGCCAAGCCCAGACCACAGTGTCATAACGTCATCAATGGGCGCATCAGCCAGTGATCTCACATTCGGAAAGGCCTTGAGGAATTTGTCGAAGTAGGGCACCACAGTCGCTGCCTGGGTTTGCTGCAGCATGATTTCGGAAAGCCACACGATATAGGGGTCGGAACTAAACGCCCAGGGCAACCCGCGACCGGGTAGTTCGCAAGTCCAGTTCAGCAGTTTTTGACTAAAATTATCCACTCGTGCATATGACCGAATAGCATTCACTGTCTGACAATCTATGACTAAACCAGATCAACCACACTGACAAAACATGAAAATCGTTACCTTCAACGCGAATGGCATCAGATCTGCCGCCCGAAAAGGCTTTTTTGACTGGATGCTTGCCACGCAACCCGATGTTGTCTGCATCCAGGAACTCAAAGCCCAGCAGGATCAGTTGACCGAAGACATGCTTCACCCACACGGATATCAGGGATATTTTCACTTTGCCGAGAAAAAAGGCTACAGCGGAACTGCAATATATACCAGAACAACACCTTCGGATGTCGCGCTGGGGCTTGGGTGGGATGATTTTGACTCTGAGGGTCGATGCGTACGCGCTGATTTTGGGCGATTGACTGTGATTTCGATCTACCTTCCATCAGGTACCAGTTCGGATGACCGGCAGAAATTCAAAGAAGAGATTCTCGAGCGTCTCAGGTCGTTGTTGCAGCAATTTCAGGCCGATGGCAGGGACTACATCATATGTGGAGACATCAACATCGCACACAAACCGGTAGACTTGCGAAACTGGAAGGGCAACCGCAACAATTCCGGGTTTCTGCCACAGGAACGTTCCTGGATGGATTGGCTTTTTGGTTCGGCGGGTTTTGTCGATGCCTTTCGAATCTTGAACACGCGCCCGGGGCAGTATACCTGGTGGTCGAACCGAGGGGATGCTTATGCCAAGAATGTCGGATGGCGGTTGGACTACCATATTATCTCCAACAGACTTAAAAAAACGGTCCGGTTGGTAGATGTCTACCGGGAGGTCAAGTTTTCAGACCACGCCCCGATGATTGCCGATTACAGTTTTGATCATCTTGAATGATTGAAAGTCGATTGCGTAATGGGAAATCGACTCTCAATTTCAGTTCCTTGCTCAGAGTCGTAGGAACAATACTCCTTTCCAACCACAGACGTCAAATTCACGCCGCGTCGGAGCAGTAATTCAGAGCCACCGCCTGTGCTGCTGGATCGCTCCGAATCCTTTGCTTCCCTGAGTTAGAGTAAACAACCTCTCATATTGTCGACCAAATCCCTCATCAACTGGAAATAGGCGTCGGGGCCTTCCTCGATTTCCGCTCCGAGTGGATCGAGAACTCCAGTTCGCAAGGAAGTATTTTCAGCGATAGTGTGAAGAACTTCCGGATTGAACTGAGGTTCGCTGAAGATACAGACAGCTCGGGTTTCATGGACGGTTTCACGCAATTCTCTGATCGTCCTGGCTCCGGGTGCCTGTTCAGGGTCAGCGGCGACCGCTCCCACATTGGCGAGATTCAACCGTCTTTCCAGGTATTGGTATGCATCATGAAAAACAATGTATGGCACACCGGCCAGTGGTGCTGCGCCATCCTGAATCTCGGTTTCAAGTGAATCCAGACGTTGCAGTAATGTTGCCAGATTGGATTGAAACTGAGTCTTGTACGAAGGCATTGCGTTTCCAAAGACTGTTGCCAATTCGATGGCGATCGTCTTTGCATTGTCTATATCAAGCCAAATGTGCATGTCCCACCGTCCATGATAGTGCCCATCATGATCTCTATGTTTGTAGTACCGGTCGTGGTCGTCATCGTCATCGTCATCGTGATCATGCTTATCGTAGTATTCGCGCTTTTCGTACCGGTCATGGTCGTCATCATGCTCATCGTAATCCCTGCGCTTGTAGTACCGGTCGTGGTCATCATCGTGATCATGCTTGTCGTAGTATCCGCGTTTTTCGTACCGGTCGTGGTCGTCATCATGCTCGTCGTGATCCCTTCGCTTGTAGTACCGGTCGTGGTCATCATCGTGATCATGCTTGTCGTAGTATCCGCGTTTTTCGTACCGGTCATGGTCATCATCATGCTCGTCGTAATCCCTTCGCTTGTAGTACCGGTCGTGGTCATCATCGTGATCATGCTTGTCGTAGTATCCGCGTTTTTCGTACCGGTCATGGTCATCATCATGCTCGTCGTAATCCCTTCGCTTGTAGTACCGGTCGTGGTCATCATCGTGATCATGCTTGTCGTAGTATCCGCGTTTTTCGTACCGGTCGTGGTCATGCCCTCTCGGCGATTCACGGTTTGGAAGCAACAGTATTCCTCGCAGACTACCGAGCTCTACAACGGACTTACTGGACAGATTCGAAACCGAACTACGAAGCGTGGATTCAAGATATGGGCCAATCCACACCAGGATCGTCGCATCCTGTATGGCTTTCGCATCTGATGGTTTGACCTGATAGCCATGCACCGAGTCGTTCCCTTTGATCAGTAGTGATGGTGTTTCGATACCCTCCATTATTGAAGCTGCAATACTGTGAATGGGTTTTATCGTTGTAACAACACTGAAATCACTGCTGATAGATGGCCCGGCCCAGCCCAGTCCGACCATCAGTGCAATGCTCCATCTGCTCAGAATCTTCATGTTCATGGCCCTCAATGCCAGAATTGGTGATCGAATAATAGGTGATAGTATAACATAACAAATCGGATCATTTTCAAGATACGCTTTTGTCAATCGTCAAGCGCGCTCGATTAACGAACCCCTGATTATTCGCTGGCTTTCTGGAAAATCAGGCAGTCTGGTCGAGGAGGTATCCGGAATGCTATCTGCTTGGTTGTCGTTCCTGTCGCATCGCCGCTGCGATGATGAAAAGTGCGTGACAGTTTACGATACAGTCTATGGGCTGCACTTTGCGCAGAGCCCCATGACCTCGATTGAGATTGCCCGGGAACGGAATCCCTCCGCCGCAGTGAGTTTTTCAATCAGGTTCACGTAGTCCGGGGGACTCAATTCCTTGGTGCAACTGCACTCATCACAGACCGAAAACACCGACAATCCGCTGTGATGCCCCTGGTCACAGGCAACAAATGCATTGAGTGTCTCGATTTTATGGATCAGTCCGAGTTCTAAAAGTCTGTTCAACACCCGATAGATCTGACTCGGCATCCTGAATCCCTCGGCCCGCAGGTCTTCCAAAAGTTCGTACGCGCCGCGAGCGCAGTTCAAGGTTTTCAGATGATCGTATACGAGTTGCTGCTTGGGTGTTAGATCGCTCATTTTGAAAAGTTGATTCCTGAGTTGTTATCACGAATCACCAGCCTGAGTCCGCAGATCATCAACAGGAAGATGATCATCGCGTTCAGGACGATACTCGGTCCAGGTGGTGTGTCTAATTCAAGTGAAAAGTATAGTCCGCCAATCACGGACAGGACGCCGATGATCGACGCAAAGACAGCCATCTGCTCAGGAGACTTTGAAATCAGTCTGGACGCAGAGGCTGGAATGATCAGCAAGGCAACCACCAGGATGAGACCGACGATTTTCATGGCGGACGCAATGATGGCGGCGAGCATGATCATCTGCAGATATCGGGTTGCAACCGGGTTCAGGTTTTCAGCCTCGGCAATCTGTTCATTGACGCTGAGTCCGACAAATGCCTTCCACTTCCAGCACAGGATGGCGACGACGAGCGCACCACCAACATAAATCATGATGATTTCGCTCCAGGAGACGGAAAGAATATTCCCGAACAGGTAGTGAAGAATGTCAACCCGAATCCAATACATCAAGGAGACAATGACCAGTCCCAGTGCCAGAGTCGAATGCGATAGAATTCCCAGCATCGAATCACCCGACAAGCTCGACCGCTCACCCACTCGGGCAAGAATCAGCGCAATGAGCAGACACAACGCGAAAACGCCAATCATGATGTTGATGTCGAGCGCCAGGGCAAGCGCTACACCGAGTAGCGCAGAATGTGCCATGGCGTCACCCATGTAAGCGAGCCTGCGCCAGACGATAAAGCACCCAAGCGGTCCGACGACGGCGGCAATTCCGATTCCGGCAATGATTGCGCGGGTGAAAAAATCATCCAGCATGGCGATGAATGGCAGGTCGAATGGTAAAGATGTTCAAACGGCAAGCGTATCGCATTACAGGTTCTTGATACTGCCGTCGACCTTGTGGCGGTGATCATGCTGGTGCGGATAGAATGCGTGCGATGACTGGACATTGCGACCAAACAATTTCAAGAATTCATCATCTCCAACAATGCGTTCTGGGACCCCCTTACAGCAGATGTGACTGTTGATACATACCACTGTATCGGCTTTGGCCATCACTAGGTGCAGGTCGTGGCACACCAGCAGAATTCCGCAATTCAACTGATCGCGGATTTCAACAATCTGGTTGTAGAGTTTTGATTCTCCCATGATGTCCAGTCCCTGGCTGGGTTCGTCCAGAATCAGCAGGTTGGGTGTTCTCAGCAACGCCCGGGCAAAAAGCGCGCGCTGGAACTCACCACCTGAGAGGCTTTGGAGCGAGTTATTGGCAAGATTCAGAATATTCAACTGCTCAAGTATCTCATCGATCTCCCTTTCTGAATTCTGCTGCGTCAGATTCATCAGCCGCCGCACAGTAATCGGCAGGGTTGGATCAACGCTCATTCTTTGCGGTACAAATCCGATTCGCACGCCCGGCCCCCACCTGACTTTCCCGGTATCCGGTGCCATGGAGCCAGTCACGACGTTGACCAGTGTGGTCTTCCCGCTTCCGTTCGGGCCGATCAGGGAAACGATTTCCCCTCGGTCGATCGTCAGATCAATGTCGCGAATTAACCAGCGGTTGTTTCTTTCCACGCCAACGGACTGCAGGCTGACGAGTGAGGTGCTTTGTTTTTGCATCATGTAGTCTGGTTAGATAAATGAGATATTATAACGTAACGACCCAAATCAACTTTCCAACGCCGGGAATTGGGACGCATGCTGTACATCTGAGATGGAACAGTCTGGCTGATTTGTTCCTGAAAATGGTCGCTCAAAAGTTCCCTGAATCGGGCACATCATGTAAGTGGAACGGGCCGCAGAATGACTGATCATCCAACAATATAGTTGTCTGTTTCTGCCAGTGATTGGAGGGAATTCCTCATCGTTTTACAAGTCAATTCGCCTGCACCTGTCAGGATGCTTCAGCGACCACCGTCGACTCATCAGCAGTCACCAGCCGTTGCACCCACAGGATGATCCCGATAACCGGAATTCCGATCACGGCGGTGATGACAAAGAAAGTCTCATAACCGACACCATCAACAATGGTGCCGGAATAACCGGCAACGAGCTTGGGGAACAACAGCATGATCGATGTGAATATCGCATACTGCATCGCGGTGAACCGTATGCTGGTGAGACTGGAGAGATACGACACGAATGCAGCTGCGGCAATGCCGGCACTGAGACTGTCAATGATAACGACAAAGAGCAACATGGCTTCAACAGGGTTGCTGGCCAGTGCCAGGAACATGAGGTTCGAGGCAGGCGCCAGAATGGCACCAAGCAGCAGCGTGCGAAGCACACCAAAGCGCAAGGCCAGTACGCCGCCCAGCAGTCCTCCTGCAATCGACGACATCAATCCCCAGAACTTTGAGTAGTTGGCAATCTGGGTCTTGGTGAATCCCATGTCCAGATAGAACACATTGGCGATGATGCCCAGCACGATGTCGGAAATCCGATAGGTACCGACGAGCAAGAGGATGATCAGGGCAAGACGTCCGTAACGAATGAAAAAATCAGTAATCGGAGAGACGTAGGTCTCTTGTACGTGCTCAAAGTTGACGACACGGACTCGGATCAGCAGCCATGCCACAACACCGGCCAGCGAGATGCACAAGATCATGCGTATGGATTCCAGCACCAGGCGTGCGGTGGTTGAGTTGATACCCCAGCTTTCAACAACGAAGGCCCTGGTTGATTTGACCACATCTCCGGTGGTGATGAATCCTGCAACGAAGGCTGCGACTGCCAGTGCGAACACTGCAAAAAATCGGATATAGTCGGACGTGCCGGAAAACGATGTGCCCGGGTCTTCGGACTTCGGTTCCGGGTTGACGAGTGTGGTGACCAGTCCGACAATCATGCAGCAGGCCATCAACTGATACACAGTGGACCAGGCGCGGAAACTGTACTCCCCACCGCCGATGAAATCAGCGATCCACAGTGCGCCGGCGCCGGCGACGACCATGCCGATCCGATAGCCCACGATATACATCGCGGACAGCATGGCCTGCAGGTCGGGAGGTGCCGATTCAATTCGATAGGCGTCGATGACAATGTCCTGTGTGGCAGATGAGAAGCCGATGCAGACCGCACCGACTACGGTGAGCAACAGCAAGTCCGATTGCGGATCAAACAGTGAGGTCCACATCAGGCTGGCGAAAACCGCAACCTGTGACACCAGCAACCAGGCGCGCCGTCGGCCGAATCGTCGCGTCAGATACGGCAGCGGCATCCGATCAACAATCGGTGCCCAGACAAACTTGAATGAATAGCCAAGCGCCGCCCAGCTGAGAAACGTCACCGTGGCGCGCTCTATCCCCGCCTCACGCAGCCAGACTGACAGGGTGCCGAACACCAACAACAGCGGCAACCCAGCCGAAAAACCCAGAAACAGCATGCAGATGGCACGCGGGTGGCGCAGTCCAGTGATCGACTCCTTCCAGTTGTGGTGAGTCAGGATGCCTGAGGTCTGGCTCTGTGTTGGTTTGGCTGACATGGTCAGGTCATTCTTCCAGTCGGAGTTTTAAGGGCGCAGCATCTGAAGGCCAGCGGCATCCAGAAAACCGACCGCGATCCAACTGGTCAACTCAAGTCCCAGCAACACCAGGATCGGCGTGAAGTCCAATCCACCGAATGATGGCAGCAGCCGCCGGGCCGGTCTCATGACGGGTTCTGTGAAGGTGGCGACCAGCCGCTCGAAATTATTGAATCCAAGACGCACCCAGCTCAGGACGACGCGGATCAGGATCGCGATGATCATGATGGTGATCGCGCGATCAATCACCACCGCAATGGTCATCACAACAAGCGCCGGTACACTCATGTCGAACGGGCTGAGCGAGATCACCACCGCACGGTCGGCTCCGGCAACCAGCATCACCAATACCAATGGCGACAGCATGTCGGATCCCTGAATCCGGGGTGTGACGATACGCAGGATGCGAATTGGCAGACTCGTCAGACGGTTGACCACCTGTGAGAAGGTATTGTGAAAATCAGCATCCAGATACTGCATCATGGCGCGCAGAATCACCACAAATGTGTAAATCTGAATTAACGGATACAGCAGCTGAACAGACAGTGGGATTTGCATCGGAAAATCGGGATTCGGGTTATTCGGACATTTCAACCGCCCGGTTGCGGGCGGCGGTGATGGCTTCGATGAATGTTGCCTTGACGGCGGCATTCTCAAGCACGGTCAGGGCAGCTTGCGTGGTGCCGCCGGGTGAGGTGACCTGCTGTCTGAGCGTCGCCGGCGACTCGCGACTGCCAGCGGCCAGCAGTGCCGAACCGACGGCAGTCTGGGTCGCCAGCAGATGGGCGTCGTCCGCACTCAGCCCCAGTTCACCTGCGGCTTGCTCAACCGCTTCGATCAGGTAGAAGAAATAAGCCGGTCCGCTTCCTGAAACCGCGGTGACCGCATCCAGCTTATCTTCCCCGTCAAGCCACAGCGTCATTCCAACCGCCGACAGGATCGCCTCAGATTGTCTTTTCTGCTCAGGAGAGACCTGTTCATTCGCAAACAGTGCCGACACGCCTTTCTGGATCAGTGCCGGTGTGTTCGGCATCACCCGGACAATGGCCAGTCCACCGCCTGACCAGGTGTTGATGTTGTCTGTGGTGATCCCCGCTGCAATTGAAATCAGCAGCGGCCGGTAGCGCTGCAGCGAAGCCTGTGCGGCATGGAGCACCTCTTGCATGACCTGTGGCTTGACCGCAAGGATGACAACCGATGAGCTTGTGATGACCTCATGGTTGTCCTCGGTGGCGATCACCTGGTATTGTTCGTTGATATGCTGACGGGCCTCGGCCACCGGATCCGAGACAATGATCGAAGAGCGGCTGATCTGATTTGAGATGAGCCCGCCGACCAGGCTGCGGGCCATATTGCCTCCGCCTATGAAACCGATGGTTGACAGCAATTCGGAAACCGGAATAGTTCGATTAATGGACTGATATTAAGAAGGTAAACGCCTATTTTATCCGTATATGACACCGCAACCGGTGGTAATTTTCTCGGCACACTGTCCGGTTTGGTGTCTAATAGCCGATTTCATGCAGGTTGCAGCCTGCGCAAAACTTTTAAGCAATCAATCCGATGAACAAATGAATTCGGCAAACATCAGAGTCACAACCGCATTGCAAGCACTGAACATCCCCTGCGAGATCAGATTTCTGGAGCGCGAGACGCGCACCTCGGCACAGGCTGCCGAAGTCCTCGGCTGCTCGATCGCGCAGATTGCCAAGTCGCTGATTTTCTCAGCCGATGGGGAAGCGGTACTGGCGGTTACCAGTGGAGCCAACCGCGTCCGCACGGATGCACTGGCGGAACTGATCGGCAAGCCGATTGGCAAGGCCGACGCTGACTTTGTTCGCCGGAAAACCGGGTTTGTCATCGGCGGCGTGGCGCCTGTCGGACTGGCGCATCCGGTCGAGACGGTATTCGACCGCGATCTATTCGAACATGATGAAGTCTGGGCGGCTGCCGGTACAGCGAACACCCTGTTTCCGATTGCGAGAGACGATCTGCACAAGTTGGCAGACGGACGGATCTACGATTTCACCGCCCCGCTAAAGTGATTTCGAGACCAGTTCGCCGTTGACAATGGTGTGGGTGACCCTGCCCCGCACACTCATGCCGGCAAAGGGCGTGTTCTTGCCGCGGCTCAGCATGTTGTCGGTGTCGATTATCCAGTGGGCTTCCGGGTCAAAAATGCAGATATCGGCCGCTGCTCCGGGCGTCAGCGTGCCTGCATCGATCCCAAGAATCGAGGCTGGGCGATGGGTCAGGCAACCGATCGCCTCATCCATCCCGAGCAGGCCGTCATCAACAAGTTTCAGCGTCAGCGGCAGCAGGGTCTCCAGTCCCGAGATACCGGCGGCGGTCTGGACAAAAGGCGCCAGCTTGTCGTCGATTCGACAGGGGCGGTGATCCGAGCAGATCACATCGACAACAGCGTTTTTCACGCCCTGCTGGAGTCCGGTGCGATCTGATTCACTGCGAAGTGGGGGACGAACATGACACATGGTGTTGAATCCCTCGACATCGAACTCGGTCAGCAACAGATTGTGGATCGCGACGTCGGCGCTGACATTGAGTCCTCGTTGCCGGGATTCGGCGATCATGTCGACGGATCTGGCACACGACAGCTGGCTGAAATGGGCGCGCACCCCGGTTGTCTCGACCAAGGCGAGATCTCTTGCCACCGCGACGGTTTCCGCCGCTTCCGGAATCGCCGGCAGCCCCAGGCGGGTACTCATCTCGCCCTCGTGAACGCGTCCCTTGCCGGTCAGCCACGGATCCGATGAGCAGATGAACACGGTGATATCGAACGTCGAGGCATATTGCATGGCCCGGCGCATCAGCAGGGTGTTGCGCACCGGTTCCCTGGCATTGCTGACACCGACGCAGCCGGCGGCCTTGAGGGCTGCCATCTCGGTGAGTTTCTCACCTTCCAGTCCCATGGTCAGCGCACCCAGCGGCAGGATTCTGGGTCCATCGTGCTCCCCGGCATTCATGCGGATCATGTGTGCCATCGCCGGCGTATCGACAACCGGCAGGGTATCCGGCTGAATGCAGGCGGTGGTGATGCCACCGGCAATCGCGGCCCGGGATTCACTTTTCATGGTTGACGCCTGTTCCGATCCGGGCTCACCCATGGCGGTGTTGAGATCAATCAGCCCCGGGCAGACGATCAGGCCGGTGGCGTCGATCTCACGGTCAATGGAGGTGCCTTCAATATCCGAGGTCTGGGCGATGCGGTCTCCACTTAAGAAAACATCACCGATCCTGTCGGTGCCGTTGGCTGGGTCGAGTACCCGGCCGTTTCGTATGGCGGTGACGCTCACTTGGAGCCTCCGGTCTTCTTGCCGCTTCCACCCATGATTTTCGCTATGACCGCCATGCGCACGGCAATACCGTTGGAGACCTGTGAGAGGATGACCGAGTGCTGGCCGTCGGCCACCGATGATGCGATTTCCAGGCCGCGGTTGATGGGACCGGGATGCATGACCAGGACGTCAGGCTTGGCATGTTGGAGTTTTTCCTCGGTCAGGCCGTAGCACTGGTAGTACTCGCGGGTGCTTGGGATCAACTGTCCCTCCATCCGTTCCATCTGCAGGCGCAGCATGACCACGACATCCGCATCTTTGAGTCCCTGTGCCATGTCGGAGTAGACTTTGACGCCGAGTTTCTCAACGCCGGTCGGGATCAGGGTTCGCGGAGCGATGATCCGCACCTCTCCCGCACCGAGCAGGTTCAGCGCGGTGATTTCCGAGCGGGCGACTCTCGAGTGCAGGATGTCACCAACAATTGCAACGGTGAGGTTCTCGAAAGAACTCTTTCGCTGGCGGATGGTGAGCATGTCGAGCAGTGCCTGGGTGGGATGTGAATAGCGTCCGTCGCCGCCATTGATGATGTGCACGTGGGGCGGCACGTGTCGGGCGATCAGGTCTGCAGCACCGCTGTTGGTGTGGCGCACGATGAAGGTATCGGTGTGCATGGCCTGCAGGGTTTTGACGCTGTCGAGGATGGTTTCTCCCTTGACGGTGGACATGGCGTCGGACTGCAGATTGATGACATCGGCACTCAGGCGCTTGGCGGCAATCTCGAAAGTGGTGCGGGTTCGTGTGCTGGGTTCGAAAAACAGGTTGACGACGGTCTTGCCGCGCAGGAGCGGAACTTTCTTGATGTCGCGTGTTGCAAAATCGATGAAGGATTCTGCGGCGGTGAGGATCTCTTCGATCAGTTCGCGGGGGAGGGCATGTAACGAAATAAAATGCTTCAGACGTCCATTCGAATCAAGTTGTACGTCTTTTGGCATTGAGCGCGAATTCACTGATTGTCCAGATCGGAATAGGTCAGCCGTCCCGATGGAAATATTTTAACGAATTGATCATTCATAAGTGACATTGTGTGTCCCACCACATCCGGGCACAGCGGCAACTCCCGGTTTCCCCGATCCAGCAGCACCGCCAACATCACGGATGCCGGTCTTCCCCAGGCGAACAGCTCGTTCAGTGCGGCACGGACGGTTCGTCCGGTGTGCAGGATGTCATCAACCAGGATGATGTGCCGATCGTCGATCGGTTCTGGCAGGTAGGATTCGTGGACCTCAGGATTCATGCCGATCTGGCTGAAGTCATCGCGATAGAAGGAGATATCCAAGGCGCCTATTGGTTCGGAAATTTCGAGTTTCCGGTGCAGATGCTCCGCGATCCAGACGCCTCCGGTCTGAATGGCAACGATCAGGGGTTCGACTTCCAGCTGGGAATTCAATGACTCGGTCATTGCCTGCAGAATGCTTTCTACGGGCAACTCTTCGCATCTGCGGTCATTCATGCTTGATCTTCCAGCGTATCGTCGGGATGTAACTGTTCAAAACAGTCGATGATTATATATGCCGTCTTTGCAACCCAAACGAATTCTCAAGGTGCGAGTGAATGCTTGTCGACGGTATGATTCACAATAGTGTTTATATTCAATGCATAATTGAACTCAACAATCGGTTCGGCACAGTTTGTGTTCCTTTTTTGGTTGTGACCATGGATGATGCCTTTGATAGTCAGGAAAATTGTTGGTTGCTCACTTCGGATGAGGGATTTGCCTGGCAATTGCCATCCATGCACTGCGCTGAGATTGTCGTCCCTTGTCTTGTGAGTGGATTACATACAATTATCTTTGTGAGGGATTACATCCAACCAAAGCCGCGTCATACCTCAATTCTGTAGACAATGCCATGCGCAAATTCAATACTGCAGGACCAATCAAACCAAGAATTCACTACTTCAATCCTCCATTGGAACGTCTTGATCTTGAGCTTGTTCTTGATCTGATAGATCAGATGAAGTTGTTCGTATTGCATGCGCCGCGTCAAACCGGTAAGACCACATCCTTGCTTGCCTTGTGCGATGAATTAAACCGCTCCGGTCGATTCCGGTGTGTATATGTCAATCTTGAGGGCGGTCAGACGACCGGAAATGATGTTCAGGCAGCGATGCGAACTCTTTTAGGCCGACTGGCAGATGAAGTGAGTTCCACCCTTGATGATTCCATCATTTATGACATCTTTCCGGATATCCTGGAACTACACGGTCCGCATGATGCACTGCTGAAAACCCTCAGCGAGTGGGCTGGCAGAAGCGATCAACCATTGGTTGTGCTGATTGATGAAATCGACGCTCTGGTAGGTAATTCCCTGATTTCAGTACTTCGCCAACTGCGAATCGGGTATGCAAAGCGTCCTGGACGTTTTCCACAGAGCGTGGTGCTGTGCGGAAGTGGGGATGTCCGTGACTACCGTTTCCGATCCGACTCCGCGAATGAAGTCACTAGCGGAGGCAGCCCCTTCAACGTTAAGTCAGATTCATTGCGGCTGGGAGATTTCAGTTTTGAAGAGACGAAATCACTGCTTGAGCAACATACACAGGAAACTGGACAGCGGTGGTCTGAAGGCACAATCGAAGAAGTGTGGAGACTGACCCAGGGACAACCCTGGTTGGTCAATGCGTTGGCTTATCAGGTATGTGAAACGGTAAGCGACGTTGAACAGCCAATTGAAATGAACGATATCGTAGAAGCTAGAGAACAGTTAATCATTCGCCGGGACACACACTTGGACCAGTTGGCAGAAAAACTCAAGGAGCAGCGCGTTCGACGTGTTATTGAGCCATTGCTGAGCGGTGACCCAGACTCGGAGGACATACCAGACGATGATACCGAATATGTCGAAGATTTCGGTTTGATCAAGATTGACAATGGAATCCGCATCGCCAATCCCATCTATCAAGAGGTGATTCCCCGTGTCCTGACTCGCAGCACGCAACTCAGATTCCCACAAGATTCTGCATGGCTGCTTGGATAGTACCATCAAAAAGGGGCTCGAGCAGACCCATGCCTACATGGACCGATGCAGTGCTGAGCAAGGCCATTTGGTCATCTTTGATCGCTCGGAGGATAAGCTTTGGGACGAGAAGATTTTTTGTCGAAATGAGACTGTCAATGGTGCTTCAATTACTGTTTGGGGAATGTGATCGACAGTAAGCCTGCAATCAAGTTTCACCGGCACCATAAAGTTCCGGTTGGATGTCTCCAACCTTCCAGCGAGAGTAGCATTCAACAGATTTACCCACTCCAGCATAGGAAATGGCGAATTTAGGTATGAATATTAAAGAGTGGATGGAGCAGTGTATCAGGGATAGTTGGCACAATCCTGTTTTCAGAAAAGGTCTTGAAGAAGACAGACTGGAAATGGAAAAGGAACTGGGCAGGCAACTTCCCGACCTTCATGTTGTGACCGAACTGAAAGCAAAAGACTGGCTTGACCATCGACCTTCAGGCAGGTGAATCTTCCTGCGACAGGAAAGTCTCCAGAATAATCTCCGCAGCAATCTTGTTGCGCAATTCGGTTTTCTTTCGATCAGACAGTCTTTTGTCTATCGAGCGCATGCGGTTGGACGCTTCCTCCGAACTCAGCCTTTCGTTGGCCAGGTATACAGGCAGGGCATAACGCCCGTCTAGCAAGTTTTTGAATTGCGTAATCTCATCGTGCAGACGTTTGTCCGAACCGGAATCCGCAAATGGAAAGCCAACGACAAAACAGTCCGGCGACCATTCCCTGACTAATTCATCAATTTTCGCTTGATCTGGATGACCGTCGCGTACGGCAACGATGTCAATGCCCTGGGCCGATCCGGACTTGCGATTGCCGAAGGCCACACCAATCCGCCGAGTGCCGTAGTCAAACGCAAGAATGTTGGTCATGACATCAGAGGACTGGCAGTGGAATCCGTAAGCGTTCCAGCAGGTGTTTTTAAAAGATCAACCGGGTGAAGCGAGGTAGCAGAAACACCAGCCAATCCGGGGCAGTTTTGCTGAAAAATCAGGCGTGTCCGGCTATTGTGGAAATCGACCCGATGTCCACGCCAACCAGCGAGGCGGCCCGCTGCCAGCGCTCATGGATCGGTGTATCGAACAGAATTGAACTGTCCGCCGGCGTGGAAAGCCAGAGATTGTCCTGCATCTCGGATTCCAGCTGTTCGCTCTCCCAGCCGGAAAACCCCAGCAGCGGAATGCACCAGGAGGGTCCGCGTTTTTCCGAAATCGCTTCCAGAACATCCTTGGACATGGTCAGGCCCAGCTCCGAACCAACCGGAATGGTCGCGGCCCAGCTCTGATTTGAATCATGCAGGACGAGACCTCTTTCGACCTGCACCGGCCCACCAAAGTAAACCGGAATATCGACTTCTGGAACATCATCGACCTCCAGGTCAAGCTCTGACAGGATGTCTTTCATGTGCAGTTCGGTTATCTTGTTGATCACGATTCCCAGTGCCCCGTCCTCGTTGTGCTGGCAGACAAGCACGACACTGCGATCGAAAATCGAATCCGAAAGAGAGGGCATCGCAACAAGAAACTGATTGGTCAACCAGTCCATGTCAGTTATGCGGATAGGTGGATATGAACATGAAATTATTATACAGAATGTGGTAATCGGCACACGGAATGGAAATGTCCGGCCGCCGTTCAATACAATTGAGGCACAATCTATCAGAAGACGCGACAGATGTTTCCTGATTCAAGTTTTTCAAACATCAAGTAATTTCCCGGTTATTGAAATGAACATCTTGGTCTATTCGGACCTGCATCTGGAACTCTCGGATTTCAACGTGAATGTTTCCGGCTTTGATGTTGTTGTACTGGCCGGCGACATTCATCGGGGTGACAAAGGTGTACGCTGGGCCAAAAGGATGTTCCCCACCGCACCGGTGATTTATCTTTGTGGCAATCACGAATACTATTTCGGGGAGGTGCACGACGTCCATCACTCGATCGAGAAGCAAGCCGAGGGTTCCAACGTGGTTTTCTGTGAAAATCGGACGGTCGAATTCGGCAATGTCAGATTCGTGTGTGCGACGTTGTGGACGGACTTTGACATCGATGACGACAGAGAGTTCTCAATGAAAATGGGTCCGAGCACCATGAACGATTATCGGCGCATTCAGTATGGAGAACAGACGCTCCTTCCAGACGATACCGAAAAATTTCACTGGACTTCGCGTCGCTATATCGAATCCGAGTGCATCGACTCGCCGACTGGTGCGGGAAAGACCGTGGTGGTCACCCACCACGCGCCGTCATTGAAATCGTTCAAATGTGAACGGGTCTATCCTGATCTTTTCGCCTACTATGGATCCTCACTGGATGACATGATTGTGCGAAGTGGTGTGGACCTGTGGATTCACGGGCACACCCACGAATCCGCGGACTATCAGATCGGAGACACGCGCGTGTTCTCAAATCCGCGCGGATATTCAACAACGACCAACGGTCATGGTAACCCAAACTTCAGGTCAGATTGTATAATCAGTGTCTGACTGATCCCCTCATGGACGTGCTGACAGCAATCACTCGTCTGGATTTTTTGTTTTAGAACATCTCGCACAAGTTGAAGCACTTAATTCCAAATCTGACGCCATGAACAGCGTCTCGCCCCCGACACGTCTTGAAAAAGCCAATGCCATCCGCGCGCTGGCGATGGATGCGGTGCAGGCTGCAAAATCCGGACACCCCGGCATGCCGATGGGCATGGCGGATATCGCCGAGGTGCTGTGGTGCGATTTTCTCAAACACAACCCGAAAAATCCAAAGTGGTGCGATCGGGATCGGTTCGTATTGTCGAACGGTCACGGTTCCATGCTGATCTATGCGCTGCTGCATCTGACCGGTTACGACCTCGCGCTAGATGAGATCAAACGCTTCCGCCAACTGCATTCAAAAACACCTGGGCATCCGGAATACGGACTGACGCCCGGTGTCGAAACCACAACCGGCCCTCTCGCGCAGGGACTGGCCAATGCCGTTGGCTTTGCGCTGGCGGAAAAGGTGCTGGCCGCACAATTCAACAAACCCGGTTACCGGATTGTCGATCACCATACCTACGTCTTTGTCGGAGATGGCTGTCTGATGGAAGGGCTCTCCCATGAAGCGGCCTCGTTTGCCGGCACCCACCAACTGGGCAAGCTGATCGCCCTCTACGACGACAACAACATCTCCATCGACGGGGAAGTCTCCAACTGGTTCACCGACAACACCGCCAGGCGATTTCAAGCCTATGGCTGGCATGTGATCGACGAGGTCGATGGTCATGACCCACAACAGGTCAGTGACGCCATCACCCAGGCCCGGATGGAAAGTGACAGGCCGAGCATCATCTGCTGCAAAACGCTGATCGGCTGGGGCTCACCGAACAAGCAGGCAACAGCCGCCGCCCACGGGGCACCGCTGGGCGAAGATGAGGTGGCGCTTGCCCGTGAAAAGATGGGTTGGACCCATCCAGCTTTTGAGGTGCCGCAGTCGGTCTATCAGGCCTTTGACTGCACAGAACCAGGTGCCCGCAGTGAATCCGACTGGAATGCACAGTTTGACATCTACGCCAAGACCTACCCGGAGCTGGCTACCGAGTTCAGGCGCCGTGTCGATGGGCAATTGCCGGATGACTGGGCTGCGGTCAGTGAGAAGGCCATAGCCGGTGCGGACAGCAAGGCGGTGGCAACGCGCCAGTCGTCGAAAATCGCCCTGGATGGATTCGGTCCCATCCTGCCGGAACTGATCGGCGGTTCGGCTGACCTGACCGGGTCAAACCTGACACTCTGGGATGGATCAACCGTCCTGTCTCCGGACAATCCAGAAGGCAACTACGTCTATTTCGGTGTCCGCGAATTTGGCATGGCGGCGATTGTCAACGGTCTGGCGCTGCACGGCGGCTTCATACCGTATGGTGCCACATTCCTGATGTTTTCCGAATATGCACGAAACGCCATTCGCATGGCCGCCCTGATGCGCATCCAGTCGATCATGGTGCTGACGCATGATTCGATTGGACTGGGTGAGGACGGGCCGACACACCAGGCCGTCGAACAGGCGGCAACGCTCAGACTGATGCCGAATTTGTCAGTATGGCGTCCCTGCGATACCCAGGAGACACTGGTGGCCTGGGCCGCCGCAATCGCGCGCAAGAATGGGCCGACCTGCCTATTGTTCTCGCGGCAAGGTGTTGCGCAGCAACCGCGCGAACCCGCACAGGTCGAACAGATCCGAAAGGGTGGTTATGTCCTGCTCGACTGCCCCGGCGAGCCCGAGGCACTGATCATCGCGACCGGCACCGAAGTCCAACTGGCGGTTGATGCAGCGCAGTCGCTGGCGGAGCAGGGCCGACAAATCCGCGTGGTCTCCATGCCGAGTGCCGATGTGTTTGATGCGCAGGCCGACACGTACAGGGATTCAGTTCTGCCACCGAATGTCGCGGCCCGCGTCGTTGTCGAGGCTGGCGTCACGGCCCTCTGGGCAAAGTACGCGGGCGCCGAAGGGCGCATACTGGGTGTGGATGACTTCGGTGAGTCCGCCCCGGCCAACGAGGTGTATCAACTGTTCAACCTGAATGCCGATGCAGTCGAGCAGGCGGTACTGGACCTGCTGCACTGAGCAGCACAATCATATTATTCATTCTATTCATCTGACCATCTGGGAAAATCAAATCATGGCAATCAAGATCGCAATCAATGGATTCGGCCGCATCGGCCGCAATATCATGCGAGCCCTCTATGAATCATCAAAACACACCGACCTGAGCGTTGTCGCGATCAATGACCTGGCAGACCGGGAAACCAACGCGCACCTGCTTCAGTACGACACCGTGCATGGCAAGTTCTCCGGTGCAGTCGAAACCACCGATGACGGCTTCACCATCGACGGCAATCTCATCCGAACCTATTCGGAACGGGTGCCGGCCAACCTGCCGTGGGGAGAGTTGGGCATTGACATCGTTTTGGAGTGCACCGGATTTTTCGCCAGCAAGGACAAAGCGTCCGGTCATCTGGAAGCGGGTGCCTCCAAGGTCCTGCTGTCCGCGCCCGGCAAGGGTGTCGATGCAACGATTGTGTATGGCGTCAACCACGACATCCTGAATGCCTCACACCAGGTGATTTCAAACGCATCGTGTACCACCAACTGCCTGGCACCCATCGCCAAGGTGCTCAACGACACGTTCGGGATTCAGTCCGGACTCATGACCACCGTTCATGCGTTTACCAATGACCAGGTGCTGACCGATGTGTTTCATCCGGATCTGAGACGCGCCCGCTCCGCCACCCAGTCGATGATCCCGACCAGTACCGGAGCGGCGGCCGCAATCGGCCTGGTGTTGCCGGAACTCGATGGCAAGCTGGATGGCTTTGCGGTGCGGGTACCGACCGTGAATGTCTCGCTGGTTGACTTGACCATTGAAACCGAATCCGATGTGAGCGTTGAGGCCATTCACGATGCGGTGCGCGGTGCCGCCGAGGGTTCGATGGCGGGCATCCTCGCATTCAACGACAAGCCACTGGTGTCTGTTGATTTCAATCACTCATCGGTGTCCTCGGTGTTTGAGGCGTCAACCACACGGGTGGTCGGCGACCGCGCCGCCAAGGTGTGCTGCTGGTACGACAACGAGTGGGCATTCTCAAACCGAATGCTGGACACCACCGCGGCGTTCATGAACGCGGCCTGACCGGTTACATGATCAAGCTTCAACAAGTTGATATTCGTGACAAGCGGGTTCTCATACGATCAGACCTGAACGTGTCTGTTCAGGACGGGGATATATTCGGCAGGCAGCGGATTCTTGCCTCGCTGGATTCTGTCCGCTACGCATTGGAGTCGAATGCGGCGGTGATGATCACCTCTCACTTCGGGCGCCCGACCGAAGGCGTCCATGACCCGCGTTTCTCGCTTGAGCCAGTCGCCCGAATGCTTGGGGACTTGCTGGAACGCGATGTGATTTTTGCCAGAGACTGGATAGACGGCATCGAGTTGCAACCCGGGCAGGTGGCGCTTTGTGAGAACGTGCGGTTTCTTCGAGGGGAAGTAGCCTGCGACCCGGCACTGGGCCAAAAGATTGCGGATCTTTGTGAGGTGTTCGTACTGGATGCGTTCGGCACGGCGCATCGAGACCAGGCTTCAGTCACCGGTGCTGCACGATTCGCCGAAACCGCCTGTGCGGGATTTCTTTTTCAGCATGAGGTGGATTCACTCAACCAGGCTTTGGAGCACCCGGCGCAACCCCTGGTATCCATTGTCGGTGGCGCCAAGGTGGAGGGAAAACTGCAGGCATTGAAGAGACTCTCGAACATGTCGCAGAGTCTGATTGTCGGTGGCGGCATCGCCAACACCTTCCTGGCGGCGCGTGGATTCAAGGTTGGCAATTCACTGTACGAGCCCGGACTGGTCGGCGTCGCCGAGGACATCCTGACTGCGGCCGAGTCTGCCGGATGCGACATCCCGTTACCACAGGATGTTGTTGTGGCGCCTTCCCTGAAGCAGGGGGATGAGTGCTCGGAAAAACCGATCAGTGATGTATCAGATCATGACATGATTCTTGATATTGGAAGCCGAACGCGTGAAACCTACGGCGCAGTCATTGCCAAGGCCGGCACTGTCATCTGGAACGGCCCGGTCGGCGCGTTTGAATTCGAACCGTTTGATGCCGGAACACGGAGCATTGCCGAGGCCGTGGCCGCGAGCCCGGCGTTTACTGCGGCCGGCGGTGGTGATACGCTGGCGGCATTGGAGAAGTTCGAGCTCGATGATCGGATTTCATATGTATCCACCGGTGGTGGTGCATTCCTTGAGTATGTGCAGGGCAACGAACTGCCTGCCGTCGCAGCATTGGCGCGTCGCGCCACAGGTGGCGTGCAGGTGCATGCCGTTGCATAGGGTTTCATGACATTGAGACAGACAAAAATCGTCGCCACCCTGGGGCCTTCGACTGATTCGGTCGAGGAGACGCGCAGGCTCATTGAGAAGGGACTCGATGTCGTCAGGGTGAATCTATCGCACGGGACCGCAGACGATCACCGAAAGCGTATTGAACTGGTGCGCCAGCAGGCACAGTTGCTGGGCAAGCCGATCGGTATTCTGGCGGACCTTCAGGGTCCCAAGATCCGTATCGCAAAATTCCAAAACGGACCGATTATGCTGGAACAGGACGCTACGTTCTCGCTGGATGTTGAATTGGATGATGATGCGGGTACCGAAGAGTGCGTCGGTGTCACCTACAAGGACCTTCCGCGCGATGTCAAGCTCGGCGATGTGCTCATAGTCGATGATGGCAACATTGTGCTCAAGGTTACCGAGGTTCTGGATCCTGTCATCACAACGCAAGTGCTGGTTGGCGGGGAGTTGTCCGACTCAAAAGGCATCAACCGCCAGGGTGGGGGATTGACGGCGTCCTCGCTTACCGCGAAAGACCATCAGGACATCCGACTGGCGGGCGAGTTTGATGTGGACTACCTGGCTGTGTCGTTCGTGCGCAATGCGGTGGATGTCAGTTTCGCCCGGGAGCTGCTGCAGGCGACAGGCTGCCAGGGTGGGATTGTCTCAAAGATCGAACGCGCGGAGGCGGTTGAGAATTTCGACGAGATAGTCGAGGCGTCCGACGGTGTGATGATCGCGCGCGGCGACCTGGCCGTGGAAATCGGCGATGCACAGCTGCCCGGTGTGCAAAAGCGCCTGATCAAGCTGGCGCGCAGTCGCAATCGCTTCGTCATCACCGCCACACAGATGATGATGTCGATGGTCACCAATACCACGCCGACCCGGGCCGAGGTGCTTGATGTCGCCAACGCGGTACTGGACGGCACCGATTCGATCATGCTGTCGCAGGAGTCCGCAGTCGGCAGGCATCCGGCCAAGGTGGTGGCGACGGTGAATCGAATCTGTCGGGGGTCGGAGTCCACCAATCTGGCCATTGATCGGATTGAGAGAGGGGACGAGCAGTTTTCAGGAGTCGAGGAGGCAGTGGCGATGGCGACCATGTATACGGCACGCCACTACGATGTCACGGCGATCCTGGCGTTGACCGAATCCGGCGCCACGGCCAAGTGGCTGTCCCAGACGCTGTCTGGAATTCCCATCTACGCGTTGACTTCCCATGCGTCCACGCAGCGGCGCGTGACCATGTTCCGGGGCGTGCATCCGGTTCAGTTCGAGATCGAGGAGGCATCCGATCTGCCGATCGAGCATCAGGCGGCCAACGAATTCCTCGAGCGGGACATCATCAAGAAGGGGGATACCCTGATCGTGACCCGGGGCGAGGTTGCGGGAATCAAGGGCGGTACAAATACAATGAAGATCATCACTGTGTAGTGATCGGTGTTGTCAATGAGAATTTAAGGTTTATTGAACTTGGAGACATTTATCAATGCAATTGGAAAAACTTGAAGCGACTGCCAGGGAAATGGTTGCACCGGGGCGGGGCATTCTTGCCATGGATGAGAGTACCGGCACCTGCACTTCTCGATTTGAGAAGCTGGGTGTTGAGTCAACCGAGGCCACACGGCTGAGTTATCGAGGCATGCTGGTGACCACACCGGGCCTTGCCAAGTACATCAGCGGCGCGATCCTGTTTGATGAGACCATCCGGCAGACCGTGCTGGATGGCGTTCCCTTCGCGGAGTATCTCGACCGGATCGGCATCGTACCCGGCATCAAGGTCGATACCGGCGCCAAGGATCTTGCCGGACATCCCGGCGAAAAAGTCACCGAGGGTCTAGACGGCCTGCGCGAGCGACTGAGCGAGTATGTGACACTGGGGGCCCGGTTTGCCAAATGGCGGGCGGTGATCACGATTGGTGATGGCATTCCGAGCGATGCATGCATCATGGCGAACGCACATGGACTGGCACGCTATGCGGCACTTTGCCAGGAAGCGGGCATTGTGCCGATCGTCGAGCCAGAGGTGTTGATGGATGGCATGCACGACATCGCAACGTGTCGCGATGTCACCGAAAAGACGCTGACAGTTGTCTACGAACAACTCGGACAGCAGGGTGTCGCACTGAGCGGAACCGTGCTCAAGCCGAACATGGTGCTTTCAGGGAAAAGCTGTCCTCAGCAGGCCGATGTCGACGAGGTTGCCGAGGAGACTGTTCGCTGTCTGCTGGCGACGGTGCCGCCTGAAGTGCCGGGTATTGCCTTTCTCTCGGGTGGGCAGACGGACGCGCAGGCGACGCAGCATCTTGACCGCATGAACCGACTCGACGTGAGTGTTCCCTGGCGGCTGACATTCTCCTATGGTCGGGCGTTGCAGCAGGCTCCGATGAAGGCCTGGAGTGGTGACGACAGCAAGACCGAGGAAGTGCACGCGCAGGCGCTGCAGCGTGCGATGGTCAATGCATTTGCCTCCAAGGGTGAATATACTAGCGAGTTGGAGAACGTTGCAGCCTGATTGCAGGCATTTGAGAAATGACCATCAAAGTTCGATTTTTTGCCAGTCTTGCCGAGCGGGTCGGCTGTCGCGAGGAGTTGATTTCCAGCGATGGCATCGTGACCGCCGAAGACGCCTGGAATCAGTGTGTGGATGGCATGACCATTCCGGGTAATGCGCTGGTGGCGATCAATCAGGAATACGCGGATTTCAGTGCAGCGGTCAAGGAAGGTGACGAAGTGGCGTTTTTTCCGCCGGTCACAGGAGGCTGACGGTGCGCATCGAGGTGCTTGAGACGGCGTTTGATCCGTGGCAGGAAGTCACCCGGCACGAATCCCTGCAGACTTTCGGCGCGTTCGGTGCAACCGCGGTGTTTGTCGGCACCATGCGGGATGTCAACGAGGGTGACGGTGTCTCGCAGATGACGCTTGAGCATTATGCGGGCATGACCGAGGGACACCTTCAAGCGTTGGCAGATGGTGTTGCAGGTGAATATGACATCCAGGACCTGGTGATCCTGCATCGGGTTGGAGAGATCAAACCCGGCGACCCGATTGTATTGGTCGGCGTGTGGTCAGCCCATCGCGCGGCAGCGTTCGAAGCCTGTGAGAAAATCGTCGAGGATCTCAAATCAAGGGCGCCCTTCTGGAAAAAGGAGAGGCTGTCCGATGGTGCAAGCCGCTGGGTGGAGCACAACACGGCCGGTCCCAGACGCGCCATGAACTAGTGAGGTAAACGCAATATGGACAAGCAAACACAAATCGAGGTGGAGGCGGCGACTTTTCGTCGCCTGGTCGAGCATTTCCGTACGCATACGGAAGTGCAGAATATTGATCTGATGAATCTCGCGGATTTCTGTCGCAACTGTCTTTCAAAGTGGTACCGTGCGGCAGCCGAGGAAAAGGGTCATGAGCTCAGTTATGAGGAAGCCCGGGAGATTGTCTATGGCATCCCCTATTCCGAGTGGAAGGAAAAATACCAGGTGGAGGCGAGCGTCGAACAGCAGGCAGCGTATAAGGCCCGGCAGGCATCAAAACATTCCGATCACTGAATCAAGCTGATCCCAGGGGATCAGTTGCCCATTGGACCAGGTCTGGACCTGTTCGCCGCCATAGACCACAGCAGCGTCAAGTGATGGCGTGATTTCGCTTAAGTGATCACGGGCTCGATCCGTACCCTTGAACATTGTGAGTGATGGCGTGCACGAGTACCTGGTGTCCAAGAGGCAGGTCGGAGAGTTGTCTTCGATAACCAAATCAGCTTCGCCCCCGCTACTGTCTTTGTAGAATGCCAGACCTCGCGATCTTCCCAGATTGTTTCGCTGCTTGACAGCTTCCGATACGACCCACGACTTGAAAATTGAACTGCGCAGGGGATGGGTGTGCAATTGCTCGGCGCGATGGATGCCCAGCAGCGAGCACAGCAGACCTGAGTCGAAGAAATGCAGCCTGGGCACTTTGATCAGGCGCTTTCGAAGCTTCGCGTGAAAAGCCGGCAGCTGAAACGCGATGAATCCTGTCTGCAAAATGTTCAGCCAGGATTTGATCGTTGATTGTGAGACACCGCAATCGTCGGCGATTCCGGAATGATTGACCAGCAGCGAGGTACGTCCGGCACATAGTCCGAGAAATCGTTGGAACCGCTCCGGGTCATCGATGTTGGAGATTGAGCGGACATCACGTTCAATGGTGTCTGATATATGGGACTCATACCAGTCGGTGGCGGACTCTTTCCGGTGGAATATGGCCGGATAACTGCCGAAGAGTAGACTTTCTTCCAGGCTGAGCGGATGGTTTGGGAACCTTGAAACCTCTTGCCTTGTCAGTGGGAGCAAGTGATGCACAGCAGTGCGTCCGGCAAGTGACTGAGTGACCGACTCCAGGAGCAGGAGGTTCTGTGAACTGACCAGAATCCATCGCCCCGGCTGTGGGTCATTGTCGATTCTGACCAGCAGATAGGACAGGAGAGATGGAACGTGTTGGACTTCATCAATGATTGCACCATCTGGGAACTGACCGAGAAATCCTCTTGGGTCTTCCGTGGCGAAAGCACGGACATCCGGCTCTTCAAGTGACGCACAGGCATGATTTGGAAACAGCATTCGACACAGCGTGGTTTTTCCACTTTGCCGCGGTCCCATCAGCGTGATCGCAGGGAAAAATCCGGCATCCTGGATGATTTTTCTGCCGATATTTCGTTCAATGATCGATGTCATTGCGGCATAAGCGAATAAGGCTGATTGAAAGTTGAATTTTGAATTAACTTGGAAACTTAACGCGAAGTCTCCAACGGAATCAGAAAGTCCTGGTTGTCACCGTCAGGTTTTTTCCATTTATCAATGCGTTTCAAGCCAAGACTCACGTTGTTTTCTCAATATCGATACCAGACCTACATTAGGCTAAAGATTGCGTGCAACGATATAACTCTCGGTATTGGAATTCGGCGCACATTCATCACTCATCTCAATGATCTGCATCTGCCCAAACAACTTTGAAAGATCGCCTGGATGAAGCACATACGCGGGATTGAAACGGGGATTGACTTGAAGAAAATTCACATTGAACGTCTTCATCAGCAACACCCCTCCAGGTTTGAGCGCGGACTGAAGATTATCCGCCAGGTCGCGATTGAGATAATTCACGCAGACGATTCCATCAACCGAATCTGGAGGCAACCTCGTTTCGGTCAGGTCCGCTGCGACCGGGTGAATTCGAACACGGTTTTGCCGGGCCAGGCTCTGGCAGCGATGCAATGCCTCTTGGCTGAAATCCAGCGCAATGACAAAACACCCCAGGGAAGCAAGAAACACCGTATGTCGGCCAGTGCCGCAGGCCAGATCAACAACCACGTGGGACCGTCGAAAGTGTTCTGCGTGTTTGACCAGAAGGGAGTCCGGAGTCAGGAGGTTGCCATGCTCCTTGTTTCTGTACCTGAGCTCCCACTTGGCGGCGTCAGACATCCGATCCCGAATTCGCTAGTAGTGTGTGTCGAATGGTTCGATCATTACGCTTGCCCCTGCGTCCAGATCCCCGGTCTCAAGCGGCAGGACGATATAGCAATTGGCACGGCTCATCGAGGTCAGCACACCGGAACTCTGATTGCCGGTTGACTCGACCACCGCCTGTCCATTGGAATCGTACGTCATGACACCGCGCTGAAATTCCAATCGTCCCGGGCGTTTCCGGATGGGATTGGCGATACGCGCCGCCAGGCGAATCGGTGCAAGCCGTCTCTCACCCTTCAGTCTGCTCAAGGCCGGTTTCACGAACTTGTCGAACGTGACCATCACAGACACCGGATTGCCAGGCAGGCCGAAGAACCAGGTTTGACCGACCCGGCCAAATGCCAGCGGTCGGCCAGGCTTCATCGCGACCTTCCACAGCGTGAGTGTACCCAGCGCCTCAAGCGCCTGCTTTACAAAATCGGCGTCACCGACAGACGCACCGGCAGACGTGACAACAACATCTGCAGATTCCGCAGCCTGTTTGAGTGTTTCAATGGTCTGGTCGAGATCATCGCGTACAACACCCAGATCAATCGGTTCGACATGAGTGCTTTCAAGCATGCCGTACAGCGTGTATCGGTTGCTGTCGTACACATCACCTGGATTCAAGGTCTCACCGACAGCCCGCAGCTCGTCACCGGTCGAGAAAAAGGCAACTTTCGGTTTGCGATATACCGCTATCTCACTGCAGCCGACTGATGCGAGCAGGCCAAGTTCGGCGGTACCGATCGTCTGACCCCGGGTAATCGCAATCTCACCGGCGGATATATCCTCTCCCGCCTGGCGAACGTGCTGCCCGTGTCTGTGGGTGTTGATCGTCTGCATCGAATCTCCGTCCGTGCTGCAGTCCTCCTGCATCACCACGGTGTCCAGTTCTTCGGGCAGGACGCCTCCGGTAAAGATACGAACGCAGTCACCCGGATCAAGACTTCCGGTGAACGGATTGCCTGCAGCTGAGGTGCCGGCAACCCTGAGCGTCGCTTCGGATTCCGCCGCGCCCAAGTCAGCATACCGGCACGCATAACCGTCCATCGCCGAGTTGCGGTTTGTCGGCACATTTTGCCGTGCCGAGACTGACTGTGCTGCCACCCGGTGCAGGGAATCCATGACCGGCACGGTTTCAGTCTCGCTTACGGGCTCGATACCGTCCAGAATCGCCGAAAGTGCGTCCTCATACAGTGTTGAGGACGCATCAAAATCGGACATGCAACTGTCGTTGTTGACGGGATCAGGCATCATCGCGTTTCCACAGGCCCGACCGCCCACCGGACTTCTCGATCAACTGGACGGATTCGATGACCATGCCGCGGTCGGATGCCTTGCACATGTCATACACGGTCAGCAAGGCCACCTGAACTGCGTTCATGGCCTCCATCTCGACACCGGTGCGATCACGGGTTTCCGTCGTTGCACGACAGCGGACGCTGGGTGAGTCCTCTGAGCATTCGAGTTCAACCGCAACATGGGTGAGTGAGATTGGATGGCAAAGCGGTACCAGTTCCGAAGTGCGTTTGGCTGCCATGATACCGGCGAGCCGGGCGACGCCCAGCACGTCGCCTTTCTTCGACTCTCTGGACATGATTTCCTGAACAGTGGATAATGACATGCGAATCCGGCCTTCGGCGATCGCCCGGCGCGATGTGGGCTTTTTCTCACCCACGTCGACCATGTGTGCGTCCCCTTGCTCGTTGAAGTGTGTCAGTTTTACCATCTTTGCCTAACCAGTCATTGCCTTGCAGTTAACATGATAAACTTATGGATATGGACGATTCCACTTTATTGAGATACAACCGCCAGATCATGATGCCTGAGTTTGGTATCGAGGGTCAGGAGAAAATCATCGATGCCACTGTTCTGATCGTCGGTCTCGGCGGCCTGGGTTCCGCGGTGTCGATGTATCTGGCGGGCAGCGGTGTCGGCAATCTGGTGTTGAATGATTTTGATTGGGTTGATCTTTCAAATCTTCAGCGTCAGATCGTACACACCAGCCAGTCGGTGGGCGTTGCAAAAGTCAGTTCTGCAACGCAGACACTGCTGGCGCTGAATCCCGAAATCAGGATTTCGGGAATTCAGGGGAAAATGCCCGACGACATTCTGCTTGACCAGGTTGAGCATGCCGACGTCGTGGTCGACGCAACGGATAATTTTGATATTCGGTTTGCGTTGAATGAGGCTTGTGTGAGTACCCGCACACCGTTGGTTTCAGGCGCGGCGATCCGCATGGATGGTCAGTTCACGGTCTATCGGCCGGACATTGCATCCAGTCCATGTTTTCGTTGCCTGTATGCACCGGAAGATGAACCGGCGGAGCGTTGCAGTGAAACCGGTGTTCTGGGATCCATCTGCGGAACAATCGGTTCGCTGCAGGCGACCGAAGTGCTGAAGATCATTGCCGGTGTCGGTGACAGCATGCATGGCAGGCTGATTCTGTATGATGCCCGCAGACTGGAGTGGCAGGAGGTCAGAATCAACAAGAATCCCGAGTGTCCAGTCTGCAGCCAGGTGATGTCAACTGCCGAGGTTGCTGTTTAATTTCGATCATCATTTACAGACAAGGAGACCAATCAATGCCCCTTACAGAGTCCAACATGGTGGAACTCGGTGCCCGTGCACCGGACTTCTCACTGCCGAACACCAACCCGAATGTTGACGCGTCGAATGTGGCGCTGTCAGACTTTGCCGGATCAGGCGGGACGGTTGTCGCTTTCATTTGCAATCACTGTCCTTACGTCGTTCACATCAAGGATGCGTTTGCACAGTTTGCCCGCGATTACAGCGAACGCGGACTCTCAGTCATCGCCATCAGTGCCAATGACATATCCACCCATCCCCAGGATGGCCCCGAGGCGATGGGTGAGGATGCGGTGAAGCATGGTTATGGGTTTCCCTATCTTTATGATGAGGCGCAGGATGTGGCGAAGTCGTATGATGCCGCCTGCACACCAGATATTTACCTGTTTGACGCCGAGCGAAAACTGGCCTATCGCGGGCAGTTTGACAGCAGCCGTCCGGGCAACGGAATTCCGGTTACCGGTAAGGATTTGAGAGACGCATCGGATGCGGTGCTGGCGGGTGTCACGGTGTCCGCTGAGCAGAACCCGAGCGTCGGCTGCAACATCAAATGGAAGGGCGGCAATGCCTGAAGCTGCAAAGCCCTGAGCCGGACTGCTGAGTTGCCGACTCTTTGAATTCACGTTGTCAAATTAAGTTCCACTTCGGGAAGGTCGAATGGAAAAAGAACTGATCACCTACTCCATATTCCTGATTTACTTCGGTGCGGCGATACTGGGTACGATTGCCCTCTACACCAGGCAGGTGCTGCCGGTTGTCTACATTGTGCTGGGTGCGATCATCGGTCCCGGCGGTTTGCAGCTGATTCAGGAGACACATCTGGTCGAGGACCTCGCCGGGATCGGCATTGTGTTCCTGCTCTTCTTGCTGGGAATTGATCTTTATCCACAGAAGCTGTTGAGAATCTTTCAGTCGGTATCGCTGGTCGTTCTGATCTCCTCGGTTGTTTTCTTCATGACCGGTTACCTGGTGGCCTTCTTTTTTGGCTTTTCCACAACCGAAGCGGTGATCACAGGCATCGCGGTTGGGTTCTCCAGCACGATCATGGGGATCAAGCTTCTACCCACCACCGCCCTGCATCATCGGCATATCGGTGAGTTGGTGATCGGAATTCTGCTGTTGCAGGACCTGCTGGCGATTCTGGCACTGGTACTCATTCAGGGACTCGGCACCACCGGCGAACTGGGACTTGCGAGTTTCCTGCCGGTGCTGACATTGCCGGTATTTGTCGCGATCGCATTTCTGCTCGAGTATTTTGTTATTCGCCGATTGCTGAGGAAATTTGAGCAAATCCGCGAATACCTGTTTCTGGTCATCATCAGTTGGTGCCTGAGTCTCGCGCAACTGGCTGAGTTTCTTGGACTGTCGCATGAGGTCGGTGCCTTTGTTGCCGGTGTGTCGGTTGCGGCCTCGCCGATTGCCCGCTACATCACAGAAAGACTTCAGGCGTTGCGGGATTTCTTCATGGTGCTTTTCTTCGTTGCGATGGGTGCCCATTTCAACGGGGCGGCCTTTATGGAGGTCATCGTGCCAGCATTGATCCTGGCCGCGTTGGTGCTGATCATCAAACCCGTCGTCTACAGGTATCTTTTCAGTTCGTTCGGTGAATCCGTTGACACGAGTTGGGAAGCAGGATTCAGGCTGGGCCAGCTCAGTGAGTTTTCGATACTGATTGTGTTTGTCGCCATTGCCTTTGGAGTGATCAGTGAGACTGCGGCGAATTTCCTGCTCATTGCAACGGTTCTGACCTTTGTTGGCTCGTCCTATCTGGTTGTATTTCGGTATCCTAGCCCGGTGGCGGTATCAGAGCGGCTGCGGCGCGACTGAGTTGCGACCGTGTCTGAGTCGGGACAGCAAGCAAGCGGGATTGATTCCGTCATCATCGCAGGGTGTGGATACACCGGTTCGAGAATCGCAACCGATCTTGCCTGCAGTTTGCAAAGTGTTGTCGCATTGACTGTTTCGTCGACGGTCCGGATCCCCGGCGTCGATGCCGTTCAGCTTGATTTTGACCGCCCCGAGGGTTGCTCTGTTGCAGTCGGTGAACACTCCTGCGTCATCTATCTCACCCCTCCGCCATCGGAAGGCGAGCGTGATACGCGGATTCAAGCGTTTTTCGGACAGGTGCTGGAGGGGACGCCCAGGCGTTTTGTTCTGATCAGCACTACGGGAGTCTACGGCGATTGCAAGGGAGCCCGGGTGGATGAATCCTTTGAAGTGAATCCGCAGACTGACCGCGCTCGTCGACGGGTGGACAGCGAGCGCCAGGCGAAGACCTGGGCTGACCAAAACGGTGTCAGCCTGGCGATTCTCAGAGTCGCCGCAATCTATGGTCCCGGAAGAGTTCCCGTGGAGCGGGTCCGCAACGGGATGACTCTGCCGTCTGCGCGCAGTGGTGGGTTGCTGAATCGGGTCCATGTCGACGATCTGGTCGGGATCTGCATAGCGGCGATCCATTCAGGGGCAGAGGGTGTTTTCAATGTGGCTGACGGGCATCCATTGCCGATGATCGACTACTTGAACCTGGTCGCTGATATCTGGGGACTGCCCCGGGTCAATGTGTCAGACGAACCTGCGGATTTGAAGTCACACAGTGTGGCATTGCGTCAGTACTTAAGCGAGTCTCGAAGCATCCTGAATGACAGGGTATTGCGGGCATTCGATATCGAGCTCAACTATCCGAATGCGATGCAGGGACTCAAGGCCGTTCATCGGGAAATGACGAGTGGGGTTTAGAGTCTCCTTTCTCTGGACATATGACTGATTGAATTGGTGAAGATCATACGCCCGTAAATCCATTCTGTCTCCATGCCTCGTAGACCACTACAGCCACGGCATTGGACAGGTTCAGACTGCGGTTGCCGGGCAGCATCGGCAGTTTCATGTGGTATTCAGGATCTCCACCCGTTCGAATCGAGTCCGGGAGTCCGGAAGTCTCAGATCCGAAAATCAGATTGTCATCTGGCAGATACTGTGCGTTGGTATAGACATTGGTGTGAAATTTCGAGAATGTGTACGAGCGCCCATGTCCAAGTTGGTTGATGAATCCGGTGTAGTCCTCGTGGACCTGAACGTCGGCCCATTCCCTGTAATCCAGACCGGCGCGCCGCAGTTTCGCATCATCCAGGACAAAGCCCAGTGGTTTGATCAGGTGCAGCCTGCAGCCTGTATTGGCGCAAAGTCGGATGACATTGCCGGTGTTCGGCGGAATTTGTGGTGAAACCAGTACGACGTTGAACAAATCGGATGTAGAATAAAGTCAATGCGTGGGAATTACTGTGAGGCAACATTATGCTCATTCGGAAATCAATTTACCAGATATTGGTCTTTGCGGTCGCTGCGATGTCAGTTTCATTTAATGTATCGGCTGAAACAAAGATAAAACATGTCTTTGAGCTGTTTACTTCCCAGGGCTGTTATTCATGTCCACCTGCGGACAAGTTACTCGGTCACCTGATCGAGGAGAATGACGACATCCTGGGTCTGGAGTTTCATGTGGACTATTGGGATACCCTGGTTTACGGTTCTGCAGGCAAGTGGCGCGATCCTTTCTCAGACGCGTCCTACAGCAAGCGTCAAAGAGACTACAACCGATTGAGATTGGAAGGTCGAAAGGGGGTCTACACGCCGCAGATGATTGTCGATGGAAGAATCGCGTTTGTCGGCAGCAAGGCTGGCGAGGCAAAAAAACTGATTGGCCGGGATTCGAAGCTGAACATTGAGACCAGTGCACAACTATCGGATTCGGGCAATGTAACGATAACGCTCGACAAAATGGATGATTCCGGCCGCGACACCCGTCGCGCTGATGTGTGGCTTGTGCTGTATGACAAGAAACACGTCACACCTGTGCCTTCGGGCGAAAACAAGGGTGAGACTCTGGAAAACTTCAACGTTGTCCGGGAAATGCGAACGGTGGGAAAATGGCGGGGCAAGCCGGAAGTGATTGAGGCAGCGGTCGGTGAACTTGATGAGAATCAGAACTGTGCCGTGATCGTTCAGCGCTATGACCTGACCGGGCAGAGTGTGGCCGGGCCGATCATAGGTGCAGCGGTGTGCCAGCAACCCGGTTGATGATCTGGCCGGCGTTCAGAAGGGTTTGAGCACGACCAGGGCGACGATCGCGATCAGCAACACCACTGGAAATTCGTTGAACCAGCGGTAGTACACGTGTGATCGCCGGTTTCGATTCCTTTTGAAGTCGATGAGGTATTTGAAGCACCAGATGTGGTAGGTGACGAGGACGATGACCAGCAGCAGCTTCCACACCAGCCAGTTGCCTGCAAACCCATAATGCAGCCACAGCATCAACCCTGTTGCCAGAGCCAAAACAGCGCTTGGTGTTGAGATTCCGAAATAGAGTTTTCGCTCCATCACCTTGAATCTTTCCAAGCTGATCTCGTCTTCGGCCTGGGCGTGATAGACGAACAGCCGGGGCAGATAGAACAGCCCGGCGAACCAGGTTACGACAAAAATGATGTGGAAGGTTTTCGTCCAGAGCATGATTTGTCAGGTCAGGATGCCTTTAGTAGATCGCAGGCCAATCATATCATCGGAGAATTAGCAGGTTAGTGAGTCGTTCAAACTGATGTCACTGTATCTTCTGATTCCAATATTGGGACAATCCAGACAACCTTGTCATTTTCGTAAATGGGGAGCCTATCGCCGTTTATTGCGGCTTCACGATATACGTCTTTGACGGCTCGACGCAGCGCAATTTCAGCTTTACTCATCTGTGAATCCTGTGTTTGTTCAACTGATGTCTGACGGTCTGACTTGTGTAACTTCATTGGTTTTCTTCCTTCTGCAATCAGAACGGGGTTTGGCCCGGCGTTTTCAAAAATCATCCATTCATCAACTAGATTTCGGTATACATTCTCAAAGTTGTCCCATCCTGCATGGAACCGACGGTAAACGACCGGTTCTGGTATATCGTGCCCGCCTTTTGAAACTCTACGTTGAACGCGGGCTACCGCAATGTCAGGGGATGGCAACTTCAGGAAGAATATTTTTACATGATACCCTAAAACTTGCCACTTGAGGATTGACCGAGCATATCCCAACCCGCTCAATGTTGTCTCGAAAGCGAAATTTTCGCCTCGTTCTACGAGATCACGGATTGTCTTGATCATTAAGCGACCTGCGCTCAATGCCACTGCAGCGGGCTGGGAGGGATTTAGTTTCGCCGCAATTAGGTCCGCATTTAGAAAAATCGGATGACTGACTTCGTTTGCCAGGAACGCCGTTGCGAAAGTTGTCTTACCCGCACCGTTCGGTCCTGCAATAATCACATATTTCTTTACGATTTCGCATTTTTGATCCATCGCATATACGACTCACTGGTTCGGCGACCATGCCAGAGGGTCACACTATGCGAGAGTTCTTATTTTGGGGTATGTCAAGGTTGAGTTGTATCTCGCCGGCTTCGGCAATGATTGAACCGTTCCTTGCTTCAAGAGAAGACGTATCCAAACCACCGTTGATAAGACATAGGCAGAAATCAAAATGTGTTTTAATAGGGATTCGTTACTTGGCATTCAGCCACAGTGAAAATTTTGTTTTAGGTTACCAATACGGATATCGTGCCGAAAGAAGATCAGATAGAAATGAATGGTACTGTTCTCGAAACACTGCCAAACACAACATTTCGCGTCAAGCTTGACAACGACCATATTGTCATCGCGCATATTTCAGGTAAAATGCGCAAGAATTACATCAGGATCCTGCGGGGAGACCGGGTCGTTGTGCAGTTGACTCCGTATGATCTGACCAAGGGAAGAATCGTCTACCGCGAGCGATAGACTCGCCATCGGTGAAGTAAAGTGGGTGAACCGATATTTCAATTGCCTTGGTGGGGCTATGTTCTGGTTGTTCTCGGCCTGACACACATCACCATCGTTTCGGTCACGATATTCCTGCATCGGTGTCAGGCGCATTCCGCCCTTGAACTGCATCCCATCCTGAGTCACTTCTTTCGTTTCTGGCTCTGGCTCACCACTGGCATCGTCACCAAGGAGTGGGTCGCCGTCCACCGCAAGCATCACGCAACGGTTGAGTCAGACGATGACCCGCACAGTCCGCAACGCTCCGGCATCAATGCGGTCCTGTGGGGTGGTTTGATTCTTTATCGCCGTGCGGCAAGACTGCCGGGAATTCTTCAGCAGTATGGCAAGGGAACCCCGAATGACTGGCTGGAAAAACACGTGTACGCAGGGCATCCCAATATCGGATTGTTCGTGCTTCTGGCCATCAACATTGTGTTTTTCGGTGCGGTTGCCGGAACCGCAATCTGGATCGTCCAACTCCTTTGGATTCCATTCTGGGCCGCCGGGGTGATCAACGGGATCGGACACTATTTCGGATATCGGAACTTCGATCTACCCGATGCCAGCCGCAACATCGTGCCCTGGGGCATCATCATCGGGGGAGAAGAGTTGCACAACAATCATCATGCCTATGCATCGTCGGCACAGTTTTCCACACAAAAATGGGAGATCGATATCGGTTGGTGCTATGTGCGGTTGCTGCGCAGTTTGCGACTGCTTAAAATCAACCGCAAGATTCCGGTACTGCAATTCTCGGCGGAAAAGAACCGGTGTGATGCCGAGACCGTCAAGGCTTTTGCATTGAATCGGTTTCAGGTGCTGTCCAACTATGTCCGCGAGGTCCTGCTGGATGAGTGGCGCAAGGAAATCCGGGCTGCGTCCGGCGAATCGAGAACCATGATCAGGCGGGCGAAGCGGTTGCTGTCAGCCGAGAAGGACAGGCTGAGCGAACAGCATCAGCAGCAACTGCGCCAGTTTCTGGATTCGAACAAGAAGCTGAATCAGGTCTATGTCATGCGGGAGAGACTGCACAGTATTGCCACAAGATCATCTGCCTCCTACGATCATCTTCGCCAGGCACTCGACGAGTGGTGCCATCAGGCGGAACAGTCAGGTATCGAATCGCTGCAGCGTTTTTCGATGCGGCTGAAAGGCAGTGTTACAGCCTGAGCGGCTGTTCGACGGAACCGGTTGGATTCCGAAACAGGCAGGTCTGGATCAAGGGCAGCGAACTGGAAATCCAGATTACTTGATCTTGGCTTCCTTGTAGATGACGTGTTTGCCGGCAACCGGGTCGTACTTCTTCAATTCAAGCTTGCCTTCGGTATTTCGCTTGTTTTTGGTGGTCGTGTAGAAGTGTCCGGTACCTTCGGACGACACCATTCTGATTTTCTCACGCATGACTGTGTATATCCTGACTCGGTGGGTTATACCTTCACGCCGTTGGCGCGCATCTCGGCAAGAACCGTATCAATTCCATTCTTGTCGATGGTTCGAATGGCTTTCTGCGTCAACCGCAGCTTCACCCAGCGATTTTCACTCTCGACCCAGAATCTACGATAATGCAGGTTGGGGCGGAATTTACGTTTGGTTTTATTGTGGGCGTGGGAAACGTTGTTTCCACTGACGGTTTTCTTCCCTGTAATCTGACAGACTTTTGGCATCTTGGTTCGAGAAAAGGTGAATAGCGAATGGAATTTTGTCAATAAAGCGCCACATTCTATACTATTGCACCGATTAAATCAAAATCAACTTGTGTTTTCCGACCTGATGCCATGACTAGCCTAACGAAACTCAGAAACCGTAACATCCTTCTGGGTGTAACCGGAGGAATTGCAGCCTATCGCTCCGCTGAGGTGGTGCGGCGGATGCGCGAGCATGGCGCGCAGGTGCGCGTGATCATGACAGGCAATGCGCAGCAGTTCATTCCCGCGCTGACCATGCAGGCGGTCAGTGGCAATCCCGTCAGAACAGATCTGTTTGATGAGGGGGCGGAAGCCGGGATGAGTCACATTGAACTGGCGCGATGGGCGGATCTGATCCTGGTTGCGCCGGCCAGCGCGGGATTTCTGGCAAGATTGACGCACGGTTTCACCGACGATCTTCTGACAACGCTGTGTCTGGCAACCGAGGCACCGATCGCGGTTGCACCGGCCATGAACCGTGTGATGTGGCTGAATCAGGCAACACAGGACAATGTAGAAGCGCTTCGAAACCGCGGGATTTCCATATTGGGGCCGGGTGAGGGTGATCAAGCCTGTGGCGAGGTTGGTCCGGGGCGCATGCTGATGCCCGAAGAGATCACTGATTTGGCAGCTTCGCTGTTCGTCGATGACCGATTGGCGGGCGTGAAGGTTGTGGTGACCGCCGGATCAACCTGGGAGGCGATGGACCCGGTACGCGGCATCACCAACCACAGTTCCGGCAAGATGGGCTATGCGATTGCGCAGGCCGCTGTTGCGGCTGGCGCAGAAGTGGTCCTGATTTCAGGGCCGGCAAAAGTACCCGCTCCGAAGACCGTTGACCGGTTTGTCCAGGTCACCAGTGCACGGGAGATGCTGGAGGGTGTATTGGATCATATCGACCCGGATGGGATTTTCATTTCGGTTGCTGCCGTGGCTGACTACAGACCGGCCAGGTTTTCCGATGAGAAAATGAAAAAACATCGCAGTGACACCCTGAATCTGGAACTCGTCAAGAATCCGGACATTCTGGCTGAAGTCAAGAAGCACAGTCCTGAAATCTTTGCAGTTGGGTTCGCCGCTGAGACCAGCAATCTGATTGCCGAGGGAAAACGCAAACTTTTATCCAAGGGAGTGGACCTGATCGCAGCCAATGATGTTGGCGGTGAGCAGGGCGCGATCGGTTCAGATGTGAATACCATCGAATTGATCGACCGAAGTGGCGTGGTCACACTCGGTCCGGCAGCAAAGACACAGATCGCCGAGCAGTTGATCGAGCAGATTGCCAACCGTTTTCATGCTGAGAGTCAACTACAAAGTTCTCGATGACCGTCTTGGCGATTCCATACCGTTGCCGGAATATTCCACCGACGGCGCGGCTGGACTGGATTTGCGGGCCTGCATCGAGTCGGCGATTGTCGTTGCGCCCTCAGCCTGCGAACTGATTGCCACCGGTATCGCCATAGACATCCGCGACCCGGGAGTGACCGCGGTGTTGCTGCCAAGATCGGGGCTGGGTCACAAGCATGGCATTGTCCTGGGCAATCTGGTGGGTTTGATCGATTCGGACTATCAGGGACAAGTTTTTGTCTCTTGCTGGAATCGCAGCGCAACCGAATTCACCGTTTATCCCGGTGACCGGATCGCGCAGATGGTTTTTGTACCGGTTGTCCGCCCGGAACTCGTCGAAGTGGATGAATTTGAGCCGAGCGCCCGTGCGGAAGGTGGATTCGGGCATACTGGTATCAGATAGACAATTCAATGGCAAAGATTGAGATCTACACCAGTCCACTATGTGGATACTGCCGTGCGGCCAAGCATCTGCTTGATTCGAAAGGACTCAGGTATGAGGAGTACGATGTACTGGTTGACTCAAAACGACGCACGGAGATGATGGAGCGCAGTGAGGGTCGCTGGACCGTACCGCAGATTTTCATTGATTCAGTCGGTATCGGTGGATTTGACGACTTGAGGAAACTGGAAGCGAGTCAGCAACTGGATGGACTGGTGGCGTGATGGCGCCCTGTCAGTCTGACTTGGAGCTGCTGTAGTGGGACATACAACATGAAAATCACAGGAAACGAGTTTCGGAAACTGAAACGAAAAGCCGTCACCCTCATCGGAATGTCCGGTGTGGGTAAGACGACGCTGGCGCGCAAGCTCCCGTCAACGTCCTGGTTTCACTTTTCTGCGGATTACCGGATTGGAACCCGGTATCTGCTGGAGCACATCCTGGACAACATCAAGGAGAAGGCGATGGAGGTTGATTTTCTGCGCGATCTGCTGCGCAGCGACTCGATCTATATCGGCAGTGCCATGACGTTTGACAATCTTGAGTTGCTCTCGAAATACATCGGCAAGCTGGGAGACCAAAGCCGGGGCGGGTTGCCTTTGGATGAATTCAGAAAACGTCAGCAGCTGCATCATCAGGCCGAGGTCAGTACGATGCTGGATGTCGGGGAGTTCATCGGCAAGGCAAAAACCATCTACGGATATGACCATTTCGTCAATGATTCCAGTGGAAGCATTTGTGAGTTGGGAGACCCCCGGGTGCTCAAGCATTTGGCCGAGCATACGCTGATCATCTACTTCGCGCCGGGCATTGAGCTGGAATCGGAAATCATCGATCGCCAGGTCCGGTATCCGAAACCGTTGTTCTACAACGCTGACTTTCTCGACGTGAAACTGAAAGAATATTTTGCGACCCATGACTGCGACAACGTCGATGAGATGGACCCAAATCAATTTGTCCAATGGGTTTTTCCATCGTTGGTGCAATCGCGTCGTCCGAAGTATGAGGCCATCGCCCGAGAGTATGGCTATACGATTGACGCCGACCACATTGATTTCGTCCGGGACGAGGCCGACTTCGTCGAACTCGTTTGTACCGCCCTGGATTCGGGTGATTGAGAATCCAGTTGCGTTTGATACCATGCCGTTTGTTGAAGACAGAGAGTTGGCTGCCTGGGACCGACTTCGCGATGAGGGCATCGATATCGTCTCCCCGGCGCAGGCCGAGACTTCACAGCTTCCGCAAATTCGCATCGGATTCCTGAACATGATGCCTGATCTGGCGCTTCGTGCAACCGAAAGACAGTTCCTGAGACTGGTTGCCGCCGGCGGTGATGAGTGCCTGATTCGCATTCGACCATTTACCATCAGCGGACTTGATCGGATGGGAGAGGCGCGTGCGTACACCGAACAGTGTTATGACACGTTTACGGACGCTCAGAAGGATGAACTCGATGGCTTGGTTTTCACCGGTGCGAATCCAGGCGAGTCGGAACTCAGGGATGAGAAATTCTGGGATGAATATGAGCAGGTGATTGCCTGGGCAAACGAACGCATACCGACAACGATGTGCTCGTGCCTTGCGTCACATGCAGTGATCAATGTACTGCATGGAGTGGAAAGATCGCGCTGCGTACCCGGTAAGCGATGGGGCGTATTCTCCCATCAGGTTACCGATGTTGATCACCCACTGGTGGCCGATATGGAACTTGAGTTCCATGCACCGCGTTCGCATGTACATGAGATGACCGCACAGCAGCTGCAGGCACGGGGAATCAAGGTACTGGCATTCAGTCCAGACGCGGATTTCCATATCGCGGTGAGTCCGGATGGATTCAAGTGGGTGTTTTTGCAGGGGCATCCGGAGTATGACGCGGTGAGTCTGCTGAAGGAGTTTCAGCGCGAGGTCAGAAGATTTGTTGCAGGTGAGCGTAGCGACTACCCCGAATACCCACAAAACTATCTCAGCCAGTCGGCAAAACAAAGGCTTGCGCAATTCAAGGATGCACTTTTGGTGGCATTGGAACACTCGAAGCCGCGACCGGTGTTCCCTGAATCTGAAGTGCTATCCTCGATCTCCAATCCTTGGCGCGATCACGGTGAGGTGCTGTTCAGAAACTGGATTCGAATGATTGTCAGCAACGCTGAATCCGGGGCATTGTCTCCATCACTGATCTCATCAGCCTGAGTCAGCCGTAAACCCGGGTCCGACGCGGGTCGAGAAACGGCTTCAGCGAAGCGTTTGCCGGGTGGCGTTCGCACGCAATCTCAATTTCCCAGCGTCCACTATCAATCAATGCCTCGGTGACACCATCAGGGTGGTTGACGTAGCCCATGCCACAGGCCGCGCCCAGCGTGAAACCATATGCACCGGATGAAGTGTAACCGACGATGGTGCCATCTAGCAGGATTGGCTCCTCTCCAAACATGACCGGTTCCGGGTCTGTCAATCTGAACAGCACCAGGCGTTTGCTCAGGGCATCCGATTCCAGTTGGCGCAGCAATGCGCTGCGACCGATGAAGTCTTTCCGGTCCGACGCGGTCGCATAGCCCAATCCGGCCTCGATCGGTGTGTCCTCCGGCGAAAGATCAAGATCGAATTCCCGGTAGGCATGCTCGCATCGAAGGTGCTCCAACGCATGGTAGCCTGCGGGTTTCAAGTTTTCGTTTGTTGCTGTCTCCATGATCCGGTCAAAAACATGTTGCGCGCAATCCGTGTCAACGAAGAGCTCCCAGCCAAGCTGTCCGACAAACGTCAGTCTATTGGCAATGGCAAAGGCATGTCCCACCTCAATCTTGCGTGAAGTGGCGAATGGGAATGCATCATTGCTGAAGTCTGCCGTGGAGACATTTGAGAGTATCTTTCGGGATGCGGGTCCCTGAATTGAAATGACGCTGTAGCAGGATGTGACATCGGTCAGAAAAACGTGCTCAACGCCGAGCAGTTGTTGCTCGGTCCAGTTCCTGTCCCGAGGCTGCGATGTGGCAGAAGAGACGATCATGAACCTGTGCTCGTCCAGGCGGTTGATCGTCACGTCTGATTCGATTCCACCGCGCTCATTGAGCATTTGTGAATAGACAATCCGTCCGATGGGTACATCAATATCCGCAGCACAGATGGTCTGGAGGAACTTTACGGCGTTTCTTCCCTGAACCAGAAACTTGCCCAGCGAGCTCTGATCGAGAATGATCGCACCTTGCCGTGCGGCCTTGCACTCTGCAGCGACGTACTCGAACCAATTCGGCCGGGTGTGCGAGTAAACCGCCTTGTTGCTTTTGTTGACCGGTGCGAACCAAAGCGGGCGCTCCCAGGCCATTGCCTCGCCAAAATGTGCGTTCAAGGTCGCCCAGCGGTCATGCAGAACACTTTTCCGTACACCGCGGGCGGATGTTTTCTGTTTGTGCGGCCAGTTCATCTTGTAATGCAGTCCGATGACTTCGGCGCTTCGTGCGCGCAGGTATCCGGTATTGGACTGAACGGGATGAAAGCGGGCGATATCGACGCTTCCCAGATCCATCGGCGGTTTTCCATCCGCGATCCACTGCGCCAGGATTTTTCCCGCCGCTGGATTCAGTTCGATGCCTTCAGAGTTGTATCCGGCGGAAATGAAGCAGTTGGGCTGCCCGGGAGCCTCACCCAGGGCAAACAGCAGATCCGGTGTGAAACTCTCCGGCCCGTTGAGAAACCGTCCGATCCCGGCATTGCGCAGATCCGGCAGCAATTCCATGGCCTTGTTGAACGGCAATTCGAACTGACCCCAATCCTCCGGAAACTCAATGAATGGCACATTGTCGGGAATGGTGTCGATTCCGACCGGTTTTCCGGTTGGTTCGAATGCGCCAATCAGCCACTTGCCGGCGTCCACCTTGACGTAGTTGCAGCCATCTGTATCGCGCAAGACGGGCAGGTTGTTTGTTGCCGCAGCAATCGGTTCGGTCACGATATAGCTGTGCTCGCAGGCATGCAGGGGCACGGCTACACCCAGTTGGGCAGCCAACGCCCGAGTCCACAATCCGCAAGCCAGCACCAGGGTCTCGCATCGTATGCTGCCTTGAGAGGTGGTGAGGTGAAACTCATGCGAAGCCAGCCGGTCGAGCGTTTCCACCTTGCAGTTTTCAACAATCCTCGCGCCGCGCTGTCTTGCGCCGGCAACCAGTGACAGGGTTGTATCGACGGGGTTGGTCTGACCGTCCTTGGGGATGTAGATTGCACCGACGATCTTGCCCGCATCGATCGCCGGATAGATGTCTTTCGCCTCGCTTGGACTGATCATGTGCGCTTCAATGCCGAAGGTCTTTGCGATGGAGGCGACTTTCAGGGTCTCAATCAGGCGGTCGCGGGTGCGGCATACGCCGAGCGTGCCATTCTGCCTGAACCCTGTTGGCTGTCCGGTTTCCGATTCAAGCCCGGAGTACAGCTCAACGTTGTATCTCGCCATCTCGGTCAGGGTGTGGGTCGCGCGCAGTTGCATGATCAACCCTGCCGCGTGCCAGGTTGTACCCGAAGTCAGTTGATGCCGCTCAATGACGGTGACATCGTTCAAACCAAGTCGGGTCAGGTGATAGGCGGCACTGGCGCCGGCGATGCCACCGCCACAGATCACGATTTGGGAATAGGCGGGAAGCTGCAAGCGAGGTCCGGTTATCTGGCTTGATGGACTCGGTTCGAAGAGCGACTCGAACCATTGTCACTGGTGGCGTTGTTTCCTTGCAGGTAGTCGCTGATACGAGTCAGGACACAATGAAGATAGAATCGGCGAACCTGCACCATGCCGCGCAGATCGTTGCGTTTCATGGCGGCGAGCATTTCAGAAGTCTCGAGCACCTGATCGGTCACGATCTGATTCCAGTCCAGGTTTGGCAGCATGGAAATCCAGATCCGCGCCGACCGGTAATACAGGTTGTCGGAGATTTCCCGCAACGGTACACTGCCGATCAGCGAGATCAACAGTTCGTGCAGGTCGTTGCAAAGGCGCGCATAACCCATGGCGTCGCGACGGCCGTGGAGGTTTTCCGCGCGCACGAGCAGATTCTCCATTGCATCAATGTGAACGGCCTCGATTTCGCTTGGCGAAAGTTCGGCTGAGAGTTCAGTCAGATACATTCGCAGATCGTACACCTCCTTCATCGTCTTGAGGTCAATGTCGGTGACAACGGTACCCACGCCGGTGCGGATGTCGACCAGGCCCTCGAAGTGGAGCCGTTGCAATACCCGCCTGATGGGCGTTCGGCTCACTTTGAACTCACCGGCCAGTTCGGTTTCGCCGATGACCGAGTTCGGCGGGTAGATCAGCAGGGAGATTCGCTCGCGAATCGTCCGGTAGATCCGATTGTGACGGTCGCCGGACGTTTCCCGCCCGGACCTGGCTTCCGATGAGGGAGTGGAAATTCGTTGCAACAGCTCCAATTTGTCTGGGTTGTTCATGTCATCAGTTGAAAGGAAGTTGAGATTTTCGGTTCGTTCGTTGACACTTGAAATTATATTATGTAATAATTGTATACAGCTTGGTTAAAGCATTGGATGGCTCTGGAATCCCGCGTTGAGATGCGTATATTCGTTTCAGTATCAGGTGAAGATTCGCAGTGCCGGTACAGGTCACAACACAATTGAGGGGATAGAAATGAACAAGACAGACTTAACCCGCCGTCGACTGCTCAAGGCTGCAGCGGCAGGCGGTGTCGCATCGGCAACCATGTCTTTTCCGATGATGAATTCGCTGGCGGCGTCACCGCTGTCGGTGGTTGACTGGGGGCCGCCCTGGATCGACAATTCCAAGAAGATCGCAGCGAGTTGGGGAAAAGGCGATATCAACTGGACGCTGCATTCAGGTGGCGCGGCTTCAATACTGCCGAAGATCAAGGCGGCCTGGCCCAATCCACCTTACGACCTGGTGGATAACTGGAGTCCGGTTTTCCTGTCCATGATCCGTGAGGGATGGGCGGAAACAGTCACGTTGGATGACTGTCCGAATCTCGCCGATGTTCCGGAAAGCCTGATTTCAAAGGATGCTGATGGAAACTGGAAGAACATTCCCCGCGGAACCAGTGGAGTGTTTTTCACCTACGCCCCTGACAATTGTCCGATCGAGATCAATCATGTTGATGATTTGCTGAGTCCGGAACTGAAAGGACAGATCCTGTGGCCGAATCCAACCCTCAATACCAATCTGCAGGTTGTCGCCCTGGCCAAGGCCAGAGGGGGTGATGAATACAACATGCAGCCGGGTTGGGACTTTCTGAAGGAACTGGCCGCTTCGGGGAACATCGGACGGGTTTCGGCGAACACCTCGGACGTGATCACATCACTGGAAACCGGTGAGACGTCGGTGACCTTTGTGGACCAGGGTACGCTCAGCGGTGTCAAGGGTACCCAGCTCAGGCATCTGACCAAGACGGATGAGTCTTTGAAGACCTTCCTGTTTGTCAGTGGCTGGGTGGTGCTCAGCAGTTCCACCAACAAGGAGTTGGCGTTTGATTTTGCCAACTACACAATCAACAAGGAAAACAGCGAACTGTATTTTCAGGAGGTTGGTGAGGTTCCGGTCAATGGAAAGGCCGAGCATGGCATCGAGCACTTGAGATTTTCCACGGCTGAAGCAGATATGTTTTCGGTCATTCCCGACTGGGATCATCTGGGCAAGGAACTGGACAGCTGGAACAAGATTTTCGAGACGGATATTGTGCCGTTGATGTAGGTCAATCAGGCTGCAATCATTGTTTACGGTGTGCCGGTCACAGCTCTGTTGACATGACCGGCACACGTTTAAATAACGGGTACACACCGGTGATATTTTGCCCGTCGGCCGTGGATGGCTTGATGAGCGATAATTCATTCACTTCACATCAGTGATATCCGAATGATGATCGCAGGTTACAGGCAAGATCGATGACGAACAACCGGGCTGCAGTTCTGCTCTTGGTCCCCGGTTTGGGGATATTGCTTGCGTTTTTGGTATTGCCTTTGGCCAATGTTGTCGAGGAGAGCTTCCGACTTTTCGAACCCGGTCGCATCGGCGCCGCAAAAGACGCCCCTTACACCTTTTTCAACTACGCTGAACTGCTCAATGCGGACTATCTGTACTACTTCATCGAGACCGCCCGCATTGGATTGATTGCGTCGATCACCGGACTGGTTCTGGGGTTTCCGATTGCCTATTTCATTGCGCGGCGATTGCAGGGAATCTGGCGAAAGATCGCTATCGGTTTTCTGGTTGGTGTCATGTTCCTGAGCACACTCGTGAGAGTCTACGCGTTGCAGCTGACCTTCGGTCCGACGGGTATCGCCAAGTTTCTGTCGGGATTGCTCGGGGTGTCGATGAACGGCCGGTTCTATACTGAACTGGTGGTGATTTTCGGGCTGCTGCACTACCTGGTTCCGATTGCTGCCATCACGCTGCTGGGTACCATCCAGAATGTCAATCCGCGGCTGAGCGAAGCCGCGCAGGCACTCGGTGCACCAAGATGGCTGGCGCATCTGACGGTGACGGTACCCTTGTGCATCCCGGGTCTGTTGTCGGCGTTTCTGATTTCGTTCACACTGTGTCTTTCGGCGTTTGTGGTTCCGATGATTCTGGGGAAGGGCAAGGTGCTTTTTGTCTCCAATCTGATTTACTCAAGGTTCAGTGAGATCTCCAACTATCCGAGCGGATCAGCCATCTCCATCATCATGCTCATACTGTCGCTCGCGATCATTTACGGTGTGACCTGGTTTGTCAGTAGATGGTGGGTCAGGGACTGAGTCATGAACCGATTCAACCGACACATCGACACCATCGGATTCTGGGTTGTGATTTTTACGATCGCGGTGACGTTGGTTTTTCTCATCGCTCCAATCGTCGTGTCGATTCTGATGTCGTTTGATGCGCGCGGTTATCTTGGACGGTTTCCACCGACAGAATTCTCGTTTTACTGGTATGAGCGATTCTTTTCGGACACCTACTATCTGACCGGTTTGAGAACAAGCATCATCATTGCCGTAATTGCGGCAACGGTCTCCACGATTGCCGGGGTGAGTGCGGCGATTGTGCTGGACCGTTATGACTTTCCCGGAAAGCAGGCGATCGAGACGGTCTTTCTTTCCCCGTTGGTGATTCCAGCCGTGGTCATCGGGTTTGCACTGCTGATGTTTTTTGCGCTGCTCGGTGTCTTTCAGGGTTATCCGCGACTGCTTGCCGGGCATATCATCATTACATTTCCCTATACGGTACGCACGACCCTGGCGGGGCTGGCTGGAATTCGAAGAAGCCTTACGGAAGCGGCGATGACGCTGGGCGCGAATGAGTGGCAGTCATTCTGGGATGTCACGTTCCCGCTCGCCAGGACCGGCATGATTGCCGGTGCCGTGTTCGCGTTTGCCTTTTCGATGGATGATGTGGCCGTCAGTCTGTTCCTGACTTCTCCTGATACCTATACACTTCCGGTTGCGATGGTCAGCATGATGCGCACGAACTTTGACCTGACGATCGCGGCTGCCTCAGTGGTGCTGATGCTGCTGACGATTGGATTGATCGTGGTGATGGACTGGATCATCGGTCTTGAACGTGTGATCGGTGGTGGCGTTTACAGGTCCTAGGATTCAGGCATGGCTGTTGTTGAACTGAAAAATGTCACCAAGCGGTTCGGTGGTTTCGTTGCTGTCGATGATGTCTCGTTCAATCTGGAAAAAGGCAGTATCCTGTCTTTGCTGGGACCGTCCGGATGTGGCAAGACCACGACGCTTCGGATGATTGCTGGATTTGAGGAGCCAAACGAGGGCGAGATCATGATTTCCGGTGTGAGCATGCTGGGCAAGCGACCTTATGAACGAAATGTCGGTCTGCTGTTTCAGGACTATGCGCTGTTTCCGCACATGAGTGTTGAGCAGAATGTCGCGTATGGTCTGAAAAGACGCAATCACGATCGCAGCACGCTCCACAATCGGGTTCGCGAAATGCTCGAGCTTGTCAAACTCGAGGGATTGTCCGATCGCCGGCCCAGCCAGTTGTCGGGAGGTCAGCAGCAGCGTGTCGCGTTGGCGAGAGCACTGGCAACCGGTCCGGAAGTCGTCCTGCTTGATGAGCCACTCTCGGCGCTGGACGCCAAACTCCGTCAGGAACTTCGAATCGAACTGAAACAGATTCTCGCTGCAGTCGATGCGACCACCATCATCGTCACGCACGATCAGGAAGAGGCGATGAGTCTGGGTGACTCACTGATCGTCATGAATGAGGGGGAGATTGTGCAGGAAGGCACACCAACCGAGATCTACAGGAATCCCCAGACCCGGTTTGTCGCTGAATTCATCGGACGATCGAATTGGCTGTCGGGCGCGTTGGGGCAGGCTGATGGCAATGGACTGTGTGAGTTTGCGATCGCACAGGGCCCGTCGATCTGGATTCCCAAGCCTGAGCAGCATCATCCCGGTTACGATGTCTGCATCCGCCCGGAACGGGTTCGCCTGCTCGAGAACGGGGAGCAGCGGGATGCGGAATATTTGAATGAGATTCAGGGGACCGTACGGAACTCGGCTCATCTCGGAGCGGACATTCATACCGTTGTGGAAGTCGGTAATGGCAGTGTCATCACCGTCAGTCAGCCGTTTACCGGGCAGTCCCTCAAGCACGATGGTCAATCGGTGAGCCTGGTGTTTCGACCGGTTGACTGCATCGTAGTCGGTTCGGATTCGTAATGGTTTGATCAGGAGCACGCCATGAACATAGACACTCACAAGACAGTTGCAATCAACCAGGAATTCGCACCCGTGCGCGGATTGTGTGAATTTGACAGCGGTCCTGGAAAATTCCGGATCGGTCTGATCGCCTTGTCCAATGATCTCGCCACCGAACGGGATTTCTTCAACATGGGCATGAGCGATGATATTGCCATATTTGTCTCGCGCGTTCCGAATGCGGCCATCTGTTCGGTTGAGAATCTTCTGGCCATGGGACCCAGACTCACCGAGGCGGCATCGCAGCTGATTCCGGAATCCAGACTGGATGCCGTGACCTACAGTTGCACTTCGGGAACTGCGGTCATGGGGTACGACCAGGTCGCAGAATTGATCCATGCTGCAAGACCGGGCGTCGCGGTCATCACACCACTGACTGCGGCGATTGCGGCGTTGCAGCAGTTCAACGCCCGGAAGATAGCCGTTCTGACACCCTATATCGATGAGGTCAACGAGTCCATTTCGGGTTATCTGACAGAATCCGGTTTTGAAATCACTGCGTTCACCAGTTTCCATCTTGCAGATAATGAGGATATGGCTAATCTCACACCGCAATCCATCTATGAGGCGGCCTTGGAGTCCGATCGCAATGAGGCTGATGCCCTGTTCATCTCATGTACCGCCATTCGTGCAGTCGATGTGGTTGAATCCATTGAGCAGAAAATTGGTAAGCCGGTGGTGACCGCCAATCAGGCGCTGTTCTGGCAGGCACTGTGTGCGGTGGGCTACAACAGCCCGATCAAAGGTTTTGGAAGTTTGTTGCGCCGGTTTCCAGGCGGGCAGCATTGATTTGCGTAGTGTTTGAATTGGGTATTCGAAATGAAAATTGACGAAATCTGTTCTCGTCCACCATCCGTCATCAGCCAGGAGCAGCGGTCGACGTTTTTCGATCAGGGTTACCTGATCCACTCTGACCTGATTGGTGACGATTGGCTGCAGCCGCTGCGACGGGCGGTGGACGATCTTGTTGAGATGGCCCGGGAGATGACCAAATCCACTCGCAGGGTGGATCTGGAACCGGATCATTATGCCGAGCGACCGCGGATCCGGAGGGTAGCCTATGTTGATGAGTACGATCCCATATTCTGGAAATTGTGCAGCGAATCGGTGATTCCGGACATCGCAACAGATCTACTGGGTCCAAATGTGAGATTCCGAGAATTGATGATGAATTTCAAGTGGGCGCGGGGCGGAGCTGCGGTGCAATGGCATCAGGACATTGCGTTCTACCCGCATACGCATGCGGGAACAGTTCAGTTTCTGCTGATGCTTGACGGTGCGCGGGACGATCAGGGCCCGTTGCAGATTGTTCCAGGCAGTCATCGGGGAGAGATATTTGCGCACTACGACCCGCAGGGCAACTGGATCGGTGCGGTCTGCGATCGCGATCTCGAGCGGGTGGATTTAAGCGGTGCGGTTTCAGTTACCGGGCCGCCGGGACTGCTTTCAGTCCATCACAGCCGGACGCTCCATGGCTCCTCGGTCAATATCAGCGATTCAGGGAGACCGGCATTCGTGATCACCTATACGGCAGCGGACGCCGTTGCCTATACCGCGCCTTCATATCCCAGCAAGCACTACAATCAGCTGATTCGGGGCACGGAGCCGGGCGTGGCGCATCATGAGGAGATGATTGTGCCGCTTCCGCCGGATTGGTCTGACGATTACACCTCTATATTCGAGCACCAGGAGCACGTCAATGTCAGCCATGCCGAATCCTAAGATCGTGACCGAGCGGGAGCTGCGTCAGATTGTCCGGCTGGATCTGGCGGCGGTTGAATGTGTCGAGAATGCGTTTGCCGCGCTGGCTGGCGGCAAGGTGGTCATGCCGTCGATTCTGTCGATGGCGATCAGGGAATTCAATGGCGAAGTGGATGTGAAGACAGCCTACGTTCCCGGACTGGCGAGTTTTGCGATCAAGATGTCTCCGGGATTTTTTGACAATCCCAAGATTGGCCTGCCCAGCACTACAGGTCTGATGGTGTTGTTTTCCGTACGCACCGGCCTGCTGGAGGCGGTACTGCTCGACAATGGTTACCTGACCGATGTAAGAACCGCGGCGGCCGGAGCGGTTGCAGCCCGGCATCTGTCACGGGAAGACGCAGAGCGTGTCCTGATCGTCGGTTCGGGTCAGCAATCCCGACTTCAGCTGGAGGCACTTTGCCTGGTGCGTCCGATTCGCGAGGCGGTCGTGTGGGGACGCAATCGCGACAAATCGACTGCTACGGCGAAGGAATTGTCTGATCGACTTGGAATTCGTGTCGAATACTCGGCTGATCTTGAAGCTGCAGCCGGCTCGGTGGATATCATCGTGACCACAACACCCAGTTCGAAACCGTTGATCATGGCCGAGTGGCTGCGCAAGGGTCAGCATGTCACCTGCATGGGGTCTGATCAGGCACACAAGAACGAATTGCATCCTCGGTGTTTTTCGATTGCTGACCTTTATGTTCCTGACCGACAGGCGCAAACCGAACTGCTCGGTGAGCTTCATCACGCCATCGAAGCCGGCACGGCCAGCGCTGACAGTCAGTATCCTGAACTCGGTGACATTGTGTCGGGTCAGACGGTCGGGCGACAGTCTCCTGATGCCATCACTATTTGTGATCTGACCGGAACCGGTGTGCAGGACACTGCAATTGCGACATTTGCCCGGGAACGTGCCGAGGCATCCGGGGTCGGTCTTGTCATTGACGTGTAGGATTCGGTCGTGATTCGAGACTCTGAGAGGGTTTTCAGCCGGCAGGAGTATGCCGACCGTCTGCTTGATGTCAAGCGGCGAATGGAACGCTCGGGGCTGGATATCATCATCTGTCAGGATCCTGCGAACATGTACTGGCTGACCGGCTATGATGGTTGGTCATTTTACGTGCCCCAGTGCGTCTTGGTCAGCCTTGCGGAGGACTCGCCATTGTGGTTTGGACGGGCGCAGGACGCCAAGGCGGCCGAGGTAACCACCGATTTGCCCGCGGAAAACATCATCGGCTATTCCGAGTATCTGGTTCAGAACCCCGACGGTCATCCGTATGATGAGCTGATTGATTTGATCAGGGAGCGCGGTTGGGAGACAGCACGAATCGGTGTTGAGATGGATGCGCACTACTACACCGCCCGATGTCATCGGACGCTGACGAGTGGATTTCAAAACGGGCAGGTCGTCAACAACCGGGATCTGGTCAACTGGGCACGCTTGGTCAAGTCTGAGGCCGAGGTTGAAGTCATGCGCACAGCAGGGGCGATCAGTAGCCGTGTGATGGAGGCGGCTATTTCGAAAATTCGGCCCGGCGTTCCCGAAAACGAGGTGATTGCCGAAGTTTATCGGGCGCAGATAGCCGGTGTCGAGGGATACGGTGGGAACTATTCGTCACTGTGTCCGTTGCTTCAGGTGGGTGATAAGACCAGCACGCCACATCTGACCTGGTCGGACCAACCGTTACCGGATCATGCACTGGCAATGATGGAGTTGGCGGGAGTCCGACATCGGTACAATGTACCGCTCACACGCACGGTCCATATCGGAAAGGCACCGGAAAAGATCCGACATCTCGCTGAAGTCATTGTTGAGGGTGTGGACGCCGGTCTCGAACTTGCCCGGCCCGGCAACACCTGCGAGGAGGTGGAGGCAGCCTGGCAGAAGGTGTTGAATCACAACGGACTGGTCAAGGAAAGCCGGGTCGGTTACTCGATCGGAGTCGGTTATCCGCCAGACTGGGGCGAAAGAACATGCAGTCTGCGCGCCGGCGACCAGACCGTGCTGCAATCCGGCATGTGCTTTCATTTTCAGTCCGGAGTGTGGCTGGACGATTTCGGATGTGCGGTTTCCGAGCCCTTTGTGGTGACGGACCGGGGTGGAGAGAGACTGTGCGATACATCGAGAAGATTGATTGAAGTTTGAATGATGATGAGTGGAGGCACCATGGAACCCAGCCCGATTTCACCAACAATACCACTGGACGAGGATGGAAAGCATCACGGTTTTCTCAAACTGCCCCACAGCCGCAATGAGTCGGCTTGGGGTTCGTTGATGATTCCCCTGTGTGTGATTCGAAATGGAGACGGACCGACAGCACTTCTGACCGGTGCCAATCACGGCGATGAGTATGAAGGGCCGGTTGCGCTGCAGAATCTGGCGTTGGATCTGGAGCCGTCCGATATCAATGGCCGGGTGATCATTGTGCCGGCTTTCAACTATCCGGCTTTTCGCGCTGGTTGGAGAAACTCACCGATTGATGATGGGAACATGAACCGGGTGTTTCCCGGAAATCCGCGCGGAACCGTGACAGAAAAAATTGCTGACTATTTCACCCGGACGCTGATACCGCAGGCGGACCTGGTGGTGGATATCCACTCTGGCGGCAAGACGCTGGAGTTTCTACCGCTGGCCGCGGCTCATGTGCTGGACGACAAGGAACAGCAGGCGGCCTGCGTCGCCGCAATGCAGGCATTCAATGCACCGCACTCGATGCTACTGCTTGAAATCAGTGATGTTGGTTTGTACGACACGGAGGTGGAAAGTCAGGGCAAGGTGTTTGTGTCGACGGAACTGGGCGGAGGTGGTACGACTACCGCCAAGTCTGTGGCCATTGCGAGTCGCGGTATTCAAAATGTTCTGAGACACGCTGGCATTGAACGCGGCGAGCCGACGCTGATGCCGACGATGAATCTTGACATGCCGGAAGATGATTGTTACGTGATCAGTGAGCATGAGGGACTGATCCAACCAATTGTTGACTTGGGAACCATGGTGGCGGAAGGTGATGTGGTTGCCCTGATATGGCCGCTTGATCGAACCGGTGTGAGACCTACCGCATATCGCGCACGCCGCAGCGGGTTGCTGGCCGGTCGGCATTTTCCTGGGTTGGTGCAACCCGGTGACAGCATTGCTGTCATTGCTGTGGTTGACGGGGATGAGAATGACTGAAATATTTCCCTTTCGATGCATTAACATTCGATGTTCCAGTCAGAAAAGCACTCACCGCTGGCGATCAAAATCATGATGAGGGACACACCGCACCCGGGCAAAGGCCTACGGGAAATTTTCGAAGATGCTGGATAGTCGGTCAGTCAGGCGGAACGAAAACCTAAATCACTCCGAAATCTCACTAACACGGTTGCTTGATGGACATGCCGGCAATTCTTTCGAGATGGCAAAGTCGCTGGAACGCATGGGCTGGAGCAATGCTGGATTTTGGTAGCGGGAAGCGGTACCAGCGGCTCCCGTTCAGAAAGCATTTTGCATTGGACGGAAATTTCTCATTGTTGCCGAGTTATTTCTCTGGTTCTTCATAGACTATCTCGTGCCTGGCACTGAAAGACAGTGGTTGGAAATTCGGTCTAATTCTCACCTCGTGTCATTTGGTGTAATGAATCAGGTGACCGGTATCCTGATTGGAGCGCGACATGCCTTTGAACATTACAATGCGCTTGTACACCTTGTTGGCTATTGTCGTAAATTTGAACTGCTCTCCTTTCGTGGTTCGAAGACTCATTCTGTAGACCAGATATGACAGTAGTCCAGTGCAATGACGCTTTTTTCCAAACAAGCACTTGCAACAGGGATTCCCCATCGGGACACGCGGGGCACGATGATCGTAAAGTCAGTGAACGCAGTGGTATCAGCTGCGAGGAGTATGCATAGTGAATAGGAAGACCGTCAGAGTCTGGTCAATGGAACTGAAAATGAAACTCGATCTGGAAAAATGAAAACTGAATGCGCTGCCATCATCTTTCGCTTACGCTGTATCGCACAGCACTACAGCAAAAATACAGGTGCAAAATCCTGTCGCAGATTAGAATACAATTTGATACAGGTCAGAAGGAATTGAAAGCTTGAATCCCTGAAACATGGCCGATTATTCCAAATTGGGCTTTCGGTGGTTTCGACGTGCAGAACGCGGGTCTGATCACGACCTTGCTGATTAACCTTTAATCTGGTTGCAAGTCCTGCTCTTGACGGTGGCGGCAGTGTCCCTGGTCGAGCCCGACCGTCAATGCGACTCCAGGCAAGCAGCCACACCTAAAACAGGAGTTGACTCATGGCAAAATCTGATGAATCCGTTGAATCCATCAAGATACCTACAAAACTGCATGACTGGATTTTCAAGAGAGTCTTTGAAGACGCTGAATACCTCGCCAGCCTGATTGAGGCCGCCGCCCCTAACGAACTGCTCAACATCATCGATCTGTCGACCCTGAGACGAGAGTCGCCCGTGATTGCGACATCGAGAATGACGGAGGAGATCGCCGACCTGGTGTTTTCCGCGGGTCTCAAGGGCAGTGGCAAGGAGGCACAAGTCCTGTTGATTTTCGAGCACAAAAGCGACCGCTACCACTACCGCGATCTGATCATACAGATAACCGGGTACCTATTCCATATGCATTTGCAAAACAAATTCAAGGTGCCGATCATTCCGGTCGTGGTGTTTCAGGGCGAACCGCCCACCGACAGCGACTCGCGTACGGCCGCTCCAGTGGAGTTCATCGACTTGTTCAAGGAACTTTCGGACGAACATCGGGAGGTACTCTCGAAGTTTTCGATCAACTTCCAGTGCGTGCTGATTGATATCAATGAGATCGATCGGCAGGGCCTTGCACGGGGCACCAACATTGATGGGGTGATCCGCGCGATGTCGAAGGTTCGCGGTGCGGGCATGTCCCTGATTGAGGATGTTAGTGGGCGGATGATGGCGGTTGGGCGCAAGAATCGGGGGAAAGTGTTAAAATGGCTATTCGAGTATATTTCTGTTTCGAATCCAACGCGAATCAAAAAGGAAGACTTATTGAAACTGACAGGTAAGACACCGGAGGAACAAGAGATGATTCAGGCAGCTACGGAAATCCTTCGTCAGGAAGCCCGCGACGAAGGCCTTCAGCAAGGTCGTGAGGAAGTCGCAGCGAATATGCTCCGAGATGGCATGGACCTGAAGAAGGTTGCCCAGTTGACTCAACTCAACCGGAACGCTGTTCAAAGACTTCAGCGCGAAATCGATAAGGCATAAGGACGCTGATTCAGCAATATTTTGTGGGTGAATGCAGACAGTTGTACTGAGTTCGTAGACCGGTTCCTGAACTCGCCGAATGGACACCACGGAACTCCGGGTCGGTGTTCGGTGAATTTTCGGTACCTGCTGATTGTTGTCCATCAGGTCGTTCGACTAGGCGTTGTGCGTAACACCAACATTGTTGCGTCAATTTGCACGACGTCGATGGTATGCGACGCAGGAACTATGTTGGTACTATTGGGGAGTTTCAAATAGCACTGACAGAATTTTCTGAGTTGGTATAAATCAACTTGGTCCGCAAATGCTTCCTGTTCCAAATTTTGAACAGTTCAACCTGACACCGACTCTATACGAATCTACCCTCATTCATGTCGAAATTACCTGTGTTGGTTGATGGAGGCCTTGGTTTTGAGGGAAGTCGAGAACATGTCCTAAACCATTCAAACCTCTGACCCCCTACTTTTGTCATTATTGGTTCTATTATCAACAATTTACAAAGACTTTTAATATAACGGTTGGGAAAGTAGTAGAAGTCGAATAAAAAGGCATTCAGTCCCGATTTTGTTTTGATGTCGGCTAGTTGCTCGTAACTCCCACACCATTTGAAATTTCCCGCTTTCGACGAACCACAAACTCATTGAGTTCCTCAGCGATGCCTTCATCCAACACCGGTGGTTCATATTCGTTGACGAGGGATTTCCAAATCCCGTTCGCCCTTTGTGAGGCGACGGTTGCGCCGTCATCCTGCCAGGTTTCAAAGTTGCGCCAGTCAGACAGCAACGGTGAATAAAAGATATCCTGATATCGCTCCATGGTGTGATCAGCACCAAAAAAATGTCCGCCAGGCGCAACATCCGCAATCGCCTCAACCGCGAGTGTGTCCGCGTTCACCGCGATCGGTTCAAGCGACAGCGCCAGCAACTGCAGAATTTCCGCATCAATGATCAGTTTCTCGAACGACGCCACCAATCCTCCCTCAAGCCAGCCCCCACCATGCAACAGCAGATTGGTATGGGCTAAAACCGCGGCCCAAACCGACATGCAAGTCTCGTAAGTGGCCTGTTCATCCGGCGCACAGGATGCGTTGGGTCCGCTTGAGCGAAATGGGACATCATATTTTCGGGCGAGCTGCGCACTGGCCAATGTCGTTCGGACGTACTCGGGAGTCCCAAAAGCCGGTGCCCCGGTTTTCATGTCTACATTGCTCGAGAAACTGCCGTACACGACCGGGGTGCCGGGATTGATGATCTGGGTCAACGCGATACAGGCCAGGGCTTCGGCGTTTTGTTGAACCAGTGCACCGGCCATGGTTGTGGGCGCCATCGCGCCGAGCAGCGTAAACGGTGTGATCAGCACCGGTTGTCCGTGCTTTGCAAATTCCATCATTGCGTCGGACATCGCCTCGTCCACCTGCCTGGGTGAGTTGATGTTGATGTTGCCGATGGTCACCGGCTGCTCAGCCAATTCATCCCAAGTCATGTTGTGAACAATGGCCAGCATCCTGAGTGCATCCAGTGCTCGTTGTGCGCCGATCATGTTAGCCATCCACAAACGGTCGTGATGTGTGATGGCGGACAGATATTTGTCCAGATGCCTGGATTCGGCGGGGAGTTCCAGTGGCTCGAATGGACTGGCGCCACCCATGTGGAATATCTCGAGTTGATGGACAATCTTGAAAAAGTTGTTCAGATCCTCCAAGGTTCCGGCGCGGCGTCCGCGATCCAGGTCAGAAACAAAAGAGGGGCCGCCAACTGTAGCAAAGTTGATGTTGGGTCCGCCGAAATCCAGGGATCGTTCGGGATTTCTGGTTTTGATATGGAATCCCGAGGGAGCCGAATCGACCAGCTCGGTGACCAGTGTCGGATCGAAACGAATCATCTGCTCGGCGTGATCGACGTTTGCGCCGGCCGCTTCGAATGTCTTTCGTGCCTTCTCGCTGAAGAACTTCACACCCGCATCGCGCAACACGTCCAGCGAGGCCAGATGAATGGCCTCAATCTGGTCCTCTGACAGTATGTTCATCGGAGGGTAGGGATTGACCACCCGACGCCAGCTGACCCTGTCGATGGCGTTGGGATCGCGTTGTGGTCGCTGTCGGGACTTGCGCCTCATCTGTCTACTGTTCTCTTACGTCGATAGCTTCTGGCAATACAGTCAATCCGGCGGTGCCGAGCTCAGGATTTTGCAAAACAGATCTGCGTCGATATTGCCACCGGACGCGATTACACCGACGCGCAAACCCTTCATTCGGTCTTTCTCCTGGGTCAACGCGGCCAACGTTGCGGCACCGGCACCTTCGATGACATGGTGGGTGTCTGTGAAATAGTTGCGAATCGCTTTGGCAATCGCCTGTTCCGATACCCGTACCACTCTCGACACATGTTCTTGAATGATGTCCAAAGCCTGTTGATTCGGAATTCGCACCGCCACGCCGTCGGCAAAGGTATCGGCGGATTCGGTAGTTACCAGCCGGGACTGCTCAAAGGAAAGTGCATAGGCTGGTGCCTGGTCAGCGACCACACCGATGATTTCGGTTTTCAGTTGCATCGCCTCGCGGGCTGCGATGACAGCGCAGATCTCGGATCCCAGGCCGATCGGGACGTACACAGCATCCAATTTGGGTACCGCCTGGAACAGCTCAAGCGCATATGAGGCGACGCCGGCGATGAGTCTATCGTGAAATGAGGGAACAAAGTGCATGTCCAGTTCACCTGCGCGCTGATGGGCAAAGTCGTGAGCTTCGGAAAAGTCCCGACCATGTTCGATCAGTTCCGCGCCAAACGCACGCATCGCTGCGTTTTTTGAGATGCTGTTGCCGTGTGGCACGACGACGGTGGCTTGTTTGCCGAAAAGACCGGCGGCGTAGGCGATGGACTGGCCATGATTGCCCCGGGTTGCTGTAATCACGCGGTCATCGGCGGTGTTTTTCAGATAATTGATACCGCCGCGGATCTTGAATGAGCCGATCGGTGTGGTGTTCTCGTGTTTGACCCAGACATCGCAGCCACTTCGCTCACAGAGCAATGGCCAGCGATATTGCGGTGTTGGCTGCATGTGTTTGTAGACAAGGGCCGCGGCCGCGTCCATTTCCGAGCGGGAGGGAAGGCTCATGATTTCACCGGTGACGGGCACCATCCAAGGGGATGGGGTGGACGATGGGACTCGAACCCACGACGACTGGAACCACAATCCAGGGCTCTACCAACTGAGCTACGCCCACCATGCATTGAACCTTGTCAATCTCAACTTCCGGCATCTGTTCGTGCTGACGCAAAACTTCTGTGCCATTCCAATCTGGCACGCCTGACAGGACTCGAACCTGTAACCTACGGCTTAGCTTACCACTACAGTTTTCACTGCCTGGTCAGTGTTGTAAACTGCCAGTTTGTGGTCTGGACTATATCTTCGCCATCGCAGGCGGGGTACGTATAGTCTCTACGGATCCCGTCCGATCGGTCATGTCGGTTTCCTCGGTATTGCCATCGCCGCGACGCGTTAAGGTTCCACCGATACAGTACCCTCCACTTTACAGGTTCACTTCCCTGCAAAGGCTCCTTGTGAAGGCCGTTGCTCTATCCGATTGAGCTACAGGCGCACTATGCACACTGGTCGGGGTAGAGGGATTCGAACCCCCGACTCCCTGCTCCCAAAGCAGGTGCGCTACCAGACTGCGCTATACCCCGCTGAACGCACCAAAAAACCCGGTGAGCGTCATGCGCTCACCGTGCCCGGATATTCAGGTGAATTATACCTTTGAAAAAATACGCATCGCGTCTTTAACGAACAGTGAATTGCGCGCAGTCTCAAGGGGTGATGATCACCGATGACTGTTCGTTGATGGAGTTTGTCAGCAGTGTGTTGATGCGCCTGACATAATCTGCCGGTTTCTCCAATACCGCCCCCTCGCTCAGGGCTGCCTGATCGAACAGGACGTGAGCCCAGTCATCAATCTGCTGTTCCTGGTCAACCAGGTGCTGAATGAGCGGATGTTCCGGATTGATCTCCATCACCGGGGGTAATTCAAAGGCGTTCTGCCCGGAGGCTTTGAGAATCCGGGTCAGGTTGCGATTGAGTGCGTGTTCATTGGCCACCAGGCAGGCCGGTGAATCCGTGAGCCGGGTAGTGGTGCGTACCTCCATCACGCGATCGCCGAGTGCGGCTTTAAGTTTTTCGATCAGCGAATCCATTTGTGGCGTCGACTGATCGGAGTCGCCGTCCTCATCCGATTCCAGCCAATCCAGCGACAGATCACCCTTGGAGATGGATTTGAGCGGTTTTTCCGCAAACTCGGTCAGGTGCATGACCACCCACTCGTCGACCTGGTCGCCCAGGAGCAGCACCTCGACTTCGTGCTTGTTGAAGATCTCCAGATGCGGCGATCCCTCGGCCGAGGCGTGGCTGTCAGCCGTAATGTAATAGATCGCATCCTGCTTCTCAGGCATGCGGTCAACATAATCTTGGAGGGACACGGTCTGGGCGGCTCCCTCGGACTTGGTGGAGGCAAAACGCAGCAGTTGCGCAATCGCCTCCCTGTTGCCCGCATCCTCGGCGATGCCTTCCTTGAATACCCTTCCGAACTGATTCCAGAACAGTTGATACTGTTCCGAATCCTTTCCAGCGAGGCGCTTGAGCTCGCCAAGCAGTTTTTTCACGACACCCGACTTGATCCGGTCAATCTGCTTGTTCTTTTGCAGAAACTCCCTGGAGACGTTGAGGGGAAGATCGTCGGAATCGATCACACCGCGCACAAAACGAAAATAGGCCGGCAGCAGGTTTTCCGTGTCGTCCATGATGTAGACGCGTCGCACATAGAGTTTCACGCCGCGGCGCCTTTCCATGTCCCACATGTCATAGGGGGCGCGGGAGGGAACGAAAAGAAGTGCCGAATACTCGAGTCTGCCCTCAACCCGGTTGTGCAGTCTCAGCAGTGGTTTGTCGGGATCATACGACAAGGTGGTGTAGAAGTTGTCATACTCCTCCTCGGTGATGTCCTTGCGCGCCCGCGTCCACAATGCAGAGCCCGTGTTGGCGGTCTCCCATTCGGGTTTGTTTTTTGCGGTAGGCGCTTCCCTGAGCAGAATCGGCAACGAGACATGATCCGAGTATTTCTTGATGATCCGTCGGACGTGGTCGATATCCAGAAAGTCCTTGGCATCCTTTCGCAGGGTGAGAATGACCTCAGTGCCGTGACTGTCGATGGTCTCGTAGCTGATCGAGTATCCACTGACACCGTCTGATTTCCAGTTGACGCTGTTCTGTGCGGGCTGCCCGGCCTTGCGGGTGTGAATCTCAACGCTGTCGGCGACCATGAACGCCGAATAGAATCCAACACCGAACTGTCCGATCAGGTTTTTCTCATCGGATTGGTCGCCTGAAATGGCTTCCATGAATTTCTTGGTGCCAGAACGCGCAATGGTTCCGATATTCTCGACCACCTCATCACGAGTCATGCCGATTCCGTTGTCACGGATCCGGATGGTTTTAAGACGCTTGCTGACCTCGATCTCGATTGAGGCGTCCTGTTCCCCTTCACGTAGGGAGGAATCCGTCAGCGACTCGAAATGCAGACGGCCACAGGCATCGGACGCGTTGGAGATCAGTTCTCGCAGAAACACTTCCCGTTCGGAGTACAGGGAATGAATCACCAGGTTCAGCAGCTGCTGAACCTCGGCCTGAAATGTAAAAGTGTCGTTTTTTTGTTCCTCAGTCATTTGATCAACTCCAAATCATGCATAACTGGTCAATATAAATCGGATTAAACTTGGATTTTTCAAGCAAATGAAGGTGTCAGATGCTTTAATATGCCCCAACGGTACATTGAAGCGAAGCAGATGCGAATATTTTAGCAATTGTTTCTGCGTCGCAACCTTCAAATGACTCGATCATTCATTCCCTGGATTCAATATGGCGCGTCGCATCAGAACCGCAGTATTTCCCATCGCCGGCCTTGGTACACGCTTTCTACCTGCAACCAAGGCGATTTCCAAGGAAATGCTCCCGGTTGTCGACCGCCCGCTGATCGAGTATGCGGTGAGCGAGGCCCAATCCGCAGGTATTGAAAGATTCATTTTTGTTGTTTCCGCCGACAATCACCTGGTTGCCACACACTTTTCCACGAATCCCGAGCTGGAGCGGGTACTCACTGAGAAACAACGCCCGGCGGAACTGAAATCGGTACAGCGCAACTCGCTTGATCCGGACAAGGTGTTTTTTATTGTGCAGGATCAGCCTCTGGGTCTGGGCGACGCGGTATTGCGCGCCAAGCCCCTGATTGATGATGACTATTTTGCCGTGCTGCTACCTGATGATCTGGTGTTGGCGGATGTGCCTTGCCTGAAGCAGATGGTGAATCGACACGATGAGAGCGGTGGGTCATTCGTCGCAGTCGAGACAGTCGATGGCGACAACATCAGCAGTTATGGTGTTGTCAGCCCGGTGCGTGTTGAGGGGAATGTTGTGGAGATTGATGGCATAATTGAAAAGCCCAAACCTGAAGACGCGCCTTCAGACCTGGCGGTGATTGGCCGCTATATCCTGTCCGAGCGCGTGTTTGGTCATCTTGAGGCACTGCATGCGGGCGTTGGCGGGGAGATACAGTTGACGGATGCAATCAAGGCATTGCTGTCGGAACAGCCTGTTCGCGCACTGATCTTCAGTGGCTGTCGGTATGATTGCGGCAGCAAGGCAGGCTATATCGCTGCCAATATCGCATTTGCCCGCGAGGACCGCGAGCTGATGGCAAAAGTCAATAATCTGCTCGGTGCGGAAATTTGAGTGATTCCCGCAGTGACACTCCCCCGATGGTGGACAGCGAGGAGGCATCGGCATGAAAGACATGGTTGGTGAGCGCGTTGTACGCGTTGAGGACAAACGTTTTGTTACCGGATCAGGCCGCTTTACCGATGATCTGGAATTCGACGATCTGTTACATGCCGTCTTCATCCGCAGTCCTCATGCACACGCTAGGATCAAATCCATTGATTTGAGTGTGGCGGCAAACATGCCCGGGGTGCGGGCTGTTGCAAATGGGGAAACACTGGCCAAGGCAGGCCTTCAGCCGATCAATGCCCTGACCCGCAGTGCGGATTTTCCGATCGCGAACAGGGATGGGAGTCCGCTGCCGGATGTTCGAAGATGGCCGCTGGCCCGGCACAAGGTCCGATTCGTCGGCGAGCCGGTCGCGGTGGTGATTGCTGACTCTGTCGCGCATGCACAGGATGCGGTCGAAGCGGTCGTCATTGACTACGCGCCCTTGGCCGCATTGGCTGATGCTGACGATGCTTTGGCTGGTGATGCCGCATTGATCTGGGAGGAATTGCCGGACAACCTGTGCGTTGATCATGAGAATGGGGATGCCGACCGGGTTCGCGAGGCGTTCAGCAAGTCTGCCGAGGTGATCACGATCGAGGTTGACTTTCCGAGGCATACGCCGGTGTACATGGAACCGCGCACGGTGGTGGGCCGCTTCGATCGGGATGCCGAAAGATATGAGATATTCTGCGGCAGTCAGTCACCGCATTGGCATCAGCGCGGGATTGCTGAAATGCTCAACGTACCTGACACGAATGTTCGGGTGGTGTCGCCTGATACGGGTGGCGGCTTTGGTGCGCGGACCTCTCCCTATCCGGAGTTCGCGGTGGTTGGCTGGCTTGCACAGTTTACCGGCAAAGCAGTCAAGTGGGTACCTGACCGGTCCGAGTGTTTTGCCACCGACATCCAGTCACGCGATCATTCGATGCGTGTCAGTCTCGGTGTTGACTCCAACGGCGACATGACCGGCATTCGGCTGTCGAGCACTTGGAGACTGGGCGCCTATCTTCAGCCTCGGAGCATCTGGCTTTACGCACACTACATGTATCTCATGGCTTGCGGTGTGTACAGGATTCCGGCGGCTCACTACGAACTGAAGGGTGTTTTCACCAATACCGCACCGATCAGTGCCTTCAGGGGTGTTGCCCGGGCCGAGGTGTCGTATGCACTTGAACGCGTGGTCGACGAGGCTGCAAGAAGGCTTTCCATCAATCGTCTGAGTTTTAGGCGCAACAACCTGATCAATCGCGAGGACATGCCCTGGGAGACCGGGAGCGGAGCGGTTTATTGTGCGGAGGACTTTGCCGGCAATTTGAGAATCCTGCTGGAATCCATCGATCAGAAAGCGTACCTGAAACGGTACGAAAGGTCGCGGTCTGCAGGCATGTTCCGCGGGATTGGTTTTTCAGTGTTTGTTGACAGCGTCGGTGGGTCGCCTAACGAATTCGCTGAGATCGTGGTTGATGGTGAGTCGGTCGAGGCCCGCGTCGGCACAAAGTCAATCGGTACCGGACATGAGACTGTGTTTGCACAGGTTCTGTCGAGTCATTTGCAGATTCCATTTGAACGGGTACGCATTGTCGATGGTGATACCGACATCGTAGCGACCGGATCCGGTACACATGCCTCGCGCTCTTTGAGACTGGGAGGGGCAGCCATCCACTCGGCGACCGAGAAGATGCTTGAGCAGGGTCGCGAGTTGGCGGCTGAAAAGCTTGAAGTCTCTATCCAAGATGTTGAATACGCGGGTGGGCGGTTTTTTGTCTCCGGCACTGATCGTTTTGTCGGGTTGTTTGATCTTGCGGATTCTGTGCGCGGGGATGGCGGTTCACTTGGTGGCGCGCATGAGCATTTCGCGCGCCAAACGGCGTTTGCCAGCGGAAGCCATGCCTGTGAATTGGAGATTGATCCGGCAACCGGTGTGGTTACCATAGAGCGCTACGTCACGGTCAGCGATCCCGGAAAGATCATCAACCCCGCAATCGTGGAGGGCCAGGTTCACGGCGGGATTGTACAGGGACTGGGACATGCAATCTGTGAGAAAGTAGTCTATGAGGCTGAAACAGGGCAGTTGCTGACCGGCAGTTTCATGGATTACGCCATATTTCGTGCTGATGAGCTGCCAGAGTTAGAAACCAACTGGAATGCCGTCGAGACCGACGAGAATCCACTGGCTGTGAAGGGTGTTGGAGAAATCGGAACCATGGGGGCGCCGGCTGCGGTGATGAATGCGGTTGCAGACGCATTGAAGCCGCTGGGCATTACCGATATTCAGATGCCTGTGACTTCGGAATACCTTTGGCGACTGATCAAGGACGCGATGGACTGAGATTCCGGAATCTGGCAATTTCAGGTTCTAAAATCAGTGATTCGTCACGTTTTGTTCCCGCTGTCCTTCACGACCGGCCTCGCTTCAAATCGATGACATTGGGCGCCATGGATGATCAGTTGGTCTGTGGTTTCAGTCTCCCATACCTGCGCATGATGTCACACAATCGTTGGTGATCGATCGCCCGGCAGATCTTGCCGGCAGGCTTGACTGTGGTCATGGTCTTGGCCGCGATCATCGCGTTGATGATTGCCTCTTCAGTCGCTTCGACGGCGCCGACATAGATCGGGTCGATAAATTCTCCATTGAGAAATTCAAACGTCTGGCGAATCGGTGACAGATCAGGCAGCATCTGCTTGTTTGCCGTACTGAATGCCAGAAAAATATCGCCCGAACTGTCGCCACCGACCGTGCCGGTTCTGCCAATGCCCAGTGCGGCGCGACGTGCCAGGCTTCGCAGGTACAGGGGAGACAAGGGTGCGTCGGTTCCCAATACTACGATGATGGAACCGAATTCCCGCTCGAATAGCCGGTCCTCTTGCATCTCCCGTCCGACGGGGACGCCGAGTATGGTCAGCCAGTCACGGATGCCGTGATTGGCCTGGACCTGTGCAGCGACAGTGAACTTTTCACCGCCGATTTCGACAAATCTGGAAGACGTGCCGACGCCGCCTTTGAATTCGTAGCAGATCATGCCTGTCCCACCGCCGACGTTTCCCTCATCGGACAGTCCGGATCTTGCATTGTTGATTGCCGCGAACACATGCTCTTCCCTGACGTGTTGTCCGTTGATGTCGTTCAGGGTGCCATCATAGGTCTCCGCAACAACCGGCATTGCCCACACGTGTTTGTCTTCAAATTGACTGCCATGGAATTCCAGCATCCATTTGGTGGCGGCATGATGCACCATGCCGACAGAGTGGGTGTTGGTGATACAGATGGGGCCGAACAGGTAGCCGGCGTCGTGAATCCAGTGTGTTCCGGTCATTTCGCCATTGCCATTGAGACTGAATTGCCCGGCCAGTATGGATCGGGGCTCCGGGTTTCGGCCATCTGGCAATATCACGGTGACACCGGTTCGGACGGGTTTCGTATTTTCACCCGGATCATCCTTAATCAATGTCGTGTGCCCCACAAGAACACCCTCCAGATCTGTGAGACTGTTGAATTCTCCCGGTGTACCTGGAAAATCCAGTCCCAGGTCTCTGGCGCGAGTCTGACTCATGTTTTGTACATCTCTCGAAATCTTCTCGAACGCAGTCGCGTCGGTCGTTTCGAAGAATTATAGATTGCGGTCGGAGCAGGGGGATATGGCAACGCTGAACAGCATTGGCAGAAATTGGGTGGCAGGTTTGATTTGGTCTGAGTTTCAATCAAAAGTTCACTATCGGTTCCAATCACAGAAACTCCGGCAAGTCCGCATGGTGTGCGGGACGATAGCGCGGATTTCTGAATTTACGTACAATTGCGTACTGAGCGATTGGTCGGAAATGTTTACGGTCAATCTATTTTTCTCAATCTCAAATTCAAACACACAATGGTAAACGCATGAAACTGGCACGATACGGAACAAGTGGAAACGAGAAACCCGCAATGGTGGACTCTGGTGGGAAGTTACGAGATCTGTCTGCACACATCCGTGATATAGGTCCGGATACACTGTCCCCGGAAAATCTCGATCGGCTGGCGGGAATCGAGATTCAATCACTACCGGAAGTATCTGACCAGGAGCGACTGGGCCCACCTGTCAATCACATCGGGAAACTAGTCTGCATCGGCTTGAACTACAGGCTGCATGCGCAGGAAGCCGGTCTTGCAATTCCTGCAGAGCCGATTATTTTCATGAAGGCTACAACGTCAATCTGCGGTCCAAATGATGATGTTGTGCTTCCTAGAGACAGTATCAAGTCTGACTGGGAAGTTGAGCTGGCTGCAGTGATCGGCACCCGCGCCAGTTATGTTGATGAGAGTTCGGCACTGGACTACGTTGCGGGCTATTGCATCGCCAACGACATTTCCGAGCGCGCGTTTCAGTTGGAAGGAACCGGACAGTGGGTCAAAGGCAAAAGTGCCGACACGTTCTGTCCGCTTGGTCCGTATCTGGTGACAAGCGACGAGATTAAAGACCCGCAGCAACTCGGGTTGTGGCTGGAAATTGACGGAACCCGATATCAGGACGGGTCAACGGACGATATGATTTTCAGTGTGAGGCATCTTGTCAGTTATGTCAGCCGATACATGACACTGATGCCTGGTGATGTGTTGTTGACAGGTACTCCGTCAGGTGTCGGATTTGGCCTGACTCCTCCGGTCTATCTCCGAGCGGGGAATCACATGAGACTTGCTGTGGAAGGATTGGGTGAGCAGAATCAGAACGTCGTGGCTTTCGACGGAAATTAGATTTCAGTCGATGATCGAAGAGAACGCGTACCAATCCCGATAAACCATCGATGCCTGGTCGGCTGGAGTCATCCGACTGGGTAGTAAACGGGCCAGCATGCTGACCTATCGAAATTCCCGCTGATTGTGGTTCGTAGAATACTTGGTTCAAAAGCAATCTACGAGGTAGTAGCCGTTTATCCGAAGATAACCGAAAATACAAAAACAATCACTCCCGCCGTTACAACTACCGACGCCAGTGCAGCGACGAATCCAAGCAAGATTTTTTCAAGTTTTTCATTCATTGCAAATTTCTCCAAGTCAATCCAATATGTTCCAAGTGCTGTTTCCTGCTCAATAAACCCTGAACTGTTTCAACAAATTCTTGATCAGTGGTTGAACAGTGCATGCTTGGAATTATATCGCTTGGGCGTTGCTTTTTCAGTTGTGACGATCTGATTTCGGGCGCAAGCAGACAGTTCGGATTCGTTTCGAGGTCTTGCGCATTCTGTGGATTGCATACACTTTGCCAATCGTCATCTTCGAGAGTCAAAAAAATTCGAACGAGGATTAAGTTCCTTTACCCAACCTCAATTTGAGCGAGTGCTCTCTCCTTCGCAGGGTATTTCGACACCTAATGAATCCAGTTTTATCATGTGGCTAGGAGTTATTCCGATCAATACAGAAAACGAAGAATAGTTCGCGGTTGATGAATAAGGAATCGGAAAGCGATTTCGGAATCGATTCCGCGCCGGACAGGTTGTAAATCGCCTTTATAATCCGTGCAGATAACAAGGCTGACGCAAATACTTCGATGCGACGGATAAGCAGTTCTATCGGCCTCCTGGCAAGCAATGCGAAATTGTGAAATAAATCCTAGACTTGTAAATTAGGTTGTTTTTACAATCTATTGATATACTACAAAAAACGATGAATGTTAGAATTAAAGAAATGAAAGAGTTTGTATGACTCTGTGACCGATACGGAATCAGCGGATTATAAAGAGTTGATTTTTATAAATACTTGATAATAAACAAAACCTTTATATTTTGAAAAGCGATTTTTCGGCTTAAGTGGCTGACTGTAATTTCTGTACCGACCTGCAGATTCAACTTATCAAGGTGTAGAGACGGACAAGATTTCTTCGAATTGTGTGTGGAATAAGAAGACAAAGGAGCATAGATTGCGTCTGGTGGAGTATTCAAAATGAAATTGATCTATACGAAAATTAACTTGTCCATGATTGCAAATTTGGCTTGCTTTGGTCGTGTGCTGCGAGTAAATGGTGCAAGGATAACTGAAATTTTAAGGTTGATATGATGTGCACGATTGCTGCGCATCAGAATACCTGGCTTGAATGCTAGGGACGACCGGAAATCCCGGACGTCAGATAAAAAAGGGAAAATTGAGTTCCATTGGGTTAAGGATAAAGTTGATCGTAATCATGAAGATTTAAGTATTAACAAGACTGACATATCCTATTCGTGTGCATTGGGTGTGTCATGAGTTGCGTTCATTAATGAAAAAAGCAAAATCAACTGCTGCATCCCTGATAATCGGTGCTTTACTATCGGTTACTGTGCCCCATTTGTCGTGGGCTCAGGTGCCGGTGAAGCCGGCGGATTTTGAGGCCAGTGCGGGTGACGGCCAAGTGGAGCTGAGCTGGACTGCGGCGGACAGTACGGCGGTAATCGACAACTATCAATTGCGTTACAAGCAGGCCTCGACGTTTGTTGCTGGCGATGACGTTCTTTGGGCTGATATTGATGGCAGTGGTGTGGCGACGGATGCGCACACGGTAACGCAGCTGACCAACGGCTCGGTGTATGTGTTCCAGATTCGTGCGGTCAATGCGGGCGTCAATGGTGTGGCGTCGGACGAGGAGACTGCGACACCGGTTGCAGTACCCGCTGCACCAACCAATTTTTCAGCAAATGCATTCAATGCCAAAGTGATACTGCAATGGGATGCGGCGGGTAGTAATGCCATCATTTCGAAATACCAGTATCGCGTCAAGGCGGGCACGTCATTCGATGTCAGCGATGACCTTTGGGTGGATGTTCCGAACAGCAGTCAGGATACAAACACATCTACGGTGACGAGTCTTACCGATGGCACGAATCTGATCAATGGCACAGCGTATGTGTTGCAGATTCGGGCGGTAAACACGAGTGGACTTGGTATCCCGTCGAGTGAAACAACAGCAACGCCGATGGCGGTGCCATTGAAGCCGACTAATCTCGGAGCGACGACGGACGGTCTCGACGTGCAGCTCAGTTGGGACAATCCAAGCGACAGCAGCATCACAGGTTACGAGGTACGTTACAAGCAGGCTGCATCGTTTGCTGCCGGCGATGATCTTTGGACAGCCATCACAGGCAGTGACAGCAGCACAACGACCCACATGGTGACAGTTACGGAAGCCGGAAAAGAATATGTGTTCCAGGTCAGGGCGGTGAATGTTGCCGGCGATGGTGAGGCGTCGGATGAGAAGACGGTCGAAACGCTGGCGAAGCCATCGAATTTTGCGGCGTCTGTGGACAACGCCCAGATCACACTCAGTTGGGATCATCCGGGCGATGACACCATCACAGGCTACCAGGTTCGCCACAAGGCCGGCACGACGTTTGCGGCCAGTGATGATCTTTGGACGGCGATATCGGGTAGTGACAAGGACACGACAACGCACATCGTGAAAAATCTGACCAACGACACCGATTATGTGTTTCAGGTGCGGGCTGTGAACACCTTTGGAGTCGGTGCGGCGTCGGATGAAGTGACAGAGCAGCCCACGGTAAGAGTTCCGACACCTGTTATCGTTTCGATGGATGGCGATCAGTCGCTCACGGTCAGATTCCTTTATGACAATCCGGGAGTCGATTGTAAAGCGGATGGTTCGGATGTGGCATTCATATTCGACTACAAGAAGTCCGGCAGTAGTTATCCTTGGCGAACCTCTGGGACCAACGATAAAGATGGCGGAACATTTGAGATCAGAAATATTGGCATCAGGAGTTACACAATCGACAAGAACTCTCGAGGACGCAATATCAGTCGAGTTGGCACTGAAGAAGTTGGTGAGATAGGAGTGGAACTCGACAACGATACTTCATACGATGTAAGGATGCGTGCGTATGATGGTTACAAAATCAGTCTCAACAACCGAGAATTTCTATTTTGTGATGAATACAGTCTCGATTCAGTTGTCAGATCGGCGACACCGACTCTGGCTGTGCCCGCTGAGCCGAGCAACCTGAAGAAGCTTGTGGGTGATGGCAAGGTTCGTTTGAGCTGGGATGCTCCAACCAACACAAGTCAAATCGATAAGTTTCAGATCCGCTGGAAAAATCAGCCGTTCACCGACAGTGACACCTGGACCGATCTTGACAAGTCAACGAGAGTTCACCTCGTCACTGGCCTGACCAATAAAACAGAATATACCTTTGCGGTGCGAGCGGTGAACAGCAAAGGTGACGGAGATGTGGCGACGATTACAGCCACTCCGGATGAGATACCACCCGATAAACCTGGAGACCTGAAGGCGGAGCCCGGAGATACCGAGGTTGAATTGACCTGGTCCATACCGACAAACACTTTGGACTTTGTTGGCTCTGATGCGCGTCACAAGTTTGAGGTGCGTCACAAGTTGAAATCTGCATCAGCTGCGGATTGGACTACTTGGACGAGCCTGGCGGCGACAGTAACCGAACATAAGGTTACAGGTCTTGTCTCTGATGAGGAGTACAGTTTCGAGGTTAGATCAGTAAATCAGTTTGGCAACAATGTGGCAACGGTTGACGCAACACCTGTTGTGAAAAATTTCCCACCGGAAATTAGTCTGGTTGCGGGAAACAAGGCGCTTACAGTCACTTGGAATTGGGTGGTTCCCAGCACACAAGGGGACCCCGATCCCAATGATCCAACGGTGTGCCCAAATCCACAATTTGCCATTCAGTACTCGCAAGATTCAACTTTCAGCAATCTCGGAAGTGGCAACAACCGCAGACGGGGAGAGTTTCGGGTTGCGATCAGTGCGAATGAGCCATCGACTAGAAGTTTCACCATTTACGAAAATTCAGAAGCGTTATCTGGAGCTGGGGTGGCACTTCAGAACAGCCCGGATGAAAACGGCGACGAGGTAATTTATTACGTCAGGATGACTTCGTTTAGTTACGCATCTCAAGCAGAAGGTTGTGATTGGAGTCGTAACGAATCCGGTGTGTTTACGTTTTCCAACGTAGCGAGTGCGAAACCCAATGAGAATGTGCCGGAGAGTCCGAGCAACCTGACGGCGACAGCGGGCGATACCGCAGTGACGTTGAATTGGGATGCCCCGAGCAGTAGTGCGGTTATCACGACCTACGAGATCAAGCAAAAGGCAGGTACGGACAGTTACGGTTCATGGGAGGAAATAACTGGCAGCAGTTCAACGACCGTCGAACACGAGGTATCGGGACTAACCAACGATACCGAGTACAGTTTCAGGATCCGGGCGAAAAATACTGAAGGTGTCAGCGCACAATCAAATCAAGCGACCGCGACACCGCTGCTTGCGGTTCCGGATGCGCCGGGTGGATTGACTGCAACGGCGTTTGATGATGAAGTGGCGTTGGCATGGACGCTGCCAACGAACGCATCTGTGATTGACAAATTGCAGATTCGCTGGAAGGCGACGGCGGATCTGCCGTTTGACGATACGACCGATTCCTGGACTGATTTGGCCGGAGACAAAACCGATCATACAGTGACAGGTCTGACCAACGGCACGGCGTATACGTTTGAGGTGCGGGCTGAGAACGAGGCTGGTGTCGGTGTTGCGGCGACGGTGATTCCGGATCAAGGCAACCGTGCACCGCGGGTAGCCAAACCGATCGCGGACAGTGCGCTGTGGCTGAATTCTCCGTATGATTATGATCTTTTCGCCAGGCAGCTGGAAAATCCGGACGATAAGGTCTTCACGGACCCCGATGGCGATGCGCTGACGTATTCGGCAGTGAGCACCAACAGTGCGGTAGCCGAAATTGAGGTGGACAACGGGGCTATCAAGCGTCTGGAGGTTCAGGCGAAGTCGCTGGGCAAGGCGCAAATCACGCTGACAGCGACGGACCCAGACGGTGCCTCGGTGGACGATGTATTCACGATTGAGGTGTTTGATCAAAATCGGCCGGTGACGCTGTCTGAATTTGATGATGTGACGATCATTGTCACCGATGAGGCCAGCCGGGTCTACACGACGCCACAAGCGAGTGCGAACGGCATCGGTTTCGGCAATGTGGACATTACCGCGGTCAGCGCCAACCCGACGGTGGCGAGTGCGGAGGTGATCAACAACATTCTCGATGAGAACGGTCGGCCGTACCGGACTTTCAATATTCGCCTGACGGCGGCGGGGACGGGGACTACGAAGGTCACGGTGAAAGCGGATCCGACGTTTGGTCAGGATGTGACGCAGGAGTTCACGGTGACGGTGGAGGGCGCGCTGCCGCCTGGTGCGCCGGTGGATTTTGCGGCTACGCGCGGCATCGGACAGATTGACCTGGGCTGGTCGAAACCATCGGATACGAGCATAATCGGTTACGACCGGCGCTACAAGGTGGGCACATTGCTGGGTGCCGGGGATGCGTGGTCGGTGATGGCCGGCAGCACTGCTGACACAGTCAGCCATACGGTGGAAAATCTGACCAACGGTACGGAGTATGTGTTTCAGATCCGAGCGCGAAACACCCATGGTGGCGGCGCTGGTTCTGCCATGGTGACGGAGACGCCCGGGGTGAATGCGGTGCCGACGTTCGGTATGGCGCAGGTGGCTGACCAGGTGTGGGCACTGAATCAGACGATCACGACTCCGCTGCAGTTGCCTGAGGCAAGCAGTGGCGACGGCACGTTGGTCTATGCGCTGAGTCCGGGATTGCCGCTGGGGATAGGATTCAGTGCTGTAAACCGTCAGATCTCGGGTAAACCGATCTTATCAGCACTGTTGCAAACGTATACCTATACCGCGACCGATGAGGATGGCGACACCGCAAAGCTGACATTCAACATCACGGTTGAGCCGTTCGATGCCACACCGACGTTCGGTACGGCGCAGGTGGCTGACCAGGTGTGGACGCTGAATCGGGGGATCAGGACTTTCGAGCTGCCCCAGGCAAGCGGTGGCAATGGTGATTTATTCTACACGCTCACGCCGGCGGTACCGCCCGGACTGTCGTTTGATGCGGCGATACGCCGGATCACGGGCACACCGAGTGCGGTTGCGGCCGAGGCCGAGTATACCTATACGGTTACTGATGCCGACGGCGATACGGCCGAGTTGAAGTTTGATATCGAAGTGTCGGCGAACAATGCGGTACCGTCTTTTGCCCCTGGGACGACGGTGGCTGATCAAGTGTGGGCGAAAGATCAAGCGATTACGACGCTGGTGCTGCCTGAGGGGAGCGGTGGCAACGGCGAGTTGACCTACATACTGACACCAGCGCTGCCTGCCGGAGTGATGTTTGATTCGTCGACACGTCAGGTTACGGGTACACCGACTGCGGAAGCGGATGCGGAGGAGTACACCTACACGGTGGTCGATGCCGATGGTGATGTAGCGCAACTCAAGTTCGATATCGAGGTGGCAGAACTGGTGGCACCGCTTGCGCCGAGCAATTTTATCGCAACAGTGGGCGACACCGAGGTGGGTCTGGTGTGGACGCTGCCAGTGAGCCCCTTTGGGATTGATCGGGTACAGATACGATGGAAGGCGACGGCCAGTCTGCCGTTTGTTGATGCGACGGATGTCTGGACGGACCTGTCCGGCACGGCGACAGCGTACACGGTGACAGGCTTGACCAACAGCACTGGTTACACGTTTGAAGTACGCGCCTCGAATCGAGCCGGTGATGGTGCGGCGGCAAGGGTAGCGGCGACACCGGCATTGGCGGCGCCGGCGGCGCCGATCGGATTGACAGCGACGGCGGGTGACACCGACGTGGTTCTGGGGTGGACACTGCCGACGAATACGTCTGAGATTGACAAGGTACAGGTACGTTGGAAGGCGACGGCAAGTCTGCCGTTTGACGATGTGACGGATACCTGGACGGATCTGGCCGCCACCGCGATAACCAACACAGCGACGGGCCTGACGAACGGCACAGAGTACACGTTTGCGGTGCGTGTTGTGAACGCCGCAGGCGACGGAACGGCGACGGCGGTGGCGACACCGGTACTGGCGGTACCGGATGCACCGACGGGATTGACGGCGACAGCGGGTAACACCGAAGTCGACCTGGCGTGGACATTGCCGACGAACGCCTCCGAGATCGACAAGGTACAGGTTCGCTGGAAGGCGACGGCCAGTCTGCCATTTGGCGACGATACCACCGACAGTTGGACGGATCTGTCTGATACGGCGACGACGTACACGGTAATAGGCCTGACCAACGACACCGAGTATACGTTTGCAGTGCGGGTGGAGAATGCGGCCGGCACCAGTGCAGCGGTGACGGTGGCGGCGACACCGGCGCTGTCGACACTGGAGGCTGTGACGAACCTAAGTGCCACAGCCGGCGACACCGCAGTCGTTCTGGACTGGGTGCTGCCGGTGATTGCCGCAGGGATTGATGATGTCCAGGTTCGCTGGAAGGCGACCGCATCGCTGCCGTTTGATGATGCGACGGACATCTGGACGAATCTGGCCGCCACGGCGACAACCAACACGGTGACAGGTCTGACCAACGGCAGCGGTTACACGTTTGCGGTGCGGGTGAGGAAAGGGACTGATACTGGTGCGGTGGCGACGGTAGCGGCGACACCGGTGCTGTCGGTGCCAGATGCGGTAACGGCATTGACGGCGACAGCGGGCGATAACCAAGTTGACCTGACGTGGACCTTGCCGACGAATGCCAGTGAGATTGACAGGGTACAGATTCGCTGGAAAGCGACAGCATTGCTGCCGTTTGATGATGTGGCGGACACCTGGACGGATCTGGCCGCCACGGCGACAACCAACACGGCGACTGGTCTGACAAACGGTACCGGCTATACGTTTGCGGTGCGCGTCGAGAATGCAGCTGGCAGCGGTGTGGTGGCGACGGTGGTGGCGACACCGGTGCTGCCGGTACCGGATGCGGTGACCGCATTGACGGCGACGGCGCGCGACACCGAAGTTGATCTGGCGTGGACATTGCCGACGAACGCGTCTGCGATTGACAATGTGCAGGTGCGATGGAAGACGACGGCATCGTTGCCGTTTGTCGCCGCTGACAACTGGACCGATCTGTCCGGCACGTCGACAGCCTACACGGTGACAGGTCTGACCAATAGCACGGAATATACGTTTGCGGTACGGGTGAGCAATGCGTCCGGTGTCGGTAGTGTGGTGACAGCGGTGGCGACACCGGTGCTAGCGGTACCGGAGGCCCCAGGCGGACTGACAGCGACGGCGGGTGACAAAGAGGCGGTGCTGAATTGGACCCTTCCAACGAATACCAGCGAGATCACCAACGTACAGATTCGCTGGAAGGCGACGACATCGCTGCCGTTTGATGATGTAACGGACAATTGGACGGACCTCGCGGCCACGGCGACAGGCTACACGGAGACGGGTCTGACGAACGACATCGGTTTAACGTTTGCGGTGCGCGTTGTGAATACGGCGGGTGCCGGCGCGCCGGCTACGGTGACGGTGACACCGGCTCTGGCGGTACCGGAATCACCAACAGGGTTGACGGCGACGGCGGGTGACACCGAGGTAGAGCTGAATTGGACCTTGCCGACGAATGCCAGCGAGATCGATAAGGTACAGGTTCGCTGGAAGGCGGTTGCGAGTCTACCATTCGGTGATGACACCACCGACCCTTGGACGGATTTGTCCGGTACGTCGACAACCTATACGGTGACGGGTCTGACGAATGGTACCAGGTATGCGTTTGTTGTGCGCGCCAGAAATACAGCCGGTGCCGGTGTTGCGGCGGCGGTAGCGGCGACACCGGTTTTGGCGGTACCGGACGCGCCGACGGGATTGACCGCGACCGCGGGCGACACGGAAGTCGATCTGGCATGGAATCTACCGACGAATGCATCTGTGATCGCCAACGTCCAGGTTCGCTGGAAAGCGACTTCGAACCTGCCGTTTGTCGGCGCCGACAGTTGGACGGACCTTTCCGGTACGTCGACGTCTCTCAAGGTGACCGGTCTGACCAATGGTACGGGGTACACCTTTGCGGTGCGGGTGATTAATGCGGCCGGTGTCAGCGCGGCGGTGACGGTAGCGGCGACACCGGCGCTGTCGACACTGGAGGCTGTGACGAATCTGAGTGCCACGGCCGGCGATACTGCAGTCGTTCTGGACTGGACGTTGCCGGTGAATGCGTCCGGGATCGGCAATGTGCAGGTTCGCTGGAAGGCGACGGCATCGCTGCCGTTTGATGATGCGACGGATACCTGGACTGATCTGGTGGCCACGGCGACCACCTACACAGCGACAGGTCTGACCAACGGCACCGGCTACACGTTTGCGGTGCGGGTGAGGAACACGACCGACACCGGTGCGGTGGTGACGGTGTCGGCGACGCCGGTGCTGGCGGTACCGGATGCGGTGACGGGTCTTGGTGCGACGGCGGGCGACACGAAGGTTGATCTGGCGTGGACGCTGCCGACCAATACTTCCGAGATCGGCAAGGTGCAGATACGCTGGAAGGCGACGGCGTTGCTGCCGTTTGATGATGCGACGGACACTTGGACTGACCTGGCCGCCACGGCGACCACCTATGCGGCGACGGGCCTGGCGAACGGCACTGGCTACACGTTTGCGGTGCGGGTGACGAACGCTGCCGGCGACGGTTCGGCGGTGGCGGTGGTGGCGACTCCAGTGCTGCCGGTGCCGAATGCGCCGAAGGGGCTGACGGCGACGGCGGGCAACGCACAGGTGGTGCTGGCGTGGGTGCTGCCGACGAATGCCAGCTCAATTGACAATGTGCAGGTGCGCTGGAAGGCAACGGCATCGTTGCCGTTTGATGAAGCGAACGACACCTGGACGGATCTGTCTGGAGATGTGACAACCCATACGGTGTCGAACCTGGTCAACGGTACTGGATATACGTTTGCGGTGCGGGCGGTCAATGCATCCGGTGACGGTTCAGCGGTGACAGTGGCGGCGACACCGGCGCTGTCGACACTGGAGGCTGTGACGAATCTGAGTGCCACGGCCGGCGATACTGCAGTCGTTCTGGACTGGGTGTTGCCGCTGAATGCGTCCGGGATTGGCAATGTGCAGGTGCGCTGGAAGGCGACGGCATCGCTGCCGTTTGATGATGCGACGGACTCCTGGACTGACCTTGACGCCACGGCGACCACCTATATGGCGACAGGTCTGACCAACGGCACCGGCTATACGTTTGCGGTGAGGGTGAGGAACACGACCGACACCGGTGCGGTGGTGACGGTGTCGGCGACGCCGGTGTTGGCGGTACCGGATGCGGTGACGGGTCTTGGTGCGACGGCGGGCGACACGAAGGTTGATCTGGCGTGGACGCTGCCGACCAATACTTCCGAGATCGGCAAGGTGCAGATTCGCTGGAAGGCGACGGCGTTGCTGCCGTTTGATGATGCGACGGACACCTGGACTGACCTGGCCGCCACGGCGACCACCTATGCGGCGACGGGCTTGACGAACGGCACCGCCTACACGTTTGCGGTGCGGGTGACGAACGCTGCCGGCGACGGTGCGGCGGTGTCGGTGGTGGCGACTCCGGTGCTACCGGTGCCGAATGCGCCGATGGGGTTGACGGCGACGGCGGGCAACGCGCAGGTGGTGCTGGCGTGGGCGCTGCCGACGAATGCCAGCTCAATTGACAATGTGCAGGTGCGCTGGAAGGCGACGGCATCGCTGCCGTTTGATAACGCTGACAGCTGGACGGATCTGTCCGGTGATGTGACAACCCATACGGTGTCGAACCTGGTCAACGGCACCGGTTATACGTTTGCGGTGCGGGCGGTCAATGCGTCCGGCGCCGGTTCAGCGGTGACGGTGGCGGCGACACCGGCGCTGTCGACACTGGAGGCCGTGACGAATCTGAGTGCCTCGGCTGGCGACACTGCAGTCGTTCTGGACTGGGTGCTGCCGGTCAATGCGTCCGGGATCGGCAATGTGCAGGTGCGCTGGAAGGCGACGGCATCGCTGCCGTTTGATGATGCGACGGACACCTGGACTGATCTGGCTGCCACGGCGACCACCTACACGGCGACCGGTCTGACCAACGGCACCGGCTACACGTTTGCGGTGAGGGTGAGGAACACGACCGACACCGGTGCGGTGGTGACGGTGTCGGCGACGCCGGTGCTGGCGGTGCCGGATGCGGTGACGGGTCTTGGTGCGACGGCGGGCGATACGAAGGTTGATCTGGCGTGGACGCTGCCTACCAATACTTCCGAGATCGGCAAGGTGCAGATTCGCTGGAAGGCGACGGCGTTGCTGCCGTTTGATGATGCGACGGACACCTGGACTGATCTGGCCGCCACGGCGACCACCTATGCGGCGACGGGCCTGGCGAACGGCACCGGCTACACGTTTGCGGTGCGGGTGACGAACGCTGCCGGTGACGGTGCGGCGGTGACGGTGGTGGCGACTCCGGTGCTGCCGGTGCCGGATGCTCCGACGGGATTGACGGCGACGGCGGGCGACACGGAAGTTGATTTGGCGTGGAATCTACCGACGAATACGTCTGAGATCGCCAACGTCCAGGTTCGCTGGAAAACGACGTCGAACCTGCCGTTTGTTGGCGCCGACAGTTGGACGGACCTTTCCGGTACGTCGACCTCTCACAAGGTGACCGGTCTGACCAATGGTACGGGGTACACCTTTGCGGTGCGGGTGACAAATGCGGCCGGCGTCAGTGCAGCGGTGACGGTTGCGGCGACGCCGGCGCTGTCGGTGCTGGAAGCGGTGACAGGTCTTGTTGCGACGGCGGGCGACACTAACGTTGATCTGGTGTGGACGCTGCCGGTGAATGCGTCCGGGATCGGCAATGTGCAGGTGCGCTGGAAGGCGACGGCATCGCTGCCGTTTGATGATGCGACGGATACCTGGACTGATCTGGTGGCCACGGCGACCACCTACACGGCGACAGGTCTGACCAACGGCACCGCCTACACGTTTGCGGTGCGGGTGAGGAACACGACCGACACCGGTGCGGTGGTGACGGTGTCGGCGACGCCGGTGCTGGCGGTGCCGGATGCGGTGACGGGTCTTGGTGCGACGGCAGGCGATACGAAGGTTGATCTGGCGTGGTCACTGCCGACGAATGCGTCAGAGATCGGCAAGGTACAGATACGCTGGAAGGCGACGGCGTTGCTGCCGTTTGATGATGCGACGGACACTTGGACTGACCTGGCCGCCACGGCGACCACCTATGCGGCGACGGGCCTGGCGAACGGCACCGGCTACACGTTTGCGGTGCGGGTGACGAACGCTGCCGGCGACGGTTCGGCGGTGGCGGTGGTGGCGACTCCGGTGCTGCCGGTGCCGAATGCGCCGAAGGGGCTGACGGCGACGGCGGGCAACGCACAGGTGGTGCTGGCGTGGGCGCTGCCGACGAATGCCAGCTCAATTGACAATGTGCAGGTGCGCTGGAAGGCAACGGCATCGTTGCCGTTTGATGAAGCGAACGACACCTGGACGGATCTGTCTGGAGATGTGACAACCCATACGGTGTCGAACCTGGTCAACGGTACTGGATATACGTTTGCGGTGCGGGCGGTCAATGCATCCGGTGACGGTTCAGCGGTGACAGTGGCGGCGACACCGGCGCTGTCGACACTGGAGGCTGTGACGAATCTGAGTGCCACGGCCGGCGATACTGCAGTCGTTCTGGACTGGGTGTTGCCGCTGAATGCGTCCGGGATTGGCAATGTGCAGGTGCGCTGGAAGGCGACGGCATCGCTGCCGTTTGATGATGCGACGGACTCCTGGACTGACCTTGACGCCACGGCGACCACCTATATGGCGACAGGTCTGACCAACGGCACCGGCTACACGTTTGCGGTGAGGGTGAGGAACACGACCGACACCGGTGCGGTGGTGACGGTGTCGGCGACGCCGGTGTTGGCGGTACCGGATGCGGTGACGGGTCTTGGTGCGACGGCGGGCGACACGAAGGTTGATCTGGCGTGGACGCTGCCGACCAATACTTCCGAGATCGGCAAGGTGCAGATACGCTGGAAGGCGACGGCGTTGCTGCCGTTTGATGATGCGACGGACACCTGGACTGACCTGGCCGCCACGGCGTCTACCTATGCGGCGACGGGCCTGACGAACGGTACCGGCTATACGTTTGCGGTGCGGGTGACGAATGCTGCCGGCGACGGTGCGGCGGTGTCGGTGGCGGCGACTCCGGTGCTGCCGGTGCCGGATGCACCGACGGGGTTGACGGCGACGGCGGGCAACGCGCAGGTGGTGCTGGCGTGGACGCTGCCGACGAATGCCAGCGCGATTGACAATGTGCAGGTGCGATGGAAGGCGACGGCATCACTGCCGTTTGATGAAGCGAACGACACCTGGACTGATCTGTCCGGTGACGCGACAACCGACACGGTGTCGAACCTGGTCAACGGTACCGGATATACGTTTGCGGTGCGGGCGATCAATGCGTCCGGCGCCGGTGCAGCGGTGACAGTGGCGGCGACACCGGCGCTGTCGACACTGGAGGCTGTGACGAACCTGAGTGCCTCGGCTGGCGACACTGCAGTCGTTCTGGACTGGGTGCTGCCGGTCAATGCGTCCGGGATCGGCAATGTGCAGGTACGCTGGAAGCCGACGGCATCGCTGCCGTTTGATGATGCGACGGATACCTGGACTGATCTGGTGGCCACGGCGACCACCTACACGGCGACAGGTCTGACCAACGGCACCGCCTACACGTTTGCGGTGCGGGTGAGGAACACGACCGACACCGGTGCGGTGGTGACGGTGTCGGCGACGCCGGTGCTGGCGGTGCCGGATGCGGTGACGGGTCTTGGTGCGACGGCAGGCGATACGAAGGTTGATCTGGCGTGGTCACTGCCGACGAATGCGTCAGAGATCGGCAAGGTACAGATACGCTGGAAGGCGACGGCGTTGCTGCCGTTTGATGATGCGACGGACACCTGGACTGATCTGGCCGCCACGGCGACCACCTATGCGGCGACGGGCTTGACGAACGGCACCGCCTACACGTTTGCGGTGCGGGTGACGAACGCTGCCGGCGACGGTGCGGCGGTGTCGGTGGTGGCGACTCCGGTGCTGCCGGTGCCGGATGCACCGATGGGGTTGACGGCGACGGCGGGCAACGCGCAGGTGGTGCTGGCGTGGGCGTTGCCGACGAATGCCAGCTCAATTGACAATGTGCAGGTGCGATGGAAGGCGACGGTGTCGCTGCCATTTGATAACACTGACAGCTGGACGGATCTGTCCGGTGGTGTAACAACCCATACGGTGTCGAACCTGGTCAACGGCACCGGTTATACGTTTGCGGTGCGGGCAGTCAATGCGTCAGGCGCCGGTGCGACGGTGACGGTGGCGGCGACACCGGCACAGTCGGTGCTGGAAGCGGTGACGGGTCTGGTTGCGACGGCGGGCGACACGAAGGTTGATCTGGTGTGGACGCTGCCGACGAATGCCTCTGAGATCGGCAAGGTACAGATTCGCTGGAAGGCGACGGCATCGCTACCGTTTGACGATGCGACGGACTCTTGGAATGATCTGGCCGCCACGGCGACTACCGCCACGGCGACAGGTCTGACCAACGGCACCGGCTACACGTTTGCGGTGCGGGTGAGGAACACGACCGATACCGGTGCGGTGGTGACGGTTTCGGCGACGCCAGTGCTGGCGGTGCCGGATGTAGTGACGGGTCTTGGTGCATCGGCAGGTGACACGAAAGTTGATCTGGCGTGGACGCTGCCAACCAATGCGTCCGAGATCGGCAAGGTGCAGATTCGCTGGAAGGCGACGGCGTTGCTGCCGTTTGATGATGCGACGGACACCTGGACTGACCTGGCCGCCACGGCGACCGCCTACGAGGCGACGGGCCTGACGAACGGTACTGGCTACACGTTTGCGGTGCGGGCGTCGAACGCTGCCGGCGACGCTGCGGCGGTGACGGTGTCGGCGACTCCGGTGCTGCCGGTGCCAGATGCACCGACGGGATTGACGGCGACGGCGGGCAACTCACAGGTGATGCTGGCGTGGACGCTGCCGACGAATGCGACAGAGATAGCCAGGGTTGAGGTGCGCTGGAAGGCGACGGCGGATCTGCCATTTAACAACACCACCGACACCTGGACCGATCTCAACGACGCCACGGCTACTGAATTCACGGCGACGGGTCTGACCAACGGTACCGGTTATACATTTGAGGTTCGCGCATCGAACACTGCCGGCGACGGTACGGCGGCGACTGTAACCGCCACACCGTTATTGGTAACAACACGTGCGCTGAAGTTCACCTTCTCCGATGACGGCACGACCTCGACCATCGCTGCTTCGGGCAGTCTGGATGTTTCGGGTTTCACTTATGAGCGGGATATGGAACAGCGGACAACTTTGGGTCTCAAGATCGACGATACGGGTATCTGGGTGATTCATCCACAGCACCAGAACATCATCAATGTTTCGAAGAGTCGCTATAAGGATCTTCCGGGCTTCGTGACCACTGGCAGGAATACCTATACGGGCCACAATGAAGTCCAAAATCTTAGCAACTACACCAAACACGACTTCGCCATCAGGTTCAGCCCCTCGGGTAAGTATCTGGAAATTGACAGGGCGAACCTGACCGGTAGCATCTACGATCCTTCGGGCGAGGCGGCGACGTTCACAGGTACGTTGATGAGTACCCTCAATGACAATGACTTCCACATCGAGCATGCAATTGGTGATCAGAAGATCATATTTACGACAGCGCCCACCGAGAAGCCAGATTTCGGTAGCGAGACGATTGCCGACCAGACTTTCACGAAAGACCAGACTATCAGTGAGCTCCAGCTACCAGAGGCGAGTGGTGGTGATGGCACGCTGAGCTATTCGTTGAGTCCGGACCTGCCCGCAGGACTGTTGTTCGATGCTGCGAGCCGCAAGTTGACGGGGACGCCGACAGCGGTACAGGCAGCGGTAGAGTACACCTACACTGCAACCGATGTCGATGGGGATGCAGACGAGTTGAAATTCAACATCAGTGTGGTGCCGCTGAAGCCAGCCAAGCCGACTAATTTCACGGTAAAAGCGGGCGACTCCCGGGTCGAGTTGGGTTGGGCTGATCCGGTCGATGACACCATCACCGTTTATCAGGTTCGCCACAAGGCGGGGTCAGCGTTTGCAGCGGGTGATGATAATTTGTGGGGCGACATCACCGGTAGCGATGACAAGACTACTGCGCACATGGTGACGGGTTTGTCGAATGGTACTGAGTATGTGTTCCAGCTACGTGCGGTGAACGTGGCAGGTACCGGCGAAGCATCGGATGAGCAGACAGCGATACCGGGTAGGCCGCGCGCGCTGAGGTACACGTTCTCTGATGATGGTACGACTGTGACTATTGCCGCCTCAGGCAGTCTGGATGTGTCAAGCTTCAATTTTGTTAAGGATGACAGTTCGACGGACACAACCAACATCCGGATCGACGACACACAGATCTGGGGGATTCATCCGCCGAGTGCATTACCGATCAAGCGCTATGATTCGCTTCCGGATTTTGTGACCACAGGCAGAGGCACCTACACTGGTATTACGGAACTCCAAAATATGAGCGACTACGAGTCCAATTACCACATTCGGTTCAGTACTTATAACAAGTCGTTGCAGTTGGATAGTGCGAATCTGACAGGGGACATATACCAGATTTCGAATGGATTAGCGAAGTTCACGGGTACGCTGTCCAACACGCTCGGAGACAATGACTTCCATATTGAGCATGTGATAGGTCACCAGAAGATCATATTCACGTCAACACCCAACAAGACGCCAGATTTCGGTACCGAGACGATTGCCGACCAGACTTACACGAAAGACCAGGCGATCAGTGAGCTCCTGCTGCCAGAGGCGAGTGGTGGTGATGGCACGCTGAGTTATTCGTTGAGCCCGGCCCTGCCCACAGGACTGTCGTTTGATGCGACCAGCCGTAAATTGACGGGTACGCCGACCGTGTTACAGGCGGCGACCGGATATACCTATACGGTGACCGATGAGAATGGCGATACGGCGACGCTGACGTTCAACATTGAGGTTAAGTCGGCGGTGCCGGCCAAGCCGGCTGATTTTGCGGCGACGGCCGGTGATGGCGAGGTTGCGCTGAGCTGGACTGATCCGGGCGATGACACGATCACGGGCTACGAGTATCGGCACACCGAGGGTACGTCGTTTGCTGATGACCTTGGGTGGGGGCTCATTGCCGACAGCGACGAGGACACCGTTTCGTACACGGTGCCGGATCTGACCAACGGCACCGAGTATGTGTTCCAGGTTCGTGCGGTGAATGCAAGCGGTTCAGGCGAGGCGTCGGAGACCAGGACGGCGACGCCGGTGGCGACGCTGACGTTTGGCTCACAGACGATAGCCGACCAGTTGTGGTTGAAGGATATTCAGATTGCGCCGCTGACGCTGCCCGAGGCGAGCGGCGGCAGCGGGAGTCTGGCCTATTCGATCACGGAGGCGCTGCCGGACGGTGTGACTTTCGATGCCGATGAGCGCCAGATCTCGGGTACGCCGACAGCGGAACAGGCGGCGTTGGAGTATACCTACACCGCGACGGATACGAACGGCGACATCGCGCAGTTGAAGTTCAACATCACGGTGGAGGAGGACGCGGCGCCGGATTTCGGCGACGAAACGATTACCGATCAGAGCTATATCCAGAACACGGAGATTGCCACGCTGACACTGCCCGAGGCGAGCGGCGGCAACGGGGGTCTGACCTATTCGATTGCGGAGGCGCTACCAGACGGTCTGACGTTCGACGCCGATGAGCGCCAGATCTCGGGTACGCCGACTGCGGAACAGGCGGCGTCCGAGTATACCTACACGGTGACAGACAATGACGGCGACACCGCCCAGTTGACGTTCAACATCACGGTGGAGGCGGACACGGCACCGGATTTCGGCGATGAAACGATTGCCGACCAGACCTACATCCACAACACGCAGATTGCCACGCTGACGCTGCCGGAGGCGAGCGGTGGCAACGGGGGGCTGACCTATTCGATCGCGGATGCGTTGCCGGACGGTCTGATGTTCGACGCCGCGACGCGCCAGATCACGGGTACGCCGACTGCGGAACAGTTGTCGACCGGATACACCTACACGGCGACTGATGTTGATGGTGATTCGGCGAAGCTGACGTTCAACATCGCGGTGGAGACGGACACGGCACCGGATTTCGGCGATGAAACGATTGCCGACCAGAGTTACATCCAGAACACGCAGATCACCGCGCTGACGCTGCCCGAGGCGAGCGGCGGCAACGGTGCGCTGACCTATACACTCAGTCCGGATGCGCCGGCGGGTCTGACGTTCGATGCCGACGCCCGCACCCTGACAGGCACGCCGACGGAATCGCAGGCATCGGTGGATTACAGCTACACGGCGACCGATGCGGACGGCGATGAGGTGAAGCTGACGTTCAAGATCCAGATTGCGGCGGACAACATGCCGAGTTTCGGTGACCAAACGATTGCCGACCAGAACTACATCCAGCACACACAGATTGCTGCGCTGCAACTGCCGAGAGCGACCGACGGCGACGGTGCACTGAGCTACAGTCTCAGTCCGGATGCGCCGGCGGGTCTGACGTTCGACGATGTCGCCCGCACACTGACAGGCACGCCGAGGGGGCCTCAGAAGGCAACGGAGTATACCTATACGGCGACAGATGAAGACGGCGACAAGGTGGAGCTGACTTTCGAGATCCGGGTGCGGGCGGTCTTGTCGATCGATGACTTGGTCGACGTCAACCTACCGGAGAATCAGGACTATGTCGGTGTGGCGAAGCTGAGCGGCACGCCGGTGGGCGATGTCGATTGGACGCTGAGGGGCGCCGATGCGAATCGGTTCAAGCTGGAAGATGAGGACAACACCGGGGTGACGGTAAAGCCGCTGAAGCGGCTGGATTACGAAGTGCCGCTGGATGCCGACCGGGACAACGTATACGAGTATGAATTGTTTGTCGAGGATGACATCGGCAGTGACGCCTCGGTTGAGGTGTCCATCACCGTCACCGATGTCGACGAGCCGCCCGCCAAGCCGGCGAACCTTGGCGCCAGTGCCGGTGACACGAGGGTGACGCTGACGTGGGATGACCCGCAGGACGCCACCATCACCAAGTACCAGGTGCGCTACGCCGAGGGGGCGGGCGTGCCGGGCCGCTTGCTGTGGACGGACATCGACGGCAGCGATGCCACGACCAGGAGGCATACTGTGGTCTCGCTGAAAAACGGCACCGAATACGCCTTCCAGGTACGTGCGGTTGTCGGCGACACCCCCGCAGGCCTGGGCCCGGCCTCGGACCCGGTGACGGCGACGCCGGTGTTGGCAAAACCGGCCGCGCCGGGCGATTTTGAGGCGGCGGCGGGTGACACCGAGGTAACGCTGACCTGGATGCTGCCGACGAATGCCTCGGAGATAGACGATGTGCGGGTGCGCTGGAAGGCGACGGCGGATCTGCCGTTCAATGACATCACCGACACCTGGACCGATCTCAAGGATGCCACTGCCACTGCATACACGGTGACGGAACTGACCAACGACACGGCGTACACGTTTGCGGTTCGTGCGGTGAACACGGCCGGCGCTGGTGCGGCGGCGCTGGCGGCGGCGACACCGAAGCTGGCAAAACCGGCTGCGCCGACCGATCTCAAAGCGGTGGCGGGTGATACCGAGGTGAGTTTGAGCTGGACGCTGCCGACCAATGCGAGTGTCATAGAGGAGGTTCATGTGGCCTACCAGAACAAGGAGACGTTGATCTGGGAGCCGTGGGTGAGGCTGGCAAAAGATGCGACCACGCACAGGGTAACGGGATTGACTAACGGTACGGCGTACATGTTTGTGGTGCGTGCGCTGAACAGGGCGGGACGCGGCGCGGAGGCGACGGTGGATGCGACGCCGTTGCTGGCGGTTCCGGCTGTGCCGGGCGACCTCAAGGCGGTGGCAGGTGACACCGAGGTGACGCTGAGTTGGACACTGCCGACGAATGCCTCGGAGATTCGCGATGTGCAGGTGCGCTGGAAGGCGACCGCGGATCTGCCGTTTGATGACACCACCGACACCTGGACTGATCTCAAGGACGCCAAGGCCGAGACCACCACGGTGACGGGACTGACCAACGGCACGGCGTATACGTTTGCGGTGCGAGCGGTGAACACGGCCGGCGATGGTGCGGCGGCGACGGCGGAGGCGACGCCGAGGTTGATTTTACCGCCGAAGCCTGGTGCGCCGACGAAACTGGAAGCGGTGGCGAACGATGGCGAGGTGGTGTTGCTTTGGACTTTTGCGACGGGCACGATTGACAGGATTGAGTATCGCTTCAGGGTGGAGAATGCCGCGTGGGGCGAGCGGAAAACTGTGTCGGCGACCGCGGACCGGGTCAGGGTGCAGAATTTGACGAACGGGACGGTCTATGAATTTGAGGTTCGCGCGGTGAATGCCGGGGGCGAGGGTGAGTCGGCGACAGTGAAGGGCACGCCGGGTGTGCAGCCATCGGCGCCGAGCGATCTGGCGGCGGTGGCCGGCGATGCGCAGGTGAGTTTGAGTTGGACGTTGCCGACCAAGGGCAAGGGCACGGTTGACAGCATTGATGTGCGTTACAGGAAGAAGGGTGCACCGACCTGGGAGGCATGGGATGATCGGCCGGCGGATGCGACAACGCATACGGTGACGGGACTGGACAATGGCGTAGAGTATGAGTTTCAGGTGCGCGCCACGAATGCGTCCGGCAGCAGCGCCGCGGTGGAAACGACGGCGATTCCGAAGCTGGCGGTGCCGAACGCCCCGACCAGTCTGACGGCGGTGGCGGGCGATACCGATGTGGTGCTTGGCTGGACACTGCCGACGAATGCCTCGGAGATCGACGATGTGCAGGTGCGCTGGAAGGCGACGGCGGATCTGCCGTTCGACGCCAACGACAGTTGGACCAGACTCAACGACGCCACGGCCACTGCTTACACGGCGACTGGACTGACCAATGGCACCGGGTATACATTTGAGGTGCGGGCCACCAACAACGCCGGTGACGGTAAGGCCGCGACGGTGGCTGCCACGCCTGTAGCGGTAACGAAGCGCGCGCTGAAGTTCACCTTCTCTGATGACGGCTCGACCACAACCATTACCGCCTCGGGCAGTCTGGATGTTTCGGGCTTCACATTCGAAACGGATACACAGCCGGCTGACGATGTGTTTCTCAGTATAGACAATACGCAACGCTGGGCGATTTATCCGCCGTCGAATCCCAGCAAAATAATTATGCTGAGCCGCTATCATCAACTTCCGAGCTTCGTGATTACCGGTAGGAGCACCTATACGGGCCCCGATCAAGTCGTTAATTTGCCTGACTACTCCAACGACTTCGCCATCAGATTCCACACCCATCTCAAGTGGCTGGAAATTGACAAGGCGAGCCTGACAGGAGATATCTACAATCCCACGGGCAAGACGGTGACGTTCACGGGCACGTTGCTGAGTACCCTCACTGACAATGATTTCCACATCGAGTTTGCGATTGGCGAACAGAAGATCATATACACGACAGCGCCCACCAAGAAGCCAGATTTCGGTATCGAGACAGTTGCCGATCAGATTTACACGAAAGACCAGGCGATCAGTGAGCTCCTGCTGCCAGAGGCGAGTGGTGGTGATGGGGCGCTGAGTTATTCGTTGAGTCCGGCCCTGCCCGCAGGACTGTCGTTCGATGCTACGAGCCGCAAGTTGACGGGGACGCCGACAGCGGTACAGGCCGCGGTCGAGTACACCTACACTGCGACCGATGTCGATGGGGATGCAGTAGAGTTGAAGTTCAACATCAGTGTGGTGTCGCCGACGCCGGGCAAGCCCACTGACTTCACGGCGACGGCCGGTGATGGCCAGGTTGTGCTGGGCTGGACAGATCCGGGCGATGACACGATCACGGGCTACGAGTATCGCCACACCGAGGGTACGTCGTTTGCTGATGATAGTGGGTGGGGGCTCATCAACGACAGCGACGAGCACACCGTATCGTACACGGTGATGAATCTGACCAATGGCACCGAGTATGTATTCCAAATCAGAGCGGTGAACAGTTCTGGCAAGGGCGAGGCGTCGGAGATCAGGACGGCGACGCCGGTGGCGATACCGACAGCACCAACCGATCTGAACGCAACGGCGGGTGACGCGAAAGTAAATCTGATATGGATTTTGCCGACGGACAGTGTGATCAGCAAGGTACAGGTACGCCACAAGGTGAAAGCGGTGGAGAATTGGGGTGATTGGACCGACCTCGACGCCACAGCCACGACTGCCACGGTGACGGGCCTGATCAACGACACCGAGTACAGTTTCGAGGTTCGTGCGGTGAATTCTTCGGGCGAAGGTCCTGCGGCATCGGTGGATGCGACACCGGTGCAGACGACGACACCGTCAAGTGCCGATGTGACGATTGAGGTTTCCTCGCCCTGGACTGTACTCAGGGTGTCTAGAAATTCAAGTGTGTTTCCATTCACGGCGGCGACGCAGACTTCCGCACGATTTGATAGTCTGCGGGTTGTTACATTGCCGGCAATGGGCACGCTGAAGACGATACCGTACACCATGAGTTCGACTGCCGATGAGAGGGATGTCAGTTCGGGTGACCTGATTGAGGTGGATGAAGACCAAGATCAAGATAAAGTGCATACGCTGGCGTATTTTCCGCCGGCTGGCAGCGGCAATTTCACCACAAGTTTCACATTCAAGGTGAGGGATGAAAGGAACGCTGAGTCGGTGCAGACCTATACGGCGACGCTGACTTATGCGGGCAATGTGATCGACTCTCGTCCGACATTCAACCTCTCAGGCAATCCGACGAAGCAGACATTCACAGTGGGTGAGTCGGTGGATGAACGGTTTCTATGGTCGAACACGGGTAATGGCAAACTGGTGTATACGCTGACGCCGGTATTGCCTGAGGGTTTGAGTTATGACGGTAATGGCGAGGAGGTTGAGCGCGGTGCTGCCTCGTCACCGCGATTCAAGGGCACCCCGGTGCAGGTGATGGCAGCGAAGAAATATAAACTCGTGGTAGCGGATACGGACACCAATACGGGCTCAGGCGATGAGGATGAGGTGGAGTTTGACATTGAAGTGGTGGCGCCAGCGATACCGACGTTTGGCTCGCAGACGATTGCCGACCAAGTGTGGTTGAAGGATCTTCAGATTGCGCCGCTGACGCTGCCCGAGGCGATTGGCGAGGACGCCCCCCTGATTTATTCGCTGACACCGGCACTGCCGGACGGTATGGATTTCAACGCCGCGACGCGCCGGATCAAGGGTACGCCGACTGCGGAACAAACGGCAGCCGTATATACCTACACGGCGACGGACAATGACGGCGACACCGCGCAGCTGACGTTCAGAATAACGGTGGAGGTGGACACGGCGCCGACTTTCGACGATGACAAGATTGCCGACCAGGGCTACATCCAGAACACAGAGATTGCCACACTGACGCTGCCCGAGGCGACCGGCGGCAACGGTGCACTGACCTACGCGCTCAGTCCGGACGCGCCGGCGGGTCTGACTTTTGATGCCGGTGCCCGCACGCTGAGCGGCACGCCGACGGGTTCGCAGGCGGCGGTCGAGTACACCTACACGGTGACTGATGCGGACGGCGACACGGCACAGCTGAAGTTCCTCATCAAGATCGAGGCGGACAGAAAGCCGGGCTTCGGCAGCTCGACAATCGACGATCAGTTGTATCGCGAGGGCAGTGCGATCGCCACGCTGAACCTGCCCGCTGCGAACGATGGCGATGGTGCGCTGACTTACACGCTGACTCCGGATGCGCCGGCGGGTCTGAAGTTTGATGCCGGTGCCCGCACGCTGACTGGCACGCCGACGGGTTCGCAGGCGGCGACCGAGTACACCTACACGGCGACCGATGCGGACGGCGATGCGGCGCAGTTGACGTTCGACATCCGGGTGCGTGCGAACCTGGCGATCGGTGGCGTGGGTGATGCCGACCAGCCCGAGAATGACGGGTATATCGGCAAGGCGACGCTGAGCGGCACGCCGGTGGGCATTGTCGGTTGGACGCTGCGGGGCGCCGATGCGGGTCTGTTCAAGGCGGAAGACCCGGCCAACACCGGGGTAACGGTGATGCTGCGGCAGCCGCTGGATTACGAGTCGCCAACGGACGCCGACGGGGACAACATATACGAGTATTCCCTGCTGGTCAGGGATGAGGACGACAATGTCGCGGTGATTGAGGTGTCCTTGACGGTCACCAATGTCAACGAGCCCTCGACGTTGGCCCTCAGCGGTCTGGAGGACGGCAGTGTGGACGAGGGATCGGACTTTACCGACACGGCGAGCCTGACGGGAGCGCTGGGGTCGGTGTCCTGGGAGTTGGGCGGTGTGGATGCGGATGATTTTGCGCTGGTGTCGCCGGGTTCGGGCGGTGTGACGGTGACGCTGTCGGCGCCGGACTTTGAGAATCCGACCGACCGCGACCGGAACAACGTGTATGAGTATATGCTCAAGGCGACGGACGAAAATGCGAACACGACGACCTCGGGCGTGTACAAGGTGAGTGTGAACGATGTGGCCGAGGTGCCGGGCAAGCCGGCGAACCTGGCTGCCAAGGCGGGAGACGCGCGGGTGACGCTGACGTGGAATGATCCGCGCGATGCCGGCATCACCGGATACCAGGTGCGCTACGCCGAGGGTGCGGGTGTGCCGGGCAGTCTGCTTTGGACGGACATTGACGGCAGTGATGCCCGGACCACGCAGCATACAGTCGGGTTGCTGACGAACGGCACCCGGTACACCTTCCAGGTTCGAGCGGTAGTCGGGGTCACCGCAGGTCCGGCCTCGGATCTGGCGACGGCGACGCCGGTGCTGGCTGCGCCGGCTGCGCCGGACGGTCTGAGTGCGGCGGCGGGTGACACCGAGGTGAGCCTGAGCTGGTCGCTGCCGACCAACACCAGCGTCATAGACCGGGTACAGGTGCGTTATCAGAAAAAGCAGGCGGCGCGCTGGGAGCCGTGGGTTGATCTGGCGGGGGATGCGACTGCGCACAAGGTAGAGGGTCTGAGCAACGACACGGCGTATACGTTTGCGGTCCGTGCGGTGAACACGGCCGGCGATGGCGCGACGGCGACGGTGGATGCGACGCCGAAGCTGGCGATTCCGGACGCCCCGACCGATCTGACGGCGGTGGCGGGCGACACCGAGGTGAGTCTGAGCTGGGTGCTGCCGACCAATGCGAGCGAGCTGGACCGGGTTCAGGTGGCCTACCAGGAAAAGGAGACGGGGCGCTGGCAGCCGTGGGTGGACCTGGCAAAGGATGCGACAGCGCACAAGGTAGAGGGTCTGAGCAACGGTACGGCGTACATGTTTGCGGTTCGTGCACTGAACGGGGCGGGCCGCGGTGCGACAGCAACGGTGGATGCGACGCCGAAGCTGGCGGTACCGGCAGCGCCGACCCGATTGGTGGCGGTGGCGGGTGACACCGAGGTGGGTCTGGGCTGGCGGCTGCCAACCAATGCGAGCGAGTTGGACAAGGTGCAGGTGCGTTACCAGGTGAAGGATGCGGTGCGCTGGGAGGCATGGGTTGACCTGGCAGGGGATGCGACAGCGCACAAGGTGGAGGGTCTGAGCAACGGCACGGCGTACACGTTTGCGGTTCGTGCGGTGAACACGGCCGGGGATGGAGCGGTGGCGACGGTGGATTCGACACCGGAGCAACCGCCTGCACCGACCAACCTCAAGGCGGTGGCGGGCGACACCCGGGTGAGTCTGAGTTGGACGCTGCCGGGCGGCGTGCTGTCGCGGGTGCAGGTGCGATACCAGGTGAAGGATGCGGTGCGCTGGGAGCCGTGGGTTGATCTGGCCAGGGATGCGACTGCGCATACGGTGACGGGTCTGAGCAACGGCACGACGTACACGTTTGCGGTGCGTGCGCTGGACAAGGCGGGGCGCGGTGAGGCAGCGACGGTGGATGCAACACCGGTGCTGCTGGTGCCGGCTGCGCCGACCGGGCTGAGTGCACATCCGGGCGATGGTGAGGTGGTGGTGGTGTGGACGCTGCCGACGGGCACGATTGACAGACTTGAGTATCGCTACAGGGAGGATGATGTCAATGCCAAGTGGAGCGAGTGGAAGGTTCTGTCGGCGACTGCGGACCGGGTCCGGGTTCAGGATCTGACCAACGGAACGCGGTATGAGTTTGAGGTTCGAGCGGTGAACGCTTCGGGCGAGGGTGCGTCGGCGACGGTGAAGGGCACGCCGGGTGTGTCGCCGTCGGCACCGAGCGGTCTGAAGGCGACGGCAGGCGATGCGCAGGTGAGTCTGGGTTGGACGCTGCCGGGCAAGGGTACGGTTGAGAGCATTGACGTGCGCTACAAAAAGCGAGGCGAGAGCTGGGTTGATGTATGGGCGCAACTGGCGGCGGATGCGACAGCGCATGTGGTGACGGGTCTGGACAACGACACGATGTATGAGTTTCAGGTTCGTGCCACGAACGCGTCGGGCAGCAGTGCGCCGGTGGGTGCGGCGGCGACACCGAAGCTGGCGGTTCCGGATGCGCCGACCGACCTGACGGCGGTGGCGGGCGATGCGCAGGTGAGTCTGAGCTGGTTGCTGCCGACTAATGCGAGCGTGTTGGACAAGGTTCAGGTGACCTATCAGGTGAAGGATTCGGGGAACTGGGTGCCGTGGGTTGATCTGGCAAAGGATGCGACTGCGCACAAGGTAGAGGGTCTGGCCAACGAAACGGCGTACACGTTTGCGGTACGTGCGTTGAACGGGGCGGGCCGCGGTGAGACGGCGACGGTGGATGCGACACCGGTGCTGCCGGAGCCGGCTGCGCCGACCGGGCTGAGTGCGCAGCCGGGCGATGGCGAGTTGGTGGTGGTGTGGACGCCTCCGACGGGCACGATTGACAGACTTGAGTATCGCTACAGGGAGGATGATGTCAATGCCAAGTGGAGCGAGTGGAAGGTTCTGTCGGCGACGGCGGACCGGGTCAGGGTTCAGGATCTGACCAACGGAACGCGGTACGAGTTTGAGGTTCGGGCGGTGAACGCTACGGGCGCGGGTGAGTCGGCGACGGTGAAGGGCACGCCGGGCGTACCGCCGTCGGCGCCGAGTTATCTGAAGGCGACGGCAGGCGATGCGCAGGTGAGTCTGGGTTGGACGCTGCCGGGCAAGGGTACGGTTGACAGCATTGATGTGCGCTACAGGAAGAAGGGCGAGAACTGGGTTGATGTGTGGGCGCAACTGGCGGCGGATGCGACAGCGCATGTGGTGACGGGTCTGGACAACGGCGTTGTGTATGAGTTTCAGGTGCGCGCCACGAATGCGTCGGGCAGCAGCGACGCGGTGGAGACGACGGCGATTCCGAAGCTGGCGGTGCCGAACGCCCCGACCGACCTGACGGCGGGGACCGGTGATACCAAGGTGTCGCTGACATGGACGCTGCCGACGAATGCATCCGAGATCGACAAGGTCCAGGTGCGCTGGAAGGCAACGGCGGAGCTGCCGTTTACCGATACCGACAGCTGGGCTGATCTGGCTGGTACGTCAACCACATACACGGTGACGGGTCTGACCAATGACACTGGTTACAGTTTCGAGGTTCGCGCGGTGAACTCTGCGGGCGAGGGCCCTGCGGCGACGGTGGCGGCGACACCGATGCAGACGACGACACCGTCAAGTGCTGATTTCACGATTGAGGTTTCCTCACCCTGGACTGTACTTACAGTGTCGGAGAAAGAAAACGAAAGTGAGTTTCCATATACGGCGGCGACACAGCCGCAGGTTCCGGCCTTACTCAGGGAGTTGAGAGTTGTGACACTGCCGGCAATGGGCAAGTTGAAGACGATACCGTACGGCAGGGGTTCGAGTGCGTCCGAGGCGGATGTCCGGGCGACTCAGAAGATTGCGGTTTATGAACTGCAAAATGCGACATCAAGGAAGACGCTGGCGTATTTTCCGCCGGCTGGCAGTAACAATTTCACCACCAGTTTCACATTCAAGGTGATTGACAGCAATCGCGTTGAATCCGCGCAGACGTATACGGCGACGCTGACCTATCTGGGGAATGTAATCGACTCCCGTCCGAGATTCAATGTCTTGGGCAACGTGGAGCCGCAAACATTCGCGGTGGGTGAGTCGGTGGATGACCGTTTTCTGTGGTCGAACACGGGCAATGGCAAGTTGGTGTATACGCTGACGCCAGCCTTGCCTGAGGGTCTGAGTTATGACGGAGATGGCGAGGATGATTCAGGTGTCGGGCGCGGTGCGGCCTCGTCACCGCGATTCAAGGGCACACCGGTGCGGGTGACGGCAGCGAAGGACTACAAACTCGTGGTGGCGGATACGGATACCAGCACTGGTTCGAATGACGAGGATGAAAAGACATTCAAGATTGAGGTGGTGGAGTCGACAGTGGCGCTGCCGAAGCCGGAGAATGTGTCTGCTGTCGGGGTTGTTGAGCAGGGCGCCAGGCAGGTGCAACTGTCGTGGACAGCGATCGCGGTAGCGACGAAGTGGCAGTATCAGTACAAGCCTGTGGGCGGTAGTTATGGGGCTTGGACGGATGTGCCGGACAGTTACGCCAAGACCGACAGTCACACGGTGACGGATCTTGACAGCGCCAGCGGGCATGCGTTCAGGATACGGGCGGTTAACGGTGGCGGAGTTGGTGCCGAGTCAGATGAGGTGGTGGCGACGTTTGCACCTGCGGCGCCTGTCGGTCTGACTGCCGAGGCGGGAGACACGCAGGTGACGTTGCGATGGACTGATCCGTCTGACAGTGCGATTACGAAGTACCAGGTCCGACACAAGACGGGTTCGTCGTTTGATGATTCGACAGATGAAAATCTTTGGACCGACATTGAGAACTCCGATGCCGTGACCGTCGAGCACACGGTGGAGGAACTGACAAACGGCGTTGTGTATGCGTTCCAGGTGCGTGCGGTTGTCGGCACTACCGCTGGTCCGCCCTCGGACACTGTAACTGCAACCCCGGTAGTCGACCAAAAGCCGAGTTTCGGCGACGAAACAATTGCCGACCAGATATTTGTCCAGAATCTGGCGATCGCGACGCTGCAGCTGCCCGAGGCGAGTGGCGGCAACGGAAACCTGACCTATTCGATCACGGAGGCGCTGCCTGACGGACTTGGATTCGATGCTGCGACGCGCCAAATCACGGGTACGCCGACGACGCAGCAGGCGGCGGCGACGTACACCTACAAAGTGGTGGATAGTGACCGCAACGAGACCGATGGCGATGCGGACACGCTCGAGTTCACGATTGCGGTGGTGGCGGACACAAAACCGGACTTCGGTACTGCGAAGATCGACCCCCAGATCTATGTCCAGAATTCGGCGATAGCGGTAGTGCAGTTGCCCGAGGCGAGTGGCGGTAACGGGGAACTGACCTATTCGATCACAGAGGCACTGCCTGATGGTCTGGATTTCAATGCCGCGACGCGTGAGATCACGGGTACGCCGACGACACCGCAACAAGCGGCGACCTACACCTACAGGGTGGCAGATGGTGACAGCAACGTGACTGATGAAGATTCGGCGACGCTGACGTTCAGCATCACGGTGGAGGCGGACACGGCACCGGACTTCGGCGATGAAACGATTGCCGACCAGAGCTACATCCAGAACACGCAGATCACCGCGCTGAACCTGCCCGAGGCGACCGGTGGCAACGGTGCGCTGACCTACACGCTCAGTCCGGATGCGCCGGCGGGTCTGACGTTCGATGCCGACGCCCGCACCCTGACTGGCACGCCGACGGAATCGCAGGCATCGGAGGATTACAGCTACACGGCGACCGATGCGGATGGCGATGAGGTGAAGCTGACGTTCAAGATCCAGATTGCGGCGGACAACATGCCGAGTTTCGGTGACCAAACGATTGCCGACCAGAACTACATCCAGCACACACAGATCACTGCGCTGCAACTGCCGAGAGCGACCGACGGCGACGGTGCGCTGAGCTACAGTCTCAGTCCGGATGCGCCGGCGGGTCTGACGTTCGACGCCGACGCCCGCACGCTGACAGGCACGCCGAGGGGGCCCCAGAAGGCAACGGAGTATACCTACACGGCGACCGATGAAGACGGTGACGAGGTGGAGCTGACGTTCGAGATCCGGGTGCGGGCGGTCTTGTCGATCGGTGGCGTGATCGACGTCAACCTACCGGAGAATCAGGACTATGTCGGTGAGGCGACGCTGAGCGGCACGCCGGTGGGCGATGTCGATTGGACGCTGAGAGGCGCCGATGCGAATCGGTTCAAGCTGGAAGATGAGGACAACACCGGGGTGACGGTAAAGCCGCTGAAGCGGTTGGATTACGAGGTGCCGCTGGACGCCGACCGGGATAACGTATACGAGTATGAATTGTTCGTCGAGGATGATATCGGCAGTGGCGCGTCAGTTGAGGTGTCCATCACCGTTATCAATGTCGACGAGCCGCCCGCCAAGCCGGCGAACCTTGCCGCCAGCGCCGGAGACACCAGGGTGACGCTGACGTGGGATGACCCGCAGGATGCCACCATCACCAAGTATCAGGTACGCTACGCCGAGGGGGCGGGTGTGCCGGGCCGCTTGCTGTGGACGGACATTGACGGCAGCGATGCCAGGACCAGGAGGCATACTGTTGTCTCGCTGAAAAACGGCACCGGATACACCTTCCAGGTACGTGCGGTTGTCGGCGACACCCCCGCAGGCCTGGGCCCGGCCTCGGACCCGGTGACGGCGACGCCGGTGTTGGCAAAACCGGCCGCGCCGGGCGATTTCGAGGCGGCGGCGGGTGACACCGAGGTAACGCTGACCTGGACACTGCCGACGAATGCCTCGGAGATTCGCGATGTGCAGGTGCGCTGGAAGGCGACGGCGGATCTGCCGTTCAATGACATCACCGACACCTGGACCGATCTCAAGGATGCCACTGCCACTGCATACACGGTGACGGAACTGACCAACGACACGGCGTACACGTTTGCGGTTCGTGCGGTGAACACGGCCGGCGATGGTGCGGCGGCGCTGGCGGCGGCGACACCGAAGCTGGCAAAACCGGCTGCGCCGACCGATCTCAAGGCGGTGGCGGGTGATACCGAGGTGAGTCTGAGTTGGACGCTGCCGACCAATGCGAGTGTCATAGAGGAGGTTCATGTGGCCTACCAGAACAAGGAGACGTTGATCTGGGAGCCATGGGTGAGGCTGGCAAAAGATGCGACCACGCACAGGGTAACGGGATTGACCAACGGTACGGCGTACATGTTTGTGGTGCGTGCGCTGAACAGGGCGGGCCGCGGCGCGGAGGCGACGGTGGATGCGACGCCGGTGCTGGCGGTTCCGGCTGTGCCGGGCGATCTCAAGGCGGTGGCGGGTGACACCGAGGTGACGCTGAGTTGGACACTGCCGACGAATGCCTCGGAGATTCGCGATGTGCAGGTGCGCTGGAAGGCGACCGCGGATCTGCCGTTTGATGACACCACCGACATCTGGACCGGTCTCAAGGACGCCAAGGCCGAGACCACCAAGGTGACGGGACTGACCAACGGCACGGCGTATACGTTTGCGGTGCGAGCGGTGAACACGGCCGGCGATGGTGCGGCGGCGACGGCGGAGGCGACGCCGAGGCTGATTTTACCGCCGAAGCCTGGTGCGCCGACGAGACTGGAAGCGGTGGCGAACGATGGCGAGGTGGTGTTGCTTTGGACTTTTGCGACGGGCACGATTGACAGGATTGAGTATCGATTCAGGGTGGAGAATGCCGCGTGGGGCGAGTGGAAACGTGTGTCGGCGACCGCGGACCGGGTCAGGGTGCAGAATTTGACGAACGGGACGGTCTATGAATTTGAGGTTCGCGCGGTGAATGCCGGGGGCGAGGGTGAGTCGGCGACAGTGAGGGGCACGCCGGGTGTGCAGCCATCGGCGCCGAGCGATCTGGCGGCCGCATCGGGCGATACACAGGTGACTCTGAGTTGGAAGTGGCCGGGCAAGGGCACGGTTGTAAGCATTGATGTGCGTTATAGGAAGAATGAAAAGGATGAGGCCTGGGAGGCATGGAAAGTACTGCCGGCGGATGCGAAATTGGAATTGCCTATATCGTATACGGTGACGGGACTGGACAATGGCGTAGAGTATGAGTTTCAGGTGCGCGCCACGAATCCATTGGGTAGCAGCGCCGCTGTGGGTGCAACGGCGATTCCGAAACTGGCGGTGCCGGATGCCCCGACGAACCTAATGGCGGCGGGCGGCGGTAATGAGGTGTCGCTGACGTGGACGTTGCCGACGAATGCCTCGGAGATCGACGATGTGCAGGTGCGCTGGAAGGCGACGGCGGATCTGCCGTTCGACGTCACCGACAGTTGGATCAATCTCAACGACGCCACGGCTACTGCATACACGGTGACGGGACTGGTCAACGGTGCGACGTATTCATTCGAGGTGCGGGCGGTGAACATGAAGGGCTATGGTGCCGCAGCTTCGATAGATGCGACGCTGGGGTTGACGGTGCCAGGTGCGCCGACGGATTTTGCGGTGACGACGGGCGACCAGCAGGCGAATCTGACGTGGACACTGCCGGCTAATGTGAATTCGATCACCGCTGTGGAAGTGCGTCACAGACTGGATTCCGAGCAGACCTGGGGCATCTGGGTTGAATTGGGGGGCACGGCGATCACGCACACGGTGACGGGACTGGTCAACGGGGCGACATATACATTCGAAATACGGGCGCGGAACGCGAAGGGACCGGGAGCGGCGGCATCGGCAACGGTGACGCTGGAGCTGACGGTGCCGGGTGCGCCGACCGGATTGCAGGTAACGACGGGCGACCAGCAGGCGGATCTGTCGTGGACACTGCCAGGGAATGTGAATTCGATCACCGCTGTGGAAGTGCGTCACAGACTGGATTCCGAGCAGACCTGGGGCACCTGGGTTGAATTGGGGGGCACGGCGATCACGCACACGGTGACGGGACTGGTCAACGGGGCGACATATACATTCGAGGTACGGGCGCGGAACGCGAAGGGACCGGGAGCGGCGGCATCGGCAACGGCAACGCTGGAGTTGACAGTGCCGGGTGCGCCGACGGGATTCACGGCGACGGCTGGCGACACCGAGGCAAGTCTAAACTGGACACTGCCGTTGAATGTGAACTCGATCACCGCTGTGGAGGTGCGCCACAGGCTGGATTCCGAGCAAACCTGGGGCGGATGGCTTAGGTTGGCGGCGACGGCGACCGGTCACACGGTGACGGGATTGGTCAATGGGGCGACATATACATTCGAGGTACGCGCGAGGAACGTGAAGGGACCGGGAGCGGCGGCATCGGCGACGGTGACGTTGGAGCTGACGGTGCCGGGTGCGCCGACCGGTTTGCAGGTGACGACAGGCGACCAGCAGGCGGAGCTGACGTGGACACTGCCAGGGAATGTGAACTCGATCACCGCTGTGGAAGTGCGTCACAGACTGGATTCCGAGCAGACCTGGGGCGAATGGTTCGGGTTGGCCGCGACGGCGACCGGTTACACGGTGACGGGACTGGTCAACGGGGCGACATATTCATTCGAGGTGCGGGCGAACAACTCGAAAGGCGACGGAATGGCGGTGACGGCAACGGCGACGCTGGAGTTGACAGTGCCGGGTGCGCCGACGGGATTCACGGCGACGGCTGGCGACACCGAGGCAAGTCTAAATTGGACACTGCCGGTGAATGTGAACTCGATCACCGCTGTGGAGGTACGTCACAAGCTGGGTTCCGAGCAGACCTGGGGCACCTGGGTTCAGTTGGAGGGCACGGCGACCGGTTACACGGTGACGGGACTGGTCAATGGGGCGACATATACATTCGAGGTACGCGCGAGGAACGCGAAGGGACCGGGAGCGGCGGCATCGGCGACGGCGACGCTGGAGCTGACGGTGCCGGGTGCGCCGACCGGTTTGCAGGTGACGACAGGCGACCAGCAGGCGGAGCTGACGTGGACACTGCCAGGGAATGTGAATTCGATCACCGCTGTGGAAGTGCGTCACAGACTGGATTCCGAGCAGACCTGGGGCGAATGGTTCGGGTTGGCCGCGACGGCGACCGGTTACACGGTGAAGGGACTGGTCAACGGGGCGACCTATACATTCGAGGTACGGGCGCGGAACGCGAAGGGACCGGGAGCGGCGGCATCGGCGACGGCGACGCTGGAGCTGACGGTGCCGGGTGCGCCGACCGGATTGCAGGTAACGACGGGCGACCAGCAGGTGGAGCTGACGTGGACACTGCCAGGGAATGTGAACTCGATCACCGCTGTGGAAGTGCGTCACAGACTGGATTCCGAGCAGACCTGGGGCACCTGGGTTGAATTGGGGGGCACGGCGATCATGCACACGGTGACGGGACTGGTTAACGGGGCGACCTATACATTCGAGGTACGGGCGCGGAACGCGAAGGGACCGGGAGCGGCGGCATCGGCGACGGCGACGCTGGAGCTGACGGTGCCGGGTGCGCCGACCGGATTGCAGGTAACGACGGGCGACCAGCAGGTGGAGCTGACGTGGACACTGCCAGGGAATGTGAACTCGATCACCGCTGTGGAAGTGCGTCACAGACTGGATTCCGAGCAGACCTGGGGCACCTGGATTGAATTGGGTGGCACGGCGATCACATACACGGTGACGGGACTGGTCAACGGGGCGACCTATACATTCGAGGTTCGGGCGCGGAACGCGAAGGGACCGGGAGCGGCGGCATCTGCAACGGCGACGCTGGAGCTGACAGTGCCGGGTGCTCCGACTGGTCTGCAAGTGACGACAGGTGACCAACAGGCGGATTTGACGTGGACACTGCCGGCTAATGTGAATTCGATCACCGGTGTGGAGGTGCGCCACCGGCTGGATTCCGAGCAGACCTGGGGCACCTGGGTTGAGTTGGCGGCGACGGTGACCAGTCACACGGTGACGGGACTGGTCAACGGGGCGACCTATACATTCGAGGTACGGGCGCGAAACGCGAAGGGACCGGGCGCGGCGGCATCGGCAACGGCGACGCTGGAGCTGACAGTGCCGGGTGCACCGACCGGTTTGCAGGTGACGACGGGCGACCAACAGGCGAATCTGACTTGGACACTGCCAGTGAATGTGAACTCGATTACCGCTGTGGAGGTACGCCACCGGCTGGGTTCTGAGCAGATCTGGGGCACCTGGGTTGAGTTGGATGGCACGGCGATCACGCACATGGTGACGGGACTGGTCAACGGGGCGACGTATTCATTCGAGTTACGGGCGAGGAACGTGAAGGGACCGGGAGCGGCAGCAACGGCAACGGCGACGCTGGAGTTGACGGTACCGGGTGCACCGACCGGTTTGCAAGTGACGACAGCCGACCAGCGAGCGGATCTTTCGTGGACACTGCCGGTGAATGTGACCTTGATTACCGGTGTGGAGGTGCGCCACCGGCTGGGTTCCGAGCAGATCTGGAGCGAGTGGGTCGAGTTGGGAGCGACGGCGATCGGTCACACGGTGACGGGTTTAGTCAATGGATCGTCGTATACGTTCCAGGTTCGTGCGAAGAATTCGAAAGGCGATGGAGTGGCGGCATCGACAACGGCGACACTGGAGCTGACGGTACCGGGTGCGCCGACGGGATTTACGGCAACGGCTGGCGATACCAAGGCAGACCTGAGTTGGACGCTACCGGTGAATGTGAACGAGATCACCAATGTGGAGGTACGTTACCAGTTGGCTTCCGCGCTGACCTGGGGTGCGTGGGTTGAGTTGGGAGCAAGGGCGACCGGACACACGGTGACGGGTTTGGTCAATGGATCGTCCTATACTTTCGAGGTCCGTGCGAAGAACTCGAAGGGCGATGGAGCGTCGGCATCGGCATCGGCAACGCTGGCGCTGACGGTACCGGGTGCACCGACGGGGTTGGATGTGACGACAGGCGACCAGCAGGCGGATCTGTCTTGGACACTGCCGGTGAATGTGAATTCGATCACCAGTGTGGAGGTGCGTCACAAGCTGAGTTCAGAGCAGTCCTGGGGTGCTTGGGTTGAGTTGGCGGCAACGGCCACCGAGCATACGGTGACGGATCTGGTCAATGGATCGACGTATCAGTTCGAGGTACGGGCGTTCAACACCGAGGGCCATGGTCCCGCGGCTTCGAAGGAGGCGACACTGGCGCTGACGGTGCCAGGTGCACCGACGGAATTCACGGTAGAGACAGGCGACGCACTGGCGGATTTGACTTGGAAATTACCGACGAATGTGAATTCGATTACACGAGTAGAGGTGCGTCACAAGTTGAAGTCCGTATCCACTTGGGGCCGGTGGGTGGCACTCACAGCAACGACGACAACCTACACAGTAGTGGAATTGGAGAACGGTTCGACTTACTCGTTCGAGGTGCGGGCAGTCAATTCTGTGGGTAACGGACCAGCGGCAGCGGCTGAGGCAACTCCGACACCGGGATTGGTTCTGATCCAAGAGAGCATGGAGAAGACTCTCCCGAATACAGCCGTCATTATCGGTGGTGAAACCGCAGCAGGCATTCGGTCTCGGGTTCAGGCGTATCAGATGTCACCGGTCTCCGAAGGTACCGGTGTGAACCTTACATTGGACCAAAGATTGGCAGGAAGCAGATGGAGTGAGCCGATACGTTTGGATGCGAGTCAGTTCGCACGAAGCAGTCAATTCACGTCATTGCTGAATTCGTTTGATGGAGCAGACAAGAACGGTCGGGGTAGAAGGTCCCTTTCGGTCTGGAGCGATGCTGCACTTAACCGGTTCGAGGATGAGGGCGGTCCGCTGCAGTACGAAGGTGAAGTGTCGAGTTTCAGTTTCGGATTGGACAAACAAGTAGGCCAGGATAAGTTGAGTGGCGTTGCACTGTCGAGTTTCGTGGGTAAGACCGACTATGAACGAGGAGGCACTGCCGGCCGCCAGAAACTCAAGGTGACCAGTGTGAATCCTTATTTTGGTCTGAAAAAACCGGACTACGCGATATGGTCGTTTGTCGGTGTTGGATCAGGCGATTTTGAGTTGGAACAGGATAATTTGGCGGGTACGCTGACCAGTGATGTGTTGATGAACGCAATGGGATTCGGTGCCAGCGCACAAGTGTGGAGCACTCCCCGAACAACGCTGAACCTGACAGGTGACTTCACGCGTACCGAATTGAACGTGGAGGCTTCAGGCATGATCCCAGAGCAGGAAGTGGGTGTCAATCGCAGTCGATTGGTTGTCGAGGCTCGCCAACAGTATCTGATGCGCAAAGGCAGTCTGTTTGAGCCTTCGCTCGAATTTGGTGTGGCACATGACAGCGGAGACGGTGCCACCAGCAGCCGCCTGGAGGTGGGTGCCGGAATGCATTACCTGTCGCCATCAAGGCGCATATCAATGTCACTGTCTTCGTATGGTTTGGTGCAGCGTAACGACTACGAAGAGTGGGGAGTGCAGGGCAGCATCCGATTGCAACCGAACGCAAAGCAGCGCGGACTGTCGTTTGACCTGACTCCGTCGTATGGCACATCGGTGCGCGAAATTGACCGAATCTGGGAGAACGAACGCTCCAATGACGGTGTTGCCGATGATGACCAGTATCGGCCGCGACTTGACGCAGGCCTTGGATATGGCTTCCGGTTCATAAGTGACAAGGCGTTGCTGACACCGTACAGCGAAGTTTCTCTTGAACAGGACCGTGGGACCTACCGAGTCGGTACACGATTCAATTACGGCGGCAATTTTGAGTTGAATCTTGTCGGAGAACGCGCCGAGTCGGCAGACGATGCCGCAGACTCAATCAAACTTCAGGGCGGAATTCGATTCTGACCGTCGGTTGAATGGTATTTCAGTTGAACGATCGGCTGTGAAAGGCATCTGCAATCAGACCAGCACTGACCTGTACCGAGTCTAGCAGTGTTGCGTTGAGAGTGTGATCAGCGCAGTATTCGGAAACCGGTGATGAATGCCCATGTTGTTTTTCACTTTAATTCGAACGACTTATCCCGGATTAAATTGTCGCCAAGGGAGCGGTTTGTGTCGGATTGTACCGAAGAGTGTATTCAGCCGGGTCGGGCCAATGTGGTATTTGCGGTGTCATCAGCGGAAGATTTCGGGACAGGTTGACGGGTCATGGCCTCGGTCGCGGTGCATGATCGGCTGTCCGCGGCGTTGGATGAGCATTTGGTTCCAGGTTTCAGCACTGGGTTTCATGATTCTGGCATTGGGCATGTTGCGCGACAGCCTGGAGCTTCGTGCGCTGGCGTTTCGGGTGTTGGCGAAGGCGATGACGGTGGGCATTTCCCGCTGTGATTCGAGCCATTCGGGCAGGCTGTGGTGGTGGTTGGTGGCACTGATCAGGACGGATTTGGGGAACGGATGGTACAGTTGCAGCATTGACAGGGCTTCAATGGCGTTGTCGACCAGGATGGCGGAGACCGGTGGCGGTGCGCCGGTTTGGATCCAGAAGCCACCGGCGTTGCGTTTGGAGTCTGGCGGTGTCAGTGAATGGAACAGTCGATGCGGTGCGGTGCCGAACAATTCGGCACCGATAGGGTTGCCGTTGAGGTCGGCGCGGACGAATACGGCGCTTTGCATGATGCCGGCATAGAGCAGTTTGTGTTGGCGGCACTGGTCGATCAGCCGGCGGTGCAGGGCGCGGCGCCGGCACAGGTGATGTTCGACTGTGCTCCAGGCTTGGGGCACGGCGCTCGGCAGCACCTGTTGGCGGTATTGCGGGTCGAGATATTCCAGCGCCTCCAGGCAACCGCAGTTGTTGGCATGCATGACGAGGGCGAGCTCACCGATGCCGCCGCGGCGCCGTGTGTAGTCGTAGAAGCGATCACCGTTGATGGAGATGACCGACTCGTCTTTTCGCAGCCGCGTCGGCTCGGCGGGATCGCGACGGTAGCCGAGTCGCCTGGCGAGTTGCCGCAGTGCGGCCGATGCGTCCTGGTGCTGTTTGCCGGTCATGGGACGCATCGGTTTGCTGACCGGCTCAGATCTGCAGTTCCTCATAGGCCTGTTGCATGTGTCGCAGTTCGACCTGATGCTGGTTGTCCGTCGCGGCGGCGGTGAGGGCATGGTGTGCCAGTCGGTTGACCAACCGCGGCATGCCGTTGGCGTGGCGGTGCATCAGTTCGATGGCGTTGTCCCTGAAGTAGGGGATATCGGCACCGCCGGCGACCTGCATGCGGTGTTGCACATAGGCCGCGGTCTCATTCATGGTCAGTGCGCTGAAGTGATGCTGCACCACCAGGCGCTGGCACAGCGACTCATGGGCGGCCATGGCGATACGCCGCCGCAACGGTGTCAATCCCACCAGCAACAACCGCAGGTGCTGTGTGGAGTCGAAGTCGAAACTGCTGACCAGGCGAAGTTCCTCGAGTGCGGCGTTTTGCAGGTGGTGCGCCTCATCGACGACCAGCACCGGGGTCAGTTTCTTCTCGGTCACCATGCGTTCGAGTTCCTGACGGATGATGCGCCAGACATCCGCTCGGCGGCGCACCGGCGGCAGGCCCAGTTCGGTACCGATCATGTTCAGCGTGTCGAGCACGCTGCCGGTGGTGAGTGACACGTGCATCACCCGGTACAGTCCGTCGTGCAGGCTGTGTGCCACCGCCCGGCACACGGTCGACTTGCCGCTGCCGGCCTCACCGGTGATCATACCGATGCCGCCGACATCGACCAGCAGTTTGATGCGCGCCTCGGCCTCGGCCTGGGCGGCGCTTTCGAACAGTTGTGTCACCGGCACTGAGGCCTCGAACGGAAAGCCGGTCAGTGAGAAGTGTTGCAGATACATCAGCGTTGCTCCCGGCGATTGGCCAGTTTGCGCAGTTCGATCGGCGGTCGCTGGCGGCGCACGCGGGCGTTGGCGTGCAGGTTCAGCGGTTGCGCCTCACCGGCCGCGGTCTGATCCCGGTAGACCAGCAACGGTGCCTGCGGCTGTGCTGTCGGATCATAGCGCAGCGTCACGCGCTGTCCGATCAGTTGCGCATCAACCTCGTAAAGATGGTTGTTGAGTTGTACCGTACGGTCGTTGCGCACCCGCCGCATTGCCTCGAACAGAAACATCTGCTCCAGATCGGTCGCGGCATCGACCAGGCGCACCTTCGAGCCGGCCTGCGCCCACTTGTCCAGCGGCGTCAGACCGTCGAGTCCGCGGTGCGGTGTGCGATGATACTCGCCCTCGAGCCAGGCCCTGAAACGGCTGTTGAGTTCCCCGATCGAGGTGCGTGCGGTGTCGGGCAGCTGTTCGAGAAAGCGCATCCGACAGGTTCGGAAAAACCGCTCGATCTTGCCCTTGCCGGCCGGCGTGTAGGGGCGCGCATGGATCAGCACGATATCCAGCCGTGCGCACACCAGCGCCAACTGCTGTGACCGGTAGCTGGCGCCGTTGTCGACATACAGCCGGTCCGGCAGGCCGCGGCGCATCAGCGCCTGCTTGAACACCTGCTGGAAGTTCACCAGGTTCTCGGAGAACGCAAACGCCGCATAGGGCACCACCCGGGTGGCATCATCGATGAATGCGATCAGATACGTGCGCCGCAGGCGCTGTGAGTCATCCCTGACCGTCGGGCCATACATCACATCGCTCATCCACAACTCACCGGCGTGCTCATAGGCGAAACGGCGTCGGTCCTGCGTGACGGTGTTGTCGGCCGGGCGCATCAGTCCCTCGCGGCTCAGCAACCGATGCACGGTCGAGCGCGGCAGTTCGACCCGGTCGTCGGGTTGCTCCTTGCGCACCCGGGCGATCACATCATCCACGCTGAGGTGCATGGCATTGCGCTTGGTCGCCAGCAGGGCCTCGATCATGTTGGTGCTCAGACGCCGCGACCGGCCGCGATCGGCGCGGCGCTTCGGGCACAACGCATCAAATCCGCCCTGGCGGTAACTGCGCATCCACTCGCGAAGCGTCGACACCGACACCCGGGTGCGGTGACTGCCCGGTATCTGGTGTTCGCGTTCCGAACACTCGGTGAGCGCCGCTCTGAGTTGTGGCGAACCCGCCGGCATGCGCAGCAACTCAACGATGACGCCGTAACGAAACAGCGCAATCTGCTTGGCCTGTCGGTCCAAATCCTGCTCCGACATGTGATTCCTCCTTCCGCAACAACGGAAATTACAGTGAAAAGCCACCATTAGAGCCGCGGCGGCGCCCGGATCGCGCTCACGCACTGTTGGTGCCCGCTGAGCGGCTGTCGTTGCAGATTGTTTCGAGCGAATCCCAGCGGCCCCGGCAACTGATCCAAGTGCCCGGCACCCAGTCCCCTGAGTGCCACCAGCAACCGATCCTGCGCCATGCGCTGACGAAACGATGACAGCGTCGGCTCACAGCCGGCCAGCTGTTGCGGATAAAGTCCGATCAACACTGTCAGAACTGTCGTCAGACACCGTACCTGACGGCGCAGCCACTGACGCTGTACCGCCACCTCACTGCACCGCGACAGCACCGGTGGCCCTACCGATGGCCGACCCGCCTCGTAGGCCGTCACCGCCTGTTCGATGTGATCCAGCGTGCCCGGCCGACCGGCCGCAAAACAGTCCGCCAGCAGACTGAAGGTGCACTGCGCCTTGGGGCAATACCAACGCGGTATCGGTGCCTCAGTCCCCAAATCCGTATATCGTGTGTAAGTGCCGTGCCGGGTCATGCCGCAACCACCCTTCGGATGGACCGGACAGCGAGAAAGTGTGATCGAACGCCACGCCTCTGTGTTAACATATTGCTCGGCATCGAGGCCGCACTCGTACCGTATCTGCATGAATTGTTGCGTGTTGCCGCCTCTGTGTCAGCCAACCGGCAGCGCGCTCGGATTCTGACCTTGGTGCAACTGCCGGATGGGTTATCGTTGTGACCCGGTGCCGACTCAATGAGCCGGCACCGGGTCCTTTCAGTCCCATGTTACCCCGACACCGACATCCGTTTCATGTGATTCTCGCAATACCATAAAAAAAACGGTCTGGTCGCACATTATCCTGACCGACCAAACCGTTTATTGTGGGACAAATACAGTGTATTACGTCATATTAAAGTGAAAAACAACATGTGGTTTGCTGATTCAGTTCGCATCCGCCTGAAGTCGACTCTTCAGGCCATTTCCGCCTCATCCGACTTTCAGCGGCTTGTGTCCACTGAACTTCCAGCCATAAAAGGCCGAATCTTCTACTCCTCTTGCAGCAGAAATTTCTTACTCTTGCAAGCTTTTTTCTGGATGCTTCACCATACTTCGCAAGTTCATTTCATTCATGTTACTCTCGTCTCAATAATATTACTTGACATTTTATATTTTTTATGTTACAATATTTTTACAATTGAGAGCAGATTTTGGGAATGAATCACTATCCTGGAGTAGATAACAATGAATGCAAAGAGTGCAAGATGCGTTCGCGTGAGATTCGAGATTGATGCCTTCGACGGAGAGTTCAAGGTGGGGCATATCTCGGAAGACGCTGACGGTCGCTGCATACTGGACCTCTGTTATATCAATGGAGATCTGATGCACATCGATTCTGAAATCGAAATTCTCTACCTGGCCAGATTTTCGATCATTTCACATGCAGCGACTCTACGCCGGTTGCGTGATACTGATGCTAGATTCATTGACTAGGGATCGTTTGTTAGAAAATTTAGAAAAACGCGAGTAAATCGCTAAACGATTGAAAACCAAGTAAGTACACTAGATCACTTGATCTGGCTGCTGATTCCCGATGGTAATGAACTAACGCATTTTATTGCTATTACGAGATTATTCGCTTATAAACTACAATCCGTTGTAAGACATCCCGACATAAGTCTAGTCCAACGTTCATTCGAATCATTTGGTTAAAACGAAATACATTTCTAGTTCTAATGGATGAAAATCAGAAAAACCGTAGCGTAAGAAGATCAACACGCAAGACAGATTTTCTTGATGACTTTACCAGACGAAACTGGGATATTACAACTTCAGAATGTGTCCGAACTTGTGGACTTTTTCTTGGGAACGGGCTAAATGCAATCGAAATCGCAGTCGCTATTTCGGACAAATCTCCAAAGAAGAACTTGATGCTAAAAATTTGGCGTGAGCGACAGGCAGGTCGAGCGACTCCGGTTTTACTCGTAGTGCAGTCTCCACATGGTACGGCATTATGTGGCCCTTCTGGAGTGAATCCTCCAATCTATTTTGGGCTTGAAACAACTTTAGTAGAGAAACTATGTTGCGAAGTCTTAATTCAGCCGAATATGCACTCGGCTAGACGCTTTCTAGAACAAGCATTACCTTCCTTGGATTCACAATTACCTGGACTCAACAATAGAGGTCTTTTGGCTACTCATCAATTGGTGTGTGATGTACCCAATCGTACAGATTGGTTGTCGGCGCAACACAAGTCAAAGCAAATTATTGGGTTCCGCAACAAAGAATTATTGATCGGGCTGGGATTCAATATCGAACCACTGGACAATTTAACTAGTCTTCTGCGAAGTAATCGGTTCAGATCTGCTCTAGCTATTCTCTTGTTTGAAAACGAATCTCCCGAATTGGGCAATTCACGGTTCCACAGTCTATCTCCTATTTCGTACGCGTTCAAAAAAGCGGATGATGAAGGATTAGCATGGATTGTAATCGTCCAAGGCTCACGTATACGTTTGTATTCAACAAGTATGGAAGCAGGTGTTGGTAGACGTGGACGAACAGAGACATTTGTCGAATGTCAATGTTCGTTGTTGGAACCGGAGCAAATTTCTTACCTGTGGTTAATATTCTCCGCTTACGCTTTGAAGCGTGATGGCAGCTTGAATCAAATTCTAGACGAGTCTAAACGCTTCGCCGGTGACCTCGCGAATCGACTACGCGAAAGAATATATGACAACGTAGTACCTAAACTTGCCAAAGGACTAGCCAAGGTTAATGGCATAAAGAATCCCAGTCCCGAAGAACTGAGTCTCGTTTACGAAATGGCTCTCGTAGTGCTGTTCCGTTTACTATTTATCGCCTACGCCGAGGATCGCGACTTGCTTCCATATCGAACAAATCACGCCTATCAAAGACGGTCACTCAAACAAAAAGCACTAGAATTAGCTGAGTACATTGCTAAAGAAACCCCCATCGCAAAGGGTGATAACCATTGGACTGACACTTCTCAACTATGGAAAGCAATTGCCTACGGAAATGAAGAATGGAACGTTCCAGCGTATGACGGAGGATTATTTTCGGAAGACCCAAAAGTTTCGGTTTCCGGCGCACGCATCGCTGAAGTGTCACTCCCAAACAAGTACTTTGAGAGTGCATTGCGTTTTTTACTCGTTATCAACACCTCAGAAGGTGAACCTGGACCAGTGGATTTTCGCTCCCTTGGAGTTCGTGAGTTCGGAACAATTTACGAAGGTCTGCTTGAATCCGAGTTAGCCTTAGCTGAATGCAACCTTACTCTAACCAGAGATGGCACGTATATTCCAACTGACGCTGATCGAAAAATATCCATACAAAAAGGTGAAATCTACCTACATAATCGGTCCGGAGCGCGCAAATCAACCGGTAGTTACTACACAAAACCCTTCGCAGTAACTTACCTTTTGGACACAACACTGACTCCTGCGCTTGATAATCACTATTTCCGCTTGTGTCAAATGACAAAGGCGGAAGCAACGAAAAAGTTCTTTGATTTTCGCGTGGCGGATATTGCGATGGGATCGGGCCATTTTTTGATTTCTGCAATTGACTATATTGAGAAACGAATGGCAGATTGGTTAACGGAAAGTAAATTTTCAGATGTTCGGAGGGAACTTGACGCCTTGCGCATCGCTGCCACTGCAAACATATCAGGGGGGGGGGGGGGAATACTCTATTGAAGACAGCCAATTGTTGCGGCGGCTAATTGCACGTCGTTGCATATATGGCGTTGACATCAACCCTCTCTCAGTTCAACTGGCCAGACTTGCAGTCTGGATTCATACCTTCGTGCCAGGACTGCCTTTGTCTTTCTTGGACCATAATCTAACCCATGGCAATTCGCTGATCGGCGTTGGAGATATTGAAGAAATCAAAATTAAGTTCCAAGAAGGGGAGGGTACATTATTTGCGGTGGACGCAAAGTCACTTCTTGGCGCTGCCGCTGAACCACTAAGACGTTTGGCTGATGTAAACGACGCAACACTAGAAGATATAGATGCCGCTAGAACCGCGGTCCAAGAATCACGAGCAGCAATTTCTGAAACCAAAAGTTTATGCGACTTAATTGTTGCTCAATCAATCTCTAGTGACCGACGAATTGTTGATTTCATGTTCGAAGACTGGTTGTCCAGCAAAGATGAGCAAGAGACACAACAAATTATTCTCTCCGCCGAAAAAGAAATCAACAAATTGCAAGTGTTGCACTTTCCGATTACATTTCCTGAAGTGTTTCTCCGCGAGTCAGGGGGATTCGATGTATTAATTGGAAATCCGCCTTGGCAGGAGGCAATGGTTGATGAGCACGGATTTTGGGCGCGCTACTTTCCTGGGCTTCGCGGAAAATCCCAAAGTGAGCAGGAGACCGAGAAGTCGAGACTACGTAAAGAACGACCGGATTTAGTCGCAGTCTACGAAGCAGAAAAATTAGAAATGGAAATTTTGCGACGCGCATTGGTGACTGAAGCATACCCAGGTATGGGAACGGGCGACCCTGATCTTTACAAGGCATTCTGTTGGCGATTTTGGAATCTCATAATGAAGCAGAATGGACATATTGGTGTTGTACTCCCACGAAGTGCTTTGAGTGCTAAAGGTTCAACGGAATTTCGCAAAACTGTATTCAGTAACTCTACTAAAATCAATTTGACTTTTCTCATAAATAATCGACGGTGGGTCTTTGAAGACGTGCATCCACAATATTCCTTTGTGCTCGTAAGTCTCATGCGTGGCAAAACAACTGATCAATCAATTCAACTGCACGGACCTTTTGATTCGGATGTTTCTTTCCGAAACGGTATAGACCAAGCTCCCGTTTCACTCACATATGACGAAATTCTTTCTTGGAGTGACACTTCGTCAATCCCATTGTTTCCAACACCTGAGTCAGTAAACTTGTTTCGGCAAATCCGAACTTCACCAAGGCTTGATTTGAATATGGGGGGGGGGTTGGCGAGCTCGCCCAGACCGAGAAATGGACGCTACAATGCAGAAGAATCTCATGGTCTTCGAAAATCCTATCGAAATTGGAGAGCGCGACCAGATGCAGAACTCCATGCCACATCCCAAAAAGGATTGATGATTTTGGGAAATCAAGATCAAATGCAAGAACTTTGGCCAGTGTACAAAGGTTCATCATTCGAAATTTGGAATCCAGATACTGGCATTTACTATGCTTGGGCTGATCCAAAACCTGTAACTGAGTGGCTGAACAAAAAACGTCAAAGAGCTGGAAGTAGTCAAATCGATAGTCCACATGGAGAGTTTACGGAGAAACATTTAAACGACCTAGATACACTGCCCTGTTTTAAGCCAAGGATAGCCTTTCGAAACAGTACAAATCGTACAAATAGTCGAACTGTAATTGCCTGTCTGTTACCACCAAACATATTCATTGCGAATCAGGCACCATATTTCTTATGGCCGCGTGGTAATGAAAAAGATCAAGCATTCTTGCTCGGGGTGTTGTGTTCAATTCCACTAGACTGGTATGCAAGAAGAGTTGCGGAATCCAACCTCAACTTTCATGTCATTAATCCCTTTCCAATTCCACGACCAAATTGTGACGATCCCTTATGGCAAAGAGCAGTCGAGATTTCGGGTCGTCTTGCTAGTCCTGATGAACGGTTCGCCGAATGGGCGAAACGTTGTGGAGTTAGTTGGGGCGAACTGGAAGTTCGCGAAAAAGAAAATCTTGTATTTGAGTTAGACGCAGTTATCGCTCACTTGTATGGTTTGACAGAAGCGCAGCTTGTTCACATCTTTGAAACTTTTCACAGGGAGCCGCTTGATCAACTGCGCGTGGATAGTGCCCGCCATTTTTATGTGGAATGGCAATCCTTGAAAAATGAGTGAGTTAAAGATTTCGACTAAATTATTCGAGCACGCCATATTTACTCGTTTATGTCTAGTTCATCGACACTTCGTTCCAAACTGTTTGAATTAGGAGGTTAAATGGAAAACCTTCCGCAGTTTATCGATAACCGAAATGGAAATTCATTGACTTGTGCGCTTTCCGAACTTTTGACGAAACGCTCCCATGAGTCGAACACAATTGACAAGCATTTGAGCATTGCCACCGCATACTTCAGCCCTTCCGGATTTGCTCAAATTGCTCATTTAATCAATCAGGACATTTCGGTCCGCTTGCTTCTCGGTTCCGATGTTAAGCTCAATCCTCAACAGCATCAAAGGCGGCTCGGAGAAACTCCAAGTGAATTTGACGATCGAATGCTAAGTGATAGTTTGCGACAAACATCTGAAATCATCAAGCATGAACGAGACAGTATTCCCTTCACCAGCTCCTCTGAGAACGCATTAATCAAATTGATTGAACTGCTAAAAAATGGCAATATAGACATTCGACGCTATGAAAAATCCTTTATGCACGCCAAAGCCTATCTATACATAACTAATCCTCAAACCTCTACGAGCACGAAAAATGCAATCATCGGATCTTCTAATTTGACAAGTTCTGGGCTTTCAAGTAATTTGGAATTGAACCTGGGTAGTTCCCACCCAAACATCGTCAAGCAGGCAAGCGAATGGTTCAATGATCTTTGGGACGATGCGGAGCCATATGACTTAACTAGTCTGTTCGAGATTCTTTTTCAACATAAGACACCCTGGGAAGTGTATATACGCGTACTGTGGCAACTATACGGACACGAAATTGAGGAGGAGATAAAGGTTGACGAAAATTTGCCTTTAACGAACTTTCAAAAACACGGTGTAGCCCGCGCAATTCGCTTGATCCGTGAAATGGGTGGCGTCATCGTTGCAGATGAAGTAGGGCTGGGTAAATCGTTCATTGCTGGAGAAATTCTCCAGATATATCGGCAACGCCGACAACGAGCACTACTAATCTGTCCTGCCTCACTTCGTGATAGTACTTGGGACGATTTCTTTTCGAAATATCAAGCCTATTGCGAAGCCGTATCGTTTGAAGAATTAGCTAGTGACTATCAATTAGCCGATCCGAACACTTCGACAAATGGGAAGAAAAAATTAAAACGGGATTTAAGTGAATATCAATTAGTAATCGTAGATGAGGCTCACAATTATCGAAACCCCAGCACGCCAAGTAGAGCAATGGTATTGAAACGTTTATTGTCAGGAAAAAAACGTGATGTGGTATTGATTACGGCAACTCCTGTAAATAATTCACTTTGGGACCTGTACCAATTAATCCAATACTTTCTCCCACAAGACGGTTATCTCGCCAACCGCGGAATCTACTCTATTCGAGGTCAGTTTAATCGTGCAACGCGAGAAGACCCAGCCAACTTGAGCCCAGACCTACTCTATCCCATTGTCGATGCCACCACTGTAAAGCGAACAAGACAGTTCGTGAAGAATCACTACAGTGGCGAGCAAATTCGAGGGGCTGATGGTAAGTTGCATACAATTAACTTCCCAAAACCAAACGCAATTTCAATTCGGTACGAACTTGACAGTCAGTTACCAGGATTTTTCGATCGTCTAGAGAATGCCCTCGATCCAGATAGTGAAAACCGAATTAAATTCTCAAGATATTTTCCAGATCGCTACCTAACCGATCAACTGAATACAGACGACTTTGCACATTTGCGAGGAGTTATCGGGTTGCTCAGATCGGGATTGTTGAAGCGATTTGAATCTTCCCTATATGCGTTTAATGCGACTATCCAAACCATGATTGATGAGCACGTCAAATTTCTCAAGTTTCTGAATGAAGGGTATGTGCTATCGACATCCGTACTGAAAGAACTTTCAGGAGACGACGAAAGCGTGTTTGAAGACGTGTTTTCCGATAACTCCAAGATAAAGAGTGCCAATCTATATAGAGTTGATGACTTGCGTAGTTCAGTCGAACAAGATTTAAAAATTTTTAAATCATTAGGCGACGAAACCAGCAAAGTAACTTTCGAGCAAGACTCTAAACTAACCACGTTAAAAATTGCACTTTATGAGATTATCGAACAATCTAAACAAAATGCGGCAGAAATGCTTGATGCCAATCATAGAAAAAAGGTAATTATTTTTTCTTACTTTGAGGATACCGTTAAGTGGATTTACGAGTATTTGTCCAACCAAGTTTATTCTGATGACAAACTTTCAGTCTACAAAAATCGAATAGTAACAGTCAGCGGATCAGACGGAATTTCTAATGTCAGTCGAGATGCAGCGATAAGGGGGTTCGCTCCTATCACCATGGGTACATCGTCAAATGACCTTGACTTATACGATTTAATGATCGCCACAGATGTTTTATCTGAAGGAGTGAACCTTCAGCAATGCCAAAATATCATAAACTACGACCTTCCTTGGAATCCAATGCGGCTAGTTCAACGGCATGGACGAATTGACAGGATCGGTAGTCCGTATAAGGAGGTTCACTTAAGGACGATATTCCCAGTTGATAGATTAGATAGATTGATTCAACTTGAGCAGAGAATTTTCAACAAAATCGCAATGGCTGCGGCAAGTGTTGGAGTGGTTTCACCAATCGAAGGTGCCGTGCACGGAGATCAAGTTTTTTCAGATACATCAGATCAAATTCAGAAGCTGCTACATGAAGATAACTCACTCTACGATCGCGGTGGCACTATCGGTGCCGCACAAACGGGTGAAGAATACCGACAAACCTTACGTAAAGCATTGGAATCAGGGGCAGAGCTGATCAAGAGTTACCCTTGGAAGGCTGGTTCTGGAATGATCAAAGGTAAAAGGCGAGGATTTTTCTTCTGCGCCGTAGTAGGAAGAGGTTCTGAATTGGAAAGAACTTTCTTGCGCTTTATTGAAGCGGATGATGACTGGAAACCAATTGATGATGAGAGTTCAATCGAAGTCGAACTGGGAACATGTCTCCGAATGATTGAATGTTCGGAAGACACCCCAAGTTGGTATTTAGAAAATTCACGTGATCATGCCTACGACTTTTGGGAAGTTGCACGTGAAAATATTCGCAATGCCTGGATGTTCCAGACAGACCCGAAAAACCTACAACCCAAAATCTCACCTCTTAACCGAAGAGTAGCAGATTTCATCTACAAACATCATCCCAGTAAACTTGAAAATAAAACTATTGACCATGCTTTAAATATTCTGCAATCTCCTTGGCCATATCGAGAGCACAAACTTTTGCAGGAGTGGTTTAATGAGTCCGAAATATCTTCGGAAAATGAACTATCCAACTATCTTGTAAGAAAAATTGTTGAAACGGGATTAGAAGCAATATCACCTCCCGAACTTCTCCCACCAATCGAATTGGATGAAATAAATCTGCTATGTTGGATCGTTATAGAAAAATTTACTGAAAACTGACAAACGTCACCTTACTCGTCCAATTTTCAGGAAGACACTACATTGCAGTAGCAAGCAGAACCTCACATTCAGACGTCATATCGAAGCAACAGCAGAGTAGTGATCAGACATCGTTAACGCATGATTGTGAATCCTTGCCTAAAATTGATTTGAACTTATCCCTGATCGACGATTAGGAAATACCCGTACTTCCAAAGATGGGTAATGTTATTTTTGATCTTTCAGATTACAACACAATGCCCGATAAAGCCTGCCGCAAATCTTCGATCAATTCATCAACGTCCTCTATGCCGATTGAGAGACGGATCAGGTTGACTGGCACTTGGCTGTGCGGACCCTCAACAGTTCGCCGATGCTCAATCAGACTTTCGACACCACCCAGTGATGTCGCCCGCATGAACACCCGCACCGCCGACACAAATTTCCGCGCGACCTCTGCACCGCCTTTGACCTGAATCGAAAGCATGCCGCCATAGCCATTCAACATCTGCTTGCGGGCGATTTCGTATGACGGATGGCTGGGCAGTCCGGGATACATCACCTTCTCAATCGCATCATGTGATTCCAGGTATTCAGCAATCTTCATGGCACTGCTCGATGCCCGTTCATAGCGAATGGAGAGCGTCCTCATCCCTCGGAGCAAGAGCCAAGCCTCAAAGACGCCAAGCAATCCCCCGGTGAGTTTTCGTACTTCCTTGATGTCCTCCCACAACGGGTTCACCTCGCGCGTCACCAAAATACCAGCATTGAGATCACTGTGCCCATTGAGATATTTGGTTGCCGAATGAAACACGATGTCCGCACCGAGATCCAATGCCCGTGTCGTCACGGGCGGAGCGGCGGTGCAGTCAACCGCTAGAATAGCCCCAACCGCGTGTGCCTCATCAGCAGCTTTTCGAATATCCAGCACATCCCAGGACGGGTTGATGGGAGACTCGATCCAAACAATCCTTGTCTTCCCGGGCTCAAGTGCGCCGGTAAGCCCATCGGGTTCGGAAGGATGAAACAGCGTCAGACCCAGTCCTCTTTTCCCAGAGATGCGTTTCAACCAGTCAACCGTGCCGTGATACATGATCTTGGGCGCCGCGATATGCTCACCCATGTTGACGGTTTCAAAGACCGCCGTAATCGCGGCCAGCCCGGAAGCAAAAAACAGCGCAGACTGCGCCCCCTCCATATCGCAGACAACCTTTTCCAACTGACGATAGGTTGGATTGTCGTAGCGACTGTAGACATAGTTGCCGATCAGTTCCAATTCATCGTCCCTCGCAAAGGTGACCGAAGGCATGATCGGCGGTACGATGCCCCCGCTTTTTTCATCAATGTAATGGCTCGCCTGTGCAAGCAATGTGTCAAAGTCTTTCATCTGAGAAAATCCTCGGGTAACGTGGGTCAATGAACCGTTATGGGTTGCTGATTTGGGTTTGTCACGGCGAACTTGATCAGGTCTTGCGGCTGACGGGCGATGAAGTCTGGTTTGGCGGACTTAAGCCATTCGACCGAGTGCCAGCCCCAACTGACTGCAATGGTACGAACACCGACATTCTTGCCTTGTTCGATGTCACTGATGGTATCACCGATCATGCAGGTTGCCTCGTCCGAAGAATCGGTTTCCTGAATGATGGAACTTATTTTCACGGATTTGGGCCCGGGTGTATCACCGCCGATCACCCGTTCAAAGTAATGGTCTATGCAATGGTTTCGCAAAACCTTTTCAATAACCGGTGCCGGTGTGGCTGAGACGATTCCCAATCGTCCCCATTCAGAAAGCCGTTGAATCACCTCGGCCATGTCCGGAAACAGGGGAATCTCATAGGCAACCTGATTCAACTCCCGATCCATCACCTCGAGAAACTCCGGTATCAGGCTCCTATCGACTTGAACGTAGTCGCTGATGGCCTCGATCGACATCCGCTTTATGACTCGCAGGTCTTCGGGATGAAATGTGATGGGGCGATTCAGCTCCTGGGCAGCAACTTCTACGGTTCGCGAGAATATCTCGATTGAATCGACGATGACACCGTCAAAGTCAAGCAGAATGTTTGATCTCATGGTTCCGTACAACATCAGACCGACTCAACAGAATTGAAACTTGATGACACGGTGATTCCCGCAGTTTTTCAGCGACAATGTGCTCGTTTGCCCATGATCCATGTTTCCCTGACACTGGATGCTCCACCTAAGAAAACAAAGGCAAAAAGCCGATCCTCCAATGACTGCGTCCGCTCGAATCTGTGTTCGAGAAAACTGTTGGATCGCGAGTCCAAAATGACGAAGTCCGCTTCCTTGCCCTTTTCGAAACTGCCGACGTATTGATCAATGTGCAACGCTCTAGCGCCACCGAGCGTAGCGAGATAGAAAAGATCGAACGCGCTCAGGCTGTCCCCGGCGCTCCGGGCGACTTTGTACAATTCCTGCATGGTCTGCAGCATGGAAAAACTGGTGCCGCCGCCAACGTCTGTGCCGAGTGAAAGCGGCAGGCGATAATCCATCAGACGGTTCGGCCTCACCAGTCCACTGCCCAGAAACAGGTTGGAAGTCGGACACATCGAAATTGCCGCGCCGGAATCCATCAGCCGCTCACACTCCGAATCGGTCAGATGAATGCAGTGCGCAAAGATGGAATGATCAGTCACCATGCCGTAACCCTCGTAGACCGCTAGATAGTCATAGAACTCCGGGAACAGTCCCAGCGTCCACTCAATTTCCGCCTTGGTCTCCGACAGGTGTGTATGGAACAAAACCTCGGGATACCGCTCCACCAGCTTCTGGCAGGCTGCCATCTGCCCGACTGTCGAGGTGCCGGCAAAGCGCAGTGTCACGGCATATCCAATCCGACCGCTGCCGTGCCACGCGTTGATCTGATTTTCGGTTTCAGACAAACCATGGTCATCCCCATCACACAGTCCCGGCGGTGCGTTTCGGTCCATCAGCACCTTGCCGGCAATCATCCGCATGTTCAATCCCTGTGCCTGTTGAAAAAATTGTTCCGCGGAAATGGCGTGGACTGTCGGATAGACCAAGGCACTGGTGGTGCCGTTTTGCAGCAGTGTGTCAAGGAATTCCCGTGCAACCTCCCCTGAATAGTCCGCACTCGCGAATCTGAGCTCTTCCGGAAAAGTATGGGTCTCAAGCCATTCGAGCAATCCTGTTGCAGGGCATCCGACAATTCTCGTTTGGGCGTAGTGAATGTGGGCATCAATGAAACCCGGGCAGATCAGGCAGTCGGGATACTCATGAACAACCATCGAGGCTGATATTGAGGACAAGCATTGATCTGCTGCTGCAACATCCTTGATGCGGCCATTCTCAATGATCATCACCCCGTCATCAAGGTAACGGCACGCATCACGTTCAACGGCGGGATCGCCAGTCAAGTCGAAAATCGGACCGCGGACCGCGAACTGACTCACTTGTTCAACCTGCTCTGTACGCAAAATTCGGGGCGTCATCGAAATGACGCCCCGTCACTGTTTTGGTGTTCTGACGTTCTGCCTACTTCGGCAAAGAACCCTCAACGCCCATCACGTAGTAGTCCATCGTCAGCAGGTCGCCGTCACTCATGACCGAGCCTTCCGCAACAATCTCGTTGCCATTCTGGTCCATCACCGGTCCGGCAAAAGGATGAAGTTGGCCGGAGCGAATCGCCTCGATCGTTTCATTCGCCTTGGCAATGACATCAGCGGAAAGTTTCTTGTCGTTGAAATCCGCGATCCTGATCATGCCACCCGCTATGCCGTGCCAGACATCCTGGGAGGCCCAGGTTCCATCCATTACCGCACGCGTACGTTCGACATAGTATGGTCCCCAATTATTCACAATGGCCGTCAATTGCGCGGTCGGTGCAAAGTGGTGCATGTCCGACGCCTGTCCGAATGCCCAAATACCACGCTCTTCTGCCACCTGAACCGGTGCGGACGAATCGGTATGCTGAACAATAACGTCGGCACCCTGGTCAATCAACGCCTTGGCTGCATCACCCTCCAAGCCCGGGTCGAACCACGTACTCAACCAAACCACTTTCACCTGGGCATCCGGGTTCACGCTGTGAAGTCCCAACGTAAACGAGTTGATGCCGCGCACTACTTCCGGGATCGGAAACGCGCCAATGTATCCGATGACATTGGACTCGGTCGTTGCACCGGCAATCTGCCCAATGACATATCTACCCTCGTAGAATCGGGCGTTGTAGGTGGCAACATTGTCCGCTCGCTTGTAACCGGAGTTGTGTTCAAACCGTACATCAGGAAACATCTTGGCGACTTTGATCGTTGGATTCATGTAGCCGAATGATGTTGTGAAAATCAAATCGTTTCCATCCGCCGCCAGTTGGCGAATCACGCGTTCTGCGTCCTGTCCTTCCTCAACATACTCCACGTAAGTGGTCTGCACCTTGTCGCCGAACTCCTTTTCAACCGCCAGTCGCCCCTCATTGTGCTGATAGGTCCAGCCGTGGTCACCGATCGGACCCAGGAACACGAATCCAACCTTCAACGGCTCGTCCGATATCGCGGCGGAAGCACCAAAAAGTCCAAACAACGCAGCCGCAGCTGCAATAACTAATCTTCGCATTTCAATCTCCACTAGTGAAAAATACTTCTACTGAATTCATTGCTAAAAATAATAAGTGCGTTTTATTCTATCACTTTTGGGGAATGTTCAAATTACAGACTTTGTAGCCTTGCGCAACCAGCGCTCAGTCAACGCATGGCAATGACAGCATAAATTGTTCCGCAGCCGAACCAATCCAGATTCATCGCTCGGTGGCGACTGCGGCATCGAAAGTGTGATTTCACTTGGTCCGGTTTGCGAGACTTTGCGGCCTGGCCTGATTCCCGCAGTCATGCGGAAAACCTCACCCAATCAGAGACACTCCAACTGACAGAACGCAGATGTTGCCATTCAAAATATACAGGGTGTCATAGGTGGGTGACTTGAACCGGCTTTTTCAGACCTAACGCACGGTCCAAACGAGCAACGGCTGTCGTTCATGAGAGTCAGGACAGCAAAGTGGGTTTGCTGGATTGTTTTGATACAATCAGACTGACAATTGACAGGTACTCACGAACATCTGAGCGTGGATTCCTGTCACCGGGAAAATGGCTGAGCAACACTTCGGTTGTTCACGCGACGCTGATCTGAATGCCGATTTCAGCATCCGCAATTGATAAGAGGAGTCATTATGGAAAAGATTTATGACTGGACTACGCCACTTCTGACTGCCGCTGTCGCTTGGGGAGAACGGTTTATCGACTACCTGCCCAAACTGACCGGCGCCGTGGTGTTGCTGCTTCTCGGTTGGCTGATCGCCCGAATCGTCAAGTCCATCACCATCCGGCTCGCCAAGGGAATCGATCGGGTTGCCGGCAGGATCAGGTTTGCCGGCGCACAATCGGATTCGAATTTCGGTGAATCCTACGCACAGGTGATCGGCAACGTACTCTACTGGGTTGCGCTGCTGTTCTTCATCACGTCAGCCGCCAGTCTGCTTGGCATGAACATGTTTGCCGGCTGGCTGAGCAAGCTGGTCAATCACCTGCCAAACATCCTCTCTGGTGCCCTGATCGTGTGCGCCGGCCTCATCTTCAGCAATCTGATCTATCAGGCGATTCTGACTGCGACACCCGGCATGAAAGACACGCAGCGGACGTTCATTGCCCGTAGTGCCCAGATTTTCATGCTGTTCATGCTGATTCTCATCGGTGTCGATCAAATCGGAATCGACATCACCGTCATTGTCATCGTCATGTCCGTTGGTCTGGGTGCTCTATTGGGTGGGCTTGCCATCGCGTTCAGCCTCGGCGCAAGAACACTGGTTGGCAATCTGATCGGCATCCGCTACCTCAATCCGGATTATCGCATCGGCGAACGAGTCAGGGTTGGTGAATACGAGGGTGTGGTGCTGGAAATCACCTCGGTCGCGATCGTTCTGGACGCCGAGCAGGGCCGGGTCACGATTCCGGCGCGCATCCTGTCCGAACAACCGAGCACTCTGGTCAGGCAGGAGAGCGCAGATGAATGATCATATCGACTTCATCCGGTATTTCATTGAAAACCAGAACCAAAGTGCGGCCCGGGCAATGGAAGGCCTGCCCGCTGACGTACTGGCAAGTCTGCTTGAGGAGCTGCCTGATCAGACCGCCCTTGTTGCGCTGACGTCGATGCTGCCCTTTCAGGCATCCGCCTGTCTTGAAGCACTGCCGACTACCAAAGCCATCGGCTATCTGAGCCAGTTGAGCGCCATCAATGCCGCATCCATACTGCGCTCGGTCGATCGGGAAAAAAGCCGGAAACTGCTCGGCAAACTACCGAAGCGCCAGGCAATCCCCATATCCCGCAGACTGAATTACTCCCAGCAACTCATCGGGGCCTGGATGGATCCGGATATTCAGCCCCTGCCAATCGGCGCGACAGTTGGCGAGGCAAAAAAACGCCTGACTTCGCAAAACCAAAACTACGCTGTGACTTACGCAGTAGATCAGGGGAACGCAGTTCTGGGCGCGGTTCCCATCATGGATGTCCTGCAGCATGGTGTTGACTCCGAATCGCTTGCCGCATTGGTCGAACCCAACGTCAGGACAATCTCAGCCTCGACAAGACTGAATCAGGCTTTAAATGATCGCGGATGGGCACAGAACGACATCCTGCCGGTTGTCGATCACCGAGTTCAGTTGATCGGTGTCCTGCGCTACATCGAATTGCTGCAGGCCATAAGCAAGGATACAACCGCACAGCATCAATTTATCGCTGAGAGCAACTTTCTCGGCCTGACCGAGGTCTGTTATGTCGGTCTCGCCAGACTGGTCTCGATGACCCTGGCAGACCACAGCAATCCCAAAAAAGATCCAATCTGATCGGAGGAATCCTTTAGATGAATGCCAATCAACAAGTGGAATCCGCGCTGGAAGCGCTGACCGAGAGGTTCTGTACCGACGCGCCGCTCAGTGCGGCACACAAACTGGAAACCATCCCGGCAAAATCCGCCGCGCAGATCATGCAACGCATTCCAGCCGCAACCGCATCAGTTGTCTGGGAAACTCTCAATCCCTACACCGGTGCGGAAATAGTCAATCGCCTGCCCGTCGAAAACGCCTGCAAAATCCTGTCAACGATCAACTCCGGGCGCGCGGCATCCATTCTCGCCCTGGTCGAGCCGGACATCAGGGAATCGATTCTTTCAGTCATTGACAAGGCAACCGCAAGGGAAATCAATGACCTGATCGACTACCCACACGACACTGCCGGTGGCCTGATGGATACGCGGGTGCTGACTTTCCGCGGTGACATGACGGTGGGTGAAGCCCAGATCATTCTCAGGCAGGCGCGATTGAGTGAACCGGTCTATGAACTTCGTATCGTCGATGACGAGCGTCGATTCAAATCTCTTGTGGACATCAAGGATTTCGCGTTGGCAGATCCGAAAGTCACACTTCACAGTATCGCCAAAGGCATCGAAGCCGTGGTCAAACCGATGGATTCCAGGGATGAGATCACCGAGAAGATGGAGGAATTCCGACTCGAGGAGCTCACTGTGATTGATGATTCCGGGCAGATTCTCGGGGTAATCCGCTATTCCACCATGATCGATGCCTTCAAGGAGAGTGTCTCGCTTGACATTCAGACCATGGTTGGCGCGAGCAAAGACGAAACCGCGAATTCCAACACCCTGTTCGCAGTGCGAAAACGAATGCCCTGGCTGCAAATCAATCTGCTGACTGCGTTTCTGGCAGCGGCGGTTGTCGGAATCTTTGAGGGAACCATCGCAAAGTTCACCGCACTCGCCATCCTTTTGCCGGTCGTCGCCGGTCAATCCGGCAACGCCGGTGCACAGGCCCTCGCCGTCACCATGCGCGGACTCGCCCTGCGGGAAGTGAAACTCAGCGACTGGCTCAGACTGGCCATCAAGGAAGGCAATGTGGGTTTCTGGAACGGGGTTTCGGTTGCAATCGTCTGCGGAATCGGCGTTTACTTCTGGAGCGGGCAATTCGCGCTGGTGGTGATCATCGCCTCATCAATGATCATCAGCATGGTGCTTGCAGGACTTGCCGGCGCGCTGATCCCGATGGGATTGACCCGAATCGGACAGGATCCGGCCGTCGCATCCTCAATCGTATTGACCACCGTTACCGATATAGCCGGTTTCTTCTCGTTTCTGGGCATTGCGACGCTGTTACTGGGAATGCTCAGCTAGGCAAAACCCGGATCAGTGACCATGCCGTACGGACAGGCAAATTATCCGGTGTGATGAAACTACAGGGGATGAGTTTCCCGCGTCGATTACGGCAACCATGTCTCTTGCCGGCTGCCCGAGCCGTAAACGAAACTCAGGTATTCGGATGGAAGATCTGGCCGATACAGGCCGGTGCACTCAGTTTGACCCGTACCGCATTGCGGGAAATCAAAACGAGAACCAGTATGGTGATCAGATATGGCAACATCGCCAGAATCTGCGGTGGAATCCGAACACCGATCCCCTGAAGATGCAGCTGCAGGATCGTAATCGCCCCGAAGAGGTAGGCACCCACGATCAACCGGCCCGGTTTCCAGGTCGCGAATACCACCAATGCGAGTGCGATCCAGCCGCGCCCCGCAGTCATCTGCTCAGCCCACATCGGCGTATAGGACAGTGAAAGAAACGCGCCACCGAGTCCGGCCATGGCGCCTCCGAACATGACCGCCAGAAAGCGTATCCGGACAACGTGATATCCGATCGAATGCGCCGCGTCATGCGACTCACCGACAGCACGCAGCACCAACCCCGGCTTTGAGTGCTTGAGGAACCAATGCACCGCCAACGCCATGGCTACAGAAAGGTAGATCAACAAATCATGTGAGAACAATAACGGACCGATGAGGGGAATATCAGTCAGAAACGGCAGGTTCAGACTCGGAATCTTCTCGACCGGCGACCCGATAAACGGAATGCCGAGAAGCGAACTCAGACCAACACCGAACAAGGTCAATGCAAGCCCGGATGCAACCTGATTGGCGAGAAAGATCAGCGTCAGCACACCGAAAAGAATCGACATCATCACACCGGCCATCGCGCCGGCCAATATCCCAAGAAACCAATTGCCGGTCGTCAGTGTCACGATGAAGGCCGAGACCGCACCGATCAGCATCATTCCCTCCACTCCGAGATTCAGCACACCCGATTTCTCAGCGACCAGTTCACCGGTTGCCGCCAGCAACAGCGGTGTCGCCGCGCTGATGATGGTGAGCATGATCAGCTCAATGGTGGTAATACTCGCCATCAGGCGGTCTTCCTGTCAGTCGAGGCGGGTGCGCGGCGCCACACCACCCGGTAGTTGATGAGTACATCACACGCCAGAAGAAAGAAAAGCAGCATCCCCTGGAACACACCGGCAATGCCCAGCGGCAATCCCAGCTTGATCTGCACGAACTCTCCACCGAGATACGACAGGGCCAGCACCAGGCTCGCAAACAGAATTCCGACTGGATGCAGCCTGCCGAGAAAGGCGACAATGATGGCGGAAAATCCGTACCCGGGCGAGATGCTCGGCTGCAACTGCCCGATGGGGCCCGCAACCTCGATGATACCAGCCAGACCCGCCAATCCACCGGCACCCAGCAACACATACCAGACCATGCGGTTGAAATGAACACCGGTGTAGCGCGCAGCGCTTGGTGCAAGACCGGACACCCGCACCTGAAAGCCGGCGACCGTCCTTGAAAAAAGCACCCAGACGACAGCAACGACTGCGAGTGCAATCAAGGTGCCGGCGTGGAGCCGGGTACCCGCGAGCATGGTCGGAATCGTCGCAACATCCGGAAACACCACGCTTTCTGGAAAGTTGAAACCACCCGGGTCGCGCCAAGGCCCATGCACCAATGTACTCAGGAACAAGATCGCGACATAAACAAGCAACAGGCTGGTGAGAATCTCGTTGGTATTCATCCTGGTTTTCAGAAATGCCGGTATGGAGGCCCATGCCATGCCACCCAGAACGCCCAGTATGAGGATGGCCGGCAGCATCAACAGGTTGTTGGATTCAGGAAAGTAGATCGGCAATGCGCTGCCGGCGATGGCACCGACCGTCAGCTGCCCCTCGGCACCGATGTTCCAGACGTTCGCCCTGAAACCCATCGACAGACCAACCGCGATCATGGCCAGCGGCGCAGCCTTGATCAGCAGTTCGCTGAATCCATAAAGATCGCTGATCGGGGCGAGAAAAAAGGTGTGGAGACTCTCCAGTGCCGGATACCCAAGCAGGGAAAACATCACACTGCCGGTGATCAGGCTGAGCACCAGCGCCATGATCGGTGTCATCCAGGTCATCAGCCTGGAGTGGGACTGTCGGGGAACCAGCTTAATCGGCATGACTGTGTTCCCCGGTGGGATCAATCTTCGCCCCACCCATGAGCAATCCGATTCGTTCAGCTGTCAGACCGGACACCGGATGGGGATCTGACAGACGGCCGGCAAACATCACCGAAATCCTGCCGCAAAGTTCCATCAGCTCATCAAGGTCCTGTGAGATCACGATCACGGCGGTACCGTTGTCGGCGAGATCAAGCAATGCCTGATGGATCGCCATCTGTGAACCGGCATCAATGCCCCAGGTCGGTTGCGAGGCAATCATCACGGTCGGATACTGAAGGATCTCGCGTCCCATCAGAAACTTCTGCAGGTTGCCACCCGACAGGCTGCTCGCATCAACGTGGATGCCTGCATGCCTGACATCGAAATCGTCGCAGATTTTCTGTGAATAGGCCCGGGCATTGGCAAAATGCATCCAGAAGTTCCGACTCAGACCATAGCGTTTGTGACCACTCAAAAAAACATTCTCGGTCAGTGACATATCACCAACGGCACCATGTCCCAGTCGCTCTTCGGGTACAACCGCGGTCCCCAGCTCCCTTCGTGTGCGGATGCCACTGCGACCACAGTCAACACCGTCAATGACAATCGCAGCACTCTCATCTGCAAGCTCCTCTCCGGACAGCAATTCCATCAGTTCGGTCTGTCCGTTTCCGGCCACACCGGCGATGCCGAATATCTCACCTCTTTGGACATCGAAGCTGATCTCCTTCAAGGATATGCTGCGTTCACTCTCTGCCTCTCTTGAGAGCCCCCGTACGGAATAAACCACCTCTCCGATCTCATGCGACTTGTGAGCCGGTGGCTTCAGCGACTTGCCGATCATCATCTCGGCCAGCGTTCCAGTGTCAACCTGCGTCGGGTCACATTTTGCCACCAGTCTACCCTGTCGAAGAATGCTGGCCTGATGACACAATACCCGGATCTCCTCCAACTTGTGGCTGATGTACAAGACCGCACAACCCTGGTCGGCCAGTCTCCTCAACACCTTGAACAGCTTGTCGGCCTCCTGTGGCGTCAGCACCGAAGTTGGCTCATCCATGATCAGCAGTTTGGGTGATTGCAGCAGGCAGCGTACGATTTCCACGCGCTGGCGCTCACCCACCGACAGCGAGAACACATCCCGATCCGGATCCAGACCCAGCCCATAGGCATCTGAAACCGAACGGATTTCCTCGGCGAGTGCAAGCCCTTTTTTTCCGATGTTCACCGCCAGCTCAATGTTCTCGCGCACCGTCATCGCCTCAAACAGCGAGAAGTGTTGAAATACCATGCCGATCCCGATCTCGCGTGCGTGTGCGGGACTGCTGACTCGTATCGGCTCCCCTTTCCAGTGCATGCTACCCGCATCCGCTGTGTAGTACCCATAGATGATCTTGACCAAGGTGCTCTTGCCGGCACCGTTTTCGCCCAGCAATGCATGGATGTGGCCTTCAGCGAGTTCAAGGTCAATGTCGTCGTTGGCCTTGACACCGGGGAAACTCTTGGTGATGCCTTGCAATGACAGCAAAGGAGCGCGATCAGGCATCGCAACAAACCGGTTTTGAATGGACTGGAAAATTCATGGACTTAAAGCACGGTCGAGTCCATTGCGGCCGTACCGGCAAGGTTTGCCGATGACGCCGCATCCAGTGTCCGTTGGCGTGCCTCGAGTAACTGTGCGGCCGTCGACATGGCGATGACGGCAGGATGCTTGCCCTTGATTGTGCGAAGGCCGATCGGACAGCACAGTCTCGCAAGTGTGAATGGATCAATGCCATCCTCGGTGAATCTTTTCTCGAACCGCTTTCTTTTGGTTTCAGATCCAATCAGACCCACCCAGCCGAAGTTCCTTGTTTCAAGAATCTCAAGGCAGATTTCGTAGTCCAATCCGTGACTGTGAGTCATCACGATGTAGAAGGTTCCCGGATTCTGCTCGGACAGGACGTTCGAGAAATCGTCCCGTGCATGGATCGCGACGTTCACAGGAACGTCTTGCGGAAAAATGCCGCTGCGCCCATCCACCCAGTCAATCTCAAAAGGCAGGTCCCCGAGCAGTTTGATCAGGGCCTTGCCGACATGCCCCGCACCGAAGACCACCACCTTGGTTGGCAACTCATCCAACCGCGTGACGAACCACTGCGCTGAACCGCTACCGGTCAGGCGCGAATCAGGCACAGCGCGCTGCAACAGTTTCCCGGCGGCCACTGTGACATCACCGGGCAGCTCCTTCCAATCAGCCTTGTTGTTGAGGACGACAGACTGCTCGTCCCCCTGGATCGGACTGACCAGGAAATTGATTCTCATGTTCCTAAGGTTGGTCATCTCCTCAGCAAGCGACCGGGCACGCGCAACCGCATACCGCTCATAAAGCAGGCGAACGGCACCGCCGCAGCATTGCTCCATAACCACACCCAGACCATGGAACTCACAGTCCTTTTCCGATTCAACGGAGCCGCGCAGCAACTCGCGCGCCTTGTGGGTTGCGGTGTATTCGAGCTTGCCACCACCAATGCTCTCATATTCCGCAGACTCGGTGACCAGCATGCGCGCACCGACCTCCCTTGGTGCGGAACCGATGATCTCGATGACAGTGACCATGACAAACGGCTCGCCGCGTTCGGCAAGAGATCTGAATTCACGTATCCAACTCATGGTCAGCATCGCTGGCTGCGTATTTTTTCGATGGCCATCAGCACCCGTTCCGGTGTCGCCGGGGCATCCAGTGCAGGCCAACGGCGGTATCCGGACAGACTCGACACCGCATCTGAAATCGCACTGAACACAGACAATGCGAGCATCAACGGGGGCTCTCCAACGGCTTTCGAGCGATAGATCGTATTCTCCTCATTGCGCCCGCGTTCCCAGATCTTGACGTTGAACTGCTCGGGCACATCTCCGCTGGTCGGAATCTTGTAGGTGGATGGTGCATGGGTACGAAGATGGCCATCGTCATCCCACCACAACTCCTCACTGGTGAGCCAGCCCGCACCTTGGATAAATCCGCCTTCAATCTGTCCCATGTCGATTGCCGGATTCAGTGACTTGCCGACATCGTGCAGTATATCGACACGGCTGAGTCGATACTCTCCGGTCAGACTGTCTACAGCCACCTCACTCACGGCCGCACCGACTCCGAAATAATAAAAGGGGCGCCCCTGCATCTTGGCGCGGTCCCAGTTGATCTTCGGCGTTCGATAGTATCCGGTTGCGGAAAGCGGCACCCGCGCTTTGTGTGCCATCTGCACAAGTTCGGTGAAAGACATGGAAGAGCGTCCCGCCATAATCCGGCCGCGTGCGAATTGTACGCTGTCCGCTCGCACGTCACAGGCCCTTGCCGCCACCCCGATCAATCGCCGCTTGATCTTGCGCGCGGCATCCTGTGCCGCCTTGCCATTGATGTCGGATCCGGATGAGGCGGCGGTGGCAGATGTGTTGGGCACTCGCGATGTATTGGTCTCGGCGATCTTCACCGAATCCAATGGCACATCGAACTCCTCTGCGACAACCTGAGCGACCTTGATGAACAGTCCCTGCCCCATCTCGGTGCCACCGTGATTCAGGTGGATGCTTCCGTCGGTATAGACGTGCACCAGGGCACTGGCCTGGTTGTAGGATGTCATCGTAAACGATATGCCGAACTTGACCGGTGTCAGTGCGATGCCGTGCCGGATCAGCGGGTTGTCGGCATTGATGCCGATGATTTGCTTGCGGCGATTGTGATAGTCCGACGACGCAAGCAGTTCCGCGGTCAGCTCGCGGATGTGAAATCCCGTCATCCGCATGCCATAAGGTGTGATGTTCCGATTCCGCTTGCCGTAGAAATTCAATCGACGGACCTGCAACGGATCCCTGCCCAGGAAGCAGGCGATCTCGTCCATGATCCGCTCGATGCAGAGCATGCCCTGCGGCGCTCCAAACCCCCTGAATGCGGTATTCGAGACGGTATTGGTGCGGCAAAGATGTGTCGTCGCAGTTACATGGTCGAGGTAATAAGCGTTATCCAGATGAAGCAGTGCCCGGTCATTGATCGGCATGGAAAGATCTGCCGAGTAGCCGCAACGCGACGCCATGTCCACCTCTAGTCCCTCAATGCGGCCCTGGTCATCGAAACCGACCTCGTATCGGAACTGGAAATCATGCCGCTTGCCGGTTGCCAGCATGTCAGTGTCGCGGTCCAGTCGCATTTTCGCCGGTCGTCCGATCCGCCAGGCGGCGACTGCCGCGATGCAGGCCCATTGTGCGGCCTGGGATTCCTTGCCACCAAAGGCGCCGCCCATCCGCCGCACCTCGACCTGTATGGAATTCAACGGCTGATCCAGAAATTCTGCGATGAGCAACTGGATCTCTGACGGATGCTGCGTGGACGAGTAGATGACAAAATCACCACCTTCGCGCGGCACTGCCATCGCGGCCTGACCCTCCAGGTAAAAGTGATCCTGACCACCGCACTCGAATCGGCCCTTGATGCGGTGGGTTGCGCGACTCAAGGCCGTCGCCGAGTCTCCCTTTCGAATCGTCGAGGGTGGGAGAATGTAACTGTCTTGCTGCAGTGCCTCCTCGACAGTCAGAATCGGTTGTTCCTCTTCGTACTCGATTCGGGCTGCACGGCAGGCATCGCGCGCCTGCTCTTCGGATTCCGCGGCAACCGCGAAGATCACCTGACCTGCAAAGTCGACCCGGGACTCGGCAAATACCGGATCGTCTCCGACAGTCGGACTGCAATCGTTTTTGCCGGGGACCGAGTCTGCGTCAAAAACAGCAATCACACCGGGTGACGACGCGACGTCACTGAGATCCTTGGAGAGGATTCTTGCACTGGCATGCGGGCTCAAGGCCGCCCAAAGATGAATCAGGTTTTTCGGCTCCGGCATATCGTCGATGTACAGGGCTTCGCCGGTCACATGTCGCTCGGCACTGTCATGCGGAAGCGGCTGGCGAACCGTACGGGTCATTTCTGTGTCGGGTACGTAATCAAGCATGGCGCTCACTCCACACACTGATCCTTGAGCCACCGACCAGTTCCCCGGCCATCCGTTCAAGCAGCCGGAATGCAACCGTCATCCGATAGTCGGCACTTCCCCTGAAATCGCTGATGGGTGAGAAATCCTGCTCCAACGCCTTGCAACCGTCCGCAACACCGTCGGATAGTCCAGACTCCATCAGTGCACGCTCGCAGTTACGGGCTCTGAGCGGAGTCGCTGCCATGCCCCCGTAGCAGATGCGAGCCGACTGAACCTGTCCCTCTTGCAAGATCAAGGAAAACGCGCCGCATACTGCGGAAATGTCCTGATGATAGCGCTTGGAAATCTTGTAAATCCGGAACTGCTGTCCGGTTTGCGGCAACGGCACATCGATCCGTTCCAGAAACTCACCGGGATTCAGGTCCTGTTTGCCGTAATCGATGAAGAAATCTTCCGCCGCAACGGTACGCGACCCGGCTGATGATGTAATCACAAAACCGGCGTCAAGCGCCACCAGCGCCGGCAGGCTGTCGCCGATGGGTGAGCCGTTGGCAACATTGCCACCGAGCGTCGCCAGGTTGCGAATCTGGACCGATCCGTACCGGTCGAACAGCTCCCCCAAGGAGGGATAGTGTTCGGACAATACCGTCATGGCCTCACTGACGGTGACCGCAGCTCCGATGCGGATTGTTCGGTCGTCGACTGTGATGTGCTTCAATGACTCGACTGCGCCGGTATAGACTATTTTCTCGAGTTTCTGTCGAAGCTTGGTCACCCACAAGCCGACATCGGTTGCGCCGGCAACAATCCGGCTGTCGGGATGCTGCCTGAGAATCTCGGCCAGTTCACGCGTTGACTTCGGTGCGAAATACTGCTGTCCGTTCGAGTCCATGCTCACCGATGACGTTTGGCCTAGTTGCGACAGCTTTCGGATGGATTCTTTCTGCTGGCGGTCGAACTGATCCTCGGATTTGGCGCGCAACGCCTTGCGATAGGCCCGCACGATGGGTGTGTATCCGGTACACCGGCAAAGATTGCCAGCCAGTGCATTGTCGATCGAGAGTCGGTCCGGCGGACACTGGTTGTGATACATGGCAAACATGGACATGATGAAGCCGGGCGTGCAAAATCCACACTGCGACCCGTTCTCGTCCACCACGGCCTGCTGCACCGGATGCAGTTCGCCATTTGCGGCCTTGAGATGTTCGACTGTGATCAACTGATGGCCGTCGAGGAAGGGAACGAACATGATGCAGGCATTGACTGCGCGATATTGCATTCCGCCATTGTCGGTCTTTGCCAGAACAACGGTACACGCACCGCAGTCACCCTCCGCACAACCCTCCTTGGTACCCGTCATCCCTTCCACCTTGCGAAGATAGTCAAGCACCGACATCGTCGGTGAGAGGCTCTTCAGCGAACGCGGCTGACTGCCAAGCAGGAAGTTGATCGAGTCACCTGTTTGCATCAACTTCCCCGATAGGTCGAATAGCCATAATTTGAAAGCAGCAGCGGGACATGGTAGTGCTGGGTTGCATCCGCAATCTCAAAGCGGATGACAATCTCGTCCAGAAAGGCGCGATGCACATAATCGGGATCCATGGTGCGCAGGTACTCCCCCGCATGAAACACAAGTTCATATTTCCCCGCAGCCATCGCATCTGCCTCAAGCAGCGGGGTATCGACGCGTCCGTCGTCGTTGGTTGTGTCGGATTTGAGATGTTCCCGGTCTGCGTCACCCAGCCGGAAAAGATCAACCCGAATCTGTCGGCCCGGATGTCCGCGAACCAGGTCCAGCACATGAGTTGTCAGTTTTCCCATTGGTCCATCCACCTGTTAGTTGTTGTTCGTCATCGTGCCGGCAGATTGGTTCAACTCTGCATACCACGCAGCGATCACCTGGCGCTCTTCATCGGTCATCTGCGACAGGTTGCCGATGGGCATTGAGCGTGTGGCAACGGTAGTCGTGTAGATGCGTGCCGCAAGCGCCTGAATCTGACTGTCCGAGTCCAATTGCACCCCTCCTGGTGCCGTCGCAAATCCGGGCTGCACCGGGGCGGCCGAATGACAGACCGTGCAGCGCTGGTGAATCACTTCTCTCACCTGTTCCATACCAACTGATTGTAATTCATTTACATTCAGTGTGGATTTTGGAATTGCGAGCACTGCGATGAGCACAAAACCCATTGTCGCCGCCACCGGCAGCCACCACTTGGAGCCGGGCAGGTGTCGGACATTGAAGTAGTGCCTGATGACCACGCCGACCAACGACAGGCCAATCAGAATAAGCCAGTTCCAGGAACCGCTGAACGTGGACGGATAGTGGCTGCTGATCATGATGAACAGCACAGGCAGGGTCAGATAGTTGTTGTGCCTGGATCGGGTGAGTGCCGCTCTTCCTAACTCAGCATCGCGCTCGGCCCCGCTTTCCATTGCGGTCACCAGCGATTTCTGTGATGGAATGATCAGCATCATCACATTGAGTACCATCACGGTGCCGATTGCGGCACCGACGTGGATGAATGCGCCGCGCCCGCTGAACAGCTGACACATCACGAAAGCCAGAATCGAAAAATAGGCAAAAACCGCCGCGGCCAGAACACGCGGTCGTTGACGCAGTGCCGAACGGCACATGCCGTCATACAGCATCCAGGACCCGACCAGCGTGAGGATTCCAATCAGTGTCCCCTGCAGCGGCGACAGGTCATTCAACGATGGGTCGAGCAGATAGACCCTGGCGTCCAGATAGAACACCAGTGCCAGCAGGGCCAGGCCGGTAAACCAGGTGAAATAGGCCTCCCACTTGAACCAGTGCAGTTGCGGTGGTAGCTGATCGGGTGCGACCGAGTATTTTTTCAGGTGATAGAAGCCGCCACCGTGAATCGCCCACAAGTCCCCTTCGATCCCGCCGCCGGCGTGCTCGCGTTGGAGACGATTCTCGATCCAGTTGAAGTAAAACGAGGCACCAATCCAGGCGATCCCGACAATCAAATGCGCCCAACGCAACGCCAGCTCAAGCCATTGCGTCATGTAAGTATCAATCATCAGCGTCAGTATCCGATCGCTTTATCCAACTGTGTTCACCCATTAGTTGTGGTCATTATATTGATTTACCCGAAATCAGGCATTTGGCGGTTGCAAGTCGGAAGGTATTCAATAAAATGTAGCCTCTGACCAGCGTTGCATGGAATTTTGGTCAGATTATTTCCCGATTGACTGTTGTTCAGTCTCACTGCAGATTCAATACCACAAACTGATATGTCAAATTTTTTCTCCTTGCTTCACAAGCCGATTCTTAATGCCGCTGATCGCGTTTTTCTTGAATTGAACGATGGTGTGACCATCTCCTACGGGGAGGCCGACCGACAATCCGCGCGGATGGCGAATCGACTGACACAGCTCGGATTGAAGGCTGGAGACCGAATCACCGTTCAGGTTGAGAAATCCCCCCAAGTCATCATCCTCTATCTTGCCTGTCTGCGTTCCGGCGTGATCTTCCATCCCCTGAATACGGCATACACACTCCATGAGCTTGAGCATTTCCTTGGTGATGCCGAACCATCGCTGTTCGTCTGCCTACCCAGTCTATACGAGGAAGTCCGAACACTCGCCGATCAATACCAGGTCGAACACGTTGAGACTCTCGACGTTAATGGCACCGGTTCACTGTGGGCGGGTCTGTCCGAGCTGAGTGAAGCATTTGAAACGGTTGATCGGAACCCGGACGACACTGCGATGCTGATCTATACCTCGGGCACCACCGGCAAGCCCAAAGGGGCAATGATCACACATGACAACCTGATCTCCAACACACTCGGCATTGTCGATTTTTGGGAGTGGTGTTCAGATGATGTCATCTTGCATGTTCTGCCGCTGTTCCATGTTCACGGACTGTGTCCGGCACTGCACTGTCCGATCATGCGGGGCTCGAAGATCCTGTTCCAGTACCGATTTTCCGTCAATGAAGCGATCAAGCTGTTACCGAAGTCGACGGTGCTGATGGCAGTTCCCACCATCTACACGCGCCTGTTATCGGACGAGAGACTGGATGCCGACACCTGCAGGAACATTCGAATCTTTCTGTCGGGATCGGCCCCCCTGCTGCCGGAAACAGCAATCGAATTTGAGCAACGTACCGGACATCGGATCATGGAGCGGTATGGGATGTCCGAAGGACAGATGATCTCTTCGAATCCTTTTCGCGGAGAGCGGGTAATCGGAGCTGTGGGCCTGGCCATACCCGGGGTGAGTCTCCGGGTCTGTGATGATTCCGGCAAACCACTGGACCCGGGTGAGATTGGAATGCTGGAAGTCAAAGGCGCCAACGTATTCAAGGGCTACTGGCGCAATGAACCGGCAACTCAGAAGGCGTTTCGGGATGATGGCTATTTCATTACCGGAGACGTGGCGCAAATCGATGAAAACGGCATGCTTTATATTGTTGGCAGAGAGAGTGACCTGATCATTTCGGCCGGACTCAATATCTACCCGAAGGAAGTGGAAGACTGTCTCAACCAGATACCCGGCATTGCAGACTCCGCGGTTTTCGGCGTTCCGCACCCCGACCTCGGAGAGGCGGTGTTTGCGACCGTCATCGGTCGGGGAAGCCAACCATCGACAGCGGATGATCTGTTTTCAGCGATGGACGGACAACTCTCATCGTTCAAGATTCCGAAGAAGATCGTATTCGTCGATGAACTGCCTCGTAATGCCATGGGAAAGGTGGAAAAGAAACTGCTGCGGACGCAATATCAGTCTGAGTTCGCGCAGTGATGATCGGTCTCTTTGCTGACGTTGCCTGATCAGGTACTGATCCTACTGGTGAATTAGGAATCACAATCACTTCGCCGTTACAGATCAGTCAGCAAGGATTCGTCGAGCGGTCAATTTCCTGCCTGGTGCATCTGTCGTTCCAGTCCTTCCATCAGTCCGTTCATTCCGACTAAAGACCAGCCGCCATCAACTGGAATCACCGCACCCGTGATGTAATCAGCCAAGGGAGACGCCAGGAACATTGCAACGCGACCGATATCACTTGCGTGTCCCAATCGCTTGAGCGGGACCGACGCGACAACGTCATCAAGCAACTGTTCAGTCGGCGCCAATCGACGCATCCCCTCGGTGTCCTGGATCGGTCCGGGTACGATTGAATTGACACGCACGTAATCACTTCCCCATTCCATGGCCAGTGTGCGCGTCAGCATGTCGACGCCTGCCTTGGCGGCGCACACATGAGACTGGAGAATCATGGGCTGGTAAGACTGAGGTGCTGAAATGTTGATGACTGATCCGCCTGGTTTCTTCAAATGGGGATAGGCGGCGCGAAGAACGTGAAATGTACCGAGCAGATCGATATTCATCACTGCAGCGAAGCCATTGGACGACATGTCATTGGCGCGTGCTGGAAAGTTTCCTGCAGCACCTGAAATCAGTGTATGAAACTCACCCAGCTGGTTGTGAAACTGCTCAAAGGCGTTCTGGATTTCTGCATAGTTGCGGACATCAGCACTATATCCGCACACTGGAACACCCTCTTGCTGAAGAGTCTGCAAGGCTGCGTCAATCTTCTCCTGAGATCGGCCGACAACACCTAGATTGGCACCGACGCGCGCAAATTCCCTGGCAATACCCAGATTGATGCCACTGGTTCCTCCAACCACAATAACCGTCTTGCCGCTGAAGTCAAAGATATTTTCGTTCACAGGTCTCGAATACTGACAAATAGAAATATCGAATCAATGATTTATGCTCATGATTGACACTCATTCAGGCGAAGCGGAATGCCAAGTGGAAATGGCATACCTATCTCGACGCGACACTTTCGCTGTTCATCCGGCATCGCGTTGAGAAGTACTTGCCGCGCCAATTCATCCAAATTGACTTCAGGCCAAAGGCTACTGAAATCAGGAGAACCTTTTTCGTTGGAATGAGGAAAACAGCATGTAGATAATTGAGATTACCACACCCCACAAAGAAACATTGAGAAGGGGTGGGTCAAGAAACACACTGAATGCTGACAGCATGAGACAACATGCGATTGCGGCAATGCCTAAAAGAAAGTTCATCCAAACCTCATCGCTTAAACTACCTGAATCTGCTTGATTTTAACAGAATCAACGAAAAATTATTCGTACCTGCGCGGTGTAGAAGATAAAATTTGAACTGAGAAATCCAATCAGCATCTGACTCGTCATCTGTTTTGTTCTACGAATGTTGAAATTACTGTTCACGTGCTGATTGAAGCGGTTTCGTCAGATATTAGTCACCCTGATTCTTGAATAATGATGGAGATTCTTGACCTATCCCACGAACAAAGCAATGAGTTGCTGGATCATCAGGTGAATGACAGTTTTGCCTGGATTAATTCCGACATCAACCCACAGGACTGCATTATTCGCACTGATCAGGACGTCTACACAGAAATCCTGCAGATGGCACAGGTCATCGACGCAAATCCACTTCCCACTGTGCTGAGGCAACCCGGTCAGTTCGAGATTCCAAAGACACTGGAATTGATGACTCAAGTTCGAAGGTTGCTTGACCAACCGCCCGGTGTCGTTGTAGTGGTTGGATTGCCGATGGAGGAACTCACAGTCGATCAGGCGATCGACATTTTCTGGACAATCGGTCAGGGTGTCGGTCGGAACGTTGCACAAAAGTGGGACGGAACGATGGTCTATCACGTTCGGGATACTGGCGCTGAGTATGCCTATGGCGTACGCGGATCCTACACCAAAGTCGAACTGCTTTTCCACAATGACAACGCCTTCGGGATTGCTCTTCCGCGATACGTCGGCCTGATGTGCATCCGACCGTCGGTTGAAGGAGGTTTGAGTCGGTTCTGCAGCCTGTATTCGATTCACAACCGAATGCTGGCGAAATATCCTGCTCAGTTGAAACGCCTGTACCGCCCGGTTTTGTGGGACCGGCAGGCGGAGCATGCACAAGGTGAGCCGATTGCCGCACTCGCACCTGTTTTCCGATATGATGGGAGTCGACTTTGGACCAGGGCAAACCCCAGTTTGATTGTCAAGGGATATGAAGTGGCAGGTCGGGAAATGGACAGCGAGACTTCAGATGCAGTCGATGCACTCAAGGAAGTCTCAGAAGATTCTTCCTTGTGGTTTGAGCTTCCCATTGAACGGGGGCATATTCAGTACCTGAACAATATCGACATTGCCCATTATCGCAGCGAGATCATTGACGCCCCAAATCCGTCAGCAAAAAGACATCTGGTTCGCTCCTGGCATCGGGACAGCGGGCAGATATCCTATGATGGGTGATTCAATCCAGTCAGAAATGAAGTAATCAGAGATTGCAGACATGACCAAACTCAGCGTCAACCTCAACAAGATCGCCTTGCTTAGAAACTCAAGAGGCATGAATTTCCCGAGAGTCGTTGACTTCGCGGAACTATGTGTCCGTAATGGTGCAGATGGTGTTACAGTCCATCCCCGCCCGGATCAGCGTCACGCCACCTATGCCGACGTCAGGGACCTCGCTGAGTTTCGCAGTCAGCATCCGGATATCGAGTTGAATGTCGAGGGGTATCCGACTTCGGATTTTCTCGAAGTAGTCAAGGCTGCACAGCCGGATCAATGCACCCTTGTACCAGATGCGCCGGATCAAGTCACCTCCGATCACGGTTGGAACACGAAAGTTGAAATCCATTTTCTGAGACCGATCATCTCGAAACTCAAGGAACACAATATTCGAACGAGTATCTTTCTTGATCCCGACACGGACATGGTATCGTCGGCTGCGGACACAGGCGCCGACAGGATTGAACTGTACACTGAAGAGTATGCCCGAAGCTATGACACCAAAGAGCATTCAACAGTACTGGAACAGTATCAGGTGACGTCGCTGGAAGCGCAGAAAAAGGGGCTCGGTGTCAATGCCGGTCACGATCTCAATCAGAGGAATCTGGCAGGGTTCCTGACAATCCCCGATATTCTGGAAGTTTCAATCGGACATGCGCTAACTGTCGAGGCGTTGCTTGATGGCTATGAATCGACAGTGAAGTCCTATGTTTCGATCATTCGCTCCAGCAGTCGGTAATCAACTCGTTAAACGAATCTTACTGACACTGGAGAATCCGGCGACGGAAGTAATCGACAGTTTCCATTTTCCAGTGCTCGTTTTCCAAAAGTGTCTCGAACTATTGAAATCAGAAGAATCATTCGGATGTTGTTGCGGCGACAACCGGCTTGAAAGCACAATCTGGTGTAAGTCTGGTTGCACGCACATCACCTGCGAACAAATAGTCTGAAATCCTGTCAACCGCCACGAGTCGGGCGAAAGTCCGATCTGTTGCCCACCGTGATGGGCTGTTGTTTTTCACTTTAATATGACGTAATACACTGTATTTGTCCCACAATAAACGGTTTGGTCGGTCAGGATAATGTGCGACCAGACCGTTTTTTTTATGGTATTGCGAGAATCACATGAAACGGATGTCGGTGTCGGGGTAACATGGGACTGAAAGGACCCGGTGCCGGCTCATTGAGTCGGCACCGGGTCACAACGATAACCCATCCGGCAGTTGCACCAAGGTCAGAATCCGAGCGCGCTGCCGGTTGGCTGACACAGAGGCGGCAACACGCAACAATTCATGCAGATACGGTACGAGTGCGGCCTCGATGCCGAGCAATATGTTAACACAGAGGCGTGGCGTTCGATCACACTTTCTCGCTGTCCGGTCCATCCGAAGGGTGGTTGCGGCATGACCCGGCACGGCACTTACACACGATATACGGATTTGGGGACTGAGGCACCGATACCGCGTTGGTATTGCCCCAAGGCGCAGTGCACCTTCAGTCTGCTGGCGGACTGTTTTGCGGCCGGTCGGCCGGGCACGCTGGATCACATCGAACAGGCGGTGACGGCCTACGAGGCGGGTCGGCCATCGGTAGGGCCACCGGTGCTGTCGCGGTGCAGTGAGGTGGCGGTACAGCGTCAGTGGCTGCGCCGTCAGGTACGGTGTCTGACGACAGTTCTGACAGTGTTGATCGGACTTTATCCGCAACAGCTGGCCGGCTGTGAGCCGACGCTGTCATCGTTTCGTCAGCGCATGGCGCAGGATCGGTTGCTGGTGGCACTCAGGGGACTGGGTGCCGGGCACTTGGATCAGTTGCCGGGGCCGCTGGGATTCGCTCGAAACAATCTGCAACGACAGCCGCTCAGCGGGCACCAACAGTGCGTGAGCGCGATCCGGGCGCCGCCGCGGCTCTAATGGTGGCTTTTCACTGTAATTTCCGTTGTTGCGGAAGGAGGAATCACATGTCGGAGCAGGATTTGGACCGACAGGCCAAGCAGATTGCGCTGTTTCGTTACGGCGTCATCGTTGAGTTGCTGCGCATGCCGGCGGGTTCGCCACAACTCAGAGCGGCGCTCACCGAGTGTTCGGAACGCGAACACCAGATACCGGGCAGTCACCGCACCCGGGTGTCGGTGTCGACGCTTCGCGAGTGGATGCGCAGTTACCGCCAGGGCGGATTTGATGCGTTGTGCCCGAAGCGCCGCGCCGATCGCGGCCGGTCGCGGCGTCTGAGCACCAACATGATCGAGGCCCTGCTGGCGACCAAGCGCAATGCCATGCACCTCAGCGTGGATGATGTGATCGCCCGGGTGCGCAAGGAGCAACCCGACGACCGGGTCGAACTGCCGCGCTCGACCGTGCATCGGTTGCTGAGCCGCGAGGGACTGATGCGCCCGGCCGACAACACCGTCACGCAGGACCGACGCCGTTTCGCCTATGAGCACGCCGGTGAGTTGTGGATGAGCGATGTGATGTATGGCCCGACGGTCAGGGATGACTCACAGCGCCTGCGGCGCACGTATCTGATCGCATTCATCGATGATGCCACCCGGGTGGTGCCCTATGCGGCGTTTGCGTTCTCCGAGAACCTGGTGAACTTCCAGCAGGTGTTCAAGCAGGCGCTGATGCGCCGCGGCCTGCCGGACCGGCTGTATGTCGACAACGGCGCCAGCTACCGGTCACAGCAGTTGGCGCTGGTGTGCGCACGGCTGGATATCGTGCTGATCCATGCGCGCCCCTACACGCCGGCCGGCAAGGGCAAGATCGAGCGGTTTTTCCGAACCTGTCGGATGCGCTTTCTCGAACAGCTGCCCGACACCGCACGCACCTCGATCGGGGAACTCAACAGCCGTTTCAGGGCCTGGCTCGAGGGCGAGTATCATCGCACACCGCACCGCGGACTCGACGGTCTGACGCCGCTGGACAAGTGGGCGCAGGCCGGCTCGAAGGTGCGCCTGGTCGATGCCGCGACCGATCTGGAGCAGATGTTTCTGTTCGAGGCAATGCGGCGGGTGCGCAACGACCGTACGGTACAACTCAACAACCATCTTTACGAGGTTGATGCGCAACTGATCGGACAGCGCGTGACGCTGCGCTATGATCCGACAGCACAGCCGCAGGCACCGTTGCTGGTCTACCGGGATCAGACCGCGGCCGGTGAGGCGCAACCGCTGAACCTGCACGCCAACGCCCGCGTGCGCCGCCAGCGACCGCCGATCGAACTGCGCAAACTGGCCAATCGCCGGGAGCAACGCTGATGTATCTGCAACACTTCTCACTGACCGGCTTTCCGTTCGAGGCCTCAGTGCCGGTGACACAACTGTTCGAAAGCGCCGCCCAGGCCGAGGCCGAGGCGCGCATCAAACTGCTGGTCGATGTCGGCGGCATCGGTATGATCACCGGTGAGGCCGGCAGCGGCAAGTCGACCGTGTGCCGGGCGGTGGCACACAGCCTGCACGACGGACTGTACCGGGTGATGCACGTGTCACTCACCACCGGCAGCGTGCTCGACACGCTGAACATGATCGGTACCGAACTGGGCCTGCCGCCGGTGCGCCGCCGAGCGGATGTCTGGCGCATCATCCGTCAGGAACTCGAACGCATGGTGACCGAGAAGAAACTGACCCCGGTGCTGGTCGTCGATGAGGCGCACCACCTGCAAAACGCCGCACTCGAGGAACTTCGCCTGGTCAGCAGTTTCGACTTCGACTCCACACAGCACCTGCGGTTGTTGCTGGTGGGATTGACACCGTTGCGGCGGCGTATCGCCATGGCCGCCCATGAGTCGCTGTGCCAGCGCCTGGTGGTGCAGCATCACTTCAGCGCACTGACCATGAATGAGACCGCGGCCTATGTGCAACACCGCATGCAGGTCGCCGGCGGTGCCGATATCCCCTACTTCAGGGACAACGCCATCGAACTGATGCACCGCCACGCCAACGGCATGCCGCGGTTGGTCAACCGACTGGCACACCATGCCCTCACCGCCGCCGCGACGGACAACCAGCATCAGGTCGAACTGCGACACATGCAACAGGCCTATGAGGAACTGCAGATCTGAGCCGGTCAGCAAACCGATGCGTCCCATGACCGGCAAACAGCACCAGGACGCATCGGCCGCACTGCGGCAACTCGCCAGGCGACTCGGCTACCGTCGCGATCCCGCCGAGCCGACGCGGCTGCGAAAAGACGAGTCGGTCATCTCCATCAACGGTGATCGCTTCTACGACTACACACGGCGCCGCGGCGGCATCGGTGAGCTCGCCCTCGTCATGCATGCCAACAACTGCGGTTGCCTGGAGGCGCTGGAATATCTCGACCCGCAATACCGCCAACAGGTGCTGCCGAGCGCCGTGCCCCAAGCCTGGAGCACAGTCGAACATCACCTGTGCCGGCGCCGCGCCCTGCACCGCCGGCTGATCGACCAGTGCCGCCAACACAAACTGCTCTATGCCGGCATCATGCAAAGCGCCGTATTCGTCCGCGCCGACCTCAACGGCAACCCTATCGGTGCCGAATTGTTCGGCACCGCACCGCATCGACTGTTCCATTCACTGACACCGCCAGACTCCAAACGCAACGCCGGTGGCTTCTGGATCCAAACCGGCGCACCGCCACCGGTCTCCGCCATCCTGGTCGACAACGCCATTGAAGCCCTGTCAATGCTGCAACTGTACCATCCGTTCCCCAAATCCGTCCTGATCAGTGCCACCAACCACCACCACAGCCTGCCCGAATGGCTCGAATCACAGCGGGAAATGCCCACCGTCATCGCCTTCGCCAACACCCGAAACGCCAGCGCACGAAGCTCCAGGCTGTCGCGCAACATGCCCAATGCCAGAATCATGAAACCCAGTGCTGAAACCTGGAACCAAATGCTCATCCAACGCCGCGGACAGCCGATCATGCACCGCGACCGAGGCCATGACCCGTCAACCTGTCCCGAAATCTTCCGCTGATGACACCGCAAATACCACATTGGCCCGACCCGGCTGAATACACTCTTCGGTACAATCCGACACAAACCGCTCCCTTGGCGACAATTTAATCCGGGATAAGTCGTTCGAATTAAAGTGAAAAACAACACCACATGGAATCGCTGAATTCTTGAAACAGTGTCAGAGAACGTTTCGCTAAGTCAGTCGGAAACGCTTGGGAGAGAGATTGTCAAAGTCGTAAGCGGAATTCAAGAAGTCATCAGGAAGTGCCGCACCGCTGATCCGGGAGGCGGCATACTGGCCGATGCCGGGCGAGGAGAACACACCATACCCGCCTTGTCCGACGAGCCAGAAAAATCCCTCACAGTGTGTTTCCCAGCCAACCACCGGATCACCGTCCGGTGAGAAGGTTCGAAGCCCGGCCCAGCTGTGATCGACACGCCGGACATTCAGTGTGGTCACCTCCTCGAATCGCGAGATCGCGACAGCCACATCATATTCATCCGGTTGGGCATCACAGGCGAGGGCAGGGGTTTGGTCGGCCGGTGACAGCATCAGTTTACCGACACCAAAGTTCTGAAAGTAGACATAGTCAGGTTCGACGACGACAAACGGATTGATGTCGAAACTGACATCTGTGAAATAACTGTCATCCAGCACCAGAACCGTTCTTCGTTTCGGGACCAGGCCCACTGGCGACAGATTCGCGCTGCGTGCCAGTTGATCACCCCAGGCACCAGTTGCATTGACAATGACCGGAGTTTGAAAGGTCTCTTCATTCGCCCGGAACTCCCAGATTCCGGAAGGACTCTGTTTCAGGGAATCAATCGGTGCGTTCAGATGGATCTTACCGCCACCGCCGGTGACTCCCCTGACATAGCAGGAATGAAGCGCGTGGACGTCGATGCTGGCCACGGCTTTGTCGATGACGCCACCAATGAATCGACCCGCACGCAGGAAGGGTACCTGCTCCAGACAAGCGGACTCATCCCACCACACGCAGCCGGGTGGTCGCTCAACTGTCATGGACTGACTCGAATCAATGACGGTCAACAGATCTCTGGGCTCAATCAAAGGTGACTGTGCATCAGCAGGTGGATCTTCAAGAAACGACTTCCCAATGGCCGCAAATGCCCGCATCGCGTCCGGACCGTAGTAGGGTGTGAGCAGTGCTGCACTTCGTCCGGTCGTGTGGTAGGCAAGCGAACCTTCCATTTCGAACAGATGGACTTGCACACCCTGTTCGGCCAGAAAGTAGCCGACCGACGCACCGGCGATGCCACCGCCGATGATCGCGACGTCAATGTTTGTGGTGGACATTCAAATCTGCAGGCACAGCCGCAGCGAATCATAGATTGCGGCGTGAATGTTGCGGCTGGCAACCGCGTCGCCTACCCTGAACAGTTGATATTGGCCATCCGGATTGAGCACTGTGTTTTGGGGTGCGCCGGCAACCAGGGCATCAAGATCGACTACGCCCTGATTCAGGGCAGCGTCTTTCAGCTCGAAATAAATCTCATCGTTTGGCAGCGTGCCGTGTTCAACCACAATTTGCGCTGCGTCGATTTCTGACTTCGAATGATTGAACTCGTTGTAGAAGTGTCCAACCAGTGCGCCGTTTCGTTTCTCAATCCCGAGCAGACGCTGATTGGGTATCATCTCGACACCTCGTTCGTAAAACAATTTCAGATATACCGGGTAGTTGGTTCCGCCAACCTCTTCGGCGATTCTTCGGTCCGGCGTCACAATCTTCACCGATGAGTTCCGGTGCAGGATGAACTCAGCACAGGACATGGCCTGATGCTGGCCGTTGTCGTCATACACCAACACATTTTGATCTGGTGCGACGATGCCGTCAAGGATGTCCCAGGTTGTTGTTGCCAGTTCCTCACCATAATTCAAGAATGAGCGATTGGGCATGCCTCCCGTCGCAACGATGATGACATCGGGACTCTCGCTGACGGCATCCTGAGCCTCGGCGTAGTGATTGAATCTCATGTCAACGGCAAGGCGCTGCAGCTGCGCATAGCGCCAGTCCACCATTCCCTGTATCTCGCGTCTTCGTTCCACCCGCGCCGCGGTGTTGATCTGTCCGCCGGGTTGGTCTGCCGCTTCAAACAGGGTGACGTCGTGCCCTCGTTCCGCACATACTCTTGCCGCCTCCAGTCCAGCCGCTCCGCCGCCTACGACGACCACGCGTTTTTTCTTTTCAGCAGAGGGGATGACATGGGGGATATCTTCCTCGCGTCCGGTTGCCGGATTATGTACACACAAGGCTTCGCCGCCCATGTAGATGCGATCAATGCAGTAACCCGCGCCCACACAAGGGCGGATCTGGTCTTCGTTGCCCTGTTCGATCTGTCGGACAATGTGGGGATCTGCCATGTGTGCCCGGGTCATGCCCACCAGGTCGACACATCCGCTGGCAACAGCGTGGCGCGCAGTGGCAACATCGGAAATCCTGGCGGCGTGCATGACCGGCAGTTGCAGGGCGGAACGCACCGCCGCGGTGAACTCCAGATGCGGGCCGGAAGGCGTACCCATGTTGGGAATGACATGGGAGAGTCCCTCGTCGGTATCCACATGTCCTCGGATGACGCTGATGAAGTCAAGTTTCCCGGTATCCGTTAGGATGTTTGCGATCTTCATGCCCTCGTCGAATTCCAAACCGTCATGTAGGCTCTCATCAATCACCATGCGGATGCCGACGATGTAGTCACTGCCCACCTGGTTGCGGACCTGGTCGATGACCTCGAGTGTGAACCGGATCCGGTTGTCGAGGCTTCCGCCGTACCGGTCGGTGCGGCGATTGGTTCGCGCGGCCCAGAATCCGTCCAGCAGATGCCCATACCCTTCAATCTCGATACCATCAAGATCACCGTCGACACAGCGCCTGGCCGCGGCACCATACGCCTTGGCGATGCGGTTCATGTCCTCGATCTCAAGTTCTTTCGGAAAGGAACGGTGGGCCGGTTCGCGCACACATGAGGCTGCCACGGTGGGCAGCCAGTCATTGACGTAGGGCGAGGTGCGCCGTCCAAGATGTGTGATCTGACACATGATCGCAGCACCATGCTGATGAACCCTGGCTGACAGTTGTTTGAAATAGGGTACGATCTCATCGGAACCCGCATACAGATTTCCAAAGGCCGGAGGGGAGTCCCGATCTACCAGTGTCGACCCACCAAACATGGTCAGCGCAATACCGCCTTTTGCTTTCTCCTCGTGATACAGCTGATAACGCAGCTTGGGCAGCATGTCCTCGGAGTACGAGGGTTCATGACTGGTACTGATGATTCGGTTTCTCAAGCGCAGGTGCTTCAGCTGAAACGGCTGAAGCAGTGGATCGTTGCTGGTTTTCATGAGGTTGTCTTGGTTTTTTCAGTCAATAAGGCAAAGTTTGCCTGGTCGATTAATATATATTATCCGCTTGTTTTCAAGAGCGGTTAAGTTCTCTTTTGAAGGACACAAAGCCAGTCAAGACATTCATAAACAGTCGAACAGAATCTTTATGAATCTACCGATCATCGATCAGTACGATTGGCATCGAATGTTTCGGGAGCACGACCTGTAGACTTCGCCGCGATGACTGAATCCAGGTCCGTGAGAAAAGCCCGGCGGCAAAAGCCATCGGAATCGAAAGTTCAGCAACTTCCCTTCCAGCAGGTTGAAAATCCCTACCGACCGGTTGAGGTCCTATCCCAGGATCAGTTACAGCAGATTCACGAAGCCGCGTTGACCGTTCTTGAGGAGATCGGCATCAATTTCCTGTTGGATGAGGCAAGGCAGATCCTGAAGTCTGCCGGTGCGGACGTTGACCCGCAGGGTACCCGGGTACGATTTGACCGCGACCTGATCATGCAATCTATCCAAAAGGCTCCGTCGGAGTTCACCGTACATGCCAGGAATCCTGATCACAGCCTGCGGCTGGGTGGGCGCTGGCTGGCGTTTTCCACAGTCGCCGGGCCACCCAATGCCAGTGACATGGATCAGGGCCGACGCTCTGGCAACTACAAAGACTACTGCGACTTCATTCGACTGGCCCAGGTCGTCAATGTCGCTCACGCACTGTCCGGCCATCCGGTTGAACCGTTGGACCTCAACCCGAACACCCGTCATCTCGATACCGCCCGGGCCAATGTCACACTCACAGACAAGGTGTTCAGGTGTTACTCCTTGGGACGCGATCGCGTGGTGGATTCGCTTGAGATTGCGCGCATCAGTCGGAACATCAGCACCGGGCAACTGGCGCGGGAACCGAGTCTTTTTACGGTGATCAATGTCAACTCACCACTGCAGTACGACATCCCCATGCTGTGGGGAATCATCGAGCTGGCGAGGATGAACCAAGTTGTCATCATCACGCCGTTCACTCTGGCCGGTGCCATGGCGCCCATCACACTGGCTGGCGCAGTCACCCAGCAGAATGCCGAGGCATTGGCTGGCATCGCTTTCTCGCAGATGGTCAATCCCGGCGCGCCGGTTGTCTACGGTGGCTTCACCTCGAATGTGGACATGCGTACCGGCTCACCAGCATTTGGCACACCGGAATACGTCAAGGCGACACTGATCGGAGGTCAGTTTGCCCGCTTTTACAATCTCCCGTATCGCTCATCGAATGTCAATGCCTCTAACGCGCCGGACGTGCAGGCCGCCTATGAGTCGCAGATGGCGATCTGGAGTGCGGTCATGGGACAGGCCAATCTGGTTCATCATGCACTGGGTTGGCTGGAAGGGGGACTTTGCGCCTCATTCGAGAAGTTTGTCATGGATGCGGAGATGCTGCAGGGGATTACCGAGGTGTTGAAGCCGGTTGTGGTCAACGACGACACGCTTGGACTCGACGCGATCCGTGAAGTCGGACCCGGCGGTCACTTCTTTGCCGCGCAGCAGACCATGGAGCGATTCGAGTCGGAGTTTTATCGGCCGATCCTGTCTGACTGGCGCAACTTCGAGACCTGGTTTGAGGATGGTGCGAGGGATGCCACGCGCCGGGCCAACCAGATCTATAAACGTTTGCTCGATGAATACGAGCCACCTGTCCTTGATGCCGGCGTGCTTGAGGAACTGGATCGGTTCGTTGACACAACCAAGGAAAAGCGCGCTTCGGCGTCGACCTAGATATTGAAACTGAACCACAGGAATTGAAATTGTGAAAAAGACTGCTGAAGTTGTGATTATTGGCGGCGGTGTCGCCGGCTGTAGTGTGGCGTACCATCTTGCGAAGCGGGGTTGCAAGGACGTTGTCCTGCTTGAACGTTCCGAGTTGACTTCCGGGTCAACCTGGCATGCGGCAGGCAATACCCATGTTTTGCAGGACAACGCCAATCTGTCCAAACTGCACTACTACACCATCAGGCTTTACCCGGAATTGGAAGAGGAGACCGGCCAGTCCTGCGGTGTGCACAAAGTCGGTGGAATCTATTTTGCGACGACGCAGGAGCGTCATGACCAGATCAGCATTCAGGCCTCAAAAGCGAAATACCTCGGGTTGGAATTCAACATGATCTCCCTGGACGATGTCCACGAGCTGAATCCGTTGATCAATCTCGATGGTGTCTACAGCGCGATGTTTGAACCAAACGAGGCGCATATCGATCCAAGTGGCGTGACCAACGCGTATGCAGCCGGTGCCCGCAAAGGCGGCACGACCATCTATCGCAACTGTCCGGTCACTGCCACGACACCGCTGCCAAACGGTGGATGGGTTGTTGAGACGTCGCAAGGACGGATCGAAACCCGATATCTAGTCAACTGTGCGGGTTTGTGGGGTAGGGAGGTTGGTCGGTTGGCTGGCCTGAAGTTGCCGCTGATGACAATGGAGCATCAGTATTTTGTGACTGAGAACATTCCCGAGATCGAGGCGTTGGATCGCGAGATACCCCTGATTCATGACAATGATGGTGAGTACTACATGCGTCAGGAAGGCAAGGGACTTCTGGTTGGCGCTTACGAGCGCGAGGGCAAGCACTGGGCGGTCGATGGCATGCCGGCAGATTTTGGTCATGAGTTGCTGGCGGATGATCTTGAGCGAATTCTGGATAACGTCGGACGTGCCATGAATCGGATGCCTTGTCTGGCCGAGGCAGGAGTGAAACGGGTAGTAAACGGACCGATGATCTGGACTCCGGATCTTTTTCCGCTGTTTGGGCCGGTGCCCCAGCTCTCGAACTATTTTCTGATTGGCGGTCTGATTCCGGGATTCAGTATCGGTGGTGGATTGGGATTGATGATGGCTGAGTGGATTCTGGATGGCCAGCCCAGCCTGGATCTGTGGCCGATTGATGTCGCAAGATTCGGTGACTGGATCACCGACGATTATGTTCTGGAGACGACGGCGGACAATTACCGCAGTCGGTTTCGGATTTTCTTCCCATACGAGGAGAGAACGGCTGGCCGACCGGTCAGGACGCGTCCAGCTTGGGAACACCAAAGGAACGATCGAGCGTACTTTGGTGCCCAGTTTGGCTGGGAGGTTCCGATGTGGTTTGCGCCCGAAGGGGTTGCGCCGGAAGAGAATTTCTCGTTTCGAAGAACTGAGTCATTTCAACATGTCCGCGAAGAGTGCGTCAATGTTCGTACCAATGCCGGCTTGCTGGATACCTCTGCCTACGCGAAGTTCATTGTAGATGGTTCGCGTGCTGCCGAGTGGCTGGACGGACTCACCACGAACACGCTGCCGGCATTGCACAGGATGGCGCTCATACCAATGCTGCATCCCGGCGGAGGCATCATTGCGGACTTTACAGTCGCCCGGCTGGAAGATGAGAAATTCCTGTTGATCGGTGCGGGTGTGGCGGAGAACAATCACCTGCGTTGGTTCAGAAAACACGCCTTCGGCTCGGGTGTCGGGATTACCAGCATGAGCGACGAGTGGGTTGGGTTGTCGATTTCCGGTCCCCGTTCCAGGGAATTGATGGAAACACTGACAGGTGAGGACTTCTCGGCGCAGGCGCAGCGGTTCATGGGGATCAGGCAAATGAGCATCGCAGGTGCCCAGGCCTGGATCTTGAGGGTGGCGTTTACCGGTGAACTCGGTTACGAGATTTATTTTTCAGCCGAGCATCAGTTGCAAGTGTTGCAGTATGTGTTGGAGCATGGCGAAGGCGTGAGCCTCAGGCAGATCGGATCCCGTGCGCTGCTGACATTGCGTCTTGAGAAAGGTTATGGCAGCTGGGGGCGGGAGTACACCACGGAATACAATCCTTACGAATCCAGATTGAATCGATTCGTCAAACTCGGCAAAGGGGATTTTATCGGACGCGATCATCTGATGAGTATCCAGGACCAGGCGCCCCGCTGGTTGCTGTCGTGTTTTACGGTTGAGGTCGATGATCAGGATGCAGTGGGTGGAGAACCGATTATCTGTGACGGTGAAGTCGTTGGTATTGTCAGTTCAGGTGCATTCGGTCATACCACGGGCAAGAGCATCGCCCTGGGTTTCATCCCACCAGACAGAATCGGCAGTGAGAATTTCAGCATTGAGATCATCGGCAAACCGAAAACAGCTACCTTGATCACGGAGCCGTTGGTGGACCCGGCAGGTTTGCGAATGCGTAGTTAACCAGTGCTTCGACTGAAAAACCATGATCGATTAATTGATATATACTGTTACCAGATAATTATAAGTGGTAACAGTATAGCTGATTATAATCAGCCCGAATCGCGCCGGAGCTGTATTTCGCGAACATGGCCAAGGTTTTAAAATTGGATTTCATCAGTTGCGTGCTCTGTGCACTGCGAGTTTCAGGGGGTCATTGATCCGGTCAGCCGCAGTGTCCGTTAACTGGTGAATCTATCGCCAGTTAATCTTCCTGACCTCTTTACCGTCGGTTTTTGGTTCTTGAGTGCAGTCGTGCGCCTAGACTCTGCACTCTCTCATCACAACATCTGGTGATTCAGCGTGTTCCGAGCGAACCGAAGAGCGGACAGCCTCGGTATTTCAGAAAGCAGTTCTGATTGAATTCTTCAACAAATTGATATATACTGTTACCATAAACAAATAAATGGAAACAATATAGATGAAAACTATTCGACAAAAACGCGCTGAATCCATTTTTCGCGAGCATGGTGGTCACCTTCATATGAGTGAGGCACTTAAGCTGGGTATAACCAGTTATATGCTATATGCGATGCGAGACCGTGGCGTCATTGAACCGATTACCCGGGGCATTTACAGGTTGACGGATCTGCCGCCTATTTATCATCCTGATCACATTGCCGTCAGTTTGCGGTTCCCAAAAGCGGTCCTCTGCCTTATCTCCGCACTCTCTTTTCACGACATTACGACCCAGATCCCTCGCAGGGTGTATATATCGGTACCGAGAGACGCGCGATTGCCAAAATTGGAGTACCCATCGATCCATGCCTATCGATTCTCGCAAGCGAGTTATGAGGCTGGCATTGAGACGCATCAGATCGAGGGCTTCCCCGTCATGATCTACAGTGTTGAGAAAACCTTGGTAGATTGCTTCAAGTTTCGTAATCGCATCGGAATGGATGTGGTATTGGAAGCGTTGTGGTTTTACAGGGAACGCCGTCGTTTCAATGTCAGCGCCCTGTTGAGTCATGCCAAGGTCTGCCGAGTCGACCGTGTGATGCGTCCTTATCTGGAAACGATCCTTGGATTCCCGGTCGTGAGATAGCGGCGTCTGTTTGCCAGCGTCTCCTCAATCAGTCAAGAATTACCGGTCGTCCTTTCCGCGAGTTGTTACAGGCTGTCGCAATCCGAGCATGCTGAGCGGTTCGTACTGAAGGGCGCGTTGCTGCTCTCGGTGTGGGGTTTATCGTACGCACGCCCAACAATGGACATAGATTTACTCGGGAGAACCTCCAATAGGTAAGAACTGATCGTCTCACAGATTCACGACATTCTGGGTGTGGATGTGCAATCAGATGGTTTGGATTTTGATCCGACTTCGATCCAAGCTACGAGAATCATCAAACAAGCCGATTTTGTGGGCATCAGAATCAAACTTCAGGGGAAGCTCGGAGTGGCGAAAATTTTTCTGCAGATTGATATTGGCTTTGATGATGTCTTGTTTCCGCAACCGCAGGTCGAAGACCTGCCTACCATATTGGACTTTCCGGCACCAAGGATGCTTTGCTACAAAAGAGAGAGCTCAATCGCGGAGAAGTTTCATGCCATGGTTAGTCATGAATTATTGAACAACCGTATGAAAGATTACTTCGATATTTGGCAGTTGTCCCATCAATTTGATTTTGAAGGTTCGAGTTTGGCTAAAGCCATTACGTCCACATTTCAACAACGCGGCACTGAACTACCATTAGAAATCAAAGCATTATCCGAACAATATGCCAACGACAAGCAGGATCAGTGGTTGATATTCCACTCTAAAATCTACGATGACAGTATTCCTGATTCACTCTCGCAAGTTGTGACCTCGGTCAGCGAGTTCCTGTTACCCGTCGTCGAGGCGCTCAATTCCGGTGAGTCCTTTACAAAAAAGTGGACCGCCTCCGATTCCTGGAATTAAACGGAAACTTTTACTCACACGCGCTTTTCTCTTGTTTCAGAAGCCGACTGAAGTGTTGCTTTTGCACTAATGGCATCAAGGTTTAATTCTTGACTTGATCTTTTCCGATTGGAAAAGTTCAACGCACCGGCTTGGTTATTGATTATGAAGTCTCAATTGATATACTGTATTGAATTGATTGAATACCTTAATGGAGACTAGGAGAATGAGTTCACAAGCCAAAGGAAATTCGGAATCTCAGGATTCCCCAAAAAAGAGCAACCGAGTCAAGAAATCAGTCTACGAGAAAGAACTGTTCCGATTGCAACTGGAGCTGGTCAAGCTTCAGGAGTGGGTCAAGGAAAAGGGCCTGAAAGTCGTAGTGATCTTCGAAGGGCGGGACGCAGCCGGAAAGGGTGGTGTCATTAAACGAATCACCCAGCATCTGAGCCCCAGGATTTGCCGCGTGACGGCACTGCCGGCTCCAACAGAACGGGAAAAGACCCAGTGGTATTTCCAAAGATACTGTGCACACCTGCCGGCGGCAGGCGAGATGGTGCTCTTTGACCGCAGCTGGTACAACCGGGCAGGTGTCGAACATGTGATGGGTTTCTGTGATGAGGAGGAATACCGGGAGTTCATGCGCAGTTGCCCCGAGTTTGAGCGAATGCTGGTTCGTTCCGGCATTGTCCTGATCAAGTATTGGTTCTCTGTTTCTGATGATGAGCAGGAAAAGCGCTTTCAGAGCCGACTGCTCGAACCGCACAAACGCTGGAAACTGTCTCCGATGGACTTGGAGTCACGGACGCGGTGGATGACCTACTCAAAAGCCAAGGATCAGATGTTTGCCCATACCGATATCAAACAGGCGCCATGGTATGTAGTGAACGCCGATGACAAGCGTCATGCCAGGCTGAATTGCATCCGGCATCTTTTGAGCATGATTCCTTATGAGGACCTGACGCCGGAACCGATTAAATTGCCGGAGCGCAGTGAGGCTGAGGGATATATCCGGCCGCCGATGTCTGATCAGACATTTGTTCCGGATTACTACCGGGAAGGTTCCTGACATCGTTGCCTGCCAGGTCAGGGACGACTTCGTGCCAAGCCATTCGACTGGGGATTGATATGGGAATCTCACCAAGCAGATATCCGGTACCGGACCTCAATGATCTTCCTGATGACATTCGGGACAGGATCCTTGAGGTGCAGGAGAAGGCCGGTTTTGTTCCAAATGTATTTCTGGCTTTATCGCATCGCCCCGATGAGTTCCGGGCGTTCTTTGCCTATCACGATGCGTTGATGGAAAAAGAGGGCGGACTGACCAAGGCCGAGAGGGAGATGATTGTCGTTGCGACTTCCGGTGAGAATAACTGTCAATACTGCGTAGTGGCGCACGGTGCGATTCTTCGCATCCGCGCCAAGCATCCCCTGGTCGCCGACCAGGTGGCAGTCAACTATCGCAAGGCCGATATCACACCGCGCCAACGCGCCATGCTGGACTTTGCGATCAAGGTCTGCAACGAGTCGTGGGCGGTTGATGATGAGGACTTTCAGGCGATGCGCGACGCTGGATTCACCGACGAGGATATCTGGGACGTGGCCGGAATCACGGCGTTTTTCGGACTGAGTAACCGGATGGCCAATGTCGTCTCAATGGAACCGAACGAAGAATTCTATGGCATGGCACGGAAGTTTGATTGATCGCGTGCGTTATCTGCGCAGGTAATCCGGAATTGATTCCGACTGAAGCATCTGTTCGAGAGATTCCCTCGCCCGAATGATCTGGGCCTGGCTGCCGTTCACCAGGATTTCGGGTGGCCGTGGTCGGGTGTTGTAGTTCGAAGCCATGACCGCGCCATACGCGCCGGCGTGGCATACCGCGAGCAGGTCGCCGTCCTGAACTGCGAGTTCACGGTCCTTGCCCAGAAAGTCTCCGGACTCACAGACCGGGCCGACGACATCGTAAGTTGCCCGTGAGGAATAGGCGTCGGCCTTCACCGGCACAATATCCATCCAGGCATCATACAGGACCGGTCGGATCAGATCGTTCATGGCGCCATCGACGATGGCGAAGTTCTTGAACTGCGCCTGTTTGACATATTCCACGGTGGTGAGAAACACGCCAGCCGGTGCTGCGATCGAACGGCCAGGTTCCACGACGATTGGCAATTCGCAACCGCGACGGTTCAGTACGCCGGAAATTTCCCGACAGTAGTCTGAGATTTCAGGCAGTTGCTCATCCCGATACCGGATGCCCAGCCCGCCACCAAGGTCCAGATGTTCGATCGGAATTCCGCTCGCGCTGAGTTGCTCTGCCAGGTCGATCACCCGTTCCAGTGCATCCAGGATCGGCGCCATGGCAGTGATTTGAGATCCGATGTGAACTGCGATGCCCACAGTCCTGACATGGTCCAACTTCGACGCGTCCTGATACAGGCGCAAGGCCTCATCAATTTGAACGCCGAACTTTGCTTCCCTGAGCCCGGTTGAAATGTGCGGATGCGTGGCGGCATCCACATCCGGGTTGACGCGGATGCTGATTGGTGCGGTTGCACCCATCTCACGGGCGATGCGCTGAATTCTGTCGAGCTCGGCCTCTGATTCCAGATTCAGTGAGAATATGCCACAGCCGAGTGACATGCGAATCTCGTCTTCAGATTTACCGACACCGGAAAAGACGGTCTTGCCCGGATCTCCACCGGCCTTGATGACCCGCTGCAACTCACCGCCAGAGACAATGTCAAATCCCGATCCGAGTTTCGCCATCAGGGCCAGGACGGCCAGATTTGAATTGGATTTAACGGAATAGCAGATCGTGGCATTGCGCTCAGCGAACCCGCGCTCAAAGGCCTGCCAGTTGTCGGTCAGCGCTGCCTGCGAATACACATAGCAGGGTGTTCCGAACTTTCCGGCGATCGCGTCGAGTGGGCAATCTTCCACGTGCAGAAGATCGTCCCGATAGGAGAATTCCTGCATCTAATTGGGAAGGATTACAGGAATATTGCTGGGCACAGTTGAGATGTTCTCAGACACCGGACGCTCAAGACCGCCTTTCTTTCCGCACGAGATCATCGCAAGCATTGCTACAAGGATCAACATTGCCACAAACAGTTTTCTGGTCATATCATTGCCTTATCAATTGATTTCAAGATTTTTAAACCTGTTCGGCCAGTCGCTTACGCCCTGACCTGACTGCGTTCATCACCTGTGTTGGTGACGTACCGCCAACATGATCTTTTGCCCTGACCGAAGCTTCCGGTTTCAAAATGTCAAGGATGTCCTGGTTGATGTTGGAATTGAACTTCCTCAGGTCCGCCAGTGAAACCTCTTCCAGGGTACAACCGGTATCCAGGCAATGCCGGACAATCTTCCCGACGATTTCGTGGGCATCGCGAAAGGCAATGCCCTGCATCACCAGGTAATCGGCGAGATCCGTCGCGGTGGCATATCCTTCGGATGCCGCCTGTCTCATCCGCTCTCGGCAGGGTTCAATATTCTGGATCATCCGGTGCATGATCTTGATGCTCGCACTGACGGTATCAATCGTATCAAAAAGCGCTTCCTTGTCTTCCTGGTTGTCCCGGTTGTAGGCCAGTGGTTGTGCTTTCATCAGCATCAGCAAAGCCTGCAGGTTGCCGGCGGTGCGTGCGCTTTTTCCGCGTACCAGTTCCGCAATGTCGGGATTCTTTTTCTGCGGCATGATGCTTGATCCTGTGGTGTAGGCATCACTGATCGTGATGAAGCGATAGGCGCCCGAGGCCCAAAGCACCAACTCCTCGCCGATTCTTGACAGATGCACCATTGCAATGGCGGCGACGGCTGCGAATTCCATGGCAAAGTCGCGATCGGATACGGCGTCGATTGAGTTTTCCGACACTGAATCGAAAGCGAGTTCCTTGGCGGTCATGGTGCGGTCAATCGGGAAATTCGTACCGGCCAGGGCAGCGCTGCCCAGCGGAGATTGGTTGACTCGCTTTCGTGCATCGTAAAACCGCAAGCGGTCGCGATCCAGCATCTCAAACCAGGCCATCAGGTGATGCCCCAGCGTGACCGGTTGTGCAACCTGAAGATGCGTGTAGCCTGGCATGATGGTGTCTGCCTCAGCCTGTGCGAAGTCCAGCAGTGTTTGCTCAAAGGCTGTCAGCTCAGCGACAATCGCATCGATCGCGTCCCGAACATACAGCCGCAAATCGGTTGCGACCTGATCATTGCGCGAGCGGCCAGTGTGCAGTTTCTTTCCCGCGTCACCGATCATGTCCGTCAGACGCTGTTCAATGTTCATGTGCACATCTTCCAGTTCGGACGACCACTCAAAGGTACCGGCTTCAATTTCGGATTCAATCTCCTTCAATCCCTCGTTGATGGCTGAAAACTCCCCCTCGGTGAGCACCCCGACTGCCGCTAGCATCCGGGCATGGGCAATTGAACCCGCAATATCCTGACGGTAGAGTCGGTGGTCAAACTCCACCGACGAGCTGAATTGTTCGACCGAGGAATCGGTGGGTTGATCGAATCTCCCACCCCATAATTTCTTTCGTTGTTCGTTCACGGTCAGCCAAGTCTGGAGAAAATATGCAAGGTTCTGAAATCAATAGTGAAATTCATTTGAGGTCAATTGACATTTTAAAGCCAATTCAAGGCCTGGATTCAATCAATGGATAGATGTTTCTGTTTGAACCGCCTTGATCGCCCCGACAAGAATGTCCACTGCGTGTTCCAGTTCGGTCTCCTCGATATTCAGTGGCGGTGCCAGCGTGAGTACATTGCCCATTGAAATCTTGAAACTCAAGCCCGCATCGAGACAGGCGTACATGATTTTTTCAGCCACTGTGCTGATATTTTCAATTGAGCGGTCGAGCTCAACGCCAAGCAGCAGGCCGAGACCCCGGACTTCCGAGACGATCGGTTGGTTGTGCAGTTCATGGTTCAGTCGGTCCAGCGTATCGCGGCCAAGCAGCCTTGCACGTTCTGGCAGGTTCTCTTCGACGAGCACCTCAAGTGTTGCAAGTCCGGCTGCGCAGGCGACAGGATTTTTCTCGTGGGTGTAGTGTCCCAGAGCCCGGTCAGCCGAGACATCATGATCTTTGCGGCAAAGAACTGCTGCCAGCGGCATCACACCGCCCCCGAGTCCTTTGCCCAAAACCAGGATATCAGGTGTGATGTCATAGTGCTCATGGGTGAACAGCTTGCCGGTTCGACCGAGTGAGTGTGGAATCTCATCCATGATCAGCACGGCGTTGTGACGGTCGCAAGCGGCGCGAATGCGCTTCCAGTATTCTTTTGGTGGGAAGTAGGGCACGCTGGACACGGTCTCTGAGATCACTGCGGCCACATCGCCTTCCTTGTCAAGCACATAATCCACATAGTCTGCGCATTTCAGATTGCAGGTTCCATTACATCCGAATGGACAGTCTGACGGATTCGGCGGCGGAACGTGTTCGGCACCCGGCAGCAATGGCCCGGCATCCTTGCGAAAGACCGCCTCACCGCCCAGTGAGATTGCATCAAGTGAGGCCCCATGAAACGAATCCCACATCGAGATGGTCTTGAACCGGCCGGTGACCGCGCGGGCGATTTTCAGCGCGATTCCGACCGCACTGGTTCCACCCGGTGCGAACAACACCTTGTCCAAACCATCGACAGACAGCTCGACAAGTCGCTCCGCGAGGCGGATTGCGGACCGGTTGGTAAACCGACGCGGACAAAATGGCAGTGAATCGAGCTGGGAGCGGATTGCGTCAAGGACTTTTGGATGTCCGAATCCAACCTGATGGACACTGTTCCCGTGGAAATCCAGATAGGTTTTCCCCTGCAGATTCTTAATGCCGTTTTGACTGGTGGCTTCGATTACATCAAGACAGGGTGTTGACAGTGATTGATGCAAAAACACATCGCTGTCTCTTGTCAGCCAGCTGTCGGTTTCAGGATTAGAGTTTCGTTTTTGCCACTCCAGGCGCTGTTCGCTGAGATTCAAATCACCTTCGGACTTGAATTCGTCAAGATCGACTTGCGTGTCCCGCGTTGTCATGGCAGCGCGATCGGCTACGCTTTGAGACTGTCCAGTGTGTCGTTGAGACTGTGCCATGCAATCTCAACGAGATCGTCAATCTGTGACCTGGAAATGATCAGTGGTGGCGACAGCACCATCGAATCCCTGACCGCGCGCATGATCAGACCGCGCCGGGCAGCAAAATCACGACAGCGGATGCCGACTCTGAGTTCAGGGTCGAAGCTCTGGCGTGCCTGCTTGTTCTCGACCAGTTCAATGCCGCCGATCAGTCCCACACCGCGCACTTCTCCAACCAGGGGATGGTTGTTTAAGGACTGCAGGCGCTCTTGAAAGTAGGGTCCGGTATTGCTGTCAACATTTTCAATGATGTTTTCCCTGGCCAGGATCTTGATGTTTTCGGTGGCAACCGCACAGGAAACCGGATGCCCGGAATAAGTGAATCCGTGCGCGAACTCCCCGCCATCATCAACCAGCACATCGGCAACCCGGTCGGATACCATTACGCCGGCAATCGGCAGATAACCCGATGACAGGCCTTTGGCCAACACCATGAGGTCGGGTTTGATTCCGAAATAGTCGGTTGCAAACCATTTTCCGGTACGGCCGAATCCGCAGATGACCTCATCGGCGACCAGCAGTATTTCATACTCCTCGCAGATTCTTGAGATTTCCGGCCAGTAGGAATCCGGCGGTATGATCACGCCACCGGCGCCCTGAATCGGTTCGGCGATGAAGGCGGCGACATTGTCGATGCCAAGTCGCTGAATCTCCTGTTCGAGAGCCTGGGCTGCCTGAACACCGAACTCCTCCGGGCTCAGGTCACCGCCTTCCTGGTACCAGTAAGGTTGCTGGATATGACTGATTCCGGGAATCGGCAGGCCGCCCTGGGCGTGCATATCAGGCATTCCACCGAGACTTGCGGCACCGACCGTGCTGCCGTGATAGGCATTGTATCGGCTGATAATGACTGACTTTTCGGGCTTGCCGCGAATTGACCAGTATTGTCTGGCCATGCGGATGACCGTGTCGTTGGCTTCAGAACCGGAGTTGGTCAGAAAAACGCGATTGAACGATTCCGGTGTGACCTTGGCGAGCTGCTCGGACAGCGCAATTACCGGTGGGTGGGAGGTCATGAAGAACGTGTTGTAGTAGGGCAGCTGCCGCAACTGTTGCACCGCGGCCTCGATCAGTTCCTCGCGTCCATATCCGATGTTGACACACCAAAGTCCAGCCATGCCATCAATGATTTGGTTGCCTTCGGAATCCCATACGTATACACCCTGGCCATGGGTGATGACCCGGATTCCGACCTCGTGCAGAACCTTGGAATCGGTGAATGGGTGCAGGTGATATTCGTTGTCGAGTGACTGAAGTTGTTTTGTTGTCAGCATGTTGGACTCATCCATTGAATGTAGTTTTCCGGGTCAAAAAAATCACTAGACGGATTATAGATAGGTATGGGGAAATTAAACTCAAATTTATCGCTCCATGGTTTTGTGTTGACGAGCTGCGCCGACTCTTTGAATTGGCACTGATCTGTGGTGTATTCGCCTTTGAACCAATTCCACACCCGGATACATTTGTTCCGCTTCACTTTCTGGAATATTGACAGTTGCACTGCTTCAGTGTGTTCGATGCTCCCGGAATACTCCATAACTCATTGAATTTAAGAAGATATATTAGCAGTCTAAGATCACACACCACTTTAACTCGCGCAGTTTCGATGGAAAACCGGGACAGCAAAAAACTCTTCCCAGTTGAGTCTGAATTAATGCTTGATCGTTTATGACAGTCTGTCGATATTGGTCTGGTCGGCGGACAGACGTGACACGGACTGCCGCCAAACCTTGGAGATTTGAAAGGAGTATTCGATTGAAGACTGAAGACAAAGGCAAAAAAGTCAGGGTATCGATCTGGAGTGTTTCGGAACGATGGCTTGCGGTTTATTTTGGGTTGTTCACGGTGGCCATGCTGAGCATGCTGATCTTCGTCATCTGGACTCACGTTGGAAGTCCCCCGGATTGGGTTGGGCATATAATTTCCATCAGCGGGCAGATGTCTTCGGTCACGGTATGGATAGTCGCCGCCATATACATTTTGATGGAGGTAATCAATATGTTGTCGAATGTGGTTTCAGAAAGATATCTGAATAGACGTTATGAGAAAGGATTCGCTGAAGCCAATCTGAAATGGCAGTCATGGCTTGAGCGCAAAGAGTTTGCTGAGGCTGAAGGCAGGGAATTCACTGAGCTGCCTCCTGGTCGCAAAAATTCGAGTGATTGAATCAGATTGCGGTTCAGTTTCTTTTCGATAAAACCCGATTCAGCGATGATTTACCGGACGATTCTGGATTCAGGTGCGGAAACGATACTTGCAGTAACTTGTTACCAAAGGACTTGACTATGGGTATGAAGCAGTCCGCTGTCGCCCGAAAAACTGGCACAGACATGCCAGATAAACCGTCGAGATTATCAATCCGGGAAATCTACCGGCTCGGAATCGAGAATCCGACGGAATATTTCCGCAGGGTAACCGACGACAAACTGGAGTTTCGCCGCTCCTGGCTGGCACTGTGGACAATGACTAGCGACCCGGATGTCGTGCAGCACGTACTGCTCACGAATGCGCAGAACTACCGAAAATCAATGCTGACCCAGCTCCTGCTGGAGCCGCTGCTCGGTAAATTCACACTCTTTACCAGCGAAGGCGCGCGCTGGAAAACCCAAAGGCGACTGGCGGCACCGGTGTTTTCAGTCAGAAACATCGAGCAATTCGCACCGCTCATGGTGGATGAGGCAGATCGTCTGCTCAAGCGATGGGACGGGTTCCCGGATGAGGGACAGCAGATCAGTGTCCAGTCTGAAATGGCTGAGGTGACCTTGAGAATCATCATGCGGGCAATGTATTCGAAAGGCAGGGACGAGCCCATGCCTGAAGATATTGCAGACACCGTCCAGAAATTCGTTAGCGTCAATGTCGGATTTGTGGATCTTTTTGGTCTGCCGAAGTGGATTCCCCGACTGTCCAATCTGCGCTTGCGTGCATACAAGAAACGCCTGAATGATATTGCGGGTAGTGTCATCAGCGAGCGACGCCGCAGCGGTGAGAACAAAAATGACCTCTTGGGTCTGCTGATGGCGGCGGTTGATGAGGATACCGGCCGCGGCATGACGGTCGCCCAGTTGCAGGATGAGGTGCGCTCCTACATCGTCGCGGGCTACGAAACCACTGCCACAACCCTGACCTGGGTGTTCTACGCCTTGTTGCAGCATCCGGAGGTGGAAGCCAAACTGCACGCAGAACTGGACTCGGTACTGAATGGGCGCCTGCCTGAACTCGCTGATCTTGAGAATCTTCCGTATACCCTTCAGGTGATCCAGGAAACCATGCGTGTCTTTACGGTTGTTCCATCCATTGCCCGCGAGGCCAATGAAGCCGATGAGATCAAGGGAGTCAGAATTCCGAAAAATGCGGTGATCCAGATCAATATCTGGTACATGCACCGCGATCCGAAATACTGGAAAGACCCCGAAGTGTTCATGCCCGAACGGTTCAGTCCCGAGCACGCGTCCGGGCGGCATCGGTTTTCCTATCTGCCATTCAGCGGCGGACCCAGGGTCTGCATCGGCGCCAAGTTCTCACTGCTTGAGGCGCAGTTGATTCTGGCTTCGATCGCGCAGCGGTGGCGGCTGCGGGCAGCGCCGGACTATGTTGCGCATCCGGTGGGGCAGATCGTCCTGCAACCCCAGGATGGTTTTCCAGTTACCCTGGAACGAAGGAAGTGAAGTTCGATCACCTGTCGATTCGGGGATCGTTAATGATCTCCTCGGTTTGCTGATAGGCCGTGAATCCGGCTTTCTGATAGGTGGCGATCGCGTACGGTGAGTCAAAGTTGCAGGTGTGAACCCACACCCGCTCAGGCTGTTCCAGCCAGGCGGTCTCCACACTCCAGCGTAGAAAATACGTTCCAAGTCCCCGTCCCGTATAGTCGGGTATCAATCCGAAGTAGGCGACTTCAACCTCCCGGTCAGTCCGAAAATCCAATTCGCAGTAACCGGCAGGCGAGCCCTTGAGGTACAGCACGTAAATACGGACTTTGGGATCCTGGATGATAGCCTCAAGTGCAGCATCATCAAGTTGGTTGCGCTCATACCAGAGCCAGTTTTCGCCGACCGCGTTATACAGGTATCGGTAGAAGCCTACATTGGGTTCATAGGCGCGGATGATCGAGATGTTTTCCGCACGCCTCGACACCCGCGGATAGACTGGTGGTTTTTTCATCTCCAAATAAGTTATAACCATTCGGAGTTGACCGGGTGGTATGTTGTCTGGTGCCAGGGTGGGTACGATATTGGCGGAATCTCCAAACAGGGAAACAGACTTGTTCTTGGATTCGGGCAATGTTCAGATCTCGGGTACTGGTTGACAGGGTTCAATCATTTTATATTCGAGACGCCCCCGTTGTCGGACGGTTCGGGGTTTATGCTTGTTGTTTGGAATAGATTCGCAAAAAACTGGGTTTGAGGAGTTGACATGGAAATTTCCGGAAGCAGGGTATTGCCGGTTGATCGCGCCAGGGTCTGGCAGTCATTGTATGATGCGGAACTGATCCGCGAGTCAATGCCCGGCTGTGAGTCGCTTGAGTGGGTTTCCGACAACGAATTGGAAGGCCGCATCACCATCAAGTTCGGGGCGATCAAGGCCCGATTTCAGGTCAGGCTCACCATCGCCGACGCGGTGGAGCAGGAGAGTTATCTGATGGAAGCATCGGCCAAGGCGGGTCCGCTCGGGTTTGCGAGTTCCGAGGCCCGGGTCAGGCTTGAGGATGTGGACGAGGGTTGTGAACTGCATTATGATGCCCAGGTCAAGACCGGCGGGAAGATCGCACAGATCGGCTCTCGCCTGATGGGAAGCATGTCAACCAAGTTGATTGATGATTTTTTCAATGCCTTTGTCGAGGGTATGAACAACCGGAAATAAGGGCTGACTGCGCAACGGAGAGTAAATTTTTTTCGTAGTTGATCCTTATTCAATGTAAACTTATTTGATTGAGAGAGTTTTTTTCTGCTACACGCGGTGTGTGGCGGAAATCTGACTGTACATCACCCTGGGTAGGACAACCAATAAACGAGGAGGGGAGAATTTATGAGTGTAAATGTTTCAATGACCGTCAACGGCAACAGTGTGTCTGCGGATGTGGATGCGCGCACGCTGCTGGTTGACTTTTTGCGGGTCAGCCAGCGGTTGACCGGCACCCATGTCGGTTGCGACACCAGCCAGTGCGGTGCCTGCGTGGTGCTTGTCGATGGCCGGTCGGTCAAAAGCTGTACGATGCTGGCGGCACAGGCGGACAATGCCGAAGTCACCACGATCGAGGGCTTGGCGATTGACGGCGAACTGCATCCGATGCAGGAGGCGTTTCGCGAGAATCATGGTCTGCAGTGCGGATTCTGCACGCCGGGCATGATCATGAGCGCGCTGGACCTGGTCAGCGGCAATCCGGATCCTTCCGAGCGCGAGATTCGCGAGTGGCTGGAAGGCAATCTGTGCCGATGCACCGGATATCACAATATTGTCAAATCCATTCAGGCCGGAGCACAGGCCATGAGGGAGGTGTAGCGATGGGTGACACTGGAATCGGCGCCTCAGTACGCCGAAAAGAAGACCTGCGGTTCGTTCAGGGCGCAGGCAAATACACAGATGACATGAACCTGGAAGGTCAGGTCCATGCCTATATCGTACGTTCGCCGCATGCGCATGCCGCCATCCGGTCGATCGATACCGCTGCCGCCCGGTCGGGCGATGGCGTGGTGGCTGTATTCACGTCATCGGATATGTCTGAAGTCGGGGGCATCCCCTGTGGCTGGCAGGTGCACAGCAAGGACGGTTCCGCCATGGCTGAACCGAAACATCCGGTGCTGGCCGAGGGCAAGGTGCGGCATGTCGGCGACCCGGTCGCCGTCGTTGTTGCCGAGTCCCGGGTGCAGGCACGCGACGCCGCAGAGAGCATCGTCGTTGACTATGATGTGCTTGATGCGGTGGTGGACATGCAGGCAGCCGTCAGTGACGGTGCAACGAGTGTCCACGATGATGTCGGCACCAATGTCTGCTACGACTGGGGACTGGGTGACAAGGATGCGGTGGATCAGGCTTTTGCCGGCGCGCATCATGTTGCCAGCCTGGACCTGGTCAACAACCGGCTGATTCCGAATGCCATCGAGCCACGATGCGCCATTGGCGATTATGACCAGGCAACCGGTCAGTTCACGCTGCACACCACCAGTCAGAATCCACACGTGATCCGGCTGTTGATGGGTGCTTTCGTATTGGGACTGCCCGAGCACAAGCTGCGGGTGCACGCACCCGATGTCGGTGGTGGATTCGGCTCCAAGATCTTTCACTATGCCGAGGAGATCATCGTGACCTGGGCCGCCGGGCAGATCAACCGTCCCGTCAAGTGGACCGCTGATCGCAGCGAGTCGTTTCAGTCGGATGCACATGGTCGCGACCATGTGACGACCGTGGAACTGGCACTGGATGAGAACGGCAAGTTTCTGGCCCTGCGGGAAAGCACACTGGCCAACATGGGGGCGTATCTTTCAACCTTTGCACCCTGCGTTCCGACGTATCTGCATGGTACGCTGCTCGCAGGTCAGTATTCGACGCCGGTCATCTACTGCGAAGTCAAAGCGGTGTTCACCAATACGGTTCCGGTTGATGCCTATCGGGGTGCCGGACGTCCGGAAGCGACCTATCTGCTGGAACGCATTGTGCAGGTTGCCGCCGATGAGATGGGACTGGATCCTGCGGAAATCCGAAGGCGCAACTTCATCCAGCCCAATGAGTTTCCGTATCAGACTCCGGTGGCGCTGGTTTATGACACCGGCAACTATGAGGTAAGTCTGGACAAGGCGCTCGAGGCTGCGGATTACGCCGGATTCAGCTCCCGCAAGGAGTCGTCCAGGCAGGCCGGCAAGTTGCGCGGCATCGGCATCGCGTCCTACATCGAAGCCTGCGGTATCGCACCCTCGAATGTGGTCGGTTCGCTCGGTGCCAGAGCCGGACTCTACGAGGCGGCAACGGTTCGTGTCAATCCGACCGGATCAGTCAGCGTGCTCACCGGTTCGCACTCGCACGGGCAAGGCCATGAGACGACATTCGCCCAGGTTGTTTCCGAGAAACTCGGAATTGACTTTGACAGTGTGGATATTGTCCATGGTGATACCGACAAGATTCCGTTCGGTATGGGAACCTATGGTTCGCGTTCCATTGCGGTCGGCGGTACGGCCATTGTCAATGCAATCGACAAGATTGTTGCCAAGGGCAAGAAGATTGCCGCACATCTGCTGGAGACTTCCGAGTCGGATATCGAGTTCGAGAACGGCAACTTCGTGGTGCCGGGAACCGACAAGTCCAAGGCATTCGGTGAGATTGCGCTGGCGGCCTACGTTCCGCACCAGTATCCGCTGGAGGAGCTGGAGCCGGGACTCGAGGAGACCGCGTTCTATGATCCGAAAAACTTCACCTTTCCAGCCGGCACCTACGTCTGCGAGGTTGAGGTGGACCCGGATACCGGAACCGTCGATATTGCGAGTTTCCATGCCACCGATGACTTCGGCACCATCATCAATCCGATGATTGTCGAGGGTCAGGTGCATGGTGGTCTGGTGCAGGGCATCGGGCAGGCCGTGCTTGAGGGCTGCAGCTATGACGATAACGGTCAGCTGCTGTCGGGTTCGTATATGGATTACACCATGCCGCGTGCATCGGATGTGCCGTCGTTCACGGTGGATACCACGGTGACGGAGTGCTCACACAATCCGCTGGGTGTGAAAGGCTGCGGTGAGGCGGGTGCCATCGGTGCGCCGCCTGCGGTCATGAATGCCATTTTGAATGCACTGTCTGAAGTCGGTGTGACCCATCTTGACATGCCGGCGACACCGCATCGGGTGTGGCAGGCGATTCGCGATGCAAAGGCATCCTGAGAGGAGGTTTGATCATGTATGCATTTGATTACAAACGTCCGTCAACTCTGCAAGAGGCGGCGGACATGCTGAGAGGTGCCGAGGATGGTCGGCTGATTGCCGGTGGCCATACACTGCTGCCGACACTCAAGCAGCGTCTCGCTTCGGTCAGTGATCTGATTGATCTTGGCGGCGTCAGCGAACTCAGGGGCATCTCTTCAGATGGGGGTACGGTCACCATCGGTGCGATGACGACCCATGCGGAAGTGGCCGCGTCGTCGGACGTGCAATCGGCCATTCCTGCGCTGGCTGAGCTGGCTGACGGAATCGGTGATCCGCAGGTTCGCAACAAGGGCACGATCGGTGGATCTATTTCCAATAACGATCCCGCAGCGGATTATCCTGCAGCACTGGTCGGACTCAATGCGACGGTAAACACGAACAGCCGCTCGATTTCGGCGGACGACTTCTTTACCGGCATGTTTGAGACCGCACTGGGCGAGGATGAGATCGTGACCTCGGTTTCGTTTCCGGTTCCATCGGCCGCGGCCTACTGCAAGTTTCCGAATCCGGCTTCGCGTTATGCGATCGTCGGGGTCTTTGTGGCCAAGGGGTCCGGGGGCGTTCGGGTTGCGGTAACCGGTGCCGGAGCGAGCGTGTTTCGCGTATCCGAGATGGAGTCGGCGCTGGACGGGTCCTTTTCCGCATCAAGCGTGGAGGGTATCGCGGTGTCCGACAGCGGACTGAACGAGGATATCCACGCAAGTGCCGAGTATCGCGCGCACCTGATCACTGTGATGGCCAAGCGCGCCGTGGACAAGGCAGCCAATTGAGTCTTGAGTCAGAATTCGGGCACTCGATCATCGCTTGATCGGGTGCCCGATTCGCTGACTGAATCCTTCCGACCAAGATTTCCACTCACCTGGGAACATCAATGAGTTTACCTGAAAGCATCCCCTCAACTGTTGAGTTGCTTTCAACCAGCAACTACATTGCCGACCGAAGTCTGGCGACATCCGTATTTCTCTCGCTCAACCTTGGACGACCGCTGTTGCTCGAGGGCGAGGCCGGTGTCGGCAAGACAGAAGTCGCGAAAGTACTGGCGAGTGCACTGAAGCGCCCTTTCATAAGGCTTCAGTGCTATGAGGGGCTTGATGTGTCCTCGGCTGTCTATGAGTGGGATTATTCCAGGCAGATGATTGAGATTCGCCTGGCGGAGGCGCAGGGAATCAGTGACCGCGATGCGATTGCGAAGGACATCTTTTCAGAGAAGTTCCTGATCGCCCGACCGTTGCTGAAGGCGCTCGACAGTGAGGACGGTGGCAGTCCGGTATTGCTGATCGACGAGATCGATCGGGCCGACGAGCCGTTTGAGGCGTATCTTTTGGAGATTCTGTCGGATTACCAGGTGACCATTCCGGAAATCGGCACGGTCAAGGCGCAGCAGCCGCCGACGGTGATCATCACCTCGAACCGCACGCGCGAAATTCATGATGCGCTGAAACGGCGATGTTTTTACCACTGGGTGGATTATCCTGATGCCGAGCGCGAGTTGGCCATTCTGGCAGCCAAGGCGCCGCATGCCCCTTCGGAACTGGCCAGTCAGATCGTCGGCTTTGTACAGAAACTGCGCGACGAGGACCTGTACAAGGTGCCCGGTGTGGCCGAGACCATCGACTGGGCGCATGCATTGGTTCAGATCGATGTGATCGATCTCAAGCCGGCGGTTGTCGACGATACACTGGGCGTGCTGTTGAAGTACCAGGAGGATGTTGAGAGAATCCGCGGGCATCAGGCCATGCGCATACTGGAGACCGTCCACGCCACGGCTCAAGTCTAAGGTTTTGCGATGAACACCATCCGGACAGCGAACGGTACCGGACAGTTTGTTGCCAATCTGGTTCACTTCGGAAGAATCTTGAGGTCATCCGGTCTGCCGGTGGGGACCGGTCAGATCCTGAACGCAGTGCGGGCGGTTGGCCTGGTTGGTGTGGCGAATCGCGATGATTTTTACTGGACACTGCATGCGGTTTTTGTCAGCCATCCGCGTCAGCGCTACATCTTCGATCAGGCGTTTCATACCTTCTGGAAAAACCCCCGGATTTTCGAGCGCTCAATTTCCGCTCTGTTGCCCGAGGTCCGGGTGCCCGAACCAGAGGACTCATCCCGGGAACTCGCGCCCAGGCTGACTGAAAGCCTTTATCCCGGCACGATCACCAACAAACCCAACCCGGAAGCGGAACAGGAGGTTGAATTTCGGGCGTCGCTGACGTTTTCCGACCGCGAGCAACTGCGCAGCACGGACTTTGATGCCATGACGCGGAGTGAACTCAATGAGGCCAAGCAAGCCATCGCCAAGATGCGGATGGCCTTCAGGCAAATCCCGACCCGGCGATATGTTGTGCATGCAACCGGACAGAAGCTGGATATGCGCAAGACCCTGAAGAAGACCTTGCGGGGCACAGCGGATGCCATCTCACTGGTGCGCAGCAAGCGAAAGACCCGGCAGGTGCCGGTTGTTGTGCTGTGTGATATTTCCGGCTCGATGAGTGAGTACTCGAGGATGGTATTGCACTTTGGGCATGCGTTGATGCTGAGTCGCCCGAATGTATCGTGCTTTGTATTCGGCACGCGACTGACCAATATCACGCGTCAGCTGCGTATCCGCGATGTGGACTGTGCGATGGATGAGATCGCCGACGAGGTGCAGGATTGGTATGGTGGCACCAAGATCGGTGAGTGCCTCAGGCAATTCAACCGTCAGTGGGTGCGCCGGTTGCCGCTTCATTCATCGGTGGTGCTGCTGGTCACCGATGGACTCGACCGGTCGGAGTCCGATGATCTGGAAGATGAGATCAAGCGGCTTCACCGTTCGTGCAGGGAGTTGATTTGGCTCAATCCGTTGCTCAGATACGACGAGTTCCAACCGAAGGTTTCCGGTATCCGCAAAATGCTTCCCCATGTTGATGCTTTTTTACCGGTGCACAATCTTGCAAGCCTCAGCGATCTGGCAGACGCGCTCGGGGCTGACGGTCGCTTAAGTGATGCCAGGATGAGAAACAATCGAAGTTTTTGGCGCAGGCAGCTGCTTGAGCAATCCTTACCGGAGGTGACAGTATGAACACGCATCATCAGATCCATTCAAACGAGCTGGCCACCGCCGCACGCTGGCTCGAGATGAACCAAAAGGTGGCGATCGCGACTGTGGTGTCAACCTGGGGGTCCTCGCCGCGACCGGTGGGCAGTCAGCTGGTCGTCAGTGAGAGTCGGCAGTTTGAGGGTTCGGTATCCGGTGGCTGCGTCGAGACTGCGGTCATCGAGGAGGCTGTCGATGTCATGGACAGCGGTGAACCGAGGATGCTGGAGTATGGCGTCAGCAATGAGCAGGCTTGGGAGGTTGGTCTTGCCTGTGGCGGTCGCATCCAGGTCTATGTCGAACCGTTGCTGGTGGACTGAACGGGGCGGTCGTGAAATCGTCGACGCTCAGGCAGATTGTTGAGGCTCGCGAGAACCGGCAGGCGGTCGCACTGGTCACGAATCTGGACGACCACTCGCAGACGCTGCTGATGGGGGATGCTTTGCGCGGTGACGATGATCTTGAGTCAGCCGTGATCGAGGCATTGCGTTTTGATCGCAGCCGTGTTGTCGAAGTCGCAGGGGGGCGGCATTTCATCCAGGTCTACAACACACCTTTGCGACTGATGATCATCGGTGCGGTGCACATTGCAAAGCCATTGATTCAGATGAGCCAGTCGTGTGGATACGATGTGACATTGATTGATCCGCGTCGCGCATTTGCTTCCGCTGAGCGTTTCCCTGAAGTCAGTCTGGTCAGCGAGTGGCCTGATACCGCATTGAAACGGTTGGGTATTGATTCAAGGACCGCGGTTGTGACGCTGACGCACGATCCCAAGCTTGATGAGCCGGCGCTTGAGGTGGCGCTTGATTCCGAAGCGTTCTATATCGGTTCACTTGGAAGCCGGCGTACCCACCAGGATCGTTGTCAAAGACTCGAACAGGCGGGCATTTCAGATGAACAGATCAAGCGGATCCATGCCCCGATCGGGCTGGATATTTCGGCCAAGTCGCCTGCGGAAATCGCCGTGTCAATTCTCTCGGAGATCACCTTGGTCCTGCGCGAGGGCAGTGCGTCATGAAGTTCGGCCGATTTCCTGTTGATCAGTGTGAGGATGCGATTCTGGCGCATTCACTGATGGTCATGAACCGAAAGTGGAAGAAGGGGCGGCAGCTGTCGGCACACGATATCAGTGTACTCGCGCACGAGGGGTTTGAGACTGTCTACGCGGCAAAACTGGAAAAAGATGATATCGGTGAGGATGCCGCTGCACAGGCGATCGCCCGGGTCCTAGCGGGCCAGTCGGTCGAGATCAGGACGGCGGTGACAGGCCGGTGCAATCTGTATGCGCAAGCCAAGGGCTTGCTCAGACTGCGCACAGACCGGTTGCACGCATTCAATGCGGTTGACGAGGCGGTCACAGTGGCGACTCTTCCGGCGTATCACAGTGTCTATGCCGGCCAGTTGGTTGCTTCCGTGAAAATCATGCCGTTCGCGATTGAAAGGCGATTGCTTGATGAATGCGTCTCATCCGTCACCGCAGGCATGCCGGCGATCAGTGTGAGTCCTTACCGTGCCCTGTCCATTGGGTTGATCCAGACCCGCACGGATTGGTTCAACGAGAATCTGCTCGAAAAGGGTGCGAAGATGCTTGGCGAGCGCGCCGACATGGTGAATTCGACAATCGATGTCGAGAGAATCTGCGATCACCACGAGGATCAGCTGTCCGTGCACCTGCAGGAACTGCTGGACATGAGACTGGATCTGATCTTTGTACTGGGTGCGACAGCAATTCAGGATCGGGGCGATGTCATTCCGACTGCGATTGTCAACGCCGGCGGCAAGGTTGAGCATTTCGGCATGCCGGTCGATCCCGGCAATCTCCTGTTGCTGGCGAAATCCGGCCGAACGCGGATTCTCGGCTTGCCGGGCTGCGTACGATCGCCCAAGCGAAATGGATTTGATTTTGTCTTCGAGCGGCTGGCGGCTGAACTGGACATTGACGCGGAAGAGATCATGGGTATGGGGATCGGCGGCATCCTGACTGAGCCCTCGCGCCGCCCGGTGAGGCGCACAGTTGCGGCCGGAAAAGCCACCGATGGGGAAAGCAGGATTGCGGCCATTGTGCTTGCTGCGGGTCAGTCGCGGCGGATGGGCAAGCAGAACAAGCTGCTGCTTGAGATTGATGGGCGAGCGGTCATCAGTCAGGTGGTTGAGAATCTGGAGCGCTCAAGGATTTCCAAAACTGTTGTGGTCACCGGCTATGAGGAGGACCAGGTGCGGGCGGAGTTGGACGACCATGCCGTTGAGCTGGTGCATAATCCGGAGTATGCAAAAGGGCTCAGTACGTCACTCAGAACCGCACTGGCGGCGCTGTCTGCGGAGTTTTCCGGGATATTGATTTGCCTGGGCGACATGCCATTTGTTCGCGCTCATCACCTTGATGCACTGATTGACTCGTTCGATGCTGTTGCCGAACATCACATCTGTGTGCCCACGTATCAGGGCAAGCGGGGAAATCCGGTGCTGTGGGACCGTCGCTACATGCAGGAGATGATGGAGGTTCGCGGCGATGTCGGGGCCAAGCACCTGATCGGAGACTACGAGGAGTTCGTGGTTGAGGTCGAGGTGAATGACGCCGGTGTGCTTGCAGACTTGGATACTCCGGAGACTTATTCCCAACTGGTTTTGGGGGAGCAGGAGTAATCCGCGGTGTTCGACTCGACCGTAATTTTGATCAAGTGATCGTGTAGAGCAAAATGGAACAGGAAGTCTACTGGCGACTGGGTGTTTTTTTCGCAATCCTGCTAGCCATGGCCTTGTGGGAGACGGTGCTTCCCAAACGCACATGGCGGTTGCCGCGGATGCGAAGATGGACTCATCACATCCTGCTGTCTGCGCTCAACACCGTCGTTGTGCGTGTGGTGATACCGCTGACGGCTGCTGCTTATGCACTGACACTGCAAGGTAGTCATGTCGGAATCCTGAACTGGCTGCCGCTCCCCAACTGGGCTGCAGTCATTGTCGGGGTGCTGGTTTTGGATCTTGCGATCTATTTCCAGCATGTGTGGTTTCACAAACTGGATTTTTTCTGGCGATTCCATCGCATGCATCATACCGACCTTGACTTTGATGTCACGACCGGCATCCGTTTCCATCCAATCGAGATTGTCATCTCGATGCTGATCAAGTTTGCGGTGATCACGGTACTCGGTCCGCCTGCGATCGCGGTCGTGGTATTTGAGATACTGCTGAACGCCACGTCCATGTTCAATCACGGCAATATCCGGATTCCGCAATCGGTGGATCGGATATTGAGGCTTTTCGTGGTCACGCCGGACATGCACCGCGTGCATCACTCGGATATCAGACGGGAAACCGACAGTAACTTCGGATTCAATCTGCCCTGGTGGGACCGTCTGTTCGGAACCTATCGCGACCAACCGGAAAAGGGTCACACCGGTATGTCAATCGGACTGCCGATATTTCGATTTGAGTGTGAGCTTCGGATTGACCGCCTGATCAGCCAACCGTTTCGCAATCCCGGACGCGAGCAGTAGCCAGTCTGTGTTTCATTTCGATGGCAGCTGTTTCAGGGTGTCATCGATGGAGCGGCTGAGTTTCTCAACGATCAGCTCGACGTGTTCGTCCTCGAGGATGTATGGCGGTGCCAGCAGTACGTGATCTCCGCTTATGCAATCCACTGTGCCACCACCAGGATAACACAGCAGGCCATTGGTCTGGCACTGCCTTTTGAAAACCGAATGAAAACCCAGCGCCGGATCAAAAGGTTGCTTGGTCTGTCGGTCAGCGACGAACTCCACTCCGATAAACAGCCCTCGGCCGCGAACGTCTCCCACATTGGGATGATCATCAAGGCGGTCGCGCAGCAGTCCGATGAGATGGTCGCCTTGATTCTTTACGTTCTCAAGCAGGTTCTCCTGATCGAGCGTTTCCAGGACGGCAAGCGATGCCGCGCACGCGGTTGCGTGCCCCATGTAGGTGAATCCATTAGCCAGTTCGCCTGAGCCGGCCTGAATGGCGGAAAAAATGGATGAGCTGCACATCGTAACGGCAATTGGCTGATAGCCAGCGCCAAGCCCTTTTGCGAGGATGACAATATCCGGTATCACATCATCGTGGGCGCAACTGAAAAAAGTTCCGGTTCTGCCAGACCCGCACATGACTTCATCCAGGATCAGCAAGACATCATATTGGTCGCAGATTTCCCGTACCCGCTTCAGATAACCCTTGACGGGTGGCAGGACGCCGGATGTTGCACCACCCACGGTTTCCGCCAGAAAACCAATGACTGAATCCGGTCCGAGCTCGATGATTTTCTGTTCCAGTTCATTGGCGACTCTCAATCCGTAGGCTTCCTCGGATTCATTGTCCAGTTGGTCTCGGTATGGGTAGCAAGGCGCAATTGGATTGGTCGGCAGCAATATCGGCAGATAGGGTTGCTTGCGGCTGTTGTGGGTTCCGATTGACAGTGCGCCCAGGGTGTTTCCGTGGTAGCTCTGACGTCGGGAGATAAAGTGTCTGCGGTTTGGTTCACCCTTTTCGACACAATATTGCCGTGCGAGTTTCAGGGCGGATTCGATTGCTTCCGAACCGCCAGACAGGAACATCGTATGATTGATATCCCCGGGTGCCCTGGTTGCAAGATCCTCGGCCAGATTTTCCATGACGTCCGAGGTGAAGAATCCTGAGTGGATGTAGGGCAGGTGGTCTACCTGTCGCTTTATGGCCGCGATTGGTGCAGGATGGTTGTGCCCCAGGCAGCAAACTGCGGCGCCGCCCGATGCGTCAAGGTAGCGTTTGCCGTCGGCATCGTAAACGTACATGCCTTCTCCGTGAGAGACAACAGGCATTTCACTCACCAGACTTCGGTGGATAACGCGGGTCATGTTTGATACTCCATGGTCAGAATGTATGATCGGAAATTGAATGAAAGAGGATTACCCATACTAATTGGTCTTTGCCTCGTTGACGTATGGTTATATCTAAGCCTTGTTTAAGTCAGCGGGTGTCACTGGTCAGGGTCATGGACATTGGCAGCTTCTAGAATCCATAGGAGTAGAAAACGCGTGGCAATCTCTAAGCCATCAAACCGGCGTGGTCAGCGTTACCGAATGAAGATGTGGAAATTCAGTTCATTTGAATCTTTATGGATGTCCGGCATTGTAAACCTTTTCCGGACTTCAATGCCGAATCATAGCGGCTTGAAATCCACAAATCAACCGAAGAATGCAATTTCAGATGTCTTTGCCGGATAGAATCGTTTGTCCGGGTCATACACACTCTTCCCAATCGCGACTATACGACCGGAACTTCGCAGTCTTGAAAGGTGACGCCGGACTGACCTGTCAACCAGTCCAGTCGCATTCACAAGTGCCTTGACCGTTGTTCCGCCTTGATTCTCATTTTGGCTGATTTGATCAAGAATAAGGGAATCAACGGAATCATTGACTGAGCTGCCTTCGTTCTTAAGAAAAAAGTGACACGGATGTTGAAACCTACCTCCTCAAATACAGGAGCTGGAAAGCCATTGTTGATGCAGCTCTCGTACATTGTTTTGTAGCCACTCCCCCACTGCTCGATCAGCTTCAATTCCTTGAACACTCGTCCGATCACCCTGTTTCTCAAAACTGAGACTCCGGATTTGACATCATCAAAATTCATTCCGGGTGCCAATGTACCTGGATTCTCAATCTCGATTCGATTGTCGAACATCATCAGTCGGATTGGAGAACCCATCCTGGAATAGTCGGTATGAACCACAGCGTTGACCAAGGCTTCCTGGATAGCAGTGAGGGGCACATTCCAGACATCAATCCGTCGAAGCTCACCGAATTGGGCGCTTTTCATCGCATGTTTCTGCACAAATTCAAATGCCTTCTCCAATATGACAGGCAAAAGGCCTCTTGCGTCCAGTTGATCCAAAATGACAGCTTTGTGCAGGCCGCGAAATCTCCCACACTGGATCCAGGCATCAGGAAAAATCACTTCTTTTTCCAAACCGAACAGAAGCACACCGCCGACTGTCGGTACGAGTCGTCCTTGATGCTCTGTGACCAACTGGAAGGATTTCGTTGTCGAATCCGACCAGCTCGAGTTTTCGGAAAACAAGCCGGACATGTATTTGGTGTCTAGGGTGTCCGGGTTGAATTTCGGCATCGGACCTTGGTCAAAAGAACGACAGGTTGTTGATCTATTCAGTTGTTCAATCAGCAGACGGTCTGCTTGTCGATTGGTTGAACCAACCCGAACGTAAGTTCCTGAATCCTCGCCCAGCGACTTGAGAAAATGTGGACGTTGTGTACTTGGATAGACCCTGATGGTTAGCAGTTGCCGGCCCTCCCAGGTCATGACGTGAACACTTTGCGACAGGCGAGGGGAGATTGAATCTGCAATGATGTTGTCAATTCTTTGCGCTTCATCAAGCGCGTTCTTGATTCCCGTAACAGCCCGGTTTTCGCCGTCGACTCCGATCAGCACGACGCCACCGGCGGAATTGGAGAACGCTGTAATGGTTTTCAAAAGATCACTTTCGGAAGCTGAATCCCCTAGGAACTCAACAGTCTTGCATTCTTTCGTGGTCAGCAGGTCGTGAATTCTCATGTATGGTCTCGGTTGAACGGGAATTGCCTGCCCCTGTCAATGGAGCAGCTGTGGTCGAATTCGGACCGGCATGGTTAAATTGCAGTTCGTGCTGGTAAAAAACGCCGTTGCTATTCAGGGCACAGTGTCATTGTATTTAGCCTCCTTGGTTTTTCAACTCAAGTTGTCCAAGCCATGGCTTTGTTCCCCTCGCAGTTGAACGAACGTGCAGATTCCCAGCATCTCAGCGAAACTGAACAAGCACATGCCCTCAAAGTTAGTGTATAAATTCCGTCCTGTATCCACTTCAATTTCCTGCCGCTTGGGGATTCGAATCGATTACGGAGATTCAACCCATGGCATGAACTGAAATACCCAAAATATTCTGAAGGAGCGAAATGAAGGAACTGGAAATTTTATTCTTGTCCAACGATGACGTCGAATCCCTGAATCTGAGTCTGTCGGAAGTCATGGATGCCATCGAGAAAGGGTTGATCGCGCATGGCCAGAACAAGGTGATCATGCCCTCAAAAAGCCATCTGGTATTGGACTTTCCCAACAAACTGTTCAATATCCTGAAAGGATATGTCGAACCGGTCAACGCGGCTGGTGTCAAGGTCATTGGTGACTTTCACGATAACTACCAACACAATCTGCCTTCAGAGTTTGCGCTGGTCAACCTGTATGACCCCGAGACCGGGGTGCCATTCGCGATTGTCGATGGCACGCTGAACACCTGGATGCGAACCGGTGCAGTCACCGCACTGGGTGCAAAATACCTGGCCGACAAGAACTCCAAGGTATTGGGGCACATTGGAGCCCGGGGAACTTCCTGGTACAACGTACGAATGCTGGATCAGATCTTTGACTTTGAGGAGATTCGGGTCACCAGCCGAAGACCCGAGTCGAGAGAGCGCTTTGCAGACCAGTTATCGTCTGAATTGGGCAAGAAAATCGTCGTGATGGACAACACTAAAGACACCGTCAAGGACGCGGACATCATTATCGACGCCTCGCGATTGCTTGAGCATCAGGTTCTGGTTGCCGACAAGGATGTCAAGCCGGGTGCCCATCTGCAGGCCTATGGTGCGGTTCTGTCTGTGGAGAGAACCCTGCCGTTTTCGGTAGACAAGTTCGTAGTCGATGATTGGAATCAATGCAAAATTTCACCTTACGGTCAGTTTGCCGATCTCATTCAAGCCGGTGAGCTGCGAGATGAGCATGTCTATGCGGATGTCGGTGAGATCGCGGCTGGTCTCAAGCCGGGTCGGGAATCAGATACCGAACGCAGTCTTTTCTGGCACAAGGGCTTTGCGATCAGCGATATCATGCTGGGCATGCTGGCAGTTGAAAAGGCCCGCGAGCGCGGCATCGGTACCAAGCTGAATTACTTCTCGCGTCCTCGCGACATGTAGCGGGTGTGAGTTGAATGACCGCTGATTCCGTAGTCAGGAAAAAGTCCAATCTGGTCTGGATCGATCTTGAAATGACGGGTCTGTCCCCGCAAAACGACAGGATCATCGAAATCGCATCAATCGTAACCGACATTCATCTGGAGGTTGTCGCAGAGGGTCCGGAACTGGTCATCCATCAAAGTGACGAGCGTCTTGCCGCCATGGATGATTGGAATCAGAAGACACATGGCGACAGTGGCCTGACTGAACTGGTTCGGCAATCGTCGATTGACGAGCAGGAGGCCGAGCGGCAGACGCTCGCCTTTCTTCGACGGTATGCGACCAAGAATCGATCACCATTGTGTGGAAATGCCATTTGCCAGGATCGCCGGTTTCTTGACCGTTACATGCCATTGGTTTCGGGTTACCTTCACTACCGGCATGTCGACGTCAGCACCATCAAGGAACTTGCAAAGCGTTGGCGACCTGAATTGGTACAGACCCACGTCAAACGCAATCGACATCGGGCCAAGGACGATATCAAGGAATCCATCGAGGAGCTGAGGAAATACCGGGATCAATTTTTTCTGACCAATCCCATTGAGTTCAGTTAAGTGGTATTTCTTGCGCTCCTGGCTATGACTCCCTGAATTCCCAGAATCTCGGGTATCTGACTGTAATGACCAACGAAATCAGGCTTTCGAGATACGAGCAGGAAATGCTGGATGGACAGCACGGCTATCCGCGACAGTGGGCGATGGAGCAGCAGCTGCAGGTCGGACGATTTTTCGGTGCTGAGAGTTTCGTGCCGGTTGCCCAGGCACACATCATGTGCGATACGGAATCCCTGGGTGAGGCTGGTGTTGAGCACCTCGAATCATTGGCAGCCAGCAGCGAGCAACATCGCACCGTTGCAATTCCCTCCGTAACCGATCCCCGCGGCATTGACTTTGAGAATTTCCGAAAATTCAATCAGCCCGAGTCACTTGTCATGCTGGAGCAGCGAGTCATTGATTCTCTTCAAGCCATGGGGGTGTTGATGACCGATACATGCATCAACTATCAGACGGTGGCCCCTCCGGTCTTCGGTGAACACCTGGCGTTTGGCGATACAGGTTCGACCATATATGCGAATAGTGTCTGCGGTGCCCGAAGCAATTTTGAGGGTGGCCCGGCGGCCCTGTCGGCGGCCTTGACCGGACGCGTGCCGCGCTATGGGTATCATCTTGATGAGTGTCGAAGAGCCACCCATCGGTTCATTGTGGATTTTGAGCCCAAGACGCTTTCCGACTGGGGTGCATTGGGTGCGGTCATCGGTACAAAGACCGGCTCTTATTGGAACACGCCGTGGATTTCCGGGCTGAGGGTTGGCCCGACATCCGATGAACTGAAGCATTTCGGAGCGGCCATGGCGAGTTATGGGTCGGTTCCCCTGTTTCATATTGAAGGCATTACTCCGGAAGCTGTGGCATCAGCGGAATTGGCTGATGACATCATGCACGACGGGATTCCCGTGACATTCGAGGATATTGAGCAGTTGTATGCCAAGCCGGGCCAATCCCTGAAAGTGGATGTGGTTGTGTTCGCGGCACCGCAGGTTTCCATGTTCGAGATTCAGGAGATCGTGGGGATTCTGGCCGGAAGGAAGCTCAGCACACACACTGAGCTGCTGGTGGCAACGTCTCCGGAAATCAAGTCCGCATGTGACCGATTTGGCTTCACAGCTCGGCTAGAAGAGAGTGGCGCGACTTTGCTGAGCGGCGTCTGCTTCTATCAGATGTATGCCAGGGAGCTCGCCGAGTTGAACGATTGGAAGGTACTCGTGAGCAACTCCGCGAAATTGGTCAACATCATTGCAGGCTATGGGTATGAGCCCCATCTCGCAACGATGCGGCAATGCATTGAATCCGCAGTTACCGGTGTGCTATGAGCGCAGAAAAGCAGATTTACACCTGCCGCGCCGGTATCGGTGCGACGGTTTCCGGGATTGCCCTGTCGGCAGCTGACGATTTCAGCGCGAGATATGATCTTGATCGCATCCGGGGTGTTTTTTCCCGACCCGCTCACCAGTTGCATGGCGAGTGTTATGTTGGAAGAATCCTGGTGTTGAACACCGCCAAGGGTGGCGTAGCGAGTTCATGGATGCTGCTGGACATGGTGTCACGAAATATGGCACCGGCTGCCTTGGTCCTGAACCGGGCCAATCCCATCATGGTTCAGGGTGCCGCTTTTGCGAACCTTCCCCTGATGCATTGGTTTGAGTCTGATATCACATCGGTCATCCGAACAGGCGATCGGGTGACTGTGGAACCGGGTGCGGGCAGGCTGATCGTGACACCGGGCTGAGTATTTTTTGTGGAGTTTTTTCGTTGGCGAAGCGCGCCACCAGAAACCGACCCGGTTTAATGTCTGGTATAATCGGCGGCGTTTTCTGGTGCTGTTCAGTCTGAAAGATATTTTTCGAAAAGACAGCAAGCACACAACGCATTGCACCAGAATCCATACGGCGGTTTGAATCCATACCGCCGTTTATACTGTAAATAGAGCATTCCAAAACACGGGCCGTTAGCTCAGTCGGTAGAGCATCTGACTTTTAATCAGGGTGTCGCAGGTTCGATTCCTGCACGGCCCACCATAGCCGGCCGGTCATGCCGTCTTGGAAGTCTCTACAGTATTCGCACCGGTGCAACCGCATCACATTTGTCCTTTGCACCCAGTATTGTGAGGTTGTTTCGACTGATGGCGTTGCGCCTTCAGGACTATTGAATGATGCAGGCAATTGATTGATCGGTGTTGGATTTTACTTCTACGTGCCCTCCGCGAGTCAACGGAATCAAGGGCGCAACCGAACCGCACAGTATCACCATCCCAGCTCCAGCCTGAAGATGTTGGATTTTGAGCGATTCTGCCAGCCAGTGAAGCGACTGGCAGACGGTAGCGTCGAGTTCACTGCCAACCGCGCACGCGACTTCATCACGATTGACAGCAATGGACAATTGGTCGGGAACCTGGGTGGAAGAATCCAAATTGCTGTTCCAGACAAATCCTGCATGAATCGCGTTTTGTGCAATCATGTTGGCTGCGGTGAGTTTGTTTTCCGGGCGATGGTGATGAAGTTCAATGACGGGAAACACGTTTTTGACAACGTCGTTTGGTGTGAAATCGCGATTAGCCAATTCGGTAATCGAGCAATCGAGTGTGACCGCCAGTTCTCCCTCGATGGCCAGTCCATCAAACATTTCCAACTCAAGTTCAACTGAAGATTCGAAACGCTCAGATGCATACAGTCGTCCGAAAATGGGTTCGTGGATATTCAGACTGCTTTGGATTGTTTCCGAAATGCATCCCACCTTGTATCCAATCAGCTCATCGCCTCGTTTCAACCGAATTGCATGTAGCTCTGACTGGATCGCATAGGCGCCTCCAATCAGGTTGTCGGAATCGATTGATTCTTCAGCTGATAATTTCTGCCTGAATGCCCGATACCTGGAATTCGCGAGTTGAAAGAATTCTTTTGTCATCGCGAGATTCCCAAACAAGCGTGCATCCGTAATCGAACGTATGAACGTTGCAAGTGATACATCGTTCTACCGATACCCTATCGTTGAAAATAGGTCTGCCACCTGGTCATTCATAACCGACAAGCTCGAGATATCCGACTCCATCGATCTGACCGGCGGAATCCTGTCCGGTGACGCGCACAGCCCCTTCCCAGTATCGAAACAGGCTGTCATGCTCCTGGGCGTCCATCAGCGGTTCAATCTGCAAAGACAGATTTCTTTCGGGTATTTCCAGGCTCCAGGCAATCGGATATCGGATGCCGGTTCGGTCACTGACCCAGTGTCTTGTCGGCTCGAAAATCACACTGTCCCTGGTCAGGCGTTCTGATGCCCCCGACTGATCGATCAGGGTGCCCTCACTGGTGCGAAAGGCATCTCCCTGCTTGGTTCGCAGTTGGTAGTACATGAGGTCGCGGCCATCGGTGAACTGCAGAGAAACCCAGTCCCACCCAGCCAGCTCGTTGCCGAGTGCCGAAGTTGACCATTCGTGGTCCATCCAACTCAGGCCGCTGACTGATATGGATTCGTTGCCGATGGAAACAACACCATCAGTTTTCAGCCGTGTCAGGGAGTAGTAGTGCGAGGCATTGCCCGCTTCGCTTCCTTTCTGGCTGAAACCGCGGTTCCCCTGGTAGACTACGGGTTTGATGCTCTCGAGATTCAAGTCAATTGAGTAACCTTCGCCATTGGCCTCGATGTGCAGGTCAAGGCAGCCCTGGCAGGCGGTGTTCTCCCTTCCAGTCGCGGACCAGCGATCAACTTGCGCTGAAAATGGTGTCGCGCTGACCCGCCCGAATCCCAGTGCGCCCCTGGCGAAACGCTCGTCGGAATAGAATGCATATTCGCGCCGGTCCGTCAGGGCGAGGTGTGCCATGTAGATCTGACTTGCCTCCCATTCGGATTTCGTGAGTTTGTCCGACGCCCGGTTTGCCTGGCGGAACACGGTGAACTGATAGCCGAATTCATCGCCATTGCCTGCGACTAGGTTGCCGGTAAAGTACCACCACTCGGAGCGGTACTCAAAATGCGGTCCGTGGTCCTCGGGAAACTCAAACTTCCGGGGCCCTGTCACCACTGCAAAGTCCTGGTCTTCGTTCTGCAGGACATTGCGGGCTATCGACAATCCAGGCGGTTGCGGGTTCAAGGCGCCTTGATTGCCCATGCGGTGCCAGACAAAGACAATTGCCATCACGCAGATGACTGTCAAAATGACGATAGGCCGCAGTCTCATTGTCAGTCACCGCTTTGCAATGCCAGTGCGGGAACGCGTCGAACCTGGCGCCATGCCGACACGCCACCGGCAATGAGTGCGGCGGCGACCGCCAGCGCAACCGCTTCCATCAGTATCAAGGGGTCGATCAGCATCTTCATCGTCCATCCGAAAGAACGCTGCTCGATGACCCAGATCAGCAACCAGGCCATGATGATCCCGATGGGAATCGATAACAGACCGGCAAGTCCACCCATGACACCCGACTCGGCACTGATCAGCGACCAGTTTTGTTTCGAGGTGAATCCCATGGTTCTGAAGATCACCAGCTCCCTCTCGCGCTCGATCTGCAATGTCGCCAAGGCAGAGAGCACGGCGACAAATGCAACGATGATTGCGAGTATCCGCAAGACATAGGTGATCGTGAACGTCTGATCGAAAACAAGCATCGAGGCATCGTGAAGTTCCTGATTTCGCCATACTGTGGCGGGGGACTGTGCAAACTGCCGCTCGATAGCCTGCGCCACCTCCTCAAGGTCTGCCTCCGGGTGGGTATTGACCGACAACGAGGAAATCGAGTCATCCTCAAAATGATCAATGTAAGTCGGCCGATGCATGGCAACCACCCCTTGCTGGGAACTGTAATCGTAAAAGACGCCGACGATTGGGAAGTTCTTGGGAACCCTGCCGTTGAAAAGTTCGACGGTGTCATCGACGCCGAGACCAGTTCTGTAGGAATAGGGTTCGCTGATGATGACCGCGCCATTCTGAAACGCTTCCCATACATCGACATCTGATTGATGCTTGAACTGAAATCCCCTGAACGCCTGCTCTCCATAGTCGGCAGCGAACACATTTGTGCTGCCGTCGCCATCAGGAACGTCGGTCCATTTCGCAACACCGACCGACGCGATTCCGGCGATGTTCTGGAGGCTCTGGATGTCTTCAGTCTGGAATCCAGTAAAGGCGTCCGAAGGCAGGGTGACATAGATGTCCCCTCGGAGACGGTTGGTCAGTAATTCGTCAACGGTGTGTCGAAAACTGCTGACCATGATATCCACGCCGATGGTTGCAGACAGTGCAAGACACAGCACGGCGATGGTTGCCGAAGTCTGTCCGGGTCTGGATGAGAACGCCCTGAGCATCAATACACCCTGAATTCCGAATGTGTGCTTGGACAGAGGGGAGGTTATTCGCTTGCAAACATCAGTCAGCAACGGTACCAGCGCGAGATAACCCAAAATGCAGAAAAAGATACCGGTGAATCCTAGAACAATACTGCGTTGATTGCCTACCAGTACGATCGCACCCAACACTGCTGCGGCGATGCCGGTCATTGCCAGTCTCAGGCTGGATGTGTGACCGGCTGAGTCAGCGTGCAATTGATGCTGTGCGATTGAGGGGGCGATCAATGACGCATACTTGATGCTTGGCAGGGCGGAGATCACCGTTGCACCGACGCCAAGCAATGTCGCTTTGACTACGGTGATCGTAGAGAGCACGGTCACGCCGGCGGAAATTGGGAAGTAAAGCGTGTCGATAGACCGTTCGACCAGTTTGAGCAGGAACTCTGACAGCTGCATGCCGATCAGGAATCCAACGACCGTGGCCGTAATACCCATCGCCAGTACCTCAAAGAGCACGCAGTACAGCACATCGTTGCGTTGCACACCGATGGCGCGCAGCAAGCCGATATGCCGTCTTCGCCGGGCAACTGTATAGGAGATGGTGTTGTAGATCAGGAAGATCGCAACCAGGAACGCGAGCAGGCCGAGTGCGGTGAGGTTGACTTGAAACGCTTCGGTCAGTGCCAGCTGGGAGTCACGTAGGTCGGACTGATTCTCAACACGGACATCGTCGGGCAGCGTCTGCTCAAAAGCCTCGAGGTCAAACGACCCGTCAAAGGTGGCATTGATTGCCGTGAGATATCCCAGCTTGCCCAGCACCGCCTGGGCGGTTGAGATATCCGTCAGCAGCAGGTTGCGCAGCGACTGGGCTTGCAGTGGATTGGAGGTTTCCAGCAGTCCGATGAGTTGAAGTTCGGTCTCCCCGGTGGCCGACAAAATGACGATCCTGTCATCCACTGCCCAATCGTGCAGGTTGGCGGTCTCCTCGGTTGTGAAAAAGGTGAATGGATTGCTGATCAGGGCAGTGGCGTTGCCGAGGCCGGCGGTCTGCCAGGCCTGGTTGGAATCGTCATTGAACTCCGCCAGCAGGTCAACACCGTACAGCCGCACCCGTGCGGACTCTTGCGATACCGGGTTGACCATGCCTTCGACAACCGGCACCACGTTCAGTTCCTGTTCAATGCGTAACTCATGATAAAGTTCATCGGTTACGCGCCCTGTGATTCTGTGTGTGGTGGTACCTGCAATCGTCGCGTTGGCGGTCAGAAAACTAACTCTTGCACTCTCATTTGCTATATCGACGGCAACGACTGTTGCGACGCCGAGGGCGACACCGATGACCGAGAGGATGGCCAGTGTCGGGTGACGCACGGTCTCTCGAACCCATGAAAGCAGAACGATTCTCATGGGTCGGTCCGGGCAGCTTTGAATGCCCCGTTGCGAAGGGGCCACACCCGGTCGGCCCGCTGTGCAATCTCGCGGCTGTGGGTGACGAGGATTACAGTACGGTTGCCGACTGCGTCCTGCAGGACATCGAGCACACGGGCGGCGGTCACGTCATCGAGATTACCGGTCGGCTCGTCTGCAAGCAGCAGTCGGGGCTCATGTACGACGGCTCTTGCAATGGCGACCCGTTGCTGTTCTCCACCGGAAAGCACCTGGGGATAGTCGTCGGCACGGTCTTCCAACCCAACCCGGCTGAGGATTTCCGCAACCCGGTCCGCCTGGTTGTCCATACGGACCAGGTCCAATGGCAATTGGACGTTCTCCGCAACGGTCAGTGAGGGAATCAGGTTGAAGAACTGAAAGACGAATCCCATGTTTCGACGGCGGGTCAGCGTTCGCTCATTCTCACTGACCGTGTTGATGTCCGTATTCTGAAAGCGTACGGTGCCTTGGTCTGGCAGGTCAATCCCGGCAATCAGGTTCAGCAGGGTGGATTTGCCGGAGCCGCTGCGTCCGACCACGGCGTGAAACGCGCCCTGCGTGAACTCAGCGCCGAGGTTCGAGAGCACTGTTCTGGTGCTGCCGCCTTCGGAAAAGGATTTGGAGACATCGGCGAGTGCAACGATGGGCGATCCCTGGGCTTGGGAATTCAATGTATCAACCTGCTCTCATTCGGTGGTCGGGACTGTGCTCGGAATATCGGATCATGCGTTCGGTCTTTCGCTGAATAATCGTTTCGGGTGCTTATGGTATTACAACAAAGCGCGGCACAGTCTGAATACCTTTCCGCCATCAGTAGAACGAATTATGGATTCGACCCATTGAAATGGCAGTGATGTTAGTTGCATTGAGAGAATAACGACAGTTTGGCCGCCAGATGGTTTCGGTCACCGTGATTCGCGGGTTTATTGGTCAGTACTTTAAGTGACTACGCTGGCAGATCCGGGAGACTGCTATAACCTGTTGAAATCTCGTAGATCATTTTCAAAGATTACAGCCATACGTCACTTCATCCTGGGGGCTTTTGTTGGATGGCGGGTACAGAAAAAAAACTCTTTCCAATGGATTCTGAGTTTATGCGTGATTTTTCTTGACATTTGCTACATATTCTGATCCGCACACGGACAGGCATTTAGATAGCTGCCGCGGCATTCTGTAATATTTGATGGGAGAATGGATTTGAATACTGAAGATAAAGACAACAACACTAGGGTATCGATCTGGAGTGTTGATGAGGGATGGCTCCGTGTTTACACTATTTCACTTACCGTTGCCATGCTGGTCATGTTGGCCCTTGTCATCTGGGCGTACTTTGGCAGTCCCCCGGATTGGGTTGGGCATATAATCAACATAAGCAAGCAGATGGCGTCGATTACCGCATGGATCGTTGTATCCATATTCATTACGACGGAGGTTAGTATGTTATCAACCATGATTGTGGAAAAATACATGAAGAAACGCTTTGAGGAAGGCAGAAGAGTAGGTATCGCCGAAGCCAATCAGAAATGGGATGATTGGCATGGTCGAAAACACGAAGCCGAGTCTCAGAATCTGGAATTCACCGAATTGCCACCCAGTCATAGGAATTCCAGTGGCTGATATTGCATTCCGTTTCATGTCTTACCGGGTTGTGATGGTGTAACGGAGGTACTTCGGGATAGACTACGCCAAGGGTTACGGCGAAGGCCATAAGCGAGGCTACAAGCAGGGCAAAGTGGAGAGTTTTGATCAAGGTGCCATTGAATTCAATCGACGCTGGAAAACCTGGTATGATCGAAAACTGGCTTCCGAAGGTGGACATTGGGAGTTCAAGCCCTTGTTTTCTGACCGAAAAACTTTATATGACTGAGACAGGTTTTATATTTCCCTTTGGGTCACGCAACTGATCGAATTCAACATCAATACAGGTTAATTTCGGCAGCATTCGTCTGCCGACTTCAATTGGAAGTTTCGCATTCACGGTCACATGATCGCCAATACCTTATCCAGAGTCTTTGGCAGCCGCAATGAACGGCTGATCAAGCAGTTTTCCAAGACGGTTCGGGAAATCAACAGCCTTGAATCGTCCATGCAGGCGATGCAGGATGATGAGCTGGCCGCGCAGACGCCCAAGCTCAGGGAACTGCTGGCATCCGGCCAGGCAGTCGATGATATCCTGCCTCAGGCCTTTGCCGTTGTGCGCGAGGTGGCCAGGCGAACACTCGACATGCGCCACTTCGATGTGCAGCTGATCGGAGGCATGGTCCTGCATCTTGGAAAAATCGCCGAGATGCGCACAGGTGAGGGAAAGACACTGGTTGCCACCTTGCCGGTCTACCTCAACGCACTTGCCGGTCACTCGGTACACATCGTCACGGTCAACGACTACCTGGCACGGCGTGATGCACAGTGGATGGGCGCGATCTACGACTTCCTCGGCATCTCCGTCGGCGTGGTTGTGCCGGACATGTCATCCGAGGAGAAACAGGCTGCCTACGCCTGTGATGTGGTCTACGCAACGAACAATGAACTTGGATTCGATTACCTGCGCGACAACATGGCGTTTGTTGCCGCACAGCGTGTGCAGGGAAAACTGACCTATGCGATCGTCGATGAGGTGGATTCGATTCTGATCGATGAGGCCAGGACGCCGCTGATCATCTCCGGGGCGGCCGAGGACAGTACGGAAATGTATGCACAGATGAACCGGATCGTTCCCCAGCTGAAACAGCAGATGGAAGAGGATGGTCCCGGCGACTACAGCGTGGATGAGAAAAGCCGCCAGGTCTACCTGACCGATGAGGGACATGAGAGTGCCGAGAAGCTGCTGGTGTCCGCCGGAATGCTGTCCGAGGGCAGTACGCTGTATGACTTCTCGAACGTCGGCCTGGTGCATCACCTGCACGCTGCGCTGCGGGCAAACAGACTGTTCCAGAAGGATGTCGATTACATCGTGCATCAGGGCCAGATTGTGATCGTGGATGAATTCACCGGCAGAATGCAGCCCGGAAGACGATGGTCTGATGGACTGCACCAGGCGGTAGAGGCCAAAGAGGGTGTCAAGGTGCAGCGCGAGAATCAGACCCTGGCCTCGATTACCTTCCAGAATTATTTTCGCCTCTACGACCGGCTGGCCGGAATGACGGGTACCGCGGATACCGAGGCCGAGGAGTTCCAGCAGATCTACGGACTCGAGGTGGTGGTCATACCGACACACATGCCCATGGTGCGCGATGACCTGCCTGATCTGGTGTATCGCAGCTCTCGCGAGAAGTTCGACGCGATTCTTGAGGGGATCCAGGGCTGCCAGGAACGCAAGCAACCGGTACTGGTCGGAACGTCCTCGATCGAGACGTCCGAATACCTGTCCGGATTGCTGAAAAAAAGTGGTGTTCCCCATGAGGTTCTCAACGCCAAGCAGCATGAACGGGAAGCGCGCATCATCGCGCAGGCCGGGCGTCCCGGCGCGGTGACAATTGCCACCAACATGGCCGGGCGCGGTACCGACATCGTGCTGGGTGGGAACCTTGAAATGGAACTCGCCGACTCCAAGTCCAATGGAAGCGCACTGGATGCGATTCGAGCGGATTGGCAGCAGCGCCACGACGCGGTGGTGCAGTCAGGCGGCCTGCACGTACTCAGTACGGAAAGAAATGAATCCCGCCGGGTGGACAATCAGCTCAGGGGTCGGTCGGGCCGTCAGGGTGATCCGGGAAGCAGCCGGTTTTACCTGTCACTGGAAGACAACCTGCTTCGGATCTTCGCATCAGACAAGATGTCGGGCCTGATGGGCAAGCTGGGCATGGAAGATGGTGAGGCGATTGAGCACACCTGGGTCAGCAAGGCGATCGAGAATGCCCAGCGAAAGGTCGAGGGCAGGAACTTCGATATCCGCAAGCAGTTGCTGGAATTTGACGATGTTGCCAACGAGCAGCGCAAGGTGGTGTATGACCAGCGCAATGCGCTGATGGACTCTGATGATATCCGCGATGCGATCGATTTGATTCGCGGTGAGTTTGTTCAGTATCTGGTTGATTCGTGTGTTCCCGAGGAAGCCGGTGATGAATTCTGGGATACCGAGCGCCTGACCCGGGAAATTGACCGCGTATTCGATCTCAAACTACCGGTTGCTGAGTGGCTCGACACCGAATCCGATCTCACGCAGGAAGGTATGCTGAGACGGATCGCCGACGCTGTGCATGAGCGTTATCTGGACAAGATCGAGCAAAACGGCGACGACGAGATGAAAGCGGTCGAGAAGGCGGTGATGCTGATGGTGCTCGATGGTGCCTGGAAGGATCATCTGGCCAACATGGATTTTCTGCGCCAGGGTATCCATCTTCGCGGTTATGCCCAGAAAAATCCCAAGCAGGAATACAAGCGCGAGGCCTATGACATGTTCTCGGCCATGCTGCAGAATGTACGTCACGAGGTCATCCGCGTACTGTCTCGGGTGGAGATCGCATCCTCCCAATCGGCTGAGTCGATCGTTCCGCGCAAGGCGCAGTCGAATCGACAACTGCAGTATTTCCATCCGGAATCGGACGGCTTGACGAATGGCGGGCAGGCTGATCCTGCGGCCGGCGCCGCACCGCCGGGCAGGCCAACTGTCCAGACTTTCATTCGCGAGGGCCGAAAGGTTGGACGAAACGAACCGTGCCCGTGTGGTTCTGGAAAAAAATACAAGGTCTGTTGTGGCAGGACATCCTGACCGATGGCGGTAGGTCTGGTGCAACCGGAAGAGATTCTTCCGGTCAGGGGGATACGGATCGGCGCGGTCGACGCCGGCATCCGCCGCTCGCCCGGTGAGGATCTGGTCATATTTGAGATGTCCGATGGTGCGGCTGTTGCCGCTGTGTTCACAAAAAACCTTGCGCGAGCGGCACCGGTTGAGGTGGCGGTCAAGCATCTGCAACACCAACGTGCCGGAACAAATGGTCACACGCGTGCACTGGTGGTCAATAGCGGCAACGCCAACGCAGGTGTCGGTGAGGTCGGCATTGACGACTGCCTGTGGGTGTGTGAACAGGTTGCCCGGGAGTTGGGTGTGACGACCGAATCGGTACTTCCTTTTTCAACCGGCGTGATCGGAGAGCGATTGCCGCTCGAACAGTTTGGCAACGCCATCGGACCGTGCGCGGAATCGCTTGGCGAAGACAACTGGCTTGCCGCCGCCCGTTCGATCATGACCACCGATACCGTCGCCAAGGGCATATCACGGGTCATCGAAACCGGCGACGGTGGTCGGGTGACCATTTCCGGAATCGCCAAGGGCTCGGGCATGATTGAGCCGAATATGGCGACCATGCTGGCGTTCATTGCAACCGATGCGGAGATTTCGGTTGATTGTCTAGACCGTGAACTGAAAGACGCGGTTGATGCGAGTTTCAATCGAATCATTGTTGATGGCGATACCTCGACCAACGATGCCTGTGTGCTGATCGCAATGGGCCAATCAGGTGTCCGAATCGGTGCGGACGAATCGGATGCCTTGCTCGGTGATTTTCGCCGCAATCTCAGGGAAGTCGCCGAGACTCTGGCACAGGCGATCGTCAGGGATGGTGAGGGCGCGACAAAGTTTGTGACGATTACGGTCAGTGGTGGGCAGTCCCGTGCAGACTGTGATGAGGTCGCCCGGACGATCGCGAATTCAGCGCTGGTGAAAACCGCGCTGCATGCCAGTGACCCCAACTGGGGTCGGATCTATGCGGCGATCGGTCGGGCCCGGGTGGATGATTTGCAGATGTCGGCGGTGAGCATTCGCATCGGCGATGTGGAGGTGATGACGGATGGCGCGCTCAGTGCCGGGTATTCTGAACAAAGCGCAACTGAAGTCATGCGGGGCGAGGAATTCACGATTTTCGTTGACTTGGGCGTGAGTCAGGATCAGTACAATACTGCGACCGTATGGACCGGTGATTTAAGTGCCGAGTATGTGAGGATCAATGCAGAGTATCGAAGCTGAATTGATTGCCGTCGCAGTCGGATTGGTGTTTGACTCTGAGCACAGGATTCTCATCGGACAGCGGACCTATCCGGACATGTTCAAGGGAAAATGGGAGTTTCCAGGTGGCAAGATCCGTTCATCTGAATCTGTGGAAGAGGCATTGCGAAGGGAGTTATGGGAGGAGGTTGGCATTACCGTGGGGAGGTCGGATCATTTCATGAGGTTTGAGCATGAATATCCGGACCGTCGGGTCATGTTGAATTTCCGCCTGGTGCGGGATTATCAGGGTGTACCCGTCTCAAGGGAGCAACAGCCCCTGCGGTGGGTGGAATTGCCGCGATTGAATGATTTTGATCTGCTTGTACCCAATATCGCAGTGATTGACAATCTGAAGGCGCAATTTGGCAGCTGACATGTTGGAACTGTTTTCAAAGGATCGATATTCGGGATTGTCTTTGGTCCGCAATGCGGTCTCCGGGCACAAGAACTGGACGCGCGCCTGGCGCGATCCCGAGCCGAAAAAATCCTACGATGTGATTATCATCGGTGCCGGCGGCCATGGTCTTGCGACAGCTTATTATCTCGCTGAGCTGCATGGTGTGAAGAATATTGCTGTCTTGGAGAAAGGCTGGCTCGGTGGTGGCAATACCGGCCGCAATACGACGATCGTGCGCTCGAACTACATGCTTGATGGCAACGCGAAGTTCTATGAGCATTCGCTGAAACTGTGGGAGAGCCTGTCGCAGGAGCTGAACTACAACGTGATGTTCAGTCAGCGCGGTGTCTTGAATCTTGCCCACAGCGATTCCGAGATGGAGTCGTTTTCAAGACGCGGCAATGCGATGAGGTTCAACGGTATTGATGCCGAACTGCTGATGACGGATCAGATCCGACGAAGTGTCCCCTATCTTGACTGTTCGCAAAACACCCGCTATCCGATCTTCGGTGGCCTGCTGCAAAAACGCGGTGGTACCGCGCGACACGATGCCGTCGCCTGGGGTTATGCCCGCGGTGCGGATGCGAGGGGTGTGGACATCATACAGAATTGCGAGGTGATCGGCTTTCAGATTCACGGCAATCGGGTGACCGCGGTGGAGACGAGTCGCGGTGTGATCCAGGCGGGCCGGGTTGGTCTGGCAGTTGCCGGCAACTCGAGCCGGCTGGCTGCCATGGCGGGATTGCGGCTGCCGATCGAGTCGCATGTCCTGCAGGCGATGGTGACGGAGCCCCTGAAGCCGATCATTGATACGGTGGTGACCTCGGGCGCCTCGCATGTTTATATCAGCCAGACAGACAAGGGCGAGGTGCTGTTCGGTGGTGACTTGGACTTTTACAATTCATACGCGCAGCGCGGCAACCTGCCGAGAATCGAGTATGTGGTACAGTCGGTGCTGACACTGTTTCCCTGTCTGAGCCGGGTGCGGCTGATGCGGACCTGGGGCGGCGTAATGGACATGTCGATGGATGGCAGTCCGATCATCGGCAAACTACCGGTTGATGGCCTGTATCTCAATGGCGGTTGGTGCTACGGTGGATTCAAGGCGACGCCGGGCTCGGGGTGGTGTTTTGCCCACACGATTGCGAACGACCGGCCACATGAGTTGAATGAACCCTTCACGCTGGAGCGCTTTGAGTCGGGCGACCTGCTTGATGAGAAGGGCAGCGGCGCTTTTCCCAACTCACATTAGCGAACAGGATGGATTGAACAATGTTGCTGATTCCATGTCCCTGGTGCGGCGAGCGGGCGCAGACTGAATTTACCTATCGAGGCGACGCGACGGTCGAGCGTCCGGACGCGGGAGACTCCGAGGAGCAGTGGTACGATTTTGTGTACACCCGGGACAATCCGCGCGGCGAGCATGTCGAGTGGTGGCATCATACGGCAGGTTGCAGAAGATGGTTCCGGGTTCGACGCAATACCTGGACGCATGAGGTTCTCGGCAGTGAATCCGCGGTGGTCGAGAGCGGGGAATAATAGTCGATGATGAATTCGAATCGCCATCCTGTTGGCGGCAAGATCAACCGGGCGCATCCGGTTTCCTTCAGGTTCGACGGCAAATCCTATTTTGCGTTTGAGGGAGATACATTGGCCTCGGCATTGCTGGCCAATGGTGTGCGGATTGTGGGTCGGAGTTTCAAGTACCACCGGCCGCGCGGCATATTTGGGTTGGGGGTCGAGGAACCCAGTGCCTTGGTTCAATTGAGAACCGGCGCCCGCACGGAGCCGAATGTCAGGGCGACTGAGGTCGAGGTTTACGACGGTCTGGAGGCCTTCCCGCAAAACTGCTGGCCAACCGTCAATTATGACATTGGTACTGTCGCCAACCTAATGTCTCCATTTCTTCCCTCTGGGTTTTACTATAAGACGTTCATGTGGCCGGCTTCGAAGTGGATGTTTTATGAGCGCTTCATCCGAAACGCCGCAGGTCTGGGGAAATCGGCGACTGCCCCGGATCCGGACTCGTATTCCAAGTTCCACCAGTATTGTGATGTTCTGGTCATCGGTGCGGGCCCCACCGGCCTCAGTGCCGCCCTGCAGGCGGCAAAGGCTGGGGCGAATGTGGTGCTGGTTGAAGAGACGATGCGCACCGGCGGCCGATTGAATTTTGATGAGGCGACCATTGGCGGCAATCTGGCACAGGAGTGGGTCTACGATACAACGGAAAAACTCAAACTGATGCCCAATGTCGAGATTCTTTGCCGAACGACTGCGTTTGGGTATTACGATCAGAACCTGGTGGGCGCGATGGAGAGGATTGCCGATCATCAGCAGGTGCCCGACAGCCGGCAGGACCGGCAAAGGCTGAGATTGATCCGCGCGCGGAAGGTGATTGTGGCGACCGGCGCGATTGAGCGGTCGATTCCGTTCGGCGGCAACGACAGACCCGGTGTGATGCTGGCGTCGGCTGCGCGCGGATACGCCAATCAGTATGCCGTCCGTTGCGGCAAGAGGGCGGTGGTTTTCACCAACAATGACAGTGCCTATGCGACGGTGCCGGCGCTCAAGAGTGTCGGCGTCAAGGTTGAGGCGGTGGTCGACAATCGACTTCAATCGCCCAGTGAGTACGCCTTGGGGCAGTTGGGTGATACGCCGGTGAAACAGGGTTTTGTCGTGACGCGCGCGCTTGGCTTGCGCCGGGTCCGGTCCGTTGAGATCGGGCGATTGGAGCATAGTGGAGAATTGACGGTTGCGCGTGAGAAGCTCACTTGCGATCTGCTGTGTGTGTCAGGAGGATGGACGCCAACGGTGCATCTGTACTCAAATGCCCAGGGCAAACTCCGGTTTGATGATCGGATTGGTGCATTTGTCCCTGATGAGCAGCTTGAATCGGTCCGTGTTGCAGGCAGTGCCAATGGTGCATTCAGTCTGGGCGGATGCCTGGAGCAGGGGGCTGACGCAGGTCAGGTTAGTGTTGCCGGGTGCGGTTTCGACGTTGGGTCGGCAACCGAGACTTCCGAGGTGGAGGATCAGGAGGAGGCACCGCCCAGGCTGATGTGGCAGGTGCCGAAATCCCGGCGCGGCGTGGCCAAGCAGTTTGTTGATATTCAAAACGATGTGACTGTGAAGGATATTGAGCTCGCCTATTCTGAAGGCTTTGTCTCTGTCGAGCATCTCAAGCGATATACGACATTGGGCATGGGTACGGACCAGGGACGAACCAGCAACATCAATGGACTGGCGAATCTGGCGCGACTTCGGGAATCGGACATTCCTGCAGTGGGACACACCACTTTCCGGCCGCCTTACACACCGATCAGCCTCGGTGCGCTGGCTGGCGGTGAATTCGGCAACCATCTCAGTCCGGTCAGACGGACGCCCCTGCACGACTGGCATGAGAGCAATCGTGCATTCGTGCAGAACTCAGGTGCCTGGCAACGACCTTTTTTCTACATGAAAACAGGCGAACAGCCCCGGGATGCGATTGTTCGCGAGACGCTGCATGTCCGCGAGAAAGTCGGCATCGTAGATGTTTCCACTCTGGGAAAGATCGAGATCCAGGGACGCGATGCGGCTGAGTTTCTGGAGAGAGTGTATATCAACCGCTGGAAATCCCTGCCGGTTGGGCGATGTCGTTATGGCCTGATGCTGCGCGAGGACGGGTTTGTGTTCGATGATGGCACAACGACGCGGATTGCGGACAACGAGTACTACATGACCACCACCACCGCCAATGCCGGACCGGTACTGGAGCATCTTGAGTTTTATGCACAGACGGTGTGGCCGGAGCTGCATGTACATCTGACATCGGTTTCGGATCAGTGGGCGGGCATGGCGCTGGCGGGCCCGCGAAGTCGCATGGTACTGGGGGCGTTGATTGGAGAATCTGCGGCGGGTAATGACAGTCTGCCGTATATGGGATTTCTCGCAAGCGAGATTGACGGGATTTCAGTCAGAATATTCCGCGTGAGTTTTTCCGGTGAACTGGGTTATGAGATACACATGCCTTCCCGGTTTGCCAAAGCGGTGTGGCAGGCTGTGCTGGCCGCCGGACGGGAGTGGAATGTTGCACCGTATGGACTGGAAGCGATGACGGTGATGCGGATTGAGAAAGGTCATGTGGTGTCTGCAGAACTGGATGGGCGAACGACTGCAGCCGATCTTGGATTTGAGCGAATGATGAAGCAGGATGCGGATTTCATCGGCAAGCGCATGGCACAGCGACCGGCCCTGGTGGCTGGTGGACGCCCGCAGTTGGTGGGAGTTGTCTCGATCAATGGAAGGCCAATTCCCAGAGGTGCCCAGATTGTGGATAGAGGCGGTACCAGCCCGCCGGCGCAGACCAAGGGGCATGTGTCTTCCGTATGCTACAGTCCGAACATGGACAAGGAAATCGGTTTGGCGTTGATTGCGGATGGGCGGCAGATTTATGGCAAGGAGTTGTTTGCGGCGTCGCCATTGACGGGCCGGTCGGTACCGGTTGAGGTTGTGCATCATGTTTTTATCGACCCGCAGGGGGAGCGAACCCGTGGTTGAGGGCCGAACCATTCCCAGTGTCCTGCTCCAGGAGCGTTTTGTTGAGACGCTGTTCCAGATTCACGGGCTCGAGGCGGAGGCTTGTGGCGACCTGTTGAAGGAATTTGGAATTGACAGTCTGCCCGAAAGTCGGCGGGCACGCGTTGGGGATGATGTTACTGTCTTGTGGAATGGCCCGGGCATGTGGATGTTCGTATCCGAGAATCGCAATGCTGAGCAGACACTCAAGGTATTGCGTGGTTTGTTCCAAAACACTGATGCGACGGTGACGGATCTTTCCTCGGCGCGGACGATTGTCCGGGTGTCGGGTGCGTCCCGGCGAAACCTGATCAAGAAAGGCTGTCCGGCTGATATTGAGGCAATGGAGGATGGAGATGTCATCACGAGTCTGATCGGTCACCTTACGGCGACCATCCATTGCCGGGCGGACAGCTTTGATGTGTATGTGTTACAGAGTTTTGGCGTGGACTTCTGGGAATGGTGCAGACACAATGTACGCGAATTCAATATCTGAGCATGGCCTGATGCAGGTTTATGCGGGTTTTCCGGTGGTGTTGCGGTGAGCGGAATTCAAGGGATCACGTTTGATCTTTGGGATACCGTCATTGATGATGATTCCGATGAGCCCAAACGCGCGTCGCTTGGTTTACGCTCGAAGCGGGAAGAGCGTCCCCATGTGGTTTGGAGTGCCTTGAATCGTTCCCGCTCCTTTGAACTGGAACAGGTCACACGCGCATACGATGAGGTCAATCAGGAATTCAATCGCGTCTGGCATGAGGAATTTGTGACCTGGACGGTCGCCCAGAGAATCAACAGGGTTTTGGATAAACTCGAGGTGGTACTACCGGACGACGAATTTGAGCGTGTGGTGGTTGAGCTGGAGGATATGGAGATTGTTCACGCTCCAGATCCTGTCGAGGGTGTGGGCGAGGTGCTGTCAGAGCTGTCCCGGCGTTATCCGTTGGCAGTCGTCTCCGATGCAATCATTTCGCCTGGAAGAAACTTGAGAAAGTGGTTGGACCTGCACGAAATGCTCGAATACTTCAGTGGCTTTGCTTTTTCTGATGAGGTTGGAAGGTCGAAGCCTGATCCCGCAATCTTTCGATCTGCTGCCGATCAGCTGGGTGTTGAGTTGACAGCCATGGTGCATATTGGAGATCGCGAGCACAATGACATCAAGGGTGCACACGCGATGGGAATGCGAGCGGTATTGTTTACTGGTGCCGGAAAGCGGGACGGACAGGGTACCGCGGCGGATGCGGTCTGTCACAACTATGCGGAGCTGCAGGATTTGCTCCTGCATCTCGGCGGTCAGTGATCGCGAAGTGGATGATTGGTTGGTTTGATGATTCGGGAAAATCTTAAACTGCTGGTCATTGAGGGATACGGCCGGGCTTCGCGCGATGAACTTGCCGCCGGTGGAATGTCTCTGGCCAGTGACCTTTACAAGCAGATGCTCGAGTCTCTTGCACCGAACGCGACGATCGATGTCATCACACCGGCCGATGCCGACGCGCGAATCCCAGCCGGGGTTGAGCTGAAGTCCTATGATGGCGCGGCGATGACCGGATCCAATCTTTCGGTTCTGGATTCAGACAATCCGGCAGTTCGCTCGCAGATTGATCTGCAACGAGAATTGTTTCGACTGGGAGTGCCGAGTTTTGGGAGTTGCTGGGCGCTTCAGGTGGGAACGGTTGCTGCCGGAGGGAAGGTTGACATCAATCCCAAGGGTCGGGAGATGGGTTTCGGCCGCAAGATTCGGTTGACTGATGAGGGAAGAGGGCACCCCATGTATCGCGGCAAGAACGCGGTGTTTGATGTTTTTGCCAGTCATGAGGATGAGATCACGGTGCCTCCAGCAAACTCAAGGATTCTGGCCGGGAACTCAATCTCGGATGTGCAGGCTTTGGAGATCACTCATGACAAAGGTGTGATGTGGTCGGTGCAATATCATCCTGAATACAACACGAAAGAGATGGCCGCATTGATCCGGTGCCGGGAGGAACGGTTGATCCGGATGGGATTTTTCGCTGATGCGGCCGAAATCAAGGATTACACCGGCAGGCTCGACTTGCTGTTTGATGACCCGCGGCGAAAGGATGCAGCATGGAATCTGGGTATTGATGACGACATACTTGATGAGAATGTCCGCCGATTGGAAGCACGAAACTGGATTGAGTCTTTAGTTCGGGCATGAGCCTGTAGCGTGCTGATCGATGCACTCAGCCGAACTGAGGCGTCGATTGTTTCTGACCCGCCAGTTATTTTCAACGCTCTCAAGGTAACTTGGTAGAGCCGATCACGTCTAACTCGTTCCTAGCCGGAGTTGCTGCCTGATGTCATCCGTTTGTGTTCCAGACCGAAAGCCATTGTCAGCGTTGAGGCAGCCATTCAGACGGTGAGTCAATGTTCACCTTGGGCAGGTTGTCAGCGACCTCGGCCTTTGTCAACACAGAAAGAGCAAAAATTGAAGCCTTGCAATCATGTTGTTCCATCACAAATTGGCTGCAGAAAACAAGTTTTTTGGAAATTTGTTCATGGAGGAAGTTTACGGCTTTGAAGGTGATTCGGCATCGATAAACTCAAGCTCAAACTGTAATGATCGAAAAATTTTTTGCACAAATCAGTTGAACTAATTTTCCTGCAATGAAATTTTTCATAAAAATGAATTGAAATTGAAATACAATTGCGCGCAATCATTTGAATGTACAACAAAGTAGAATCAATACCGTCAATGAAGACTATATCACTCTCATTCATTCTGCCTGCCATTCAGGCATTCTTCTCCATGATTTCCGGTGCTCTGCGGTTTATGCTCCGGACAGTCAACCCGGCTGATCGGCTAGCACGATCAAGACACAAAAATCCTGTCAGATTATTGATTCGCAGTCTGTTCGCAGTGATGTTAGTCTTCGTCATGGCGGACACTGGTCTGGCGAACATAATAGCTCCACCGGATATACTGACAATTGATGTAGGACAGACGGTAAAAACAGGTGAATTTAGAGCTACGATTCAGGGCAGTGGTTCATGGACAGTGAGCGCACCCTCTCGAGACGAAGTTAACGTTAAAGTTGTCGATAAGACATGCATATTTGGCCTCAGCAATTGTACTTTCAAGCTTGAGTTAAGAGGGCTTCAACCGAGAAATAATATTACGATTGAAGTTACTGCCAGTAAGTTCGGACGCTCAGTTTCTAGAAATTACCGGGTGCATGTTCGCGGTTTGCTTGGCAATGATGCGTACATTGACGTGGATGATTCGACCCTGAATCTCTACAACGAAAATAAACCCACTCGTGAGGTAAAGCTATCCCGAGAACCGACTTCCGACGTGACGGTGAAGGTGTCGAGTGCAGATGAAAATGTGATGACCGTGAGTCCGTCCAGTTTGAGATTCAGCAAGAGTAACTGGTCGGTTCCCCAGACTCTGACTTTTGAAGGCACGGATGTTGCTGCTACGACCGACGTCAGATTGAACCTGACGGCAGAAAGCGGTGGCTACCATGGGAAGACCGCGGGATTCGACGTCAGGGTGCATGACACTCAAGGTCCCGGTCTGATTGTGGACCGAAATCCTCTGATTGTGCAGGAAGGAGATGCCAATGGTATAGATCTGACCATTAGGTTGCAGGCGCAGCCTGCTGAAACGAATCCGCCGGAAGCAGCGACTGTCTACGTCTCGCCCAGAATTGAAGGCTCGGATAAAGTTAAATTCCTGCCAAACAGTACTCTAATTTTTCCCCGCAACCCGACTGGTCTTGGTGAAAGCTGGGATGATCCGCAAACGTTAAAGATCACCGCAAAGGATGATCTTGACGGACGTGATGAAACTCTCACTGTAGTGTTGCAGATCAGTGGAGCTCCGGATTATATTAGTTTGCCATGGGCTCGTATACCTGTGACAGTGGATGACGACGAGGGTCGTTACCCGCCTGGCAAGCCGATAGACCTTGATGCCGTGCCCGGTGATGCGCAGGTGGAACTGAAGTGGACCGGGTTGTCGGCCGGAACCCAAACAAATCCGGTGAGCCCTCCTGCGAAGTGGGAGATGCGCTACCGCAGTGGCGACGACGACTGGGGTGACTGGTTTGAATTGCAGTGCGGGAACTCTGCGTGTGACGGCGATACGCGAAGTTATACAGTCAGTGGACTTGACAACGACAAAGAGTATACCTTCCAGTGGCGTGCGCGGAACGGAAACGATGAATTGGGGCCGAGCACCCACGATGTCAAAGCCACGCCTACCGCCAAACCGACCAAACCGGATTTGGCCGTAGAGCCGCGCCATGGTCATGTCGTCATGTCCTGGACCGCCCAGGCCGGTGTGAATCGCTGGCTGTATCGGCAAAAGGAAGAATCCACCAATTACGGGTCCTGGAAGGTGATCGCTGGAAGTGGTGCCAGCACTGACGGTCACACAGTTACCGGCCTGACCAACTCTACCGCCCATACCTTTCAGGTGCGCGCGGATAAGCAATACCGGAAAGTGGTGGATGAGGATGGTACATCCACCACGGTGACCACCGAGGGAGAGGTATCGGATGAAGTCACCGTGACACCGCGGATTGTGAAACCCGGCAAGCCGACTGCATTGACCGCGACTGCAGGTGTTCGACAAGTGATGCTGTCATGGAGTGACCCATTGGACAGCAGTATCACAAAATATCGGGTACGTTACAAAGCGGCGAGCAGTTTTGCGGCCGGCGATGATGATTTGTGGAAGGATATAGCGGATAGCGACGCCTCCACCACGCAACATACGGTTTCGGGTCTGGTCAATCGCACTGAATATGTGTTCCAGATATTTGCCGAAAACGAAGCGGGTGAAAGTGCGGTTTCCGATGTGGTTACTTCGACACCGATGACCTACACCACCACCAATAACCAGATCTACCTGTATTTCAGTGATGACGACACGAACACCACCATCGCTGCATCGGGAAGATTGGATATCTCGGGGTTGACACGCGATCGGTCCTACAACAGTCTTGAGTTCGACACGATCACGATGGGTACAGAGACCTGGCTGGTCAGTGGCTTGACCGCTGGTGGTGGTCGCTACCCAATTCCAGATTTGCGCTTAACAGGTGAAAGCAGCTACACAGGAAATAGAACCCTCTCAGACCTTGCGGGGGATAGAGCCCGTAACTACAGGTCTGACTTGTATGTCAGAATATCTCAAGGTTCTGGAGGCAACAATCTTCATCTTCACGATCAACTGATCAATACGAATACGAACACTTATGAAGTAAGTGGAAAAGAGGCGACCCTGGATGGGACCTTGTCACAGATATTCAATGATGAAGATTTTCACATTGAATATCGCTTTGGTTCGCAAAAGGTGGTTTTCTCGACCCGTAATCCGAATACGACAGGGCTCGTGGCACCATCGCCGCCAGGTTGGTTCGCCACTACAGCGGAAGTCGGGCAAGTGTATCTTTATTGGGAGAACCCGCAGAATAGCAGTATCACCAAGTACCAGATACGGTCCAAGGCCGGTTCAAGCTTTAGTGACAGCGATATCAATCTCTGGGAAGATATCGAGAATAGTGGAGCGAGCACCAATGAACACACGGTAACCAGCCTCAAGGACGGAACTCAGTTAACCAATGGAACGGAGTATGTGTTCCAGATACGGGCGGTGAATGTACACGGCAGCGGTGCCGCCTCGGAGGCACTCACAGCCACGCCGCTCGTGCAAACGCCAGCCAAACCGGTTGATCTGAAGGCGATGGCAGGGAACGCTCAGGTGACCTTGAGCTGGACTGACCCGAACGACAGCACCATCACGAAATATCAATATCAACAGAAGACCGGCAATAACAATTATGGCTCCACCTGGACGGATATCACAGGCCAGAGCCCCATCACCAGCCATACGGTGACGGGTTTGACGAATGGAACCACGTATGGATTCAGGATCCGAGCGGTGAACAGCAATGGCGAGAGTCCTGTATCAAAAGAAGTGACAGTGACACCGGTTGCACCACCCAAGGCAACGAATGAATTGTATCTGTATTTTCATGACGACGGCACAAACAGTACGATTGACGGTTCGGGTAGCATTGATCTGTCGAGGTTAAGTTATTCGGGCTCAGCAAGTCTCTTTAACTATCTAGCGCTAGGAGATGGGAACCATTGGTGGGCAGTCTGGAGCGGTGGTAGCAGTGGAAATAAAATCGACCAAGATTCCTATGATGCTGGCAACATCAACATTACGGGGGCAGACACCTATACAGGAGACTCCTTCTCCAGTCAACTGTTCACATCCGGAAATCTATTTTTCGAGGTGAAATCCAGCAAATTCTTCAGTATAGCTTCACACCTCAGAATTGGTGATCAAGATGACGGCATTTACTCATTAGATGAAATCGAATACCAGGATGGAGGGGAAACGAAAACACAACCGAAAAAGCAAGCAAAATTTAATGGCACCTTGTTATCAACACTAAAAGACGATGATTTTCATGTCGTAATTTCCGCCAGCGGTATCAAGGTGATTTTCTCAACAAGGGACCCGAATCCAACAGTTCCAGAAAAGCCAGCCAATTTAACAGCTACGCAATCCGGATCATCGGGTACGGTCGATCTTTCGTGGAACAAGGCAACGGATTCATTCGTCACCGGGTATCAGGTCCGCTCCAAACCGGGTACAAGTTTCAACATCGGTGACGGTGGCTTATGGCAAACCATTGCCAACAGCAACTCAGATACCACCAGTCACACGGTTACCGGGTCGACCAACAATACGCTGAATGTATACCAGATACGCGCGATCAATAATGTTGGTGATGGTAAAGGCTCGGATACGGCAACCGCAACGCCTACAGGCGTTCCGGTGAAGCCGGCTGGTTTGACGGCATCGGCAGGGAGTAGCGGCAAGATTGAATTGAGTTGGACTGATCCGGGTGATCCCAACATCACGAAGTATCGACTTCGATACAAGGAAGGATCAGACTTCGCAGACAGCGACTCCAACCTGTGGGGAGACATCCCTGGCAGCGGTACGTCAACGACGAGTCACAGCGTGACAGGTCTGACCAGCGGAACGCAGTATGTGTTCCAGATCTCAGCCGTGAATAGTGATGGAGAGAGTGAGGCGTCGGATACTGTGACCGGGACAGTGGCAGGCGGACCTGCGGCTCCGGTAACCTTCACGGCGACCGCTGGGAAAGCAAAAGTGGATTTAAGTTGGGCTAATCCGAATGATCCCAACGTCACGGGTTACCAATTGCGTTACAAGGCAGGCGCAACTTTCGCTGCCGGCAATAGTGATGACAGCCTGTGGAGTGACATTGCGAACAGCGATAAGGATACGATTTCACATTCTGTGACGCAGCTGACCAACGAAACGGAATACGTGTTTCAAGTTCGTGCAGTGATTGTCACAGGAACTACAACTGTCAACGGAACTGCATCGCAAGAGATAACCGCGACACCTACTGGCGGTCCATCGAAACCCACCAATTTTACGTTGACGGCCGGTCACGGACTGGTTGTGTTGACTTGGGATGATCCAGGCGACAGCACTATCACGAAGTATCAGATTCGACACAAGGCAGGTTCAAACTTCGCAGACGGCGATGTGTGGACGGACATCCCATCCAGTGATGCGTCAACGACGAATCACCGCGTCCAAGGACTGACAAACGGAACGCAGTACGTTTTCCAGGTTCGTGCTGTGCGCGGCGCGGTTGAGGGCGAAGCATCCGACGAGAAGACTATGACGCCGGTTGCAGTACCGGCTGCGCCGTCCAATTTAACCACAGTAACATTCAATGCGAAGGTGGTGCTGAATTGGGCCGCGGCGGGCAGTGATTCCAACATTGTGAAATACCGGTATCGCGTCAAGGCGGGCACGACATTCGACGCCACCGATGACCTTTGGAGCGATATTCCGAACAGCAGCAAGACTACCGATACATTGACGCTGACGAGTCTGACCGATGGCACGAATCTGATCAATGGCACAGCGTATGTGTTGCAGATTCGGTCGGTAAACGCGAGTGGACTTGGTATCCCGTCGAGTGAAATTACAGCAACGCCAAAGGCGGTGCCGTTGAAGCCGACTAGTCTCGCAGCGACGACGGTCGGTCTCGACGTGCAACTCAGTTGGGACAATCCCAGCGACAGCAGCATCACCGGTTACGAGGTACGTTACAAGCAGGCTTCATCGTTTGCAAGCAGCGATGATCTTTGGACAGCCGTCACAGGCAGCGACAACAGCACAACGACCCACACAGTGACAGTTACGGAAACCGGAAAAGAGTATGTGTTCCAGGTCAGGGCGGTGAATACTGCCGGCGATGGTGAGGCGTCGGATGAGAAGACGATCAAAACGCTGGCGAAGCCATCGAATTTCGCGGCGTCTGTGGACAACGCCCAGATCACACTCAGTTGGGATAATCCGAGCAATGACAGCATCACAGGCTACCAGGTTCGCCACAAGGCCGGCACGACGTTTGCGGCCAGTGATGATCTCTGGACGGCGATATCGGGCAGTGACAAGGACACGAACACGCACACAGTGACAGGTCTGACCAACGACACCGATTATGTGTTTCAGGTTCGCGCTGTGGACACCTTTGGAGTAGGTGTGGCGTCGGATGAAGTGACAGAGCAGCCTACGGTAAAAGTTCCGACACCTGTTATTGTTTCGATGGATGGCGACCGGTCGCTCACGGTCAGATTCCTTTATGACAATCCCAATGTCAATTGTCCAGATGATGGTTCGGATGTGGCATTCATTTTCGAATACAAGAAATCCGACACGGAAGACGATAGTTATCTTTGGCGAACTTCTGGCACCAACGATAAAGATGCGGGAAGATTTGAGTTCAGAAATATTGGCATCAGAAGCTACACAATCGGGAAAAACTCTCGGGGACGCAATATCGGTGAGGTCGGGGTGGAACTCGACAACGATACTTCATACGATGTAAGGATGACTGCTTACGATGGTTACAAAATCACTCTCAATAATCGAGAATTTCTATTTTGTGACGAGTACAGTTCAGTATCAGTTGTCAGATCGGCAACACCGACTCTGGCTGTGCCCGCTGAGCCGCGCAACTTGGAGAAGCTTCTGGGTGATGGCAAAGTTCGTTTGAGTTGGGATGCTCCAACCAATGCGAGTGCGATTGACAAGTTGCAGATACGCTGGAAAGCCACCACCGGCCTGCCGTTCACCTCCAGCGACACGTGGACCGATCTTGACAAGTCAACGAGAGTTCACCTCGCCACAGGCCTGACCAACAAAACAGAATATACCTTCGCGGTGCGAGCGGTGAACAGCAAAGGTGACGGAGATGTGGCGACGATCACCGCCACTCCGGACCTGATACTACCTGACAAGCCCGGAAATCTGGCAGCGGAACCCAGTGATACCCAGGTTGAATTGAGTTGGTCGATCCCGACGAACACATTGGATCTTGATGGCTTTCAGGTACGACACAAATTGAAATCTGATTCGGGTTGGGGGAGTTGGACGAGTTTACTGGGGTCGAATGTGACCGAATATACGGTTACTGGCCTTACCTCTGATGTGGCGTACAGTTTCCAGGTCAGGTCGGTCAATATTGCGGGCAACAATGTAGCAACAATTGACGCGACACCTGTTGTGAAAAATTTCCCACCGGAAATTAGTCTGGTTGCGGGAAACAAGGCGCTTACAGTCACTTGGAATTGGGCGGTTCCCAGCACACAAGGGGACCCCGACCCCAATGATCCGACGGTGTGCCCAAATCCGCAATTTGCCATTCAGTACTCGCAAGATTCAACTTTCAGCAATCTCGGAAGTGGCAACAACCGCAGACGGGGAGAGTTTCGAGTCGCAATCAGTGCGAATGAGCCATCGACTAGAAGTTTCACCATTTACGAAAATTCAGAAGCTTTATCTGGAACTGGGGTGGCACTTCAGAACAGCCCGGATGAAAACGGCGACGAGGTAATTTATTACGTCAGGATGACTTCGTTTAGTTACGCATCTCAGGCAGAAGGTTGTGATTGGAGTCGTAACGAATCAGGTGTGTTTACGTTTTCCAACGTAGCGAGTGCGAAACCCAATGAGAATGTTCCGGAGAATCCGAGCAACCTGACGGCGACTGCGGGCGATACCGCAGTGACGTTGAATTGGGATGCCCCGGGCAGTAGTGCGGTTATCACGACTTACGAGATCAGGCAAAAGACGGGTTCGGGCGTTTACGGGGCATGGAAAGAAATAGAGGGAAGCAGTTCGACGACTGTCGAACACGAGGTGACGGGACTGACCAACGAAACCGAGTACAGATTCAGGATCCGGGCAAGAAACACTAATGGTGTCAGCGCACAATCAAATGAGGTGACAGTGACGCCGACGTTGCCACCGCCCGCAAAGCCGACCGGTCTTGCAGTGAAAGTGGGTGACACCGAGGTGGAGTTGAGTTGGGACAATCCAGGCAATGAGAGCATTACTGGCTACAAGGTTCGCCACAAGCAGGCTACAACGTTCGATGCCAGTGATGATCTGTGGACAACCATCTCGGGAAGCGGCAAGGACACGACCACACACAAAGTGACGAATCTCGAAAACGGCAAGGATTATGTGTTTCAGATAAGAGCGGTCAATGTAAAAGGCGATGGGGTTGCGTCGGATGAGGTGACCATCAAGCCGTTGGTTAAGCCAGCAAAGCCAACCAATTTTGTGGCGATCGTGGGTGATACCGAGATTACATTGCGTTGGGATGATCCGCAGAACGACAGTATTACTGGCTACAAGGTTCGCCATAAAGAAGGTACCGCTTTTGACAACAGTGATGATGACAATGGACTTTGGGGCGACATAGCAAACAGCGACAAGGACACAACCGAGCACAAGGTTACTGGCCTTGAAAACAACAAGGACTATGTGTTCCAGATCAGGGCAGTGAATGTGTCTGGCGATGGTATCGAATCGGATGCGGTGACGAAGGCACCTGTGGCAAAGCCGGCAAAGCCAACCAATTTTACGGCGACGGCAGGTGATGCTGCGGTCGACTTGAGTTGGGATGATCCGGATAACGACGAGATCACCGGATACCAGGTTCGCTACAAAGTGGGTACGGCGTTTGATGCCAGCGATGATCTTTGGGAAGGCATCGAAAACAGTGACGCCGATACACAAATCCATAGAGTAACGGAGTTGAACAACGCTACAGAGTATGTGTTCCAAGTTCGGGCGAAGACTGAGTCTGGTGAAGGCCCCGAGTCAGATGCAAAAACGGCCACACCGCAGTTGGCTTTGCCGACTCAAGTGATCAATTTCACGGCGATGGTAGGTGATACGCAGGTGACGTTGAGTTGGGATAATCCGAATAATGAGAGCATCACAAGTTACCAAGTTCGCTACAAGAAAGGCACAACGTTTGATACCGGCACCGACGATAATCTTTGGAGTAACGTCACCGTTGCGAACATTGATGATGATAGGCCAACTTACACTGTGACGGGACTGGATAACGACAATGCGTATGTTTTCCAGGTTCGTGCGGTGAATGCGGCTGGAAACGGTGCAGCATCAGCGGAGATTTCAGTAACACCTTCAGTAAAACCGTCGTTCGGAACGCAGACGTTCGCCGACCAGTCATGGGGACGGGGACGTGCAATCCGACCGGTGACGCTGCCGGCGGCGTCGAGCGGTAGCGGAACGCTGGTGTATTCGTTGAGTGAGGCATTGCCGACTGGATTGGCGTTTAATGCGGTGACGCGCCAGATTGCGGGTACGCCGAGTGCGTTGACGGCAGAGAAGACATACACATACACGGTGACGGATGCGAATAATCAGACGGCGACACTGACATTCAAGGTCGAAATTGTAGCGAATTCGGTTCCGACGTTTGGCAGTGGCGTGACGATCGCCGATCAGTCCTGGTCGCAGGGGCGATCTATCGGTACGGTTCAGTTGCCTGCGGCGACGGGCGGCAACGGAACGTTGTGGTATGTTCTGAGTGAGCGGTTGCCGCCAGGACTGACGTATGATGGTTTGAAGCGTCAGTTTACCGGTACACCGACAGCGCTGGCGGCGAAGAAGACATACACCTACACCGCGCTAGATGCGGATAACGAATCTGAGGCGCTGACATTCACGGTCGAGGTTGTGGCGAATTCGACCCCGGCATTTGACAGTGGCGTGACGATCGCCGATCAGTCCTGGTCGCAGGGGCGCTCCATCGGTACGGTTCAATTGCCTGCGGCGACGGGCGGTAACGGTACGATCACATACACACTGACGCCGGCAGACGATGTGCCGGTCGGTGTGACGTTTGATGCGGCGACGCGCCAACTTACGGGTACGCCGACGACGACTTCGGGATCCAAAACGCTGACCTACACGGCGACAGACTCCGATGGCGAGACGGTGACACTGACATTCGCAGTTGAAGTTTTGTCGAACTTGGTTCCGGCGTTTGACAGCAACGTGACTATAGCGAACCAGTCGTGGTCGCAGGGGCGCTCAATCGGTACATTACAGTTACCTGTGGCGACGGGGGGCAACGGTACGCTCTCATACACATTGACACCGGCAGGTGATATTCCGGATGGTGTTGCGTTCGACGCGGCGACGCGCCAGCTCACGGGCACACCAACAACAACAGCGTCATCAAAAACGCTGACCTATACGGCAATGGACTCCGATGGTGACACGGCGACGCTGACATTCGCGGTCGAGGTTTTGTCGAATTCGGTACCGGTGTTTGGCAGTGGCGTGACGATTGCTGACCAGTCCTGGTCGCAGGGGCGCTCGATCGGTTCGGTACAGTTACCTGCGGCGTTGGGCGGCAACGGTACGCTCTCATACACACTGACACCTGCAGGAGATATTCCGAATGGTGTGACGTTCGATGCGACATCGCGTCAACTCACGGGCACACCGGTGGCGACGGCGACATCGAGAACGCTGACCTACACGGCAACGGATTCTGATGGTGAGACGGCGACACTGACGTTTGCAGTCGAGGTTGTGGTGAACTCGGTACCGGTGTTTGGAAGCGGTGTGACGATTGCCAATCAGGTCTGGTCACAGGGTCGCTCAATCGGTACGGTTCAGCTGCCTGAAGGGACGGACGGTAACGGTTCGCTGTCATACACGCTCACGCCGGCAGCAGACATACCGGGTGGTGTGACGTTCGACGCGGCGACGCGCCAACTCACGGGCACGCCGACAACGACTGCGGGATCCACGACGCTGACTTACACAGCGACGGATTCTGATGGTGAAACGGCGACACTGTCGTTCACGGTCGAGGTTGTAGCGAATTCGGTCCCAGTGTTTGGCGCGGGCGTGACGATTGCCAACCAGACGTGGTCGCAGGGCCGCTCGATCGGTACTCTTCAGCTGCCTGTTGCGACAGATGGAAACGGGGCGTTGTCATACACGCTGACACCGGCGGCTGATATACCGGGTGGTGTGACGTTCAATGCGGCGGCGCGCCAGTTGACGGGCACGCCGACGGGGACGGTTGCATCGAGGACGCTGACCTATACGGCGACGGACTCCGATGGTGATACAGCGACACTGACGTTCACGGTCGAGGTTGTGGCGAATTCGGTACCGGCGTTCGGAAGCGGTGTGACGATAGATAATCAGGTCTGGTCACAGGGTCGCTCGATCGGGACAGTCCAGCTGCCCGCGGCGACGGACGGCAACGGTACGCTGTCATACACACTGACACCGGCGGCAGATGTTCCGGGCGGTGTGACGTTCGACGCGGCAACGCGCCAGCTCACGGGTACGCCGACGTTGACGGCGTCATCGAGGACGCTGACCTATACGGCGACGGACTCCGACGGCGAGACGGCGATACTGACGTTCGCAGTCGAGGTGGTGGCGAATTCGGTCCCGGTATTTGGCAGCGGTGTGACGATTGCGGACCAGTCATGGTCGCAGGATCGCTCGATCGGAACGGTCCAGTTGCCCCAGGCGACGGGCGGTAACGGTACGCTGTCATACACACTGACGCCGGCGGCAGACATACCGGGTGGTGTGACGTTCAGTGCGGCGACACGCCAGTTGACGGGTACGCCGACGGCGACTGCGTCATCGAAAACGCTGACCTACACGGCGACGGACTCCGATGGTGACTCAACGACACTGACGTTCACGGTCGAGGTGGTCGCGAATTTGGTTCCGGCTTTTGGCAGCGGTGTGACGATTGCTGACCAGTCATGGTCACAGGGTCGTTCGATCGGAACGATCCAGTTGCCCCTGGCTGCGGGCGGCAACGGTACGTTGTCATACACACTGACACCAACGGCAGATGTACCGGGCGGTGTGACGTTCGACGCGGCAACGCGCCAGCTCACGGGCACACCGACGGCGACTGCGTCATCGAGAACGCTGACCTACACGGCGACGGATTCTGATGGTGAATTCGCGCAGTTGACGTTCACGGTCGAAGTGGTGACGAATTTGGTCCCGGTATTTGGCAGCGGTGTGACGATTGCAGACCAGTCATGGTCGCAGGATCGCTCGATCGGAACAGTCCAGTTGCCTGTGGCGACGGGCGGTAACGGTACGCTGTCATACACACTGACGCCGGCGGCAGACATACCGGGTGGTGTGACATTCGATGCGGCGACACGCCAGCTCACGGGTACGCCGACGGCGACTGCGTCATCCAAAACGCTGACTTATGCCGCGACAGATTCCGATGGCGAGACGGCGACACTGACGTTCACGGTCGAGGTTGTCGCGAATTCGGTCCCGGTATTTGGCAGCGGCGTGACGATTGCCAACCAGGTCTGGTCGCAGGGGCGCTCAATCGGAACGGTCCAGTTGCCTGAGGCGACGGGTGGCAACGGTACGCTGTCATACACGCTGACACCGGCGGGCGATGTGCCGGGTGGTGTGACGTTCGATGCGGCGATGCGTCAGCTCACGGGCACACCGGCATCGACGGCGGTATCGACAACATTGACCTACACGGCGACGGACTCTGATGGTGAGACGGCGACACTGACGTTCACGGTCGAGGTTGTGGCGAATTCGGTACCGGCGTTCGGAAGCGGTGTGACGATAGATAATCAGGTCTGGTCACAGGGTCGCTCGATCGGTACGGTCCAGTTGCCCCTGGCGACGAGTGGTAACGGTACGTTGTCATACACATTGACACCGGCGGCAGACATACCGGGCGGTGTGACGTTCGATGCAGCGACACGCCAGCTCACGGGTACGCCGACGGCGACTGCGTCATCGAAAACGCTGACCTACACGGCGACGGACTCCGATGGTGACTCAACGACACTGACGTTCGCAGTCGAGGTGGTATCGAATTTGGTTCCGGCGTTTGGCAGCGGTGTGACGATTGCGGACCAGTCATGGTCGCAGGGTCGCTCGATCGGAACGGTCCAGTTGCCGTTGGCGACGGGCGGTAACGGTACGCTGTCGTACACACTGACGCCGGCGGCAGACATACCGGGTGGTGTGACATTCAATGCGGCGACACGCCAGTTGACGGGTACGCCGACGGCGACTGCGTCATCGAAAACGCTGACCTACACGGCGACGGACTCCGATGGTGACTCAACGACACTGACGTTCACGGTCGAGGTTGTGGCGAATTTGGTTCCGGCGTTTGGCAGCGGTGTGGCGATTGCTGACCAGTCATGGTCACAGGGTCGTTCGATCGGAACGATCCAGTTGCCCCTGGCTGCGGGCGGCAACGGTACGTTGTCATACACACTGACACCAACGGCAGATGTACCGGGCGGTGTGACGTTCGACGCGGCAACGCGCCAGCTCACGGGCACACCGACGGCGACTGCGTCATCGAGAACGCTGACCTACACGGCGACGGATTCTGATGGTGAATTCGCGCAGTTGACGTTCACGGTCGAAGTGGTGACGAATTTGGTTCCGGTGTTTGGCAGCGGTGTGACGATTGCAGACCAGTCATGGTCGCAGGATCGCTCGATCGGAACAGTCCAATTGCCTGTGGCGACGGGCGGTAACGGTACGCTGTCATACACACTGACGCCGGCGGCAGACATACCGGGTGGTGTGACATTCGATGCGGCGACACGCCAGCTCACGGGTACGCCGACGGCGACTGCGTCATCCAAAACGCTGACTTATGCCGCGACAGATTCCGATGGCGAGACGGCGACACTGACGTTCACGGTCGAGGTTGTCGCGAATTCGGTCCCGGTATTTGGCAGCGGCGTGACGATTGCCAACCAGGTCTGGTCGCAGGGGCGCTCAATCGGAACGGTCCAGTTGCCTGAGGCGACGGGTGGCAACGGTACGCTGTCATACACGCTGACACCGGCGGGCGATGTGCCGGGTGGTGTGACGTTCGATGCGGCGATGCGTCAGCTCACGGGCACACCGGCATCGACGGCGGTATCGACAACATTGACCTACACGGCGACGGACTCTGATGGTGAGACGGCGACACTGACGTTCACGGTCGAGGTTGTGGCGAATTCGGTACCGGCGTTCGGAAGCGGTGTGACGATAGATAATCAGGTCTGGTCACAGGGTCGCTCGATCGGTACGGTCCAGTTGCCCCTGGCGACGAGTGGTAACGGTACGTTGTCATACACATTGACACCGGCGGCAGACATACCGGGCGGTGTGACGTTCGATGCAGCGACACGCCAGCTCACGGGTACGCCGACGGCGACTGCGTCATCGAAAACGCTGACCTACACGGCGACGGACTCCGATGGTGACTCAACGACACTGACGTTCGCAGTCGAGGTGGTATCGAATTTGGTTCCGGCGTTTGGCAGCGGTGTGACGATTGCGGACCAGTCATGGTCACAGGGTCGCTCGATCGGAACGGTCCAGTTGCCCCTGGCGACGGGCGGTAACGGTACGCTGTCGTACACACTGACGCCGGCGGCAGACATACCGGGTGGTGTGACATTCAATGCGGCGACACGCCAGTTGACGGGTACGCCGACGGCGACTGCGTCATCGAAAACGCTGACCTACACGGCGACGGACTCCGATGGTGACTCAACGACACTGACGTTCACGGTCGAGGTGGTCGCGAATTTGGTTCCGGCTTTTGGCAGCGGTGTGGCGATTGCTGACCAGTCATGGTCACAGGGTCGTTCGATCGGAACGATCCAGTTGCCCCTGGCTGCGGGCGGCAACGGTACGTTGTCATACACACTGACACCAACGGCAGATGTACCGGGTGGTGTGACGTTCGACGCGGCAACGCGCCAGCTCACGGGCACACCGACGGCGACTGCGTCATCGAGAACGCTGACCTACACGGCGACGGATTCTGATGGTGAATTCGCGCAGTTGACGTTCACGGTCGAAGTGGTGACGAATTTGGTTCCGGTGTTTGGCAGCGGTGTGACGATTGCAGACCAGTCATGGTCGCAGGATCGCTCGATCGGAACAGTCCAATTGCCTGTGGCGACGGGCGGTAACGGTACGCTGTCATACACACTGACGCCGGCGGCAGACATACCGGGTGGTGTGACATTCGATGCGGCGACACGCCAGCTCACGGGTACGCCGACGGCGACTGCGTCATCCAAAACGCTGACTTATGCCGCGACAGATTCCGATGGCGAGACGGCGACACTGACGTTCACGGTCGAGGTTGTCGCGAATTCGGTCCCGGTATTTGGCAGCGGCGTGACGATTGCCAACCAGGTCTGGTCGCAGGGGCGCTCAATCGGAACGGTCCAGTTGCCTGAGGCGACGGGTGGCAACGGTACGCTGTCATACACGCTGACACCGGCGGGCGATGTGCCGGGTGGTGTGACGTTCGATGCGGCGATGCGTCAGCTCACGGGCACACCGGCATCGACGGCGGTATCGACAACATTGACCTACACGGCGACGGACTCTGATGGTGAGACGGCGACACTGACGTTCACGGTCGAGGTTGTGGCGAATTCGGTACCGGCGTTCGGAAGCGGTGTGACGATAGATAATCAGGTCTGGTCACAGGGTCGCTCGATCGGTACGGTCCAGTTGCCCCTGGCGACGAGTGGTAACGGTACGTTGTCATACACATTGACACCGGCGGCAGACATACCGGGCGGTGTGACGTTCGATGCAGCGACACGCCAGCTCACGGGTACGCCGACGGCGACTGCGTCATCGAAAACGCTGACCTACACGGCGACGGACTCCGATGGTGACTCAACGACACTGACGTTCGCAGTCGAGGTGGTATCGAATTTGGTTCCGGCGTTTGGCAGCGGTGTGACGATTGCGGACCAGTCATGGTCGCAGGGTCGCTCGATCGGAACGGTCCAGTTGCCGTTGGCGACGGGCGGTAACGGTACGCTGTCGTACACACTGACGCCGGCGGCAGACATACCGGGTGGTGTGACATTCAATGCGGCGACACGCCAGTTGACGGGTACGCCGACGGCGACTGCGTCATCGAAAACGCTGACCTACACGGCGACGGACTCCGATGGTGACTCAACGACACTGACGTTCACGGTCGAGGTTGTGGCGAATTTGGTTCCGGCGTTTGGCAGCGGTGTGACGATTGCGGACCAGTCATGGTCACAGGGTCGTTCGATCGGAACGATCCAGTTGCCCCTGGCTGCGGGCGGCAACGGTACGTTGTCATACACACTGACACCAACGGCAGATGTACCGGGCGGTGTGACGTTCGACGCGGCAACGCGCCAGCTCACGGGCACACCGACGGCGACTGCGTCATCGAGAACGCTGACCTACACGGCGACGGATTCTGATGGTGAATTCGCGCAGTTGACGTTCACGGTCGAAGTGGTGACGAATTTGGTTCCGGTGTTTGGCAGCGGTGTGACGATTGCAGACCAGTCATGGTCGCAGGATCGCTCGATCGGAACAGTCCAATTGCCTGTGGCGACGGGCGGTAACGGTACGCTGTCATACACACTGACGCCGGCGGCAGACATACCGGGTGGTGTGACATTCGATGCGGCGACACGCCAGCTCACGGGTACGCCGACGGCGACTGCGTCATCCAAAACGCTGACTTATGCCGCGACAGATTCCGATGGCGAGACGGCGACACTGACGTTCACGGTCGAGGTTGTCGCGAATTCGGTCCCGGTATTTGGCAGCGGCGTGACGATTGCCAACCAGGTCTGGTCGCAGGGGCGCTCAATCGGAACGGTCCAGTTGCCTGAGGCGACGGGTGGCAACGGTACGCTGTCATACACGCTGACACCGGCGGGCGATGTGCCGGGTGGTGTGACGTTCGATGCGGCGATGCGTCAGCTCACGGGCACACCGGCATCGACGGCGGTATCGACAACATTGACCTACACGGCGACGGACTCTGATGGTGAGACGGCGACACTGACGTTCACGGTCGAGGTTGTGGCGAATTCGGTACCGGCGTTCGGAAGCGGTGTGACGATAGATAATCAGGTCTGGTCACAGGGTCGCTCGATCGGTACGGTCCAGTTGCCCCTGGCGACGAGTGGTAACGGTACGTTGTCATACACATTGACACCGGCGGCAGACATACCGGGCGGTGTGACGTTCGATGCAGCGACACGCCAGCTCACGGGTACGCCGACGGCGACTGCTCCATCAAGGACGCTGAACTATACGGTAACGGATTCCGATGGCGAGACGGCGACACTGACGTTTACGATCGCGGTGGTGACGAATTCGGTGCCGGTGTTTGGTAGCGGGGTGACAATTGACAATCAGTCATGGACGCAAGGCCGCTCGATTGGCACGGTTCAGTTACCAGCGGCGACGGGTGGCAACGGAACGTTGTCTTACACACTGACACCGGCGGACGATATACCGGGCGGTGTGACGTTCGACGCGGCGACGCGCCAGTTGACTGGTGTTCCAACTTCGGCGGCGGTGACTAAGACGCTGAACTACGCGGCGACGGACTCCGATGGTGAGGTGACGACGCTGACATTCACGGTCGAAGTTCTTCGGGCTCCTGGTCCTAGTTTTGGCACGCAGAAAATCGACGATCAGTTGTGGTCGCAGGGGCGTTCGATCGGCACGGTTCAATTGCCTGCGGCGACGGGCGGTAGCGGAACGCTGACATACACACTGACACCGGTTGCAGACATACCGGTTGGTGTGACGTTCAATGCATCGACACGACAGCTCACGGGAATTCCGACGGGAACGTCGATATCAAAAATACTGACCTACACGGTAACAGATTCCAATGGTGAGTTTGCGCAACTAACGTTCGCACTCGAGGTCGTGGTGAATTCGGTTCCGGCGTTTGAAAGCGGTGTGACGATAACCAGTCAGGTCTGGTCACAGGGTCGTTCAATCGGTACGGTTCAGCTGCCAGCGGCGACGGGCGGCAACGGCACGCTCTCATACACACTGACACCGGCGTCAGACATACCAGGCGGCGTGACGTTCAATGCGGTGACGCGCCAGCTCACGGGTACGGCAAATACGACTGCAGGATCCAAGACGCTGACCTACACGGCGACGGATTCCGATGGCGAAACGGCGACACTGACATTCGCGGTCGAGGTTGTTGCGAATTTGGTCCCGGCGTTTGGCAGCGGTGTGGCGATTGCGGACCAGTCGTGGTCGCAGGGACGTTCGATCGGTACGATACAACTACCTGCGGTGACAGGCGGTAACGGTACGGTGTCATACACACTGACACCGGCGGCAGATATCCCGGGTGGTGTGACGTTCAATACGGCGACGCGCCAGTTGACGGGTACGCCGACGGGGACGGCGGCATCGAGGACGCTGACCTACACGGCGACGGATTCCGATGGCGAAACGGCGACACTGAGTTTCGCGGTCGAGGTGGTTGCGAATTTGATCCCAGTGTTCGGTAGCGGCGTGACGATTGCTGACCAGGTTTGGTCGCAGGGTCGCTCCATCGGTACGGTTCAACTACCTGCGGTGACAGGCGGTAACGGTACGGTGTCATACACACTGACACCGGCGGCAGATATCCCGGGTGGTGTGACGTTCAATGCGGCGACGCGCCAGTTGACGGGCACACCGACGGCGACAGCGACATCGAGAACGCTGACCTATACGGCGACGGATTCCGATGGCGAGACGGCGACACTGACGTTCACGGTCGAGGTTGTGGCGAATACGGTCCCGGCGTTTGGCAGCGGCGTGACGATTGCTGACCAGTCATGGTCGCAGGATCGCTCGATCGGAACAGTCCAGTTGCCCCTGGCGACGGGCGGCAACGGTACGCTGTCATATACACTGACGCCGGCGGCAGAGATTCCGGGCGGTGTGACGTTCAATGCAACCACACGCCAGTTGACGGGAACGCCAACGGCGACTGCGTCATCGAAAACGCTGACCTACACGGCGACGGACTCCGATGGTGACACGGCGACACTGAGTTTCGCAGTCGAGGTGGTGTCGAATTCGGTACCGGTGTTTGGCAGTGGTGTGACGATTGACAATCAGGTCTGGTCGCAGGGTCGATCAATCGGTACGGTTCAGCTGCCCCTGGCGACAGACGGCAACGGTACGCTGTCATACACACTGACACCGGTGAACGATATTCCAGGCGGTGTGACGTTTGATGCGGCGACACGCCAGCTCACGGGTACACCGACGTCGACTGCGGCATCGAGAACGCTGACCTACACGGCGACGGACTCTGATGGTGAGTTCGCGCAGTTGACGTTCACGGTCGAAGTGGTGACGAATTTGGTCCCGGCGTTTGGCAGTGGTGTGACGATTGCTGACCAGTCATGGTCGCAGGATCGCTCGATCGGAACGGTCCAGTTGCCTGTGGCGGCGGGCGGCAACGGTACGCTGTCATACACACTGACGCCGGCGACAGACATACCGGTTGGTGTGACATTCGATGCGGCGACACGCCAGCTCACGGGTACGCCGACGGCGACTGTGTCATCCAAAACGCTGACTTATACTGCAACGGATTCCGACGGCGAGACAACGTCACTGACATTCGCGGTCGAGGTTGTCGCGAATTTGGTCCCGGCGTTTGGCAGCGGTGTGGCGATTGCGGACCAGTCGTGGTCACAGGGACGTTCGATCGGTACGATACAGTTACCTGCGGTTACGGGCGGCAACGGTACGGTGTCATACACACTGACACCGGCGGCAGATATCCCGGGTGGTGTGACGTTCAATGCGGCGACGCGCCAGTTGACGGGGACGCCAACGGGGACGGCGGCATCGAGGACGCTGACCTACACGGCGACGGATTCCGATGGCGAAACGGCGACATTGAGTTTCGCGGTCGAGGTGGTTGCGAATTTGATCCCAGTGTTCGGTAGCGGCGTGACGATTGCTGACCAGGTTTGGTCGCAGGGTCGCTCCATCGGTACGGTTCAACTACCTGCGGTGACAGGCGGTAACGGTACGGTGTCATACACACTGACACCGGCGGCAGATATCCCGGGTGGTGTGACGTTCAATGCGGCGACGCGCCAGTTGACGGGCACACCGACGGCGACAGCGACATCGAGAACGCTGACCTATACGGCGACGGATTCCGATGGCGAGACGGCGACACTGACGTTCACGGTCGAGGTTGTGGCGAATACGGTCCCGGCGTTTGGCAGCGGTGTGACGATTGCTGACCAGTCATGGTCGCAGGATCGCTCGATCGGTACGGTTCAGTTGCCCCTGGCGACGGGCGGCAACGGTACGCTGTCATATACACTGACGCCGGCGGCAGAGATTCCGGGCGGTGTGACGTTCAATGCAACCACACGCCAGTTGACGGGAACGCCAACGGCGACTGCGTCATCGAAAACGCTGACCTACACGGCGACGGACTCCGATGGTGACACGGCGACACTGACGTTCGCGGTCGAAGTGGTGTCGAATTCGGTACCGGTGTTTGGCAGCGGTGTGACGATTGACAATCAGGTCTGGTCGCAGGGTCGATCAATCGGTACGGTTCAGCTGCCCCTGGCGACAGACGGCAACGGTACGCTGTCATACACACTGACACCGGTGAACGATATTCCAGGCGGTGTGACGTTTGATGCGGCGACACGCCAGCTCACGGGTACACCGACGTCGACTGCGGCATCGAGAACGCTGACCTACACGGCGACGGACTCTGATGGTGAGTTCGCGCAGTTGACGTTCACGGTCGAAGTGGTGACGAATTTGGTCCCGGCGTTTGGCAGCGGTGTGACGATTGCTGACCAGTCATGGTCGCAGGATCGCTCGATCGGAACGGTCCAGTTGCCTGAGGCGGCGGGCGGTAACGGTACGCTGTCATACACACTGACGCCGGCGGCAGACATACCGGGTGGTGTGACGTTCAATGCAGTGACGCGACAGCTGACGGGTACGCCGACGGCGACTGTGTCATCCAAAACGCTGACTTATACTGCAACGGATACCGATGGCGAGACAACGTCACTGACATTCGCGGTCGAGGTTGTAGCGAATTTGGTCCCGGCGTTTGGCAGCGGCGTGACGATTGCGGACCAGTCGTGGTCACAGGGACGTTCGATCGGTACGATACAGTTACCTGCGGTTACAGGCGGCAACGGTACGGTGTCATACACACTGACACCGGCGGCAGATATCCCGGGTGGTGTGACGTTCAATACGGCGACGCGCCAGTTGACGGGTACGCCGACGGGGACGGCGGCATCGAGGACGCTGACCTACACGGCGACGGATTCCGATGGCGAAACGGCGACACTGAGTTTCGCGGTCGAGGTGGTTGCGAATTTGATCCCAGTGTTCGGTAGCGGCGTGACGATTGCTGACCAGGTTTGGTCGCAGGGTCGCTCCATCGGTACGATTCAACTACCTGCGGTGACAGGCGGTAACGGAACGCTGTCATACACACTGACACCGGCGGCAGATATCCCGGGTGGTGTGACGTTCAATGCGGCGACGCGCCAGTTGACGGGCACACCGACGGCGACAGCGACATCGAGAACGCTGACCTATACGGCGACGGATTCCGATGGCGAGACGGCGACACTGACGTTCACGGTCGAGGTTGTGGCGAATACGGTCCCGGCGTTTGGCAGCGGTGTGACGATTGCTGACCAGTCATGGTCGCAGGATCGCTCGATCGGAACAGTCCAGTTGCCCCTGGCGACGGGCGGCAACGGTACGCTGTCATATACACTGACGCCGGCGGCAGAGATTCCGGGCGGTGTGACGTTCAATGCAACCACACGCCAGTTGACGGGAACGCCAACGGCGACTGCGTCATCGAAAACGCTGACCTACACGGCGACGGACTCCGATGGTGACACGGCGACACTGAGTTTCGCAGTCGAGGTGGTGTCGAATTCGGTACCGGTGTTTGGCAGTGGTGTGACGATTGACAATCAGGTCTGGTCGCAGGGTCGATCAATCGGTACGGTTCAGCTGCCCCTGGCGACAGACGGCAACGGTACGCTGTCATACACACTGACACCGGTGAACGATATTCCAGGCGGTGTGACGTTTGATGCGGCGACACGCCAGCTCACGGGTACACCGACGTCGACTGCGGCATCGAGAACGCTGACCTACACGGCGACGGACTCTGATGGTGAGTTCGCGCAGTTGACGTTCACGGTCGAAGTGGTGACGAATTTGGTCCCGGCGTTTGGCAGCGGTGTGACGATTGCTGACCAGTCATGGTCGCAGGATCGCTCGATCGGAACGGTCCAGTTGCCTGTGGCGGCGGGCGGCAACGGTACGCTGTCATACACACTGACGCCGGCGGCAGACATACCGGGTGGTGTGACATTCGATGCGACGACACGCCAGCTCACGGGTACGCCGACGGCGACTGTGTCATCCAAAACGCTGACTTATACTGCAACGGATTCCGACGGCGAGACAACGACACTGACATTCGCGGTCGAGGTTGTCGCGAATTTGGTCCCGGCGTTTGGCAGCGGTGTGGCGATTGCGGACCAGTCGTGGTCGCAGGGACGTTCGATCGGTACGATACAGTTACCTGCGGTTACGGGCGGCAACGGTACGGTGTCATACACACTGACACCAGCGGTGGATATACCAGGCGGTGTGACGTTCAATGCGGTGACGCGCCAGTTGACGGGGACGCCGACGGGGACGGCGGCATCGAGGACGCTGACCTACACGGCGACGGATTCAGACGGTGAGACGGCGACACTGACGTTCGCGGTCGAGGTGGTGGCGAATTCCGCCCCGGTATTTGGCAGCGGTGTGACGATTGCTGACCAGTCATGGTCGCAGGATCGCTCGATCGGTACGGTTCAGTTGCCCCTGGCGTCGGGCGGTAACGGTACGCTGTCATACACGCTGACACCGGCGGCAGACATACCGGGTGGTGTGACATTCAATGCGGTGACACGCCAGCTCACGGGTACACCGACGGCGACAGCGACATCGAAAACGCTGACCTATGCGGTGACGGACTCCGATGGCGAAACGGCGACACTGACGTTCGCGGTCGAGGTGGTGGCGAATTCCGCCCCGGTATTTGGCAGCGGTGTGACGATTGCAGACCAGTCATGGTCGCAGGATCGCTCGATCGGAACAGTCCAGTTGCCCCTGGCGACGGGCGGCAACGGTACGGTGTCATACACATTGACGCCGACGGCAGACATACCGGGTGGTGTGACATTCGATGCATCGACACGCCAGCTCACGGGCACACCGACGGCGACGGCGAGGTCCAGGTCGCTGACCTACACGGCGACGGATTCCGACGGTGAGACGGCGACACTGAGTTTCGCAGTCGAGGTGTTGGCGAATTCGGTACCGGTGTTTGGCAGTGGTGTGACGATTGACAATCAGGTCTGGTCGCAGGGTCGATCAATCGGTACGGTTCAGCTGCCCCTGGCGACAGACGGCAACGGTACGCTGTCATACACACTGACACCGGTGAACGATATTCCAGGCGGTGTGACGTTTGATGCGGCGACACGCCAGCTCACGGGTACACCGACGTCGACTGCGTCATCGAGAACGCTGACCTACACGGCGACGGACTCTGATGGTGAGTTCGCGCAGTTGACGTTCACGGTCGAAGTGGTGACGAATTTGGTCCCGGCGTTTGGCAGCGGTGTGACGATTGCTGACCAGTCATGGTCGCAGGATCGCTCGATCGGAACGGTCCAGTTGCCTGAGGCGGCGGGCGGCAACGGTACGCTGTCATACACACTGACGCCGGCGGCAGACATACCGGGTGGTGTGACATTCGATGCGGCGACACGCCAGCTCACGGGTACGCCGACGGCGACTGTGTCATCCAAAACGCTGACTTATACTGCAACGGATTCCGACGGCGAGACAACGACACTGACATTCGCGGTCGAGGTTGTAGCGAATTTGGTCCCGGCGTTTGGCAGCGGTGTGGCGATTGCGGATCAGTCGTGGTCGCAGGGACGTTCGATCGGTACGGTTCAGCTGCCCCTGGCGACAGGCGGCAACGGTACGGTGTCATACACATTGACACCGGCGGCAGATATCCCGGGCGGTGTGGCGTTCAATACGGCGACGCGCCAGTTGACGGGCACGCCGACGGGGACGGCGGCATCGAGGACGCTGACCTACACGGCGACGGATTCCGATGGCGAAACGGCGACACTGACGTTCACGGTCGAGGTGGTGGCGAATTCCGCCCCGGTATTTGGCAGCGGTGTGACGATTGCTGACCAGTCATGGTCGCAGGATCGCTCGATCGGTACGGTTCAGTTGCCCCTGGCGTCGGGCGGTAACGGAACGTTGTCATACACACTGACACCGGCGGCAGATATCCCGGGTGGTGTGACGTTCAATGCGGCGACGCGCCAGTTGACGGGCACACCGACGGCGACAGCGACATCGAGAACGCTGACCTATGCGGTGACGGATTCAGACGGTGAGACGGCGACACTGACGTTCGCGGTCGAGGTGGTGGCGAATTCCGCCCCGGTATTTGGCAGCGGTGTGACGATTGCAGACCAGTCATGGTCGCAGGATCGCTCGATCGGAACAGTCCAGTTGCCCCTGGCGACGGGCGGCAACGGTACGGTGTCATACACATTGACGCCGACGGCAGACATACCAGGTGGTGTGACATTCGATGCATCGACACGCCAGCTCACGGGCACACCGACGGCGACGGCGAGGTTGAGGTCGCTGACCTACACGGCGACGGATTCCGACGGTGAGACGGCGACACTGAGTTTCGCAGTCGAGGTGTTGGCGAATTCGGTACCGGTGTTTGGCAGCGGTGTGACGATTGACAATCAGGTCTGGTCGCAGGGTCGATCAATCGGTACGGTTCAGCTGCCCCTGGCGACAGACGGCAACGGCACGCTGTCATACACACTGATGCCGGTGAACGATATTCCAGGCGGTGTGACGTTTGATGCGGCGACACGCCAGCTCACGGGTACGCCGACGTCGACTGCGGCATCGAGAACGCTGACCTACACGGCGACGGACTCTGATGGTGAGTTCGCGCAGTTGACGTTCACGATCGAAGTGGTGACGAATTTGGTCCCGGCGTTTGGCAGCGGTGTGACGATTGCTGACCAGTCATGGTCGCAGGATCGCTCGATCGGAACGGTCCAGTTGCCTGTGGCGGCGGGCGGTAACGGAACGCTGTCATACACACTGACGCCGGCGACAGACATACCGGTTGGTGTGACATTCGATGCGGCGACACGCCAGCTCACGGGTACGCCGACGGCGACTGTGTCATCCAAAACGCTGACTTATACTGCAACGGATTCCGACGGCGAGACAACGACACTGACATTCGCGGTCGAGGTTGTCGCGAATTTGGTCCCGGCGTTTGGCAGCGGCGTGACGATTGCGGACCAGTCGTGGTCGCAGGGACGTTCGATCGGTACGATACAGTTACCTGCGGTTACGGGCGGCAACGGTACGGTGTCATACACACTGACACCAGCGGTGGATATACCAGGCGGTGTGACGTTCAATGCGGTGACGCGCCAGTTGACGGGGACGCCGACGGGGACGGCGGCATCGAGGACGCTGACCTACACGGCGACGGATTCAGACGGTGAGACGGCGACACTGACGTTCGCGGTCGAGGTGGTGGCGAATTCCGCCCCGGCATTTGACAGTGGTGTGACGATAGACAATCAGGTCTGGTCACAGGGGCGCTCGATCGGTACGGTTCAGCTGCCCCTGGCGACAGACGGCAACGGTACGCTGTCATACACACTGATGCCGGTGAACAATATCCCGGGCGGTGTGGCGTTCAATGCGGCGACGCGTCAGCTCACGGGTACGCCGACGGCGACAGCGACATCGAGAACGCTGACCTATACGGCGACGGATTCCGATGGCGAGACGGCGACACTGACGTTTACGATCGCGGTGGTGACGAATTCGGTGCCAGTGTTTGGCAGCGGTGTGACGATTGCTGACCAGTCCTGGGCGCAGGGGCGTTCGATCGGTACAATTCAGTTGCCCCTGGTGATGGGCGGCAACGGTACGGTGTCATACACACTGACGCCGGCGGCAGACATACCGGGCGGTGTGACATTCGATGCATCGACACGCCAGCTCACGGGCACACCGACGACGACGGCAAGGTCCAGGTCGCTGACCTACACAGCGACGGATTCCGACGGTGAGACGGCGACACTGAGATTTGCAGTCGAGGTGTTGGCGAATTCGGTACCGGCGTTTGGCAGCGGTGTGACGATAGCCAATCAGGTCTGGTCGCAGAGTCGCTCGATTGGTACGGTTCAGCTGCCGGCGGCGACAGACGGCAACGGTACGGTGTCATACACACTGACGCCGGCAAACAATATTCCAGGCGGTGTGACGTTCAATGCGGGGACACGCCAGCTTACGGGTGCGCCGACGTCGACTGCGGGGTCGAGGACGCTGACCTACACGGCGACGGATTCCGATGGTGACACGGCGACACTGACGTTTACGGTCGAGGTTGTGGCAAATTCAGTACCGGTGTTTGGAAGCGATGTGACGATTGCTGATCAGTCGTGGTCGCAAGGACGTTCGATCGGTACTGTGCAGTTGCCCCTGGCGACAGGTGGTAACGGTACGCTTTCATACACACTGACACCAACGGGCGATATACCGGGTGGTGTGACGTTCAATGCAGCGACACGCCAGCTCGTGGGTACGCCGACGTCGACGGCGGCATCCAGGACACTGACCTACACGGCTACGGATTCTGATGGTGACACAGCGACACTGAGTTTCACGGTCGAGGTTGTGGCGAATTCGGTCCCGGCGTTTGGCAGCGGCGTGACGATTGCTGACCAGTCGTGGTCGCAGGGACGTTCGATCGGTACGATACAGTTACCTGCGGTTACGGGCGGTAACGGTACGGTGTCATACACACTGACGCCAGCGTTGGACATACCGGGCGGTGTGACGTTCAATGCGGCGACGCGCCAGTTGACGGGTACGCCGACGGCGACAGCGACATCGAGAGCGCTGACCTACACGGCGACGGATTCAGACGGTGAGACGGCGACACTGACGTTCGCGGTCGAGGTGGTGGCGAATTCCGCCCCGGTATTTGGCAACGGTGTGACGATTGCTGACCAGTCATGGTCGCAGGATCGCTCGATCGGTACGGTTCAGTTGCCCCTGGCGACGGGCGGCAACGGTACGCTGTCATACACGCTGACACCGGTGAACAATATCCCGGGCGGTGTGACGTTCAATGCGGCGACGCGCCGGTTGACGGGCACACCGACGGCGACAGCGACATCGAGAGCGCTGACCTACACGGCGACGGATTCAGACGGTGAGACGGCGACACTGACGTTCGCGGTCGAGGTGGTGGCGAATTCCGCCCCGGTATTTGGCAGCGGTGTGACGATTGCTGACCAGTCCTGGGCGCAGGGGCGTTCGATCGGTACGATTCAGTTGCCCATGGTGACGGGCGGCAACGGTACGGTGTCATACACACTGACGCCGACGGCAGACATACCGGGCGGTGTGACATTCGATGCATCGACACGCCAGCTCACGGGCACACCGACGGCGACGGCAAGGTCGAGGTCGCTGACCTACACGGCGACGGATTCCGACGGTGAGACGGCGACACTGAGATTTGCAGTCGAGGTGTTGGCGAATTCGGTACCGGCGTTTGGCAGCGGCGTCACGATAGCCAATCAGGTCTGGTCGCAGGGGCGCTCGATAGGTACTGTCCAGTTGCCCGCGGCGACGGGCGGCAACGGTACGGTGTCGTACACACTGACGCCGGTGAACGATATTCCGGGCGGTGTGACGTTCAATGCGGCGACACGCCAGCTCACGGGCACACCTTCGGCGACTGCTGGACTAAGGTCGTTGACCTACACAGCGACGGACTCCGATGGTGACGCTACACAACTGACGTTTACGGTCAGGGTGGCGTTACCGATGCCCACTGATTTTACGGTTACGACAGGTGACACCAATGTGTTACTGGGTTGGACAGCAGCTGGCAGTGGCAATGTAATTACGAGTTACGAAGTGCGTCACAAAGCGGGACGATCATTCGATGATCCAAACGATGAAACGCTGTGGATCAGAATTCCGGGCAGTGGTTCAACAACCAATTCACACAGAGTGACTGATCTGGTCAATGGAACACGCTATGTGTTCCAGATACGAGCGGTGAATGCTGATGGCTCCGGAACAGTATCTGAGTTGAGGACAGCGATTCCGCAACTTTCAGCGCCAGGCGTTCCCACGAATTTCAAAGCAACTGCAGGAGACGAGCAGGTAGTATTGAATTGGACGATTCCAACTAATACAAGCGAAATCGTTCGCATGGAAATACGTCACAAACTGAAGTCCGCCAGTTGGGACAGAGTCGGATGGATGCAACTTAGCGCGACTTCAACTACGCATACCATAACAGGGCTGACTAACAATGAGACGTATTCGTTTGAGGTGCGGGCAGTGAACAGTGCCGGTACTGGAGTTGCAGCAACCGCAGAAGCGACTCCGACTCCAGGCAAGGTGCTGGCTGAAGAAAGTATGGAAGAGATCCTGCCCAATGCAGCTATTGTTATCGGTGGAGAAATTGCAACCGGTATCAGAGCACGGGTTCAGGATTATCGGTTGGTCCCGAATTCTGTTGATACCGATGTGAATCTCACACTAGACGAAAGGTTGGCTGATAACAGATGGAATGAGCCAGTCCGTGTGGATGCCAAGCAGTTCGCACGTAGTAGTCAGTTCACGACATTGCTGAACACGCTGACTGAATCCGGAAAGAGTGGTTTGGGTAGTGGCTCTTACTCTGTTTGGAGTCAAACTGGAATCAGTCGATTCGAGGACGATGGCGCCTTGAGTTACGATGGAGATGTGACAAGTTTCAGTTTCGGGTTGGATACTCCGCTGGGTGAGGACAAGGTCGGCGGTGTCAGTTTGTCGCGCCTGATCAGCAAGACTGATTACGAGAGAGGCGGAGTAGCCGGTAGACAGAAGTTGAGTGTGACCAGTGTGAATCCTTACTTTGGGTTGAAGACACCAGACTACACCGTTTGGTCATTTGTCGGAATTGGTTCGGGTGACTTCGAACTGGTGCAAGACAACATTGTTGACAAACAAACCAGTGATGTGTCGACGAACACGATGGGGGTTGGCGCCAGCGGTGAGGTCTGGAGCAATGCTCGAACAACTCTGCACTTGACGGGTGACTTTACACGGACTGAGCTGAGTGTAGACGCATCAGGCCTGATACCAGCGCATGATGTTGACGTAAATCGTACTCGACTGGTTGTTGAGGCACGCCAGCAGCACCTGTCGCAGCAAGGTGGTTTGTTTGAGCCGTCGATTGAGTTCGGCGTGGCACACGACAGCGGTGATGGTTCTAGCGGCAGTCGGCTGGAAGTGGGTGCTTCGATGTATTATCTGTCACCTTCAAGTCGATTGACGGTGTCACTGACTTCCTATGGGCTTTTGAAGCGCAACAACTACAGCGAGTGGGGAGTGCGAGGTAGCATACGTATGCAGCCGGCCGGCCACGAAAGCGGACTGTCGCTTGTTGTGGAACCATCTTATGGCACTTCTGTGAACGGTATCGATCAGATCTGGGACAACGGTAGTGACAATAGCGGTGTTGCCGGTGACAACCGTTACCGACCGCGTCTCGACGCAGGTTTGGAGTATGGCAATTGGGTGATCGATAACGGAACGCAAGTGACGCCATACAGCGAGGTTTCGATTGAAGAAGAATACAAGACCTATCGCGTTGGAACTCGATTTGGTTTTGGCACCAACATTTCGGTGGATTTGGTAGGTGAACACGTAAGGTCGATAGGCGATTCCGCAAACTCGATCAGTATTCAGGGTGAATTCCGATTCTGATAGTTAGTCCGGTTATCGGTCTCATCTCCAGATTTGACAGTGATAATTTCGGCGTTGTATTCCTTACGGAATACAACGCCGATTCCAATCGTTAGTAATGCAATGCATGTTGTTTTGACAGCCCGGTTGGAAAAGCATGTAAAACCGAACAATCCTCTTCGTTTCGGATCGGTCTGGAGTCAGGTTTAGTAAGTCCGACACCGGTCGATATATGGTGTTGTTCACCCTGTTTTTCCGAGCCGTCGTGCTGGTGTTCACGACATAATCTGAATTGAGTCATCATCTCCTTGTAGATACTTGGCTTGCATTCAACTAAAGGACCACTAAGCCTCAATAGTTTTAGCGTTTCCGTGTAGTACTCTCTAACATCACACCAAACATAGTTCTTTGTTTCGGAATGTTCGTCAGGGCTCGAGTCGCCTTTTGACAGTACATTCGGATTACCAGAGTTGAGAACATCTTTCGATAGTACCGATTGGTTCAACTTGAAAATCTACGGACATTAGTGTCGAAACAAAAAACCAAGTTGAGTTTCCCGATAAAATCAACGATTGAAAAATCAAACATTGGCGATCGACTCGATACAATCCCCAGACAAGCTTTCCGATGTCGAGAATGCGAATTATGTTTGAATCTTCAAGATTGAATATGCATCGGAACAAAATCACCCATGGATAAAGAATTCGAAACAGTCGAAAATAGAGCCAAACATTTCGCTCGGGAAAACAAAAAGAGAATTGCGGAGAAGCTAGCAGATATCAGTGTCTACCCTCCAGATATTCATCCCTCCTCGGTGTTCATGTCTGGCTCACCGGGTGCTGGAAAAACCGAAGTGTCAGTCGCATTTTTGGAATTGATAGAGCAGGAAAGGCCGGTCAAAAGAATTGTACGTATCGATCCAGACCAACTCAGGTTGGAATTTGAGGACTATTCCGGGAACAATGCCTGGATGTTTCAATCGGCAGTGTCTATTCTGGTCAGCGCCGTTCACGACTCAGCATTGAAAAACAGACAGAGTTTTATTCTTGATGGTACTCTGTCAAACTTCAAACAGGCAAGATTGAATATCGAACGTTCTTTGAAACGAGATAGACAAGTTCAGATACTCTATGTACATTTGAACCCAGAAAGAGCTTGGGAGTTTGTGCAAGCGCGGGAGAAGAGAGAAGGTAGAAGCATCCCTCCGGAGAGGTTCATCGATCAGTATATCTTGGCCAGACGCATCGTAAGTGAATTGAAACGAGAATTTGGAGCGAAGATCAAGGTCGATTTATTGTTCAAAGAATTAGATGATGCAGATAGAATATACGCTGATGATATTGAAGACGTTGACCATCATATCCCAGAATCACATACGAGAGTCGATTTGGAAAGATTCGTATATCACTGAGGCAAGAGATGCTATCGAAGTCGAAAGTTAAACCAACAGATGATTCCGCCTTTACCGAGTTCATTCGTAATGCCTCGCCAGCGAAGAAAAAGAAGGTTTACACGGAGGTAATGATAAGAGCAAGTGCGATGCAGAAAAAAGTACTGGACGAGGTTGCAAAAACCAAAACTTAACTGCATTCGAAATCTGAATTACTGGTTGAAACCCACTAGTGTCCCGTTGTTTTATCGAATAAATTCAATTGGATAGGGGTATCGTCCATTTCACTTGTGTTCTCGGTATCGGTAAGTTACTGATTCAATGAGATTCTCTCGAACAGGGTCAGGCTGAAAACCTGCATAATTGTGTAGAGACCGAGCTCCGGTTGTGCCTTTTTCCTGATGATCGCACACAATACATACACCGAGATCGCGATCCACAGCTGGCTCTTGACGGCATTTTCAGAGTTGCCGTAGAACGACTTGATCCGCAAACGCTGCTTGGTCCACTTGAAGAACAGTTCAACCTGCCAACGGCTCTTGTACAGCTCGGCGATGGTCAGTGGCGCAAGTTCCATGTTGTTGGTAAGAAACACCAGATTCATGTCGCGTTGCGGATCCCGGTAACGGATTCTGCGCAGCAGCTCAGGGTACCGATCCTTGGTTTTGGTTCCAGTCAGTCTGACGCGCTGATCGCAGATCACACCGGTGGAGCGGTCGACCGGTTGTGAGTAGACACGCTGGTATCGGGTATTCTTTTTGGCACGCAGCACAAAGTGACTGCCGACCATGTTCAGGACCTGAAGCCGGGTGAAGTCCAGATACCCGCGATCCATGATGTAGAATGCGCCGCTTTCGGGGATCAGCTGGTCCAGTATGTTGACATCGTGCAATTTACCATCGGAAATGTGGATGAAAGCGGGGATATTACCCTGTAAATCCAACAATGTATGCAGTTTGACAGCCGCTTTGGTCTGACGGAACGGTGCCCAGGGAAACAGCGACAGACATAGGTCAATTGTCGATGAATCCAAGGCATAGACAGTCGCGTCCAGATCAAGGTTCCATTCATGGCCTTGATACAGTTGCCGCGCCGAGTCAATCAGTCGTTGCGTGAAGTCCGAATAGATTCGCCAGTCTCGATTTTGATTTGCCTTGGCCAGGGTGCTGCGGGACACACCGTGTTGAATGCCCATGTGATTGAGTTTGCCGGACTGTGCCCGAAGGCAGGTTTCGATGTCGCGCAGAATTTCACGGTAGGTCAATTGTGCGAATGCCATGCAACGGTACTGTTGGGTGCAGCGAAACGATTGGACTTTGTAGTCGCCGTGGTAGCGGTCGATACAGCGCCGCATCGTGTGCCATGGTATAAAATCCATCAGTTGAGAGAACACGAGTTTGCCAGCATTCATGTCGAAAATGCCTGTGTTTGTTGAAGATACCCCGGGTATTATGGGAGGTCGAAGGGGCGTTCTGGCGCGTTCAAACCTCTGACACCCTGTTTTGGGCATATATACTATCATTATCAACAACATACAAGACATTTTCGTTTAAACAACGGGACAGCAGTGTTACGTCATATTAAAGTGAAAAACAACACCGCGCTGGCGTTACGGCAACCGTACCTGCCGACCCGGTGAACTGATCCAGACCGAACACATAAGCGTGTGTGTGGATTGCGTCACACTCAAGGAGTTCCACGCCATCTCTCATTTTGACAAACACCTGGTGGTGCGCTGCTACAGCCGTGCCACCGCATTCAACGCCAGACGCTTCCTGTGCGACGTCATCGACCAGATGCCGTATCCGGTGCACTCAATCCAGGTCGATGGCGGCAGTGAGTTCATGGCTGAATTCGAGGACGAATGCGAAAAACTCGGCATCGAACTGTTCGTGCTGCCACCCAGACGCCCGCAATACAACGGCGCAGTGGAGCGCTCAAACGCCACCTTGAGAACCGAACTCTGAAACTTTTACGGCGGCGAGTTCAACGTTGCATTTGTCAACCAGGCACTTGATGAATACCTGCATCACTACCACTTCAAGCGCCCGCATCAGTCTCTCGACAACCAGACACCGAACGAGTATATTGAATCACTTGATTTGGCTGCCTGATTCTCAAAGGTAGTGAACCGCACACAACATATATCTGATTTTTTGTTATACTAAACTTGAACTCGAATTGATTGGAGATTTGAGCAGGTAAAGACCAGCCAATCTCTCAATTCAGCAAAATAACAGATAGTAAAATCCATAACCACAAGAGAGAGACTGAAAGAATGAATATCTCCAGTTTCATACGTCGTTTCCACAACGACAAACAATCCAATCACCTCGAAGATAACACCTATCCAATTCCGGAGTTGTCGCAGCAATCAGGCGGCAATCAACCTGATCACCATTTCTACAACATGGCTTTTCGCTTAAGTTTACAAGGTTGGGGATGGTTTAGCGGCAGGAGTCTCGGCATGCCTTTGATCGTGGACATGGATGGCGAAGGAATTGAATTGGCCGGTCTGAATGAGAGTATCGCCACCTTTGACTTTGACGATGACAACTATTTGGAGCGTACCGCGTGGGCGGCGGGTGATGATGCCGTGTTGATGTTTGATTTCGGCGGTGACGATAGTGTGACGCAGTCCACGGAGATTGCGTTCGCACAGTGGGCTGAGGCGGATGGTGAAACAATCATAGGCAGTCCTGATGATGACGTCCTATACGGTGGTCTGGGTGACGATGTTATCTCGGGCGGTGATGGTGACGACCAGCTTTACGGCAATGATGGTGATGATGAACTTTCCGGTGATGCGGGTGACGATGAGCTTTACGGCAGCTGGGGTGACGATGAGCTTTACGGTGGTGCGGGTGACGATGAGCTAGACGGCAGCTGGGGAGACGATGAGCTTTACGGTGGTGAGGGTGACGATGAGCTAGACGGTGGTGACGGTGACGATGAGCTTTACGGTGGTGCGGGTAACGATGAGCTAGACGGCAGCTGGGGAGACGATAAGCTTTACGGTGGTGCGGGTAACGATGAGCTAGATGGCAGCTGGGGAGACGATAAGCTTTACGGTGGTGCGGGTAACGATGAGCTAGATGGCAGCTGGGGAGACGATAAGCTTTACGGTAATGAGGGTAACGATGAGCTAGACGGCAACTGGGGAGACGATAAGCTTTACGGTGGTGCGGGTGACGATGAGCTTGACGGTAGTCTCGGTGACGATGAGCTTTACGGTGGTGACGGTGACGATGAGCTTTACGGTGGTGTGGGTGACGATGAGCTGGACGGCAGCTGGGGAGACGATAAGCTTTACGGTGGTGCGGGTGACGATGAGCTAGACGGCAGCTGGGGTGACGATGAGCTTTACGGTAATGAGGGTGACGATGAGCTTGACGGTAATCACGGTGACGATGAGCTTTACGGTGGTGCGGGTGACGATGAGCTTGACGGTAGTCACGGTGACGATGAGCTTTACGGTGGTGCGGGTGACGATGAGCTTGGCGGTAGTCACGGTGACGATGAGCTTTACGGTGGTGTGGGTGACGATGAGCTAGACGGTAGTCACGGTGACGATGAGCTTTACGGTGGTGCGGGTGACGATGAGCTTTACGGCAGTCACGGTGACGATGAGCTTTTCGGTGGATCAGGTGATGATACTTACATCTATTCCTTCTATTACTTTGGTGGCGGACAGGATACGATTCAGGACAGTTCATCTCAGAGCGTGTCAGCCGGCGGCATCGATACGTTGCATTTCAGTAGTGCCGGTATCTCCGTGTACGACATCATGCTCAATCGTTCGGGGGATGACATGGTGGTAACTTTGCGTGATTCGGTGGGTTCCATCACGATCGCCGGCTGGGCGAATCCGAATAACAGGATAGAATTCCTTTCCTTTGCTGATGGTACCAGGCTGGAAATCAACCACATAGAGAACAACACCAGTCATGAATTGATCAAATCCAATGGTCGTGATTGGCTCGTTGGTACGGATCAAGGAGATTTTCTTTCGGTTGGTAACGTAAAGGGTATTGGTAACGGTCAGGACAGTTACTCCGAGGTCATCGTTTTAGGCGGTGGCGGAGACGACATCATAATCGGCGTTGAAGGTGACGATACAATGTTTGGTGGATCTGGCCGGGATCAGATGTTCGGCGGTGGCGGAAACGATGAGCTGGTAGGTCGAGATGGAGATGACCGTCTGTATGGTGGCAGAGGTAGAGATCTGTTGCGGGGTGATGATGGCAATGATACTCTGTACGGTCAGGACGGTAATGACCATCTGTCTGGCGGCGAAGGTGACGACGTTCTGATTGGAGGTCGGGGAAATGACGGTATGTATGGCCGTTCTGGAGATGATACTTACGTCTACAGGCGAGGTGATGGAATTGACAGCATTGTCGACTGGGGTCGCGATGCTGAAGGGAGGCCTAACGGAGGCGTTGACACTCTGAGATTTGGCCCCGACATTGCGCTGGAGGATCTGTATTTTGCAGCCCCGTCCGGGTCTTGGCGACTGTTTGTCGGAATTCGTGATTTGGATAATCCGAATCGGATGTTGGGAGATCTTCAGGATAAGCTGAGTATAGGAGGATGGAAAGATGCAGCGCTGAGGATAGAGAACTTTGAGTTTGGTTCCGGTTTGGTTCTGGACATGTCGGAGGTAACCAATTACAGTTCTGGCTATAGTGACGATGACACACTGGACGGTACAGTCGGTGTGGACGTTCTTTCCGGTGGCGGTGGTGATGATGTACTGACTGGTTTTTCAGGTAATGATATTCTCATCGGTGGTTCGGGCGATGATGTGATCAAAGGCGGTGCGGGTGATGACGACCTCTTTGGCGGAAGGGGTGATGACAAGCTGGAGGGTGGTGATGGCGACGATGTATATTTCTTCAAACGCGGTGATGGACACGAAACTCTGGAAGATAGCGGCAGCGGGGCCATTGGCACCGACGAAACAAATCCTGGTGGTGACAGGCTTCTGTTCGGTGCTGATATCGCGATTGAGGATTTGATCCTGCAGCGCTCGGGTGATGATCTGATGGTCTATCTGCGCGATCGTGACAATCCGAATACAGCGTTGAATCAACTCGACGACAATATTCGCATCCGCGACTGGGCAACCTCGGAGAACCGCATTGAGGTTTTTCAGTTTTTGAATGCAGGTTTTTTTATTGTTTCAGAGATCATCAACACCCAACTGGGAAAAGACGTTCTGGGCGAAGATCCGGCGACTCCGTTCAATGATACGCTGACTGGTACAGCTTTCGGCGACTGGCTGGATGGTCAGGGTGGAGTCGACACGCTCTACGGCGGCGAAGGGGGTGATTTTCTGTTCGGGCGTACAGGCAATGATCTGCTTTACGGTCAGGGCGGTGATGACTTTCTGTTTGGCGGCCAGGGGAATGACCAGCTCTTCGGTGGCAATGGTGATGATGAGTTGACGGGTGGAGATGGCGCTGACCGGTTCGATGGCGGCGGTGGTGATGACGTGATTGTCGGCGGCGCAGGCAATGACATCTATACTGCCAGTAATGGCGAAGACATCTATCAATTCGGCTACGGTGGCGGTAGCGACACCTATAAGGGTTCGGCTTCGACTGGAATCAGAGACACAGATACCTTTGTGATGGAGGATGATGTCGTGAAAGAGGCTCTGTGGTTCGAGCGAGATGGTGATGATCTGGTGATGCGGCTTCTGGGTACGGAGGACAGCGTGACATTCGAGAACTGGTACAGTGGTACCGAGTTGAACGGTCACATCAAGGAATTTCAGGTAGGTGATGCGGTTCTCACTTACAACGCTGTGGACAGTCTGATTTCAGCGATGGCGGCGTTTGTTCCGAATGATGGAGTCACAGACGTTGGTGTGACCGCGGATGATCTTCCCGACAGCGTGCAACTTGCTGTGAATTCTGCGTGGCAGACTGGATAAATCCCGTCGGTTGGCTTGCAACAGGATGTAAACAGACGCCTTAATGGCATCCAATGTCGTGTTATTCCAAGAGATCATCTAGCCATTGAGCTAACCGGATCTTCATCAAAGTTAAATTGACCGACTTCATTAATTTACGAGTGGTAGTTGTTGTCATTGTTTCACATTCACTTTTGGTTGGTCAAATAGAAGTCTGTGTGTCTACACGAAGGATGTGAAAAGAGCAAGTGCGGCGTAGAAACGAGTATAGGGCGAAACTGCCAACACCAATGGTTATTCAAACCTGAAAATTGAATTGGTTGCCGATACACAGTGAGTACCGGATTATTCAACCAAATAATGAATTCGAACTAAACCGCGCCCGTAGAGCGATTGATTAGTTCTTGAACCATTGAAATCTGCGCCAGATGCACCTGTTTTCCCAATTCAGCATCAGAATACATTTCTGACAATGCTTTGGCGTCAACCTCTCTCATCTGTTCACGACAGTCTCTAAGTAGCTCAATCGCTGAATCAATCTCGCAGTTTTCACCGGAATTTACCTTCAAAATCACCGAGCAGGCATCCAGAAATTTACTGAAACTCGCCGCGTCTCGCAACCCATTCAATGCCTTGATCAAGTCGACTATTTCTTCCGCTGCCAATTCCCCAGTCTTTTGAACTTGTCCGACATGCCGGACAACCTGTAAGGCGAGATTTTTCATGCTGGTAGGCACTCTCATTCGATTACAGAGTGTCCGGATGACTTCATTCGCATTGGAGTCACTGCTTTCACCAATATAGAATGCAATCGTGGCAAATCGTATGGCGGTATCTTTGGAATGTTCAGCAACGATATTCAGATTATCGATTGTGCCTGCCGAATCACTAGAAGCCTTTCGAAACAATCCATCCATTTCTGGAAACAACTGCTGTTGCGCACCACAAGCCCGCAGCACTTTGAAAAACACCGAAGGTGTGTCCTCTACAAGAGCCGTGTGAACTTCCTGCCAGACACGCTCAGCGACCAAATCATGCAATTCTCCACTGTCTGAAATGCGTTGCATTAGTGCCATCGTCGAGTTATCAATGATGAATCCTCGTCGAAAAAACCGCGCCGCAAATCGAGCCACTCTCAGCACCCGCAACGGGTCCTCGGCAAAATGTTCCGATACATGCCTCAGCAAACCGTTTTCCAAGTCGATTTTTCCACCGAAGGGATCGACCACCTGTCCATCTTCAGTGAGAGCCATCGCATTGATGGTTAGGTCACGCCGATACAAATCCCCTTCCAAAGTCACATTGGAAGAGGTATCGACAACAAACCCCTTGTAACCCCGACCGGATTTTCTCTCGGTTCGGGCGAGTGCATGTTCCTCATGGGTTGTCGGATGCAGATAGACAGGAAAGTCCTTTCCGATTTCCTTGAACCCCAGGGAAAGCATCAGTTCCGGTGTCGCACCGACAACCACCCAGTCACGGTCGGAATTGTCCGTCACTCCAAGCAACTGGTCGCGCACTGCGCCGCCAACCAGGTAACGCTCCAACTCTTCGATTTTAGTGACTGCTCCCATTGAAGGTATGAGAGTGGAATCAGCGATAGTCGCTCAGCGCCTCGCTTGAGCCCGGTAGATATCCAGCGGCTGGGGTTGGGGACTCAGCCAGGCCTTGGCAGTCTCTTCAAAGCTACTGGGTTGAACACCGTAGGGCTCTGGTTGGTCAGTCTGGATGATATTCGGAACCTGAAGGGACAGAATGTTGTCGGGAGTCAAGGGCTTGCCAGGTGCGAATTGCATGACGGACGCGATTGAATTTGAAAGATAGTGATTCAGTGGTATGAGTTTGTGGCGACTGCCAATCAACTTGTCAATCAACTCGATCAATTCATAGAAAGTCAGTACTTGCGGGCCGCCGACATCAAACGACCGACCAGCACTCCTTGGCCGCACAATTGCATGCATGATGCATTCAACCAGGTCACCGACATAGACGGGTTGCATCTGTGACTCTGGCTCGATCACGAAGAAGAAACCCTTTGCGAGTTTCAGCAGTTTTGCAAACAATCGGGTGAAGGAATCGTCCGGACCGTAAATAATTGAAGGACGGATGATTTCGCACTGAAGTCCAAGCTGCATGGCCTCGAATAGATTTTGCTCACCCTGTCCTTTGGATTTGAGATATTGGCTGGGTGCATCAACATCAGCCCCCAGTGAACTGATATGAATGAGTCTGCGAATGTTCTTTTCCATGCCAATGGTTGCAATGCGCTGAGGCAGGTTGGCGTGTACATCTTCAAATGTCTGCGTTCCTGATTCATGCAGGATGCCGATGAGATTGATCACAGTGACGTTTTCGCTCAGCAGGGTATTGATGGTGTCGTCGTCAAGACGCTTGGCTTCCACCATCCTGACAGTAGGTAAAACCAGTAGTTCCCGGCTCCGATGAGCCCGGCGGGTGGCTACAGTCACATCCCAATTATCCCGCGCAAGACGCCTGACCAGATGGCGACCGAGAAATCCGCTGCCTCCGAAGATGACGGCATGTTTTGGATGAAATATCGACATTGGAATTTTCTCAATTGTTGATGACATTCGACTTAACTTGCAACATATTGGTCAAGATACCCCTGAATTAGACTTTCAAAATTCCTCAATTCATCTTTGCTTCGTACAAACTCAATTAAATCATAAACTGCTGCAGTCGAGAATACATCAATTTCATGTCGCCGACGGACACTTTCAACCGCAGAAATGTCCGAGTCAGCAGAACGTTCCATTCGATCAAGGGATATGACTACGGCAACCGGCTCAGCATCATGCTCGCGAATGATCTCGACTGCACGGTCAATTGAGATGCCCGAGGTGATCACATCCTCCACGATTACGACCTGTCCCTGCAACACAGCACCCACCGTCCATCCAGTGTCACCGTGATCTTTGGCTTCCTTTCTGTTGAATGTGAATGGTGTGCAGATATTGTGGCTACGATGCAGTTCCATGGCCGTTGATGCAGCCAACGGGATGCCTTTGTACGCATGTCCGTAAAGCATGAACTCACCCGTGACATTCTGCATGATGACCTGCGCATAGAATCGGCTGAGGGCCGACAGGGTCTCACCGCTGGAGAAAAGACCGGTGTTGAGGAAATACGGACTGACCCGACCGGAATTCAAGACAAAACTGCCGAATTGCAATGCACCGTGTTGGTAGGCAAAGGAAAGAAATTCCTGTGAAAGATCGTTTGAATCGCTCAATTTGGGCTGCAGTTCCATGTCACTATCGGCTGTCAGGTAGATAATGACAATTTTAAATCATTGGGATTGGCTAATATTTGTTTCATTGACCAAGCAGTGATGCTGCGGCTGGAAATTGTGGGTTGCAAAATACTCCATCGGATTTGAAAGCGGGCACTCACCATACACTGTATATAATTTCAGCGATTATCTCCACAAAGACAACATGCTGCTGATTATCGACAACTACGATTCGTTTACCTACAACCTTGTGCAGTATCTGGGCGAATTGGGCGTCCAGTCAACTGTATATCGAAACGATCAGATTGGATTGGAGGACATCGAACGCGAAACCCCTGAGGCCATTGTCATCTCCCCGGGCCCATGCACACCAAAGGAAGCGGGCATATCAGTTGACACTGTAAACGAGTTTGCCGGGAAAATCCCCATTTTGGGCGTCTGTCTCGGACACCAGAGCATCTGTCACGCCTTTGGCGGCGAAATTGTACGCGCTGAAAAGGTCATGCATGGCAAAGTTTCGGAGATCTTCCACGACGGTGAGGGACTGTTCAACGGGTTGGACAACCCATTTTCAGCGACGCGCTACCATTCACTGATTGCTCAACCCGAAGATTTGCCGGAATGCCTGGCGGTCACCGCCAAGACCCAAGAGGGTACCATCATGGGTGTCCAGCATCGCAGCCATCCAGTTTACGGTGTCCAGTTTCATCCTGAATCGTTTCTGACACACTGTGGACGCGATATATTGAGGAATTTCTTAAACGAAGTCACCATTTAGACCAAACCTGAACTACTTGCTATGAATATCCAGGAAGCACTGAAGAGAATCACTGAAAGAGAGAATCTGACGGCAGATGAGATGCAGGACGTCATGAATCAGATCATGACAGGCCAGTGTACACCGTCCCTGATCTGCGCATTTCTGATTGGCATGCGCATGAAGGGTGAATCCATCGAGGAGATCACCGCAGCTGCCACTGTTATGCGAGCACTGGTGTCCGGTGTCAAGGTTTCGGCACCGAACCTGATTGATGTCGTCGGTACAGGAGGCGACGGGTCGTCATCATTCAACGTATCGACAGCATCCGCTTTCGTCGCCGTTACAGCAGGCGCGCATGTCGCCAAACACGGCGCTCGCGCGGCCTCCGGAAAGTGTGGGAGTGCTGATCTGTTGGAGCATGCCGGCGCCAAAATTGATCTGGACGCTCAGCAGATCACAGAATGCCTGCACACCACCGGCTTCGGCTTCATGCTGGCTCCAGCCCACCATACCGCGATGAAGCACGCCATTGCCTCACGCAGGGAGCTGGGTGTTCGCACGATTTTCAACATTCTCGGTCCCCTGACCAATCCGGCACATGTCTCCCGGGAAATGATGGGTGTGTTCAGTGTGGATTGGGTTGAGCCACTCGCACATGTGCTTGGCAAACTGGGGTCTGAGCACGTGATGGTCGTGAGTTCCGAGGACGGCATGGATGAGATCAGTACCAATGCTCCGACCCAGGTAGCTGAGTTGAAAGACGGGGAAGTCCGTACATTTGTGTTGGAACCGGCAGTATTTGGGATTGAGCCACGGGACCCGCAAGAGATCACAGTCTCAAGTCCGGAGGAAAGTCTCGAGTTGATTCGCGCGGTGTTTGCCGGCGAGGATTCACCGGCAACGGATATCGTTGTGTTGAATTCAGGCGCTGCAATCTATGTTGCCGGATTGACCCCCAGTCTGGCCGAGGGAATCGATCATGCTCGCGAGGTCATTGCATCCGGCAAGGTACTGGATCGTTTCGAGTCGTTTGTCAAAGTCACCAATAGTTTCTAGGATGTCGCAGCCGCCCGATGTCTTGCGCGCCATCATTCAGGATAAGCTGGATGAGGTCGCCAGCGCCAAGCAGTCTGTTCCAATCAGTGAGCTGAAATCCCGACTCGCAGACACCGAACTGCCAAGAGGGTTTGAGGCAAAGATTCACGCACGGCTGCACGACAGCCACTCGGCGGTCATTGCGGAGTGCAAGAAAGCCTCACCCAGCAAAGGCGTTATCCGCGCAAACTATGACGTACGGACAATCGCCGCAAGTTATGAAAAAGGTGGCGCTGCCTGCCTCTCGGTATTGACCGACCAAAAATACTTTCAAGGATCCCTGCAGGATCTGTCTGTAGCCCGAAAGGCATGCGCATTGCCGGCACTCAGAAAAGATTTCATCATCGATCCCTATCAGCTCTACGAATCCAGAGCGGCTGGGGCTGACTGTATCTTGCTGATCGTGGCGGCACTTGAACCGAACCAGGTCAGGGAGTTGGGTGGTATCGCGACCGAGCTCGGGATGGACGTACTGATCGAGGTGCACTCATCCCAAGAACTCGAAATCGCTTTGGAGTTTCCACACGGCATGATCGGAATCAACAACCGCAATCTGCACAACTTTGAAACAACACTTGCAACATCGCTGAAGTTGTACCGATTCATACCCGATGGCCGGATTGTCGTTTCAGAGAGTGGAATACATACCCGCGACGATGTGAGGGTCTTGTGCGAAGCCGGCATCAAGGCCTACCTGGTCGGCGAGTCGCTGATGAAGGCTCCTGACCCGGGTGAGCGGTTACGCGAAGTATTTCTCAGCTGACAGGAGGAACTTAAGATGAAAGGGCAGGTTAAACTCGTCGATGGCGTTCGCTTTGAGGTCACATCAGGCAGCGGGCACAGCACCTATACCGACGGACCACCGGAAGAAGGTGGACAGAATCTGGGAATGCGGCCGATGGAGATGGTCCTGCTGGGCATGGGCGGATGCACCGCCTTTGATGTCGCAAAGATTCTGCGTCAGCGAAGACGCGAGCCCGAATTGCTGGAGATCGAGATGGAAGCGCAAAGAGCGGACGAGATTCCAAAAGTCTTCACGGCGATCCATCTGAAATATCGTGTAAAGGGTGCGAGAATCAAGGAAAGCGATGTCCAAAGAGCCATAGAACTATCAATCGACAAGTATTGCTCCGCGACGCAGATGCTCTCATCAACGGCGGATGTGACGTTTGAGTTTGAATTGATCCAATAATTCCACCCGATACCGGTCTTGGTCAATCCGTCTGCAGGACTGAATTCAGTTGCTGCAGTCTCTCAGGCGTGCCGATATCAAACCACTCACCGTCATGGAATTGTCCTGCCAGTCTGCCGCGTGAAATGGACGTTCGAAACACATCATACAGTGGGAATATCTCTTTTTGCGGGGCATCAAACAGGGATTTTCGAAGTACTGCGATTCCACTGTAGGTGAATGAATCGCATTGTTCGTCAGGTGTTGGAATCCGCAGGATTTCATTATTGAGAACGAAGTCCCCGTGAGGATGATGAGTTGGATTGTTCACGACGACCAGGCATCCATCGGCGTTGTCGGGACAGTGGAGATCATGAAATTCAAAGTCGCTGAATACATCGGCATTGACGATCAGAAATGGGTCAGACCCGATCAGTGGCAAGGCTTTGACAATGCCACCACCGGTTTCCAGGGGTGTGGTGCCCTCATGGGAGTAACGGATTTGCACGCCGTAACGGCTACCGTCGCCGAGTCGATGTTGAAACTGTTCAGCAAGGTAGGATGTGTTGATCACAACATTTAAGAAACCAGCGTTAGCCAGCTTGAACAGGTGGTGCTCGATCAGCCGATGTGGACCGGCTTTCAACAATGCCTTGGGAGTGCTGTCGGTCAGCGGACGCATCCTTACACCCAGTCCGGCACTGAGGATCATGGCATTCATCGAAGTCAATCCCGGAGCTTGAGTATCAGCTTATGGAAGGGCTCAAGCTGCCTGTATTTGCGGCTGACTGATTCAAGATAGGCGACGACGGTTGGTATGTCGTCGAGAAACTTCGCCTTCCCATCCCGGTAGAAGAGCCTGGAAAAAATACCGGCGACCTTGATGTGACGTTGGATACCCATCCAGTCAAACCACTCAACAAACTGATCGCGATCAATATCAAACGCAAGTCCGGCCTGTTTGGATTTTTCAAGATAAAGATCAATCCACTGATTGAGCTTTTCTTTAGGCCACACGATATAGCAGTCCCGAAGCAGCGACATCAGGTCGTAGGTCACCGGACCCAGCACCGCATCCTGAAAGTCGATGATGCCGGGATTGTTGTGTTCAACCTGCATCAGGTTGCGCGAGTGATAATCCAGATGCACCCAGACCCGTGGCTGCTCCAAGGCCTTGTCGGTGAGCATCTCGAATGTGCTGTCCAGCACATCGGAAACTTCGCTGCTCAATTCCACTTCCCTGTGAACGGGCAGATACCAGTCCCGGAAAAGATTCATCTCTGAGTTGAGCAGCGCGCTGTCATAGGCGGGCAGGAAATCATGGTCTGAAAAAGTGCCCAGCTGCAACCTGACCAGCGCGTCGATGGCATCACCATACAGGGCATCGGCATTGGAATGAGATAAAATATCAAAGTAGGTGGTCGTTCCGAAGTCTGTAATCAATGCAAAACCCTTGCCCCTGTTCCACGCAAATATCTCTGGAACATTCAACCCGATTTGCAGTAGCCTTTCTGCTTTCTGTATGAATGGCTGAATATCCATATACTCAACCGGCGCGTCCATCGCAATATGGCTGCCATTGCCGTGGACGATTCGGAAATAACGACGGAAACTGGCGTCTTCTGAAGCAAACTCGATGGAGCGGATGCCTTTGCCCAATACCTCTTCAACCCAGTCTGCGAGTTGAATGATGCGCTCATCGCCGCCGGCGAACTGTTCCAGATGTTTGGTTGTCAGCATCACCGCTGATTTTGGAATGTCAGGTAAATTGTTGAATCTTAAGGAGAGCCAGGCAGCAAACCGGGTCTGATGCGATTGGGAAGATACGTATTTCACGCCATTATAGTGGCATTGATGCTGCCGCAGATGGTGTTGGCAGATGATGCTGCAGAACCAGGCACAGGATCCTGCGCTACCGTGGTCTTGGTTGAGGACACTTCTCTGCGGAAACTATCGCCATCGGAAATCGAATATGGTGCAGACCGAATTCACCTGAAAAAGGAGTACATCGATTTTGTCGGCGATGCCAGGCTTCGCGATCAGTTCCGCACCTTGCGGTCCGATCGGATGTTCTACGTCCGCGCGAGCAAAACCTTGGATGCAACAGGCAATGTCACAATATCCGAGCCTGATTCGCGTTACTCAGGCGAGGCGTTTCACCTGGACCTGAATCGCAACACCGTGTCGGGTGAGGATGTCAAATTCATGCTGTTGTCCGATGAGACACTTGCGAAAAACGAAAAGACGATTGTTATACGGGGCAATGCTGGAGAACTGATGACCGAAGACGGTGTGTGGACGCTTGATGACACCTTGGTCACTCACTGCCCGGAAACGGTGGAGGACGTAGCAATCGTGGCATCCCAGGTCGAATTGGACACCAACTCACAACAGGGTATTGCAAGAAATGCCATCCTGAAGGTGAAGAACATTCCGATCCTGTATTCGCCCGCAATCCTGTTCACACTCAGCGAGCAGCGAACCAGCGGATTCCTCTTTCCCACCCTGGGCTATCGAAGTCGTTACGGCATGGTCATTGAGATCCCCTATTACTTCAACCTTGCCCCAAACTATGATGCGACCTTGAGTACCAATATCCTGACCAAGCGAGGGCTGCAGCTGCGAGGTGAGTTCCGACACCTGGGCGTGCACTCCGACACCGAGATCAACGCTGAGATTCTGCCCGATGACAGGCGACACGCAAACAGGGCTGACCGCTACGCGGCCAAGATCGAGTCAAACTGGTCAAATGGCAGCACACTGTTTGCGAGTCTGAACTCCAGCTGGATCTCGGATCGAAACTACAACGATGATCTATCGGGTCTGTTCGATGACAGTGATGACAAGTACGTGACACAGAATGTCGAGGCCGGGTTTGTTGGCAACCGATACAAGGCATCGATCGGCATGAACAGATACGTGATTGCCGACAAATCAGTCCAGGATTCCGAACGTACCCATGACCGGATACCCTGGGCAGCTTATCAGCACATTGTTGATCTAGGCAACCGTTTGATTCTGAATGCGAATCTGCGAGTCGACCGATTCCGACACGCCACCAAGCTGTCGGCCACCCGCTATCGCACAGATACCGCGTTCGAATCTGAACATCGACGGAAATTTGGTGAGTTGACGTTACGCGCGGGCGGTGAAACCATCGATTATCGGCGCATGGCAAATGTCGCTGCAAGTGCGCCAGATCGATTCAGTTCATCGACGACCTATGTTGACCTGGATGCCAGAGCGTTTTTCGACCGCTTCACCACGGTCGGCGACAAAGCCAGGACCTGGACTCTTGAACCCCGGATCAAACTGCTCACGGCCCAGAAAAAACGACAGGACGCTTTTCCGGTGTTCGATACCACGATCCGGAGCATCGATGAGTATGAGGACCTGTTTCATTCCCATCCATATGCAGGTGGCGACAGGATGCGGGATGTCGAACAGATCAGTCTGGGTGTATCATTGGGTCTCGACAGCAGTTCGGGCTATTCAGGTATCAGGCACTTCGGTATCGGCCGGGTGTTCTATACCGATAACAGATCGCCGACGTTGGACACTGCCTCCCAAGACGCGTCCTCGAACAAGGACAAGTCTGACCTGTTCGTCGGTGCACAGATCAGACAGTCAAACTGGCAGTTGAAGTCCGGCCTGCTCTACGACGACAGTCGGAAACAAATCAATCAATCGACAATCAAGGCTTCGTACAAATATCATAATGATGCCGAGGTCAGCAGTGTCTATCGCTATAGGAGAGGCGATGACAAGCAGATCGGGGCATTGTTTGATGTGCCGTTGAAATCGGGTTGGGCAATGAAGTTCGCCCTGATTGAATCACTTGAGAGAAACAGCATGATTGACTCCCAGCTTCAATTGGATTATCAGTCCTGCTGCCTGAATGTTGGTTTGCGGGTGAAACGCGAACGGGATGATTCGAACAGACTCGAAAATTCCTTCAAGCTGTTCATCAGCATTGAGGGATTTGGAATCAATTGATGTTCAGGCAGGTGATCTGCATATGAAATTGGTCGAGTGAGGAAAATTTACGACGCTATGAGTTTCAGGTTGAATTCTATGGAATGTATTGGAGGAATCGTTTGCCGCCCCCTGTCGATTGCAGCGAATCGAATCTGGGTGCAGGTTTTGGCTTGTGTCATTGTGGCAATGTGTTTTGCATCGCCAACCCTGGCACAATCAGGATCACTGAATCGGATCGTAGTCACGGTCAACGGTGAGCCGATCACAGAAACGGATGTTGACAGACGGATCAGGATACTGCAGTTTGACGCGTTGCAGGCGAACGCGGCAGTGCCGTCACCGGAACAGGCCAGGGCGCGGGCGATCGATACCGCCATTTCCCAGGTAGTCAAGCGCCAGGGCGCAGAGACAATGGGTTTTGTGGTGTCCGATGACGAGATCGATGCGAACATACAGCAGATGGGCCAGCAAAATGGCATGTCTGCGGCACAGTTGATGGAATACTTCGGTGAACAGGGTCTCAGTGAGTCGGACATCAGGCTGGTCATCTCTGAGAATATTCTTGAGGAGATCGTGGGGCGAAGGGTCCTGGCGCAAAGAATCCAGGTTCGCGAAGAGGAGATCGATCGTTACCTCAGAGTCAATGACGCGGAATTCGAACGTCCAGAGCAATACAACCTGACCCTGATTGTCATCGACGATGCGGAAGATCTCAGTTTCACCGCCAAACGTCGGCTGCGCCAAGTCACCCAGGACATCAAGTTTGAGATCAACACCGGAAGAGACTTCATTTCCATTGCCTCGGCCGCCCGTCAGGTCGAAGGAGTCGATGCCGGCTCCCTTGGATGGGTCAATGTCGGTGATATTGAGCCCGAGCTGTTGCAGGAACTTTCCAAAGCAACCATAGGACAGCACGTCGGCCCCATCAAATCAAACGATGCGATGATCTTCGCACTGGTCACAGGACATCGCGAGGCGGGTCTGGTTGAGTTGCCGCAAATCCGGGAATTTCATCTGGCGAGACTTGTCCTGCATGCCACCAACGAAGCCGGTGCTGAGGTGATCACCAAACAACTCGAGGAAATCCGCCGCAACATCGTGAGTGGAGGGGATTTTGGATCTTTGGCCAAGCTGAACTCCCACGATGATGAGACCCGCTCATCCGGCGGCGACCTCGGCTGGGTTCCCGAGGACAATATTCCATTTGAGTTTCTGCAGCCCCTGTCCACCATGCAGGTCGGGGATGTCTCCGAGATTCAGAGGTTTGGAAACAGCGTCTTCATCTTTGAGCTCAGAGGCGAGCGGAGGGGAGACTACGAAGTCAGCAAGAGAAGCGCCGTCAGGGACCGATTGCGCAATCTGAAACTGCGCAACGAATCCGCCAAGTGGATTGATCAGCTCAAGGCGAGCGCAAACATCAAGTATCGCTCCAATTTTTGAGTTTCCTGGTGTGTGGGGACTATCGCGGCAGGTTGTGATTCATGTTCAAACGCACGGATAGGATTTGTGACTGTACGTCACTGACTGTTGGAACCTGCATCGGCTGTTTGGGTAATACTGCCTGATGCGCGTATCGCGGGTCACGCGATGGGTTGGAGAGGGCGAGTTATCAAGCATTCGCCGTCAACTGTCAAGTAATTTGCGGCTTGCAAGCCTAAACTATCCATGCAACGATGGGGCAATTGACGTCAGTTGTGAGAGTTTGCAATTTGACAGTCAAGGCTTTCTAGTTGTAGTATTGTAGAGATTGTACGGAACCGCTTGCCCGGTTCGGTCATTGTAAATGAGGAAAAATATGGAGGAGGTTTGATATGACTAGACGAACATCACGACGCAACTTTCTGAAATCAACCGGCGCTTTCGCCGCGGCCTACGCGTTCGGGACGGTACCCGGACTGGCGCGGGCAGCGCGCGAGAACGAGTTGAATATCTACTGTTGGGAAGGATACAACTCAGATGATGTGTTGGATCCGTTTCGACGCGAGTTCAATGCGACGGTCAGGGCCGAGGGCCTGACCTCGGATCCCGATGCGGTCAACAAGCTCCGTGCGGGCGAGACCAAGATCTGGGATCTGATCAATGTCAACAATCCGTGGGCGCGCGAGATGATGTGGCCGGAAGGCTTGATTCTCGATATCCCGCGCGATCGGTTTGAACCCTATTTTGAGAAGATGATGCCGGCATTCCATCCCCCCTATCCATGGGCGATGGACAAGACCGGTGAGCATCTGCTGGGTGTCACCCAGCGATTCGGCCCGTTCAATTTTGTGGTCAACACCGACAAGATTTCACGGGCGATGGCCGAGGATCAGGGATTCAAGCTGTTCCTGGACCCTGCGATGAAGGATCGTTATGGCGTTTTGACCTATGACAACTGGAACATCTACCACATGTGTGTGGCGGCCGATGTCCATCCGTTCAAGGAACACACGCCTGCCGAGATCGCGGCGTTCTCCGACGTGGCCAGACAGGTCTTCAACGGCGCCAAGATTCTGACCGATGACCTGGTGCAGATGAACCTGGCCCTGATCAATGGTGAGATTGATGCGTATTTCACCGGTGGAACCTACACGGCGTCGCCGGCACGGTTCGATGGACACAACAATGTCCGGGGAATCACACCGAACTCAGGTCCGATGGACGGCAAGGGCGGAATCGTCTGGATCGAGTTGACTTCCGTGGTCAACAATCCGCAGGTGTCACCGCTGGCTGAGGAGTTTCTGGCCTACATTCAGCGACCGGATGTCAGCAAGAATGTGGCCTTTGCAGAGGGAACCTACAATCCGGTCACACAGATGGGTGACGCGAGCGTGCTCGGTGCCTTCGACTCTGACGAATTGGATGCCATCCAATGGGATTCACTGGAAGAGGAGATGGCGCGGTCGCAGGACTACGACATCAACCCGGACTATGCGGAAATGTATGAGCATTACTCCGCAGCGAAGCGGGAGCGGGAAGGATAGTCGTTTCCAAGGATTCGCAGTCCGAATGCCATCTGGAACTGAGACCGGAGTTCATTCGAGATGAATGAAAGTTCTCCTGTTATTCTGTCGTTACGAGGTGTTACAAAAAAGTTTGGTGAGTTTACCGCACTGGATGACGTCAACATCGAGATATCTGACAGTGAGTTCTTTACCCTGGTCGGACCTTCCGGAAGTGGCAAGACAACTCTGATTCGCATACTGGTGGGGATGGAAAGCCCCACCAGTGGCGAAATCTCCCTCAAGGGAACGGTGATCAATGACGTTCCCGCCAACAAGCGACCGACGTGCATGGTTTTCCAGAATCTTGCCTTGTTCCCCCACAAGACAGTTGGTCAGAATGTCGAATTTGCGATGAAGATTGCCGGTGTCGACGCCAGCGCCCGACGGGCGCGGGCGATTGACCTGCTCGAGCTACTTCGGCTGCCGGGTGATTTTTACGACAAGAACATCAATCAGTGTTCCGGTGGTGAGCGTCAGAGAATCGCACTGGCCCGGGCACTGGCCTTTGACCCTGAGATCCTGTTTTTTGACGAACCGTTGTCTGCACTGGACTTCAGACTGCGCAAGACGCTGGAAAAGGAACTCAAGGACATCCATCGGGAAACCGGAAAGACGTTTGTCTACATCACACACTCCCTGGAGGAGGCGATGGTGATGAGTGACAGGATTGGAATACTCAATGAGGGCCGGTTGATCCAGATTGGAAGTCCGGACGATATCTATAATCGCCCGATCAACAACTTCGTCGCCCAATTCATGGGTGAGGTCAATACGATGGCCGTTGAACGCGCAGGTGACTCCAAGGTCCGCGATACCGTCACCGGCGCCCATTACGACATCACAGCCGATTCAAAGGACATGGAATCCGGATTCCTGATCATTCGCCCCGAGGTCATGAAGATCGGACCGGCGGCCGAATCCATGCCCAACCGTATCGAGGGTGTGCTGTTCAACGACTATGCACTGGGCTCGCGTATCCAGTATCAGGTACGCAGTGCCGACGGTGAGTTTCACTGGCTGATCGAGCGCTTGCAGGATGATCCGTTTTCGGGTGAGGCGGGCGATGCGGTGGTCATCGGCTGGCGGCCCGAGGATTCGATCCTGGTCGACAGTTAGCCCCGACCGCATCACAGTATGAAATTGCTTTTGAATTGGCTTCGCCAGCCGGGTTTCATCACTGCATTACCGGTTGGTGTTTTTCTTCTGGTGGGTTTTGCGGGACCGCTTGTGTTGGTACTGCTGTACAGTTTCATGCCACCGAAGACCTTCACGCTTGGTCAGTTGCCGACACTTGACAACTATGTGTCCGTCATCACCCAGAGTTACTACATCTCGTTTGGCTGGTCCTTGGCACTGGCTGTGACGACGGTTTTTCTGCTGTTGATCGTGACGTTTCCCATTGCTTACGGCATGGCGAAAATCTTCGGAAAATGGGCGACGCTGATCACGATTCTGATTGTGTTGCCGTTGCTGATTTCCGAGAACATCCGTCTGTTCGGCTGGGTTTTGCTGCTGTTGAAAAACGGGATTATCGATGGAAGCCTGCAGTACTTATTCGGCGTCTCGCTGTCGGGCATGCTGTATACGGTACCGGCGATTGTTCTCGGCCTGGTCTACGTTTATCTCCCCTTCATGCTGTTTCCACTGGTGATCGGCATTTCGATGGTACCGGATTCCCTGAAAGAGGCCGCTTCAGATCTGGGTGCATCGCGGTTGCAGATATTTTTCGAGGTTGAGTTGCCCCTGTCCATGCCCGGCATATTGATTGGCAGTCTGCTGGTGTTCATTCTTTCATTGGGTTCGCTGGCTGAATCCAAGATTCTGGGCGGACAGGCAATCGTCATGATTGCCGATGACATTGAATCGGCGTTCACCTTCGCCCAGAACTGGCCGAAAGGATCGGTACTTTCGGTGTTGCTGATCGTGATTTCGTTGATCATCATCTATTTCCTGTTTCGGAAAATTGATTTGGACCGGTTGGTCGGGCGTCGATAGGTTATGCGGAACATTCGCCGAAAGAAAGTCGTCCATGCGCTGATCGCGGTGTGGACCTGCGCGATTCTGATATTTCTGTATCTGCCGATGATGTCTGTCGTGATGGCTTCGTTCACAAGGCAGCGTTATTTCCAGTTTCCTGTCAAGGTGTGGGATACGCGCTGGTACGAAAAAGCGTTTGAATCGCTATCGGTGCGGGATCTGTTCTGGACCTCCCTCAGTATTGCGACACTGGTGACGGTGATATCGGTGGTGATGGCGTTCTTTGGTGCACTGGCATTTGCGCGTTATGAGTGGAAGGGCCGCAAGCTGTATCAGCGCCTGATCCTGTTGCCGATCTTCTTCCCACAAGCGGTGCTTGGACTGGCGTTGCTGTTGTGGTTCTCCTCGATCGAGGTGACAACGAGTTGGCAGACGGCTGTCTTTGCGCACCTGATATGGATTTTACCGATTGTGACGCTGATCATGTCCATTCAGGTCTACAGTTTTGATCCGGTCTGGGAGGAGGCAGCTTATGATCTTGGCGCCTCTCGCTTTCAGGTGCTCAGGGAGATCACCCTTCCAATTCTCTCACCGGGCATCGTTTCCGGTGGGATCTTTGCATTTTTGCTGTCGTGGGGCAACTTTCCGCTTTCGCTCTTCACAACGGGTGCTGATCAGACCATTCCGGAATGGTTGTATGCGAAAATGGTTTCCGGTTATACGCCGATGGTACCGACGCTGGGTTCATTGACGATGGGTGGTGCGGCTGGAATTGTATTGATTTCTTTTCTGTTATTGATTTTCTACCGCAGATTGCGCAGTAGTCGTTGATTAGCTGAAGGCCATCACTTTCTCTTAATTGTCCGTACGTTGTTCTGCAGACGTTGAACAATTCCAGTCGGGTGCCGAATTCTGATTCGTATTCCGGAAACACCTTTTCGAGCTTTCGAGGACTCGGAATTCAATTCTGCTCCGTATTCGATTTGCCCCAATTGGCTACCTATAGTGTGTGGATTCAAAGGCATCTCTAGATGTAGAATTCAACCGAATTGAATGGCATCTACTTTGAACGCCAATGACCACGAAGCAGTTAAGAAAACCCTCTCATGAACTGATGAAGATCCTTACTGAAAATGTCCGATCACATCGAATGGCTGAAAATATTTCTCAAGAAGACTTGGCTGACCTATGCGGACTGCACAGGACTTACATTGGTTCGGTTGAGAGACGTGAACGGAATGTCACCCTCAGCACATTGGAAATGTTAGCCAATGCGCTTAAAGTAAGCGTTCCTCAACTTTTGACAGGAAAGGCATCGGAAAATGACAAACGGCGACAGTGAAATCGGTCGGTTTGTACGTAATATTAGAAAAAGCGGGTTATCAATTTATGACCCGATAAAGATAGGTGACCCTGACTTGTGGATTCCAACTCCAGAGCTTGAGCAACTGTTAAACGAAGAAATGAAGGGAGTTTCTCTTACCGGGCTTCCATTGAGAACTCGGTCGAAAGTTGTTAAGGAACAGTTGTGTCAGATTCTTGGTTATCCAGTTCCTTCCAGTTTCGAGAGAACACAGCCTCGTTTTCCCGGTCAATTCTTTGATGCCTATGTCCAAAAATCGAATAATTTACAGGTTTGGAACGAAGAGTTGTCACCAGCACGGCGTTACGTCATTATCCGAGTAGGTGAAGGAGACGAGATAACGAAAGTGAAAGTGGTTTCGGGCAATACCCTGGCGGAATTGGATACTACAGGAACACTAACGCAAAAATATCAGGCACGCCTGGTCACCAATGATGAAGAAACAGAACTCATTTCTTCTAGTGATACGGAATTACTTCTGCCTTTCGTAAATCCTGACGTGGATTTGAAAGATGTCTTAAGCCCGAATGTTCATCCTCAAGCGGGACAGCTAATTCCCATCGAGTTCATATTTGAGCGATTGAAATCTTTGGTTGGAGAGAAAATTAAAGATATCGGTCATGATCAGGAGCGAATTCGCGGGGCGGCTCTTCATAGACTTGTCTGTAAACACCTTGGTTATACCAGTTATCGTGATGACGGGCAGTTCCCTGATATTCTTCACCAACTTCTCGAAGTAAAATTGCAAACTTCACCTACCATCGATCTAGGTTTGGTGCGTCCGGATAGTGAGGAAGCATTTGATATTCCGCAATTAGAGGGGCGGCAAATCCGTCACTGCGACGTACGGTATGCCATAATTTTAGCTGGTACGGATGGATCGGAATTAATCCTAAAGAACCTATACCTCACAACTGGTGAAGACTTCTTTACTAGATTTCCCCAGTTTCAAGGGAAGGTGCTTAATGAGAAGTTGCAAATTACCCTACCCGCCGATTTCTTCAATGGCGAAACCGAATGACTGCCATACCATTTTATCGAGTGTCTTTTCCAACTCGTTCGCTTCTTGAGAGGGCATCACTTCATATATTCTCTTGGCTGTCGCAATGATGTCTTTTCCCATTGAACTTTCAGGATCAGGAAGCGGAAATTTCTCAACATATTGGGTGATAAAACGACGACGGCCAGCATATAGCTTGTTATTGAAACAGTGGTCGTAAAAGTGCTCAATAAAAGTTGAGTTTCCAATGGCGGCAGACAACCAGAGTAAATCTGGTTGGTTGGAATTTTGACAGGCAAGCCAGTAACAATCACCGTTTACGACAGAGCCATCCAAATCAAGCCAGAAAGTAGGCTTCTCAGAAATATCTCTGAATACCAGTTTAGGCTCCATCCAAGATGCCGGGTTTTGCGGTACCCAGATTTCATACCATTTCCGGCCAGCCTCAATCACGTACGCCCTGCTTTCCAAAGCACGGCGGTGAGATTCCAAATACTTTTTACTCTTGGGGTGATGATTGATATCTATGGCGCGACGGCGGCCATCGACACATTCATGAGGATAAAGGATTTTGGCAGGATGGTCTGAAGATTGGCATTTGAATCTTTGAGCAACATGGTGTGTTGTCAGGGGCATTAGCAATTCTGGCCGTTCTGCAGCAGGAAACTCCTCCCAATCTTTTCGGATGAACACTCTGTCTGCGCATGTTTTGACACCTACACGAACCTTCCCGACATCGCGGAATGTTCCCCAGCAATTTTCCTCGACTCTTGTCAACCAGGCTTCAGACTTTTCAGTGGCAACTCGCCACACTCCGTCAGGAGTTCCACTTGTATCCAGATCGCCACGATTGACTAGAAAACATTTTCCGTCATCAGTCTCCACGATGCCCTCATGGCTCAGGGCTGCAATTGGATTGGCGGCAAACTTCTCCGCAGGTGGCTGAACTTGGTAGATGGAGGTAAAGGTTGGACTTCTGTCTTCATGCTCTTTTTTTCCCGCAGCAATAAGTACAGCAGGCAAAACTGCAGCGTCGAATATCTTGGTATCCCCCAGGTCCCAAGCATGAAGAATGTCTAATCGTTCCGCAAGCGCTTTTCGAACACTTGCACCCGTTTTTGTTGTCATGAAGCGATTGGAAGTGATGATTCCTACCACACCATCGGGCTTCAAAACTTTTGACATGGCCAGGATAAAGGCATGATATAGATCGACCTTGCCTGCAAGTCCAAATTGCTCCGAGAGAATTTGTGCCTGAGCCGCACCAATGATCTGGGTACGGACGTACGGAGGGTTCGCAATGATCAAATCATATTTTTCCGGCATGTCCGAACAGAATAGGTCGTTGTGGTTACGACGTTCCGAGACAAAATCCAGAAAACTACGATGTTCGATACAAATGGTAGTGTTGGGGAACTTTTTCGTTATCCGTTCAGTGGTGACTATTATCGCGTCGGGATCGGTTTCGAATCCGTTGACTTCAAAATTATGTCTGTGCTTCTTCGACAGTTTACCAAGTAAACTCATAAGAAGCTCTCCATGTCCCACAGCCGGGTCAAGAATGCGAATAGTCTGTTCTTTTGGGAAGACTCCTGTTGCCTCAACTATCTTTTCGGCAATAAAATCAGCAAGTAACGGAGGTGTGTAGGTAGCCCCACCTGACTTTTCTTCTGCAACATGCTGGTATCGCTTTGCAGATCTTAACTGCTCAAGAGCTTCCATGTCGGTTTCTGTTCTGTGTGCCTGGAATTTTTGTCAGATTTAATCTTCATCGCTACTCTGAGCGATTCCAAATCTCGGATTCAAGATGGCTGGATATTGGAGAGAGCCTATAGTCAGGGCACGTCAATTCAATTACCTTCAATGATACACTGTAAGGAATAACGTTTGGATTCAGATTGGATACGCAGACTCAGTTGGAAGTTGAGATCAAAAGGTTTGGTGAGGAGTCATTGATTCTATGGAGGTGAAGACGATGGAAAAGCACCTTTATCTGAACGCAGGAGACAGCAATTACACTAGATGAATTCGATGGTTTGGTGTGGGTTCGGGCTTCGGTGTTTCGGTATTCATTCGCTCTGTATTTGGAATGTTCTTCAGTGTTTCGCCCAAGAGTGTTGGCAATGCCGGCAGCGACAGTTGACTTTCAAAAAAATTGGCTTCGGTATGAAACATGTATGCGAGACCGCCGAAGAAGCGAAATCACTCTGTGAACAGATTCAGCAGGTCTCGTGGAAAGTCGTTCGATACACGAACGTCGTCACCATAGTGTTTGCTGCCATCCTCACCGCGTGCGAAATATGAGTAGGTCTCATCCCCGTAAAATCCAAGATCGATGAAAACGCCTTGTTTTTTCCAAAGAAAGTTGACCTCACCATCATCTGCCAGGTAGATTTCCGGTGCCGGAATCCTATCCAAAGGTAATTTCCCAATGAATGTTGAAGCGTCCTTGAAAGCCTGGACTGTTGGCCATGTTGCATCTGGCCAGCGGTTTCCCTCCGGTGTCTGTTCCAGTGAGCGCAGATAAGTGCTCAGACTTTCCGAGGAAGACGAATCCGAATGGGATTCAGTGAGTTCAGTTTCGCGTTGGGTGCTGTTCATGTCGCTGTGTCTGAAATGCTTCAAACTGGGTATGACGATGTTTTTCAGGCATCTGATTCGTTCTCTGTAGATTGTATCCGACAATAGCGTCGCAGGTTCTGATTGAATCAGTTCACGGTTCAGACTTCGAAACCCTTACCGCGATACTCTCTCGGAGAATACCCGGTCCATCGACGAAACGCCCGACTGAATGCGCTGAGCTCCGAGTATCCGAGCAGATAAGAGATTTCCGACAACGACAGATTGCGTTGCTTGAAATACATGTCAGCCAGATTTTTCCGCGTCTCCTCGACCAGCTCGGTGTAGGACAGCCCTTCCCATGCAAGATTGCGCTGAATGGCGCTGGGACTCATGTAAATGCCTTCAGCAACCGTTTCAAGTGAAGGATATCCATCAACCAGCTTGACTCGGATGATATTGCGAATGCGGTCGGTCAGGTTTTGTGTGAAGGGTGTGTTGGCGTGCATGGATTCGAGACAGACACGCGTCAGTGCCATCAGCTTGAGATCACAGTTCGGCATTCTTTTTTCCAGAATGTCCGGAGAGAACACGATTGCATTGATTCGCTGGCTGAAAAACACCGGGGCATCGAATGCACTTTCGTGCTCGCGTGGATTCTCAGGCTTGGGGTGCTCGAAATAAACCTCCTGAGGTTGCCAGTCGGGTCCGGTGCACTCGCGGATCACATTGAGAAACATCCCAAGCGACAATTCAGCATCCTGGCGGCGATTCAGAATCTGCGGGTCGCGTACCTGGTATTCCAGCTGAATCAACCCCTTGCCCGCGGATGTCAGTCTCATCATCGAGCACTGCTGATGAAATCGAAAAAGATCGATCAGATTCTCAAGCGCACTGCCAAGGGTAGGCGACGAGATGGCGGCATAGCCCCAAAGTCCCAGATCATTGGGCTGGAATTGATTCCCGAACCACAAACCGAAATTATCGTGCTGGGTATGGGCGGATGCGAACTCAAACAGGGTGCAGAAGGACTTGAGGCTCATGCCCATGGTCGGATTGCCGATACAGTTCGGATCAATCTCCGCCTCACCGAATACCCGGTCAACATCGCCGCCATGACGATTGATGAATTCATCGACTCCGGTGGCGGCCGGTGCCAGCACGTGTGGCGTCAGTTCCGACTCGGATTCGGTTTGTGGTAATGCACCGGTTTTCTGAAACTGCTGCATTGATGCAAGGCTCATGACTGTTCAATCACTGGCTGGTTGCAGATAATCCGTATAGTGTCAGTTATTTTCGCCTGAATTACAAGGATTTTTGTCAGATCGGATCCACTGGGTCAAGTCTCAGAGATGAAAAATTCCGACGGATGCTTGCTTCAGGATGGTGCGAATGTCCAGTCGATTCAGTTCAAAAGACTCAGACTTGCTCCCGTCAGTGGTTGGATGGCGTCCCCGAAAGTCACACCTAAATCGCGCCTCAAAGGGAAATTTGCGATATAGTTAGGGCAGCTAGGATAATAACACGCTTTGGAGACCTTAAGTCATGTCCATACTGCATTCAAAACAGACCGAAGCACTCATAAAACGAATGATGAACGATGATGCCGGTCGTTCCGACGATGATGCACCCGGTTTCTCTGACTTCGTCCATCACTACTACTATGGCGTTCCCTACGACGAACTGAGCAGCCGCGACCTGTTCGACCTCAAGGGAGCAGCACTCGCCCATATGAACCTGGGACGCAAGCGCGTCGGCGATCAATCCAATATCCGGATATACGTGCCCGATGTTGAACGCGATGGCTGGCGGTCGGAGTACGCAGTGCTGGAGATTGTGACCAGCGACCGACCATTCCTGGTTGATTCGGTTTCCATGGTGCTCAGCAAGATGGGGCTGAGAAAACATTTTTCAGTTCATCCGGTCTTTTTCTCATCAAGGGATGAAAAGGGTGAATTGAGAAATATCTATTCACCGTTGAATGCGACTGAACTCAACGGCGTCTTCGAATCCTTCCTGCACTTTGAATTTGACAAACCGGCCGGTTCTGCCGAAATCAAGAAACTCCGGGCGTTACTGGAACAGACGCTCGAAAACATAGAACTGGCTGTTGATGCCTGGTCGTCTCTGCGCGAGCGGGCAGCCGAAACTGCGAAGAACATCCGGGAGCAGGAAAAGCGCGTACAGGACAACAGTCTGGAAGATTATGCGGAATTCATCGAGTGGCTGAACGACGGCAACTTCACGTTTCTTGGATACTGTGAATTGCTGTCAAATAAATCAGGCAAGATGACCATGGACGAGCACTCGATACTGGGAGTGTTGCGTTCGGCAAAAGATGCCGCACGGGCGCTTCCCGTCGACGAGTTCGTATCCAGCGGGCAGCAGCACGCCTTGCTGGTCACCAAGGCCAACGTCCACTCACCGATCCATCGGGAGTCCTACATGGACCTGGTCTCGTTTCCCAAGTTCTCCAAGGATGGGAAGCTGGAGGGCGTGAGGGTATTTGTAGGCTTGCTCGGTTCCAATGTCTATAACAGCAGCGCCAGTGTGATCCCGGTACTGCGGAAGAAAATGCAATACGTGCTGCAAAAAAGCAGATTCTCATCGACCACGCACAGCGTGCGGGTGCTCACCAACATCATGGAGAATTATCCCAGGGACATGTTGTTCCAGGTCTCCGGGGATGAGCTGTTCGAGGATGTGGCGGGCACGCTGGAACTGCAGGAGCATCAGCGGGTGAAGGTATTGCTGAGACGCGAGAAGTTCGGCCGATTCTACTCGGCGATTGTCTACATCCCGCATGAGCTGTTCAACCGCAACTTGCGGGTTGGCATTGAACAGATTCTGATGGAATCCCTCAACGGAGAGTCTTCAGATTTTCTGGCCACATTCTCAGGGTCGGTTCTGGCCCGGATCACCTACACGATCAACGTCAAGAAGGACTCCGTGCCCAAACGGGGACTGCCCGAAATCCAGCAGTTGGTGGAGGACGCGGCAGTGACATGGCGCGACTCACTCTACAATGCCGCCATCAAGCGCTACGGTGAGGATACCGGGCTCGCCTACTTTCGAGCCTATGAGGACTCGTTCAGCGTCGGCTATCAGGACGATCATTCACCCTGGGTGGCTGCCGCCGACCTGGAGAAGTTCGCCAGCCTGAGTGAGCAAAACGACCTCATGGTGTCGTTCTATCGCCCCATGAATGAAACTGACGCAAGCCGGATGCGGCTCAGAATCTATAGTTACCAGACGCCGATCTCGCCGTCTGACAGCCTGCCGGTGCTGGAAAACCTGGGCCTGCGCGTCAACGAGGAAAAACCCTATGAGATCAGATTGGCTGATGGCGGTTTTATCTGGTTGCACGACTATACACTGGCTGATGCGAAAGGCAATGACCTGAATCCCGAGGAGCATCGGGACAATTTCGAGGAGGCGTTCAAGAGTATCTGGCGCGGTGAGGCCGAGAACGACGGATTCAACCAGCTGGTACTGGCCGCAAGGCTGAGTTGGAGACAGGTTGTGGTACTTCGTGCCTACAGCCGGTATCTCAAGCAGATCGGCAGCACATTCAGTGAGTCCTACATCACCGAGACCCTGATCCGGCATGTCGGCATGACCTCGGATCTCATTGAGTATTTCGAGATGCTGTTCTCGCCCGAACTCAACCCAGGCAAGCGCGAGATGGCCGATGTTCTGGGTCGGCTGGAGGCCCATCTCGATGAGGTGGTCAGCCTGGACGAGGATGTGATGCTCCGGGGTTATCTCAACGCGATCTCCAGCACATTGCGAACCAACTATTACTGCAAGAACAGTCAGGGTGGACATCTTGACTATCTCTCCTACAAGATCGACTGCGCGAAAATCATCAAGATGCCGGATCCGAGACCGATGTACGAGATCTTTGTCTATTCGACCCGGACCGAAGCGGTCCATCTGCGCGGCGGAAAGGTCGCAAGAGGAGGCTTGAGATGGTCGGACCGCAGGGAGGATTTCAGGACCGAGGTGCTTGGCCTGGTCAAGGCACAGATTGTAAAGAATGCGGTCATCGTTCCAGTCGGGTCAAAAGGTGGATTTGTGGTCAAGCAGTCTCCGCCGCCTGGCAAGACATGGCTCGAGGAGGGGATTGCGTGTTATTCGACGTTCATGCGCGGCATGCTCGATATCACCGACAATATCGTGAACAACGAGATTGTGCCTCCGAAAAATGTCAAGCGCTACGATGGTGATGATCCCTACCTTGTAGTCGCGGCGGACAAGGGAACCGCCACTTTTTCCGACATCGCCAATGCATTGGCGATCGAATATGGTTTCTGGATGGGGGATGCGTTCGCATCCGGCGGCTCGATCGGATACGACCACAAGGGAATGGGCATTACCGCCCGCGGCGGCTGGGAGTCGGTGAAGCGGCATTTCCGGGAACTCGGCATCAATACCCAGACCACCGATTTCACGGTCATCGGCATCGGCGACATGGGGGGCGACGTGTTCGGAAACGGGATGCTGCTGTCCCAACACATCAGACTGATCGGTGCCTTCAATCACATCGAGATTTTCCTTGATCCCAATCCTGATGCCGAGACGAGTTTCCGGGAACGACAAAGACTGTTTGAGACACCGGGTACAACCTGGAAGGACTACGACAAGAAACTGATTTCAGCCGGCGGTGGTGTATTCGACCGAAGCGCCAAGGCAATCGAACTCAGCCCGGAAGCCCAAAGCGTGCTTCGCATCAAGAAACAGCGCCTCACCCCCAACGAGTTGCTCAATGCCATGTTGAAGGCGCCGATTGATCTATTGTGGAATGGCGGGATCGGCACCTACGTGAAGGCCAGCTCCGAATCGCATGCGGATGCCGAGAACCGCTCCAACGATGCGATCCGGGTCAATGGCAACGAACTGGGTTGCAAGGTGGTCGGTGAAGGCGGCAATCTCGGCATGACCCAGCTTGGACGCGTTGAGTACTGTCTCAATGGTGGGCGGTGCTATACGGATTTCATCGACAACTCAGGTGGCGTGGACTGTTCCGACCACGAGGTGAACATCAAGATCCTGCTCAATCAGGTGATCAGCAATGGCGACATGACCGAAAAACAGCGCCAGCGGATACTCAGGGAGATGACCGATGAGGTGGCGGAACTGGTGCTGGTTGACAATTATCAGCAAAGTCAGGCATTGAGCATGATCAATGCGGACTCGCGCAGTCTGCTCAGGGAGCACTGGCAATATATCCGCGAACTGGAAGCCTCAGGCGACCTGGACCCCGAACTTGAATTCCTGCCCGACCGGGATGAGATCAAGCGCCGCCAGAATGAAGGTCTGGGTCTGACCTATCCCGAACTGTCCATACTGCTTGCCTATTCCAAGATGACGCTGTATCAGCATCTGCTGGAGTCGGATGTGCCCGAGGAACCATTCCTGATCAAGGAACTGGATCAGTATTTTCCCGATCGGTTGTCGAAGCGCTACCGGACCGAAATGCACGACCATCGTCTCAAGCGCGAGATCATTGCGACCTTCATCACCAATAATCTTGTCAATCGCGTCGGGCCGACTTTTGTGTTCAGAATGCGGCAGTTTACCAGTGCCGGCTTTGCGGACGTTGCGAGGGCTTATTGTGCGGCCCGCGAGATATTCGACATGAATGATATCTGGCAGGCCATCGAGGCACTCGACAACAAGGTGCCGGCGCATGCCCAGCTCACGATGCTTGCCTACGCAAGCGGACTGATGGAACGCGCAGCCTTGTGGCTGCTTAGGCATCGCGGATTCCCGCTGAATATCGAACAGACCGTGGAGTACTTCCGGGCTGATCTTGAGAAGCTCGCCAAGAGTCTGCCAAAATCGCTGTCCAAACACTACACGATGGCCCTGAACAAGCAGGTGAAGGAACTGACCGATCAGGATGTGCCGAAAGCCCTTGCTGAACGGATCATCGCGCTGATACCGCTATCGACCGCGTTGGATATTGTCGAGATCATCAAGTCCTCCAAGAAACCTGCGGGCTTCGTGTCCAAAGTGTATTTTGATGTCGGTGCGCAGCTGGAACTGGTTTGGATCCGACAGAAAATATCCCAGCTGAATGTTGAGAATCGTTGGCACAGTCTGGCCAAGTCGAGACTTGCCGATGACATTCACTCACACCAGTATGCGATTGTCAGCGATGTTGTCCAAAGCGCGAAGTCCGATGACCCGGGAGTCGCGGTGTCTGAATGGATGAAAGCCAACAACAACGGATGTCGCATGCTGGCCAGCATCATCTCGGACATGAAGGCGATCAGTCAGATTGATTTTGCAACCCTGTCGGTGGCCATCAGCGAGGTGCACCTGCTCGGTCGCAATTCAGAATAGGGCGCCGTGCTGCGAACTGGCTGACCGAAGTCCTCACAGTCGAAAAGTCAACAATTTGAGTTGGATTGTCAAGCACCTGACATTTGACCCGCAATAGAATTTTCCCTTACAGCGGATTAGGCTGTCTGTTGCAATGGAAAATTCTTGATGGCGGTTCATTCAACACCAACACCGATCTTTCAGGCCAATCGAGTCGTTGACCGCGCGCGTTGGGCGGGGAGCACGTTTGCCAATTTCAAGCGTGACGATGTGATGCGCATCGCCAAAGCCGCGGCTGATCTGGGTATTGAGACGGCCCGACACTATGCCGACTGGGCGGTGGCGGAGACCGGATTCGGCAATGCCGACCACAAGGAAATCAAGAACCGGATGTGCAGTGAGGGCATCTACGAGTTTTACAAGGAATCCGATTTCACCAGCCACCGCATCGACTATGAACGAAACGTGGTGGAAATCCCAAGGCCTGCCGGTGTTGTGTTTGCACTGACGCCGTCCACCAACCCGGTCTGCTCGGTATTTTTCAAGGTCATACTCGCCTTGCTCACCAGAAACGCGATTGTCATCAGCCCGCATCCGGCTGCCCGCGAGTGCTGTACCGATGCAGTTGTGCGTCTGGCGGAAACCGTTGAACAGCAAGGCGCTCCGGATGGGATTGTGCAGGTCATCGAGAATCCGACTCTTGAGGTCATTCAGGCCGTGATGGGATCAGAACATGTGGATGTGATTCTAGCAACCGGAGGCACACCGATGGTTCGGGCCGCCTACAGTTCGGGCAATCCGGCACTCGGTGTGGGACCGGGCAACTGTCCCGCCTACGTGGATGAATCGGCGGATCTCGAGCACGCTGCCAAGTGCATCGCGGACAGCAAGGCGTTTGACAACAGTGTGCTGTGTACCAACGAGTCTGCGGTGATTGCCCATCACGCCATCTCTGATGCCCTGTTGCTGGCCCTGCAGCGCAACGGTTGCTACATCTGCAGCGATGAGGAACGCGACCGGCTGGCAGAGGTGCTGTTTCCGGAAGACTCATTCAATGTGTCGGTGATCGGGCAAAGTGCCGAATCGATTGCTGAGCGGGCGCGGATCCGGGTACCGGCGAATGTCCGCGTATTGGTCACTCCGCTGGAACGCATTGGTGATGACTACGCGCTCAGTCGGGAAAAACTCTGTCCGGTGCTGGGATATTACACGGTGTCCAATCAGGATGCGGCGATGAAGGCCTGTGGCGCGATGATTCGGGGAATGGGCGCTGGACATTCGGCTGCCATTCACAGCAATGATCCCCGGATGATTCTGCGCTTTGGGGCGGAATTGAATGTGTTGCGAACGCCGGTCAATGCACCCTGCAGCACCGGTGCGTCGGGCTTTGACACCAATCTTGCCCCCACCATGACGGTCGGAACCGGATTTTTCGGTCGAAGTTCGGTCGGTGACAATGTCGGCCCCGAGCACCTGGTGCAGTGGTCGAAAGTCGCCTGGAACAAGGAGCACTCGGCTGCCATGAGTGAGTTCGACGGTCTCGAGTTGCCGGTCACCCAGCCGCGTTATCTGACCGACGGTGCAATCGATTACTCGTTCGCAGATGGTTTCACTTCGAGTGATTCAACGCTGCCTGGTCACGGCGGTGAGATGTTTGCGGAAACTGATCTTCGGGCGGCCATTCACAAAATCATCCTTGAGGAGATTCGTTCGCTTCAGCTGGTCAGGGAGTCCGGACACTGATGGCCGATATTCGCTCATACATCTTTATTGATCAGCTGCAACCGAAGACCATGTGTTACCTCGGCAGCTGGATTCGCGGGTATCTGCCCAAGACCGACATGGCTGCCATGGTCATCGAGGTGGTTCCGGGTCTGCATATCGAGGGGATCACCGATATTGCGCTCAAGTGCGTCAATGTGAAACCCGGCATCCTGATCGTCGAGCGTCAGTTTGGCTACCTGGAGTTTCATTCTGACTCCACCGCAGATGTGGTGGCTGGCGGTGAGGCGGTGCTGGATACGCTCAACGCGACACCGGCGGATGCCATGCCGCCGGAGATCCTGGCGTCGACCATCATCAAGCGAGTGGATGACTATCACGCATTCCTGATCAATCGAAACAAGCTGGGCTCCATGGTGTTGCCGGGCGAGTCGCTGTTTGTGTTGGAAATGCAACCGGCCTCCTATGCGATTGTGGCGACCAATGAGGCCGAAAAGGCGGCTGACGTCAAGGTGGTGGACTACCGGATGATCGGCGCCACCGGGCGTGTGTATCTCAGTGGTCCGGAAAGCGATGTCAGGGCGGCTGCACGGGCGGCGGAAGAGGCTTTGGAAGCAAGGATGTGACAGCCATGGGTAGCGGTCAGTATTCAGAAGATCAGATTCGCCAGGCCGTGCGCGAGGCGTTGCTGGAGGCGTTGCCTGCACCGAAGCAAAAGCAGAAGGAAAGGAACACGGCCGGCAACTGTGCCCTGATGAGGCAGATATTGGAATCGATTGGAAACAACTGCAAAACCGCGGTGGCCGTGGATGTTGACAATGTGCAAAAGCTCAATGGATTCATCCGCGACCTGGTCAGATGTCTGGCTGATCAGGATGTGGAGGCGATGATCCTGTCGGGTCGAATGAAATTCGAATTCGAAAAACCGAAATCAGGGAAAACACCGGCAGCAAAGCCACATCATCAGCGAAACGCCGTGAATCACAGCACTCATTCGAAGGAACCCAACGGGGCGGATGGTTGTGTTGAAACAGGTGTGCTGACAGAAGCGAAGATTCTGGCGCTTGCCAAGCACAACAAGCGCGTCGTGCTGGGCAGCAAGGTTGTCCTGACGCCGCTGGCACGGGATCGGGCGCGGGCGGTTGGACTTGAAATTGTGAGGCAGCAATCATGAAAGTAGGAACTGTAATTGGAAAAATCTGGGCAACCCGCCGGCTGGAGGAGTTGCCAAACGGAGCACTGCTGGAAGTCGATCTGGACGACAACAGCGGCACTCCGGAACGAATTCTGGCTTATGACCCACTCGGAGCCGGCGCAGGCGAGAAGGTGCTTGTCACCCAGGGCTCTGTGGCGAAAGGGTGGTTCAAGTCGGGAGACGCCGTCATTGATGCACTGGTGATCGGTATTGTTGACGAGAAATCAGAAGGCGGCAAATAATCTATCCATTGATATAGGAGAAAATCATGTCAAATGCTATTGGATTCATTGAAACCCGCGGCTACGTCGCAGCATTCACCGCGGCTGATGCCATGGTGAAGGCGGCGAATGTCGAGATCGTAACCCGGGAGCAGGTGGGTGCGGGACTGGTCTCGGTGCTGGTCCGAGGCGATGTCGGTGCAGTGAAAGCGGCAACCGAAGCCGGCTCTGAAGCAGCGGGTTCGGTTGGCGAAGTGATTTCAGTGCACGTTATTCCACGACCACACGCGGAAGTCGTCAAAAAGTTTGATGTTGAAGCAGGCAAGTGACCGAAATCTGCATATGATGCAGATCGGTTACCTGCTTTACGGTTCAGCTGATGTCCGTGCCCGCTGGCATGTTGCGGGGAACGGATAATGGCTGAGCTGCGCGTTTATCTTGAGATCAGGGATCTTCAGACCCAGTTTGCCGCGTATATGGCGACGGCACTCAGGGCCCGGGGCTATGTGCCCTTGCAGGGGATGCATTCTCTGATCATCGAGATTTCACCGGCACTGGCGATTCATCGCGTCATAGACCTCGCCTTGAAGTCTGTGTCCGAGGTGGAGCCAGGCATTCTGTACGTCGAGCGTCAGTTCGGAATCCTTGAATTGCACAGCACCAATCTTGATGAGCTCGAAATGGCTGGCGAGGCGATTCTGGCCGGATTTGGCCTGAAGGCCGAAGACCGCCTGAAGCCCCGGGTACTGTATTCGGATTTGGTCGAGGAGATCGGTGATCAGCATTCTGTCATCATCAACCGACAACGGGATGCATCCATGATTCTCCCGGGCGAGTCGCTGTTGCTTTTGGAAACCGCACCGGCGCTTTTTGCTGCGGCCGCGGCCAATGAGGCGGAGAAGGCTGTTCCTGACAATGTGTTGGTGGACTGTCAGATGTTCGGTGTGTCGGGGCGGGTGTTCATCGCCGGCAAACCCGAGAATACCCGCAAGGCGCTGGACTGTGTTCTTGAGGTGATTGAGCGAATTCCGGGTCGCGAGCACTGAAGGGTCTGTCAGTTTCGCTACGACAGGCTATCTTTTCTTTCCATGGCTTGTCCTCAGAGCGACCAGAAGCAACCAGATGGCTTGCTTGGCACTACATTGATTAATGAAGGCACGGGCCTGCTCGATCTTTTTGTGGGTGGAGTCTCTCAAACTGCCATCTAGAGTCCTACATTCAATCACTGTTTTGCGGTTACGCTTTCGCTTGGCCAGATGATCAACAGACCTGTTCATTACGACCTTTGAATTTCGCGATGCGCTGCAAATGGCGCGTAACAACAGTTATGCACCGGATTTTTGACACGCAAGCCGTTTGAGACAAAATTCCAACAGCATCTTGAAAGATATCCACGGAGTCTGTCAGAAAACCACCCATCCTGACTTTTCCTTCAGGAGATACACCACGCGTCTCGAAAGCATTCTCGGTTGCGATACTCAGGTCAGATAGTGCGGGATCACTTCCTGATAGATGGGATTGGCTATATTGATTTCTTTGTCAATGGTCACCAGACCGAGTTCCAATGCATATTCAAGGTCATTGCCTGAGAAATCCCACATACTTGAACCATCACTCACCAGCGGTTCAATGACACGACGTACCCGCTGCTCTTTGAGTCTGGTAGCCAACTGGTCAAAATGGGGGTCTCGGCGAAGAATCAACTGATTCCTGGCATCTTCAATGTCACTCAATTCAATGGGTTGGCCAAGGTCGCTGACTTTTCGACATGCTTGGTCAGCCAACGCGTTGACCAACCACGGTTGGCCCTGAGACAGCCTCCACACTTCTTCAATTGTTCCATCCGACCAGCACTGTCCGGTTTCCTGTGTGTGCTGTTCAAGCAGTGATTTTGTCTCCCCAAGGCTGAAATCGCTCAACCTGATTGACTCTGTCACAATATTGAATACATTGCCACCAGTTATGATTTCATTCGTTGTGTGGCCCTGGATTCGGTAATCACGGACAGCCCCGACACCACACAGCACCACGCTTTGTGGAAATCGTTTTGGTCGCTTGGGATGCCCAGTGCGCAGTTGGCGAAGTACTGAATTAAAACTGTCTCCTACCAGCGTGTTGATTTCATCGATCAGCAAAACCAATGGTTTGTCACTCATGCTGGCCCACTCGGCAAGAATTTGGCCCAGCACAATGTGAGGACTGTACGTATCCAGGAATTCCTGAAAGTTGTCTTTGATGAAGTAGTCATCAAGGATGACTCTCGCGGCCAATGCCAATCGGCCCAAGATTGATTTCATCGCTTCCTGCACATCTTCCCTGGCCGTTTGACCGACTTCGAGATTTACATATATGGATCTATATCGTCCGGAGCGGTTCAACTCATCACACAAGGAATTCAAAAATGTGGTCTTGCCTGTCTGACGCGGCGCATGCAGCACAAAATAGTTCCTTTCATCTATGAGATCCAGTACAAGTTTCAAATCCATACGAGACAACGGGGGAATGAAATAATGAATTTCCGGATCAATAGGACCCCCACGGCAAAATTTCATGGTGTCGCCTGCAGAAATGACGGGTAATATGAAATTGGTTGGATGTAATCACTCACAAAGGCTATTTTACTCAATCCAAACATCACGCTGAGTAATACAAAATAAATGAGTTATCGAGATCAGTCGACCGTTAATTCGTATTGCAGGGAATTTCGCAGTGGATTGGAAACGGTCTAGATGGATTGTTTCGGGCTTGAGTTTGTTGAATCTGGCCAGATTGGAGAGTTGCGAATAACCGGTAATTCGGTTGCCAATTTTGCCGGTTACTCTAATGGCTGGAAATTATTCCAACTTTTGAGCCAGCGCATAAAATAAAATTGAAGGGACAAAAACTGATTGAAGTCGCAGGTAACACGACTATGTGACCCACTGGCCGATGAATTCAACGGCAACAGGTGGCACCATCCGTCATGTCACTGCGCTCGAATAGATACAAATTTATACCGTTAGACTCGTGCAGATCCTCCTCGACTGGTTCAAGCGCCAACTCAACAATCCCCAGATCATCATTCTGGCCGTCATCCTGATTGTCGGATTCACACTGGTGATCTACGCGGGCAAGATGATCGCGCCCGTGATCGCCAGTATCGTCATCGCCTACATCCTCGAAGGCGGAGTCAGACTCTGCGAGGCGATCAAGTTGCCGCGGCTGACCGCAGTCCTGATTCTGCTGAGCCTGTTTCTGATCTTGCTGATCGCCTTGGTGTTCGGAATTCTGCCCCTGGTCATCCAACAGGCGTTGCAGCTGGTTGCCCAGGTTCCGGCCTGGATTGCCGAAGCCAGGGACGCCTTGCTTCAGTTGCCGGACAGGTATCCCGGCATCATCTCTGAGAAGCAGATCGAGAGTTTCTTCCAGACAACGACGGAATTTGTCACGAGGCAGGGACAGGAGATCGTGTTCACCTTGTCGGCATCCTCGGTTGTCGGGATCATCACGCTGGTGGTCTACCTGATACTGGTTCCGATCCTTGTGTTCTTCTTTCTCAAGGACAAGGACAAACTAACCCAGTGGTTCGTACGCTTCTTCCCGGACAAGGATCACGGTCTGACCAAGACGGTGTGGGAGAACCTGGACCGCCAGATGTCGAACTACATACGCGGTAAATTCTGGGAAATCCTGATTGTCGGCGGCGTGACCTACGTCGTGTTCTCCCTGTTTGGACTTCAGTTTGCCGCCTTGCTCAGTGTCATTGTCGGTCTGTCTGTGCTGATTCCGTTTGTCGGTGCTGCCGTGGTTACCATCCCGGTCATTGCGGTTGCCGCGGTTCAATGGGGTCTGTCGCCGGAGTTCGCCTACGTAGTCCTGGCGTACCTGGTAATCCAGTTTCTGGATGGCTATGTGCTGGTACCGCTGATGTTCTCTGAAGTGGTCGATTTGCATCCGATCGCCATTGTCGTCGCGGTATTAGTGTTCGGAGGAATCTGGGGGGTCTGGGGCGTGTTCTTCGCGATACCGCTGGCAACATTGGTACAGGCCATTCTGACATCCTGGCCACGGGCGCATGATCAGGTTGGGGAATGAATCGGTTGCGGCGATGAAAACGAAATCGAAAGGTCGGGGCGCGGTCTCAAATCAAACCGGTCGATTTGAGGATTGGGCGCGCGTCGATTTTGATGATGGATGGGTTCCCGAAGAGTTGCCGCCGTTGAAGACGACGGTAGAGGCGGACCGGGCGAAAACCGTCATCGCCCACAACCAGTCGCCCGACCTGCCATTTGATCAGTCCATCAACATGTACCGGGGCTGTGAGCACGGATGCCCGTATTGCTATGCACGTCCGAGTCATACCTATCTGGGGTACTCGGCGGGCTTGGATTTTGAGACCAGGCTGTTCGCCAAATTCGATGTGGCGGACCGACTCAGGGAGCAGCTGGCAGCCCGCTCCTATCGGTGCCGGTCGATCGCGCTTGGCGCGAATACCGATCCCTACCAGCCAATCGAGAGAACCCACCGGCTGACCCGCCAGATTCTCGAGGTGCTGCTGGAGCATCGCCACCCTGTACACATCACCACCAAGTCCGCATCGATCGTCCGGGACACCGATCTTCTGGTTGAACTGGCGGACAGAAACCTGGTGAACGTCAATATCTCAATCACCACGCTTGATAGCGGACTGTCGCGGCGGATGGAACCGCGGGCGAGCGCACCCCACAGTCGATTGAAGGCCGTAAGTCAGCTCAGCCAAAACGGCATTCCGATTACAATATTCATGGCGCCGGTGATTCCCGGGCTGAACGAGCACGAGATCGAATCGATTCTCGAGTCCTCGGCACAGGCCGGGGCACGCCGAGCCGAGTGGACCATGATCCGTCTGCCGCTGGAGGTACGCGACCTGTTTCAGGAATGGCTGAAAGAGAATTATCCGGACCGCGAGGCGCGGGTGATGAGTCTGATTCGACAGGTGCGCGGTGGTAAGGAGTCCAGTTCTGACTTTTTTGAGCGCATGCGCGGAACCGGACTCATTGCGGACCTGATCCAGAAAAGATTCATGATTGCGATCAGGAATCTGGGCCTGGACCGGGCACCGGTTGAACTAGACGTCAGTCAGTTCCGAAAGACAGTGTCCGGCACCGTTCAGGCCACATTGTTCGACTGATCTTGCGATCAAGTCGATCGAAGATTAATTGTTTTTGAAACCCTAGATTTATTTTATGGAAATGGAAAGACAATCAGCACCACTTGCAATGGAATCAGCCCAATCCGGGCGCAAGAAGTCATCGTCTGCACCAAGCGCGCTTGATCGGTTTCTGGTGAGAAAACTGCTCGAGTATGCCGGAAAGCCCTGTATCGAGGTGCAACTCTGGGATGGCTACAAGGTTTCGCTTTCGACAGAAAAGCCGATTGCAACCCTTAAGTTCCATAGTCGGGAGGCGTTTCGGCGACTGCTGAGACACAATGAAATTGGTTTCGGTGACGGCTACAGCGATGGCGATATCGAGGTCGACGGGGAACTGAGTGAGTTTCTCTGTGAGATCTATCGGGCGAAGAATGAGTCTCTGGCTGACGGCGAGGGACTGATCCGGCTGATCAATGCCCTGCCCAAGAAAAAGGCGCGCGACAACACCCTGTCAGGATCCAAGTCGAACATCCATCATCACTACGACCTCGGCAATGATTTCTACAGGATCTGGCTGGACGAGCAGGCCATGCAATATACCTGTGCATACTATCCGCATGATGCCATGACGCTGGAACAGGCGCAGGTCGCCAAAATGGAGCATGTGTGCCGAAAACTGCAACTGCAACCCGGTCAGACAGTGGTCGAGGCCGGCTGTGGCTGGGGTGGTCTCGCCCGCTATATGGCCAAGCAGCATGGCGTCCGGGTCAAGGCCTACAACATCTCACACGAGCAGATCGTATTCGCCACCGAGCGCGCCCGTCAGGAGGGTCTGGCAGAGCAGGTGGAATTCATCGAGGACGACTATCGCAACGTCAAGGGCACCTATGATGTGTTCGTGTCCGTTGGCATGCTTGAGCATGTCGGCAAAAGCAATTACCGCGAACTGGGAGGTGTGGTTGATTGCTGTCTGGCTGGCAATGGCCGCGCGCTGATTCATTCCATTGGAAGAAATGCACCGCAGCTGATGAGTGCCTGGATCGAGAAGCGGATCTTTCCGGGGGCCTACCCTCCGACCATACGCGAAATGATGGACATCGTGGAACCACATGATTTTTCAGTCTTGGATATTGAGAATCTCCGGTTGCACTACGCGCAAACCCTCAGGCATTGGCTCGAGCGGTTTGACCGCAATGAGAAAACCGTTACCAAGATGTTCGATGAGCGATTCGTACGTGCCTGGCGGTTGTATCTTTGTGGCTCGATCGCCGCATTTCTTACCGGCAACCTGCAGTTGTTTCAGATGGTGTTCGCACGTGCAACAGATAACACCATCCCAGCATCGCGCGAGCATCTTTATCCCTATACGGAGCAGTGACGTTGTGCCGCAAACCACAGTCGTGCGCGCCGAATATGATGACCTGGTTCAGAAGATCCGGGATTTTGTCGAGGAGAGGGACTGGGAGCAGTTTCACTCTCCAAAGAACCTGGCGATGGCCCTGGTCGTCGAGGCATCTGAACTGGTTGAGATCTTCCAGTGGCTGACCGAGGAGCAGAGCCTGAACCTGGATGCCAGACAGATCGAGCAGGTCGAGGATGAGGTAGCCGATGTGATGAATTACCTGATCCGAATCTGTGACCGGCTGGACATCGATCTGCTTGAATCAGTCGACCGGAAAATCGACAAGAACCGCATGAAGTATCCTGCCGAGCAGGTGCGCGGCAGTTCGCTCAAGTACTCCGAATACAAGTCTTGATCAGGGTCTACATCGCTGAGAATCTTGCAGACGCCCATCTGATCTGCAACCGCGTCCGTGAAAACGGTATCGCCGCCCATGTGTTCAATGAATTCTCCAACGGTGCGGTCGGCGAGTTGCCGTTCACGCACACCTGGCCGGAGGTGTGGGTGGAACAGGATCAGGATGAATCCCGGGCGCTGGACATCATCGCATCCTGCCGGGCTGCGCAACCCGATGATCGGGAGATCAAGTGCCCGCAATGCGAGCAGATGAATCCGGCGAATTTCGAGGTCTGCTGGAATTGTGCCGCGCTGTTGCCTGAGGATTGAAGTCATCCGCGCATCGAACGAGCCCCATCACCGTCTGATCAGCTGCTGCCTGTTTGAAGAAAAGTAAACACCGTCCTAGAAGTCTGTTCAAAAGTCTGCTGATCAGGCTGACATTGTGGACACTATCGCTCACTGCCGTTGCCGCGGTCGCCGGTTTCCTGTGGATTGACCACCAGATCCAGGAACGCTTCAGCGGACAACTGTGGGACATCCCCATTCACATCTACAGCCGCTCGTTTGAAATCTACCCGGGTCTCGCCATCACCGGCGACCAGCTCGAAACCCGATTGGACGGATTGGGCTACCGCCAGGTCGCCAAGCCAACCAACCAGGGGGAATACGCCCGGGTCGGTGACATTATCGAGCTCGTATCGAGAGAATTTGATTTCTGGGATGGGCCCCAGCAATCCATGGCCATCCGCCTGCAGATGGGAAAAACAGGGATCGGACGGATCACCGAACGGGAAACCGCACAATCGCTGTCGCTGCTGAGACTGAGCCCTGTTCTGATCGGCAGTCTTTCCCAGTTGCAGCATGAGGACCGCAAGCTGCTGCGGCTCGACGAGATGCCGAAACTGCTGCTGACGACGCTGGTCGCGATTGAGGATCGCAACTTCACCCGGCATCACGGGATCGACCTGCGGGCAATTGCGCGGGCGGCCTGGACCAACCTGGTTGCCGGGCGAATCAGGCAGGGCGGCAGCACTCTCACGCAACAGCTGATCAAGAACGTCTTCGGTCGGGATGAACTCACCTATCAACGCAAGCTGCTGGAGATGGCGATGGCAGTGGTCATCGAGGTCCGACTCGAAAAACACGAGATTCTCGAGGCTTACTGCAACGAGGTTTTTCTGGGACAGGATGGCAAGCGTGCCATTCATGGCTTCGGACTGGGCAGCCAGTACCTGTTCGGTCGCCCGCTGTCTGAACTCAACGCCGCTGAAATCGCACAGCTGGTCGGTATGATCAAGGCACCGACCAGCTACAACCCGATGCGCAACCCGGAACGGGCCAGGGAACGGCGCGGGGTTGTTCTCAAGGTGATGTTGGATGACGGACTGATTTCAGAGGAGGTTTACCGCCAATCGGTCGATGCCCCATTGAATCTTGCCTCATCGCGCACCCGCACGCGCAATGAATTCGCCTGGTTCACCGACATGGTACTGCGGCAATTGTCGGACCGGGTCAACGCAAGGGCGCTGACCGAAGCCGGTCTTTCAGTGTTCACCACCATGGATGTCGAAGTGCAGCGGGCCGCACAGAGCGCGCTCACTTCCGAGCTGGATGCCATTGAGCGACGGCGCGGGATTCCCGCCGGCACGCTGGAAGGCGCCATCGTGGTGCTGCGTCCGGATGATGGCGAAGTGCTGGCAGTGGCCGGTGGCCGCAACGCCCATGTTGGGACCTTCAACCGGGCGCTGGATGCCTTTCGACCGGTCGGATCGCTGATCAAACCGGTGGTGTATCTGACCGCCTTCATCGAGGACAAAAAGTGGACGCTGGCCCGGTTGGTCGCTGACAAACCATTCTCCTACAAACTGGAAGACGGCAGGATATGGTCGCCGGAAAACTATGATGAAGAGTATGAAGGAGATGTGAGCGTGCTCGAGGCGCTGGCGGCATCGCGCAATGTGCCGGCTGCCCGTGTCGGTACCGAAGTCGGTGTCCGGTCGGTTGCGGATAACCTGCGCAGGCTGGGCGTCGACATCCAGGGCCCGGTCTATCCCTCGTTGCTGCTGGGCGCAGTGGAACTGTCGCCGACACAGGTGGCGGTGATGTACCAGGCACTGGCGAATTTCGGCTATCGCGTCAGGCCCCGTACCATCTCCACGATTACCAGCGGTACCGGCGAGGCCAGCCCGCCGCTGGCACTGCGCGCCGAGTCGGTGGTGCCGTCAGACCCTGCCTTTCTGGTGCTGTTTGCCATGCAGGAGGCGGTCGCCAACGGCACCGGCAGGGGATTGCAGCGAACGTTTCCGGCAGGTTTGAAACTAGCCGGTAAAACCGGAACCACCGATGACTACCGCGACAGCTGGTTTGTGGGTGTGTCTGGGAATATGCTGGCGGCTGTGTGGGTCGGCCGCGATGACAACCAGCCGACCGGGCTCACCGGTGCCGGCGGTGCGTTGAGAGTCTGGGAAGCCATGATGCGGCAGCTGAATCTGCAACCCCTGGAACTGGGTGCCGGCAACGCCATTGAGTTCGTGGACATTGACTTGGATTCGGGACTGCGCTCGCAGGGGAATTGCACCGAGCCGCGCCGTATTCCGTTTCTCAAGGGGACCGCCCCCCGACGCTTTGTGGATTGCGGCTCCCAGCGGTGATTGCAGTGCGGCAAAGGGCAGCGTATTCCGATTGTTGGAAATCAAGCCAGGTCAATACTGGTAAAATACACAGCCGTTATGAATGACGAATACATCCCCGCACAGGTTGAGTCCACCGTTCAGCAGTATTGGACTGATCACGAGAGTTTCAAGGTAACTGAAGACCCGGATCGGGAGAAATTTTACTGCCTGTCCATGTTTCCCTACCCATCGGGCGCCCTGCACATGGGGCATGTTCGCAACTATTCGATCGGCGACGCCATGAGCCGTTACCAGCGAATGCTCGGCAGGAATGTGCTGCAGCCCATGGGCTGGGATGCGTTTGGCCTGCCGGCGGAAAACGCCGCCATCGCCAAGGGCGTACCCGCGGCCAAGTGGACGTACGAGAACATCGCCGACATGAAGCGTCAGTTGCAACGCCTCGGCTTTGCCTATGACTGGTCGCGCGAGTTGACCACATGCAGGCCTGAATACTATCGCTGGGAGCAGTGGTTCTTCACCCGGTTGATCGAGAAGGATCTCGCCTACCGCAAGATGTCTGTCGTCAACTGGGATCCGGTCGAGCAGACGGTGCTTGCCAATGAGCAGGTTGACAGCAATGGACGCGGCTGGCGCTCGGGCGCGGTGGTCGAGCGGCGCGAGATTCCACAGTGGTTTATCCGCATCACGGCGTACGCGGATGAACTGCTTGATGAGCTCGACAACCTGCCCGGCTGGCCGGATTCCGTCAAGACCATGCAGAGAAACTGGATCGGTCGCTCCGAAGGCGTCGAGTTCGATGTCGCCGTCGAAGGTGGTCACCCGCCACTGCGTGTCTATACCACCCGACCCGATACGGTGATGGGCATTACCTACATGGCGGTGGCGCCGGAATATCCGATGGCGCAGCACTATGCGAAGTCCGATCCCGAGATCGCTGAATTCGTCGAGTCATGCAAGAAGTTCAATACCTCGGAAGCCTCGATTGAAACCATGGAGAAAGTCGGCATGCGCCTGCCGGTCAGCGCCATCCATCCCGTCAGTGGCGAGCGAATTCCGATTTTCATTGCCAATTTCGTCCTGATCACCTACGGAACCGGCGCAATCATGGCGGTGCCCGGACACGACCAGCGCGACTGGGAGTTCGCCCGTAAATACGATATCGAAATCCGTAAAGTCGTCCGTCCCGCCGGTGGCGATGTTGATCTGGACAAGGGCGCCTATGTTGACAAGACTGACACCGAGTCGTGTCATTCCGGTCAGTTTGACGGACTTGATTTTTCGGCGTGCTTCGACGCGACCGCCGACTACCTGACCGAGCACGCCAATGGCGAGCGCAAGATCAACTACCGCCTGCGCGACTGGGGTGTGTCGCGACAGCGCTACTGGGGATGCCCGGTACCGGTGATCTACGATGAGCAAGGTGACACCCATCCGGTTCCTGATGATGAGCTGCCGGTGGTGCTGCCCGAGGATGTGGCGTTTCAGGGTGTCCAGTCGCCGATCCGAAACGATCCGGCATTTACCGATGTGCGTGTGCCGGGAACAGATCAGCCGGGCCGGCGCGAAACCGACACATTTGACACATTCGTTGAGTCCGCTTGGTATTTCGCCCGATTCTGCTCGCCGGGTGCGGCGTCCAAGATCGATGAGCGGGCCAACTACTGGCTTCCGGTGGATCACTACATCGGGGGTATTGAACACGCGGTACTCCATCTGCTGTATGCGCGGCTCTACCACAAACTGATGCGCGACATGGGATTGGTCGACTCTGATGAGCCATTCACCAATCTGCTGACCCAGGGCATGGTGCTCAAGGATGGATCGAAGATGTCGAAATCCGTCGGCAATGTCGTCGATCCCCAGGAGATGATCGACCGTTACGGGGCTGACAGCGTTCGGCTTTTCATTCTGTTCGCCTCACCGCCCCGCCAGACCCTGGAGTGGAACGATGAGGCACTCGGCGGTGCCTACCGCTTTCTGAACCGACTGTGGGTGCTCGTGAACCGTTATCGCGATCCGGTTTCAGCGGTTTACGCATCGCACCCGGACAGAGGTCTGGATGACTTCAGCTGGGCTGAATCGTTGCATGATGAGTCGGTCGGGGATTTCAGATTCAGGACGCATCAGCTGCTGCAGCGTATCACCCAGGATTTCAGTCGGCATCACTACAACACCGCTATCGCCGCGTGCATGGAACTGGTCAATGAGATCTCATCTCTTGATCCGAGCGAGATTTCCGGGAAGGATTCCGGATTGGTGCAGGCTTTGGCGGAAGCGATCTCCATCCTGTTGCGGTCACTGGCGCCGATCGCACCGCATATCTGCCATGAGTTGTGGATGAGGCTTGGATTTGAGCAGGCGCTGATTGATGCGCCCTGGCCCAAGGTCGACGAATCCGCGCTGGTGCAGACGAAAGTGATTCTGCCGGTTCAGGTCAACGGACGGTTACGTGGTCAGATTGAGGTGACGGTGGACGCAACCGATGATCAGATTCGTGAAGTAGCGCTTGGACATCCGGCGGTCCAGCGCCATGTCGCGGACAAGCCGGTCCGCAAGATCATCATCGTCCCTGCCAAGATGGTCAACGTCATCGCATGAGAGATTTCCTCCGCTTGCTGGTTCGAACCACGATGGCCGGTGCGGTCTGTGTGGTTCTGGCTGGATGCGGATTTCAGTTGCGCGGGGCACAGGACGCCGCATTGCCAACGGCCGGCTATGGGTATTCCCTGGCGATTCAGACCACGATACCGGGATTTCGATTGAAACTTGCCAACAGTCTGCGCAGCCGTGAGTTTATTGTCGGCGAATCCGAAGCCGACTTTATCGTTGAGGCGATTAATGAGGATTACAATGAGGATGACTTTGAGCTGACATCGCTTGATCTGGCCTTGCGTTCCAAGACGCTGTATTACACGATCGAATATCGGTTGAAAAGTGGTGACGGGATCGGGGAAGACCGGCAAGGGGAGATCATGTTGGAAACTGACTATACCCGGCTGGGCAGCAATGAGCTCGCTCGCGATACATCCACCCGGGCTGCCCTGGAGAGAACCCGGCAGCAGGCTGCGGACCTGATCGCGGAAAGGCTGGTGGAACTGATCACGCTCGACGAGGGAAGTTAGCGGGTTGAGCACATGCAATTGGATCGAATCAAACTTGCGCAACGCCTGAAAGAGCAGTTGGACCCGCATTATCTGGTGTACGGTCGAGAGCTGTTCCTGGTGGAGCGGTGCTGCACCGTGATTCGGGAGCAGGCTAAAACCCAAGGCTACTCCGAGCGTATCGTCCTGAACGCAACTGTGGACTTTGATTGGAAGACGCTGAGCGACCAGCTCAACGAACAGTCCTTGTTTGCGACCCAGAAACTGATTGAGCTCAGAATGCCGCCGAGCGGGCGCCCCGGTGTGCCGGGCGCGGCTGCACTGACCGAGTGCCTTCAGAGCAAAGACACGGGCAATATCGTCGTTGTCATCGCCGGCGCACTGGACGCGGCGGCAAGAAAGTCAAAGTGGTTTACCTCCTGGCAGAAGGATGCAGTGGTGGTCGATAATCCGCTTTTGAACTTCAAACAGTTCCAGGACTGGATCCGTGGCTACCTTGATCGCAACAAGATTCGGTACGAGCGAGAGGTTGTCGGGCGGCTTGCCTACTATTTTGAGGGGAACATGCTGGCTGCGGCCAATGAGATTCGCAAACTGTGCCTGAATTTCGAGAATCGGCGTCTGACACTCGGCGAGCTGGAACGCGCGGTCGTTGACCAGGCGCAGTTCAATGTATTCGCACTGACCGATGCCTGTCTCAACGGTCATTCCGAACGTGCGGTACGGCTGTTGCGCATTTTGAGAAACGAGGGGGCGGAGCCGGTGGTGATCCTGCTGACCTTGGCGCGCGAGGCGCGGCTGGTCTACAAGATTGCCATTGCCATCGACAACAGGGATTCCCTGTCGCCGATTTATAATCAATACCGCGTCTGGCGTTCGCGCGAGACGATGATTTCCGGTGCAGCCCGAAGACTGGGCGTTGTGGGAAGCACCCACCTGGTTCGGCAGCTGGCGCGGATGGATCGTGTGCTGAAAGGCCGGGATGATCCACCGGTTGGCGGATCGATCTGGTTTGAGTTTGAGCGGCTGATCCTTGGCATGTGTGGTGTGCGCACGGTTCGGTAATGGGCATCGCAGCAACACAAGGGCGATGAATGATTTGCATTTGACTAGACTTTATCGGTCGGTACTGGCACAATTGAACGACATGGATTCCTGAAATGGTTTTTGAGTTTGGAATTTTGATGGCAAGACGTTTTTCGAACCGACTTGTTGAATCTAGTGACAACATGGGTCGGATCGGTTGACATGAGTGTCCAGCTGCAGCCAAAAATGGACGTTGCTGCCCACGTCGAGGACATTGCGGCAGCGGCGCGCCAGGCATCGTTTGCGATTGGCCGGTCTTCTACCGAACAACGCAATCAGGCCCTGCTGAATGCCGCGCATGCCATTGAGTCCGGTACCGACGCGTTGAAGCAAAGCAACAGACTCGACTTGCAAGCCGGCGAGAACAAGGGCCTGTCCGCTGCCATGCTGGATCGGCTCGAGCTGACTGATGCGAGGATTGCCCTGATGGTGGAGAGCCTGCGGCAAACGGCCGAGCTGCCAGACCCGGTCGGCGAGATTTCCACCATGGTTCAACGCCCGTCAGGCATCCGGGTTGGCAAAATGCGTGTGCCGATCGGTGTGATCGGCATCATCTATGAGTCCCGTCCCAATGTCACTGCCGAGGCCGGTGGACTGTGCCTGAAGTCGGCCAATGCCGTCATCCTGCGCGGCGGCTCGGAATCCTTTCACTCCAATCGCGCCATCGTCGAGTGTCTGCATGCCGGACTGGAATCGGCGGGGCTTGTGCGCGATGCACTGCAGTACATCGACACCACCGACCGCAGCGCCATCGACGCATTGGTGGCGATGGATGAGTACGTCGATGTGATCGTGCCGCGCGGTGGCAAGGCGCTGATTGAGCGGATTTCCGCACAATCAAGAATACCGGTGATCAAGCACCTTGATGGTGTCTGTCACGTCTACATCGATGACGATGCGGACATGGACAAGGTGGTGCCGATCGTGATGAATTCCAAAACCCACCGGTATGGTGTGTGCAATGCGATTGAGACCCTGCTGGTCGCCGAGGGCGTTGCACAGGACGCGCTGTCGCGGGTGGTGCCGCTGCTGCGCGACAAGGGAGTGGAACTTCGCGGCTGCGAGGTCACCCGACGCATGTTTACGGACATGGCCGGGGCGGTCGAGGACGACTGGTATGAAGAGTATCTGGCACCGATTCTGGCGGTGCGTGTAGTCGGCGGGATCGACGATGCCATCAAGCACATTCACCGATATGGCTCCGAGCACACCGACTGCATTGTGACCGACAACATCGGCCATGCGGACCGGTTTGTGCGCGAGGTGAATTCCAGTTCGGTCATGGTCAACGCCTCGACACGGTTTGCAGATGGCTTCGAATATGGAATGGGTGCCGAGATCGGCATCAGCACCAACAAGCTTCACGCCCGCGGACCGGTTGGACTTGAAGGACTGACCATGCAGAAATTTGTGGTTTTTGGAGACGGAACGATCAGAGAATAGATTTTGGCCTGTCTTGTCATTGTCAGTGACCTGTTTGTTGCAGGAGTCTTCCAGTTCGTCGAGTGCATTGGACGAACCGGCGCAGTGAGTGCGCCATGAAGCCGATCGGTGTGTTTGGCGGTACGTTTGATCCGATTCATTTTGGACACATCAACCCCGTACTGGATGTATGTCGCAACACCGGTCTCTCCGAAGTCCGGTACATTCCCAACGCCCGCCCCGGACATCGCTCGGCGCCTGACACGCACACCCGTCATCGGTGGAACATGACGGTGCTGGCGTTGTCTGAACATGCTGGGTTGATCGCGGACGACCGCGAACTCAAACGCCCTGGCGTGTCGTACACGGTACCGACGCTTCGGTCGTTGCGCAGTGAACTGGGACTGCGACCGCTATGCCTGATTCTGGGTATTGATGCGTTTTTGCAGATTCATCGCTGGTATTGGTGGGCTGATGTACTGAAACTGGCGAATATCATTGTGATGAATCGACCGGGTTTCCAGTTGCCGCGCCGAATACCGCGATGGTGGGCGCGGGCGTTGCAGACCAGTTCGCAGGTGCTGTTTCAGAGAATGTCAGGGAGCATCGTGCATGTCGGAGTCGAGCGCGTGGACATTTCGGCCACGGAATTGAGGAACCGGTTGCGCCACAAGAACAGCATTTCAGGACTGCTGCCCGAGTCCGTTTTTGACTATATTACACAGCATGGGCTGTATGTTGATTAAGGAGGTACACCGTAGTTGGAATCGAACCGCATACTTCAAGCCATAATCGAGGCGATCGGCAATGCCAAGGGGCTGAACATCAGCGTGCTGGATGTTCGGGACATGACCGATATTTCGGACTACATGGTCATCGTCACCGGATCCTCAAATCGTCATGTCAAGTCAATCATGAACACAGTCCTCAGGGAGTTGAGGGAGCTTGAACTCAAGCCACTCGGCATGGAGGGCGAACAGTATTCACAGTGGATTCTTCTCGATTACACCGATGTGCTCGTACACATCATGCTGGCTGAGACTCGGGAGTTTTACAATCTGGAACGTTTGTGGAAAGAGACACTGAAATCCCCGACCCAGCAGACAGTCAGTACCGCAACCGACTGATCGCCGGTTAGCGGCGCCTGACTTAAGTGGATGTGAATTCGGCGGATCGCACACTGTACCTCGCCTCGAGCTCGCCGCAGCGGCGTCGGATCATGTCGGCGCTCGGATTTTGCTTCACAACAGTCAATCCGCAGATCGATGAGACACCGATTGAGGGTGAGCGTGCGCGCGACTACGTTGTCCGACTTGCGGTTGAGAAAGCACTCAAGGGCCGCTCCCTGATCGCCGACAACACTCTTGATGCCGTCGTCATGGGCGCCGACACCTGCGTTGCTGTCGGTGATCTCAAGCTGGGCAAGCCCGAAGACCCGACAGAAGCCATGCAGATGCTCAATCTGCTTTCCGGGCGGGTTCACGAGGTGCACTCGGCGGTCGCGGTCACACACAATGACAATACCTGTTCCCGGGTTGAAACAACCCAGGTTGAATTCTCGAGACTGGATACACATCAATTGGAAGAGTATCTGCAAAGTGGTGAGTACGAAAACCGCGCGGGTGCCTACGCGATTCAAGGAAGCGCAGCCGGCTTCGTCAGACGGATGAATGGCTCTCGCAGTTGTGTCATCGGTTTGCCGATCACATCGACACTCAAGTTGCTGCAGGAAGTTGGCATGGCGGTCCCTGACTTGGATCGCGCCAGCCTCGCCTTGGAGCGGGAATTTCCGGCGACCGCGTTCCAGGAAGGGCAAATCAGTCTCTGACTGAACATACAATATTGGTATATCAGCCGAATTCAATCATTTCCAGTGAAAACCAAGTTTCGTCACACCTTCGCTTTCCACCTGCTGCACGCGATTTTCAGGTTGTTCTTGCGAATCATGGCCTGGGTGGGCAGTCTGGTGTTGTTTCTCGCTCTGTCCGCGTCGTTTGTGCTGGCGGATCTGGACACGTTCGCACCGTGGCTGCTGTCGAAGGCTGCGGCGCGCATGGGCGATGGATTCTCGTTTGATCGAATGGAGTTCGGCGTCAGGGAGTCACATCCAGCCTTTGAGATTCATGGTGTGACCATCAACCGTCCGGTGAACGGCAGGCCGTTCGAGTTCTCAGCAGACTCCGCCCAGATTCGACTGGCACAGCCTGCATTCACCGAGCGGGGACTGCAGTTGGACCACATCGGCATTACCGCACCTGCGGTCAGTGCGGTGATCTCGACCGAAGATCGTCCGGACCGAGCCACGTCACAGCAATCGCCAGCCATGCCGCTGAACACGATGAGTAGTGCGCTGAGCCTGCTGTCAAACGTTCGCAGTATTGAGATCGCTGGCGGCAGTTTCGATTTTCTTGTGCATTCGGATAATCTCGATGTCAAGGCCCTGGGTGAGTTCGGACTCAGCGGCAGCTACGCCGATGGCGTCCAATCGTTCGTCGGTTCGTTGGATACGGTGCTGCACAACTCCTCAAAGGTCGAGTACCGGATTGATGTGTTCAGCTCCGACGATGGGTTGACGGCATCCACCATTGAGTTGGATGTCAAGTCACTGGATTCAGCCTGGCTGGGTGCGGTGCTTGAGTCACTTGGCCGCACACCGCGCAGGATCGACATCGGGGAGATGACATCGGTTGTGGATGTCAATGTCAAGGGTCGCTGGGTGGCGAACACCCTGGAATCCCTGAATTGGGATCTCTCGGTTCGCGACCCGGAACTCGATGGCAGGATTTCAGATGCCACCGAGCTGGTCATTACGAGCAAGGGTGAGTGGCGCACCGATGACACGGGCGCACAGCAGTTGGACGCCGCGTTCGAGCTGGCCGACCTTGATGCAAGAACCCTGTTGGATCAGTATCCTGCAGCATTTCCACCCAAATTCTATCGGCACATGACCGAACGCCTTCGATCGCTCTGGGTCAGCCGCGTCAGCGGAACGTTCACCGGCGATCCCATGAAGGTGATTCGGGACCGGGAGCTGGATGGGTTGGTGGTCGATGGCGAGTTTCACAACATGACCTTCCTGTATGGACGCAACTGGCCCGAGTTGATGGATGGCCGGGGAACGTTCCAGGTTCAGGGCAAACGACTGGATGTCACCGGTACCCACGGTGTGGTGTACGGTGAGAAAGTTGGGAAGGTGGCGGCAGTTATTGAGGATTTCACCCAGCCTGATCCCATCATGAGAATGGCTGCGGAAATGGATGTTCCGATGGAGGCGGCATTTGAACTGTTCGGTCCGAATGGTACCGTACTGCCCGGCAAGACAACGGGGATTGTCAGTGGAACAGGATCCGGCCGGATTGCCCTGACGGTGGATGTTCCGCTGAGAAGAGGCAAGGAGTTTTCGATCGACGGCATTGCGACGCCGGGAGATGTTGCCGTTGTGACGGCCTACGGCCCGCAGGTCACGCAGATTGAGGGACAGGTGAACTTCGATCGGATCGGCATCACCAGCGGTCAGCTGTCGGCCCGTGCACTGGGCGGGCAGTTCAGCACCGAAATCACGGGGTCTGGCAGCCGCGGCAGCTATGTGATCGACGGTGTCGCTTCCGGGACCGCCGAAGCCGGGGAGTTGGGGCCGATCATCGGCTCTGAAATTGCGTCGCGCATGAGCGGGCCGCTGGATTGGTGCGCTGAATTCAGGTTTGAACCCACCGTCAACTTGATTTCGTTCTCCTCACCACTGACGAATGTGGACTCGTACCTGCCATTGCCGTTGCGGAAACCAGCGGGCTGGATGATGCCGCTTGAGGCCGACATCAAGACCGTAAAGGGCGAGCGCCTGGAGCGCACGATCGATTTCACCCTGGATACGGTGGCCCGCGGCACCTTGCAATCCACGTTCCGCAACCGGGCGTGGCATGTACACACCGGGGCGTTGGCATTCGGATTTGCCGAGTTGCCAACCGAGGTTGAGTCCGGTGTCTACGTCAACATGGATCTGCCCGATGTGGATTTCGACGAGTGGTCCTATATTCTCAACGTCAATGAAGGGGAATCCAGACTGCGTTTTGACAGTGTGCAGTCAGTCGATGCCCGGGTAAGCCGGGTCATTATTGCGCGCGATCGGCAACTCAATGATGTGAGTGTTGCCGTCAACCGAAGCGAGGGTCGGTGGACCATCGACATCATCTCCGATGAGGTCGTCGGTCGCGCTGAGTACGAGGTTGCCGAATACCTGGAACAGGGTGAGGTACCGTCGTTGACCGTCAATCTGTCAAAATGCCATATTCCCGAAGCACAGAGTGACCCGACCGAACGGTCCGTCAATCCCGCCAAGGTGCCCAACCTGGAATTCTCATGTAGTGATTTAAGGTACGGCCAGTACCGTCTTGGCAAAAGCCGCATCACGGCACGGGCAACCGATGACAGCTGGAACATCGAAAAGGCGCAATTCGAGACCGCAGTGCTGAAGATTGAAGCCTCCGGGGATTGGTTCCACACCGGAAAATCCACCATCAAGTTCAGGTTCAGGTCCAACGATCTGGGCGCGGCAATGGTGCAGCTGGAGTATCCTGACATGTTCGACGGCGGAGAGATCAACCTGACCGGCTATCTGAGTTGGGATGATGCGCTCACCAAGTGGAGACCGGAACTGACAAACGGTGAAATCGGCTTCGCCGCACGCAGTGGCGTCCTGTCCAGTGTCGCCACCGGTGCATCCAACGCGGTCGTTGGATTGCTCAATTATGATACGCTGCTGCAACGGGTCTCAGTGGATGTGTCGGATGTGCTCAAGGGAGGAATCGCATATCATAGGCTTGGTGGAAAGATGAGGGTGGAAAGTGGGATTATTAACGTGGAGGGCATTCAGTTGAGAGGCCCATCGGTCGAGATGGCGGTTCAGGGCCAGACCGACTGGGTGCGCAAGGAACACAACCTGGTTGCCGGTGTGGACTCCAACATCGACAAGTCGCTAACGACGATCACCACACTCATCAATCCCATACAGGGCCTGTTCACCTATCTGGCCAAGGAGTTGCTGGAAAACCTCGACATCAACGTATTCTCACTGCAGTATGAGATTCAGGGTACGTGGGATGAGCCGGAGGTGAATCCGGTGCGCAGGGAAATTCTTGTACCAAACAGCTCAGGTGAGGGCAGACGATGAAAATTCTCAAGGTTTTGCTGGTTGCGGCCGGCGTTGGTTACGGTTCGCTCACAATTGCGCAGGACGAGCTCGAGGTGCTCTTGACGCAGTACGAGTGGCCGGACAGTGCATCGGCCGATGCGGTACTGCAGATCCCCCAGATTCGTACCGCAGTTGCCCGATTGATGGGTACCGAGGATGCGCAGATGATCATCCGCTATCCGGGTGGCGATGCAGGCAACCAGTGGGCGATTGATCTTCGCAACATCCTCGTCAGTCTGGGCATTGAGTCCAGCCTGATGGTTCTGCAGCCGGGTTCGGGATACGAGGAGACACTGGTTGTCATCGTCACACCAAATCGGAACCTGTAATGCCCCGCGTTGCTGCCATTCAGATGCAGTCCAACGACGATGTGGAACACAATCTCAAACTCACTGAGGAATTGATCGGGGAGGCCAGGCGGCAGGACGCGGTGCTGGCGGTGTTGCCGGAATGCTTCGCGTTGATGGCAAGCAGTCACGAGCAGAGACTTAAGCTAGCGCAGCCCGGTGATGGTAGCGGTGAGATCGGCACCTTTCTGTCAGGGCTCGCTGCGCGGTTGGGCATCTGGATCATTGGTGCCGGCATCTTCACACAGTGCGAGGATCCCACCCGGGTCCGCAACACCACGTGGGTGTTTGATGATCAGGGCCGGCGTACGGCCAGTTATGACAAGATCAAATTGTTTGACATTGTGATTTCAGAGCACGAACGGTATGCCGAGTCGGGTTTTACCGTGCCGGGAGACGACCTGGTTATACAAGACACACCGGCGGGAATGGCCGGTCTGACAGTCTGTTACGACGTGAGGTTTCCTGAACTTTACCGGTCGCTGCGGGCAAAAGGTGCGATCTGGTATGCGGTACCATCGGCGTTCGCCTATACGACGGGGCGCGAACACTGGGAGATCCTGCTGCGGGCACGCGCGATCGAGAATCACGCCTATGTGGTGGCGCCGGCCCAATGGGGCACGCACGCTGGCGGTCGCAGGACCTTCGGGCACACCATGATTGTTGAACCGTGGGGCGGGATCATTGCACAGCAGGCTGAGGACAATGCGGTGGTTATCGGCGCAGTTGATCCACAGCGGGTGATAGATATTCGGAACCGGTTTCACCTGGCGAGAGACCGTTGATAAACTACGCCTTCAATTGCGTCCCGCGAGAACATTCGAATCTGCACGGCCGACTGTTGACTGGTGCCGCAACGCGTTTGAATTGAATCATCGAAAACGCGAATTGCTATAATCGGCAGATAACTCTCTTATTCGCGCCGACCGGTTGCAACCGGTCTTTCGCGGTTTCTCCCAGAAGAGTTTTCTGTAATCAAATTGAATCTGGTCTGTTGCCTGTTCGTCAGATGAATGTCGCAATGCGACCCGGTTGACTGTGAAGAGATAAAAATGAGTGAATCGTACATCGAAACAGCCCGCAACACGCTGCTGGAGCCTGCGGATGTCGGTGACCGGGAACTGGACATCCTGCTCGGCAAGATGGTGGGCAAGCACATTGATCATGCCGATCTATACTTTCAATACACCCGTCACGAAAGCTGGGTGCTCGACGAGGGCATCGTCAAATCCGGCAGCTATGACATCGACAAGGGTGTCGGACTGCGAGCCGTAAGCGGAGAAAAATCCGGTTTCGCCTATTCGGATGACTTGAGTTTCCCCATGCTCACCCAGTCGGCGCAGGCGGCCCGGGGCATTGCGCACGGCATCGGTTCCAATCCGGTCCCGAGCACCGGCAGACAGACCGTCAGCGCCCCGATTCTCTATCAGCCGGATGATCCGCTCGGCAGTCTGTCAGACGCCGACAAGATCTCGTTGCTTGAGCGTGTCGAGCAGGAGGCGCGAGCACAGGACCCACGGATCAAGCAGGTTATCGTCAATCTGACCGGTGAGCACGAGGTTGTCATGATTGTGCGGGCTGACGGAAAGATCTGTGCGGATGTGCGCCCGTTGATCCGGTTGAGTGTCACAGTTGTGGCGGAACACAATGGACGGCGCGAGCAGGGCGCATTCAGTGGCGGCTCGCGTGAGACCTACCGGTTTCTGACCCAGGATGATCAGGCACTCGAATATGCACGGGAAGCGGCGAGACAGGCGCTGGTCAATCTGGAGTCGGTGAACGCACCGGCCGGAACCATGGACGTGGTCCTGGGTGCCGGTTGGCCCGGTATCATCCTGCACGAGGCAGTGGGACACGGTTTGGAAGGAGACTTCAACCGCAAGGGCACCTCCGCCTACTCAGGTCGAATCGGGGAACAGGTGGCGTCGGAGCTGTGTACGGTTGTCGATAACGGAACAATCGAGAATCGCCGAGGGTCACTGAACATTGATGACGAGGGCACACCTTCGCAGGATACCGTGCTGATCGAGAATGGCATACTCAAGGGTTACATGCAGGACCTCACCAACGCACGCCTGATGGATCAAGCACCGACCGGCAATGGACGCCGGCAGTCTTTCCGCCATCACCCCATGCCCCGAATGACCAACACCTATATGCTCTCAGGCGAATCCACCCATGACGAGATCATCGCGTCAGTGGATAAGGGACTGTATGCGGTGAGTTTTTCCGGCGGCCAGGTGGACATCACTTCGGGCGAGTTTGTGTTTTCGGCAACCGAAGCCTACCTGATCGAGAAGGGCAAGATCACCCAGCCGGTCAAGGGTGTGACGCTGATCGGCAACGGTCCGGATGTTCTGAACCGGATCACGATGGTCGGTGACAACATGCAATTGGATTCGGGTACCGGCATGTGCGGCAAGGACGGTCAGATTGTACCGGTCGGAGTCGGGCAGCCGACACTGAGGATCGACGGTCTGACGGTTGGCGGCGTCGAGGTATAGGTACACAATCATGCCGGAAAGTGAAGTCATGTCAGCGGCCGACAATCGTGACATCGACGTGTCCGACCTGGTTGCGCAGACGCTCGAATGCGCATCGAGAATCGGTGTTGATGCTGCGAGCGCCCAGGTTGGGCGAATCAAGGGTTATGCACTGACGGTTCGCAAGGGCGAGCTGGAAACCGTTGAACACGAAAACGGCGGCAGTCTGAAGGTGACCGTCTACATGGGCAACCGCAAGGGCAGTTCCTCCACATCCGATTTCAGTCAGGATGCGATCGAGGGGGCGGTTCAGGCCGCCAAGTCGATTGCCGAGTTCACCGCTGAAGATCCCTGCAACGGCCTGGCGCCGAGCGATCGTCTGGCCCGGGAGTTTCCTGAGCTTGATCTCGTCCACACCTGGGAACTCGATCGCGACAAGGCGCTTGAAATCACCCTGGAATGCGAATCCGCCGCCTTGTCGAGCGACGCCCGAATCATCAACTCCGACGGCGCAACCCTCAATGCGGTTGAGACTAGCTCGGCTTTTGGTACCAGTGACGATTTTCTGTATGCGAGCGCTAAGACGTCTTATGGACTGAGCTGCAGTGTGGTCGGCAAGTCCAAGTCCGGCATGCAGACCGACTACTGGTTCAGCTCACACTGTGATCCCGACGGTCTGGAAGATGCATCCTCTGTCGGACAGATGGCGGCAAAACGGACACTTCGTAAACTTGATGCCAGGCGCATCAAGACCTGCGATACCCCGGTTCTGTTTGAGGCGCCGATTGCACCGACTCTGCTGTCGTGCCTGGTGCGGGCGATCAGCGGTGGCGCGCTCTACCGAAAGGCCAGCTTCCTGGTCGACAGCGTCGGTCAGCAGATTTTTCCCGAGGGAACCAGGATTCATGAGCAGCCCCATCTCAAGCGCAAGCTCGGAAGCCGGGTTGCTGATGCGGAAGGCGTGGCAACCGCGGCCAGGGACATCGTGTCGGATGGCGTGTTGCAGGGATACGTGCTGGACAGTTACTCCGCGCGGAAACTTGGCCTTGAGACCACGGCCAATGCCAGTGGCGTGAACAATCTGACCATCGAATCCGGAAACCGCGATTTCGCCGACATGCTGAAACTGATGGATACCGGATTGCTGGTGACCAGCCTGATGGGATTCGGTGTCAACGTCGTGACCGGCAACTATTCCCAGGGTGCAACTGGATTCTGGGTTGAAAACGGTGAGTTGCAGTATCCGGTCGAGGAACTGACGATTGCGGGGAATCTCAGGGACATGTTTGGCTCGATCGTCGATGTCGGCAACGACGTGGATCTTCGAAGAAGCATCATGACGGGATCCATCCTGATCAGCAAAATGGCTGTATCCGGTGAATGACGTCGCTCCGATTCACTCAACTATCATCTGATTTTCAACCCTAGCGTCCAGATATGCCAATCTACGAATATGTCTGTGGAGTTTGCGGGCACGAACTTGAGGTCATACAGAGTATCAAGGAAAGCCCACTGACCCAGTGTCCGGCCTGCAACGAGAATGCACTGCGAAAGAAACTGTCTGCCGCGGCATTTCATCTCAAGGGTACGGGCTGGTATGAAACGGATTTCAAGAACAAAAAAACCGCCGACAAGGAGTCGAAGAAGTCGGATTCAAAAGATGGTGAGAAATCACACGACGGCGACTCTAAATCCGACGGGAAACAGACTGCGTCGAAATCGTCGGATGACAAGAAGGCTTCCCAATCAACTTCTACCTCGACCTGACCGGGAACAGCATTGAACGATTCCATGCGTACGCATCTGTGTGCGTCAATCACAGATACTGACATCGGCCAGCGCGTCCGAATCTGCGGATGGGTCAACAGCCGGCGTGATCACGGCGGTGTGATTTTCATTGATGTACGCGACTCTAGCGGCATCATCCAGGCGGTCGTCAATCCCGAACAGGTCGATGACTTCCGACGGGCTGAGGCGGTCCGGGATGAGTTTGTAGTTCAGATCGAGGGGCCGGTACGCAAACGACCCGAGGGCACCGAAAATCCCGCCATTCCAACGGGTGAGGTCGAGGTGGTGACCGAATCGCTGAATCTGCTGAACCGGGCGGTCAATCTGCCTTTTCAGCTGGACGAAGGCGATGTCAATGAGGCATTGCGGCTCAAGCACCGATACCTTGATTTGCGACGCGACCGGATGCAGCGTAATATCAGGCTGCGTCACCAGTTGATTAGGACGATCAGGTCATTTCTGGACGATCGGGCGTTCACTGAAATCGAGACACCGATGCTGACGCGCTCGACACCCGAAGGCGCCCGCGATTACCTGGTGCCCAGTCGGGTGCACACTGGGTCGTTCTACGCGCTGCCGCAATCTCCCCAGATGTTCAAGCAGATGCTGGTGATTTCCGGATTCGAACGCTACTATCAGATCGCAAGGTGTTTCAGGGACGAGGACTTGCGAGCGGACCGCCAGCCAGAGTTCACACAACTGGATGTGGAGATGGCGTTCATTACCGAACGCGACATCAAGCAATTGATGGAAGATCTGTTTCGGTTGGTGTTCAGGCAGGTGATCGATACGGAACTGCCGGACCGTTTTCCGGTTCTCGCCTACTCGGAGACCATGCATCGTTTCGGTACGGATCGCCCCGACCTTCGAATCTCCCTGGAATTGACCGATCTCACTGAAGTGATGAAAGATGAGCAATTTCAGGTGTTTCAACGTGCCGCCACCATGCCGGGTGGACGGGTTGCCGCGATGAATGTGCCGGGTGGCGGTCAGCTGACTCGGCAGCAAATAGATGACTACACGAAATTTGTTGCGGATTTTGGCGCGAAAGGGTTGGCCTACATCAAGGTCAATGACGCCGCAGGCGGTCGCGACGGACTGCAGTCGCCCATCTTGAAGTTTCTCTCCGATGAGACGATCGCGCAGATTGTCAGGCAAGCCGGCAGTCAGTCTGGTGACCTCATTTTCTTCGGTGCCGATTCCGAGAAGGTGGTGAATGCCTCACTGGGTGCATTGCGGGTACGAATCGGAGAGGATCTGGATTTGGTTGAGGACGGCTGGCGGCTTGTATGGGTGGTCGATTTTCCCCTGGTCGAGTATGACGACAAGGAAAAAAGATGGCAGTCGCTGCATCATCCGTTTACCGCTCCGCAGGAGGCCCACCTGTCGGCGATCGGGAAAAGTCCGGGTACTGTGCTGTCGCGGGCCTACGATCTGGTATTGAATGGCGTTGAGATCGGCGGTGGGTCCATCAGAAATCACGACATGGATGTTCAGGGCAGGATATTTTCCCTGTTGGGGCTGTCCGACGACGAAATCCAGGCCAAGTTCGGATTTCTGTTGGAGGCACTCCGGTGTGGTGCGCCACCACATGGCGGTATCGCCTTCGGCATAGATCGGATTGCCGCATTGCTTTCAGGCGAGGAGTCAATTCGCGATGTGATCGCCTTTCCGAAAACACAACGGGCGTACTGTCCGCTGACCAGTGCACCGAGTGCGATTGCCACCGGGCAATTGGATGAGCTGGACCTGCGTCTCAAGCCCGCGGCCGCAGTCATCAAGGCAGCCGCCAGCGACGATTGACAGTCCATAAGTGACGTCCGAATCGAAGTCCCGTTTCCGTCGCCCCGAATCTGTTCTGGTTGTTGTCCACACCGCGGACGGATTGACCCTGCTGCTGAGAAGAACACCGCCGCGAAGATTCTGGCAGTCTGTAACCGGCACTTTGAAGTGGCATGGAGAGACAAGGACCGAGGCAGCAGTTCGGGAATTGTATGAAGAGACAGGGATTGAGACGGCCCCGGACCAACTTCGGAATTGGAATCGGTGTTTCAGATTCCGCATTCCCCCCGTACTGCTGGATCGATATGAAGAGGGTGTGAGAACCAATCAGGAACACCTGTTCTCAATCCAGTTGCCTGCCAAACAGCCGGTGAGACTGCAGCACGATGAGCACAGCGATTTTCAGTGGGTTGACATCCGCGCCGCACAGCGTATTGTCTGGTCATGGACCAATCGGGAGGCACTGGAGATGATCGAGCGTGAGCGTATCGAGTCTGCGGATCCGATCGCAGCACTTGATACGCAATGATCGACTGAATTAGAATCTAATGAAATCTCCGCCAATTCCTGGAACGTTGAATACAATCAAATGAACAGATCCAATCCTGTGGAAGGCATCCTGGCAGCGGTCGGCTCATTTCTGCCGGCGGAGCTCTCAGCAGACATCCGAAAAAACGTCATGGGTTCGGTACGCACCTCGCTCGAGAACATGGATTTTGTCACCCGTTCAGAGCTTGAGGTACAGGAAGTTGCCCTACGACGGGCGCGCGAAAAACTCAAGCAACTTGAAGCCCGGATCGAACAGTTGGAAAAGGAAACGAATCCTTGAGGTTCGGTTCCCGTTCGGACCGACTCGACTGGTCAACCCCTGCGTTTTTGTGCTATTGGACCAGTCCCACCAGGTAGTCAACAGCCGCTTTCACCTCGTCATCGGTGAGCAGGCTGTTCCCACCTTTTGGTGGCATGATTCCCCGTTGTCCCTGAAAGCCATTGATCGCGCCGTCGTACAGCACCTCTATACCCTTTGCAATGCGGGGCGTCCAATTCTCCACATCGCCGGGTTTCGGTGACCCGGTCAGTCCGACATCATGACAGATGTAACAGGCTCTGCCGTAGATTGCTTTTCCTGGATGCTCCGCGGTGTCGGTGGCGGCAGCCATGGTGGACTCTCCTGAGCCGCCGGATCCGGTTGCGGCGACTTGAACACTCTCGGTACTGGACATTGACATGGTTGCTGTGGTAGCCGCAACCTCACCGACATTCAGGGTCCCGACCGGCTGGGTTCGTTGAGCGATGACCCGCTGCGTGTATTCTTCGGTTTGTGCCCGAAGTTTGTCGTCCATTGAACTTCCGATTACTGCACCGAGTACGATCAGTAGTATTGTCAACACGGTCAATGCAATGATCATTTGTGAAAAACTCTTTGCGAACTGGGAATCGGTCATCATTTGTGTCACTTACCTCTGTTTACTTGTGTTCAAGCGGGAGCCCGCCTCAATCAGTTGGTGAAAACTGAATTTCAGAATTGATGTTTCGTAATTTCGCCGCTAATTTTACTAGTACATTGAGTCGATTTCACAGTGGTTTTGCCTTGCGGTGGGGGTCTGGGTCAATGGATTATTGTTTTGACGGGTGCAGCGTTCAGGTTCACAGCCATATTTTCGGAAACCGAATTGCATGATGAGGCAATTCAGCACAACGCCGTGATACTCAGTGTATATAATTTTTTGCTAATATAAAGTTCAACTTCAATTGAATCGAGGGTGAGGGTGATTTGGAAAATCTGATTGGAATTCCCGTACTGACCGGTTTTTTCATTACTGCAGTGATCCTGGGTGTGACCGTCAGTCGAACCAACTTCTGTACGATGGGAGCGGTTTCCGATTGGGTCAACATGAGCGATCTCGGGCGGATGGGAGCGTGGTTGCTGGCAGTCGCCGTTGCGATGGTTTCTGTTGCCGTATTGGAAGTGGCTTCCCTGTTTGAGCTCAATCAGCAGCGCCCTCCGTATCGATCGCCGACCTTTGCCTGGCTTCGCTATCTTCTCGGTGGTTTGATGTTCGGTGTCGGCATGACACTTGCCGGTGGCTGCGTCAGCAGAAACCTGGTCCGATTGGGCGGCGGTAATCTCAAGTCCCTGGTCACGTTGGGATTTGCCGCGATTTTTGCCTACCTGATGACCAAAACCGTGTTCTTTGAGATCTTCTTCTACAGTTGGTTGCATCCGCTTTCAATTGAACTCGCGCCAATGGGAATCGAATCCCAGGATGTGGGCTCAATCGTTTCGGCGATTGTTCCAGCCTTCGACAAGTCGGTGATTCACGTCGTGGTGGCACTTGCACTGGCGGTGCTGGTGGTCCTGTTTGTGATGAAGACTTCGGGGATACGCAACAACCGCATGAATGTCGCAGCAGGTTTGATTATCGGCGGTGCGGTCACGGTTGGCTGGTATCTCACCTCGGGTCCGCTTGGACTTGCGTGGGCTGAGGCGGCTGAATGGGCTGATTCCCCGCCAGTCAGCGTCGGCATGCAGTCATTCACCTTCGTCAATCCACTGGGTGAATACATCAGCCTGGCGCTGGAGCCCGGCAATTTCTCCGTTCTGCTTACCGTTGGGATGCTGGCTGCGGCCGGCTTGGTCATCGGTGCGTTTGCCGATTCACTGGCAGCCGGGCGGTTTCGCGTCTCCTGGTTTGTCTCATTCGGCGACTTCGTCACCAACGCAGTCGGCGGCATACTCATGGGCATTGGTGGTGTGCTGGCACTGGGTTGTACGATCGGTCAGGGCGTCAGCGGCATTTCGACGCTGGCTACAGGTTCATTCATCGTATTGGCCGCGATCATTTTCAGCAGCATGACGACACTGAAGATTCAGTATTACCGGCTGGTCTACGAGGATGCCAGGATGATTGATGTGGTTATCAGCGCGCTGGTTGATGTCAGACTACTGCCCCAGTCAAAACGAAGACTTGATCCGTTATAAGATATTCAGGAGAACAATCACATGACAGGGAATCCGCAACTGTTGCCTGGTGACAGACTCTACGATGCCACCTCATACCTTTGGGTCAAGGATGATCTGGAAAGTGGCAACCTGCTCGTCGGTATCGGCATGCCGACCGTCGAATCACTCGGTGAGCTGTCGTATCTGACGTTGTCGGCACCAGGTACCGAAATCAAGAGAGGGGATTCGATCGGGTCGATGGAAGCGGCAAAAATGACCGGCGAGGTGATCAGTCCGGTGAGCGGTACCATTGTCAGTCGCAATGAGGACGTTCTGCATGATCCGCGCAAGGCCAGTGAGGACCCCTACCACAGCGGCTGGCTTGTGACGGTTTCGCCCCTGCAGTGGAATCAGGAAAAAAACCAGTTGCTGGATTCGGTTGGTCTCTATGATGTGCTTCCTGACGATCTGCGCAAGCCACTCGATGAAGTGAACTGATTTGGTGCGTGTACGACTTCTGACAGACAGCCTGGTCAGCGATCAGACAGGGTTGTCGGTGGACGAATCGCTGACCCGTTGCGCAACATCCTCAGATCCCGTCACCTTGCGGTTGTATACCTATCAACCCTGTGTGCTCGTAGGACGATTCCAGCATGTCGGGAACGAAGTCAATCTCCAAACCTGTGCAGCGCTTGGAGTTCCAGTCAACCGCCGACCGACAGGGGGCGGATCCATCATCATGGGTCCCGATCAGCTCGGTGTCGCCCTGGTCATTCCGCCTGACAGCGAGATGAACCGGCAAAATCCACTGCAGCAGATGACTGTGTGTGCCGCGGGCATCATTAGGGCACTCGAGAATCTGGGGGTGAAGGCGGAGTTTCAGGGCAAGAATGATCTGGTTGTTGCCGGGCGGAAAATCGCCGGACTGGGTGTGTTCCGCGCACCAGGCGGTGCTGTCCTGTTTCATGCTTCCTTGTTGCTGGACCTGGACCTTGGGTTCATGCTGCGGGTGTTGAAAACCGCTTTTGACTCCGCCGAAGATGGTGGTTTCAGTGCGATCCGTGAACGGACCACAACCTTGCACGCCGAGGTCGGTACCGGGCTTGGCATGTCCGACTTGACCCAGCAGATCAGAGTCGGATACGGGCAGCAGATGGCGGTTCAGTTTGAGACTGGAAGTCTCAATGAGTCGGAACAGTCTTTGGCCAGACAACTTTGCGACAGCCGGTATGCCAGCCGGCAGTGGATTTATCAAACGGATTCGAAAGTCTTGGACAGCGTTGGACAATATCAACTGCGAACCAAGGGGGGCACTTTGGATGTGAGGGCGATCGTTGCCGGGCGGACGCTCAAATCCGTCTTTTTCAACGGCGATTTCATGGCTTCCGACAATGCGATCCACGACCTGGAAAGTGCGCTGCGATGGCATGTCTGCGAATCGGCAGCCTTGAGCAGGACAATCTCAAACTCGCACGGCTGCAATGTCCAGTCCTGGCACCAGATCACAGTCTCGGACATCACCAATGCTGTTGTTGGAGCAATCGAGAACGCCGGGGCAGGTCGCGTCGCCCGTGATGCGCTGACCCCCAATGCATGTTTTGCGCGCGAGGTTGCGGTCGCATGAATCAGGCGGTCGCATTCTTTGATCAGCGAATTCCCGAACCGGATCGGGCGTCCGCCAATTTCGAACTGCGCACCAGGCATTTTGGAAACCGGATTGTCTTTCATGCACCGGGCTTGAAAACCTACAAGACCTCGGAATACCAGGATCATGATGCGGCTGAGTTTGTCGCGGTCAGTGTCACAGGCGAAGCCTGCTCATTGAATTGTGAACACTGCAAGACCGGTGTCCTCAAAGGGATGCGAGATCTTCGCGCAACCAATCAATCTTTATACGACCTTTGCTCGCAACTGCATGATCAGGGCGCACGCGGCGTGCTGATTTCAGGTGGCAGTGACCGAAGCGGAAGAGTGCCCCTGAAAAAACACATCCCCGACCTGATCCGCATTCGCCATGAACTGGGGATGGTGATTCGGGTGCATCCGGGATTGCCGGATGAGGATGTCTGTGCGGGACTTGCCGATGCCGATATCGATGGTGCGATGATTGATGTGATTGGACACAGGGAGACCATTCGCGACGTCTATCATCTTGACACCGACGTTGATGAATACGAGGCCGTGTTGGAACGACTGGACCGTCATGGCGTGCCCTGCGTGCCGCATATTGTATTGGGACTTCACTATGGGCAGATGCTGGGCGAGGAGTCCGCATTGGACATGATCTGCCGCCACGATTTCAAGCTGCTGGTTCTTGTCGTGCTGATGCCACTTTCGGGCACGCCGATGGCTGTGGTTCAACCGCCTTCAGCATCCGAGATTGCCGGGTTTTTTGATCTGGCACGCGCCAGGCTGCCCGAAAAACCGATCATGCTCGGTTGTGCGCGCCCGCTGGGGACACTGAAGATTGAGATTGATCGTGCAGCCGTTGATTGCGGGCTGAACGGGATCGCATATCCGGCTGAGGGGATCATCGACTATGCACGCAGGCGAGGCCTCAATCCAGAGTTCGTCAACGCCTGCTGTGGCGTGAACTGGTAAACAACATTCATCCAAGGAAATAATCTATCGCAATGTCTACTACAGGAATTCCAACCAAACTGCAGGATCAGCATTTTCAGATCAGTCCCGACTATGTACGAATCAGTGTGGCGGCTGCTATTGAACTGGGCCTGGCGCCTGGAAAAATCGACGGATGCAGCTGCAACTGCATCAATCTCCTGCAGAACTATCCGCAAGGCTGTGCGGCCAACTGCTCCTACTGCGGCCTGGCCCGGGAGCGTCCGGGTCTCGCCGAGGACAACAGTTTCATCCGCGTTGACTGGCCGTTGTATGAAACCGACCAGGTTGCCGACAAGATTGCCGAGAAGGAATCGCGCGCGACGGTTGGCAGGGTGTGCATTGCGCAGGTGCAGGATCATCGGGCGACCGATGACCTTGTTGACATGGCCGCGCGCGTGCACCGGGCAGCGCCCGCGGTGCCAATTTCCGCGTTGGTCACCGCCACCTTGCTGAATGAGGATGATCTTTATCGGATCAGGGAATCGGGCGTGGACATCATCGGTGTGGGTCTGGACGCAGTGACTGAAGACCTGTTTCTCAGAACACGGGGCAGACTCGCAAAAGGTCCCCATCGCTGGGATCAGCACTGGGAGATTGTACGGGCGGCGCGTCGGATCTATGGGGCTATGAAAGTGAATTGCCACCTGATTGTCGGACTCGGTGAGACCGACCAGGAGATGTTCGAGATGATCTACCAGTTGAAAGCCGAGCAGATTGCCGGATATCTTTTCTCGTTCAATCCGGAACCCGGAACCGACATGCAGGATGTGCCTCGGGCACCGCTGGTGAGATGGCGACGCATTCAGTATGTCAAGCATCTGATCGAGCACCATGATCTGCCGCGCGATGCTCTTGAATTCAATGAGACCGGTGATCTGGTCAGAATCAATCACCCTCAGCGCGAGACACTATCGCTGGTCGAAAACGGTGTCGCATTCATGACCAATGGATGTCCCGACAGAACCGGAGTCATGGCCTGCAACCGGCCTTATGGTTCGTACCGACCCGGTGAGGATTATCGTGATTATCCGTTCCTGCCGGATGGCGGTGAACTTGAGAAAATCGAAGATCAGACCCGATTGGATGAAATTCGCGTATGATCGCAATCAGATTCGTTCAGAATTCCATTCGATGGTGAGCGCCGTCAGTCTTGGACTGCCTGTGCCTGATTCTGCATGAACGTTCCGTTGACTCAAGATATGGAAAGGAGGAACAGCCGATGAGTTCACAGTCTAAAGACCGCCGTTTGATTTCTTCGGGATCGGTGTTTGAGGAAAAGGTCGGATACTCGCGCGCAGTGTGCAGCGGGCCCTGGGTATTTGTGTCAGGGACAACAGGTTTCAACTACGACACGATGCAGATATCCGATGACGTTGTCGAGCAGTGCCGCCAGACCCTGGAAAACATCAAGGGTGCGCTGAGCCAGGCGGACAGCGGACTGGAAGATGTAGTCCGCGTCAACTACATCTTTCCCGATTACACGGACTTTCAGAAGTGCTGGCCGGTCTTACGCGAGTACTTTGGTGACATCCGTCCCGCATCGACCATGTACAGCGCGGCCTTGGCGGATCCGAGGATGCGAGTGGAAATCGAGGTGACAGCGCTCAAGGGCTGAGCCCCGTTTCGGTCAGGCGCCTTCTTCCGACAGAATCCGCTGCGCCAGGTACTCGACAATCTCGAGTGCTCTTTGATCCGACCCTGCCATCGACGGCGAGGTGCGGTACTTGCGCCCGACAACCATGGTGGGAACGGAATTCACGCCGTATTTTCTTGCCAGAATGGCCGCCTGCTTGACCTTGGTGATCGTCGCGAACGAGTGCAGGGTGTTTGTCAGTTTTTCCGCATCGACGCCATCCTGTGTTGCCGCCCATTCCTGGAAGGATTCGGCATCATTGATTCGTTTTCGCTCCACATGAAGGACGTCGTAGAATTTCTGCATCAGTTCGTCTTTCAATCCCAGCAGTTCCATTGCAAAGTAGGCGTGTGCGTGAAACTCCCAATTGTCAACGAACGCGGCGGGGATGTTTTCGAAGTTAATATAGTCTGGAACATTCCAGGCCAGCAGCGTCGGTTCGAAGCGATAGCAGGACGGGCATCCAAACCAGAAAAACTCCAGTACTTCCACCTTGCCGTCGTTTCCGACATGCCCTTCGGCGGAAATCGTGACAAAGTCCGTTCCTTCCATGAAGGTCTGGGCCTGCAGCGGGGAGATGACAAAAGACATGGCCAGGACCAGCAGACTCATCAATTCATTCCGAAACTTTTTGTTTAACATACGTTGCCCCGATAATCTATCTTGAAAAAAGTTATTCTGATGCACGGATGGTGCAATCCAGACTGAAAAATGACTGGCAGCAGCAAAATCCTGCCAGGGTTCCATTGTAGCATTCCAGCGGCTCCTCTCCCGGTCTGCCTTGCCATCGCAGCGGATTTCAAGCCTCTTTTTCCCGAAGTGAGTCAAGCAGGCGTCTTTGCAGATTGTCGAATCCTCCGTTGCTCATGACCAGCACCGTGTCGCCACTTTTGAGTTCATCCACCAGGGCTTCAAGCAGTGAGTTGACTGAACTGTGGACCCGGAAGTTCTTCGCCGACTTGCTGACTTTCCAATCCACGTTGGGTGGGCGATACATGAACACCTTGTCTGCGAGGTTGAAAGCCCGGAACAGTTTCTCACCATGAACACCCATTCGCATCGTATTCGACCGGGGTTCGAAGACCGCGATCAGGCGTTTGGGTTTGGCTGACTTGGCGACTGCATCAATGCTGGCACTGATGGCGGTCGGGTGGTGGGCAAAGTCGTCGATGACCTGAACGCCGCCGACACTGCCAAGGAATTCCAGTCGTCGTCGGACGGGTTTGAATTCCTTCAGTGCACTGACTGCATCGTCAATGTTCATTCCGATATTGCATACCGCGGCGATCGCTGACAGCGCGTTGGCCGCGTTGTGGCGGCCGGGCACATCCCAGTTCAATTCCACCGTACCGTGCAATCTCGAGTGAATCATCAGGTTGCGGTAGTCATCGGTCTGCGAGTCGGCGTACCAGTCCGCATCTCGATTTCCGGAAATACTGAACTTGACGATCCGCGAGACAGCACTTTTCGCCACTGTCGCCTGCAGGTGCTCCTCGTCGAAATTGGCGACGACACAGCCCGATGACGGCAGGGTCTGAATGTAGTTCTCAAACTGCCGCTCGATATCCTCGATCGAGTTGAATATGTCGGCATGATCAAACTCCAGGTTCAACAGCACAGCCAGATGTGAGCGGTAGTGAATGAACTTCGAGCGTTTGTCAAAATAGGCGGTATCGTATTCATCCCCCTCAACGACAAACCACTCGCCTTCGCCCACCCTTGCGGCAGCATCAAGATTGCGCGAGACGCCACCGATCAGGTAGCCCGGATTGAATCCAGCGTGTTCCAGCATCCAGGCAATCATGCTGGTGGTGGTGGTCTTGCCGTGGGTGCCGGCGACGACGATGACTTTCTTGTTGCGCAATACGTTTTCGTAGAGCCACTGGGGGCCTGAGGTGTATTCAATGCCCAGGTCCAGCATCCTGTCAACCTCAGGATTTGAGCGGCTGATTGTGTTGCCCACAATCACCAGGTCCGGTCTGCTCGTCAGGTTGTCCGGATGATAGCCTGTCGCGACGTCGATATTCTGCTGCTTGAGCAGTTCACTCATGGGTGGATAGGCATTCAGGTCCGAGCCGGTTACGCGGTAGCCGAGCTCGCGCGCCAGCAACGCGAGATTGCCCATGAAGGTTCCGCAGATTCCGATGATGTGCAGGTGTGTCATTGCACAGGCGGCTGGGGCAATCCCGCTCCGAACAGGTTAGAGACGACGATCGCCGTGAATATCTCAAGTCCGAGACTGATAAAGAAGGCCCGCAACACGGTGGTCTCCAATGCCTCCTTGATGATCATCACGGTCACTGCAAGAACCCAGATTCCAAATGGCATGACGATGAGTCCCAGAATGAAAATTTGTTCCGGGTCGTCCTTGACATTCAGCCAGACCAATTCAATCGGATAGTAGGCTGCCGCAATAATGAGACACGAGGTGCCGAACAAGGCAGTAACAGTCTGCTTCCATCTCGCGGCACGGTCGACCAGACGAAGCAGTGCCCAGACTGCCGCACCATCAATCAGAATCTTGACGGTTGCGACCTTGAAGTTCCAGGTAGAACTCCCGACGGTCCCCACCCAGGCACTGATGAACAGCAAGGCGGCTGCCGAGTATATGACCCAGTGATAGGATGAGGGCAGACTTTGCGGTTTTTCCACGAACAGAATCATTCTGACGAAGATGCGAATGGGGTGGATTGGTTTGTTTGACATAAGCGACAGATTCAGGTCAGACGGGTGAAATGCAACAGGAAACCCCCACAGAGACTAATTCAGACATACAGGTGGAACGACTACACGACTAAGTGCCAGCAGGCTGGATCGTGATGCATTGGATTATATTCGATGATTGGGGATATCGATGTACAGACGAACGGCAGCGTCCACAATCTGGTGTGCGGCAACGGGGAACCGATTACAATTCGCGCCTGGCACCAATCTGGTCAATGCTGTACATGAAGCCAATCAACATGGAACTATTCGACAATCTCATCGCCGACAGGGCCAAGCTCGACGAATTATGCAACCGGGTGGGTTCACAGTCGGAATTCGCGGTGGATACCGAGTTCACGCGAATCAGAACATTTCGACCGCGTCTGGAATTGGTTCAGCTGGCGACCCCGGAACTGGGCTTTTGCGTTGATGCTGCGCGTTGCCCGGACCTGACTCCATTGCTGAAGTTGCTGCGTGATCCCAACAAGACCGTGGTAATGCATGCAGCCTCCCAGGATCTTGAGATATTCGCTGCAATGGATGCCATACCGGATCGGATATTTGATACCCAGATCGCAGCGCGGTTTTGTGGATTTGAGAAGTTGTCATACAAGGCTGTCGTTGAGAAGACGATTGGTGTATCCGTCAGCAAGGGCATGACCCGGTCAAATTGGGGAAGGCGCCCGTTGTCGGCCCGGCAGATTCGGTATGCTCTGGATGATGTCCGCTACCTGATACCGGTTTATCGCCATTTTCGAACCGCGCTTGACCATTTGGGACGCATTGCATGGCATACGGAAGAATGCGCGAGCATGCTTTCGGAGTATCGCCGGGAAAAGACGTCAGACGAGATCTGGACATCTTTCAGGCGCGCTGCAGGCTTGCCGGTCGGTGTGCAGCACCGGGTCCGGGCATTGTTGCTTTGGCGGGAGGGTTTCGCGAGCAAAATCAATCTGCCCCGACAGTGGGTGATCAGTGATGACGATATCCTGAGCATTGCCAGTGCTGCATATCCGAACAGAAAGCAGGTGGCTGATTGTTTCAACCCAAGGCATGTGAAGCCGTCGCGATGCATTGAAGAGGTGATGCAGATTCTCAAGTCATCTCCTGATGCCACTTCCGGTCCCGTCTGGTTGGAAGAAAAACCCCTGACCAAACGCGAAAAGAATGCGTTCGCCGAAATCAAGCAGGTCGTCCAGTACTATGCGCGCAAACACGACCTGCCAGTGGAATTTCTCTGCACCAGCAGTCAGGCCAAAGCCATTGTCCGCGGCAAGCGTGACGGACCGGTATTTTCCGGCTGGCGAAAAGAGATTGTTGCGGACGCGGTTGTGGGTGTGATGTCAGAATCCGGAATTGACTGAGCGCACTGTCGGGATCAGGCTACCGCGACCGGCAGCTCGGAGATGATTGAGCGCCACTTCTGAGGGCCTGCGACATGAATCGAGTTGCCCGTGCTGTCCACCGCGACGGTGACCGGCATGTCAACCACGTCAAACTCATAGATGGCTTCCATCCCCAAGTCCTCAAAGGCGACAACCCGCGCTGAGCGGATGGCCTTGGACACCAGGTAAGCGGCACCACCGACGGCAATCAGATAGACTGCGCGGTGGCGCTTGATGGCGGCGATGCCCTGCGCACCGCGCTCGGCCTTGCCGATCATGCCTAAAAGACCCGTCTCCTCGATGACCCGGTCGGTATACATATCCATCCGGGTTGCCGTTGTCGGTCCGGCTGGCCCGACCGCCTCATCACCAACCGCGTCGACCGGACCGACGTAGTAGATGAACCGGTTTTTCAGATCAACGCCATTGGGCAGGCTCTCGGATCGGTCAAAGTATTCGATCATGCGCTTGTGCGCCGCGTCGCGGCCGGTGAGGATTTTGCCCGAGATCAGAAGGGTCTCTCCGATCTTCCATTGACGGATGTCCTCTCGCTCCAAGGTGTCCAGCGAGACTTTCCGCGCACTGGATAGGTCCTGCACGATCTCCGGCCAGACGTCCATGGAGGGTGGTGAGAACTCCGCCGGTCCCGAACCATCCAGGGTAAAGTGTGCGTGTCGGGTGGCGGCACAGTTTGGAATGATGCTGACTGGCAATGAGGCGGCATGGGTCGGGTATTCCTTGACCTTGACATCAAGAACGGTCGTCACGCCGCCAAGCCCCTGGGCACCGATGCCGAGCTTGTTGATCTCCTCATACAGCGTCACCCGCAACTGCTCGGTCGGTGTCTGTGGGCCGCGCTCGATCACGTCCTGAATATCGATTGACTCCATCAGGGATTCCTTGGCCAACACCACGGATTTCTCCGGAGACCCACCGATGCCGACACCGAGAATCCCGGGCGGGCACCATCCCGCGCCCATTTCGGGAAGTGTCTTTAGCACCCAGTCGACGAGATTCTCGCCGGGGTTGAGGATCGTCAGTTTGGTCTTGTTTTCCGATCCACCGCCTTTTGCCGCCACCGCGATATCGACCTTGTCGCCTGCCACCAGTTCGGTATGCACAACGGCGGGTGTGTTGTCCTGGGTGTTGCGGCGATTGCCCCAGGGCGGATCCACTACCGAGGCGCGCAGTGGGTTTTCTGGATCAAGGTAGGCGCGCCGGACGCCCTCGTTGATCATGTCCTGCAGCGAGCGGTCGGTATCCCATTGAACACCCATGCCGACCTTGGCGAAGACCACCACAATGCCGGTATCCTGGCAGATCGGTCGGTGTCCCTCGGCCGCCATTTTTGAATTGATCAGGATCTGGGCGATTGCATCCTTGGCAGCCGGCGATTGCTCGCGCTCGTAAGCCGCTGCCATCGCTTTGACGAAGTCAGCGGAATGGTAGTACGAGATGAACTGCAAACCATCGGCGACACTCTGGATCAGATGTTCAGCTGAAATCTTGCTCATTGCGTCCTGAGGGAGAGGTTCTCGATTACCGGCTCACTTTATGGGATTCGACGCGGTCTTAAGTGTCTTTCGACAGCTCAGCGCGAATCCGGCTGAATCGACTGTTCAGCGACTCGTACTCCTGCTCGGGCACCGCACCGGTCAGCCAGAATTCAGCGAGCAGTTGCCGGGTTTCGGCTTCCGGGTCGCTTGCTTGGTCATGGTCCACCATCGCGGCTTTCAGCCGTGCGACATTGGCCTGAATGCGATCGCGTGCGAATTCAGCAGGTGAGTCGATCTTGGCTAGAATCTCAAGCTTCAGACAGATATCCAGTTTGGTTACGAGGTTCTCCTGCCAATGCCCTGAATCCTTCGGTGCAGTGTCTGACTTGTCCTGCATCAGGGCGCAGGCGGACTCAAAACGACTCTGGATGGCTTGCTCGAATTCTCCGCAGTCGTCGGTGATGCTGCTCCATTTGCTGTGAAAGGCATCGATATCGGATTGCGCGTCACCGCTGATCGCAGCGATTTCCATCTCGTCACAGATTGCGGCTTTCGATTCCAGAATCGACAATTTGGCTTCGCTGTGAAGTCGTTCTGAATGATGCAGATTCTGCTGAAATCGTGCCACTTCGTGATTGAACTTTGATTCGAGTGAGTCGCGGCCCTGGCGGCGGTCGGTTTTCGCTGCATCCGACCATTTCCTGCGGATCTCGGACGCTTTCGGAGCGGAATCCTTGATCTTTTCAGGTGGAATCTTGTTCAGTTCTCGCATCTCACTGATCAACGCGATTTTCTCCTTTTTTGACACCTGCTTCCTTTCCTCGGCAGCCTGCCTGATTTCACTCCGGCGTTGGAACTGACGGTCACAGGCGACACTGAATTGCTTCCAGAGCTGACTTTCCTTTCGCTTCCGATCGCGAATCACCACCGTTTTCCATTCTTTCTGGAGTCCCTTGACCCGTTCGGTCGCAATTTTCACAGGTTCGGAATCAAGCGCATTGGCCTGTGCGATCAGGTCCTCCCGGAATCTGATGCCCCGGGCCCGTTCCCGCTCCAGACAGGGTTCGAATTTCTCCATCACTGCGTCGAATCTGGCGTTGGTGGAATTCCAGTCGCTTTTGTTCAACGGGATGGCTTTCTTCCACTGATTGCGGGAATTGCGCAGGATCTCATTGACTTGAGACCAGTCCGGACGATTCCAGTCTGTCGCATCGAAGAATGCCTCCAGCTCCTTGCAGATCTGTTTGCGCAGTTTCTTGTTGGCCTTGCGTAATTTCTTCTGCTGCTTGAAGTATTGCTTGCATGGTTCGAACGCCTTCTCATAGGCTTGCGAATACCGGTCGCGCATGGTTCGGTTTGGAAAGTCACCGCTTTGAATCCAGCCGTTCCACAGTTCACGCAGATTTTTCAGCTGACTGTGCAACTGCCTGGGATCACCTTTGTACTGCGCGAGATTCTCCAGTTTCTCAATGAGCTCGTTGCGGGATTGTTCAATACCCCAGTGACGCCAGTCCTTGAGTTCCTTCATCTGAAAATAGACCGCGTTGATCTTTTTTCTGATCTTATTCAGTTTCCTGGCGTCGAACTTCAATTCCGCAAGTTTGTGAATTCTGGCCTGGCATTTTTCATACAGGGAAATACACTCCCTGAGCTGACCGTTCTCCAATTCGACAGTCAGCTTTTCAATGAGTGACTTGATTTCCTCATTCAACGAATCCACATCCACTGCATCTTGCTTCTCGGCGGTGGAGTGTGATACTGAATCGGACTGTGACTCGGTTTTGTCCGTCGTTGCCTCGGTCTCAACGGGCTCGACTGTCGGTTCCAATGCCGGGGCGACCGCATCTTCAGCTGGCCGGTCATTGCTGTCCGGGGAGTGGGAATCTGCTGTGGAAGCCTCGAGCGATGACGAAGGATGCTTCGGTGTGGCATCCGATTCAGGATGGTCGGCTTCCGGGCGCTGGTCAGGTATGGAATCAGGTTGGCTTGAACTGGAGTCTGATACGACAGGTGTTGCCTCGGTTTCCCCCGCACTCTCCTGACTGACTGATACTGCACTCATGATCAATTCACTGATATCTGGTTCAAACAAACCAACTTGCTGTAGGAGACGATGCTGAATGCCTCCTTGAGACTTCAACAGCCGTTTGAAAAACGACTGTTCATGTTCTTTATAAATAATTCCTCTACCGACTTCAATAACAATCTGAATAAATTGTTCGGGCAGAAAAACTGATTGTGCTCGGAAAAACCGCCTAAGAATCGGTTTGGTCGGGTCTGAAACGTTCCTCCAATTCGATTCATTCTTGCGAAAATCAGGCAGCCATGCCGCTTCGGGTGGCGGTCAGGAATCGGGATGGCGGCTTTTTTGAGGCGGTTTCACTGTTGCGCGATGGACAGTGGATTTGCCGAACCGGCTGTTGATTGAATCAATGACCGAATCCACCTGGGTCTGCCGGTCGAGCTCGGTTTGCTCAAACAGTTCCGCCTCCCGGTGCCTTTCCGATTCAAGTGCCTGCAAACGAACGCCGATCAGGCGAACGCCTAGGTCCCGGCCATCAACTGCGCTTTGCAGAAGCTGTCGGGCGGACGTCCAGATGGTTCGGGTGACATTGGTTGACGCGGCATGGGTCTGATCCCGGGTGACCGTCTTGAAGTCAGCGAATCTCAACTTGATGCCGACGGTTTTGGCGAAAAGACCGCTGTGTCGCAGTCGGGCCGCCACGTCCTCAGTCAGACGCATCAGTGTGGACTCGAGAACTTCCATATCCTGGACATCTTCGACGAAAGTCGTTTCACGGGAAATGGACTTTGCATCCGCGTCCACGGTTACTGTTCTGTCGTCCTCGCCCTGTGCCAGCCGCAACAGGTGATCGATGTTGTGCCCCAGCGTTTGCTCAAGCAGCTGGTGGTCCGCGTACCGAAAGTCCGCAATCGAGCGAATCCCCAGTCGGTCGAGTTTGCCGGCAGAGACCTTGCCGATTCCCCAAAGACGGGTCACAGGCAGCGCATCCAGAAACGATTGAACTGGTTGCGGTACTTGATACAACCCATCGGGTTTATCGATGTCGCTGGCAATCTTGGCCAGAAACTTGTTGGGTGCGATGCCGACCGATGCGGTCAGTCCGAGTTGCTCCTGGATGTCGCGCTTGATGGACTCAGCGATCCTCAACGCACTGCCGAACAGCCGGATGCTGTCTTTGACATCGAGAAACGCCTCATCCAGGGCCAGTGGTTCCACCAGCGGTGTGAATCGTCGCAGAATCTCGTTCAGCTGCCCGGAGATCTTTCGGTAGTAGTCCATCCGCATGGGTATGAAGATGGCCTCGGGACACAAGCGCAATGCGGTACCCGAAGGCATGGCACTGTACACACCGAATTGCCTTGCCTCATAGCTCGCAGCGGCGACCACACCGCGTTGCTCAGGTGTGCCGCCGACCACCACCGGCTTGCCGCGCAGTTCGGGGTTGTCGCGTTGCTCAACGGACGCATAAAATGCATCCATGTCAACATGGAGGATCATGACGCGGCGGTGTTCAGCACAGTCGGCTGGTTGTCACCCCCGCACCATGGAAATACTGAAAGGCGCACAATCCGTCGCGAATTGAACGGATCGCATCACTCGACAGGGGTTTCGCTGGAATTTCCCCATTCCGACCATGATCCCGGATAGCCCCGGATCCGGTCGTACCCCAAGGACTTCAGCATCGCGTAACTGTGGGACGAGCGATGATGGGTCTGGCAGTAGGTGATGATTTCCTTGTCCGGTGTGATACCCTGCTCATGCAGCATCTCGCGCAACTCATCGCTGGGCTTGAAGCGATTGTTTCTCGATGAGTCAATGGTATCCAGCCAGTTGATGTTCCTGGCACCGGGAATGTGTCCGCCGCGCAGGGCGCGCACATCAAAACCCTCATATTCCATGCGCGACCGGGCATCCAGCAACCGGATGTCTGAGTTGTCGAGATTGGACAGGATGTACCCCTTGTCTGCCTGTGCCCGGCCGTTGACCAGGACCGGATAGTCACTTCGGCTGACTGGGGCAGGACCGGTATTCTCAATCGGGTATCCCTCATTTTTCCATGCTGTAAACCCACCATTGAGCAGTGAGGTGGCCGGATGGTTCAGCACATCAAGCGTCCACAACAGTCGTGACGCCCGGCCATTGCCTTCCGAGTCATAGGCCACAACATGCTGATCCCGGGTGAGTCCGATGCTGGAGAACGCCTCCTTGAGATTTTCAACAGGCGGCAGCGTACCGCTTGCGGGCGCGGTGCCCGAAACGATGTCCAGGTAGTCGATGTGCACGGCACCGGGAATTCGTTCCTTCTCATAGACATCAGTGTCACCGACATCAATCACGAGAAGATTGTCGTGTCCGAGAACCTCTTGCAGATCAGAAGGCTCCAGCAGAAACGGTAAATTAAGCGTCATTGCAATATTATCCTTGTTTGCAAGTGAAATTGAAAAATATTTCTAAAAAACGAAAAAATATTTGTGAATTTGGAATGATTTGATTCTAATATAGTTGCATTTGTAGAATTGTCAAGGGTGAGATCAGAGAAAAATTCAAAAATAATTGAATTCACTGTGTGTTTTGTCCACCGGCAAACCCGGTTGGCGGGTTGGCCACATTCGGGGTGGTGGCGGGATTGAATTCTGATTGCTCTTCGGTATCGTCAAGTTGCGGCGTCGGGTGATTTTTATTCACAGATTTTGTTCAAAACCTTGTCGGTAACTTTGTTAGCACTTGAAATTATCGGGAGTTTCACACTGAACAAAAATTTACCACTTCACCGGTTGTCATCGGTTTGTGATCTTGTCTGCAATCAAGCTTGGAATTGCGTGGCTTGGGATGAAACGATCCATGATTTTCAGTCGTGCGAACGCGTGATTGAATATATTGGACAGCAATGATGATGAACTTCTTCTTGGACTTATCCGGTATTCGATTGTCTTTGACGGTGCGGATGGCCTTGACGCCGCATCTTGTATTTTTAAGGTAACCCGATTTCCATTCATGCCTGAAGCATTGGCCGAACAATCTGACTCCGCGAGGAGGTGGCAATCTGCGGACGCAGAGGTCTGCGAGTCACTGATCGGTGAGATTCGCGACGTGTATGGCTGCGAGTTCGCACCAGCCGATGACGGGTTGGTGTCCGTCATCTTGCTGCTGGTCGAAGCGGAAGCCGAGTGGAACATGGCAGCGGTCGCGGCGTTGCGGGGCATCCGGTCGGATCTGGATTTGAGTGTTGAGAGAATCGGCAACCGTTTTGGCGCCGACATCCGGCAGCTGTATGAGAGTGCCTTGCATCTCGACAGCATCTCACTTGCAGTCGAGCGCGGCGACGTGCAGCGTCAGTCCTCGTCCAACAGCATTGATTTGAGCCGGGTGCTGGTAGCCATGGTCGACGATCCCCGCGTGATCGTCATCCACCTGGCGGAATCACTGGTGCGGCTGAGACAGGCGCGGCATTCTCCCGACGCCGAGCAGACTGTGATGGCGCAGCAGATGCTGTCTGTTTACACGCCGCTGGCGAACAAACTGGGCATGTGGAGACTGAAATGGGAACTCGAGGATCTTTCGTTCAAGTATCTGAACCGTCCGGAGTTCAACCGCATCGCCCGGCAGGTCGACGAGCGCCGCGTCGAGCGCGAACAGTACATCCGGGAATTTGTTGCGGAACTGCAGACGCTGATGGACCGCTCCAATATCAAGGCAACCGTGACCGGTCGGGCCAAGCATCTTTATGGCATCTGGCGCAAGCTGCAACGAAAGGGCGTCAATCTCGAGGGCATCTATGATGTGCGCGCCGTGCGGATTCTCGTCGACGACATCGCATCATGCTATCTGGCGTTGGGGGCGGTGCACGCGTCGTGGTTGGCAGTTGGAGGTGAGCTGGACGACTACATCGCCATGCCCAAACCCAATGGATATCGCTCCTTGCATACCGCGATTGAGGGTCCCGGGGCGAAGACCGTCGAGGTTCAGATTCGAACGTTTGAGATGCACAATGACTGTGAGTTCGGCGTTGCCGCGCATTGGAAATACAAGGAGAACTCCAAAGCCAGCGGTTATCAGGACCGCAAGGTCGCATTGCTGCGCCAGATCCTCGAGTGGAAGGAGGAGACATTCGGCACACCGGATCGCGAATCCACCTTGATGCAGGACACCGATGAGGTGGTCTACGCATTCACGCCGGCTGGAAACGTCATCGAGCTGCCGCTGGGTGCGACGCCGGTCGATTTTGCCTATGCAGTACACACCGAAGTCGGCCATCGCTGTCGTGGGGCCATGGTCAACGGGCGAATCGTCCCGCTGACCTATGTCCTGAAAAACGGGGATTGGGTGGAGATCCGGACTGTCAAGTCAGGCGGTCCGAGCCGGGATTGGTTGAGTTCGCATGAGGGTTTCACGGTGACGGCCAGGGCCAGAAGCCGCATACGAAGATGGTTCAAGCTCGAGGAGTATGGTCGGTATCAGGCGCAGGGAAAAGCCTTGCTGGAGAAGGAATTCGGTCGGCATGGTCTTTCGAAAGTGAACCTTGAAAAACTCGCCGCCGACAACGATTTCAAACACAGCCAGGATCTGCTGACCGCGGTCGGCATGAAGGAACTCAAACCCTCGCATGCGATTGCAACGCTGATCAGCAAGCCGCCCGACGAGGCCGAGCCTCCCGAAGCGGAGTTGAAGGCACCCCGCAAACTGGATACGGTCACCTTGCCACTGTCGGTTCTCGGCGTGGAGAATCTTCTGACCCGGCACGCCTCATGCTGCGGACCGCTGCCCGGTGATGATGTGGTGGGCTATGTGACGGTATCGCGCGGCATCACCATCCATCGACCGGATTGCGGCAACATCAAGCGTATGATGGAAACCCATCCGGAGCGCCTGGTTGCGGTTGAATGGGAGACCGATCAGCTGGCGACGCACAGTGTCGATGTTGAACTGGTCGTGGAGGGGCATCCCGAGCTGTTGCAGGACATCACCACTGCGATCACGCAACTCGGTGTGAATCTGCTGGCGGTGAATGCGGTTCGCATCAAGAACCAGGAACTGGGGAAGGTCTACCTGAGTCTGGAAATCGCCAGCGCGGAGGAACTGAAACGAGCCCTGGCCAGTATCCGCAAGGTTGACCGGGTGTTGAAAGTCAAACGCGTAAACGGTTGATGGTGATCTGATCAGCGTACAGCGAATTCGAATCTGCGCGTTGATTGGACTTGTTGGGTGGATGGATCAAAAGTCCGCTCCTCAAACCGGACGGTTCCGTGCCGGTCGACCATTACCACAGTGGAGCATCGCGTTCCGAACTTGTCGGATCGGATGAATAAGGGCATTTTGCTTGGGTGAAGTGACTGACTGCCATCCAGCTCAGGCAGGTCTTCCGAATTGGTGCTGCGGTCGCTGAGGATTTCAAACAGTTGGTCGGCTGTCAAACGCTCATGAGCGGCGGACATCTCCAGCAGTTTCCGTTTGCCGGCTTCGACCCGTGGCCAGGGGGAATTCAGAAAGTGGTTGCTCAGGCCATGTACGCCATCTGTCATATCAACAATGTCTCCGCCTTGGTTGGATTGGTAACGCAACCGGGAGAAATCACCGAAAATCAAGCCGTACCCGTTGTAGTTGTCTCCGGTGCGCATCAATTGACGGGAGAAATCCTCGACGGAATCCCCGGAGGTCAGAAAACCGCTCACCAGATGGCCGCGGCTTTGCAGGTCGGGATTTCTTTTGTCGCAGCCGTAGTGATTGGTGACCGTCGCGAAGCGTCCGCACCGGTTCAGTCCCAGCCATGTTCCGCCGGCCAGTTGATCGCGTCCTGCGAGAGTGTCCGGCTGATCCGACCAGTAGTCAGCAACGCTGGTGGGTCGGGCGTAGTACTCGTCGCGGTTGGCCGCGACGATGAACGGGTAGTGGTGGTTGTTCTTGAGCGCGACGAGGATGACACACATGGGTATTTCGGGTCTTAGCTGTTATCTGGGCGCGGTGAAGCAGCGATGACGCTCATCGCACGGCTCTGGGTGGATGATGTAGATACTTGCAAGGTTTCACGGCCTGGTTGATGATGGATGTGAGTGGATTTTCAATTGCGATTTAAGGTTTTCGATGTCAATGCCAAGTATTATTGTCGGCAGGTCGCTGACAAAATGTTCTGAAAGTGAGATTTTATGCGAATTGTTCAGGGTTTTTGCGACAGGTGAGGTCGTTGGGTAAAGTTGCAACAAGAATCGGGTTTCCAGTCATCGTGCTGATGCTGATGGCGACCATCGCCTATTTTCTGAACTGGGACCTGCTACTGTCGCTGGATTTCTCCGTGGTGTGGGAGTACCGGGTAGTGCTGCTCAAGGGTCTGATGCTGACGCTGGCACTGACCGCGTGCGCCGCGGTGGCTGGATTGGTGGCCGGTACGATGCTTGCCATCGCCAGTCAGTCGGCGTTCGCCCCACTTCGCTGGCTGGTGATTGCGTTTGTGGAGATCTGGCGCAATACGCCGCTTCTGGTTCAGTTGATCTGGATTCACTTTGCACTGCCAATCGTGACGGGCATCAGCACCACTGCGCTGGAAAGCGGTGTGATCGGTATCACCCTGCAGGCGAGTGCCTATTTTACGGAAATCGTTCGAGCCGGCATTGAGTCCGTACCCCGAGGTCAGTGGGAGGCGGCATACTCGCTCGCCCTGCCATCGAGAATCCGCTGGACGCGGGTGATTCTTCCGCCGGCCATCCGAACAATGATCCCGCCGCTGGTCAACCTGACCATCAGTTTCTTCAAGGGCACTGCGATCCTGTCCATCCTGCATGTCAGTGAGCTGATGACGGTGACCAATCGAATCAGCAACGTGACATTCAAGCCGGTGGAACTGTTCAGTGCCATCGCCGTGATTTACTTCGTGGTGGGTTACCTGATGAGCAAGACCACATTGCGGCTTGAGCATGTCCTGAACAAGAGGGAACGCTGATGAGATTTGAATGGGACCAGTTGATTCGATACGGCCCTGACCTGCTGCAGGCGTTCGGTGTCACGGTGGTGATTTCAGCGATTTCGCTCGTGATTGGGATTGTTCTGGGGTTGTTCGCGTGTCTGGGCAAACTCGAGGAGCGGGGACTGGCCTATCGGCTGTCCAGCGCATTCATTGATTTTTTCAGAACCATTCCCGAGGTGGTGCTGATCTTCTGGGTGTACTCCTGTCTGCCCTTGCTGCTGTCGGTGCGAATTTCGAGCGAAGCCTGTGGTGTGATTGCACTGTCGTTGTTCAGTGGTGCCTATCTCGCCGAAATCTTTCGGGCCGGCGTACTGGCGGTGCCGCGCGGGCAGGTGGATGCGGCCTATGCATTGGCGGTGCCAAGATTCCACATCTGGCGCAAGATCATCATACCTCCGGCGATTCGCCGGATGATGCCGGCCTTCGTGAACTTTCTGACCGAACTGCTCAAGGCCACCAGTCTGCTGTCGGCCATCGCGGTCGGTGAGATGGCTTACACCGCCAGTGTGCTGGGCGCCAAGACGCTCAGTTATTTCGAGTTTCTCACCGGCATTGCGGTGCTGTATTTCATCCTGATTTTCCCTTTCAGTTTGTTGGCCAGGCGTTCTGAGAAGAAGCTGCTGCAACGCACCGGACATTGAAAGTGCAGATTGAGAACACGGAGCGGAGTTCAGAGGATGTTTTCATCCGCTGCCGCGGCGTCACCAAGACGTTTGGCGACTTCAAGGCACTGGATGATGTGTCCATTGATATCGGTCAGGGCGAGGTGATCTGTGTTGTCGGTCCTTCCGGTGGTGGCAAATCCACTTTCCTGAGGGTGCTCAATGCGCTTGAGCCGATTGACAGCGGTCAGATTGTGATTGATCAGATTGCACTGCCTGGCGCCAGACAGGATGTTGAGAACGTCCGCCGAGAAGTCGGCATGGTGTTTCAGCAGTTCAATCTGTTCGAGCACATGTCGATTCTGGATAACGTGACCTTTGCCCCGCGCATGTCAAGAAAGATGAGCGTTGAACAGGCGAACCACCTGGCTGAATCCCTGTTGAAACGGGTTGGCATTGCCGAACAGATGGCGAAGTATCCCAACCACCTGTCCGGCGGGCAGCAGCAGCGGGTCGCCATCGCCCGCGCCCTGGCGATGCAGCCCAAGGCCATGCTGTTCGATGAGCCGACTTCGGCACTGGATCCGGAAATGGTGGTCGAGGTGCTGGATGTCATGCGTGAACTGGCCCAATCCGGCATGACGATGCTGATTGTGACCCATGAGATGGGGTTTGCCCGGGAGGTGGCGGATCGGATCCTGTTCATGTCGGGCGGCCGGATCGTGGTGGATGCGGATACCCGGGATTTCTTTCGCAACCCGGATAACGCGGAATTGGAGCAGTTTTTGTCAAAGATCATTTGATTTCGAATCTGGGTATTCTCGTGCGTATTGATTAATGTGACGATCGGGCGCGGATTAGGCGATGACCAGAAATTTCGGAAATCTGCATTGGATTGCGATAAACTTAAAATTCTCATAAAAATCAATATGGAGAACGTAGTCATGAGAAAGTCAGTTATTTCGTGGATTTCTTTCGTCGCTTTGCTGGCGTTCGGCGCTGGTGCTGCACAGGCAGCCGATGACCGGATTGCGGTCATCAAGGATCGCGGTGAACTGTTGGTCTGTCATGCCGAAGCCCTGCCGTGGGGCGCAAAAGACCCCAAGACAGGCGAGTGGGTGGGTACCGACATTGAGGCGGCCAGGCATCTGGCGGGCGTAATGGGTGTGGAGTACAAACCGGTCGATTCCCAGTGGGGCACGCTGATTCCCAGCCTGGAGACGGGCAAATGCGACATTGTCATGTCGCCCATGTTCAGAACCGCCGAACGCGCGATGCGCATCCTGTTTTCCAACCCATCAGGGTATGAAACCCAGGGCACCGCCGTGCACATGGATTCGGATGCCCAGTCGCACGCAGACCTCGACAAGGAGGGCATGATCATTGCAGTCGGTTCCGGGACTGCGGATGAGGCATTTGCGCTGCGCTATTTCAAGAAGGCTGAAGTCAAGTCACTGGTCAGTGACAAACTGTCAACCTATTTTCTCGAGGTGGCCAGTAAAAGGGCGGACGCGGTGCTCACGGACAGCTCGTCGCTGCGTAATTTCATCGCACAGAATCCGGGCATGAATCTTCGGATCGTTGATGACGCGCCGCTCAATCCGCAAGGCTATGCCTACGCGGTCCTGCCCGGTGAATACCACTTTGTGAATTTCATCAATGTATGGCTTGAAACCATCGAGCAGCAGGGACTCAAGGATCAGTGGTACGAGATGGTCACATCAATGAATTGATGGTCAGTGGGACCGCACTGAGAATGAAGAGGGGCGGAATCGAATGGCAAACAAACAGGGTTTGCAATCGGCATACACAATAACCGATAAGGCCAGTTCAATTGCCGGCGGCGTCATGTCGCTGAATCGTCGGATTGATCCGATGAGAAAGTTCGTACGGGCAAAAGGTGCGTATCTGTGGGATGATGCCAATCGACAGTACATTGACTATCACGCCGCTTTTGCCCCTTACGTACTCGGACATGGTGACCCGGATGTCGATCAGGCCGTCATGGAGTCCATCCAGCGAGGCGAATCCCTCATCGGTGCCGGAGCAACACCGTGGGAGCGTGAAGTCGCCGATCTGATTGTTGATTCCGTCCCTTATCTTGAGCAGGTGCAGGTGACGTGTACCGGTACTGAAGCGGTCGCGGTGGCACTTCGGATCGCGCGGGCGTATACGCAGCGCGACCACATCGTATTCATGCAGGGCGGTTACAACGGCTGGATGGACAGTGTCGCATTCAATCTCATGGATCCGAACAGTCTGATCGGGTCGCACCGGGATGGAGACGAGCACACACTTCGTCCGATTTCCGCCGGCATGGGGTCGAATGCGGGAGATTATGCCCATGCAGTTGAATTCAATGACGTCCAGGCGGTGGAGAACATCCTGAGCGGATGCAATGTGGCAGCGGTCATTCTTGAGCCGATTCTGCAGAACATCGGCATTGTCAAGCCCGAGCCGGGTTACCTTGAGTCATTGCGCAGGCTGTGTGACCGGTATGGCACACTGTTGATTTTCGATGAGGTCAAGACCGGCTTTCGCCATGCTTTGGGTGGCTATCAGTCGATCTGCCAGGTTGAGCCGGATCTGAGTGTTTTCGGCAAGGCGGTCGCCAATGGCTATCCGATGGGCGTGATCGGTGGCAAATCCGACTGCATGCGCCTGGTTGATGATCCGGACCCATCACGCAAGGTGTTGGTCGCCGGCACCTACAATGCTCATCCGATTGTTGTGGCGGCGGCAACGGCGACCATCAGGAAGCTGCGCGATCGCGGCGATGAGATCTACGCCCACCTCGAGCGGCTCGGTGCGATGATGGAGGCAGGGCTCAAGGAAGTCTTCGCAGGCCAGGACTACCCCGTAACGATAGTTCGGCAGGGTTCGGCTTTCGTTGTCTACTTCATGGATCACGCACCGAAGTCATGGAAGGATATTGCAAAACACAACAACTCAAAGTTTGATGTTCGCTACAGGAAGATGCTGATTGAGAATGGTATCTTTCACTTTCCTGTGGAGACCAAACAGGGCAGCATCTCGTTTGCGCACACCCCGGACGATATTGAGAGAACGCTTGAGATCACAAGCGGGGTTGTACCCCGGCTCAGTCCGGTCACAAGTGACGCAACGGCCTAGTCGGCTGCTTCCACATACATCGTCTCACCCCAGAATCCGGACTTCCACACGTCCAGACAACTTTGCGCAAACGCCTCGAGCTCGTCAATGTCTGCGGCTGTTGCAAAGATATTACCGGTGTTGCCGCCACTGGGTCCGTACAGATTGTTTCCCCGCTCGTAAAACAGGGCGATATCGACGATGTGATGAGGGTCGCCGGGCTTCCAGACATCCGGTGGCAGCAGGCCATCCGGGTGGAATATATACATCAGATCTCCGGGTGCGGGAAACATGCACAGCCACTCCCTTGGTGGGTCAGTGCCAAACACCTCTTCCACCGACAGCAGGGTGTAGATTTCATGATTGGCATATTTGGCGTGCCACATGTCGCCTTCAAAAGGCAGAGCGTCACTGATGATCTGACAGGTCTTCGGTGAATGATCCCATCGCAACTTCAGTTTGACACTGGCGCCATTTCGACGCATGCCGACACGCACGAATTTCAGTCTGTCACTCATCGGGAAGTCGGCTCAGATCTCGGGTGCGGGGCAAGGAACCGTACCCATGACTGAAGGGATCGAAACCTCCAGCAGTTCCATATCGTCGGACGTGGCGGTTTCGTTGTGACGCATACCGCCGGGAATGTAGAGGCTGTCACCCTCGACCAGATGCAGTTTCTCGCCGGTTTCGAATTCCATGTCAATCCAGCCACCAAGAATATAGAGGAACTGGCACTCACATTCGTGGTAGTGCCATCCGGTCGGTTCGGTCATGCCCTTGATGGCCACCATGGTCTGCGCGTTCATTCTGCCCACGCTGCCTTCGCGGGCACGAAGATCATTGTAGGTGAAAAATTCACGGCGACCCGGAATACTGGGCGCATTGTCCTTGGTCACGTGAATCAATTTCTGGATGGATGGATTGTCTGACATGCCATTTCCTCGATGTTCGATTACTTTCAAGTATATCTTCTTTCGGAATGGGATTTGAGGTGCTGCTGTGACGTTCAATCCAACTCAAATCAGCAGGTTGATCGCACATGGGTTGACTGATGCACAGCGGTTATACTGAACGAGATGATGGGTGAACATCCAAACCATCCATTGAAGTGAGCAAGGCAGTATCCATGATTCCGAAGATCGCCATCGGTGGCCTGTGGCACGAGACCAATACGTTTGCGTCGGGCGTGACGGTGCGCACAGATTTTGAGCGTTATCAGTTTGTGCGTGCGCAGCAGTTGATTGATCGTTACCGGAATACCAACACCGAGCTGGGCGGTGTCATCGATGCATCTGCAGACAATGGATTCTGTGTTGTTCCGATATTGTTTGCAGCAGCTGTTCCATCAGGCATCATCGAACATGCAACCGCAATGCAACTGTGTGATGAACTCGTCGCAGGTATCGAAAATGCCGGGCGAATTGATGGTGTTATTCTTGCGTTGCATGGTGCGGCAGTGGCGGAGGAAATCGAGGACCTGGATGCCTTGATCCTGCAACGTGTCAGGCAGGTGGTGGGTGTGGACATTCCGGTCGTTGCCACCTTTGATTTCCACGCCAACCTGAGTGACTCGATGGTTCGCGAGGCTACAGTCCTGATCGGCTATGACACGTATCCGCATACGGACATGGCGGCGCGCGGACAGGAAGCGGCAGCGGTCATGATGGACATCATTTCATCGAAGTCCCCGCCGCAGGCGGCTTTGAGAAAAATACCACTGCTGACGCTGCCACTCGACCAGCAGACCGACCAGGAACCGATGCGCGGCATCATGACCGCACTCGCCGAGGTTGAGGAAAAGCCCGGGATTGTCTGTGGGTCCATCGCAATGGGGTTTGCCTACGCCGATGTGTCCTACCTCGGTGCTTCGGTACTGGTCTACGCAAGCACTGCCGATGCAGCCGAAGTAGCAGCCAGCAAGCTTGCCCATGGGATCTGGGCGCAGCGTGAGCGGTTTGAGTCAAAGACTGTGCCTGTTGACGAAGGCGTGGCACGCGCCCTAGAATGCGACCGCCGTCCGGTTGTGATCGTGGAAGCGGCCGACAACATCGGCGGTGGCAGTTCAGCGGACGCAACCGGTGTGTTGAAAGCCTTGCTGGATGCAGGACCGTCGCGCGCGGTCATCGTCATCAAGGACCCGCAGGCGGTTCAGGAAGCGGTGCGGATTGGCATTTGCAACCGATACACCGCCCGAATCGGTGGCAAGACGGATGATCGGCACGGGCCCACAATTGAGGTTGAGGTGGTGGTCAGGCGCATCAGTGATGGCCGATATACACACAAGGGTTCGTACATGACAGGTTACGTCACCGAGATGGGAACCACTGCAGTGGTCGAGTCCGGTGGCATCCAGATTGTGCTCACTTCACTGCGAGCCATGCCGTTCGACGCGGAACAGTTGCGATGTGTTGGCATTGAACCGGCGGCACAGGATATTATTGTCGTCAAGTCAGCCATTGCCTGGAAAGCCGCATTTGGTGAAATCGCCCGGGAGGTCATCGTTGTCGATACACCCGGTGCCTGTCCGATGCATACGGACCGATTGCATTATCATTCAATGCTGCAGCCGCTGTATCCGCTGAATCCAGACACAGATTACGACCCATAACACATCATCATGGCCATCCCCCGGGAACAGATCTTCACTGATCAGGAGTTTGATCAGCGCCGACGCGAGGTGCGCGGGCAGATGGAGCGGCACGGCATCGACGTGCTTATCGTGCACTCGGCGCCCAACATCTATTATCTGAGCGGGCATCACACACTGAATCTGTGGGACTACCAGTGCCTGGTGTTGCCGATCGATGCGCCACCGTTCATGGTGCTGTGGCAGTTCGAACGCGGCCGTTTCGAGGCCAGTGCGGTTTCAACGGAATTGGACCTTTATCAAACGCACGCCGACCCAATCAAGGCAACGGTCGATGCGTTACGTGCGCGGGGACTGCATGAGCGTACGATCGGAATCGAATACCAGACCCGGTATCTGGTGCCTAAAATGCATGATGCCCTGAAAGCTGCATTGAGTCCGAGCACGGTCGTCAATGGTTCGGGTCTCGTTGATGGTGTCCGAAACATCAAGTCCCCAGCTGAGCTGGCCATCATGAGACAGGCGGCAGGCATTACCGATGAGGCGGTCGTGGCAGGATTTTCGGTCATCAGGGAAGGAGTGTCAGATTCTCAGATTGCCGCCGAAGTCGCAGCGCATCTGATCCGTTCAGACAGCCTGGGTTTTTCGGTCTACCCGATCGTCTCTGCAGGCTATCGGGCCGGCATGCCGCACAACAGCAACAACGGGCATGTCATCGCATCCGGTGAGACTGTTTTCATTGAGTGTTCACCAAGTCTTCACTGGTATCACGCTCCGTTGATGCGTACCGCTGTACTGGGGGAAGTTGCCCGTGAGGTCGCCGAGTTTGAGCAGGTCGAACAGGCGACGGTGGCTGCCATGCTGGATGCGGTCCGGCCAGGAGTACTGGCGTCGGATGTTGCGGCCATTGCCGAAAAACAGATCGCCCCGGTTCGGGACAGGATACTCTTTCACGAGGTCTATGGCTATCCGGTCGGTATCGGATTTCCACCGACCTGGGGTGAGGAATCAGGATTTGCGATTGTGATCAACAACCACCGTCCGCTGGCTGCTGGAATGGTCTTTCACATCCCCATGACGCTGCGGATCAATGGCCAATTGGGTGTCGGGTTGAGTCAGACCTTTGTCGTCACCGATGAGGGCGCCGAGGTGTTCAGTACAATGCCGCTGGCACTGACGAGGATAGTGCAATGACTTTGAACTACGACCGTTCCAGGGCCTTGTTTGAAGCTGGTGCACAATACCTGTCAGGTGGTGTCAGCAGCAATTTTCGCTACACAGGATACGGAGAGAGCCCGGTTCCGATTTATTACGAGCGAGGTGAGGGATCCCGGATCACGGACGTCGATGGAAATGTCTATATCGACTATGCATTGGCCAATGGCCCCATCATACTCGGACACGCACCGCAATCAGTGCTGGACAAGGTCAGGGCAACACTTCCAATGGGCCAGCTGTTTGCAGGCCAGACAGAACTGGAAGCGCAGCTGGCCAAAAAACTGGTTGAAATCATCCCCTGTGCCGAGCGGATTCGTTTCGCATCAAGCGGCACTGAAACCATCCAGGCTGCTGTGCGACTGGCAAGGGCTCACACAGGACGGGCGAAGATCGTCAAGTTCGAAGGGCATTACCATGGCTGGACCGACAATGTATTCGTCAGCGTGAATCCGAGTCTCGAGGATGCGGGAGAGGAGACGAGTCCGAACAGCGTTGCGCAGACTGAAGGACAGTCGATTCGTGCGCTTGAGGACATCATCACATTGCCCTGGAACAATCTGGATGTCTTTGCTGACCTGATGAATGTACGCGGTCATGAGATTGCCGGTGTGGTGATGGAACCGATCAATTGCAACACCGGGGCCATTCTTGCCGAGCCTGGATACCTGGAAGGCGTTCGGGAGATCACGTCGGCACACGGGTCGGTGCTGATATTCGATGAGGTCATTACCGGATTTCGGGTTGGCCTGTCCGGTGCGCAGGGCATGCTGGACGTTACGCCGGATCTTGCTATTTTCGCCAAGGCCTTGGCGGCGGGGTTTCCACTTGCGGTGCTGGCCGGAAAAAGTGACATCATGGATCTGCTGCATACAGCGTCGGTCATGCACGGTGGCACCTATAATGCCAATGTGGTTGCAGTGGCCGCGGGACTTGCGACAATCCGCGAACTGGAGGCTGAGGATGGACAAGCCTATCGCCGTATGAACCGACTCGGCGAGCGGCTGATGGCAGGTTTAAGCCGGATTGCAGCGGACTGTGGCCAGGATTTGCTCATTCAAGGGTTGGGAACGGTGTTTCATCCCCTGTTCACCAAAGCGACCCGTGTCAGCAACTATCGTGAGTTTTCAAGTACCGAAGGGAAGATGAAGAATCTGTTCAATGCCCGACTTCAATCTGCGGGTTCGCGGGTGACGGCGCGCGGAACCTGGTTTCTGTCCACCGCTCACACCGATGATGATATCGGAGAAACGCTTGAGCATGCCCGACGTGCAATGAAGGACATCTCGAGTGTCTGAACGCATGTCACGTCTTGGATTTGTGTGGCCGGGCGGTGGTGCGGAGCAGGATTTCTATCAATTTCTGGAAAAGTCGGGCGATACCATCAGGCTGTACCTGAGCTGCACGCGGGTTGGAGGTGATGGCGACAACGACCACGACATCGAGGCACTGAAGCGGACTTCGCAGTTGGAGTGGTTGGAGGAAGCCGCATTGAGACTGGTGCCGCTGGAACTTGACTGTGTCTACTGGCCGTGCACGAGCGGCAGTTTTGTGCGCGGAAGCCACCACGCCCGACAGCAGGTGGATGTCCTGCGAAAGACAGTTGGCGTGCCGGCGGGCAGTACTTCGCTGGCATTCATTGAGGCACTGAAACGCTGCGAGTTTTCCAAAGTCAGTGTGTTGTCCACCTATCCTGAACCAGCGTCACAGGTATTTGCCTCATTTCTGGGTGAATTCAATATTGAAGTGGTTGCCATGAAGTCGCTTGGCGCACCGGCCGGGTGGGATGCAGCATTGTTCAAGCCGGAATTCATCATGGAGAATATTCCGGATGTTCTGCACAGGAATGCCGAAGTGCTGTTGATTCCGGATACCGCGATGCCATCGCTGTTTGCGATTGAAGATTTTGAAAGGACGGCGAATCTACCGGTATTTACAGCCAACGGTGTCACGATGTGGAATGCCATCGAACTGATGAATGGTTCGCTCTTGCTGAACGGATTCGGTTCGCTGTTTGCAGGTGAGCTGCATTGATGCCGCTGCTTTAGCGAACGATGCTCAATCGCAAATCCACCTGAATTCTCAAGGAAGCAACCCGATATGGCTGGTGCAACACGTCGACCCAAACGGGCTTCGAGCTGGCGGCAGATGCAGGATAACGATGGCTTTGTCCGCGAGGCGGTCCGTCTCGGTGTCCGATCCCGTTCCTACTTCAAGTTACAGGAGATCGATCACAAATTCAGACTGTTCAGGCCTGGACAGACAGTACTCGACCTTGGGGCCTCGCCCGGAGGCTGGTGCCAGTATGCAGTCAATCAGATCGGTTTGAGCGGAACAATTTATGCTGTTGATGTGCTGGAGATGAAACCAATTGACCGGGTTCACTTCATCCAATGTGACATTTCCCGCTCGGAGTCTGTCGAGGAACTCGGTGCCGTGATTGACGGCGGCAAAGTGGATGTGGTTTTGTCTGACATGGCGCCCAACCTGACCGGCAACGCCAGCATTGACTCGAGAAACTTCTCTGATCTTTATGAGGCGATCTTCAATGTCTGCCATTGCGTGCTGACGACGGGCGGTCACTTGGTTTATAAATTCTTCCAGGATGAGGATTCCCGAATGCTGAAAGAGCAATGTGGTTCGCTGTTTGCCGAGTGCATGGTGTTCAAACCCAAGGCCTCACGCTCACGCAGTCAGGAATCCTACATGGTCGCCCAACGGTATGAGCGGTAGATCGAACAAGGAAGAATCTTGAAACAGATCGGAATCACCAGAATCGATTGATTTGGCATGCAAGTCCCAATAGTCAGGGACAATGGAAGTTTAGAGAATTTTATTAGCAACACACACGGAAGACAGACCAAGATGAAATTTCAGCTGGCAATCAACATGGAGCGCATGGATGCAAGCGTGGACATGAAGGATGTACTTGCCCACACCCTGACGATGGTTCAGATGGCGGACCGCAGTGGGTTCAACATCGTCTGGGCGGCAGAGCATCATGCTTTGGAAATGACAATCGCGCCCAATCCATTTCAGATTCTGACTTGGTGGGCCGGTCATACCGATCGTATTCGCCTTGGAACGGCGGTTGCGGTTGCAGCCTATTGGAATCCGATCAATCTGGCGGGAGAAGCGGCGTTGCTCGATGTGATCAGTGGCGGGCGTCTCGAGTTCGGCATCGGTTCAGGTGCCTATCAGAGAGAGTTCGACCGCATGCATCCCGGCCTCAAGCAAACAGATGCCTATCGATATGTCCATGAGATGCTCCCGGTACTGAAAGAGCTGTGGCAGGGTGATTACGCGCATGAGGGTGAATTCTGGTCATTTCCCACCGCGACGTCGGTTCCAAAACCGCTTCAGAAACCCCATCCACCGATCTGGGTTGCTGCCAGAGCACCAGTCACATTCGATTATGCAGTGCAGAACGGATGCAACATCATTTCCTGGCCCTTGACCCGGCCTGTCGCTGAAATCGATCTCTACAAAAGTCGATTGGAGGAGTCGATCGCCAAGAGCGGACATGAGCACCGGCCAACGTTCGCGCTGATGCGTCATGCATCGGTTTACGACAACAGCAAAGACCGTGATGCAGCCATCGCGGCCATTCAAAAGAGCATGGGAATGTTCCAGAATCTGTTTCTGAATCTGGGTGATGTGGTCAATGGATTTCCTCGGCAGATTCCGTTGGAGGAACTTGCGGACAAAGAGCAGTTCGAGCCGACCATGCTGGAACAGAATCTGATGCTTGGGAATCCAGATGAGGTCATCCGAAAACTGAAGCTGTACGAAACCATTGGTGTGGATGAGTTTGTGTATTACGCCAGCATGGGATTGGGGCATGAGCAACAGAAACGCTCGTTGCGGTTGTTTTGCGATGAAGTCATGCCGGCATTCGCCTAGGGCTCAGCGTCATGCCTGAAACAGCGGATGGTACCGTCTACGAACTGGTAGGAGAGAGCGGCCATCCAGTCATTGTGTTGATACATGGTCTTGGTATCAACCGCCACATGTGGCGGGATTATGTTCCGATGTTGTCTCAACGCTATCGTGTGTTGAGTTACGATCTGTATGGGCACAACGCGAGTCGGATGCCGACGCAGAAACCATCACTGGGTCTGATGGCGAGGCAGTTGAAGCATGTGCTGGACGAGCTTCGGGTGAATCAATGTGCTGTTGTGGGATTTTCTCTTGGTGGAATGATCAACAGACGCTTTGCGATGGATTTTACTGATCGGGTCAACTCTCTGGTCATCCTGAATTCCCCGCACGAGCGAAGTCCCGCGCAGCAGCGGATCATTGAGGAACGGGTTGCGGATACGGCTGGAGGTGGGCCGGCAGCGACACTTGATGCTTCACTGTCGCGCTGGTTCACACCAGAATTTTTTGAAAATCGGCCGGATGTGATCAAGCAAGTCAGCGATTGGATTCTCAGCAATGATCCGGTGTGTTACACCCAATTCCGTGAGATTTTAGCCAAGGGAGTACTGGAACTAGTCCGACCGCAACCGCCGATTACACTGCCGACGCTGATCATGACGTGCGAAAATGATTCCGGCAGCACGCCAAACATGGCCCATGCCATGGGTACTGAGATTCAAGGGTCAATTGTCCGGATCGTGCCAGATCTTCAGCATCTGGGGTTGATGGAAGTTCCGGAATTGTTCCTCGAGCCAATCGGCAGATTTCTTAAGGACAATCTGGATTGATGTGTTGGCTGCAGAACTCATCACACCACAGATTCGAGTGTAGATCATCATGAAGGTGACCGGCGGTCAGGCAGTAGTTGAATGTCTTCGGGCTGAAAGAGTCCGCCACGTGTTCGGATTGATCGGTTCCGCCACCATGGAGCTGTTCGACGCACTGTATGACGCTCGGGACATCAACTACATTGGCGTGCATGACGAGCGGACCGGGGTGCACATGGCGGACGGCTATGCCCGTGCTTCGGGAGGGCCAGGCGTGATGATTGCCGGACAGAATGGACCGGGTGCAACCAATCTCACAACGGGATTGGCACAGGCCAAGGCCGCGTTTTCGCCGGTGATTTCACTCGCGGGTGCACTCTCTACCGAACACGTCTATCGCGACGCGTTTCAGGAAGTCGATCAACAGGCGCTGTTCACGCCAATTACCAAGAAAACCTGGACTGTGACACAAACCGCCCGAGTGGCGGAAATGTGCCGTGAGGCGTTTCGCGTTGCGATGACGCCGCGCAAGGGGCCGGTGCATCTGAATCTACCGCGCGACATTCTGTCGGGTACTGCTGATTTGGACGAGGTTCAGTCGCCTTCACAGTATCGTTTTGAAGGTGGCGTCGCGGCAACCGATGACCGTATCAAAAAAGCTGCCGGGTTGTTGATGAACGCATCGAAACCGGTCATTGTCGCGGGTGGTGGGATCAAGAATTCCGGCAGCAGTGAGGCAGTCCTGGCGTTGGCCGAGATACTCAACGTTCCGATTGCGACATCACCGGGGCACGGAGATGCCATTGCGTTCGGGCATCCCCTGAATGCAGGACAGATGGGACCGAGAGGCAACCCGGTCGCATCCAGATTGGTTCAGCAGGCGGATGTGATTTTGGCATTGGGAACGAGGCTTGGATTCGATTCGACGTTTTTCTCCTATGACAATATCAATGTGAACGCCAAGATCATCCAGGTTGAACTGGAGCCCGCCGAAATCGGACGAAACTTTCCGGTGGAACTCGGTATCGCAGGCGATGCGAGTCAGGTTGCAAGGCAATTGAAGACCGAGATTGAGAAAATCAGCGAAACGAATCGATTGCTTGAGTGGACTGAATCCTTCAAGAGTGAAAGAAGAGCATATCTTGAGCAGCGCGACGCGGATGCTGCCATGGACGTGCATCCGATTCAGCCGTCTGCTCTTTTCAAGGTATTGCGCGATCATCTGCCCAAAGACACTGCGTTTACGCTGGACGCTGGAACGCTTTGTCTGCAGGCGACTGATGCGATGAACTATTGGATGCCGCGGTCGCTGTTCACACCGTTGGATTTCGGATTGGTTGGATTTTCCTTCGCCTGTGGCCTGGGTGTCAAACTGGCGATGCCTGAGCGTACCGTTGTCAGCCTCATGGGAGATGGTGGATTCGGCATGACGCTGTCGGAATTGAGCACTGCTGTTGACCGCGGTATCAACACAATTACCGTTGTCATGAACAACCAATGCTGGGGTGCTGAGAAAGCTTATCAGCGCGACTTTTTCAATCAACGTTATATCGGTGCGGATGTTAGCAGTCCACCGTTTGACAGGATTGCGGAGCTATACGGTGCGGTCGGAATTCGGGTGGAAAGGATTGATGAGTTAGCTGATGTCGTGCAAGGCGCGCTGAGCCTCGACCGTCCGGTGGTGATTGATGTTTCTGTTGACCCTGATGCCCTTTACAGTTTTCGTCGGGATTCCTTTGTTCATCGTTCATAGAGTCAGTTTGCGGAACCTCCGTCAGTTGCCCGACACGTCATAATCTATGTTGTCGTTTCTGAATTTGAGCAATGAAATTTTAGATGATTGAATTGTAATCGGTCACTTGATTCCAAAAATATGGAACTATTGCACATTGGGTTGAGTAAATGAGATTCCGAACACTGATGGTGATGGCAACATCTGTTATTTTGTACTTTTTTCTTGGCGCCTTCGCTACTCTAATTCACTCTCTAGTATTTTCGCTTGCCAAATTTGTCGTCATCAATATCTTTGCCGACGACAGCAAGCCTTCATCTGTCCAGTTTCTGCTGCCTTACTTCGTCAGCTACGGTTCGATAGTTATGCAAAAGTTGAAAACTCTGTATATCCCAGTAATGCTGGCTTCCTTCATCATTCTAATGCTTTTCCATTCGAGCAGGATTTCCAAGAGATTTCTTTGGTTCGGTTTTTGTGCTATCGCCTTTACTTGCTTTTTCAGTCAAATTTTGGTTTCCGAGTATTTTCTGGTTGCTGGAGTAGCACTGCTGTTCGCAATTGTGCTTGGAATTTTATTCGCACTGGTGCATTTTTCGGCAGCCTGGTTATCTCTTGTAATCCCCCGTACGATTTTGTTTAACCGCGATGAGTTCGATGGTATGAACAATCGAACATTCATAATGATGCTGGCATCCGTTTTTCTTTACTTGCTTCTCGGGTATCTTGCCATGGTCATCGGTATTATCGTCCCTTTCGGTATTGTTTGGAATATTGACGGCGCATTCATATATTTTGAGGCTATTCTGATGTTCTTTGGAGTGTTTCTGATTATTGTTGCTGCTGTATTTTACCCGTGCGTATTACTGGCAATAGGTTCCTTTGTGATAGTGATGATTTACTACAGAAGAGAGAAATTCAGAACAATTCTCTGGTTCGGATTCTGTGCAGTCATCTGCATTTGCATAGCACATCAATTGACATTTGGAACTCGTGATGTAACTTGGCTGTCGCTTGTTTCGGCAATTGCGATTGGTTCGTATTTTGCTCTGTTGCAATTGCTTGCGGCATTGATTTCTCTTAATTTACCTTTCATTATTGACTCACATGATAGACCGGAACAATCCCAAGTAACCTCCTCTCATCCTGAATCGTGAAGTCCAGGTCGTCTGAATATCGATAGGTTTCGACATAGCATTTTTTCAAACAGGTACCACCATTGAACACCCATGATCGAGCCAATGCATGGTTTTCGTTGATGGCTGCCAATAACCAACCGAGCACAAAGACCTTTTCAACCATACTGGGTGTGAGTCCGGCTTCAACATCGATGGTTATGATCTCATTTCGCCTGATCATCCAGACAAATCCTCCGGAATCCACAAGTTCCATCGTGTGATCAGCCGATTTTTCGTCCAAGTTCTATCAAGGACCGCGTAACCTGCAGTTAGTCGCTTTCTGCAAGCCTCGATAAACGAGGATTTGAAATCAAGTTGCTCAGCCAGGTAACCCAATTTCTTGAATATCGCACCGTTGTTCATTTGAATAGCGTAGTCCAACAATGCGTCAAAATCACTTGGTTTTCCAAATACCCGGGTGAATTCATACAGGCAATCAGTGAGGTGCTCGAGTCCCGCGCCTAGATTCGTGTCATCAATACAATCCAGTAAGGTTTTGTATGGGTTTGAAATCTGAATCCTTGTCGTTTCATGCCACAGAGTTTCAGTGCCGAACATTTGTCTTTCAGGGATACGCTTGATGCAGTACCTGACACCTTGATGAACAGTCTCACCGTTGGCAACGCGCTTATTTGTCAGCACGCAAATTGTCCTGAACATCTGATCTGTCAAGTCCCAGTGTTCCAATGCACTCCAACCGCCAACATATCCAGGCGCATACAGTTCCGGTACCAAAACCCAAGGTTCCTCAAGCACCTGAGATAACCCAAGTGCCGATGGCAGAACTGGAACATACAATCCGTGTGCAACACGCCGAATTGCGCCTTGCTTGTGCCATCCAGCCAATAATCTGGATGCGTGGAGCCTGTCTATATCGAGCGCACGCATCGCATCGGCAACCCGAATCATACCGGGAGTGGATCGAAGAATCGTTGCCAGGCGTTTTTGTTTTGTAGATGGAGTTTGAGGCATTTCGCTATATGAAAATACAAGATAATTCTAGATAATAACAATATTAAGCAATTTAGTATAGTAATTCATCGTTGCAACGACATGATAAGTAAACAGCTTTTGTTTTCGAGTGGTGTGTTGCCAACATAGTTCGCAGAAGCCGGCTTTCAGTAGGTTCAATTCACACGGTTGCGATTAGACATGTATAAACGAGTTGAATTGCCAGCTAGTTGAGCCAGGCATGGATGAGATTGCATTTATGGGTAATTGAATGGATATTTGTGCTCATTGTGATGATCATTGTTAAAATATTTCGCCCGGCAAAGAGGTATTGAACAGGAGGTGGATGTGATGAGTGAGCAAAACAATTTTTTGGAAATTCGCTTTGATGGCGAATCAGTTGGCCCCGGCAAGATTCCGGTGTCACACCTATTGCATTTCCTGCCAAATCTGTTCAACGTTTTTTACCGCGTCGGGTTGTCACTTCAGGGAGAAACCGAGGGTCTGCGTAGAGGTCGCCCACCAAAGTCGGTTAGCGATGAATTGGACATGGAGTTGGTTTCGCTTAGGGAAGGTAGTCCGGCAGCTGTTCTTGGTTTTGTGCGCAGAACATCGCAACCGGCATTGCTTGGTATGGATTTCGGGCATGAAATACTGCGAAAGACACTCGATGGTCTAACGGAAATTCAAGAAAATGGCATCGACACGCCTCTGCCAGCTGGATATGATGAAGGAGTTTTGAAGGCGTGGCACGACGCAGGACGGATATTTGAGAAGGGAGTGGATCAAGTCTCTTTTTCGCTGGATGGTAAGGAGAGTCTGGTTGAGGTTTCGTTCAATCGAACCGGAGCAAGTCGAATCCAAGAGCGCATTCGAGTACCAGAGGTAAAGGTTGGGTATGTGGAAGGTCGGCTATTGATGGCTGACTTCAAGGAGACCAGGCTTTACTGCCGCGTTCATCCCTCATTTGGAGAACCTGTAACTTGTGAATTCGATGAGTCAAAAAAGAAATCTGTGCTCGAGAACATGTTGAAATTTGTTCGTGTTGTAGGACATGCAACTGAAAGTTCCACTACTGGGCGTATCACTCATATCGAAATTGATGAGATCGAGTGTTTGGAGGACGCCCGGCCGATAGACATTCACTCACCGGAGGATGGTCTGATAATCAACCAGACATTCTGGGACCCTCCGAGTCTGGACGAATTGATCGAAATGCAGAACGTAAAGCCATTTAACTCGATTGAGTATCTTTATGGAACTTGGCCAGGCGAGGATGATGATGGTTTTGAGGATTTAATCCGCGAATTGCGGCAACGTCGTTCAGAAGATGAAGACAGTTGATCCGCGAAATCGCGTTATTCTAGATACAAATATAGTTTCCTACGTGATGCGGAATAGCGCAGAGGCCAAACTTTATGCTCCACACCTGAAAGGACCGGTGTTAGCGATTTCCTTTATCACCGTCGGCGAACTTTACTGCTGGGCTGAGAATAGTCGATGGGGTTCACAGAAACGAAGCGACCTTGATCGCACACTTCGCAACTTTGCTGTAGTCAATTATGACACGAACGTTGCTCGGTGCTACGGACGTATAGTTGTTGAAAGGAAGCGCAGTGGAAACCAAATCAACAATAACGATGCATGGATCGCGGCGTGCGCAGTCCGACACCAAGTACCGCTGATAACACACAACGCAAAGGACTTTATGGGGATTAATGATCTCCAGGTAATTACTGAGGCCGTTTAGATTGAGTTGTGAATCAATCCAGTCAATCTGGCTGCCAGATCGCCATCGCGTGTAAAACAAAACACATCAAGTGTTGCATTCGGAAATTTGCTAAAATTGAGAGTCCTGGTTGAAAGAATTTCAACGCAAGGACTTGTAAAATTCAGCATCGTCCCCACTATCTTCTGACAGACGTAATTTCATCCCGTTAATAGCGAAAGCAAGAGAACAATTTTGGGTAATTTGACTAAAAATCTCATTCTATGGGTCGTCATTGCCATGGTGCTGATGGCGATATTCAAGAACTTCACACCGTCCGACGAAACTTCGAGAAAGGAACTTGAGTACTCGACCTTTCTGACCGACGTCAAGAATGGCCGGGTGGACAAGGTTGTCATTGACGGTCGGACAATCATGGGCACCTTCACAGGCGGTGCCGCATTCGTAACATATTCACCTGATGATCCCAGACTCGTTGACGACCTGGTCGCTGCCGGCGTAACCATTGTCGCCCAGAAAGAAGAGTCACCATCCCTGTTGATGCAGTTGTTCATCAGTTGGTTCCCCCTGTTGCTGCTGATTGGATTGTGGATATTCTTCATGCGCCAGATGCAGGGTGGCGGCGGAAGAGGCGCACTGAGTTTCGGCAAGAGCCGGGCACGGATGCTGACCGAGGATAAGAATCGCGTGACATTTGCGGATGTCGCCGGTGTGGAGGAAGCCAAGGAAGAAGTCGGCGAGTTGGTGGAGTTCCTGAGTTCTCCGGCAAAGTTCACCAATCTCGGTGGGCGGATCCCGCGCGGCGTTCTGATGACCGGCAGCCCGGGAACCGGCAAGACACTTCTGGCAAAAGCCATTGCCGGTGAGGCCAAGGTGCCGTTCTTTTCGATTTCCGGTTCGGATTTTGTCGAGATGTTTGTCGGTGTCGGTGCCTCACGAGTTCGCGACATGTTCGAGCAGGGCAAGAAGAATGCGCCCTGTATCATCTTCATCGACGAAATCGACGCCGTTGGCCGGCAGCGAGGTGCCGGACTCGGTGGCGGTCACGACGAGAGAGAGCAGACTCTGAATCAGCTGTTGGTTGAGATGGATGGCTTTGAGGGCAGCGAGGGCGTCATTGTCATCGCCGCAACCAACCGACCGGATGTCTTGGATCCCGCACTGCTTCGACCTGGCCGGTTTGACCGTCAGGTGCACGTTCCGCTTCCGGACATCCGGGGCCGCGAGCAGATTCTCAACGTGCACATGAAAAAAGTCCGTGTTGGAGACGATGTTGATTCCAGCATCATCGCAAGGGGAACACCGGGATTCTCCGGTGCGGACCTTGCCAACTTGGTCAATGAGGCCGCATTGTTTGCGGCACGCGCCAACCTGAAGACTGTCACTATGGAACAGTTTGAGATGGCAAAGGACAAGGTTCTGATGGGCACGGAACGCCGCTCCATCGTGATGCCTGAGGAGGAGCGCTGGAACACCGCTTACCATGAATCCGGTCACACTGTTGTGGCCAAGGTGCTGGAGCATACAGACCCGGTACACAAGGTGACCATCATTCCCCGCGGCAGGGCACTCGGTGTGACGATGCAATTGCCTGAAGAGGATCGCTACAGTCACAATCGGGAATATCTGCTGGCCAGGATCGCGGTGCTGATGGGCGGGCGAATCGCCGAGGAGATTTTCATGAATCAGATGACCACCGGTGCATCCAATGATTTTGAGCAGGCCACGGATCTCGCACAGAAAATGGTGTCCCGCTGGGGCATGAGTGATGAGTTGGGAACCCGTGTCTACGGGGACAATCAGTCGGAGGTGTTTCTCGGCCGGGATGTGACCACGCATCAGAATCTCAGCGATGCGGTTGCCGAGCGGGTCGATCAGGAAGTCACCCGGATTGTGGACGAGCAGTATGCCCGGGCACGAAAGATCATCGAGAGCAACAAGAAGAAAATCAAGGTCATGGCGAAAGCCCTGATCGAATGGGAAACCCTGGAAGCCAGCCAGATCGACGCGATCATGGCCGGCAAGGACCCTCAACCACCGGGCTCCGACATGGACGATTCGTCCTCGTCGGATGATGGTTCCAAGAAGCCAAGTGGCCGAAGAAGGAAACCAACCGTCAAGCCCCAGATGGACCAACCCGCGAGCGGAGAGGCCTCATAGCCGGAACTGTTCAATCATCCATTGCAATTGACCCGTTTCAATTGTTGTACTGGCATCACAATGCCAATCAAATGGACAGATGAGACTTTTTGGTACAGATGGCGTCCGCGGTAGGTTCGGAAGTGAGCCGATCACGCCGCAAACCGTACTCAGATTCGGTTGGGCACTCGGCTCCGTGCTCCAGGAGCAATCGGACGAACGCTGCGAGGTAGTCATTGGCAAGGACACCCGTGTTTCGGGTTATGTGCTTGAATCGGCATTGATGAGCGGTTTGCTGTCCGCCGGCATCGATATTGCATTGCTCGGACCCGTCTCAACGCCAGCTGTTTCCTACTTTTGCCGGTCAACCCGGGCAACTGCCGGTGTGGTCATCAGTGCCTCCCATAATCCAGTTCAGGATAACGGACTGAAGGTTTTTCAATCCAACGGCAACAAACTCTCCGCTCAAGTCGAAGCGCGAATCGAGGCCAGGATGGATGACGATATCCGGGTGGTTGATCCCCACGAACTTGGCAAGGCGCGCAGGATCAATGATCCGGTTGATACCTATGTCCAATACCTCGCGTCCAATGCAACTGTGGGATTGGGGGGAATCCGAGTCGTGATTGACTGCGCCAATGGCGCCAGCTACCGAATCGGGCCGGCATTGCTCGCACAGTTGGGGGCTGATGTGGTGTCGGTGGCGGATACACCCAGTGGCTTCAACATCAATTTGGAATGCGGTTCCACCAATCCGGAGTACATTCAGAAACTGACATTGGAACATCATGCTGATGTTGGCATTGCACTGGATGGTGATGGTGACCGCGTCGTGATGGTTGACGCACAGGGCAACCTGATCAACGGTGATCACATCTTGTTCATTATTGCCATGGCCAGGAAACGCAAGGGTCATCTTCGAGGCGGAGTTGTCGGAACCCATCTCAGCAACATGGGATTGGCCGATGCGCTGGCGCAAAACAATGTCTCGTTTGAATCAGTGGAAGTCGGTGATCGGTTCATCTCGGAACGGTTGAAGGAATTGAATTGGGATCTGGGCGGTGAGGAATGCGGTCACATTCTCAATGGTGAGGCCGGGATTCCAGGAGATGGTCTGGTGGCGACACTTGAGGTGCTGGCCGAGGTCGTTGAAACCGGCAAGACGCTGAAGGAACTGGCACAGCAAATGACACTGGTTCCGAAGGTGAACCGGAATGTCTACCTCAGTAATTTCAACTCACCGATCGGTAGTTTCGAGTTGGCGGAATGGCCCAAGACTTCAGATGCACTCGAGCGGGCCAATGTCGAATTGGAAAACCTAGGCCGCATCATGATCCGTGCGTCCGGTACGGAACCTGCGATCCGCATTCATGTTGAGGGCTACGATGGAGAGCAGATCGGTCGAATCGCAGACCGGTTGTCTGAAGTGGTACGGGCGGAATCGGAAGAAGACTCTAGACGCGTATAGTCACATCACCACAACGTTACGGATTCCAATCCCCTTACGTGTCGCCTTGATGGCATCGTTGATGTCTTCCAGGGGATATCGCGCTGATACCAGGGAATCAAGTTCCAGTTCGCCGGACTGGTACAGTCCGATGAGTTTGGGAATGTCTGTTTCGAGATCAGGATTTCCCATCTTGCAGCCGAGAATGGTCTGGTTGGCATCAATGAAATCCACCGACTCCATCTTGAATTCGGTGCCGGTGGGTGGCATTCCAACCAAAACCAATGCGCCACCGCGCCGCAACAGGCGGAATATGCCGTCGACTGCTTGTGGGTGTCCGGTCGAGACGAATACATAGTCAGCCCCGCGATTGTCCGTCAGTTGCCGGATGGATTCTGCTGGATCAGACTGGCTGGAATCGATGATATTGGTGGCGCCGTATTGCCTGGCGGCGACCAGCCGGTCGGGATTGACATCGACTGCGGTGACTGTGCTGGCAGCGGCAATTCGGGCAGCCTGGATGCAATTGATGCCCACACCACCGGCACCGATCACAACAACGTGAGATCCGGGTTCGATCGAGGCTGTATTGACGACGGCACCGAAACCGGTAATCACGCCACAGGCGAGCAGTGAGGCGCTCGCGGCATCCATTTTGTCAGGAACTGAAATCACCTGTGATTGATGAACAACGGCGTACTCCGCAAAACAACCCGTCCTCAATCCCCGATGGACGTCCATACCGTTTTTTGCAGCCAGTCTTCTGGGCTCATCTGTCTGAAAGGTATGTTCGCACAGTGCGTGTTGATGATGATTGCAGAAAAAGCAGCTGCCGCAGGAACGCACGAGTGAGATGATGACACTGTCGCCGGGTCTGACTTTGGTTACGCCATCGCCGCAGGATTCGACAACTCCCGAAGCCTCATGTCCGTAAATCGTCGGTAGCCGGCCGCCCCACGCGCCATCCATGTAGAGGATGTCGCTATGGCAAATCGCGCAGGCAGTAATCTTGACTTTGACCTCATCTTTCCTTGGGTCATCAATAAAGATTTCATCGATGACCAGCGGGCTTCCAAAACTGAAACTGACCGCAGCCTTCATCCAGTCTGACATTTTATCGACGTGCCTTGTGAGTGTTGGTGTGTGTGTCGGAATCAGTGGGCAGCAAGAAAGGCTTTGAGCGAGGCAAAGTATTCTGCTGGCTCCTCGAAGAACGGCATATGAGAACTATTGGCATGGAGCGCCACTTGTGAATCCGGCAGAGCATTGTTCATTCGGATCGCACAGGCAGGGCCGATCACGTCATGAGATCCGGAGACGATGAGCACCGGCATTGTCAGTTGGTGCATGTCAGGAATCCGATTCCAGTCCTTCAGATTGCCGATGAACAGAAATTCATGCGGTCCCTGCATGACGCTGTAGGGAACTGTGTTCCAGTTAGACACTGAAGCGAGCAGGGAGTTCGGCCAATTCTTGAGCCTGCAGATATGCCTGTAGTTCAATATGGTGATTGCGGATTGGTATTCTGGATGGTCGGTCGATCCCAAGGCTTCGTGGTGCAGCATCATCGCGACAGTTTCGTTTCCGAGTGCGCTTCGCATCCGGTTGAGTTCTGTCGTCAGATGCGGCATGTCGCCGCAGGTATTGGCAAGAATCAGCGAGCGGACTTCCTGTGGATAGGCCAGGGCGTATTCGATACCGAGCCAGCCACCCCATGAATGACCAAGCAGGTGGACATTATGAAGATTGAGCGCCTTACGAACTGTTTCCACCTCCTCGACATATCGAGTTATATTCCATAATGATGGATCGTCAGGACGGTCGGACTTGCCGCAGCCCAACTGGTCAAACGTTACGACTCGATAGCCTTCATCTGCCAGTGGAATATGGGGGTCTCGCAGGTAATCGCAGGGGAGTCCGGGCCCGCCATTCAGCAGGAAGAGTATGTTGTCTCCTGACCCATAGCTGTAGGTAACAACCTTATAGCCATCTACGGTGACTTCCAGTGTCTCATCTGGCGTTTTGAAAGTGTTCATATCATTTTCTCTTGGACAGTTGCGTCTTGTTTGGATTATAAATGTTGTAGTCGATTTCAAGATGCTTCAATAAGTCATGTACTGATGTTGAAACACGACTCATCCGATTCGAATAATCGAAGAACTCGAATTTTTCAGAATACTCTACGTAAGCCTACCAGCTATGTCAAAAAAACATGAACCGATAGCAAAGGACATTCTCATGGAAGAGTGCGCGATGTGCGGATCAGCAAATATGCAGCAAAAATATGAATACAGATACTTTCAGTACGGAACAGGTGAGCGCGCCACAAAACTAGAGGCATACATTCCGCTTGAACGTTGCCAAGATTGCGGGGCTGAATTTTGTAATCCTTTATGTATGATGAAGTGTCATGAGGCGGTTTGTCGGTACCTAGGTGTACTGACACCCTTGGAGATTCGCCAGATCAGGGAGAGTCATGAACTGACGCAGGGGGGATTTGCTGATTCGCTTGGAATAGACCCTGAATTGATGAAGAATCTGGAAAGGGGTTGGCGGATTCAGAGTTACTCAGTTGACAAAGTTTTGCGGTCAATGGCCTAGTGAGCCCTTCATGAAGGACTGGTTCTCTCGAGGAGGGACAAGAGTTTACTGAGATTTTGTTTTTTTGGCTATTACATGTGTGCGGACGATGAACAAGATATCAATTGTTGGTGGTAAGTTATGTCCCAAAATGATCCCGTGAAGTCCAGGCCTAGTCGGTTGCAGCAAGTGCGTGATGAATTGCTCGAATCAGCGCTAGCTAGACCTGGCATTCGTGAGATGACAAGTGAGTTCAAGGTTGGTACGAAAAAGGACCAACTTATGGAACCTTACCGTTTGGTTACAAGGAATACTCATGTAGTCACGACAACCGATTCGGCGAACGAACGGAAAAACAACATCTAACGACATCTATACCAACTTCTCAAATATCCCTAAAGATCAAGCAAAAGTTCGGGAGTACGGGATCTCGCGCAGCAGATCAATACAAACTCTTCGTGATCTTCCTCATCGAGTACCTGATCCCTGTGTTCCGGTTCGCCGTCGAGATAACGGGTCATGCACGTTCCACAGAATCCGTCCTCACAGGATGTATCGATTTCCAACCCGTTTTCCCTGAGCACCTCGACGATGGATTTGTCAGACGGTACAGAATAGGCCATTCCTGTACTTGCAATCCTGACATCAAAGGTTTGATCCTCCCCACTCAACTCTGAATTTTTGGGCTCAAGTCCTTCGGGTGAAAATAGTTCATAGTGTACGGTGCCTGACGGCCAATGTTCGCTAGCCTTGGCGGCGGCGTTCATCATACCGAGAGGACCGCAATAATACAGGTGGGTACCGTCTGTGTAATCCTTCAAAGTTGCATTCAAGTCCAGTCCATCGGCTGGATTGCCACCATCGAAATGAAAGACAAGTTGTCCGTGTTTGACCAGTTGTTCGATATCGTCCTTGAATGCGGTCGCTTCCGGGGACTTTGTGCAGTAGTGAAAAGTGTAATCGGCCTTTGAGCGCTCCAGTGTATACACCATGGACAAGATGGGTACGATACCGATCCCTCCGGCGATTAGCAGATGGCGTTGTGCGTTGGGATTCAGTTTGAACATTTGCTTTGGCTCGGAGATTTCCAGGTAATCCCCTTCCTTGACGTTGTTGTGAACGAACTGGGATCCTCCGGTGCCTGGGTGTTCCAACAGTACGCCAATAACGTAGGAATGTCGTTCCCAAGCCGGTCCGGAAATTGAATACTGTCGAATCAGTCCGATTTCGAGATGGACGTCAATATGCGCTCCCGCAGCAAATTCGGGTAATTCGCCGCCTTGCGGGTCCACCAATTTGTAACTGCGAATATCAGTCGCCTCTTGATTGATTGAGTCAACCCGAACCTTGAACTTTCTCAACGCTGACATGAAGTGAATTTCCAGTTCTGAGAAAATCTTGGCGATTTGGAAAATATCAGGCGCAGGTCTGCACTAGTTCATTGGCATCTTCCTCAGCTTCTATGCCGAGTGCATCATTGAACCGGTTGAAGAATCCACAAAGCGCAATTCGCAACGTCAACTCCACAATCTGCTCTTCACTGAAGTGATTGCGCAATTCGTTGTACATTGAATCGGTGACACGATTGGCATGTTGTGTGACGACAATGGAATAATCTCTGACCAGTCGTTCGACCTCATCAAGTCCCGGACAGTCGGGTTCAAGTATCCTTTCGGTTGTCTCCTCAGCAAAACCCTCGTTCATCAGTTTCGGAGCGTGATGGGCGATACAGTAGTCACACTCATTCAGCTTGGATACGACAACCAGGACAATTTCAAGATAACGTTTCGGCAAAACCTCCTCATCTGCGAATTCCAACAGCATCCCCATGATGTGTCGAAGTGCCGGTGGTCGGTGGGAGAAAACACGCACCTGATTGAGGAATGGGCCGTAACTCTCGATGAATCTGGCGTAGATGGGTTTCAGGTCATCTGCAACTTCGTCAATCTCTATATCTCGTACTCTTGCCATTGCCGAAAATCCGGTTAATTTTAAATTGGTTGCAATTCTACAGCATATCCACAGTTTGGGTTTGTTAAGTGCTGGCTGGAGTGTCGGTTCATTTGCGTCGCCTCTTGATTTTCATGTAAACTTCAGAAAACACAACTTCACTTGTATCTAAAGATGGCTGGTTTCTCAGAAGTCGAATTAAGTTATCCCCGGATTTCCGGAATCCAATTCGACGGAACAAGAACAATGTGTTGAACAGTTCCTCGTCAACTCGGCAAAATCAAATGAACGTTACTGAACAGACATACAACGCAATTTGGCAGGAAATGCTGGATGTCGCTCGGCTTGAACGATACTATGCTCGATTGAGAGATCGTTACCTGGTCAAGCATCAGATTAGTCGATCTATTTTGTTGATTTTCGCAGGAGTTGGAGTATCTGCAGTGGTCTCACATCTGATTTCTGGCACATCCGAATGGGAGATTATTGCAGGATTGGCAAGTGCGACAGTAATTGCTGTCTGTGTTGTTGTGGATTTCGCCTCACAGTCTTCCCGAAAGTTAGGAATACTGCAGGCGATTGCAACCGAAATAAATCATATTTCCGGTGAACTGACCCACCTCTGGGATTCGATTCTGAACCTTCCTGAATCGGAAGTAGTGGAGGAGAAGTATAAATTGGAAAAGCGGCTTACGCAGGTCACAAGTTGGGCTGGGCTTGCTGATATCAAAGTCAATAATAAATTGAATGTTGAATGTGCACAAGACGCATATCAGTTCATGGAAGAAAAGTATTCAGCATAAGACAAGATGTCTAATTTAGGCACAAGGCAGATATACCAAAAACCAAAAACTTCCCCTCCTCCTAGATCATGTCTGACAACGAGCACAGACCAGTGGTAGTACTTGATTACTGTTGCTGTGTCATCCAATGAAGCCATGAAGGTGAATCTGCACTGCCAGCCGGTTAAGATCGAAATGAACGTTACTGAACAAACATACAACGCAATTTGGCAGTTAATGCTTGATGTCGCTCGTCTTGAACGATACTACGATAGATTGCGCGACCGTTACCTAACCAAGCATCAGGTCAATAGGTATGCTCTGCTGTTTTTTGCAGGACTGGAAATGTTTGCCGTAACTTCACACTTGATGACAGGTGACTCTGATTGGTTGGTTCTTGCAGCATTGGTCAGCGCAATGATTATTGTCATCATTATTGCGGTGGAATTTGCCTCACAATCGCCCAGAAAATTGGGAATTCTACAAGCGATTGCAACCGAGGTTCACAGCGCTTCCAGCGAACTCAACGCTCTGTGGCTCTCGATTCCAAGCATCACTGAATCCGACGCGGTAGGTCACGTTTCCAGATTGGAAAAGAGACTTACCAAGGCAACAAGCTTGGCGGGTCTCGTCAACATCAGAGTCGATAATAAGTTGAATATTGAGTGTGAGCGGGATGCATATCGTGTGATGGAACAAAAATATGCAGCATGAATGAAATGTTGTCACACTAATGTTTTGTCATTATATTGAATAAAAACAATTAGATATGGAAGTCGTCCTTTTGGCTTGTATAATCGGTGTCGCCAAGCTGCTGATTCAATCGATTTCTCGCAAACAAGGTCAGGCTTAGAGCCTGCATATTCGTGCGGAGACTGAGTTCCAATTGCAACTGCTTGCTGATTGCCGCACACAATACATACATCTGAATTGAATTTGATTTTGCCATGTCCCGTTCATCGTTAAACCGAGCTTTTTCCAACAATGGAGTTGAACTGGCTTTGTCCGGCATCAGGGTGCTGGAGTTCTGTCAAATTGCTGCCGGACCGTTCTGTGGAATGTTGCTGGGTGACATGGGTGCGGACGTCATCAAGATTGAACCACCAGCCGGGGACGCCATGCGTCAGTGGCCGCCGTTGACTGATGGATTCAGCGAGAACTTCTCGTCGGTCAATCGAAACAAGCGCTCCATCGCGCTAGACCTCAAATCCCCCGATCACCTGAACATCGCACTCAAGCTAGTGAAGCAAGCGGATGTGTTGCTCGAAAACAATCGTCCTGGTGTGATGGATCGCCTGGGGCTTGGCTACGATTCCGTTTCCGAGTTGAATCCTGCGTTGATCTATTGCTCGATCTCGGCATTCGGTCAGACCGGCCCCCGTTCCAGGGAAGGTGCATTCGACGTTACGATGCAGGGCATCTCCGGGATCATGAGTGTCACCGGTGAAGAGGGTGAGCCGCCCGTGAAGTGTGGTGTTCCACTCAGTGACTTTGCAACGGGTCTGTATGCTGCCTTTCATATATCGTCAGCACTGTACGAACGGCAAACGACGGGCAAAGGTGTTCATATCGACGCGTCGATGCTGGGTTGCAGCCTGGGCATTGCGCCGTTGCAGGTGAGTGAGTATTTTGGAACCGGCAAGAATCCGAAACGGCTGGGATCGCGTCATCCAAGAAACGCACCCTATCAGGCATTCAAGGCATCAGACCGATACTTTGTCCTCGCCGCAGGCAATCAGAATCTGTATGAGACGGTGTGCAGGGTTCTTGGTCGAATGGATCTTGTCGACGACCCGCGATTTGCGAACACGGCAGCCCGAGCCAAGAATCAGGAAGCATTGACGAAAATACTCGAGGAGGAATTCTCTTCCAACACGGCCGAGTACTGGTACCGTTGCTTCAAGGAGGCGGGTGTACCGACTGCACCCATCAATCGATACGGAGAGGTATTGGATGATCCCCAGGTTCTGGATCAGGGATGGGTTCAACCTCTGGAGCTTCCCGGTGCAAAGCCGACTCAGACCTTTGCGCATCCGGTACGAATTTCAGGTCGAGATCTGCCGATTCGCAGTCGTCCGCCCGTGCTTGATGAGCACCGCGACGAGATCATCAGCGAGGCTGAGGGAAAATCTCCTGAAAATAAATAGTTCTGCAGCAATCTGACCAATTCATAGTAACGCATTGTGGTTATTTTGAACAAATTGGTCGATCAGTAAGAACATCAAAAATACGACAATGCAGTTTTCGGAATCTGAACTGAATCAACTGGCCGCCAGCATCAAAGGCTGGGGTCAGGAACTTGGATTTCAGCAGGTCGGAATCACGGATACAGAACTGACCCAGGCTGAAAATCACCTGAACGAGTGGCTGCGGCAGGGATTTCATGGAGAACTCGATTACATGGAGCGCCACGGCTCGAGACGAAGCAGACCCGATGAGTTGATTTCGGGAACGATTCGGATCATTTCAGCCCGTATGGATTATTATCCGCCGGATTCCAGATCAATCTCCAAGGTGCTTGATGACTCGGTGACTGCATTTGTCTCGCGTTATGCGACCGGTCGGGACTATCACAAACTGATGCGCAAGCGACTGGCCAGACTCGCCTTGAGAATCCAGGATGAAATCGGAGCATTCAGCTATCGTGCGTTTGCCGACAGTGCCCCGGTATTGGAAAAGCCGATCGCGCAGCGGGCAGGGCTCGGTTGGATTGGCAAACATTCCAATCTGCTCAATCGACGGGCAGGCTCATGGTTTTTCTTGGGCGAACTGTATACCGACCTTCCGCTCCCCGTGGACCAGCCCGAATCGGATCATTGCGGCAGCTGTACTGCATGCATGACGGCCTGTCCAACCGATGCAATCGTGGCACCCTATGTTGTCGATGCACGAAGGTGCATCTCGTATCTGACAATTGAATTGAAAGGATCGATTCCGATGGAACTGAGGCCTCTGATGGGAAATCGCATCTTCGGTTGTGATGACTGCCAGATGGTGTGTCCCTGGAATCGATTTGCCTCTGCAACGGAAGAAGCGGACTTCATGGTGAGACATCAGTTGGATTCAATGTCACTGTGTGAGGCATTTCAATGGACCGAAGAGGAGTTTTCCATAAAGACGCAAGGCTCGGCCATTCGTCGTCTGGGCTATGAACGGTGGTTGAGAAACATTGCTGTTGCATTAGGTAATGCAGAGTCGACACCCAAAGTCATTGGTTGCCTGAAAGCGCGGCAGAATCACCCGTCCGAACTCGTTCAGGAGCATGTCGCATGGGCACTGCAAAAACACAATGAGCGAAGCAACTGATCAGGCAGGCGATTTGGGATGAAACTTCACAGCAAACAATCAGTGACTTAACGCATTCATTAAGATAGTAGAATAGTAAGGATTGGCCATGCTCACGAAGGGCAGGGTCATTGCCAATCAAGATTTGATTGGCGCTGTCTGGAGGACAATTGATTCATTGATCGTAGATTGATTGGATTTTCACTTCAAGTAACTGGAGAAGACAATATGAAAAAAGTATTAATGGCGATGGCAGTCAGTTGCTTTCTGATTGCACCAAACGCCTATTCGGCATCGGTGAAGCTCGGCTTTGTGACAACCCTGAGCACACCTGCAGCCGTGATAGGAAATGACATGAGAGATGCCGTCGAATTGGCGATGGAACACATCGGCAACAAGATGGGCCCGGTGGATGTCGAGGTTGTCTATGCGGACGATGAGTTCAATCCTGCGAAAGGCAAGCAGGCCACTGAGCGATTGGTAACCCAAGACAAGGTTGACATCGTGTTCGGTTATATCTGGTCGCACGTGCTGCTGGCTTCCGCTACCACCGTACTGGATGCGGGAAAGATTCTGATCAGCGCAAATGCCGGCCCGTCACAACTTGCGGGCGAGGGTTGCCATGAGAATTTTTTCAACATCTCCTGGCAGAATGACCAGACTCCGATGGCATTGGGAGAGGTGTTGAACCAGCGCGGTGTGAAAACGCTTTATGTTATCGCACCACTATATGCCGCTGGAAAAAACATGGTTGCCGGTGTGAAACGAACCTTCAAGGGCGAAGTGGTCGGTACTGATATGACCAAGTGGCCGGATCAGATCGACTGGGCGTCCGAGCTGTCCAAGGTCAAGGCAGCGAATCCCGAAGCGGTGTTCGTCTTTTATCCTGGCAAGCACGGCCCAGCCTTTATCAAGCAGTATGAGCAGGCGGGTCTTTCCGGCAAGGTTGATCTTTATTCGGTCTACACCATTGACTCGATCAGTCTGCCAAGATTCCAGGCAGCTGGCATGAACGGTGTGGTGGGCACGACCATGACGCAGTTCTGGGCACCGGATCTTGACAACGCCGCCAACAAGAAGTTTGTTGATGGATTCAAGGCGAAATACGGGAAGTATCCGAGTTTCTATGCCGCACAGAGCTATGACGCAGTGATGTTCATCAAGAGTGCGGTCGAAGCCGTTGGCGGTGATGTCAGCAATGTTGATGGACTGCGTGATGCGCTGAGACAGGCGAACTATGATTCAGTGCGGGGAGATTTCAGCATCGGCAACAATCACTTCCCCATCCAGAATTTCTATAGTCGCGAGGTCGTGGCAGACAGCGATGGCGTATGGACAACCTCGGTTCGGGAAACAGTCCTGTCCATGCACCAGGATGTCTATGCCGGTGAGTGCAATATGTAGAATCGTCATGGAAGTTCCCGGCCAACGGATTGCGACAATCTGAAATTTTTGGCTGGGTTCGTCCAGAACGTTTCAGTCAATTGAACTGCAAGGCTTGGCAATCAAGCCTTGCAGTTTCTGTGAAGCATCTGAATTCTACATTTCCCTTTCGGGAGACATGACATCAAGTCCTCGCAATCATCCAACTCAATCGGATAACTCAAATTGGAATGGGCACTGCTAATTGAGCAATTCCTGAACGGAATTCAATACGGCGTATTGCTGTTTCTGCTCGCGGCAGGCCTGACCCTGACATTCGGAATCATGGACCTGGTCAATCTGGCCCATGGTTCCATGTACATGCTTGGTGCATTCGTTGGCGCCACCATATTCCTATGGACCGGATCGTTCATCCTGGCTCTTCTGCTGGCTGTTCCCATTGTCGCAGCAATCGGTATCCTCACCGAAATCACGACGCTCAGGACACTGTATCAGCGCCATCACCTCGATCAGGTGCTCGCGACGTTTGGACTGATCTTGTTTTTCAATGAACTCGTTCAGATCGTCTGGCCGCTGGATGGCTTGACTGTTCCATTTCCGGCGTATCTGTCTTCAACAGTCGCGCTGCCGTTTGGGATTGATTATTCGCCATATCGGTTGATGATCATTGCCTCGGGATTCATTTTGGCAATTGGGATGTGGCTGCTGGTGACAAAGACCCGACTTGGAATGCTGATCAGGGCCGGGGCGTCTGATCGCGAGATGGTGTACGCGCTGGGAACCAACATTCGCCTGCTGTTCACGCTGGTTTTTGGAATCGGTACGGCACTCAGCGCACTGGCTGGTGTGCTGATGGCTCCGATTCTGGGTGCGAATTCCGGAATGGGTGAGCAGATCATCATTGTTGCATTCGTGGTGATTGTCATTGGGGGGATCGGTTCGATTCGCGGTAGTTTCATCGCCGCGCTGATTGTCGGGCTGGTTGATTCACTGGGCCGTTCATTTCTGGATGTGATCCTGGCTTTGTTCATGCCGGCCAATGCAGCAGAAGCCGCAGCACCAGCCATCTCGTCGATGCTGATCTACATCTTCATGGCGTGCATCCTGTTTTTCAAGCCTACCGGCTTGTTTGGCAGCCAGAACAACTGAGGTCGGGCGACGCATGATTGATACAAGCCGGCTGCGGACGCGACGAGGTCTGTTTGCCATCGCCCTCATCGGAACCTGTGCATTGGTTCCGGTGGTTGCGACACTCATAGACGAACCTTATTACTTGAACTTGTTTGCCCGTCTGATGATCCTGGGGATTGCCGCGATCAGTCTGAATCTCATTCTGGGCTATGGCGGCATGATCAGCTTCGGTCACGCGCTGTATCTGGGAATCGGTGCCTACGCAGTTGGCATCTGTGCATACTACGACATCTACAATGCGTATCTGCAGATCGTGATTGCCATGGGGGCCGCGACGATTGTCTCGTTTCTGTTTGGCGGGATCAGTCTTCGAACACGCGGCGTTTATTTCATCATGATCACCATGGCGCTCACGCAGATGATCTACTATCTGTCGATCAGCATCGAGGAGTATGGCAGCGACGATGGATTGATCATCTATACCCGCAGTGATTTCGGAACCGACCTGATCAATCTCGACAATCCGTTCCATCGGTACTACCTGATCTTTGTTGTGTTGGTGACCTGTCTTTATTTCACCCATCGTCTGATCAACTCAAGATTCGGCTATGTCATCCGCGGTGCAAAATCAAATGAGCTGCGAATGGAGGTGATTGGATTCTCCACGTTCCGGTATCGCCTGGTTTGCTTTATGATTGCCGGTTTGATGTGTGCGTTGGCTGGCGTTCTCAGTGCGAATGTCGAAAAGTTTGTCAGCCCCGATATCATGCATTGGACCCGTTCCGGGGAATTGATCTTCATGGTGGTGCTGGGTGGCATGGCGAGTCTGTTTGGGCCGCTCGCCGGTGCATTGGTATTCTGGCTCATATCCGAGATTCTTTCCAGGTTCACCGAGCATTGGCACATTATTTTCGGACCGTTCCTGATTCTTGTGGTTCTTTTGTCACCGCGGGGAATAGACGGAATGCTCAGCAAGCGAGACTCTCCCGATGGATGAGCATCTGCTGAGCACGCACAAGCTGAACAAGCGTTTTGGTGGAATCAATGCCACCGACAACGTTGATCTGGCAATCGCCCCGGGGGAAATTCATGCGCTGATCGGCCCCAACGGAGCCGGCAAAACGACCCTGATTTCCCTGATCACAGGAATTCTCAAGTGTGACTCGGGTGAAATCGAGTTTGATGGCCGGCAGATCACCAATATGAGTGCACCGTCGCGTTCGCTGATGGGTTTGGCACGGTCATTCCAGGTCACATCCATTCTCAAAGACTTCACCTGTCAGGAGAATGTCGCATTGGCTGTCCAGGCTCATTATGGACACAGTTTCAGATTTTGGAACGCGGTGTCAGGTGAATCAGACATTCAGGAGCGTGCAATCAGTGTCCTGCACTCGGTTGGAATGCAGGATCGCCTGGATACCGTTGCCGGCAACCTTGCCTATGGCGAACAGCGACATCTTGAAATCGCGATTGCGTTGGCGATGGAGCCCAAGCTGCTGGTACTGGATGAGCCGCTGGCCGGCATGGGTCGCTCGGATTCATCCCGAATCCTCGAGTTTTTGCTGAGTCTTAAAAAAAGATATGCGATTTTGCTGATCGAGCATGACATGGATGCTGTGTTCACCCTGGCGGATCGGATTTCTGTCATGGTATACGGACGGCTGATCAAGTCCGGTAATCCAGATGAGGTTCGCAACGATGACTTTGTGCGCAATGCCTACCTTGGACATGATGACTGATGATGCTCTCGGTCCGAAATATTGATTCCTATTACGGTGCCACCCAGGCTTTGTTCGATATGAGCATTGATGTCAGCGAAGGGGAGATCGTGACGCTGTTGGGCAGAAACGGCATGGGCAAGACCACCACTATCCGCACGATTATGGGCTTGAACAGAACGCGAAACGGTTCGATTTACTTTGAAGGCGAGGAGATCACCAACTGGCCGTCGTATCGAATCGCCCAGTCCGGTCTGGGATTGGCGCCGGAGGGCAGGCGGATTTTCCCGAATCTGAATGTCAGGGAGAATTTGCTGGCGACGGAAAACAACGCGAGCGGACAGGACAGTCCCTGGACGGTCGAGAAAATTTTCGAGTTGTTTCCCGCGCTGGAAGAGCGGGCACACATTCCGGGCAATCGAATCTCCGGCGGAGAGCAGCAGATGCTGTCAATCGGTCGGGCGTTGATGACCAACCCCAAACTGCTGTTGCTGGATGAGGCGACTGAAGGTCTCTCACCGTTGCTGCGAAATCAGATTTGGCACAGTATCGTCAAACTCAAAGCCAACCGGCAATCCATACTCTTGATTGACAAGAACCTTGAGTCGCTGATGGAAATTGGCGACCGCCACTATATCATTGAGAAAGGACATGTAGTGTGGTCCGGTGGTTCCAGCGAGCTGGCCGCCGATGAAGACCTTCAGCGACGATACATCGGGATCTGAAGCGGTTTCAAGATTGCGTTGATTACCGGCTAGAGGATATTCCCGTCTCTTTTCATCTTGTCCAGACGGCGGCGGGCGGAAAATGCAGAGCGGCTGGCTGGATACTTGTCGACGACTTCGGTCAGATAGAGCTGCGCCTCCTCAAAGTTTTCAAGATCGTAGTAGATATAACCGATTTTCAGCAATGAATCCGGGGTTCGCCGATGTTCGGGGAATTCACTGGCGACAAACTTATAGGTTTCAATCGCCTGTTCGAGCTTCTTGATGATGTAGTTGGCCTCGGCAATCCAGTACCAGGCATCGCCGACCAGATCATTGTTTGGAAAACTGTTGATGAACGTCTGAAACTTTGCCTGTGCATCTTCGAACTGGCCGTCCTTGAGTGTGCGAAAGGCGTCGTCGTAGGTTTCACGTGCCAGTATCGGGTCCTCCTCGACTATGATGGGTTGGACGGTGACGTCATCGGTTGCTGTCGATTCCGGCAATTCAGGTTCTGGCGCTGTTTCAGTCTCGGACTCTATTGATGCCGGTTGCTCGCTGGGTTCCGGACTTATCTGTGGCGTTTGTGTTTGGGTTGGGGTTTGAGTCTGCAGTCGTTCGACTTTTCTCAGCCTGATATCGAGGTCGTCATAGAGTTGCTGTTGACGGTCCCGTGCCTTGTCGAGTTCGAATTCGAGAACTTCGATACGGCTTCTCAGGTCACCGATTTCCTGATTCAATTCCTGTATCTGCGCAAGAGTCTGTGGTGACGGTGGAGCCAACGGCTGTGGTGCTGGCGTTGCTGGTGGTGTGTCGCTGATTATCGGTTCTGGCGCAGGTTCTGGCGAAGTGGTAAGCACAGGTTCGCCGCCGCATCCTGCAACCAGCAGTGTCAGTGCCAGCACTGTCAGTGTGCATTTAATATTTTTGAATCGAAAGGTTTTCATAAGTCGGAATGTGACGCAAGCAAGTCAAAACAAGAAAGCAATTATGAACAATATGTTCACTGTATAACGAGAGTCAATGCCATATTGTAGGAAATTCTGAACGGAAATTCAGCAGCCTGTAATGGTTCACTACCCTTGAGAACTTCGGTGCTGTGTGTGGATGAAGTAAAATGGCTTATGTAAAAGGTTAGTTCCACACAAACTTGAGTTCACTTCGATCATGTAGTCGGTCCCATGCGCTTCTTTAATACTGAAGGTCCAATCTATTCGGATAAACATTATTTCATTCCTCCGTTGGAGCGACTTGATACTGAGCTTGTATTTGACCTGATCAATAAGATGAAGTATTTCGTGTTGCATGCACCGCGTCAGACTGGAAAGACTACATCTCTGTTTGCCTTGCGTGATGAATTGAACCGCTCCGGACGATACCGGTGTGTATATGTCAATTTCGAGGTTGGTCAAGCTGCCAGGGAAGATGTGCAGACAGCAATGGAATCAGTCTTGGATGAGTTGGCAGATGAAGCGAAAACCACACTTGATGACTTGTTTGTTCAAAACAACTATCGGATGTATCTGAAAAATCACGGCTCACTCAGCGCACTGGGCCGAATCCTCAGCGCTTGGGCAGCCAGGAGTGACAAGCCGTTGGTTGTGTTGATTGATGAAATTGATACCCTTGTTGGTGATACTCTGATCTCGGTACTTCGCCAATTACGCACTGGGTATGCCAAACGTCCAAGGCGATTTCCGCAGAGTGTGGTACTGTGCGGAGTCGGGGATGTCCGTGGCTATTGTAGTCAGTCTTACTCAGAGAGTGAGATCATCACTGGTGGCAGTTTTTTCAACGTCAAGGCAAAATCAATCAGGTTGGGCGATTTCAGCGTTGAAGAGGCGAAGACTCTGCTTGAACAGCACACACAGGAAACCGGACAGCGTTGGGCTGATGGGACAATCGAAGAAGTGTGGAGGCTGTCTCAGGGTCAGCCATGGTTGGTCAATGCGTTGGCTAATCGTGCATGTCAGGCAGTAAGCGATCTCGGCCAACCGATTGAATTGATCGACATTGAAGATGCTCGGAAACGGCTTATTCTTGACCGAGACACACACTTTGACCAGTTGGCCGCCAGACTCAAAGAGGAGCGGGTGCGAAGTGTTGTTGAATGGCTGTTCAGTGATGATCGAAATTCGCGTCATTTTTCGGGTGATAGCCTCGAATATGCACTGGAACTCGGTCTGGTGAATATTGACCGAAGAAAAGGAATCAACATCGCCAATCCCATTTATCAGGAAGTCATTCCTCGTTACCTGACCTGAGTACACAACCGAACATTGAATTTCTCGCCGCATTGAACATCGATGAAGGTGAATCAGGATGGATCGCTTATTGGCGAACTTCAATGAATTTTTCCAGAGGCATTCTGAGCATTGGGCCGAGCCAGCATTTTGAGTATGCAGAAGCAGGCTTGAAAATATTGTTCCAAGTTGTTCTACGGCTTATCGTGAACAGTACTGGGCAAGTCAACGGTCATCTTTTTTTGTCCAGGCAGGCTGAATGAATTTGGCTGATCCGTACGCGAACTTGCTTGCGAATACCGTATCCTGATAACACAGTAGGGTTCGGAGCACGTTTAGTTGGGATAGCTAACTGGAGGTTCATCACTCAGGTGTGAGTTTCATCCGGAAATACGACGCATCAATACTTCGACTGGTCCGCGCTTGAATTTCTTTGACCAAAGCAATGCATAGATTACAGCGACGGTACAAAATAGGAGTGCCGAAGCAAATGCAGTAGGAAGAGACTGATCTTCAAGCATATCCAGGGACTCAAGAACTCCCATTCCAACATAAATGTGTGCAAAGTAAAGCGTCAGCGTTTGTTTTCCGGCTGGAACAATCAGTCTCAGAATACCAACCTTCGTCGCCCAATCGGCAATTGCCAGACAAACGCCGATGACGGCAGACGCCACACCCACTCCGGCGACTGTGTAAAGCGGCATTGGTGGAATGGGTTGCGTCGAGACCAAGGCAGCCAGTTCCTGATCTATTGCAGTTAATGGAGGTGTGATGACGGCACTCACCGTTTCGGCAAACGCAAACAAAACCAAGCCGGCAACGATGAGGTTGCGTTGTGTAGTCCATTTCGCCAATGTCATTCTGCCCAGAATAATCCCATAGAGCAGGAAGCCGAGCCAGGGGAAAACAGGATGCCAGCCGTTGAAGAAAAGATTGCGTACGAAACCCGCAGACGTCCAGAAATCAGCGTAACTGTAATTCTCCCAGTTCCAGTTCTGATCGTAGTTCAGCGTGGATATCAGTATGACGAAGACGAGGTTTAAAAACACGATCGTCGTGATCAGCAGGTGGTTACCGAATCGCAGCAGGAGTGCGCCAAATAGAAAATAGAACGCGTAGTAGTGGATGATGTCAGCATCAAAAATCAGTGTGTTGATCAGCCCGAGAGCAAGAAGGAAAATCGCGCGCTTGATCGTCGCAGTCGCTGTATGGTCAACTCCTTTGAGGCTTGCCAGACCCAATCCGACACCGGCGAGGACTACGAAAGTTGCGGCAGCTCTGCCTTCCAAGGCGGTAATCAAGATGCTCAACACATCAGAGCCGGTCTTCGCACCCATTACAATCGAGAAGTTGACAATGACCATTCCAACGAAGGCCAGGAAACGTGCCAGGTCAAGTCCGTCCAGGCGTTTACTGTTGTCATGCATGGAAGATAGGCTTTATTTCGAAAGGTTTTTTTGGACGCTCTTAGTGAATCAAGACAATGGGGATGAGGTGTAACCTCTATGTTCTGATTTCCAGACAGACTTTTGGAACACTCCTGCTTTCTGCAGTGGCGCATGCGATAGCAAGCCAGGCAAGTGTCGTGTTGTGCTTCGAGTCGGCAGGGCAGTTTGATTGTCGCTAAGGTGTTTTTGGAAACAGGAGTTTCAGTTTATTCATGAATCTGTAATCAATTCAGCCAGAGCATCAACGAGTGACGATGAGAATTTTTTGGAAGCACCGTGACCGGTACCGTCAACCAGCACGAATTCGGCGGTGACACCGCGATCTGTCAATGTCGCCACGTAGTCGCGGGCGAGCGCTGGGACTGTGTTGTTATCCTTGCTGCCGGTCAAGGCGATTACTCGAGTTTCTTGGGGAATCTCATCGATGAAACGGTGAGGCGACAGACTATTGCGCCAAGCCCGGCGTTGGTGCATTGTTCGCCAGCGGTTTATGTCGCACGGGCAGGACAAAAGCAGTGCTGCCTGAGCCAACCCGGGATGTCTGCCCAGTATCACACCTGATATTGCTGCGCCTCCGGAGTGGCCGACAAGGATCACACGTTGGACGTCGTGATGTGTTTTCAGTCGCTGTACTGCGTCAGCCACTGAATTGACAATGTGTTTGCGGTAGCCATCGCCTTTCTTCCTGTAGCTGGTACCTGTGGATTTGCGCTTTTCGGAGTCATAGTAGCCGGGTCGGATGAGAATGACTCCGGTGGCACCGTTGCCGGTATATTCGGATGCGATTCTCTTGAAATAGTCAGACGGATCGCCTCTGGAGCCGTCGCCATGAATGAAAACGACCAGTGTCTGGTTCTCCGGGGCTGCGTTGTAGGTCTGAATGACAAGGCACTCCTTGTCTCCGGTCACCTCGGTCAGGTGGTCCGGCGATTTGCATGGGTCGGCGGATGCGGGTGGTGTGATACCTAATCCGAGTGCGAAACCTGTACTGATTGCGGCAACTGTTGCGCCCTTCATTTGATTTCTCCTCACTGTCAAAGACCTGTGGCGATCGATCCCTTGGGCCATTATCACTCAGTGAGTGTTGCATTCATCTTTGTTGAAGATCATGCAATCTGTCTGAATCGAAAATCTGTCCAGGAATGAGTTTGGAACAAATGGCATAGCAATTGATTACATTCCCTGTCCCGACACATCGGGGCGGTGTGTGATGTTAGATGACACAATATCCCTTTGCCTGTGACGGCAATTGGATCCGAACTAGAGCGTGTTGTGTAAATCCTGAACCGACCTAAGGAGAAGTCAGGCTTTCTGAATCAGCGAATGAATTGATTCCGATCAATAATCAAACTCCGCATGGTGGTTGGGATTCCAGGCTGATTTATCTGATCCGACAACAGCTGGTTGTTCCTCTTTGTAGCCTATGGATTAGCAATGAGTTTCTCCAGTGCATCAACAGCCGCTCCGCGTAACATTTTTATGTCGTGACTTCCCCTGGGAACCAGTACGAATTCAGCATCAATACCGCGCTGGGTCAACTTTTCTACATAGTCGCGGGCAAGTGATGGTACCGTATGACGGTTTTTACCACCAGACACGGTTATCACTGAATTATCGCCGGGAATTTTGTCGATGAAACGGTGAGGCGACAGGTCGTTCGACGGTACCCAAACGTGGTGCATACGCCGCCAGCGACCAACATCGCACGGACAGGACATCAGCACCGCTGCCTGAGCCAGTCCTGGATGTCTGCCCAAGATCACACCAGAAATTGCTGCTCCGCCGGAATATCCGACTAGAACAACGCGTTCGGATTTGTGGTGTGCTTTCAACCGCTGTATTGCATCCGCTACTGAGTTAACGATTTCCTTACGATACCAATCTGCGTTCCTGTTGTAGCGCGTTCCCGTGGATTTTCGATTTTTCGAATCATGGTAGCCAGGCCGGATTAGGATGACTTCGGTTGTATCAGTGTCTCTAAATCTAAACGCAATGTACTTCATGTAATCTGACGGATAGCCTCTAGGAGTGTTCCCGTGAATAAATACAACCAGTGTTTTGTTGTTAGGGTCTTCGTGGTATGTCTGAATTACAAGGCATTCTTTGGCTCCTGTAACCTCGGTCAGGTTGTCTGGCGATTCGCATGGATCGGCGGAGACGGGAATTGCGGAAAAAAGCCCAATAGAGATGGAAATACTGATTGCGAGAAGTGTTTCTTTTTTCACAAGAATATCCCCAGCTTCTCAAAACAATTCTTACAATTGTCAGACATTAACTGTTGTAATGCGGTGAGACAGTCCGATTTCAATTCGGTCAATAATCAAACTCCGCACGGCGGTTGAGAGTCCAGGCGGCCTCATCTGATCCGATTGCAGCAGGTTGTTCCTCCCCGTAGGACACCACAGTGATTCTGGAGCCGTCGACTCCGAATTCCTGAAAGTAACTGCTGACAGCCTGGGCTCGCTGGTCGCCTAGCGCGAGGTTGTATTCCCGGGTGCCTCTTTCGTCTGCATGACCTGCAATATGCAGGCTTGCATCGGGGTTGTTCAACAGCACCTCAGCGTGTGCGCGGATGACCTGCTGTCCTTCGTCGTTTACCTTTGATTCGTCATAGTCAAAGTAGACTGTTCGCACGCTAAGCGGATCAAACACGTCGGGGGAGTCTGATTCCGATTGCGTTTCTTCGCCTGGTTCTTCGCCAATATCGAATTGGACCGCGTCACCGCTTTCTGAAATGGCACTCGTTTCATCTGTGGTTACACTGGCATCGGAATCAATCGTACTGACTTCGGTTGTGCTCATGTCTTTGGCGCAACCCGCAAGAAAGAATAAAGACAGCAAGCTGACTCCTGTGAAATATATGAAACGCTTCATGACTAAAATTTAGCTCCTAAGTATGTACAACGTGAACTGGCCTCAATTACTCACTCGCCATGCGACCTGTTTGACCGCGCCTTCAGCGGTTTCGATCCTTGACTGGACACTGCCATCCGGTGACAGGATTTTGATGTGCCTGTCCTGACCTTCAGCGACATACATCAACATGTCGCCATGTGGAGAGAAAGTGGCTGAATCATCGATCGACGTGGATGAGACAACGGTTACGGCATTTGTATCAAATTCGTAGATTGCAACCTGGTTGCCCTGGCCCTGGTCGGTGATCAAAATCAGTTGCTGTCCGGATGATGAGTAACTTGCTCCGGAATTTGATCGTCCGTCAAAGGTGATGCGTCTGACCTGCTGATTTGTGCCGGCTCTGACCCTGTAGATCTGTGCCCTTGCGCCGCGATTCGACGTAAAGACAATGTACTCACCGTCTGGAGACCATGAGGGTTCTGTATCGATTCGGCGATCTTTTGTCAGCTGAAGAAGTTCTCCCGTATCCAGGGTGAGGACATAGATGTCGGAGTTGCCGCCTTTGGAAATCGAAAAGGCCAGTCTTGTGCCATCAGGTGACCAGCTGGGCGATCTGTTTTCACCCTCGAACTCAGCGACCACTGATCTTTGCCCGGTTGTGATTTCCTGTATCCAGACTCTGGACTGATCCTGTTGCAATAGTGAATAGGCTATCTTCTGCGCGTCCGGCGACCAGCTCGGGGACAGGATCGGGCTTCTGGAAGCCAGCAGTTCCGCGGGATTGTAGCCGTCGTAGTCAGCGATGAAGAGTTTGTGAATGACATCACCCTGTTCGGATGCGACAGTGGTTGTGTACAGGATTTTGGTATTGAACGAACTCGTGTTCCCGGTTACATTCTCATACACTGCGTTGGATATTTCGTGCAGAGTTTCACGCACGTTGATCGAGGTGACCAGATACTGACTGCCAAAAACCTGCTTTTCCTCAAAGACGTCAAAGAGCCTGGTCTCGATTCGATAATGGCCTTCCTCGACCGGCGTTACGGATCCGATGAGCAGATAGTCGACCAGTATCAGCTGCCAGTCTCCAAATTTAATATCCTGATAGGTGGTTGGGTCGTCGAGATAGTCTTTCGGGTCCTTGACATCAAAGCGTCCAGTGCGGTTGAGGTCATTTCGGACCACTCCGTGAAGCGCATACCCAACATCAATGTCATTTTCATTACCGAACGGTACGATTGCAATCGGAACTCCGCGCTTGACGCCTTTCTCAATTTCAATGGTCAGTACGGCGTTTGCATTCGTAGCTGCGAACAGCAGTGTCAGAATGATCAGAATTGAGCGGGTGAGGTTATTCATTGCTGGTCATTCAGTTTTCCGGGCTTGAGAAGTTGAAAAGGAACTCCCGGAAATACTGATAGTATTCCGGGTTGGTCGGAATAGGCAAGGGTGATGCCTTGCGAACAGCGATCGTTACAGAGCGGTCAAACTCATCCGATCCACTGGTCTTGGTGACAGTCACAGCAGCCACCTTTCCTGAAGGTTCTATTTTCACCAACACATTGGTTCTTAAGTCTCCACCAAGTCCCAACGGTGTCCAACTGTCCTCGACTTTAGCCTTTATGGCCGGTTCAAACTTACTGAACTCGCTGATGGCCCTATTTCTGCGTTGCGTTTCCTGGATTTGTTGCAGTCTGGCTTCTTCTTCCTCTTTTTGCAGGGCAGCGAGCCTTAGCTCCTCCTCACGCTGTTGCTGTTCTCGTGCCAGTTCTTCCTGCTGCTGCCGTTGAAGTTCCTGTTCCTTCTGGATACGCTCGTTCTCAGCTTGGGCTTGCCTTTGTTTCTCCAACTCGGCCTGTCGTTGTCTTTCCAATTCAGCCTGTCGTTGCTGTTCCTGTTGTTGTTCGAGCTTTTTCTGCTCGGCGGCAGCCAGTTCCTGCTCTTTCTGCTGCTGCTGTTCAGCCAGACGCTGAGCCCGTTCGCTGTCCAACTGTTCCACTTCAGACTTGAGTCGGTCCTTTTCCTGCTGGAGTTTCGCGAGTTCCTCGGCTTCCTGTTTCTTTCTTGCCTCCTCTTCGACCCGCCGTTGCTCCGCGATCTTTGCCTGCTGAATCTCCTGTTCTTTACGCTGTGCTTCGGCTTGTTCCTGCTCGCGTTTCTCCTGTTCCAGGCGTTCCAGGCGCTGTTCTTCGAGCTTGGCCAGCTCGGCCTCAAGCTCGGACTGCTCTTTTGCCATCGCTGCCAGTCGTTCCTCTTCCTCGCGTCGGTCCTGTTCAGCATCAAGCCGGCGCTGTTCCTCTTCAGCGCGTTGGGATTCGAGCATCGCCAACTGTTTTTCAGCTTCCATTTGCTGCTCTCGGGCTAATTCGAGTTGTTTGTTCTGTTCAGCGATGCGTTGCTGCTCCTGTTCCTCCCTGAGACGGATCTGTTCGAGTTCCTGAATGATCTCCTCTTCGGATACTGCGCGTACCTGGATGGGCTCAACGTCGCGTTCGCCGGTTGCGGCATCCGAATCCAGATACCGCTCAAATACGACGTTCACGCCAATCGCGAACGCGATGACGGCATGGACGCACAAAGCCAGTATGACTGACTTGACTCCAAATGACTTGACCTTTTTGTCACGCACTTCGTTTAATTGCCTGTTGGATTCTTGGTGACGAGGCCCACATCGTCAACGCCGGCAGCCTGCAAGGCAACCATGGCCTGCACGACTGAGTCGAAATCGACATTGGCATCCCCGCGCACGAGAAAAGGTGTCCGTGCATTTGCTCTGAGCACAGCTGCGGCTTTCACACTCAGCTGCTGCAATGTGACGGGATCGTCTGCGTCCTGATTGACATAGTACTCGCCCTGCGCGTTGACGTGGACGACAAAGGGAATGCTTTCTTCGGATTCAATCGGTTTTGCGGTTGCCTGCGGCAGGTCGACTTTCACGCCTTCTGTCAGCAAGGGCGCGGTGACCATGAAGATCACGAGCAAAACGAGCATCACGTCAATGTACGGAACGACATTGATCTCGTTCATCTGCTTGTGTCGGGATTGTTTGAATCGGGTTTGCATGGCGTGATCTTACTTGATGGCATACTGGCGATTGACGACGCTGAGGAATTCATCGGTAAACGTCTCATATCGCGACAGCAGGCGATCTGCCTGGTGGGAGAAGCGATTGTAGGCGATCACTGCCGGGATTGCCGCAAACAGTCCCATCGCGGTGGCGATCAGGGCTTCTGCGATGCCCGGCGCGACGGCGGCAATCGTGGTGGTCTGCAGGGCGCCGAGTGCCCGGAATGAGTTCATGATCCCCCACACCGTACCGAACAAGCCAATGTAGGGACTGGTTGAGCCAACGGTTGCCAGAAAGGACAGATTTGAATTGACCTTGTCTTCGGCCCGGTTCAGCGCAACCCGCATGGAACGCTGAACGCCGTCGACGATCTCTGAGCGGTCGATGTTGCTTCGCGTCAGCAGCCTGCTCAACTCGCGGTAGCCTTCCATGAACACTTCGGCAATCGAGCCGACATCCTTGCTGCGTCCGTCCCAGTCATAGTAAAGCGAGCTCAGATCCCCGACAGTCCAGAACTTGCCTTCGAAATCATCCGCCGCCTGGGTCCAGTACTTCAGGGTGAACCACTTGTAGAAAATCATCGACCAGGAAACCAAAGATGCCAAAACCAGTACGGCCATGACGATCTGTACAAGCACACTTGCGTTTGTGATCAGATCAATGAAAGACAGTGTGCTCCCGGTTGGCAGCAATTCAAATGAGTTTTCCATCAAGTTTTCAACCTATGAACCAGATCTTTGGGAATTCTGCGGGCAGTCATGCGGACGGCATCCACACAAGCAATTCGAAATTTTCCAGATACCAATACCTGTTGTCCAATCGCAATTGTCTGCAGGATCGTCATGGTCGCTCCGCGGACTTCAACATGGTCAATTGCCACTTCCAGCATCTCCCCCAAACGGGCGGGTCTGATGAATTCCAAGGTTACCGAACGAACTGCAAATATCACGCCCCACTGGTCAGCGGGTTGCTGCGGCAGGCAGCCCAGACCTGCAAGCCACTCTGTTCTAGCACGTTCCATGAACTTGAGATAATTTGCGTGATAGACAACCCCTGCTGCGTCCGTATCTTCGTAGTAAACACGGTATTTCGAAACAAAACCTGCGCAAGACATTCAACAACAGCGCTCCTGCCCGAATCAACTCAATTGTATACTAAATCATTCAGTTATTTACAGCAGTAAACCTTGTTGCTTGGATATTCCAAGGTGTTTTCCTGCTTTTGGTGTTGCGGTACGGCCGCGCGAGGTGCGCTGGATGAATCCCTGCTGCAGCAGGTAGGGTTCGATGGTGTCCTCAATTGTTGAGCGCTCCTCGCTGATGGCGGCTGACAGGGTTTCCACTCCGGTCGGTCCGCCCTGAAAATGCTCTACCAGCACCTGCAGGTATTTGCGGTCGAGCACATCCAATCCCAGGGCATCCACTTCCAGCATATCCAGTGCATCTCTTGCAGTTGGCTGATCAATCAGGCCGCTGCCTTCGATCTGTGCGTAGTCGCGAACACGTCGCAAAAGCCGGTTGGCGATCCTGGGTGTGCCGCGCGAGCGCTCGGCGATGGATTCCACTCCCTGCTTGTCGGATTGGATGCTGAGGATTTTCGCTGAGCGTCGGATCACGTCGGTGATTTCTTCCATGCCGTAATAGTCCAGACGTTGCACAATGCCGAATCGGTCACGCAGGGGGGAAGTCAAAAGTCCGGTCCTGGTTGTTGCGCCGACTAGTGTGAACGGTTGGAGTTCCAATTGAATTGACTTGGCGGCGGGACCCTGGCCGATCATGATGTCGATCTTGTAGTCTTCCATGGCGGGATACAACACCTCTTCAACGACGGGATTCAGTCGGTGAATCTCATCGATGAAGAGGACGGAGCCTTTCTGCAGCCGGGTGAGCAGGGCGGCAACATCGCCCTGACGCTCGAGGATCGGGCCCGATGTCTGGACGACATCAGTTTGCATTTCATTGGCGATGATATACGCCAGGGTTGTCTTACCCAGTCCGGGTGGTCCGAATATCAATACATGATCGAGTGCTTCTGAGCGCTGAAGCGCGGCCTGGATGAAGATGTTCAGTTGCTTGCGCGTTTTGGTCTGTCCGATGAACTCATCCAGTGTTCTTGGACGAAGGCTGCGTTCGAAATCTCTCTCGCTATCGTCCAGTTGTGAGGGGGTGACTGTACGGATGACGTCATTCATGAGAACTTCACACTGAGTCTGGACAGTGCCTCACGCACGATCTGTTCGGTTGTGGCCGCACCCTCATTGCGGGCGGACAGTGCCGCCTGCCGTGCTTCCCGGTTGGAAAAACCCAGCTCTACGAGTGCTTCGGTTGCTTCCCGGACGACAATGCCTGCAGAGACTTCCGCTTCGATTTCGGAATCTGAATCCAATGAGAAACCCTGGACCTTGTCGCGCAGTTCGATCAGCAGTCTTTCGGCTGTCTTCTTGCCGACTCCTGAAACGGCTTTATAGGGGAGATCGTCATTGAGTTCGACTGATTCCACGATATTGGCGACACTCATTTTCTCCAAGATTGCCAATGCGATGCGAGGACCGATGTGACTGACCGAGATCAATACCCGAAACATATCCCGGTCGGCCATCTTTGTAAATCCGTACAGGGTGTGGGCGTCTTCACGAACGTTCAAATGTGTAAAGAGTTCCACGCTCGCTCCTTCGTTTGGCAATTGCTGTATTGCAGACAGGGGCATGTACACCTCATATCCGATTCCGTTTGTATCCAGAATGATGGAGTCGGTCCCAACGTGATGAAGCTTGCCGCGAAGATATCCGATCACAATGCAGTCTCTGGACGTAGGGTTAGGTTGCCATCACTGAAGGGTTGGCTTCGCGGCGCAGTTCCCTTGAACCTGATTCGAGTAACGGGATATGTTGAAAATGGGTCAATGCACCAGCCAGGGCATCGGCCTCATCCTCGCCGGGGGTGTCGCTGAGCGTCAAGAGCATTTGCACCATGTACTGGATCTGGTCTTTGGATGCTGAGCCACTACCGGTAATGGTTTTCTTGATCTCCCTGGCGGAGTATTCGTAGATGTCGATCAGGTTTGCGGCGCAGGCACAAATGGCACTGCCCCGGGCGTGTCCGAGTTTGAGGGCGGACTGGGGATTGACGGAGACGAACACCTTTTCCACAACTGCGGTTTCGGGCTGATGTCTGCTGATAACGTCTGAAATCCCATGATAGATTTCACTCAGCCTGACCGGTAGGGCATCTGAGGAAGTTTTGATTGCGCCGCTGTCGATGTATCTGACCTGGCCGGTGGAGGATTCGATGACACCGTAGCCTGTCACTCGTGATCCTGGATCGATTCCCAGTATACGCATTGACATTACTCCGAAGCGAACGTGGCGTTGGTGTAGACGTCCTGGACATCATCCAAGTCTTCTATCGCGCCGATCAGGTTGGTGATGCGTTCCATCAGCTCTTCACCGATCTCCTGTGATGCCGAAGCGCGCTGTTCGATGTTGGCTTCCTCATATTCGATTTCGGCGTCATCCAGGGCTTTGATCACGTCGTCGAATGATTCGACGGGTGTGGACACCATGATTGATCCGTCATCGAGTACATCCATGTCATCGGCACCTGCGGTCACGGTGACGTCCATGATCTGGTCTTCATCATTGCCGGTGGCGAACTGGATCAGTCCGACGCGGCTGAAAAGATAGGAGACTGAGCCTTCGGTACCCAGGTTGCCGCCGTGTTTGGAGAGGGTGTGGCGTATCTCACTGACAGTGCGGTTGCGGTTGTCGGTTGAGCACTCAATCAGCATGGCCACGCCGCCGGGTCCGTAGCCTTCGTAGATGACGTCTTGGTAGCCATCGCCGCCGGCCTCACCTGAGCCCCGCTGGATGGCGCGGTTGATGACATCTCTTCCCATATTGGCTGCAAGTGCCTTGTCGATCGCGGAGCGCAGGCGCGGATTGCCATCGGGATCAGGTGTTCCTGTGCGGGTGGCAACGGTGATTTCCCGGATGAGTTTGGAAAAGAGTTTTCCGCGGCGACTGTCCTGTGCGGCCTTCCGAAAGCGGATATTGGCCCATTTACTGTGTCCGGCCATAAGAAGAGAGAGAATTGGAACAAACCCTGATATTTTACCATTTTCGAATTTTTCGAAATTCGCATAATCGGTTTGGTTCAATTTTGATGTTGTTGAATCAGGTGTTTCCGATGAGGTTAAACGGTACAAAACTCCTGCCAAGGGAAACTGATTGGTCTAACGCTGCTAGTTGGAGCAGGGTCTCAATTCTTGCGAGTTGCGAGCAGTAGATTCTGGTTCGCGACCGGAAAATTCAGTTGCACGATGACATTTGTTGAGAATCATCGTCAACAATTCCCGGTCATCTGAACTGTTGAGGTTCGTTGTGTATTTGTGGAGGTTGGTATAGATCTGATGAAGAAAGAAGCGAGAAAGAAGCGAGAAAGAAGCGGGACCAATCGCCTGGTTCAGTGGATTATGATGGCAACACAGTAGAGCGTAACATTGGATGGCTTAAGCGATTCTCGCCAACTCGAACTGATGAGGTTGGTTTAGTCGCGTACTTAGGGATAGCGGCAATGATTCAACGAATGAGGGAAACGAAACTACTTGTGTCGTACTTCAGAATCTTTTATTGGGAGTCGACCTTCAAACGCGCGACGAAATGCTGCAATGTGTCTCTTTGCCGACTCACTTTGCATTAACTCATCTGGGTCTACATACAACGCTCCTCTTGGAGTCACGTGAATCTTAATCTCGGGCTCCTTTTTGTTGTTGTCCTCATCTTTCCTAGAAAACAATCCTAAAATTGCATTAATCGAAAACATGTCAAATTCTCCATATAGCTATCAAAATATGCTCATGCGTCTAAACGAATTATAGAGTTGTGTAGAATGGTTATTATGTGCTGGTTTGCTGGGTTAATTTTGATGTTATTGAGTAAGGTGTAGCCGATGAGGTCAAATAATAAAGAGCCCTGCCAAGGGAAGCTGATTGATCTAAAGTTGCTAGTTGGAGCAGTGTCTCAACTCTCGTGAGCTGAGAGCAGCTGATTCTGATTCGCGCCCGGAGAATTCTGTTGTACGATGGCATTTGTTGAGAATCATCGTCAACAATTCCCGGCCATCTGAACTGTTGAGGTTCGTTGTGTGCTTGTGGAGGTGGTATGGATCGGACGAAAGAAGGGAAACTGCTTGATTGTTTCAGTGGATTGTGATGGCAACAAATAACGACTAGTGGTAGGGAGGTAAGATAATTCTCTTGTGTTCTTCCTCTGTTTTATTTGCAGATTTTTGAACCTGGTGGGTGCGCCGAAAATCTTCAATGTGTTTCTTTGCCGACTCACTCTCCAATAATTCCTTGGTATCAACATACATTCCTCCTTTTGGAGTCACGTGAATCGTAACTTCAGGTTGCTTTCGGTTTGGATCGTTATATTTTTTAGAAAACGACTTTACAATTGCGTCAATTACAAACATAGCGCGTTCTCCTATAAATTAACATAATCTGTCCATGTGGTCTGGAGGATTATAAATCTGAAGAATACTCCGGGAGTAACTCGATTAAAATCCGAGTAGGCGATTACCAAGAATTTCATTCCTTCCACCGATCAACGCAGGACTTGGAAATGTGAAAATTCTGCCCACGAATTGTTGCGCAAAACAAATTTTCCCTCTCTCATTAACAGGCAAATCAAATATATTTACTCTGTTTGCTGGTTGGTTGATTTCCACCCAAAGCGCAACGCGAATTCTACTCTCTTAATGATCTAATTTTGTGAGCATATGAAAATTCTTGTAACCGGAGCCGCGGGCTTTATCGGCTTTTCCACTTCTTTGGAACTATTGAAGCGCGGCGACAATGTCGTAGGTGTGGATAACATCAATGATTATTACGACATTAATCTGAAAAGGGCCAGATTGTCCCAACTTGAGAAGTTTGACAATTTCACCTTCGTACAAACTGACATCAGCAACTTTGAATGTATCGAGGACGTCTTCAGTAAACACGGCCCTTTTCAAAGAGCGCTCCATCTGGCTGCCAGTGCCGGTGTTCGATACTCCAAGAAGAATCCACTTAAAGTAGTGAACAACAATATTATTGGCCACACAAATATTCTGGAACTGTGTAGTCGGACAGATAATTTCGAGCATCTTGTCTTCGCGAGTTCCAGCAGTGTCTATCCCCAAGACAGTCAACAGCCTTTTTCGATAGAGAGCCGTGTTGATCGACCTGTATCCGTATATGCCTCAACAAAAGCAGCAAACGAGTTGATCAGCCATGCTTATTGCGAAAACTTTGATCTGGCTCAGACAGCATTGCGGTTTTTTACAGTCTACGGGCCTTGGGGTCGTCCTGATATGTCCTACTTCTTGTTCACAAATGCCATTGTGAATTCGCAACCGATAGGACTGTTCAATTTTGGAGACATGCGCCGAGATTTCACTTATATCGACGACATTGTCGCTGGAACAGTGGCGGCTCTGGACAATCCTCCGGCACAAGAATCAATGTCGATGCCTTATCAGAAGTTCAATCTGGGAGCCGGCAACTCCCAGCCTCTGGGCAAATTAGTCCAGTTGTTGGAGGAGGGTTTGGGAATGGAAGCCATTAAAAACTACGAACAGGGGCCGCGAGGAGAAATGCTGGATACCCTTGCAGACATCGAACCTACACGGAAGAGACTTGGGTATTCGCCATCTGTTTCCCTTGAACAGGGCGTTCCTAGATTTGTAGACTGGTATCGTCAATTCTACGGTTTGGACAAGACGGTTGGTAGTTCAATTGAGATGCAGGTTGGAGGAAACGCATGAACAGTTACGCCAATAAACAGGTGATTACTGTAGACATGCTGAGATCAAGGGGATTTGAAGGGTTTGTGACTATTTCAGAATTGCGAACAGGAAAGCTCGGGGGTATTCCTTCAGTCAGCGGTGTGTACATTGTGACGCGGGACGAAGGACCGCTGCCGGCTTTTCGTAAAATCGGGACAGGTGGATATTTTAAAAACAAAAATCCCAACGTTGCGATACATAAGCTGGAGAGAAAGTGGGTTGATGGTGCATACATCATGTACATTGGCAACTCAAAAAATTTGCACAAGCGAATCAGAACGTTGCTGATGTTTGGTAAGGGTGCGACGGTTCCTCATTGGGGTGGCCGATATATTTGGCAGCTCGAAGATGCTGAGTTTCTGCGAGTCTGCTATAAGCGAATTCCAGAAGAAAAGAGAGGATTGATCAAGAAAAAACTACTAGAAAAATTTTGTGAGCTTCATGCTGGAATGCTGCCATTTGCGAACCTGATTTGAGGATTCAGATTCGGAGGTTGCGAGAAATAGCCAATTTGTGGGTGGTCGATCGCAATGATGCGGTATTGCAGATTCAGCAAATCAACTAAGAATTCACAGACTCTCTGGAAAGTTTTATTCTGGCTCCGCAGCTTTGCTTTCTTCCGAATCTTTGGCATCTGTAGTACTCGTGCTTTGAGCGAGAATTAGGATCCTTCAGCATGGGTCTTGGAACCTTGCATCGACATAGTGGAACTTCCGCTCTGCAACTGAGGTTTTGGCATCGTGCCCAGCCGTGCCGATTTCGATACATTAATCCTTCGCCGCAAGTCTGGCAGACTTCTTCCGTATGCATGCAACGGTTTTCCTCACCCCAATTGTAGGACGTGCATCCAGCAAATCGTCCATACGGTCCGTTGCGAATAGCCAACACGGCGGAAGTTCGTCCAAGTTGGATGCAGGCTGGACACAACACCTGCGGGGTGATTGGTTGCAGGTATTCATCAAGCTCATCATGGCCGACATCATACGTACCGTATTTGTTCTGGCTAAGTTCGACGGAGAAGTTGCTTCTCTTGTCGTTTTCGGGATTAACTAGGACATAAACCTTGCGTTTCGCTCTTGTGAGTGCGACATGCCAAACCCTTCGCTCCTCATCTTCAAGCCTGTCTGATTCGCGAAAGTTTCCAAGTGCTCGGTCAGTGCACGATCTTTCGCAATCTGGTTCGTGCCCAACGGTCCCGAATCAAGCAGGATCACATAGTCAGCTTCAAGGCCTGTTGCTTTATGGATCGTAGAAAGACTCAAACGAATGTCGTATTGCTTTGCTGCAATTTCAATTTCTTTGCGGTCAATGCCGAATCGCCAAGGCTCACTCGGGTTGGGTGCAGTCAAGTCTGAATTTCTGCGGCCTGCAATCAAGACTTCGGCGTTTTGAGATTGCTCTGCTATTCTGGATAACACGGCCAACACGCTTGCTGTATGGCCGATGTGATTATCGCTGAACTTTTTCTTCCCGGGTTCTGTCAACCTGGTTGAGGTAACTACGAATGTGGTTGGCCACTTTGGATGAGTACGAGCGTCCGGGGAGCCAATGACTTTACGATCACTTACACTTCTTCCTCGAGTTACAAAGTGCCTTGCCGTATCCGCAATTTCCTGCCCAAAACGATAGGTACGTTTGAGTTCGACTCGTTCCACCCATCCATCATTTTCCTTTGCAGGATCATTGAAATCCAGAATAAGGTTCGTATCGCCTCCTTGAAATCCAAAAATGGCTTGCCAGTCATCTCCAACGGCTGTAAGTCGCGCTCCGGTGCTTGTGAGACCCTTGATTCTCGGTTTGAGAAGAGCGTGTATGAATGCAGCCTGAGCTGGGTTTACATCCTGGTATTCGTCAACAAGGACAACCTTCCAGGGAGGTTGGATTTTGCCGTCTTGAATATATTCCAGTGCTTTGAGGATCGTACCTTCATGATCGGTGGTCTTTGTTTCCGTCAAGTGACGCTCGTAGCGCTTCAATACAGGATAAGCCAGACGGAACAGTGATCCAGCCTCTGCTGCGTTGCGCCAATTTTCAATGGAAGCCACCAACTGATCATCGCTGATGATCTGTTGTCGTTTCGTTCGAATCCATTTATCGATCTCACATGTAACTGGCAGGAAATCATTGTCGCCTGACTCGGCCTTCATTCGCAGCAATTCACTTTCTATGTCCCACTTGGATGGATTTTGTATACCGACCTTGCCTTTTTGGGCAATCAGTTGCAATAGGAAATCAGGGAAGGAATGCTTTCTCGTCATACACCGCTGAATGTCCCCGAACTCGGTTTTGACGAAGCGTGTACGCAGCGATTTGTGAAGCTTTTCCTTCCAGATTCTGGTACGTCGATAGTTTTCGACTGAACCCGGTGACTCTTGGTCCCAGTGTTGCGGAAGTTCGCCATGTCTGTCGTTTGCAAAATGTTCGAGCCAGATTCCTCCCTTGATAGAAGGGAATTCAAGAGGGTCATCTGGCAGATAGAAATCAGGTCGGTAACCGGTGTGTTGCTTTGTACGATACTCATCTGGCAACGGGAATTCAGCTTCGTATTGATAGGGGATTTTGGCAAGATACAACGTTGCAGCAATCTGTGCCTCACCGAATGAACGAACCAGTGCTCCATCCGGAGGGACTCTGAGTCTTTGGGGTGCCTCTCCTTCCTTTACCCGATTGAATCTGACGGCTTCCCGACGCAGTTCCAGATCAAGCAGCAGTTGAGGTCGCTCGGCGATGGCTTCCAATAGCCATTTCTGGGTCAGACTGCGTCTTTCGTTATCGTCTTCTGCCAGGGTAGACAGGCGGGGCTTCTTGTTTTCGACTTGTTGGATCACTAGATTCGCGAGATGGTGGATTGTCCCGATTTTCATTTCGGAAATGTCCTGGCATCTGGAGCGAATTTCGTCTGCGGCCTTATTCGTAAATGTCACAAAAGCAATTTCTTCTGGACGTGCAATGCTAGTCCGTATCGCATCTCTCGCCTTTTCGACCATTGTGAATGTCTTTCCTGTTCCGGCGCCTGCGATGATGAGATTTCGGTCATCGTGGGTAATGACTGCTCGACGTTGATCCTCATTCAAGTGGGCGAGGGCAGGATCTTTAGCGCGTCTTCTGAGTAGTTTTTCGTTTTTGGAGCGTCGTTATTTTTCGCTGGCCAGTCGTAGACTGCGGGTGTGCTGTCCCCATTTGTTGGGTCGAAAAATGATCCACCACCATTTCCTCAGTGGCAACAGTCGTTCGCGCTCTTCTTTTGATTCGGAGTGTCTGATCCAGACTTCAGACTTGTCTGCCGGGTTTTTCATGGCATTGGTGGAATTCCATGTAGAGCACAGCAACGTTAGTTCTTCTCGCCATTTTCTTCACTTTGGAACTGATGCTTGGCGAAGAAACTTACAACGCGCTGCAACTGCAGGAAAACGAGAAAACAAGGGTAGTGAGGAAGTTTTTTGTTCAATCCAATCGAAGGGGATTGGTTCTTCAATGTTCAACTGCCATACTCAGTTTTGCTGGAGTCAATCCAGTACACAGTGAGAAAAGATTTGTACCAGCTGGAACTTACGATGAACCTGATGGAAATCTGAAGCCGATTTGCTTGTACGGGCACGAAGGAGAGCGGGGATGGATTTTCAGATTGTTGATTCCGGGAAGACGTAGAAAGTATGCAACTTCGTAGACGTAGTCTGCCGTTCAAGGGAGCTGAACAAATTAGTTTTGGTGAAATGATGTGACTACAGTCAGTTCGCCGTCGGAGTAGATTGTGCTGTCTGGATATTCGGAATCGATTGTCTTGTAGACTTTCGGATTATCTTCAATGAAGTAAACAAAATTACTGTTCAGATGCGGCAGAACACTCTTCATGGTTGTCATGATGGATGCCTCGCTGTGATGTCCATCATCCATACAAATGTCGATCTTGTCGCCGTTCAAGATTTCCTCGAGATAATCTTTGGATTCCACAAACTGATCATACTTGTACAATTCCGGCAAGGTTTTACTGAAAGCACCTAGATTCTGCAAATTCTGGAGATTGTTTTCGAAGACCGATAGGTCAATATCGAGTCCGATGCAACGGGCGTTGGGAAATAAGTCACACCAGATTGCCAACCCAGTCCCTTTGAGAATGCCGAACTCACAGATGACAATCCGTTGATTCCTGTCATTCGTGAATGATTTGAGGAAATTAGCGTAATGTTTTGCATAACCGTGATGGAGCATTCGATCGCCACCTTCACGCCACTTTGACTTTGGTTTGTCTGCACGATTTGGGTCAAAAGGACTGATCTTTCCGCGAAGTACCCGCACTTTTCCCCCGTATTTGATCTCGGTTTGAATTAGCCAATTTTTTGTTCCAGCAATATTGCTCTGAAAAATTTTCAGTGGTGCATGATTTTTTCGATTTTCTCGCCAGTTCCTGTAACTGCTGTACCATGGTTGTTGATATCTCCATGTCTTGGTTTTGTGTTTCCAGTCTCTATAACTTCGATACCAAGGAATTACCTCTGCAACAGAGGTTATCCACCGTTTGCGGGCAAGTCGAATACGTTGCTTGATTGCTCGTATTCTACTCCTAGAAGTTCTCCGAACTACCATCTGGATTTACCGAATATAGATGAAATCATTGCTGTCCCATTGTTTAAACGAAAATGTCCTACAAGTTATTGATAGTGATAGTAAATATGCCCAAAACAGGGTGTCAGAAGTTTGAACGCGCCAAAACGCCTCTTCGACCTCCCATAATACCCGGGGTATCTTCAACAAACACAGGCATTTTCATCATGAATAGTGGCAAACTCGTGTTCTCTCAACTGATGGATTTTATACCATGGCACACGATGCGGCGGTGTATCGACCGCTACCACGGCGACTACAAGGCCAATCGTTTCGCTGCACCCAACAGTACCGTTGCATGGCATTCGTTCAATTGACCTACCGCGAAAGTCTGCGCGACATCGAAACCTGCCTTCGGGCACAGTGCGGCAAACTCAATCACATGGGCATTCAACACGGTGTGTCCCGCAGCACCCTGGCCAAGGCAAATCAAAAACGAGACTGGCGAATCTATTCGGACTTCACGCAACGACTGATTGACTCGGCGCGGCAACTGTATCACGGCCATGAATGGAACCTTGATCTGGACGCCACCGTCTACGCCTTGGATTCATCGACAATTGACCTATGTCTGTCGCTGTTTCCCTGGGCACCGTTCCGTCAAACCAAAGCGGCTGTCAAACTGCATACATTGTTGGATTTACAGGGTAATATTCCCGCTTTCATCCACATTTCCGATGGTAAATTGCACGATGTCAACATCTTGGACCAACTGATTCCCGAAAGCGGCGCATTCTACATCATGGATCGCGGGTATCTGGACTTCACGCGGCTTCAGGTCTTGAACACGGTCGGCAGTCACTTTGTACTGCGTGCCAAAAAGAATACCCGATACCAGCGTGTCTACTCACAACCGGTCGACCGCTCTACCGGTGTGATCTGCGATCAGCGCGTCAGACTGACTGGAACCAATACCAAGGATCAGTACACTGAGCTGCTGCGCAGAATCTGTTACCGGGATCCGCAACGCGACAAGAACCTGGTGTTTCTCACCAACAACATGGAACTTACGCCACTGACCATCGCCGGGCTGTACAAGAGCCGGTGGCAGGTTGAACTGTTCTTCAAGTGGCTCAGGCAGCATTTGCGGATCAAGTCGTTCTACGGCAACTCTGAAAATGCCGTCAAGAGCCAGTTGTGGATCGCGATCTCGGTGTATGTATTGTGTGCGATCATCAAGAAAAAGGCACAATCGGAGCTCAGTCTCTACACAATTATGCAGGTTTTCAGCCTGACCTTGTTCGAGAGAGTCCCAATGAATCAGATAGTTACCGATACCGAGTAGACAAGTGAAATGAACGATCTCCCTATCCAATTGAATTTTTTCGAGAAAACGATGGGACGCTTGTGACCAAAAGTAGTACGTAGCTCCGGGCGAAAATAGAGCAGCAGCTCACGATCAGTTGTAAACGAAATGTGCTGTAAACAACAACTGATTGAGGGATGCATCACGGTATTTAACGATAGTGTTATTGGACTGGAGAGTCGAGGAGGTGCACATTTTCTATTGCTCTTGGCGTTGCAGGCTGAGATGTCGGTATTCATCTCAAGGTTTGAAGGGCGATGCAGCGGTAGTGAACAGCGGTTGTCAATTGAAGCGATTGATTCGCATTGGCATTGGTGCGTTGACGGTACGGGTGCGAATGTACAATCGAATGCAGGTGCCGGTGAGTGTTCACTCGGTGTTAGTGCCTTCGTATCTACGCAAGACAGGTTCGTGGAGGCGCTGAAGGTTTATATTGGTAAGTGCTTCGATTTTTTTTCGTCCTGGATGATGAGTCGGCTCGAGACCGAATGAGAGGAGGGTCTGACGGCGTTTGGCAGGCCGACTTGAGCAAAGATTGCATTGTCGATATTTATGCTGATGGAAACTAAAGTGGTTCGCGCAATTTAGTCACCAAGTATTGCACTCTGGTAATCATTGGCGTAACCGAGGTGGGTCGCAAGGTATTGGTGGCGATTGAGGATGGTGAGTGTGAGTTAAAGCAGAGTTGGAGCAGATTGCTGTCTTGCTAAATCTGAAACAGCTCGGATTACCACTCCCGCAGTTAGTGGCAGGCGATGTTGCGCTGGGTTTCTGGGTAGCGCTTAATGAGGTGTATCCGATAACACGACAACAGTGTTTTTTTTGCGCCACAAGCCGGTAGAGAGACGTTAAACGATCAATCTCGGTCGGGAGGTAGCTTGAGCCATACGCCGCTACACGCAACTTACGGTAATGTCTCGCCAGTAACTCGACAGCGGAAGTTACATCCAAATTATGAGATTGATGTATAAAACAAGTTTAAGGTTTCTGCTGTTCCAGCTGTTTCGGTAATCGTTAATGTTTAGCTCACTCGCCCATAATAGAAATATTTTCCGAAAACATGAGTAAAAAAGTGAAACTCAGACAGCAAGAGATAATTCTTGAATCTAGAATCAGAATCTCCTACAAGTTCATTGAGTTGTATCGAAAACTAACTGGGAAGTTACCAGATAAGAAGCATAAGGTATGGAGGAGACTCGGCAATTTGTTTCATAGGAGAATTGAACTGAATTGGGCAAAGCGAGGATTGCGTATAGACTTGGAAAATCCAAGAACGTTTGCCGAAAAGGTAGAGTGGTTAAAGTTGAATTATCACGACCCTATTTTCTTTGAATTTGCTGACAAAATATTGGTGCGGGACTATGTTATGCGAAAAACAGGTTCTTCGGAATTGTTGAATGAAATTTTTTCGGTGAATCAATCAGTTGATGATATTGACCCGACAGGTTTACCCGACGACTACGTAATCAAACCTAGTCATTGGAGCGGATTGGTTACATGCATTTCGAAGGAGAATCTGCTCGAGTCAATTGATATTTCAGCAAAATATTCGCAGTGCTTGTTAAAGCCATACGACCAACGAAAGCGTAAAGTGGAATGGCCGTACTGGAATTTATCCCCTAGATTAATTGCCGAGGAGTATTTGGAAGACCAATTTTTGCAGTTGGTGGACTACAAATGGTTTTGTTTCAATGGCGTTCCAAAGTTTGTGCAAGTTAGCATCGATAGATTCCCGAATCCAAAATATTCAAAGATAAGATACTTCGATTGTGATTGGAACTCAATGCCATTCTCACATTCCAAATATTCACAGATTCCATTAGGGAAAATGCCTCCTCCCCCTTCTTTAGCGAAAATGATTAAGGTTAGTCGGCAACTTTCATCAAGTCTGCCATTTGTGAGAGTTGATTTGTACGATGTTGATGGTAAATGTAAGTTTGGAGAATTGACCCTCTACCCAGAGTCTGGGATGAATAGCATTTTTGCTCCAGATGTTTGGAACCATAAAATTGGAGATTGGTTACAATTGCCGACACCGAAGATTGACGGACACTTGGCGTATTCCCCCATCTGAATTTGATGAGTGGACTTTCCACCCATCATAAGTCTGTAAGTCAGTGCTGTTTTCTTATACAGCGATGTATCTAATTTAGTTCACTGAGATATTCAATATCAAAGCCCCATGAATTTTGAAGGTAACGCCGGAGTATGCACGAATTGCCACGACAAGGAGGATAACCTCGCGGAAGATAATTCCCATCAGTCACGAGAGATACAACCTAGATCAAACTGCGATTTAACTTCCAACACCACAGACAAGAAAGAAAACAAAGGTAAGTTACATATCGCCTTCCTGATCAACAGCATGGCTGGCGGCGGCGCTGAGTTGTCGGTTCTAACTCTAATAGAATCACTATTAAACAGAAACCATAGGGTTGATCTTCTTCTACTTGACTTCCAGGGTACTCGACTTTCGTTGATTCCGAAGGATGTCAATTTGTTCGTATTGGATAAACAATCAGAAGAAAAAAAATCTCTGACGACCTGTTCGGTACCACTTAGTGAAATCAAGTTTCTTGGTGATGCAAAACCGGTCGCGAAAGATATTGGTATCGCGATTTTAAAAAATCTGAAATTTATTGGAGACAGAGAATTGCGCAAGTCCGTTTTTCGGAGCAAGTCGATTTTTCATTGTGTAGTGTCAATGAGTGAGTATTTCATATTAGAGCAGCCCGACTTGATAACCACTCACTGGGGAAAATCTCTTCTGACCAGTATTCTTGGCCGACGATGTGCAGCTGTTAGAGTGCCCATTGTGTGGTCAATTAGAAACTATAGAAGGGAACAATATTCAAGAAAGGGAATCAAGATTTTCGAACAGCGAATTAACGAGGTAGACCGAGTACATACTGTCTCTAACAACTTACAGGAGGCAATCGAACAAGGTCTTGATCTATACAATTTAACAAGCCGAACCAGGATAACGACGATTCACAATCCGTTTTGTTGTGAAAGAATTCTGTCTCTATCCAAACAGCCAGTCAATCACGAATGGTTGCATAACGATGCAAAAAATGAAGGTGCGAAAGTTATTCTGGCAGCAGGAAGAATTTCACGTCAAAAGAATTTTGAAAGTTTGATCAGAGCGTTTTCTACAGTATTGAAAGTTACTGACGCTAGACTGATTATTTTAGGAACAGGAAGGGAAAGGAAAAGAAGAGATCTGGAAAAACTTGCAACTGAATTGAATGTGGGTCACGCCGTTTCATTACCAGGTTGGATTGATAATCCGTATTCATTTATGGCGAGTGCAGACTTATTTGTTTTATCGTCAAATCATGAGGGATTTCCCAGGTCGTTGACGGAAGCACTCATTTGTGGCTGCCCGGTGGTTAGTACAGATTGTCCGAGTGGTCCTAGGGAGATTTTGGAAAATGGCAAGTGGGGACGTCTCGTACCAGTTGGAGATGAACAAAAGTTAGCTGATGCGATTGTTGCTACATTGAGCGAAAAAACGGACCGATTGGCTCAATCAAAGCGAGGACAGATGTTTGATGTAGATAATCTGGTCGTTGAGTACGAAAAGATGTTTACGGAAGTCGTTGAGAATTAATGCTGATTGACCTCATTTCGATTTTGTAACTCCAAAATGAAAATCGCTCAAATTATGCTGGGAACAGGTTGGGGAGGAATCCAGACTTTCTTTATCGATTGCTGTATAGAAATGTCTGAACGTGAGCATGACCTCTTGGCAGTAGTCCGACAAGATTCATGGCTGTATGAGTCTATGTCAAGAATTAATGGAAAATTCGAACTGAAAACTGTCAACAATCAATTCGGAAACTATGATTGGGTTTCTATTGCGAATATCAAAGGTATTCTGCATGAATTCGGCCCCGATATTGTTGTAGCACATGGCCTGCGTTCGACATTGTTTTGCGGTAGGATAAAGGCAATTGGAAATCGACGTTGGACGTTGATTGCTCCGATTCATAACTTAGGTTTGAAACAAAAGTACTACAAGAGGGCGGATCTATTGATACCTCACACTAATTCGGTCGCAGATCCGAACTACCACAAAGGCTTGGTTGACCCTGTTCTGTCCGAAGTGATTCCGTTATTCAGGAGAATAAAGGCTGTTGATGCCATCCGAACAAAGCGTCAAATTCGAAATCTATTTTCTGTCGGTCGATTGACAGTCAACAAAGGTTACATGTACCTGATCAAAGGCACAGAGCTTTTGCAATCATCCGGTGTCGATTTTCATCTAACGATTGTTGGAGATGGCCCTGAAAGAGAGAACCTAGTCAAACTGACAAAAGACTTGGGATTACAAAATAGAGTCTCTTTTCCGGGTGCATCAAAAAATGTTGCGGAGTCGATAAAGGATGCAGACCTTTTTATCTTGCCATCGATAAAGGAACCTTTCGGATTGGTTTTGCTTGAAGCTATGGCATTGGGTATTCCAATTGTGGCTACTCAAACTAATGGTCCCATGGAAGTGTTGAACGAATCCAGTGCAATACTGGTAAGGAAGCACTCAGCAAAAGCTTTATTCGAAGGTATTGAAGAGGCTGTTTCCAATCCTGATGTGACCTGCCAGCGAGCAAGCAAGGCATTGACAATTTACAAGGAATGTTACACAGCAGATGTCATAGTTCCTAGGCTTCTGTCATTGTTCCAAGACTGTATTGATCAGAGGTCGGATCCGAACAGCACAAAAAGTCTCGTTTGAAGTCGGAAGCACAATCTGAAGTTCAACGCTTGTTGTTTTCACAACATGAATCTCTACCCAGTGTCATGAACCGTGGAAAATCGCTGGCTTAAACGCTAGTATCCTAGCGAATCCAGATATTATTCTGGGCCTGTGGCAAACGAGATTTCTACAGATATCAATATCGATATCCATTGGCTCGACGGAAGTATGTAACCCGTTTGGGTATGCCGAATTCAAAAACAAATCTTAAGTTCTGTTTCAACGACCGTCTTTTGACTTGACTGGGGTTGTCGATGAATGAATTAACATCGGATTGAGCGCCACCATGAAAGATGACTTGGGGTTTTATGGTGTAAGTTTCGAGTCCAGTCTTCCAACTGGCATGGAGCAATTGCCCCATTGGAACAGGCATGCGTGGGAATTCTGAAAGAAGGCGTTGCATGGCACGGCTGGTGATGACATATCCACTGGACCCGACATTGCTGTAGCGTACCAGACCAATAGTGTGTTTTGAGTCGATTCTATTTAGCGGTAGGAAATATTTGTGAGAGTGTCTTGTGTCTAGAAAAATGATATCAAACCCAAATTCATCATCGTGCAATTCCGAAATCGCCGTCAGAGTAGACTTGACATGCGGTGAGATGATTGAATCGTCTTCAATTACTGCAACCAGGTCTATATTTCTTTCTAAAGCGGATTGCCAGACTCGTTGGTGGCTGATCCAACATCCGAGCAAACCTGGAATATTTGGATGATTCCAATTCACCAGACCTGACTCTCGGTCGGCATGGCGAATATAGTCTGACTCCTCCAATTCAAGTTTGTCTTTACCGACGAGCAATTCAAATTCGAGATCAAGTTTTTCGAATGCCTCGATGATGCGGTTGCGCCGTTCGCGGGCACGTTCTAGGTTGATTACGATACACTTCATTTTGTTGGATAGCATACCGTTTTCCGGCACGCTCTGCGCAGAAAGAATTTTGGTTCGTAGTTAGACCGCAAAATACTACTCCAATTTATCCCTGTAAACTAAAGTCTTAGTGTTTGATTTTTCGCGTTCGATGATACATCTGTTGTAAACATGTCTATCGAATAGGGACTCAACTTTGATATTTGGATTATCCTTTGAAGTCCCCAGCCCCGGCGGGTGCCGGCGGCAACCAACACCAAAGGAACTTGTCGGTCGCCTGAAAAATAGATACCCTGGCAGGCTCGCTGTAATGTATCGTTAAGCCGGTGTCGGACGAAGACCGACTAAACTTTGGTGATTCAATGATCCCGTTTTGAAGACTGGTCAGCCGCACATCGCAGATCACCACTGGCGGCGCTTTTTGCGACCCCGATTGTAAGAATGATCCATCTGAGTGATTTACGGTGCGGTGTCCGACACCTTGTTTTGCTCACAACTATAGCAAACAGGAGATGATTGTACATGAAACGCAAGCAGGACATTTATGAAACGGTGCAGTATCCGAATAGCGCTGCGGTCGATGTGGCGAAGGATGAGCATGTGATGGCACCGCCTCCGGATGCGCAAGGCGAGCAGGAGGTGCAGACATTTGGCGGTTACACCGAGCATCTGCAGTCGATGGCACATGGTTGGACTCACACGGCATCGAGCATGTTGTGCTGGAGTCGACCGGGGTCTACTGGATGCCGGTCTATGAGGTGCTGGATGCGCGAGGTTTTAATGTGTGGCTGGTCAATCCGGTGGGTCTGACGCGGCCGGACCGGCAAAAGTCGGACGTTCTGGACTGTCAGTGGTTGTAAAAGCTGATGAGTCTGGGGGTGCTGCGCAAGTCTCACCGACCGGCAGATGCGGTGTGCGAGTTGCGCAGTTACGTTCGTAATCGCCAGCGGCTGGTCAAGGATTGGGCGCGCTGTGTTCAGCACATGCAAAAGGCACTGCAGCAGATGAATGTGAAGTTGGACTCGGTGCTCAGTGATGTTGCGGGCAAAAGCGGGATGGCGATCATTGAGGCGATCGTATCGGGTGAGCGCAATGCCGAGGTGTTGGCGGCGTTGTGTGATGGGCGGGCGAAAAAGAACGAATCCGAGATTGCTTTGGCACTGTATGGCCATTGGCGCGATGAGCATCTGTTCGCCCTGCGTCAGGCGCTGGAGAGTTACCGTCATTACACCGGTCAATTGGCGGCTCTGGAAGTACGGATTCTGACGCTGGTCGAACAGCTGGCGGCACATGTGACCGAGGCGGATACCACCGATGATGGCAGAACGCCTGTGAAGACGCCTCGCGGGGCATGGCAGCAGCATCTGCACAAGCGTCTTTGGGATCTGTTCGGTACCGACCTGACTGCGATTCCCGGGGTGGGCATGGAATCCGCGCTGGTGCTACTGTCGGAGCTGGGGCATGATTTCTCTGAGTTTGGCAGTTCCAGGCAGTTCAGCCAATGGCTGAGTCTGGCACCGGGCACCAATATCAGCGGCGGCAAGCGCCTGCCGGAGGCGAAAGGGCGCGGCACGCAGGTGGCTGGTCAGCCCTTGCGGATGGCGGCCATGTCGTTGAAGCGAAGTCAGTGCGCACTCGGAGACAAGCATCGCAGGCGTTGCAGCCGGATGGAACGGCCGCGTGCGTTCAAGGCGATTGCGCACGAACTGGCGCGGATCATCTATGCGATGGTGACCCGGCGCACCGAATATCTGGGAATGGATCCCAAGACGATGGCCGAACAGGTTCGCAGCCGTCTTCTCAGGCGGCTGCATGCCGAGGCGAAAAAACTCAGAGTGGATCTGGTTGGGATGGTCAAAACTTGGGAAAATACATTGAATCAGTCAGTTGCATGACGATTCAAGTTCACGATCGGGTTTTGTTCCTTGTAATCCTTGTAAGACCCCGGATCGCCTCATGCGACTCATCGGGCACCAACACCGCCGTCAGCGCACCATCGCGGTGAGCCGCGCCAATTCCAGCGAATCGCGCCGGTCGGTCTTGACCCGGTCAGCGGAACTGCGCGGCACCAGATTCGGCGCCGCCACATCGCACTCATGGCCCATCCTCCGGATATTGCGATACAGCCGAAACCCGCCAGATCCAGCTTCGTAGCAGAAACTCACAATCTCGCCCGAACGATCGGATCGCTCAACGTGGCAAACGCACCCAGATACTTCACTCGTCGCGACCTGGATACGCCACCGCTGCATGAATCGTCTTCTCGGATGCATCTAAACCTACGAATATCGACTTTCTTATTGACATGGCTTGTCCCCCATAAAAGGGTAGTTGAACTTCTCCTTTCAGGATACCAGAATCCGAAAGGAAACTGCACGTCAATCCATGTTGTCTAGTTTATATGTTCGCCAGGTACGAAAATTGTATGAGCGAAAAAGTTGCGTTAATTTAGAGAGTAAAAAAAACGAGGTGCGCTAGGCACCTCGTTTTATTCAAAAACTGAAATCAGATTTCTAGAAATCAACTTTCAGCCAAACACCAGTGGATGATGAATTTCCATCATCAGGGTCCGAATGCTCCAAGTGTGCGCTAGCACCGCCACCAAGGCTTCGGGAAATAAGCAGAATCCACGGATTGCTTTTCTCGGAGGTCGTAGCAGTACTAGATGAAATGCCGTCACTTGCGGTAGCTGTCGCAGTTCCTGTAATAGTGGTTGTCTTGTCTTCCTTGTCTCTCAGTTGGAAAACATAGCTCAGACCTGTGTCACCAACACTGCCACCCAATCCGGCAAAGATTGTCTGACCGTCGACTTTGGTATCACATGAATTGGTACCTGCAGTTCCAGCAACTAGGTTTGCGGTAGCCGCAGCAGTGTCACAACTAGCGAATTTATTCTCGTCCTGGGACATACCCAAGTAAACACTCATTGCGCCCAAATCCCATTTACCGGCCAAATATGTAGCCGAACGGTCTGGGTCATCGGCAGTCTCAGCGTAACTTTTGTGGGCAACTGCAATCGTACCCGATTCCATCACGTTGCCAACTGTGGCACCGAGTTCAAATGCATCAACAGTTTTTGCACCTCCCTTGTCCATTACTGCATCTGCCTGCAGGCTTACGTTACCGAAAGACGACGAATACGACACCGCATTGCCGTGGCGGTACGTGGTTTCCGCACTGCCCCATTTGAGCGAGTTGTCCGTTATTGCACCGAAACTATTGTAACTGGCGCTCCAGATTTGCCCGAGTGTTATCGTACCGAAACCACCGGAAAGACCGACATAGGACAGTCGTCCGCCATCAGTGATACTGGCAGCGGTTGAATCGAGTTTATGCTCAAAACGGTAAACCGCGGTCAGCCCTTCGGCAACTTCACTGGAACCTTTGACACCCCAGCGCGAGGAGGCATCGTCAAGTCCGGAATTACCAGAGGTTGAAGTGACACCTGTTCGAATAGAACCGTACCACGATGCCTCTGCAAAAACAACTGAGGGGATGCTCAATAGTCCTGCGAGACATGTTACTGTTAACAGTTTTTTCATGATTTAAACTCCTGAAAAAATAACGTTGAAAAAAATTAATGTCAAATTTGACTAACGTGGCGTTAATGTTAATCTCTAAACCATCGCCAAATTCTGCTTCTCACCAAAAATCCCTGACAAAAGCGATTACATCCCCATTCGATGTTGCAAAAACGCAACAGTCTGAAGTGCATGTTACTCCATTAGACAACATGGGTTGACGTACAGTTTCCTTTCGGCATCTGGTGTGCTGAAAGGAAAAGTTCAACTACCATTTTATTAGGGACAAGTCATGTCAACAAGAAGGTCAATATTCGTGGGTTTGAATGTATCCAAGAAGACGATTCATGCAGCGGTGCGTATCCGGGTAGCGACCAGCCGAAGTATCTGGTTGCGTTTGACACGTTGAGCGACCCGAACGGTCGAATTCTCAAGCGGCTCGACCGGTCGGGCGGGGTTGTGAGTTTCTGCAACTAAGCTGGATCTGGCGGGTGTCAGCTGTATCGCCGAATCCAGGCGATGGGCATGTGTGCGATGTGGTTACGCCGAATCTGGCGCCGCGCATTTCCGATGACCGGGTTATGACCGCACGGCGCGATTCAATGAAACTGGCGCGGGCGCATCGCGATGGTGCGCTGACGCCGGTGTGGGTGCCTGATGAGCCGCATGGGGAGATCCGGGATCTGACGCGTTCGCGAGAAAGCGCCCGCGATGCGAGTGGTCTTCAGCAGATGCCAGTGTTTCTGGACCGCTACGGTTGGCGCTACACGCTGACGAAGTCCAACTGGACGAAGAGGCAATACAGGTGGCTGGACGATCTAAAGTTCGAGAATCCGCAGGTGCTGCGAGGGTTTCAGCTAATCACGGCGATGACCATTGCGCCGAGCTGGGCGATCTTCGGAGCTTCCCCAATCCGCGCCAGCTCATGAGGTACATCGGAATGGTTCCGGCGGAGTACTACTCCGGTGAGCTCCGTCAACGCGGTTCCATCATCAAGCCCAGAAACGTTTGTGTCAAGGCAATACTCGTTGAGGCTGCCTGGAACTACCGCTTTTTCCGGCACGCAACACCGACACCATCCGGCGCCGTTGTGAGCTCCTTGGACGACGACATCAAGCAAATCGCCTGGGACGGCTAGAAACGCCTGAGCGGAAGATTCCGTCACCTAGTCGACGGCGGCAAACCGGTCAACAAGGCCTTTAACGCCGTGGACGGCGAACTGCTCGGCTTCATCTGGGCGATCGCACGGCAAACCGAACTGGACATGGCAGGATGATGCCGAAAGTTCGAAACAACCCAAAGCGTTTCCAATGATTCGGATGCAGGCACCGCTGAGGAGAATCCTTGATGTATTTTTGAGAGGAGTGATTCGTTGTATCCTAACTCTCGAAATTAGACTGAGGCAGTTCCGCGACGTAAAGATGTCATGTGGTAACCAACCCACGGGTAACAGAGTGCCAATCGTCGACCTTGTTGCCTGCACCGGGATCATCGGATACGAGTGGTTTCCGAATGATACAATCAGTCTACAAAGAAGAGTCAATGCATAAGCAGATGCAAAGCAAGGATCACACCCGCATTCTATATCTGGCGCCTGGACAATGAGGGCACTCACGAGGTTTGTCTTTTTCTCCAAAGTAAGGCGCGCACACCGAACGCGGGATTCTTTTGCGGGAGCGTGCGAATCTTGAGAAAGAGCTCAAGTCGCTACATGACGGTTTGAGCATTCCCAAACACACCAAACGTTGTGAAAAGGTGATTGCGAAGGTCCGACGGTTGAAAGAGCGGTACTAGCGCTGCCTAACATTACGTCATCCCGGTGAAACTTGATGACAAGGCGCGGTTTGTCACAGCAGTGAGATGGTGCCGATTGAACCGCAAGTTGAGCGCTATGAATTCACCGGAATTTACTTCCTGCGAAACCTCGTCCATCGATTAGGACGATGCGCGCATCGCGCGACTGTAATGGACGCTGACCGAAGTTGAGGTGACGTTCCGTTGTCTGAAATCAGAACTAGGGCTACGCGCGGTGTGTCACCAGAAACGAAAGCGCGTGGAATCGCATCTGTTGGTCTCAGTTCCGGCTTACTAGGTCGTACACTATCTTCGCATGACTATGCGTCGAGCCGGGGTGACTATTAGCAAGGTGGGTATCCGCGAGCAGCTGGAAACGATCGTTCAACTGACGACATCGCACAATAATTGGAACGGCGTTGATGTCTGGGTGCATCAAAATACCGAACTGAGCGTCAGCCAGCGCCAGTTGCTCAAGTACATAGGGTATGCGTCTTGAGCGTGGTCAGCGCGAGGACAGCTGGGCACCGGTGGACTGAACGGTCAAAAATGTGGTGACCTAATGTGAAATTGAAAAAATCAAGTGAATAAGAGTATTAGGATACTTTTGACTAAATTGGAAAAAAAGCAAAGATGTGTCAGAAGAAAAACAGCCCGTATTCGAAAAGAATTCAGTTAGTTAATCACACTCCTTTCCCAATATTTAAATGTAAATGTCATGTAAGTGTTTGATAATGATAACATATATGGCCAAAATAGTGTGTCAGAGGTTTGAACGCGCCAGAACGCCTCTTCGACCTCCCATAATACCCGGGGTATCTTCAACAAATACAGGCATTTTCGACATGAATAGTGGTAAACTCGTGTTCTCTCAATTGATGGATTTTATACCATGGCACACGATGCGGCGCTGTATCGACCGCTACCACGGCGACTACAAGGTCCAATCGTTTCGCTGCACCCAACAGTACCGGTGCATGGCATTCGCACAATTGACCTACCGCGAAAGTCTACGCGACATCGAAACCTGCCTTCGGGCACAGTCCGGCAAACTCAATCACATGGGCATTCAACACGGTGTGTCCCGCAGCACCCTGGCCAAGGCAAACCAAAATCGAGACTGGCGAATCTATTCGGACTTCACGCAACGACTGATTGACTCGGAGCGGCAACTGCATCACGGCCATGAATGGAACCTTGATCTGGACGCGACTGTCTATGCCTTGGATTCATCGACAATTGACCTATGTCTGTCGCTGTTTCCCTGGGCACCGTTCCGTCAGACCAAAGCGGCTGTCAAACTGCATACATTGTTGGATTTACAGGGTAATATCCCCGCTTTCATCCACATTTCCGATGGTAAATTGCACGATGTCAACATACTGGACCAGCTGATCCCCGAAAGCGGCGCATTCTACATCATGGATCGCGGGTATCTGGACTTCACCCGGCTTCAGGTCCTGAACATGGTCGGCAGTCACTTTGTGCTGCGTGCCAAAAAGAATACCCGATACCAGCGTGTCTACTCACAACCGGTCGACCGCTTCACCGGTGTGATCTGCGATCAGCGCGTCAGACTGACTGGAATCAATTCCAAGGATCAGTACCCTGAACTGCTGCGCAGAATCCGTTACCGGGATCCGCATCGCGACAAGAACCTGGTGGTTCTCACCAATAACATGGAACTTGCGCCACTGACCATCGCCGAGCTGTACAGGAGCCGGTGGCAGGTTGAACTGTTCTTCAAGTGGATCAAGCAGCATTTGCGGATCAAGTCGTTCTACGGCAACTCTGAAAATGCCGTCAAGAGCCAGTTGTGGATCGCGATCTCGGTGTATATGTTGTGTGCGATCATCAAGAAAAAGTCGCAATCGTAGCTCAGTCTCTACACAATCATGCAGGTTTTGAGCCTGCCCTTGTTCGAGAGAATCTCATTGAAGCAAATACTTACCGATACCGAATGCACAAGTGAAATGAACGATTTCTCTATCCAATTGAATTTGTTCGATAAAGCGATGGGATACTAGTGAGTTGATCAGTATGATTGAAAACAAAAAGGTGAGGCGCAAACAGCACCTCACCTTTTACGTGAGTAAGTGAGTATTTTGGCTTTCTAGAAATCAACTTTCAGCCAAACACCAGAAGAGGACGAACCTCCATCATCCGAGTCCGAATGCTCGAAGTGGACGCTAGCACCGCCTCCGAGGCTCCGGGAAAGAAGCAGAATCCAAGGGTCGCTCTTCGCAGTAGTTGCCGTAGATCTAGCGGTTGACACAGGGGTATTTCGATCGGTAGTTGCAGTCCCTGTAATAGTGGTAGTCTTCTCTTCCTTGTTTCTCAGTTGGAACACGTAACTCACACCGGTATCACCGACACTGCCACCCAATCCGGCAAAGATTGTCTGTTCTTTGACTTTGGCATTACATGAATTGGTGCCAGCCGTTCCAGCTTGTAGGCCTGCGGTAGCCGCAGCAGTGTCACAACTAGCGAATTTATTCTCGTCCTGGGACATGCCCAAGTAGACACTCATTGCGCCAAAACCCCATTTACCGGCAAAATATGTAGCCGAACGGTCTGGATCATCGGCAGTCTCAGCGTAACTCTTGTGGGCAACTGCAATTGTACCCGATTCCATGATGCCGCCAATCGTGGTTCCGATCTCGAAAGCATCAACAGTTTTGTCAGCCGCACTGTCCATAACTGCATCTGCCTGCAGGCTTGTGTTTCCGAATGACACAGAATAAGACACCACATTGCCGTGGCGGTACGTGGTTTCCGCACTGCCCCATTTGAGCGAGTTGTCCGTTATCGCACCGAAACTATTGTAGCTAGCGCTCCAGACTTGACCGAGTGTTATCGTACCGAAACCACCGGAAAGACCGACATAGGACAGTCGTCCGCCATCGCTCAGACTGGCAGCGGTTGAATTGAGTTTATGCTCAAACCGGTAGACTGCGGTCAGCCCTTCGGCAACTTCACTGGAACCTTTGACACCCCAGCGCGAGGAGGCATCGTCAAGTCCCGAATTCCCAGTGGTTGTAGTGATACCAGTTCGGATTGAACCGTACCACGATGCCTCTGCAAAGACAACCGAAGGTATGCTCAGCAGTCCCGCGAGACACGTTACTGTTAACAGTTTTTTCATGATTTACTCCTGAAAAACAAATAAAAATAATATTGCAACAACTAACGACAATAATGTTATCCGTTACACTAATTGAGGTATAGTCTTTGGCAAGAATATTCCGTTTTGGCAGTAGTCCCCTAGATCAATGTTGCATAAACGCAACAAATAAAAATTATGTTGTCCATCATTCACTTGACGTCCACTCTTCGTCATACGTAAAAAACCGCAAAAACGACAGATGCTGGTTCGTGATTCCAATTTCCATACCTGCAAAATCCACCGCCGCAATTTCAGAAAAAATCTTCTCCAACCGACTCGCCGTCTTTTGATCTGGACACAGATAGTAGATGAGATCCCATCGCCGTTCCCTCCACGCTTTAAGATGCCGAGCGAACACATCAGGATACCGTCGCTTTGACTTCAGCATCCGCTCCACCTCGACCGCCACCCACAAACCATCGGAACGCTGAACAATTGCGTCCGCCCGAATCTCCCCTTTTTTCGAGACACCCGCAGTGGGTTCGCTCCACCAGTGTCGCCATCCATTCGCTTCCGCAACAAGACGCAGACGCTGCACATCGAGACGATGCAGGATATTCGTTGGGTTGAGCATCCTTTTCGTGAAGGAAGGGCGGCTTTCTGTTCGACCACTGTCGAGTTGGACCTGTTCGACTCCTTTTTGTGTGATGCCCCAGAATAGATCAGTTGATCGGGGTGTGATGGCGAACTCATAACTCCGGATCACTTTTTCGTCTTGTAGACGCAACAACATCGTTGCGACGTCCAATTCAGACACATCAGCCAGCAGACTGTGAATGATTTCAGAGTGTGTCCAAGTCTCCTCAAATAGAAATCGCAGTAACCGAATTTCCGGCTCTTCCTCAAAGATGGGCATTAGGTTCAGATTGGGACGCAGCACATCCGCCGGTGGTTCCGCCAACCGCTTCAACACATCAAATTCGTCTGGAACTTCAAGCGCAGGTGCCGGATCAGGTTTTAGATGTACTCTTTCAACTTCAATGGCGCACACTCGGGCAAGTGTCGGCAATCCAGTACCGATACACACCGCACTTCCTCTGGGCAGGCTCATCACGGTGTTGGTGTCATACAGATTCCGTTCAGTCTCTCCGATCATTCGGGACTCAGAAGCAGATTCGGCCAGTTCAATATTCCGTACCGACTTGTAACGCTGCGTTGCAACCATGATCCGGCCGCTTTGATCGGAAATCCAAGAGGCTGTTTCCTGATCTGACGGACGATACAGCCATTTGATAGGTGTAGTGTCCAGTACGGTTGTTCGGACTGATGACTCTGTGAGATCGGCTCCACAGTTCGCAAAGTCCCCTAGCGACTGATGGGCAAGCAGGATGTTGCACCCCTTGTCGCGAATTGCCCCCAGCGCATTGACGGCTGTGACACTCAGCAGATGCTTGAACTCATCCAGGAAGATGGAGCAGTGGCGAGTTCTGTCACGAGTTCGCTCAATGATCTGAATGATTCGGACAAACAACATTTTCTGGAGAATCACTATCGGCTCATTTCGCATTGAGCCGACAATGTAGACGCAACCCCCTTCGTTCAACAGTTCACCAAAATCAATCCCTTCTCGCGTACGCACACATGGGAGCTCGCCGATCTCATCCAACGCAGCAAAAAAGGCCTTGGCCCCACTCATCAGACTACTGCCTGATTCTGCCCTTGTTCGACTGGCCATTTCCGCTAGCGAGATATCACCATCCCTGACGCGTTCGGACGCCAGCCGGGCAGCTTTCCGATCATCCAGCCGGTAGTAGTCCGCCTCGGTGCCTCTGCGACCGAGCCCCAGACCCGCATACAGCATTTCCGCAACTTCATCAGGCGTGGCACTATTGAGAGGATTGATCTGTGGAACAGTCTCGTTGAGATCAATAAAATGAAACCGAACGCCGGCATTCTTGCAGCCTGCCCGGAACACACTCGGTGCCCATTCATCATATTTCGGGTCAAACACAAACACCGCGTCACCGAATCGCAGCGATTGTGTCAGCGTGACACCGGCCTGGATGCCCTTGCCGGTACCCGGAGGCCCCATGATTTGGACATGGCTGCTTTTCCAGGTTCGACGATCGATCGTGATTGCCTCTCCATTCTCATCCAATCCCAGAAAGACCTCGTCGGCTGCGCGGGCGCGTTCAAATTCCCTTTCGAAATCGACTTGGATTTGTTCCTGTGAATCCGGCTGCGTATCGCGTATGTCTGTCAGCATCTCCGACCGACCGGCCAGTCGCGTGTGTTCTTCCAGTTTTCCAAGCAACCAGGGCTCAAAGGTGCGACCAGCAAAATAGGCAACAACAACACCGCCCGCCAATCCAACACCGCCAGCGATGACTGTACCGAAACCATGTTGCCAGACAAGACTCTGAATCTGCGAACTCCCTGCGAAGACGAAAACACCGTAGACAACAACAATCAAGGGGAAAAAGCCGCACAGCAGTCGAATGGCCAACGTCACCCAGCTGTGGTGCTCGCGAAACATGAATGCAAATCGCAGTCCAGGTACGATCAATAATGAAACTGTACCAACAGCAACATAGAATCCCCAACCCTCCTGAAGCGAAAGGGCAAACATCACACTGTCCATTCCTGTTGCAGATTCCATGACTGGAAGTTCATTATGACTTGTCTGACTGCAATATCAAACTCTGGATAACCCTTATCGATGAATCTGCTGAATTCACTGAAACAATAAGGTTTCAAATTCAGTTGAATTCCTGCATGGCTCTCCTTTCGCAACGAGCGACACCAATGAGCTTGCCTGATCTATGCCGCCACGAAAACCGCGAACTTGCCTCAGCCACAACAAGTAGCCTGATATCGAATATCCGCCAGCCGACTTTCAGCAAGCCGCAAATTACGGCGTCCAGTTGGCAGGCACAGAGTCAATTTCACATCGGTAATCATAGCTCAGCCGTCGACCTCGACTCTTCGACAGGTCGCATGCGAATTCAGTGTCCACCCATAAATGATATAATTCAAATCCAATTGACTGTCTGCTTCCAGTTCATGAATGACAGCCGGCTATCCGAAAAGAAGTTCATACCACTCACGTGTCCCAAGTTCCCGTTTTACTGACCTCTCAGGCAAGAGCTCTCGAAGAGTTGGCCATCAGTGACTACGGCTACACGGGCTATAACCTGATGGCGACAGCGGGTCAGTTTTCATTTGACTGGTTTATCGAGCACTACCCGGAAACTGAATACATCGCCGTGGTCTGCGGTGCCGGCAACAACGGCGGCGACGGCTATGTCTTCGCAAATGCGGCACGCAGCGAGGCAATCGACGTTGAGGTCTTCTACACCGCAGAGCCCAAGACGCTGGATGCGCGTCGCGCCTATGAGAAATTCCGCAAGCAGCGCGGCAAGTTAAAGCCGGTAAAGTCAGTCAGAGATTTCAGCATGTATGACGCGGTCATTGATGCAATGGTCGGTATCGGGCTGAAAAACAGCATTTCAAGCGAACTGGCACAAGTCATTGAACGGATCAATGATACCGCAAGACTGGTGGTTTCATTGGATGTTCCATCCGGTATTGATGCGGACACCGGAGAGGTTCTCGGTGCGGCAGTCAAGGCCGGCATGACCATATCGTTTCTGTGCGCCAAGCCTGGATTGCTGACCGACCCAGGCAATGATCACACAGGCATGATGATTGCCGACTCGCTCGACCTGCCGGACAGTCTGTACTCACAGATTGACCCGCTGGCACATCTGATTGATCCATACGAGCTGGCCAACCATGTTTCCCTACGCAAACGAAGTGCCCACAAGGGCAGTTCCGGCCATATATTGATTATCGGCGGCAGCCACACAATGGAAGGCGCGGCCTTCATGGCTGCACGGGCTGCCTATCGCGCCGGCGCAGGGTTGGTTTCGATCGCATTGATCGACGCCAGTCCGGCCATCAGTACGAACGACATTCCGGAAATCAGGGTTTTCAGATTAACCGATGTGCAGGAGTTTGAAGACTTGATGGACAGTTGTGATGTGATTGGCATCGGGCCGGGATTGGGGCAGGGTGCCTTGGCCCGCGCAGCACTTGAGTTGGTGGCCCGTTCGGATAAGAATATTGTTGTTGATGCGGATGGGTTGAACCTTCTGGCATTGACTGACTTGAAAAGAGAAGACTGGATTTTGACACCTCATCCCGGAGAAGCCGGGACCTTGCTCGACGAGGACGTGTTCACGGTTCAGGATGACCGATTGGATTCTGCGACGAGGATTGTAGGGCGATACGGCGGAATATGTGTATTGAAGGGTGCCAACACCGTGGTGGCTTCCGATGAGAGTAGATGGGTCTGTGCACAGGGCAATGCTGGAATGGCAACGGCCGGTATGGGTGATATCCTGACCGGTACGATCTGCGGCGTATGGGCACAGGGTATGACGGCCGACGCGGCAGCCAGAACAGGTGTCTGGCTGCATGCAGAAGCCGGCGATGGAAATGCGGAGAATTTTGGCATGCTGGGAATGATGGCAACGGACCTGCTGCCAGCGATCCGGATAAACCTGAACCGTCTGGCTCACGGATTCCGGCCGCAGATTTCCGCCCGTTGATGGAAACCAATGAATGGCGAATCGAGACGCCGCAACAGATGACGGAACTGGGAGCGCATCTGGCGGGCGATATCCGTCGGGGATGCTGCATGTATTTTGAAGGTGAACTCGGAGCAGGCAAGACCACACTGATTCGTGGAATGATTCAGGCCCTCGGTGTCGACGACAACATTCCGAGTCCGACATTCTCGATCATGGAAACCTATTCAGCCAGCGATGAGATTGAGATTCTGCACATCGACCTTTACCGAATTGATGATCCACAGGAATTGGTAATGATTGGACTCGATGAGTTCAACAGGCAGGATTATGCATGGTTTATTGAATGGCCGGATAAGGGCGGCGAGGTCATACCCGCCGCCGACCACCGCATCCTCCTCCGACACACAGGGGAGGCGCGAATTGTCGAATTGATCAACACCGGGGTTTGAACCGATGAAAACAGCAATTTTCAAAAATCTTGGGATTCGTATAGTACTGCTGGGTTGTCTGTGCGGATTGTCACTCGAGGCCTACGCTGTCACTATCAACGAGATCCGCGCCTGGAACTCGCCCGAGCGGACCCGCGTCGTGTTCGACTTGAGCGATGAGATCACCTACAAGCTGTTCGAACTGGACAATCCCCGTCGCATCGTGATCGATATCAATGATGGGAAGTTTTCAGGGCAGCTGCCGTCACAGCACATCATGGGGCCCCTGATCAACAACATTCGTGTCGGCATACACCCGGGCAAGGTCCGTTTCGTGCTTGACTTGCATATCAAGGCCCGACACAAGAACTTCACGCTGAAACCCAACCAGATCTATGGCGACCGGCTGGTGATCGATGTCGAGCCGCATGAGCGGAAACCCGCACCGGCCAGCCAGCCCAAGACGAAATCCGAATTCCTGGTCATCATCGACGCCGGACACGGCGGCGAGGATCCCGGCGCCATTGGTTCCAACCGCACCTTTGAGAAACACCTGGTGCTGGAAATCGCAAAGAGACTGAGAAAGCATCTGAATGCGCAGCCGGGCATCCGCGCCGAACTCACCCGCACCGGCGATTACTACATCCCGCTAAGACGCCGCACCCAGATTGCAATCGAGAGACAGGCGGACCTCTTTGTGTCCATCCACGCCGATGCGTTCACACGCAAAAGCGCCAATGGCGTCTCGGTCTTTGCGCTCTCCACCCGCGGCGCCACCAGCGAACGGGCGAAGCTGATCGCCAACAAGGAGAACTCATCGGACATGCTCGGCGGTGAGAATCTTGCCGAGATCGACGATGAGGTTGTTGAGGTGCTCGCGGATCTCGCACTCGACAAGCAGATCGAGCGCAGTCTCGATGTGGGCGCCAAGGTCCGGATGCGGCTGTCCAATATCGCCCGCATGCACGGACACGGCGTGGAGCAGGCAGGATTCGTTGTGCTCAAAACACCCCAGATCCCCTCGATCCTCGTCGAGGTGGGATTCATCTCCAATCCGGCCGAGGAGCGCAAGCTCAATACCAGTGCCTATCAGAACAAGATCGTCCAGGGAATCAGCCAGGCAGTGGTACAATTTGCAAGGGAGAACCCTTGGAGTCAGAGTGACTGGAGGACTGCAAGCAACTGATGGCATCAATCGAACCGCTTCCGCAGCAACTCCACAAAGCGCCTGCCAGGGCGCGAATCCAAAAACTTGATGACCGGGTCATCAACAAGATTGCCGCCGGCGAGGTGGTTGAGCGGCCGGCTTCCGTTCTCAAGGAACTGATCGAGAACAGCATCGACGCCGGCGCACGCGGTATCGAGATCGAGGCCCACTCCGGTGGCATCCAGAGCCTGCTGGTGCGCGACGACGGCTGCGGCATCCGGCACGATGAGATCAGGCTCGCACTGTCCCGGCATGCCACCAGCAAACTCAGCGCATTCGATGACATCGAAGGCATCCAGACCCTCGGCTTCCGCGGCGAGGCGCTGCCCAGCATCGCATCGGTGTCGCGTGTATCCATCACCACCCGCACTGCCGGGGATGAGCATGGCTGGAAGGTCCACTCGGAGGATGGCGGCAGCCTGGGCGAGCCCGAGCCTGCGAGTCACGCAACCGGGACCACGGTCGAAGTCCAGGACCTGTTCTTCAACGTACCGGCCAGAAGGAAGTTCCTGAGGACCGCTAACACCGAATACACCCACATGGACAGGCTGGTCCGGCAGATGGTGCTGGCACGGCCTGACATCGATTTTGTGTTCACACACAACGCCAAACGCTCGGTGCGCTATCGCGCCGCGTTCGATGACGCCGGCCTGCACAATCGGCTCGAGAGCATTTTCGGCGAGGAGTTCGCTGCCCGCTGTCTGCGTGTTGATCTGACCTGGGATGACGTCCGGGTCACCGGCTGGGTCGGCCCGCCCGACCAGACCCGCTCGCAACCCGATCAGCAGTATCTGTTTGTCAACGGACGCTGCATTCAGGACCGAAGCATCATGCATGCGGTACGCCAGGCCTATCTGGACGTCCTCTTCGACACCTCCCGCTTTCCAATCTGTGTGCTGTATCTGGATATCGCACCGGACCTGGTCGATATCAATGTCCACCCGACCAAGGCGCAGGTGCGATTCCGTAGACAGCGCGAGGTGTACCGGACCGTGATGCGGGCGGTCAGCGGCGCACTCAGCGGCGAACGGCCGGGCACGCACAAGTCAACACCGCCGGAATCTGCCATCACGTTGCAGCCAGGCCACCACGAAGACCGCGCTGGCTCGATTCAGGGCTCGTTTGCCCTGCCACTGCAGGGCAGTTGGACCGATCTCGCGGAACCGAAAACCCAACCGCCCGGGCAAGCCGCTGACGGTGCACAGGCCGAGTCCGAAATCCCGCCACTGGGATTTGCGCTGGCCCAGCTCGGCGGCGCCTACATTCTGGCTGAGAACAGCGAGGGCTTGGTCATCGTCGACATGCATGCGTCCCACGAGCGCATCACCTACGAACGGCTGAAGGCCGAGCACGGGGAAGCGGGATTCAAGTCCCAGCAGCTGATCGTACCCATCATCATGAAAGTGACTTCGGATGAAGCCGATGCAGCCGGCGACAACGCAGACGCGCTGGCCGGCTTGGGATTCGACGTCTCACTATCAGGCGAGAATGTGCTGTGCGTGCGCGCCGTACCCGACATCATCGGCAATGCCAATGTCGAACAGCTGGTCCGCGATGTCATCGCCGACCTGATCGCCCACGAGAACACCGATCGGGTGGAGCAGGTGAGAAACGGCATCCTCGCCACCATGTCCTGTCACAGCGCCATCCGCGCCAATGACCAGTTGAGTATCCAGCAGATGAACGGACTGCTGCGTGAGATGGAAGCCACCGAACATTCCGGCTACTGCAGTCATGGCCGACCCACCTGGAAACAGTTTTCCATCAAGGAACTGGACAAGCTGTTCTATCGCGGGCGCTGAGAACCGCCCTTGTTGAAAACCGAAACCGCACACCAATCCCCCAACACACCACTCGTCTTCGTGATGGGGCCAACCGCAGTCGGCAAGACCGCGTTGGCGATCAAACTTGCTGGGCGTTATCCATTCGACGTCATCAGCGTCGACGCAGCACAGGTTTATCGGGGCATGGACATCGGCACCTCGAAGCCGGACGCCGGGACCCTCGAACTGGTTCCGCATCGGCTGATTGATGTTTGCGACCCCCTGGAGCGATACTCAGCCGGCAGATTTCGCCAGGATGCGCTGCGCGAGATCAACCGGACCATCGGGCAGGGACGGACTCCGCTGTTGGTCGGTGGTAGCATGTTCTACTTCAAGGCGCTTGCCGAAGGTCTTTCCGAACTGCCCCCGGCGTCCAGCGCAGTCAGTGCCGAGATCGAGCAACTAGCCAGGAGCAGGGGCTGGACATATCTTTATGAGGAGCTGAAACGGATCGACCCTGCCGCCGCGAGTCAAATCTCTCCACAGGATACACAGCGCATCCATCGATTGCTCGCGATCTACCGGATTCAGGGCAGGAAGCCAAGCGAGGTCATGCGCGGCAATCGCCCGCAGCCGATACCGTTCGATATCTACTGGATCGCGTTATGCACACCAAATCGGGACATCCTGAAAACCAGGATCGAGCAACGCTTTCAAGACATGCTGGAGTGTGGATTCCTGGATGAGGCGCAACGATTGTACAGTTCACCCGGCTTCGACCTGTCTCTTCCGGCCATGCGGACCGTCGGCTACCGACAGGCGTGGGATTACTTAAGCGGCGAGATCAGCAGGCAGGATATGATTGACAATGCGGTCAGGGCAACGTGCGCACTGGCTAAACGGCAGCTGACGTGGATTCGCAACACGCGCGACGTGATCTGGATATCCAGCGGGCGTACCGACACGTCCGAGCTGATTTGTGAAATGTTGGACACATCGTTATTTTCTTGAGCGATTCTATGGCTATAATCTTGGCTAGGGATTGATGGAGAAAATGGAAGCCCCGTCAACCCCGAAACACTTATTTTGATCTAAGCAAATATTATGGAAAATCTATGAAAAATCAGCAGAAGGGATCATTGTTGCAGGAACCATTCTTGAACGAACTGCGAAGACAGAGAATCCCGGTTTCAATTTACCTTGTGAATGGAATTAAACTCAAAGGACAGATCGAGTCGTTTGACCGATTCGTCATTCAGTTGAAAGCAAGTGTGACGCAGATCGTCTACAAGCATGCCATTTCCACTATTGTGCCCGATCGGCCGATCACGTATGAGTCGGATTGATCCGATCGATTTTTCAAGGACTGAATTGGCATTCAATCTATCCGAATGATGTGTGGCGGTGACTTGAGGAAAGGACCCGTCCACAGAAGTCGAATCAAACTTGGCGAAGTTTCACGTAATCTCTGAAACGCCGGCAACACAGCACACCGATGAACTGGCGGTGCTGGTGCGGCAGGACTCTTCAGCGCTGAAGTCCGCACTGGATAGTCTTGAGGAGATACAACTGCTCGCGGAGGCTGCCGGCGCGGACGTAGTCGGCGCCGTGGTCTCCAGGCGCGCGCGTCCGCACAGCGGTTTTTTTATCGGCACCGGAAAAGTCGAGGAGTTGCGCGGGCTCGTGGAATCCACTGCGGCGACGATTGTGATTGTCGATCACGCCATTACACCGGTTCAGGAACGCAATCTGGAACAAACCGTCAAGTGCCGGGTGATTGACCGCACCAGGTTGATTCTCGACATCTTCGCCCGCCGAGCCTCGAGCCGCGAGGGCAAGTTGCAGGTGGAACTGGCACAGCTCAGGCATCTGTCTACCCGGCTGGTCCGGGGCTGGACCCATCTTGAGCGGCAAAAGGGTGGAATCGGACTGCGCGGACCCGGCGAGACCCAGCTTGAAACCGACCGCCGTCTGATCGGACGCCGCATCAAGACCCTGATTCAACGGCTTGAGAAAATTCGCACCCAGCGCGAGCTGCGACGGAAAAGCAGGAAGAAGGTGCCCATTGCAACCGTGGCACTGGTTGGATATACGAATGCCGGCAAATCATCACTGTTCAATCGGGTATGCGGCGCGGCCGTACCCGCACAGGACATGTTGTTTTCCACCCTGGATACAACCATGCGACGGCTGGAACTGCCAGGATACGGCCCTGTAATTCTGTCGGACACGGTTGGATTCATCCGGGATCTTCCACACGGCTTGGTATCAGCCTTTCATGCAACACTGGAGGAGGTGACGAACGCTTCGTTGTTGCTGCACGTTGTTGATGCCTCGTGTGACGACATTGAGGAGAGAATCCGGAATGTTGAATCCGTATTGTCTGAGATCGATGCCGAACAGGTGCCGCGTATCCTGGTCTACAACAAGGTGGACCTGACTGACGATACAGCCGGCCGGAAAGTGCGCGTCAATGGCGAGACCAGTCAGCTATGGCTGTCTTCGATAACCGGAGAGGGAATCGACGAGCTGATCAAAACGCTGGGTGAGCACTTTCGCCAGGAGCGCGAGTTCGCACGAATATGCCTCCCGGCATTTGCCGGCAAGCTGCGTTCCTCTGTTTACGGGCGTATTGATGTCTTGAGCGAGGAATTCAACGAGTCCGGAGACTGTGTTCTGGACTTGGAACTCTCATCCAGTGATGTCATCTGGCTGAACTCGAACAGTGAGTTCAAGGACGAGTATTGGTTGGTTCGCCCGTCATCAGGTTCGAAGGACAGTGTTCAGGCTGTTGCAATGGAATAGATCCAACATCTCACTCCAACACAGCAAAAAGAGGCAACTGCGATTGGCTTCAATCTTGATTGAGTAGATTCGCATGCCTGCTGATTTCAGTTCCAAGCCGACATGTGCGTCAGTGGCCGTGCACCCAAGTCTATGCCCGCCACCAACCGTTTTCTGAATCCCGATGATGGAACGCATATCCATGTAGTTGGTGAGAAGCAGCAGACTCTTGTCGTGTTGGGAACTCGGTAACGGATTCTGCGCAGCAGCTGAGAGTATTGATCCTTGGTTTTGGGACCAGTCAGTCTGACGCGTTGGTCGCAGAGCACACCGGTGGAACGGTCGACCGGTTGTGAGTAGACACGTTGGTATCGGGTATTCTTTTTGGCACGCAGTACAAAGTGACTGTCGACTGTGTACAGGACCTGAAGCCGGGTGAAATCCAGATACCCGCGATCAATGATGTAGAATGCGCCGCTTTCGGGAATCAGCCGGTCCAGTATGCTCACATCGTGCAATTTGTCATCGAAAATGTGGATGAAAGCGGGAAATTGTCTTGTAAATCCAGCAGAATACGCAGTTTGACAGCCGCTTTGGTCTGACGGAACGGTGCCCAGGGAAACAGCGACAGACATAGGTGAATTGTCGATGAATACAAGGCATGGACGGTGGCGTCCAGATCAAGGTTCCATTCATGGCCGTGATAGCAGTTGCCGCGCCGAGTCAATCAGTCGTTGCGTGAAGTCCGAATAGATTCGCCAGTCGCGATTTTGATTTGCGTTGGCCAGGGTGCTGCGGGACACACCGTGTTGTATGCCCATGTGATTGAGTTTGCCGGACTGTGCCCGAAGGCAGGTTTCGATGTCGCGTAGATTTTCGCGGTAGGTCAATTGTGCCAATACCATGCAACGGTACTGCTGGGTGTAGCGAAACAATTGGACCTTGTAGGTAACCGCGGTAGCGGTCAATGCAGCGCCGTATCGTATGCCATGGTGTAAAATTCATCAGTTGAGAGAATACAGGTTTGCCATGATACATGTCGAAAATACCTGTGGTTTTTGAAGATGACCCGGGTACTGATGGGGGTCGAGGCCTTTTTCTGGAGCGTTCAAGCCTCTGACACCCCATTTTGGCGATATATGTCATCATTATCAATATCCTACAGGACATTATCATTTAAACGTTGGGACAGCAGTGAAAGGAGTATTCAATTGAAGACTGAAGACAAGGACAAAAAAGTCAGGGTATCGATCTGGAGTGTCTCGGAGCGATGGCTTGCGGTTTATTTTGGGTTATTCACGGCGGCCATGCTGGCCATGCTGGTCTTCGTCATCTGGACTCACGTTGGAAGCCCCCCGGATTGGGTTGGGCATATAATTTCCATCAGCGGGCAGATGTCGTTGATCACGGTATGGATAGTCGCCGCCATTTACATTTTGACGGAGGTAATCAATATGTTGTCGAATGTGGTTTCAGAAAGATATCTGAATAGACGTTATGCGAAAGGCAAAGCGGAAGGCAAAACGGAAGGATTCGCTGAAGCCAATCTGAAATGGGAGTCATGGCTTGAGCGGAAAGAGGCTGCTGAGGCCGAAGGCAGGGATTTCACCGAGTTACCTCCCAGTCGAATAAACTCGAGTGACTGAATCAGATTCCGGCTCAGTTTCTTTGCGGTGGAATCTGTTTCATTAAGGATGTACTGTGCAACTCCGGATTCATGAATGGAAAAATACCTGCAGCAACGTAATTCGAAGTGAGTTCAAAAAGGGTATGAGGCAATTCCTTGGTCGGTTGGAGAGTTGCCGCCCACCTTCAGGATAAACCACCTCATCCCCATCAGTCGAGAGATTCTGTCAGCGGTGAGCGCTAGCGGCACCGGATTGTCATAGCGCTTGTTGTTTGAGACATTGCGTATGATTGAGCATTTCATCTGCCACAGCGGGTTGCGGATTTCGCTCGCCACTTGCACTTTGGCAGCAACGCACATCAGCACTATGAAACAGGTCGCCGCATGTGCGCGAATGCGCTGTTCGGTCCAATGGAACACGAGGCGCACCGAAAATCAGTGTTGAACTGTAAAAGTCAGGGGTAGACCTTTCAATTTCAGGGAATATTGGTGAATACACTCCTTCGGTGTTTCAAATGACTCCGGAACTTCCGAAACGCGTCGATAAAACGAAACTCTCTTGACGATTCAGATCACCCCCCATTTCAATTCATGTGGTTTTGACGAAACCACAGGCACAGAAAAAACTCTTCCCGTTGGAGTTCGAATTATTGCTTGATCGTTTGTGACAGTCTCTCGATATTGGTCTGGTCGGCGGACTGACGAGACACGGACTGCCGCCAAACCTTGGAGATTTGAAAGGAGTATTCAATTGTAGACCGAAGACAAAGAGAAAAAAGTCAGGGTATCGATCTGGAGTGATTCGGAGCGATGGCTTGCGGTTTATTTTGGGTTATTCACGGCGGCCATGCTGGTCTTGGTCATCTGGACTCACGTTGGAAGTCCCTCGGATTGGGTTGGGCATATAATTTTTATCAGCGGGCAGATGTCGTTGGTCACGGTATGGATAGTCGCCGTCATTTACATTTTGACGGAGGTAATCAATATGTTGTCGGATGTGCTTTCAGAAAGATATCTGAATAGACGTTATGAGAAAGGATTAGCGAAAGGATTCGCTGAAGCCAATCGGAAATGGGAGGCTTGGCTTGAGCGCAAAGAGGCTGCTGAGGCCGAAGGTCGGGAATTCACTGAACTGCCTCCTGGCAGTAAAAACTCGAGTGATTGAATCAGATTGCGTTTCAGTTTCTTTGCGGTGGAATCTGTTCCAGTAGGGGTGTACCGTGCAATTCCGGAATCATGAGTAGAAAAATACCTGCAACAACGATCGTGTCCAACGTTTTATCAAATAAATTCAATTGGATATGGAAATCGTCCATTTCGCTTGTGTACTCGGTATGGGTAAGTATTTGATTCAATCGGATTCTCTCGAACAAGGTCAGGCCCAAAGCCTGCATGATTGTGTAGAGACTGAGATCCGATTGTGACTATTTCTTGATGAATGTTTTAAATTGTCAAACAGCTATGAGATTAGGCCTAGAGTGCCTGAATCGCCAATCTTTGGTTTACCGAACTGGACGCTATCACCACACACCCTTTTCAGTCTCAATGAGCGTCAGCACATCCATGTTTTCGAAACCTTCCACGATGGCTGGGATTGTTCCAAACGGCTAGCTGGCGTGCTCCTGCATTTCTCATTCTGGCAAGACCGATGATGCGGGTTCAGGTTCAACCATCTCTTTTACGATGGGCGCGCGAACGCGCTGGGCTTGAAGCAGATGCGTTGACTCATCGATTCCCTAAGTACTGTCAGTGGGAGGCGGGCGACACCAAGCCAACACTCAAGCAACTCGAGAAGTTCGCCAGAACTGTCCATGTGTCAGTGGGCTACCTTTTCCTGTCCGAACCGCCCGACGAGCCAATTCCGATTCCTGATTTTCGTACTATGGGCGGCAAACCACCTAGCCGCCCTAGTCCGGATCTTTTCGATACCATCTATCTTTGCCAACGTCGTCAGGACTGGTATCGAGAGTTTGCAATTCTTGAATGGTATGACCCACTTCCGTTTATAGGATCAGTAACGATAGCAAGCAGTGTGGAGAGTGTGGCAGCGGAAATTCGCGCCGCGCTTAAACTCGACTTGAATGAACGTCGTACCCTCACGACGTGGACAGACGCACTGCGCCATCTGATCGAAATGGCAGACGCTCTCGGCGTGCTGGTCATGGTGTCGGGAACCGTTGGCAACAACACCCACCGCGTGCTCAATCCAGCAGAGTTTCGAGGTTTTGCCCTGACTGACGACCTCGCCCCCCTGGTGTTCGTTAACGGCGCCGACACAAAGGCGGCACAGATGTTCACCCTCGCCCATGAACTGGCGCATCTCTGGCTCGGACATTCGGCATTGTCGGATTCAGGACCACACATGGAGCCCTCGCACAAAATTGAAGCGTGGTGCAATCGAGTCGCCACCGAACTTCTCGTACCACTCCACCTGTTGAAGGACGAATACCATAAAGGCGAGAATCTACCTGCTGAAATTTCACGTCTGGCGCGTCGATTCAATGTTAGTACGTTGGTAATTTTGCGCCGGATTTACGATGCTGGCGGGTTGACTCATGAACAGTTCCGTACTGCGTACGACGCAGAATTGGAAAAATTGATAGCCATCCCCCGTCGCGGTTCCGGTGGAGACTTCTATAGGACGCAAACAGTCCGTGTCGGCAAACGCTTCGCCAAAGCCCTGGTTAGCAGCACTCTTGCGGGAGACACACTCTATCGCGACGCTTTTCGCCTTCTCTGCGTATCAAAGTTCGCTACTTTTCAAAAGTTCGCTGATACAGTGAATTCGCGCTGATGGCTTATCTCCTTGATGCAAATGTCTTAATTGAGGCAAAGAATCGATATTACCGTTTTGAATTCTGCCCCGCCTTTTGAGATTGGTTGAATTTGAAAATCTGCGAGAAACGAGTCTTTAGCATCGAAAGGGTTGGCGAAGAAATCAAGACTGGTAGCGACACACTTGCCTCATGGGCAAATGAACACGGCGAAGGATTCTTCCTGCAGCCACAACTTTCGGACGGAAGCGCCTTGGGTGACGTAAACAATTGGGTGATTGGGCAAGGCTACTATCATTCCGGCATTTCCGCCTTCATGGATGGCGCGGATTGCCATCTCGTCGCTCAAGCATTCACGGGTGGACATGCTGTGGTCACTCTTGAAAGAGAGTCCGAAAGTAGGAAGAAGGTCAAGATTCCTAATGTCTGTAAGGGTCTCGGAATAAGGTGTATTACACCATTCGAGATGTTGCTGGAAGAAAATGCGTATTTCGTTCTAGGTAGGTTGTATTGACTCATCGACCTGAGTTCATCGACAGTCAAAACGGTAATACACTTGTACGGGCATTGAAGACAGTTCTGGGAAGCGGAGACGAAAACGGCGAAGCGGATAGGAGAACGGTGTCCGATGTAACGCGAATTGCCGCACAGGGCAATCACTAACTAAACGCAACTCGAATCGCAACCGCAGAATGGACAAACCGAGGATGGTAATCAAGTTCGATTTTCGAAATCTGTCAATACCATTTGGGTTACAACAAATAGACCATGAAGGATGCATTCAATCACCAGGAAACCATGCCAAGATTGATTGAATATCACGCAAGAGGACAATAGCCATGGCACGATCAGAATTACTTTTGAAACTGGTGAGGGCCGGTAGCCAAGGAGACCAAGAGCAGATTCAAAGAATTGTGGAAGCAATCGCCGCGGAGGAGCGTGCAAAAGACCACAACCTCCTGGCGGATAAACTGCTTGCCCAACTACAGTTGGACAACGGTTGTCGACTGCGCGATGAACATCAAGCCTCAAACACATCTTTCAGCAAATTTCTGGCAGAGACGATTCCAAAGCGCCGAATGGAGGACCTGATCCTGCCAGCGGACGTCGAACAGGTGATCCGTGAATTGATTGCTGAGCAGCGTCGGGCAGACAATTTGCGATCGTTCAATCTTGAACCGCGCCATCGGGTTTTGTTGACCGGACCTCCTGGTAACGGCAAGACATCGTTGGCAGAAGCCTTGGCGGATGCCCTTTGCGTTCCATTGCTTGCTGTCCAATATGACGCGGTCATCGAGAGTTACCTGGGCGAGACCGCACAGAGAATCGGCAAGGTCTTCGAAGAGGTGCGGTTGCGTCCTTGTGTTCTCTTCTTCGATGAGTTTGATGCAGTCGGAAAAGAACGCGGAGACAGACATGAGACTGGTGAGATCAAGCGTGTCGTGAGTTCGCTGTTATTGCAAATCGATGCCCTGCCAAGTGATGTTGTGGTCGTTGCCGCAACCAATCATCCGGAACTTCTTGACCGGGCAGTGTGGCGCCGATTCCAGGTCTGTGTTTCACTTCCCCCACCCACACCACAGCAGATAGGTGAGTGGTTTGAACGCTTCAAGCAACAGCACGGTCTCGCTCTTGGGTTGTCATCCCGGAGCCTGGGTCAGCAACTGCAAGGCTTGAGTTTTTCCGAGGTTGAAGACTTTGGGCTCGATATACTTCGAGCGGTTGCATTGAATCAGGCAGACGATGACACGAAGACAGTCGTCGAAAGCCGATTGCGACATCGGAAACAACGCTTTGATCTGGAGCAGTCGATTGGTGTGGCAAGCAATCTTTGACAACAATGAAATCCATGTACCCCAGCACCTGACTTCTGAAACTCGCATCCACATCAGAATTCAAGAAAACCGACGAGGAACTTTCAAATCCAGTTCACAAGACAGCGAATAATCCATTCAAATCAATGAGACAACAAATACTTCTTTCCAAGCGGAATCGATCTCGGAAACCCATTGAAATACCGGTGAAGTAATGGCGCGCAAGACACCGGTTGTTCAACCCTTTTATCCACAGGCATCATACAGAAATCCCCGCAACGGGCGCACTCCGCACAATTCTCGTGGAATCGCTGTTAATAAATTCTTAATTCGGTTATTCGCGTTGCAATGTTCGTATAATGCAATGCATGGAGTCGAATGCTCATGACTCTTCGCTTGATTCAGCAGGATACTTGATCCATTGCCCCGCATATCGGCCGGCACAGTCAACTATCTCGCACTACTAGAGGTAATTAGTTTATGCCGTGGGATGATTCAGACCCAAGAGACAGAAATCCAAGAGACCGACGTGGCCGTACCGAACCACCGGATCTTGACGAGATCGTAAACGATTTCCGAAATAAGGCATCCCGCCTGTTCGGTGGACTTGGCCGCGGCGGCTCCGGCGGCGGATCTGGAGATTCTTCTTCAGGCACCGGCGGCACATCCCCCGGCAAGTCCGGCGGTCGCCGATTCCTGATCACCGTTGCCGCAGTTGTAGTCCTGGGTATCTGGGTATCCAGCGGACTCTACGTGGTCGAGCAGGGCGAACAGGGAGTCGAACTGCGCTTCGGTAAATACACCCAGACCACCGATGCCGGTCTTCGCTGGCACTTCCCAACCCCGATCGAAGAGGTTTTGGTCGTCAACGTACAGAAGGTCAATACCGTCGAGGTCGGTTATCGGGTGAACGAACAGAATCGTCAGATCAACCCTGTCACCAGGGAAGCACTGATGCTGACAGCCGATGAGAACATCATCGATATTCAGTTCGCAGTTCAGTATGACATCAAGAATCCCAAGGATCTGCTGTTCAACGTCAGCGATCCGCTGCATCTTGTGGTCCGCCAGGCCACGGAAAGCGCGGTGCGCGAGATTGTCGGAGGCAACACCATGGATTTTGCAATCACCGAGGGACGGGCTGAGATCGCCCAGGGCACCAAGGTGCTGTTGCAGGAAATCCTGGACCGATACAACACCGGCGTCAACATCCGCGCGGTGGAGATGCAGAATGCACAGCCACCAGCCGAAGTCAAGGCGGCTTTTGATGATGCGGTGAAAGCGCGTGAGGATGAGGAGCGACTGAAGAATGAGGCGGAAGCCTACTTTAATGATGTCATTCCACGGGCGAGAGGGCAGGCTGCCCGAATTCTTCAGGAGGCGGATGCTTACAAGGCCAGTGTGATTGCCCGTGCCGAAGGTGAGGCATCACGCTTCGAGCAGATCTATACGGAATACGAGAAAGCCCCGAAAATCACCAGGGACCGCCTGTATCTCGAGTCCCTGGAGCAGGTGCTGAATAATTCAACCAAGTTGATCATCGATCAGACAAACGGCAACAACATCATCTATCTGCCGCTTGATCAGATCATTCAACGCCAACAGAATACGCAGAGTAATTCGGTGAACAGCGGTGTCAGGTCGTCGTCCGGCACCAGTTCCAGCTTCATCGATACGTCTGGTCGAACCAGCGGCAGAAGCAGCCGCGTACAGGGCTGAGCCCGGAATCGGTAATCACTGAGGAAAAGAAAAATGTCGGTTAAGTCGATCATATTGGGTGTCGTTGGAATCATCGCCGTGGTTCTGATTTATGAGACAGTTTATTTTGTCGATGAGCGCGAGAAGGCCATCATTTTCCAGTTCGGTCGGATCGTCAAGTCCCATGACCAGCCTGGATTGCATTTCAAGAAACCCTTTATCAACAGCGTACAGTTTTATGATGCCCGCATCCAGACAATGGATGCGGATCCGGAACTCTACCTCACCGGTGAGAAGAAGAATCTCGTCGTTGATTCATTCGCGAAGTGGAGAATTCGCGACGTTGCGAAGTATTACGTCACAGTCAGTGGGTTGCAGGCAAACGCCCGGGCCCGTCTTGCTCAGCGTGTGAACGACAGTTTGCGACAGGAATTTGGTAAAAGGCAGGTTCAGGAAGTGATTTCGGGCGACCGTGCAGAGATCATGGAACTTGTCCGGCGTGCTGTGGACAAGGAAGCAGCCGAGTTCGGCGTGGAGGTTGTCGACGTTCGCCTCAAGCGGGTCGATCTCGACCCCGAAGTCAGTGAGCGGGTCTACAGCAGGATGGAGGCAGAGCGCGCAAGGGTGGCAAAGGAGTTGCGGGCGAAGGGTGCGGAAGCCGCTGAGAGGATCCGGGCTGATGCCGACCGTCAGCGCGAGATCACCGTCGCCAATGCCTATCGGGATTCAGAGATCATTCGCGGTGAGGGTGATGCGACAGCCACACTGGTCTATGCGACGGCTTTTGGACGGGATGAGGAGTTTTTCAAACTCTACCGGAGCCTCAACGCCTATCGCAGCACGTTTCAATCCAAGGAGGATTTGCTGATTCTGGAACCGAATTCAGAGTTCTTCCAGTATTTCAAGGGCAGCATCGACGCCGATAACGTACCAAAGAACATGACCGATTCCCGAGTCGCTGCCAGTCAGTGACATGACCTGGAAGGTCATTATCGCAGCGATAGGACTGGCATTTCTTTTTGAGGGGGTGATTTATTTCGCCCTGCCTGATGTTTCCCGGAAACTGATCAGGCAGATTCTGGAGTCAGGTTCTGGATTGGCCAGACGAATCGGGATTGTCTCGATTGTAGTCGGGCTTGTGTTGCTCTGGTTTGCGAGTTTGATTTAGATGGCAATTGATCCGACTCCATAAGGAACAATTGTTTTCACATAGATTTCAGCCCTCTTGTCAGGGCGTTGGGATGAAGCCCGTGTTTCACCGTGGACACGCGGCACTTCAATAGACCGAGTAATATGAATTTCTGACCTGTATGCCGCAAGGGATTTGGGTGACAGCAGGTTAAAATTTGTTTTGAATTTCAGCTCACATGCACTTTTATTTCACAGTTCCGCCCCCATATTGCACTCTAGACTGATTGCGTTTCGCGCATCAACGACTGCAACCAATATACAAAACCACAATCAGGGGAGCACACTCCATGGACAAACTTTTTGAACGCATTGAACTGAAGAGTCACCACCACGACAAGATTTTCCACTTATGTTTTTCGGGTTCCAGGCGCTATATCAGTCTTGCGAGGTTGGCGCTCGGCGAGGAGGTCTTTCGGGAATTTGACTGGAGAACCGCAAGGAAAGAAGAAACGAGACAGGTCGATGCCAAGCTGCGCGAGACGCGCCAGGACCTCAGGGTTTCGGTGCGGATGAAGCACGCCAAGGGCGACGCCTACCGCGTTCCCTTGCACTTTGAGCATAAAAGTCACAAGGACAGTGACCTGATGCGACAGTTATATCATTATCAAACGGCACACAACGATTTCAATCGGACACCGCTGGTGTCGATTGTGGTCTACCATGGCACGGATTCGGACTGGCGCACTGTGCCAAATTACCAGCAATGGCTCCCTTGGGGGGATGACGAGTGCAAGCAGCGACTGATCAATGTAATGGGAGGAAAGTTGCTGGATTTCGGTGGTTACATGCTGAATCTGCGTGAGTTGATGCAAAGCGGCAGGCAACTTGATGGGAACATTGATGCGGTGGTGTATCTGCTTACAGAGATATGGGATCTTGATGAGAAAAAATTGAAGATATTCTTCAAGAAAGCAACACGGTTAAGTGGACCTGACCGTGATGAGATTATAATGGCACTGAGAGTTTATGTTAAAACCAACTATCCAAACATCACGATGACAACTTTAGATAGAATCAAAAAAGAAGCGGTTGGCGATAAAATTTATTCATTGAAGCATGCCTGGGCTAAGGAGTGGGCTGATGAGTGGGCTAAGAAGCGCGATGAAGTTCGCAATGAAGTCCGCGATGAAGTCCGCTACGAGACTGAAGAGAGATTCATATTGCACATGGTTGAACAGGGAGCCGACTCTGATTACATCTGCAGGATGACTGGATTACCGCGTGAAACTGTTGACAAATACAGACTCAACGGAAAAGGTTGACTACAGTATTAAGCAATAAATTTTGTTGCGGAATATCTGGTTGTAATACTTTCCAGGAACAATACACAGCTGAAAGTTATCTCGACCCAAGAAATACGATGAAAACTATAGATCGAATTAATGATGAAGTGCATGAGGAATATTATTTTTCGTTGAAGCATGTCTGGGCTAAGGAATGGGCTGAGGAGTGGGCTAAGAAGCGTGATGAAGTCCGAAATGAAGTCCGTGAGGAGGTTCGCTACGAAACTGAAGAGAGAATCGTATTGCACATGGTTGAACAGGGAGTCGACTCCGAAGAGATCTGCAGGATGACTGGTTTTCCGCGCGAAACTGTTGACAAATACAGACTCAACGGAAAAGGTTGACTGTATTTTCGATCTGCGGCAACTGTTGCGGAGAATATGATCGAAAGGCTTTCCGGGAACGATACACAAGTGATGGAATACTCGATCCAGGTGTTGCGATGACAAAATCAGATGGAATCGAAAATTATGCGGTCGACGATTACGATTTTGATCCTATTGCTGTGTTTCTGAATGCTTGGGCGGAAGAGCTTGATGAAGCCCGCGAGGAAGTCCGTGAGGGAGTCAATGAGGAAATCGAAGCAAAAATTGTATTGAATATGGCAGTACAGGGAGTAGAGTCTGAAGAGATCTGCAGGATGACTGGATTGTCGCGTGAAACTGTTGATAGGCACAACCGTTGCGAAAGTTCTGGTGGTAACGATTTCGAGGAACGATATATAAGTGATGCGCTAAAAGCTACAGATAGAATTGAAAAGGATGCAGTCGAGGATGACAGACTCAGTGATGTGTTTACATTCCGATATGCCTGGGCCAAGGAATTTGAAGAAGCTCTTGATGAAATTCGAGATGAAATCCGCGAGGAAGTCAAACATAGTATCGTGCAGCACATGGCTGGGCAGGGACTCGAATCTGCTGCGATCAGCAAGTTGACTGGATTGCCTCTAAATTCTGTTGCCTGGTACAACCGTGGCGTAGTATCTGTGTTTATGGATTTCTGGATACGATCCACAAGTGATGGGTATATCCGATGTATCGAGGGTCCTGCGGATACTTCAGATAGTTTCGGAACTAAGCCGGTCTGGGTAGGTCTTTTTTCGGACAAATATCTCTGGGCCAAGGAGTATGAGGAAGGTTGCGAGGAAGTCAGCGAGAAAGTTGTGTTGTGCATGGCTGGACAGGGCTTCGAGTCTGACGAGATCTGCAGGTTGACCGGATTGTCGCGTGAAACTGTTGACAGGCTCAGACTCAACTGAAAAGGTTGACTGTAGTTTGAAGCGATATCATCCGTTGCGGAAAATCTGGTTTTAAGACTTTCGTGGACCAATACATAAGTGATGTGTCTCATTCTGCTCGACTGAGAGTGATTGTTTCAGCACGTGTTCTTGATTGCCAGATGAACGTATGATTTTTTAGAGGCTGATAACGGACAAATCACCCAACCCAGAACATTCACCGATTTCAGCGACCTCACGTTTGGTCTGAAACCGCATTGCAAGGAACTGCAGGAATGTACAACACACAACTCGGGCATAAGCCTGTATTGAAATCGTGTCGCACATGGCTGATCAGGAATTGATGTCTGTAGGTTGACCATGTGTCCACGTAAGTTTGTTGAACCAGCCAGACTCGAAGCAAAATAAGCTGACCGAGTTTCGGGGTGATCGCGACTGATTCAGAATATGAGATAGCGGCCATTTGTTGTTTTTCACTTTAATTCGAACGACTTATCCCGGATTAAATTGTCGCCAAGGGAGCGGTTTGTGTCGGATTGTACCGAAGAGTGTATTCAGCCGGGTCGGGCCAATGTGGTATTTGCGGTGTCATCAGCGGAAGATTTCGGGACAGGTTGACGGGTCATGGCCTCGGTCGCGGTGCATGATCGGCTGTCCGCGGCGTTGGATGAGCATTTGGTTCCAGGTTTCAGCACTGGGTTTCATGATTCTGGCATTGGGCATGTTGCGCGACAGCCTGGAGCTTCGTGCGCTGGCGTTTCGGGTGTTGGCGAAGGCGATGACGGTGGGCATTTCCCGCTGTGATTCGAGCCATTCGGGCAGGCTGTGGTGGTGGTTGGTGGCACTGATCAGGACGGATTTGGGGAACGGATGGTACAGTTGCAGCATTGACAGGGCTTCAATGGCGTTGTCGACCAGGATGGCGGAGACCGGTGGCGGTGCGCCGGTTTGGATCCAGAAGCCACCGGCGTTGCGTTTGGAGTCTGGCGGTGTCAGTGAATGGAACAGTCGATGCGGTGCGGTGCCGAACAATTCGGCACCGATAGGGTTGCCGTTGAGGTCGGCGCGGACGAATACGGCGCTTTGCATGATGCCGGCATAGAGCAGTTTGTGTTGGCGGCACTGGTCGATCAGCCGGCGGTGCAGGGCGCGGCGCCGGCACAGGTGATGTTCGACTGTGCTCCAGGCTTGGGGCACGGCGCTCGGCAGCACCTGTTGGCGGTATTGCGGGTCGAGATATTCCAGCGCCTCCAGGCAACCGCAGTTGTTGGCATGCATGACGAGGGCGAGCTCACCGATGCCGCCGCGGCGCCGTGTGTAGTCGTAGAAGCGATCACCGTTGATGGAGATGACCGACTCGTCTTTTCGCAGCCGCGTCGGCTCGGCGGGATCGCGACGGTAGCCGAGTCGCCTGGCGAGTTGCCGCAGTGCGGCCGATGCGTCCTGGTGCTGTTTGCCGGTCATGGGACGCATCGGTTTGCTGACCGGCTCAGATCTGCAGTTCCTCATAGGCCTGTTGCATGTGTCGCAGTTCGACCTGATGCTGGTTGTCCGTCGCGGCGGCGGTGAGGGCATGGTGTGCCAGTCGGTTGACCAACCGCGGCATGCCGTTGGCGTGGCGGTGCATCAGTTCGATGGCGTTGTCCCTGAAGTAGGGGATATCGGCACCGCCGGCGACCTGCATGCGGTGTTGCACATAGGCCGCGGTCTCATTCATGGTCAGTGCGCTGAAGTGATGCTGCACCACCAGGCGCTGGCACAGCGACTCATGGGCGGCCATGGCGATACGCCGCCGCAACGGTGTCAATCCCACCAGCAACAACCGCAGGTGCTGTGTGGAGTCGAAGTCGAAACTGCTGACCAGGCGAAGTTCCTCGAGTGCGGCGTTTTGCAGGTGGTGCGCCTCATCGACGACCAGCACCGGGGTCAGTTTCTTCTCGGTCACCATGCGTTCGAGTTCCTGACGGATGATGCGCCAGACATCCGCTCGGCGGCGCACCGGCGGCAGGCCCAGTTCGGTACCGATCATGTTCAGCGTGTCGAGCACGCTGCCGGTGGTGAGTGACACGTGCATCACCCGGTACAGTCCGTCGTGCAGGCTGTGTGCCACCGCCCGGCACACGGTCGACTTGCCGCTGCCGGCCTCACCGGTGATCATACCGATGCCGCCGACATCGACCAGCAGTTTGATGCGCGCCTCGGCCTCGGCCTGGGCGGCGCTTTCGAACAGTTGTGTCACCGGCACTGAGGCCTCGAACGGAAAGCCGGTCAGTGAGAAGTGTTGCAGATACATCAGCGTTGCTCCCGGCGATTGGCCAGTTTGCGCAGTTCGATCGGCGGTCGCTGGCGGCGCACGCGGGCGTTGGCGTGCAGGTTCAGCGGTTGCGCCTCACCGGCCGCGGTCTGATCCCGGTAGACCAGCAACGGTGCCTGCGGCTGTGCTGTCGGATCATAGCGCAGCGTCACGCGCTGTCCGATCAGTTGCGCATCAACCTCGTAAAGATGGTTGTTGAGTTGTACCGTACGGTCGTTGCGCACCCGCCGCATTGCCTCGAACAGAAACATCTGCTCCAGATCGGTCGCGGCATCGACCAGGCGCACCTTCGAGCCGGCCTGCGCCCACTTGTCCAGCGGCGTCAGACCGTCGAGTCCGCGGTGCGGTGTGCGATGATACTCGCCCTCGAGCCAGGCCCTGAAACGGCTGTTGAGTTCCCCGATCGAGGTGCGTGCGGTGTCGGGCAGCTGTTCGAGAAAGCGCATCCGACAGGTTCGGAAAAACCGCTCGATCTTGCCCTTGCCGGCCGGCGTGTAGGGGCGCGCATGGATCAGCACGATATCCAGCCGTGCGCACACCAGCGCCAACTGCTGTGACCGGTAGCTGGCGCCGTTGTCGACATACAGCCGGTCCGGCAGGCCGCGGCGCATCAGCGCCTGCTTGAACACCTGCTGGAAGTTCACCAGGTTCTCGGAGAACGCAAACGCCGCATAGGGCACCACCCGGGTGGCATCATCGATGAATGCGATCAGATACGTGCGCCGCAGGCGCTGTGAGTCATCCCTGACCGTCGGGCCATACATCACATCGCTCATCCACAACTCACCGGCGTGCTCATAGGCGAAACGGCGTCGGTCCTGCGTGACGGTGTTGTCGGCCGGGCGCATCAGTCCCTCGCGGCTCAGCAACCGATGCACGGTCGAGCGCGGCAGTTCGACCCGGTCGTCGGGTTGCTCCTTGCGCACCCGGGCGATCACATCATCCACGCTGAGGTGCATGGCATTGCGCTTGGTCGCCAGCAGGGCCTCGATCATGTTGGTGCTCAGACGCCGCGACCGGCCGCGATCGGCGCGGCGCTTCGGGCACAACGCATCAAATCCGCCCTGGCGGTAACTGCGCATCCACTCGCGAAGCGTCGACACCGACACCCGGGTGCGGTGACTGCCCGGTATCTGGTGTTCGCGTTCCGAACACTCGGTGAGCGCCGCTCTGAGTTGTGGCGAACCCGCCGGCATGCGCAGCAACTCAACGATGACGCCGTAACGAAACAGCGCAATCTGCTTGGCCTGTCGGTCCAAATCCTGCTCCGACATGTGATTCCTCCTTCCGCAACAACGGAAATTACAGTGAAAAGCCACCATTAGAGCCGCGGCGGCGCCCGGATCGCGCTCACGCACTGTTGGTGCCCGCTGAGCGGCTGTCGTTGCAGATTGTTTCGAGCGAATCCCAGCGGCCCCGGCAACTGATCCAAGTGCCCGGCACCCAGTCCCCTGAGTGCCACCAGCAACCGATCCTGCGCCATGCGCTGACGAAACGATGACAGCGTCGGCTCACAGCCGGCCAGCTGTTGCGGATAAAGTCCGATCAACACTGTCAGAACTGTCGTCAGACACCGTACCTGACGGCGCAGCCACTGACGCTGTACCGCCACCTCACTGCACCGCGACAGCACCGGTGGCCCTACCGATGGCCGACCCGCCTCGTAGGCCGTCACCGCCTGTTCGATGTGATCCAGCGTGCCCGGCCGACCGGCCGCAAAACAGTCCGCCAGCAGACTGAAGGTGCACTGCGCCTTGGGGCAATACCAACGCGGTATCGGTGCCTCAGTCCCCAAATCCGTATATCGTGTGTAAGTGCCGTGCCGGGTCATGCCGCAACCACCCTTCGGATGGACCGGACAGCGAGAAAGTGTGATCGAACGCCACGCCTCTGTGTTAACATATTGCTCGGCATCGAGGCCGCACTCGTACCGTATCTGCATGAATTGTTGCGTGTTGCCGCCTCTGTGTCAGCCAACCGGCAGCGCGCTCGGATTCTGACCTTGGTGCAACTGCCGGATGGGTTATCGTTGTGACCCGGTGCCGACTCAATGAGCCGGCACCGGGTCCTTTCAGTCCCATGTTACCCCGACACCGACATCCGTTTCATGTGATTCTCGCAATACCATAAAAAAAACGGTCTGGTCGCACATTATCCTGACCGACCAAACCGTTTATTGTGGGACAAATACAGTGTATTACGTCATATTAAAGTGAAAAACAACACCATTGTGGAGAATGAATGATGCGTGGTGCGTATCAGGGTGAATTCATGAGCAATATTGCCTATGTGTCAGGTTTCATCCTGCTTCAAAAAGATGGGGGGAGTCACTTTTTTTGGAAACGGACGATGCCTAATTTTTAGGGGAGCAGGAAGTTAAAATAAGGGCGGATGCGAATTTGGAATTTGAAATGCCGTTTCGGGAGGTTTGGGCTAGGGAGACCGCAGAGGGAGAACAGGAATAACGTGCAAAATCCCTTGTATAAGTTCGTTTGGAAGTCGTGCAAAATATGAATTGTCAGGGATTGGAATATGATGAAGTTTGCAGCTTGACTATATTGTCTCTTGCACTAGTTGATGAATTCAGGCTGCGCGGGATGGTTGACCGTTTTTCGAAGGATTAGCCAGTTGGCTTACAGCATTCAATTCCATTGAAGTCGGTGAATGTGCTTCACGTAACAGGTATCACACCCCTTTCTCAATCAACATCTCGGTGAGTCTGCTTTGACGGCCTGTTTACTGAAGACGGCTGAACACATTGGTCGCTCCAAGGCGGGTCGATTGCAATGATCCCCCGAAACACAAACCCGTCCGATCTCTTATTACTGAATACACAATGAGTAAATCTTGGACACAACTTGACGGAGTCGAACAGATTCTGCCGTATGAAGGCTGGGAACTCGAACAGCTTCGACGAGAGATTCTGGATTGCCTCTACCGCAACGGTTATGAGCTCGTCATTCCACCGTTGGCGGATTTCGTCGAGTCCCTGCTGGGCGGTACCGACGGAGATCTGGATGTGCTGACGGTGAAAGCCCCTGATTATGTCAGCGGAAGGTTGTTTGGTATTCGTGCGGACATGACGCCACAGGTGGCACGCATGGCCGCACTTCATCTTCCTGTTCAAGATGCCATCGTCCGCTTGTGCTATATCGGCCCGGCATTGCTTGCCCGTTCACCCAGTATCGGCGCTGGCCGCGAACTGTTGCAATTTGGTGCGGAACTTTTTGGATCGTCGAACCTGGAGTCGGATTGTGAAATCATTCGCCTGATGGTGGACACCCTGGGTATCGCTGGCGTGGACAATTTGTCTGTATCACTCGGTCATGTTGGAATCATAGATGAGCTGTTCAAAATCCTTGAAATCGATGAATCGAGCGAAAATACAGTTCTGGATGCGTTGAAAAATAAATCTGTTCCTGATCTTCAGCAATTGGCAAGCGAATATACCATCTCCGACCAGGCACTCAGAGTGCTGTGCCAGGTGACCACACTCAATGGCAAGGCTGAAACCATCAACGAAGTGAAGCAACTCCTCTCAGGTATGAGTGAACGTCTGGATGGACTATTGACTGAGTTTGAACACGTTGTATGCTGGATGGTACGGGAGTTACCGGAAGTTGCATGCCATGTGGATTGCGCATTGATCGGCAGTTACAGATACCACACCGGGATCATATTTTCCGCATACGGCCCGGGCTATGGCCAGGCACTGGCCAAGGGAGGTCGCTATGACCGGGTGTTGTCAAGTTATGGTACGCCATGCCCTGCAACCGGGTTCAGCGGAGATCTTCGGCTGTTGAGTCGAAACATCGACGGTGTGTGTCGCAAAGGCATCATGGTTTCAAGTGATGCCCAGGTACCGGCAGCGCGGATTGACGAAGTGATGCAAGATGGCGACAGGGTCATCCGTCAGTTGCCGGGACAGTTGCGCGAATCACTGTTCCCACTGTGTGACAGGGAGTTGGTTTGCAAGGGTGACGAATGGGTTGTTGTTCCAATCAAGCGAGAGGACCGTAAAAGTTGAGTTTTCAGACATTGGCAATTGTAGGCGGGCAGTGGGGTGACGAAGGCAAGGGAAAAATTGTTGACTGCCTGAGTACAGGTGCTGACGCAGTATTGCGTTTTCAAGGCGGACATAACGCCGGTCATACATTGGTGTCAGACAGCTACAAGATAGTGTTGCACTTGATTCCGGCTGGAATCATGCATGATCACGTCCAGGCTTTCATCGGCAATGGTGTGGTGCTTTCACTGGAAGCGCTGCAGGAGGAGATTACGAGTGCGGAAGAGATTATGCCAAATGTCTCCAAGCGTGTCCGAATCAGTGAGGACAGTGCGTTGCTGCTTCCGAGCCACGCTGCATTGGATCAGGCACGCGAGGCAAGCAGTGGCAAACGTGCCATTGGAACAACCAGTCGCGGAATCGGACCGGCTTACGAAGACAAGATTGCACGACGAGGCCTCAAGGCTCACGATTTGCGCGACCTGGATGAATTGCACGGCAAATTGGACAACCTGCTCGATTACCATAATTTCCTGTTGCGTGAACGATACAGTGCAGCCCAACTTGATCTGAATGAAATCTTTGACTTTCTGGCCGCAGCGTCGCAATGGGCGGTTCCCATGATTGCCGATGTCAGTTCCGAAGTCACTGCATTGATCGACAACGGCCAGAAGGTATTGTTTGAGGGGGCACAGGGTGTGATGCTGGACATAGATCATGGAACATTCCCCTACGTAACCTCATCGAATACTGGAATTGGCGCAATTGCTACGGGTGGTGGTGTTCCTGTTTCAAAAGTCAACCACATGATGGCGATCGTCAAGGCGTACACCACGCGGGTGGGAGCCGGCCCTTTTCCAACAGAACTGTTCGACGAGACCGGACAACTCATCGCCAAGCGCGGAGCGGAATTCGGTGCAACGACAGGCCGTCCCCGTCGATGTGGCTGGTTCGACGCGGTGATTATTCGTCGAGCGCATCAACTGAATCAGTTTACCAGCCTGTGCATTACAAAATTGGATGTGCTGGACAAATTTGAGACGCTCAAAATATGTACTGGCTATCGCAATAATGGCGTCGAGGTAAATAGTTCATCGTGTAACGCGAGAAATCTGCAACTCAGTGAGCCGATTTATGAAGAGTTTCCGGGCTGGCAGGAATCCACTTATGGCATTACCGAATATGATAAGTTGCCTCTCAACGCCAGGAATTATCTGCGGGCAATCTCGGATTGCTGCGGCATTCCCATCGAAATCGTTTCAACGGGTCCCAAAAGGGAACATACGATTTACAGCAAAGCCCTTTCGGAATGGGTTTTTGAATAAATTAAGAGCGATTCCAGTTCAGAAAGAAAACCTGACGGATTTTCTCTTGATATTCCGAGTATCAGCAAGCCAAAGCCAACGGCTTGCCCATTCAGTCATACTACGGCAGTTGGCTGAAGAGTGTTCAACATAATCCAAATCAGAACCTATCAGCTCACTCAATTCGAATCTTCTGATCAGATAACCACTTCATCCTGCACCCGAATTTCGCCTCCTTTCCTGATATGCGCACGCAGTCCCGCGCGATGCAGCCATTGCTTGACCAGTTTGGGGTGTCCGGTCACTTGACTGAGGTAGGTGCAAGGCTCACACAACCGCATTCCGGTCAGTGTCACCTCGCCAATCTGGAAAGTCTTTCCAACCAGGCTGTTGAGATCAACATTCCGGGTGACGATGTTTCGACGCGATTGAGAGTAGTCCAATTGGATACCGTGATTTTGCTCCAATTCTTCAAACGCCTCTGATTCAATCAGTGAGACCTCCTGGTCAGGATTGATTTCAGGCTTGGAGAATGTACCGGTGAGTGTATAGTACCGGTCGCCGATCAATCCTCGGCCTTCGACTGCTGTCACTGATTCAACACTGTTCATGTCTCCACCAGGTTCCGGTGTGGTAAATATCTTCAGTACAATTCCTGTTGCCATGACTGCCCCACATTGAGAATTTTTAAGATAATTCAGGTTGGAAAATCCAAAAGATGCCAGTATACATTGTTCATCCATAAGGTGTGTTTTCTAAAATGTGCGAATTGAAAGAGAGAAACTGCATAGTGACAAACGAAATCAGAGTAACATTGGAACAGTAGGTGAAAAGGATTTCAACCGAACTGAAAAGATGAATCGATTCCGCAATCTGGTTCTTTGGTGTCACCGGCGATTGTTCCATGTGCTCAATCTGCTAAGGAGCCTCGTATCCCCGGCGACGAACTTGGAGGATGCTGAGAATCAGAGTTTCAAGCGCGTCCATCACATGGATGAGAACCTGCCGGATGATATTGAGGACGTTTTGGAGATTGCGGCGATATTGGAGGTCAGGGAGTATGATTTGTTTGCACTGGGTTACCGATGGTGGTTCGGACGACCACCGAGCAACCAGGTCCTGGAGTCATATTTCGCCCGCTATATGTTCAATAAGGTTGTTCCGCATTGGATGAGGCACTATAGCAGGATGCTGCTTGATCTTCGCGGGCAGGGAAAACTCGACAGGGAGGAGTTGGGAATCGATAGGTTGCCAGACGCGACGCCACGATCCGTGAGAGCTGGACTTCGCTATACAGTCATAATATTCATGGTGTTGGCCTTGCTGGTGTTGATTGCCGAGTTGGCTGCGAAGTATTCCATTTTTTCCTGTATGTTTCCACCGTGCTACTAACCACATAAAATAGATTGATGGACTTTATTTTTCTGATCATTACCGCTGTCGTTGCGTTTCACGCGCTGACCTATAGAAACGAGGAAGGCGAAACGGATGCCGTACGCCTGCTGTTCGGTTGCATCGCGCTTTTGTTTTTCTTTCGGGTACTGTTTGTGGATGTATTGGAAGTGTGGAACTGAAATCAACCGCAGTCTGTTACACCAGGCTGCATCCCATTCCCTTTACCATTGACTGAGTCCAACGAGACTTCAATTGGCTTTTGGATACCGGCGCGCACATAGTCTGCAATCTACTGGTGCAAAGCCGTCGCTCGAAGCCACGGTTGTTTTTTGCAGCGGCGTTCGGTGCAATGTTGCCGGACTTGCCCATCGTCGCGTTCTATGCATGGGAATCCCTGGTAGCCGGATCCCCTGAACATGTCATCTGGTCACAGCACTATTTTCTTCCGCAATGGCAGAACTTCTTTGATCTGTTCAACTCAATTCCCCTGATACTGTTGGCGTTGCTCGTCGCGGTGGCGATGCGAAGGCAATGGATACCGGTCATTCTCGTCGGAATGCTGTTGCATGTTTTGCTGGACCTGCCGTTTCACAACGATGACGCGCATCGCCACTTCTTTCCGTTATCTGACTGGAAGTTCATGAGTCCGATTTCGTATTGGGACCCCAGATACCATGGGGACATCATGGCGGTGGTGCAGTTGCTGATTGTCGCCATCGGACTCGTATGGCTGTGGCTACGTCACTCAGGCCGAATCGAGAAACTGATGATTCTCCTGATGGCGGTCGGTTATGTGGGCTATCAGGTCTTTGTCCAGCTAGTCTGGGCGATGTGAAATCCCCTGGAAAGCGATTTCTTATTTCTTATAGGTTCTCTGCTCGGCATCCAGTTCGGGTACCCTGAGCAGGCGTTCCGATTCCGGTTTCTCTAACTCACCCGCAATGTAGACGGCACGCTCGGCGATTCCAGGCGGCCGTTCCGGCTGATTTCGAAGGAATCTGATCAGCCAGTGAGGACCGTCGGCAATCTCGGGGTCCAACTGCAACGCTTGCAGGTAGTCCTGCAGGGCCAGCTCATGTTGTCCCATTCGATCATGAAGAATTCCCCGGTTGGCGTAGGTACCACCAAAATCGGGATCCAATGCGATAGCCTCATCGAATGCGGCCAATGCATTGGTAAATTGGCCAAGTTGCATCAATGAGCGTGCCCGCCCCCTGATGGCGTGTATGTGATAAGGATCAATCTGCAAAGTCTCATCATAAGCCGCCAATGCGCGATCATACGCTGCGTCCTCAAAAAATTTGTTTGCGGCATGATACGGCGTGTCTCCCGGTGCCCGGGCCTTGAAAAAACCATCGTAGATACCCCAGCCCACCCAGCCAACTGCCAATATGATGGCGGTGTACTTCAGGAATCGATAAAGGCGGGGATCCATCTGGATACAGACTCAGCCGGTGTTCAGAAGACGGTAATTGAACAACAGGGAGAAGGCCAGACAAACCACGACCGCAATCATGTAGGCCCGTCTTCTCTGTCCCTTCAACTCCTCGGAGTCCAGCGTCTTTTGCAACTTGCGCTGCAACCGACGCACACTGACCACCCAGATCAATTGCCCCACGGGATAGAGCAGGGCTAAAGTCAGGGCGATCACCCAAAGATAGTATGCAGTTAACGAAGTCATTGTGGTGGTGTGACTTTTGATTGTCTAACCAGTGCCTGGGAAGTCTGTCAGACGGGATTATAAAAAAAGGGAGGATTGCTCCTCCCTTTTTCTGAATTGTGAAAATCCCTTAAGCCTGAGATTCCTGAGTGTCTCCAATGTCTTCTTGAAGAACCTCAATCTCACTTTCAGGCATGGTGGACATTTCCATCTTGTATGCGAGAAACCACATCATGAACACACCAAGTGCCCACCACAGAATCTGCCATGCCCAGATTGAAGGCATGCCAAACAGCCATGTGGCGGCATCGGTGGGGCTGCCGAAGATGTCATTTCCAATCACCGCACCCGGACCGATTCCAAAGAAGAACCACACCAGGGTGATGATCCATGCAATCGGAACCATTCCGCGCTTTGAAGCAGGCAGTGTCGCATGTTCAGCGAGGAAGGAGTGGTATTTCATCCTGTGCTCAGTGTCTGCCTTGTTCTGTGTCATCGCCGATACGATGATCGCAATACCAAGGTTGAAAATGATTCCCCAGCCTGCCGAGTGGATCGTCCACGGCCATCTGCCCCAGGCAGTGATGCCGAGATTCTGACCGATAGTCTCGGTACAGACAACAGCAATCAATCCAGCAGCCAATCCAAGATTGATACCTGCGCGTGTCAGCCATGGGAAGTAGCACACCGCCAGCAGTGCCGGCCACATCTGGAAACCAAATGCAACCGCCAGTCCGCCTAGCAGAACGAGCGCATCGCTGGAGGTAGTCGCCACCACCAACGCAGCAAGCACGATGACGCCAACACCGATTCGTCCGAACAGCTTTTGCTGGGCGTGGGTGATGTTTGGCATGACAAAGTGCTTGAGCAGGTCACGGGTCAACATTCCACCCGCAGTGGACATGTAGGCCGCGCCGGTCGACTGCATCGCAGCCAGTGCGCATACGGACAACAGTCCAACCAGCCAGGGCGCAGTGTCCTGCAGCACGCCAATCAACTGTGGTACAAGCATCCCTTGCTTACCGGTTGACTCCATCAGGTCGATTCCACCCAATCCGGCACCGAGAACATTATTCACAAGTTCAGGATGTGCGGCCATGAATGCGGTATTGGCACCGAGCATATGTCCACCCATGCCCTGAAAGGCCGTGAAGAAGAACAGGATGAATCCAATTCCGAGCGACGAAGCCCAAACCTGTTGAGGGGCGAACGGTTTCGGGTCCTGATTCGCAAATGCCCACATTGAGAACGCGGGAGAGGACTGAATGCCCATCAGCGCGAACATGTAACTCAGTATCATGATTCCAGTCCAGGCACCGCCCACGGCACTTGGCCCGTTAGATACGAACTGAATCACACCTGGAACGGCAATGTAGTGGCTGTATCCATCCGGCGTCAGTTTCTGATCCATGGCTGCAAGCTGGGCGATGCCATGATTCAGGCTGGCCCATCCGCCGACCAGGTTCAGTGTGATGATTCCGATAACGATGATGCCCAGTGCAAGCAGAATGCATTGCAGGGTATCAACATATGCCACCGCTCTCAATCCACCCGATGCAACGTAGATGAACACGACTGCGGACAGCAGCCACATTCCCACATCGACGCCCAACGCACCGTCTGTCAGGACGTTGAACAGGAAACCGGAAGCTCTGAGCTGAATGCCCAGATATGGAACCGAGAAGCATAATGCCACCAGCACAACCAGGATCCGAATGACGTCGGACTTGAAATAGTGGGACAGCATCTCACCAGGCGTGACGAAACCGAATCTCTTGCCCAGCATCCACTGTCTCTTCAGCAGGATCACACCCGTGAAAGGAATTGTGATTGCATAGAAAGATGCGTAGGCATACTGAAATCCGTCTCTATACAGTAACCCCGGATGTCCCATGAAAGTCCATCCAGAAAATGACGTTGCTGTGGCAGCAAGAACAAACACCCACAAAGAGAGACGTCGTCCCGCAATGAAATAGTCACTTGCGGTTTGGGAGGTCATTGCCCCCCGGATTCCCCAGTAGATGCAATAGACCCAATACAGGATCACAAATACAAATAACCAGACGATTTTGGCTTCCAATTTAATCTACCTCACTAACGAGAATACGCGAAATGCGTTTAGAGTTATATTTGGCACCCTTTTGGCAATGGTGCAGTTAAGAATTCAGCGAATTATAGTAAATTGAAATCGAGAAATTTGAATTTGTGCCCTCAAATCTCGGATTGAGTCGCGTGAGATGCGATTTTGTCGATTACCACGTCAATGACGCACACCGGTGAGGGTTCAACGATGATGCCTTTATTCCAAGCACAACCAGATTTTCAACCAGGCCACTGGAAAAACGTCCTTGGTCAGTGGCGAACGACAATCGTTCACATTTCCGGATATGGTCAGTGCGTGCATCCCATCCATTACGCGTCCGCCTTTCAACCCCGTGCTTGGATTCCACATGGATTGTTCGGTGTGCCCCCAGGCTCCATTGATCAGGTCCAGCCGTTAAGAAAAAGTCGTGCTTCACAACTTTCTGATTCAAATTTTCTGATACCATAATGCCCGCTGTTCACCCTGCTCAGCGACGAATTCACCGAATGTTGATTTTCGTTGAATATAATGCAGGGCGAAACCATGCCGAGGTGGCGAAATTGGCAGACGCGCTAGCTTCAGGTGCTAGTGGGGGCAACCCCGTGGAGGTTCAAGTCCTCTCCTCGGCACCACTCCAGATAACCTGATCAACCAAATCAATCTCCAGCACCGCAGAAGTGCTGGAATTCTGCTCCTTGGAGAGCCCACAGCGAACAACAGGTCGGACAGGGCGATTGCCATGCTCTATTTCCGTGTAACATCCTGCCCGGATGTGCTGAACGCATCGCAGAACAAGGTTACGGAAACCGTCACTGATGCGCTCTGGTCCATCGAAACCAAATTGGATCTGAATTGCGAAGGGCAGACAGACTCTTGCCCGAATAGAATTGGCACGCCCGGAGGGACTCGAACCCCCGACAACCAGGTTCGAAGCCTGGTACTCTAATCCAACTGAGCTACGGGCGCGTATTCAATAGATGGCCTGTCGGTTCACCGGCGAAACACAACCCGTCAAGGGCTTTCGCTGCGCTTTTTGCCTTCCGCCAACAGGCATATGAAGTCCAGTATTATACTTGCTCCCGCCAGCGACGTGATCTCACCGACATCATAGGCTGGCGCGACTTCAACCAGATCCATGCCCTTGAAATCAATTCCGAGCAGGCCCCGGATGATGCTTTGCGCCTGCCAGGTGAACAACCCTCCGCAGACCGGCGTTCCCGTACCGGGAGCGAACGCCGGATCCAGACAATCAATATCGAATGTCAGATAGGCGGGATTGCTGCCGACAATGTTCAGTGTCTCCTCGATTACCGCATCGACACCATTTCGATGAACGAAGTTGGCATCCATGATATTGAATCCCTGGGAATCTGGATTCCAGGTCCGCAGCCCAATCTGAACTGACCGTTCGGGCACCACCAGACCATGGCGCGCGGCGTGATAGAACATCGTTCCATGATCAATGCGCTCACCGGGCTCCTTCCAGGTATCGGAGTGGGCATCGAAGTGTACCAGGGACAGGGGACCGTACTTCTCGTAAAATGACTTGATGATGGGATAGGTGATGAAGTGATCACCACCCATGCTGACGATTGTCGCACCGCCGGCAAGCAGATGCCGGGTATGCTCGGCGATCTCCTGGGGAATCTTGTCGGGATAACCGTGATCAATCTCGCAGTCACCGTAGTCGGTGGCAGTCACATGCTTGAATGGATCGTAGTTCCAGGGCCAGGAACTGCCAAACCATGACAGCTGGGCTGAGGCGGCACGGATTGAACGGGGCCCGAATCGCGTACCCGGACGGTTGGTGACGGCAAGGTCAAAGGGCACGCCACAGAAGATGACCTCGGAATTCTTGACATTTTTTGAGTAGGGACGCCTGAACATGCTCGTCGCCCCGGCATAGGTCGATTCATAACCCATCTCATGGGTGGCTTGTCCTGTGAATGCGTTGTCTGGCGTACTGCTCATGTCGGGTTTGATCTGCTGTCGACTCGAAGAATTCGTTTATAGTGCGCTTGAAAAACAATCACACACCGGTTCGCTTGCGGATTATACCGCTGACGATTTTTGGATTGGCCCGACCTTCGGATGCCTTCATCACCTGACCTACAAAATAGCCGATCAGTTTCTGATTGCCCGCCTGCAGTTGCCGCACCTGTTCCGGATTGGCGCCCAGCACCTCATCGACGAGTGCCTCAAGTTCCATCGTGTCGCCACTTTGCCTCAATCCCTCGGATTCAATGATGTCATCAACCGAACGGTTCGGCTGCTCCCAGAGCATTGAGAGGATTGTCTTTGCGCTCCGGCCGGTGATGACGTCTTGATCGATCTGCGAAACCAGCTGTCCCAGGCTCTCGGCGCTGACTTTGGACTCGCGGATGTCGACACCGGCCTTGTTCAGATAACTGGCAAGCTCAACATTGATCCAGTTGGCGACGCCCTTGGGATTGTCGGACGCATGGGCAAGTGCGGATTCGAAGTAATCGGCCACCGGTCGCGACTGCGTCAGCTGCGCGGCATCAGCCTCGCTGAGTTCATAATGCGCCACGAATCGCTGCTTTCGGCTATCGGGCAGTTCAGGCAGGGAGTGCCGGACTTCGCGGATGAACTCCTCGCTGAGCACCAGTGGGGGAAGATCGGGATCCGGAAAGTATCGATAGTCCTGGGCATCTTCCTTGCTTCGCATCGGGCGGGTGATGTCCTTGACAGTGTCGTAAAGACGGGTTTCCTGGACAATATGCCCACCACCTTCCACCACTTCAATCTGGCGATTCACTTCCGCAACAATCCCTTTCTCGACGAAACGGAATGAATTGATGTTCTTGAGCTCGGTGCGGGTACCCAGTTCCGTCTGACCCCGCGGGCGGATCGAGACATTGGCGTCACAACGAAGCGAGCCCTCCTGCATGTTGCCATCGCAGATGCCAAGATAGGTGACCAGGCTGTGCAGCTTGCGCATGTAGTCGCCTGCCTGTTCGGCTGAGCGGATATCCGGTTCAGAGACGATTTCAAGCAGCGGCGTGCCCGCCCGGTTGAGGTCAATGCCTGTCGCATCTGGATATTCCTCATGCAGGGACTTGCCGGCGTCCTCCTCAAGGTGCGCCCGCGTGATGCCGACAGTCTGCACCGAACCGTTGACCGAGGTCTGCAGGCTGCCGCCCGAGACGATTGGAATTTCGTATTGGCTGATCTGATAACCCTTCGGCAGGTCCGGGTAGAAATAGTTTTTTCGCTCAAAAACAGAATGTCGATTAATCTCGGCACCGACTGCGAGCCCGAACATCACGGCCATCCGCACCACCTCGAGATTGCATACCGGCAGCACACCCGGCAGGGCGACATCAATCAGGCAGGCCTGACGGTTGGGCTCGGCGCCGAACCGGGTCGGGGCGCCGGAGAATATCTTGCTGCGGGTGGCCAGCTGGATATGCACTTCCAGACCGATGACGCATTCCCAATCATTCATTGAACTGACTCCGGAGTTTTGAGGTGGTGGTCGGTGTGCTGCTGGAACTGATGGGCGACCTGCAGCAATCGGGCTTCCTGCAGATAGGGCGCGATGATGTGAAGCCCGACCGGCAATCCGACCGGGTCGAATCCGGCGGGTATCGAGACCGCCGGCAGTCCGGCAAGATTCACGGCTGCGGTGTATACATCATTGAGGTACATCAGGACCGGATCGTCCATCTTGTCGCCGATTTGGAATGCGGTGGTCGGCGTTGTCGGGCCCATGATGACATCACAGGTCTCAAATACACGCGCATAGTCATCGGAAATCAGGCGCCGGACTCTCTGCGCCTTGACGTAGTAGGCGTCGAAGTAGCCATGCGAGAGCACATAGGTGCCGATCATGATGCGTCTTCGCACTTCGGGGCCGAATCCCTCACTGCGGGTTTTGCGGTACAGCTCCGCCAGGCTGTCGCAGTCCGGGGCGCGGTAACCATAGCGCACCCCGTCGAACCTTGAGAGGTTCGAAGAGGCCTCAGCCGGTGCGATGACATAGTAGCATGCAATGGCGGCCTCGCTGTTGGGCAGACTGACATCGATCAGTTTGGCGCCGAGCGACTCAAATCTGTGCAGTGCCTGCTGGACAACATCACCGACCGCCGAATCCAGCCCGGTGGTGAAATACTCCGCCGGTACGCCGATGCGAAGTCCGTTGAGTGGGGCGTCGAGTTGGCTCATGCACTCAGGAGGTGCGACATCCAGCGAGGTTGAGTCTTTGGGATCATAGCCGCACATGACGTCAAGCACCTGGGCTGCATCTCGCGCGCTGCGGGTGAAAACACCGGCCTGGTCCAGCGACGAGGCGAAGGCCACCATGCCGAATCGCGAAACCCGCCCATAGCTGGGTTTGATGCCGGTGATGCCACAAAGCGCCGCCGGCTGGCGCACCGAGCCACCGGTATCGGTGCCGGTCGCCGCCAGTGCCAGCCCGGTTGCCACTGCGGCCGCCGAGCCACCGGAACTGCCACCGGGTACGCGGGTTCGGTCCCAGGGATTCCTGACCGGGCCGTAGTGGGAATGCTCGGTCGAGGAGCCCATGGCAAACTCGTCCATGTTGGTTTTCCCGACTGCGATCGCACCGGCCGCCGCGAGCCGCTCGACCACCGTTGCATCATACGGAGAGACGAAGTTGTTCAGTATTCTTGAGCCACATGTGGTCAGCTGGCCCCGGGTGCAGAAAATGTCCTTGTGCGCGATGGGGATGCCGGCCAGTTTGCCCAAGGGCTCGCCGGTGCGCCGTCGGGCGTCGATGTCTCGCGCCTTTTCCATTGCACCCTCGCGGTCAATGGTGATGAACGCGTTCAGGTCTTCGGCGCGGTCGATTCGCCTGAAGTATTCCTCACACAACTCAACACTGGAGAAAGTGCCGCGGCTGAGCGCATCGCTCAACTCGGATAGGTCCGCGGTCGCCGGAATCATGAGAAATCCCACACCGGTTGCGAAAGGCTTCCCAAGCCTGTCGCCAATGTGTGCTGCACACCGGCCAACGCTCGGGATGAATTCGGAAAAGTCAGCCTAAATCTCGCAAAAACAATCATATAATTAACAAAATTGACAGTAATGTATCCACTCCGATTGCGGAGTTGGGTGCTGGAATGGATCAGGTTTGCAGTACAGGTGAGGATAATGAATCAATCTAGCACTTTCGGAACAAGGTATAATCCCTCGTCCGTAGACGGAGCAATGGATTGCAGTTCGCTTCGCTGGTCGGGTTCGGTGATCTCGTCCGGTCGGAGTCGGAGCTGAATATCCTGCGGGTGGGGCATCGGTTCGATTGATGATGTGTCAATTTGCTGCATTTGTTGAATCATCGCCAGTATATCTGTCATTTCCTGAGCATAAGTTTCCATTGCCGAGTCTTCTAATTCCAACTGGGCGAGTGATGCAATGATATTGATGTCTTTACTCGATATGTTCATAACTGGCGCGGTTGTTCAGTCCGGGTAAACACAAAATTATAGTGATTCGCTACTCCATGCAATTCAAAATTTCAAAGCCAATTGAAGCCATCAGGCAGACTGTGCATGTCGTTCTTTCAGGACATGTGGGGCAATGATGCAGTTCTTCAATTACTTCTCACAGGACCTCGCCATAGATCTTGGCACGGCAAACACCCTGATCTTCGAGCGAAGCAGCGGGCAGATCATCCTGGATGAACCGTCTGTTGTGGCGGTACACATACCCAACTACCATGGCCAGAGCTACAAGAATCTGAGCGACTCCGTATTGGCGGTCGGTGTGGATGCCAAACCCATGCTCGGTCGGACACCGGCGAATATCCAGGCAATCCGCCCCATGAAAGATGGCGTGATCGCCGACTTCACGGTGACCGAGATCATGCTCAAGCACTTCATCGGCAAGGTTCAGTCGCGGCGTTTGTTTCTGCGCCCGCGCGTCGTGATCAGTGTGCCGTGCGGTTCGACACAGGTGGAGCGTCGGGCTATCCGCGAATCCTGCCTGGGCGCCGGTGCCCGCGAAGTCTACCTGATGGAGGAGCCGATGGCGGTGGCCGTCGGCATGAATCTACCCGTATCCGATCCGGTTGGCTCCATGGTTGTCGATATCGGTGGCGGCACGACAGAGATTGGTGTCATTTCCTTGGGTGGCATGGTCTGGTCGAATACGCTGCGCTGTGCGGGCGATCTGTTCGATCAGAAAATCCGCAGCTATGTCGAGGATCAGTACGGACTGCAGATCGGCCTGCCGACTGCCGAGAAGATCAAGCATCTGATCGGGACCGCCTGGAAAGGGTCCGAAGAGACGCAGATGGAAGTGCGCGGCCGCGACTACCGCGGCGCCATGCGAAGACACGTGCTGCGAAGCAGTGAAATCTACGAGGTGCTCAAGGACGCGCTGAGCGAGATCATCACCGGAGTGCGCCAGGCCATTGAGAAGTCACCGCCGGAACTCACGGTCGACGTGCTGGACCGAGGCATTCTGCTGGCTGGCGGCGGGGCGCTGCTGCGGGATATCGACAAACGGTTCAACGACGAGTTGAAGATTCCGGTGATCATCGCAGAGGATCCGCTGACCTGTGTGGCCCGCGGCTGCGGCAGGGCACTGGAGCAGGCCGATATTCTGAAAATGGTCGTTTCCGACCACTGAAACAAATTCGAGGTGTTGTCCGCGCGATAACAACATGACATGATGGGCGGCGGTTCGAAGTCAAGACTGGATCTTAAATTTGCCCTGCTGATGGCACTGGCAGTCGCACTCATCGTGCTTGACTCGAACTCGGCGAATCTGCACTCAACGCGCATCGCCGTATCCGTCACCGTCAAACCCCTGTTTGAGATCGCCCAGATTCCAACCCGCCTCGGCAGTCACCTGCATGTCCTCTTCGAGGAACGCGCACTGCTGCGCGAGCGCAACCGGCAACTGGACGTGGAAAACCGGCAGTTGCGGGCGGAACTGACCAATCTCAAGGATGCGGAATTGCGAAACGCCTGGCTCGGGCAGTTGCTTGAGGCCTCCGAGAAATACCAGCTCCCGGTACTGTCAGCCAAACCCACATCCATCCAGCCGCAATCGCACGGGCAGAAAATCATCGTCGACCGCGGCTCGGTCGATCATGTGTTCCTGGGCCAGGCGGTCATTGACCACCGCGGAGTGATCGGCCAGGTCACGTCGATGACACTGACTGAAAGTGCGGTGACCATGATCACCGACCCGAACCATTCACTGTCGGTCAGGATCCAGCGCAATGGCATCAAGGCCGTGGTACACGGGCATGGCGATCCCGATCAACTCACGGTATCCGGACTTCGAAATGAGCAGGATGTCCGCGAGGGCGATATCCTGATCACGACCGGCTTCGGCGAGCGATTCCCGGTTGGGTATCCGGTGGCCGAGGTGATCGCGGTAACCCGTGTTGAGAATACACCGTTTGCGGAAATCACCGCAGTGCCCCTGGCGGCTCACGATCCGGGCTTCGAGGTGTTGCTGGTTTGGCGAAACGATGCGATTCAGTCTGGTGATGTGCCTGTTGTGACGTTGAATGATTCAGGACAAGAGTAGTTATGCGGCTTTGGCACGATTTGTGCCGGTCGTGCTGTCGTTCGCCATCGCACTGACATTGTCGGTGACAGCCCTGCCGGAGTCGATCCAGGCCTTGCGTCCGGACCTGGTCTCGCTGGTGCTGATTTTCTGGTGTCTGTATCACCCGGGACGGGTGGGTCTGCTCACCGCATTTATCATCGGCATTCTTGCAGATACCATGTATTTCGGCACCCTGGGTCAGCATGCGATCGCGAAACTGATGCTGGCCTATGTGATTTTGAAGTTTACGCCCGGTTCCGACGTCTCGCGCAAGGTCAAGGCGCAGAGCGTGCTTGTTCTGTTCCTGTTGCTCGCGGATGCCGCGGTGATCGAGGTCATCAGCAGAATCCTGCATGACCATGGTGGCTCGTATGAGATCTGGCTGGCACCCCTGACCGGTGGCCTGTTGTGGTATCTGTTCGCCGGTATCCGACACTTGAGGACACGTCCAAGATATGGCAATTGAGCGTCCCGAAAAAATCGGCGAGGCAATGCGGATCAGAAACCGCAGCCGCGCGCGGCTGATGCTGTCGGTTGCGGTCATCGCGCTGTTTGTATCGGTACTGATCGGTCGCCTGGTGTATCTTCAGGTGTTCGATTATTCGAATCTTGCGACGCGTTCAAGTGAGAACCGGGTGGAAATTGTGCCGATCCCGCCGGTACGCGGTCAGATCTACGACCGCCAGGGTGTGCTGCTTGCGGGAAACAGGACCGTGTATTCGCTGGCCATCATTCCGGCAAACGCAAGCAATCTCGATCAGTTGCTCGACGACATTCAGACGATCGTTCCGGTATCCGAGCGCGATCTGGCTGATTTCAGAAAATCGCTGAGAATCAATAGCAGATACGACCTGCATATTCTCAAGGACTATCTGGATGAACACGAGGTTGGCCGACTGGCCGTCGAGCGCTACCGTCTGCCGGGCGCCTATATCAGTGCGGTATTGCACCGCGACTATCGCGCAGGTGAGGCGGCATCCCACGTTGTCGGCCGACTCAGTCGCATCGACGAGAACGATCTGGCGTCGATCAACCGCGCCCGCTACCGGGGGATTCAGCACATCGGCAAACATGGCACTGAACTTTATGGCGAGGACATTCTCGTCGGCTGGTCCGGCCATGAACGGGTGGAAACCAACGCACACGGTCAGAAAGTAAGGACGCTGTCCCAGGTTCTGCCCACTTCGGGAAGAAACATTTACCTGACGATCGATCAGGATCTGCAAAGGTTCGCCTATGATATTATCGGAGATGAAAAGGGCGCGCTGGTGGCACTGGAGCCGGCAACCGGAAGGGTGCTGGCCATGGTCAGCAAACCCTCGTATGACCCGAATGACTTTGCGGTATTTTCCGAACCCGGCAAAGCCTTGGAACTGCTGGATGCCAAGGACAGCCCGCTGATCAACCGGACCATCCAGGGGATGTATGCACCGGGCTCAACCATCAAGCCGTTCATGAGCCTGGCCGGGTTTGACCATGCGCTGGAGAATTTCAAGGTTACGTGTCCAGGCTACTACCAATTGCCGGGTGTCGAGCACAAGTACCGTTGCTGGAAAGAGGAAGGACACGGTGTGACCGACTATAAAAAGGCCATGGCTGAATCATGTGATGTGTTTTTCTACGCCTTGGCATATAAACTGGGCATCGATCGGATCCAGTCAGTCCTGTCGCAGTTTGGATTTGGCGATCGAACCGAAGTCGGACTGCGTAACGAAAAACCAGGGATTCTGCCATCCAGACAGTGGAAGCGCGAGGTATTGAACGAACCCTGGTACCACGGCGAGACGCTGATCACAGGCATCGGCCAGAGTTACATTTCAGTGACCATGATGCAATTGGCGCATGCGACGTCGATCATCGCCAACAGGGGACAACGCTACCGACCCCAGCTGATCTACAAGGTGGTTGATACGAACATCGGGGAGGAGACGGTTTTTGCACCGGTGCTTGTCGGCAATGTGGATTTGAGAAAAAGACACTTTGAGAAGGTCATCGATGACATGGTGGAAGTGGTTCATGGCGAGCGGGGCACGGCACGGGCGATTGGAAGGGACGCCAAGTACACGATTGCCGGCAAAACCGGCACCGTACAGGTGATTGGTCGAGCCCAGGACGAGGATTGGGATGAGACCAAGATCGCCAAGAAGCACCTGCCCCATGGTGTGTTCATGTCATTCGCCCCGGTTGATGACCCGCAAGTCGTGGTTGCCGTGATCGTCGAGAATTCGATATCCGGCAGCAATGTCGCACCCATCGCAAGAAAAGTGATGGATTATTACCTTGAGAAACAGGCGAAGACCAAATCAGGCAGTGACGTTGTATTCAACAACACCATACAGTGACACCGCGAGGCATCAGCCAATTCTGAGCAACCTGCTCAGGATCGACTGGGTGATTCTCTTTTCAGTGATTGTGCTTTGTGTCGTCAGTCTCGCCGTGCAGTACAGTGCCTCGGGGCAGGATGTTGATCTGCTGTGGCGTCAGTCCCTGCGGATCGGCATTGCGCTCATGCTGATGCTGGCTCTCGCCGCCATTCCAACCGAAAGACTCTGCCGGTATGCCCCATACATCTATTTTGCGGGGTATGCGTTATTGGTACTGGTGCTCGCAATCGGGATTGTCGGACGCGGTGCCCAGCGCTGGCTGGATCTGGGTGTGATCAGGTTTCAACCTGCGGAGATCATGAAGATTGCCGTACCGATGATGGTGGCCTGGATTCTGACCCGTCCGTCATTTTTCAAATTGCGTGTGAACTTTTTCCTTTGCGGACTGCTGGTCGCGATGCCGGCCTTCCTGGTCTACCTGCAACCGGATCTGGGTACCGCCTTGCTGATTGCGGCGGTTGGCGGATACGCCATTGTGCTCGGTGGCTTGTCCTGGCGTTGGATTGCGGCCATTGCGATTCTTGCCCTGGCATCCATTCCGGCGATCTGGCCATTGCTGCATGAATACCAGCGCCTCAGGGTGCTGACGATGTTTGATCCTTGGCAGGATCCTTTCGGACACGGCTACCACATCATCCAGTCCATGATTGCCATCGGGTCAGGCGGGCTCTACGGCAAGGGCTGGCTGAACGGCAGTCAGTCCCAGCTCGAATTCATACCCGAGCGCAGTACCGATTTCATCTTCTCGGTTTTTGCAGAAGAGTTCGGCCTCATCGGCGGCATCTTTCTGATCACGGTCTTCCTGGTGCTGATTGGTCGTTGTCTGGTGATAGCGTATAACAGCAAGTCGGAGTTTGGCAGGATCATGGCTGCGACGGTGGCTATCATGATTTTCTGTCATCTGTTCGTCAATGTCGGCATGGTTGCGGGCATCCTACCGGTTGTCGGCGTACCCCTGCCCATCATGAGTTACGGGGGAACTTCGATGGTGACAATGCTGATCGGAATGGGAATCGTCATGGGAGTTCAGCATGCGAATCGCTGACTGTCGGCACTGGCTGGGTCGGATAGCGGCCGGGATCGTGGCGGTTGCCTGTGTCCTGGGTGTGACCGCAAGCCCTGTCCGTGCGGTGGATTTTGAGAAGTACCCTGAAGCCGCCGATCTGGTCAAGCGAATAGCCCAGGACTACCAACTGAAAGAACGATGGGTGGAAGCGGTGGTGCTCGACGCGGTGTTCCAGGACGAGATCATCGAATCCATCACCCGTCCGGCAGAAAAGCGACTACCCTGGTATCGCTACAAGCCGATATTCATCCAGGATAGGGGCATTGAGCTGGGCGTGGCGTTCTGGAACAGGCATGCCGAGACGCTCGAGCGGGCACAGGAGACCTATGGCGTGGATGCGGCCATCATCGTCGCCATCATCGGTGTCGAAACCCGTTACGGACGAATCACCGGACGGCATCGGGTGATCGACAGCCTGATCACGATCGCCCTGGGTTATCCGCGGCGAAGCGAGTTTTTCACCCGGGAATTCGGTGAGTTCCTGCGCTTGTGTGACGAGGAGGGATTGAATCCGTTGAATGTCAAGGGTTCCTATGCCGGGGCAATGGGTATTCCACAATTCATATCAAGCAGTTACCGCAACTTTGCGGTTGATTTCAATGGCAACGGTCAGCGCAATCTACTGGCGGAGACAGACGATGCGATCGGCAGTGTTGCCAATTATCTAAAGCGCAACGGTTGGGTTCGAAATGGTCCGGTCTACGCGGAGATCAACAGTACCGATCACACAGCAATTGATGGTTTCGCATCCAATGACCTGAAACCCAAACATACCTACGGCGATCTGAGGGCCGCGGATATTGAACTCGATCATCCCTTGCAACCTGACCCGGATCAGAAAATCGGTGTCATCAAATTCGAGGTCGCGCCGGATGAGTTCATATTCCGCGCGAGTTTTCCCAACTTCTACGCCATCACCACTTACAACAGAAGCACACTGTACGCCATGGCTGTTGCTGAACTTGCGCGGCGTTTGGCAGCCCAGAGAGGGGGAGGTTGAACATGCTGAGACTAGGTGTAATGACAATCGTGTTGTCGATCGTTTTGACCGGTTGCTATTCCGAACGCGTTGAACAGGCACTGATTGAAACCCGGGATGCGGTTCCGAGATACGAACCCTACAGCAAGTACGGCAATGATCCGTATCGGGTATTCGGAAAGACCTATGTTCCGCTTAAGTCGGCACAGGGCTTTGAGCAGCGCGGGATTGCATCGTGGTATGGCAAGAAGTTTCACGGCAAGCCCACCTCTATCGGTGAGACGTACAACATGTATGCCATGACAGCCGCTCACAAGACGCTGCCATTGCCCAGCTATGTCACCGTCATCAATCTGGACAACAACAAGCGGGTGACGGTGCGGGTCAACGACCGTGGCCCCTTTGTCGGTGACCGAATCATTGACCTGTCCTATGCGGCTGCATCCAAGCTGGATCTGGTCAGACCCGGAACCGGACCGGTTTTGATCCGGGCAGTGGCACCGGGCGGAACCGGCCATCCCAGTTTGCCGCAGCGGGAACACTATCTCGCGGCGGGAACATTCTCCAGCAAGGACAATGCCCTGAAGCTGCGCAAGGTACTTCGAAGAGCCGGATTTGACAACACAAACGTGAAACGGAAGAAAACCTCAGGACGAACCTATTACCAGGTTCGGATCGGTCCGATTGAGATGACTTCGGAGATCGACCGACTGATTCGCGAGGTGGGCCGGAACCTGTCGGAGGAACCTCGCCTCATCACCGAATGGAATTGACTGTCAGTGAGAGCCCAACACCCCTGATCAGTTCCACCCAGGTTGTGGTCCGTGATTTCGGGCTGGTGTCCTATCAGCGTGCTTACGAGCAGATGCGTGAATTCACCGGGTTACGCGATGCCGACACGCCGGATGAATTCTGGCTGATGGAGCACGGGCCGGTCTTCACCCTGGGCTATTCCTGCACCAACCAGCCTCACAGTCTGTCAGACATTCCAATCGTGCCGACTGACCGGGGCGGTCAGATCACCTATCACGGACCGGGACAACTGGTGATTTACCTGCTGGTTGATCTTCGACGCCGGCAACAGGGCGTACGGCATCTCGTCCGTTCGATTGAACTGGCAATCTCAGATGTGGTTGAGTCGTTTGGCATCGCCTGCGGATTCCGCGAGGATGCCCCCGGCGTGTATGTTGATGGCCGGAAAATTGCCTCGCTGGGAATCCGTGTCAGCCGCGGTTGCACCTATCATGGACTGAGTCTGAATGTCGAGATGGATACGAAACCATTCGGTCTGATCGATGTATGCGGGATACGCGGCCTCGAGGTGACGACCTTGCGTCAGTTGGGAGTGTCCGAAGACTCCAAGGCAATTGCAGATCGCTGTGTTGCCCGCCTGTCGGAGCGCCTGGCGTATGAATCCACGGTCGAGGTCTGACCAGTCAGATGGGCGGATTGATGTGACGACCGCTGGCTGCCATTATCCGAACCTTGCGAGATACCGCTCGCACAGCCCAACCGTTTCCGCCGTATAGGGCAGTCCCATTGACTGTGCCAGATCGGTTTCCGAGTGTGAGCCGATCCAGGCCACCAGCAGCAACCGGCGCAGCATCACAAAGGTTGGAATCTCGCGCTCGTCTTCTTCAGACAGCTCCATAACTGACCGGTAGCCTCGTACCCAGGCCTGGATGAGATCGGGCACATCGGCCCTGGCCTCGATGAAGCTCAGTGCGGTGGCGCAGTCATACATGAACCAGCTGAATCCACAGTCATCAAAATCAATCACCTTGGTAACCGGTCCCTCGATCAGCAAATTGGCCAGGCGGATATCACAGTGGACCAGTCCCCAGCGGGTTGGTCCCTGTCCGAATTTTTTCAGTCTGGCTTCGATCAGGTCTGCAGTGCGCCCAAACAGTGCCTCCCGTTCCGGGTTGAGTCCCATGCCATCCCGCCAGCGGCCCCAGTGCGGGCGGTCACCGAGACTGGTCTCATAATCCCAGGTGTAGCGTTCGAACCAGTCCGGTCTTTGCCAGTGCATGGAGTGATGGTGCATTTTTGCGGACACACTGCCGAGCAATTCAAAGGGTTCAAGAAGATTCTCTTCCGGCGGTTCAATGCCGGATTCCCAGTCAAACAGCACCACGTGCCTGGCGCCGCCGGGCATGCCTTCGGCTTCCACATGCTGAATGTTGTCGCCGTCACTGCCGGGTACGATAACGGGAGTGATGATGCCGGCGTCATCGCGCAAGGCATCGGTCCATGCGTGTTCCGAGGCAATCGCGGTTTTCGAATGGTAGCCCTCGCGATGAACCCGCAATGCCCATTTTTTCTCAAGACTCGGACTGTCGACACGATAGGTGGCATTTTCAGAGATATTGATGAGTGTGTTCGCTGCATCTGCTGGCAGGTCGTAGTGCGCCAGCGAATTGTCAGCAACCCGTTGCAGCAGGATCAATTGCTGTTCATGTGGCAGGTCTTCAAATCTTTCCATTGGATGCTCCTTGTATTGTCATGCTGCATCAGCAAGTTGTTCGTTGTCAGCCGACGCCTGGACGGACTTCGAACTGCTTTTGAACGCTGATGCCCGGGCCTGTCCCAAAGCCGTATCGAGTCGATTGAGAATCTCATCACACAGTTCCCGGTCGATCAGGATTCCCGGCTTGAATTGCAGGACCTTTGGGTCAAGCGAGGAGAATATAGCCCAAATGCCGTTGTTGAACAATGCTTTCATGACGTGGATGGCGCCTTCGGGGTGATTGAATTCCAAGCCGATGACCACACCCCTTTGTCGGATCCCGACAAAGAAATCCGGATAGTTTCGCTTCAGCTGCTCCAGGCCGTTTCGCATGTAGCGGGCAATGTAGTGCACCATTGAGCGCACCTCGGGTCGGTTGGAAATCTCAAGTACCTTGGCTGCCGCGATGCAGCCGAGCTCGGCGCCACCGAATGTGGACATGTGTCCCCAGCCGTCTTCTTTCAGCCAGGCGCCGGCGCGCTCGTTGACGATCACCGCACCGATCGGATAGATGCCGCCGGAGAGGCCCTTGCCGGTGACCAGGATATCCGGCACCACGCCATAGGTGTCGATGCCCCAGATCTCACCGCAACGCATCAGGCCGGTCTGCACCTCATCGGCAATGTAGAGTGTATCGACTCTTTCACAGGCTGCCTTGATTGCCTTGAGGTAGCCTTCCCGGGGCATGGGAAATCCATAGGTTGCCGGGATGGTTTCCATGATCACACAGGCAGCATCTCCAACCCGAATCTCTCGTTCGATGGCCTCGAGATCGTTGAATGCAACCTTGACCACCTCCTGCACCGGGGCATCGGAAAGAAACAGTTTCGAGAACCGCTCGTCGCCGACCTGCACAGCCAGCCCGGTATGGCCGTGATAGCAATGGTCGATGCAGATGATCTTCCGTCGTTTGGTTGCGTGACGCGCACACTTCAGTGCGATGTCGATTGCCTCGCCACCGCCGGATGCGTAGATGGTGTATTGCAGACCGTCCGGCGTGCACTCGGCCAGCATCTGGGCGACGTGAGTGCGCATCAGCGAGGGGAAGTGGTGATTGCCGATATCGAAATACTTCATTCCCTCCTTCACGGCCGCCACAACTTCGGGGTTGCGGTGTCCGAGATTGTAGGTGCCGCCGTTGAGATGAACATCGATCAGGCGTTTGCCGTCCATGTCGTAGAGGAAGTAGCCCTCCCGGCGGTCGATCACCAGGTCGACGCCGAAGTTCTGCCAGTCCGATGTCTTGCCCGGATTCCAGTATTCCTTGGTACGTTCCAGAAACTGTTGCTTGGTCTCGCTCATAAAATTCCCCTATCAGCCTGTTGATGTCCAGGTATTCGCAATCTGCAAGCATAATGTAGACGCGTGCCGGCAAAATAACTTGACAGTTGACGGCGAATAGTTGATAACGCGCCGTAAGGTAAAATGAGGTCTTGCAAACCGGCCTGGAATATCAGTAAATTATTTGTGTTTTAGCCAACAATCACCAAAGACGAGGTAGAGAGACTATGCTGACATCAGTAGAAGGCAGATCGGTCGTAGTGACCGGCGCCAGCAAGGGAATAGGAAAAGGCATCGCCAGTGTATTTGCGAATCATGGTGCGAGGGTGCTGATCGTGGCTCGCGGAATCGAGGACGCGGAGGCCACCGCGCAGGAGCTCAGGGACGCCGGGGGCACGGCATCCGCGTTTTCGGCGGACGTGACGAATTCGGAGTCCATGGATGCGATGGCGGCCGCAGCCGCGGAGCGTCATGGTGGCATTGATGTGCTGTGCAGCAATGCCGGAATTTTTCCGCAGAATCATCTGGAGAACATGTCCGCAGATGAGTGGGATCTCGTTTTGGGAACGAACCTCAAGGGAACATTTCTTGCGATCAAGAGTTGCCTGCCCCACTTGAAGAACAGCGACGGTGGACGAATCATTCTCACCTCTTCCATTACAGGGCCGATCACCGGCTATCCGGGATGGACGCACTATGGTGCCAGCAAATCCGGTCAGCTGGGATTCATGAAAACGGCCTGTATGGAATTCGCCAAGTACGGGATCACCGTCAACGCGGTGATGCCGGGCAACATCATCACCGAAGGGCTGCAGGGTCTGGGTGAGGACTATCTGGAGACGATGGCTGCATCCATCCCCCTCAAGCGTCTGGGCTCAGTCGAGGACATCGGAAATGCCGCGCTGTTCTTTGCGTCGAAGGAGGCGGGATACATCACCGGTCAGACCATTGTTGTGGATGGCGGACAGACGATTCCGGAATCTGTTGAAGCACTTGAGGAAGCGTAGTCGGATTCGGTCCAAGCCGGTTCACCGACCGAATGAGTGTTGCGCGGGCAGTCTCCGCTTGCAGCAATTCGTATTTCGCCATTAGGCGTAATGCAGACCACGACCTGAACGGGGCGGTGTCTCGCAGGTCGTGGGTCGATTTGTTCTGCTGGGCTCTGCGCAATGAATCCTGATCGGGACCTTCGCATCATTAATCTTGGTGCGGTGACCTACTCGCGGTCGCAGTCTGTCTATCATGCGGTGGCCGCATGCATGAGCAAGGATACGCCGGACACGATCATATTGTGCCGACCGCAGTCTCCGTATCTGTGCATTGGATTTCACCAAAGCAGTCTACAGGTCCTGGACCGGTCTGCCGTGGAGCGGCTCGGACTGCCTGTGATGCGGCGTAGACTGGGTGGCGGTCTGACCTATCTCGACTGCCAGCAGCAGTTCTATCAATGTGTTTTTCATCGAAGCAGAAGTCCGGTCATACCTCCCCAGGTCTACCAAGCCCGATTGCGGCCTCCCATTGAAGTCTTGCGGAAGATCGGACTTCGCGCGGAGCTTCGCTACACCAACGAAATCGAGATTTCAGGTCGGCGCATTGCGGGCATCGGGGGTGGTGTGATCGCAGAGGCAAGCGTTGTAGTCGGCAACATCCTGAACGAATTCGATTACCAGTCGATGGCGGCGGTGGTCAATGCGCCGTGCCGGGAGTTTCGTGAAATGACGTTGTCGGCCATGCGACAGCGGATCACGACGTTGAGCAAAGAAGGATGCACTGCTGCGTGGCCGAATCTTCCGGAACTGTTGATCGAAGCCTACGAGCGATGGTCTGAGCGCACAGCGTTTCACGGCGAACTGACTGACCAGGAGCACGAGGAATCCGTACGGCAAGGTGAGGTTATGATGGCCAAGACCTATCTTGAGCAGGTTGAGAATATCGACTTGTCACTTGTTTTTCCGTTGGTGCGGCTGAAGGTTTCGGGTTCAACATTCATTCGTTTGGTTTTGGTCCGATTGGAGGGAAGACTGAAATTTGCGGTGCTGGCGGTTAGGGATGGGAGAGTGGAACAGATGAGATGTTCAGACGAGCTGGGAGAGTCAGCCAGTGATTCGAATCTGCAACCCGGTATTCCGGTCTATGAAATCGGTGAGATCAGGGTGGGACATCAAGTCGACTGACAGATAGGATGATCTGAACAGTTAGCCTGATGGTCAATGCAGCCCGCATTCATCTATCATGATGACATCACTAATTCGGCATAATCTTTCCACCTGAATCCGAAGTTGGACTTTGTCAACCAATGCCATGGGCAATCGATCTCACGACGAAAAATACATCCTGCCGGATATACTTCAGTCCGGTTTGATTACGGTGTTTTGCGGGCGGGCACCGAGTCCTGAGTCAAGAAGGCGGGGTGCCTACTACGCCCATCCATCGAATCTTTTCTGGAGAGTTCTGGCTGATACCGGCATGACTGATCGGCGTTTGCTTCCTGAAGAATTTCGTGAACTGTCCAGATATGGGATTGGTTTGACGGATATTAACAAGTTTGAATCCGGCAGCGACCACGAATTGACCGGGACCGGGGATAAGCCGGAACTGGTCGCACAGAAGATATTGAAATATCAACCCCGGATGCTGGCCTTTACGGGGAAGAACAATGCGAGGATGTTTTTGCATGGGGTATTTGGACGACAGAAAAGCAGATGGCTGGATTGCGGAAGACAAGAAGGTTATCTGATTGGAGACACCGAGATCTTTGTTTTACCCAGTACATCAGCTCGCGCAAGAAGGTATTGGGATGTCGAGTGTTGGCAGCAGTTAGCCGACAAACACATCACATTGAAATATGGAAATTCTTGACAACATCCTACACAAGATGGTATAAACGTCCTTAGGACGTTTATACCATCTATATGTAGATATATTTACAAAAAATGAAGGACTGGCCCTATAAGAAAACAAAGAAACCAACACTTGCGGAGGAATACCTTCGAAAGGCATTGGTAGAGTTCGGACAATCTGTAGTCACTCATTACACTTTTTTTCGATTTGTTCAACTCATGTATCAGGAAGGTGAAAAACTGTATCTTCGACGCAAGAATCCGACAGTGGATGATCACTACAGGTATCTTCAAAATATGTATCGTAGTGGCGTGGTTCGATATGAAAATGATTATAAGACACGGCTGATTCGTGTTGTGGACGTTCCGGGTCAAACGACTGAGGACATTGTTTGTATTGCTGACCCACTTTGTTACGTTTCACATATGTCTGCTATGCAAAGATGGGGACTGACTGTTCGCAACCCAATAGACCTTATGCTTACTCGTCCGGACAAATCTTCTTCAGTGAACATGTTGCGCGAGATGATGCTGAGTCATCCAAATGGGTTGCCGCCAGAAGCGGTGCATTTGAAATATATTGGTCATCCGGATGAGGTTAATGGTCGAAAAATTCGTATGATTGGGAGTAAGAACGCTGGATCATCAATCAATGTACAAGGCACTTCCATAAGAATATCAACGATTGGTCAGACGTTTCTTGATATGCTTCAAAAGCCTGCCTTGTGTGGTGGAATGAGACATGTGCTGGAAGTCTTTGATGAATTCGCGTTGGATTGTGCCGAGGAAATCATCGATTCGGTTGATTCGGCCGCTAAAGAAATCGTGAAAATTCGTGCTGGCTACATTCTCGAAGAGCGATTGAAAATTCGTCATGAGAAAATCGATTCGTGGAAGCAAAGTGCACAACGAGGGGGTAGTCGTAAACTTGACCCGTCTCGTACATTCACCCCTCAATTTTCTGAAAGCTGGATGATGTCCATTAATGTCTGAGTCCATTCGGAAAATTGACTTTTCTGAATGGGTTTCAAAAGCGGGTTCCGATAAAGTCAAATATCTTCAACGTCAAGCTTCTGAGATTGTGTTGCATGCCATTGCAATGCATCCGGAACTAAGCCAAGAACTTTACCTCAAAGGTGGCATTCTTTTGAACTTGGTGTATGAAAGCATGCGGCAAACGAATGATATCGACTTCTCGTTGACTCCCAGCATCAAGCCGGACGAACTGCCAGATAGCGAGTTCGAGAGGTTGTTGAATTCTACATTGAATCGTGCCGCTATGAAGCACGGTTATTCTGACTTGGCATTACTCGTTCAATCAGTAAGGAGATTTCCCAGGAAATCAACCGATAGTTTTCCAACAGTACGAATTAAAGTAGGTTATGCCGAGCGCGGTAGCAATCAAGAGACGAGGTTGAAAAAAGGAGAGGCAAGCAATACTGTCCGCCTAGACATATCCTTCAACGAAATTATGGAAGGTATTCAAGTCTTGGAAATAGCTGATGAAGAATTTCTTTTTGCATATTCTCGGGAACACGTCATCGCGGAGAAATATCGGGCACTACTTCAACAACCAATTCGCAATAGATTCAGACGTCAGGATGTCTATGACTTGTATGTCCTGACCAAAGACATCGAGGAGTCTGATGAGAACAATGCATTGATTCTCTCAATTCTAAAGAAAAAGTGCTTGTCACGAGGCATCACTCCAAACGTCGACTCAATAATTGACCCGAGAGTCAGGACCAATGCAAGTGAAGACTGGGATGCTCTGGAACTGGAATTGGGTGAACTACCTCAATTCAATTTTTGTTTTGAACAGGTTTCATCGTTTTATCGCCGACTACCATGGCCGCACGTGAAGGAGGCTGGTAAAAGGAATACTCCTGATTGATTTCAACTGCCTGTACTATTCCCATTCTCCAATAATTTGAAACGGTTAATTCAATAATTGCTTTGTCTGCAGACTTGATGTGAACCGAGTTGATTCACAAATGGCGAACTACCCAAGGCATGTCGATAGGTATAATTCGAACCAAAAATGATGGAAAGTTGATTTATCCGAGAAAGCCATGCCTGTTTCTATCAAATTGATCATTAGAATGCTCTCTTTCGCATTCATAGCGTGGCCTGCACTTGTCTATGCTATAGAAAGCGATACAGATTCAAGTCAGAAAAGTGCAGCCACGCCGGGAACGTTTTACGGTGCCAAACCGACTGAGTATCCGTCATGGTTCAAGGAGAGTTTTCTTGAGTTTACCGACGATATAGCGGAAGCGGCTGAACAGGGTAAACGGGTGATGCTTCTGATGCATCAGGATGGGTGCCCTTACTGCAATATTCTTGTTGAGAGAAATCTGAGTCAGAAAGATATCGTCGATTTGATGCGGGCAAAGTTCGAGGTGATCGAACTGAATATCTGGGGTGATCGTGAAGTCATCACTGTCGAAGGGCAGACTTTCACTGAAAAGGAGTTCGCAGCAGCTCTGAAGGTTCAATTTACGCCGACCTTGCTGTTTTTCAACGAGCAGGGCCGACCCATTCTGACATTGAATGGTTATCTGCCACCAAATGAATTCATGACGGCGTTGCGTTTTGTATCAGGGCAACATGAATCCAAGATGAGTTACCGGGACTTCGTCCGCAGCCAGCCGAGCACGAGCACAGGGGCGGATGAATTGATCGCCCAGCCGTTCTTCCAATCGCCACCTTACAATCTTGATCGCTCAAACGGCGAATCAAAGCGGCCGCTTGCGGTGTTTTTCGAACAAAAGCAATGTCCGAATTGTGAGACGTTGCATCATCAGGTATTGGTTGATGAGGAAACCCGGAGCCTGTTGTCGGAGTATGAAGTTGTTCAGCTCGACATGTGGTCGGATGAACCGGTTGTTTCACCGACGGGAGTACAGACTACGGCCCGCGACTGGGCATCCGAACTTGAAGTGAGTTATGCACCCACGATACTGCTGTTCAATCGGGCCGGCGACGAGGTGATTCGATCCGAAGCTTATTTCAAGGTTTTTCATACCCAGTCATTGTTTGACTATGTGGCGAGCGAAGAGTACCGGAATCAGCCGAATTTCCAAAGATATATATCAGCCCGTGCCGATCATCTGATTGAGCAGGGGATTGATGTTGATATATGGCGTTAGTGGACTGCTGGTGTCAGTCTCTCAATGATGTCCTGGATGGTGACTTGCTGGAGCAGGTCGGCAGCACCGATCTCCAAGTCACCCTCTGAACGCAGGAGTTGAGACAGTTCCACAGCCAGCAAACTGTCCATTCCGAGATCCAAAACCGATTCATTGACGTCAATCGAGGTTTCCGGAATTCCCAGTACCTTGGAAAAGCAGGTTCGGACAACATCACCAGCACACATTTGGGTTGGCATTATCAATGCCGGGCTTTCTTCACTGTCATACCCATTTTGCTCCACACGTTGATGGGCGATGTCCATACTCAACGTGTCAATGGCGGATTGTGCCCATTCCCCACCTGAGACAATCAGGTTCGCGCCATCATTGCACCCAAGAATCCTCGGCAGTTTTGAAAGCATGGCTTCAGCCGGTAGAGGCGATATTCCAAAACGCTCGATGGTTTCAACATATCTGCCCTGATTGTCTGCCACGTATCCATAGTCGGAGACAGCGCCCCAATTGATTGAACGAGCGGGTACGCCTTTTTCCTGGAGATACTTTGAAAATGAATCCAGGAACGCGTTTGCTGCGGAATATGCGACCTGACCCGGCGGTCCCAGTACAGCAGCGACCGATGAATACATGACAAAGAAGTCGAGCGCAAGGTGCTCGGTGACCTGATGCAGGTTCAATGCACCGAGCATCTTGGGTTTCAGAGTCTTTTGGCAGCTGTTGATGGTCAGATTGTTCAACATTCGATCTTCGATATCCATAGCACAGTGAAAAACGCCCTTGATCGGAGGCAAGTCCGAAGCCGCCGACTGGAGAGAATGCTTAAGGTCATCAAGTTGCGCAAGATCGGTTGCGATTGTTCTGACTGTCGTGCCTGCGTCGTTCAGCTGTTGGATGAGTTGCCTGAGTGGCGGGGACTGATCAGGAAAGCGCCCGACAACGACTACGAAACGGGCACCGGAATCACTCAGCCAGCGAACGGTGGCAAGCCCAAATCCCCGTGTACCGCCGGCGACAACGTAACTGTATCGAGAAGAGATTTTCAATCCGGAATTCGATTCAGGGGTGATGCTTGGTGACGGTGACAGATTCACGACAACCTTGCCGATGTGCCTGGCATCAGCCATGAAACGAAATGCATCCTGGATGTTTCGTGCAGGGAATACCGTGTGAGGCAGAGCCGGCAGACTCCCACACTCAACTTGTTCCATGACAGCTTGGAATCCATCTGACAGCTTGTCCGGTGAGTCCTTCCACATCTTGTCAACATCAATAGTGTGAATGCTTGCAGTTGGATTTGATGTCTTGACTGAGTCATGAACCAGTTGTCTGTCTGGATGCTTGCCAAGTTCAATATACACACCGCCTGGCTTCAATACCCTTGCATTGGCGGCTGCAGGCTCGCCGCCCAGTGTATTGATGATCACATCAACACCGTGCGTGTTGGTGTGGTCCAGAATCTCATCTGCAAAAGCGATTGAACGGGAGTCCGCCACATGTTCGACTCCAAGCAGTTCAAGATAACGGGATTTTTCTTCGGAGCCTGCAGTCGCATACACAGTTGCTCCGTGACCTAATGCGACGTAAATCATGGCCAACCCCACGCCGCCGGCGGCAGAGTGAACCAACACTGACTTGTTCGGTTTTCGATTTTCGAATTTCTCGAGACAGTTCAGGGCTGTGACGTAGGCTGCAGGCAGCCCGACTGCTTGTTCGAATGTCCACGACTCAGGAATGCGTCGCACAAGCTCCTCATCGGCGACAACCTGAGATTTCATTGAACCCGGAACCAGGGCGACCACCCGGTCTCCAACGGAAATATCACCGACTTCATTTCCGACTTCGGTTACTGTGCCCGCACACTCCATGCCCAATGAGCCTTGCATCATGCCGCTTTGGACCGCCTCAGCGGAGAGGGCGTCAAGCGCAACCATGACATCGCGGAAATTGAGTGCTGTTGCCGATACCTGAATCAAAACCTGTGTGTTGTCTATTGCCTGACTTCCGGAACCGGAATCCGTGAATCTGACGCTCGACAGATCCCCGGGAACTGAACAGACCGCCTTTTCGATGAGATGTCTGGATTGGCTTGATTTACGTTCATCAAAATCCTTGATGACCGGCAGTCGCCAACCATCGCAATGCAGCACTGATTCCAGAATGTCACTGCGATGTTGGATGAAGTCGCAGAGTTTCGGGATCAGTTCTTCCTGCTTCGGATCAACATCGACGATCCGGCATTGTGATGTTGGATGCTCGTTTCTGATTGTTCTGCCCACGCTCCATAGAGTGTTCCCCAGACAAGCGTTGAATTCCATTGTTTGAGTGGGTTGGTGAGCATTGGCTGTGATCAGGGTGATAGAGGGTACATCCAGCCCGAATCTGTCGAGTGCCTGGATCAGGTGTGCAATCGACATCAGTGCTGAACAGACAGTTGCGACGGAATTCTCGGAATCTACGACGTCATCCAGACCAAGAAAATTCCACATCACAACAACCTCATTGGGAGTCTTCGCAGAACTTTTCAGTGCGTCAAGCAAATCGATATAGTCCTCGATTCGGTTCGGTCGGACTCGAAATTCCGGTCCTTCTTTTGAGAACCCGTCACCCGCCGTTACAGCCTGCTTGTATTGTGCAGAAAGATTGTCGATAAACCGGGTAGAGTAACTTCCGTTATCCGCGAATATCAGTACACTCGACTTCGACTCACCGGTGCGAACAGAATTCGGCTGCGATAGGTCTTTTTTTACACACTGTGTAGAAAACATTGTGTGAGGCAGGCAAGCTTCACTTTGCCGCTCAGGATTGGTTTCTGTGGCGGTGAATCCGCCTTGCGTAAGTCTTTCCAACCAGTAATCGACAGGACGGCACGGGCTGACAGGGTGTTTCACATTTTCGGTACGGTGCCACCAATCCCTTAGCATTCCGAATACAAGTTTTGCCCAGACCGGTTCACTGGTCAGTTCGACAAACAGAAACTGCCCGCCGGATACCAGCATCTGCCTGACCTGTGAGAATACCCGATCAATGTCTCTCGACAGATGCAACACGTCGACTGCGAGAACAATGTCAAAAGAGTCGGACTGCAATCCCTGGGATTCGAAGCTGGCGTCAATATCAAAAACCTCGAAGTTGACAGATTCAACATTACTGAACCGTTGACTGGCCTCGCGCACAAATCCACGCGAAATATCGGTGAATGCGTATTCGGTTGGAAAGTTGGCAAGGATGGGTGCCAGATGGAAAAGCAGCGCACCGGTTCCCCCGCCGATCTCCAGAATTCTGCACTTTCTCGCAAGCTGCCAATTGCACAACAGATGCTCGACTGTTTCAGTTAATTGCTCAAGCTGGAGTTTGCAGGTGGGTGAATGCTGATAAAGATTCTTCAATGCCGTCGTCACACCATTCGGGAACAGCGCGTCGAGTCCGGTCTGGTCACCAGTCAGTACCTTTGCGAGGCTTGTGCCGCACAGATCAATCAGTTGTATTTCGGCTGTAAATTCCGAAGCATCGGGATTTCGAATCAACTGGGCAAGAGGCTGTGAGGGATCGGAGGGAATCTCGCACAGCGATTTTACTGTTGCGCCTGACCGGGTGCCGTTTGCGCCGCGTGAATTTGATGCGGAATTGATCCGGACATAACCCGCATCCTCAAGCATGTCCAAAAGGGCGTGAAACAGCACTCTTTGCTCTCGGTCTATATTGCAAATCTTCTCAATCTCAGTCAGCGGCGTATGCTCGTAATGGAATGGAAATCGCAATTGTTTGAGCGCACATCCGACGTAGTGTGCAGTCAACTCAGCCAGCATGGGCGAGACTGATTGATGTATCCTGTCCCACTGCCCTGTGTTGTCGAGTGTGTCGCGTGTCGAACGCCGGGGTACTGCATCTTGAGTAACACCAAAGGGCGGCAAGCTGCCTGTAAAGGATTCATGTAGAGCGAGTGAGGTTTGGAGCAATCGGGCGTTTGTCTCTTTGCCAGGCAAAATTTTCTGCCTCCGGTTGATCTCCTTGAGGGTGAGACGGGTCACTTTTGCAATCACAGCACCGATCTGGTCGGCCACGGTGACGTCGAAACACAAAGGCGCGCTGCTATCAGTGCGTTGCCTGATCTGACACCAGACGGGACGGCCATCGCCTCCCCAAAACTCCAGTCTCTCGATTTCGACAGGAACACAGAGGCGCTGTTGGTCCAACATTACGATGATTGTCCTGAATACAGTGTCAAGCAGTGCGGGATCCAGCAAATGCTGTTCCGCCTCATCAACACGATGGTTGTTTGGAATGAGGCTGAATACGATCTCTGATTCGCTGACAAAGCAACAATTATCGTGTTGCCAGGAGGTTGTATCGCCCTCAAGGCCAAGCAGTGCCAGTTTTCTTTCTACGTCTTCCGGTTGGAACGACGATACGGAATTTTGAATCAGATGTTGAAAGTCGAAAAACGGGCGCTCTTGTCTGTTTCTGACCAGTTCACAGCTTGCATGCAATGCATCCTGGCGGTCCAGGTTCCCAGATGTAACCGACATTTCACATAGAAAGTTATTTCGGTCAGATAAATCCGTTAGTTTGAGGTCAAGTGATTGGACGGATTTGGCTGATTCAGTCAGCACCAATTTTTTTACGAATTTGACATCCGTCAAAGCAAGGGTAGTGCATTGCAAAGCCCGAGACGCCTCTTCCAACGCAAGATTGACGTAGCCGGCAGCTGGCATGACAATTTTCCCCTGGATTCGATGCCGGTTCAGCCAGTGCGCGTTATCAACATCCAGCATGACAGCCCGGGACTCTGCGCTGGCGTTGTCCGAATTCGGAATTTCACCCATCACCGCATTCAGTGTTGGTGATATCGGTTTTCTGTAGGTCTTTCGCCTGAAAGGCTGAAGTGGAAAATCGCAGACTTCTCCTGCCGGATTGATCTTCTCCCAGTCAGGATTGTGTCCTAGGTTGAACAAGGTTGCGACGGCCGATCGAATCGTGAGGTTGTCGTCGCCGGTTTTCCTCAGAGCAAATGTACAGTGGCCCTCGACTTTCTCAACCTGCAGGCATTCGGCCATGCTGAAGGACAGGTTTGGATGAGGGCCGATCTCGACAAACGTCGTGAATCCCGCCTGAATACACGCCTGCATGGATTTTTCAAATCGTACTGTGTGTCGAAAATTATCCCACCAATACTCTGATCCGACCGCCCAATCAATCTCGTCGCCGGTTACCGATGAAAACCAACGGATTTCGGGAGACTTGAATTCAATATCGTTGATTCTGGAAGCAATCTGTCCCTCACAGGAATCAATCAGGGGTGTGTGAAAGGCAACGGGCAACTCCAACAGTCTCGAAAATCTGCCTTGTTCATCCAGTTTCGAGGTGATTGCTTTGATTCCCGCATCCGATCCGGCGAGTGTGACCGAGGACTTGCTGTTGATTGCGGCGATGAACGTTTCGGTCGGATTGCTGTCGGTGAGTGCCATGGCTGCTTGAGATGTGATGCCGGCGGCAAGCATCAGGCCGCGGCCAGAGCACTGTTGGAGGATACGGGCTCTCTCGGCGGTGATGCGGGCGGCTTCAACCAGGTCCAATACTCCGGCAGCACAGGCAGCGGCGATTTCGCCGACACTGTGACCGACCACCGCCGCAGGATGGATGTTCCAGCTCCTCAGCAATTCGTTGATCCCCATCTGTATCGAGAAATGCAGTGAGTGGGAACTTTCAACCGTGCATGGGAAAGTTCGTTGCTTGGAAAAGTAATCGTGAATGACTGAAATCCCATGACGCTCCTGGAAAATCCCGTCACACAAATCGATGATCGACTTGAACAGCGGCTCGGTGGAATACAGTTCCAATCCCGCCTGCTGCCAGCCGGCTCCAATACCATTGAATACAAACGCGGTTGCAGGAGGTGAATTCTGCTCCTGCGTTTTGATTTGCGCGATTTTCGCGGAAAATTCCTCAATACAGGCTGTCTTCTCTCCGCGTTGGCGGCTGAGTATGAGTGTGCTTCGCAATTCCCTTCGCGGTTGTCGCGCAGATGTTCGACATAGACTGGGATGACGCGGCGGTGCCTGCTTGCTAAGGTGCCTGATCGAGTTCTTGAGACCATCCATGTCTGTTTGACTCGAGGCGGTCAATGGCATGTGGAACAGGCTTTTTTTCGCGGACTTCGGGGTTGGATTGAATTGAGGTGCCTGCTGAACGATCGCGTGAGCATTGGCTCCGCCAAATCCGAATGAGTTGACCGCGGCGATTCTCGGCTTTCCGCAAGCCTCCAGCCAGGGCTCGGATTCCACCGGCACCCGAATGCCCAGAGTTGCAAAATCGATCTCGGGATTTGGTGACAAGAAATGCAGATTGGGCGGTATCTCACCCTGCCGGACAGCCAGTGTTGCCTTGATCAGGCCGGCAATTCCCGCGGCTGCCTCGGTGTGACCGATGTTGGTCTTGACAGACCCGATGGGACATTTGTGCATACGTGACGACTGACCGTACACCTCACCCAGCGAAATCGCCTCAATGCTGTCTCCGACCTGGGTGCCGGTGCCGTGTGATTCCACATAGCCGATGTCGGCTCCTTTGAGTTTCGCTCCCTGCAACGCCTCGCGCATCATGGTCTTCTGCGCGTCCAGACTCGGCGCCATGATCCCGGCTGTTCGTCCATCCTGATTCAACACGCTCGAGACGACCACCGCATGAATCCGGTCACCATCGATCAGGGCGTCGGAGAGTCGTTTCAGAAGAATCAGTCCACCGCCTTCCGCCCGTACGAAGCCATCGGCAGATGCATCGAAAGTGCGGCATCGACCTGTCTTCGAGAGCATGGCGGCGCGGGAAAATTCAATATAGCTTTCCGGTAGCAGTATCGCATTGGCTCCGCCGGCAAACGCGGCGTCGATCTCGCCGGATTCGAGTGCCTTGCAGGCGGCATCAACGGCTGTCAGTGAGGACGAGCAGGCGGTGTCAATGGTCAGGCTGGGTCCGCTGAAGTCGAAACAGTAGGATATTCTGTTCGATGCGATGCTGGTCGAACGTCCAAGTCCTGAGTGGGCACCAATGTGTTGCCGGTCGGAAAGAATCAGTCTTTCGTGGTCGTGATTGATGACACCGACATAAACCCCTGTATTGACTTGTCGAAGACGCTGCGCTGAAATCGCCGCGTTCTCCATGCAGCGCCACGACAGCTCAAGCAGGATTCTCTGTTGCGGGTCGATCTCGACGGCTTCCCTGGGTGAGATGCCGAAAAAACCAGCGTCGAAGTCTTCGATGTCCTCAACAAAACCGCCGACTCTTGCAAATTGGGTATCTGGGTCGTCTGTAGACAGATCTTGCAGGATTTTCGGATTCCAACGATGTTGTGGAATGGGACCGATACAGTCTGTTTTGTTGCGGATGTTCTCCCAGTACTTGTCCAGATTGTCCGCCTGTCCGGGAAATCGGCATGCCATGCCGACTATGGCGATTGCACAGGCATGAAGATTCTTCATCGGAAAAGAGCGCTTCGCTGTGGAGACTGCAGGCTACCGGCTGGTGAATTGAAACTAGGCTTGCTCACCCTGTTGAGATGTATCCAGGCCTGAACAAAAAAGCTCATGGAGAGTTTGGATGACCTGCAACACCTTTTCATCGGATATTGAATAATAATTGGATTGTGAGTGTTTTCTTGCCTGAATGATGCCTTTGTTCCTCAGTTTGGCCAGGTGTTGTGAAGTGGATGACTGATGCAGTCCAAGAATCTCCTGCAGTTCACTGACCGACTTCTCGCCGTCGACCAGGTTGCACAGGATCATCAGGCGTTGCTCATTTGCCAATTGCTTCAGAAATCCGCTGACTTCACAGGCTATCGCCTCGAGCTCTTCAGGTGCAATGTTCATGAATGATCAGATGTGAGAGACTCTTGGTTGATCAGCGACCAACACCTGACGGTTCGGTCCGATTTATCGGTCAGGGTGATGAAACAAACCGCATGGTGTGAAAAATTCAGTCAGTCAACGCCAGTGAATTAATTTCCGGCACGGTGTTAACGGGCATACCCACCGGTATACGGCAATGAATCATGGAGATTCTTGACCTTTTCCAGATTTTCGAGAAGCAACGATGTGCTGTCCCATAATCCTTCCATCAGTGTCTGTCTGTGATGCTCGCGCATGCTGATGTCGGCTGAAAATCCTCCGGACACCAGCTGGCTGGATTCAAGATCGACGGTCCACTGTGCCTGGGCATCTGCCAGGCAAAGTTCCTGTGCTTGGTGAATGGCTTCCTCAGAGGCGGTTACCGCCGGAATTCCAAGCGTAATGCAGTTGGATGCGAAAATCTCCGCAAATGACTCACCCACTATGGCCTGAATTCCCCATCGGCGAAGCGATTGCGGAGCATGCTCGCGGCTGGAACCACAGCCGAAATTCTTATTCACAAACAGCAGTCGAGCACCCTGTCTTTGCTCTTCGTTGAAAGGATGGTCCTTCTCACTCTGGTCATTGTCAAAGCGTTCATCATGGAACGGATACCTGCCCAGATTTGCGAACGTAATTTCCTTGAGAAAGCGGGCAGGAATGATTCGGTCGGTGTCGATGTCATCACCGAGAATTGCGACGGCTTTGCCCGTCACTTGCTTGATCTTCATGTCTTTCATTTTTTCCTCGAATTCAGATTAGGCGCTGATTGATCGAATGTCAGTAACCTCACCGGTTATTGCCGCGGCTGCCGCCATGGGTGGTGACATCAACAGTGTGCGGCCCTGCGGGCTGCCTTGGCGTCCGATGAAATTCCGATTGCTGGTACTGGCACAGATCTCATCGTCTTGCAGGCGGTCGGGGTTCATTGCAAGGCACATTGAGCAACCGGGTTCGCGCCATTCAAGTCCTGCATTGATGAAAATCTGATCAAGCCCTTCCTGGATGGATTGCTGGGCGACCTGTTGGGAGCCCGGTACGACAATCGCCCGGACACGATTCGAGACTTTGTGATCCTTGACCACATTCGCTGCCGCACGCAGGTCTTCGATTCTTGAATTGGTGCAGCTGCCGATGAAGACGACATCGACTTTGACTCCGGTTATGGACTGGCCGGGTTTCAGTTTCATGTGCTCAAACGCGCGTTCCGCGGTCTGTCGGTCTCCATCACTGAGTGAGTCCGGAAGCGGCAGTTGCTCGTCGACACCAACGCTTTGACCGGGATTGATGCCCCAGGTTACATGGGGTGCGATATGGTCAGCTGAAATGCTGACTTCGTCGTCGTATTCGGCATCGGGGCCGGACCTGACAGAATCCCAGTATTGGACTGCGTTGTCCCAGGCGCTTCCAGACGGGGCATGGGGGCGTCCCTTGAGGTAATTGTAGGTTGTCTGGTCAGGATTGACATAGCCGACGCGCGCACCACCTTCAATGGACATGTTGCAGACAGTCATCCGCTGTTCCATGGTCATTGCATCAATCGTTGAGCCGGCATACTCGTAGGCGTGGCCGATGCCCGCCTTGACGCCCAACTTTCGGATGATATGAAGGATCACATCTTTCGCGAAGACACCGTCTTTGAGTTGTCCATTGACTTCCACTCGACGCACTTTCAGGGGGTCAACACTCAAGCACTGGGTTGCCAGGACATCGCCCACCTGTGTTGTTCCGATTCCAAAGGCGAGGGTGCCAAATGCACCGTGGGTCGACGTATGCGAGTCCCCGCAAGCCACAGTCATTCCCGGATGCACCATGCCCAGTTCGGGTCCGATCACATGGACGATGCCCTGCTCGGGTGCGCCCTGGCCGAAGTATCGGATGTTGAACTCAGCGGTGTTGTCCTGCAGTGCCTGTGCCATGGCCTCAGCCTGCGAGTCTGAGTATGGTCGTTTCTGACTGGTTGTGGGTATGATATGGTCGATTGTGGCAATGGTTCGGTCGGGATAGGATACTTTCAGACCGCGCTCTCGAAGCATGTCGCATGCTTGTGGACTGGTGACTTCATGAATCAGGTGCAATCCGATAAACAGTTGGAATTGGCCTGTCTTGAGTTGACAAACTGTGTGTCTGTCCCAGATTTTGTTGTAGAGCGTATTGGATGCCATTGAGTTGTCCTCGGCGGGTTGAATGTGAGAGGGATTATATATGCGGAATGGATCAAAGTGATTTGGAGACTTGTCAGTATGTTTACACTAAATCCAGTCATGAGTTTGAAGGGAATACACACCACGGCAAGCAGTACCGGAATCAAAGAAATTCCCGACGTTTATGAAATTTATACAGGGGAATCTGCAAAAGCTCCGCTGCTTTGGATTCGCCAATGATGTCTTCTGCCAGTGCGCGGCAGACCAGCAGATCGAAGTATCTGTTGCTCTCTGATGAACAAGGTTCACCCGGTTCTGTCTTTTTCCATCCGTTTTTGGAAAAGGTTTGCAAGATTCTTTGCTCCAACGACTTCCCGACAATACCCAGCTCTCCCAACCGGTAAACAATTGCCTGCATGCTCAAACCAAACTCCTGTTTGAGCAGGTAGAGTTCCTGCATTTCAATCTGACTGCGGCGTGCTCCCAAGCGGCGAGTCAGCTCTTCAGCAGGCAAAAGAAAGGCAGCAGCGAATCGATTGCAGGCTCGCTCTTCGTTCAATTGCTTGCGCAACTTGTCTTTCAGCAACAGGTGTCCCAATTCGTGAGCCAGTGTTAGCCGTTGTCGATCACCAGTCCACTGATTCGATACGACAATGACTGGCCAATCGTCGACTTTGGACTGCAAGCCGTCTAATTTGGTTTCTGAATCGATCGAGCTTGTCGGGACCAGTATGCCGTTATGCTCCAAGGCATCCGCAAGGTTCGCAATAGGACCCGTTCCAAGTCGCCAATACTGTCTGAGAAAAATAGTGGCTCCCTCAATGTCCTCTCCACATGAAATGAATTCAGGGAATCCCCTTGGCACGACGAATCGCTTGAGTGGAAAGTTGGGCCAAATATCCATCAGCTCCATCCATCGCTCTGCCTGATCCAAGGCATCCGCCTCGACTTTTCTCAGCAACTTTTTTGGGGTGTTGGATTTCTTGCGGAAATTCAAACTGGTCAATCCAACTCTTGCAGGTCGAAAAAAGTATTCGGCTCGAACGTCAAGCGCTCTGGCAAGTTCAAGCAGAATCGATGAACGCGGAATGCTTTTGCCATGCTCATATTTCTTGATCATATTCGCACTGACGCCGACTTGGTCTGCCAAGGCCTGCATGGACAAGCCGCTGGCGGTCCGAGCGCGTTTGAGTCGTTCTCCAATCATCATGGTTTATAAAAAGAGTGCATTATTGTGAATTATAAACCTTCACAAATGATGTTTCGAGAGACGCCGTGGCAGACGCAGACGGACTGCAATTATTGGATGCATCTAGAGCGGCAAGAACCTGTTCGTTCCGTGCATCCATGAGGAATCAGCAACGCAGGCCGTTTAGGCTTGCGAGGAATACGTCAGTTGCAACGGGACGTAAGTGACATCTCAAGTCGGTTGACGTACGTTCGACGACGCCAATCAGAAAAACGGCAATTCGACGATGCGGGCGGTTAGAGCGCGACTCTCAATCTTCACTTCAACCTGATCACCCGGTTCGATGATGGAGTCAACCAGTGCCAGGCCGACTGTGGAGCCGACGCGCCACGAAAACGCTGTGCTGGTAGCCGCCCCCACTTTCGCGCCATTGTGGAATAGGGCAATCCAGGATCTTCCAAGACCGTGACCGAGTTGCGCGTCGATGATCACACCCACCTGATGACGCTTGATCCCCTGATCCTTGATTTGTCGCAGCGCGCTGATTCCGATTACGGTGCCGGGTAGTTCCAAATCGACATACTGTCCCAGTCTAACCTCAAACGGATTGGTCCACGCATCAGTGTCAGTGCCAAAACTCAGCAGACCTGACTCAATTCTTTCGGCGGCATTTGGTGTTCCCGGACCGATGTCCCACGCCTTTCCAGACTCTCGAACAAGATTCCAAAGCTGGGCACCTTTGGACTCGTCGCAAAGATACAACTCAAAACCACCCTGCTTGGAGTAACCCGACCGCGCAACCAGCAAGGGGATACCTTCTACCTGAATCTCCTTGAAATGAAAATACTTCAGATCGCGCACCCAGTCACCAAGCAGATTCGCCACCACGTTTTCGGCCAGAGGACCCTGTACCGCCAACGGTGAAGCATCGGGTTCGGTGACCTCGACATTCAATTTTCGCTCCGCTGCAATCGCGCTCGCCCAAAACCAGATATTTGAATCAGCAATCGATATCCAGTACAGATCGTCGGCCAACTTGTTGATCACCGGATCGTTCAGCAGTATTCCATTGTGGTTGCAGATGGGTGCGTATCGGCCTTGCCCGACTCGAAGCGAGTCAAGATTGCGCGTGGTGAGCATTTGCACAAGAATCGGTGCATCCGCGCCTTTGAGTTGCACCTGACGCTCGCAGCCCACATCCCACATGGAGACGCCTTTCAGCAGACGCCAATACTCCCCTTCGGGGTCACCGAAACCCGTTGGCAGCAACATGCCGTTGTAGGTTGTAAACGACTTGACACCATCGGCGATGGTTGAGTCATAGAACGCAGATGCGACCACTCTGGGCGAGGGCTGTATAGATTGCATATGAACTTTCCTGATCAAAACTATTCTGTGGGTGGGCTCGCCAAGTCACCAATCCGATGCAGTGAGCTCAGGCTCTCGAAACCCAATATTGGGCCTGGAATTGTCACGCCGCAAGATTTTACACTACTCATGCCTGACGCCTGTTGTCACCAACGCGTTTGCGGCGTCGGACCGACTTTTTTCCGGGCACTGAGTCAGACTGATTGATGATCATCGCGGTTTATTATGAAAAAAATATGAGTAATGAAAAATAACCAATGTCAATTGATTTCAAAATATCTTTGAAATACAATAATTAAAGTCAAAAGCATTGGAATAGTAATATGAGTAATTATTCATGCTTACAGGAAAATATATCGTTTGAATAAATTCAATAATGCAGTATCTTATACATCGACTGACTAGCAAGGTTTGATTACCACAGTTGGTAGCGCAAAGTCAGTTGAATTTAATGTTGGTTAGACTTAATTTATTGAGGCAAAAGAAATGTTTCAGAGTGTTCATGACAAGGTTGGAATTTCATTCATCGGTTCCGTTTTCGTGCTGACCTTGGTGACCAACCTGGTGTTCTGATTATTACGGATTGATAGATATATTTTTTTTCGGGAAACCGAAGAGGCAGATGAAATGACAGTTTATAACTTGGTTGACACAAACTCACGCAGAGTTGTTGATCGCGCATTGGCAATCGCAGAGCGTATCGACATCATGCTCCAGTCAATCAAAGATGCAAGGACTCGGAGAAAGGCGATCCATGAGCTTGAAATGCTCAGCGATGCCCAGTTGATCGATATAGGCATTCCGCGATATGCGATTCGAGATTTTGTAGAGGCTACTTTTAGCGAGAACGCAAAGCCGCAGAGCTCACACAATGCGAACGGCAGACGCGATCAGTATTGTGATCATGTAGAATTGAGCAAAACGGGATGCGTAACTTGATTACTACTTGACTTGGAAACTTTATCCTCCTTTGGATTTTGGCCACCGGATTGGTGGCCTTTTTTTGTACAGTGCAACCCTTCAAACACAACGGTCGAATCGCACGAATCCGATTCAGACGATGAGGTTATTCGGGTATGCTATTATTACGCTTTTTGATTGTTTCATCATTGGAAGTCAGGAGATAGATTGGTGCTCAGAACGGGTAAAGAATACAAGGAGTCACTGAACGACGGACGCGTTGTCTACATGGACGGTGAACGGGTTGACAACATCACCACCCACCCCGCATTCAAACCACTCGTCGACATCCGTGCGCGGATGTTTGACATGACACACACCGCAGAACACCGCGACCTGCTCAGTTACACGGATGAAGACGGTGAAACCAACGCGATGCTCCTGAGAATGCCGTTCAAACAGGAGGACTGGCACCAAAAGCGCAAGGGCGTGGACGTTGTACTCGACGAGATCGGCGGCGTGGTCACACGGGTTGGCGATGAGACCGTCGGTGAGATGTGGTCGCTCTACGACGGCAGTGATGTCCTGTCGGAAATCGATTCCCGATTCGCCGACAACATCAAGAATCACATCGACCGGGTGATCAAGCAGGATATCTTCCACGTCTCAGCCAATACCGACCCCAAGGGTGACCGGTCGAAACGCCCGCAGGATCAGGACCCGGACATGCTGCTGCACGTGGTGCGCGAGACCGATGCCGGCATCGTCATTCGAGGCGCAAAGTATGAAACCGCATCCGCCTACGCAGACCAGGCGTTCGTCAAGCCGACGATTGCCAACTGGGGTGATCAGAAGCTGTCGGACTATGCAGTGGGTGTCATCGCGCCCATGAACGCAAAGGGGATCACCCACATCTGCCGTTCCGGATTCACCGGGCGCGGCTCATCAAAGGATTATCCGCTCGCCAACCGGTTTGACGAAATTGATACCCTGATCATCTTTGACGATGTGCTGATTCCCTGGGAGGATGTGCTGTTCTATCAGCATACCCGGGCCGCCACGTTCATCCGCTCCACACTGCACCGCTACAGTGCATTCTCTTTTGTGCAGCGCATTCAGAAAACAGCGGACATGATGATCGGTGCGGCACTGTTCAATGTCCGGCAGACCGGACTGGACAAGCAACAGGCGGTACGGGAGAAACTCGCACAGCTGGTCTGTTACCGCGAGGGGATCAACGCCCACCTGACTGCGGCGATCGCCAACGGCCAGGTCAGCCCGAAGGGTTTGCTGATGCCGAATCAGTCACTTCTGTATACCGGACGCGTGCTGGCTTGCTCGCAGTTGCACCACATGATGCATCTTGCCCGCGAACTGTGTGGCGGACAGATCTGCCTGACCCCGGACAATGTGGCCTTTGAATCCGAGGAGGTCAGTTTCTGGCTGGACAAGTACTACTCGATCAATGAGGAATGGCAGTCCGAAGACCGGCGAAAACTGCTGGCATTGGCAAGAGATCTGCTCAACTCGGATTATGCGGGTCACAAGCTCACCTTCCAGCTGTTCGCCCAGTCTCCACCGTTTGCGCATCTGAACGCCGTCTATATGAATTTCGACTTCAAGGAACCGTTGCGGTTTGCCAAAAAGGCGGCGGGGCTGTCTGATCAGATTTCAATTGACTGAAGGGGAGGTTGTCTGGAAATGTCTGAGCATGTTCGATTGCGAAAGTTCAATACTCGCGATACCTATCACAATCAATCGCTGGATAATGACCTGTGTCAGGTGGTCCGGGCCGGTAACATGATTTTTCTGCGCGGCCAGGTTGGCAGTGACTTCGATGGCAACGTCGTTGGCATCGGCGACCCGGCAGCACAGACCGAACAGGCGATGCGCAATGTCAAGCAGTTGCTGGAGGAGGCAGGTGCCAGCCTTGACGATATCTGCAAGATTACGGTATACATCACCGACCGGGCATATCGCGAGGACGTCTACCGGGTCATCGGTAAATGGCTGAAAGGGGTTTTTCCAGTTTCAACCGGTTTGATTGTGCAGGGGTTGGCGAGACCCGAATGGGTGATGGAAATTGATGTGATTGCAGTGGTGTAGCCGACAGCTGATGATTCAGGTGTGGATGCCCTGCGACTCTGTTTAAGGTAATTTCAAGGAGTTGGAGAAGTGTTGAAAGAAAAATACGATACCCACGATCTGTGGGAGAAAGACCGCGATCACTATGTCCATCCATGGACTGATTTTTCGGTTTTTCACGAAGAGGGATCACTGGTGGTTGCCGAAGCCGATGGTCCGTATGTGTTCGATAGCGACGGTGGTCGCTATATCGATGGGATCGGTGGGCTTTGGTGTGTCAACATTGGGTATGGCAACGAGGAGATGGCGCAGGCGATTGCCGATCAGGTTCGGGCGATTCCCTATTATTCGTCATTCAATCACCTGACGACACCACCGTCTGCGACACTGGCGGCGAAGCTGGCTGAACTCGCCCCGGCAAATCTCAACCATGTGTTTTATGGCTCCGGCGGCTCGATGGCCAACGATACCGCAGTCCGTATCATTCACTACTACTTCAACCGGTTGGGCAAACCCAGCAAAAAGAAAATCATCTCGAGGGTTGACGCCTACCATGGCAGCACCTATCTGGCGATGACGCTGACCGGCGTTACGGCGGATCATACGGGATTTGATCTGGCGCCGGGACTCGTGAGCTATGTGTCCTGTCCCAACCCCTACCGCAAGCCTGAGAACATGACCGATGCCGAATACTGCGATTTTCTGGTAGACGAGCTCGAACAGGAGATTGTGAAACTCGGCCCCGACAACGTGGCGGCATTCATCGCCGAGCCAATCATGGGGGCCGGTGGTGTCATTGTGCCACCCGAAGGCTATCACAAGCGAACCGAACAGGTCTGTCGCAAGTACGATGTGCTGTACATTTCCGATGAGGTGGTGACCGGTTTTGGACGAATCGGCCACATGCTCGCATCAGAGCCGGTGTTCGACCTGAAGCCGGACTTCATCACTGCGGCAAAGGGCATCTCTTCGGGTTATCTGCCTCTGTCTGCGACCATGATTTCCGACGAGGTGTATGAGGTGATCAGTACACCAACCAGCGATGGTGGCCTGTTCACGCATGGGTTTACGTATTCCGGGCATCCGGTGTGCTGTCGCGCCGCACTGACCAACATCGAGATCATGCAGCGCGATGGCATCTGCGAGCATGTGCGTGAGATCGGACCGTATTTCGAAGACAAGCTCAACTCGCTTCGGGAATTGCCGATTGTCGGGGATGTCCGGGGCAAGTGCTTCATGATGTGCATTGAGAACGTAAAAAACCAGGACACCAAGGAAATATTTGATGACAGCGTCAGAATCGGCGACCGCATTGCGGCGCATTGCCAGAAACTCGGCCTGATCGTCCGTCCGATTGCCCATCTGAACGTGCTCTCTCCGCCGTTGATTCTGGACCGTGACAATGTGGATGAAGTGGTTGACATTCTCAGACAGGGCATAGAGTTGACCATGAGTGATCTTGTGTCCGAGGGTATCTGGAGCGGTTGACCATCCAACCCGTTCGGTCGGTAGCGCGGTCGATGGACTCCCATCCGGCCAGGCACTGATCAGGAACGCACAAACTGGCGGTACCTTTGAGAGTTCGATTTCAATGAATCGAGCACCCGCGGTACCGCAGTTTGGCTGAGCCGATTCAATTGAACCACTCAAAACAGGTGTACCCAGCATGACGCGAGACCCCCGATACGAAATTCTCTTCGAGCCCGTTCAAATCGGACCCGTAGTCGCGCGCAATCGCTTCTACCAGGTACCGCATTGCTGCGGCATGGGGCACGGGCACCCACATGCCGCAGCCGGCATGCGGGGCATGAAAGCCGAAGGTGGCTGGGCCGTGGTTGCGACCGAGGAATGTGATATTCATCACACGTCGGATGTCTCACCCTACATGGAGCAGCGGCTTTGGGATGACAACGACATTCCCCAGCACCAGTTGATGATTGATGCGGTGCATGCGCATGGCGCATTGGCGGCCGTTGAGCTGGCACACAATGGCGGTGAGGCACCGAACATGTTTTCCAGGTCCATCCCGCTGGCGCCGTCGGCATTGCCGGTGTCCAGTTACGATCCCATTCAGGCCCGGGCGATGAGCAAACGCGACATCCGCGAGATTCGGGATGTCTATCGCAAGGCTGCCATTCGTGCGAAAAAGGCCGGTTTTGATATCATCTACGTGTATGCCGCACACATGCTGACGTTGCCTTGTCAGTTCCTGTCCAAGCGTTTCAATCGACGCACCGATGAATACGGTGGATCACTCGAGAATCGGGTGCGGCTGCTCAAGGAACTCATCATCGAAACCAAGGAGGCGGTTGGTGACTCCTGCGGCATTGCGGTTCGTTTCATGCTGGATGAACTGCTGGGAAACGATGGAATTGAGTGTGAGGAGGAAGGTATCGAAATCGTCGGCATGCTGGCGGAACTGCCGGATATATGGGACGTCAACATCAGTGACTGGGCGAATGACTCCGCAACATCCAGGTTCAAGCCTGAAGCGCATCAGGAGCAGTTCATCAAGGCGGTCAAGGGCGTAACGACCAAGCCGGTCGTCGGTGTCGGGCGGTTTACCTCACCTGATACCATGGTCTCGCAGATTCGACGGGGCGTCCTGGACATGATCGGCGCTGCCCGCCCGTCGATTGCGGATCCGTTCCTGCCCAAGAAAATCGAAGAGGGTAGAATCGAGGATATACGCGAGTGCATCGGGTGCAACATCTGTGTGTCCGGCGACTATACCATCACGCCTATCCGCTGCACCCAGAATCCGACCATGGGCGAGGAATGGCGGCGCGGTTGGCATCCGGAAATCATCAGCCGCTCTGAGAGCAGTGAGTCCATACTCATCGTCGGTGCCGGACCGTCTGGACTGGAGTGTGCGGTCAGTCTCGGTAAACGCGGGTGCAAGGTCACACTGGTCGATGCAGACCGGGAATTTGGTGGCCGGGTGAGCAGGGAAAGTGCCTTGCCCGGACTCTCACAGTGGGGCAGGGTGCGTGACTATCGCATGCAGCAGCTTCACAAACTAACCAATGTTGAGCTGTATCCCGCCAGCGAACTTGGATTGTCAGACATCGTGGAGTTTGGGGCTGAGCATGTGGTTTTTGCAACCGGCGCGACATGGCGAAGGGATGGCATCGGACGCGAGCACTACTCAGCGGTGCCGGGAACCGAGTCGGTTGCCGTCCATACACCCGACGATCTCATGAACGGACTCGAGCTGAGTGGCGATGTGGTCATTTATGACGATGACCACTACTATATGGGAGGCGTGTTGGCGGAACTGGTTGCAACACAGGGTGCAAACGTCACTCTCGTGACGCCGGCAACCGATGTGTCGGCATGGACGCACAAGACACTCGAGCAGTCCAGAATCCAGCGCCGGTTGATCGAATTGGGCATCGCGGTTGAGGTCAGCAAGTCACTGGTTTCCGTTGGCGCGGATTCCATTGATCTGCAGTGTGTGTATTCCGATCAGATTACCGGTATGGCGTGTCAGAGTCTGGTGATGGTGACATCAAGGACCGCAAGCGACGGTCTCTACCATCAGTTTGCGGATCAGATGGAGCAATTGGCAGACAGCAACCTGAGAAGTGCTGAACGCATCGGTGACTGTTACGCACCGGGTACCATTGCTGCCGCGGTGTACTCAGGACACCAGTATGCCCGTGCGTTTGGTGAACCCAAAGACGAGCGCGAGGTGCCGTTTCTAAGAGAGCATGTTGCGGTTTGACGAAACGAATTTCAGTTCGAGAATCTATTGCAACTCGGCCTGATGCGCGGCAACCATGTCAGCCAGCGACTCGAAACGCATGTCGGGAACAGGTGGGTGATCCACTGCCGGTGTGGCACCTGAGCCGGACTGCCCGGCACGTCGGTCAATCCAGCAGGTGGCAAAACCCATTGCGACGGCTGTAACCATGTCGTGGTGCAGGCTTTGTGCGGTATGCAGGATGTCCGACTTTGAGATGCCGAGCAACTTGAGCTTCTCAAGCATGTATTCGAAATTTCTTGGCGAAGGCTTGTAGGAACCGATTTCCTCGGCGGTATAGATCGCATCAAATTCGACTTTCAGGTGGGCATTGCTATGCGTAAACCCTTCCCGGTCAACATTGGACAGAATGACTATTTTGAAATGTTGTTTCAGATATTGCAGGGATTCAACGGAATCAGGAAAGGCAGGCCAGTCCTTGATCGAGGCTGCAAATGCCAGATCCTCTTCCTCGCTGGTCTCAACGGCGAACTTGCGACCGAGTGCATGATGGGACTTGCCGAGCACCTGGGTGTAGGGCATTGTCGGATGTTCGGACTGAACCACAGAGTCGACCAGGGAAAACTGATACAGAATCTCATCGGTATCCATCTCACGTTCAATTTGTCTGGCCAACGGTGCAAGTGCATTGGTCAGTCCGGTCTCCCAGTCAATGAGAGTTCCGTAACAGTCAAAGGTCAATGTTGAATAGTCTGAAATCTTCATCTTTCTCCAATCCGGTCTGAAAATGAGTTCACGCCAACGGGGACAGTGTGTATAGAAGTGTATAATTTTACCTTTTGTTTATCGAGATATGCTTGAATTACCGATGGAATTCATACATGAAAATTCCACACGCGAAAGTGGCGGAATTGGCAGACGCGCTGGTTTTAGGTGCCAGTGGGGCAACCCGTGGGAGTTCGAGTCTCCCCTTTCGCACCACGTTGGATTAGGCTGATATGGAACCGATCATTGACAAGATAAATTCCTGTAGCCAGAGAATGAGGTTCAGTCTCGGCGGAGCTGAGGTCGACCGCGAGGTCAGTAATCGAATTCAGAACTATGCGCGGCAAGCTTCCATTCCCGGATTTCGGAAAGGCAAGGTGCCGGTCAGGTTGATTCAGTCCAGATACGGCGAGGCATTGCTCGGCGAGATCATTTTGGACTTGTCGAACGCTCGGATCAATTCGATAGTGAGGGAGAAGGAAATCCGTATGGTCGGTTCTCCTATGATTGAGAACTATGGGCGGAATGAAGAAACCCAGCAATACGATGTGTCCATTGTGTATGAGGTTCTCCCGGTTCTCGAGGTATTGGATATCAAGGATTGTACGGTCGTGCGACCCAAAGTCAACGTAACTGAGGAGGACCTGGACGCTGAGATCGAGCTTTGGTTGCAACGGTTTCCGCGATGGGAGTTGGTGGATCGGCCGGCGCAAAGTGGCGATCGAGTCTTGGTTTATGGTGACCGGATTCATCATGTTCATGAAGTGAGTGATATCAAGAAATACTTCTCCATCCATCTCGAAACGGCTTCATGCGAAGCTTCCCTGATGAATGCATGCATCGGATTGAAGGCAGGCGACAAATTGGCGCATGTCGTGTATGACACCGAGGATGAATCCGATGAGAGTGCTGACGAAGAGCAGGGCATCGTACCTGTCAAACTAGTGACCGTCGAAGCAGACATTCAGAGCGTAGAACAACCGGTTCCCGACTCACTGAGTGAAGAGATGCTGCAAACCCTTGATGTGGAAAGCCTGCAAGATGAGAATTTTCGGGAAAAGGCGATGGCCTTCCTGAATGAGAAGTGCATCGAGGCTATCCAAGGTGATCTGGAACGGCAGGTTTTTGGATGGCTGGGTGCGCGAAACGAATTCGATATGCCCACTTTCGCCATCAATGAATATCTGCGTCGCAACCTTATGCGAGAAGGGTTGAATGCAGAGCAGGCAGATGATTTTATTGCAAACAAGCTTCACACAGTAGAAGGCTTGTCGATTTATCTCGAGACATCCAAACAGGTAAAAATGTCGTATATGTTTGATCAATTGAGTGAGCATTACGGTATCCGAATTGATCGGGAGAAGATCAAGGAGAAGGTTCAGGAAGAACTGGAAAATGCAAAAGCCAATGAGCCTGAATCGTCAGCACAGGAATCGGTGGACTGGGATTCATATCAAAGCCTGCTGTATTCGAAACATTTGCAGACCGCCGAACGGGAAACTCGTTCAGGGTTGACTGAAAAATTGCTGGAAGACGCGAACTGTGAGGACATCGAATTGACCTATGAGGAATATGTTGATTGGCAGAATTCGATAACGGAACTGCCAGCATTTGCCACCCCTGACGAGTCGCAGGATGACGATATTGAGACAGAATCCGAGAAAAGTGTCATTTTGGATGCGACAGGCAATCCAATTGAGCGAGAATCCACATGAGACGAGACCAAGGAGTGTCTGCAATGAACGACTATCATCAATCCTCCCGAATCACCGAGAGCGCGGCGTTGATTCCAATGGTGGTGGAGACCACGGGCCGCGGCGAGCGCGCGTACGACATCTACTCGCGCATGCTCAAGGAGCGGGTGATTTTTCTGGTCGGGCCGATCGAGGATCACATGGCGAACCTGGTCGTCGCACAGTTGCTGTATCTCGAATCCGAAAGCGCAGAAAAGGATATCCACCTTTACATCAACAGTCCCGGCGGCACCGTCAATTCAGGGCTTGCCATCTATGACACAATGCAGTTTGTGAAGCCGGACGTCAGTACGGTTTGTGTCGGCCAGGCCGCCAGCATGGGCGCCCTGATCCTGGCGGGTGGGGCAGGAGGAAAACGCCATGCATTGCCACATGCCAGGATCATGATCCATCAGCCGATGGGCGGATTCCAGGGACAGGCGACGGATATCGATATCCACGCAAAAGAAATTCTGCGCCTGCGCGAGCGTCTGAACCGGATCATGATGAAACATACCGGAAAAACCCTCAAGACCGTCAACCGGGATACCGAGCGAGACAATTTCATGGAAAGCCAGGAAGCGTTACAATATGGGATAATTGATTCAGTTATTGAGAATCGCAAATAAATCGCTTCAGTTTGTCAGAACCAGGAATATCGATGTATTGGAGGAAAACGTCATATGGCTAACCGAAAAGGGGGTAACAAGGATCATGGCTTGCACTGCTCTTTCTGCGGAAAGAGCCAGCATGAGGTCAAGAAGCTGATTGCCGGACCTTCGGTCTTCGTTTGCGACGAATGTGTAGAACTGTGTAATGACATCATCCGCAGCGAAACAACCACCGATGAGGTCGACCGGGAAAGCACCAAGTCCAAGTTTCCAACACCCAGTGAGATCTGTTCGATTCTTGATGACTATGTCATCGGTCAGACCGCGGCCAAGAAGGTGCTCTCGGTTGCTGTCTACAACCATTACAAGCGAATCGAACACGACGACATGGCCAATGATGTGGATATTGCAAAGAGCAATATCCTGCTCATCGGCCCGACCGGCTCAGGCAAGACGTTGCTGGCTGAAACCCTGGCGCGCGAGCTGAATGTGCCATTCACCATGGCGGACGCAACCACGCTGACCGAGGCTGGCTATGTCGGTGAGGATGTTGAGAACATCATTCAGAAGCTGCTGCAAAAGTGCGATTACGATATTGAGCGCGCGCAGGTTGGCATCGTCTACATCGACGAGATCGACAAGATTTCCAGAAAATCCGACAACCCCTCGATCACCCGGGATGTTTCAGGAGAGGGCGTCCAGCAGGCGCTGCTCAAGCTGATCGAGGGCACCATTGCGTCCGTGCCGCCCCAGGGCGGTCGCAAGCATCCGCAGCAGGAGTTTCTGCAGGTGGATACGCGCAATGTGCTGTTCATCTGTGGTGGGGCATTTTCCGGTCTGGAGAAAGTCATTCGCAGTCGGACCGACAAGAGCGGGATCGGATTCGGTGCGGAAATCTCTGACGGTGCCCAGGAGAACCTTGCCGATACGCTGCGTCAGGTCGAGCCGGAGGATCTGATCAAGTTCGGGCTGATTCCCGAGTTTGTCGGGCGGCTGCCTGTGGTTGCAACGCTTGAGGAACTTGATGAGGAGGCGTTGATCAAGATTCTGGTCGAACCGAGAAATTCCCTGCTCAAGCAATACCAGAAACTGTTTTCGCTGGAAGATACCGAACTCGATATCCGTCAGGACGCACTCGAGGCCGTTGCCCACAAGGCGATGGCAAGAAAGACCGGTGCACGGGGATTGCGCTCAATTTTGGAAAATGCACTGCTTGAGACCATGTATGAGCTGCCATCAACACCGGGTGTGCGCCAGGTCGTTGTTGATGCCGACGTTATCAACAATGCCAAACGACCCTACTATATCTATGAGGAAGGTGAGACCCGTCGGGTGTCCTGACCGGTCCGCGAATGTCCTCAATAGGACTTGAATTTCCGGCAAGAGGCCGGATATGCCAAATTATCGTTACACACAAGAATCTGGATGAAAACTGAATGACTGAGAATCAGCAACGCTACACCCCGGAACAGATCACCCTGCCGCTATTGCCGTTGAGAGACGTAGTGGTGTTCCCCCACTTCGTGGTGCCGCTGTTCGTCGGCCGCGAACACTCCAAGATCGCATTGGAACATGTCGATCCCGACAAGCCATTGGTGATGCTGATCGCGCAGAAAGACCCGACGATCGACGAGCCGGGCTCGGCCGATATCTACGACGTCGGAACAGTGGCGGTGGTCAAGCAGGTTGTGGTCATGCCTGACATGTCGAAGAAAGTGCTGGTAGAGGGGATTTGGCGGGCTGAAATCACCATGTCGAGAGCCTTGAACGGCTTCGTCGAGGCCATGACCAGGCCACTCGAGAGCATCGCGCTCAAACCGCTGATCGCGGAATCCCTGATTGATGCATTGATCGACCAGTTCGAGCGGTATGTCAAGACCAGTCAGAAGATTCCATCGGAGATTCTCGCGAAAATCCGCGATATCAACGCGCCGGGTCAGATCATCGACGTGATCGCTGCGCATCTGATCAGTCAGGGCGTTGCTGAGAGGCAGGCAATCCTCGAACTCAATGACGAGCAGGACCGCCTTGAGCGGGTATTGTCGGTCATGACATCGGACGTCGAACTGTTTCAGGTTGAGCGCAAGATCCGCGGCCGGGTCAAGAAGCAGATGGAGAAAAGCCAGCGCGAATACTACCTCAATGAGCAGCTCAAGGCGATCCACAAGGAACTCGGTAACGGCGATGACGCAAAAAGCGAGGTGGACGAGCTCAGCGAGCGGATTGCAGAGTCCGGAATGTCCAAGGAGGCACGGGGCAAGGCTGTATCCGAGCTGAAGAAACTCAAGATGATGTCGCCCATGTCGGCCGAGGCGACCGTTGTCAGAAACTACATTGAGTGGCTGATTACGGTTCCGTGGAGGAAACGAAGCCGGATCCACAAGGACATCAATGCGGCACAGAAGATTCTGGATGAAGATCACTACGGATTGGAGAAAGTCAAGGAACGGATTCTGGAATATCTTGCGGTTCAGCAGCGGGTGCGCAAGAACAAGGCACCGATACTCTGCCTGGTCGGTCCGCCCGGGGTGGGCAAGACCTCGCTGGGGCAGTCGGTTGCCCGCGCCACAAACAGGAAATTCCTGAGAATGTCGCTGGGTGGTGTACGCGATGAGGCTGAGATTCGGGGACACCGAAGAACCTACATCGGCTCATTGCCGGGAAAAATCATTCAGAATCTGGTCAAGGTCAAGCACAAGAATCCACTGTTCATGCTTGATGAGGTGGACAAGATGTCGATGGATTTCAGGGGCGATCCGTCATCCGCGCTGTTGGAGGTACTGGACCCCGAACAGAACCATACGTTTGGCGACCACTACCTGGAAGTTGAATATGACCTGTCGGAGATCATGTTCATTGCAACCGCCAACACCCTGAACATTCCACCGCCTTTGCTGGACCGAATGGAGGTCATTCGGATTTCGGGTTATACCGAAGACGAGAAGGTCCGAATCGCGACGCAGTATCTGATACCCAAACAGCTCAAGTACAACGGTCTTGATCCGGAAGATCTGTCGATTTCAGAAAAAGTCCTGTTCGACATCATCCGCTATTACACGCGCGAAGCCGGTGTGCGCGGACTGGAACGCGAGATCTCAAAGATCTGCCGCAAGGTCACCCGAAAACTGGTGCAGAACGACACGAAGTCCAAGACGACGCGCATCACGCCGAGAAACCTGGAAAAGTATCTGGGAGTGCGCCAGTATCGTTTCGGACTGGCCGAGAAGGTGAATCAGGTCGGGCAGGTCACAGGACTGGCCTGGACGCAGACCGGCGGCGACTTGCTCAGCATCGAGGCAATCATCGTCCCGGGCAAAGGACGGCACACCTATACCGGCAAGCTCGGTGATGTGATGCAGGAATCCATTCAGGCCGCAGTCAGTGTGGTCCGCTCCCGATCAATTCAGTATGGGATCAAGCCAAACTTCTATCAACGCAAGGATGTTCATGTCCATGTGCCCGAAGGCGCCACTCCGAAAGACGGTCCAAGCGCCGGCGTCGCCATGTCTGTCGCCATCATCTCTGCGCTCACGCAGATTCCGGTGCGCGCCGATGTTGCGATGACCGGTGAGATCACATTGCGGGGAGAGGTGCTGCCGATCGGAGGACTGAAAGAGAAACTCCTCGCCGCCCATCGGGGAGGCATCTCAAAGGTGCTGATTCCCGAGCAGAACAAGAAGGATCTTGCAGAAATTTCTTCAAAAGTCAGAGACGAACTTGATATAGTACCCGTCCGTTGGATTGATGATGTCGTAAGCCACTCTCTGGAATCTTTACCCGAAGCAGCCGTTGAGTCCGATGAAATCGGCATGGGTCTGGATGGTGAACCGACTTCGGGCGAAGGCATCAGCATCGTCAAGCATTAGTTGGATTCCTTGTGTTTCACATGCATTGTTCGCTCAAGGTGTGTACCGGCGAAAACGCATTGACACATCTGGCATCATCAACTATAAGTTTATTTTTGTGTAGTACATTTGATTCAGGTTGTAACGAAGTCAGAGATCGAGTAACGACCGGTTGAAACTCATAGAGGAGGAGTAATATTGTGAATAAGACAGAACTGATCAGCAACGTAGCTGAAAGCGCAGACCTATCAAAAGCTGATGCTGGTCGCGCTGTTGAATGTGTGTTGGATCAAATCAAGTCAAGTCTCAAGAATCATGATTCAGTCTCAATCATTGGTTTTGGTACGTTTTCCACGGGACATCGCAAAGCCAGAACGGGTCGAAATCCAAGAGATGGTTCCGCTGTGCATATTCCTGCCAGTACGGTCGTTAAATTCAAGGCCGGAAAGGCCCTGAAGGATGCCGTTAACTGACTGAGGCAGGGGTGCTTAGCTCAGTTGGAAGAGCATTGCCCTTACAAGGCAAAGGTCGCAGGTTCAAGTCCTGCAGCACCCACCATAGAATTGTTAAATCCGGAGCGGTAGTTCAGTAGGTTTAGAATTCCGGCCTGTCAAGCCGGGGGTCGCGGGTTCAAGTCCCGTCCGCTCCGCCATTTTAATTTTGCAGTTCACAAAAGCAGGCTTCTGTTTGCTGTGTGAGCCGCAATTGTCATTTTTCCACTGATCTTTCCGAAAACCATTCCATGCTGACAAGAATTCGAGAACGTGCAACCGGTTGGATTGCCTGGGCGATTGTTATCCTGATTACCATCCCCTTCGCGCTGTGGGGCATCAACTCCTATTTCGAGGGCGTTTCAAACGTGAATGTCGCCGAGTTTGATGGCGAGGAGATTGATTATCAGACCTATCAACGGGCGCTGTTCAACGAAAGGGAACGCTTGCGTACCCAGTTTGGACAAAGTGCGGCCACCGCGGAATTGCTGTCCGGAGGGGTGCTGGGAAGAGATGTGATCAATAACCTGGTCAACGAGGTCCTGCTGTTCCGCGATGCCGGTAGACAGGGCTATCGGGTCAGCGACGAGCAACTTGTTGAAACCATCAGAACCCACCCGGCCTTTCAGACGGATGGTGTTTTCGATCGGGCAGTCTACGAACGCATGGTGCGCACCAGTGGTTTTTCGGTTGCCGAGTTTGAGGACTTTCAAAGGCGCAATGCATTGTTACAGCAGATACAGACCGGGTTTGAGGAGTCGGCATTTGAGGTCGAATCTGATGTGGACACGATACTGAGCATGTTGCTGCAGGACCGCCTGGGCGACTACGCCATAGTCGATTCAGCTGCGTTTGTCTCTGAAGTCGAGGTGACCGATGCGGATATTCATGACGAATACGAGGCAAACAAATCGAGTTATGTCGAAGAGGAGAAGGTCAGGGTTAAATTCATCCGACTCTCTGAGGAAGACTTTGCTGCCAACTTCACGCCATCCGAGCAGACACTCAGGGAACTCTACGAGGCCGAGGTGGATCGGTATCGCCTGGCGGAGCAACGGAATGTCAGCCATATATTGTTGGACAGCGGCTCCGACGACATGGCTGCGGTACGGGAACTTGCAACCGAGCTGTCAGACCGATTGAAGGCCGGCGAGGACTTTGCCACCCTGGCGGCAGAGCATTCAACGGACATCGGATCGGCTGAAAATGGCGGTGTACTCGGGTGGTATGGACCGGGTGAATTGCCCACACCGGAATTCGAGAGTGTTGCCTTCGCGCTCGCACAGGGCGAGATCAGTGATCCGCTGGAAACATCATTTGGTATCCATATCATTCGCGTCAATGAAATCGAGAGCGAGACCGTCAGGGACTTTTCAGAGGTTCGGGATGAATTGACTGAACAGGCATCCAAGGCACAGGCAGAAGCCGAGATGTTTGAGGTGTCCGAACAGCTGCGGAACCTGGCCTATGAGGAGCCGGAAAACATTGAGTATTCGGCTGAAACGCTGGGTCTCGAGGTGCAGGAATCTGACTGGTTTACGATCAACAGGGGAACCGGGATCGCAGACAGTGCGCAGGTCAGGATTGCGGCATTCGACGAAGAGGTTCTGCTGCAGGGATTCAACAGTGACCTGATCGAAATCGATGACAGTACGCAAGTTGTGTTGCGTGTGTTGGATCATCAGGAGTCAACGCAATTGAGCGTAGATGAAGTGCGCAATGAGATCAACGAGAAGCTGTTGACTTCAAAGAGTCAGGAACGTGCCGCAGTCATCGCCGAGCAATTGACCGAAGAACTCGAGTCAGGAGGGGACTGGGAATCAGTGCTGGCGGCGAACAATCTGGTCTCCGCGGAATTGCCGGCACGCGTGAGCGCCACCGCTGATCCGGTTGCGGTCGATGTCGCACTGCTCGCTTTCTCGGCCAGGAAGCCTGGGGGTGGAGAAGTCACCTATGGAAATGGTTCGCTGGCAGGTGGCTCGCATGCAATATTCCGTATCACCGAAGTGGTCAGCGGAGATGCCGATTCTGCCAGTGAAGAGCAGCGTGAGGAAGTTGCCGCTGCGTTGAGGAGTCGATTCGGCGACAGTCTGTTTGAAGGCTATCTGACGCTGTTGCGGGATGGAGTTGAAATCGACATCAATGAAGAACTCCTGTGACGCTGCATCAGCCCAGCATCGCCTGACTGAATCCAACTGAACTGAAACCGGCGTCTACATAGAGTATCTCCCCGGTAATCCCTGACGCCAGGTCCGAGCACAGAAACGCCGCGGCGTTGCCCACCTCGTCGATTGTGACACCTCGACCGAGCGGGCTCATTCTCTCATAGTGTTCCATCATGGTTTTCATGCCGCGTATGCCGGAAGCTGCGAGCGTCCGGATCGGTCCGGCCGAAATTGCATTCACCCGGATGCCCCGGTCGCCCAGAGACTGCGCGCAGTAGCGGACATTGGCTTCGAGACTGGCCTTGGCGAGTCCCATCACATTGTATCCAGGCATCGAGCGCATGGCGCCCAGATAGGTGAGCGTCAGGAGTGCGCCGTTTCCATCCTGCATCAGCGGCGAGAAACTTCGCGCCAGCGCGGAAAAACTATAGGAACTGACATCATGTGCCTGCTGAAAGCCTTCGCGACTCACTGCATCCAGAAACAGGCCTTCGAGTTCCTCGCGCGGTGCGAAGGCGATGGAGTGAACAACGATGTCGAGGTTCGACCAGTGCTTGCTGACAGAATCCTTGAGCAGTTCGATCTGATCGTCTGTTGAGACATCACAAGGGGCGACAAAATCCGCGTTGATCTCCTGGGCGAACTTCTCCACACGCGGACGCAACTTGTCGTTCTGGTAGGTCAGCGCCAGCTGTGCGCCCTGATTTGACATCGCCTGGGCAATGCCCCAAGCAATGGAGCGATTGCTGGCAATTCCCGTAACCAAAGCTCTTTTGTTCGTTAAAAATCCCATGATCTACAACCTTTTTTGAACCAGATGGAATGGCACTTTCCGCAAGCCTATACGGACACCGGCAAGGAGATTCTCGGTTCATATACCAAGCGTAAAGCGAGTGTTAGTATAACAAGTAATGCGCGAGCGGTTATCATTGTATGGGTGTGCACAACTGTCATCAATTTCCTAAGGAATTATGGGTCTTGACCGCCAATCGCCCGACAACATGCATTCGGATTTCCGCTCAATTTGAGGACCGTTGCAGACAGATTGCCGACACGTACGGATTACCGGCTGTTGACAATTTCGATGACGTGAATTTCACCTATGGACTGGAATTTGGCCAGGGGATTCTGAAACTGCTTGAGCTTGGATCCCGACAACAAAAGCCGATTTTCCTTTCTACTGGGATGCTCGGCACACTGCCAAGAAAAAATTTGCTTGGCCGCGCAATCGGCCGCAAAGTTAAATCCATCCTTGATGCTACAGCAGGCTTGGGAACCGATGCGCTGTTGCTGGCGAGAATGGGATTCAAGGTCACTGCGATTGAGCGTTGCGCTGTATTTGCGGCACTGCTTGAGGATGCAGTAGCCCGGGCGGTTTCAACTTCAGGTCAGATCGATCTTGAGTATCGCTTTGGTGATGCCCGGTTGATTCTGGCGGAATCGGCCGAGCCACCGGATGTGATTTATTTGGACCCGATGTATCCTGAAGGTCGCAAGCGGTCAGTCAAGGTTGCACGACCCCTGGTGGTCTTGAGGGATGTTGTCGGTGACGATGCCGATTTTGAGGGCCTGTTGCGCACGGCCATTGCCACAGCGGGCAAGCGGGTTGTCGTGAAACGTCCGAAATTCTCGCAATCGCTGTGTCAGGAACATCTGTCAATGCGGCTGCAGGGCAAACTGGTTCGCTACGATATTTACCTGTGCGATCAGTCGAAGCGGGATAGTCTGGACGATTGTTTGTGATGACACACTCAGTGCGCGACCATTTGCGCGAGCCGGGTTCGTCGTCGTTCCAACTCTTCGATATCTTTCTGACAGGCGGTCAGTCGCGATCGTTCCTTTTCGATGACGTCGGCAGGCGCCTTGGCGAGAAACTGTGCGTTTTCCAGTTTCGAATGGGATCGTTTCAGTTGCGACTGCTGTGCCTTGATTTCCTTCTCGAGACGTTTGATCTGATCATCAAGATCAGTTGCATTCTGCACCGGGATGAAGATCCTCGAGTCATCGACCAGGGCGGAGATGGTGTTGTTTGACTTCATTGTCTCGGCTTCAGCATCATTCAGTTCCGTAAACGATTCCAGTTTCGCCAAATCAACGATGATGGTGTGATTGCCTTGGAAATAAGCCAAGTCCCGCCCTTGTGCGGTGTGATAGTGTGCCGGGATCCGCTGGCCCGGACTGATACTCAGGTCACTTCGCAAATTTCTCAAACTGGAGACGATAGCCTTCAACCAATTAACCTCTTCAATAGCCTTGTCATCCACCCAGCGACTGTAATCGTCGGCGTATGGCTCAAACATGATTGATTGGCTGTAGTTTCCGGATTGGACTTTCTGCCAGATCTCCTCGGTGATGTAGGGCATGATGGGATGCAGCAGGCGAACGGACGCCTCGAGAACCAAAAGCAGGGTTCTCTTGATCGAGGTTTTGCAGTCATCGCTGACTGACTCATCGCGCAGCGTGATTTTCGCGAATTCAATGAACCACGCGCAGAACTCATCCCAGATGAATTCGTAGAGCTGTTTTGCGGCGATATCGAAGCGATAGATGCTGAATGCCTGTTCAATGTTTCCGGTGGTCTCATGCAACTTGCCGACAATCCATTTTTCGATTGTTGTTTCGGGACGGAAATCGTCCGGACCATAGGGTTTGATGCCCTCTGAGTGCATCATGACGAACCTGGCGGCATTCCACAGCTTGTTGCAGAAGTTTCGATACCCTTCAATTCGACCCAGGTCAAAACGGATATCGCGCCCTTGGGTGGCGAGTCGTGCGAAGGTGAATCGAAGTGAGTCAGTACCAAAGGCTGCAATCCCATCGGGAAACTGACTGCGTGTTGCCTTTTCAATGGCGGGTGCCAGTTCCGGTTGCATCAGGCCCGAGGTTCTTTTCGCCACCAGGCTTTCAAGATCGATGCCATCGATCAGGTCAAGCGGGTCCAGGATATTGCCCTTGGACTTCGACATCTTCTGCCCTTCGGAATCACGCACCAGACCATGGATGTAGACTTCATGGAAGGGAATGTCGCTGGCGAACTTCAATCCGAACATGATCATTCTGGCCACCCAGAAGAATATGATGTCGAAACCGGTGACAAGAACACTGGTCGGGTAGAATCTTTCCAATTCCTCAGTCTGCCTGGGCCAGCCCAGGGTGGAGAAAGGCCACAACGCCGAGGAGAACCAGGTATCGAGTACGTCGTCGTCCTGGCGAAGCTGGAATTCACCATCACCATGCAGTGCTTTTGCCTGCTCGTGTGCAGCCTCTTCACTGCGTGCGACAAACACGTTGCCCTGGTCATCGTACCAGGCCGGCACCCGGTGCCCCCACCATATCTGTCTGGAGATGCACCAGTCCTCGATGTTTTCCATCCACTCGAAATAGGTCCGTTCCCAATTTTTCGGCACAAATCTGATGGTTCCGTTTTTGACCGCTTCAATGGCCGGCTCGGCAAGCGGTTTGGCCCGCACAAACCACTGGTCGGTCAGGTAGGGCTCGATGACCTCGCTCGTGCGGTCACCGCGCGGCACCTTCAAGACATGGTCTTCCACCTTTTCCACCAGTTCCAGTTGTTTCAGGTCATGGAGAATGCGCTGGCGTGCTTCAGACCGACTCAGGCCGTGATAATCCGAACCGGGAAGATCGATATTGGCATCAGGCGTCATGACATTGATCAGCTCAAGATTGTTTCGCTCGCCGACCGCGAAGTCATTGAAATCGTGTGCAGGCGTAATCTTCACGCAACCGGTACCGAATTCGGGATCCACGTAGTGGTCTGCAATGATTGGGATGTTGCGCTGAATCAACGGCAGTATCACGGTCTTGCCAACCAGATGCTGGTAACGGCTGTCATCCGGGTGCACGGCAACTGCTGTGTCGCCGAGCATGGTTTCGGGCCTGGTGGTGGCGATGACCACAAACTCGGAACTGTCAGCGATCGGGTAGCGGAAATGCCACAGATGTCCTTTCTCCTCTTCTGAAATCACCTCCAAGTCGGAGATTGCGGTGCGAAGAACCGGATCCCAGTTCACCAGTCTCTTGCCCCGGTAGATCAGACCCTCCTCATACAGTGAGACGAAAACCTCCTGCACGGCGGTGGACAGGTCATCGTCCATGGTGAAGCGTTCCCTGGACCAGTCAAGCGATGCACCCAACCGTCGCAACTGATTGGTAATGGTGCCCCCGGAGTTGGCTTTCCACTCCCAGACCCGTTCGATAAACCTGTCTCTTCCTAGATCGGCCCGGGATTTGCCTTCAGCCTGCAGCAGTCGTTCCACCACCATTTGCGTGGCGATTCCCGCATGGTCCGTGCCTGCCTGCCACAGCGCGCGGCAGCCTTTCATCCGGTGGTAACGAATCAGCGCATCCATCAGGGTATTCTGAAAGGCATGTCCCATGTGCAGACTGCCGGTGACGTTGGGCGGTGGGATCATGATGCAGTAGGACGCACCATCTCCCTTGGGCGCAAAATTGTTGGCGTCTTCCCAGCGGTTGTAGACGTTCGATTCGAGTTGATGCGGGTCGTATACGCTTGGCAGCTTGGCTTTATCGTTCATTCCAGTGAAGTGTCTCGGATCGGTCCGTGTTGTCGATTCAGGTGAAAAAGGGAATTATAGATAGTGTTTGGTTGGCTCGGTTCCGAAAAGGTCGGCATAGCGATTGAATTTGCTCTGCGCGGTGGCCTGGTCCTGCTCAGTCGTGTCGACGGGTTCGATCACCCGCTTGAACTGCCCGGCGAAGTCCTGCACGTCCGGATTGAGAGAGATCAATATGTCACCAAACTGTTCAGACGGGGGTGTATGCCCGACCACAACCGGAAATCGGTCAAGGTCAATCGGTTCCGCATGATTGTGCAGCGTATGCGGGAGAAAACTGTTGGGCGCGAAGGTCCAAAGCAGGTTGTCGAGTGTCTCGCACACCCCGGCATTCTCAGCGCTGATGTACACCTTGTGGCCGCGGTTGAAAGCGGTATTGGCCAGATTGCAGGTCAAACGCAACTTGCCGTTGTGTTGAGGTGCCTTGAGATAGTAAAAGACAACCGACACAGACATGCAATCAGCCTACGGGCAGCGTGCGTGGCTCAACAGCGGTCGAGTACGAACTGAACGAAAAGGCCGACCGGCCTTCCTGTGGAGCCTTTGGCCTTGCCGGAGTGCCATGCGGTACCGGCGATGTCCAGGTGCGCCCACTTCATCTTCTTGGTGAATCTCGCCAGAAAACAGGCGGCGGTCACTGCGCCTGCATCCCTGCCGCCGATATTGGCCACATCCGCAAAATTGGAGTCCAGCTGGGATTGGTAATCATCCCAAAGCGGCATCGGCCACACCCGGTCCTCGCTGGTTTCTCCCGCAGAAACGATGGCTTTTGTCAGTTTCCGATCACTGCAGAAAAGTCCGCTCGGATGCTTGCCCAGTGCGATCACACATGCGCCGGTCAGCGTTGCGGCATCAATGACCACAGCGGGCTTGAATTTGCGGATGTAGGTCAGCGCATCGCAGAGAATCAGCCTGCCTTCGGCATCCGTGTTGAGTATCTCGATGGTGATGCCCGACATGCTTTTGACAATGTCGCCGGGTTTGTTGGCCGCACCATCCGGCAGATTCTCACTGCTGGCGACAACGCCGATGACATTGATGGGAAGCTGCAGCCTGGCAATCGAAACCATCGCCCCGATCACACCGGCGCCACCACACATGTCGAACTTCATCTCGTCCATGGCTGCGGCAGGTTTGATTGAGATGCCGCCGGCGTCAAACGTCAGGCCCTTGCCAACCAGGATGACCGGACGCTCCCTGTCGGATGCGCCCTGGTAATTCATGATGATCAGTTTTGCGGGTTCGCGGCTGCCGCGGGAGACTGACAGCAGGGCTCCCATGCCGAGTTCCTCCATGGTCGGTTCCTCGAGTACCTCGACCTCGAAACCATGCTCTTTTCCGAGTCGCATCGACCGGTCTGCGAGATGGCTCGGGGTGCAGATGTTTCCCGGCAGGTTGCCAAGATCCCTGGCAATATCGACGCCCTCGCTGATTGCCTTGCCGATTCGCACACCCTGGCGAATCTTTGCGAGGTGGGGTTTGTGTTCCGAGGCGATCTGGATTCGCCAATGGCCGGTTTTCTTCTTCGGTGCTTTCTTGAGCTGATCGAATTTGTAAAGACTCTGGCCGAATGTCTCAACAACGCGTCGGGCCTGCCAGGGCAGGTCGCGTTTTTTCAGATCCATGTCATTGATGAAGACGGTCACGCTGCCGGGAGACATGCCAGCCAGCCTGGTACCAACGCCCAGCATGGCCTTGTTGAATTGTGTGGTTGAGAACTTCTTACGGGCTCCGAGGCGAACCAGGATAATTCGTTTTGAGTCGATACCATCCACCACCGGCAACAGGGTGCAACTGCCGGGTTTTTCGGGCAGGTCATTATTGTCGATGACCTGCTGGATCAGGCCACTTGATTTTCTGTTCAATTCGGCTGCTGAGGAAGTAAAATCATTTTTGTCGTACACACCGACGACAACATAACCGGATTTGCTTGTGGATGGTGTTGCATGTTTGGAAATGAATACTGTGGACATGAATCCTCCAAGGTTCAACGATGGGTTTGGGATTGACCGAGTGGTTGGCGATTCCACCTGATTTGATTTAATTGTATCAAAACACCACCAGATTTAGTACTGCCGAGCCGATGACCGGTGATACCGGAATCGGACGGTGCGTTAGGATTTTGATCGAGGAAACATGAGGATATTCCGCAGAAAACTGATTGCAGAGACTTCGGTCAATTACGGTGTGGTTCTTTTCATGACTGTCGGAATCTTCACTGTGGTGAAATTTCTGGGACTGCTGAAGCGAGCGGTGCAGGGCAACTTGCCGGTTGACGGTCTGGGTGTGATTTTGGTACTGAAACTGGCGACATTTCTTGATGTGATTCTCACACCGGCACTTTACATTGCCATCCTGCTGGTGATGATTCGCTGGAACCGGGATAACGAAATCACCGCTTATGCAACAGGTGGTGTCGGTCCGCTGGGATACTTCTCACCGGCCGTGACCGTTGCCGCCATCGGTACTGTGATTGTGGCTTTCTGTTCGTTTATTCTTGCGCCGACCGCCGAAATGTCGTATCAGGACCGACTGGAGAACTACAAGAACAATCTCAGAAGCATCCCATTCGAGGAGGGGCGGTTTCGTGACTATCGAGGTGGACAGAGTGTGGTTTACTTCAGCAAACGCGAAGAGGGGATTGATGATCCAATCCGTCTGTTCTATGTCGCTTCGCGTCCCGATGGAACAGAGATCATTGTCGCCCAGGATGGCGACTATCTGGTCAATCTGAATGACAGAACCGAGACGCTGAACGTCGTCAAGGGCAATTGGTATCGAATTTCCGATGAGTCTGGCAGTTATGATCTGACCGAATTTGATTCATTCTCTGAAACCATACCGATTGCTGAATTTGAGTTGAGTACGGTCGCTACCAAGGCCAAGCCGACGCTCGAACTGATTCGTTCGGACAGCGTGAGTGATCAGACTGAGTTGAAGTGGCGGATTTCCAAGGTGATCACGATGCCGTTGGTCGTCTTGCTGGCTTTTGCGCTGGGCAGTTGCAGGATGGGTAGCCGGGTGAACACCAACCTGGTCGGCGCAGTGCTGATTTACTTCGTCTACAGCAGCCTGGTGGGATTTATTGCGGATATGGATCGTATTGTGATTTTCGGTCTGGACCTGCTGATGTGGCTGCCGCACGCGGTTATTCTGGCGCTGATTGCATGGGTAGTTGTCCGCACCCATCAGAATCGCAGGATGCTGCCGATCTTCTAGGAAAAAAATCTGCCATGAAGTTGAAACCGCCCCTGACCATTGATTTTTACATCGGCCGCGAAATCACGTCGAAAGGCTTGATTACCGGCGTCTGGTTGCTGACCGTCTATCTTTTCGTTGCGTTGCTTGATCTGGTCGAAGACGTTGGTGTGGAAGGGCAGTTCGGTTTCATCATCGAAATTCTCATATTTTCAATTCCCAGGATGGTCTACGAACTGTCGCCGATGATCTTGTTGATCGGCACCATCCTGGCGATGTCGACGCTGTCGCGAAACCATGAGCTGATCGCACTGCTGGCCGGCGGTGTCTCGAAGTTTCGCATCACTGTTTCCGTTGTTGGCTATGCGATGATTGTCGCCTTGTTGGTGTTTTTCCTGGGTGAATTCATTGTGCCGGCGAGCGAAACCAAGCAGGATCAGGTCAAGCATTCCCATGTCAACAGTCAGGACATGGAATCCATCAGCGACGGATTGTGGTATCGCGACCACAATCAGTTCATCCACGTTACATTCCTGCCCAATGAGAGTGATCTCAGGGATGTCGATATCTATCATTTCGACAGCATGGGGCGCCTGGTCAAGCAGACACACGCCGTTGGAGGCATCATCGATGAGGAGGACAATGCACTCAAGCTTTACGGTGTGATGGAGAGTGTGCTGGAGAATCGGATGATCCAGCGCCGTTCAGTGGAAAGCAAGGACCTCCCCATTGAAGCCGAATTGAATGTGATTGGCGCACACAAGCGCGATCCTGCGCAGTTGACCGCCTACGACCTGTACCGGGCGACAAGGTTCCTCAGAGACAATGGGCTGAAGACCGAATTTCTCGATCTTGCGTTCTGGAATCGGTTTGTGATGCCGCTTTCAATGTTTGTGATGGCGTTGTTTGCCGTGTTGTTCACCTACAGGTACCGCCCCAGAATCAGTACCGGACAACTGGTATTCATCGGGTTGATATTTGGCTTGCTGTATTATGCGGTCCAACAGTCGGTCGGGTATGTCACCATGCTGTATGGGTTTCAACCAGTGTTTGGAACACTCGCTGCCTTCATGCTGTTTTCGCTGGGTGCCATCGTCGCACTGGTTCGAATTTGACCTTGCATTGAGTGGAATTCCCGCGCCGAATTCCGTGAATTTCCCTGCCTTCAATGTCGGAATCTGGCTGTCTGCAGCCGGCCGGATAACAGAATTTATTGCTTACACAATGACTTATGGGTAATTAAATCCTTGAAAAGATATAAACAACAAAGCGGGATGCATATTCCGTTGAGATAGAATGGATTTATATTAAAAGAGTTAAGAAATATCACATAAGATATTGATAATAATGAAATATATGAGAAATATGGATAATTCTCGAATTCCGAACACTGAACAGCACGGGAATTTTCAGGTTGTTGGGGCGTTGTTCACAGAGTTATGCACAGTTGATTGACAAGGTTCGGGGGTTATTGACTGGTCACTGGGTGATGTGGCTGAATGAATGGCGCCCCGAAGACGACTCGAACGTCCAACCTGCCGCTTAGGAGGCGGCTGCTCTATCCAATTGAGCTATCGGGGCGTGAGATTGACACGGTGCATCAGACTGATATTGGCGGTGTCCACTGCGAGTGTTTGCCTGCACGTCACATCATATTGAATTTTAGTTGAAACCGACTTTCCGGGTTCGACCAGTCTGACAGGATCGACTGTCGGGGGTGGATTGCCAGTGATCGAACAGGACGCAAAAAACGAGGGGAGATTCAAAATCCCCCCTCGTCTGTTTTACTGGGTCTGGTCGCAGATCAGTTGATCCAACTGTTGACCGTATCCATATTGTCAGCAACCCATTCTTCTGCAACGTCCTGGGGGTCCTCACCGTCGCGTCCGATTCGCAGAATCCAATCATTGACCACTGCCGGGTCCAATTGAATCTGGCTCAGAAACTTTGCCGCTGCCGGATTGCGCGATTCAAGTGATCGCGAATGGGCAACGAAGATTTCCGCATCAGCGTGCTTGCAGTTGAACGTTGAGGCTTCCAGCCAATCTTCCTCATCCAGTTTCAGGTCCACGCAGCCCTCTGTATGTGCTGGTTCATCCAGTGATACCAAATCATAAGCCGCATGCAGCCACTCCGGCGTCCAATAATAGAACAGGATGGGTTTCTCTTCGGCGTACGCAGCCTTGAGTTGCGCCTTGAATGTTGCATCAGAGACGATTTCGGGCTCCCAAAGATCGGTCAGGCCGTAATCCTTGAACTTGACCTGCCACATCTTGGTGGATTTCCAACTGGCATCACCTGCCCAGTACTCTCCCTTGCCGTTATTGTCCTTGTCAAACATGGCCGCGATCTCGGGTTTCTTGAGATCCTGCATGCTGGAGATCTGATCGGACATGTAGGCTGGAATGAACATCCCCTGGGTGCCCTTGTACGGACTGTTGTGGGCGACGCTCTTTGCCTCGACAATATACCGATCCCAGATTGCCTGTTGGTTGGGCATCCACATATCGGTGTAGACATCAACCGAGCCGTCACCCTTGTCCATGCCCTCGGCAACAATCGCCTGGTCGCTCAGGCCTTTCACCACTTCGGCCTCACCGCCAAGCGGGCCTTCGATGACTGCCTTGATGACATAGCCAATCGCCTTGGCGCCGTTCCAGTTCAGATCTGAAATCCGGACCTTCTCCTGCGCCAGCGCGTTGCCGGAACCCAGCAACAATGCCAGAAACAATAAAAGTGGAAATTTAAATTTCATGTTTTAAACCTCGATTTCAATATTGATTTATCTTTGATTTCACGATTTTACTCTATTTGCCCGCTGGATTAGCCGGTCGATGATCATCGCGATCAGCGCAATTCCGAGCCCAGCCAGGATGCCGCGTCCGACTTCGGTCTGACCCAGTGCGTCCACAACGATGAAGCCCATTCCACCGGCGCCAATGATCGCCGCGATCACCACCATGGACAGACTCATCATCACCACCTGGTTGACACCGGCCATGATGGATGGCAGTGCCAGCGGCAGTTCGACCTTGGTCATCAGTTGCCGCGGGCTGGCCCCGAATGCCAGGGCTGCCTCCTTGGTGCTTTCCGGGACATGCTTGATGCCCAATGCGGTCAGCCGCACCATGGGGGGCATGGCAAAAATCACCGTGGCCAGGATTCCCGGAGGCTTGCCGATCGAGAAGAAAGCCACAGCCGGCAGCAGGTAGACAAACGAGGGAATGGTCTGCATGATGTCCAGAATAGGTGTCACGATTGCGGACCCCACCCTGGACTTACCCACCCAGACACCGAGCGGTAGACCTCCAACTACGCAGATGATGGTGGCAGCCATGACCAGCGAGACCGTCGACATGGCCGTCTGCCAGAAGCCGAATATTGCGAGATACGCGAGCGATGAGCCAACGAAAATGCTCATGCGCACCCCTCCCAGTTTGTAGGCTATGGCAATGAACATCACTGCGGTTACGATCCATGGCGTTCCGACAAACACCGCCTCGATGGCATTGAGCATGCTTCTGATCCAGTTGGTGATGCTGTCGAACACCCAGCCGTAGAAAGCCTTCAAATAGCCGATACCCTGATCAATCAGTTCCGAGAGGTAAGTGTTCAGGTTGACGGGCCGTTTCGCTGTGGATTCCTTCACCACGATGCTGCGCGTCCCGTCGTCATTTCGTGGAAATGAGTACTGGGGCGGACGTTTCAGCCAGATCAGGGTGGGAAATTCCGAAATGGTCCAGCAGTCAAAACGTTGCTTGAAGGGTACGGTTTCACCGTCCTGAATCTGCCGGGTCAGCTTGATGCACGAGCGCTCATCCGGGACAAACTGTGTGGCCCGATACAGCGTCAGCGGTGCGATCAGGGCGAGGATCAGCACGCCGAGCACGATTCGTTTTGAATTGGTGCCTGAGGTACGGGATCGGTCAATCCGCCACTTGAAGTATTGTCGGTAGTAGATCCGGTCGGCCAGTACCCCCATCAGCAATCGGAAAATGATGATGGCTGCAATAGCCGCAATCATATGTGAGTTGCTCCAGGTGTCATATCGTTCCACCAGGAAATCCTTGCCGTCAACCAGTGCCTGTGCCGAAGCCACATTGAACTTGTGCATCAGTGCCAGGTTGACTGCGGCGATCATATCGCCGGAAAAACCGATCCAGAACAGGATCCAGTTGCCGCGGAAGGCCGCCCAGATGAATCCGCCCAGCATCGCCGCCCGGTTCAGATGACCGCGGGTCAGTTCGCTTCGCTGGATCTTCAGGAAGGTCTTGCTGTAATACTCGCCATTGGTTGCGGCGAATTCGTTGAAAGCCTTTATGGTTTCCTGGTCAGTTGCATTTATCGCTTCAGTATTCATCAGTCCTCCCCCTGAATTCCTCTTAATAGTGCATCTTTGGTGACCACACCAACCGGTTTGCCGTCATCCTCGATCAGGATTGGATTATCCTGACCGATTGACAGATTCACCAGTGAGTCAAGATCCGCATCCTCCCCGGTCACCTTCCATCCGCTTGTGTCAAAACCATTCGTCAATTGACTCTTGTATTTCTCAATCGGAATCATGATGGTGTGGGCAAATACCAGTTTCAACCGGGAGATGCCCTTGACAAAGTCGGCGACGTAATCGTCTGCGGGATTGGTCACAATATCTTCGGGCGTGCCGATCTGGACGATGGCACCGTCTTTCATGATTGAGATCCGGGTGCCCATTCGGATCGCCTCGTCGAGGTCATGCGTGATGAACAGGGTTGTCTTGTTCATGTTCAACGAGAGTTCCAGGAACTCATCCTGCAATCCCCGGCGAATGAGTGGGTCAAGCGCTGAAAAGGGCTCATCCATCAACAGGATTTCCGGATCCGCAGCCAGTGCGCGGGCCAGCCCCACACGTTGCTGCATGCCGCCGGAGAGCTCGCTTGGCATGCGGTCTCCGTAGCCTTGCAGATGAACCTTCTCGATGACCTGGTCAGCCACCTGGTTTCTCGTGTAGACATCGGCATTCCTGAGTTCCAGCGCGAACGCGATGTTGTCACGCACAGTCCGGTGTGGCAGCAGTGCCATGTTCTGGAACACCATGCCGATCCGGTCGGCCCGCAGCACCCTGAGTTGCTCGGCATTCAGTGCGCCGACATCCTGGTCCTTGATGTAAATCTTCCCGTAAGTCGGTTCGATCAGTCGGTTGATGTGGCGAACGAGTGTGGATTTTCCGGAACCTGACAGTCCCATGATGCAGAATATCTCACTCTCGTAGACATCGAAAGTTGCATCTCTGACACCAACAACTGCTTGGTACCGCTCCAGAATCTCCGCCTTATCCAGATTGTCGCTGCGTACAGCCGCCATGGCTTCATCGGCTTTCTCGCCGAATATCTTCCACACCTCCTGAATGCTGACAACCGGTTGTCTATTTGTTTCCTCTTTCATATCTTATCTCTAACGGTTGGTTTACGTTTTAACGCGAATTACCTAAATATAGTCATTAACCCACGCATTTGAAAATTTTTTTCAATAATCCTGCCTGTTTCGAATTGAATTTGCCGATCCATCTTCCTTTACTCGGTTGATTTGAGTGCTCAGCATGATTCAGTCTGGTTTCACTGAAACCGCACGTCCAGGACGTACGGACTCTCCTACGCATGTGTACGTGTCTTCTGTGGATCATGAATCGGCATGGAGACAATCGTTGCCGTGGTGTTGATGTCACCACCCGACACCTGCAGCTTGGTTCCGACAGCTGATACATCCGGCGAGACGTGGGCTAGTGCGAGCGACTTGCCTAGGCGATGAGAGTAGGCTGGACTGTTCACTGTGCCGACATTGACTCCATCAAGCACAAGCGTCTCCTCTCCATTGACCATGTCATGGTGGTCGATGTTCAGGCAAACGTTGATCACTTTCTCATTACCCCGTGCCGCCAACAGGGCTTCGCAGCCTCTGAACCCGTATTTTGTCCTGCTTACCGTAAAGCCAAGCCCGACTTCCCACGGTGTATGGTCTGTCGTCATATCGTAGCCGTAAAACAACAGTCCGGCCTCAATGCGCAATTTGTCCAACGCGGTGAACGAGCAGGGCATGACACCGGTTTCTACCAGGTTGTCCCAGATATCCCCAACGACGCCGGCATCGGCGAAAATTTCGTAACCGCGCTCACCTGAATATCCGGTGCGCGATAGGCGGCAGGGATGTCCGAACAGAGTGGCGGGCGCATGATGAAAATACCTCAGGGGCTCCAAGTCAATATCACAATTGGCGTTCAGGACTTCCAGCGCTTTAGGCCCTTGTACCGAAACGTCATGCAGCTCGTCGGTGAACTCAATGTCTACAGACTGACCGGATGCGGATGCTTCAAGGAGGGCCATGGTGTCGCCGGAGCCATGGACAATCATCCATTCATCATCGCCATTGTTGGAAACAATCGCATCATCCGCCATCGTACCCTCATCGGTCAGCACACTGAGATAGGCGGCCTGTCCGGGTGCAATTCTGCGCATATCCCGGGTCGTGAGATGATCCAGGACCGCCCGTGCATCACGGCCTCGCACAAGAATTTTCTTCAAAGGTGACATGTCGAACATGCCCGACCGTTCCCGGACTGCATCATGTTCATCATTGGGGTCGGTGTCATAAGTCCATGCCGTGCCCATGCCATTCCAATCCTCAAGGCCGGAGCCAAGAGCGCGGTGGCGGGAAGCAAGGGCGGATGTTCTGCTGAGTTCTTCGGTCATGTTGGTTTCCTCCATTCAATGCCATTGGTCAGGCATTCCGGCTTTGCGGGATGCCACAAATTCCTCAAGTTGCGTCTTGATTGATTGGTCCATTGCCGGCTGCCGGTAATCGGCGAGCATCTGTTTCCAGATATGGTTTGCGCGTTCGGCCGCGGTCAGGGAGCCGTTTTCCTTCCAGGTTTCGTAGGGGCCGGTGTCGGGCAGCATGGTTTCGTAATTGGCGTCTGCATAATTTGCCAGCGTATGACTGGTTGACAAAAAATTGTCGCCGGGACCGGCTTCCCGGTAACTTTCCCTAGACAGGGTTTCCGCAGTGATTTCCATGCCCTGCAGCAGGCGGAGCATTGCACCGCAGTTATCCAGGTCCAGGATGAATTTCTCATAGGACATGGTCAGTCCACCTTCGAGCCAGCCTGCCGCATGCCAGACCTGATGAGAGCCGGACAGAACCGTTGTCCACATGGCATTGGCGCTGTCCTGCATCGCCTGTCCGTCGGGAGCGTTGGCAGCAGTGGTCTGACCGCCGCCGGAGCGGACCGGTACGCCAAGGCGGTGGCCCAGTTGAGCGAGCGCCATGTTCACCAGATTGGCTTCCGGGGTACCGAAGGTGAGTGATCCGGTCCGTAAGTTCATGGTGGAGTGAAAACTGCCCAGCACCACCGGGCAGCCCGGACGCACCAATTGAGCCAGTGCGATACCGGTCATGGCTTCTGCCAGCGTTTGCGCTGCAATCGCAGCCGGTGTGACCGGCCCCATGGCGCCACCGAAAATTGCCGGAGAGACGCAGACACACTGGTTGGCGGCTGCGTATTCTCGCAAAGCGCCCGACATGGTGTCATCAAAAACAAAAGGTGAGTTGATGTTGATGTTGCCCTGCATGACTGCATTGTTGTCTACAAATTCGTCGCCAAACACGATGCGGGCCATGTCGATTGAGTCTCTGGCACGCGCCGGGGAGGTCACACCTCCCATAAACGGTTTGTCTGACAGGGTCAGATGTGCAAGCACCATGTCCAGATGGCGTTTGTTGACCGGCACATCGACGGGCTCGACCACGGTGCCGCCCGAGTGGTGCAGGTAGGGAGTCTGGTATGCAAGCTTCACAAAATTCCGAAAATCCGCAATCGTTGCATGTCGCCGACCTGTATCCAGATCTGTGACGAAGGGAGATCCGTAACCGGGCATGAAAACGATGCCAATTCCGCCGATTTCCAAGGTTCGCTCAGGATTTCTGGCGTGCAGTCTGAAGGAGTTGGGTGCGGTGGCACAGAGCTGCCGGGCAAGACCGTCGGGAAACCGTACACGCGGTCCGTCAATCTGGGCGCCGGCGCGGGCAAAAAGATCGATGGAAACCTCGTCTCCCCGGAACTCCATACCGATGTGTTCCAGCAGCCAATCCGCCTGATCCTCCAGAGCCTCAAGTGCATCGTCATCAAGCAATTGGTAATGTGGGATGTGCCGGGTCTGAACCGGGCGGTTTGGGTCGCGGGCGGGTTTCCGGATACGCCTGCGAGTTCGGGATCGAGTGCGATTGAGCGCTGGTTCAGCCGTGTCGTCGGTGTGCTGTGCGTTGAGTCTTGCCATCCCCAGGGCTCGTATTTATAAGTTCGTTGTACTTACCGGAATTTCAGCAAGATGGAAATCGAATCATGCTGAACACTCTGCCTAACACATACATAAACGCTACGTTTAATCGTTCTTTGCCATCATTGTAGGCGTCATCCATGGTTCCGACCTGTGTTTCACGATTCGAGACTCGGCAAGACATAACCCTTTGCATAGGTATCAACAATGGCATCGACAATTTCTGTCTGTGTCAGGCTCTGCGGGAAGCGATTGGGATGGACCGCGTTCAGCTCATACGGTGGTTGTCCATTGACCATCCACTCTCCGAGGTATCGCCCCGAACCACCACCAGTTCCGATACCGACACAGAATCCTGTGGCGAGCCACAATCCCGGTACGTCGTCCACCGCGCCCAGCAAGGGGCAACCGTCGGGCGTGTAACAGATCAGGCCGTTGAACACCTGTTTCAGTCCGGCTTCCTCGAATACCGGAATCCGCGCAAACAAAGCAGGCAGATGGGGCTCGAGGATTTCGGTTTTGTTTGGCAGCAATTCCCCGGCGTAGTCTCTTGGAATGCCGTCAAGCCCCCATGCGATGGGAGTCGACTCGTAAATTCCACCGAGAATTCCGTTGCCTTCCTGCCGGAAATTCACGGGTGTGACCGGATCGCGGATCACGGGCAATTCAGTATCCAGCTGTTTGATCTCGGGGATGTCGTCGGTGATCAGTTCGTGATGCTCAAGCGGAAATACCGGCACGTTGATTCCCAACTGTCCGACCAGTTCACGCGCCCAGAAACTGTTTGCCACCACTACATGCTCGGCATCAATCGATGTTTCTGGCAACTCCACCTGCCATGTGCCGTCGGGTTTTGCTACCAGTCTTTCCACTCTTTGTCCGCATACGATGGAGGCACCGCGCATCCGCGCCGCTTTTGCCAGTGCATGGGTGGCACCTGAGGCGTCAACGTGTCCATCGCCTGGTGTGTGGGCTGCGCCGATCACGTCATCGGTTGACAGCAGGGGATGAAGCCGTTGCACCTCATCGGTTGCGACCACCCGGTAGGTGATCTCCATCTCCTGGTAGATGGATTCCAGCCTGGTGTATGCGTCGATCTCTTCGGTGGTCGTCGCCAGTCGCAGACTGCCGCATTGATGAAATCCAATGGACAGGCCGGACTCGGCTTGCGCATCGAGATAGGAGCTGAGCGATTCGACGTAGAGGCGGGTGATGCTCGGGTAGTGACCGAAGAATGTGACGTTGCCGGCCGCGTGCCAGGTTGAGCCGGCGGTCAGGTCTGTTTTTTCCACCAGTATCGAATCAGTCCATCCCAGTCGGGCGAGGTGGTACAGTACGCTGCAACCGACAATGCCGCCGCCAATGACAACCGCCCGGGTGTGTTTACGCATGATGTGTCCTCCTCATTGCCTGTGTCTCAAGTCTGATCGGAAAATTATCTCGTATCTGAGCGTCCATTCCTGCATCGATATAGACGGGATAGTGGTTTTCAAGTACTTCTTTTGCTTTCGTTGAGGCGCGCTGCCAAATGTCGGTAGCCCCTGAGTCCTGCCAATCGGAAGGTGACTTGCGGTCCGCGGTGCTGGGGTAGCCGTATTCGCTTTCCATGAGTTCGAGGGTTTGCTGATGCCCCAGGTAATGGCCCGGGCCTGTCACCGAATCGGTAACCACAGACACCGACAGGGTTTCGTCGCTGACTTCGATGCCCCGGGCGATGCGGCGGATGTAGGAAAGCATCTCATCGTCGATGATCATGGATTCAAACGAACAGCCCAGGAGGCTGCCGAGCATGCCGGCGGATTCGTAGACAAATCCGCCGCCGGCGAGTGCGGCAAGCGCGACACTGAGTGCTTTCTCAAAGCCCGCCTGACAGTCCGGAATCTTGGAATCCGACATGCCGGCACCCACGCCACCAGGTATGCCGTAGTAGGCGGCCAATTGTCCTGAGGCCGCACCGAGCAGTGCCTGTTCCGGTCCGCCGCCGCTGAATGCGCCGGTTCTCAGATCGGACACCATCAGCCAATTGCCGAGGATCACAGGATGCCCTGGTTTGAGCATGTTGATGATCGACAGCGAAGCCAGACTCTCGGCGCAGCCCTGCACCAGTGTTCCAGCAAGCGCAGCCGGGGCGGTTGCACCGGCCTGCGGTCCGGTCTGACACTGAATCGGCATGCCGATGTCGACCGCTGCACACGCGACATCAAGGCTGTCGGGGGCGAACGCCATGGGTGACGCCACGGTGGTGGCATGCACCGTGCAGAAGGGCCGTCTCGCGAATGTCTGGTCGCCGCCGGCGAGGAGGTCGAGCATGGGTTCGATCCGATACAGGTTTTCACCGGTGGTGATGCTTGTTGCAATGTGCTTTTGGGTGCCGGCCGCACAGGCGTAGATCGTATTGACATCCAATTCGAACAGGTCCTGCACTTCGGTGGCTACGACCGGCCTGGTAAACCACTGAATGTTTTCAAGCGTATCGCAAAGTCGTGCAAGATCATACAGGTCGTTCAGGGTACTGCTTCGATAATGGCGCGCGGTGCTATCGAGCATTGACACAGCCGCACCGCCGGTACAGAAATTGAGTATTCCATTGCGGGCAGAAAAGTCCAAGGCAGGTGTTCTCCCGTGCACGACGAAATCTCTTGACGCGGTCGAAAGCATGTCCTCAACGAGCGTTTTTGGGAACAAGAGTCGGTTGTCACCGCTGAGAGAGCATCCGTGGGCAAGTGCAACATCTCTCACTCTGGGTGTCGCATCCGACATGCCGAGATTTTCCAGCAGGTCGAGCGCGGCGCGATGGATTTTCTTAACCTGGCTGTCGGTCAATGGTCGAAAGACAGAGCCAATCTCTGTGCCGAGCGCCATGTTGGGTATCGCGCCCGAGGTTTCGGTTCGCGCCGCTCGGCGGCGGTGTCTTGAAGACCGGGGTTTGTGGGTGATGGACGATTTCAACATTCAGCTTCTGCCATCCACAAACAGCATCACCACACCACACACGATAGCCAATGCACCGAACACCTTCATCCAATTCATGGATTCCTGCAGGAACAGCCATGCCACAAGAATCGTCAACAGTACCGTACCACCGACGATGGCTGGAATTGCAATGCTTGCGGCCACCGCATCATGGTTCAATCCACCGCGAAACAGATAGAAGTAACCGATTTCCGCGGCACCGATACAGAGTCCGGCAAGAGCCGCCCAGATCAGTGCTGTCGAAGGCAAGGCGAGGTCGGTCGTGCCGCGCAGTACCAGACCTGCGGCGAAGACGCAAGATACCAGGAGTGCAGCAATCTGCAGGGTGATTGTGGCAAGAATGGTCGAAGATGTGTCTATGGGGACGTGACTGCTTGATACCTTGATCAACAGGTTATAGCCTGCATAGAGAACAGTGACCAATGACAACAATACCAGGGCTCCATACATAGCCACACCCCCTCTCGTTGGAATTTATGGGAACTGTAAGGATTTTATCGGAAATGGTGACAAGGTGAGGGGGCAATGCATGGAATTGCAACATCAGGATTGCCTTGGGATTGATGCTTGGAGTGCGGTCAGTGCTGCTTCCATTGTTCTCGGCTGCCCTGGTCTGTCCATCAGCCGACTTTCAACCGAAAACAGATTCTCTCTGAGTAACCCCATAAAGAAAATATCCTGCAAGACTTCAAGGAGAAAATTGCGTTCGATACTGTTTGCGGCAATGAAATCGGATGTCTTTTCATTGGCCGGATTGAAGTTCAACCGCGATGTTGCAAAAATGCACAACCATTCATTGTTATACGACAGATTCTGTCGTATAACGGGAGGGATATCAATTGATCCTTCATTTGCCTGTCTATAATCTGATGCGTGGATTTTGACATCTGCGTTAGCCGGACAAATTCGTTCGGACTTCCGACAACAGTAATTTTCAAGGAGATGAAAAATGAAGAATACAGAATTTGTGCGTGCCCCTTTGAAGCAACAAGCGCATGATCATTTGTTTCGCAAGATTGTAACCGATGTAGACCGTCTTGTTTGTATTTTGAAGCTGGCCATTGGTGAAGAGCGTGCTGCCGCTTTTGACTGGACAAGCGTGGAGATTATCAATCCGAATCAGATTGACGATGAATTACGAGAAATCAGGATAGACACTATGGTGTCCGTAAAGTTGAAGATAGATGACAGCAAGTTCCGAGTGAGTATCCAATTGGAGCACAAAAGTTATCGTGACGACAATGTGATGAAGCAACTGCTGCGTTATCAGACCACCCACTACGAGCAGAGTAATGAGCCACTGTTGTCGATCGTGATTCATCATGGTGTCAAACCAAAATGGCGTCACTTGCCGGATTTTCAGCAGTCTCTTTCATGGGGTCAAAAGAGCACGAAAGAACATTTGGAAAAGTTGTTTGGAGCAGACCTGCTGAATTTCAATGCGATTTTTCTCAGTCTCCCGACTCTGCTGGAAGAGCAGGTTGAAATTGATGACAAAATCAATTCTTTGGTATATTTGCTGGTGAATATTTGGGAACTGAGTGAAGGCGTTGTGCTGGAGTTCTTCGAGAGAACCAAACGGTTGGAAGGAGGTGAGCGTAGCGAGGTTATAATGATGGGTCGAAATTACATGAAGGTAACTTATCCGGGGTATGAAATGGAAGCTTTGAGAAAATTGGAACGTCAGGTGTTCGGCGATGAAGTCGCTCGTATGTCACCGACCATTGAGGAAGCATGGGGTGATGACTTTCGCAAAGCCGTAGATGAAGCCGTAGATGAAGCCGCAGATAAAGCCGCAGATAAAGCTGTAAGGGAAGACCGGCTAAGGTCTGCAGTTGAAATGGCGGAGAGCGACTACGACATTGATGAAATCATTAGAATTACCAGAGTAAAGCGTGAAGATCTGGAGCAATTGCTTTCCAAAGGCTTGAACGGAAAAGGAAAGGTGACTTGAAGTTTGGTCGTTGCAGATGCTGATTTCACGCTGGTGAATTAGTTCCAGGGGCAGCAGTGGTACCGGTCAATTGAGTCGTCTGATGGTAAGGGGGTTCAAAGTTCATCTCGGAAGCGTTGCTACCAGATTATGGAAGTTTTACCCTACAACCAGTTTCCCAAATGCAGCAGGATAATGATCTTACTACCGGTACTTTCTATACACCCGATGCTTCGAGCGAGAATTGGGTTCACTCTATCAGTCGGAAGTTGAGAAGATGATGGAAGCGTTGAAAGAATTGGAACGGCAGATATTAGGCGATGAAGTAGCTCGAATGTCGCCAACTATTGAGGAAGCATGGGGTGACGACTTTCGTAAAGCCGTAGATAAGGCTGTAGACATAGCCGTATCGGAAGATCGCCTCACAATTGCCGTTGACATGGTAAAGGGAGGATACGACATTGATGAAATCATTAGATTAACCAGAGTAAAGCGTGAAGATCTCGAGCAATTGTTTTCCAAAGGCTTTAACGGAAAAGATAAGGCATCTTGGAGTTCCGTCGTTGCAGATTCTGATTTCACCTTAGCGAATTGGTTGCAGAGGCAGTAGAGGATATGGGATTTTTAAGTCGTCTATTGGGAAAGGAGGTGTCAGAGTCTACCCCGGAAACGACGCTGGTGAATTTTGAAGGTTTCACCATAAAACCAGCTCCCAAAAAGCAGCATGGCAGTTTTGTCACTGCCGGTTATATCTACAGACCTGATGCTTCTGGCGAGAATCGGGAGCATTTTTTCATTCGGGCGGATACTCATTCAGATTTCGAAACCGCATGCCAGCACTCTGTTTTCAAGGCAAAGCAGATCATTAACGAATCCGGCGAACGAATCTTTGATCGTGACTGAAAACGAGATGTATGTCTGAAATCGGCAATGCCTGAGCTCGGTGCATTCAACTCTTCAATCTCAGTTCAATTTTCTCCAAAGAATCTATCTTCAGACGATTAACTGGCAGATTGTCTTCGGGCGAGAACTGCCTCGAAATTTTGATCAAGTTTCGACCGCGACTCCCTAACTCACTACAAACCAATCTTGAATGCCGTCCAACCGATTCTTGTGGACGATCTCCTGTCGGCACCAGAAAACCTAACTGAAGGAGCTGTTGCAAGATATCAAAAGTACTGATTTCCCCCAGTCGTTGTCAGCATTTTCATCGGTACGACAGCCGAACATTCAATACCTCGCCATTCAGTCGTCCAACTGTTCCAAAGTTTGTTCCACATACTCCTTGAATGATCGCACAAACTGTTCGATGTCTGCCTCACCAGTACTGATCCGCAAGGCGAGATTCGAAAGGGCAGGATTGTCACAGTCATTGAATTCTCTGGTGATGGCTTCACCCAGATTGCGAGCGACAATGGTTTGGATTTTTTCAAATCGTCGGTTCTTGTAGGCGGATTCACCCAGATTGGTGCCGTGCTCCTGAATGTGCTGAACCAATTCCTCAATGCCTTCACCTGAAGTCGCAACTGTTTTCAATACCTGCGGTGACTTTGGCGAGTGGCGTAATGATAGAGCACTTCGAAGTTCGCTCACAGTCAGGTCTGACTGGGACTGGTCGGCCTTGTTGACTACGATGATGTCGGCGATTTCCAGCAAGCCTGCCTTGATGGCCTGAACCTCGTCACCCAGACCCGGTGACTCGACTACGATGGCTGTGTCAGCCAGTTCCGAAATCTCAGTCTCGGACTGACCGGTTCCAACAGTTTCAACGATGATCGTGTTCCAGCCAGTTGCATCAAAGAGGTTGATGATGTTCAGTGCGGTTGCAGACAGGCCGCCGAGATGCCCCCGTGCGGCGACTGAGCGGATGAAGACGCCATCATCCTGGCCGTGCTGAGCCATTCGGACTCGGTCACCGAGTATGGCACCGCCACTGATATGACTGCTGGGATCAACCGCGAGTACTGCAACTGAGTGTCCTGATTTTCGGATCGCAGGGATGCAGGCATCGATCAAGGTGGACTTACCGACACCTGGCGGACCTGTGATTCCTATGACATGTGCATTACCAAGGTTGTTGTTGATGGCGTCCTTGATATCCCGATGACCTTCCAGATCATTCTCGACAATCGTGATGGCACGGGACAGTGATTTTCTGTCAAGGGATCTCAGATTGGGAGTATTCGGGATGCTCTCAGGATTTGCATCAGCGCGTACGGTTTGGCTCATAACGCTGTTTGCGGTTGGCCGAAACCGAGTTCCTGCCGTATGTGCTGAACCACCTCGCCGTGTGTCATGCCATCGCAGATGGCATCGACAATGGCGGCATACACGTTTTGTGATTCATCCTGTGCAGCACGCTGCAGTCGGTCTGCGGCTGCATTCAGATCCGACTGACTGCGCTCCATCTTGTATCGTCTGAGCGTTTCGAGCTGATTTTCAACAACCTCAACCGAGGGCCGTTCGAGTGGTTTGGCCGCGGTGTTGTCGCTATCCAGTACGTACTTGTTGACGCCAACGACTGTCTGTTCACCAGATTCCACCTGATTTTGGAATTTCATCGCAGATTGTCCAATCCGGTTTTGGATTATCCCATTCTCGACTGCATTGAACATGCCGCCTGCGTCTTCAATGGCGGACATGACCTCCAAAATCTTCTCTTCCATCTGATCGGTGAGTGATTCCACATAGTATGAGCCAGCCAGTGGGTCGATCACGTCGGCGCAATGCGCTTCTTCGCGAATGATGTTCTGGGTGGCAACCGCGATGTGCGCTGCTTCTTCAGTTGGTACACTGAGTACCTCATCGTATGAATCTGTGTGCAGAGACTGCAGCCCGGTAAAAACACCGGCCATTGCCTGAATGGTCACCCGCGCGATGTTGTTCAGCGGCTGCTGTCTGGTCAGGTCAACGCCTGAAGTCTGTCCGTGAAACTTGAATCGCCAGGTCTTTGGGTTGCGGACACCAAATCGTTCCCGCATGACGCGCTGCCAGATCCGTCTGCCTGCACGACATTTCGCGATCTCTTCAAAGAAACTGATGGAGATATCGAAAAAGAAAGTGAATCTTTCCAGAAATTTTTCCGGATCCAACCCGCGAGCAATGCAATCCTCCGCGTACTGGATACCCGCAGCCAGCGTGAATGCCATCGACTCTGCCGGCGTAGCGCCGGCCTGCTGCGTATGCTGTCCGACGATCGAAAGCGGGTTCCAGTTTGGCACGTGCTCCTGACAGAACGCGATGTGGTCCACCAGGACCCTTCTGGAGCCTGCCAAACTCAGTCGGTAGAACATGTGATTCGCGACATAGTGTGAGATGTAATCGCTCTGATTCGAGGTTCCCGATACATGAGTCCAATCGACGTTCCGTCGCTTTGCGACAGCCAGGATCAACGCGAGCAGTGTGAAGGGCAACGGATCATTCATAGCGGTGGACAAGCCCTTGATGTCCACATCTCTAAAGCACCTGTCCATGTCATCAACCGTGTTGACCATGACACCGCAGGTGCCGAGCAGTTTGGAGTCCACTTCGTCAATATCGTATCCGCGGTAAACTGAATTGCACGGAATAAGGCTGATGGCGGTGGTACCTGCATCGAGCAGCTTCAGAAGTCGTTTGTTGTAGTCTTCTGGGGTGCCAAACCCGATCAGTTGCCGCTGGCTCCATACCCTTCCTCTGTGCATGGTCGGGTAGATGCCGCGTGTCATCGGCAATTGGCCCGGATACCCCAGCTTATCCTCATACTGACTCTCATCCCAGTCTGACGGAGTGTACAGTGGCTTGATAGTAATGCCGGATCGATTCTTGATCGGCTTTTCATCGGGCAGGTGTTTATCGTATTCCTGCTTCCACAGCTCCTCGGGTGTATTTTGCACCAGATTGACAACGTTGGTGTTTTTCATGGCTTTGCGCCCTCCCACTGTTTCAGGCTGTTTGTACGGACCTCAACAGCCAAAGTTTTTACAAATTCTGAAATCTCCTTGAGCGAACTGCCAGGATGAAATACCCGGTGCACCCCTTTTTCCAACAGATCGGTCTCATCGTCTTCCGGTATGATGCCACCGACTACGATACCGATGTGTCCGAGATCTGCATTCTTGAGTGCATCAATCAGATCCGGTATCAGCAGGTGATCGGTGGCCAGGCTGCTGATGCCGATCACATCCGCATCCTCATCTTCTGCCAGACGGACCACATCGGAAATGGATTGCCAGGGCGGGGTATAGACAACCTCCATGCCTGAGTCGCGAAGAATGCTGGCGACGATACGGCTGCCCCGGTCGTGACCGTCCAAACCGATTTTGGTGACGATGACTTTCGGCCGATAACTGTCTGGAAGTTCCATTATTTCAACTCAACTGGTGTCGGTTTTGGCTGATTCCTGGATTAGGTTTGTGATGTCTGATCGGATGGCATCGGAGTCAAAATTGAACTCTCCGATTCCCTTGAATCGCACCTTGCTACTGCGATCCACAATGAAGGTCGTTGGCAACGGACTGACTTCCCAGTCTCTGTAAACCGTCAAATCCTTATCCAATACGATGGGAAATTCGAGTTGAGGATCGAAATTCTGCAAAAATCTTTCCACAGTTTTCTGATCTTCGCCGACGTTAACGGCCACCACCTCAAAGTCGCTGCGATCCAACGATGCCCATAGCTTTTGAATGGAAGGCAGTTCCTCAAGGCAGGGTGGGCACCAGGTGGCCCAGAAATTAACCAGTACAACCTTTCCATCAAGAAGGGCAGCCTCCGAATTGGCGGTGTTGATCCAATGCGCACCATTGAAGCCCGCGGCTGGGCTGGGCGAAGTCTCGGAAAGACGTTCAGCCGCTGCGACCGGTTGCACAGTGGCAAGAAGACATCCGACAGCGCAAAGCAACGCTGTAATTGTTCTCAATCTGCACATGGTCCGTAATTTGAGTATTGAGTTGCACAGCCGTCATTCGGCGGGCCTGGATCTTCTCAATGAAATCGAGTAACTTCCTGTTCAACTCCCAATTTAACTTCAGGTGATCTCACCGGCACCCGAGAGCAGACTCTCGAGGTTTGACATCTTCATTTCCTGGCTTCGAATGACTTCCGCCAGCAGGTCATTTGCAGACACGACGCCGATCAGTTCACCGTCCTCGACGATCGGCAGATGCCGAAAGCCCTTGTTGACTACAATTTTCATGCACTCTTCGATTTTGTCGTCCGGCCCGACAGTCTGCACGTCCTGGGTCATGACTTCCTCAATCTTCGTGTCTTCGGACTTGCGTCCTTGCAGGATGACTCTGCGCGCATAGTCTCTTTCGCTGAAAATACCAACCAGCTTGTCGTCACTTACGACAGGGACAACTCCGATATTTCGTTCGGCCAATACCTTCAGTGCCTCAAGCACCGTTGTTTCCGGCGTAACCGTCCAGACAACTCCCCTGGACTTTACCAGGGATGAAACAGTTTTCATAATATTTACTCCTCCATTGCTCAATTGTCGGATTCGAACCGACAATTTAACCGGGCGATTTTCGTCTGAATTCCGATGCGTCCTTCCTACTCATTGTGCGTGTTTTTCTTACAGTGGGCTCAGACATGCAGGTTGAATTCGAAGCCAAGTCAATTCCTTTTGAAAGTGATCGAATGCAATGTCTCCAACTACTCCGGCACAATAAATCAAACGTTGCAATTTGGTGCAACCGTGATCTGAACCACGAAATTCGACCCAGATTACACGATATTGCAATACCCCTCGTGATGTGATTGTAAACCATTACAGCCAATCAGCAACAATGCGATGGAATTTCGTCAGCTGACAGAATTGGTCCGTTCGCTTGCAAGTCGAGCATAAGCAGCGTCACTTTCAATGCCGAGCCAACGCCGTTTCAAACGCTTTGCGACTGCAGTCGTAGTTCCACTGCCCAGAAAGGGATCGATTACCACGCCATTTTCAGGGGAATATAACCGAATGATACGGCTTGCGAGTTCTTCGGGAAATTCTGCTTCGTGGCGATTGTTGCGTGACACCGAACGAATGCTCCATACACCCCGGGAACCCCACTGTGCCCACTCACTCTCGGATAACCGCTCTCGGTCATACTCCACGATGCCGGGTTTCCAGAATACGTAGATGTACTCGAACTCGTCGACTGCCCGGTAGCTGTTCGCATGCCATCGACAGTTGGCCCAACATGGATCCTTGTGCCAGATTCGCCGGTCGTACAGGTAGAAACCCGCTGACTCCGCCCACTGTGTGCACTTCATCCCCGTCAGCAAAATTCGGGTTGATGTGGTGTTCTTTCCGCCCCGGACATTATTGTTTTCCAGTCTTCTCTGCACTGTCTGTTCACTGCATCCCAATATACTGCCCAGTTCCTTGCGACTTGCATCCGGGTGCAATTTCTGAGCTTCCAAGATTTGCAACCTTGTGACGGGGCTCCGCTTGCGCCTGACATTGTCGGCTTGGTATTTCGGCATGGATGGATCCTGAAAGCAAAGAATGTCATTGATGTTGACTGCCAGGAATCCACCGGGTTTGATGATCCGCCAGTGACTGGCTATGACCTCGTCAATCAGCGATTGCCAGTCCTCGAACGACAGATTGCGTTCATAGGATTTCCCCACGAAATAAGGTGGTGACCAGAGACTCAAGTCCACTGATTCTTCGGGTATGTCCAGCAATACCTTCCGGGCATCTCCAACCATGATCCGATTGAAAATCCCGTCGGATTCCAACTCAGCGAGGTTCAATTGCGCAATTTCCATTTCAGTTGGATATTTGGTGGGGTAATCAATAATCACTCGACACAGGTTGGCGTTGATTTGCGCATTCTTACGACTTCTCGCTTTCAGTTGGCAAACTACATTGTATTTCAGGCAGGGCCGGACCGCTGAAGGTCAGTCGGACGATGCCAATTCACCGGTGCGGAATGGCCATTGCCATTAGGCTGTTCCAAGACCCATGTCTGTGAGATTCAGACTCTGTTGTTACTGCTATAATTTTGCAAATCGGAATGCAGATTGTTTCGTACGTTCGTTGCTGGAAAGAAAAAAGATGTGCAGATTCGTTGGTTGGAATTCCTTCAGTGGACAGAAAGTCAGATGTATCCGTGCATCCTGAAGATCAATTCCAGTGGTGGATCAACCGACAAAGATGCATTGCTGCAACAAGTTTGGTTGATGCAACTGTTTTTGATAGGGCGGGCCGTTAGCTCAGTTGGCAGAGCAGTTGACTCTTAATCAATTGGTCCGGGGTTCGAATCCCTGACGGCCCACCAGTTACATTCCCGGTGTAGGCGCTTCTCATTCCATCTCGAGACATTCGTCTGTGTCACATCCGCGAGTCCTCACACATATCGAAAGAAAGCGTAAATGAAAAGCACACTGGCAGAATTTATTGTTTTTGCAAAGATATAATTGACCGTGTTGTGCTGTGACTGAATGACTTCGTCACCAGCATGAATCGTTTGGGAAGATGATGGATAATTGACAGTTCACTGTCGGTGATTGCTTCTTGCCAGGTGGGATCACTTGATGGTGAATTTTTTTGATGCGACGAAAAATCATTGTAGGCAACTGGAAGATGAACGGCGCGTTGGGTCTTGCGCGTTCGCTGATTGAAGACGTTTCCGGACCATCCGTTGAAATTTCAGATGAGGTTGACCGTGTCATTTGTCCGCCTGCGGTATATCTGGCATCCGTATCGCAGATTCTGGGAACGGACGCTCCGATCGCGTTGGGTGCCCAGAATGTCAGTGAACATCCTGCCGGTGCCTATACGGGTGAAGTATCATCTTCAATGCTGAAAGATGTCGGTTGCGAGTATGTCATCGTCGGGCACTCGGAGCGACGGCAATATCACCATGAATCTGACAGCGAGGTTGCCCGCAAGGCGAAGTCGGTGGTTGACGAGGGGATGATTGCAATCATCTGCGTCGGTGAGACGCTTGAGGAACGACAGGCCAATGAGACACGGGCAGTGATTGAGCGTCAGCTCGACGCAGTTTGCGAGGTGCTGGATGAGACTGCCTTGTCAGGGTCATTATTTGCCTACGAACCGGTTTGGGCCATCGGCACCGGGTTGTCGGCATCACCCGAGCAGGCACAGGAGGTTCACGGCTGGATTCGGGAGAAAATGGGCGCAGTCAGTCAGAGACTGGGCGAGAGCTCGAGGATTCTCTATGGCGGCAGTGTGAATGGTGCGAACGCTTCGAGTATATTGGAGCAACCGGACGTGGATGGCTGCCTGGTCGGAGGCGCTTCATTGAACTCAATCGAATTTCTGAAAATCTGCAGCGCGGCTGCCTGAGGAAAATCATTCTGATATGGAACTATTGACAAAAATATTACTGGGTCTGTTTTTCGTGATCGCCATTGCCATGGTGGTGCTGATCCTGCTGCAAAGAGGCCGCGGTTCCGATTTGGGCGCGGTATTCGGTGGCGGTTCGCAATCGGTATTCGGCAGTCGGGGATCGGCGAATTTCCTGACCCGCATCACCGCTTTACTGGCCACATTGTTTTTTGGAATCGCGTTGGGACTGGCATATATTTATACCGGTGCCAGAACACCGACCAGTGTGACGGATTCGGTCATGGAGGCACCGTTGCAGGTAAAGATCGAGATGGTGCCTGAATCCGGCGATGACAGTGAGGTGCCGAAGGTACCGGAATAGGTGTGCGGGAGCGATATGATTGAACGGATTGCCGAAGTGGTGGAATTGGTAGACACGCCGTCTTGAGGGGGCGGTGGCGAGAGCCGTGCCGGTTCAAGTCCGGCCTTCGGCACCAGATTGAGGAATTTGAATAGCGGTTGAAAGACAAGATGCTGGCGAATTACATCCCTGTTGCAATTTTTCTGCTCGTTGCACTGGTCATGGGCGCGGCGATGATTGGCGTCAGCTCATTGCTGGGACCGCACAAGCCGGACAAGGAGAAACTGTCTCCATACGAATGCGGGTTCGAGGCGTTCGAGGACAGCCGCATGAAGTTTGATGTGCGCTATTATCTCGTCGCAATTCTTTTCATCATTTTTGACCTGGAAATCGCGTTTCTTTTTCCGTGGGCGGTCACGCTGGACCACATCGGTCTGTTCGGATTTGTCGCCATGATGATCTTTCTCGGCGTACTCGTCGTCGGATTCATCTATGAATGGAAAAAAGGCGCGTTGGAATGGGAGTAGGTTATGTCAATTGAAGGGGTTCTGAGTCAGGGCATGGTGACCACGACCATGGACAAGTTGATCAACTGGGCCCGAACCGGGTCCATGTGGCCGATGACATTCGGACTGGCGTGCTGCAGTGTGGAAATGATGCACGCCGGCGCGTCGCGCTATGACCTTGACCGGTTCGGTATTATTTTCCGGCCAAGTCCGCGGCAGTCCGACGTCATGATTGTTGCCGGCACCCTGGTCAACAAGATGGCGCCTGCACTGCGCAAGGTGTATGACCAGATGGCTGAACCACGGTGGGTGATTTCCATGGGATCATGCGCCAATGGTGGTGGCTACTATCACTATTCCTATTCGGTGGTGCGCGGTTGTGACAGGATTGTGCCGGTCGATGTCTACGTGCCGGGTTGTCCGCCCACTGCAGAAGCGCTGGTCTACGGAATTCTGCAGTTGCAGCGCAAGATTCACCGAACCAACACCATCGCCAAGTGAAAGCCTGAAACATGGCATCAGTCGCTCAACTTTCGCAGTCGGTTCAGGCATTGCTGGGTGGTGAAATCACCGCTCACTCGATCGATGCCGGTGAGTTGACAATCGAGGTTGATGCTTCGGACATCATTGAGGTCTGCACCGTACTGAGAGATGGATCGGATACCCGGTTTGAGCAGCTGATTGACCTGTGCGCGGTGGATTACTCGTCATACGGCTTGGAAGAGCCGGCCAGACAGTGGCAGGGCGCCCGATTTGCGGTTGTCTATCATCTTTTGTCGGTTTCGCTGAATCACAGAATACGCGTCAGGGCATTCGTTGCGGATGACAAGCCGGTCATCCGGTCGGTGACCGGAGTCTGGGCCTGTGCGGACTGGTTCGAGCGCGAGGCGTTTGACCTGTTCGGCATCTTGTTCGAGGGACACGCTGATCTTCGCCGAATACTCACCGATTACGGCTTTATCGGCCATCCGTTCCGCAAGGACTTCCCGCTGACCGGTTATGTCGAGATGCGTTATGATCCGGACAAGGCCCGCGTGGTCTACGAACCGGTGACGATTGAACCTCGCACGCTGGTGCCGCGTGTCATCAGAGAGGATAGTTTCGGTGACAGAGATTCGTAACTACACCATGAACTTCGGGCCGCAGCACCCGGCTGCCCACGGTGTGCTGAGACTGGTCATGGAGATGGATGGCGAGGTCGTGCAGCGAGTCGACCCGCACATCGGACTTTTGCATCGCGCCACCGAGAAACTCGCGGAATCCAAACCCTACAACCAGAGCATCGGTTACATGGACCGGCTCGACTACGTGTCCATGATGTGCAATGAGCACGCCTATGTGCTGGCTATCGAAAAGCTGCTTGGCATCACCGTTCCGATTCGGGCGCAGTACATCAGGGTGATGTTCGATGAGATCACCCGCATTCTCAATCATCTGCTGTGGCTGGGTGCGCATGGATTGGACATCGGCGCGATGACCATGTTCCTTTACTGTTTCCGCGAACGCGAGGATCTCATGGATTGCTATGAGGCGGCGTCCGGTGCCCGGATGCATGCAACCTATTACCGGCCGGGCGGCGTCTATCGGGACCTTCCCGATTCCATGCCGCAGTATGAATCCTCGAAAAATCGTAGCAATCGCAAGCTCAGGGAGTTGAACAAGGACCGCCAGGGTACCTTGCTGGATTTCATTGAGGCGTTTACCGATCGGTTTCCAGGCTGCGTGGATGATTATGAGACACTGCTGACCGACAACAGGATCTGGAAACAGCGAACGGTGGACATCGGTGTGGTGTCGCCGGAGGCCTGTCTGCAGCGCGGTTTCACCGGCCCCATGCTCCGGGGCTCCGGAATTGAATGGGACCTGCGCAAGAAACAGCCTTATGAGGTCTATGACCAGGTTGAGTTTGACATTCCGGTCGGCACCAACGGTGACTGCTATGATCGGTATCTTTGCCGGATCGAGGAGATGCGCCAGTCCAACCGGATCATCCGCCAATGCGTCGAATGGCTCAACGCCAATCCGGGCCCGGTCATGATCGATGACGCAAAGCTCATCGCCCCGCGTCGGGAAACCATGAAACAGGATATGGAGTCACTGATTCATCACTTCAAACTCTTTACCGAAGGCTACTGCATCCGCCAGGGCGAGGCCTATGCCGCAGTGGAAGCGCCGAAAGGAGAGTTTGGCATCTACCTGGTCTCCGATGGCGCAAACAAACCCTATCGTTTGAAAATCCGCGCGCCGGGATTTGTGCATCTGTCATCGCTGGATGAGATGTGCCGCGGACACATGCTGGCCGATGTTGTCGCGGTGATCGGGACACAGGATATTGTTTTCGGGGAGATCGACCGATGATGCTTTCTGAGTCGGCGCTGGCTGAGATCCAGTCTGAAATCGCAAAGTATCCTGAGGAGCACGCACAGGCCGCGGTGTTGGCGGCACTGAGAGTCGCCCAGGATGAGGTCGGCTGGGTCAGCGACGACGTGATGCGCACGATTGCCGGCCTGTTGGAGATCGAGCCGATCAAGGTTGCGGAAGTCGCTACGTTCTATACGATGTACGACCTGCAGCCGATCGGACGACACAAGATCAGTCTTTGCACCAACATCTCGTGCATGCTCAGGGGTTGCGAGACCATCGAGCGGCATCTGAAGGAGAAACTGGGAATCGGATTTGGCGAAACCACGCGGGATGGGCGGTTTACCTTGAAGGAGGTTGAGTGCCTGGCCGCCTGTGGCGGTGCGCCTGCAGCATTGATCGGCACCGATTATCATGAGAACCTCACGCCGCAGCGAATCGACGAGATTCTGGAGTCGTTGAAATGACTGGCCGGGAAGTCAGAATCTGCCTGCCCGAAGACGGCCTGGAAAAACCCTGGACGCTCGCGGCCTACGAGAGCACCGGTGGCTATGCGGCCTGGCGAAAAATTCTCAAGGAGAAAACACCGCCCGAGGACATCGTGGCTGAAGTCAAGGCCTCGGGTCTGCGCGGGCGCGGCGGTGCCGGTTTTCCGACGGGACTGAAGTGGAGTTTCATGCCACGCAATGCCGACCAGCAGAAATATCTAGTATGCAATTCAGATGAGGGAGAGCCGGGCACCTTCAAGGATCGGGACATCATCCGCTACAACCCGCATGCGCTGATCGAGGGGATGGCCATCGGCGGTTATGCGATGGGCGCAACCGTTGGCTACAACTACATGCGCGGGGAGTTTTATGAACCCTACGCGAGATTCGAGCAGGCGCTTGCCGAGGCGCACGACGCTGGACTGCTGGGAACAGACATTCTCGGCAGCGGCTTTGATTTTCAGCTCCACTCGGTTATGGGGGCAGGAGCCTATATCTGTGGCGAGGAGACCGGACTGCTTGAGTCGCTCGAGGGGAAAAGCGGTCAACCGCGGTTCAAACCGCCGTTTCCGGCACAGTTCGGTGCGTTCGGGCGCCCGACCACCATCAACAACACGGAAACCCTGGCATCGGTTCCGAGAATCATGCGCGAGGGTGCCGACTGGTTCGTCGGCCTGGGACCGAAAAATAACGCCGGCACCAAGATCTTCTCGGTTTCCGGACACGTCAACCGTCCCGGAAACTACGAGGTGCCGCTGGGCATGCCTTTCAGGGAACTGCTGGAGATGGCTGGCGGCATGCTCAAGGGTAAGAAGTTGAAGGCGGTGATCCCTGGCGGGTCATCGGTACCGGTGCTGCCGGCCGACATCATCATGGACTGCAACATGGATTATGATTCGCTGCAGAATGCCGGCTCGCTGCTTGGTGCCGGATCGGTCATCATCATGGACGAGTCGACATGCATGGTCGGGATGCTGGAGCGGATTGCCTATTTCTACTGGGAAGAATCGTGCGGGCAATGCACACCTTGCCGCGAGGGCACGGGCTGGTTGTACCGGCTGGTGAGAAAGATCCGCACCGGACGCGCCCGCATCGGCGAGATTGACCAGTTGGTCGACGTGGCGAACCGCATCGAGGGCCGGACCATCTGTGCACTGGGCGATGCCGCGGCCTGGCCGGTGCAGAGTTTCATCAAGCATTTCCGCCATGAATTCGAGGCCAAGATCCGCGCATCGGCAAAGGCTGCGTGATTGTAAAGATGAACGACAAGACTACGCTCACAATTGAAATCGATGGCCGCGAGCTCGAAGCGAGCCCGGGTGCGATGATCATCGAGGTGGCCGATCAGGCCGGCATCTACATTCCGCGGTTTTGCTATCACGAGAAACTGTCAGTTGCCGCCAACTGCCGCATGTGCCTGGTTGAGGTTGAACGCGCGCCCAAGCCGCTTCCCGCCTGTGCAACACCGGTCATGGACGGCATGAAGGTGCAAACGGCGTCCAGCATCGCGGTCGGTGCCCAGAAGGATACGCTGGAGTTTCTTCTGATCAACCATCCGCTGGACTGTCCGATCTGCGATCAGGGCGGTGAGTGTCCGCTGCAGGATCAGGCCGTCGGCTATGGCGGGCATCTGTCGCGGTTCAACGAGAAGAAACGGGTGGTGGCCGACCACGATATCGGTCCGCTGATCGAGACCGAGATGACCCGGTGCATTCACTGCACGCGTTGTGTACGGTTTGGCGAGGAGGTCGCAGGCGTGATGGAGCTCGGCATCACCGGACGCAGCGAGCATCTCAAGATCGATACATTCTTCGGCGATGCGGTGGATTCCGAAGTCTCCGGCAACGTGATTGATCTTTGTCCGGTGGGTGCGCTGACGTCCAAACCCTATCGCTTCACCGCGCGCTCCTGGGAACTGATCAGCCATGCCGCAGTCAGCCCGCACGATTGCGTCGGTGCCAACATCGACATCCAGACCCTGCGCAACGAAGTCAAACGGGTGCTGCCCCGGGTCAACGAGCCGGTGAATGAATGCTGGATCTCGGATCGCGACCGCTACAGTTACGAGGCGCTAGAGAACCAGAATCGACTGGCAACGCCGATGATCAGGACCGCAGAGGGCCTGGTGGAAGCCAGCTGGCAGGATGCGCTGAATGCCGTGGTGAACGGCCTCAAGGCAACCATTGAGAAACACGATGCCTCGGCGATCGGTGCGTTGGTGTCGCCGACGGCGACGTTTGAGGAATTCTACCTGATGCAGAAACTCGTTCGGGGACTGGGCTGTGGGAACGTTGACCATCGCCTGCGCCAGATCGATTTCTCCGCCGACAGCGATGCACCGAGATTTCCGGGAACCAGCGTGCCAATTGATGAGATTTCCGAGCTGGAATCGATCGTGCTCGTCGGCTCCAATATCCGCAAGGAACAACCCCTGCTCGGATTGCGTGTGCGCAAGGCAGCCCTGAATGGCGCCAAGATCGATGCCGTCAATCCAATGGCCTGGCAGTTCAACTTTCCACTCGCCAATGATGTGATTGTCGCCCCGAATGTGATGCCGTACGCGCTGGCCCATGTGCTGAAGGCAGTTTGCGAAATCAAGGGTGTGGGATTTCCGTCCGATGTGTCAGAAGATTTCTTTGAGGGTGCGGGCGAGTTCGCCGGAATTGATGATTGCAGGGATATCGCAAGGCATCTGTGCGATGCTGGAGCGAAATCAATGCTGGTTCTGGGTCATGCGGCGCAGTCAAATCCGATGTACAGCTGCATCGATCGGCTGATTCGTCACATCAGTGATGTTTCTGATGTCCGGGTCAGTGTGTTGCCGCCGGCCAACAGCGCCGCGGGTTGGCTTGCCGGTTGCCTGCCGCATCGACGGGAAAACGCCATGGAAACCGGGCAAGCAGGCATGAATGCCCGCCAGATGATCTACAATCCGAGAGCCGCCTACCTGCTGTTCAATGTCGAGCCCGCCAAGGACATGGCAGATGGATTCCACGCGGATGATGCCGTGAAATCAGCTGAGTTCACGGTCAGTTTCCAACTGTTCTCGGAAGTGCCCCATTATGTTGATGTGGCACTGCCCTTGGCGGCGTTTACCGAGAATACCGGCACCTTCATCAACTGCGAGGGCCGGATTCAGAAGTCCACCGCAGCGGTGGTGCCTTTCGGTGAGGCGCGTCCTGGCTGGAAGATTCTCCGTGTGCTTGGAAATCTGCTGGGGCTCAGTGACTTTGGTTATGTCTCAACCGAGGAGATTTTGGACGAGGCGGCGCCACAGGCAGGACTGTGCGATCAGAAAGCGTCGATCGACACGGCCAAGATTCCCTGTGTGAAGAAGGCGCAGGTGAAAGAGGAGGGACGGTTTGAGCTGATTTCAGATCCCCTGATCTACGGAGTTGATGCCGTGGTTCGACGGGCCGCAGCCTTGCAGCAGACGTCGGATTCCAAGTGGTCGGGTATTGGTCTCAGTCCGCAGGACATGTCGGCGCTCCAACTGGATGATGGTGACCAGGTGACGGTTCGCCATGATCTGCATACCATGCACATGAATGTGGTGGCAGATGAACGCGTGGCTCCAGGGTGTGCCTACTATCCCTCGGGATCGGGGCTTGCACCCAGTTCGGCCTGTGGCAGTGAAATCCGCCTGTACAAGGACATGGCGAGCGAATGAACACATTGCTTTCAATCTGGGCACAACTGCCATTTGCGCTGCAGGTCACGATTGAGACGCTGGCAAAGATCGTCGCCATCCTGGTGCCGTTGCTGTTGCTGGTTGCCTATGTGACCTATGCGGAACGCAAGGTGATCGGCTTCATCCAGGTGCGCATGGGTCCCAATCGTGTCGGACCCTACGGACTGCTGCAGCCGATTGCGGACTTTCTCAAGCTGTTCTTCAAGGAGGTCCTGATTCCAACCAATGCCAACCGGATGCTGTTCATCTCGGCACCGGTGCTGTCGCTGATTCCGGCATTGGGGGCCTGGGCGGTGATTCCGTTTACGGAAACACTGGTTCTTGCCAATTTGGATGTCGGACTGCTCTATATCCTGGCACTGACCTCAATGGGTGTCTACGGTGTGATTATTGCGGGTTGGGCGTCCAACTCCAAGTATGCCTTTCTAGGTGCCATGCGCTCGGCCGCACAGATCGTCGCCTACGAAATCGCCATGGGCTTCGCCCTGGTGGGTCTGTTGATGGCCGCCGGCAGTCTCAATCTCGTTGAGATCGTCAAGGCGCAGCAGGGTGGTCTGCATCAGTGGTATCTGTGGCCGATGTTTCCATTGTTCCTGGTGTATTTCATCTCGGGTGTGGCTGAAACCAACCGGGCACCATTTGATGTGGCTGAAGGTGAGTCGGAAATCGTTGCCGGCTTTCATGTTGAGTATTCCGGCATCTCGTTCATGGTGTTTTTCATGGCGGAATACGCCAACATGCTGTTGATTTCGACGCTGGCCGTGGTGATGTTTCTGGGCGGTTGGTATGCGCCGTTTGACATTGCACCATTCAACTGGATCCCGCCTTTCTTCTGGTTGTTCGGCAAGGTTGCGGTCATGATGTTCTTCTTCCTGTGGTTGCGGGCGACATTTCCAAGGTATCGGTATGACCAGATCATGCGTCTGGGCTGGAAGGTTTTCATTCCGGTCACGCTGGTATGGATTACCGTCATCGGCGTGGTGCGGTTTCTCACACCCTGGGGATTCATCTTCCGTTGAGTGGTGATGTCATGCTGAACTGGATCAGTCGAAATTTCAAAACCTACCTGCTGGTAGAGCTGCTGCGTGGTCTGAGTGTGACCGGCAAACACCTGTTCCGGCGCAAGATCACGATTCAGTATCCCGAGGAGAAGACGCCCAAATCCCCGAGATTCCGGGGGCTTCATGCCCTGAGGCGCTATCCCAATGGTGAGGAGCGTTGCATTGCCTGCAAGCTGTGCGAGGCGGTGTGCCCGGCGTTGGCGATCACGATTGAGTCAGAGGAAAGAAGCGACGGTACGCGCAGGACCACGCGCTATGACATTGATCTGTTCAAATGCATCTACTGTGGATTCTGCGAGGAAGCCTGTCCGGTTGACTCCATTGTCGAGACCGATATCCATGAATTTCACTTTGAGAACCGCGGTGACAACATCATGACCAAGGAGATGCTGCTGGCGGTGGGTGATGAGTATGAACAGCGCATCGCAGATGCCCGAAGGGCAGATGCCGCTTATCGCTGAAGGCTCAGGATCATGTCATTTCTTCAGTTTTCATTCTATTTTTTCGCGGCGGTGCTGATATTTGCCGCGACGATGGTGGTCACCATCCGAAATCCGGTCAAGGCGGCATTGTTCCTGGTGTTGGCGTTTTTCAGCGCGGCCGGCGTGTGGATCACCCTGGAAGCGGAATTCCTGGCGATCGTGATGGTGCTGGTTTATGTCGGCGCGGTAATGGTACTGTTCTTGTTTGTGGTCATGATGCTTGATGTCAACCTGACCCGCCTGAAGGAGGGATTCGGAGAGTATCTGCCCATTGGCGGTTTGGTTGCGGTGTTGCTGGTTGTGGAAATGGGGATCATTCTCAGTGCCAAGGTATTCAGTCCGGCATCCATGCCGAGACCGCCGGGAAGTCCCGAGACCTACAGCAATACCAAGGAACTCGGCAAGATCCTCTACACCGATTATGCCTATCCGTTTGAGATAGCCGCCATCATCCTGCTGGTGGCGATCATTGCGGCCATTTCCCTGACCCTTCGGCGCCGTCCCGAAACGCGCTATCAGAAACCCGCCCGGCAGGTTGCGGTCAAGAGCGCGGACCGGATCAGGATTGTCCCAATGAAGGCGGAGAAACCGCAGGCTGATTCATCGGGAGATTCGGGAACATGATTCCGCTGTCGCATTATCTGATCCTGTCGGCGATCGTGTTTGCGATTGCCGTTGTCGGCATCTTTCTCAACCGGAAGAATGTGGTCATCCTGCTGATGGCGATCGAACTGCTGCTGCTTGCGGTGAACATCAATTTCGTGGCGTTCTCGCACTATCTGCAGGACATGGCGGGGCAGGTGTTTGTGTTTTTCATCCTGACCGTCGCGGCGGCAGAAGCGGCGATCGGACTCGCCATATTGATCGTGCTGTTCCGCAACCGGCGAACGATCAATGTTGAGGACCTCAATCGCCTGAGTGGGTGAGACTGGACATGCTTGCGGTATATGCACTGATTCCATTTAGCTGTCTGGCTGCTGCAGTGATTGCGGGGCTGGGTGGGCAGCTGATCGGGCGCACGGCCACGCATCGGGTTGCCATCGGCGGTGTCGCGATCAGTTTCCTGCTGTCGCTGTATGTGCTGTATGACGTCTTGCAGGGCAACCTGTTCAATGGCTCGCTGTATACCTGGGGCACCAGTGGTACATTGACATTCGAGATCGGATTCCTGATCGATGAGCTGTCGGCAGCGATGGCGGTCGTGGTGACGTTCGTGTCGTTCATGGTGCACATCTATACCATTGGCTACATGCACGACGATTCAGGCTACCAGAGATTCTTCTGCTACATCGCGCTTTTCACGTTTGCCATGCTGATGCTGGTCATGTCCAACAATTTCCTGCAGCTGTTTTTTGGCTGGGAAGGCGTGGGCGTGGTGTCCTATCTGCTGATTGGATTCTGGTTTGATCGGGATTCAGCGATTTTCGCCAACATGAAGGCGTTCCTGGTCAATCGCATCGGGGATTTTGGTTTCATCCTCGCGATCGCCGCGATCGTCTATCTCTTCGACTCGCTGGACTACGCGACGGTGTTTGAACAGGTGCCCGAGGTGTCCAATCTGGCCGCACTGGCGGTTGGCGACAGTCACTGGCTGTGGGTCACCGTGATCGCGATCCTGCTGTTTATCGGGGCAATGGGCAAGTCGGCCCAGGTGCCGCTACATGTCTGGCTGCCGGATTCAATGGAGGGCCCGACACCCATATCGGCGCTGATTCATGCGGCGACCATGGTCACTGCGGGCATTTTCATGGTTGCCCGGATGTCACCGATATTCGAACAGTCGGACGTTGCCCTGACGGTGGTGATCACCATCGGTTCGATCACTGCGTTGTTCATGGCGCTGATCGGGCTGGTGCAAAATGACATCAAGCGCATTGTCGCCTATTCCACGCTGTCCCAACTCGGTTACATGACGGTGGCGCTCGGTGCCTCCGCATATGCGGCGGGCATGTTCCATCTGACCACGCACGCGTTCTTCAAGGCGTTGCTGTTTCTTGCCGCCGGTTCAGTCATTGTCGCACTGCATCACCAACAGGACATTCGTCGCATGGGCGGGCTTCGCAAGCGTATGCCGATCACCTATTGGACGGCATTGGTGGGCTCACTGGCCCTGGCGGGTCTGCCGCCTTTTTCCGGATTCTTCTCGAAAGACTCGATTATTGAGGCGGTACACGCCAGTACCCTGCCAGGCAGTGGCTTCGCGCTGTTTGCGATCACGGTCGGTGTGTTCGTCACTGCGCTGTACTCATTTCGAATGCTGTTTGTCGTTTTTCACGGAAAGACCAGGATGAGCGGGGAGGAAGCCGATCATGTGCGGGAGTCACCCTGGGTGATTACGCTGCCTTTGGTCATGCTGGCCATCCCTTCGGTGATTTTCGGTCTGATTTATGTCGAGCCGATGTTGTTTGGCACGTTCTACGACAGTTCGATCTTCGTCAAGCCCGAACACGACACGCTGGCAGCTGTTGCAGGCGGCATGCATGGTGACGGTCTCGCATTCGCGTTTGGGATGATCGCCCATGGTTTTGTGACACTGCCATTCTGGCTGGCCCTCGCAGGAATCCTGGTGGCCTGGCTGCTTTACATTCGATACCCACACTGGCCTGAGCTGATTCAGCGAAGGTTGCACATGCTCTGGTTCATACTGGATCGCAAATACGGCTTCGACGAATTCAACGAATTGGTGATTGCCCGAAGCACGCGTGTAGTCGGTGACGTGATGTGGAAGGTGTTTGATGATCTATTCATTGACGGTTATGTGGTCAATGGTTTGGCCCTGAAGGTCCGGCAGATTTCCGCACGCATCCGGGTGATTCAGTCTGGTTTTGTCTATCACTACGCATTCGCCATGATTGTGGGGCTGTTCTTGCTGATTACATGGTTCGCTGCCAAGTAGTTTTCTTGAGTCCATGCTGTCTTCATTCGGCCAATTGAGTTTTGTGATCTGGCTGCCCATCGTCGGCGGGTTGCTGGTGCTGGCCATCGGCAACTCGCGCGTTGATTCGGTACGCAAGGTCGCACTGGGATTTTCCCTAGGTGCATTCCTGCTCAGCCTGCCCCTGTATATCGGTTTCGATCACTCCACCGCGCAGTTTCAGTTCACTGAGCACGTCGAGTGGGTGCCGGCGTTCAATATCAATTACTCGATCGGCATCGACGGCATCTCGCTGCCCCTGATCCTGCTGACAACATTCCTCACGGTACTGGTGGTGATCGCCGGCTGGAAAGTCGTCGAATACCGGGTTGCCCATTACATGGCCGCGTTCTTGATGCTTGAAGGGTTGATGATCGGTGTGTTTTCGGCATTGGATGCGGTGCTGTTCTATGTGTTCTGGGAAGGCATGCTGATCCCGATGTTCCTGATCATCGGTATCTGGGGTGGGTTGAACCGGGTTTACGCCACGATCAAGTTTTTTCTCTACACCTTGCTCGGATCGCTGCTGATGCTGGTGGCGTTTCTGTATCTTTACAACGCAAGTGATTCGACATTCGACATCCGTCAGTGGCATCAGCTGGCGGTCATTGGCTTTCCGATTCAGGTGCTTTTGTTCATTGGCTTCTTCACGGCCTTCGCGGTCAAGGTGCCGATGGTGCCGGTGCATACCTGGTTGCCGGATGCGCACGTCGAGGCACCGACCGGCGGCTCGGTGATTCTGGCTGCGGTGATGCTGAAGATGGGTGCCTATGGATTTTTGCGTTTCAGTCTTCCGATTCTGCCGGATGCCTCGCAGGCGGCTGCCGGTGTCATGATTGCGTTGTCGCTGATTGCCGTGGTCTACATCGCATTGGTGGCCCTGGCGCAGACCGACATGAAGAAACTGATTGCGTATTCATCGATCTCACATATGGGATTTGTGACGCTGGGATTCTTCATCTTCAATGCGAACGGCATGGAGGGTGCGATTGTGCAGATGATTTCGCACGGTTTCGTATCCGGTGCGTTGTTCCTGTGCGTGGGTGTGCTGTACGACCGGCTGCATTCGCGAAAACTTGAGACATACGGCGGAGTGGCCCATACGATGCCGAAGTTTGCCGCGCTGATGATGATTTTCACACTGGCCAATGTCGGATTGCCAGGTACATCGGGCTTTGTCGGTGAGTTGCTGGTGATCATCGGAACCTTCCAGGTCAGTGCCGTCTATGCGGGAATCGCCGCCTTGACCCTGATTCTGGGTGCTGCCTATACACTGCGCATGTACAAGCGTGTCATCTATGGCAAGATCGTCAATGATGCGGTTGCAGGATTGAAGGACCTTGAGCCGCAGGAACTGATCACGCTGGGATTGCTTGCAGTCATGGTATTGCTGATCGGCATTTGGCCGTTCCCGCTGCTGGAGATGATGCATGCATCGGTAGATGCGCTCATTGATCAGGTGTTGACCAGCAAGCTGCCATTGTCCTAGGCAGTCACTTGGTCCTGTTGTCCGATATTGAGCGAAATTTGATTGTTGCGCCGGACATTTCGGAGCGTCAGTCTGAATCCACGGTTGCTGGTTTGCCTGAAACAAAGTGACGCTTTCAGAGGCTGATTTTGCATCACCTGATGGATTCAACTCGTTTTGGTAGTACAATCCGATCAAATCAATTTCGAAGAGGCAGGCGGATTACCGTCCGAAAAGTGGTTGCCGGCAGCGTAAATCCAACGAGCAAGGGCAAAGAATCCAGCAATTCCGTAAACTTCATTTGGAGCAATAGTCATGAAAAAATCGATTCACGGTTCCATTTCCGCAATAGGTCACAACGACACGGTCACACTCGGGACAAGAAATCCCGGCGGTCCAACTCAGCCATCCGAATACTGGGGTGTGAATTCTGAATACGGCGTACTCAGGGATGTATTGCTGGGGTCGCCGGAATGTTTCCGCTGGATGGGCGAGGAGAATCTTGCCTTCAGCTCAATTTGCCGCACATCCGAACGTCTGGGTCTGAAGTTCGACCGATCGGTTGCGATTAGCCAGCATCGCGAACTTGTATCCGCCTATGAATCGGCCGATGTCGCCGTTCACATGCTGCAGCCTGATAATTACACGCCTTACCAGATCTACAGCCGCGATTCAAATTTCATGACCCCGTTCGGGGCTGTCGTGTGCCAGTTGGCTAATCCGAGACGACGCGGGGAGTATGCCGCGGTGTTGCGGTTTTACACCGCCAATAACATTCCGATTTATGAGATGGTCAGTGCCGGAAATTTTGAGGGCGGCGATTTCAACATCATTGAACCCGGCGCCGTGCTGATCGGCTATACCGAGCATCGTTCCGAGGAGCGGGCGGCCAAACAGGTTGGCGGCTGGATGGAAAAGGAAGGCTGGGAGGTGAAATACGCACCGATCGACGAGTTTTATGTGCACATTGACTTGATGGTGTGCATGGTTGCCGAGAAGTGTGCGGCAGTCTGCCTGGAGACTACCAGCGATGATGTAATCAAATGGCTGAAAGACCGGAACATCGAAATGATTCCGGTGGGATTCAGGGACACCATGAACCTCGCCTGCAATGTGGTCGCATTGGGCAATGACCGGGTTGTGTCAACGGCTGCGGCGACGGACCTGAACGGCAAGCTGAGAGCCATGGGATTCGAGGTTTTCGATCCAGACATGTCGATGTATACCAATGCGGGTGGCGGTGTCCACTGCATGGCGCAGGCATTGCGAAGAGACCGGGTCTGAGTGCAGCGTCTCAGCGTTTGAAGCCAATGGCGCGGCCGGCGTTGGCAGGTTGTGGCAGGGCGCCGTGTTGCGCATGGATTTTGCTTAAGTTTTCCTGAACGGATTCCGCGAAAGGTTGAATGCCTCGCAACTCGAGATTGAAGCCCAGTGCCATCACCTCGTTTGTCGCCGAGATGAAGTCGTCGTCGGTATGACGAAGCTCATGGAATAACCGAAATCTTTTGTTGTCATAGCCTAGCAGCTGGGTGGTCACAGTCAGTGGGTCGCCGAGACGGACTTCCCGAATGTAGTTGACGTGGGTTTCGACCACGGCGTACTCCAGGCCGCTGCGTTCGTCCAGTGATCGGTGGTCGTTGACCAGATTCCAGAATTCGTATGTCGCCTGATCGCACACCAGCACATAGTATGCGAGATTCATGTGATCATATTCGTCCACCCATTGTGCCCGAACAACGTCTTGGTGCAGAACCAGTGGTTTCTCGTAACTGATTTGCTGTGTCATGATGCGCCCGGCAAGCGCGGTGCCGGCAGGATGGATTGAAGTCTCTGTCCGATGGCCAGCAGCAGATTCTCCTGACCGGCCGGTGCCACGAATTGAAGCCCAACCGGCATGGCGTTGCGATCAAGGCCGACAGGAACAGTGATCGCGCACAGATCAAGGAAACTGGCGACGCAGGTGTTGCGAAGCGCCAGAAGGTTACGGCGCATGTAGTCCTCATCGGATTTCACCTCCTCAAGTGTCGGCGGGGAAATCGGAACGGTTGGTGATGCGATGACGTCGCACTCACTGAAGCGCTCCAGCACCGAGCGGCGGGATTGCCAGATCTGGCGGACTCTGCCCAGGAACTCAACGGCTGAGATATTGCCGCCGATCTTGACCCGCTCGCTGATGATCGGATCGAGGTTGTCGAGCCACTCGGGCAGTTCGCTTTGCAGGAACTCAATCAGTTCGACAGATGCGGTTCCACCCCTGTTTCTCATGTCAACAGCCGCTTCGGCATCAGGAAACGCCATGGAAATTATGGAACAACCATCCTTTTCCAGTGCATGAACCGCTTCCATGCAGATGTCTGCAATGTTGTCTTCACATTCCCACAGGATTCCGCTGTCGGGCAGACCGATCCGGAACTGTGTTGGCTTCAGCGATTGGGAGTCTGAAAGGCGTTGCCGGTGCAGATCAATGGTGTCGCCGGGATGGCTCAGTGCATGGAATGCGTAAGCGGCATCTTCGACGGTTCTGACCAGTATGCCGGCGGTGTCGAGCAAGGGACTGAGTGGAACAATGCCATCGGTGGACCACAAGTTGGCACTGGTTTTCAGACCGACCACACCGGTGTAGCTGGCTGGAATTCTGACGGATCCGGCAGTGTCCGTTCCAAGTGCGACAAATGCGGATCCCTGGCAGATGCTGATGCCCGCACCTGAGCTCGACCCGCCGGGCACGCGATGTTCTGTCCTGCTCCAGGGATTGGCTGGTGTGCCCCAGTGGTTGTTGACACCGAGCCCGCCGTAGGCAAACTCCACCGTGTGGGTTTTGCCTAGAAACACGCTGGACTGGGCTTGAAGGCATTCGACGATCGGCCCTGCTCGTCGCCACCTGTCCGGGAGTTCGCGATGGCTGCCCGCGAAGATGGGAAATCCGGGCAGGCCATAGATGTCCTTGACCGAGACCGGGATGCCCCGCAGGGGCATTGCAGCATCCCCGGCCTGATACCGCTCATCGGCAACTCTGGCAGCGGACCGTCCCACCTCCGGCATCCAGCTCTTGTAGGCATTGGAGTAGGTGTCGGATTGTTTCTGACTGATGGCGTACTCTGTGAGTTCCATACTGCTCAGTTTGCTTGCAAGCAGCGCGTCGGAAATCTGCACCAGTGAGCTGTTGGCAATGTCCATGACTGTATTTCAATCTCCAATAAGTGTGAACGGGTTACTTTGCGTGATCTCGCGACAAGATAACATCAAAGCGCTAAGCTCGATGATTGAATCGATCTTCGGGTAGTGACGACTCATCCCCACAGCACTGCGTCCGCAGGGTAGAGTGTTCCGTCGATAAACCGGATACCGTTCGCACGGTCCTCGCGCAGCCACACCGACGAGTCAAGATCGACATACTTGGCATCCTGCGCCAGCAGCATCGCCGGGGCAAGACTGTACGATGTGGACATCATGCTGCCGACCATGAAATCCTTGCCGGCCGCCTTGATCTGGCTCACGGCTCTGATGGCTTCCGTCAGCCCGCCGGTCTTGTCCAGCTTGATATTGAACATGTCATAGCGAGGGCACAGTCGTTCAAGATCGCCTGCCACGTGAAAGGACTCATCCGCGCACAGGGGAATGTCACTTTCAAGATTCTCCAGCAGGTGATCTTCAGTTGCGTGCAGCGGTTGCTCAATCATTTCCACCTGCAGTGTCTTCAGTTCGGGCAGATAAGTTTGGAGGGCGTCAAAATCCCAGGCTTCGTTGGCATCGACGATGATGCGGCTGTCCGGACAGGCGTCCCGCACCGCCTTGACTGATTCCACGACCTCAAGCTTGCCGAGCTTGATCTTGAGCAACGGGAAGTTTCTTTTTTCGACGGCGGCTTTTGCAAGTTTGTCTGGCGGCTCGAGGCTGAGTGAGTAGACGCCGCAAATGGGTTTGGGTTCCGGCAATCCAGCAATTTGCCACACCGGTTTGCCACACTCCCGGGATTCCAGCTGCCAGAGTGCGCAGTCGAGCGCATTGCGCGCTGCTGTCGGAGGCAGTTTCTCATTCAGGTATCTTCGAGTCAGTTCGCCCAGGCACTCGCGATCAACTGCACCGATGGTGTTCAGGGTATCGCTGACGGTTTGCTGATAACGTGCGTAGGGAACGCATTCTCCGACACCGCGGCAACCGTTGCGGGTGACGGCGACGGTCACCACGTCAACGCTCGATTTTGAGCCGCGGGAAATCGAAAACGAATTCCTCAGGTCCCAAACTTCGTGAAATGCCTCGATCTTGGTGTCGGCCATGGGGATTGCATTTCCGAGTCTGCGCCGGAATGACGCTGCGAGTCGTACAGGATTATCCGAGATTGTCGACGATGGGTCCGACGTCGAATCGGAACGGGTCCACACAGGGCAACTGGTGGGCGTCCTCAAGCGACGCAAGATACCGTTGGCTCTCGGTCTCGCTCATGTGCTTGGTATTGACGGAAATCCCACAGAATTGTACGGCCTCCTGTACGCTGTGGGCATTTTCGATATTAATGATCATGGCCTCTTCCAGGGACGGCAACTGTCGGTCTGGCAAGCCTCGCATATGGGTTCTGGTGGGTTCGTGGCAAAGCACCAAGGAATCCGGCTGGGCACCGTGCAGCAGGCCGAGACTGACACCGGCGAACGATGGATGATGCAGTGATCCCTGACCCTCGATGATGTCCCAGTGATGCTCATCGGCCGCCGGGCACAAGGCCTCCACTGAACCGGATATGAAGTCCGCAACCACCGCATCAACCGGCACGCCGGAACCCTCGATGAAAATTCCAGTCTGACCGGTTGCCCGGAAATCGACATCCATTTGCCGCCTGCGCATTTCCCTGGCAAGTGCCAACGAGGTGTACATTTTACCGACTGAGCAGTCTGTTCCCACCGTCAGCAGTCGCCGACCGCTGCGCCTGATGCCGCTTGCGACCTCAAACTCGGTCGATGGCTTTCGGATCTCATGCAGCTGACCCTTGCTGGACTGCGCAGCCTGACGCACTGCCGCGATGGAGTCCAAGGTGGTATGCAGACCATTGGCGATGGACATGTTGTGTTCGAGTGCCTCGACCAGGTGTGGCGTCCAGCTGTCGGGTATGACGCCGCCGCGGACCGCCACACCGATCAGCACGGTTTTGGCACCCTGTCCGGCCGCCTCGGCCATGCTCAGTGTCGGGAGGTTCAGATCGGGTGCGCAACCAGGGAGTTTGAACTGCCCGATACAGTCATCGGGACACCAGTCCAGGACGCCGATCGCGGTTTTGGCGGCGAGTTCGTCGTGGGCATCACCCAGGAACAGAAGATAAGGTTTTTCAAGTTTCATTGAACAAATTTGAGGAAATTAATTGTTTATATAATCTGCTTGTATTTATACATCAGATTTTAGAAATCGGTTACCTCATCACTGTTGTGCGCTTCAGTGATGCCGAGTTTCCTAATCTCCACCAACTGTCTTGCGGAGTGATTGAATGAGTGACAGCATCAAGAGCATGACCAACATCGATGGCCGAATCATTCCGACCAGTGAGGCTGCGGTGCCGGTGATGGACCGCGGTTTTCTGTATGGCGATTCCATCTATGAGGTGTTTCGGACCTACCGCGGCGTTCCCCTGTTCATGGAGGAGCATTTTGAACGGCTGGAAAATTCAGCGCGCCTGGTCAGCATGTCGATCTCGCAGTCGCGCGAGGAACTGACCGAGCAGATCAAGAAAACCGTCATCGCCTCGGGCGCAACGGTGGAACAGGATGTCTACGTGCGCTATCAGATCACCCGCGGTGAGGGACCGATTGACCTGCACCCGGATGCTTCCCTGCCCACCCGATATGTGATTATCGTGGCACCGCTGCGTCCCTGGAATCCCAAGCACTACGCCACCGGCATGTCAATGGCGATCCCCGAGGTTCGGCGAAATCCGGTCGACGCACTGGATCCCAACATCAAGGGCGGCAACTATCTCAACAACGTCATCGCGGTCATGCAAGCCCGCAAAAGAGGGGCGGACGAGAGCCTCATCCTGGGCGCGGACGGCAAGGTTACCGAGGCATCGAACAGCAATGTCTGGTTTGTGATCAACGGCGAGACGGTTACACCGGCCGCGGGCAACCTGCGCGGACTGACCAAGGCTGCGATCCTGAATGCCTGTGCCCAGCGCGGTGTGAAAACGGTTGAGCGGGACATTCATGGCGATGAGCTGGCGGAGGCAACCGAGTGTTTTGTCACCAGCGCCACCCGGGAGGTGATGCCGGTGTACTGCCTGGAATTGCTGAATGGACAGTTTGTCGATTTTCCCAAGGGCGGCGGCGAACGAACCCGGCAGATTCAGGCCATCTATCGGGAAGTGGTTGAGGACTACATCAAGGCGCACGCAGCTGACTCATTGCTGGCCTGATCCGGTGTCGCGATGAGCATCAACCGGAAGATTCGTGTTGGATTGCTCTATGGAGGACGCTCCTGCGAGCATGAGGTTTCCGTCACTTCGGCGCGCTGCATCTACCAAGCGCTTGATCTAGACAAGTATGAAGTGAGCCTGCTGGGCATCTCCAAGTCCGGAGACTGGGTACTGGCGGATGCGAGCATGCCGGTGCTGGACGAGAAGACGGTCAAAGCCGAGGGTCAGACTTCAGTGATGCTGGATTATCATCGCTCAGGCAGCATTATTTCCCGCAGTGACAGTCGCAGCATTTCCGATTCAATCGGTTCACTGGATGTCATCTTTCCAATCCTGCACGGACCATTCGGTGAGGATGGCACCGTTCAGGGACTGCTTGAGCTGGCGGGCATCGCTTATGTCGGATCCGGTGTGACCGGTTCGGCGGTCGGCATGGACAAGGCGGTTGCCAAGTCGGTGTTCACCGCTGAGGGGATTCCGCAGGCGGCCTATCGGGTGATTCGCAAAAGCCGATGGGAGTCGCATCGCAAGCAGGTGATCGAGGAGATTGAAAGCGCGCTTGCATACCCGCTTTTTATCAAACCGGCCAATCTCGGCTCCAGTGTCGGCATCAGTAAATCCAGGGACACTTCCGAATTGAAATCGGCCATGGATCTTGCCGTACGATTCGACCTCAAGGTGATCGTGGAGGAGGGATTTGAGAATTGCCATGAAGTCGAGGTGTCCGTGCTTGGAAACGAAGATCCTGAAGCCTCGGTGGTGGGTGAGATCATTCCCGGTGGGGAGTTCTACGATTACAAGGACAAGTACATTGATGACCGGTCGCGGGTGGAGATTCCGGCGAACATACCCAAGGCGGCCAGCAGGCAGGTACAACGCCAGGCGATTCGCGCATTCACAGCCATTGATGCAGCCGGACTTGCCCGCGTCGACTTTTTCGTCGATCGCGACAGTCATCAGGTTTATATCAATGAGATCAATACGATACCTGGGTTCACACCGATCAGTATGTATCCGAAACTGTGGGAGGCGAGCGGTTTGGGGTATTCTGACCTGTTGGATCGGCTGATTGAGTTGGCGCTGGAGCGGCGCGAGCAGCAAGACTCAAAGCAAATCGTTCTGTAGATTCCGAGGTGATGGAGTTGGACATGGTTTTTGAACAACGGTGGGAAGGCTTATGCAGGGTACGGATTACGTCATCGTAGGCGCGGGTTCAGCAGGTTGTGTGCTGGCCAGTCGACTGACCGAGGACCCGGATGTGCGGGTCTGTTTGATTGAGACAGGGCCCGGTGATCGCAGCTGGATGATTCAGATGCCGGCCGCGTTTTCCCGGCCCCTGCTGAATGATCGGTTCAACTGGGCCTACCGGACCGAGCCGGAACCATTCATGAACAACCGCGTCATGGATTGTCCCCGAGGCCGGGTGCTGGGTGGCTCCTCCTCGATCAACGGCATGTGCTACATCCGCGGGCATGCCGAGGACTACAATCGCTGGGCACGGGAAACTGATGATCCCGAATGGGCCTACGCCCATTGCCTGCCTTACTTCAGGAAGGCGGAGACCAGGGTGTCCGGACCCAACGACTATCATGGCGGTGAGGGACCGCTCGTGGTGACGACCGGGTCTTGCGAGAATCCACTGTTCAAGGCGTTCATACGGGCAGGGGAGCAGGCAGGATACGGGCACACCGAAGACCTCAACGGGTATCGTCAGGAGGGATTCGCACCGATGGACATGACAGTCAACAAGGGTGTCCGGTGGAGTACCGCAAAAGCGTATCTTGAACCCGCCGCATCGCGGCAGAACCTGACCGTGGTTCGCGGGGCGCTGGTGACGCGGGTGCTGTTTGAGGGCGCTGTCGCCACCGGTGTCGAATATGCGCTGAACAATCAGCTGCATGTGGTGCGCAGTGAACACGAGGTGGTTGTGTGTGCCGGTGTGATCAACTCACCGCAGTTGCTCAACCTGTCCGGAATCGGTCGTGCCAGTCAGCTCGGCGAACTTGGAATCGACTGCCGGGTGGACCTGCCCGGTGTGGGTGAGAATCTGCAGGATCATCTCGAAGTTTACGTCCAGCACCGCTGCAAACTGCCGATTTCACTGTATCCGGCACTTAAGGTCACCAAGCAGGCTGCGGTGCTGCTGGAATGGATGTTCACCAAGCACGGTTGGGGCGCATCCAACCATTTTGAGGCCGGGGCGTTCATCCGCAGCCGTGCCGGTTTCAATCATCCAAACCTTCAGTATCATTTCTTTCCGGTCGCCGCCAACTATGACGGGCGGGCACCGGCCAAAGATCATGGTTTCCAGGCGCATATGGGGCCGATGCGACCGACCAGCCGGGGCACTGTGCGTACGGTGTCCGCTGACCCCAGGCAACCGCCACAGATCCGTTTCAACTACATGCAGACGCCAGGTGATCGCGAGGAGATGCGCGATGGTGTGCGCCTGACACGGGAAATCTTCGCGCAGGAGGCTTTTGATGCGTATCGGGCCGAGGAACTGGCGCCGGGACCGGATGTGCAGTCCGATGCGGCGATCGATGAGTTTGTCCGGGCCAAATCGGAGAGTGCCTATCATCCGTCCTGTACCTGCAAGATGGGAACCGATGAGATGGCGGTCGTCGATTCTCAGGGACGCGTACACGGTGTCGAGCGGCTGCGGGTAGTGGATGCCTCGATCATGCCGAGCATTGTCAGCGGGAATCTGAATGCCCCGGTGATCATGATGGCGGAGAAGCTGGCCGATAAAATCCGCCGGTGCGAGCCGCTTGAGCCCGCCCGTGCACCTTACCACATTGTTGAATCCTGGGAGCATCGCCAACGCGAGTTTGCACCGGAAAGGTCACTGGATGGATAGATATTCTGTCCGCGGTCTGGTCGGACTCATTCAGGACCGGCAGTTCTCTGTACGCGAGCTGCTTGAACAGTATCTCGGGCGGATTCAAACGCAGGATGGGCATTATCGGGTGATGGCAACCATCTCCGAGGAGTCGGTTCGCATTCTGTCCGACAAGTCGGATCGGGAACTCGCGACCGGCAATCCGGTCGGAGCGCTGCATGGGATTCCGATTCTGATCGATGATCTGATCGACGTTGCCAATATGCGCACCACTTACGGCAGCGATGCCTTTGCGGATCATGTTCCCGAAGTGGATGCCCTGTCGGTTCGGCGATTGCGCGCAGCAGGTGCGATTGTCTTGGGCAAAACCCGGACCGCACCATTTGCCATTGCAGCGGCAGAGTCTGCGGATGATTATGTGTCCAGATCGCCTCTTGGTGAAGGGTTGGTCAGTGGCGGTGGCTCTTCGGGTGTCTCGGTTGCACAGGCCCTGAACTTCGCGCCCGCAGGTCTCGGTCTGGATGTGGGAGGCAACGTCATGTTGCCGGCTGCATTCAGCGGGGTGTTCGCGTTCAGACCCTCACAGGGTAGAATCGCACATACACCCGCTTTTTCCAATGGCTTGCTGTTTCCGGCTGTCAGTGTCGTGGCATCCAATGTTGCTGATTGTGCGTTGCTGTTGAACGTGTTGTGCGCACCAAGCGAGGTGGATCCAGTCAGTGTAGACCATGCACAACAGGATTTTGTTGCGGCGCTGGAGCGTCCGATACGCTCATTGCGGGTTGCTCATTGCAATTCACTGTGGAATGCGTCTTACGATCACGACAGTCAGTCCGCGGTCGCCGATGCGGTGAATGAATTGCATGCTGCGGGATGCAGGGTGGTACGCAGCCGCCCACCGGTGGCCGATCTGCGCGAGGCCTGGAAGACGGTATTCGCGGCTGAGCTTTTCGCAAATCATGGCGAGCGGTATCGCGAGCGGCCGGATCCCTTTGCCGGACCGGCATCGGAATGGATGGAACTCGGAGCGGGTGTGAGTGCGACTGACTACATTCGCGCCTACAGGTCGATATTGGGACTTCGCAGGCTGATGGCAAACTTTTTTGCAGAGCATGATATCCTGATCCTGTCCGCTGCGGGTTGCACACCGTTCGGCTATGGTGAAACTCCCTCGAATATGAGTGCGGATTCTGATTTGGAGCTCAATGGACAGGCCTATGCATCGGCGACCATGATTGGCGCACTCAGTGGCTGTCCGAGCGCGGTATTGCCGAAATTTGTGAATGATCAGGGACTGCCGGTTTCGTTGCTGGTGGTCTCAAAACCCGGTAATGATGACCTGGTGTTGTCGATTGGCAAGCAACTCATGATGGCACAGTCCATCGACTGAGGTGTCGGCATCCAATCAGTCGGGTGCTCGCGGCTGTGGGGGATGGGTTGAGGCGGCGAGACGGTCCGACACATCCATCACCGCCGCACCGAATATCAGGACAATCCCGATCGCCTGCGTCCAGCCGAAGGGTTCACCGGACAGCAGCGACGCGGAGAGGACGCCGAAGATGATCTCCGTCATCAGCAATATGCCCACGCGGGCGGGGCTGAGCAGTTGCGCACCCCAAAACAGCAGAAAGACGGAAGGCAGATAGGCCGAGATGAAAATCACCAGCCACAACAGTGAATGGCGAAGCGCATCCATGTCCGGTGGCTGGTCAAAACCATGAATCGGCAACATAATGAAGACGGATGCGGTCAGCGCACCGCCGATATAGAAGGCACTGACCTGTTCCCAGACTTTCGCAGCTGAATCCTTTCTGACACGAACCGACGCATAGGACCAGAGCAGGCCGGACGCCAGTGCAAGCACGTCGCCGAGGTTGCTGAGTTTCGGAATGCCACTCGCAATGCCAAGGATGACCGCGAGTCCGCAAAGCCCCATGACGATGGCGATAATCCTGAAAGGGGTGATTTGCTCACCGAGCAGAAAACGCCCCAGGATGGTACTCCAGATCGGCGTCAGGTAAAACAGCAAAACGACCTTGACGACTTCGGTCAACACCAGGGCGATTGCGTAGAATACGACGCAGCTGCCCGAGAGGAGTCCGGTCAGCAGAATGCTCCAGTGCAGGCGTCCGGTTTTGATTCTCTGGGTTGCCAGGGCGATCAAGGCGACTGCACCGACCAGAGCGAAGGTAATGAACGAGGTCCAGGAAGCGGATATGCCGCCGGCGTCGAGCTGGCGTATCGGGATCCAGTACAGCCCCCAGATCGCGCCGCTGCCGGCAATGGCCAGGCTGGGGATGAGAGTTGGGTTTGTTGGCATGTCGGCGGCGGCTGTCAGATTTTTGCGCGAATTATAGAACTGTCCACACTCATTTTTGCTGGGGATTGACCGAACCTTTTCAGTGCTGATGGACTCATGCTGGAGGCCTTGAAAGAACCGGCCGGAGTGGTCTTTGAGTTTGCCCATCTCAAAGTCGGGTCGCAATCGTTTATGTTATAATTGTGCACCGCAAGAAGTGGAAATTCAGCGAGTTGGTTGGAGCCTGTCTGTTTGCCGGTCCAATGATGTCGTTATGAAGAAACTCCACCGGAAATGGTGGAATCAGGAAACCTCGCCTGTGCGGGGTTTTAATTTGTTGGATTTGCAGGAATTGGAAATCGGATGAACATGATGGCAGCAAATCAGGGGCTCCACGACATGCTGGATGATGCCATCGAGGGTTACGGATATGAGCTGGTGCATCTTGAGTTGGTTGGCCGCGAGAAATCCCGTGTGCTTCGCCTGTATATCGATGCACCGGGCGGCATCACACTGGATGACTGTGTGTATGTCAGCCAGCAGGTCAGCCGTCTGCTGGATGTCGAGGATCCGTTTACGAGTCGCTATACGCTGGAGGTATCATCGCCGGGGATCGAACGGCCGCTGGCCAAGCCTGAGCATTTTGCCGAGGCGGTCGGTCAGTGGGTGGAGGTTTCGACCCTGACCAAGATTGAGGGTAGAAAGAATTTTTTGGGACGGTTGCTCAAGGTGGAAGATGACAGTTTTGTCGTGGACACCACTGATGCAACCTATACGATCAACATGAGCAATGTTCGCCGGGCCCGGCTCAAGCCGGATCTGGATGAATCAGATTGAAACGAGAATTTTGTTGTGGACACATCGAACATACCACAAATTGTGCAAGCGCTATCGGATGAGAGAAATCTTGATATCGAGGTGATTTTCGAGGCGGTGGAAGACGCGTTGGCTGCTGCGGCCAAGAAACAGGATGCGCGGGACATCGAGGCCCGGGTATCGATTGATCGCGAGACCGGTGGTTTCAAGACCTATCGCACATGGGAGGTTATTGAGGATATCGAGGATGACACGGAGGTTGAGTTTCCGGACCGGCAGATTGTGTTGAGCGAGGCGAGGGAACAGCAGCCCGATGTTGCAGTGGGCGACTGGATCGAGGAGTTGATTCCGTCCAGCAAACTGGGACGGATCTCGGCGCAGACCACAAGGCAGGTGATCATGCAGAAGGTACGCGAGGCGGAACGCCGGCGTGTGTTCGAGCAATACACCCCGCGTATCGGCTCAATGCTGTTTGGATCGATACGGCGCATGGAACGCGGCGATGCGGTGGTGGATGTGGATGGAATCGAGGCGCTGCTGCCCAAGAGTTACAGTATCGCCAAGGACGGACTGCGCAAGGGCGATCGGATACGGGGCATACTCCGGGATGTCAGAAGTGATTCGCGCGGGCCGCAGTTGATTTTGGATCGGACCTGTCCGGAACTGCTGATCGAGTTGTTCAAGCTCGAGGTGCCGGAAACCCGGGAGGGTTTGGTCGAGATCAAGCACGCTGCCCGGGATCCGGGACTGCGGGCCAAGATTGCGGTGTTCTCTCCGGATTCGAGAATTGATCCGATTGGTGCCTGTGTCGGTGTGCGCGGCACACGTGTCCAGAGTGTGTCCAATGAGATTGCCGGCGAACGGGTGGACATTGTTCAGTGGTCGCCCAACGCACCGCAGTTTGTGATCAACTCGCTGGCGCCGGCCGACGTTGAGTCCATTGCGATCAACAATCAGTCGCACAGCATGGATGTGGTGGTGTCGGAGTCACAGTTGTCGCAGGCGATCGGGCGCAGTGGCCAGAATGTGCGCTTGGCGTCGCAACTGACCGGATGGGCGCTGAACATATTCACCGACGAGGAAGCCCAGGAACGACGGTTGGCAGAAGATCAGGAACAGAGCGAGAAACTGATGATGCAGTTGGATGTCGATGAGGACGTCGCCACCATCCTGGTTCAGAACGGTTATCGCACCATGCTGGACATCGCCTATGCGGATGCCGCGACACTGGAGGCGATCGAGCAGTTTGATGAACAACTGGTGGAAGCGATCCAGGGGCGGGCAACCGATGCCATACTCAAAGACGAGATCGCAGACATGCAGGCGGTTGAGGACAGCCATCCCGAAGAGTCGCTGTTCGAGGTTGAGGGCATGGATGAGGCGATTGCCCGGGTGCTGGCCGCCAACGAGATCCGGACCCGGGAGGACCTGGCGGACTGCTCGACTTTCGAACTGCTGGATGTGATTCCGAATCTCGGCGAAGAGCTCGCTGGGCGATTGATCATGAGTGCGCGGGCGCCCATGCTGGAAGAACTCGAGAACGAATCTGCGTGAGCGGTTGATATGGCGGAATTACTGAAAGATCTGGCGAAGTCCCTCAAGATTGAGGAGGACCGGTTGATCCTGCTGTTTGATGAGGCAGGCGTGCCGGACATGACCAGCGACAGTGCGGTCAAGCCCATGGAGAAGATGCGGCTGGTCAAGTCCATGCAGTCCGGCCGTGTGCAGATCAAGGCAAAATCCTCGAATCAGTCAGTTGAGTCGCAAGGCCGCACCGGTGCGAAACGCGAGATTAAGATCGAGGTGGTTGACAGTTCAGTACTGGCACCGCGCGGTATTCCGACACTTGAGACCGTCGATGCGGCCGCTGAGGAACCCGAACAGGTTGAGGAGCCCTCAGAGGAATTGGCCGTTGATGAATCCGCATCCGAATCCGTAGAGGAGGCGATTGAGGAACCCGAGCTCGAGCAGCCCGAAGCCGAAGCCGAGGCTGCAGAGTCACAAGATCAGATCGCGGATGCTGAATCGGAGACGGCAGAGGTTGTCGAGGCAGAAGAGCAACCGGAAGCAGCGGAAGCGGCCGAGACAGTCGAGGAGAAACCGGCTAAGGAAACTCCCCAATCCACACCGAAACCGGCTGCAAAGAAGACCAAGTCCAAACGGAAAACAGCCCAGCCCGAAGACAATAAGCAACGCGAGAAACTGCACATTGCCCGCGGCCGAAGGCGACCGCAAAAGGCCCGCGACCGACGCCCCAGAAACCAGATTGGAGAGGAGCGGCATCGCCAGCATGGGTTTCAGGCTCCGCAGGCGCCCATTGTTGTCGAGGTGGCGGTCACAGACTCCAACGCCATCTCAGAGCTGGCCCGCGCGATGTCAGTCAAGGCCGGAGAGCTGATAAAGAAATTATTTGAACTCGGCCAGATTGTCACCATCAATGACTCCATCGATAAGGATGTCGCCTATTACCTGGTTGAGGAGATGGGCCACCGACCGGTCGAGGTTGAGGAGGAGGATCTTGAGACAAGCCTGATCAAACGCGAATCCGACGAGCGCACCCAGCGTGCAAGATCGCCCGTGGTTGCCGTGATGGGACATGTGGACCACGGTAAAACCACGCTGCTCGACTGTATTCGATCAACCAAGGTGGCCGAAGGCGAGAAAGGCGGCATCACCCAGCATATCGGTGCCTATGTCGTCAAGACATCCGGCGGCAACATCACGTTTTTTGATACGCCGGGTCACGAGGCGTTTGCCGCCATGCGGGTGCGGGGGGCGCAAGCGACTGATATTGTGGTGTTGGTGGTGGCGGCCGATGATGGTGTCAAGCCACAGACCGTCGAGGCCATCAATCACGCCCGCAGTGCCGGTGTGCCGATCATTGTGGCCATCAACAAGATTGACAAGGTGAAATCGAGTCCCGAGAAGGTGCTCAGGGAACTCACCGAACACAATGTGATTGCGGAATCACTGGGTGGTGATGTCCTTGTGGTAGAGGTATCTGCCTTGAAAGGTCAGGGTGTCGAGGAGCTGCTTGATGCCATCCAGCTGCAAGCCGAGGTGCTCGATCTGCAGGCGCCGGATGAGGGTGTGGCGAGTGGCGTAGTCATTGAGGCGCGGGTTGACAAGGGACGCGGCGTGGTGGTCACTGTACTGGTACAACGCGGCAAGCTCGAATCCAGGGATTTTGTCGTTGCCGGCGTGCAAAAGGGAAGGATTCGCGAGTTGCGAAACGACCGCGGGTCCAAGGTCAAGGCAGCCGGACCTTCCACTCCGGTGGAAATCGTCGGCTTTCAGGAAGTCCCTGCCGTCGGTGATGATTTCATATGCGTTGTAGACGATAAGACTGCGCAGCAACTGGTTGAGTTCCGCCGCAACAAGTTCAAGAGAAAGCCCGGCATCGGACCGCCTGGCATTGCATTCAACGGCGCCAATGAGCCTGTGATCTTGAATGTGCTGATCAAGGCGGATGTGCGCGGTTCAGCCGAGGCATTGTCATCGGCCATCTCCAACCTGTCCAATGAAGAGGTCGAGGTCAAGGTCATCCATGACATGGTTGGTGGTATCAGTCTGTCGGACGTGAATCTTGCGCTGGCCTCGGAAGCCATGATCATCGCCTTCAATGTGCGCGCGGAAGCCACTGCAAGACAGACAATCGACAGCAATGACATCAATGTCATCTATTGCAATGTGATCTATGATGCGATTGATGCGATGAAGGAAATCGTCCAAAACAGGATGACACCGAAGACCGTTGAGGAGGTCGTTGCCAATGTCGAGGTGCGCGAGGTGTTCAAGTTGTCGAAAGTCGGTACCATTGCCGGGTGCTATGTCAGCGATGGCACGGTTCGCAGCAACCTGCCGGTGCGGGTGCTTCGCAACAACGTGCTCATTCACAATGGCGTGATCGACTCCCTGCGCAGGTTCAAGCACGACGTCTCTGAAGTGAAGGCGGGATTGGAGTGTGGAATCCAGCTTCGAAACTACCATGACATTCACGCCGATGACCAACTGGAAGTCTATCAGGCGAGAGAATTGAGTTGATCGGGACAACGGGTTTGGTGAAAACTGATTGTCATTTGGTACAGCAGCATGCTTCAGGATGAGACAGGCGGCAATCGCAGCGCAAAGGTCGGTTCACTGGTACATCGCGAGTTGAGTGCAATCCTGCAGAACAAGATCGCTGACCCGCGGGTCGGACAGGTTACGATAACTGAAGTAGTGATGTCTAGAGATCTCAAGCATGCGAAGGTGTATGCCACCAGCAGCGAGTCAGGTGATCGCTTGCATTCGTCGATACTGGGCCTCAACCGGGCAAGATCCTACATTCGCCAGCAGCTGGGGGCGCAGCTGAACACCAAGTACACACCGGCGGTTTCATTTTTCAAAGATGAGGTGCCCGAGCGAAGCAGTCGGGTACTCGGTCTGATCGACAAGGCTTCGCGCTCGAGGGATTCATGATTAAAACTGACTCCAATTCGATTCTTGATTCCGGCGTGTTGTTGCTGGACAAACCCGCGGAGGTGTCATCGAACGGTGCATTGGGCAGGGTTAAGGCATTGCTTGAACTGCGTAAGGCCGGCCATACCGGCAATCTCGACCCGATCGCCACCGGCCTGTTGCCGATCTGTTTTGGCGAGGCGACCAAGATCGCCGGTTTCTTTCTCGATGCCGACAAGCGTTATCAGACACGGATCAAACTGGGCGAGTCGACCACCACGGGTGATCGGGAAGGTGAGGTGCTGGAGCAACGTCCGGTGAAGGTCACAGCGCGGCAGTTGCGCCGGACGCTGGACAGCTTCGTCGGGGAATATGACCAGGTCCCGCCCATGTATTCGGCGGTCAAGATCAATGGCGAGCCACTGTACAAGTATGCGCGTCAGGGCATCAAGATTGAACGAAAGCCAAGACGCGTCAGGGTCTACGAATTGGCATTGCTGAATTTCGAAGCGCCGTATGTTGAGATTGAACTGAAGTGTTCGAGAGGGTATTATGTGCGCGTTCTTGCACACGAGATCGGTGAGCAACTCAATTGTGGCGCGCATATTGAGGAGTTGAGACGCCTGGGCGTCGGCAGTCTGCACGTGAATGACAGTCACACTGTCGCCGAGATCGAGCAGCTTCCGACAGTCGAGCAAAGGCGAAATCTGCTTATTCCCGGTGATCAGACGCTGACGCATCTGCCCAAAGTTGATCTGTCGACCGATGCAGCCTACTACCTTTGCCGCGGTCAGGCTGTTCGGGCCAACAATCTCCCCTCCGATGGAGTTGTGAGGTTGTACGAGCGTTCGGCTGGATTTCTGGGAATTGGAACGTCACTGGGTGACGGCAGAGTGGCGCCAAAAAGACTTTTCCATGCATCGGTAGCGCAATCTCGAGTATAGTAGGCAGGTTGATCGTGCATGAATTGACACTGACTTGTCCGCAAACAGACAGATAAGCCGAGGTTTGCGGATATTTTTTGTATAGGATTGGGAAGGAAATATGGCTTTGTCTATCGCTGAAAAAGCAAAAGTAGTTGACGAATATCGTTTAACCAAAACTGATACAGGTTCGCCCGAAGTGCAGATTGCGCTGTTGACCGAGAGAATTCGCGGGCTGACCGACCACTTCAAGGAACACAAACACGACCATCACTCGCGACAGGGGTTGTTGAGAATGGTGAATCGTCGACGCAAGTTGCTGGACTATCTGAAATCCAAGGATGCGGAACGCTACAAGGAATTGATTTCCAGACTTGGACTCAGAAAGTAACCGATTGGACATTAAAGGAGAATTGACTGAATGAATGGTTATGCGGAAACGTCTTTTCAGTATGGTGCACACACTGTGCGTCTGGAAACAGGACGAATTGCTAGACAAGCCACTGGTGCCGTTGTCGCCAGCATGGGTGATACGTCGGTATTGGTGACTTTGGTTGCCGAATCCGAGCCGAAAAAATTTAACTTCCTACCGCTCACAATTGAGTATGAGGAAAGAACCTACGCCGCCGGAAGAATTCCCGGCGGTTTTTTCAAGCGGGAAGGCCGCCCCTCGGAAAAGGCTGTTCTGACCTGCCGTCTGATTGATCGGCCGCTGCGACCGCTTTTTCCAAAAGGATTCTTCCATGAGGTCCAGGTTGTGGCGACCATCATGTCTGTCGATCCGAACATCGACCCTGACATCATTGCCCTGCTTGGTGCGTCCGCCGCAGTCAGGATTTCCGGTGTGCCGTTCAATGGTACCCTGGGAGGCGCAAGAATCGGATTTGTTGACGGTCAGTATGTATTGAATCCTCAAAATGATGTACTGCAAAATGAATCCAAGCTTGATCTGGTTGTTGCGGGTACCCGTGATGCGGTTCTGATGGTGGAGTCCGAGGCCAACGGTCTGTCTGAAGATGAGATGCTCGGCGCTGTGATGTTCGGACATCAGAACATGCAGATGGCGATTGATGCGATTGATGATCTTGCCAAGCGAGCCGGAAAACCACAGTGGGACTGGGAGCCACAGGAATCCAACCAGGAGTTGTCGGGGCAGGTTGAAGGTCTTGCCCGAAGCGCTTTGGAGGAAGCCTATCACATTGCGGAAAAAACCGCGCGGCAGGATCAGTTGTCGAACATTCGTTCCGACGTGATTGAGAAACTCTCGGCCGACCGGGAACTCGAGGACGACGAGATATCAACCGTCAAGGACGAGTTGAAGCGACTGGAGTCCGACATTGTCCGTAACCGGATTCTGGATGGGCAGCCACGAATCGATGGGCGTGATCTTCGAACGGTCCGTCCGATTGACATACAGACCCGCGTATTTCCAAGAACCCATGGTTCTGCGGTGTTTACGCGTGGAGAGACGCAGGCGCTGGTGATCACAACACTGGGTACTGAACGAGACGCCCAGATCATTGATGCCCTGGAAGGCGAGCATCGCGATCCGTTTCTGCTGCATTACAACTTCCCGCCATTCTGTGTGGGAGAGACGGGACGAATCGGTTCTCCGAAGAGACGCGAGATCGGACACGGTCGTCTGGCCAAGCGTGCGATTGCAGCTGTTCTGCCTGAGCGCGAATCGTGTCCCTATGTGATCAGGGTGGTTTCTGAAATCACCGAATCCAATGGTTCGAGCTCGATGGCAACCGTCTGCGGAACCAGTCTGTCCTTGATGGATGCGGGTGTGCAGATTTCGGCTCCGGTATCCGGAGTGGCGATGGGGTTGATCAAGGATGGTGACCGATTCAAGATTCTGACTGACATTCTGGGCGACGAGGATCATCTCGGCGACATGGACTTCAAGGTGGCAGGCACTGAGAAAGGCATCACTGCGTTGCAGATGGACATCAAGATCGACGGAATCACCGAAGAGATCATGCGTGTTGCGCTTGACCAGGCCAAAGAAGCCAGATTGCATGTGTTGAGCGAGATGGCAAAAGCCTTGCCGGCCGCCCGCAGTGAGATGTCTGAGTTCGCGCCGCGCATTCTGACTATGAAGATCAGTCCGAACAAAATCCGCGATGTGATCGGCAAGGGTGGTGCGACGATTCGGGCGCTGTCCGAGGAGACCGGTGCGACAATCGATATTTCGGATGACGGTGTGATCAATATCGCTTCGGTCGACAAGTCCGGTGGCGAGATGGCGATGGAGCGGATCAAGCTGATCACTTCCGATGTCGAGGTCGGGAAGATCTACCAGGGTACAGTTGTCAAGTTGATGGACTTCGGTGCGTTTGTCAACATTTTGCCGGGTCGCGATGGGTTGGTTCACATTTCCCAGATTTCCCAGCGGCGCGTCAACCAGGTTTCCGATGTCCTTACCGAAGGCGATGACGTCAAGGTCAAGGTGTTGGACGTTGACAAGCAGGGCAGGATTCGGCTGAGCATGAAAGCCATTGACGAGGCTGCCTGAAACTCAAATTAGAATACTGAAACGATCGTTATGAAGGTGCTGGTTCAACGCGTAACCAGCGCCTCGGTCGCAGTCGATGGGCAGACTGTCGGCGAGATCGGCAAGGGACTGCTGTTGTTTGTCGGCTTTACCCACGGAGACAATCCTCATATAGCCGGAGAGTTGGCCAGCAAGGCGGTCAATCTCAGGATCTTTGAAGGCCAGACACAACGGCTAGATTATTCAGTTCTTGATACGGATGGTGAAGTGCTGGCTGTGCCTCAATTCACACTGTATGCATTGACGTCCCGCGGACGCCGGCCTGACTTTACGCAGGCGATGGCACCCGATGCAGCAAATCAGCTGTTTGGACAATTCGTCGATGCGCTGAATCAGTTGATGGAGACACCTGTTGCCACAGGAATATTCGGTGCGAACATGGAGGTGTCATTGGTCAATGACGGTCCCTTTACGGTGATGCTGGAGCGCAATAGTGCCTGATTTCGACATTCTGGTGATCTATTTCAATTTCGCTGGTCATGCTGCGCTCGAGCCAGTTTGCTACGACCCCAGATGATTTCATGATTGGGATGGAAGTAAATTACGCCTATTTGTTCAATTGTCGCGTCGTTGGGATCCAAGTATCATTGAATCTGTCTATCTGAAAATAAAGAAGAAAAAAATAAGCCATGGAGTGTTAATCTACAATTTTCATCGTTTGCTGCCGAATACAGCATTGATTGTGCCACCAACTCTTATCTTCAGATCTCTTGCACAGGCCACGCTGAATCACATCTCAGTTCGCATCCAAACTCAATGGACTGCAAGGATATCTGCTGAGTTTCGCTTAGAGCTCCCAAGGTGTGTTGAAACGATTATCGCTTATCTGCAAATTCTGGTACTTGAACGAATACATTTGCAGTGCGGAACACAATTTGTGAAACTGAAAAAAATGTTGGTGAGGAAGGTTTGATCAGCCGGACGACGAAAGCATAGCAAAAAACCACATCGTGCTGATTGTCCGAAGCGACAAAAAATGTCTTTACGGACTGACTCTCAATTGAAAACTGTTTGAACCAATATGATGACCTCTCCGGTCCGATGATTCGTGTGAAGGCAACGCATACGACTGTCTTGTGTTGAGCAAGACCTAGACGATTGGCAACTTGTAACATTTGGTTTGGTTGCAAAATGAAATCTGCACGTTGCGAAGATGCTCCCACTTTATTCGCAAAGGTTTGGACAAATCGAAGCAAAAATCTCACACGACATCTAAGCTTCTCCTCAGCGATGCCTGCACCTGGATCAACGAGCTCAACTGTGCTCGAAAATGTTACAATGTTTTCCAATAAGCAGATTAAAGACACATTCAGATTAAAGACACATTTATGTTTTCTGTTAATCTGAACGTGTTCGGTAATATATTGATAATATTAACATTATCTAAGCGGAGTCGGGTTTGATTTTGGATTGATGATCCCGTCGTTGATTTGCAAACAGGAACTGTTGAACATAAGTTGATTTACAGATGCGCCGACAACCGATTGGAATCGCTGACTAGATCGTACACTTCAGGATGAATTTACTTTACAGGTGAAGATAGACTACATCTACAAGATTAATTGACTTTCCAACCGAGGTTACATCAATGAAATGCAAATTTTTCAAAGGACGATTATTTACATTTACTGTTTGCTTTTTCGCATTCGTCGGGTCTGCAAGCATGGCAACGGCCGGTACAGTGTACATATACTTCCACGACGACGGCACCAACAGCACGATCGAAACGTTCGGTAGTCTGGATTTTTCCGGAGTGCCTACTTTCCCAGACAAATCGCTCGCTGCTGCCCGCTCCTTCTACATTGGTCATGAAGATACGATTGAAATAGGAAGCTCCACACCTACGACGGTGAGAGGGTTTAATCTGTCTACCGTGAACATTAGAACTAGCGGAATTGACAATTATGAAGGAAAATCCCAGGTTACGCCAACATCTTACAGTTCGAATTTTTATTTTTTGGCAGACTTGGAAAATGAGAATCTGTTCGTAGACCGAGACAATATTGACGGGGGCATCGCTGATTTCACATGTGGGAAGGTGACTTTTGCGGGAGATTTGGCTACAGTGGTGGGAGAGGATACATTCACTATTGGATTGACGGCTGGCTCGGAGTCAGTGTACCTGACTACAACTGAGCCTTCCACAGCACCAGACTTTTGTTCCTTGACAATACCCGACCAGCACTTTAGGCAGAACCGTACGGTTAACCTGCAGCTGCCGGCGGCCTATATCGGCGGCAATGGTTTACTTCACTACAGCCTGACACCGTCGTTGCCAGGGGGTTTGGAATTCGATCCCGATACGCGGAAAATCACTGGTACGGCGGAAGTGCTGATGATCGAAACTGAATACACCTTGAGGGTTGTGGATTCGGACTCCGATTCGACTTCTTCGGACGCAGATACGCTAACATTCAAGATCAAGGTGTCGGAGCCGCCACCGGTGGATGAAGCGCTGATTGAGACGAGTGTGCAACAGACGCTTTCCGAGACGGCTGGTATTGTGGGTGGTGTAACCATGTCTGGCATCCGCTCCAGGGTGCAGAATTTCAGTGCCCCGCGCGTGCCAGGTAGCGCCAGTTTAAATCTCAATGATCGAGAGCAACTTCAACTGGGCGCCTCAAAGGAGCCGATTCGTATGAATGCCGAAGAGTTTTTGTACAGCAGTAAGTTTCCAGCGCTGTTGAACGCATATGGCGAAGGAGGTGGCTTGGGTGGTCGGAGTTTCTCGGCATGGAGTGAGATTGCGCACAACCGATTCGACAACGACGGCAACGCTTTGAACTTTGACGGTGAGATTTCGGGTATCAGTTTCGGACTCGACACTCCGATTGGTGAGGGCGTTGTGGGTGGTGTGGCACTGTCGCGCTTTTCCGGAAAGACAGAGTACCAGCAGAGCAATGGTAATTCCGGCAAGCAGAAAGTCAAGGCAACCAGCATTAGTCCTTATTTCGGTTTGCGGACACCAGAGTATACGCTGTGGACTTTTGTCGGAATCGGTAGTGGAGATTTTCGGCTTGATCAGGACAGCATCTCTGAGTCTAGTGATTTGTCGTTGAGTACCGTTGGTGTAGGTGCAAGTACACAGGTGTGGAGCAGCTCTGACACCACGATGCATCTGACAGGTGACTTCGCGCTGACCAAAATGAGTGTGGATGCCTCATCAGGTTTTATTCCGGCTCAGGATAGCAGTCTCAGTCGCACTCGGCTGGTTCTGGAGGCGAGCCAACGCCGACAGATGCCAGAGGGTGGTACAGTTGAGCCGTCGGTTGAATTCGGTGTGTCGCATGACAGTGGCGATGGTGCATCTGGCAGTCGGTTAGAGGTCGGTGCCGGTCTAAACTACCTGTCAGCCTCACAGCGCATGACGCTGACACTGTCATCCTACGGATTGGTCAAGCGCAACAATTCGAGCGAATGGGGCGTACAGGGTAGTATCCGGATGCAACCCGGAAATGGCGAGCAAGGAATGTCGTTCAGCCTGAAACCGTCCTATGGAGCAGCAGTACGGGGTGTTGACCGAATCTGGAATATCGGGCGAACAGATGATGTCGCAGAAGAAGACAGCTACCGACTGCGATTGGATGCCGGTGTGAGTTATGGTATCCGGATTATTGGCGACCGGGCGTTGCTGACACCATTCAGCGAGCTTTCTCTGGCTGGCGGGGATAGGACATATCGAATCGGCACTCGGTTCCGGCATGACTCCAATCTCGAGTTGAGTCTGATCGGAGCGACTATGGAGTCAGAGAACGATACAGATAAGTCAATCCGAATACAAGCTGGGGTTCAATTCTGATAGATTGGGGTTTTGTCAACTTATTCATTGTGCCGGTGTGGAAATCGCATCGGCACAATTGTTGCAAATCGAGATTCCATTATCACCTGTAGCCGTGGTGCAACAACATATGCGATCTGTGATTGCTGACGCGTCGAATTGAAGTAAGAGCACCGAGATGATTCATGCGTTTCTTGCATGGTTCAGTCGTTGAATGCGGTGTAGCAAAATTTTGGTGAAGAAGTAACTTTCAGACGCATCTGTAAATTGGGGGATCAAATCATCAGGTTGAAATTTAGGTAATCATTCCATTAGTTCGAGACAATTGAATTGTTTATCGAATAATCTCGATAAGTGTGTGAAAATATCCAAGATTTTTTGTCAACTAAACTGTATAAATTTCCAGATAAACTGAATTCTTGATTTCCGTCTATTTTCAACTGTGCCAGTTCAAGTACGAATCGATAGCCACTCCATCAACAACATAGTTCACATCAGCCACATTAAATTTCCGGAGAAGACCAATGAAGAACATTCTCATCATTGCAGTGCTGTGGATACTATTTGCAGTGAGTCACATGGTGCTTTCAAGCCAAGCGGTGCGGCCACGGTTGATTGCCCGCCTGGGCCAACTGCGATTCACCATCGTTTACTCAGTGGTTGCTGTAGTGATTTTTGCGCCACTTGTGTTTTTCGCTTTTACCAACCTCCATACAGGCCCGCTGTTGTGGGCACCTCCTCAATTGATTGCAACCCGCTTGGTGTTTGAGTTGATCAATATCCTGGGATTCATCATCATTATTGCCGGAATGATGACACCGAGTCCAGTGGCGGTTCTTGGCCCTGCGCGCGACAAGCCGACCGGTGTGTTGCGCATTACCCGTCATCCGATGTTCATGGGTATCGGCATCTGGGGGTTTGCGCATCTGGTTTCCAACGGATATGCCTCAGATGTGGTGTTCTTCGGTGGCTTTGTAGTGTTCGCTGTTGTTGGCTGCTGGCATCAGGACCGCCGCAAACTCGCAGAGGGATCTGCCAGTTTCCAACGGTTTTATGAGTTGACAGCGTTGATTCCATTTACAAAACGCGGGGCATTGCGCGGAATCCGGGAGCTGTCTCCGTGGGCAGTCATTGGCGGTGTTGTAGTCGCCTTGGTCATACGCTACCTGCACCCGTCCATCGCTGGTTGGTAGGAATCGAGTCAATTCGCTTGTCCAGGTGATTCGCCGCAACCCGGCTTTGCGCGATTGATTGAAACGGATTGAAGATCATCCGACCGGTTGCTGAGAAGTATGCGAAGTCAGTGCGTAAGCGGTGGTGGATTTATCTGATATCGGTTTGTCTCAGGATGAACCATATTTGACTGGAGTTCCGCGTACACCATCTTGAATGCGACCGTTGGCAAAGGCGACCTTTCCGCCGACGATGGTCCAAACCGGCCAGCCGGTAAACTTCTCATCCCTGAACTGACTCCATTTCACCTTGGTGAACATATCCTCATCGCGAACGGTATTGTAGGTGTCGGTATCGACGATGGCAATGTCAGCATCAAATCCCTCTTCAAGCCTGCCTTTGCCGACGATGCCGTAGCATTGCGCCGGTTTCCAACACAGCCACTTCAGTATCTGTTCCAGAGTGCACTGTCCGGACTTCCAGGCCGTCAGCATGGAAGGAAGCAATGTCTCAACACCCGGCATGCCGGAAGGTGATTGAGGATAGGGTTTGGCTTTTTCCGCCTTGGTGTGAGGAGCGTGGTCAGTTGCGATAAAGTCGATTACGCCGTCTCTCAACCCACTCCATAGTGCGTCGCGGTCGCGGGACGTTCTAAGTGGCGGATTCATCTGGGCAAAACTGTGCAGTCTCCCGTAATCGGCTTCGGTCAGAAACAAGTGATTGGGTGTGCATTCGACCGTGATCAGGTCAGTCTTGTTTTCCCTTAAATACTCAACCTCCACAGCCGAAGTCAGATGCAGGATATGCAGACGCCGGTTATAGCGCTTGGAGAGCTCGACCGCTCGCTTCGTCGCAATGAGGCTGGAGATGTCATCGCGTATTCGGGTGTGTATGGACAGGTCGTCATAGACCTCACCCTCCCGGAGAAACTCTTGCATACGGGACCTCAACCGCTCTTCATCTTCAGCATGCACCGCAATCAGGCGAGTTCCGTTTTTGAATATCCTGTCCAAGTCCTCCTCTTCGCTGACCAACAGGGTGCCGGTACTGGATCCCATGAAAATCTTGATGCCACAGGCGGGTTCAACGGTGTTGATGTCGTCAAGATTTTCAGGCGTTGCGCCAATGAAGAAACCGTAATTGGCGACCGAAACCCGTGCAGCCCGGGCGAGCTTCGCATCAAGTGCCTGCTGATTGGTGGTCGTGGGGTTGGTGTTCGGCATCTCAAGAAAACTCGTCACACCACCTTTGACGGCGGCTCGGGAGCCACTTGCAAGGTCTTCCTTGTGTGTGTTGCCGGGATCGCGGAAATGGACCTGTGCGTCGATCACACCCGGCAGGACCAGCAGACCGTCGGCAGAGATTTCCTGATCGGATTTGGCGCTGATTGAAGGAGCAATCCTTTCGATTCGCCCATCGGTGCATGCAATATCTGCAATCTCGGTGGTGCCGTCTGAACGGGCAACCAATCCGTTCCGGATAATCAGGTCAGAATTCGGCATCAGACAGTTCAGGATTGGTCAGTCGCGCCGGATTGTACGGGTCGCTCTGACCACTTCGCGAGCAGGGTTTTGAAATGTTCAAGGAGTGAGTCCTTTGTAGTAGGTGACAAATGACAGATTTTTCAAACCAGTTCGGATTAGAGGTGATGATCGGATGTTCGCCTTAGTGTTGCCGGCGTTCCTTCATCTCATCGATCACCTTGCAATCCAGACAGAGTGTTGCTGTCGGCCGTGCTTCCAGGCGCCCAAGACCGATTTCCACACCACAGGTCTCACAGAATCCATAACCCTCGGGACCCTGGGTTTCAAGTCGCAGAATGGATTCATCGATTTTTCGGATCAGCCGCCGTTCTCGATCACGGTTCCGCAGCTCAATCGACATGTCAGTCTCCTGACTCGCACGGTCGGTCGGATCAGGATGATTGATGGTTTCATCCTGCAATGTGACAACAGTCTTCGAGGATTCGTCGAGCAGCTCCTGTTTCCAAGTCATCAGAATGTTCATGAAGTGCTCGCGCTGCTTCTCATTCATGTACTTTTCGTTTTTCTTCGGCCGGTACGACTCGAATTTCAGTGTTTTTGCGATTGTGTCCAAGATTGAAGTGTCACCGCCAACTATGGTAAAATTAGCCGAACTGAAAAGCTTCCATTTTTCATTCGGACAGCAAGTTTGAAAATCGGCTTATATACCATATTAGCCACAGAATTTCAACGGAAAATTGGCGTTCGCCAATCGTCCAAATCACACTTCTTTATACAACTCGCGAGAAAATAGAATGCTGAAATTGCGTTACTCCACAACTTCACCTTATGTCCGCAAAGTTTCGGCCACCATCATTGAGTGTGGACTGGAAAATCAGGTTGAAAACCAGATGACCAATCCCTGGGCGCCGGATACCGATCTTCCGACCGAAAATCCTTTGGGAAAGGTCCCCGCGCTGATTCTTGAAAACGGTGAGGTGCTATTCGATTCCCCTGTGATCTGCGAGTTTCTCGACAGCCTGGGTACCACACCCCGGCTGTTTCCACAGGCGGGACAGGCACGCTGGACTGCATTGCGGCAGCAGGCACTTGCGGACGGAATTCTGGATGCCTCAGTCGGCCGAATTCTGGAAAGTCGAAGGCCCCCGGAGTTGCAGTCGCAAGCAGTGGCAGACCGAGCTGCGGCGGCTGTGGAACGTGCACTGAATGTGCTGGAGGCTCAGGCTGGAGAACTCAAAAATGGTTTCGGAATCGGACAGATCGCCGTCGCAACAGCGCTGGAGTATCTGGATTTTCGATTCTCATCCGATGATTGGCGAAACAATCGACCCAACCTCACCGAGTGGCACGAATCTGTCCGCGAGCGACCGTCGCTGTCGCAGACGGTTCCCTACGAATAAAGAAGTGTTGGTTGTGACAGTGCAACGCGAGTTGTCTGCCGTGTCAATCTAGTTGTCAGTCTCAAGCCCGGACTACACGGGCAAGAGCGGTTTATTTTGCGAGGAAGGGTTTATCCGTGCATCTCAAGCAGATCAAGATCTCAGGTTTCAAGTCGTTCGCCGACCCGGTTACCATTTTCGTACCGCGTGAGACAGCAGGCATTGTCGGACCCAATGGGTCGGGCAAGTCCAACGTGATTGACGCCATGCGCTGGGTTGTCGGCGAATCATCGGCGAAAAGCCTGCGCGGAGAGACGCTTGATGATGTGATCTTCAATGGTTCGGATCAGAGAAAACCGGCCTCGCGGGCAAGCGTGGAACTGCTGTTTGACAACGCGCTGAACAGATGTCCCGGCCAGTGGGCGAAATTCTCGGAGATTTCCATTCGCCGCACGGTGACCCGGGATGGGATTTCAGAATACTTCATCAACAACACCCGCACCCGCCGGCGCGATGTGAAGGAACTGTTTCTTGGAACCGGATTCGGTCCCCGCTCGTATTCAATCATCGAACAGGGCATGATCAGTCGGATCGTAGACGGCAAGCCTGAGGAACTCAGTGCCTTTGTCGAGGAGGCTTCCGGTGTCTCCAGGTTCAAGGAAAAACGCCATGAGACGGTGCTGAAGCTCAATCGCACCCAGGATAACCTGGAACGGCTCGATGACATGCGAAATGAGGTGGATACCCGGGTCCGGCAGCTGCGCCACCAGGCCGACCAGGCGCGTCGATACCGAAAACTGAAGGAAAACGCTGCCCGTCTGCGGGCCCGCCTGCTGTCTGTTCAGTGGCGCGAGTGCTCCGAACAGATCGAACGTACCGAGTCCGAGTTGTCGAATCTGGATGTGGAACGAAACAGGAGACTGGCCTTGGTCCGATCGGCCGAAGCCGATCAGGAAACCGCCCGCAAGAGCCAGCTTGAGCAACAGGCGCGACTCAATGAGCTGCAGATGGAGCATTATCGCGTGAATGCGGAAATCTCCAATCTTGAAAGACAGATCCGGGAACTGTGCGAGGAGACCGAGCGCGATGAGGCGAATCTGCTGAATGTCAGAAATGAGATTTCACAGCTTCACGATTCGGTGACTGAACTTGAGAAAAAGCAAGACGAATCGGCTGAGCAGTTCGAGCATCACCAGAAGCGACTTGACGAGATTACGCAGGCCCTGGAGCGGAAAACCGAGCGTCTGACCAAGGCCGAATCCGAATTGGCTGGTTTGCAGGGCGAAATGGAACAGATTGACCGCGAGGTGATTGAAGCGATCCGACGCCGCGAATCCGTTGTTGCCTCTCTGGAGGAGTCGCAGAGAAGACAGACTGAGGTGGACACAAATCTGAATGCGCTTGAAGCCGAACTGCGTCAACTCGAAGCAGACAACGAATCGCATTCGACTGTGCAGCTGCAGATCGACTTTGACCAGCTGTCTGTGGCCAGCCAGAGTCTGGCCGAGGAGATCGGGGAGTTGGAATCCACGCTGGCGGGTAAGCGCTCAGAATATGACCAATTGGTTGACGAACTCGAGCAACTTCGCGACAGCTCGCAGGAGTCCCAGGTCCGGCTCAAGACACTGACGCAACGTCTGCTGGAGTCGCAATCTACCGAGGAAGTCGGCGAATGGCTGACAGACAATGGTCTGGATCAGGCTCCGGTGCTGTCCGCCCGGGTTGAGGTCGCGGATGGATGGGAACGTGCGGTGGATCGCGTGATGGGAGACTGGATGGCCGCGGTTGTGGTGGACGATGTCGGGCAGTTGGCCCGGCAGTCCAAGGACAGCGCAGTCAGTGCAACCATGTATTTCGTGGATGATCGATCAGGTGATGTCGAACCTAAATCGTCCCTGCCTGCACTGGCGCAGCACGTTCGAAGTTCTGGACGGATGGCTGAGAACATGCTTGTCGGAGTCTACGTGGCCGATGATCTCGAGCAGGGTCTTAAGATGCGATCAAAACTGAATGCGAATGAGTGCATCGTTACGGCCGAGGGTGCGGTGCTGGGATTCAACTGGTATTCACCCGCAGTCGGCAAAGAGGCACCGACCGGTGTGATGGAGACAACGCGGTTGATTCGAGAATGCCGCAAGCAGGTTGAGACGGATGAGCAAAACCAAGCGATCAAGCGCCAAGAGATTGAAAAGACCCGGGCGGCAATCATCAAATTGGAGTCCAGCATCGGTCGCCAGCGTCTGAGTCTCACAGAGAAAAATGATCAGCTGGCTGATACCCGCGGTGAACTCAGGGAGATCGAGTCTGACCGAATCCGGGTATCCGAAAGACGTGACCAGATCCGCTCCCGGATCAGGAGATTGAAGGAGTCTCGGTCCGAGTTGTCGGAAGGGCTCAGCGCGTTAAGGCAGCAGATGGTGGAGGTGTCGGATGCCTGCGACCGGCATGAAGCCGGTAAGGTCGAAAAGTCCCAGCAGATCCGACAGCAGCAATCCACGATGAGGGAACTTCAGGATCGCGTCAGCGAGGCTGTTGCACAACGACATCAAACGGAACTGGACGCGCAACGACACAATGCCGACCGGGAACTGTATAAATCGTCGATTTCCGACCATCTCCAGCGCCTGGACAGTGCCCAGGCCAAGTGTCGCGAACTGGAAAACAGCCTGGCCAGTACCGACGACCCCGTTGCGCCGCTCCAATCCCGCTTGGAGGAATTGGTGGTGCAAAGCCGTCAATGCGAGGAGAAACTGTCAGGTGGGCGCAGCGAGGCTGAAGCGACTGAAGTCAACTACCGTAGAATCGACGAGATACGACTGCAGCATCAGCTGTCGGTTGAGGAAGTGAACACCCGGATGCAGGATATCAAGATCGAGATGTCGCAATTTGTTGCCCAGGTCAATGAGCTCGGGCAGAAAATCGGGGAACTCGGAACATCACCCGAACAGGAATTGGAGCAGCTTGGAGAGGAATTTGATGTCGAGACCAGTGTGCTCAAGCTGGAAAAGCTTCAGCGTCGAATCGAAAACGCCGGTGCGGTCAACCTGATTGCGGTTGAGCAGTATGAGGAGGAGAAGCAGCGCAAGGAATACATGGACCATCAGCATGATGACCTCACACGCGCCATTGAGACCCTTCGTGCGACGATCCAGAAAATCGATACCGAATCCCGCGAACAGTATACCGAGATGTTCAACCTGGTCAATTCGGAGTATCAGCGACTGCTCCCATTGCTGTTTGGCGGGGGTAGCGGTCATCTTGAGCTGCTTGGTGAATATCCTGAGAATGCCGGACTGCGGATTTTTGCCCGTCCCAAGGGCAAGCGTGTACACAACATCCAGGCCCTGTCGGGTGGTGAGAAGGCGCTGACCGCGGTGGCATTGATTCTTGCCTTCTTCCGGATCAATCCATCGCCCGTGTGTCTGCTTGATGAGATTGACGCACCACTTGATGACGAGAACGTCTATCGGCTTTGCAGCAGTCTGCGGGATCTCGCGGAGACTACGCAGCTGGTGTTGATCACACACAACAAGATCACCATGGAATCCGTTGATACCCTGATCGGTGTGACGATGCCTGAGCCGAATGTGTCGAGAGTCCTATCGGTTGACCTGCAGGAAGCACAGGAGTTTGTTGCGTAATGCAGTTCGTCTATGTGCTGATTTCAGTCATTGCACTCGCCTTGTTGGTTTGGTGGGTCAGCAAACGGATGCGGTTGGGCGCAAGGTTGAAATTCGACACCGTCACGGCAACGACATCGAGTCAGGAGCAAGACGGTTTTGAGGAGCTGTTCGAACCCAAGCGCGATTACGCCATTGATGATGTGGAACTGGGACCGGTTGTTCCCGTCAGCCATGATTCAGAAAAATCACCCGGCGACGATGCTCCGGCTGAAGTCCAGACCGAAGAGGAGTCGGTATCAACGGTTGAGCCTGCAGAACCGGAAATCAACATCGATTCAGAGGATTCGGAGGCAGATGATGAACAACCTGACGAACTGGACAGGGATATCCCATTTGTAGGCTCGGTCGATGATACCAAGGATTGGGATCAGGCGCTTGCCAATCTTGGTTACACAGCCGAGACCACACAGACCATTCACAATACACCCGAAATCGAGGACTCCGGTCCCTATTTTGGGGAGTACTCCAAGGACCTTTCCGGTTCCGCCCGGAATGAATTCAGGTTTAGAGAGTCCAGACAACCGACAGAACTGAAGGTACCGGAATCCGGGCACGCCCAGCCCACTGCAAAGTCCGCAGATGAGACGGCGGCTGAAACATCCGACCCGGTACAGACCGAGCTTGAGATCAATGTCGTATTCCCTGACTATCGCAACAGCGAGGAGCGTGAAATTGATGTTCTTGGCTGGTTGCCTGAAGCCGCGAAACCGGTCAAGCGCATGGACGTTCTGACAATCTATCGCAGGCTGGGTATTAAACTGGAACAACCGCACGCGATCATCGGACTGGATGTAGACCGGGGCAGTTGGAACAATCTCGATGAGGATAGTCTGACATCGAGTTATTCGGATCTGATCCTTTCCATGCAGCTCTCATACAGGGGACGGCCGATCACCGAGAGGGATTGGTGGATGTTTACGACGATGGTGGAGAAAATCGCCGAAGCACTGTCGCGTTCCCACCATTATTCGATGACGACGGATACCGTGATCCAGGAAGCCCAGGAATTGAGCGAACGCGTCCGTGAGTTGGACCTTCAGGCGATACTCATCCTCAAATCGGATCACGATGGGGAATTCTCCGGTAAAAGCATCAGTTACCTGGCCCGCGAATACGGCATGCAGCAAAGACAGGGCACCACAGTTTATGATCGCTTCGACACGGAATCCCCTAGGTTGTATCCCCTGTTCAGCATGGTGCCGATGAATGAGGCGAATGTACTGCTGGCCAAGCAACTCGGGCAGGATCCGGATATGCGTACGATGATCCTGTTCACCAACCTGACATGCGTCAGGGATCCCCGGGCTGCGTTCGACGTGATGATTGATATTGCCCAGGATCTGGAAGACAGACTGGCGGTCAGATTGGTGGATCAGAATCACCGGCATGTGGATGCCCGCTCCATCAAGATGACCCAATCCCAAATCGATGACTTCATCAGGCGGATGAATGATTGTGGCATCAAGCCGGGCAGCCAGACTGCGACCCGTCTTTTTGAGGCGTCTTTCATGGTGCAGGATTGGGCACAGTCACAGGGCGTTGTCTCGCTGAAGCCTGAACGATGAAATCGGAGGATGAAAGTCAGATTCGAGATCAGATCGAATCGCTTCGACAGCAGCTCAACCAGCACAACCACGCCTACTACGTGCTGGATTCTCCCTCAGTCACCGACGAGCAATACGACCGGCTGTTTCGGGAGCTGCAGGCGCTCGAAGAGCGTCATCCGCAGTTTCAGTCCGAAGCTTCGCCAACCCGAAGAGTCGGTGCCAAGTCAGACAATACATTTGCGGAAGTTCGCCATGCCGTACCCATGTTGTCCTTGAACAATGCGTTTGATGAGGGTGAGGTGAGAGACTTCGACCGCCGAATCAGGGAACGGATCGAGGTCGATCAGGTTGAGTATTTTGTCGAGCCGAAGATTGACGGACTGGCCGTCAGCGTGGTCTATGAGCGGGGTCGGCTGATACTGGCCAGTACCCGGGGGGATGGCGAGGTCGGGGAAGATGTCACCGGCAATGTGCGCACCATTCGAAGCATTCCATTGCTGCTTCGCTCAGAAACCCTTCCATCGCTGCTGGAGGTGCGCGGCGAGGTGTACATGAGTCGGTCCGGCTTCAGACGGCTGAACGAAAGCCAGCAGCAGTCCGGTGGCAAAACGTATATGAACCCGCGCAACGCGGCAGCCGGTTCGCTGCGCCAGATTGATCCGGCCATGACCAGCTCAAGGCCGCTGGATGCCATGTTCTACTCGATCGTTCGTTGTGAAGGTCACGCGATGCCGGAATCGCAACACGCACAATTGCAACGATTGCGTGACTATGGCTTCAAGGTGTCAGGCGAGTCCTGTGTGGCGACGGGCATCACGGCCTGCCTCGAGGTGAGAGCCGAGTTGCTGCGAAGGCGCGATGATCTGGACTATGACATTGACGGCGTCGTCTACAAGGTCAACCAGGTCGAGGAGCAGGCACAGCTCGGTTATGTGACCCGGGCACCGAGATGGGCGGTTGCGCACAAGTTTCCAGCGCAGGAGCGAACGACGGTCGTGGCGGACATCGAGGTTCAGATCGGCCGCACAGGTGCAGTCTCTCCGGTTGCGCGGCTCAAGCCCGTTGAGGTGGCTGGTGTCATGGTCTCGAATGCGACCCTGCACAATGAGGATGAGATCCGCCGGCTTGACGTCAGGGTTGGTGATACGGTTGTCATTCGTCGTGCGGGTGACGTGATTCCCGAGGTGGTTTCCGTGATCAGTGACCAACGCCCGTCAGACAGTGCGCCATTCGATTTTCCCGAAAACTGCCCGGTGTGCGGCTCACCTGTGATCCGCGATGAGGATGCCGCGGTGCACCGCTGTACGGGTTCGCTGGTGTGCTCGGCCCAGATCAAGAGGGGCATTGAGTATTTTGCCTCGAGACTGGCCATGGATATCGAGGGTCTGGGTACCGGAATTGTGAATCAGCTGGTCGATACGTCGCTGGTGCAAAATGTCTCGGATTTGTACCGACTGCGCCAGGAGCAGATTGAGGGTCTTGAACGGATGGGTGAGAAGTCCGCCCGCAATCTGATTGATGCGATCGAAAAGAGCAAGTCGGTCTCGCTTGCCAAGTTTCTGGTTGCGTTGGGCATTCCGCTGATCGGGGAATCAACGGCCAATGCATTGGCCAGACGGTTTGGCAACCTTGATGGCATCATGGCAGCCAAGGTGGAGGAATTGGAGGAAATCCGCGACATCGGCTCGATTGTGGCAGCCAGCGTTGCAGATTTTTTTCAAATTGAGCGAAATCGAACCATTGTGCTGCAACTGATTGAGCTGGGTGTTCAGATCGAATCGGTTGAGTCTGTTCTCCTGACTGATTCGCAGGGTGGGGAGTTGGTTGACAGAAAGTTTGTGCTGACTGGAACCCTCGAGTCCATGCCTCGCTCCGAGGCGAAGCGACGCCTGGAGCAACTTGGCGCGATTGTGGTTTCCAGTGTGTCAAAAAACACCGATTATGTGGTGCAGGGCGAAAATCCCGGCAGCAAGGCTGAGAAAGCGCGCGAGCTGGGTGTTCAGATCTGGACTGAGGCTGAATTATTGGACAAATTGTCCACTTTGGAGGCAGCGGCCAGTTGAGAGCGGTCAGTTCGCACATTTGCTTCAATCTGATAGCGCGGTGTTGAATATAATCGACAGTTCACAGATGCTGAAAGCAGCCAGATCAACCTCAAGCAGCGAAAACAGGCAATTTCGACAGGAGTGATGCAATGGCACAGAAAATTACGTCCCCGTTCGGGGGTTATTACATTTATCCGGATGATCCGAACAATCTGTTCCAGCAGATACTCGGATATAAATCCGATTCACAGAAAGAGACCAGCGGCGAGCTGAGACCTCCGGTAGACATCTTTGAGGACGGTAACGCATTTTATGCCAGTATTGAGATGCCGGGCGCGGACAAGGATGCCATCAAGATTGCGTTCACAGACAATACACTGACTGTCAATGCACAAGTCGAAAGAGCCGAAAAAGGTGAAGGCCACTGGGTCCAGCACGAGCGTCGGATCGGAACCTACGTGCGCAGCATTCGGTTTCGTACTGCCATCGAGTCAGATAACATCTCAGCGAAATATGAAAATGGGATTCTGACGTTGACGGTTCCGAAGGAATCAAGCGAACAGAAATCCATTTCGATCAGCGTTGACTGAAGAGATTACAGATCATCATGAATTGGCCGTGCTTTGGCTTGCTCCAGAGCACGGCTTGTCTGCCACCTTTGTCATGTCGCAGTCCGGCTGGACTGTGACCGATTGTTGCACCAACCCATTTCTGCTTTCTTGCAAGCGAGACGAAAGCCTTCGGAATTCATCCGGGATGTCGTGCTCGCGAATCCATGAAATTCCACTGTCACAACCCATATAGGAATACCAAAACAAATGTCAAACAGCTTTGATACCCGCACCACCCTGGAAGTCAATCGTCGGTCCTACGAGATTCACTCGCTTCAGCGCCTGGCATCCGACTACGATGTCAGTTCACTGCCGTACTCGCTGAAAGTGCTGCTGGAAAACCTTTTAAGATGCGAAAACGGTATTGACGTCACCCGGGAACAGATCCTGTCCGTTGCCAAATGGGACGAAGGCAACCCACCGGATACTGAAATTGGATTTTCGCCCTCGCGTGTTCTGATGCAGGACTTCACCGGGGTTCCGGCTGTGGTTGACCTGGCTTCCATGCGGGATTCACTGGCGGAAATGGGCTACGACCCAAGAGCCGTGAATCCTGTCATACGAACCGACCTGGTGATTGACCATTCGGTCATGGTCGACCATTTCGGCACCGGCAATGCGATTGACCTGAATGCCGTTTTGGAATACCAGCGAAATACCGAACGGTATACCTTCCTGAGGTGGGGGCAGAATTCGTTCAATCAGTTCAGTGTGGTGCCACCGTCAACCGGCATTGTGCACCAGGTGAATCTGGAATTTCTGGCTTCTGTCGTTGCCGAACGCCATGTCGAGGACAAGCTGTTCGCCTATCCGGATACGGTTGTGGGTACCGACTCGCATACAACCATGATCAACGGCATCGGCGTGCTGGGCTGGGGTGTGGGTGGCATCGAGGCTGAGGCGGCCATGCTGGGAGAATCGATCGCGATGCTGCTGCCCAGGGTGGTTGGGTGCCGGTTGCATGGTACGCTGCCGGAAGGGGCGACCGCGACCGACTTGGTACTGACTGTGGTGGAACTCCTGCGAAAGCATGGTGTCGTGGGAAAATTTGTTGAATTTTTCGGGGATGGACTCGATCATCTGTCGACGGCCGACCAGGCCACCATCTCGAATATGGCGCCGGAGTACGGTGCGACCTGCGGTGTGTTTCCGATTGATGCGAGTACGCTGGAATATCTGCGTCTGACGGGGCGCTCTGAAAACGCAATCGCCTTGGTTGAGGCGTACGCCCGTCATCAGGGCATGTTCAGGGAGAAGGGTCAGAACGAAGGGGCGCGCTACAACGAATTGGTCGAGCTCGACCTTGCCGAGGTCGAACCCAGTCTCGCCGGCCCGAAACGGCCGCAGGACCGATTGCTGCTGCGCAATGCCAAGCAGTCGGTTGAGAAAAACATCCAGTCACTTCGCGCCGCAGATTCGGGCGCCCGAAGTGTCGGAATTGAAATCGAGGGTGAGTCGGTTGAACTGAAAGACGGAGACATTGTGGTGGCTGCCATCACCAGTTGCACCAATACCTCAAATCCGGCGGTGGTGATTGCGGCAGGACTGCTGGCGAAGAAAGCCGTTGAGGCCGGTTTGCAGGTCAAGCCATGGGTGAAAACCTCACTCGCGCCGGGATCACAGGTAGTCAGTGAGTACCTTGAACGCGCAGGACTGCTTGAGCCGCTGGAGCAGATCGGGTTTGCAGTTGTTGGCTATGGGTGCACCACGTGCATTGGCAACAGCGGTCCGCTTCCGAAAGCCGTGGCCGATGGCATTGCCGAAGGGGAACTCGTTGTCAGTTCGGTACTGTCTGGCAACCGCAACTTCGAGGGCCGGGTGCATGCCGCGGTCAAGATGAATTTTCTTGCCTCGCCGCCGCTGGTGGTCGCCTATGCGTTGGCCGGGTCGATGGGCGTTGACTTGAACAGCGAACCGATCGGAGTCGGTTCCGACGGCACTGGCGTGTATCTCAAGGATATATGGCCTTCGACCGAGGAAGTCAATGCCGTGATCGAGGGATTCGTCACCAACGAACTGTTCCGCGAAAAGTATTCCCACGTATTCCGGGGGGATGACAAATGGGCGCAGATTCCGGTGGTGCAGTCAGGGCAGTACGACTGGGACGATTCGTCCACCTACATACGAAAGGCGCCCTACATCGGCAGTGTCACCAGGATGTCGGACAAGCTGGATAATATTTCCGGTGCACGTGTGCTGGCCATGCTCGGTGACAGTGTGACAACAGATCATATCTCGCCCGCCGGCGCGATCATGCCGTCCAGTCCGGCCGGGCAGTATCTGATTGAAAGGGGTGTGCAGGCCGCCGACTTCAATTCGTATGGTTCGCGCAGAGGCAATCACGAGATCATGGCCCGGGGAACGTTCGCCAATGTCCGGCTTCGCAATGAAATGGCACCGGGTACCGAAGGCGGCTGGACGCGGCATATGCCTTCAGGCGAGACCATGACGATCTACGATGCCTCGGCACGCTACGCCAAGGAACGCACGTCGCTGATTGTGATTGCAGGGCGGGAATATGGTTCCGGTTCTTCTCGCGACTGGGCAGCCAAGGGTCCGTTGCTGCTTGGTGTCAAGGCCGTGATTGTCGAGAGTTATGAGAGAATCCATCGGTCCAATCTGGCCGGTATGGGGATATTGCCGTTGCAGTTTCAACCCGGTGATACCCGAAGTTCGCTGGGTCTGACCGGCGAAGAGGTGTTCCACATCAATGGGTTGGAAAAAGGAGTGGGCGAGGTCGAGGTTGTTGCGACGAGTAATGATGGCGCACGCCGGAAATTCAACGTGATCGTGAGAATCGATACGCCAAGAGAATGGGAGTACTACCAGTGCAAGGGGATTTTGCGCTACGTCCTCCAACGCCTGACCAATCGACCGCAGATCAAGGATGTGGGCTGAGACCGAAAAGGGAACGCTGCGCAGACTGAATTGACTGGACACTCAAAGTCGGTCTGCCGGAATCAGTCGGCTTCGGCGACGGTGGTTTCCTCTTCGGACTGTTTGGCGATTCGCATCATCAGGAACACTTCAAACGCCATGAATACGATTGTCAGTACGAGAACACCGAACACCTTGAAGTTGACCCAGATTTCCTCGCGCCGCGCCTCGTCCAGTTCCAGACCGTAGTAGAACGCGACATACAGGTTCAGCAATCCGACCGCATAGGCGAATATTGCCCAGTGCAGGTTGAATGTCCGCCACGCCTTCTTCGGCATTGGGAACTTGTCTGCGGTCAGGAACTCAACAACGGTGCGCTTGGTGACGAACTGCGAAAACAGGATGATCGAACCCAGGATCCAATATACGATGGTGGTTTTCCATTTGATGAAGACAGGATCGCGCAATGCCAGGGTCAGTCCACCGAACAATACCAATGCTGCCAGGGTGACCACATGCATGGTCTCAAACCGTCTGTTCCTGATCCAGAAAACGGCCAGTTGAACGAATGAGGCGGCGATCGCCACAGCCGTTGCAACAAAGATGTCATACATCTTGTATGCTGCAAAGAACAGGATTAAGGGAAAAAGATCAAACAGCAGTTTCATATGTTTGCAGCATTGAGTAGTTTTGGTGCCGGGAGAGAGACTCGAACTCTCACGGTGTTTCCACCACCGGATTTTGAGTCCGGCGCGTCTGCCAATTTCGCCATCCCGGCTGTCAGGCTTGTAAAGGGCAGATATTTTACAACAAGCATCATCGGATCGTGTGCGCACCGACCGGCTCGCAACAATCCGCGAGGCCAGGAATCCCGGAATGTTTAGGTCCAGATTATTTGAGGCGGAACTCAGACCGTTGCACAGGCGGGTTCTGAACCTGACCTGGCCGGTCATCATCGCGAACCTGAGTCTTCCGCTAGCCGGTGCGGTTGACACGGCGGTGGTTGGTCATCTTCCCGACCCCGCCTATATCGGGGCGGTCGCGCTCGGCGCATTGATGTTCAGCGCCTTTTACTGGCTGTCCGGCTTTCTGCGCATGGGAACGACTGGGTTCGTTGCGCAGAGTTTTGGCGCTGGCGATCACCGTGAGATCATGGCGGCCTTTGTGCGCGGTGTGGGAATCGCGGTGTTCATCGGACTCGCATTGATCGCACTGCAGTCTCCGATCAGGTTCATCGTCTTTTGGTTTTTTGACGCGTCGGTGGAGGTGGAGTCATTCGCGATGGATTATTTCGGGGTCCGTATCTGGGGTGCGGTCTTCGGCATGATCAATCTTGTGGTACTCGGTTTGCTGTTTGGCTTGCAGCGCATGCGTACGGCACTGTTGCTGCAATTGCTGCTCAACGGCATGAACATCATACTGGACCTGGTTTTCGTGGTTGGATTCGGCTGGTCGGTGAAAGGTGTGGCGGCAGCCACCCTGATCAGTGAGTTTTCAGCCGCCGCTGTCGGTCTGGTTGTCTGTCGCAACGTGCTGGGCTTTCCGGGACTGATGCCCCGGGGACTTAAGATATTTCAACGCGAGAAGATGATTCAACTGGCGCAGGTGAACACCAATATCCTGATCAGGACGCTGTGCCTGGAGTGTGCATGGTTCTATTTCCTGTGGGTCAGTGCCCGCAGTGGAGATGTGGTGCTGGCGGCCAATGCCGTCTTGATGCACCTGATGCACTTTCTGGCATTCGGTCTGGATGGTTTCGCGCACGCTGCCGAGGCACTGGCCGGGATTGCGTACGGCGCGCGGGATCGTACCCGGCTTCGCAACACGGTCACCGTCACACTGTTCTGGTCGCTGGTTGTCGCCGCCTGCATCAGCCTGATCTATTGGCTGGGTGGCGGTCTCATCATCTCATTGCTGACCGGTATTCCCGACGTTCGCGAGTCTGCAGATGTCTACCTGATCTGGTTGATCATCGCACCGTTTTTCTGCGTCTGGCCTTTTTTGTATGATGGCGTGTATATCGGCATGACGCGGACGGTCGAAATGCGAAACACCATGATTGTCTCAATGCTGGCATTTTTCATCGCTACCTATTTCACTGCTGACGCTTTCGGCAATCATGGATTGTGGCTGGGTTTGATGATTTTCATGGTTGTTCGCGGTTTGACGCTGGGAATCGTGTTTCGTCGAATTGAAGTGCAGGTAGGTGGCGTATCATAATTGGCACTATTGTTTAACCTGACTGAGAAACATACCGATGCAACCCGACAGCCTGATCAGCGCAAGTGAGGCGCTAACCCTGATTGGAGAGTCCGACGTCCGATTTGTGGATGCGACGTGGTATCTGCCCAACGTACCGAGCAATGCCTATGAAGCCTATCAGGAGGACCATATTCCCGGGGCAGTCTACTTCGACATTGATCAGGTCGCTGATTCCCAAAGCACGCTGCCTCACATGTATCCGTCACCGGAAAAATTCTCCCAGTGCGTGGGAGAGCTCGGCATCTCGGACCGAGATCGGGTAATCGTCTATGACCGGTCAAAGTTTGTCGCATCAGCACGGGCCTGGTGGATGTTTCACTCCTTCGGGCACGAACATGTGCGGGTTTTGAATGGCGGATTGTCCGCCTGGCGAAAGGCCGGTGGGGAAACCGTTGACACTCCGACCCGGATTGTTCAACAGTCGTACACGAGCCGGCCGGCCGGTGATGCGGTAATTTCAAGAGAAGAGCTGGCCCAAACCATGGACCGCGATTCGGTGGCAGTTGTTGATGCCCGGTCCCATGGCCGGTTCAGCGGGCAGGAACCCGAGCCGCGCCCCGGGCTGCGCGGTGGACACATACCCGGCAGTGTCAACATGTACTATGGTGATGTGATGGATGCTGATGGTGTGATGAAATCGCCCAGGGAGATTGAGGCCATCATGAAATCAGTGTCATTGGGTGCGGACCGCACCATTGTCACCACCTGTGGATCCGGTGTGACGGCGGCCATTCTGTTGCTGGCGATCTTTCAGTTGCGCGAGGATCGATTGCGTCTGTACGATGGCTCGTGGACCGAATGGGCACTGCATCCGGACAGTCCGATTCAGACTGCTTGACCGGGTCGATGCGTTGTCGGAGCAGCTGACTGCGGACCTGTTTGATTTTGAGCTGCCGCCAGAGCGTATCGCCCAGTATCCCACCGCTGACCGCACCCAGAGTCGGTTGCTGCTTGTGGGGCGAGACGGCAGGGAATTCCCTGAGTTTGAGTTTTCCCAGCTGGATCAGATTCTGCGACCGGGTGATCTATTGGTGTGCAATGACAGCAAGGTGATTGCCGCGAGGCTTGAAGGTCGAAAAGAGTCTGGCGGTCGCGTTGAAATCCTGGTGGAGAGAATCGTCGACGCTCATGGCATCTGGGCGCAGATCAAGTCTCGACGACCCTGCCGAATTGGAACTCAGATTATTGTCGGCGGACAGCATCGACTGACCGTACAGGGCCGGGTCCGGGATTTGTTTGTGCTGACCGCTGAGGGGCAGGTTGATATTGGATACCTCATTGATCAGTTTGGCCGAATTCCATTGCCGCCCTATATCAAGCGTGCTGCCGACAACAAGGACAAAGCCAGATACCAGACGGTTTATGCGCAAAGTCCGGGTTCGGTTGCGGCACCAACTGCCGGACTTCATTTTGATGAGCAACTGATCAAGAAGTTGGACGAACGTGGCGTTCAGATGGCGTTTGTGACCTTGCATGTCGGTGCGGGCACATTCGCCCCGATGCGAAATGACGCTTTGGAGCATAACACGCTGCACAGTGAGCGTTACAGCATCAGCAAAGCCACCAGCGAATTGATCAAAGAAACCCGGCACAACGGTGGGCGTGTCATTGCGGTTGGCACGACGTCGATGCGGGTGCTTGAAACCGCAGCCGCGCTGGATGGTGTGATCAGACCCTGTTCGGGTGAAACCAATATCTTCATCAAGCCGGGCTTTGTTTTCCGGGCGGTGGATGCGCTGATCACCAATTTTCATCTCCCGCGTTCGACGCTTATGGTATTAGTATGTGCCTTTGGCGGCACAGAACGCATGCTGGAGGCTTATCGCTACGCAATTGAGCATGGCTTCCGGTTCTACAGTTACGGTGATGCCATGTTCATTGAGCCGAAGCCGTGACCGGTATCTGATCGCGTGAGACTTTAACCGGGGATAGATTGATGGTGGAACCAGATTGTATTTTCTGCAGGATTGTGGCTGGGGAACTCCCCTGTACGAGAGTTTATGAGAATTCGCATGTGCTCGCATTCATGGATATCAATCCTGTTGCACCTGGACATGTGCTGGTCATTCCCAAGGGTCACTGGAAGGACCTGTACGCGATGCCCGATACCGAGCTCGCGTCTGTTGCCGCAGCAACGAGAAGGGTTGCCGGCGCGGTCAAAAAGGCACTGAATCCTGATGGCGTGAGCATCATCCAGGCAAATGGCAAAGGGGCAGCGCAATCAGTGCTGCACTACCACACCCACATCGTGCCGCGCACGATCGGTGACGAGTTGAAGATCAATTGGACGTTGGTTCCTGGCGACATTGCCCAAATCAACGCGATTGCCGACAGGATTCGGTCACATTTGGACTGACAATTCTAATCTGAATCAGATTTCACGTCGTCAAGGTCAATCCCCCATCGGTTTGCCGACATGAAGCCGCGAGGAAAACCAGCGCCGAGAAAGAGAGTCGCACAAGGTGCCCGGAGCCTGCCTCATCAACATCTGACTGTTCGTGTGCCGTGGCATGACAGTGGCTGGGATGGGCGGGTCTGTCAAAACCCAATCGAAAACACGAGTTGCCTGGTGCTCGCTCGCATTGCCGAGAACAAGGATGACGAGATGGAATCGCAGTGCGCGGGGCAGTCGTTCAGCGTGCTTCAGGAAAGCGAATTGCCACCGTGCATGGATGAGCACGGTTCGTTCATGGCGCCTTACGATCTTATACGGACGGTCATCCATCCCTATGCCGCAAACAATCCCGAGCGCTATGGCCACATCCTGCCGACGGATTTCGAGTTGCCTGCCTATTCGGCGGCCTGCATCCCGTTTCGCTGGATGCTGCGCGAGAAAGTGGCTGGTGGTACGCAGAATAACCCGCAGGGAATCGCCGACAAGCTGGTGGTCGACTGGCAACCTCGAAGAGAGCCGGAACTGGACTTCAAGAGCAGCTGGATTCAGGACTGGAAGAATCAACTTGTTTTGCTGGAAACATTTTTCGGTGCGATTGAACCGCATCAATCGCTCAGTTTCTTTTACGCCAAAAGGACGCCGCTGTCAGAAAAACCGGGGCGCGTCATTGTTGGCGTTGGCCGGGTACTGGCTGTCGGTGAGGTCAAGGAGTTTGCCTACAGGACACCGAATCCCAGACCCCGCGGTTTTTTGTGGGAACGGTATGTCACCCATTCGATCCGACCGGACTTTGAGGATGGGTTCCTGTTTCCCTACCACGAGATCATGGACCTGTATCTGCGCGGTGAGATTGCGGATCCCGAGCCATACCTCGCATTCGCTCCGGATGACCAGTTCGAGTCTTTTTCCTACACATCCGAGCATCTCGCACACGATGGGGCTGTTGCAACCCTGATCGCGTGTGCCGATGCCTTGAATCGGATACGCGATATCCTGGAAGGTCCCTGGGAGCGGGCACTCAGCTGGGTTGACAGTGAGCTGAATCGGTTATGGCTGGCGCGAGGGGCGTTTCCTGGACTGGGGTCGGCACTGAGTGCCTTCGGCCACGAATACGGATACCGGCAGGGCAGTCTGCTGGCCTATGAGATTGATCTGATGCGGGAGGAGTCAAGTCTGAACTCATGGGAGCTGGTCGATTCGATCATGCGCGAGCCCGATCTGCTGCCCGAGGAGATTGCCCGTCATCTCACGCCTACACTGCGCAATGGCTGGAACAATATCAGTGCACAGCGAAGAGCGCTGCTGGAATTGATCAGCCGATGTGCGATCAACGAAGATCAGGCGATGCGCCTATTTGATCGGTCGAAAAGAAAGGAAGCTGAGATTGAATGTACGGACACACAGTTCATTGAGAATCCGTACCTGTTTTATGAATGTGATCGTCGCTCACAGGATCCGATTGCGTTTGATACGGTCGATCGCGGAATGTTTCCTGATCAGATCGTTCGGGAGCTGCTCGCGTCGAAAGGTGTGTCGGTCATTGATGACCCGGCAGACAAGCGACGGGTACGCGCACTGGTGGTTGACATATTGGAAACGGCGGCGGCAAGTGGACACACCATGTTGCCGCGCAGTTGGGTGATCCAGCGTGCACGAAACAGGATTCTGGAACCAGCGTGTCCACTGGGTGATTCGGTGCTGGATATATCGGAAGCATTTTTCAGCGGTCTGATTTCAACAAAGTCTTCCGAAACAGGGGAAGTTGTGTATCAGATCCATCACCTGTCTGAGGCGAAAGAGATCATCAATCGCGAAGTCTCGACGCGAAGCAGGGCAGCACTGCGTTCGGATTCTCATCCCTGGCGGGAGCGAGTCGATCAGGGCATCGGTGAACCGATGCCGGAGTCTGGCACAGCCAAGGAGTTGGAAATTGAGGCGCGAACCGAGAAGGCATTTGCATTGCAACAGTTGTACCGCTCGAAGATTTCGGTTCTGGTCGGGTCTGCCGGAACCGGCAAGACGCTGTTGCTGAAATTGCTGTGTGATCTGCCCGACGTTGAGAGCAATGGCATCTTGCTGCTGGCGCCGACTGGAAAGGCGCGCATCAGGATCGAGCAGGAGACCGGGCGCACGGGCAGTGCGCAAACGGTCGCACAGTTTCTCAGGCATTACGAGAGGTATCGAGGGGAAACGGGCGAATATCACCCCAATCCCGGTGCGGAGAAGTGCAACAGTTATCGGACCGTCATCATCGATGAGTGCTCGATGATGAATGAGCATCAACTGGCGGCTTTGTTTGATGCCTGTGCGAACGTCGAAAGGTATGTCCTGGTCGGCGATACCCAGCAACTGCCACCCATCGGACCGGGTCGGCCGTTCGTTGACATCGTCCGGGAACTGACTCCGGAAGATTTCGAGACGGACTATGCGTGTTACGCTGAGTTGTCGGTACCAAGGCGGCAGAAGGATATTGATCGGCCGGATGTCATGCTCGCCGCACAGTTCAACGGCCGACCGGTTGCGCCGGACGCCGATACGGTGTGGAGCCAGATCATGAACAGTCCCAAGCAGGGCAGTGTCCGGATCATTCAATGGGAAGATGCAAGAGACCTGATCAGGAAAATTTCAGATGAACTGGTGGCGAATCTGGGACTTCGGGATCACAATGATCAGTTGAAGTTCGAGATGTCGCTCGGTGGCACGCCTTTCAAGGCGTCCAGTGTCGCTTTCTTCTGGAGTCAGAAACCGGATAAGCCGGGTGCTGCAGACAGCATAGAGAACTGGCAGATTCTGTCGCCGCTGCGCCATGGCCTTGAGGGTGTTGACGCGATCAACCGTTCCATACAGCAGAAATTCCGATTCCGTCGGCGAATGAACGCCAAGACCCGTTCCAACCGCAAGATTCCAAGACCCTTCGGACCGCAGGAAATCATATACGGTGACAAGGTCATCAATGTCATCAATCAACCGCGCAATAAAGTCTACCCCCAACCACCAGGTGGCGGTTACATCGCAAACGGAGACCTGGGTGTTGTTGTCGGTCAGTACAAAACAGCAAACTTCAGCGGAATGCCAAGCGAGATCGAGGTGGAATTTTCCAGTCAACTTGGATACCAGTATCGGTTCTACAAGGGTGAGTTCAAGGATGAGGTTGCAAAGCCCCTGGAACTGGCCTATGCATTGACAGTGCACAAGACCCAGGGAAGTGAATTCGGCACCACATTTGTGGTACTGCCCGAGCGTTGCCGTTTGATGTCGCGCGAGTTGCTGTACACCGCACTCACCCGACACAGGGACCGGCTGGTCATCCTGCATCAGGGCCCGTTTCCGGAGTTGCGTCGGTTTTCAAGTGATGCGTACTCAGAGACTGCGCAACGCTTTACGAATCTGTTCAGGCCGGCCCGACCGGTCGAGAAGCGAGTCGATGACAACGATGTCAGGTTTCTGGAAGAATACCTGATCCACAAGACTGAGAGAGGGGAGCTGGTGCGGTCGAAATCCGAACTGGTGATTGCGAACATGCTGCATTCGAGAGGCGTGAGCTATGCCTACGAGCAACCGGTGAATTTCCCGAACAACCAGATCCGCTACCCGGATTTCACGGTCAACGATGTTCAAACCGGTACTGCCTACTATTGGGAGCACAACGGCATGCTCAGCAATGCGCGCTACCGGCAAGGCTGGGAACGGAAAAAGGCTGAATACGGGGCGATGGGCATATTGCCTTATGAGGAGGGAGGCGGACCTGAGGGTGTGCTGATCGAGACCTGGGACCAGGCAAACGGCGGTTTGGATACCAACGCAATTGCGAAAATCATTGATTTGGTCTTGCTGGGATTTTGATTGCAGCGCATCGGGCACAGACCGGTTTTTTCGATTCAGAATTGAAAACGCGGCGACACGCCTGTGTCGGACTTCAGGGGAAATCAGCGTAAAACCTATTTGGAATTGTTGTATATTTTGACGGGAATTTACGTGGGCTGGACAACCAAAGCACAAAAACAAGACTTCACGGCCGGTTGTTTTGCTGTAAACTTATACGCTTTATGCGATTCGCCAGCGAAGGTTTTCATATTGAATATCGTTCGATGGCGTAATGGTTGAAACGATGAAGATCGACCCAAAGCTGGATACGTTTCCGAAATTGCTGCTGAATCGGAAGGTGCTCTCACCTGACCGACCGGCAATGCGGGAAAAGGACTTCGGCATCTGGCAGACCTGGACCTGGGCCCAGGTGTGCGACGAAGTCCGCAATATCGCCTGCGGCCTGGCTGCGGCGGGATTCAAACGCGGCGACAAGCTCGCCATCGTCGGAGACAACCGACCGCGCCTGTATTGGGGAATGGCTGCGGCACAGTGTCTGGGCGGGATTCCCGTTCCGCTTTATCAGGATTCTGTTGCCCAGGAAATGGAATATGTCCTCAATCACGCGGACGTTCGCTTTGCCCTGGTTGAAGACCAGGAGCAGGTGGACAAGGCCATCGAGATTTCTGAGAAGTGCCCCAAACTGGAGCAGATCTACTACGATGATCCCCGCGGCCTGCAACATTACACGCTGGGTAATCTCGACAAGTACGAGTCCCTTGTCGCCAACGGCAAGCAGTTCGACAACGAGAATCCTGATTATTTCGAGACCGAGGTGTCCAAGGGCTCCAAATCCGATATTTCGGTCATTCTGTACACATCGGGTACGACCGGCTTTCCGAAAGGTGTCATCCTCACCTACAGGAACATCCTGACCACGGTCATCAACTCCATCGAGTTTGATTCGCTCACCGAGAAGGAAGAATGCCTGGCCTATCTGCCGATGGCCTGGGTGGGTGATCATATATTTTCCTATGCCCAATCCTATGTCGCCGGGTTTTGCGTCAGCTGCCCCGAGAGCGGTGCCACTGTCATGCATGACATGCAGGAGATCGGTCCGACTTATTTCTTCAGTCCGCCGAGAATCTTTGAGAACCTGCTGACCAGTGTGATGGTACGCATGGAGGATGCCAGCTGGATCAAGCGCAAGATGTTCGATTACTTCATGGGCGTTGCCAAGCGCTGTGGTGTACGGATTCTGGAAGGGGAGTCGGTGAATGTGCTGGATCGTCTGCTTTATCTGATTGGTAACGTTGTCGTCTACGGTCCGTTGAAGAACACGATGGGTTTCAGTCGGATGCGGCTGGTCTACACAGCCGGTGAGGCAATCGGCCCCGAGATCTTCGAGTTTTTCCGGTCTTTGGGAATCAACATCAAGCAGCTCTACGGTCAGACTGAAGCCTCGGTCTACATCACCGTCCAGACCGATGGGAAGGTCAAGCCGGATACCTGCGGACCGCCATTTCCCGGTGTCGATGTGAAGATTTCGGATGCAGGAGAGATCCTGTACAAGAGCCCGGGTGTCTTTCAGAGTTACTACAAGAATCCCGAAGCCACGCTGTCCACCCGAACCGGTGACGGTTGGGTGTTCACCGGCGACGCCGGTTATTTTGATGACGATGGGCACTTGAAGATCATCGATCGCGTCAAGGATGTCGGTCAGTTGGTGGACGGCACGCTGTTCGCACCGAAGTTTCTTGAGAACAAACTGAAATTCTTTCCACAGATCAAGGAGGCGGTTACGTTCGGTGATGGCAGGGAGTATGTCGCTGCATTCATCAACATTGATCTGGAAGCGGTCGGCAACTGGGCCGAGCGGCACAATGTGTCCTATGCGAGTTATCAGGAACTTGCCGCGAATGAGCAGGTTTACAGCATGATCAGGCAGTGCATCGAGAAAACCAATCAGGATTTGTCCAACGAATCGGAAATTGCCGGTTCGCAGATCAAGAGATTCCTGATCCTTCACAAGGAACTTGACGCCGATGACGGTGAGCTCACGCGGACAAGAAAGGTGCGCCGGAGAATCATTTCCGAGCGATTTGACAGTCTGATCGAGGCCTTGTATTCGGATTCGACGCGTGGACACATCGAGAATGTGGTGACGTTTGAGGACGGACGCAAGGGCACGATGGTTGCAGACCTTGAAATTCAGGATGTGGCCGTTTTCGACCACATGAAAATGGCCAGTTGATCGACAGCAGCATGGATACCGCGACCACTACAGCTACAGCCAGCGAATCCCACGAAACCGAGCGGCTCCGGGAATTCAGCGAGATCATTCTTGAGGCCAAGAATGTCTTCGTCAGTTTCGGTGGTGTCAAGGCACTTCAGGATGTGTCATTTTCCGTTTACAAAGGTGAGATTTTCTCGATTATCGGACCCAACGGGGCAGGCAAGACCTCGATGCTGAATGTCATCAGCGGATTCTACAAGGCCGATTCAGGCACGATCTCATTCCAGGGCAAGGATCGCACCAATGCGGCACCAGAAAGCATCGCAAGAATGGGATTTGCCAGAACCTTTCAGAATATCGCCCTGTTCAAGGGCATGTCGACGCTCGACAACATCATGACAGGACGGATTGTCCGCGTCAAAAGCAACTTTCTCAAGGAAGCGCTCTACTATCCTGCGCGCGAGCAGGAGATGAAGCAGCGCGAATATGTGGAACAGATCATTGATTTCCTGGAGATCCAAAGCATCCGCAAGACGCCGGTGGGCAAGCTGCCTTATGGTCTGCAAAAGCGGGTTGAACTGGGCAGGGCGCTGGCGATGGAGCCGAAGATCCTGTTGCTCGATGAACCGATGGCCGGCATGAATCTTGAAGAGAAAGAGGATATGGCGCGCTTTGTGCTGGATGTCAACGATGAGTTCGGAACGACCGTGGTCCTCATCGAGCACGACATGGGCGTCGTCATGGATATATCCGATCATGTTGTTGTTCTGGACCATGGGGAACGAATCGCCTACGGCATACCCGATGAGGTCAGAAACAATCAGGATGTCATTCGCGCCTACCTTGGTGAACATTGAGAGTGTAGTATTTCATGACATTAGTAGATTTCCTGTTCTTCATTGAAGTGCTTGTCGGCGGGTTTCTGACCGGCATCATGTATTCCCTGGTGGCGATCGGACTCGTGCTGATTTTCAAGGCATCGTCAATCTTCAATTTTGCGCAGGGGGCACTGGTTCTTTTCGGCGCGCTGACGTTTGTACTCCTCACCGAGCTGGGTGGGGACTTCTGGGCCTGGACCGGTTGGCTTGCGGTGGGACTGGCGGCCGCGGCCGGTGTGATCTTCATGATCAACCGGATGAAACTGGATACCGCCAAGGCCAGAGAATTCTCGGACAAGTATGTCGGCCGAATGCCGATCTACATCGCGGCAGTGCTGCTGGTTGTGCTGGCCCTGTTTGTCGATGGCGGGCAGAACATGTGGCGAGGTGTATTCGTCACATTGCTGATTTTCCTCATGCTCACAACCGCTGTCAGGTCGCCCAAGTGGGCGGTGGGTGTGTTGCTGGGGCTTGCGATCGTCGCCTTTTTCGGTGACGGTGTCGTCAACTTCCGCGCACTTGCCGTTTCGCTGGTGATTGTGATCGGACTTGCCATTGCGATTGAGCGAATCGTGTTGCGACCGATGGTGAACCAGGAACCGATTATCCTGTTCATGGCGACCATTGGATTGAATTATGTGATTGAAGGCATTGCCCAGGGTGTGTGGGATGCCGATGTGCATGCACTCGACATCGGAATTCCGGATGTGCCTTTTGAGTTGTACGGAGTCTACCTGAGCCAGTTCGATCTTTTTGCGGGACTGATCGCAGCGTTGCTGGTGACGGCACTCGCCATCTTTTTCCAGAAAACACGGGTTGGCCGGGCACTGCGCGCGGTTGCCGACGATCATCAGGCGGCATTGAGTGTCGGGATTCCGCTGAAGAACATCTGGGCGGTGGTCTGGGCGGCAGCCGGCATCGTCGCACTGGTCGCCGGACTGATGTGGGGTTCAAAACTCGGTGTGCAGTTCAGTATCGCACTGCTGGCTTTCAAGGCATTGCCGGTGATCATCATCGGCGGATTCACCTCGATTCCGGGCGCCATCATCGGTGGACTGATAGTCGGTGCGACCGAGAAGGTATTTGAGGTATTTGTTGGGATCCCATTTTTTGGCGGTGGAACCGAGAACTGGACACCCTATATGCTTGGGATGTTCTTCCTGATGTTTCGACCGCAAGGCCTTTTTGGCGAAAAAATCATTGAACGAGTGTAGAGAACCGGAGCTGAGTACGCATGTTTTATAGGGAAGTCGGGCAATACAAGACGAGTTACGCAGCAGACCAGGCGATCTTTCCGCTTTCGAACGATCGCATCGGTGTCATGCTGATTCTGATTGTGGCCTTTGTCGTGCCTCCGTTATCCGGCAACCAGTACATCATGGGGCCGATTCTGACACAGTTGCTGGTATTTGGACTGGCTGCGCTGGGATTGAATCTGCTGACCGGCTATGCAGGTCAGGTGTCGCTGGGCACGGGTGGATTCATGGCGGTTGGCGCCTTTGGCTGTTACAACCTGGTTTTGCGTCTGCCTGAAATACCCCTGGTTTTTGATTTCATCCTCGCCGGTCTGATGGCTGCCGCAGTCGGCATCCTTTTCGGCATTCCATCGCTTCGAATCAAGGGATTCTACCTGGCGGTTGCGACACTGGCATCGCAGTTCTTTCTGCTTTGGATTTTTGACCATGTCGGCTGGTTCACGAACTACGACCCGGCAGGCGTCGCCTCAGCACCGACATCGACCCTGTTTGGTTCCTTGGCGGAAGAAGGTGGTGCGCTCGGATTTCTGGCTCCGATCAATGTAGTCGTATCGGGTCCGAATGCAACACCCGAAGCCAAGTATCTGCTGACCCTGAGCGTTGTCGTGGTGCTGGCCCTGCTTGCCAAGAATCTGGTGCGCGGCATGACGGGACGCGCCTGGATGGCGATCCGCGACTTTGACATTGCTGCCGAGATCATCGGCATTCGTCCCCTGCGCACCAAGCTGCTTGCCTTTGCAATCAGTTCGTTTTATTGCGGGGTTGCCGGTGCACTGTATGTGTTCACGTATGTTGGCAACGCGGACACCGAGGCGTTCGATCTGATTCGGTCGTTCACCATCCTGTTCATGATCATCATTGGCGGGCTTGGTTCGATCATGGGTTCGTTCCTTGGCGCGGCATTCATCGTGCTGTTGCCACCGTTTCTGAACATCCTGGCCTCACATTTCGGGGAAGGCACGCTGTCGGGTGCGACTTTGGCCAACCTGGAATTGATCATCTTTGGCGGATCGATTGTATTTTTCCTGGCGGTTGAGCCGTTGGGATTCGCCAGAATGTGGCAGATCTTGAAGGAAAAACTGCGCCAATGGCCATTTCCTTACTGATTATTGTATGGACACTGCAACCGATAGTGAAGTAACATTCAAATCAAGATGAAGTGTCTGACAACACTATTTCATTAAATTGAAGATTCAACCACATAGTGGGAGGAGGTTAACAATGAAAATCAAGCGTATGGTGCTTTCGCTCGTTGCTTCAACGATCGCAATAGTCCCATTTACAGTTTCCCAGGCTCAGGACACCATGGAACAGTTCATTCCGGCACTGGTCTATCGAACAGGCCCGTATGCGGCTGGTGGTTCCGGTTTCTGGGGCGGAATGGAAGACTACATGGCCCTTCTGAATCTGCGCGACGGCGGTGTAAACGGCGTCACGCTGGTTTGGGAAGAGTGCGAGACTGCTTACAATTCCGATCGCGGCGTTGAGTGCTACGAACGATTGAAAAATCAAGGTGAGCACGGTGCGACAGTTGTCCATCCATTGAGCACCGGTATTACCTACCGGCTGATCGAGCGCGCCACTGCAGACAAGATTCCGCTGATTTCCATGGGATACGGCAGAACCGATGCGTCCAACGGCAAGGTCTTTCCGTGGGTTTTTCCGCTGATCACCAATTACTGGAGTCAGAATACCGCGAAGATCAAGTACATCGGCATGCAGGAAGGTGGCATGGAGAACCTCAAGGGCAAGAAGATTGCCAACCTGCATCATGACGGAAGTTACGGCAAGGAAACCAAACCCGTGCTGGATAAACAGGCCGAGATGTATGGATTTGAGGTCAAGCACTATCCGGTCGCCCATCCGGGCCTTGATCAGAAAGCAGCCTGGCTCGACATCTCCCGCAGATATCAACCCGATTGGGTCATTCTGCGAGGTTGGGGTGTCATGAATCCAACCGCACTGAAAGAAGCAGCACGCGTAGGCTTTCCCGCAGACCGAATTGTCGGTGTCTGGTGGAGCGGTGCTGAAGAGGATGTGATTCCGGCCGGCAAGGCTGCTGACGGTTATGTCGCGGCAGGCTTTCATCCATCCGGATCGGATTTTCCGGTTGTTGAGCAGATGCTGGACATCGTACACGGCGCCGGTAAGGGAAACATCTCACCGCAGCGTGTCGGTACCATCTATTACAACCGCGGTGTTGTGGCCGGTATCGTGACGGTTGAGGCCATTCGAACCGCCCAGGCCAAATTCGGTAACAAGGTGATCTCTGGTGAAGAGATGCGATGGGGATTGGAAAATCTCAACATCACTGCCGAGCGAATCAAGGAAATTGGTGCGGAAGGCCTGATGGCGCCGCTGACCATTACCTGTGCAGACCACGAAGGTGGTGGCCCGGTGAAGTTCAGCCGATGGGACAACGCTGCCAAGGCATGGGTGGAAGTCACCGATTGGATCTCGACTGACAAGTCAATTGTCGATCCGATGATCATGGATTCCTCGATGGCCTATGCAGCGGAAAAGGGCATTACGCCTCGATCCGGCGATTCCATGGGTTCGGACTGCGGTTGATCCAACTGCCTGAAACAGCCTGAATATTCATGAACGAGAATCTGACAGCCTCTGGTGCATCGGAAAATGGTGCACTGATCTCCGTCAATAACATTGAGGTGATCTACGATCGCGTCATTCTCGTATTGAAAGGCGTATCGCTTGAGGTTCCCGAGAGGGGTATTGTGACCCTTCTCGGGGCCAATGGCGCAGGCAAGACCACCACGCTCAAAGCCATCTCCAACCTGTTGCGCGCCGAGCGCGGTGAGGTTACCAAAGGTTCAATCATCTACCGTGGAGAGCGGGTGGATGCGATGACACCGTCTGAACTGGTTGTACGCGGTGTCACCCAGGTGATGGAAGGGCGGCACTGTTTCGAGCATCTGACGGTTGAGGAGAATCTGCTGACCGGTGCCTACACCCGACGGGATGGACGGGCGGCAATCCAGGCAGACCTGGAACTGGTGTATGAGTATTTTCCGAGATTGAAGGTGCGTCGTAACGGACAGGCTGGGTATATCTCCGGTGGTGAGCAGCAGATGACTGCGGTCGGCCGGGCACTGATGGCCAAGCCCACCGTCATCTTGCTGGATGAGCCCTCCATGGGGTTGGCACCGACCCTGGTTGAGGAGATTTTTGAGATCATCAAGCGACTCAACGAGAACGAACACGTGACGATTCTGCTCGCCGAGCAGAACACCAACATGGCACTTCGCTATTCCCAGTACGGCTACATCCTTGAGAACGGCCGGGTTGTGATGGATGGCGATTCTTCGGAATTGCTGCAGAACGAAGATGTCAAGGAATTCTATCTTGGCGTCAGCGGCGACAAGAGAAAAAGTTTCAGAAATGTGAAACACTACAGGCGACGCAAACGCTGGTTGACGTGAAGCCTGTCTGTCTTCTGGCAGAATTGAATCAAACTGTTTACCGGGGGAGCGAGTTCACCTGGTGATCCCTTCCCAAAAAGAGCATGTCCGGAGTGCAAAGACATGAGCGCACAATTCTATGACGATCTGGAAACCCGGGACCCCGAGCAGCGCGAGCAGGATCTGTTTGCCGCTTTACCATCACATCTGGCACAGGCGGAAGCCAAATCCTCGTTTGTCCGAAGTCAACTGACTGGGATAGAGACTGAATCCGTCAACTCCCGCAAAACCTTGGCAAAACTGCCGGTTGTGCGCAAGTCCGAATTGGCTGAACTGCAGGAAAGATCCCCACCGTTTGGTGGCATGACTGCCTTTGACCCGGATTCCCTGTTGCGGATATTTGCCTCACCCGGGCCGATTTTTGAGCCGGAAACCCGGCGAGCTGACTCCTGGCGGATTGCGCGGGCGTTGTTTGCGGCCGGATTTCGCAAGGGGATGCTGGTACACAATACCTTTTCCTATCACTTCTCTCCCGCCGGGGCCATGCTGGAAAGTGGCATTCATCAACTTGGGAGCGCGGTGTTTCCGGCCGGTGTCGGACAGACCGAACTGCAGGTTCAGGCGATTGAGCGATTGCGGCCGCAAGGATACACCGGAACACCCTCATTTCTGAAAATCATCCTGGAGGCAGCCCAGGCATCCGGTGCGGATGTCTCATCGCTGGACATCGGATTGGTGTCGGGTGAGGCGTTGCCGCCGTCACTGCGTGCTGAATTGGGTGATCACGGTGTGGCGGTCAAGCAGGCCTATGCGACTGCTGATGCCGGACTGATCGCTTATGAGTCGGAGGCGATGGAGGGTTTGATTGTGGATGAGGGCGTCATCGTGGAGATTGTGCGGCCTGGTACCGGTGATCCGGTTACTGAAGGAGAAGTAGGAGAAGTCGTTGTTACGGTTTTCAATCCGGATTATCCATTGCTTCGGTTTGGAACCGGTGATCTGTCTGCCATCCTGTCGGGTGCGAGTCCCTGCGGGCGAACCAACACCCGGATCAAGGGATGGATGGGGCGTGCTGATCAGACCACCAAGGTCCGCGGCATGTTCGTACATCCGTCGCAGATTGCCGAGATCGTCAAGCGTTTTCCGGAGATGGAAAAAGCCAGGCTGGTTGTGTCGAGTATCGACCATCAGGATCAGATGACACTGCATTGCGAGATTGCAGAGCATTCAGACATCTTGAGCGAGCAGATTGTGAACTGTGCGCGTGAGGTGTGCAAGTTGAGAGCAGACGTCGTTCTGGAATTGCCCGGCACGCTTGCCAATGACGGCGTTGTCATCGAAGACGCACGGACTTACGATTGAATTTGAACTCAGCACCGCCCAATTCAAGTCCGGCTTCGCTGCGGACCGTGGCGATGCCGGCCAATGCCAACCCCAGTGGTGACATCTTTGGTGGCTGGATCATGTCCCAGATGGATATTGCCGGAGGTATTCACGCCTATGAGATCGCCAAGGGGCGTGTGGCGACGGTTGCTGTCGATGCGATGACGTTCCATCTGCCGGTTTACGTGGGAGACGTTGTGTCCTGTCACTGCTCCACTCAACGGATCGGAAACACATCGATTGCGGTCATGGTGGAAACCTGGGTCCGGCGCAGGAATGCCGGGAATTTCGAGAAAGTGACCGAAGGCCTTTTCACATTTGTGGCGATTGATGATGTCGGGCGTCCGCGTCCGGTGCCGGAGCAGTCTGATGACTAGTGTGGGCGCTGACCCGTCCAGCCTGATCGCGCAGATCTCCGGCAGCAATCTGCCTCCGGTGCACAAGTGGAATCCGGAATTGTGCGGTGACATTGATATCCGGATCGCCCGCGATGGTACCTGGTTTTACATGGGTTCGCCGATTGGACGCAAACGTCTGGTCAGGCTGTTCTCCACGGTGTTGCGCAAGGACGATGACGGCGAACATTATTTGGTCACTCCGGTCGAAAAGCTTCGGATCGAGGTCGAGGATGCGCCTTTTGTCGTTGTCCAGGTGGAAGAACATGGTCGAGGAGAGAGTCAGCATCTGTATTTCAGGACCAAGACCGAGGATGTTGTGACGGCGGATTCCGAGCATCCAATCTGGGTAGAGGTGGCGCCGGACGGGGAACCAACACCCTATATTCAGGTCCGGGATGGATTGCGGGGTTTGATTTCAAGAAATGTCTATTATCAACTGGTCGAACTTGGAGTCGAGCGCCAAGGGGATGATGGCAGGGAGTTTGGCGTCTGGAGCGCTGGAGAATTTTTCACACTGGGACAGATTGAATGACAGTGGAATCTGAAAAACCAGACATGCTGGCAGACGATATCCAGTCACTGCGTAGAATTCTCAGCCAGAACAAGACTGTTGCGGTGGTCGGACTGTCTGCACGTTGGTATCGACCGAGTTATTTCGCCGCCAAGTATCTTCAGGAGTACGGGTATCGCGTTGTGCCTGTCAATCCCAACTATGACGAGATTCTTGGAGAGAAGTGCTATCCCACGGTTGATGACATCCCACATGCCGTTGACATTGTCGACGTCTTTCAGCGTTCCGATGCGGTGTTGCCGGTTGCTGAATCCGCGGTGCGTGTCAAAGCCGGTGTGCTTTGGATGCAGTTGGGTATCTATAACGAACAGGCGGCGCGGATGGCGTTTGATGCCGGCATGGATGTCGTGGCGAATCGCTGCATGAAGATCGAGCATGCCAGGCTGTTTGGCGGGCTGAATTTCATCGGTGTGGATACCAAGGTCATCTCGTCGGACCGTCCGCGTTGGATTGTTTGAGTTGAGGCCATGACAGACCGGCAGTTTGGAATTGAGACGCTGTGCCTGCATGCCGGGCAGTTGCCTGATCCGGTCACCGGATCCCGAGCGGCGCCGATCTATCAGACGGCGGCTTATGTGTTTGACTCAGCCGATCACGCCGCCAGTCTTTTCAATCTGCAGACCTTCGGCAATATCTATTCAAGGTTGATGAATCCAACCAATGCGGTGTTCGAGCAACGCATGGCTGCGTTGGAGAATGGACGCGCGGCGGTGGCGGTGTCCTCAGGCATGGCGGCGCAGATGGTCGCCTTGCTGACCATCCTTGAAGCCGGTGACGAGATTGTCTCATCCAATACCCTGTATGGCGGTACACACACGCAGTTTGCCTTCAATTTCCGCAAGCTGGGTATCAAGGCAAAATTCGTCGATGGCGATGATCCCGATAACTTCCAAAGAGCCATTTCAGAAGATACCAAGTGCATCTACGCGGAATCCATCGGCAACCCTGCCAACAACATTGTCGATTTTGAGGCGGTCTCGGCGATTGCCAGGAATAATGGCATTCCGTTCATCGTGGACAACACGTTTGCCACGCCTTATCTTTGCCGGCCGTTTGATCACGGCGCAGATATCACGGTGCATTCCGCCACCAAGTTCATCTGTGGCCATGGCACCTCGATCGGCGGCGTACTGGTCGAGTCCGGCAAATTCCCCTGGGACAACGGAAAGTTTCCGACCATGATGGAGCCATCGGAAGGGTATCATGGAATTCGCTTCTATGAGACATTCGGTGACTTTGGGTATACGATGAAGGCGCGCTGTGAGATCCTCCGAACGTTCGGGCCGACGCTCAGTCCGTTCAATTCCTTTCTGTTTCTTCAGGGTGTGGAAACACTCCCGGTCCGCATGGATCGCCACTGTGCCAATGCGATGGCGGTTGCGAGGTTTCTTGAGGAGCACAAGTCCGTTGAATGGGTGAATTATCCAGGCTTGGAGTCGAGTCGGTATCATGCGCTGTCGAACAAGTACTTTCCGAAAGGCGCGGGTGGGATTCTCAGTTTCGGCATCAAGGGTGGTACCGAGGCCTGTGTCAGGTTTATTGAATCCGTTCAGTTCCTGAGCCATCTCGCCAATGTGGGCGATGCCAAGACACTGGTTGTGCATCCTGCGTCAACGACACACCGTCAATTGGATGAAAGGGCACAGATTGCTGCCGGTGTCCAGCCGAACATGATTCGGATTTCGGTTGGATTGGAAACCATCGAGGATATTCTCTGGGACATCGACCAGGCGTTGTCAAAATCCCGGTCTTAGTCACAGAACATGTTCAACCTGTAGCGGAATCGCAGATCAATGGGCTGTTGTCATCACTATCAGTTAATCGATGGAAATGAATCCCTGTTTACAGTGGATTTCAATCCGATCAAGTATGGGCCGGGTGCCCTGGCGGAACTTCCATTTGACGTTGAGGCCTTGGAGTTGCGGCGGGTTGCATTGTTTACCGATGTCCTGGTCAGGGATCTGGAACCGGTACAACAGGCGATTGGAATGCTACGCGATGCAAAGGTCGATTTTGAGATTTACGACGAAGTCAGCGTCGAGCCGACGGATCAGTCTTTTCAGGCCGCCACGCAGTTCGCCGCCGAAGGAAACTTTGATGGATTCATCTCAATCGGAGGTGGTTCCGTCATCGATACCTGCAAGGCAGCGAACCTGTACAGCACCTATCCTGCGGAATTTCTGGATTACGTCAATGCGCCGGTTGGAAACGGGATTGCGGTACCCGGCAGGCTCAAACCGCATATTGCATGCCCGACAACGTCTGGAACAGGTAGTGAATGTACCGGAATTGCGGTGTTCGACTTTCTGGAAAAACAGGTTAAGACCGGAATCGCATCGGCACATCTGAAACCCGCCCGGGCTGTGATTGATCCGGTGGTCACTGCGTCCTTGCCGGCCAATGTGGTTGCCGCAAGTGGGTTTGACGTGCTGTGTCATGCGTTGGAGTCATACACCGCGCGGCCGTATACACTTCGACCGCATCCGCAATCGGGTGTACGCCCGTTGAGTCAGGGTGCAAATCCCTACAGTGACATGGGATGCCGGGAGGCGTTGCGACTCACCGGTGAATATCTGGTAAGAGCGGTCCAGGATGCACAAGACCAGGAAGCCCGTCACGGCATGATGCTGGCGGCGACGCTGGCCGGGATCGCGTTCGGTAACAGTGGTGTCCATATTCCCCATGGGATGTCCTATTCGGTTGCAGGATTGGTGAAGGATTACTGTCCCAGTGGATATCCTTCGGGGCATGCCTTGGTTCCGCACGGCATATCGGTTATCGTCAATGCACCGGCCGCGTTTCGCTTTACGGGTCCAGCCGCATCTGAGCGGCATTCGGAAGCTGGTCGGTTGCTGGGAGCAAAAAACGACGATGCAACGCCTGATGAAGCAGGTGATGCGTTGGCGGAACATTTGGAACAGATGATGCGGGTGACAGCCATGCCGAACGGCATATCAGGTGTCGGTTACGACAAGTCCGACATTTCGGACCTGGCCGATGGTGCTTTCATGCAGCAGCGGCTGCTCGGCAATGCGCCTTGTACGGTCACACATGAGAATCTGGAGAACATGTATTCTGAGGCCCTTAGGTACTGGTAGATGAAGACGGACAATTTGAGACTGATACGTCCTGAATGGGGAGACTGGGAAGCGATCCGGGATCGGTTTCAGTGGCACATTCCCGAGCGTTTCAACATTGCGCATGTCGCCTGCGACCGGCATGCTGAGAGTCATGGCGATCGTATCGCGATCTACTGTGAGAACAAGTCAGGGCAGGCGAGTGAGTTTTCGTTTCTGGCATTGAAGCGACTGTCCAACCAATTGGCCAATGTCCTGCGTGGCCTGGGTGTCGGGAAAGGTGACAGGGTGGGCATCATTCTGCCACAACGCTCGGAAACAGTCATCTCACACATGGGGATTTACAAGCTCGGTTCCATCGCCTTGCCGCTGTCAGTCCTGTTTGGACCCGATGCTGTTGGATATCGCCTCAACAACAGTGGGACTAAGGTCGTGATCACGGACACTGCGCACCTTGAGTTGCTGGAATCCATGCGGGATCAGGTGCCGGAATTGGAGACCATCATTGACTGCGATTCTGAACATGGGTTCTGGTCGCTGCTCGAGCAGGCCAGTGATGAGTTTGACATCGTCAACACGCTGGCGGAAGATCCGGCCTATCTTGTCTACACCTCGGGCACCACGGGACCGCCCAAGGGGGCACTGGCTCCTCATCGCTGCCTGATTGGCAATCTCACCGGATTTGAGATGTCGCACAACTTTTTCCCGCAGGAAGATGATTTGTTCTGGACGCCGGCGGACTGGGCATGGACCGGTGGATTGCTGGATGCATTGATTCCATCGCTGTACTACGCAGTACCGGTATTGGGCTACGATGGTGGCAAGTTCGACCCGGAAAAAGCGTGCAGCCTGATGGAAAAGTACCGGGTTCGAAATGCATTCATTCCGCCGACGGCGCTGAAGATGCTGCGGCAGGTTTCAGACATGGGTAACCGTTATGACATCAATATGCGATCGATCATGTCCGCCGGTGAGAGTTTGGGATCTGAGCTCTTTCATTGGGGCAAGGAAGCGTTCGGTATCGAGATCAATGAGATGTGGGCGCAGACTGAGTTCAACTACATATCGGGAAACTGCGCTGAAGTGATGCCTGTTCGCCCAGGATCAATCGGCAAGAGTTATCCTGGACATATTGTTGAGCCGATTGACGATGATGGAAATGTAGTTGCTGTCGGTGAGATCGGGGAGCTGGCTGCGGATCGTGATGATCCGGTAATGGTCACCGGATACTGGCGAAATGAAGAGGCGACGCAGGAGAAGTATGTTGGCAAGTGGTGGGTAACCGGCGACACCGGTTACAAGGATGAGGACGGCTACATCTGGTTTGTCGGCCGCAAGGATGATGTGATTTCGAGTGCCGGTTATCGGATCGGTCCCGGCGAGATCGAGGACTGCCTGCTCAAGCATCCGGCGATCGCCCAGGTTGCGGTTATCGGCGTGCCGGACGAAATGCGAGGTGAGGCGATCAAGGCGTTCATCGTTCTCAAAAGTGGTGAGAAACCCTCTGAGAGTCTGACAGATGATATTCAGAATTCGGTCCGCAAGCAGCTGGCTGCCTACGAATATCCAAGAAGCATCGAATACATCGACGAACTACCCCTGACCACGACGGGCAAAGTCAGACGAAACGAGTTGCGTGCCCGCGAACACGAGTCCTAGAGGTGGGTTCTTAGCTTCCAGATTTTCGGGATGCCGCCTTTACGCGCTTTCGCCGCGCATCCGTCGGAGTCTGATGCAGCGGTCGGTAGACTTCCACCCGGTCATACGCATTCAGGATATGGTCGTCGGGGACGATCTTTCCATAGACACCGATTGGTGCAGACTCGAAGTCAACTTCCGTAAACAGATTGGCAAGCCCAGACTCTGTTACCGCCTGTCTGGCGGTAGAATTGACCGGCAACTCGATTTCGACCACTTCCTGCCTGGTTGGTGAGGCAAAGACCACTTCAACCTTGACTGTATTTGCGTTTGGCTTCTTCATGGAAGGAATTGACCATGGTTTCGGAGATATGCTTCATCAGCGGGGTGCTGGCTGCCGCAATCAGCGCGGACTTGAATTCATAATCCAATTCAAACTCCACCTTGCAGGCACGGTCTCCGAGTGCCGTGAACCGCCAGCAACCGCTCAATGATTTGAAGGGTCCGGAAACCAGGGTCATTGTGATTTCCGAATAGGGTGTGGCGACATTTCTAGTAGTGAAACTTTTCCTGATCTTCTTGAATTCGAAATCAAGTGTTGCGGTGTAGCCATCGTCGGATTTCCGGATGACGCGGCCATTGGTGCAGGCATGGATGAACTGTGGGTATTTCTCAACCCCGGTAACCAATGAATACATCTGTTCGCAGGTGAAGGGTGTAATCACTGATTTGCGAACACTGGGCATCTGGACTGATTGATTTGGGTCGATGTGGAGTCGGTGATGTCCCGGGTCTTATGAGTTGACACAATTCCTGGCATTGTCGAGTCGGATGTTCTCTGGAATTTCGTTTTCGATCATTTCATTCAGCTCGTACCAGAAAAAGTCCTCACCCGGATAACCGACGATGCGATCAACTTCCTGACCCTGAAGGGTCAGGACGAATGTCGGTGTGTAGTCGATGGGGTTGCTGAGTGTGATTGACTTCGGGAGGGTTTCACTGACATCAATGACTTTCAAGGGTGCATGGCAGTATTCGGTAGTCAGGGAATAGATGACTCCGATATCATTGTCCCACTGGCGACACCAACCGCAATATTCATCATGGAACATCAGCAATTCAGTTTGCGTGTCAGCCGAGGTTGAAGGGCTTGACAGCAGGAGAACCAATGAGAAAATCGTGATGGAAAATCGAAACATATCTATACAGTCAACAGCCAGCGGGTGGAATCCGGGATGATCGGAATCTAATTTACGATTTTTTTTGTGTTGAGATACTATTATGTACACCTGCGGATTATACATACTGGTATTTGACGTCTGGCGAGGGTAATGCCATCCCTCGGTCAGAATTGGAATGAATTGGAGTCTTCATCAAGGAATTGAGAGGAAATATGGAAACTGAAGTCTGTACAGATCGAATTGAAAGAATATTAAAGGAACGGGAATGCCTCCTGATGGATGGCGCGACCGGTACCAATCTCTTTGAAATGGGATTGGTTTCGGGAGATGCACCGGAACTGTGGAATGATGAACATCCAGACAGGGTATTCAAACTGAATGCAGGATTTGTCGAGTCCGGGTCCGACATGATTCTCACCAATACCTTTGGCGGGAACGCCATGCGCATGAAGCTTCATGGCAGTGCGCATCGGGTGGCGGAGTTGAACGAGAAAGCTGTTGCAATAGCCCGTGAAGCAGTAAGCGAAGCCGATCGCGAGGTATTGGTCGCCGGGTCTATCGGTCCGCTCGGAGAACTGATCGAACCCGTTGGTACCTTGAGCATGGAGGATGCTGTTGATGCCTTTACCGATCAGGCGTTGGCACTTGAGCGTGCAGGATGTGATCTATTGTGGATTGAAACGCTGTCATCCGAAGAGGAACTGACCGCTGCGGCGCACGGTGCAAACCAAACCGGATTGCCCTATGCATGTACAGGAAGTTTTGATACCAAAGGCCACACCATGATGGGTATCAGCCCGTTGAGATTCGCTCAGATCTGCTTGAAGCTGGATGGACGCAAGCCATTCGCGGTCGGGTCAAACTGTGGGGTGGGGCCGGCACAGACGGTTGCCGCTGCGATGGAAATGATTGAAGGGCTTCCCGGTGCGTTTGCTTATGTCGCCAAGGCAAACTGTGGGATACCCGTCTGGGAAGGTTTGAAAATCAGATACACGGCTTCACCGCAGCAGATGTCTGACTATGCCCGAATCGCCCGTGATGCGGGTACCACGATCATTGGCGGTTGCTGTGGAACCCAGAACTCGCATGTCATCAGCATGCGTTCAGCGATGGATCAGTATCAAAAGGGAGAGCGACCCACCATGGCTGCGGTGACCGAGAAGTTGGGCGAGGTGTTTGATACGACGTCAATCACAAAGACTCGGAAACCTCGGAAGAAAAGGCGCTCCTGAATCGGTTTGAGTCATGGCAAGGAAGAAAAAGCCGAAAGATCCAAGTAATGTGATCGCAACCAACAAGAAGGCATCATACGACTATTACCTGGAAGACCGGTATGAGGCCGGCATTGTGCTGCATGGCTGGGAGGTCAAGAGCATGCGGGACAATCGGGCGAATCTCAAGGAAAGCTATATTGTCGTGCGCGAAGGCGAACTGTATCTTGTTGGCTCACACATCTCGCCGGGGACGACCATTTCAACTCATGTGGAATCCAATCCGACCAGGAGCCGGAAGCTATTGCTGCATCGATTGGAGATCAATCGGCTGATCGGTGCGGTGGAACGCAAAGGCTATTCGATGATTCCGATTCAGTTGTATTGGAGTAATGGCAAGGTGAAACTCTCGTTTGCACTGGCGAAAGGCAAGAAGCAGTACGACAAGCGGGCATCCATCAAGGCCCGAGATGTTGAGCGCGACCAGGCGAGGGAAGCCGGTTCATTTGACAGGGTTTGATCAATCAAGACGCTGGTACATTCATTGCAACAGTCAAATTTTTGATCGGTATTCTGATACTGAGCGGGGACTGACCTCAGGATGCAATATGCAAATGAGGCTGTTCCGGCCCCATTGACAGCCGCAGGAAATCCATGAACGCTTTACCCGCAGTACTGATCTGGGTTGAATTCGACCAGGCGAATCCGACATCCATGGTTGGAATCTCGTCCGATACCGAAACCACTTCAACCCGCCGCCCCTCCAGTGACCATGGACGATAGACCATGTCCGACAGTACGGCGACACCCATTCCATTTGCCACCATGCTGCGGACTGCCTCGACAGAGTAGGTTCGAAATATGACGTTTGGTCGGTGCTCGGTTCGATTCCAGTATCTTTGGGCGGTATTGCTTGCCTCATCGACGGTCAGCATGACATAAGGTTGCTTGGAGATGTCCTGCAGTGAGACGTTGGGATGCTCCAGGAAAGGGTGATGAGCATCGACCCACAACCGACGTTGTGACTGCAGCAGTGTTTCATAGGAGATCCCCTCATGGTTGACGATGTTCGTTGTCAGCATCACTGCCAGATCGAACTTGTCTGAAATCAATCCTTCCTCGATGTCGATCCTGTCGGCTTCTGTGAGAATGATTTTCACATTGGGAAACCCGCGCGAGAATCGTGCCAGATGAGGGGGCAGGAAATATCCTGCAACGGTGTAGCTGACGACAAGATTGACGGTGCCCTTGACGTTTTCCCTAACCCGATGAGGCAGGCGAACAGCCTCATCCACTGCAGCGACGATGTGTCGGGCATGGTCGAGAAACAGGTTTCCCTCATAGGTGAGTGAGACGCCGGACGAATGCCGTTCGAACAGCAGCGTACCGATAATCTCTTCCAAGGATTTGATTGCCGCGGTAATGGCTGACTGTGAGACATTGATCTCCATTGCGGCCTTGGACACCTGGCCAGCTTCGGCAGCGGCAATGAAGTAACGAATTTGCTTCAGTGAAGGTGTCATCAATTAATCAGATAAACGAATAACAATTGAATGAATATTGATTGTTTGAACAGAATGCAGTCTCAAATTGAGACCGGCAGGATTGTGAGAGAACAATATCGATATAAATATTTGTTAATAAAAATATATTCTGTGATGTACGACAAACTGTGAACTTTTATCCGCCGAAAATCTGCTCAAACCAAAATATCATAAAAACAGATATAACTTATATAAAAACAGTATTTTACAATAATTCTCCAATCCTATATGATTTTTTCAAATACTTTATTGAAACATCTGACGCAGATTGGAAGCGCAAAACCGGCAACAGGAAATCTGGCTGCTGCTTCAAATTGAGAAGCAAGGGTTTGCTGGATTCGGGTGGTGAGTGCGCAACCAGTTGCATCAGTACCAGTTGAAAGGAGAAAGTCAGTATGAAAAAGTTGTTTACGTTTGTGGCGAGCGTTGGCGTCGCCATGCTCAGTTGGCAATCGCCAGCTTCTGCGGATTGGTTCCCATATTCGGTTGAGGTATGGGATCCTCCATTTGACATGGCAAGTCCGCGTTCAACCGTTAATTACGTGCCCTTGGAAAAGGCTTCAAAGAAGTGGGAGATCTGCGTTTCTTTTCCACATATGAAAGATGCGTATTGGCTGGGGGTGGACTACGGCGTTGCCGAAGAGGCAGCGCGCCTTGGCGTCAACATGCAGCTCGTGGAAGCGGGTGGTTACACTGAGTTGAACCGACAGATTTCCCAGATCGAGGACTGTGTTGCAGCGGGTGCCGACGCGGTGGTCATCGGGGCGATTTCGTTTGATGGACTCAATAACCTGGTTGGTGAGATTCGAAGCAAGGGGATTCCGGTCATTGATGTGATCAATGGCATGTCATCGCCTGAGCTGTCTGCCAAGTCCCTGGTGTCTTTTGGAGAGATGGGGAGCAAAACAGGGGAGTATCTTGCCGAGACCCATCCTGCGGGTTCCGAGAGTGTGAAAGTGGCCTGGTTTCCCGGACCGGCGAGTGCCGGTTGGGTTGAGGCCGCCAACACTGGATTTGTTGCCGCCATAGAAGGCAGTGCCATCGATCTGGTGGAAACCAAGTACGGCGACACCGGCAAGGAAGTCCAGGCAAAATTGGTTGAGGATACGCTGGAAACCCATCCAGACCTGGCCTACATTGCGGGCACCGCAGTCACTGCCGAGGCAGCCATTCCAATCCTGCGTTCACGCGGGCTCACGGACCAGATCGATATCTTGTCTTTCTATTACACACCGGGAGTCGATCAGGGCATACGTCGCAAGCAGATTCTGGCGGCACCGACAGATTCACCTGTGATCCAGGGTCGAATCGCAATTGATCAGGCGGTTCGCATTCTTGAGGGCGCTGAGTACGAAAAGCATGTCGGTCCGGCGTTGTTCGTGGTGACCCAGGACAACCAGGCTGATTTTGACACGGCGTCAACTCTGGCTCCAAGCGGATACAAGCCGGTCTTCCGGGTTGAATAAAAATCTTCAACACTGATTGACAATTGAAATGCTGGAAACGGGCTGCGTTCGATGACACTGCACGATGAACTCAGGTAGGGATTGAATGCAGCCATTGCTTGAAACTGTCAACATCACCAAGGACTTCATCGGCATTCGTGCGCTGAGTAGTGTGAACTTCAGCCTGAATGCCGGTGAAGTGCACGTGTTGTTTGGCGAAAACGGGGCAGGGAAGTCAACCCTGATTTCGCTGATTGCCGGAGCTGAGACGCCGACCAGTGGGGAAATCCGGATTTCCGGACAGCCCGTGACACTGAACTCAGTGCTGGATGCCCGCAAACTCGGCATCAGTGCGGTGTTTCAGGAGTTTTCGCTGATTCCACAGTTGTCGGTTGAGGAAAACCTGTTTCTGGGTGCGGAAGTCTCACAATTCGGAGTTTTAAACAAACTGCACATGCAAAGACGGTCAAAGTCGATTCTTGAGGAGTTGGACTTCGATCTGCCTCTGGGCACCCGGGTTGAGACACTGACGCGGGCGGAACAACAGATGGTTGAGATTGCCAAGGCGTTCAGAACCGAGTTGCTGATCCTGATCCTTGATGAGCCGACGGCTTCACTGACACAGGAGGAAACCAACCAGCTGTTCAGACTGATCAGGGAGCTGAAGGCACAGGGTGTCGGCATCATATACATCACACATCGAATGTCTGAAATCAGGGAAATCGGTGACAGGGTGACTGTACTTCGGGATGGTCACTACATTGCGACCGAAAACGCGAAAGAGATTTCAGAAACTGAATTGATCCGGCTGATGGCAGGACGCATTGTGGATGAGATATTCCCACAGATCCAGCTTGAGCCGGGCCGGGCGATTCTGGAGGTGAATCATCTGTCTACCACCGATCAATCTGTAAACGACGCATCCGTGACGGTGCACGGCGGTGAAATTGTCGGACTTGCCGGATTGGTCGGGTCGGGCAAGTCGAACTTTGCCCAGGCCTGCTTTGGGATGCGCCCCATTGCATCCGGTGAGGTGCTGTTGAACGGCGTTGACATTACAGGTACACCAACCAAGCGGATCATTGACCAGGGGATGCTGTACCTGCCTTCGGACCGGAAAAGTGAGGGTCTGATGATGATGTGCTCGATGCGCGAGAACATCGGGCTCGTTCGATTGAACCGGCGGTCTGAGTCGAACAATGGATGGATTCTCAACAAACGATCAGAGTCTGGCGACGTCAGACAGATTTCAGAACAATTGAAAATATCAGTCAAGAACGCCGAGATTCCTGTTGAGCATTTTTCCGGTGGTAACCAGCAGAAAATCATGCTGGCCCGTGCCCTGACATGTGAATTCGACTTGTTTGTTTTCGATGAGCCAACCGTCGGTGTTGACGTGGGCACCCGGATTTCCATCTATGAGTTCATCGTTGAATTGGCGAGAAACGGCGCGGCAATCCTGATTGTATCTTCTGACCTTCCGGAAATTCTGAATCTGACTACCCGGGTTCTCGTGTTCTACAAGAATCATATTCAAGGCGAGCTGGAAGGCGATGACATCACTGAGGAAAACGTCCTTCAGTATTTCTTTGAGCGGGCTGCAGCATGACAGGCAGCGATAAGAAAGTGGGTTCAACCGCACAGTTCGACTTGACCCGAGCGGTGAAGCTGGCGTTCGTCCGACTGGGCATACTTCCGTTCCTGCTGGCAATTGCAGTGATCGTGTTCTCCCTGATGTCGGAAAAGTTTTTCTCCGGACAGAACCTGATGAACGTGCTTCGCCAGTCTGTCTACCTGATGATTGTCTCGCTCGGTCAGATGTTTGCGCTGCTGACCGGTGGCTTCGACCTGTCTGTCGGCACCACGGTTGCCCTGACTTCGGTCGTGGGCGCCACGGTCATGGCGGGTCTTTATGCCGTGATGCCTGAATCAGCTTGGATTGCAATCTTGATTGGTTGCATGGTCGGGATCGCTGCGGGAACCACGATCGGTGTGGTCAATGGCATCGGGGTGTCGGTGTTCAACGTCTCGCCCTTCATGATGTCCCTTGGCATGGCATCGGTTGGGTTTGGAATCGCGTTGTACATGACTGGCGGCATGCCGGTCTACGGCATGCCGCAGGAATTCGGCGACACCTTTGGCTTTGGTGTGCTGCTTGGGGTTCCCATACCGGTGTTCATCGCATTGCTCACAGCAGTTGTGTTGTATTTCTATCTCAACTGGACCCGATTCGGCCGTTATTTCTATGCAGTTGGGGGCAACATCAAGGCAGCCCGACTGTCGGGTGTGAGAACAAGGTTCACCTTGTTTCTGACCTACGTCATCAGCGCTGGCCTGGCGGCCGTGGCTGGAATGCTGCTGACAGCCAGACTGGATACGGGAGAGGCGAATATCGGGGCATCCCTGCCGCTTGAATCCATCGCAGCCTGTGTGATTGCAGGCGTGAGTCTGCGCGGGGGAATCGGACGAATTGAAAGTGTGGTGCTCGGCGCCCTGTTCATCGGCATCGTCCAGAACGGAATGAATCTGGCGCGCATTGAATCCTATCTTCAGATTGTTGTACTGGGTGCCTTGCTCATTCTGGCAGTCGTCGCGGATCAGGTTCGATTACATTATGTTTCCTCACTCAAACAATGAAAGGGAGATTAAACAATGGCTGTCAATATTAACTGTGATATGGGGGAAAGTTACGGACTGTACAAGATGGGTAATGATGAGGAGATCATGCCCTACATTACAGAAGCCAACGTCGCGTGTGGATTTCATGGTTCGGATCCCAATCACATGAAAAAGACCGTCGATCTTGCCAAGCGCCACGGCGTCAGGATCGGTGCCCATTTTTCGTTGCCGGACCTGCCTGGATTCGGCCGACGGGAAATGAAGATCAATCGGGAAGAGCTGGTCAATATCATCATCTACCAGATCGGTGCGCTCAAGGGATTCTTGGATGTTGCAGACGTCCCGTTGAGCCACCTGAAGCCTCACGGTGCGATGTATGGCATGGCTGCCCGCCAGGAGCACGTTGCCCATGCGATCGCTGATGCCGGCGAGAAGTATCGTGTTCCGATTTTTGGTCTGGCCAACACGCTGCACGAGGAGATTTACATCTCGCGGGGATTGGAGTTCAAGGCGGAATTCTTTGCTGACCTTGATTACGATGCTGATGGTCAGTTGCTCATTACCCGGGAACACCATGAAGTCGATCCCCGGGAAGCGGCAGACCGCTCTGTGCGCGCGGTTGCAGACGGTGTGGTGCGGGCTGTCAATGGAGTTGATGTTGCCGTTCGCGCAGATACGGTGTGTGTGCACTCTGACACGCCCAATGCGGTTGAGGTGGTGCACGCAGTGCAAACGGCGCTTGCGGAAAACTTTGCGCACTAGGCGTCTATTTCGGATGTGTTAATTTCAGGAAAAGGTTGAGTCCATGTCAAGTTCAGAAATTCGTTCCCCCTTACCCGGTACATTCTATCGGAAGCCTGCACCTGATCAGCCAGCGTACAAATCGTCGGGAGACCGTGTTGAACGGGGCGATGTGATCGGTTTGGTTGAGGTCATGAAATCGTTTCATGAGATCAAGTCCGAGGTTGACGGCGTTTTGACGAGTTTTCTCATTGAAGACGAGCAACCCGTCATGCCCGGGCAGGTCATCGCCACGTGTGATACCGATTGAATCGGAGGCTGCCTTGAAAATCAACAAGCTGTTGATTGCCAACCGCGGAGAGATTGCGGTCAGAATCATTCGCGCGGCACGGGAACTGGGTATTGAGACGGTCCTGGTGCATTCGGTCGTTGATTCCAGTTCGCTGGCCGCTCAGCTCGCGGATGAAGTCGTTGAATTGCAATCTGCGATGGGGGTCAAATCTTATCTGGATATTAATGCGATCATTCAGGTTGCAATCGATACAGATACCGACGCGGTGCATCCCGGTTACGGGTTTCTTGCGGAAACGCCGATTTCGCAGATGCTGTGGAATCAGCGGGCAAGATTTTCGTCGGGCCAAGTGGCGATACGATACGACTCATGGGTGAAAAGTCTGTTGCGCGTGCAGAGGCGAAGCGATTGGGTGTGCCGGTGGTGCCTGGTAGTGATGGAGCGGTCGGTGATTTGGAAGACGCCAGGAAAATTGCCGGTGAAATCGGTCTTCCGGTGATGATCAAGGCAAGCGGAGGTGGCGGCGGACGCGGCATTCGCATTGTTCGACAGAATGACGAGTTCGACCATCTCATTTCCCAGGCGACATCAGAAGCGCAAGCGGCGTTTGGCAACAGGGAAGTCTATATCGAAAAGGTTGTCGACTGCGCCCGACATATCGAGGTCCAGATTCTGGGTGATGGCAACAACTACATCCACTGCTTTGAGCGTGAATGTTCACTGCAGCGCAGGCGCCAGAAAATCTGGGAAGAGGCACCGTCACAGGCGTTGTCCGCGGACGTACGGGAGCAACTGTGCAGGTCTGCGGTTGATTTGGCAAGACATGTCAATTATCGCGGCGCTGGAACTGTTGAATTCATCTACAACGATGACACTGAGGAATATTTCTTCATTGAGATGAATACCCGGATTCAGGTTGAGCATCCCGTGACCGAGTGGATTGTCGGCATAGATCTGGTTGCAGAGATGATCAGGATTGCAGGAGGCATTCCATTGTCCGTTCGCCAGTCTGATCTTGTCATCAATGGACATTCGATCGAGGTTCGAATCAATGCGGAGGATCCCGGCAATAACTTCATGCCGTCTCCTGGAGCAATCACCGGCTTGCGACTGCCTGATGGTCCGGGCGTAAGGCTGGATCACATGCTTTATCAGGGGTATGAGGTACTGCCTTTCTATGACTCGCTGCTGGGCAAGCTGACTGTTTGGGCTGACTCGCGCGAGCATGCATTGGCACGGTTGAAAAGAGCGGTTTCGGAACTTCGAATTGAGGGGTTGAATACCACGATTCCCCTGTTTCTGGCGCTGGCCAATGATCGCAATGTGAAGTCCAATGAAGTACACACTCAATGGCTTGAACCATGGCTTATGGAGAATGCCGGTGGTCTGAAGACACAAGCCTGAATCAACAACAACTGAAGGTAGGTGATTGAACAATGGTTTCAAGATATACATTTGGCGGAGACGAGCACCTGTTTGTCGAAGTCGATGAGGAGATGTCGCTTGAGGCATTCTTCATGAGTTTGTCAATGACGAATGCAGTGCGGGATTCCCAGATTGATGGCGTAACGGAAATCTGTCCGGCCAACGCTTCTTATCAGATCAAATTCGACCCTGACCGAATCAAACCACAGGATCTGTTGGCAGAGGTGAAGAATCTCGAGCAAAGCGCCGAAAAATCAGAACCGGTTCTGAAAACCCGCATCATCGAGATTCCGGTTTACTATCGGGATCCATGGACTCATGAGACACTGATGAGGTTTCGCGAACGACATCAGAATCCGGACGTCAGTGACATTGAGTATGCTGCGCAGATCAACGGCTTTGACTCGGTCGACAGTTTCATCCAGGCACACTCCGGTGCGCCGTGGTTTGTTTCGATGGTCGGCTTTGTGGCCGGATTGCCTTTTCTTTACCAGATGGTGGATCGATCGCGGCAGATTCAAGTACCGAAATACCTGCGACCGCGCACTGACACACCAAAACTCACCGTCGGCTATGGAGGCTGTTTCTCCTGCATTTACTCTGTCCGGGGCGCGGGAGGTTACCAGATGTTTGGGATTACTCCGATGCCCATCTATGATCCCGAGCAACGAGTCGGTTATCTCAAGGAATTCATGGTGTTCTTCCGTCCCGGCGATATTGTCAAATGGAAGCCGATTGACCGAGAGGAGTATGATGAAACGCTGATTCAGGTGGAGCACGATGCGTTCTTTCCACAGATTCACGACGTTGTGTTTTCGCTGAATGACTTTAACCGCAGCATTGATTCAACCAATGCGATGCTTATGGGGAAGTTCAAATGACAATTAAGATACTTGATGCTGGATTTGCCACAACAATTCAGGACCTGGGGCGCCCAGGGTATTACCATCTGGGTATTCCGATTGGCGGTGCGATGGATCGTTTGAGTTTGCGGGCCGCAAACCTGCTCGTTGGCAATGATGAGGGTGCCGCTGCGCTTGAAGCGGTGTTTACCGGGCCGACGATCGAGTTTCAGCGTGATGCGGTTGTCGCCGTGACTGGTGCTGAGCTGCCAGCCAAACTGGATGATGAACCCATGGAAACCTGGACTTCATTTTCGGTCAAGTCAGGTCAGACGCTGTCTTTCGATTATCTTCGGTCAGGAGCGCGTGCTTACGTCGCAGTATCGGGTGGAATCTCGACCGATATGGCTCTTGGAAGTCGATCAACCTACGCGATCGGTGCGCTTGGCGGTGTTGGTGGACGTGCGATCCAATCAGGTGATGAACTGCCGGTTGGGTTGGAGAAGGCTTCAGTGAAGACCGGATTGCAGGTGCCAACGAAACTCAGGCGGATTCCTTCCTCTTCTGTCGAGCTGAGAGTACTGACAGGATTGTATCGGCACAGAATCACCGATGAGTCTGCGCGGGTGTTCTTTTCCGAGGTATGGAAAGTGGCTTTGGAAGCCGACCGGATGGGCTATCGGTTTCAGGGTGGCAGTCCACTCGAATTCATCGATCGTGAACCGCCCTTTGGTGCCGGCTCGGACCCGTCCAATATCACGGATGCCTGTTATCCCTATGGATCAATTCAGGTGCCGGGCGGCGTCGAGCCGATCGTTCTACATCGGGATGCCGTATCCGGTGGTGGTTACTTCATGCTCGGAACCGTTATATCGGCGGATATGGATTTGATCGGTCAACTCCAACCGTATGCTGAAACCCAATTCGTGGAAGTTGACATGGAGGGTGCGCTTGGTGCGAGGCAGGATCGCCGCAGGATGTTGGAGTCAATCCGGAGTTTTGTCGGTTAGTGCGGTCGAATTGGTAGAGCCTTTGCTGATCGTGACGGACGGGGAAGATCATGAGAAGTTGTGACTGATCAGCCCGCGTCGATGGACTCTTTCCGGCGATAGGAACTCATGTTTCACCGGTTGCAAGACTGCAACTGAATCGAACCTATTCATGCTGAAACGCATGGTTTGATTGATGAAAAGTTGCAATTTTGCGAATAATGCTTATATTTATATTGATGAAAGTCCATGGGGGTGATTCGGTTTCGACGCGGGTCGCAAAACCGCTGGAGCATGTCGAGGTGCAGGTGCCTCGTTAAACTGTCTGCAAACTATTAGTTGCCAACGACGACAACTTTGCCTTGGCGGCTTGACCGCCAAGCCCTGTGATCACTGCGTCTGAAAGGTGTGAATCAGGGTCAGAAATTTTGGACTGGTCTGCAGGGATTGTCTCGTAAACCTGCAAACGAGAATACTACTTCGGTAGACGGGACCACCACATTCCGTAGTGTCTGTCCGGACTGAATGTGGCTTGAATCAGGGATAGACTAAGCATGTAGTCGCCAGCGAGCAGAGGGCTCACGGACGCGGGTTCGATCCCCGCCACCTCCACCAGACCCTACGTAGTCGAACCACCTTCCGCACTAGTTTTAGAAGGTGCGTTTTCTTTGTGCTAGTTCACTTGCTTCAAAAATGATGCTTGAGCGGTCGTTACCTAGCCAAACTAGTTGCGAGAGAAGACTCAAGGTTTACTGTCAATCGTATGTCTCTATCTCTGAGAATTGGAGCAATTTTAGATTGTCGAAAAGATGATTAGTAAGAGACGAAACCACCTTTATTTGTACGAAGAATCTATATTGACTATGGACGACGGCACCGATCTTTTGAGTAGAACGAATGCTAATGTGACTTTCACACTGGGCAAGACGGAACAAATCAAAGCCACATTCGTTTGCTGTGTTGGCGTAAACACTTCCAGCAGATAGGTAAGCCATGCATAGTAACGCACCTGAACAAACTGAACAAATAAAACCATATCTCGATGAAATTGCACTTCGACTATGGTCAGAAAATGCTGCGGTGATGATAGGGGCTGGTTTCAGCCGGAATGCAATATCTGCGAACCCAAGAACTGAATCCTTTCCGAGCTGGAAGGGGTTAGGGGATAAGTTTTACGAAAAATTGCACGGAAAAAGTCCATCCGGGGATGATGCGAAATACCTGAGTCTACTGAAGCTTGCTGAACAAGTCGAATCAGTATTCGGGCGCCCCGCGCTGAACGACCTACTTCGTAGCACTATCCCGGATCTGAGCTATGAGCCTTCACCGTTACATAGCCAACTGCTGAGTTTACCTTGGAAGGATGTTTTCACTACGAACTACGATACACTCCTTGAGCGAGCCCGCGCATCGGTTACGCTTAAACATTATGAAGTCGTCGTATCAGAAGAGCATCTGCTTTATGCGAATAATCCAAGGATTGTCAAGTTGCACGGGAGTTTTCCTTTACCTCCCTTCACAATTACCGAAGAAGATTACCGCAAATATCCCAACGATCACGCACCATTTGTAAATACTGTACGACAGTCGTTGCTCGAAAACACATTATGCCTAATCGGTTTTTCTGGTGACGATCCAAATTTCTTACAGTGGATCGGCTGGATACGCGATCACGTAGGAAGGGAGACTTCACCAAATATTTATTTGGTTGGAGTCTTCAATTCACTATCTGTGGCAGATAGAAAAATACTTGATGCGCGCGGCATCGTAACGGTTGATTTAACAGGATTTGACACAGATCCTGGAACTGCGTTGGGTAAATTTCTCGAATACCTAGATAGCCAAAAGCCTCGCGCCCGAGACTGGCCAGTAGTTTCAGACAATGTGAAATTATGGGCAAATGATCCTGCGCCTGAGAAGTATTCCAAGATTGCAACTGAATGGCGAAGTCAACGAAAAGAGTACCCCGGTTGGGTTGTAGTACCAGAAGATCGAAGGCGTATTTTGCGGCGGAACACCGAGCGATGGCTAGTTCATTTTTCGCAGATTTCACAATCTGATCGGACTGAGTTGCAAACACCTTTGGATCTTGAGCTGGCATTCGAACTGGCATGGCGTTTGGACCGATGCCTGCTTCCGATGATAGGAGAGTTGCCCGCATTTCTTGAAGAAATTGTAAAAAAATACAACAACATGACACTGAATATCCCAATGAATAACGGTTGGACGCAAAGTTCCGTACTTGAGGCTGTTGGTGACCTCCGCCTATGGCTTCTGCGCCACTACCGAGAACTGGGATTGGATGATAATTGGACAGAAGTTGCTCATGAAATTGAGGATGACCTCGCGAGGCTACAACCGGAACAAAAAGTAAAGTTTCAATTAGAAAAGGTGCTTCAGGCAGTTTTTCGTTTCGACCTGGCTGAAGCGAGACAGTTGCTACTTGAATGGCAAAATGAAGATAATTTGTGGTATCTGGAAGCCAAACGTGCCGCATTATTGGCGGAAGTAGGAGAAACTGCAGCCGCATACTCGATTCTGGAGTCGAGTTTGTCAGCTATTCGTCAGCAGTTGAGCCTCAGTCCGATTACCAAGGATTACACACTCGCATCGCAGGAGTCGGTAGTAATGGTGATGCTTTGGGCATTGGATGCGGCATTGAAGAATAGTGATGTAGAACCAATAAGTAAGAAGGAAGGTAGCGACATCCTAAAGGAACCGTCGGAGCGATGGAACGAGTTGATGAAGTTCAAATGCGACCCACGTCGTGAAATGGAGTCGTTGTCTGCATACCTTCGCAACACATTTGTAGGTCGAAACCATCAAAATGTGACCCACAGTTTTGATTTGGGAATTGTAATCAAGACATTTAATTTTGGACTCGACGATGTGGTGTTAGCGGCATACGGTATGCTACGGATGTGTGAAGATTTCGGTATGCCTTATCGTATCGCGGATATAGTGTTTGTTAAAGAGCCGGTCGAATCATCATTGCCTCACTTGCGTAACGACTGGCTACATTGGGCTTTGGTGAGCATTGTGCGTCTCGGTGACAAGAAAATGGTTGATAGGGTGTTTGACCGTGAGTTTCTCCAAGATCTTAATAGGAACGCAGTGGATAGATGTTGCGAAAAATACCTGTCAGCCTTCCAATATGCTATCTCCGAGGTTAATGAAAACAATTCTTCAGGTGCGAAGACTTTCCCTGAAATATTTTCGCGCCTCTGCTACAGGTGTTCCACTGTTTACCGGGAGCGCTTAATCGATTTTCTCCGTGAAATCTACAAATCGAATCAAAGGCAGAGGTTTGCAAACGTCAGAATTTTCGCATTTCGTCTAGTTGATAGTATGTCAATCGAAGAACGTATTCGGGCTGTACCTGTGTTTATTGACTTTCCAGTACCGGATAAATCTGGTTTACTAAATGAGACGAACTTCATAAATCCAATACTATACGTTACCCTACCCGAATCAGCGCGAGGAGACGAAATACTCACCACGCGGGAGCAGATTGAAAGTTTATTCAATCAACTATCCATCAACGCGCAGAGTCGTAATTGGGCATTAATTTCGCTCGTGTGGCTACAGAAGAAAAACAAGCTAGACGAAAAGCAGTGCATACTACTTGGTGAAGAACTGTGGGCTGGCGTTGATAGTTCTAGCGTGCCTGTCGTATCTGGGTATAACAGTCTCGATTTCTTGGCGCTGCCACATCCCTCGGAAGTCCATCCAGAAATGCGTGTAAAGCGTCACTTGCGGAAGATGATCAAAGAAGAAATAGGTGGAAGCAACTGGGACGATGTTCTAGACGAACTATACCAGTCTACCGAGGTAGTCAATTGGTCTAAAGCCGAAGCTTTAGATTTTGTCGATGAAATATTAATTTGGTGGCACAAGAATCAGCATAAGCTAAACGAACATATACCGACTCCTTTCGGTTCGTTAGCGGACAACACGAAAAGTACGGTCGATAAGGCTGTTCGAGCACTTGCATCGGTATTTTCAAATATTCCCATAGAATCTGGAGACAAACTCAATATCAATCAGTTACGAGAGTTTCTCGCGAAATTGGTAGAACACGACATTCCCACTTTAGTTCTCGAAGTAGCGATTTTGGACATGAAGGTTGAGAATACAGATATAGTGATTGATCGAGTGAATATCGCAATGATGGATAGCAATTTTAACGTTGTTGTTGATGCAATTTCGGCATCTAGAGTTTTGATTTACAAGTGCTCAGATATGGACGTAGACTGCGAGCTTGCTACTGTAATCACCGCGCTAATTCAGGGTATTCAATTGCGGCAACGTCCGGCACTCGATTACAGGCTTCGAGTCGTAGCGGGGATGATCAACCAGCGACCCCAGTCTATCATGGTTGGGGAAGGAGTGGGTGTTTGTTTGCTCAATGGTTTGGAACGGATCGCCGAAGAGACTTCTGTCGGTGTTCATGGAAATGATCCAGACAGGGTAATTGAAACTCGTTCGGCTGCTGCATCCCTTGCGTTTGCATTGCATAACTACTACAAAGAGTCTGGGATTGACGAACCAAAGGTGATTGAAAAATGGAGAGAAATTTGTAATGATCCAGATGAATTTTCCGTGATCAGAAATTCATGGCTCCGCGTTGCAAACTGAAACACAGTTCTTTTTTTTCCGTGACACTTGTCCAGCGCTAGTGATCACACGATTGATTGAATTGTTTTCGATCATTCGACAACGAGACATTAAGGCAACACAACTTTGTGGCATTGGTAATATCCTTCGATTTAGTGAATTTCGAAAAAATTAGTGAATGACTTTGGTGCAAATGGGTAATACTTCAATGGATTCAACCCCTGTTCATCTCACTGTTACCGGATTTGACTCGTTTTATGGAGTAGAAACGAACCCGTCGCGATTGACGGTCGAATCCATTTCGAGACTACCTGTCAGAAAGGATTTGTATCGACTCAACACTCGGATATTTCCAGTAATTTATGAGCAGGCGGAAAAACAATTAAGGAGTGTGATTCGAGAAACCAACCCGGATATTCTGATCATGGTCGGAGTCTCCCGATCCACCCAGACATTGCGACTGGAGCGAGTTGCTCGAAATCTTGATCATTCCGACACCCCTGATAACGACAATGTGGTGAGAAGGAATCAACTCATCATCGAACACGGAGCACCAAGGGAGTATGTATCAAATCTGCCTCTTTCAGAGTACTCCAGCGCTTTGAATACAGTTGGCGAATCAACCGAAGTGTCTGATGATGCAGGGGGTTTTCTTTGCAATCACTACTATTTTCTAGGGCGCCATTATCTGGCGAATTCAATGCCCGAGCGTCTCTGTTTATTTGTCCATGTTCCGAATGTCAGTGACAATTGTGTCCAGAACGACAGATCGACATCACCAATTGATGGTTTTGTCCAGGCAATCATGTTGCTTGCAACGAGTATGAGACAGACTTTGAATCAGATGCGAAGGGACAGCATAAGCGTCTGATGTAAGGCGAGGTTTTTTGTTTCGGCACAGTATCCCATGGCAAGTGCTCTTGAGTTCCGAAACTCTTGAGATACCGGGCGCATTGGGTTACCTGGGGACACTCTCCAAGGATTTGAATCTGAATCTCACAGACTGGCGTAGGGTATTGCTGTTACCCCTGAACCAAGCTGTAATTGGGTATCACCAGGATACACCAATATTCCCGGTATCGCTGAGTCACCCAGATCAGTTCGTACCAACCTGATTGACTTGGCTATGGATTGGCGCGGTGTTGCGGACAGATTCACATCAATTGGAATGAGTTTGCCTTCGCTTTCGACTATGAAATCCACTTCCGTACCAGCCATGGTTCGCCAAAAATGAATTCGTGGCTGGACTCCCCGATGTGTCAGGGTCCTGGTAATTTCAGACAGCACCGCTGTTTCAAAAATGGCGTTTCCCAATGGACCGGATGCTGCGTGTACGGAATCTTTCAGTCCCGCCAGGTAACATAGTGTTCCTACATCAGTGAAATACACCTTTGGAGTTTTTACCAGGCGTTTGCCTTTACTGACGAAATACGAGCGCATTATCACTATTTGGTAATTGGCCTGAAGAACGAAAATCCAAGCTTTGACTGTGTTCAGAGCGACTCCCAGTTCACGAGCGATTTCAGCCAGATTCAATAAGTTGGCGCTCCTGACGGCGAGGGTTTAGAGAAAATTCTGAAACTGAACGAGATCTCCGACTTGTCGCAGCATCCGCAAGTCTCGCTCAAGAAAAGCTTGAATATGGTTCGCGTGCCAAAGAGATACATCCAGGTCAGGCCGAATCGCTGCTTCTGGATACCCACCACGAAGGAAACCCGCCCACAGCGCTTCAAACGTATAAGTTGATTGTGGTGACATCTCGCGATCGCTTTCCCAGAAAAATGGCTCGAGCGGTCGTCCCTCCAGTTCCCGTCTGGACATCGGCAGCAACCGAAGTATCGCTGCGCGGCCTGCCAGTGTCTCAGTTATTTTCTCATTGAGCAACAGATTTTGTGACGCCGCCAAAATATACTGACCGCTCTGGGAACGGTTTTCGTCGATTCTTACCTTGACGTAATGAAGTAGGTCGGGAGCATACTGAATTTCATCAAAAATCACCGGTGGTGGGTATTGCGCCATGAAGCTTCTGGGGTCTTGTGTAGCGAATGCTCGAACATCCGGGAGGTCTAAACACACATAGCGGAATTCTTGCCCGAACAGATGTTTCAGAAGCGTCGTTTTGCCTGCCTGACGCGGACCTGTCAGCACAATCGCAGGAAACTCAGTAACTGCCACTTTGACAACCAGTTCCAAAGACCGCTGAATATATCTTGTGTCCATAATTCGATATTATGCATTGCAAACACATATATTCGTTCAATTTCTGTTATTGCCAGCACTGCCATCGACAAAGTTCTCCAGCCATCGTCAATTCTAACTTGTTGAAAATTTTGTTCCTGCCAATTTAAAGGGCGCATACAACAAAATTTTGTAATATGTAATCCGACATACACTAACCCCAAACCACGCTTCTTTGGTATGGAAACGTCTTGTGTTTAATGAGCCAGTGTGTGTAGAAAATCAGATGCACCAGCGATGAATTCTCAAGAGAAACACATTTGGCCAATTGCCGTGATCGGTGGCGGAGTTGTTGGCTGTGCCATTCTTCGTCAGTTTGCATTGAATGGCTTGAAGGGTGTTTTGTTGGAGCGAGGACAGGACATACTGTCGGGCGCCAGCAAGGCGAACAGTGCGTTATTTCACTCAGGGTTTGACGCAGACCCAGAATCATTGGAATATGCATGCATCCAGCGTGGTCGAACCGAATATCTCCAAGTCGTAGCACAGCTCAATCTCCCGATATTGAAAACCTCCGCTTTGATGATTGGACGCGGTGTCGGTCAGATGGAGCAGATTGAACATTTGCATAACTCTGTATCGCAAAATCCGAACTTCGCCGTCAGCCTCAACAGTGAGTCGGAAGTTCGGGCCAGTTTCCCGTGGCTGACACCAGACCTGCTCGGTGGGATGCTGATCGAGGGTGAGGACGTCATTGATCCGTGGTCAACCGCGTTAGCCTACGCGCAACATGCCATTGCAAACGGCGCTGAGATTGTCCGTGGTTGTGAGGTTGAGGATGGGGAATTTGATGGCCACGTCTGGCGGCTGAAGACATCCAAAGGTGATGTCTTTGCCAAAGTCGTGATCAATGCAGCCGGTATCAATGCAGACATATTGGAAACCATCCGCGGTGAATCTGAATTCACAATCAAACCGCGTAAGGGCCAGTTCGTTGTTTTCGACAAGGCAGCGTCTGAAATCGTAAACACCATCGTTCTACCCGTTCCAACAAAAGACTCAAAAGGCGTACTCATTGCACCAACAATATTTGGCAACGTGATTTGCGGCCCAACAAGTGAGAATCAGGAAAGTCGGACCGATTCATCGGTTAGCAAGGCAGTCTTGGAGAAACTCCTTGCAACCGCCAGTGACACTGTTCCAGAACTTCGTCACATACCGGTGACTGCGACTTATGCGGGTATTCGTACGGCAACTGAATCCAAGGACTATCAGATCAGGGGTTTTCCTGAAAACCACTGGATTGCAGTCGCCGGCATTCGGTCTACTGGGTTGACGGCGGCTCTGGGAATCGCGAATTACGTCGCCGAAATCTACAGTTCGAAATTTGAATCCCTGCCTGGAGCCGCATCATCAGTCTCGATTTCCGTTCCGAATCTGGCTGAGCACCAAACACGTCCTTATCAGACCGGCGGATTCGGCGAGATTGTCTGTCACTGCGAACGGGTGACCAGGCTGGAAATCGAAAACGCTGTTACAGGTTCGCTTCCGGCAACCGACATTCATGGGTTGAAACGAAGAACCCGGGTTTTGATGGGACGTTGTCAGGGATTCTACTGCAGTTCGAGGGTCTTTCAATTGACAGCGGATAGAATCAACTGGCCTGAAAACATTCCAAGTCGGGGGCAGCATGAAACACTATGACGCCATCATCATTGGAGCAGGACCGGCTGGGATGTCCGCCGCCCGCCGTCTGCAAAGGCTTGGAGTATCCAATCTGCTGGTCCTGGAACGAGAGCAAGAGTTTGGCGGGATACCTCGTCATACGACTCATCCTGGGTTTGGATTCAGTCAATTCGGTTGGCCGTATACCGGACCCGCGTATGTAAGACGTCTGCTGAGAGGATGCAGACATGTGGAGCTTCGCCAGTCTTCGACGGTAACAAGATTGCAGCCAGGTGGCGTGATTGAGGTGGCTAGCGAACAGGGCTTGGAGTCACTGCAGGGGAAGGCGGTATTGATCACTACCGGTATCCGGGAAAATTCAGGCGCAGCGCGCTTGGTCTCAAGCGACCGGCCCTGGGGATGCTATACCACCGGCGCAATTCAGCAGTTTATTCACTTGGCGGGACACAATCCTTGCTCGCGCCCTGTGATTATCGGCAGCGAGTGGGTTTCGTTTTCGGCGGTATTGACACTGAAACGTTCCGGTATTGACCCAGTGGCGCTGGTAGAGGAAAATCAGAGTGTATCCGCTTCACCATGGGCGGACCGATTTACAACGTTGATGCAACGCGTACCGGTCTACAAGCAGGCCCGACTGGACCGTATTCTGGGCAAGGAGTCGGTTGAAGGCGTTGAAATCACTTACAAGGGAAAGCACGTGGTCTTGAATTGTGATTCTGTTATCTTTACCGGGCAGTTCGTCCCCGAGGCCTCTCTCGTGATGAACAGTCATCTCGAATTCGATACCCGAACCCGGGGCCCTGTCATCGACCAATACTGGCGCTGTTCCGACCCGGCGTATTATGCTGCTGGAAATGTTTTGCGTTCGGTCGAGAGTTCCGGTGTCTCAGCAAGGGAAGGGCAGGCTGCAGCGCACTCAATCGCAGATGCTTTGCGCACGGAAGTGCGCGAATCGAGACGAGTTCGGGTTGAGGTATCGCCTGCACTCAGTTACATTTACCCGCAGGTTGTTGCAACACCGGGTGATAATATGCATAATCTTCAATTCAGGACGCGTTCGGATTGCCCTGTTGCGGGTGAGATCAGTATCGTTCGCAATGGACAGGAAGTATGGCGGAAAAAGATTTCAGCGCGCGCACAGCAGCGAATCCGGTTGCCTGCCAGGAAGGTAGCCGTTGATGGTTTGGACAGTCTTCGAATCGGATTTGACAAGCATAACAACTGAAAGATTCGAAGACTTCAATAGCTGCAGACAATCTGCAGGAAATTCACTTATGAGGTAAAAAGTATGAAGAAATCAAAAGAGACTACCCCAAGGAGTCAGGAATATTCAAGAAGGAAGTTCCTGAAAGCGTCGGCTGCCGGTGTCGCCGGTGCGGCAGCGGGATTCACCATGAAAAGCACCGGTCCATTCATCCGCGATGCACAGGCGGCCACTTTGGAACTGCGCTGGCTGGGTTGGGAACACTACAATGTCAAGAGCCTGACCGCAGAGTTTGAGGGGATGCATGATGTCAAGATCAGTGCCGGCTTTTTCGATGGGAACTCGGAAGCCTGGAACAAGCTTCGAGCCGGCGGCACCCAGGATTTTGACCTGGTCATGGCGGACGGCTTCTGGCCGAGACTCTATGCCAAGCAGGGCCTGGTGCAACCGATCGATTACGGTCAACTGGGCAACATGGAGCATGTGTTCGCGGATTTCGTTCCGCCGAACTTCAATCTCCTGCAGGAAGAGGACAGTGATCGCACCATCGCCGCACCAAACTGCTGGGGCGGTTACGGTTTCACTGTCAATGTGGACAAGGTGGCGGATGAGGATTCTGAATCCGTTGGTCTGCTGTTCAACGAGAAGTATGCGGGACATCTCTCAACCAGTGCGAGATTTGAGGAGAATATCGCACTCGCCGGTGTATTGGCTGCATACAACATGGGAACGATGAACGGACCGCGACCCGACGGAAAATCGTTCAACCCATACGTCCTGTCTGACGATGAGTTGGAGGAATGCAAGCGGCTGTTGATCCACCAGAAAGGATTGCTGGTCAATCGTTGGAATGATGAGGACACGCTTGAGCGTCTGTTGCGGGCGCAAGTGGTGTGGGCTTCACCGGAATGGTCTGGTATCTACCGACGCATTCACTTCGACCGGCTGGATGGCAAGTCCGACCTCAACATGAAGCACGTTCTGAAACCGACAGAGGGTGGACTCGGCTGGGTTGATACCTGGGCGATCACCTCAGGCGTAACCGATAGTGAGAAACTGGAAGTCGCGCACAAGTGGGTGGATTTTCGTCTCGAACGCGACAACATGGCGACAGTGGCGACCGAGATCGGTTGGGCACCGACTGTCGATGTCCGCGATCGTATTCCGGAACGTTACAGTGAGACTCTGTTTCTCAATGAAACATCCGCGATCAAAGGACTGTATCAGTTTGATGCGCCATCGGATCCAGAGAAATGGGAAAAAATCTGGTCTGAAGTTGAGGCCGCTTGATTTCATCGGCTGAACGCTTTCTCAACGCCCCGGGGAACATTGCTTTCTCCGGGGCGTTCAGACTGAACATCACATTGAACAATGGACGCTGTTCTTGAACTGAAGAACATCTCCAAATTTTTTGGAGATGTAGAAGCGGTACGCGACGTCACACTCGAAATCCAGCAACGGGAATTCTTCTCACTGCTGGGTCCTTCAGGGTCTGGCAAGACAACACTGCTTCGCATCATTGCCGGACTCGAGACACCAAACAGCGGATCGGTTGCAATTGGTGGTATCGACGTCACACGCCAACCGCCGTACAACCGCGGTTTGGGCATGGTGTTTCAGGATTTCCTGCTGTTCCCTCACCGGACTGTTGCCGAGAACATTGTCTTTCCGCTGAGAATGCAGAAAGCATCCGCTGAAGTTCGCCAGGAACAATTGGAGTGGGTGATGAAGCTTGTGCATCTGGAGGGATTGGGAGACCGGTATCCATACCAGCTCTCCGGTGGACAGAAACAACGGGTCGCCCTAGCCCGTGGCCTGGTTGCGCGTCCAAAACTCCTGTTGCTGGACGAACCGCTGGCGAACCTTGACCGCGAGCTTCGCAAGGAAATGGAAGTCGAGGTCCGACGCTATCAGATCGAACTGGAGATTCCATTCATCTACATCACCCACAACCAGGAGGAGGCACTGACCATGAGCGATCGCATGGCAGTGATGAATCATGGCGTCATTGAACAGATCGGACCGAAGCTGGATCTATATTCCAAGCCCCAAAGTCCATTTGTGGCTTCCTTTGTCGGTTCAGCGAATCGGTTTGAGGGTATCCTTACAGACAAGAATTTCTTTGAGTGGCATGGACAGCACATTCAGGTCGAGACCACAGTTGCGGCCAGCATCGGCGATCGCGTGGAACTGTATGTGAAAAGCGAGCGAATCGACTTTCACGACGATGTGTCGGATGATGAACCCCGGTCTGTACTAACCGGTAGATTACTCGATGTCATTTTCAAAGGCCAGTATTCTGACTACATCGTCGAGATCGCCCAGGATGTTGTAGTGATCGTCAGTTCCGCAAAGGTTGAGTCTGATATTGAGCGATTGTCTGAAGTCAAGATATCCTGGCCGGTCGAGCGGGCTGATTGTTTCATCTCACCAAACCCGTCGTGAATTTACTGCAGGCACTGAGATACTCGAAGAGAGTGCGTTTTCTCGCACTGGTACTCCCCGGTGCCTCACTGGTGCTGGTATTTCTGATTCTGCCCTTGATGTCGATTCTGGTCTTCAGTTTCTGGCGTACCGAGCGATACGAACTCTTTCCTGATTGGAATCTCGATAACTACAAGACAATCTTCTCTGCAGGCAGTGTGTATCTGACCTTTCTGATGCGATCCATCCTGATGGCGTTGTTTGTGTCTGCGGTATGCCTGCTTTATGCCTATCCTGTCGCCTATCTGATCGCAAAATACGGCGGACGCTATCGGTTGATCCTGATCCTGTTGACGGCAACGCCGTTTCTGACCGGAATCATTCTGCGTGTGACATCCATACAGCATATTCTTGGGCCCATTGGCTTGCTGAACATGGGATTGATGACATTTGGCATCCAGCCGATCGAGGTGCTGATGTACTCCCACCTCGCAACGGCGATCGGTCTGGTTTACCTGTGGATTCCTTTCATTTTGCTGTCCATCTACCTGTCCTTGCTCAATTTCGACTTCGAGTTGCTGGAAGTCGCGAAAGTCTGTGGGGCGAGACCCTGGCGTGCGTTCATCGAGATTACGTGGCCCTTGAACCGGATCGGTACCATGATCGGTTTCGTCTTGGTCTTCATTCCATCACTTGCGGCAACTGTCACGCCAAAATTTCTCGGTGGTGTCAACGGGGCGCTGTACGGCAACATTCTCGATCATCAGTTTGGTGCGACAGGCACCTGGGCGCTCGGTTCCGCGATGGGTGTTGTCTTGTTTCTGGTTGCGCTGATGGTGATATTGATTGTTGGCAGGACCATGAGTCTGCGTCGCAGCGGGTTTACCGGGTACGGGGAGTAGGGTTGTGTCTGCTGTCCACTCAAACGAGCGTGTCACGTTCTGGGCACTGGTACTGATGCTGATCGTGCTGTACGTGTTCCTGTACTTTCCGATTTTCTATATTGTCTATCTGTCATTCGTTGAGAACAGTGTCTGGCCGTTTCCGCCGATTTTCACCTGGGAGTGGTACGATCGTCTCGGCATCATGAGTGATTTCCATGTCGGATTGCGCAACAGCTTGGCGATCGGTATCGGAAGTGGTACGGTCGCGTGCCTTGCCGCAACGATTGCCGCAATCGGTGTATTGCGATATCCGTTTCGACGCCGTGAATGGATCATCGGCCTTTATCTTTCTCCGCTCTTTGTCGCCCAGGTGCTGATTGGAATCTCCACCTTGATGTTCAATCGTAACGTCCTGGGTCTGCCAGGAAGTCTGGAGTCAGCGATTTTTGCGAATGCCGCATATGGAATTTCGTTCGCGTTTTTGGTGCTGATGGCGCAACTGGTCCGTTATGACTGGCGATTGGACGAAGCCGCGATGGTTTTTGGCGCCAAACCGTTTCGGTGTTTCATGGAAGTCACCTTGCCGAATATCTGGCCGGCGGTTCTGGGTGCTTTTGTTGTGAGTTTTCTGCTTGCTTTCAATAACTTCGAGATTTCGTTCTATAACCTGGGAGCCATACCGACTCTGCCGACCATTGCCTGGGGAACGTTGCGTCATGGCATTGAACCAGAGCTGTATGCACTGGCTTCGGTGGTCAATGCCATGGTATTTGTTGGATTGATCGTGCTGTATGTGCTGATTCGGACGGGATTTGTTCGTATCGGAGTGCCAGGCAGATAACCCCTTTCGCAAAGGTGGTTTTGGGAGAGGCACATTGAATCCAGCAGTCATTGCAGTCGATCAGGGCACGACAGGAACAAAAACCGTTGTATTGGATGAGAGCGGAAAACTGAGTCTGGTCTCCAATATCCGCCACAAGCAAATCCAGCCACATCCCGGGTGGGTCGAACACGAAGCCCGGGAACTGCTTCAAAATGTGAAAGCCGGTGTTGAGGCGGTAACTCAACTGACCGGATACCGGATCACAGCCGTAGGGATCGACAATCAGGGCGAAACCGTGGTTGCCTGGGATAAAGCGACCGGTGCACCAATCTATAACGCGATTGTCTGGCAGGATGACCGAACCAAGGGTGAGATTGAACATCTCAAGGACTCAGGTGCCGAAGCGATCACTTTGGAAAGAGCCGGATTGCCCCTGGATGCTTACTTTTCCGCCTCGAAAATGCGCTGGATATTGGATAACGTTCCCGAGGCCGGGAAATTGCTGCAAAAGGGACGGCTGCGTATCGGCACCACAGATGCGTATTTTCTCGACAGGCTGACCGGTGTTTACGCGACCGATGCCAGCACTGCGTCGCGGACAAGTCTGATGAATCTGGAAAAAGCTGAATGGGACAAAGAGTTGTGTGACCTTTTTGGAGTACCGATTGAGGTGTTGCCTGAAATTCGCTCGACAACGGATGATTTTGGTGTTGTCGAGGAGCTCGGTGTGCCTGTTACAGCGTGTGTGGTGGATCAGCAGGCGGCATTGTTCGGACATGGATGTGTGGAACGCGGCAGTACGAAAATCACATTCGGTACAGGTGCTTTTGCGCTCGCCAACACCGGCACGCAGATTCTGCGCGAACCTGACCGGGGCCTGCTTCCCACACTTGCCTGGAAACTGGGAGACCAGGAAATTGTCTACGCAGTTGATGCCGGTTTGTACAACGCGGGTTCCGCCATTGACTGGCTGGTCAGAACATCGCTGGCTGAATCTGTGACCGACCTGAATCATTTTGAAGGTGAATCGGCCGCATCCCGGGGATTGATATTCGTACCCGCCCTGTCCGGACTCGGATTCCCATACTGGGAACGGGCGGCTGCGTCTTTATGGGTCGGAATGACACTGGACACGAGTCGGGAGGATCTATGTCGTGCAGTCATCGAGGGGGTGGCTTTGCGTGCAGGTCAGCTGATCGACAGTCTGTCGGAAGTCGTTCCGATTCCCGATGTGTTGCCGATCGATGGTGGTCTGTCCAACAATCCGTATTTTTGTCAGTTCTTCACGGATGTGATTCAGCGTCAGGTCACGGTACCTGCGATCAGTGAGATCACCGCGTTGGGCGCAGCGAAACTGGCATGGTTGGGTGGTTCAGGGCAGTCTGAATCAGCAGCGGATGCTTTTGAGCTAGATGCCATCGCAACTGAAAGATTCTATACGCCTGAACAATCGTTGCAAACCGAAAAGAATCGCTTCCTGCAGGCAGTTGAGAGGTGTCGAAACTGGAAGGACGAAGTGGATTGAGTCGGTGTAGTCTGATATGGACGAGCGCCCCAATCAATAGTTCAACGTGTAATCATCAAAAATTTTGGAGAAGTCATGCAACCGATATCGTCACAGGACCGAAGAGTCATCCATATCGAGAAAGGGGAGTTCAAACCCATGTTGGACGACGATGGCCGGGTCGATGGAGAGGTCTTACAGGTCAATCCAAACCATGAATTGGGTTATGGATTTCATGTTTACAGAATGCCGCCCGGTCACACGACAACCCGGCATGTTCATGAAGGAGACGAGGATTTCCTGATTCTTGAAGGTGAAATCGTTGATCACGATGGATATCGTTACCGCAAGGGTGATCTGGTGTGGCTGAGAGCGGGGACCGAACACCACTCCTACACCGAGCACGGTGCGCTGATTGCGGTCTTCTTTCGATAATCAGTCAGTTGCCAGATCAATCAGTTATGATTGAATTGCGCTGAAAATGTATCTGGCAGTCATCAAGTCAAGATGGCCGCCACCTCCATTCTTGAACAGTGTGATGTCCTGATCTGAGCTTCTCCCCTGAATCTGTTTTGAACATAACTCATACAGGTCGGCCAGGATATCCGATTCCTGCATGACACCGGTTTCCAGCGGTGTGGTGATTTCACCGATTTCTCCGACCGTCGTTTTTCTTGAGTCTACAAAGACTTTGGACTTTCTGATCGCGTCGTCATCTGCTTCTCTCATGTCCAAGCGATAGGCACCAATCAGATCAAGGTGTGAACCCGGCATCAGCCACTCGCCTTGTATGATCGGAGTTTGGGTCATGGTTGCCGAACTGATCAACTGGGCATTGCGGACCGTCGCTTCAATGTCATCACTGGCAACGACACGGACCTGATCGGTATTCAGCGAATCTGCAAGTTGCTCGGCTTTGGATGAGGTTCTGTTCCAGATCGTAACAGTCTCAATCGACGGATGAACAGTGCAATGCGCCCGGATCAGGTGCGGTGCCATGGCACCGGCGCCAATCATCGCCATCGACTCTACATCTTTTCCGGCTAAATGTCTGGATCCCAATGCAGAATCAGCCGCAGTCTTGTAGTAGGTCATGGCTGTCCCGTCCATCACCGCGACAGGCACGCCGTTACGTCCGTCATACAGGGCATAGACGCCATGAATGGCCGGTAGGTCCGAATCGACAGTGTTCTTCGGGAAAACCGACGCGGCTTTCAAACCGAAGGCGGTTCCATGACTCCAGGCTGCGCGAATGAGCAGATGATTGTCAGGGTCAGGGTCTTTCTGAATGCTGGACAGCAGCATGTCCTTGAGGTCTGCCGGCGGTTCGCAGTGAAAGGCTTCCAGTGCGTCAACCAGACTCGAATAGGAAGAGCATACCTGATCAATCTGGTTGGCGTCGATGTACTGCATGATTGGCTTGAGTCGGGATTCGGGTCAGGTTCGGTGTTCAGTCCAACCCGTATCAGAGTAGAGAATCTGTCGAAGGTTCTCACTGGACTTTCTGTGAAAGTCCACCGCAGCCGGGTCAAAGTCTGTTTGTGGCACCGGTTCATGGGCAAAATGACCGTATTGATCTTCGCCACAAATCATTGTGGCACTGTCCCAATCTGATTTGGTTTGCTTGGCAGCGGTTGAAATATATCGGATCGCGATGCCGAGCCGACGGTCTGTTCCCCGGTTGGGATGTGACGCATGTGCGATACGGTAGGTGAAAAAGACGGCTTCACCGGTATCCACTTCGATGTCAACTGCCTTGCTTTCGTCGATGCCTTCGTAAATCGTCTGTCCCCGGGTCAGCATGTTGTCATCGTGGAAGGTGTCCCGATGCGGAAGTCCCTCTTCAAGATGACTGCCGGGAAGCATACGCATGCAACCACTTTCAACCGTAGCCGGCGACAGCGCAATCCACGCTGTCAGAAGCTGATCACCGTCAATTCCCCAATACTCACTGTCCTGATGCCAGGAGACAAACTTATCCGAATCCGGATCCTTGAGCCACAGCTCCGTACCCCAGCACATGAGATTCTGCCCCAGCAGGGCTTGGGCTTTTTCAACAATGTTCGGTGAGCGGACGAGGTCGGCAACCCACTTGTAAAGAAGGTGACACTTGAAGCGGTAACCGCCTTTCAATTCACCAAGTACGGCTTCAGTTGCCTGAAGATAGCTTCTGTAATCGTCGGCTTCCCGCGCTGACATGACACGGACCGAGGGCGTGAAGCCTTGCTTCTTGAACTGTTCAATTGAAGCTTGTGACAGTGCGTTTGACATGATTGAGTCAGAAACCGGTAATGCCGGTATTTTACACCGCAAGCTCAATGCTGTATCCCAGACTGGCAACAGTTCAATATAATTTACCAGATAGGTAAAGAAATATGCGTAGTTTCCAAATGAAATCAAGTGCCGAAATACTGTCAGAATTGTTTGAGGGAAAGTACGAGTTTGACCCGGATTGGGCATCTCCACCGGGTGAAACGATCGCTGATGCGATCGAAGAGAAAAACTGGAAGCAGAAAGAACTGGCGTCCAGGTTGGGTATATCTGACAAGCATGTGAATCAGCTGATCAAGGGTAAGGTAACCTTGACTCCTGATATGGCCCGACGATTGGCAACGGTACTCGGGTCGACTGAAGGGTTTTGGTTGAGAAGGGAAGCGCTGTACCGTGAACAGTTGCTGAATGTGGCATTCCTGAAAGAGTGTGAGAAGTATACGGACTGGTTGGATAACTTCCCTTTAGCTGAACTCAAGGAATTGAATATTCTCAGTGATTACCGGACCGGCAAATCGGTCAAACCCAGATTTGCCAAAGAGTTGCTTCGATTTTTTGCAGTAAACGCACCAAAGGAGTGGGAAGAAAACTATGCTCAGTTGCAGGAGAGTTTTCAGCGGGTGAAAGGCGACACCAACGATGTTGGTGTCGCTTCAGTTTGGTTGAGGCTTGGAGAAATCATCGCCGAAGAGTGGGAAAAGCAACTTTACAAAGCCGGTGAATCCCGTCGCTTCAACAAATCCGTGTTCAAGAGGGAGCTGCGTCATCTCCGACAGTACACGGTCCTTGACCCACAAAATTTTCAAGAGGTGATGCACGAAGGATGCCTGAGATCAGGTGTGTTCCTGTTATTCGTACCGGCTATACGAAAAGTACGCATCAGTTGTGTTGCCAGATGGGTGTCGAATCGAAGGCCGATCATTCAATTGCCTCCCCACAAACGTTCGAACGATGAATTCTGGTTCAGTTTCTATACTCAAGCAGCACACTTGCTCCTGCACTCGGAAGATAAGAACCACATGCACTTTGATTACGACCAGGATGTTGACTCAAAGATGGAAATGGAACAGGAAGCGAGAAATTGGGCACAACAACTGCTGATTCCGAAAGAACATGATTCGGAATTGCGCGGATTGAATTCAGTTCCAGCTGTACGTGAATTTGCTTCAGCAATCGATATTCATCCGGGCATCGTCGTCGGCAGACTCCAGAGGGAAGGATACATTTCACACGCCGCAATGAATCGCTTGAAATCAAAAGTCGATATCCATTGAGGATAGTGCTTCCTTGGCAACCATACAATCAATCGATTCTCAATGTGTCCGTGCATACCGCTCATACAAGGTCTACGAGTCATTTGCCTGAAAATTGGACGATAACCATCGAAGCCAAATTTGAGAATGGAGAGATTTATTCAGACTAAAATACTCCCTTGATTGTTCAACTTAGTTTCAACAAAAAGTGGTGACTTCCACACCATGACGATTCAATTCACCGAAGCCGAATATAAGGATCGCAGGACCAAAGTCGCTGAGAGTCTCCAGCGCGATGGACTGGACGGTGTCCTGATCTTTCGACAGGAAAGCATGTATTACCTGACCGGGTACGATACGTTCGGCTATTGTTTCTTTCAGTGCCTGTATCTTGATGCAAATGGTGAGTATGCACTGCTGACCAGGGCACCCGACCGCCTCCAGGCCGAATTATCCTCAACGATCAAGGACATTCGAATCTGGGTCGACCGTTCAGGTTACAGTCCTGCCGATGATCTGGTTTCGATGCTCGATGACTTCGATTGTCGGGGCAAACACCTGGGTATTGAACTGCACGCTTACGGATTGACTGCCCAGCTCTGGGACCGGATTCAACCGACTCTTTCAGGTTATTGCCGATTGCAGGATGTGTCCGACCTGGTCACGATATTGAGAGTGATCAAGTCACCGGCAGAAATTCGTTATGTTGAACGTGCTGCTGAACTGGCGGATGATGCACTGGACGAGGCGATCCGCTTGGCGGCACCGGGTGTGTTCGAAGGTGAAATCCTCGCTGCCATGCACGGCGCGATCTATCGGGGCGGCGGCGATGATCCCGCAAATGAATTCATTATCGGGTCTGGCGAAAACGCATTGCTTTGCCGCTATCACACCGGACGCCGTCACCTTTCAGAAAACGATCAACTGACATTGGAATTCGCAGGTGTCTATCGCCATTATCATGCCTGCCTGATGCGGACCATATTGGTCGGTCAGCCTGACCCGAGACAAGTCGCAATGCATGATGCCTCGGTCGAGGCCATACAGGCCTGTCAGGAGGCATTGAAACCAGGGGCTTTGGTTGGTGAGATATTTGACACCCATGCCAGGGTGATGGATCAGCACGGATACAAGGACATGCGCATGAATGCCTGTGGCTACAGTCTTGGAACGACCTACGCGCCCACCTGGATGGACTGGCCAATGTTCTATACAGGCAATCCAGTCATTGTCGAGCCAGACATGATCTACTTCCTGCACATGATTCTGTTTGATTCCGAGAATAATTTGGCGATGACACTCGGAGAGACGGTACACGTCACCGAGGACGGTTCAAAGTCATTGAGCCGGCATGATCTTGACCTGATCCAGGTATGAGAACGTAAACCTTTCCTTCAGGATTGATTCCAACGACAGTAGTTATCGAGGTAAGACACATTGGCGGACGCAAGACGACTCGGCGGTCGCGCCGCACGCAAGGCATTGCGGGCGGCACCACTGGCAGAAGAGGATAAGGCAGTCAGACCTGGAATGCAGGGCGGCCGGTTCGCACCGCTGACTGAACCGCAGGTCGAACGAATCAATCTGGCGGTGATGGACGTGTTGGAGAACATCGGTATTTCCCAGGCCATTCCGTCATGTATCGAGTTGATCACCAGTGCAGGTGGCACCTACACCGATGAGGGGCGCCTGACCTTTCCTCGATCTTTAGTTGAAGATACGATTGCAGATGCCGCAAGAAACTTCGTGCTGCACGGTCAGGAAGAGAAACATGACATGGAGCTCACCGGCACCCGGGTCTACTTCGGAACAGCTGGTGCGGCAGTTCACGTGGTTGATGTCGATACCCGTGAGTATCGGGAATCAAAACTGATTGATCTATACAACATCGCAAGAATCGTTGACTCGATGGATCATATCCATTTCTTTCAGCGTCCGCTCGTTTGCAGAGACATGGAGATTCCGATGGAGATGGATTTCAACACCTGCTATGCATCAATTGCCGGGACAACAAAGCATGTCGGCAGCAGTTGGGTGTTGCCGGAGCATTTTGATGAGACGATGAAAATGCTTCACATCGTTGCCGGCAGTGAGAAGAAATGGCGTGAACGTCCTTTTGTCAGCTCTTCATCCTGCTTTGTGGTCCCACCGCTCAGGTTTGCTGAAGATGCCTGCGCTGTCCTTGAGAACACGGTTCGTGCCGGCATGCCGATATTGCTGCTGGCAGCAGGGCAGGCGGGCGCAACGAGTCCGGCCTCACTTGCAGGTGCTGTCGTTCAGGAGGTTGCAGAGACACTGGCTGGTCTCGTTTATGTCAATCTGATCAGCAAGGGACATCCAGCGATGATCGGAATCTGGCCTTTTGTTTCAGATTTGAGAACAGGTGCAATGAGTGGCGGAAGCGGAGAGCAGGCGATCCTGATGGCTGCCTGTGGGCAGATGGGCCGGTACTACGACCTGCCAACGGGTATCGCTGCGGGCATGGCGGATTCCAAGGTGCCGGATGCGCAGTCTGGGTTTGAAAAAGGCTACACCACCTCGCTTGCCGGCCACAGCGGTGCCAATCTGATCTATGAGTCTGCGGGCATGCAGGCCAGTCTGCTCGGAGTCAGTTACGAGGGATTCGTCATCGACAACGACATGCTCGGTGCGGTGAATCGGTCGGTCAGGGGCATTGAAGTCAATGAGGATTCAATGTCGGTGGAAGTCATGCGGGATGTCTGTATCGGTGGTCCGAATCACTTTCTCGGACACGACCAGACCATGAACCTGATGCAGAAGGACTACGTCTACCCGGATGTGGGCGATCGAACCAGTCCCAAGGAATGGGCAGAGCAGGGTTCAACCAATGTCATCGAGAAATCTCAAGCGATTGTTCAACAGATTCTCACCAATCACTTTCCACGTCACATTGATGACGCGACGGATCAACTGCTACGTGATCAGTTTCCAGTTCGCCTGCCTCGGGAAAGTATGCTTCCGAATCAATCATCGTAGTCGATGAAGACATAGAAAACATTAAGATATTAACTTATTTATATGATTTATATGGAGTTACTATGAATCAAGAAGTTGTTATTACATGTGCGGTCACCGGTGCCGGTGAAACACAGGACAAGCATCCGGATCTTCCGATCACACCAAAACAGATTGCGGACGCCTGTATCGAGGCAGCCAATGCCGGGGCTGCGATCACGCACATTCATGTTCGGGAGCCTGATACCGGTGTCGGGTCGCGACGCCATGAGCTGTTTACCGAGGTGGTGGATCGTGTCCGAAGTTCAGGCGTCGATGTCGTCATCAATCTTACGACGGGCATGGGTGGTGACTATGTAGTTGGTGATGAGACGCCGACGGATCCCGGACCGGGTACGGACTTTGTGATGCCCGAAGAGAGAGTCTCACACATTGACCATCTGATGCCGGAAATCTGTTCGCTGGATTGCGGAACGATGAACTTCGGGGAAGGCAACCTGCTGATGATCAATACACCCAATCACCTGCGAATTGCTGCACAGCATATCAAAAAGGTCGGCGTCAAACCTGAGTTGGAAGTGTTTGACACCGGACACGTCTGGATGGCGAACAAGATGTATGAGGAAGGCTTGATTGATGCACCGCCGCTATACCAGATCTGTCTGGGTATACCCTATGGTGCGCCAGCGACCACCAATGCCATGAAAGCGATGTGTGAGATGTTGCCGGAAGGCGCGAATTGGACTGCATTCGGCATCAGCCGACACCAGATGCCGATGGTGGCGCAGGCCGTATTGCTCGGTGGTCACGTCAGGGTCGGTTTGGAAGACAATCTGTATCTTGAGCGCGGCAAGTTCGCCAGCAACGGTCAATTGGTGGAGAAAGCAGTCAAGATTGTGGAGATGCTCGGTGCGAAAGTCGTCGGTCCGGAAGATGCCAGAGAGAAATTCGGTCTGACCAAGCACAAGTAGATTCAACTAGAGCGTAGGGCAGTTTGGTATTGCATTTCAATTTGGCGGTGGAACAAGAATTCTGATGTTCAATGTGTTCATTCGTCAGGCAGATCAGGCGATCCAGGTTGAGGTAGGCTCGACAATCCTTGAGACAGCCTTGGCAGCCGGAATCGATTATCCGCACGGTTGTCGGGCCGGCAACTGTGGAGGCTGCAAGTCTCGAATCCATTCAGGTGAGGTTGAACTGTCACCCTATTCGGAGTTTGCCTTGTCTGAACAGGAATTCGAAGACGGGTTGATACTTGCCTGCAGGGCTGTTCCATGGTCAGATTGCGAGGTGTCCTGGTTGGAGCAGGACAATCTGGCGCCACATCAACCGCAGACCCTGGATTGCAGTGTTTCTGGGATCGAAAAGCTCACACGGGATATTGTCAGTGTGAAAGTGAGCCTTGAAAAGGGGCAGGAGTTCCACTATTCCCCCGGACAGTTCGTCTACATTACCTTTCAGGGGATGCCTCGCCGGGAGTACTCGATTGCGAGTATTGAAGCAGGCGTGTTGGAGTTCTATATCAGAGTAGTTGAAGGCGGCGTTGTGAGTCCATTTGTATGGGATTATCTTGCAGTCAACGAGACGGTTCAAATTGACGGACCCTATGGCAACATGTTTTATCGTTCTGAACATCAAGGTCCGGTTCTTGCTGTTGCGGGCGGTTCCGGATTGTCTGCGATACAACCTGTGGCAATTGCCGCAGTTGCGGAAAATCCTTCGAGAGATGTTCATCTGTATCACGGCGTCCGTGATGAACTCGACGTCTTTCGAGAGGAGACATTCCAACGATTGTCCGAACAATACAAGAACTTTCGATACGTACCGGTTTTATCCCAGCCTTCGTCCGACAGCGACAGAAGAACCGGCATGCTGTCAGACGTATTGGCACAGGATCTGGATACTGATGACAATCTGATGGTTTATCTCGCCGGTCCGCCACCGATGGTGAGAAGTTGCACGGATGTGTTGTTGCATAAAGGGGTAGAGAGCACGAATATTCATGCGGATCCATTTTTTACCGAAGCTGATCAAGGTGTGGTGCTGTGACGGATTCCGTCGGATATCTGGCAGGTCGGGTTGCACTGGTCACCGGAGGCGCCCGTGGCGTCGGCAAGGCGATTTCGGAGGAACTTGTCCGTAGTGGTGCGTGCGTGGTGGTAGCGGACAGTGGTGTGGACATTGATGGAACCCATCCGAATGATGACGTCGTGAAGGAGGTCTGCGACTCTCTGGGCGAAAACGCTGTGGATTGTGCACTTGACATGGGCAGTCCAGAAGCCGCCCATGAAGCGGTTGGAGCAGCGATTGATCGTTGGGGGCGGCTGGACATTGTGGTAAATAGCGCCGCGATATTGCGCGATCACTTCATTTTCAAGGCAAATCCCGTCGATTTCAATGAAGTTGTACGCGTAAACCTTTCAGCTGCATATTATGTTCTCGCAGCGGCGACACCGATTTTAAGAGAGCAGGTCAAAAGAGCAACCGAAACGGAACCGTATCACTGGGGTCGGATTGTAAATATCGTCTCCACCGCGGGATTCTATGGAAATTACGGACAGGCATCGTATGCAAGTGCGAAAAGCGGCATGATGGGGCTGACCCGGGCGGCAGCTCTTGACATGAAACGCTCCGGGATCAGTGTGAACGCGGTTGCCCCTTTTGCCCGTTCCCGGGTCACGGACACAATCATCCCCGCGAATGAAGAACAGAAAACCTACAAGGAGCGTGCGTTGAAAATCAGTGCCGACTATGTCGCCAAGGTGGTCTGTGCGCTGTGTTCAGACGCGGGACGTCACATCAGTGGACAGCTGGTTGGCGTTCGCGGACGCGAGGTGTTTCTATTCTCACAACCGAGGCCAATTGCCAATATCATTATTGACAAGGAAGATTGGAACCCAACACAGGTTGCGCAGTCGATGATCAGCAATTTTGAAGACTCATTTGATTCACTTCGGTCGGATCTGGAAGACTTCAATTACGAACCACCCATCTAAACCAGGAGACAAGCGTATGACCATTCAACCAGGCACTGAAGTCAAGACGATCGAGGAATTCCATCAGGCCCCCGAAGAGTTTCGTACTGCTGTGGAGAAAATTGTAGTCAGCCACGCCGTCAACGAACTGCATGGCGCCAGGGTGTTTGATGAGCCCGCAGTGGCGCTTGCGCCTTCTCCTTACGCAAAGTGGCTGACCTGCCGTGTCGCCATGGAAGAATACGGACATCACGTGCGATTCAGTGAACTGGGTGAGCAGCTGGGTATCGCCGCCCCGCAGATGACGCCTGAGCACAAGAAACCATTGTCGATCTTTGAATTTGATCTGCATTCATGGGCGGAATTTTGCGTGATCAAGATTCTTGCGGATACAGCAGAAGTGATCCAGGTGGAGGACCTGATCCACTGTTCATTCATTCCGCTCAGGAAACTGGCCCGCATGACCATGCCCGAAGAAAAGTTCCATGTCCAGTTCGGGATGGACTTTACGGCTGAAATTCTGGAGAATGAGAACAACAAAGCGGAAGTTCAGGATGTTGTCAATCGATATTATCCGATGATGCACAAGTTCTTTGGCCGGCCAAAGTCAGAAAACAATCGAATTTACAGGAAGTGGGGGATCAAACAAAGAACCAATGAGGACATGGCAGGTGCATACGTGCAGACGATGCAGGAGAAAATTGTCGGACATTTTGGACTTCAACTGCCGGAAGTGCCGTTGGCTGCCTGAAGGTGGGATCAAATCATGACTGTCAATGTACCGGATACACCTGAACTCAGGGATTTCTATCGCCGTCTTCCGGACTACAGTCTGGCACCGTTGTGGTCGGTGCTGAGTTCACTGATCACACCTGTTCCACAGAGCCGGGCGCAACCCGTGCTCTGGGAATACGATCGAGTGCGTCCCCTGATCATGGAATCCGGTGAGTTGATCACGGCGATGCAGGCTGAAAGAAGGGTGTTGATTCTTGAAAATCCGGGCATGCCCGGTGAGTCAAGGATTACCGAGACGCTGTATGCGGGATTGCAGTTGATCCTGCCTGGTGAGATTGCCCCTGCTCACCGTCATGCACAGTCGGCGCTTCGATTCATTGTTGAGGGGAGTGGTGCATTCACCTCAGTGGATGGTGAAAAGACAATCATGGAGGAAGGAGATTTCGTCATCACGCCTTCATGGACCTGGCACGATCATGGAAATGAAAGCGAATTGCCTATGGTCTGGCTGGATGGACTGGACATACCACTGGTGAAATCGCTGGATGCCTCTTTTTTTGAGAAATACCCTGACGATGTATTTCCGCAGACTAGACCGGTTGGCGACGCGCTTGCACGATATGGGTCGGGATTGCTGCCGGAAGGTTACGAGAGCAGTTCAAAGACATCTCCGGTCTTTAACTATCCATTCGTGAGAACCCGAGAGGCGCTTGAACGTATGCGCGCAACGCAAGAGTGGGATCCCTGTTTTGGGTTGAAGTCGAGGTATGTCAATCCCGTCACAGGTGATCATGCCATGCCGACCATGGCAACCAATATGCAATTGCTACCGAAAGGATTTGAGACGGCTTCTTATCGGTCGACTGATTCAACTGTTTTCTCGGTGACGGAAGGCACAGGCTATTCGATCGTCGGTGACCAGAAATTGAAGTGGTCCCGCCGAGATACATTTGTGGTACCCAGTTGGGTTGAGGTTCGGCACTTTGCTGATAAGGATTCCTATCTTTTCAGTTTTTCCGATAGACCGGTTCAAGAAAAACTGGGTCTGTGGCGGGAACTGCGCGGTGAGTGAATTTCGAGCTGAGTTAGACACGGAGAGCCAACTCCATTCAGCAGAAAAAATTACCACAATCATCAATTCAGTGGATTGGTTCTGCAATGTGGGAAAATCTGCAACCGAGACAATTCGGAAACACACAGACGCCCACCTCGCCGGGCTTGGGTTTCATGATGCCAACGTGCAAATAGCAACAGATATCGAACAACTAGAGCGTTGCATCAAAAGTGAGTTTGACCGAACGTGGATGGAAGCCGAGTCAGCAGCTTCTCAGAGAATACTGACGAAAGTTGGTGACCCTGAGTCACAATCAATCGAACGAATCATCAGGCGACTCGTCGAACAACAATCACCATTGATTTTGACTGCTGCAGAAAATCAATTGCGAACATCCAGTCGGTATCTTGCGCGGGTTGCAACCGGCAGTGCATCCGAAACATGTTTTCTTTATGCGCTTGAAATGATGGTTCGAACGGAGAGTAGTGGAGTTTTCACGAGTAAATTTGAATTGTTTCGCATGGGGCGCTGGCCGTTATGCATGTCAAGTGGGAGTTATTATTTATATTAATATTAACAATTTAATAAAAAAGAATATTAACGTAAATATTTATAAAAATAATCAATCATTTGAATTCGAGAATGAATTCACCGTCGCATCACGATAGACCAGGATAGCAACGAAAGCCATGAACCTGATTCACCAGTTGTTCAGTTTTGAACGACTCTCCCGGGTTGCTGAATTGACTGCCCTGAAGTGGGAATCAGGGTCGTGGTCCTACAGGGAACTCCACCATTGGATTCAGAAATTGAGTTCTGAACTCTCCAATCGGGGAGTAGGTGTTGGAGACCGGGTGGTGTTTCAATGTTCTGATACCGCCAGGTTCGTAGCCAGCTACCTGGCTGTAATCAACATTGGTGCGGTCTCCGTCGCTGTTTCCACCCGCGTAAGTGACGAAGATCTAAAAGATGTCATTGATGATGCGCGGCCGCGTTTGCTCGTTCGAGACTCAACCAAGGACAAATTACAATTCGATTTGAATGCCAAGACAGATACGTTGTGCGAGCAGATACAACTGGATGATTTTGGAATGGAAACAAGTCGGTACTCTCAAACCGGAACGATTGAACGAGGCCCGAATGATGAGTGCCTCTGGGTTTATTCGTCCGGGTCAACAAGCCGCCCCAAAGGAATTGTTCATACTCACCAGATGATCATTGACTGTAGTGTTTTCCACCTTGAAACACTCGAAATCGAACCCGGTGATGTCGTTTTCTGTACATCAAGGCTCTCCTTTGCCTATGCACTTGCAAACGGATTGCTGATACCCTTGTTGATTGGTGCGACAGTCTACCTGCATCCCGACTGGGTTTCTCCATCTGATGTCTGTAAAGTCCTTCGGAAAGAAAGTGTCAAGGTGTTGTTTTCGGTTCCAAGCATCTATCGAGCGCTCCTGAATCATGTGGATTCAGATGGAATCAAGGACTTTGGAGGGCCCGAGTATTTTGTCTCCGCCGGCGAGCATTTGCCATCGCAGATACAGCAAGCGTGGAAAGAAGTGACCGGCAAGACAATCATCAATGCCTATGGTTGCTCTGAAACCCTGTTTCTTGCTTTCGCAGGCAACGCAGATGACACGCCCGCGGAATCTGTCGGCAAGGCTTTGGAGTGTGTGGAACCCTGGTTGATCGATTTCAACACCGGTAACCAGCTGGAGCAGCTCGAGCAAGCCGCGGTGTTGTATCTCTCGCATCCTTTTATGTTCAACCATTATGCCAATCGGATGCGGGAGACCGAGGCGAGGCTGGTTGATAACAGATTTGTGACCGGTGACCTGTTTCGCTGCGATTCCGATGGCAATTGGTATCACCTTGGGCGTGAAGACGATCGGATCAAGGTCTCAGGTCAGTGGGTTGAATTAAGGGAGGTGGAACATATTGGGCGATCGTGCGATGCTGCCAACGAAGTCGCTGTAGTCAGTGCGACTGATCATCAGGGTATGCGCCGTTCGGCGCTGTTCTTCGTGCCGGACGAAGATCTGAAAGACACTCTTGCGATCAACATGATGAGGGAACATGTGAATTCGCAGTTACCGGGATACAAGAGGCCGTCGTGGATTCGGACAATTGCGGAAATTCCCAGAACGGTAAACGGTAAAATCGGCCGTGGACAATTGCAGAAACTGGTTGAAGGACAGGAACGAGATGCGATTTGAATGGAAACACAGGGTTGAGTGGGGTGAATGCGACCCAGCCCGGATCGTCTTTTATCCGCATGTATACCGTTGGTTCGACAAAAGCAGTCAGGATCTCTTGGAGTTCCATGGTTACGGACAGGCGGAAATGATCGAGCAGCACGGAATCGTCGGTTTTCCGTTGATTGAGACCCATGCGGAATTCAAAAGTCCGATGAGATGGAACGATGAACTGACAGTTGCAAGCAGTATTGATTCACATTCCCGGAAAACGTTCACAGTCACCCACAAAATTCTCAATGCCGACAACCTTTGTGTTCAAGGTTACGAGATTCGATGCTGGGGACAGCGCGACGAGCGCACCGGAGCAATGCGAGCGTTGGAAATTCCAGCGGAGTTTTCACTGAAAATACATCAATCAACCGATTGATATTGATTTAGCGTCCGTGTCAGGCGATTCGAACAAACATTGTGCAACCTTGAGGTAAAGTGATGAAACTATATGGCTATTTTCGAAGTTCTGCCGCCTATCGCGTCAGAATTGCTCTCAATCTCAAACAGGTCGACTACGAAGACCGATTTGTGCATCTTCGAAACAATGAAATGCTGTCAGACGAGTTCGTCAAGTTGAATCCACAGTCCCTGGTACCGGTATTGGAAGACGATGGCGTCGTTCTCACCCAGTCAGTTGCCATCATCGAATATCTGGAAGACAGGATTCCAATGCCCAGACTGCTCCCGGAAAATCCCGTCGACCGGGCATTCGTCCGTTCGATCGCACTGGCCATTGCCTGCGATGTGCATCCCCTGAACAATCTACGGGTGCTTCGCTACCTGGAATATAATCTCGGACTCGACAGTGATGAGCGCAAGACATGGTATCGTCACTGGATCGCAACCGAGCTCGGTGCATTGGAAGCCAGACTTGCTGCACGGGGACAAGGCAATGGATTTTGCTTTGGGGATTCACCTTCGATGGCCGATGTGTGCCTGGTGCCGCAGATGGCGAATGCCCGCAGGTTCAGTTGCGATTTGAGTGAATATCCAATTCTTGTCGGCATCGACGAGAATTGCAGGCAAGTGGAGGAATTCATCAAGGCTGCGCCGGAAAACCAGCCTGATGCGGAATAGTAACACGAATTGAAGGAGAGTTAGTTCAATGGGATGGCAGAGAAAAATACTCAGAGTCAATCTGACCAGCGGAGACATTCAGTCGGAACCACTGAATATGGAGTGGGCCCAGCAGTATCTGGGAGAACGGGGCTTGGGCACCAAGTATCTGTATGAGAACATGGATCCGACAGTGGATGCGCTGGATCCCGGCAATGTGCTGATTTTCGCGACCGGTCCGCTGACCGGAACCATGGCTTCGACTTCGGGGCGCTACGCGGTGATCACCAAGGGTGCGCTGACGGATGCCGTTGCCTGTTCCAATTCCGGTGGAAAATTCGGTGCTGAGTTGAAATTCGCCGGTTATGACCTGCTGATTCTCGAGGGCAGGGCGCCGCAACCCTCCTACCTCAAGATCTACGACGACAATGTGGAGATTGTCTCTGCTGACGAGATCTGGGGCAAGACTGTCTGGGAGACTGAAGCCTGGCTCAAGTCCCACCATCAGGATCCCCTGATGAAGGTCGCGTCGATCGGTGTGGCAGGGGAGAATCTGGTCCGTTTTGCATGCGTGGTCAATGACCTGCATCGGGCTGCCGGCCGCTCGGGTGTCGGTGCTGTGATGGGCTCGAAAAATCTCAAGGCGATCGCAGTCAGAGGTACGGTGGGTGTCACCGTCGATAATCCAAAACGCTTCATGGAAGTGGTCAAGGAAACCAAGGCCAAGCTTGCACAAAGTGGCGATGTTCAGGAACTCACAGACTATGGTACCAATGCCATGATTGACATGATGCAGGAGTTCGGAGGACTGCCCACCCGCAACTTTCAGGAAGTCCAGTTTGAGGGTGTCGACAACATCAATCCCGGCGCCATGACGCGCGAGAAAGCCAACGGACACGTCAATCTGCTCACCAACAAGGCCTGTTTCGGCTGCACCATTGCATGTGGACGAATCTCGCATATCGACAAGGAACACTTCACGATTTCCAACCGTCCGGAATACTGGCACGCGAGCGGCGGCCTTGAATACGAAACCGCATTCGCATTTGGACCGGATTGTGGTGTTGACGATATCGATGCGTTGACGTTTGCGGGCTTCATGATGAATGAGCACGGGATGGACCCGATCTCATTTGGCGGAACGCTGGCGGCGGCGATGGAATTGTATGAGATGGGTGTGATCACCGATGAGGATACCGATGGTGTGCCATTGAAGTTCGGTAATGCGGAAGCCTTGACGATCATGGCCGAGAAGACCGGAAAGTATGAGGGATTCGGGCAGATTTTGGGTCTGGGTTCCAAGCGCATGTGTGAGAAATACGGTCATCCGGAACTCTCGATGACGGTCAAGGGACAGGAATTCGCCGGTTACGATTCCCGGGCACTGCAGGGAATGGGACTTGGCTATGCCACGAGCAGCCGGGGTGCCTGTCACATGAAGCACGATGTATTCGGTCCGGACATGGAAGATCAGACAGGTGAGGGCAAGGCCCTGCCTTGCAAGAAGTCGCAGGACAAGATCTCAATTATCGATTCAACCGGCCTTTGCTGGTTCACGCTGTCCGGTTGGAAAATCGATGACTTTCAGGCTCAGATCGATGCCGCCTGTGAGGGAGACTGGAACGTGAAGCGGTTGTTCGAGACCGGTGAGCGGATCTGGAATCTGGAGCGACAGTTCAACGTCAAGGCCGGACTCACCAAGGCCGACGACAGTCTGCCGGAACGACTGCTGAAAGATCCCGCCAAATCCGGAGTTGCCAAGGGCCGGGTCAATGAACTGGATCGAATGCTGCCTGAGTATTATGAATTGCGGGGATGGACCGAGGAAGGCGTGCCGACCAAGGAAACACTGGACCGGCTTGGACTCTGAGGGAGTTGTTCGATGCAGCTGAGCGTCAAACTGGTTGGGACTTTCTCAAAGTACCTGCCGAATGGAAGTCAGGGCAATACGGTTGACCTGGAAGTCGCAAACGGAACAACCGCCGGTGAATTGGCTGGGATTTTGGGTATTCCCGAACAACAGCCCTTCATGCTGTCAATCGACGACAGCATCGTGCCGAAATCAGACCGGGATTCACGGGTGCTTGAACCTACCGATAACGTGAAAATCATACCGCCATTGAAAGGAGGCTGATTGAGGCGTTGGCTGCGCAGTCAGTTGGCCGCACTCGCAGCCGGGTTTCGAAAATCCTCGATCAATTGGTTCAGACCGTTGATGAATCGGTTGATGCCCTCGACCGCGGTTGAGGGTTGCAAGGCACCGTAAGAAACTCGCAGACTTCGGATGCCTTCGATTCCGAACGCCTCTCCGGGAATGACGGCGACCCGGTGTTGCTCAATCAGGTAGCGGACGATATCCATGTCCGACAAGCCGAAATCCGGTATTTGAATCAACCCGTAGAATGCCCCTTGAAGTCGACTGTGCGTCAGTTCAGGCACGGTGGCAAGCAATGACTTAAAGTGACCGCGCACCTTGGCAATTTCCTGGATTTTCGGCTCACAGAACCCGCGTCCGAGTTTCAGGCATTCCATGGCTGCGTATTGACTGATCACAGGCGGGCAGATCAGGTTGGTATCCTGAATCTTTCTGACCGGTTTGAACAGTCTGGGCGGGATCAGCATCCAGCCGATTCTCCAGTTTGCCATCCCGAAACTCTTGCTGGTCGAATACAGGGATATCGTATGCTCGGACGCGGATTCACTGGAGGCTGGCGAATAGTGGTCGGCATTGTCGTAGCAGAAATACTCGTAGGCCTCATCATGAATATGAAAGATGCCGCGCGCACGGCAAAGTTCGTTGATGCCTTGCATTCGTTGCCGATCGTAGATGGCACCGGTGGGATTGTTCGGTGAAATCGTGACGATCGCCCGTGTCTTGGGGCCGATTGCCTGTTCCAGCAACGCCAGGTCAGGTTGGAAATCCGAGTCGGTATCGACTGATACCGGTACGCATTCTGCGATTCGGATGGCCATCTCGTGATTGAAATACCAGGGCTTGAGGAGAATGATCTCGTCACCGGAATCGGCTATGGCCAGGATCGCATTGAGGAATCCCATATTGCTGCCTGCAGTGACGACAGTCTGGTAGCGACTGGATTGGATTGCGTTTTCGGTCTCCAGTTTCTGTGCGATCAGATCCCGTAATTCTGGAATGCCTTCAACCGCCTGATAGTGATGGGTTTCACTTCGAACGAATGCCTGCAGCCCGTCGCTGATCTCCTGCGGCGGCTGGTAGTAGACGACACCTTGTCCGAGGGAAATTGTCCCCGGATTACGATCGATCAGATCGGCCACTTCAGGAATCACCGGTGTCTGTACCCGCTCAATTCTGCCTGAAATGTCAGTCAATTGCTCTTATCCTCCTCGGTTGATCGGTGTGGTTGAAACGGGCATTGTATTCGCAACGCCACTGCAAACGCTGCCGCGACTGTTAATATACCGGCAATATTTGAATACAATTTGCGTTTGTCGTCATCGGAAACGCGATGAACCTCTGGTTTGGTAACGGATTGGTGATTCAGATTATCGACATGGGCTGCATCAGATGGCGTGATATTGAACTCTTACACAGTAGCCAAAGGCGGTGAAACAATATGAAATACAACGAATTAGGACAGTCCGGCATCAAGGTCAGTGAACTCTGTCTTGGAAGTATGACCTGGGGTACACAGAATACTGAAGCGGAAGGTCACTCCCAGATGGATTTTGCATTTGAACGCGGCGTCAACTTCATTGATACCGCAGAAATGTATCCGGTCAATCCCATCTCCGCCGAAACCTCCGGACGCAGCGAGGAGATCACCGGTAGCTGGCTTCGGTCGCGCAAGAATCGTGCCGAGGTCATTGTGGCCACCAAGATAGTCGGTCCTGGCTCGGGCACCATACGGGACGGAGCTCCTGTGACACGGAAAACAATCCAGACGGCAGTGGAGGGCAGTTTGCGACGGTTGCAGACTGACTACATCGATCTGTATCAGATTCACTGGTCCAATCGAAATTCATACCACTTCAGACAGTCGTGGAAATATGATCCATCCGATCAGGATTATGATCAGACCTGCGATTACATTCAAGAGGCACTCGAGGGTTTGCAGCGTCAGGTGTCTGCTGGCAAGATCAGGGCAATTGGTTTGTCCAATGAATCGTGCTGGGGCACTGCCAAGTTTCTTGAGATTGCCAAGGCCAATGATCTGCCCAGGGTTGTCAGTATGCAGAACGAATACAGCTTGTTGGATCGCAAGTATGATCTGGATATGGCAGAACTCTCGGTCAACGAGAACGTTGGTCTGCTGGCATTCTCGCCGCTGGCGACGGGGATTCTCAGCGGCAAGTATCAGGGCGACCGAACGCCCGCTGGGTCAAGACGCACATACTCCAAAACCCTGGGCGGCCGCTATACCAGTCACGTCATTCCAGTTGTGGATGAGTATCTGCGCGTTGCGGAGAATCACGGGTTGGATTGCTGTCAGATGGCGCTCGCATTTTGCTTTACCCGACCGTTCATGGCATCCGCCATAGTAGGCGCGACGACAATTCCCCAGCTTGAGAACAGCCTGGCGGCCACTGAATTACACCTGAACGAGGACGTGTTGCAGGATATCGCAGCCGTACATCGCAATCACCCCAATCCAATGGGGTAGGTCGATACACAAAAGAGTGCCGCTTACCCCGGTAGTACTCGGGGTAAGAGGCATTCGCGAACAGTCGAGAGCTTTCGATCGAGATTATCGGTTGGCTCGATTTGCGATGATGTCGTCGACAACCGCTGGTTCTGCCAGCGTCGAGGTATCGCCCAGGTTATCGATTTCGTTGCTCGCCACTTTGCGCAGTATCCGGCGCATGATTTTGCCGGAACGGGTTTTCGGCAAGCCCGGTGCGAACTGAATCACGTCGGGTTTGGCGATCGGACTGATTTCAGTGCGCACGATGTTGAACAGTTCCTTGCGCAGGTCTTCATCTTCCACTGTTCCCGCCACCGTGGTGACATAGGCGTAGATTGCCTCACCCTTGAGGTCATGCGGAAACCCAACTACTGCGGCTTCGGCAACTGCCGGATGCAGCACCAGGGCACTTTCAATCTCAGCAGTACCCAAACGATGGCCTGATACGTTCATGACATCATCCACGCGTCCGGTGATCCAGTAATAGCCATCCTCATCGCGCCTGGCGCCATCTCCGGTCATGTATCTGCCCGGAAAGGTGCTGAAATAGGTTTGGATGAATCGATCATGGTCGCCCCAGACGGTTCTCATCTGTCCCGGCCAGGAGGTGTTGAGGCACAAAGCGCCTTCCGCCGCGCCTTCGATTTCGTTGTTGTCATTATCAACCAGGCAGGGGACAACGCCGAAGAAGGGGTTTGTCGCAGAACCCGGTTTGAGCCGGGTGGCACCCGGTAACGGTGTGATCATGTGACCACCGGTCTCGGTCTGCCACCAGGTGTCAACAATCGGGCAGCGTCTTTCGCCGACTTTCGCGTGATACCATTCCCACGCCTCGGGATTGATGGGCTCACCGACCGAACCGAGTACGCGCAGGCTTTTGCGTTCGGTTTTCTCGACATACTCATCACCGGCACCGATCAACGCACGGATTGCAGTTGGCGCGGTATAGAACAGACTGACACTGTGTCGATCGCACACCTGCCAGAAGCGGCTGGCGTCCGGGTATAGGGGAACGCCCTCGAACATCACGTTGGTGGCGCCGTTTGAGAACGGCCCGTATACGATGTAGGAGTGACCGGTCACCCAGCCCACGTCGGCCCCGCACCAATAGACATCGCCTTCCCTGTAATCAAAAGTGTATTTGAAGGTCATGGTGACATACAGCAGGTAACCGGCGGTTGTATGCACAACGCCTTTGGGTGTGCCGGTTGAACCTGATGTGTAGAGAATGTACAAGGGATCTTCAGCGTCCATCTCCTCTGCAGGGCAGTCAGAAGAGGCCGCTGCCGTGGCTTCGTGATACCAGATGTCACGCCCCGATTGCATGCCGACTTCGCCGCCGGTTCGTTGCACAACAACGCAGGTATGCACATCCGGGCAGGATTGCATCGCCGCATCCGCGTTTTTCTTCAAGGGAACACTTTTACCGCCCCTGGGTCCTTCGTCTGCGGTAATCACGACCTGGCAGTCAGAGTCCAGAATGCGGTCTTTGAGTGCCTCAGGTGAGAATCCACCAAACACGATTGAATGGATTGCACCGATTCGGGCGCAAGCGAGTGCGGCGACTACGGCTTCAGGAACCATCGGCATGTAGATGCAGATTCGATCGCCCTTCTTGGCACCGCGGTCTTTGAGGACATTCGACAGTTTGCAGACTTCCGCGTGCAGTTCCCTGTAGGTGAATGTCCGGATTTCAGACGCATCATCACTTTCCCAGATCAGCGCAACCTTGTCTCCTTTAGATTCAAGATGGCGGTCGAGGCAGTTGTATGCCGCGTTCAGTTTTCCACCTTCAAACCAACGAATGTGCCCTTTGTTGAAATCGCAATCGCTTACCTTGTCCCACTTTTTGAACCAATCCAGAAAGGTATCAGCCTGTTCAGCCCAGAATCCATCTGGGTCCGAGACGCTCCACTCATAGAGTTTCTTGTAGCTTTCGCTGTTGATATGAGCGTTTGCGGCCAATTCACTTGGAATCTCGTAAATTTCTGATTTAGACATTTAAGGTTTCTCCTACCTTTGTGAAAAATTTATGGATGTTGGTTCAGATTTTAATTAATCGGATTTTAAATTGGAATGATTAATGATTTGTGGGGGTCTGGATGCGGTTACTTCCGGTATTGTTCCCCGAAATTTTTCGATTCTGGCCAGGCACGACATTGCCGCAGGTCCCTGTGCGAGACTGGAGGTTCCCCGATCGTGCGTTACGGCATTGGGATTCCCATGTTTGCACATTGAATGACGGACGCCTGGATCTTCCGGATCGAACCAGGCACCGGTTGCGATCTGCAGCACGCCGCGTCGTAGATTGCGGTCTGGTTTCGCGGCAGCCAGAAACGCTCCTCGATCGTTGTAGACTCTGACGACGTCACCAAAATGGATATTTCGTGCTTCAGCATCATCAGGGTTGATGCGAATGGGTTCCCGGCCGTTCAGTTTGTGGGACTGACTCAAGTTGCCCGGGTCGAGTTGAGAGTGCAGTCTGGGGACGGGCTGATTGGAAATCAGGTGCAACTCGTCGGAATCGATGTTCTCCTTGCCCAACCACTCGCTGGGCGCCATCCAGGTTGGATGCCCCGGACAATCGGCGTATTGAAAACCGTCGATGGTGTCAGAGAAAATCTCGATTTTGCCACTTGGTGTGCGAAGTGGATTCTTTTCGGGATCTTCAATGAATGGTGCAAGCATGATGCCGGGTTTTGCGGGATCATCAACCTTGGACCAGCCTTTTTCCACGAACTTCTCGAAATCCGGAAAATTGCCGGCTCCCGAATGTGGATTCTGCCGGGTCTGTTCATAAAGCAGTTCAAGCCACTCGGCTTCACTTCGATTCTCTGTGAACTCCTCCTCAAAGCCGAGTTGCCTGGCGATGCCGGTGAAAATACGATGATCGGTTCGCGACTCAGCGAATACCGGTAGAATCTGATCCATGTGAACGGCGTAGGCATCTCTGGGAGAAGAGCTGATGTCGGTCCGCTCAAGCGGCGTTGCTGCCGGCAGAACCACATCGCTGTAGCGTGCCGCCGCGGTCCAGAAGGAATCGTGCACGATCACACATTTCGGCTTGCGCCAGCCTTCAATCAAACGATTCAGATCCTGATGGTGATGGAAGGGATTTCCGCCCGCCCAATAAACCATCTCGATATCGGGATAGGTGTATCGGCTGCCGTTGTAGTCAAACTCTGTGCCTGGATTGAGCAGCATGTCGGAAATACGGGCGACCGGTATGAAATCTGCAACCGAGTTCTTACCGGTCGGCAGATTCTGGAATCTGAGTCGCCCCACCATGTTGCCGACGCCATTCGTCGAGCCGTAGCCAAATCCAATGCCGCCGCCGGGTAGTCCGATCTGTCCCAGCATGGCGGCCAGGGTGATGGCCATCCAGTAGGCGTGTTCCCCGTGCTCCTGCCGGGTGAGCGCCCAGGTGATTGAGATCATGGTGCGGCTGCGTGCCATGTCCATGGCCAGTGATTCGATCTCAGTCGCGTCGATTCCACAGATGGAGGATGCCCACTGCGCATCCTTCGCAATGCCGTCGGTTTTGCCGGTCAGATAGTCGGCGAAGCGATCAAAACCGACACAATATCGATCCAGAAACATCGGATTGTGCAGATTGTTTTGAAAGAGCGTGTGTGCGATTCCCAGCATCAGCGCAACATCGGTATTCGGAACAATCGGCATCCACTGGGCATTCAAGGTGGATTCAGTGTCGTCGCGTATCGGACTGATACCAATGAATCTGATTCCGCTTTTGCCGGCCTGTTCGAGGTAGGCGCGCTGGACATGACGGGCGTGCCCGCCATATTCAACCTGCGTGTTCTTCAGGGGCAGTCCGCCAAATGCCACGAACAGCCCGGTATGCTCGATAATGGCCGGCCATGCGGTTGCATTGACCAGCATGATGAAGAAATTGCCCATCACGTGTGGGAGGATGACCTCCGCCGCTGCGAAGCTGTAGGAATTGACAGAGTAGGTGTAGCCACCGAAACAGTTGAGAAAACGGTAGAGCTGGCTGGGTGCGTGGTGGAATTTGCCGGCACTGGCCCAACCGTACGAGCCGGCATAGATTGCGCTGTTTCCGTGATCCTGCCTGATTTGTCTCAGCGCGTCGGCAACGATCCTTTCGGCAGTTTCCCAGGACACCGAGACAAAAGGTTCACAACCTCTCGCAGACGTATCGGATTTGAGCCCATTCTCAAAATAGCCCTTGCGGATGCATGGTGTTCGGACTCTGCTTGGATGATCATAGGCATCTATCCAATTGTCTGAGATTCTTGACGGATCGGGATCGAAATCAACGCCGGGCATATCGACGAGTCTGCCATCCTCGACAACCGGTTGATATGCGCCCCAGTGTGTTGCTGTCAGCAAGGGACGTTGAATGGCAGGGTTTTTCATTGGCAGGTGCGGGGCAGTGGTTGATTGATATTAATGGTGGCTGGAATCTCGGATTGACGCTCAGTCACCATTCTCACATGGATATTGAATGTTGATTGCGAGGAAAAAATCAGCAGGCGAAGCTCAGCTTATCCGAGTTGTTTCACCGTTCCCTTGCTGTCATCGGTTTCAACACCTGAATTCATGTTGCCAGACATGGAGGGATACGAGTCGTAGGTTTTGAAAAAATCCACTGCAACGTCTCCAATGTTCTGAATGAGACTGACTTGGTCGACGTCGGATGTACTTGAGTTCAAGATTTCGCCATAGGTCGAACCGATCGCATCAAAGGTTGAGTGAAAGTAAACAGGCGCATTCACGTGGTAGCAGTTGTTGGCCCGGTAAATCTTGCGAAAAAGACTCTTGACCAGCTCGTAGTGAATCGCGTCCGAGGTGATCAGCGACGCCGGATGCATGGCGGATTCCACAATTGGAATCTGATGGCGACCGATGTCATCGGCCAGCGTGACAATCAGTTTTCGGAACGTCGCGTACGGAACGGACTTGCGTGAAGATCGCTTTTTGGACATCGGGGTTAGAAACTACAAGTACCTGGAATGCACTTCTACATTAAAATACATCGTTTTTCAGTGCTTTCGACGCAACATAATATATCCAATTCTGTTTCAAATAAACTTGGTAAGTAAGGTATGCCCACAAAATTATTGGTAATTCCCGGTGACGGTGTCGGTCCGGAAATCATGGTTCAGGCCCAAAGGGTTCTTGATGAGCTCTGCAACCTGACGGATTTGGAAGTCAACTGTGAGCATGCCGACCTCGGCGGTGCCGCTTACGACAAAACCGGACATGCGCTGCCCGACAGCACCCTGTCGCTTGCAAGAGATTGCGATGCGATTCTGTTCGGTGCCGCCGGTGGCAGCAAATGGGACTCGCTGCCGCGCGAGCAGCGCCCGGAAACCGCGCTGCTGCGACTTCGACGCGAGCTGGATCTGTTTGCGAATCTGCGCCCGGCGATCCTGTTTGAATCGCTGGCGTCTTCTTCATCGCTCAAGAATGAGATTGTTTCCGGCCTTGATATCATGATTCTGCGTGAATTGACCGGCGGCATCTATTTCGGCGAGCCGCGGGGAATCGAAACACTGGATTCAGGCAAGCGTCGCGGTATCAACACCCTGATCTACCATGAGGATGAGATTTCCAGAATCGCTCACGCCGGATTCAAAATTGCGCGCCAGCGCGATAACCGATTGTGCTCGATCGACAAGGCCAATGTGCTTGAGACTACCGAGTTTTGGCGCGAGGTGGTGAGCGCGGTCGGTCAGGAATATCCGGATGTCGAATTGAGTCACATGCTGGTGGATAACGCGGCGATGCAGCTGGTGCGGGATCCCAAGCAGTTTGATGTGATCGTCACCACTAACATGTTCGGTGACATTCTCTCTGACATATCCGCCATGCTCACTGGATCCATCGGCATGCTGCCGTCGGCTTCGCTCGACGATGACCAAAAGGGGCTTTTCGAGCCTGTTCACGGTACGGCACCGGATATCGCAGGTCAGGACAAGGTGAATCCAAGCGCCATGATCCTGTCTCTGGGCATGCTGCTTCGCTATACGCTGAAACAGGACGAACTGGCCGACAAGGTCGACCAGGCCGTTGAGCGCGTGATTGAAAAAGGCATCCGCACAACTGATATATACTTTGAGGGGGCTGTCTTGGTCGGTACCGAACAGATGGGTTCGGAGATCATCTCGGAACTCAGAACGCTTCTGAACTAGTTGTTTTACGATCGGGTATTTGATGATGAATCGTGAATATGATGTCGCTGTCGTCGGTGCTTCGGGCATGATCGGCGAAGCGATGATGTCAATCCTCGCTGAACGGGATTTTCCCATCCGCAACATCTATCCCTTGGGCAGCGAACGCTCAGCCGGGACTACGCTGGAGTTCAAGGGCGATCAGGTTCGTATCGGACTGCTGTCAGAGTTCGATTTTTCGCGCGTGCAGTTCGGTTTGTTTTCTGCCGGCGCCGGTGTGTCCGACATCTATGCCCCGAAAGCGGCCGCCCAGGGCTGCACGGTCATCGACAACACCTCCAGGTTCCGTTACGACCCTGACATTCCGTTGATCATCCCCGAGGTGAATGGCGAACAGCTTAATAGCCACGATCATTTGATCGCCAATCCCAACTGCTCCACCATCCAGATGGTGGTCGCGCTCAAGCCGATCTACGATGCGGTCGGCATCGAGCGGGTGAATGTCTGCACCTACCAGTCGGTATCCGGTGCCGGGCGTTCTGCGGTGAATGAGCTGGCGAACCAGAGCGCGGCGCTGCTCAACGGGCGCGATGCCGAGATCGCAGTGTGTCCGCGGCAGATTGCGTTCAATGCGATCCCCCACATTGATGTGTTTCAGGACAACGGCTATACCAAGGAGGAGATGAAGATGGTCTGGGAGACCCGCAAGATTTTGAATGATGAATCCATCCGGGTGAATCCGACCACTGTCCGGATTCCGGTGTTTTTCGGGCATTCCGAGGCGGTGCATATCGAGACAAAAGAGAAGATCACCGCCGCGCAGGCTCGGGAACTGTTGCAGGAGACTCCTGGAGTCACCGTCATCGATGATCCGGAAGACCTGCAGTATCCGACTGCCGTGACCGATGCCGCCAACCGGGACGATGTGTTCGTCGGACGGATTCGCGAGGACATTTCCCATGAGTTGGGTCTCAACATGTGGGTTGTCTCCGACAACGTACGCAAGGGCGGTGCGCTGAACAGCATTCAAATCGCTGAATACCTGATTGATGGAGAACGTTGAAAGCGTCCCTGAGACCGACTTTCTCATTGCACAGATATGGACTTCTTTGTGCTGTCGTATTGATATTGGCTTGGCCGACTGCTGCGCTGCTGGCTCAACAGGACACGGGCGAACAGACTGATGGCGGTATCCAAGCAGGTACACTCCGGCAAACCCTGGAACGCGAATTCACCGAATTCAGTGTTGGGCTTGCGCATTTTGCAACACTGATTCAGGGAGAGTTCAACCAGGTCAAGGGTCCATATGTGATTGACTGGGTTGAATCCATTTCCAATCGCTATCATTCGGACCTGACCGGACGAATCCTCTGGAGCCTCGTTGCCGTATTGACGGCTTCCGGCTCACTATTCATGATTTTGACTGCGCACGGCCTGTTGTCGAGACTGCGAAACCCGCCTGCGCGCGTCAAGGGTAAAACCAGCCGGAAAGATAGTTCGCGCAGAAAGTCTGCGGCGGGGGCTTCGGGTCAGTCGGTGAAGATGCAGGATCGCAACAAGCGCGTTCCCAAATCGGTGGTCGGAATGCTCAGGGCGGGCTTGCTTGATGAGGTCGAGGCACTGTTGCTGGAGGAAAGGAGGATCCGACCGGCTGATTCGAACGTGGTCATGTACCTTCTGGCCTGCCGGGCAGCAAAAGATGATGCGGATTCGTACGATCAGTTGCTTTCAGAGATTTTCCCTGAAGGACTGGACCGCAAGGTTCAGATCTGTCTGCACGCTGCACAGATTGGCAGGATCCTGTCACCATCAGCCTATCCGACCAACCGGTTTCCGGAACCAGACAAACCGTTCGAGGTTGATGCTGCGATGAGCAGTGAGTCCCTCGGAACAGTTTCTGAGTTCGGTGATGTCCATACGCTGCTGGATCTTGTCCGTGTCTATCTGGATATGGAGGAGGAAGCCGAGACCAAGCACATGATTGTTGAGATTCTGGTCCGCGGCGACCGCGAACAACGCATCAAGGCGGTTGAATTCCTAAAGCGCATGCGGGAGAAAACCAGCGCGTCCTAGTGCGCTGGGGGAATCTTCGAATCAGGCCTCGGCCACTGCGTCGGCAATCTGCCGTACAAACTCATGCACGCGCCCAACCAGCTGCGCATTGGCGGTGCCATCTTCGTTGAGGTTGCTCCTGACGAGATCAACAATAGCGGAACCGATCACAATCCCATCCGCGTTTTCCGCAACAGACTGTGCATGTTCCGGCGTCTTGATGCCGAAACCAACTGCAATGGGCAGTTCAGTGTGCTGTCTCAGCCGGCTGACAGCCTCGTCGACATGTCCGGCCATGGCACTTCGGGTTCCAGTCACTCCGAGCACGGAAATATAGTAGACAAAACCGCTGACGTTGTGCAGTACGGAACCGATCCGGCTGTCATCAGTCGACGGTGTGACCAGCCGGATCCAGTGCAGCCCGGCAGTCAGTGCCGGATCACACAGTTCGTGATCCTCTTCCGGTGGCAGGTCGACGATGATCAGCCCATCGACGCCGCTTTCGACGCAGTCGTGGACAAACCGATCGACACCGTAGCGATAGATGGGATTGTAGTATCCCATCAGTACGATCGGTGTGGATGAGTCAGATTCCCTGAAATCCCGAACCAGCCGGAGTGTTTTCGACAGGTTCATGCCGGTCCGCAGCGCCCGCTGACTCGAAGCCTGGATGGCGGGACCGTCGGCCATGGGATCGGAAAAGGGAATGCCGACTTCAATGACATCGACACCGGCGGCCGGCAGGCCGCAGATCAATGACTTGCTGGTGTCGTAGTCCGGGTCGCCACCGGTCAGAAAGGCCACGAAAGCCTTTCGATTGTCCTGCGCGAGCCGGGCAAACTTGCGGGTGATCCGCGAATCGGTCAGCTGCGTTGAAATCAAAGCGTTTCCCCCAATGCTTCAGCAACGGAAAATACATCCTTGTCCCCGCGGCCGCACATATTCATCACCAGGATCTGATCCTTGCTGAACTCGGATGCGATTTTTCGGACATGGGCCAGCGCGTGCGCCGGTTCCAGGGCAGGGATGATGCCCTCGGTCTGACAGCACAGTTGAAAGGCATCCAGTGCCTCCTGATCGGTGACCGATACGTATTCCACGCGCCCTGTATCGTTCAGCCAGGAGTGCTGGGGACCGATGCCCGGATAGTCCAGACCTGCTGAAATCGAGTGGGCGTCAATGATCTGTCCGTCGTCGGTCTGCAGCAGGTAGGTTCGGTTTCCGTGCAGCACACCGGGCTGTCCGCCGGTGATGGATGCCGCATGCTTGCCGGTCTCGATGCCGAGTCCGGCTGCCTCAACCCCGATGATGCGGATGTCGCGCTCGTCCAGGAACGGATGAAACAGTCCCATCGCATTGGAGCCGCCGCCGATGCAGGCAACCAGGCAGTCCGGCAGGCGGTTTTCCGCCTCCATGATCTGCGTGCGGGTTTCATCGCCGATCACCGACTGAAAATCCCTGACCATCGCTGGATAGGGATGGGGGCCGGCAACGGTTCCGATGATATAGAATGTAGATTCGACGTTGGCCACCCAGTCGCGCAGTGCTTCGTTCATGGCATCCTTGAGTGTTCCGGTGCCCGAGGTGACCGGAACAACTTCCGCGCCGAGCAGTTTCATCCGGAACACATTCGGCGCCTGGCGTTCGATATCGGTTTCACCCATGTAGACCACGCAGGGCAGGTTGAACAGTGCGCAGACGGTGGCTGTGGCCACACCGTGCTGCCCGGCACCGGTCTCAGCGATGATCCGGGTCTTTTTCATGCGCCGGGCGAGCAGGATCTGCCCGAGTGTATTGTTTATCTTGTGGGCGCCGGTATGATTTAATTCATCCCGTTTGAAGTAGATTCTCGGTCCACCGAGATGCTCACTCAGGCGGGATGCAAGATACAGCGGACTGGGTCTGCCGATATAGTGTTTGGCGTAGTAGTCGAATTCCGCCTGAAAATCAGGGTCGGTTTTCGCTTGGTTGTATGATTTTTCGACATTGAGGATGAGCGGCATCAGGGTTTCGGCGACGAAACGGCCGCCGTAGATACCGAAATGACCGGTTTCATCGGGACCTGAACGGTAGGAATCGATAACGGGGTCGGACGTGGAACTCAAGGGGCAATACCTGCGTGACAATGAAAATTTTTGAGGATTATACTCAAGGAATATTTTTGATGGCTTATCGGATGCGAACACTGTGAAGATCGCCGGATGCGTTGAATATGATGGTTTGAGATTCTGTGGCTGGCAGATCCAGCATGGCCAGGGTACGGTTCAGGAGAGCCTGGAAAACGCGGTGTCGAGCATCGCCGACCACAGGGTGACGGTGCACGGCGCCGGTCGCACCGACTCGGGTGTACACGCCTGCGGACAGATCTTTCACTTTGAGACAGAAAACCGAAGAAGCGACAACTCGTGGTTGATGGGGATCAACTCCAAGCTGCCCGAGGGTGTCAGCCTGGTTTGGACGGTGCCGGTCGATGATTCCTTCCATGCCCGATTCAGCGCACTGAGCCGCAGTTACCGCTACATCCTGTTGAATCGCCGGGTTCGACCGGGTTTTCTTGCGGGCAGGACCGGTTGGTATCCGCGCAGCCTGGATGTCGAATGTATGAACGAGTCAGCACAGGTATTGGTCGGCACACATGACTTCAGTGCGTTCCGCTCGGCACAGTGTTCCAACAAGGTGCCCACCAAGCACATCATGAGACTGGAAGTTCAGCGCAAAGGTGACTGGGTATGGCTCGATGTCGAGGCGAATGGCTTCCTGCATCACATGGTTCGCAACATCACCGGCACCCTACTCGCAATCGGTTGCGGCGACAAAAAACCTGAGTGGATTCAAGATGTTCTGATCGGTCAGGATCGAACCAAGGCCGGTGTCACGGTTCCGGCTCATGGACTCTATTTTGTCAAGGTGACTTATCCGGAACAATACCCGTTGCCGGACTCACCGGCTGCGTGCAGATTCTGGTAGATGCTGCTCATGGTAGCGCAGAGTCTCTCTGGCAGTGAGTGAAAGTGATGCCGAGCCGGGTTCGCATTGCATATAATTGACAGCTGAAGGATTTTCATGTGTTGATACGCATTATTCGGAATTTTCCGATCCTGTATTCCTCTTGCAAGCTTTCGAACTATCCAAACCCGCAACTTATGGACTCGGAATGAAGCAATCCGCCCGTTTTCTTGAATCTTGCGGTTCTTCAGTTCCGGTTCAGACACAGGTCAAGGTTTGCGGAATCACTCGGCCGGAAGACGCAATCCATGCAACGCACTGTGGTGCGGATGCATTGGGCTTTGTGTTCTATCCACCCAGTCGCCGCAATGTCAGCAGTGAAACGGTCAATGAGATACGCGAACAGCTCGACCGGCGGGTTGCCCTGATCGCGGTGGTGGTCGACCCTGACGATGACCTGCTTGATGACATCGTATCCAATGCCAGGCCGGATTTCATCCAGTTCCATGGCAACGAGTCTCCCGGTCGGTGTCGCGAGTCGGGCATTCCATTCATCAAGGCATTCCGCGTGCGCAACGCCCGACAGTTGAAAACCGTCAGCGATGAATACAGCGATGCGCGGGCACTATTGTTTGATGCATTTGTGCCGGACAAGGTCGGTGGCACCGGCATGACATTTTCCTGGAAGTTGCTGCCCGAGACGCAAATGCCGACCGTATTGGCGGGTGGCCTGAACCTGGACAACGTCGCCGAGGCGATTGGGAAAGTCAAACCATCTGCGGTGGATGTCAGTACCGGTGTTGAGATCAGCCCGGGAATCAAGGACAAACAGGCAATCACCCGGTTTCTGGCCACAGTGCACGCCGTTGATCAGTCTGCGAGCAGAGCGGCCCGATGAACTGGTTCACAAAACTGCTCCCCCCGAAAATCAAGTCCGGTGCGAGTCTTGACAAGAAGGGTGTACCCGAGGGATTGTGGGTCAAGTGTCGCGAATGTACCGAAGTGCTGTATCAGGAGGAGCTCGGACGCAACCTTCATGTCTGTCCGAAATGCCATCATCACATGCGCATGGATGCGCGTACCCGAATCAATACATTTCTGGATGCGGGCAGTGCCGAGCCCCTGGCAGGGGAGATACGACCGGTCGACAAGCTGCGGTTTCGCGACAGCAAGAGATACAAGGATCGGCTGAGCGAAGCCCAGAAGCGAACCGGAAATTACGATGCATTGATGGTTGCCAGGGGAACGCTGAAGACCATGCCGTTGGTGGTTGCCGCCTTTGAGTTTGATTTTCTCGGCGGCTCCATGGGGTCTGTTGTCGGTGAGCGGTTTGTTCATGCAGTCAAGGCCAGTGTGTCGGACCGAACCCCGATGGTGTGTTTCTCAGCCAGTGGGGGCGCCCGCATGCAGGAGGCCATGTATTCGCTGTTGCAGATGGCCAAGACCACAGCGGCGGTGAGCGAATTGAAAAATGCCGGACTGCCTTACATCTCGGTTCTGACGGACCCGACCATGGGTGGCGTTTCAGCGAGTCTGGCGATGCTGGGCGATATCATCATTGCCGAGCCCAAGGCGCTGATCGGTTTTGCCGGACAGCGCGTGATCGAGCAAACCGTCAGGGAGTCACTGCCCGAGGGTTTTCAACGCTCTGAATTTCTTCTCGAGCATGGCGCACTGGACATGGTCGTTGACCGAAGGTCGCTGCGAGACGAGATTCACTCCATCCTGACCACGCTGACATCGGGAAATCCAAGCTGGACCAATCATGGCACAAATCATACCATCTGACAATTCTAACGCGGTCGTCAACCTGAAGTTGCGGTCAACGGCCAATGCCGAATTGGAGGCCTGGCTCAGGCACATCCAGCTGCTGCATTATCGCACCATGGATCTGACCTTGGACCGGGTCGGTACGGTGATCAATCGAATCACCGGGGGATCGATTCCATTCAAGGTCATCAGTGTCGCCGGCACCAATGGCAAGGGATCGGTTGCGACCATGCTGGAATCCATCTATCGGCATGCAGGCTACAGGACGGGGCTTTATACGTCGCCGCACCTGGTGCATTTCAACGAACGGTTTGTGGTGGATGGCAAGGTGATACCTGATGCCAGGCTGCTTGAAGAGTTTGAGCGGGTGGAGGAACAACGCGGAAATGTTCCCTTGACGTTTTTCGAATATGGCACCGCCATCGCAGTGGACTACTTCATCCGTCAATCGGTCGAGATCGCCATCATGGAAGTCGGACTGGGGGGACGTCTTGACGCGGTGAACACACTGGAAGCGGACATCGCCTGCATTACGTCAATCGGTACCGACCATGAGAAGTGGCTGGGCAGCACCCGGGATCAGATTGGTTACGAGAAGGCTGGAATTCTCAGAACCGGTCAGGTGGCAGTGTGCACCGACCCGAATCTTCCGACCTCGATCCGCCAGGTGGCAGCGGAGTTATCGCTGGAGCTGTTGATCAACGGGGAGAACTTCAATGTCGAGTCCACGGGTGAGGAATGGACGCTCAGGCTTGCCGCGCCCGACAGCGAGTCTGTCATTGAAAATCTGCCGAAGCCATCCATATCCGGTCGCAGCCAGAGCGACAATGCAGCCGGAGCAGTGGTTGCGGCGGTGATGTCAAGGAAGTTCTTTGCTGTTGAAGACGATGCGATTCGCCGGGGAATTCGAAACACCGTGTTGGAGGGTCGGCTGCAGGTTGTTCAGGAAAATCCCCAGGTTCTGCTGGATGTTGCCCACAACCTTGAGTCTGTTCGGGAATTGAGAGATTACCTCGCGAACCATCCTGTCAGCGGCAGGAACATCGCATTGATGTCGGTGCTCTCTGAAAAACCGATTGAGCTGATGGTTGATTGCATCAAGTCGGTGTTTGATGCCTGGCATCTTTGCGGCATTCAGGATGAGCGCGGCATCACCGCGCGCAAGCTGTTTCGCAGGGTGTATCCGGTACTCGGTGATGAGGCCTCCGTTCAGCTGCATTACGATGTCCGTCAGGCGTTTGAGGCGGCACTTGACAGTGCAGACAGTGCAGACCGGATCGTCGTATTCGGCTCGTTTCTCACGGTCGGTGAGATCATTGAGCAATATCGAAGTGAAGTTGTGTCATGAAATCCGGATCACTGCCAGCGAATTCAACCGGTGCTGAGAAAGTCAGGAACGTCATCGCGGGCCTGGTAGTCTGGGCGGCGGTCTGTGTTGCGGTCGTCTACCTGGTTCTGACGCCTGCGAACCAGATTGAGCTGCAACCGGTAGAGGAACGGGTGGAGCAGCAAGTGACTGCGGTGTCGGTTGATCTGACTCAGCAGGATGAGAACAGCCCGACTGATCAAAGCCTCACGGCTTCGACCGGGCCATCCGAAAGCACGATTTCCCAGATCGGCACAGCCGCATCAACTGATTCGGCTGACCAGATGGACAGCCAGCAGACGGCATCACAACCATCCGGCTCGGCGCAGCAGACTTCCTCCCTGGTTTACTCAGGTGAGGACACGCAAACATCTGAACCTGCTGAATCACAGACCCGCGAGACGGCTTCAGTCGAGGTGGCTCAGCAACCTGTTTCGAGGCCTGGTGCCGGTTCGGCCTCGGTTGCGCCAGGCAGCAGTTCTGTGCAGTATGAACTGTTTGTCCAGGTCGCCGCGTACAATAAGCCGGAAAATGCGATGAAGAAGCGGGATGAATTCCTTGCCTCATCCTATCCGGTCACGGTGACTGAGGGTAAAAACGGGGTGAGCCTGGTTCTGATCGGGCCCTACCCGACAGAAAGGGAGGCGAAGCAGGTGCAGGGTGATCTGGTTGCAGCGTTCAAGTTGGAAGGGAGCTTTCTTCGGTA